>NZ_CP051236.1:3184191-3704191 GCF_017794765.1 Nitratireductor sp. | reverse complement strand
GGCCAGTGGCTATCGTTTAACAAGCAGAACCTTCTGGAAAGTTGGACCGGAGCGGGTGACAGTCCCGTATGCGTAATGTGAACGATAGTCCTCGAGTAGGGCGGGACACGTGAAATCCTGTCTGAACATGGGGGGACCACCCTCCAAGCCTAAGTACTCGTGCATGACCGATAGCGAACTAGTACCGTGAGGGAAAGGTGAAAAGCACCCCGACGAGGGGAGTGAAAGAGTACCTGAAACCGGTTGCCTACAAACAGTGGGAGCACGCAAGTGTGACCACGTACCTTTTGTATAATGGGTCAGCGACTTAATGTAACGTGCAAGCTTAAGCCGGTAGGTGTAGGCGCAGCGAAAGCGAGTCTTAACAGGGCGTTCAGTACGTTGCATTAGACCCGAAACCGAGTGATCTAGCCATGAGCAGGTTGAAGGTAAGGTAACACTTACTGGAGGACCGAACCCATATCTGTTGCAATAGATCGGGATGACTTGTGGCTAGGGGTGAAAGGCCAATCAAACTCGGAAATAGCTGGTTCTCCGCGAAATCTATTTAGGTAGAGCGTCGACCGAATACCCTCGGGGGTAGAGCACTGGATGGGCTAGGGGTCCTCACCGGATTACCAAACCTAACCAAACTCCGAATACCGAGGAGTACTAGTCGGCAGACACACGGCGGGTGCTAACGTCCGTCGTGGAGAGGGAAACAACCCTGACCAACAGCTAAGGTCCCCAAGTTATGGCTAAGTGGGAAAGGATGTGAGACTCCCAAAACAACCAGGATGTTGGCTTAGAAGCAGCCATCATTTAAAGAAAGCGTAACAGCTCACTGGTCTAATTAAGGGGTTTTGCGCCGAAAATGTACCGGGGCTAAAGCCATACACCGAAGCTTTGGGCTTGCTTTGCAAGCGGTAGCGGAGCGTTCCGTAGGCTGATGAAGGGAGACCCGTGAGGGCTCCTGGAGGTATCGGAAGTGCGAATGCTGACATGAGTAACGATAAAGGGGGTGAGAGACCCCCTCGCCGAAAGTCCAAGGGTTCCTGCTTAAAGTTAATCTGAGCAGGGTTAGCCGGCCCCTAAGGCGAGGCCGAAAGGCGTAGTCGATGGGAACCACGTTAATATTCGTGGGCCTGGAGGTAGTGACGGATTGCGGACGTTGTCTTTCCTTATTGGATTGGAGAGGCAGCCATGTGGTCCCAGGAAATAGCTCCTCCATATAGACCGTACCCGAAACCGACACAGGTGGACTGGTAGAGTATACCAAGGCGCTTGAGAGAACTCTGCTGAAGGAACTCGGCAAAATGCACGCGTAACTTCGGGATAAGCGTGACCCTTCGGTGGGCAACCATCGGGGGGTGGCACAGACCAGGGGGTAGCGACTGTTTATCAAAAACACAGGGCTCTGCGAAGTCGCAAGACGACGTATAGGGTCTGACGCCTGCCCGGTGCCKGAAGGTTAARAGGAGGRGTGMRAGCTCYGAATTGAAGCCCMGGTAAACGGCGGCCGTAACTATAACGGTCCTAAGGTAGCGAAATTCCTTGTCGGGTAAGTTCCGACCTGCACGAATGGCGTAACGACTTCCCCGCTGTCTCCAGCAGAGACTCAGTGAAATTGAATTCCCCGTGAAGATGCGGGGTTCCTGCGGTTAGACGGAAAGACCCCGTGCACCTTTACTATAGCTTTACACTGGCATTCGTGTCGGCATGTGTAGGATAGGTGGTAGGCTTTGAAGCGTGGGCGCCAGCTCGCGTGGAGCCATCCTTGAAATACCACCCTTATCTATATGGATGTCTAACCGCGGTCCGTTATCCGGATCCGGGACAGTGTATGGTGGGTAGTTTGACTGGGGCGGTCGCCTCCTAAAGAGTAACGGAGGCGCGCGATGGTGGGCTCAGAACGGTCGGAAATCGTTCGCTGAGTGCAATGGCATAAGCCTGCCTGACTGCGAGACTGACAAGTCGAGCAGAGACGAAAGTCGGTCATAGTGATCCGGTGGTCCCGCGTGGAAGGGCCATCGCTCAACGGATAAAAGGTACGCCGGGGATAACAGGCTGATGACCCCCAAGAGTCCATATCGACGGGGTTGTTTGGCACCTCGATGTCGACTCATCGCATCCTGGGGCTGGAGCAGGTCCCAAGGGTATGGCTGTTCGCCATTTAAAGCGGTACGTGAGTTGGGTTCAGAACGTCGTGAGACAGTTCGGTCCCTATCTGCCGTGGGTGTAGGAATATTGACAGGATCTGTCCCTAGTACGAGAGGACCGGGATGGACGTATCTCTGGTGGACCTGTTGTGGCGCCAGCCGCATAGCAGGGTAGCTATATACGGAACGGATAACCGCTGAAGGCATCTAAGCGGGAAACCGACCTGAAAACGAGTATTCCCTGAGAGTCGTGGGAGACCACCACGTTGATAGGCCGGGTGTGGAAGTGCGGCAACGCATGGAGCTTACCGGTACTAATAACTCGATCGGCTTGAATCATTCTCATTGCTTATGCTCATCTGGGCTTATGCTCATCTTGAGCGCTCACGCGGGTTTGCCTTGCAAACCGCTGCGCGTGCGCGGCGCATGAGCGCCGACGGCCAGTCGGCCTTGCAGGCTTCGCCTGTATTCTGGCCTTGTGGGCTTCGCCCGAAGGCGAGCAATCAATGACCGGAAGGTCAACCAGCGAACAGTGAGGCTTGAGGCGCATTCTCTATTCGCCATTCGCTACTCACTATTCGTTTTTACCAGCTTCTCGATTACATGCGTTTCGCCGACCTGGTGGTTATGGCGGGGCGGCTGCACCCGTTCCCATTCCGAACACGGCCGTGAAACGCCCCAGCGCCGATGGTACTTCGTCTTAAGACGCGGGAGAGTAGGTCGCTGCCAGGTCTGCTAAACGCATGGAAAGCTTCTCAAAACAAACMMAAMWCWSMAAAAGGCCGCAAAAGCGGCCTTTTGCCATGAAAACTGGCAAAAAACGCAAATAAATTGACGCGGGGTGGAGCAGCCCGGTAGCTCGTCAGGCTCATAACCTGAAGGTCGCAGGTTCAAATCCTGCCCCCGCAACCAAATATACAAAACCCCGCCAACCCCACGGTTCGCGGGGTTCTTTTGGCCCGCAAAACCACCCAGCCGCAAGGTCAGTAGCAACAGAATCAGCATCCTTTGAATCGTGCCGGTCTACGCTCCCTGAACGCGGCTTGGCCCTCCCGATAATCTTCGCTGTCGAAGGCGTGAGCGATCAAACTCTCCATTTCGTCGGCGCGATCAGCGATGCTACCATCGGCGATCGCATTTAGGATCGTCTTGTTTCCAGCAAGAGACAGCGGAGCGGTCTGCGCCATGCTGGAGGCAAGAAGCAGTGCATGCTCAAGGGGATTGTCGCGACACTTGTAGTCCACGAGACTGAGACCCTCAGCCTCCTCGAGGGAGAAGAGCTGCGCACTCATGAGAATCTGCTTCGCGCGGGTCGTTCCGACGCGTTCTGTCAGCAGCCGGGAATCGAGCACACTGTAGACAAGGCCTAATCTCCCCGCAGGAATGCCCATTCTCGATGTTTCGTCTGCCACCCGAAAATCGCAGGCAAGGGCAAGGCTCAATCCCCCACCCACTGCCACGCCCGAAACCGCCGCAAACACTGGACGCGGGCAGTCGCGAATAGCGAGCGTGGTTTCATCATTGATGCGGTCGTATTCCAACCCCTGTTCAGCCGTGGCGCGGACCCGGGGAAATTCCGAAATATCTGCACCGGCGCTGAAGTGGCCGCCGGCCCCCGTCAGAACAACCGCGAGGATATTGGCATCCGTGGCCGCCTGACGAAACACGTTACCCAGTTCCTGCCACATGGCCAGCGACAACGCGTTTCTCTTTTTGGGCCGATCGATCGTCACGATCAGCACGCCGTTTTCGTCACATGTCGAAAGGATGTGGCCGGTCGTCGGGGAGGGCGCGGCATCGCTCATGAATCAATCCTTTTAATCTCTGCGCGTGATTGACGTTATCCGAACTTTCAGTCAGAAAGAACACAGTATACAAAACACGAAGCATGGAGAACAGCAAGATGCAGGCGCTTGAAGGGCTGAAAGTTCTGGAACTGGCGAGCTTCATTGCGGGGCCGTATTGCGCGATGATGCTTGCCGACCAAGGGGCAGACGTGATCAAGATCGAGCGTCCCGGTGTCGGAGACGAAAACCGTACTGAACCGCCTTTCGTTGAGGGTGAAAGCGCGCCGTTCATGCTATGGAACCGCAACAAACGATCCTTGACGCTGAACCTGAAGGATCCGGAAGATAAGAACGCCTTCCTGCGGCTTGTGGATGAAGCTGATGTCCTGGTCGAGAACTACCGTACTGGGGCGATGGAACGCCTTGGACTTGGCTATGACGAGCTTTCACAGCGCAATCCCGGACTCATCTACGCTTCGATATCCGGGTATGGCCGCACCGGTGAATACGCGACCAAGGGCGGCTTCGATCTTGTCCTCCAGGGTTTTACGGGACTGATGCATCTTACAGGTCCGATCGACCAGGGGCCGCACCGCATGCCGATTCCCGTATGTGACATCACGGCCGGCCTGCACCTGACCATTGGCATTCTCACCGCCCTTCAGGCCCGCAATGCCACGGGGCAGGGACAGCGCGTTGAAGCTTCACTGTTCGACGCAGGGCTTTCCTTGCAGCTTTACGAGGCTGCAGGTGTGTTCGCCACCGGCGAAGCACCTGAAAAGCTTGGTCAGAAACATCGCGGCGTGGCGCCGTACCAGGTATTTTCTACCAGTACGGATCACATTACAGTCGGAGTTGCCCAGCAAAATTTCTGGCTCGCGCTGTGCAAGCTCATTGGCCGCGCGGATCTTGTTGAAGACAAGCGCTTCATCAGCAATGCCGATCGCGTTGCCAATATCGATGAGCTTGTGCCGCTTGTCGAAGAGCAGCTTTTGCAAAAGCCCGCAGACTACTGGCTGACCGCATTGGAAGATGCTGGCATTCCCTCCGGAATTATTCAAAGCACCGACCGTGCTCTGGCTCATCCCCATGCCGTTTTCCGCGAGATGGTCGTGCCTGTGCATCATCCCAAGGCGGGCGCGCACAAGACGCTCGGCATTCCCATCAAGCTCTCGCAAACTCCAGGCTCGGTGCGCAGCCACGCGCCTCTGCTCGGCGAACACAATGACCAGATTGACGAGATCTGGGCGCAGGCTCCGCTCAAAAAAGCCGCCGGCAAACGGTAGGAGGTACGGATGCTACAGCCAAATTCAAACCATGCGCGGGATGTGGCATACATGCTGCATCCCTACACTAACGCCCAGGCCCATTGCGAGGCTGGACCGCTGATCATAAAGCGCGGTGAAGGCGTAAATGTTTTCGACGATCAGGGGAAAAGCTATATTGAGGCAATGGCTGGCCTGTGGAGCGTAGCCGTCGGTTTCGGAGAAGAGCGGCTTGTCGAAGCGGCAACCGCACAGTTGAAAGAGCTGCCCTACTACCACACCTTTTCCCACAAATCGAACGAGCCTGCGATCAATCTCGCCGAGCGTCTGGTGCAAATGACACCGGATCGCCTTTCGAAGGTGTTCTTCACCAATTCCGGCTCGGAAGCCAACGACACGGTCATCAAGCTCCTCTGGTACTACAACAACGCAATAGGCAAGCCACAGCGTAAAAAGTTCATTGCCAGGAAGCGGGGCTATCACGGTATCACCATCGGGGCGGGCAGCCTTACGGGACTACCGGTCAATCAGGCATGTTTCGACCTGCCGCTGCCCGGTTTCCTCCACACGACCTGTCCGCACTACTACCGCGAAGGAAAGCCTGGCGAGAGCGAGAGCGATTTCGTGCTGCGGCTCGAGCATGAACTTGAAGCCCTGATCGCCAGCGAAGGCGCTGACACCATTGCCGGCTTTATTGGTGAACCATTGATGGCTGCCGGCGGCGTCGTTCCACCGCCCTTCGGATATTGGGCGATGGTGCAGAAAGTGTGCCGCAATCATGGCATCATGCTCATCGCCGATGAGGTTATCACCGGATTCGGTCGCCTTGGCACCATGTTTGGCTCCAATTTCTATGATATCGACCCGGACGTAATGGTTCTGTCGAAGCAGCTGACATCGTCCTATCAACCGCTGGCTGCCGTATTGATCAGCAACGAGCTATTTGCACCAATCGCTACACAAACGGCGGAGATCGGGGTGCTTGGTCACGGGTTTACCGGCAGTGGACATCCTGTGGCCACCGCCGTTGCACTGGAGAACCTCAAGATCATCGAAGAGCGGTCTCTGGTAGAAAACTGCGCTGCACTCGCCCCAAGACTGCAGGAAGGCCTGCGCGTTTTTGCAGACGATCCGCTGGTCGGTGAAGTGCGTGGTGAAGGTCTGATCGCCGCAGTCGAGCTCGTGGCCGACAAGGAGGCCCGGGCGCCATTCGATCCGGCGGGACGGGCGGGCAGGATTCTCAACCAGCATGCCCACGACAATGGCCTTATCATACGTGCGATCGGAGATACCATCGCCTTCTGCCCGCCGCTCATTGCCACCCAGGGCGACATTGACGCGATACTTGAGCGCTTCGGCAAATCTCTCGATCAAACGAGGGAAGACCTGGGTCGCTGAATGCAAGCCTGACTCAAGCAAAGAGGTCGCCCTGTAGCGTGCAGGGCGACCTCGTTTGTATCTGCAGGCTCAACCTGCGCTATTTTAGCAGGCGTTCTACGATATAGGCACCGATGGGGATTGAAGATGTCGCAGCAGGTGAGGGCGCATTGCATACGTGCAGACTGTGCCGGGTCTCCACGAAATGAAAATCGTCCATCAGTTTGCCATCGCGTGAGATCGCCTGCGCACGGATGCCAGAGCGGTAGGGCGCAAGATTCTCCAGCCTGATGGTGCTGCAGTATTTCTGAACCTTTTTCAGATAGCGCGACCGCATAAGGGAGGCGGACAGCTCGTCCACTGCGGGCCCCGCATTGCGCGCGATCACGCGCCAGAAGCCTGGATAGGTGAGGCTGTCAGCCAAATCGCGCAGATTGAGCGACAGCCTGCCGTAACCTTCACGAGCAAATGCCAGCACTGCATTCGGGCCCACGGTAAAGCCGCCATCCATCTTCTTGGTCAGATGCACACCGAGAAATGGGCGTTCTGGGTCGGGGACCGGGTAGATGAGGTGCTGCACGAGGTCGTCTGGCTGGTTCACGATGCGATAATACTCACCGCGGAAGGGGACGATACGAAAATCCACATCTGCGCCGAATGCCTGCGCCATCCGATCTGCCATAAGTCCGGCACAGAAAACCGCCTTGCCGGCCTCGATTGTACCCTCGGAGGTCTCGAGCCGAATGCCTGACGGTTTTTCCGAACCACACGTGACCTTGCAGCCGTGCTTGAGGGTGCCGCCAGCCTCGAGGAAACGCTTGGCCATGTCTCGTGAGATTGCCGCAAAGTCCACGATGCCTGTCGATGGTGAGAGCAAGGCTGCTTCGACCGAAATATTCGGTTCCAGCATACGCGCCTCTGCGCCCGAAAGGCGCTCGATTTCAATGCCGTTGGCGGTGGCACGACGGTGCAGGTTGCCCAATCGCTCGGTTTCCGCATCGTCAACAGCAACGATGAGCTTGCCGCAGATCTGGTAGCGGATGCCGTGCTCGTCGCAATAGGCGACCACAGCTTTCCCCCCCTCGCTGCAAAACTGGGCTTTCAGGCTGCCTGGCGTGTAATATACTCCAGCGTGAATAACGCCGGAGTTGCGGCCCGACTGGTGCAGGGCCACAGCCTCTTCCTTCTCGAAGAGCACGACGCTCGCCTGCGGGTGGAGCGCCTGCAGACGGCGAGCTGTCGCAAGCCCGACAATGCCTCCGCCGATAATTGCGAAATCGTAGCTTGTCATTTCGTCCCTCTCATATGGCGGTGGTTCTAGCGCATCAGAAGCTGTGGCAGCCATGTCGTCAGCGGCGGCACCATTGCAATGATGAAGGCGCAGGCGATCAGCGCTGCGAAATAGGGCAGGATGGCTCGCGTATATTCCGTGATGCTGATGCGGGCAATCGAGTTCACGATGAACATGCATAGCCCGACCGGTGGTGTGATCAGCCCCAGCATGGTGGTGAAGACGACCATGACGCCAAGATGAACCGGGTCCATCATCAGTTGCGGCCCGAGCGACACGAGGATGGGAACGATCAGGACAATCAGGACGACCGTCTCGATAAACAGTCCCAGAATGAGGAGCAGGACCACAACCAGCATGCGCAGGACGGCCGGGTCCGATGACATGGAAAGCAGCGTGTCTGCCAGCATCTGCCCGATTCCCTCGCGCACGAGTATCCAACCGAAGATGTTGGAGACAGAAATGACAAACATGATGATGCCTGTAAGTTTGCCTGCCTGCAGAAGAATGACGGGCAACTGCTTTGGCCGAATGGTCCTGAAGATGACAAGCTCGAGAACGAGTGCATAGACGACCGCCACGCTGGCCGCTTCAACGGGCGTGAAAATACCCCCGATGATGCCAACGATGATGATGAGCGGAAGCATCAGGTCCAGCGCACTTGCCTTCAGAGCTGAGAGGAAGTCGCCAAAATCAAAGCCGACGCGAGTACGATAGTTCTCTCGCCGGGAGATGAAATAGACGGTGCCAATCAGCACTGCTGCCATCAGCATTCCCGGAATGATCGCAGCCACGAAAAGCTGCCCGATAGATACCTGCGCAATCGAACCGTAGATCACGAAAGGTACGCTTGGGGGAAAAATCGGGCCGATGACAGACGACGCGGAGGTGATCGCCGCGCTCATGGAACGTGGATAGCCCGATTTTGTCATGGCGGGAATCATGGTTGCGCCCTGTCCGGCGGCATCCGCCGTTGCTGAGCCCGACATGCCAGCCATCAGAAGGCTGCTCAGCACATTCACCTGGGCCATGCCGCCACGTACATGTCCGATCATGGCATCTGAAAGCCGCAGGAGCCTTTGCATGATCCCACCGGAATTCATGATCGTTCCCGCGAGCATGAAGAGCGGGGCCGCCAGAAGGGGGAAGGAATCGGCACCTGACACCATGCGCTGACCGATAACCATCAGCGGCATGCTCGAGCCTATGATGTAGACTGCGGATATGGCCGCGATTGCAAATGCGATCGGCACACCTGCAAGCGCAAGCAGGAAAAAGCCGGCAAGGATCCATTCAATCGGCATCACGGGCACCTTTGAAAAGGGAAGCGATGTCGCGCCCGAATTGTGCAATCGATACAAGAAGCATGAGAGCCGCGCCGACCGGCAGAGCGCCGTAGATGTAGCGCATGCTTATGCCGAGCGCGGGCGACTTCTGTGCGCCGAGCTGAGCCATCTTGAAGCCCGCGATGAAGATCACGCCGAGTACGAGCAGGATGATTGCGTGATTGATGATGTCGAGCAGGACACGCCAGCGCCCCTTGAGCAGATTTGGCGCCCACTCGACCGCGATATGCTCGCGCGCGATATGGCTGGCAACCGCACCAAGAAAGGTGAGCCAGATAAGCAGGAAGCGGGCCAGTTCTTCTGTCCAGAAAGGTGGCGCCTGTAACGCATAGCGCATGACCACCTGGAGAAAGACACTCGCAGCCATGCCTGCCAGCGCCAGGCAGATGGCGGTGGTGATAAGAAGGTTGGCGAATTTTGCCATGATACCCCCCTTGGTTTCATGAGATGCGGACATGCTCAGCCTGCCTTCCTGGATACAGGCAGGGTGAGCGCGCCAAATGCGTCATTCTCGCTGCACACATGCTGGAAGTTGTTCGCGATGCCCTGCGGCCACGGATGAACCCGGCGCTCGGAAAGGTCGACGTGGAGGGAAATCTGCTCGAACTGCGCTGCCAGCGCGTCATCCTTGGCCCTGTACATCTGGTGGCCGTAGAGAATGCGTTTATCGTCGAAAGCGAGAAGGGTGCTCTCAACGCGCACTGCCTGACCTTCATGAACTTCGGAGAAATAGCGGCTGTGTGATTCCACCGCGAAGGTGCTGCTGCCACATTCGGCCAGATAAGCGGGCCCGAGTCCAAGCCGTTCGAGGAAATGGTCCGTCGCCTGATCAAAAATCAATGCGTAATAGGCGACGTTCAAATGGCCGTTATGGTCGGTCCATGCGGGCCGAATTTCGGTGCAGTAGTCACAGTTTAGTTCCTGGCTTCCGCGCATGGTTCCCCGTTCCCCTCTGCTGTCGTTATTCATAGAACATAACGTCGATTATAGACTGAATACAATATCCATGTTAAATCATCGGGCGTAAAGCAAGCCTGATGGCGCGCCCGTTACGGGCATGCCATCAAGAAAAACAAGCATGAGGGGAATGTGATGAATGGGAGTTCACACCGGCTATGTGCAGCCAGTATCTTGCGAGGAAGCCTCCTGGCCCTTGCCGTGGCAATGGGCGGCTCGCTCACTGAGAGCGCTCAAGCACAAGGCGTAACCGCCAGCCTCAACCATCAGATGACAGGCACGATTGTCGATGAAGCAGTGCAGCGCATGTCCGCATCGCTGACTGAAGAGAGCGGTGGCGATATCAAGATTAATGTCTTTTCGCGCGGTGAAATGGGCGGCGAACGTGACATGTTCGACCTGATGCAGAGCGGCGCGATCGAAATGGGCGTCACCGGCTCTGTCATTGTATCGGCCATTGCACCGGAATACGGTCCGCTCGACGCACCTTACCTGTTCTCCTCGCCGGAGCACCTGCACAAGGTGATGAATGGCGAAGTCGGTGCCGAGCTTCGCGACGCAATTCTGGAGCGCAAGGGCATCCGCATCATCGGTCGCATGGACCGTGCTCCGCGCCACGTTACAACCAGCGGCAAGGCAGTGCGCAAGCCTGAAGACCTTCAAGGCATCAAGATTCGCATGCGAGAGATCCCGGTGCAGGTTCAGGCGTTCCGCCTGCTTGGCGCTAGCCCTGTCCCTATGGCTTTCGGAGAGGTGTACACTGCACTTCAGACCGGCGTCATCGATGCGCAGGAAAACCCGCTAGACATCATCATGGGCACCAGCCTGAACGAAGTCCAGGACACGATCATCCTCACAGGTCATGTGCGCGAAGTTCAGTGGCTCGTGGTTTCGGAGCTGTGGTGGAGTAACCTCTCGGAAGAGGTTCGCGCCAAAATCCAGTCTGCAGCGGACCAGGCAATGCAGTGGGGGCAGGAGAAGGTCTATGCCGCAGACAGCAACTATCTCGAGCAGGCTCGCTCCTCTGGAATGACCATTGTTGAGCTCTCACCTGAGGAGCTTTCCGCATTCCAGGCTGCCGTCGCCGATCTGCCAAAGCAGTTTGAGGGTCAGTGGAAAAAAGGACTGTTTGAGCGCATCGCTGAGCAGGCGCCGAACTAGAACAGCCAAAAACCGGGCTGCGTACAAGCGTGCGCAGCCCATCATAACCATGTGGGGAAATAATCTCAGATGATGCGCAGTCTCTTGCCGTTGCTTCCCAATGCTCGGAAGGTCGTTCGTCTCCTCGGCGAGGCGACGCCGGATACCGAGATACTCATCCTGCACGATGCATACACCGGCCATAATGCCGAAGCGCTTGCCATAGCAGCTTCGGAAGTAGGGTGCTCTTTTACGACGATGCAGGTTTCCACGGGGCGTCACCATGGGGAGCAGCTTTCGAAGGTGGCGGCCGCGGCCATGCAATCCTGCGATCTGGTTATCGCGCCAATGCGTACCAATGTCGCGCATACCGAAGCCAGGCGCGAGGCGCAGCGTAATGGGGTCAAGGTTATCGTCCTCCCCGAGGCTGATGGGGCGGACTTTTTCCTGGCGCGCGGCTGGGACGCTGATTTCGTATCGCTTCGCCCCCGGATTGATGTGCTTGCCAGGGCGCTTGATCAGGCAAATACCGCTCGCGTCACCTCGAAGGCGGGAACTGATATCACGATGAGCATAGCCGGACGTCGAGGGCGCTCGCTAAACGGCTTTGCCAACACTATCGACATCTCGGCCGGCTACTGCCTGGAAGCCTCTATCGCTCCGGTTGAAGGAACTGCCAATGGCCGCATCGTGGTCAATGCGAGCGTTCCAGGCGTCGCGCTCATCAGGGACCAACCGATCATCATTGAATATGAAAACGGTCTTGCCACGTCGATCGCCGGTGGCCCGGAAGCCGACGCCTTTCGCAAGCTGCTGGAAAGCTTCAACGATCCTAACGTGTATAATCTGGGTGAACTAGGCGTTGGGATGAATCCTGAATGCACGCTCGATGGCACAATGCTCAGCGATGAGAGCGTATGGGGCGGCTTCCAGCTCGCGCTTGGCACAAGCGCCCCCGGCGGCGAGTGTCGCGCTGCTGCACATTACGACACGGTACTGACAGATGCGCGGCTCGAGCTTGACGGAGAGGTTGTGTTTGATGGGGAGCAACTTCTGCTGCCGCATTAAGGTCGGCCACCCACGGGGAAGCGTAGCTGAAGAAACTGTATACTATATCCAAAAATGGTGACATGCTTGCAATCATTTCCCCGCGAAGTGTCGGGGCAGGCAGGTCCGGAGCGACGAAAAGGGAGTACCTAATGCTCGAGAGAATGGAAATGATGAAGCCCGTTGGGCGGATTCTGGACCAATGCCTCAACCTCAGGGCAGGCGAAC
The DNA here is from genome assembly GCF_017794765.1 of Nitratireductor sp. Lineage (GTDB taxonomy): Bacteria > Pseudomonadota > Alphaproteobacteria > Rhizobiales > Rhizobiaceae > Nitratireductor. Next base: position 3,691,615 of record NZ_CP051236.1, on the reverse strand, counting down.
AATTTCTAGTCCTGGCTGATACCGAAAATCTGCGGATCGGCCGCATGTTCGCCCTGGCCGGACAGGAACGTGGTGCGGAGACGATATTCCTGACCTATTCCCCGCGCACGCGCCACGGCGACGAGCTTCCCCGCATCATTGCTGAAGCCATGAAAGCGGCTGATGTGATCGTTGCCCCGACAAAGTTTTCGGTAAACCATACGTCAGCGCGCAAGGCGGCAAGTGACGCCGGCGCGCGTCTGATCTTTTTTCCCGGATGCCAGGAGGAAATGTTCCTCGACGGTGCGCTAGACATTGACTTTGAGGAGCAGGCGAAGATCATCGCCAGGCTTTCGGAGATCCTCGAGAATGGTGAAAGCGTCCACGTCACCAGTCATGACGGGCGCACCGATCTAAAGATCGACATTCGCGGACGCCATGCCGTCCCGCAGAATGGCATTTGCCATGAACCGGGGACCATCTCGCCACCACCATGCATTGAAACCGCTGTTTCACCTGTCGAGTACACGACCGAGGGCGTTGCCATGATCGACGGTGCGTTGGCACCCGGTGGCGAGGTGCTGCACCCCTTCCAGATTCGCTTCGAGAAAGGACGCATCGTTGAAATCGACACTTCGGGTCCTGACGGGACCAAACTTGATCGTCTGCTGAAAAGCTATGATGACGACAACATCTACGCCCACGTGGAGCTTGGCTTCGGCCTCAACCCGAACGCCCGAATTGGCCGCGGAATCGAACTCGAAGACGAAGGGGAGTTCGGCACTATCCATCTTGGCATTGGTAACGGCATCACTTTTGGTAGCTCGATCCGTGCAAAGGGCCATCTGGATCTCGTGATCCGCCATCCGATCGTGACAATTGATGGAAAGACGGTGCTTAAGGACCGCGAACTCGATCTTTGAATTTCAACAACCGCCCGGGGAATAACAAAAACAAGCCCCGGGCTAACTCCAGAGGAAGAGAGCATGAAAGACCTTAGCAGAAGAACCCTCCTGAAAAGCCTCGGGTCAGGCGCGGCGCTAATGACCATCGCCCCAAAAGCTGTACACGCTGCCGAGTGGCCGGCTCGTCCGATTACAGTTGTTATTCAATATGGTGCAGGCGGCGGCACGGACACGATCATTCGCGCGCTTGTCCAGGCGTTGGAAAAATCCTTCGACGTGTCGCTGCGCGCCGTGAACCAGCCTGGTGCTGCAGGTTCGCTGGCTGCCGACGAAGTTGCAAAGCGCAGGCCCGATGGCTACTGGCTGCTCGGCAATGCAGACTACAACAAGATTTTCCGTGTCCTGGGGTACACCGAAACTGCGCCATGGCGGGAGTGGCAGTTTTTCAAGATCGGCCGTTCGTTGCCGGGTTGGGCGGTCAAGCCGGATTCGCCGTTCAAGACGCTAGCCGATGTGGTGAAGGCGGCGAAGGACAACCCTGGCTCCGTGCGGATCTCAAATGCAGGCGTTGGCACCGTTTGGCACGAGGCGACACTTGTCGCGCTCGAATATGCTACGGGCGCCAGGTTCACCCATATTCCATACAACGGTGGCGCGCCGGCGGCGCTGGCCGTACTTCAGGACGAGGCGGACGTCGTTGCAAGCGGTGTACAGGAGCAGGTCGAATATCTGCGCAGTGGCCAATTGCGGAACTTAGCGGTATTCCTGACCGAGCCGCTGGAAATCGAAGGCGTCGACGAGCCTCTGCAGCCAGTGACTGACGCCATCCCCAATGCAGCCGATATCGGTCTCATCCAGGGCGTGTATGCTCTGGCAGTGCGCCGTGATGCGCCAAAAGAGGTTCTCACAGCGTTGGAAGCGGCGGTAAAGGAAGCCGTTGCAGACGAGCGATTTGCGGAAGTCCTGGCCAACCGGGTCATGTTCCCCGAGTTCAAAAGTGGCGAGGAAGCGGACAGGGAAGCTGCACTTTTTGAGGCCGTCACGTCCTGGCTCTATTTCGAGAACGAGATGGAAGGCTTACAGAAAACGCCGGAAGAGCTGGGAATCCCTCGTCCGGAGGATTTCAGGGCATGGTGGCCACCGCAGGATTACAAGAGGGCGAAGTAAGCAGCCTGACGAAGTAAATCCGTTCTGCGAAACCCAGTCTTCCCGGAGCTTCCATGACAAGTTCACTGAAGTCCCGCCTGATCCCCGGAATGCTGACGGCTCTGATAGGCACAGGGCTTGTTTGGCAAGGCTTGCATATGCCGCATGAAAGAGGCTGGGCGACATCGCCCAGCCTTTTCCCCATCATTATCGGGAGCGTTCTGTTTCTGCTTGCGATTCTCCTGCAGTTGGAGCCGCTGCCCAGAGACAGGAAAGCACCCGACTCCTCCAGTGAAAAGGAAAGCGCGGCTGAACGTAGGAGACGGGTCGCGCTGACCACTGCGGTACCCGTCAGTCTTGCAGCATACATACTGCTTGTTCACCATATTGGCTTCGAGTTAGCCACCCTTGGCTATCTCGTGGCCGGGATGTGGGCACTAGGCGAGCGGTCCCTCGTTCGCATACTGGTCGCGTCACTCCTTTTCACGGCGATCATCGCATTCATGTTCACGCAGGTGCTGCAGACTTTGTTGCCCGGCGGAGCGGTTCTGCTCGACCGCTTCCTCAACTGATCGAGAATTGTCATGTTCAGTTTTTTCGAAGCGTTTACGGCTTCACCGATCCTCTATTCGGTAATCGGTGCTGCGGCTGGAATCATATGGGGCGCGATTCCCGGGCTTTCCATGACCATGGGCATCGCGCTCCTCGCGACATTTTCCTACAGCATGTCGATCTTCGATGCTGCCGCGTTCCTTATGGGCGTCTATACTGGAGCGACGTTCGGTGGCGCCGTTAGTGCGGTGCTTATCAATATTCCAGGTACACCTGACTCGGTGCCGATCCAGCTTGCCGGCTACCCGCTGACCAAGCGCGGACGTGGTGGAGAAGCGATCGCGACCGCAATATTTGCCTCTTTTGTGGGGAACTGGGTTGGCATCCTCATTCTCGCCCTCACAGCACCGCTTCTCATCATGTTTGCGCTTGAATTCGGCGCGTGGGAGCAGTTCCTGCTCGCGCTTTGCGGAATACTGCTTGCGGGGAGCATTTCAGGTGAGGGCGATTCAGCTATCAAGGGATGGATATCCGGTTGGATTGGCCTTGCCATTTCCATGGTGGGGCTGGAGCCGATACTGGGCTATCCGCGCCTGGTTTTTGATGTTCCAAACCTGCGCGGCGGCGTGGACTTCATCGCTGCTCTTATCGGCCTGTTCGGCATTGCCGAAGTCATGCGGATGGCTGGGCAGAAAAACCCACGCGTCTCACGGATGGTGATCGGGCGCTGCTGGCCCCGTTTCGATCTCCTTCGCAAATACGCCGGCGCCGCCCTGCGCTCAAGCGGACTGGGCACAGTGATTGGTGTAATACCGGGCGGCGGCTCGCCCATGGCCAACTTCCTATCCTACGAACTCGGCCAGCGTATATCAGGCAAGGATTTCTCCAAAGGCAGCATTGAGGGAGTTGTCTGCACTGGTACCTCCGACAACGCCTCCATAGGCGGTTCGCTTCTTCCGGCTCTCGCGCTTGGCATTCCAAGCTCGGCGGCGGTTGCCGTCTTCATGGCAGCGTTGGCCTATCACGGAGTGGTGGTAGGGCCGTCCGTGGAACTCAGCCAACCTGGCTTCCTCTCGTATCTGTACGGTACGCTGATTGTGGCCAACTTTGCCATGTACGTGCTGGCGTTCCTGCTTCTGAAGCCGATCATGAAGATGTTGGCGCTGCCGCCTTCCGTTCTGATGCCGATGGTGGCCATGCTGTGTATGGTGGGCGCTTATTCTGTCCAGCTTTCTGTCTTCGATATGTGGATCGCGCTTGCATTCGGGCTCTTTGGCTATGTCATGAGCCGAAGCGGCTTCCCGCTCGCCCCCATGGTGTTCGCGATGATTCTCGGCAAGCTGGCCGACGAGAACTTGCGTAAAGCCGTCATCATCTTCAAAGACGACGCGCTGCTGTCGGTGTTTTCGCGACCGGTGGGGCTGGTCATCATCGCGGTGATCGTCCTGATCGTGGGGTTTGGACTCAAGCGCAGCTTGGACACGCGGGCTGGTCGCAAGTCACGTACCAGGATCGCTGGATGAGTTGTTTAGCAGCCTAGAGGTCTTGGATACAGTATTATATAAACGGCACGTGGATCGGTAGCGACCCACGTGATTGGAGATTGAAATGGATAGTCTCGTGGCTTCGGGAACTGGTACAGTTCGCCTGCCCAATGTGCTGGGTCTTGAGCTTGCACAGATCATTGAGCGCTTGATTATCAGGCTCGAGTTTGAGCCTGGCCAGCACTTGACCGAGCAGCAGATATGCGAGCGTTTCGACGTAAGCCGCTCACCCGTGCGTGAGGCATTTCGTCAGCTTGAGGCCATTGGCCTTGTGGTGCGGCATACCCGCAAGGGCATCCGCGTTACAGACATGACACCGGAGCATGTGGACGAAATCTATTTCGTGCGCACGCCTCTGGAGAGCATTGCGGCAAGTTGCGCTGCGCGAAACGCATCTAAGGCCGATATTGAGTATCTGGAACGTGCCGTCGATGCGCTCGACAAGTCCCTCGCGCAAGATGACGCGGAAGCCTTCTTCGATGCCAATATGGCGTATTTCGACCGCGTTCACGCGATCACCGGTAATCGCACCCTGGAGAATATTCTGCGCACGATAGAGAAGCAGGCCATGCGTTACCGCTATTTTGCACACACCCACAGCAGGGAAATGCAGGAGCACTCTGCCGGCGACTTACGCAAAGTTCTTCTAAGCATCCGAGATCGTAACGAGCAAGATGCGCACGATCGTACGCTGGTTATGATGAGGAACGCCCAGGCACGGATCGTAGGGATTGTTCAACAGTATTGCGAAAGACAGAAAGATATTCGTTGAACACTCCGGCGACTCCAATTGTAGTGCTTAAGTAAAGGTATTCGTCCTCGCGTTTTCTTCCGCGAGGTCCGGCTGTGAACTGAGCATTAGGGTTCGCGCTCTCCGACGTATTTTCAATGGGTTCTCGTATTTCGATCTGGCAGAAACGGGGCCTGACCTGCTTCCCTGACTGTATCCATTCATAGATTAGCCCTGTTCGTGTTGTGGTCTGTTTGGGCCCGGATTGCAGACTCGTTCGGTGTGGGGCCGTTGCGGCTCGTGTGTGGCCGGATCTCCATTCACTGATGATTTCAGGGGCCTGGCGCGAGGCCGCTCCGGGGCGCAGACGTTCAGAAGAGCGTGAGCAGCAAACCCTCATAATCCTGGAGAATACACGGTAAACTCTGCCGTGGCCTGATTGCGATTCTTTAACGTGGAACAAACCGGCCACCGCTCAGGCGGACGTGAAAGCGAAACGCTCGCATCCATCTGCGCCTTTAAAACTGGAATCGTATTCCATTTTGGAATTTGATGTTGTATACTCCAATCCGACCTGGGAGGGATGGTTGACTGTAGCTGCTATAGATCGTTGCCTGACGATGCTGGAGGCCCTCGCGGGCGAGCGCGATCCGATCGAACTTACGGATCTCGCGAACCGGTTGGATATGCCGGCAAGTGCGGTCCATCGCACGCTGACAACACTTGTCTCGCGAGGATGGGTGTTGCAGCATAGCGGAACCCAGCGTTATGCGCTTTCTCTCCGCATGAGCACCCTCGCTTTCCGTAATCTCGATGTGCGCGCGGTGCCCGACGTGGTTCAGTCCGTTCTGGACAAGCTGGCACGCGAGACGCGCGAATATTGCCGTCTCGCGATCGTCGAGGGCGAGGATCTTGTCTGGGTGGCTCGTGCACAGGGTGCGGTTACGGGGCTGCGCTACGATCCCGAGATGGGACAGGAGATTGTTCTGCATGCCACCGCCAACGGCAAGGCCTGGCTTTCCACTCTGCCGGAATCGGAGGCGCTGCGCATAGTCTGCTCCCGGGGTTTTGGCGCTCGGCGGCCGCTCGGTCCAAACAGCGCCACCAATGTTGATGAGTTCCGCGCCCGTCTCGTTGAAACGCGTGAGCGCGGATACGGGGTCTCCGTAGAAGAAGCCGAGGCGGGGACAGGTGCCGTGGCCGTGCCCTTCTTCAACGGGGTGGAGCCGGATGCTCCAGTGGCCGGCACGATGAGCGTGGCCGGGCCTCTCGTGCGCATCACCCCCGACCGCTACGAGGAGCTTGCAACCGCCCTGAAGAAGGCCGCCGTTGAGGTTGCCGAGATCTGGTCTCTTCGCAGCCGCCAGCGCGGTTATCAGCCGGCTGTGGCGGCGTCGCGCTCGCCAGCGCCCGCGGACGTTTGAGGAAAGAAATGATGCAACGCAACCCAGTATTGCAGCGCGTTCTGGAGCCGGTTCTCTGGTTCGCCGGTCTTTTGCTGGTGTGGGAAGTGTTGGTCAGGGCGCTGCAGGTCCCGGTTTACGTCTTGCCCGCGCCATCGCAATTCCTCTCGCGCATTCTCGAGGATTACCAGAGACTGGGTTACCACGCACTCGTGACGACAAGGCTCATCGTCTACGGATTTGTCGCGGGCGCCATACCCGGTGTCGTGCTCGGCTATCTGATAGCGAAATCCCGTTTCGCCGAGCAGGTGCTTTATCCGCTGGTTGTTTTCATCCAGGGATTGCCGAAGATCACTCTGGCCCCGCTCATGCTGGTCTGGTTCGGGTTTGCCGATTTTCCAAAGATACTGCTCACGGCGCTGATCACTTTCTTTCCGATCCTGGTCGACAGCGTCACCGGTTTTAAATCGATCGATCCGCGGCAGTACTATCTCAGCCGCTCGGTCGGGGCCTCATGGTGGCAGACATTTCGGTTGTTCGAACTGCCGTCGGCGGCACCCAGTATATTTTCGGGGTTCAAGATCACCGTTGTCATCGCTGTCACAGTGGTGATCGTCGTGGAGTGGATGAACTCGCAGAACGGGCTTGGGTATCTGGTTTTACGGGGAATGGACGATTCCGACACGTCACTCATCTTTGCAGTGCTTGTTGTCGGTTCGATGATCGGCGTTCTGCTCAGTTGGGGGATGGAACTGGCCGAACGGGCATTGCTGCCCTGGCGGCGGCGCTGAGCGGTTCGTGGTCGGCAAGCAGTCATCACGATCAACAAAAGGGAGGAAGAAAATGCAATTCAGATTGAAACATGTGGCTGCAGGGGCGATGTTCGCACTGCTCGCCGGCGGGGTTTCCGCGTCTGCGCAGGACAAGCTGCAGATGCAGATGAACTGGACGGCGGACTCGGCGCATCTCGGTTTTGCGGTGGCTCAGTCCAGGGGAATCTACAAGGACCATAATCTTGATGTCACTTTGACGGAGGGGCGCGGATCCGCTGTGGCGGCGCAGCTCGTGGCGACCGGGCAAACAGAGCTTGGCTATGCCGATACCGGCGCGACACTGAATGTCGCTGCACAGGGGGCGCCGATCAGGATCATCGCCACCATCTGGAAATCCGGTCAGTTCGGTATCCAGTATCTGGCCGATTCAGGCATCAAGGAACCGAAAGATCTTATCGGCAAAAAGCTGGCGGTTTCTCCCGGATCAGCGATGCTTCCGCTCATCCCGGTCTTCCTGCGGGCAAACGGCATCGAAGAGTCTCAGGTCGAAATCGTCTCTGCGGCTGAGAGCGCATTTATTGGCCTTTTGACATCCAAACAGGTCGATGCGGTGTCGCAAACGCCGGAAAACATTGTGGTGCCGCTTGCTGCCCAGGGCATCGAGGCGGGCAACATGTATTTCTATAACAATGGTGTTCCGATCGCGAGCCTCGCCTTGGTGGCCCGTGAAGACAAGCTTGAAGCCAACCCGGATGTCTACAAACGCTTTGTCGAAGCGACGGCGCTGGGCTGGCAGGAAGCGATGAAGGATCCGGAAGCCGCGGTCGATGCGCTGCTCGAGATTTTCCCCGAGACCTCGCATTCGAAGGAGAATCTCCTTCAGTCGGCCAAGTTCAGCTTTGCCTCGGTTTGTCCGGGTGGGGCCGGTGACGCCATCGGTGTAACGGACGCGGAAACCTGGGAAACCATGTACGGGGTCATGACCTCGGCGATGAACCTTCCCGACACCAAGCCGGTAACCGATTACTATACGCTCGACTATCTGCCGGGAACGCCGGTGACCTGCCCCTGAGGCATGTCAGTCGTAACCTCCGGTCCGGGCGTGTGAGGCGCCCGGACATAAATCTCACGCGGAAAGTTTCGTAGGCATGTCGCAAACAGCTTCTGCCATGGCACCGGCACAGTCGGGGGCGCGCGCGCGCCTGATGGCGGCGTTCGGCGGTTCGTATTTATCGTCCGTTCTGATCGGAACGGTGGCGGTGTTGTTGCTGCTTGGCGTGTGGGAGATAGCGCTTCGCTTCTTCGAGGTGCCCATATGGCTCGCGCCCAAGCCTTCAGATTTCCTGGCGCGGCTTTATACCGACCGGGCGTTGATCGCCGGTCACGCGTTCTGGACTTCACTCACAATCGTGGAGGGCTTTGTTCTTGGGGTGCTGGTGGCGATCCCGCTGGCCCTGGCGATTGTTTCGGTGGGTGCGCTGGAACGGGGCCTCTACCCCGTCATCGTGTTTTTGAACATCATGCCCAAGACGGTGATCGGGCCCATCCTGATCATCTGGTTCGGGATTGGCCCGCTGGTGGCCGCGCTGATCGTTTTCCTGATGAGTTTCTTTCCGGTTCTGGTCGATTCCATGTCGGGTTTTCGGTTGGTCGACCGTCGCCTTTTCTACATTTCGCGATCCATGGGCGCGAGTTCATGGCAGACTTTCTGGAAGGTCAGGCTTCCCGCCGCCATGCCCCACATTTTCTCAGGCATGAAGATAGGCGTGGTGAAGGCGGTGGAGGGCGTCATCATCGCCGAATTCATCGCCTCCAACAAAGGTCTGGGTTTCATGATCGTGCGCGCCTCGGCGTTCATGGATATGACACTGATGTTTTCCGGACTGGTGGCTGCAGCGATCGTCGCGCTGATCTTCAACGGCGCAATGAGCATTATCGGGCAATGGCTGATGCCGTGGTCCAGACACTGAACCCGGATAAATGACAATGACGGACACGACGATGGCAGACATGAACTCCCGAATTCCTTCCGGTCTGGTGGATCCGGTCGGCGAGGCGAACGCCACGGGCGCTTCGATCAATGCCAAAGGGCTGACGAAGGTGTTTGGGAGCGGGGAAAATGCGTTCCACGCGCTCGGGCCCATCGATCTGGACATAAAGCCGGGAGAGTTCGTTTCCATTATCGGCCCCTCCGGGTGCGGCAAGAGCACGACCATGCTTCTTGTCACCGGACTGGAGCCGCCGAGCGCGGGTTCGGTAGAGATCGACGGGAAACCTCTCACGGCTCCCATTTCGGAGATCGGCATCGTCTTTCAGGATCATCTGCTTCTCGATTTTCGTACCGCCATCAACAATGTCATGCTGCAGCAGGAGATCAGGGGGCTCGACAGGGCCAAATTCAGAGAACGGGCTGATGCCCTGTTCGCGCGGCTTGGTCTCACAGGGGCGGAAAACCGATATCCGTGGCAGCTCTCCGGCGGCATGCGTCAGCGCGTTTCCATCGCGCGGGCTCTCGTTCACGACCCTTCGATGCTGTTGATGGACGAGCCCTTTGGTGCGCTCGATGCGATCACGCGTACACAGATCCGGCACGACCTGGAAATGCTGTGGCTCGAAACACGCAAGACGGTGCTTTTCATCACCCACTCTATCGAAGAGGCGGTGGGGCTTTCGGATCGTGTGCTGGTCATGTCGAAGAGCCCCGGTACAATCGTCGAGGAAATCGTTATCGATCTGCCGCGTCCGCGCCCGGCCCATCTGGGCGAGTATCCCGAGTTCTCGAAATATGCCGAAAGGATCTATCGGATCTTCGAGAAGCTCGGCGTCTACAAATTCTAGCGCGGCGTCATGGTCGAAGCTTTGCAATTGCCCGAGTTCATCTTCAATGAAGCGACAGTGCGCGAGAAGTGGGGCCTTGAGCCGTTTCTCGAAGGATGTGCGCAGCGCGGTCTGTCGCGCGCCTCCTTATGGGGCGATGAAATCGAAAAGGTCGGCCTTCAGGAGGCGCGGCGTATGCTTTCCCGCACCGGGATATCAACCTTTGGCTTCAATCGGGCAGGGCCTCTCCTGGGAACGGAAGGGTCCGGGCGTGCAGAATGCCTTGATCGCGCACGTCACGCGGTGGACATGGCCGCCGAGCTCGCAGCCGACCATGTCCTTGTCTTCTCAGGTGGGCTCCCGCACGGCAGCCGCGATCTTGCCGCCGCGCGCGCCGAGGTGGAAGACGCGATCGGGATGCTCCTCGACCATGCCCGTTCCGTTGGAATGACCCTCGCGCTGGAGCCGCTGCATCCCATGGTGGCCGGCGACAGGGCGGTGATCCTCACACTCAGTCACGCCAATCGCCTGTGCGCGCAGCTGGGCGACGGCATCGGCATCGTGGCGGACGCCTATCACATCTGGTGGGATGAGCGTCTGGAGGATGAGCTCGCACGCGCCGGTTCTGCCGGCAGGATACTGGGCTTCCACGTCAGCGACTGGCTGGTGCCGACGAAGCATGTCCTGCGCGATCGGGGCATGATGGGGGATGGCATCATCGATCTGGCCGGCATGTGGCGCGAGGTGCAGGCAGCCGGTTACGCCGGGCCGATCGAGATCGAGATCTTCTCCGACCATTGGTGGGGCGAAGACCCCGACCTCGTCCTTGATACGGCACTGGCGCGATGCCGTAGCATATTTCCGGGGGGATGATCACATCATGAGCGACAGCATTCCAAATCTGGGCGGTGGATCGCGCATCTATGCGGTGTTCGGCGATCCCGTGGCTCAGGTGCAGACACCCACCCTCATCAACCCGCTTTTCGCGGCCAGGAGCCTTGATCTCTACGCCGTTCCTTTTCATGTCACCCGGGAAAATTTCGAGGCCACCTGGCGCGTTTTCGCAGCGATGGACAATGTGGCAGGGATCGGCGTGACCGTGCCGCACAAGATTGCAGCCGCTCGTCTGTGCGACGAACTGACACCTGCCGCTGAGGCCGTCGGCGCAGTGAATTCCATTCAGCGACGAAGCGACGGCTCCATGTATGGTGCGCTTTTCGACGGGCTGGGTTTCGTGCGTGGATTGGCCGCCAATCGCAGCCGTCTGGCGGGAGCGTCGGTTATGCTCGTCGGCGCTGGCGGGGCGGGACGTGCCATCGCCCATGCCTTGTGCGGTGAGCAGATCGGCCGGCTCTCCGTGATCGACCTCGATGAGGATGCACTGCAATTCACCATCGGCATGGTCAATCGGGAGATGGGTGGGCCGGTGGCGCAACGCGGCTCCGGCGATCTGGCGGGTATCGATGTGCTGATCAACGCAACGCCGATCGGGTTGAAATCCGCAGACGCCTTTCCAGTCGATCTCCGGGATTTGAACTCTGAAATGCTGGTGGCCGACATTGCCGCCTTGTCACGGGATACCGAATTGCTGAAGCTCGCGCGGGCGCGTGGCGCGGCTACAAGCGATGGTCGCGACATGCTTGAGGCACAGATCGCGCTGATTGCTGGCTTCGCGGCCGGAGGGGAGGCGGGGACGCCGCTCTGAATTCAGGTCTCAGCCTGCTCCTCTGCCATTTTAGCAGCCATGTTTAGCAGCCATGTGAGCCGCAATGAGATCGATCTGGCCGTGGATCATGTGAATGCCTGAATGGATTTGCGCACCCCGCGTGCGTGCGGCCTCGAGCAAAGGTGTCACCTCCGGCTTGGCGATTACCTCGGCGACCAGCATCGTCTCGTCGATCAGACTTGCATCGAAGGGCTGAGGGTCGTTCGCCGAAAGGCCGAGCGACGTCGCGTTTATTACAATCAGACCCGATGCGGTATGCGTTTCGCCGGACATTTCGGCTCGCGCGAAAGACCGCCCAGCGGCGCGGTTCACAGCCTCTGCCAGTTCCTCGGCTTTTTGTCGGGTGCGGTTTGCTATGATCAGGGATGCCGCGCCTTCCTCGGCAAGTGCGAACGCTATCGCGATAGCTGCCCCGCCGGCTCCGGCCATGAGGCAATGCCTGCCGGACACCACATGGCCCTGGCGTTTCAAACCGCGAACAAAACCCTTGCCGTCAAACTGGTAGCCTTTGAAGGAACCATCGGTTTCCCGCCGCACGAGATTGACCGCTCCGACCCGTTCGGCGAGTGGATCGAGACTGTCGCAGAGCGGGAGTGCGGCCTGCTTGTGCGGCAGGGTGATGCCAAAACCGATCAGGTTTTTGAGCGTCTTGAGCCCCGCCCATGCGGTGTCCAGTTCCCGTGCATCGATGTTTATGGGCACGCAGACGATATTTTCTCCCCGTGCGGCAAAGATGGGGTTGATCGCCGTCGGGGTCATCACCTGGGCGATGGGGTCGCCAATGACACCCATGATCCTGGTCGAGCCATTGATCGCAAGGGGAAGATCTACCATGAGAGCTCCTCGCGCTTCAGCCATACGAGACTGCCATCTTCCACGCCGACCACGAGACCGGGCTTGCCGCTGTCATCCCAGTCCACAGCTTCCGGCGAAGCGACGTGCATGGCCATCTGGATGGTTTCGCCGCGAAACTTGAACGCTTTTGGAAAAGCGAAAACCGGCTTGTTGTTGGAGCCAATGTTCTCCAGCAGAAAGATGCCAGCCTGGCCGGTCGTGTTGCGTGGTTGGCCGGTCGGGCCGGGGGGCACGGACGCACGCGCGTGTGTCCCGATAATGAGATCGATCCGTCCATCGCCGGTCCAGTCCACGGCACAGAGTTTCACGCGTCCGCGCCCGCCGCCCACATCCTGGGTGAAACGCATTTGCGCGCCGTCCTCCCATTGCAGATGCCGTTTGTCGGCAAGTTCCGTGTCTGTTGCGCGGCGGAAATCCGACAACACGCCATCCTCGTCGAGTGCGAGGTAATGGAGCTGGCCGTTGCCCATCCAGTCAACCACGGCCGGTCGCACTCGCCAGACGGTTTTCAGTGGCTTGCCCTGCCAGATCAAGGGGCGTGGCGCTTCGAAACGGGGAGGCACGGAACCACCGTCATTGCGGTAGAAATTGTGCTCGCCGTTGACGTCGCTGACAAGCAGATCCGGCAATCCGTCGCCGTCCCAGTCGGCAATGGCGGGGCAGGAATAGCCGAACATTTTTTCTGAAGGGCCCTGTATGGAGCCGGTCAGACCGGCGGCGATGCGGACGGGCTGTCCGCCCGCTTCGATCATCACTTCCCGCGCGAGCGCGGGCGCGCCGCTAGGGCCGAGATTTTCATAGAACAGAAGCTCGCCGGTGCTGTTGCCGACCACGAGGTCGGGCAGGCCGTTGCCTGTGAAATCGTGAGCGGCGGGAGAGGGCAGAACCCCGGCATGAATCGATGGCTCGGTGCCCTCGACGCGGCCGATCTTTTGAAAGGCCGGCCGCCCGTCGGGGCCGGCGCCGGTGTTCCGAAGGAAAGTCACATAACCATCTTCGGCTCCAACCAGAATATCGAGGCGCCCGTCGCCATCCCAATCGACGGCGCACGGCAGGTGAATGCACTGATCCAGTAGCACCGGGGCACCGGCACCGTCGGCAACAAGCGTGGGATGTTCAAAGGCGAAGGGGCCGGTCTGTTCGGCAAAATGCAGGATGTTCCAGAATTCGCCGCACACCACGGCGGTGCGCCCCTCTCCGGAAAAATCTCCGAAGGCTGGAGCACACTGGCCATAGACCTCCAGCGGGGTCTCTCCCCCGACGATCGGCCTGCCTCGGCTCAACACGGGCGCGCTCAGGGTGCCGGTGTTCTTGAAAGCATAGAGGAAACCGCGTAGCGGCCCGCCCAGCCAGCGGCCCGCCGCATCATAGGCGCGGTAGCCGACATCGTTCCACTCCAGCCCGTTCGGCCAGTAGTCATCCCATGAATCCGTGCCCACAACGAGTTCGGGAACACCATCGCCGTCAATGTCATGGAAGCGGGCCATGTGAAAATATTCGTTGCCTTTGACCCAGTCGGCTTCGAGATCCAACGCGACCGGATCACCGAAACGCGGCTCGCGCGCGGTGCCGATATTGGGAAATAGAAAAATCTGTCGCCGCATGCGCGAGACGGAGAGGAGATGAAAGCGGTCGCCGTCGCGTACGGCGGTAACATAGCCGCGCACACCTTCAACGATCTCCTCGCGTCCAAGAAGCGGTGTGCCGTCCGGCTTGATTCCGATCTGCGGATACAGAAAAACGCGCCCCTCATAGCACGTATCCCAACTGGACAGGAGAAGGTCGCGTCCGCCATCGCCATCCCAGTCGACCACATCGACGCAGGTGATGATGCGGCCCGCGACCGGTGCCGAACCCACATCGGGATGATAGCGAATGGCCTGGTCCACATAAGTCGGGCCCGTCCAGACCGACGCGTCATCCTCCCACCGAGTCACGCTCAAGATGCTTCTCCTCCGTTTTTGGAATCCTATTCCAATTTCATTTCGTATCATATAGCGTGGCAATTGAAACCTTCAGATGGGCAAGAAATGAAAATTGGGATTGATGGCCTCGTGCCGGTGATGCTCACGCCTTTCACGTCGGCCAACCGCATTGACGAGGACGGGCTCGCACGGCTGACCGACTGGTATATCGAAGGCGGTGCACAGACATTGTTCGCGGTCTGCCAGTCGAGTGAGATGCAGAGGCTGCAGCTGGACGAGCGTGTTCTTCTGGCGCGCCGCACGCTCGAATGCGCGCGTGGGCGGCTGCCGGTGATTGCTTCAGGGCACATATCCGGGGCGCTGGACGACCAGCTCACAGAGCTAAAGGCAATGGCCGAAACGGGGGTCGATGCGCTGGTTCTGGTCACCAACAGGCTGGATCCAGACAATGCTGGCTTCGAGGGGTTCCGACATGCGCTTGAAGCGATCCTGAGAGCCTTGCCAGACGATCTGCCGCTCGGGCTCTATGAATGCCCGGTCCCCTATCGCCGCCTGCTCAGCGATGACGAGCTGAAGCTCTGCCTGGATACGGGCCGCTTTGCCGTGCTCAAGGATGTCAGTTGCGACCTGCCGACGGTGGCCCGTCGCGCAGCGATAACTGCGGGTACGCCCTTCGCCATTGTCAACGCCAATGCAGCGATCGCGCTTGCCGCCATGCGTGCGGGGTCGCGGGGCTTCGGTGGCGTGTTCAGCAATTTCCATCCGGATCTCTATGCCTGGATGTACGAACACAGGGGCGAGGATACGGAACTGGTTCGCGATCTCGCGGTTTTTCTCGCATTGGCCGGAATGGCTGAGGGGATGGGGTATCCAAAGCTCGCCAAGCTATGGCATCTCAGGCTGGGAACCTTTTCGAGCGCTCATTCCCGGGTGGTGGACTACGACCCTCTGGAGCGGCATTGGGCCGCCGCTGATCTGCTCGATCATATTGAGCGAGGTACGGAACATTTCCGCTCCCGGATCGCGGCAGCCTGAAGGTCTGAGAAGTCGCATCGTGCTCTCACCCTGTGGAGGCGGGACTGGCTGGTGCCTGAAATGCCGTCGATGCGAGTGGGTTGCGGGTTCCGCCTCTACCCGCCGAACATAATCGCTCCAATCCAGCGCATCTCCTCGCGCAACCGTGTGATGTCACCCAAATGGGTGAGGTGCGGTTGCGAAGCAGCGGATAGTCTTCTCGATGTTGGCCTTTGTCCGTTTTTCCGGCGGATGAATGCGCGCGAGAATGGAGCCTGGAATGCTTGCCAATCCATCGTCTTGAAACGCACCCTTTCTGCATTTCCTTTTTCTGGTGTGAAATCTCCTGGTATTCGGTCTGCGCGGCAATGTGCCTGCCCAGGAGGCACACACTATCATTGTTTTCGATTGCGCAGGCTCCATGTGGGGAAGGCGCCTGTTCGAACATAGAACCGGTGGTTCCGGTGCGCAGGCTGCCGGTCCGTGGCTCGGATGACCGCTGTGGCCAATGGTTGCCGCCGAAGGGCAAGCGACTGCTTTCCGATGCCGTGCGGATTGCGGCAAACCAACTACGTTTTACAGAAAATGCAGCGACCGTGGTCATCGTTGCAGACGGTATCGATATCTGCCATGCCGCCCCTGCGCTCTCGCTTCTGAACTGAATATCCGGGTGTCAATTTTACCACGCATGTGGTCGGGTCGGTCTATCGCAGGATCAAGGCCGTCAGGTGCAGTGTTTGGCCGAGAGCACGGGGGGCTTTACCTTGCGCCTGGGATGCGGATGAGCCTGGTGAGACGCTGCGCCGTACGATTGCAGACAATGCCATATTGGTGGCGGCCTTGGTCTCATGCCCCCACCAAGGCCGGTTTTTGCGTCTGTATGCGTCCGGCGTTTCGTAGGCCACAGCCCCGGGTGCTCCGGGCCTGTCTCACCAGGCCTGTTCGTTTGCATCATGTTGCTGGTTGTCTCCCCGTTGCTTCGCTAGAGTTATGATCATTGGACTGACAAGCAGAACATGAGTTGGAAAGTATGAGCGCACGCGGAAATCGACTGGATGACGCCGCCCGGGCAGGATGGCTTTATTACGTGGCGGGCAACACGCAGGATCAGATTGCTGCGACGCTGGGGGTTTCGCGGCAATCCGCACAACGCCTTGTCTCGCTGGCTGTGTCGGAAGGGCTCGTGCGGGTAAGGATCGACCACCCGATCGCCGCTTGCATGGATTTGGCGCGACGGTTGAAAGAACGTTTTGATCTTCAGTTTGCCGAAGTGGTTCCCAGCGATCCTCAATCGAATTCGACAACAGTCGGTGTGGCGGAGGCGGCTGCCGCCCAGATAGAGCGACATCTGCTTTCGGCGGAACCGATCGTCATGGCGATCGGGACAGGGCGAACGCTCAAGGCTGCAATCGAACAACTGCCGCCGATGGAATGTCCTCAACACCGCATCGTTTCACTGACAGGAAATATCGCGCCCGATGGCTCGGCGGCCTACTACAACGTTATCTTCACCATGGCGGATACCGTGAAGGCCCGCAGTTTCCCCATGCCCCTGCCGGTGATCGTTTCGTCGCCCGAGGAGCGGAATCTTCTTCACGAGCAGCCGATGATCCGGCCGGCACTGGAACTGGCGAGAAGGGCGGATGTGACGTTTGTCGGTATAGGCGACATGACAGATAACGCGCCAGTTTTCGAAGACGGCTTCGTATCCAGGCCCGAGCTGGACGCTCTTCAAAGGGCGGGTGCGGTCGGGGAGATCGTCGGCTGGTCGTTTGACGCAAATGGCGTCTACATCGAGGGCGGTTTGAATGAGCGTGTCGCAAGCGCACCATTGCCGTCGTCGGAAACCTCGCTCGTCATTGCAGCGGCGATGGGCGCGCGCAAACTTCCCGCTATTACGGCTGCTGTAAGCCGCCACATCGTCAACGGGCTGATCACCGATGAATGCACGGCGACAGCGCTGCTGGAGGCTGGCTGAGCCGAGCCTCCGCTCGTCCGCTTCTGTTTCTCCGAGACAGAAGGGCTTGACTTTGAAGTGAAGTGAGTATTTGCTCATCAATATAGCATTTGCTCAATTCTTTGGGAGGAGACCATGAGAGCGAATTTTCTGGCCATGATGACGTGTTCGGCAATGACCATTGCCGTTGCGGCGCAGGCGGAAACACTGACGATCGCGACCGTCAACAATGGCGATATGATCCGTATGCAGAAGCTTGCGGGCGCCTTCACGGAAAAGCATCCCGATATCGAGCTTGAATGGGTAACGCTGGAGGAAAATGTCCTGCGGCAGCGCGTCACCACGGACATTGCCACCAAGGGCGGTCAGTATGACATCATGACCATCGGTACCTATGAGGTGCCGATCTGGGCCGCGCAGAATTGGCTCGTACCGCTCGATTTCGGCCCTGAATACGACGTCGATGATCTGTTGCCGGCCATCCGGGCCGGCCTATCGATGGACGGAACGCTTTATGCCGCGCCATTTTATGGCGAGAGTTCCTTCGTCATGTACCGCAAGGATCTGTTCGAGGAAGCGGGACTTGAGATGCCGGAGGCCCCAAGCTGGGACTTTATCGGCGAAGCAGCGCGCAAGATCACCGATAAAGACAGCGAGATCTATGGAATCTGCCTGCGGGGCAAGGCCGGCTGGGGCGAGAACATGGCGTTCCTCACCGCCATGGCGAACTCGTTCGGCGCGCGCTGGTTCGACATGGAATGGAATCCGCAGTTCGACCAGCCTGAATGGAAGGAGGCCCTGCAGTTCTACATCGATCTCATGAACGATGCAGGACCGCCCGGAGCATCCTCCAACGGCTTCAACGAGAACCTGGCGCTATTCCAGACCGGAAAATGCGGCATGTGGATCGACGCCACGGTGGCGGCCTCTTTCGTCAGCAACCCGGATGAAAGTCAGGTGGCTGACAAGGTCGGCTTTGCACTTGCGCCCGACAAGGGGCTCGGCAAGCGCGGAAACTGGCTCTGGGCGTGGTCTCTGGCCGTTCCCGCCGGCTCGCAGAAAACCGACGCCGCAAAGACCTTCATAGCCTGGGCGACAAGCAAGGAATACAGCGCGCTCGTTGCGGAGGAGGAAGGCTGGGCCAACGTGCCGCCCGGCACGCGGACCTCGCTCTATGAAAACCCCGCCTATCAGGAAGCCGCGCCTTTTGCCGACCTGACCATCAAGTCCATTCAGGCTGCTGATCCGACCAGCCCAACGGTCGAGGACGTGCCGTATGTGGGTGTGCAGTTTGTCGCGATCCCGGAGTTTCAGGGTATCGGGACGGCGGTCGGCCAGCAATTCTCAGCCGCACTTGCCGGGCAATCCAGCGTTGACCAGGCATTGTCGAACGCGCAGGCGCTGACCCAGCGTGAAATGCAGAAGGCGGGATACCCCAAGTAAACCCGCCCATCCCCCGGGGTCGCGGCCGGCCCTCTCTCCCGGTCGCGATCCCGATTCCGCCTATCCGTCGACACAACGTTTGAAGAGGCAGGCTCATGGCCACGCTACAGACCCGCGCCAGCGCCCGGCTTATGATGACGCCCGCAGTCGTTCTGCTGCTTCTGTGGATGGCTGTTCCCCTGTCCATGACGCTCTACTTCTCGATGTTGCGCTACAATCTCCTGATGCCGGGCATGGAGGAGTGGGCCGGCTTCCTGAACTACCGGTTTTTCCTTACGGATCCCGCATTCCTCACGGGGCTGTTGAATACACTGCTCCTGGTGGGGGGCGTGCTTCTCATCAGCGTCGGTGGGGGCATCATGATGGCACTGCTGCTCGACCAGCCGTTCTTCGGGCAGGGCATTGTGCGCCTGATGGTCATCGCCCCCTTCTTCGTCATGCCAACCGTGTCGGCGCTGGTCTGGAAGAACATGCTGATGCATCCGGTGAACGGGCTGTTTGCCTGGATCGCGCGCACATTTGGCCTTCAGCCTGTCGACTGGTTCGGCGAGGCTCCACTCTTTTCGATTGTCATGATCGTCTCCTGGCAGTGGCTGCCTTTCGCAACGCTGATCCTGTTGACGGCACTTCAGTCTCTCGACACCGAGCAGAAGGAGGCGGCTGAGATGGACGGAGCGGGGGCGGTTTCGCGCTTCATCCATATCGTGCTGCCGCACATGGCGCGGGCGATCACCGTGGTGGTGCTCATCGAGACTATTTTCCTGCTCTCCGTGTTCGCGGAAATCCTCGTGACCACCAATGGCGGGCCGGGCGTGCAGACAACCACCGTGACCTATCTGGTCTATGTGCAGGCGCTGTTGCAGTTCGACGTGGGTGGCGCCTCTGCCGGCGGCATCGTTGCCGTGGTGCTGGCGAACATCGTCGCCATTTTCCTCGTCCGCCTCATCGGCAAGAACCTGGAATAGGAGAGACCCGATGGCCCGCGCCGTTTCCACCCGCACTCGTCTCACCTTCACAGTTATAGGCTGGCTCGTCGGCTTCGTGATCTTCTTTCCAATCCTCTGGACAGTGTTGACCAGCTTCAAGTCCGAGGGTGCTGCGATCGCAACGCCGCCACAATTTCTGTTCTTCGAGTGGACAGCGGAGAACTATGTCGAGGTCAACAGTCGGTCCGACTACCTGAAGCATTTCATGAACTCGGTGGTGATCTCGCTTGGTTCGACCCTGCTCGGTCTCCTCATCGCCATCCCGGCAGCCTGGGCCATGGCCTTCGCTCCGACAAAGCGCACGAAGGACGTGCTCCTGTGGATGCTGTCCACAAAGATGCTGCCGGCAGTCGGTGTTCTGGTGCCGATTTACCTTCTGTTTCGCGATGCGGGGCTGCTCGATACGCGGATCGGTCTGGTGCTCGTGCTTACCATGGCGAACCTGCCGATCATCGTGTGGATGCTCTATACCTATTTCCGTGAGATTCCCGGCGACATCCTTGAAGCCGCCCGGATGGACGGCGCCTCGCTCGCCAAGGAAATCATCTATGTGCTGACGCCCATGGCTGTTCCGGGCATCGCCTCCACCCTGCTTCTCAACATCATTCTTGCCTGGAATGAGGCCTTCTGGACACTCAACCTGACGGCAGCCAAGGCGGCACCGCTCACGGCCTTCATCGCTTCCTATTCCAGCCCGGAGGGGCTGTTCTGGGCAAAGCTCTCGGCCGCATCGACACTCGCCATCGCCCCGATCCTCATCATGGGCTGGTTCTCGCAACGTCAGCTCGTGCGTGGCCTCACTTTTGGCGCCGTCAAATAAGGAACGACAATCATGGGGGAAATCCGTCTCGAAAAGGTGCACAAGGCCTTTGGCTCGACAGTCGTCATTCCCGAGATCGATCTGGAGATTGCCGACAATGAATTTGTCGTGTTCGTCGGCCCGTCAGGCTGCGGCAAGTCCACGTTGCTGCGCCTGATTGCGGGCCTCGAAGACACGACAAGCGGCCGGATCCTGATCGATGGTGAAGACATGACCGCCCGCTCTCCGGCAAAGCGCGGCCTGTCCATGGTCTTCCAGTCCTATGCGCTCTATCCGCATATGAGCGTTTACAAGAACATCGCTTTCCCGCTGAAAATGGCCGGAGCGGACAAGGCGGCGATCGACGAGAAGGTGCGCAACGCCGCGCGCATTCTCAATCTGACGGATTATCTCGACCGTCGTCCCGGGCAACTTTCCGGCGGTCAGCGCCAGCGTGTGGCGATCGGCCGGGCGATCGTGCGGGAGCCAAAGGCGTTTCTCTTTGATGAGCCGTTGTCGAACCTCGATGCAGCACTGCGCGGCTCCATGCGGCTTGAGATCAGCGAACTCCATCATCAGCTCAACACGACGATGATTTACGTCACCCATGATCAGGTGGAGGCCATGACGATGGCCGACAAGATCGTCGTGCTGAATGCGGGACGGATCGAGCAGGTCGGTTCACCTCTGGAACTCTACCGCAGCCCAAGAAATCTGTTTGTGGCGGGTTTCATCGGTTCGCCGCGCATGAACCTCGTCCAGGGCATCGAAGCGGAGAAGATGGGGGCTGCGACAATCGGAGTCCGGCCCGAGCACCTGCAGCTTTCGACCGAAAGCGGTCACTGGAAGGGCAGGGTCGGCGTGGCTGAGCATCTTGGCTCCGACACGTTTCTCCATGTCGACATTGACGGGATCGGACAGCTTACCGCGCGGGCCGACGGTGAGTTTGCGTTGCGTCACGGTGAGACGGTCTATCTCACTCCATCGCCAGAGCGCCTGCACCGTTTCGATGACGCCGGCAACGCCTTGAGCTGATGGTCCGGCACACAGGGTAAGCAGAACGAAGAAGGTGTTTTGAAATGTATCTGGAAAAATTCAGGCTCGATGGACGCGTCGCGGTGGTCACCGGTGCAGGCCAGGGTATCGGTGCCGCATGCGCCCGCGCGCTTGGCGAAGCCGGTGCCCATGTGGTGGTTGCGGACATGAAAGCCGACCTGGCCGAAGCAAGCGTCGAAGCCCTGAACAAACTGGGTCACTCGGCAGAGAGCATCGTGCTGGACGTGACCAGGTCGGCACAGGTGAATGCCGCCGCAGATGCAATTGCGGAACGTCATGGGCGGGTCGACATTCTCGTCAACAATGCAGGCGTGGCGCAGAGCGACGTGCCGGCTGAAGAAACCAGTGACGATCACTGGCGCTTCCATATGGATGTCAATGTCGACGGGCTGTTCTGGTGTTGCCGGGCGTTCGGCCGCAAGATGCTGGACCGCGGCAGCGGCTCCGTCGTCAATATCGGTTCCATGTCCGGCGTGATCGTAAACAAGCCTCAGCCCCAGGCATTCTACAACGCCTCCAAGGCCGCGGTGCACCAGCTGACCAGGTCTCTGGCCGCCGAATGGGGCCGGCGTGGGGTTCGTGTCAACGCGGTCGCCCCAACCTATATCGAAACACCGCTGACAGCGTTCGGTATTCAGGAGAATCCCGAGATGTATGCTACCTGGCTGGAGATGACCCCCATGGGACGTGTCGGCCAGCCCGATGAGATCGCCTCGGTTGTTCAATTCCTCGCCTCCGATGCTTCCAGCCTCATGACCGGTTCGATCGTGATGGCGGACGGCGGTTATTCGTGTTGGTGAAGGATGTGAGCCAGGTGACAACGAAGCACGACATCGCGCTTGTGATCTTCGATTGCGATGGTGTGCTCGTGGACAGTGAGCCGCTTTCCATGCGGGTCCTGTTGGAGGCCGTCGCGGAACATGGTGTGCATATTGAACCGGAAACGGCTTATGAACTGTTTCTCGGTCGCTCTTTAACCACGATCAGGTCGCTGCTCAGTGCGGATTTCGGCGTCGATCTCGACGAGGCTGCACTGTCGCGCATGCGTGAGAATCTCTACACTGCCTTTCGTGAAGAACTGCGGGCGGTCGATGGGATTCACGAAGCGCTCGACGGTCTTGAACTGCCATATTGTGTTGCCTCTTCCAGCCAGCCGGAGCGTATCCGAGTATCGCTTGGGGTGACGAGGCTTCTTGATCGTTTCGAACCGAATGTGTTCAGCGCGACGATGGTGCCCAACGGCAAGCCGGCTCCCGATCTCTTTCTCTTTGCCGCCCGCTCGATGGGGATTGAACCGGCCCGTTGTGTCGTCGTGGAAGACAGCCCCGCCGGGATCGAGGCTGCGCACCGGGCCGGTATGCGGGTCCTGTGTTTCGCCGGTGCATCCCACGCCGGTTCCAAAGCACATCGCGCAATTCTGAAACGCTTGGAACCGGACCTGATTTTTGACAGGATGCAGTTGCTTCCGGACCTTCTCGTCCGGTTGGTGGAGACCCAGAGAGAGAACTGATGCGCGATTATGTGGTGGCGGTTGACGTGGGCACAGGCAGCGCCCGCGCCGGTGTGCTTGACCGTGAAGGCCAGCTTCTGGGTCGAGCTGAGACGCCGATCCGGATGAACCGGCCTGCAGCGGATTTCGCAGAGCAGGATTCCGAAAACATCTGGTATGCGGTGTGTGCCTCGGTGCGGACTGCGGTTGAGCGGGCAGGGGTGGCGCCTCAGGGCGTTGTCGGTATCAGCTTCGATGCCACCTGTTCCTTGGTTGTGCGGGATCGTGATGGTGGCCAGGTAAGCGTTTCACCCGATGGAGAGCCGGGTTGGGACACGATCGTCTGGCTCGACCATCGTGCGCTTTCCGAAGCCGATGAATGCACGCAAACCGGCCACCGTGTGCTTGATTTCATCGGTGGCGTCATGTCGCCGGAGATGCAGACGCCAAAGCTGATGTGGCTAAAGCGCAATCTGCCGCAATGTTGGAACGCTGCCGGTCATTTTTTCGATCTGGCCGATTTTCTGACCTGGAAAGCATCGGGTTCGCTCGCGCGCTCACAATGCACACTGACCTGCAAATGGACCTATCTTGCACATGAGAAGTCCGGTTGGCAGAGCGATTTCTTCGAGACTGTCGGTATCCCGGACATGCTTGAACGCGGGCAATTGCCGGGGGAAGCAAGCCCCATCGGTCTGGATCTTGGGCCACTCGCCGCAGACGCTGCGGATGCGCTTGGTCTCACGGAACAGTGCAGGGTCGGAGCCGGGCTGATTGATGCCCACGGCGGAGCCCTCGGTGTGCTTGGCGGTTTTGCTGGCGATGCCGACAGTATCGATCGGCACATGGCGCTGATCGCCGGGACGTCGAGCTGTGTCATGGCCTTTTCCCGCGAGGCCCGTCCAGTGCCTGGCGTATGGGGTCCCTATCTTGGGGCGGCGTTGCCGGGATGCTGGCTCGGTGAAGGCGGCCAGTCCGTTTCAGGTGCTTTGCTCGACCACATCATCCGCTGGCACGCTGCGGGCGGAGAGCCGGATGCCGGGATGCACAAACGCATCTGCGACCGCGTCAACGAATTGCGGGCTGCAGAAGGATACGAGCTTGCCGCCCGGCTGCACGTTCTGCCGGACTTTCACGGAAACCGCTCGCCTCTGGCCGATCCCCATGCAGTCGGGGTCATCTCGGGGCTGACCCTCGACGCCTCTTTCGACAGTCTCTGCCGGCTCTACTGGCGTACCGCGATGGCGATTGCGTTCGGCATTCGTCACATTCTCGATGCGCTGAACGAAAAGGGCTATGCCATCGACACGCTTCACGTTACGGGCGGACATACGAAAAATCCGCTGTTGATGGAGTTATATGCGGATGCTGCCGGTTGCACGGTGGAGGAGCCGGGCGCCGAGGACGCCATGCTTCTGGGGACCGGGATGGTAGCGGCTACGGCTGCCGGGCTCCACGATAGTCTGACGGATGCCTGTGTAAGCATGGCACAGAGGGGCAGGGCGCGGCGACCGAACCCCATTGCCCGGGAACGTTTCGATCGTGACTATCGCGTCTTTCTGGAAATGCATCGTCAGCGCAGAGCGCTGGACGCCATTGCCTCAGGGCGAACCGGCATCTGAGGTGCAATCTGCTGTCCCGCTTCGCTAGGCAAACATCATTCCTTGGGAGAGGATAAGGCGGCCGACGGCTCCGCGAATCGCCGCGACTGACCGGTTTGTGATACACCAGTTGCGGATTGCCATTCCTACGTCAAAACGTCTTGTCATATCCTCTACGGGGGGATAGCATTTATCAATGACTACGGAACCTCATCTGCACGAAACGCACCCCCAGATCGTCAAGCGGCTCAAACGCGCCGACGGGCATTTGCGCGGGGTCATCGAAATGATCGAGGCCGGCAGACCCTGCCTCGACATCGCCCAGCAGCTCCATGCGGTCGAACGGGCCATTGCGCAGGCCAAGAAGACGTTGATCCAGGATCATCTTGATCATTGTCTTGAAGATGTGATCGGGCCGCTCGCGCGTGAGCGGCGACAGGCGCTCGATGAATTCAGGGAAATAGCGAAGTATTTGTGATGCTGGCGATCCTGAAGAATCGAACCTATCGCCATCTGTTCGGCGCGCAGGTGATCGCGTTGATCGGAACCGGGCTTGCGACCGTGGCTCTGGGGCTGCTTGCTTTCGATTTGGCTGGCGACAATGCAGGCGCGGTGTTGGGAACGGCGCTTGCCATCAAGATGATCGCTTATGTTGGCGTTGCGCCGCTCGCCTCCGCCTTCGCAGAAAGGGTGCCGCGCCGCGCAATGCTGGTGACACTCGATCTGGTGCGTGCAGGTGTCGCGATGTTCCTGCCCTTTGTTACCGAAGTCTGGCAGGTTTACGTCCTGATCTTCATGCTGCAATCCGCCTCAGCGGGTTTCACACCCACTTTTCAGGCTACGGTTCCCGATATTCTGCCGGATGAGAGAGACTATACGCGGGCGCTTTCCCTTTCGCGTCTGGCCTACGATCTGGAAAGTGTCGTGAGTCCGATGCTGGCGGCCGCCCTGCTTTCCGTTGTCTCATTTCACAACCTGTTTGCCGGAACCGTGATCGGGTTTCTCGTCTCGGCGGCACTCGTGATGTCGGTGGCCTTGCCCAGCCCGAAACCGGGAAAGCCGCGCGGCATCTATGATCGGACCACGCGCGGCATTCGCATCTACCTTGCAACGCCACGTCTGCGCGGGCTCTTGGCGCTCAACCTGGCCGTCGCTTCGGCGGGGGCCCTGGTGATCGTCAACACGGTTGTCTATGTGCAGGGTGTCTTTGCCCTCAATAATCAGTCGACCGCGCTGGCGCTTGCTGCGTTCGGAGGCGGGTCGATGGTGGCCGCGCTCACACTGCCCAAATTGCTGGAAACCGCCTCGGACCGCACGGTGATGCTGGCCGGGGCCTCTCTTCTGGTGGCCGGTACGCTGACTGCGGCGGCGCTGCCCGGATTTGCGTGGTTGCTGGCGTTGTGGTTCGTGCTCGGTGTTGGATATTCAACGGCGCAGACGCCGTCGGGCAGACTGCTCAGACGCTCAGCCAATCCGGAGGACCGCCCGGCACTCTTCGCCGCGCAGTTTGCCCTCTCTCATGCCTGCTGGCTGATCGCCTATCCGCTTGCCGGTTGGGCGGGCGCGGCTCTCGGCCTGCCCGCCACGTCGATCATCCTCTCAGCGCTGGCCGCGGTCGCCATCGGGGCCGGTCTTGCCATCTGGCCGGCCGACGATCCGGAGATTGTCGAACACAGCCATGACGACCTCCCGGAGGACCACCCGCATCTTGCGGGAAGTGGACATGGGCGCCGTCACGCCCATGCCTATGTGATTGACGACATGCATGTCGCATGGCCGCGTGAGAGTTGATCAGCGAGAGATGATGCTCACTCGGCCGCGTCGCGTCTGGGCAGTACCCAGCCCGGGCGGGGGAAATGACATGTATACCCGTTCGGGTACCGCTCCAGGTAATCCTGGTGCTCCGGTTCGGCTTCCCAGAAATCGCCTGCGGGTTCCACTTCGGTCACGACCTTGCCTGGCCAGAGACCTGAGGCGTTGACATCGGCAATCGTATCCTCGGCGATGCGTTTTTGTTCATCCGTCACATAATAGATTGCCGAACGATACGACATGCCGACATCGTTGCCCTGCCGGTTCACCGTCGTCGGGTCGTGGATCTGGAAGAAAAACTCCAGCAGGCGCCGGTAGCTCGTCTTTTCCGGGTCGAAGATGATCTCGATGCCTTCTGCATGGGTACCATGGTTGCGGTAGGTCGCATTCGGCACATCGCCTCCGGTGTAGCCCACGCGCGTGCTGATCACGCCGGGCATTTTGCGGATGAGATCCTGCATGCCCCAGAAGCAGCCTCCGGCAAGTACGGCACGTTCAGTCATGTCACGTCCTCCACCTGGTCGAGATAGGCACCATAACCTTCCGCTTCCATCGCGTCGCGATGGATGAAGCGAAGAGCGGCCGAGTTGATGCAATAGCGCAGGCCGCCGCGGTCCACTGGCCCATCTTCAAAGACATGGCCGAGGTGGCTGTCACCATGTGCCGAACGCACTTCCGTGCGGATCATCCCATGGGACACATCGCGTCGTTCCTGGACATTGGCCGGTACGATCGGCTTTGTGAAGCTTGGCCAGCCGCAGCCGGATTCATACTTGTCGCTGCTTGCGAAAAGCGGTTCGCCGGAAACGATATCGACATAGATTCCGGGTTCCTTGTTGTGAAGATATTCGCCCGTGCCCGGACGTTCCGTTCCGCTTTGCTGCGTCACGTAGTACTGCTCGGGGGTGAGGCGGGCCAAGGCTTCTTCAGTTTTCTTGTAACTCATTCGCAGCTCCGGCTTCCTGATTGTTCGTCTCCATCGAGATCGGGCATTGGTGGAGAGCCCCATGCCCGCAGAGCCTGATGTAGGTATCGCGCCTGTGCAATCCCAATCATATTCGTGTGATCCTCAGGGGCAAACGACAATGTGGTTGAGGGCTGCCGGGAAACGTCGAAAGGGATTGTGAATTTTCCCGCTTGACCTTCCATTGACTGGAAGGTTTAGAAGCCCAATCCTGAACAATAGTCATTCAGGGTGAAAGCGATGAATACCCTTCCTGCCGGCGCCTCTCCGGTCATTGTCAAACGGTTCCGTATTGAGGGGCTGAGCTGCGCTTCCTGCGTCAGGCGCGCCGAAAACGCTATGGCAGAAGTCGATGGCGTGACGAACGCCTCGGTCAATCTGGCGACGGAGACCGCAGAGGTCTCACTCCAGCCCGGCGTGGATTTTTCCAGCATTGTCAAAGCGGTGGAGGGAGCTGGCTATGGCGTCCCGGCCAGCCATCTCGATATCGGCATCGAGGGCATGACCTGCGCATCCTGCGTGCGGCGTGTAGAGCAGGCCATTGCCGCCGTTCCCGGGGTTTCAAAAGTCGCAGTGAACCTTGCCACCGAAAGCGCGTCCATCGATCTCGTGAACGACGAAGCGCGCAGCGGAGTGGAGGAGGCGATCCGCAAATCCGGCTACACGCCGGTTCTGCGCTCCGATGGCGCTACCGCTAGCGATGCGCATGAGAAGGCAAAGACCGCGGAGCTGCGTTCGCTAAAGCGCGATTTCACGCTGGCGGCAATCTTCACCCTGCCGATCTTCATTCTTGAAATGGGCAGTCATTTCGTGCCGGGCATGCATGCCTGGCTGATGGGCATCGCCGACCGCAGCACACTCTATATGGTCTACTTCGTGCTGGCGACCATCGTTCAGTTTGGCCCGGGTCTGCGTTTTTATCGCAAGGGTTTTCCGGCGCTGATGCGCCTTGCGCCCGACATGAACTCACTCGTCATGCTCGGTTCCACCGCCGCCTGGGCCTATTCGGTCGTGGCCACCTTTGCGCCCGGCGTTCTCCCGTCCGGCACGGTCAACGTCTATTTCGAGGCATCCGCCGTCATCGTCACGCTGATCCTGCTTGGGCGACTTCTGGAGGCGCGCGCCAAGGGCCGCACCGGGGAGGCCATCAAGCGGCTGATGGGGCTTCGCGCCAAAAACGCCCGGGTTCAAAGGGACGGTAATTTTGTCGAGGTGCCGCTTGAAGAGGTGGTTGTGGGCGACCGCCTTCAGGTGCGCCCCGGCGACAAGGTGCCGGTCGATGGTCTGGTCGAAAGCGGTTCTTCCTATGTTGATGAAGCTATGATTTCCGGCGAACCGGTTCCGGTCTCCAAGGCCGAGGGCGACGAGGTCATCGGTGGCACGATCAACAAGACCGGCAGCTTTGTTTATCGCGCCACCAAGGTCGGCTCCGACACCGTTTTGGCACAGATTATCCGAATGGTCGAAAACGCGCAGGGAGCCAAACTGCCAATCCAGGCGGTGGTCGATCGGGTCACGGCATGGTTCGTTCCGGCCGTCATGCTCGCGGCGGCACTCACCTTTGTCATCTGGCTCCTGTTCGGTCCTGATCCCGCTTTGGCATTCGCGTTGGTCAATGCGGTGGCGGTGCTCATTATCGCCTGCCCCTGCGCCATGGGGCTTGCAACGCCCACCTCCATCATGGTTGGCACCGGTCGTGCCGCACAGCTCGGTGTCCTGTTCCGCAATGGCGAGGCATTGCAGAAAATGCGCAACACGCGCGTCGTGGCGTTCGACAAAACCGGCACACTCACGCGCGGTCGCCCCGCACTCACCGATTTCATCGTGCAGGACGGGTTCGACCGTGCGGAAGTTCTCTCGCTTGTTGCTTCTGCGGAAGCCATGTCTGAACATCCGGTGGCGGAAGCCATTGTGGAGGCTGCGCAAACGGCCAATCTCGCGCTCAGGAGTGTCGTCGAGTTTGATGCGGTTCCGGGTTTCGGCATTGCTGCCACCGTTGGTGGTCACAGGCTTCATGTCGGCGCGGATCGCTACATGCAACAGCAGGGCATCGACATCGGCAAGGCTGCAGCTGCGGCAGAGACGCTCGCCTCCGACGCCAAGACACCGCTTTACGCGTCGGTGGATGGCCGGCTCGCGGCCGTCATCGCGGTTGCGGACCCCATCAAGGAATCGACGCCCGCCGCCATTGCAGCGCTCCATGCTCTGGGGCTGGAAGTGGCCATGATCACCGGCGACAACCGGCATACGGCGCAGGCCATAGCTGCAAGGCTGGGTATTGACCGCGTCGAGGCGGAAGTGCTGCCCGAGGGTAAGGTCGAGGCGCTCAGGCGTCTGCGCACTCTGGCGGGCCCGGTGTCCTTCGTCGGTGACGGCATCAACGATGCTCCCGCTCTTGCAGAGGCCGATGTGGGCATTGCCATCGGCACCGGCACGGATGTCGCCATTGAGAGCGCCGACGTGGTGTTGATGGCGGGTGACGTGACCGGCGTTGCCAATGCCATCGGTCTTTCACAGGCGACCATGAAGAACATCAAGCAAAACCTGTTCTGGGCCTTCGCCTACAATGTGAGCCTGATCCCGGTTGCGGCCGGTGTGCTTTATCCGGCTACGGGCATGCTCCTTTCGCCCATGCTGGCAGCCGGGGCGATGGCTCTGTCCAGCGTCTTCGTTCTGGGCAATGCATTGCGGCTCAAGCGCTTTCAGGCTCCTCTTCCTGCCCGGGTCACCGGGCAGGAGACTGGGAAGGCAAGCAATCAGAGAGCGGTAGAGGTGTCCGCCTGACCGCACTTTTTGGGGAAACCAAAAAACAGAGTCGACAGACTGGTTCGAGCAAGGCATATTGATTAAACGTTTAATCTGCTTCTGAACCGGGCTTTGATGGCTTCTCGCGCCAATCTGTCCGATATTGCCAAGGCGCTTGGCGTATCGGTTGCGACCGTTTCAAACGCGATGTCCGGAAAGGGCCGCGTGTCGCAGGAACTCGGCCGGACGATCCGCGAAAAGGCAAAGGAGCTGGGCTATGTGCCCAGCCTCGCAGGCCGGGCGCTCAGTACCGGCCGCAGCCATGTGCTTGGCCTTGTTCTGGCTGACATTGCTCATCCGCTCTTTCCCCAGTTTGCACAGGCGATCGAGCATGCGGCGTCCGAGGCGGGTTACGGCGTTCTCATCGGTGACAGCCGGGGTGATGTCGAGGCGCAGACCCGCGCCATCAACCGGCTGATCGAGCGCGGCGCGGATGGCATAGTGGTCGTTCCGCGCCATGGTACGCGCATCGGCGATATCGGTCGTCCCGTCGCCGTCATTGATTCTGCCTCCACACCTGGCAACACCGTTGCCGCCGATCACTGGAATGGCGGGCTGGAGATTGGCCGGCATCTGCTGGAACTTGGCCATCGATCCGTCGCGATCATAGGCCTTCATTCGGATTCCAACGTCCAGAACGACCGCATTGGCGGCATTCGCGAGGCCTTTGCCGGCAGGGGCGAAACCCGTCTGATCTGGATCGGCGAAATGGAGCGCAGCCACGGGTCCGGCTGTCCGCTCGGTCTTGTGCGACTGGCAGAAGAAGGCGTGACGGCATTCGCTGCCGTGTCCGATCTTCACGCCCTGCGCGCCATCACCGAACTGCAGCAGGGCGGCATCTCAATTCCGGGCGATGTTAGCGTTACCGGTTTCGACGATCTCATATGGGCCGGTGTCATCGCGCCTAGTCTCACAACCATGCGCATGGATATGGAGCGCATCGCGGAGATCGCCATTGCCGACCTGATCTCTCAGATCGAGCAGGAGGATGGGCGCGCCACGTCACCCCGTCCGCCGGTCTCGCCGGATCAGCGCTCTATCCCGATGGAACTCATTATTCGCCAGTCGAGCGGGCCGGTGCTGGGGCTCCCCGCTGCTGGCGCGATGACGCCGGTCCTCGCCGGGCCTGCATCATCCTCTACCGAACCCAGAAGAAGCACCACCAGAGAAGGAAGCGATTAGATATGTTCAAGAAAATTCTGGCCTCAGGCGTCGCGCTGGCTGCACTCAGCGGCGCGGCGCAGGCCGCCGACAAAAAGCTCGTCATCTCCGTATATGGCTTTGCCCAGGATGCCTTCAAGGAGATTGTCTACGATCCGTTCGAAGCCCAGTGTGGCTGCGAGCTGGTGGTCGAAACAGGCAATTCCGTTGAGCGCCTCGCCAAGCTGGAAGCCCGCAAGGACGACCCCGAAATCGACATGGCCGTCATGTCCACCCATGATGCGCTTTCAGCTGCGCGCAAGGGCATCACTCAGTCTATCGATGTCAGCCGCCTTTCGAACTATGACAAGCTCTACGACATCGCCAAGGACCCGGTCGGCGACAACATGGGTGTCGGCTACACTTTCTATGCCACGTCGATCGCCTACCGCGCCGACGAGGTGACCATTGAAAGCTGGGCCGATCTGTTCCAGGACAAGCTCAAGGGCCGCGTTGCATTTCCGAATGTGAGCACCAATCAGGGCCCGCCCGCGCTCTACATGGTCGGCAAGGCCATCGGCGACGATGCTGCAGACCTGAAGGCCGCCATCGGCGAAGTCGCGAAGAATAAGGACGACATCGTCACTTTCTACGAGCGGTCCTCGCAGGTCGCACAGCTCATGCAGCAGGAAGAAATCCTCGCCGCACCCATTGGCCGTTTCGCCTGGGGCGCATACTCCAAGATGGGCTTCGACATGGCCTGGGCCACCCCGAAGGAAGGTCAGACTGGCGGCATGAACGTCATGATCCTGACCAAGGGCGCGAAGAACGAAGATCTCGCTTACGAGTTCATGGATTTCTGGCTCTCCACCGAGATTCAGACCAAGCTTGCCGAGGCGCTGGTGGACAGCCCCGCCAATGCAGAAGTGAAGGTTTCCGACGAGATCGCCGAAAACCTCACCTATGGCGCCGAGACCGTCGAGAGCCTCCAGCTTCTGGACCCGGCCGTCATCCTCGACAACCGCGAGGGCTGGCTCTCGGAGTGGAATGCCCAGATCGGCCAGTAAGCCGATACGCTGATGCGATGGTCCGGGGGCGGGCAGTGGGTCTGCCCCCGAACCCAACACAAGGTTCCAACACATGTTTCAGAATCGGATGGAAGGACTGGCGTTGGCGTTGCCTGCGGCGGTCTTCGCGGCGATCGTTTTTCTCGTTCCCGTGGGCATCCTGCTTTCCGAGGGCTTTCGCGCCGAGGGAAGCTGGACGCTGGCATCTTACGCCACCTTCTTTGAAAGCGAGCTCAACCGCACCGTCTTCTGGCGCACGCTGAAGCTCGGCGCGATGGTGACTGCCGTGTCGGCGATCATCGGCTATGCCACGGCCTATTCCATCGTCACGCTGCCGCCCACCGCGCGCGGCCGCATGATCGGTCTCGTCGTCATGCCGCTGATGATTTCGCCCGTCGCCCGCACCTATGCCTGGATCGTCATTCTGGGCCGCACCGGCTTCGTCAACGAGACCATTGTCTGGCTCGGTCTTTCCGACACGCCCATCCGGTTCCTGTTCACCGAGACGGCCGTTTTCATCGGTCTTCTGCAACTCTTCCTGCCACTCATGATCCTGTCGCTTATCAGTGCGCTGGAAAACATGCCCAGGGATGCCGTGCCCGCCGCGCGCGTTCTGGGCGCGAACTGGCTGCAGGTCTTCGTCAAGGTCATCCTTCCGCTGACCAGGGAAGGGCTCGTCATCGGGGGCACGCTGGTCTTCACCGGCTCGCTCACGGCCTACATCACCCCCGCCATTCTCGGCGGTTCCAAGGTCTTGATGCTGGAAACGCTGCTCTATCAGCGCGTGACCGTCGCCAACGATTTCGCCTCGGCAAGCATCATCGCCATGATCCTCATGGTCATGAGCTTTTCCGCCAACCTGCTTCTGAAACGACTGGCCACCGCGAGGAACAAGCGATGACCTCCCGCCTTCTGTCCTACGTCACGCTGACGCTCGTCCTCATTTTCCTGCTGGGGCCGTTCGTCATCATCGTCGCGGCAGCCCTTTCGGGCGGCGAAACGCTCGCCTTCCCGCCGCAGGGCCTGTCGCTCAAATGGGTGATGAAAGTTTTCGAGGTGGAGAGTTTCAGGGCAAGCTTTGCGCTTTCCATGTTCCTCGCCATCTTCGGCACGCTCGCCGCCCTCGTGCTCGGCGTGCCGGTGGCCTATGCCGCCTCGCGCTATCGTCTGCCCTTCGGCGAGACCATCCGCACCATTGTCTCCGCGCCGATCATCGTGCCGGGCATCATCGTCGGCCTGGCGCTCCTGCGCTATCTGGTGATCCCGCTCGACGTCAGCGTCGGCGTGGCGCTTTTCATCGCCCACACGGCGCTGATCCTGCCCTATGCGGTGCGCGTGGTTTCGGCCTCGCTCGACAATCTGCGCAGCGACATCGAGGAAGCCGCGGTCATCCTGGGCTCTTCGCGGGTCGCCACCTTCTTCCGGATCGTGCTGCCCAACATTCAGAGCGGCATTCTGGCGGCCTTCATTCTGGGCTTCGTCACCAGCTTCAATCAGGTGCCGGTGTCGCTCTTCCTCTCAGGACCGGGCGTACGCACGTTGCCCATCGACATGATCTGGTACATGGAAATCACCTACGATCCGTCGGTGGCCGCTCTTGCCGCGCTGCTCGCCTTCCTCTCCATTTCCATCGTTTTCCTCGCGGAACGTTTCCTGGGGTTCTCCCGCTATGTCTGATGAAACTTATCTCGATCTGAGCGATCTGACGCTCGCTTATGGCAAGACCGTTGCGGTCGAACGCCTCAACCTGTCCATCCGCAAGGGTGAGCTGATTGCGCTGCTCGGCCCCTCCGGCTGCGGCAAGACCACCACCATGCGCGCCATCACCGGCCTTCTGCGTCCGGCGTCCGGCAAGATCACGCTGGATGGCGCCGACATCACCCATGTGCCGGCCAACAAGCGCCATGTCGGTCTGGTGTTCCAGTCCTATGCGCTGTTCCCGCACCTGACCGTGTTCGAGAATGTCGCCTTCGGCCTGCGCCTGAAGAAGCGCCCCTCCGCCGAGATCAACCAGCGGGTCGAGGCCGGCCTCGCCATGGTTGGCCTTGGCAAGTTCCACAGCCGCAAGCCGGCAGAGCTTTCCGGCGGCCAACAGCAGCGTGTTGCGCTTGCCCGCTCGCTGGTCATGGAGCCCAAGGTGCTGCTGCTCGACGAGCCGCTGTCCAACCTCGATGCGCGCCTGCGTCTGGAAATGCGCACCGAGCTGCAGCGCGTTCAGCGCGAGAGCGGCGTCACCATGGTCTTCGTCACGCATGACCAGAACGAGGCGCTGGCGCTGGCCGACCGCATCGTCGTCATGAAGGAAGGCGCAATCGAGCAGGTCGGTTCGCCCGAGGACGTTTATAATCGTCCCCGGTCGCGTTTCGTTGCCGATTTCGTCGGTTTCGAGAACATCTTTGCCGTGAAGGATGGAAACATCGTGACCGAAAACGGCGCAATGGCGTTGGGCGGCGGTCTCTCAGTGAATGCGCCGGGGCTCGCATGGCGACCGAACATGGTAACCCTCGGGGAGGGGCGCTTTGAGGGTGAGGTGCTTGGCGCTGCCTTTGCCGGCGGTTCGCGCGAGTATCTCCTGAAGAGCCCGCTTGGACCCATCAAGGCCGAGATGGACGCTGCAGCGCCCGCTTTCAAACCGGGTAGCAAGATCGCCTTCGATCTGCCGCCGGAGCGCGCCGCCGTTCTGGAGCGGATGTAGAGAGGGAGTGTCCGCCTTGGTCTGGATCGACACGGATATGGGCTTCGACGACATTCTGGCGGTGATGATGGTCACAGCCGGGTCGAAGCCGGTGGCCGGCGTATCGCTGGTTTTCGGTAATGCGCCGATGGACGCGGTGCGCGCCAATGCCGCCGGAGCCGCATCGCTGCTTAACTGGCGGTTCCCGATCCACACCGGCGCGGAACGCGCGGTCCTGGGCGGGGTGGAAACACCCGCCCATGTGCTTGGGCCCACCGGCATTCCCACCCGTGGGCGCAGCCTTCCTCAAGCCGAGGCGCTGCCGCGCACCGATGCGCTTGCGGCCCTGACTGCATGGCTTGAAGGGCTCGAAGCGCCGGGCGAAATCCTGGCGCTCGGGCCGCTCACCAACATCGCAATCCTGTCGCTCGCGCGGCCGGATCTCATTTCAAAGATCGACAGTGTGACCTGGATGGGCGGCGGCGCAACCCGTGGCAACCACACGGCGTCCGCCGAGTTCAACGCCTTCGCCGATCCAGAGGCTGTCGCCATCGTTCTGGCAAGCGGCATTTCACTGCGCGTCGCCGATCTCGACCTCTGCCGCCAGGTGCTGGTCGGTCCGGAGGATGTCGACACGGTCCGCGCTGTCGGCACGCCGAAGGCCGAAATCCTGGCCGATCTTTTTGGCGCATATGTGGACATCGCGCTCAACAGCGGACGCGCGGCCATGGCGCTCTACGACCCCACCGCCGCCGCTGCCTTCGTGGCACCTGACGCCTTCGTTTTCGAGAAAGCGCAAGTCACGATGGAGCTGTCTGGCACCCACACGCGTGGCCGCACCATTGTCGATCAACACCCTCGCGCAAAACCCAATGCGCTCTGGGGCATGCGCGCCGATGCCGCCCGCGTTCGCGCGCTGGCGCTCGACGCCCTCGTGGAGGCAGCCCGCTTATGACCGCCGAACCCCGCGATCTGAACGATCCTGCCCTGCGCGACCGCGCCGTTGCCGCAGCACGCGGCGATGCGCCGTTTGATCTTCTCATTCGCGGTGGCACGCTGCTCGATGCGGTGACCGGCGAACTGCGCCCCGCCGATATCGGCATTGTCGGCGCGCTCATCGCCAGCGTCCACGAGCGGGGCGCGCGCGACGACGCAGCCGAGATCATCGAGGCGGAAGGGCTCACCGTCACGCCCGGCCTGATCGACATGCACATGCATGTGGAAAGCTCCATGATCACGCCTGTCGCTTATGCGCAGGCCGTGCTGCCGCGCGGCGTCACCACCGTTCAGTGGGACCCGCATGAATTCGCCAATGTGCACGGGCTCGATGGCGTCACCTGGGCGCTGGAGGCGGCGGCCGATCTGCCGCTGCGCATGATCGTGCTCGCGCCGTCCTGCGTTCCCGCAGCCCCCGGTCTCGAAATGTCCGGTGCGGATTTTGGCGGGGCCGAGCTGGCCGATATGCTGGCGCGTCCCGGCATTGGCGGCGTTGCCGAGGTCATGAACATGCGCGGCGTCATCGACCGCACCGCGCCCATGCGCGATGTGGTGCAGGCCGGCCTCGAAAGCGGCAAGCCTGTCTTCGGCCATGCCCGCAGCCTCGCGGGCGCAGACCTCAACGCCTTCATGGCCGCCGGCGTCAGCTCCGATCACGAACTCGTCTCCGGCGATGATCTGATGGCCAAGCTGCGCGCCGGTCTCGCCATCGAGATGCGTGGCTCGCACGATCATCTCCTGCCGGAATTCGTCGAAGCGCTGAACGCGCTCGGGCATCTGCCCTCCACGGTCACGCTGTGCACCGACGACGTGTTTCCCGATACGCTTCTGAACGAAGGCGGGCTTGATGATGTGGTGCGCCGCCTGGTGCGCTACGGCATGCCGGCGACCTGGGCCATTCAGGCCGCAACGCTCAATGCCGCGCACCGGCTCGCGCGCCCCGATCTCGGCCTTGTCGCCGCCGGTCGCCGCGCCGACATCGCGCTGTTTGACGATCTGGAGAATTTCCGCGCCACCGCCGTCATCGCCAATGGCGTTGTGGTCGCGCGCGATGGCGCTTTGACCGCCCCGGTGAAGGCGCATTCCACCGCGCCGCTCAAAGGCTCGATCAAATGCCCCACCTTCACGCCCGATGATTTTCGCGTCCGGGCAGATGGAGAGCGTGTGCGCGTCGCCACCATTCACCGCCCCCGCTTCACCGAGTGGGGCGAGGCGGAAGCTGTGGTGCGCGGCGGCTTCGTCGTGCCGCCTGAGGGCGCGACGCTGATCAGTGTCATCCACCGTCATGGCCGCGCGCCGGCCATTCCGCGTGTGGGCTATCTCACCGGCTGGGGCTCGTGGCGCGGCGCATTCTGCACCACTGTCTCCCACGACAGCCACAACGTCACGGTCTTCGGCGGCAATGAAGAAGATGTGGCGGCAGCGGCCAATTGGGTGATCGAGGCTGGCGGCGGCATGGCCGTTGCGCAGGGCGGTCGCATCGTCGCCTCTCTGGCGTTGCCTCTGTCGGGCCTTGTTTCCGATGAACCGCTGGCCGATGTGGCGGCGGGCTTTGCGGCTCTGCGCTCTGCCATGGACGAGATTGTCGACTGGGAGCCACCCTATCTGGTGTTCAAGGCCTGTTTCGGCGCGACGCTCGCCTGCAATGCCGGCCCGCACCAGACCGATCTCGGCATTGCCGACAATGCCCGCCCCGCCGTCCTGGAAACGCCGGTGCTTGAGGTGCTGGAATAGGCATTGCCTAAGTCGTCAGGCGGCCAGTTCCTGTTCCACCAGCGTCGTCCAGAATTTTACGCCGGTGCTGATCGCCCCGTCATTGAAGTCATACGCGGTGTTGTGGTGCAGCGCGCCGTCCACCGCCGGGCCATTGCCGAGCCACACATAGGCTCCCGGCACACCCTGCGAGAAAAACGCAAAATCGTCGCCCGCCGTCGAAGGCGGAAAGTCGGTGCGCACCTTGTCGCCGCACACGGCTTTCGCCGCCGCCAGCGCGCGCGCCGTCGCATCCGCATCGTTCACCACGGGCGGAATGCGGCGGATGAAGCGGTACTCAGCCTCGATGCCGAACATTGCAGCAACGCCGTTCGCCAGCCGGCCGATCTCTTCTTCCAGCTGGTCGCGCACGTGCGGCGTGTAGGCGCGTGCGGTTCCTGCAATGTCAATGAAATCGGGGATCACGTTGAGCGCATTGGGGTCGCCCGCCTGCACCGAGCAGGCGCTCACCACGGCGGGCTGGAGCAGGTCCACCACACGCCCGACAATCGTCTGCAGGCTTGCAAGAAAATGCCCGCCGGCCGTCACAGGGTCCTTGCCCAGATGCGGTTTTGCGCCATGGGTGCCGACGCCGCGAAAACGCACCTGCCAGCTATCGGAAGAGGCAAGCTGCGGTCCGGCCACAACGGCCATCTCGTCGGTGTCGAGGCCGGGCATGTTGTGCAGGCCATAGACCGCATCGCAGGGAAACAGCTCGAAAAGACCGTCTTCCACCATGCGCTTTGCGCCGCCACGGCCTTCTTCCGCCGGCTGGAAGATGAAGTGCACCGTGCCGGAGAAATTGCGCGTGCGCGCCAGTTCGCGCGCCGCGCCCAGAAGCAGGGTCGTGTGTCCGTCATGGCCGCAGGCATGCATCTTGCCGGGCACGGTGGATTTATAGGGGCGGTCGGCGGTTTCGGGCATGGCGAGCGCGTCCATGTCGGCGCGCAGGCCGATGGTGCGCGGGCCATTGCCCACCGTTAGCGTGCCCACCACGCCGGTGCCGCCAAGGCCGCGATGCACCTTCATGCCGGTCTCTGTCAGATGTTCGGCGACAATCTGGCTGGTGCGCTCTTCCTCGAAGCCCAGTTCGGGATGGGCGTGCAGGTCGCGCCGCAACGCGACGAGAAAATCGAGCTCCGCACGAACATCCTCGTTAACAGCCATCAATACGCCCTTTCCATTCATGCGTCTGCCCGGATAAAAGATGCCTTCCGCAGCAAGGCGGCCGGCGTGGAGATCGTTGCACTGTCCGGAAACAGAAATCCAAAGTGAAAACAGCTCATTCTTAACGCGGGGCCTTTCGGCAGACAATGACGCATTCCGATTTCCAGATCGATCCCCAGGCATTCTGGCAGGTGCTTGAACCGGCAGGAACCTTTGAGCGCGCCCCGCGCGGCGGCCACAGGGGGTTCTTCCCCGCAGAACTGCCTGACGGGCGTCAGCTCGGCCTGCCGATCCGCGTTCTTTCGGGCGGCGAGCGGGCGCTGGCTTCGCTCATCGTCAACCAGGCGAGTTTTGCCGTCTCCGATGCGCTGGCCAAGGCGCTGGCCGAAAAGGCGACCGTCTTCAGGCCGGATGTTGTCGTCGGCTTGCCCACCCTGGGCCTGACGCTCGCCTCGCAGGTCGCCCGCGCGCTCGGTCACAGCCGCTATGTGCCGCTCAGCACCTCGCGTAAGTTCTGGTACGAGGAAGAGCGCTCGGTTCCGCTGCGCTCCGTCACCAGTCCCGATCAGCAGAAACGGCTTTACGTGGACCCGCGCATGCTGCCGCTCATCGAGGGTCGCCGCGTGCTCCTGGTGGATGATGTCATTAGCACCGGCAGCTCCATTCTCGCCGGACTGAAGCTCCTCAACCTTTGCGACATCGAGCCCGTCGCCATCGGTGCGGCCATGCTCCAGACCACGCGCTGGCGCGACGCGCTTTCTGCCGAGGTCGAAGGCATTGCAGACCGTGTGGTTGGTGTGTTTGAAACCCCCGCACTTGTGCCAACCCCTGAGGGCGGCTGGTTGCCGGAAGTCTGAGTGCCTCTTGCCATCATTGGTTTCCCGCGCCATCATGTTGCGATGCAGCATAACCGGTTCAGCACATGAGAGACACGGGAGCAGAAGCGAGCGCGCCGGCCATGGCGCCCGCCAGGTTGCAAAACGGTCTCGGCCAGCTCCTTGGCTCCATTTACCCACAGCATGATCGAAACTCGCTCGTCGAACAGGCGCTGGCCGCTTTTTTCGGTCAAAATGGCAGATCGCGCAGGCGTGGCCGGGTGCCGGCAAATTCTTTATGGAGCGAAAAGGACAACTATGTCATCACCTATGGCAACACGCTGGTGGATGGCGAACACAAGCCGCTCGATCTGCTGTACGATTTCTCCGAGCGCTATCTGGCGGGCGTCTTCACCGGCATTCACATCCTGCCCTTTTTTCCGTTCACCTCGGACGACGGCTTTGCCGTCACCGACTATCGCGAGGTGAACAGCCAGTTGGGCGACTGGGCGGATATCTCGCGCATCGCCGGCCATTTCCGTCTCATGTCCGACCTGGTGATGAACCATTGCTCCAGCCAGAGCCGCATGTTCTCGGATTTCCTGCAGGGCCACGAACCCTGGGACCGGTTCTTCAAGGTGGC
This sequence comes from Nitratireductor sp., assembly GCF_017794765.1. GTDB lineage: Bacteria > Pseudomonadota > Alphaproteobacteria > Rhizobiales > Rhizobiaceae > Nitratireductor. Next base: position 3,651,080 of record NZ_CP051236.1, on the reverse strand, counting down.
GAACCCTGAAGATGATCTGAGTGCGGTGGTGCGTCCGCGCACCCACCCGCTCTTGCGCGCCTTCGAGACGGAAAGCGGCATCAAGCATGTCTGGTGCACTTTCAGCCACGATCAGGTTGATTTCGATTTCTCAAACCCGCGTGTCCTGTTCGAATTTCTCGATATCATCCGCGAACATATAGAGCGTGGCGTGCGCACCATTCGCCTCGATGCGGTGGCCTTCCTCTGGAAGGAGATCGGGACTAGCTGTATCCATCTGCGCCAGACGCATGAGATCATCCGGCTTATCCGTCTTCTGTGCGATTATCGCGAAGAGCCGATTGTTCTCATCACCGAGACCAATGTCCCGAATGTCGAGAACCTCAGCTATTTCGGCAATCGCAACGAAGCGCACATGATCTACAATTTCGCGTTGCCGCCGCTTCTTCTCCATGCGTTGTTGGGCGGCACGTCGAAATATCTCAACGCCTGGCAGATGGCGATGCCGCCGGCGCAACTCGGCTGCGCCTATTTCAATTTTTCCGCCTCTCACGATGGCATCGGCCTGCGGCCCGCAGAAGGTCTCATTCCTGAAGAAGAGATCCTGCAGGTCATCGACACGGTTCAGGGATTTGGTGGCCGTGTTTCCCATTATGCCCGCCCGGATGGCGACAGGCCCTATGAGCTGAATGTGGCTCTCTTCGACGCCTTTGCCGGTACCCATGAAGGGACTGACGATCTGCAGGTCGAGCGCTTTCTTTGCAGCCAGGCCATCGTCATGGGGCTGGAGGGCATTCCCGCATTTTACATCCACTCCCTGCTTGCAACGCGCAACGATTATGACGGCGTCGAAAAGCTGGGTTACAATCGGGCGATCAATCGCAAGCGCCTGGATTATGGTATGCTGCGCGAGAAGCTTGATGACCCGAACACTCTTTCCGCCCGCGTCCTTTCGCGGTTGAAGGAGATGGTGCGTGTGCGTTCCGCTCAGCCGGCCTTCCATCCTAATGCCACGCAATTTACGCTTCAGCTTGGTGAAGCTTTCTTTGGTTTCTGGCGCCAGAGTCTCGACAGGTCGCAGAGCATTTTCGCAGTATCGAACCTGACCAGTCAGAAACGATCCATCCCCTCCATGTCACTCAATCTCATTGAGGGGGATGCGTGGCATGACCTTCTGACTGGTGAGCCTGTGGCACAGCTTTCAGGCGAGATTGCCTTTGCTCCCTACCAGACGCGCTGGATCTCCAACCGGCAAACGGCTTCATGATCATTCGGCCGCGCCTCGTCGTCTTCAGCGATCTGGATGGTACGCTGCTGGATCACGAGACCTATGATTTCACACCCGCCCTGCCGGCGATAAAGGCGTTGCGCGCGCGCTTCGGCGTGCTCGTTCTTGCTTCCAGCAAAACGGCTGCTGAAATCGCGCCTCTGCGCCGCGCGCTGGACTTTGCCCATTGTCCCGCCATCGTGGAAAATGGGGCTGGCATTCTTGCTTCCGAACGGGGCAGTCAACATGAGAGCGGTGGCCGCTACGAAGAACTCGTCGGCCATCTCAACGCTCTGCCTTCAGAGCTGCGGCGATGCTATTCCGGCTTTTCGGACTGGGATGAGCAGGAGGTGGCCGCGCGCACGGGCCTGAGCCTGGAGGGGGCGCAACTGGCCAAACAGCGTGAATATTCCGAACCGGGCGTCTGGAGCGGAACGGAAGGGGAGTTTGCTGCGTTCTGCCAGGCACTCAACGAGAAGGGCATTCACATCCAGAAGGGCGGACGCTTCGTCACGCTCTCGTTTGGTGGCACAAAGGGGCAAAGGGTCAGTGAACTTCTGAAACGTCTTGAAGACAAGCGCGTGCCAGTCGTCAGTGTGGCACTTGGCGATGCGCCGAACGACAGGGACATGCTGGAAAGCGTCGACATCGCGGTTGAAATTCCCAACCCTGCCCATGCGGGGATCGGCAAGATTGCCCGTGGGGGAAGTCAGGTTCTGAGAAGGGCGCGTCTTGCGGGGCCAGCAGGCTGGAACGAAGAAATGCTCGCGGTGCTGGAAGAGATCGAATAGCGGGGAGGAACATCATGTCGGATTTCCAGCAGAGCGGCAGCGTCGCAACATTGCACAATCTGGGCACCATCGCGCCCGAAGAGATGGAGCGGCAACTCAACCTTTTCTCTGGCCGGCGCAAGATCACACTCATTCTGCCGTCGCTCTTTTCGGAGCTTGAAGCCCCTGCACTTGGCAAGATCGTCGATGAGCTTTGCCAGGTCGATTACATCAATCACATCGTCATAGGTCTGGACCGGGCAGACGAAGAGCAATTTCGTTTCGCCCGGGATTATTTCTCCCGTCTGCCGCAAAAGCACTCGATCCTGTGGAACGACGGTCCACGGCTCAAGGCCGTCCAGGATCGGCTTGCCACCCTCGGCCTCGCTCCGGAAGAACCCGGCAAGGGGCGCAATGTCTGGTATTGCATGGGCTACACAATTGCCTGCCAGGACAGCGATGTGGTGGCCCTGCACGATTGCGACATCACCACCTATTCGCGCGAAATGCTCATGCGGCTTGTCTATCCGCTGGCCAATCCTTCCTTCCCCTATCAGTTCTGCAAGGGATACTATCCGCGTATCGCAGACGGGAAACTGAACGGCAGGGTCAGTCGGCTCCTGATTGCGCCGCTTCTACAGGCGTTGCAGCGCACGTTCGGCCACAGCGACTATGTCGAATATCTGCAGGCCTTCCGTTATCCGCTGGCGGGCGAATTTGCCATGCGCACGTCCATCCTCCCGGACATCCGCATTCCCTCCGACTGGGGGCTGGAAATCGGCGTTCTTTCAGAAGTCTGGCGCAATCTCGGTCGCCACTCCGTCTGCCAGGTGGATATCTGCGACCGCTACGACCACAAGCACCAGCCGCTGTCGGCGGAAGACGCCGCGCGCGGGCTTTCGCGCATGTCGATCGACATATCGAAGGCGATCTTCCGCAAGCTCGCGACCGACGGAATGGTTTTCAGCCAGGAGCATTTCCGCACGCTCAAGGCCACATATTATCGGCTCGCTCTGGATCTGATCGAGCGCTATTACAACGACGCGATCATGAATGGCCTTCATGTGGACCGCCATAAGGAAGAGAAGGCTGTGGAGCTGTTTGCGGCGAACATCGTCGAGGCGGGGCACACCTTTCTGGAGCACCCGATGGAAACACCTTTCATCGCCAACTGGAGTCGTGTGCAGTCGGCTGATCCGGATGTTCTGAGGCTCCTGCGTGAAAGCGTGACTGCCGACAATGCCGGCGACCCGTCATGACTTCGCCAGCCGGTTATTACAAAGCGTCATCAGATTTGTAGTTGAGCCGTATTGTGGCGACATTCGAGGTGTAGCGCGCACTTGAACAAGTGTGCGCACTCTGATTCCCTGAGGCGGACGCGCGGGCGGAGCGATTCGTTCTTCGCCGCCTGCCCCCAGGAAGGACCAAGGCCCTATGACGGACGAAAAGAAGCCCGAAATCTCTGAAATGCGCCCCAAGATCACCATCGTCGGTGTCGGTGGCGGTGGCGGCAACGCCGTCAACAACATGATTGCGCAAAGCCTGCAGGGTGTGGACTTCATCGCCGCCAATACCGATGCGCAGGCACTCACCATGTCGAAAGCGGAGCGCCTTATTCAGCTTGGCGCGAACTCGACCGAGGGGCTCGGTGCCGGGTCGCTACCGGAGATCGGCCAGGCCGCCGCTGAAGAGACAATCGACGAGATCATGGATCACCTGTCGGGCACGCATATGTGCTTCGTCACCGCCGGCATGGGCGGGGGCACCGGCACGGGTGCTGCTCCCATCATTGCCGCTGCTGCGCGCAATGCCGGGATCCTGACGGTTGCGGTCGTCACCAAGCCGTTCACCTTCGAGGGCAATCGACGTATGGCCATTGCCGAGCGCGGCATTGAGCTTCTCCGACAGGCGGCCGATACGGTTATCGTTATTCCCAACCAGAATCTTTTCCGCATCGCCGACGCCAAGACCACGTTTGCAGAGGCATTTGAACTGGCCGACAAGGTTCTTTACTCGGGCGTTCGCTGCATCACCGATCTGATCGTCAAGGAAGGCCTGATCAATCTGGACTTCGCCGATGTGCGCTCGGTCATGCGCGACATGGGCCGCGCCATGATGGGCACGGGCGAGGCGACGGGCGATGCACGCGCGATGAAGGCGGCCGAAGCGGCCATCGCCAACCCGCTTCTGGACGAAGCCAACATGAAGGGTGCACGTGGCGTTCTGGTCTCCATTTCCGGTGGCCGCGACATGACCCTTTTCGAGGTGGACGAAGCTGCCACCCGCATCCGCGAGGAAGTGGGCGATGATGCCGAAATCATCGTCGGCGCGATTTTCGATGACAAGCTGGAAGGTGTCTTCCGGGTTTCCGTCGTCGCGGCCGGACTGGCGAGCGAGGCAGACCTTCAAGCAGATCAGGGCGGGCATCCCCAGGCGCTGCGCGCCTAGATGGCGCCATGATTTCCCGGGCGGCTCTGTGCCGCCCGAATTCCGGAATTTGACCGGTTTTCTGTCATTCCAGAGCGAATTTCAGAATTTCAAAGCCAGAATTTCCCGTTTTTGTGATGGTGTCCTGAAACACCCGTCGCAGGCGTCTGTGACCATGTTTCGTTAATCCGCGGCTGGTATCCGGAAGGTGTGGTGTGTGCTGTGCGGATCAGGAAACGGGGGCCGCTGAATGGCGAGCAGGATGGCAGGGTTGACGCGTGGGCTGGTCGCGGCCGGTCTTTTGGCGCTGGCTTCCGGACCGCTCGAGGCTGCGACCTTTTCGGCTGAGCGCGGGCTCAATCTCGACCTGTGGGATACCTGGCCGAACGAGGCGGAGTGGTCGCGGGATGGTGTGCTTCTGCCATATCCAGAATGGCGGCGAAAACTGAACTTGAGCGAGCTGACCCAGCTCAAGGGTACCGGTTTCGATTTCCTGCGCATGCCGGTCGACCCTATTCCGTTTCTCTCCCCGAAGGCCGAGCATCTGCGCGAACGCCTTTTGGTGTCGGTTCTGGAAGGTGTGAGAACCATCAATGCCGCGGGGCTGAAGGTGATCGTCGACCTTCATCCCATTCCGCGCGGTGCAGACAGGTTTGCAGGTGTGGAGGAACTCCTGCGCGATGATGCGCTGTTTGAACGCTATCTGGGTCTGGTACGTGACATGGGCCGCACGCTCTCCGGCGAGGATCCCGAGCGCGTCGCATTCGAGTTGATGAACGAGCCTGTGACTGGCTGCGAGGGTGCTGAGGGCGCTGCCTGGGACGAGCAGCTTGGTCGGCTTTTCGCAGCAGCGCGTTCTTCCGCGCCGCGCACCACACTTGTTCTGTCGGGTGCTTGCTGGGGTTCGGCCCAAGGACTTTCGGCACTCAACCCCAACACCATTCCCGACGACAATATTCTTTGGGCGTTTCACTCCTACGATCCCTTCATCCTGACCACGCAGGGAGCGCTTTGGGCGGGCGACTTCATTCGCTATGTCACCGGCATTCCCTATCCTCCCCATGAGCACAAATCCGAGCTGGCAGTTGCAGTTGGGAAGGCACGCGGGCGTATTCGCGCCGACGCGCCTTTCATGCGCCGCTCCGGTATGCTCGATTATCTCGATGAGCAGATTGACGGTGTGGATACGGAGGCGGAACTCGAAGCGCAGATGGATGCGCCGTTCAAAACTGTGGCGGACTGGGCGGCGCGCCATGGAGTCGATCCGCAGAACATCCTCCTTGGTGAGTTTGGCATGATCCGTCAGGAATACCAGAACCCTGATGTTATCCCGGGAGAATGGCGGGCAGCCTATATCCGCGACATGATCGAAAAGGCCGAGGAGCGCGGCTTTGCCTGGTCCATATGGGGCTATGGAGGAGCGTTCGGCATTGTCGAGGAATTTGGTGGGAAACCCGCGGAGGACGATGTGCTACGCATGATCCGCTCACTGGAGAAATGAGCTCAGAATCTGAGTGAGGCTTCCAATGACGAAAATCGCATTTGTCGGTACGGGCTTCGTTGCCGACTACTACATGACAACGCTGGAGAACCATCCGGATCTCCAACTGGCGGGTGTATGGGATCGTGATTCAGCAAGACTGGCCCAGTTCTGCGCTTTTCACAAAGTGCGCGCCTATGCCGACATGCAGGCCCTTCTTGACGACACGGATGTGAGGATCGTTGTCAATCTGACCAATCCGGAGAGCCATTACGAGGTCAACAAGGCGTGTCTTGAAGCCGGCAAGCACGTCTATTGCGAGAAGCCGCTGGCCATGCGCCTCGATGATGCCGAAGCGGTGGCACAGCTTGCGGCCGAGCGTGGCCTCACCCTTTGCTGCGCGCCTGCCAACGCATTGAGCAAGGCGCATGATGCCTTTGCGGACCTGCTGTCTAAAGGGCACATCGGCCGGCCACGCCTTGTCTATGCCGAAATGGAGGACGGCCCCGTTTTCCGGGCCGACTGGCAAAACTGGCGCAGCCGCTCCGGCGCGCATTGGCCCGGAGCCGAAGAGTTCAAGATCGGCTGCACGCTGGAGCATGCAGGCTATGCCTTGAGCTGGCTGGTCGATCTCTTCGGCCCGGTCGTGCATCTATCGGCCTCTTCCGCGCTTTGCTTTCCCGACAAGGGAGTCGACGACAGGGAGGCGCTTGCGCCGGATTTCTCCGTTGGGCTTATCACTTTCCGGAATGGAGTGAGGGCACGGTTGACCTGCGGCCTCGCTGCACCACGGGATCGCTCGCTCACCGTGCTTGGAGACAGTGGCAGCCTGATCCTGCGCGACCTTTGGGATGACAATTCTCCCATCCACCTGTCGGCGCCGGGAAATGAAAGATCGCTTCTTGAACGCGCTCTCAATTTCATCGAACACAGGTTCGGGCGCACCCTCCCGGTGCGGGTGCTTCCGGGAAGGCGTGTTACCAGCGAGCAGGCCGGCAGAAAACGGACGCTGCCATCATACCCTTCGCAGATAGACTTCATGGGCGGCATCGCCGAACAGGCTGCCGCCCTGAAAGAGGGACGAACCCCGTTTTTCTCAGGAAAAGTGGCATTGCACCTCACGGAGCTGGTTCTGGCGCTCAATGCCGGGGAAAATGACTATAAGCCGAAGACCGGTTTCGAATTCAGCCCGCGCTGGAGCGGGGCCTGAGCGATCAGGGCCGCCGGTTTTCTTCCTTCAGAACGGTTTCGATGATCTCCAGCGTGCGGGTGCTGTCCAGCGGGTGCATGGTAGGGTGGTGCGTCCTGCCGGAGCGGATGGCACCGGAAGCCGCTTCAATCTCGAATTGAAGACCATGACCATCATAGGGAAAGCCGTGTTTGCGGATGCCAGGCACAGGCAGTCTCGAGATGAGCTTGCGGATCGCACGTGCCGGGGCAGAACGACCCGGGATCGTGGCAAGGCGCGCCGCAAATCCGCTGGAGCATTGCAAAACGTCCCGCGCAGCGATGAAGGGGGCGGGCAGTACCAGCGTTCCCCTGCTTCCCTCGATGATGAAACTGTTGTCGCCCTCATGATCGAAGGCGCAGGAGAGATGGGCCACGACGTCATTCTTGAAACGCAGGGTCAGGGATGCCGCGCGATCCACACCGGTTGGGGCTGCCCGCCATTCTCCGCTGAATTCGATGGGTTCTCCCATGAAGAAACGGGCAAGCGACACGCAGTAGACCCCCAGGTCGTGCATCGCTCCGCCGCCCCGCTCCTTCGAGTAAAAGCGGCTCTCTGGATCATAGGGATGATCAAAGGCGAGCTGGCCCCTGAGGCGCTGAATTTCGCCGATGGCGCCGTCTTCGATCAGCGTTTTCGCTTTCGAGATCGCAGGCAGAAAGCGTGTCCACATGGCTTCCATCAAGAAAACGCCTCGCTCCGCCGCAAGCGCAGCCAGACGGGCGGCTTCCAGGCTTGTCGCAACAAGCGGTTTCTCCACCAGAACCCCCTTGCCACTCTCGATTGCCGCGCAAGCCACTGCGAAATGCGTGTCATTCGGTGTCGCCACATAAATGGCATCCAGCTCTCGGTTTGCCAGAAGGTCCGCATATGAGGCGTGAGCCGAAGCGTGACTTCCATGGCGAGCCCCAAAAGCCTTCGCCCTGGCTGCATTTCGTGAAGAAACCGCCGAAAACACGGCACCATCGGAAACACTGAGATCCTCGGCGAATTGCTCGGCCATGGTTCCCGTGCCGACAATGCCCCAGCGAACGGGCTCTGAGGTTTTGTCTGGCTTTGTCATTGGCTCGCGGTTTACGGGTGGGGCAGGGATTTCAGGTTAGAAGCTTCAGGTTAACGCAGCCATAAGCCCTGCTCACAGCCGGGCCCGCGTGCTGTGCGGTGTTGCGAGCAGCAGGCTTGTTTCACTGTTCATGATGCCGGGTATGAGACGGATGCGCCGCAACACTGCGTCGAGATCGGTGAGGGTGGACGCGCCCAGTTCCACAACGATGTCCCAGCGGCCATTGGTGGTGTGAATGGCCGAGACCTCCGGAAATCCTTCCAGCGCATGGATTACCCTGTCGGCGGATCGCCCCTCTATCTCCACCATGGTGATACCGCGCACTGGCGCTTCCACTGTGTCGGCCCTCAGAATGACCGTGTAGCCGACAATGTGCCCCGCTTTTTCCAGCCGTTCCATACGCGCACGGACCGTGGCGCGTGAAACGCCCAGGTCCATGGCCAGATCGGAAATGCTGCGTCGCGCATCATGACGCAGCAGGGTGATTAAACGTTTGTCCAGCTCATCCATGATTTCTCAAAACGAAATCCATATTTATCAAAATGATAAGTCATAATGCATTTTTTGGCAATTTGGCTTGTTCGTTCTGCCGGCGATCCGGGTTCCTATAGTGCAAATCTCCGACAAGGCGGTGGCGGTATGCATTGCAAGATTCTGGGTATTCCGGTGCAGGATGGCGCCGGGCGCATGGGCTGCGAGATGGGACCGAGCGCATTGCGCACGGCAGGGATAGCTGCCGCCCTTCGCGAGCTTGGCCATCAGGTCACCGATCTGGGAACGGTGGTCCCGGCGCGGCAGCACGTGGGCCCGCATCGCAATGCCGTTCTCAAGGCTCTGCCGGAGATCGTCGCATGGACGGCTGCAATCAGCGAGGCGGCCTATGAGGCATGCGAGGACGGCATGCCGATTTTTCTTGGCGGTGATCACAGCATGGCGGCGGGGACACTGGCCGGTATCGCTCGACGCGCGGGCGAGACCGACAGGCCGCTTTTCGTTCTGTGGCTCGATGCACATCCGGATTTTCACACGCTTGAAACCACCACAAGTGGCAATCTGCACGGTGTCCCGCTCGCCTATGCCAGCGGTCAGCCGGGTTTTGAGGGGATCTTCCCGCCGCTTCACACGGCAATCGACCCGAAACGCATCTGCGCTTTGGGGCTGCGCAGCGTGGATCCTGCCGAGCGTGCTGCCCTGCATCAGGCCGGCGTGACCGTCCATGACATGCGCGCGATCGACGAACATGGCCTTGCGCCGCTCCTGCGCGCATTCCTTGAGCGCGTGGCGGTCGAAGGCGGGTGCCTTCATGTCAGCCTCGACGTCGATTTTCTCGATCCGGCCATTGCCCCGGCGGTCGGCACCACGGTGCCTGGCGGCGCCACGTTTCGCGAGGCGCACCTGGCGATGGAGATGCTGCATGACAGCGGCCTCGTCACCAGCCTAGACCTCGTCGAACTCAATCCTTTTCTCGATGAGCGCGGTCGCACGGCCACCCTGCTCGTCGATCTCACAGCCAGTCTGCTTGGCCGGCGCATCATGGATCGGCCAACAAGGAGCCATTGACAATGAAATACGTCCCTGCAAGCGACAGATTGAACCTCGTTCCCTTCATCAGCGTGCATCACATGATGGAACTGGTTCTGGAGATCGGGGTCGAGCGTTTTCTGGCCGAATTGACCGATTACATCGAAGAGGATTTCCGGCGCTGGGAGGATTTCGACAAGACACCGCGTGTGGCCTCCCACAGCCGTGAGGGTGTGATCGAGCTGATGCCGACGAGCGACGGCAAACATTACGGCTTCAAATATGTGAACGGTCATCCCAAGAACACGCGTGAAGGCCGGCAGACGGTGACCGCGTTCGGCGTTTATGCCGATGTGGGTAACGGCTATCCGTTGTTGATCACCGAGATGACCATCCTGACAGCGTTACGCACCGCGGCGACCTCTGCGCTGGCGGCGAAATACCTGGCGCCGGAAGGATCGCGCACCATGGCGCTGATCGGCAACGGCGCGCAGTCCGAGTTTCAGGCGATGGCGTTCAAGGCTGCACTCGGCATCGAGAAGCTTCGGCTCTACGACATCGACCGCGATGCAACGGAAAAGTGTTTGCGCAATCTGGAGGGACTCGGCTTCGAGATGGTGGCGTGCAGCGCGCCGGAAGAGGCGGTCGAAGGGGCCGACATCATAACGACGGCCACGGCCGACAAGCAGTACGCCACCATTCTGACCGACAACATGGTTGGCTCCGGCGTGCACATCAACGCCGTGGGCGGCGACTGCCCCGGCAAGACCGAGTTGCACCGGGACATTCTCACACGTTCCGATATTTTCGTGGAGTATCCGCCGCAGACGCGGATCGAGGGCGAGATTCAGCAGCTTGCGGACGATCACCCGGTGGAAGAATTGTGGCAGGTGATTGCCGGAAAGGTGAAAGGGCGGCGCGATGCACGCCAGATCACGCTCTTCGATTCCGTCGGTTTCGCGACGGAGGACTTTTCCGCATTGCGTTATGTCTATGACCGGGTGCGCGAGACCAGTCACTTCATCGAACTTGATCTTCTCGCCGATCCCGATGAGCCGCGGGACCTTTTCGGGATGCTTCTGCGTTTCCCCGGTTCGTCGCTTCTGGCTTCCAGGAAGGCCGGATGATCAGGGTGTTGAGACCTCTTCAACAGTCTGCGGCGGCAGATGCAGATAGTGCGCCACCTTGCGTTTTGCCTCAATGTCGCGCCACACAAGGCCTACCTGACGTTCGCTGAGACCCGTGGCACAGGCAACTTTCTTGGCCGGAATGTCGTGGTCGAGCCCGTAAAGGCACAGGTCCATTTCGCGGTAGGGCAGGGCGAAATAAAACTCTTCCTGAGACTGGGCGAGCGAATAGGTATCGGTTGTCGGCATGCGCCGGCGAATTTCCGCCGGGACGCCCAGATGTTTCGCGAGCTGGTAGACCTGTGACTTGTAGAGGTGGGCTATCGGTTTCACATCGGCGGCGCCATCGCCATTCTTCACGAAGAAACCCTGATCGTATTCCAGCCGGTTCGGGGTGCCGATCACCGCATAGTTCAGCCGATCTGCATGGAAATATTCGAGCTGTTTTCGGGTCCGCTGCTTCATGTTGGTGGCGGCGACGATGCCGAGATACACCTCGGGCGGGAGCCGGTGTTTTTCGACCGTGCCGTCGGGCCTGCGCACAACAAGATACGAAATGTTGTAGGCCTTGGTGGTGAGCGCATTGGCGATGGCGATCTTCATCGACCAGCCCGGCCCAAACTCCGGCACCACCTGGCGGACAAAGGCATCGCGCCGGTCATAACAGCCCATGGCTTCCAGGGTCGGGCCGATGTCTTCGATCATGCTTTCAAGTCCGAAAATACTGGCCACTTCCTGCCCCAGCCGAAGGCTTTCGGGATCCGAATCATACTCCGGCATGAACAGGCAAAAGACACGATCCGGCCCCAATGCCCGGGCGGCAAGGGCTGCGCAGACGCTGGAATCGATGCCGCCCGACAGGCCGAGCACTAAACCGCGTTTGCGCAGGCGTGTGCGGAGCTGGGTACGCAGTGCAGTAACTATGCGGTCTGTTTCGGCAATGACGTCAATTTTCAGAGTGTCTGTGGAGAAGCAGATGTTCATGTGGTTCTCATGGCCTCCATGGCGGCAAGGCGGCGGCTGATCTTTCCGTTCGCCATTTTCGGCAGTTCCGCCTGAAAGATGAATGATCTCGGCACCATCGGGTCCGGTAATCGTTGCTTGCAGAAGCGGGCGAGCATTTGCTCGGTCAGATCCGGTGAAGCGGGTACCACGAGAGCGTCTAGCCTGTTGCCGGCAATCGGATCAGGCGTGGTGAAGGCGACGGCCTCGCGCACTCCGGGGCAGGCGGAAAGCACGGCATCCACCTGTCTTGGCGATACTTTTTCCCCACGGATCTTCACCACTTCGTCCTGGCGGCCAATGAAATAGAGGAACCCCTCCGGGTCGCGTTTAAAAAGATCGCCAGTGTAAAGAAACTTGCCTTTGCCGCCCGGTCCGGCACGCAGGGCGCGGGCGGTTGCCTTCGGGTCGTTCCAGTAGCCCTGCATGACGTGCGGGCCGCGGATGATGAGCTCACCCGTGGTGTTCGGGGCGGCTTCGTTTCCATTTTCGTCCACGACGAGGGCCTGTGTGCCCGGGAGCGGTTTCCCGACGGATGTGGGACGCCGGTCTAGCTGCTCCGGGTCGAGAAACGTTGCTCTCGCGCACTCCGTGAGCCCGTACATGGAGTAAAGACGAGCAGCGGGGAAGAGAGCGCGGAGTGCTTCGATATGGGCAGGCGGCAGATGCGCCGCAGCGTTGGTCATGTAGCGCAGTGACGGCAGGCGCCCGGGGTCCACTCCCTTGAGCGTGGCAAGCATAGCCGCCATGGTAGGCACCAGAGGAAAACCGGTGACACCCTCGACATACGCCTTTTCGAGGATTGCATGAGGAAAGGCGAAGCTTTTTTCCAGTATGAGCGTCGCGCCACTGCGTATTGCGACGAGGAGCTGATAGAGCCCGTAGGTGAAAGAAAGCGGCAGTGCCGAGAGCACCACATCGTGATCGCCGTTGCCCAGGTATTGGGCGATCATTGCTGATGCCGCCTCGACATTCCGGTGGCTCATCATGACGCCTTTCGGCATGCCGGATGAGCCGGAGGTGTAAATCAGAAAGGCGAGATCGCGGTCATTGTCCTGACCGGCGGGTAACGGCGCTTCCATCTTGAGGCAAGCCTCGAAGGCAATGGCGTCGTGCGGAGCCAAAGCGCCCGCCCGCGCTATGATGGAAAGGGGTTTGTGGCTCGCTGCCGCGGTCGCCTCATCACAGAGCTTGATGTGCCTGGCCTCGTATACCAGGGCTTTGGGCAGGCAGTTCCTTAAAACATGGGCGAGGCCCTCTGCCCTCACGCCAGGATTGACAGGAACGACAACTGCGCCTGCCTTTAACCCGGCAAAGATGGCGATGGCCATTTCAGACAGATTGTCCATGAAAAGGACTATCCGGTCGCCGGGCTCCACTGCATGAAGGCTTAAGGCGCCTGCCATGCGCTCGGACAGGTGATCGAGGTCGGCGAAACTTAACCGCTCAGGCCCCGCTATAAGGGCCGTTGCAGAAGGGGCAATTGCTGCCCGGTTTCGTAGAAAAGCCTCGATGCGCATGGCAGTCTGCTCCTGGGTCATGTGAATGGATCCCGACCCTAGGTGCCTGCGGCTGCTTTCGCATTTCTCTTACCTGCGACGAATGCGGTTAAGCGAGCAATCGTGTCGAAGTTCTCGGGCACGATTTCCGGATCTGCGACTTCGACCAAAAAATGCTCTTCCAGAAAGGACACCATCTCCAGAATGCCGGTGGAATCGACAATGTCGCTCTCGATAAGAGATGCATCGTCGGCGGGTGCCTCGCTTTCATCGCCAAACAGAAAGTTATCAACGACGAATGCGCGGATGTCGGCATTGATTTGCTGGGGCATGGTGCTTCCTTTCACGGTCAGACACGAACCGCCAGGGTCTCGTCCGTTCTGCGAAATTGCCTGGCGAATTGCTGGGACCAAAGCTGCGTTGACAGGATGCCGACAAAAGCGGCGTTGTCGCGAAAACCGGTGAAATTACTTAGCCGGCTTTTTTTATACAATCTGGTCGATTTTTCAACGTCGAAGATGCCGGTTTCTTCCAGAGCTGTTCTTTGGAACGCGGTTTCCACGTAATCACGGGCGTTTGCGGTGAAGGCATCGGCTTCCGGCGCGCGGTAAGGCTGTTTAGGCCGCTCGGCGATCCGTTCGGGTATCGTGCTGCGCATTGCCTCTCGCAACAGGTGTTTCTCTCGAAGCCCCTTGAGCTTGGTGTTCGCGGGGACGCGGGCGGCCTGTTCCACCAGCCGATGGTCGAGAAAGGGAAATCGCGTTTCGATCCCATGCGCCATGGCCATGCGGTCGCCCTGGCTGGAAAGAATGTAGCCGGGCAACAGAAAACGCGTTTCGAGATACTGCGCCTGGTGCAGAGGGTGCCAGCCGCGAAAGGCATCGGGTAGCGTGGCTGCAAGCTCATCGGCTGCGCTGTAGTCGCTCAGCTCCTTCCTCAAAGCTTTTGAAAAGAAAAGCTTGGTGCCCGCCGTGCTCCGCAGGCGTGGGCGATGTGAATAGAGCGGATCGTCAAGGTGATCCGTGGTGATGCCGAAGTAAGCCGCCAGATAGTCTGGCGTCTGGCGTTTCAGGTTGGCGAGATAAGGGTAGATGCGGCGAAACAGATGCGGGCGCAGCTGCGAGCCAGGCTGCCGCGCACAAAAACGTCGAATTCGGGCTTCCCTGAAAATGTCGTAACCGGCGAAAACTTCGTCGGCACCCTCGCCGGAAAGGACCGCCTTGATCCCTTTTGATCGCACCAGCGATGAGAGCCGGTAGAGCGGTGCAGGACCGGTCCGCAGGATCGGCAGCTCGGCGTGCCGGATGACCTGCGGAAAGACGCTGGCGATCTCATCCGTGTCGCAGTCCACCGTGTGGTGAACGGTGCCGAGGGCGTCCACCATCTCGTTCTGGAAGCCGCTCTCATCAAACGCGGCGTTGGAGAATGTAACGCCGAAACTTGAGAGACCAGCCGGAGCCATGCGTTTGGCGAGTGCAGCGATGATGGATGAATCAAGCCCGCCTGAAAGATAAGTCCCAACCTGCACATCGGCACGGAGACGGATGCGTGTGGCATCTTCCAGAAGGGACCGTGTTTCCTCTTCCAGCTGGTCTTGGGGACGGGCGTGATCGATCTCGGAAAAATTCAGGTCCCAGTACCGCTGAACGTGGGCTGCGCCGTTCTCCACGATCATCCAGTGCGCGGGTGGCAGCTCGCAAATTCCCTCGAATGCCGTGCGTGGCGGAATGGGGGCCCAGAGCGTAAAAATCTGATCGAGTGCCAGGAGATCGAGTCGTGCTTCCACGCCGGGAACGGTCAGGAGCGCCTTGATCTCGGACGCGAAGTGAAACCGTCCGCGATGCCATGTGTGATATAGCGGCCTTACGCCCATGCGGTCGCGAGCGAGGAACAGACGCGCGTGGTGTGCATCGTGGATTGCAAAAGCGAAATCGCCATTCAGCTTTCCCAGGCAGTCTGGTCCGAGTTCGCTGTAGAGGTGCAGAATTACCTCGGTATCGCTTTTCGTGCGAAAGCGGTGCCCGCGGCTTTCCAACTCCTGTCGCAGTTCTATGTAATTGAAAATTTCACCGTTGAAGGTGATGCGAAGTCGCCCGTCGGCGGTGGCCATGGGCTGCTGCCCGTCGGCCAGCCCGACGATCGCGAGACGGCGGTGGGCCAGGCCCACCTGTTCACCAACATGAATGCCTGCTTCATCGGGGCCGCGGTGGGCGATGGCACAGGACATGGCCTTGAGAAGTGCATCAGCCTCCTGAGGATGAAGACCTGCACCGTGATATCCTGCGATTCCACACATCGATTCTTTACCCCTGAGGGCCCGTCAGCCCGGTTTTCTGTTTTCCGAACTGCTTTAGTCGAAACGGTCTCCGAGGAGCCGGGACCAGGATTCTCCTGCAAAGCCGTTGAAAAATGCTTGTCCTGCAACAAACGGTTCCAGAAGCGCCTTGTCCTTCGCGTAAACAATGCTGGAGGAAGCATGAACAAACGCGAAGCGCCGGCCGAGCATGGCGTTTACGAGGGCAGGTTGGCCGCGGCCGCGCAGGGCGACCAGACCGCGCTGGGTGGCGTCGTCCAGCATCGTGTCGAGGACGGAGCCTTCGTGCCCCGGCACTGAAAGGATCTGGATGACGCGACCGATGCCGCCCCTGTTGCCGTAGTAGATAAAAAAGCCAACGGGTTTTCCTCCACGGGCGAGCACTTTGCGACGCACCATCGTGCCATAATTGGCTTTCCGCTGTGCTTCTATCACCATTCGTTCCAGCTCGCTTTCCGACCACTCAGGGCGCAGTGCGAAGGTGGAGGCGAATGTCCGGATCAGTGACATTGTTTCGGCAGTGTCGGCTTCTTCGCTGATGAGAGCCCTCTGCGCAAACTCTCCATCGGCCACATGCGTCCATTGCGGCGGCGCGCCTCTCCGGCGCAACAGGGCATCAAGCGGCCTGGCCAATGGTCTTGCAAGCGCGGCTGGAGCAAACGCGTCTGCCGCAATAGCGGCCATGAAGCCGGCCGGACGGAGGATGCGTAGCCATTCGAGGCTATACCCGGTCAGGTTCGTTCCGCGCAACTTGCGCCACATGGCGGTCGACACGTCGTTGGCGGTTTCGGTGAGAGAAAGATCCTGTGGGCCCGATTGAAAGGCTCTGAGGAGACGCGCACCGGCATAGGGGTCGCCTTCGTGTCCATCGACCATGAAACTGCCCCCGATGGCGCTTCGGAGTGTTTCCCCCCGATAGGTGAAGCGCATGGGCAGAACGCCCATGAAGCCGTTGACCTGACCATCCTCGCGCAAATGGACTAGCGAACGGATGTCGTTATCCCGGCGCGGGGGATCGAGGAACAGCTTTCGAAGATAGTCCCGCATGCCATGCGGGGCGGGGCTGCGCCGTTTGCGCAATATGCGCTGAAACATCTCCGCTACTGCAGAGATGTCGTCCTGTTCCAATGGGCGAATCTCACTCACGCAAAAAACACGACAATTCGCGCCTCGGTTGAACAGAATGCGATTGGCGTACAGTCTGTGACCTAAAGTTGTTTACGAAGTCTTTTGCGTCGAAAAGTTTTTGTGCAACGCGGTCCATCGAGCGTGTATCATTCCAGGCAAGGCAGCCAGAAGACTGCGAACGGGAACACGAAACAACATCGCCGGGCTTAATGAATCTTCGACATATAGAGGTTTTTCACGCCATCCGTCTGGCCGGATCCATCAACGCGGCAGCAGAGCGCCTCAACGTTTCGCAGCCGGCATTGAGCCGTACATTAAAACACGCGGAGTCTCTTCTCGGCTTTAAATTGTTCGACCGGGTAAAGCAGCGCCTCGTGCCGACCCGGGAGGCTGAACTGCTGTTTTCCGAGGCCGTGGATGTGCATGGTGCGCTGGAACGGTTTCGCACGCTCGCGCGCAATCTTGGACGCAATCCCGACGATGTACTGCGCGTGGGGTTTCTTCCCAGTCTCGGCGTGGGCCTTGCCCCAAGGGTCGTTTCGCATCTGCCCAAGCATTGGGAGGGGTTTAAGGTCGAGCTTTTCACACACCATTATGACGTTCTGGTCAGACGTCTCCGAGCGCTCGACCTCGACCTTGCTGTGGCCTTCAACATCATGGAGACACCGGGCATCAATTCCATACCGGTGGGAACGATGCGTCTCACCTATCTCGAGACTGACGATCCTGCGGTTCCGGCAACCGCAGCGCCTGTTTCCCTAGGGGAAATCGACATGCAGAGTTTTGTGGGGCTCGAGAAGGAATCGCCTGTGGGCACCTTTTTGAAATCCGCATTCGATGCGGAAGGCGTTCCCTATGAACCACGTATATCCGTGCACACTTATTCCGTCGCAGCCGCTTGTGTGAGCGAGGGCGTTGGCTGTGCCATCGTGGACGAATTCTCCGCCCGCTTTACGAGAGGCGTGCGCCTGCGGCCGCTCACGCCGGATCTGAAATTCACGATCACTGCGCTGACCTCGGAAAATCGCGCCGTTTCCAATGCCGAGGAAATGTTCATCAAGATCCTGAAACTGGCCTGTCAGGAACTTCACCGTGAAACCTGACAGTCAAGGCAGCTCAGGTTTCACCGCGCGCAACGAAGCGGCCACCGCGAGCGCCGGTCACCGCGCCATTGGCAAGCACCGCCACTCCGTTCACAAACACATGCTCTATACCGGCCGAAGGGCGGTCAGGCGTGTCGTAGTCTGCCAGATCGAGGACGGTATCGGCATCGAAAGCGACAAGATCGGCGTGAAAACCTTCCTGCAACCTACCGCGACGGGCAAAGCCGAAAATCTGGGCGGGCAGCGACGTCATCTTGCGGATCGCTTCTTCCAGCGGCAAAACGCCATCCTCGCGCACGTATCGGCCAAGCACGCGCGGGAAGGTGCCCCAGAGGCGCGGATGGGCCTGCGGGCCGGGAATGCCGTCAGAGCCGATCATGGTGCGTGGATGCTGCATGATGCGGTTGATGTCTTCAGGTGACATCTGGAAATAGATGCCGCGCGCGGGCGCGAGTCTGCGGGCCGCCTCTTCCTGATCGCAGCCCATGTTCTCCGCGACTTTGGAGAGCTCCATCCCGTTGCATTCGGGATGGGGGGCGGAATCGATGACCAGAATGCGCTCGGCATGACGGGTCAGCTCCGGCAGAAGCACGGTGGAGCTTGCTTCATAAGGATAGACGTCCATCGCAATGTCCTGATGAAGGAGCGCCTTGTCGATCATCGCCAGTGTTTTCAGGGAGCGTCCATAATTCTGGCGGCCGATGCACTTGTGGTGAGAGATGACGACCGGAACGCCGGCACGGCGACCAATCGCAATGGTTTCTCCGACGGCCTCCTCGACCCCGTCGCGCTCATCGCGCATATGCGTGACGTAGAGCGCACCGGGGAAGGCTGCCAGGGTTCGAGAGAGCGCTACCACTTCCTCGGTTGGCGCATGCCGTGCGACAGGATAGGCGAGGCCTGTGCTGAGCCCCAGAACGCCTGCTTCCAGCGCCTCTTCGAGCAACACCCGCATGATTGCGATCTGGCCTTCTGAGGCGGGCTCGCTGGGGTCTTTGAGCGTCATGGCCCGCAGGGTGCCATGGCCTGCAAGCGCGGCCACATTGACCGCGACATTGGCGGTGTCGACAGCGCTGCGATAGGCGGCGAACGAGCCGAAGCGATAGTCTTCCGCTGTGCCGAGAAGTCCGAGCGGTGGCACCAGCTCGGCAGGCTTTTCGTAAGGCGCAAGGCTGATGCCGCAATTGCCGACAATCACACTCGTCACGCCTTGCGTGATCTTGGGTTCCATCGCGCTATCGTTCAGAACGGCGAGATCGTCATGCGTGTGAACGTCGATGAAACCGGGTGCAAGGCTGAGACCGTCGAGGTCGATGGTTTCGGCGGAGCTCCAGCCGGAAACGTCACCGACCGCGGCGATGCGGCCATTGCAGAGCGCCACACCGCCGCGGGTCGGTTGCCCCCCCAGGCCATCGTACAGCAAGGCGTTTTTCAAAAGCGTGTCGCATCTGGATTGCGTCATCGGAAACTCCTTGCCGATTGTCGTTGCTCAGGCAGCAGAAAGGTCGGGCCGCCGGTTCGTAATTGAGATGCTTTTCTCGAGAGCCGCCCCCATAGCGAGCAACTGCTCCTCACCGAAGGCGCGTCCCATGAGCTGCACGGAAAGGGGCAGACCATTTGCTGTAAAACCTGCGGGAAGAGCGAGCCCGCAAGCACCCACGTAGTTCGCCGGCCGGCCATAGGCCGCAAGCGGCACCGCGGCCTCGTCCACCTCCGCTACCGGGATCGCGGGGAAGGGGAGCGACGGCGTGAGCAGAGCGTCGAAGGGCTTCATGAATTCGGCATAGACCGCTTTCATGCGCCGATGATCCGCGAGGGTCTCGATGTAATCATTGGCGCTGATGTTGGCACCGGCAAGCACACGCTGGCGGACATGCGGCCCGATGGGAACGTTTTCGTCATGGATGTACTCACGGTGAACCGCGTAGGATTCCGCCGCGATGATGCGCCCGTTACGTTCGGTCATGTCGTTGAAGGAAAAGGGCAGATCGGTGGGGACGAGCTTGACGCCGAGGCTGGCGAGCGCTTCCTTCGCGCGGTCGTATGCGGCCTGGCTTTCGGCATCGAGCGGGAGCGGAAAATCTTCCTCGCGCATGACGGCAACCTGCATGCCCTCAGCGCGCAGTGCCTGCCATGCGCCAGACGTCAGCGCCGGTGCCAGCCGTGTCGCGGGATCCTCGGGCTCGGCCCCGGAAAGCGCTTCGAACAGAAGAGCGGCATCGTCGACGGTGTGTGTCATCGGTCCGATGGAATCAAGTGTGGCCGAGAGCGGAAAACAGCCCTTCAGACTGATGCGGCCAAAGGTCGGTTTCAGGCCGACAAGGCCATTGAGAGCGGCGGGGATGCGCACGGATCCTCCCGTGTCGCTGCCAAGTGCCGCCGGCGCGAGGCCGGCAGCCACCGCCACCCCGGAACCGCTGGAGGAGCCGCCGGGAATGCGGTGTGTCTTCATGTCCCATGGGTTGCGTGGCGTTCCGCAGAGCGGATTGGTGCCCCAGCCGCCGAAGGCGAACTCCACCATGGCCGTGCGCCCGATTGGGATCATGCCGGCGGCGAGCAGCCTGCGCATGACAATCGCATCGCCGGTGGAGCGTCGGTCTTTCCAGGCCTTGCTGCCCACCGTGCACGTTTCATCCTGCCAGTCGACCAGGTCTTTCACGGCGATGGGCAGGCCGTGGAGAGGGCCGTAGACCACGCCGGACGCGCGCAGCCTGTCGAGCCCTTCCGCCATTGCCAACGCTTTCTCGGCGTCCACATGCACAAAGGCGCCGAGGGCCCTGTCATGCCGGGCTATGCGCTCCAGGAAATGCCGGGTGATCGCGGTGGAGGTGAGCGAGCCTTCGCTCAACGCTTTCGAGAGGTCCGCAAGGGACGCGAATGACGGATCCATGGTGTTCTTTTCTTGGAAAATGCGCCCGACCCCGAGGGAGACGTTTCGGAAGCCGGGCGCCAGGTAGCTAGAGCATCGGACCGAAAAGTAGAATCCGGTTTTCAGACATTCCGATGCTCCATCGTTTAGTCAGATCGTCTTTTGTGAGTTCGAATGGACGCTCGGCGATCTAGTCGCGTTGATCCCAACCAGGGATAGGGTAGATGGGCTCTGCAACGGCGACTTCTTTTGGCCACACGGTCACGAGCCCCTTGCCCGGCTGCAATTGCACCACCGGGAAAGGCATTTTCAGCTGCTTGCCGGTTTCGTCGATCGCATAGGGGCCGGCGAGAACCGTCAGATTGTCGCTGAGTTCCATGGCCGCCTTCTTGAGGTCGGCAGCGTCCAGGCTTTCCGCGTTCTCGATGATCTCTCCAGCGATGACGCCGGCACCATAGGCGAGAACGGTCTGGAAGTCGGGCTCATAGGAGACGTCCGGAAAGAGCTTTTCGTATGCGGCGAGGAAACCCTCACGATCAAGCCCTGCATCCACTTCCCAGTTGATGGTGGGGTGGAAGTTGGTGTGGCTGTAGATGTACTGCGCATCGTCGCCGATCTCGATGAACTGCGGCGTCGAGGCATAGACCATGAACGAGAACGGGAAGTTTACGTTCATCTGGCGCATCTGTCGCACCATCGAGATGAGGTCGCCTTCGTAGCTGGTCGGGAAGAACACGTCTGCTCCAGCGGCACGTGCCTTCTGCAAAAGCAGGCTGAAATCCTTCGTGCCCTTCGGATAGTCTTCCTTCAGGACCACTTCCATGCCGAGCTTCTCGGCGATGGCTTCGGCACCGTCGGCAAGGCCGGCGGGGAAGGGCTCATCCACATTCACAATGGCAACCTTCTTGCCGCCCAGCGCTGCGGCGGCCTCAAGGCCGGCCGATGGCATGCGCGAGACCGGCATCTGGGTTGCCGAGACGATGTTCTTGAAGCCCTGGTTGTACAGTGCATCGGAGGCGGCGGACCAGATGACCATGAACTTGTCGAGACGCTCGGTCACGGTGGCGGCGGCTGCCGTCAGGGTGGAGCCGAATGGCGCCATCAGAAGATCGACATCCTCATTCGCAATCAGGTCTTCATAGACGCGGGCCACCATCTGCTTGTCGGAGCGATCGTCGCGCTTGACGAGTTCGATGAGGCGCTTCTCGCCATTCACTTCCAGGCCGCCATTGGCGTTGACTTCATCGACCCAGATTTCCACGCCGCGCACACCAGACTGCGAGGCGAGCGCGAAGTTTCCGGACGACGAAACCGTCATGCCGATCTTGATCTTTTCCTGCGCCTGGCCGGCCACCGGCAGCGCAAGGCTGGCAAGCAATGTGCCTGCCATGAAGGTACGTTTGGTCATGGTCCACATGGGCATTCCCCTTTTGTTGCTATTGGAAAGACGACGCCTCACACGTCGATCTTGTAGTTCATCCACTCGGCGACCATCTCCTTGAGCTGTCCGTCGGTGGCGAAATCCTCCCTGGTCCCCTCCGCCTTGTTGCGGCCAAGCTCCAGGATGTAGAGCTTGTCCGAAATGGTTGCGCATTGCCGCACGTTCTGATCCACCAGAATGATGGTTGCCCCCTGGTCTGCGAGATCGCGGGTTAGCGCGTAGATGTCCTTCGAGATCTTCGGCGCGATCATTGCGGTGGGCTCATCGAGCAGGATAACCTTGGGATCGGTGACCAGCGCACGCGCGATTTCCAGAAAGCGCTGCTGGCCGCCGCTCATGGAGCCGGCCAGGCTTGAGCGCTTTTCCTTCAGGACCGGGAACCGCTCGAAAATGCCATCGATGGCGCGGTCGATGCGGGCCTTGTCCTTGCGGAAGGGCCAGCAGCCGAGAAGCAGGTTGTCGTAGACCGACAGACCGGCAAAGGCGCTGCGGTTTTGCGGCACGAACGATACGCCCTCAAGCGCGCGCTGGAACGCCTTGAGACTGGTGATGTCGCGGCCGCCCATGCTGATCGTGCCGGATTTGGTGGACAGAAGACCGAAAATCGTCTTCAGCACGGTCGACTTGCCGGCCCCGTTCGGCCCGATAATGCCGGTGACCTCGCCAGGTTTGGCCCGCAGCGCCACGTCCTTGAGAACCGTGATGTCTCCGTTATAGGCGACGGAGATGCTCTCCATGCTCAGTTCAACGCCATGCATGGTCAGGCTCCCAGATAGGCTTCGATGACGTCCGGGTTCTTCTGGATCGCTTCGGCATCGCCCTCGGCGAGGACATGGCCTTCGTGCATGACCAGAATGTTGTCAGACAGTTCGTAGACGGATGTGAGATCGTGGCTGACGAGCAGCACCGAGCAGCCCACCTCCTGCGGCATTTCGCGAATGATGTTGATGAGCAGCAGCGCGAGGCTCGGATTGACGCCGGCGAAGGGTTCGTCGAGCAGCACGAGTTTCGGATTGGCCACCATGATGCGCGCGAGTTCCAGAAGCTTCTGCTGCCCACCGGAAAGCTCTTCCGCATAGTTGTGGCGCAGGCGGTAGAGCTCCACCTTCTTGAGCCAGTAGGCGCTGATCTTTGCGATCTCGGCGTTGCTCAGCCCCTTGTTGAGGAGTGCTACAGTGAGATTCTCCAGCAGCGACATCTGCGGGAAGATGCGTGGTACCTGGAAGGTGCGGCCCACGCCCTCGGAAAAGACCGCATGCGGGGCTTTGCCGATGAGGCTCACACCGTCTAGCGTGATCTTCCCGGATGTGGCGTCGTAAAGACCGTTGATGCAGTTGAGCATCGTTGTCTTGCCGGAGCCGTTCATGCCCAGAACGCCAAGAATTGAGCGGTCGGGGAGGGTCAGGCTGATACCGTCCAGCGCTGTGACGCCACCGAACTTCTTGACGAGGTTTTCGACTTTCAGCATGGCGTCACCGTGAGTTCTGCACGCCGAAGAGACCGGCGGGGCGAATGAGAATGACGGCGATCAGGAGAACGAAGCCGAGGAGCATTGCCACGGTTCCGCTGAAGAACACCATGGCGGTCTGTTCGGCCAGCCCGAACAGGATGCCGCCGGCGACGGCGCCGATCGGATGTCCGAGACCGCCCAGCACGATCACGATGAAGCCGATCAGGGTGTAGTCCTGGCCGATGAAGGGTGAGAAGGAGGGGAAGATCATCGACACGAGAATGCCGGTGATGCCCGCCAGCCCGAGGCCGAGACCGAAGGTCAGGGCCGAAAGGTGGTTCAGGTCCACGCCGACGATCTGGATCGCGTCGCGGTTCATGATGATGGCGCGTAGCGCCTTGCCGGGCAAGGTGCGGTAGAGGAAGAATGCCAGAGCACCAGTGACCACGACGGCAACTGCAAGGCCAAGCAGCTTGGTGGTCGGCAGGATGATGTTGCCGAACATCAGGAAGGGCGGGTCGAGCGTGAAGTTGAGCGAGCGTGCATCCGCCTCGAAGGCAAGCAGCATGAGCGCGCCCAGCACGAGCGACAGGCCGAACATGACCAGAAGCGAAGCGTGCTCGGGATCGTTGGAGCGCGCAAGACGCTTCACCAGCAGGAAGTAGAGTCCATAGCCCATCAAACCGAAGACGATGAAGATTAGCGGCAGGGCAAGCAGGGGKGAAAGGCCAAGCCAGGCCTGGGCAAAATAGGCGCCATAGGCCCCCAGCACGATGAATTCGCCATGAGCGAAGTTGACGACGCGCAGGACGCCGAAGATCACGTTGAGGCTGACGCCGATCAGCGCGTAGATCAGCCCGACGACGATGCCGTTGACCAGGCCTTGAAGCAGAAGTTCGTTCATCTTTGTTTCAATCCTGTGGGTCTTACGGAATGAAGCGCCGGAAGCGCGAGAAGCGCTGGGCGAACGCCCCGACAATGCCGCGCGGCAGGAGCAGCATCAGTGCGATGATGACCACGCCGAGAATGAGCAGGTTGAGGGTCGGGAAATGCCGCCAGATCAGCTGGTCGATGCCATAGAGCGCGGATGCTCCGATGATCGGCCCGACGAGGAAGCCGAGGCCCCCGGCCATCGCGTAAACGATGCTCTTGGCGGTCACGAGAAGGTTAAAGGAGGAATCGAGGTCGATGGCGTTGGTGTACCAGGCTTCCACGCCGCCCACGAGGGCCGGGAACATGGTGGCCATAATCCAGGCCTTCAACCGGGTTGCCACAACGTTGACGCCAACCACCTCGGCCGCCTCGCTGTCGTCACGGATGGCGCGAAGCGCCGTGCCGAGACGCGACATGGATAGCCATGTGCCCGCCGCGAGCGCACCCATCAACACAATGAACATGGCGTAGTAGGCTGCCACCGGATCGTTTGCCGCGGAGAGAATGAGACCAAGGCTGCCGCCTGTAATCTCGCTTGGCATAAGCGAGATCACGAGCTTCATTGCCATGGCGAGTGCGAGGCTGACGATGCCAAAATAGACGCCCTTGAGCCGCAGTGTGGGCGCCACCAGAAGGCCGATAACGATGCCTGCCAGTGCTGCACCCGCCAGCGCAACTGGAATGGGCAGGCCGAATGTCTTGTAGAGAACGCCGGTGGCGTAGGCGCCAACGCCATAGAACGCCACATAACCAAAAGGCATATATCCGGCCATGCCCGCGACGAAGTTGAACGACGTCGCCATGGTCAGCCACAGCATCATATAAAACAGGAATGACAGATTGCTCGCAAAGAGCGGAGCCGGCAAAAAGACGGCAACAATCATTGCCACCACGATGCCCCATATCAAGAATTTGATATGATTTGATTTTTCAGTACTTCCTTGGGACGCGGACAACGATACATCTGTACCCTCCCGCGCCTCCTGAGTTTGATCTGTCACTGTGGGACCTCAATAGGGAACGCTTTCCGCGACCCTATAGCGCAAGAAAAGCGCTGTCCTATCGCAATTTCAGACTCAATTATAACAAAATGACATAACTGATTTTGAGAGCGCAAGAATGCATCGTATCCGGGTGGTGGATACGATGCTATTGTCTGTCGCCCGGCGAGCGCCGGACCGGGGTTTTCCGAGAAAGCTCCGGCGCTTACGCCGACAGTGTCTCCCGGGGCACTTCCGCTAGTGCTTTGTCGAGCCCTGATTTGAAACGGGCGAGCAGGTCGTCGACTTCACCCTCTGAAATGATGAGGGGCGGGCAGAACGCCATCGCGTCGACCATGGCGCGGCTGATGAGGCCAGCCTCCTGAAGATGCGCATTGACCAACGCTCCAAGCGCGCCTGGTGCCTCGAGCGCCGTCTTGTTTGTCTTGTCGGTGACGAGCTCTACGGCCGCGATCAGGCCGACGCCGCGCACCTCTCCAACCAGCGGATGATCGGCAAGTTCAGCAAGCCCGTTCCGCAGCCGTTCGCCCATGCGGGCGGCATTGCCAACCAGATCGCGCTCCTCGATGATCTTGAGGTTTTCGAGCGCGACCGCTGCGACAACCGGATGGCCGCTTGCCGTGTAGCCATGGCCGAGCGTGCCGATGCGGTCGCTTTCCTCCATGATCGGCTCGAACACCCGGTCGTTGATCATCAGGGCCGAGGCCGGCAGATAGGACGACGAAAGCTGCTTGGACATGACCATGATGTCCGGTTTGATGTCGTAGGTGGTGGAGCCGAACATGGTGCCCGTACGGCCAAAACCGCAGATCACTTCGTCGGCGACCAGCAGGATGTCGTATTTGTTCAGAACGGCCTGCACCTTTTCCCAATAGGTCGCAGGCGGAACGATCACGCCGCCGGCGCCCTGTACCGGCTCGCCGAAGAAGGCGGCAATGGTTTCCGGGCCTTCCGCCAGGATCGTGTCTTCCAGTTCCCTGGCAAGGCGGGTTGCGAATTCTTCCTCGCTCTCGCCCGGCATTGCCTCACGCCAGTGGTGCGGCGCGGTCATGCGCAGCACGTTCGGCACGATCAGGTCGAACGATTTGTGGTTTGCAGGCAGGCTCGTCAGGCATGCGCCGGCGATGGTCACGCCATGATAGGCGCGGTTGCGGACGATGATCTTCTTCTTTTCAGGCTTTCCAAGAGCGTTGGAGCGATACCAGATCAGCTTCAGCGCCGTGTCGATGGCTTCCGAGCCGGAATTGGTGAAGAACGCCTTGCTCATCGGCACCGGGGCCATGCCGATGAGCTTCTCGGAAAGCTCGATCACCGGGCCATGGGATTTGTGCGTGAAGGTGTGATAGTAGGGCAGCTTCTCCATCTGCTCCGTTGCGGCCTTTACAAGGCGCTTTTCATTAAAGCCTACGCCGACGCTCCAAAGGCCCGCCATGGCCTCGATATACTGCTTGCCATTGTTGTCGTAGACATGCACACCTTCGCCCCGATCAATGATCAGCGGGCCGGCTTCAAGATGTTTTTTCGCATTCGTATATGGATGCAGGTGATAGGCGATATCGCGCGCTTCGGGTGAATTGGGCTTGTCGGTCATCGGCTTGTCCTGCGTTTGAATGCGGTTATTGTTGTTGGATGATCCCGTTTCCGGGTCTCTCCTCCTGTCCTCTAGCGGTAGCACTCATTTTTCGGTGAGGCAATTGTGCGTTCAATATTTTGAGCGACTTTGAAAATCATTGATCCCAGTTCCGATAAATCTCCGGTGTTTTGGCATTGTATAATGATTTCAAGGGCAATATCTTGAGCGATACCGCGTTCCGCGCAAAGCATGAGCGGGATGGCGCAAAACCGAACGGGCGAAGGACATATGGACGATTTCGACATCGGCTCGCGCCTCAGGGCCATGCGCACCGCGGGCAATCTTTCGCAGCGACAGCTTGCCGAACAGGCCGGTGTTCCTCATGCACAGATCTCCAACATCGAGAAGAACAAGATCAGTCCCTCCATATCGACGTTGCGCAAGGTGCTAGGCGGAATGGGCGTGAGCATGGCGGATTTTTTCGAGCCCGAGCGGGAGGAGAACCCAGGGCCCTTTTTCGGCAAGGACGATCTGATCGATCTCACGTCGCGGGTGGCGATCAATGCAAATGCGCCCGAAAGCGGACTTCTGGTTCTCAGACAGATCGGCGATGCGCGCATGCACAATCTTCAGATACTGCACGAGGTTTATGAACCGGGCGCTGATACTGGCGAGACAATGCTCCAGCATGCCTCGAGCGAGGGGGGATATGTGGTGGAAGGAGAGCTGGCGCTCAACGTCGGCGAGGACTTCCGCATCCTGAAAGCAGGGGAGGCCTATCTGTTCGACAGCCGCCAGCCCCATCGGTTTCGCAATCTGTCGGACAGACGCACCATAGTGGTTTCGGCCTGTACTCCGCCTTATCTTTGAAACGGCGCTTTGTTCAACAGGCTGGACCAACGCAACGCATTCATGGCCCTGTTCCTGCCGACAGCGGCTCTTAGACTTCTGTTGGCATAAACAAGCGAGGGTTTCCGATGACCGGGTTTCTGATTTCGCGACGCAATCTTTTCCTTGGCACAGGTGCGTTGATGACGGCAGCCCTGCCCATGGCGCGCGCATGGGCAGAGGATGCACCGCGCGGAGGAAGGCTGGTGGTGGCGGCCGATTCAGAGCCGCGCTCGCTGAACCCGGCGATTGTGGCCTCGAACGGCGTGTTTTTCATCGCCAGCAAGGTCGTCGAGCCGCTGGCGGAAGCAATGTTGGACGGCGAGGGTGGGCTGGCGCCGCGCCTGGCCACAAGCTGGGAAGGTTCCGAAGACGGGCTTTCCATCACCTTCAAGCTGCGCGAGGGCGTGACCTGGCACGATGGCGAGCCGTTGACCTCTGCGGATGTGGCCTTCTCCGCGATGGAGGTCTGGAAACCGCTGCAAAATCTCGGCCGCGTTGTGTTCGCCAATCTCGACACGGTGGAAACGCCCGATGCGCACACCGCCATTTTCCGCTTCTCCGCGCCCACGCCGATCCAGCTCATTCGCAATGCGCTGCCGGTGGTGACGAGTGTTTTGCCAAAGCATCTTTATGAGGGCACGGACATTGCCGCCAACCCGGCCAATAAGGCGCCGGTGGGAACGGGGCCGTTCAAATTCGCCGAGCACAGGCCGGGCGAATATTATCGCCTCACCCGCAATGACGCCTACTGGGGCGAGGGGCTGCCCAAGCTGGACGAGATCATCTTCCGTGTTCTGCCTGACCGGGCGGCAGCGGGTTCCGCGCTGGAGGCAGGCGAAATTCAGCTTGCCGCCTTCTCGCAGGTGCCGCTGGTGGATCTGGAACGCATCGCCAAGGTGCCTGGCCTGAAAGTGGTGACGGAAGGTTATGAGGCGCTGACCTATCAGCTTGTGGTGGAGATCAACCACCGCAACGAGATCCTCGCCGACCGGAAGGTGCGGCAAGCCCTGTCGCATGCCATCGATCGGGATTTCGTGGTCGACACCGTGTTTCTTGGCTATGCGCAGGCGGCCACCGGCCCGGTGCCGCAGAACGCGCCGCAATTCTACAATCCCGATGTGAAACCCTATTCCTTCGACATCGAGGGGGCAAACAGGCTGCTTGATGAGGCGGGGTATCCGCGTGGCGAGGATGGCAAGCGTTTCTCGCTGCGCCTTCTGCCGGCACCCTTCTTCAGCGAAACGCGCCAGTTCGGCGATTATCTGCGGCAGGCGCTCGGCAAGGTGGGCATCGACGTGACGCTGGTGAACAACGACACGCCGGCGCATCTGAAGGCGGTCTACACGGATCATGATTTCGACATCGCCGTTGGCTCGCCCGTGTTCCGCGGCGATCCGGCCATCTCGACCACGATCCTCGTGCAGTCGGGCATTCCCGATGGCGTGCCGTTTTCCAATCAGGGTGGCTATGCCAATGCCGAGCTCGACACGATCATCGATCAGGCGACCGAGACCATCGATACGGAAGCGCGCACCGCACTCTACAACGACTTCCAGCGCATCGTGGTGGAAGATCTGCCGTTGATAAACGTCGCCGAATGGGGCTTTACCACGGTTGCCAGTGATACCGTTCTGAACGTGGGCAACAATCCGCGCTGGGCGGTTTCCAACTGGGCAGACACGGCTCTCTCCCGCTAACCAAGCAAGGAAAACGAACTGGCATGCACCGGGCCCTGACTATGACGCGGCGGCGTATCGTCAGCAGCATTCCGGTGCTGCTGATCGTCATTGTGGGCACGTTTCTGCTTCTGGAAGCTGCACCGGGCGATGCGGTGGATGCCTATCTGCTGTCACTGGGCGGCGGCGATGCGGGCCTCGTGGCGGAGCTTCGCCAGAGCTATGGGCTCGACCAGTCGATCGTGAAACGGCTGACGCTTTATGTGGGTGCGCTGCTGCAGTTGGATCTCGGGTGGTCGGTGGCCTTCGACCGGCCGGTTCTCGACCTGATCGTGGAGCGTTTGCCCAACACGCTCTGGCTGATGGGGGCAGCGACGGCGCTCGCCTTCTCTCTCGGTTCGCTGCTCGGCATTGTTGCCGGCGCGCGGCCGGGTAGTCTGACCGACCGGACGCTTTCGATCGGCTCGCTGGCGCTTTATGCGGTTCCGAGCTTCTGGCTTGGCCTTGTACTGGTTCTGGTGTTCGCGGTCGATCTGCGCTGGTTTCCGACAGCCGGCATCGAAACCATCGCCTCCGGCAAGACGGGTCTGGCGCGCGTGGCCGATATTGCCTGGCATCTGGCGCTGCCGGTTTCCGCGCTAGGTTTCATTTACCTGGCTCTTTTCCTGCGCATGATGCGTGCGGGCATGGCGGAAGCCTGGCGGCAGGATTTTGTCCTTTCTGCGCGCGCCAAGGGGCTGGCGCGGCGGCGCATCGTGCTGCGTTACGTGGCGCGCAACGCGCTTCTGCCACTGGTCACCATGCTGGGCCTGCAGGCAGCGGCCATGCTGGGCGGCAGTGTGGTGGTGGAAAGCGTGTTCGCCATTCCGGGGTTTGGGCGGCTTGCGCATGAAGCGGTTTCAGGCCGCGATGCGCCGCTTCTGACCGGCATCATCATCGTCAGCGCGGTGCTCGTGATCGCCGTCAATCTTCTGGTGGACATCGCCTATGCGCTTCTCGACCCGCGCGTTGGCAGCGGGGAGGTGGCTCCGTGAAACGTGTTGCAGGACGTCTCATGCACTCGCCCGAAGGCGTGGCGGGGCTTTGTCTTATTGTGCTGCTTGCCGCCATGGCTTTTGCTGCTCCGCTGCTTTATCCGGGCGACCCGCTGGCAATTGTCGGGCGCGCGCTAACTGCGCCTTTCACCGATCCGGCGCTTCCGCTTGGCACGGACCGTCTGGGGCGCGATGTGGCTGCGGGCCTGATGCACGGCGCGCGGACGTCGCTTCTGGTCGGGCTTGCCACGGCGCTGGTCGCACTTGCCGCCGGGACGCTTGTGGGTACGGTTGCCGGGCTTGCCGGCGGGCTGATGGACGAGGCGCTTATGCGCGTGGTCGATGCGTTTCAGATTGTGCCGGGCTTTCTTCTTGCGCTCGCCTTTGTCAGCGTCACCGGGGCATCGCTTCCGGTGATCATTCTCGCCATTGGCCTTAGCGCGTGGACAGGGCCGGCGCGGCTGGTGCGGGCGGAGGTCCTGTCGATCCGCGAGCGCGACTATGTGGCCGCAGCGCGGGTGATCGGCATGCACCCGGCGGAAGTTGCTTTGCGCGAAGTGCTGCCCAATGCGCTGCCGCCGGTTTTGGCGCTCACGGCAGTGATCGTCGCCACAGCGGTTCTGGTGGAGGCAGCGCTGTCGTTTCTCGGGCTTGGCGATCCCAATGTGGTGACATGGGGCTCGATGATCGCCGAGGGGCGCAATGTGCTGCGCACCGCGCCGCATCTTTCCATGGTGCCGGGGCTGGGGCTCGTGGCTACCGTTCTTGGTGTCTATCTTCTGGGCGAGGGGCTGGCCGACGCGATGGCTGGCCGCAAGGCGCGCGGATGAGCGCGCCGCTGGCCGAAATCCGGGGTCTCTCGGTCTCCTACGAGCGTGACGATGCGCAAAGCTTCGCGCTTCAGGGCGTCGATCTCGACATTGCGCGAGGCCGCCGGCTGGCGGTGATCGGCGAAAGCGGATCGGGCAAGAGCACGCTGGCGCTGGCGCTTGCCGGTTTGCTCGCGCCGCAGGCGCGGATTGAGGGGAGCATTGGCTGGCCGGGCCTTGCGCATCCGCCCGTGGCGGGGCGTGACATCGGCATGGTGTTTCAGCATCCCGGTGGCAGCCTCAACCCGGTTCTGACCATTGGCGAACAAGTTGCGGAAGGCGCGGTGCGGCATCTGGGGCTTGGCTGGCGTGCAGCGAAGTCGCATGCGCTGGCGCTGCTTGAGTGGGTGCGCATTCCCGATCCGCAGGCCGCACTTCGCGCCTATCCGCACCAGTTTTCCGGTGGGCAGCGCCAGCGTATCGCCATTGCCGCAGCCATTGCGGCGCGGCCTGGGCTGTTGATCGCAGACGAGCCCACAAGCGCGCTCGACATGGTGGTGCAGGCCGAGATCGTGGCGCTGCTCGACGATCTGGTGCGGGAGGCGGGCATGACGCTGGTTTTCATCACGCACGACATTGCGCTTGCCTCCGCACTGGCCGACGACATTGCCGTGTTTCAGCGGGCGCGGCTGGTGGAGAAAGGCGCTGCGCACGCGGTTCTCGCTCAGCCGGCGCACGCGTATACGAAGCATCTTCTTGCCGCGCAGATCGATTTTTCGACGCCGCGCCTGATCGACGGGGTGGCCGATGCCTGAGCCGGTTCTCATTGCGCAGAACCTCTGCAAGACCTTCATCAGCCGTGGGCGCAGGGTCACGGCGCTTGACGATGTGAGCCTGACGATCGCTCCCGGCGAAACGCTGGGGCTGGTGGGCGCGTCCGGCAGCGGCAAGTCAACGTTCGCGCGTGTGCTTCTCAGGCTTCTGCCGGCCGACGCGGGCACGGTGCGGCTTCTGGGCGAGGACTGGCTTAAGCTTCGCGGGCGGGCGCTGCGTGCGCGCCGCCGCTCGATCCAGATGGTGTTTCAGGATCCGCTTGCGGCCTTCAATCCGCGCGCGACCATCGGCGGTGTTCTGGCGGACCCGCTGCGCATCCATGGCCTTGCGGATCGTGCAGCGCGCCCGGCGCGGGTGGGCGCGCTTCTGGAGCGGGTCGGGCTTCCGGCAAGTTATGCTGTGCGCGGCGTTCACGAAGTGTCGGGCGGGGAACGCCAGCGTGTCGCCATCGCCCGCGCGCTGGCTGCGCGCCCCTCGCTGATCGTGTTCGATGAGCCAGTCTCCGCGCTTGACCAGTCGATACGCGGCCAGATCCTGAAACTCATGGCTGATTTGCAGAAAAGCGAAGGCTTCTCCTACGTCTTCATTGCGCATGATCTCGCGGTCGTGCGTCTTGTCTCCCATCAAGTAGCGATCATGGAGAGTGGGCGCATTGTGGAAACGGGACCAACGCCGCAGATCATCGCCAACCCGCGGTCGCAGACGGGAAGGGCACTCGTGGCGGCTGTGCCACACCTTCATCGCCGTAACGCTCCCTAGGCTGAGGGCAACCGCATATCGCGGGTTGCGCAGTCTTCACGCCATGCCGCTATAGTGTCGACGAAACGCAAAACCCGCGCGAACCCGGAGTCATCGCCCATGACGATCCGCAATCTTGAACATGCTGCCCGCCCGCGCTCCGTTGCCGTGATCGGTGCTTCGAGCAGGCCCGGCGCCGTCGGCCATATCGTGATGCAGAACTTGCAGGAAGGCGGGTTCGAAGGCGAGGTCTGGCCCGTCAATCCGAAATACAGGGAAGTGGCAGGCAGGCGTTGCTACAGGCGCGCCATAGATATTCCTGGCGTACCGGACATTGCGGTGATCGTCACTCCGCCGGAAACCGTGCCCGGAATCATTCGCGATTTAGGCGAGAAAGGCACCCGCGCGGCGGTGGTCATCACCGCCGGGCTGACACGGGAAAACGGGCTGCGCCAGGCGATGCTCGATGCGGCAAAGCCATTTCTTTTTCGCATCATCGGGCCGAACACGGTGGGCCTGATGGTTCCGCCGATGAATTTCAATGCAAGCTTCGCGCATATGCAGGCCAAACCCGGCGGGCTGGCGCTGCTGTCGCAGTCCGGCGCGATCGCCACCTCGTTGGTGGACTGGGCGGCGGCGGAGGGCGTTGGCTTCTCGCATATCGTCTCTCTGGGCGACATGGCCGACGTGGATGTGGGCGACTATCTGGAAATGCTCGCCGGCGACGGACGCACGCGCGGCATTCTCATGTATCTCGAAACGATCCCCAATCCACGCAAATTCATGACCGCCGCCCGGGCGGCGGCGCGGCTGAAGCCGGTGATCGCCATCAAGGCCGGTCGCCACGCGCAGGCCGCACAGGCAGCGGCGACCCACACCGGCGCGCTTTCCGGTGCCGACCGCGTGGTTGAGGCGGCACTGCGCCGCGCCGGCATTTTGCGGGTGCTGGATCTTGGCGAACTGTTTGATGCGGCGGAAGTGCTTGCCCGCTTCCGCCCCCTGCAGCGTGCCCATGTGGGCATTGTCAGCAATGGCGGCGGGGCCGGTGTTCTGGCAGTCGACCGGCTCAACGATCTTGGCGGCACGATGGCGGAGTTTTCGCCTGAAACCATCGCCCGTCTTGACCGCGCGCTACCGCCCAACTGGTCGCATTCCAACCCCGCCGACATTATCGGCGATGCGCCGCCGGAGCGCTATAGCGAGGCGCTTTTGGCGGTAGCAGACGACCCAGACACGGATGCCGTTCTCGTGTTCAACTGCCCGACCGGCCTTGCCTCCCCCTCCGATGCCGCCCGCGCGGTTGCGGCCCATGCAGACAAGGGCAGGGTGAATGGAAAACCGCTCATCACCTGCTGGCTGGGCGAGGAGACCGCGCGCGAGGGGCGTCGCATTCTGCAGGACGCGGGCATTGCAAACTTCAGCACTCCGTCCAGCGCCACGGCGGCGCTTTCCTATCTGGGTGAATGGTCACGCGCCCAGAAGGCGCTGACCCGTGTTCCTTCAAGCCGCAGCGAGGATGTTGAGGGAGACCGCGAAAGCCTGCGTGCCATCCTTGAAAAAGTGGCTGCCGAAGGCCGGCGTATGCTGACGGAGCCGGAGGCCAAGGCTGCCATTGCCGCTTACGGAATTCCCGTGCCTGAAACCGTGATTGTCGAGACACCAGAAGCGGTGAGTGAGGCGACTGCCCGCTTGCTCGAAAGTTCGGAAAAGGTCGTCGTCAAACTTCTGTCCAGAACCATTACGCACAAATCGGATGTCGGCGGCGTGGTGCTTGGCCTCAAGACACCGGAAGCGGCTGAGAGAGCGGCTGAGAACATCATCAAGCGTTTGCGAGATGCCGGTATGGCCGACGGACTGGAGGGCTTTGCCGTTCAGCCCATGGTGGTGCGCAAACACGCCCATGAACTCATTCTCGGTGTCAGTCAGGATCCGATCTTCGGACCGGTGGTGTTGTTCGGGGCGGGCGGCACGGCTGTGGAGGTGATGGAGGATACGGCCATTGCGCTGCCGCCGCTCGACGATGTGCTGGCCGGGGACCTGATGGCGTCGACGCGTATAGGCAAGCTGCTTGCCGGCTATCGCGACCGTGCGCCCGCAGATCGGGATGCGATTGCAGGTGCGCTCAACGCGGTATCGCAGATGATTGTCGACTTCCCCTGCATCAAGGGCATGGACATCAACCCGCTTCTGGCCGATGCCGACGGCGTGGTGGCGCTTGATGCGCGCATCGAGATCGAGCCGGCGGAAATCGACCGCAAGGGGCCGAACCCGGATCTTGCCATCCGGCCCTATCCCTCCGGATGGGAAAAGGATGTGAACCTTGAGGGGCACCGCTATCATCTTCGGCCCATCAAGCCGGCCGATGTGGCGCTATTCCCGGATTTCCTGTCGCGGGTTTCCTCGGAAGACATAAGGTTTCGTTTTCTCGCCCCGCGCAAGCACTTTCCGGATGAAATGCTCGAGCGGCTGACCCAGCTCGACTACGAGCGCGACATGGCCTTCATCGCGCTCAGGGAAGAGGATGGGGAAATGGCGGGCATTGGCCGTCTTTCCGCCGACCCGGACAAGGAGATCGCCGAGTATGGCCTGCTTGTGCGCACCGATCTTCAGGGGCACGGCCTCGGGTTTGCGCTGCTGAAGCAGCTCATCGACTATGGCAGGGAAGAGGGCATTGGCGCCATTGAAGGCATCGTTCTGAGCGACAACACCAAAATGCTCGCCATGTGCCGCGACTTCGGTTTCGTGGTGAAGGACAGCGGTGAGGCCGGCATTACAACGGTCGTGCTGAAGCTCTAGGCGGGCGGCTGCGGAGATGATGGTGCGTGCCCTTTCCTCCGCCCTTCGACAAGCTAAGGATCGTCTGTACGAATTGTGCGTGAGTGCCGGTATCGGTCAACCCGCCCCCATTTTTACCATCGCAACTAAACCCGCTCCATCGCCAGCGCGATGCCCTGGCCGACGCCGATGCACATGGTAGCAAGCGCCAGCTTGCCGCCGGTGGCCTGCAGCTCAAGTGCTGCCGTGCCGGAGATGCGCGCGCCCGACATGCCGAGCGGATGACCAAGGGCAATCGCGCCGCCATTGGGGTTCACATGCGGCGCATCTTCAGGGATACCAAGATCGCGCAGAACGGCGATACCCTGCGAGGCGAAGGCCTCGTTCAACTCGATCACATCAAAGTCGGACGGTTTCAAGCCAAGTCTTGCGCAGAGCTTCTTCGTCGCCGGTGCAGGGCCGATGCCCATGATGCGCGGCGGAACGCCGGCGGTCGCACCGCCGAGAATGCGGGCAATCGGCGTCAGGCCGTATTTCTTTGCCGCTTCTGCCGAGGCGATGATGAGTGCAGCCGCACCGTCATTGACGCCGGAGGCGTTGCCGGCGGTCACGGTGCCGCCCTCGCGGAAGGGTGTCGGCAGCTTGCCGAGCTTTTCAACCGTGGTGCCAGGGCGCGGATGTTCATCCTTCTCGACCACCACCGGGTCGCCCTTGCGCTGGGGAATGGTGACGGACACGATTTCCTTTGCGAGACGCCCATTCTCCTGTGCGGCCACGGCCTTTTCCTGGCTGCGCACGGCAAATGCATCCTGATCGGCGCGGCTTACGGAAAAATCCGCCGCCACGTTCTCACCCGTCTCTGGCATGGAATCGATGCCATACTGTTTTTTGAGCACCCTGTTAACGAAGCGCCAGCCGATCGTGGTGTCGTAGATCTCGGCATTGCGGGAAAACGCCGTCTCGGCCTTCGGCATGACGAAAGGCGCGCGGCTCATGGATTCCACGCCGCCGGCGATCATGATTTCAGCCTCGCCCGCCTTGATGGCGCGCGCGGCGATGGTGACTGCGTCCATTCCCGAACCGCACAGGCGGTTCACCGTGGAGCCCGGCACCTCTATGGGCAGGCCCGCGAGAAGTACGGCCATGCGCGCCACGTTGCGGTTGTCCTCACCGGCCTGGTTGGCGCAGCCATAGAACACATCGTCTATTGCCGCCCAGTCCACCCTGGGGTTGCGTTCCATCAGAGCCTTGATCGGCAGGGCTGCCAGATCGTCAGCGCGGACCGATGACAGCGCGCCGCCAAAACGGCCAATCGGCGTGCGGATGTAGTCGCAGATAAATGCTTCAGCCATGAACGGGTTCTCCTAACCAACAATGCCGGGCAGCGCCCTGCCGCCGCGCCTCGCACGGCGGAAAGATCATGCGCCCTTATGGGCCGCTTCGGTGCGGGCTTTCAAGTCGCGCAGTGTCGCAAGCTCCAGCTCGGTGGGCGGCGGTGTCTCCTCCACACCGTCGGCGAACGTTACGGCCCAGCCGCAGGTTTCCTGCACCTGATCGCGCGTGACACCCGGATGCAACGACACGACGGTGAATTCCTTCGTCACCGGGTCCGGCTTCCAGATCGCGAGATCGGTGATGAGCAGCGTCGGCCCCCTGGTGTCGATGCCCAGCCGCTCTCGATGATCGCCACCATCACCATGCCCAAAGGAGGTGTAGAAGTCGATCTTCTCCACCATGCCCCGCTTCGACTGGGCGAGGGTGATGTAGACTTCCTGCGAGGAAGTGGCGATTTCCGGGGCCCCACCGCCACCTGGAAGCCGCGTTTTGGGGCTGTCATAATCACCGATGACCGTGGTGTTGATGTTGCCGTATTTGTCGATCTGCGCAGCCCCCAGAAAGCCGATGGTAATGCGCCCGCCCTGCAGCCAGTAGCGGAACATCTCCGGCACCGGCACGGTGGTCAGTGCGGTGTCGCAGAGCTCTCCATCGCCGATGGAAAGCGGCAGAACGTCCGGCGCCGTTCCGATGGTGCCGGATTCATAGATCAGCGTGATGTCGGGTGCATGGGTCAGGCGCGCAATGTTGCAGGCAGCAGACGGCGCACCGATGCCGACGAAGCACACATCGTCATTCTTCAGCGCGCGCGAAGCGGCAATCGTCATCATTTCATTGGGGGTGAATTCGGGCTTGCTCATCATGCGTCCCTCAGCTTCTCGACACGGGCGGCAAAATCCTCAGGCGTCGCATCAAGCACATTCTTCTGCATCCAGTCGCGAAACAGGTCACGGTCGGCGGCGATCTTGTCCCATTTCAGATATTCGGCGTTGTCGCGTGCGTAGTAGCCATGCGTGTAGGAGGGGTGCGCCCCACCCGGCACCACGGCAATGTCGGTTACCGTCCAGTGCGGCAGGATGGTGAGATTGGGGTGCAGGTCGGAGAAATCGTCGACGACTTCTTCCACGGTTACGACAGCGCGTTTCGCCGCCAGCACCGCCTCTTTCTGAATGCCGACGATGCCCTCGATTAGAACATTGCCCTTTCGGTCCGCTTTCTGGGCGTGGATGAAGGTGACATCGGGCCGGAGCGCCGGCACGGCGGCCAGGCTCTCGCCGGTGAAGGGGCACTCGATGAACTTGATGTTCGGGTTCACACGGGCAAGCTCCGCGCCGCGGTAGCCACGGAAGATGGCACAGGGAAGTCCCGCCGCACCCGCCTCATAGGCATTGGCCATGGCTGCATGGGAGTGTTCCACAATCTCGATTGCGTGGGGAAACCCGTTCTCCACGGCGTCACGCAACCGGCGCAGGAGCCCCACGCCTGGATTGCCCGCGTAAGAGAATACCAGCTTTCGGGCGAGACCCATGCCGATCATCTGGTCATATACCACATCGGGGGTCATCCGGATCAGAGTGAGATCTCTCAAACCCTGGCGGATCGCCTCATGGGCAGCAGCGGTGGGGATGAGATGCGTGAACCCCTCGAAAGCGACACTGTCGCCATTGCCGAGATTTTCCGCGACCGCCTGCGACAGCGGAACAAAACGCGCCATGGCATTCCTCAAAAGTTCGTATTGCGAACATAAGTTTTATATGCGATACTTATTAGATGGAGAACGAGACTGTGTCAAACACCGGCGAGGGTCGAGATATTGTCGGATCACTGCAGAAGGGGCTCGGCGTTCTGGAAATTCTCGCAGGCGCACCCGATGGCATGACGCTGACGGAAGTGGCGAAGGAGGCAGGGCTGACGCGCGCGGGCGCCCGGCGCCTGCTGCTTACGCTGGTGGCCAGCGGCTATGCCCGACAGGAAGAGCGCCGTTTCCTGCTGTCGGCAAGATTGCTTGGCCTGGCACGAACATGGATGGGCGGGGCGGCACTCTGGCGCTATGCAGAACCCATCATGCGGCGGATTTCTGAAACGCTTGGCGAATCCTGCTCAGCAGCGGTCCTGGAAGGCGAGGAGGTGGTTTACGTCGCCCGGGTGGCCGGGCGACGCATCGTTTCGGTCGCTCTCAACGTTGGCACGCGCCTGCCGGCGTATTGCACGTCGATGGGCCGGATCCTCCTGTCAGACCTGGACCCGCCCGAACTCGCCCGTTTTCTCGCGCAGGCGTCGATCAGCGCCAAGACCGAGAGAACGTTGACGGACCGGGCCGCACTCGCCAAAGCCGTGAAAATGGCCGGCGCGCGCGGCTATGCCATTGTCGACCAGGAACTGGAACTCGGTCTGCGGTCGATTGCGGTGCCTGTCCGCGACAAGTCGGGACGCATTGCGGCTGCGCTCAACGTTTCCACCCAGTCGGCGCGCTTCACCTGCGTCGAGATGGAGCAGACAATCCTGCCTGATCTGCGGGCGGGCGCGCGTGAGATCGAAGACTTTCTCGCTTTGCAGTAGCGCGTTGTCATCGCGGGCGAAGACATCGCCCCCGGGAAGCCGGGGGAGCCGGGGGCTGTTGTCGCGTATCATGCCGCACTCCTTGATGCTCTGCCTGATTGATCGGTTGTTTGCTCAATGGTCTGGCGCATCCGACGCGCAAGTCGCGCCTCCAGGCGGGCTGCGAGAACGCGCTCAAGCACATCGCGCGATCCCGCTGCCGTATGCGCCTTCGACATCGCAAAGAGTGAGTCGACAATGGAAACCTCGTCCTGCGGCGACAGGAGAGCCTCAATTTGCGCATCGGTTTGCGCGTCCGGTCGGGCGTTGTGAATCGATCTGCTCATGGTTTGGAATCTTGCGCGCCGAACCTGACGGCAAAGCGGCGGCTGGGTGAAATTTTGACGACAGTTTCTAGGCATAACCACGCCGCGCAGGGGGCTGCGCGGCGTCAGGCATGGGTGGGAATTTATTGACGGGCTAGGCTATGCCCCTGATAGGCAGAAGGTGGCGGGGTGAGACGATGAAGCTCTCCCTGGAGAAGCTCGAAAATATCCATCGCAAGCCGCAGATTGAAACGCTTGTCGTCGAAAAACATGCCGTAGCGGATTTCGAGGCCACCAGGGATGATCTCTGCGCAATCCTCCAGCGATGAGGAGTTTCCTTCGAAGACAAAACCCGGCAACGGAGACACGGCAACACCGCTGACCACAAGCTTCATGGCACTTGTGAGATCGTCCACCTCGCCAATCACCTCGTAGGGTACATTGCGCTGGCGAAGCCAGTCACGCGCCATAATTCCCAGAGGAGACTGTGGATTTGAAAGTACCACGGGTATCGCGGTGGAGTTGCGCTTGATCTGCTCGCTCAGTTCACGCGCGCCCATCCAACGCATGGAGTAGTCGCAGACCAGGTCGGGGCCCAGTTCATTTGGGTAGAGCGCGCGGAATGCGGCATCCACCTGCCCCAGATCGTACATCTCCTCCAGACGCCTGGAATCGGAAATACGCCAGCTCACGGTTTCCTTGATCTTGCCCAGTCGCCCGAGACCGCCCAGGAGCAGTGGGGCTG
The DNA here is from genome assembly GCF_017794765.1 of Nitratireductor sp. Lineage (GTDB taxonomy): Bacteria > Pseudomonadota > Alphaproteobacteria > Rhizobiales > Rhizobiaceae > Nitratireductor. The sequence continues at coordinate 3,610,204 of NZ_CP051236.1, read as the reverse complement.
TATAGGTACAGATCCCCACCTTTAGTTTGGAAACATTCTTCTCGTACCCGACCGTGCGAAGCCGGCGCTCGAGATCGAGCATCTGCCGAATGAGGCCCGATATTTCTTCTTTCACGACAATGCGGTTGCCGAGCTTCTTGATGAGGGGTGTTCCGATTGCCCGCTCCAAACGCCCCAGATGCATGCTGACCGCTGGCTGGCTGATGCCCAGCTTCTGCGCCGCGCCGGTCAGGCTGCGTGTGTCGATGACCGCTTCCGCGGCTCGTAAGGTTGCGAATGAAAGTCCATCCTGTTTGTGCATGCCCATATGCTCTACGCCTCGCTTGATAAGAGTGGAAATCTGACCCGAAGGACGCCGCCGCGAATGCGGCACGCAACACTGTTGAAAGACGGCAAAATCCGTCCGTCCGCATCACGCGTTTCATTCGCGCAATGCAGTTCCGCGGCCCCGCGGGATCCGTCTTGGCGCTGGCAGAGAGACACCTGCCAACATGTCGCCAATTCATTTCGTCCGGGCTCCTAATGATCCTCGGACCAAGATCTCCGCAGCGCTAAACACCTGTCCGCTGAAACACACTGTCCCCCAGAATTCTCGACGCCCTCCAACCACCAGATTGACCAAACGATAACGTATTCCGATTACATGTACAACCTATAGTAGTTTGTGTGGATATCTTTCTACCCGGCACAAGGCGCTCATCTGAGGTGGAAAAAATTATCATTATTTTACAATTAGATAAGGAAAAACGATGGCATCAATCCCAGAAGAACGGGTCGTCGTTTAGGCGAGGAAAGCTGCGAAAATATACGTATACAATCACGTATAAGAACGCCGGCTACAAGGCCGGCGTCCACATGTCGGGATGTATTCGATTCCTCTGTGCGGGTCAGCGTTCCAGACGAAATCCGAGAAGTCGCAGAGCGTTGAGCGTCACGAGCACGGTAGCGCCCGTGTCTGCGAGAATGGCGATCCACAACCCGGTGATGCCAAGCACCGTTGTCACCAGGAAAACAGCCTTCAAGCCGAGGGCGATGGCGATGTTCTGACGGATATTGATCATCGTCGCCCGCGCCAGGCGCAACATCCCGCCTACGTCACTCACCCGGTTTCGCAGAAGCGCGCCATCCGCCGACTCCAGAGCGACATCGGTGCCCGATCCCATCGCCACCCCAACATCGGCAGTGGCGAGTGCAGGTGCATCATTGATCCCGTCGCCGATCATCATCACCGTATGACCGGCGGTCAGCTCGCGGATGGCGGAAACCTTGTCATCAGGCAGAAGCTCGGCACGAAACTCCATCGACAGGCTTCCCGCGATAGCGCCGGCTGTGCGGGCATTATCCCCGGTGAGCATCACTGAACGCACGCCCAGCTGTGCAAGGTCACGCATTGCAGCGGCAGCGTCTTCGCGCGGTTCGTCACGCAAGGCGATGACTCCACAAAGCGCATTGGCCTGAAACACGGCGGCAACAGTCTTGCCCTGGGCTTCCAGCGCTTCGATGTGCTGTCTGGCCTCGGGCGTCATGGCGCCCTGCTCCGCGGCATGTCGCGGCGACCCCACAAACACTGTCTGCCCGCCCACCCGGGCTTCCACCCCGCGCCCGGGTATGACGCGCGCATCACTTCCTGTTTCGAACAAAACGCCAAGATTTTCTGCAAACCTCAGAATGGCCTCCGCCAGCGGATGGCTGGACCCCGCCTCAACACTGGCTGCCAGAGCCAGAAGACGCCTCTCTTCGCCATCAGGCGACCAGATATCCGTCACAACAGGCCGCCCCACTGTCAGTGTGCCGGTCTTGTCGAGCGCCACCAGATCGACCCTTGCAGCTGCCTCCAGCACAGCGCCACCCTTTAAGAGGAGACCGCGACGGGCACCGGCCGAAAGGGAGGATGCAATGGAAGCAGGCACTGAAATCACCAGCGCGCAGGGACATCCGATCAAAAGCAATGCGAGCGCCCGATAAACCCACACATCCCAGGCAGCGCCCACAGCCAATGGCGGCACAACCGCCACCAGAACGGCAAGAGCCACGATCGCCGGCATGTAGTAGCGGCTGAACCGGTCGATGAAGCGCTCGGTGGGCGCACGCGCCTCCTGAGCCTCCTCGACCAGACGGATGATGCGGGCTATTGTGTTGTCTTCCGGCGCGCGTGTCACACGAACCCTGATCGCCGCGTCGGTGACAATCGATCCGGCAAAAACATCATCCCCTTCGCTCTTCGTTTTCGGGACGGATTCGCCTGTGACAGGTGCTTCGTCGATGCCTGCAGTGCCATCGACGATTTCGCCGTCGGCGGGAATTCTGTCACCCGGACGCACGACGACGATCTGCCCAATGACGAGTTCTGATGCCTGCACCTTTCGGGTCCCGCCATTCTCTTCAAGCATGGCTGTTTTGGGAACCAGGTCTCCCAGGGCCCTGATACCGGCACGGGCACGGTTTGCAGCCACGCCCTCCAGCAATTCACCGACGGCGAACAGGAAAACCACCAGCGCGGCTTCCTCGGCCGCACCGATAAACAGCGCACCCGCAGCCGCCACGGTCATCAGCATTTCGATCGTGAAGGGCATGCCGGCGCGCAGGGCCGCGAACGCCCGGCGCGCGACCGGCGCGACACCGATCAGGCAGGCGGCCACGAAGGCCCACATGCCCAAATCACCTGGCAGAAGGAACTCGGCTCCCCAGGCAGCAGCCAGCAAAAGGCCCGTCAAAATGACGAGATGCCCCTTCCCGGTGCGATACCAGCTTTTGTTACCCACATCCGCGCCATGCACATGACCGGCGACACCATGCCCCGGATCCGATGGTCCGGAATCCGGGTGAGGCTGCCGCCCCTTGCCGCCACAGCATGCGTCCGCGCTGGCATCTCCACCGGCATCCGACCCGGCTATTTGACGTGCGGAAACCTTATAGCCCAGCTTTTCGACTGTGCGTTCAATTGTTTCCCGTCCGGTCTTGCCCTCATCAAGGGCAAGCGCCAGCGTCTCGGACATGACCGAAACCTTGACGTCGCTTACGCCCGGTAGGCGCTCAAGCGCTGTTCGAATTTTGCCAGCGCAACTTGCGCAGTCCATGCCGCCCACTGTCCAGGAATGGGTGTTTGCGGCGTGATCATCCTGTTTCAAGGACACGATGATTCTCCTTGCAATCAATCAATGACGGCAAGGATAGGATCTCTAGTCACTAGAGCTTCAAGAGGAAAAATAAAGATTCCGATCAGAGGATCGAATGGGCCACTTCACCGCCGATCCATGTCGAAACGACACCGAGATCATCGTCGAGTACGACAAAGTCGGCTTCTTTGCCCGCTGTGAGACCACCCCTGGAGCGATCGAGCCCAATGGCCTGGGCAGGATAAACGCTTACCATACGCAGTGCCTGTTCCAGCGGCAGGCCGACCGTGCGGTGAAGATAGACAACCGTGGAGATCATATCGATGTCTGCGCCAGCCAGGGTTCCATCCGCCAGTGTCAGGCGCCCATTCTCCCTCATGATGGTCCGCCCGTTCAGCGTGAAAGACGTCATGTCCGTCCCGATGGTCGACATGGCATCCGTCACGGCGAAGAGGCGCGCCGGGCCATTCTTGGCGCGCAGCGCGACACCGATGGCCACCGGATCCACATGAACGCCATCGGCAATCATCCCCACCCAAAGCTGGCCGCTCTGGAGTGCTGCGCCCACCACACCGGGCTCGCGGTGTGTCAGCGGGCTCATCGCATTAAAGAGATGCGTGACAAGCGACGCCCCGGCCTCCGCATAGGCCAGCGCGGTTTTGCAGGTGGTGTTCGTGTGGCCGAGACTGACCTTCACACCGCCATCCACCAGGGCGCGCACCTGATCGACCGTCGCGCTTTCCGGGGCAAGCGTCACCATCAACGACGGCAATCCTTTGCGCGCTTCGATCAAGGCGGCGAGGTCCTCGTCTTCCATCGGCCGGATCAGGGCCGGATCGTGGGCGCCCTTCCGTTCAATGGAAAGATGCGGCCCCTCCAGATGCAGGCCGAGAAATCCCGGCATGCCCGACCGTGCGGCTTCGAGCCCGGCAGCGACTGAAACGGCCGTTGCTTCGCGCGTATCGGTAATCAAAGTAGGCAAAAGACCGGTGGTGCCGAACCGCGCATGCGCACGGCAGATCTCGCGGAGCCCGTCCACTCCGCAATTTCCGTCGAACATCACCCCGCCACCGCCGTTGACCTGAAGGTCGATGAAACCCGGAACGATCATGGCGCCGCGTGCATCGCGTATCGGTAACTCGCGCGAAACCTTTTCTCGCGCCTCGATGGCCGAGATCCGGCCATTGTCGACCATCAGAACATGGTTCTCGAACCAGGTTTCACCGTCAAAAATGCGCGCGCCGGCGAGTGCGAAAGAAGACATGCTAGGTTCCAACTGTCAGAGTGTGTCAGCGCTCGGGAATCTTCAGTTCGGCAACGAAATCATATGCGTCGCCGCGATAGACCGAACGGGTGAATTCGATGACCCGGCCATCGGGCAGGTAGGAAACGCGTTCGATATAGAGCGCGGCTTCCCCCGGAGCGACCTTAAGAAGCGAAGCTTCCCGCTCATCCACATTTCGAGCCGAGATCCGTTGAGTGGCGCGGCATGGACGGGCCGACCGTTTGCCAAGCGCATCATAGAGCGAATGTGTCACCGAAGCCGGATCAGGCAGGAAGCTGCCGATGATGGAGGCCCGCTCGATGGCCATCGGCACATCGTCGGCGATGCGTAGTCGCTCCAGTCTTGCGACCGTATCCCCCATGGACAGGCCCAGCACCATCATCTCATCAGGAGACGGTGCAGCAACGATGCGCTCCAGCCATTCAGAGCGCGAGGTGAGGCCCCGCCGCGCCATATCCTCGGTAAACGAGGTCAGAAGTGACAGGGATTGTTCAACACGGGAAACCGCCGGCGCAACGAAGGTGCCCGACCCGTGCCGGCGGATCAGCCGTCCCTGCTTCACCAGATCGTCAACCGCTCGACGCACGGTTACACGACTTAACTCTGTCAACTCAGCGATGTCACGCTCTGTCGGCAGGGCTTCTCCTTCCTGCAACACCCCGCCCGCAATTGCGTCTTCGAGCAAGCGGCGCAAACGCAGATAAAGGGGGCCTGACCCCATGGCCGCCACCCGATCTGCGGAAAAGAGGCCTGGGTCTGTCATCAGCGTTTCTCCCCGACCGTCTCAAGCGGAAACGCGCGCAACGCCAGTTGAACCGCGCCTGCAAGAGCATCGCCCCGGGGATCGGTCAGGATGGCCCTATGACGTGGTGCAAGCCGCTTGGCATATTCGTGTGCCAGCCCTCCCAGGAGACAAAGCCTTTCACAGCCTTCGAAAACCACGGCATCGAGCGCCATGGTAATGTCCCGCACGGCATCGAGCAGAATGTTCCTGGCAAGCAGGTCACCCCTGGTGTCGTACTCGAAAATCATTGGGGCGAAGGCGCCATAGTCGGCAGGACGAGCATCCTGCTGGGCAAATTCCACCATGGCTTCAGGGTCATCATCAAAACGCGCCATGACTGCGCGGCTCAGCGCCGTGTGTTCGAGAATTCCATCATGGGCAAGTAGCGTCTGTTGCAGCAACGTCCTGCCGATTACTGCGCCGCTTGCCTGATCGCCGATCGCAAAACCCCAGCCGCCCACATTCCGCAGCGTCCCGTCCATGCGCGCCACATAAACCGAGCCGGTGCCCAGGATGGCCATTACGCCATCCTCATCGCCCAGCGCGCCCTGCAGCGCAATCAGACCATCGTGAACAAACCGGGTGTCCCGAAAAGGAAGGGCCTTTGCAAGTTCCCGCTGGCGCTCACCCACATTGATACCCGCAAGGCCTAAAAAGGCGGGTATCTCGGACAGCTTGCTCCCGTCGATCCCTGCATTCTCCAGAGCCTGACCGGCGGCGGCGATGATGTTCGCGCCAATTGCATCCGATGTGGTGAAGATGTTGGCGGATCCCTGTTTGCCACGGCCCACCACGCGTCCACGACGATCAGCCAACGCAGCCCGGCAACTGGTTCCTCCACCATCTATCGCTATGACGAAATCGCTCATGATCGCTCCTCTCGACCATAATACCAAAAAGATACCTTCAGGAAACAACAAAAAATCAACACCCGTCAAAACGGATTTAAGTGCATGATAAAAATATAAAAATGCGAAAACATGCAGAACCCGCCAACGAATGATCAGAATTCACTCTGGACAAATGGTATCTTTTTGGACTTTAATTTCATCATTGGAGGATGCAGAGGGGTCCGGGGAGCGGCGCGTATAAGGGACACAGAAGAACGTTCCCGTACACGCACATGTCAAACCGGAAGCGCTGACAAGGCTTTGTAGGGGCCAAAACCCTGCCGAATTGCCTCCATCAGACGAGTTCAGCAGCGCCCAGAGCGCGCTCCATGATGCTTGCCGAGCCATGGAGATGCGTCTTGAGCAAAACAGGGAGACTACCATGATGAAATCCACCAGACTGGCACTGCTTGCCGCGACCATGCTGGGTGCAACCGGCACGGCGATGGCACAGGATGCCGAACTCACTATTGAAAGCTGGCGCAATGACGACCTGACCATCTGGCAGGAAAAACTGATCCCGGCCTTTGAGGCCAAGCATCCCGGCATCAAGGTGAACTTCGCTCCGAGCGCGCCGACCGAATACAATGCCGTTCTCAATTCCAAGCTCGACGCCGGCACGGCTGGGGATCTCGTCACATGCCGCCCGTTTGATGCCTCGCTCAGCCTCTATGAAAAAGGCCATCTTACGGACCTCAAGGACCTTGAGAACATGTCGAACTTCTCCGACGTGGCCAAGGCCGCGTGGAGCACGGATGACGGCTCGGCAACCTTCTGCGTGCCCATGGCCTCCGTGATCCACGGCTTCATCTACAATGCAGACGCCTTTGAGGAGCTTGGCATCGAGCCGCCGAAAACCAATGAGGAATTCTACGCGGTTCTCGACAAGATCAAGGAAGACGGCACCTATATCCCGATGGCCATGGGCGCAAAGGATCAGTGGGAAGCCGCAACCATGGGCTACACCAATATCGGTCCGAATTACTGGAAGGGCGAGGAAGGCCGCCTGGCACTGATCGCAGGCGAGCAGAAGCTCACCGACGAGCAGTGGGTCCAGCCGCTCCGCGAGATCGCCAAATGGGCTCCCTATCTGGGCGACGGCTTCGAGGCGCAGGCCTATCCCGATAGCCAGAACCTCTTCACGCTTGGCCGTGCGGCCATCTTCCCAGCCGGTTCCTGGGAAATCGCCATCTTCAACGAGCAGGCCGATTTCAAACTTGGCGCATTCCCTCCGCCGGTGCAGAATGCGGGCGACGAGTGCTACATTTCCGACCACACGGATATCGGCATCGGCATGAACGCCAAGACCGAGAACCCGGAAGCTGCCCGCACCTTCCTGAACTGGGTCGGATCGGCTGAATTCGCCTCGCTCTACGCCAATTCGCTGCCGGGCTTCTTCTCTCTGTCCAACGAAACCGTGGAGATGGAAGACCCGCTCGCCAAGGAGTTCGTCTCCTGGCGCGAAAACTGCAAATCGACCATTCGTCCCGCGCACCAGATCCTTTCGCGCGGTACGCCGAACCTGTGGAACGAAATGTGGAACGTTTCCGCCAACGTTCTGCGGGGCGCCCAGACACCTGAAGACGGCGCAAAGCAGCTTCAGGACGGCCTTGCCGGCTGGTACGAGCCGCAGCAGTAAGCGCAAGCTCTGAACAAAACCGGGTCCGCCTTTCGCGCGGGCCCGGATCATAGAGAGACGTTCCATGTCCCAAGCGACAAAGAAGCCCCGACGCTGGCACATTGCCGTGTTTCTGGCCCCTGCCGTTCTGATCTACACGGCGATCATGATCATCCCGCTGTTCAGCACGTTGCAACTTGCTCTCTACAGCGAGGTGGAAAATAGCCAGGTCTTTGTCGGCCTTCAGAATTTCCGGGCCCTGTTCGGAGATCCGCAATGGTCGGATCAGTTCTGGAACGCGCTCAAGAACAACACCTGGTTCTTCATCGTGCACATGATCGTGCAGAACCCGATCGGCATTCTGCTTGCGGCGCTTCTTTCCAGCCCGCGGCTGCGCATGCGCTCGTTCTATCGCACGGCCATCTTCATACCGACGATCCTCTCCTTCGTGATTGCCGGCTTCGCCTGGAAGCTCATCCTGAGCCCGCTCTGGGGCGTGGCGCCGAACCTCCTTGATCTCGTTGGCCTCAAAAGCCTTTTCCAGCCGTGGCTTGGCAAGGAAGCCTATGCATTGACCACGCTGGCGCTCATCTCGGTCTGGCAGTTCGTCGGCATTCCGATGATGCTGATCTATGCAGCGCTTCTTTCCATTCCCGACGAGCTTCTCGAAGCCGCCGAGTGCGACGGCATCACCGGCATGTCACAGTTCTGGAAGGTAAAGCTGCCACTGATCCTGCCGGCCATCGGCATTATCTCGATCCTGACCTTTGTTGGCAATTTCAACGCCTTCGACCTGATCTACGCCACGCAGGGCGCGCTGGCGGGGCCGGATTTCTCAACCGATATTCTTGGCACGTTCATGTTCCGCACCTTCTTCGGCTTCCAGCTTCAGCTTGGCGACCCGAATCTTGGCGCGGCGATTGCCACTGCCATGTTCGCCATCATTCTCATCGGCGTGTCGATCTATCTGTTCGGCATCCAGACGCGGCTGCGCCGCTACCAGTTCTGAGCGGGAGAAACCGATGAGCACAGCCAGGCATTCCCCCGTTCGTTCCATTGCCGCCCACGCGGTTCTGGCGACATACACGATAATCGCGCTCTTTCCGGTGTTCGTCATCGTCATCAACGCCTTCAAGTCGCGCAAGGCGATCTTCCGTACACCGCTGGAGCTTCCCAATGCGGACACCTTCAGCCTGGTCGGCTTCGAAACAGTTCTGAAACAGGGCGATTTCCTGCTCTATTTCCAGAACAGCTTCATCGTGACGGTGGTGTCGCTCTTCATGGTGCTCCTGTTTGGGGCCATGGCTGCCTTCGCGCTTGCCGAATACCGCTTCAAGGGCAATTCGCTGATGGGCCTTTACCTGGCGCTTGGCATCATGATCCCGATCCGGCTCGGCACGGTGGCGATCCTGCAGATGATGGCCGCCTCCGGCCTCGTCAACACGCTCACCTCGCTGATCCTCGTCTACACGGCGCAGGGCCTGCCGCTCGCTGTCTTCATCCTGTCGGAGTTCATGCGGCAGGTGTCCGATGATCTGAAGAATGCCGGTCGCATCGACGGGCTTAGCGAGTACCGCATCTTCTTCCGCCTCGTCCTGCCGCTGGTGCGGCCCGCAATGGCGACGGTCGCGGTTTTCACCATGATCCCAATCTGGAACGATCTCTGGTTCCCGCTGATCCTGGCGCCGGCCGAGGCAACAAAAACCATCACGCTCGGCGCGCAGGTCTTCATCGGCCAGTTCGTCACCAACTGGAATGCGGTTCTGGCGGCACTCTCGCTCGCCATCCTGCCGGTGCTGATCCTCTATCTGATCTTTTCGCGCCAGCTGATCCGCGGCATTACCTCGGGAGCGGTGAAATGAGCGCGCAGGAAAAGCCGGTCCGGGTGCTGGTTGCAGGCCTCGGCAATATGGGCATGAGCCATGCGCTCGCCTATCACGCCAATCCCGGTTTCGAAATCGTGGGGCTCGTGAGCCGCTCAAAACCGGATCTGCCGGATGCGCTGAAGGGCTATCGACACTCGACCAATTTCGAAGAGACGCTGACCGAAACACGACCGGATCTGGCTTCAATCAACACCTATTCGGACAGCCATGCCCCCTATGCCATTGCGGCCATGGAAGCGGGTGCGCATGTTTTCGTCGAAAAGCCGCTTGCAACGAATGTTGCCGATGCAAGGCGCGTGGTGGAGACGGCGACAACGCACAAGCGCAAGCTCGTGGTGGGGTACATCCTGCGCCATCACCCCTCCTGGGTGAAACTGATCGAGGAGGCGCGCGGACTTGGCGGTCCTTACGTGTTCCGGCTCAACCTCAACCAGCAATCCTCCGGTCCCACCTGGATGACCCACAAGCAGCTCATGCAGACGACACCACCCATCGTCGACTGCGGCGTGCACTATGTGGACGTGATGTGCCAGATCACCGATGCGAAGCCGGTCAAGGTGCGCGGCATGGGCGTCCGGCTTTCAGACGAGATCGCCTCCGACATGTACAATTACGGACATTTCCAGGTGATGTTCGACGATGGTTCGGTCGGCTGGTACGAGGCCGGCTGGGGTCCGATGATGTCGGAGACCGCCTTCTTCGTGAAGGATATCGTTTCACCGAATGGCTGCGTCTCCATCGTCATGGACGAAGGCGCGAAGTCGGACGATATCGACGCACACACGCAGACATCGCGCATACGCATTCACAGAGCCGAGACAGATGCCGGGGGGCGTTTCGCCCATGAGGACACGCTCCTGTCCATGGAAGGCGAACCGGGGCATCAGGAACTGTGCGACCGCGAACAGGCCTTCGTCCTGAAAGCCATCCGCGAAAACCTCGACCTTTCACGGCACATGAATGACGCCGTGCAATCCCTCAACATCTGCCTCGCCGCCGACGAAAGCGTGCGAAGCGGCAAGGAAATCGAACTCTAGGACGAAACCGTGGGCTCACTTGCACTCAAGAACATCACCAAGTCGTTCGGCCAGGTCGACGTCATCAAGGGCGTGGACCTCCAGGTTCAGGACGGCGAATTCGTCATCTTTGTCGGCCCGTCCGGCTGTGGCAAATCCACCCTTCTGCGCATCATCGCCGGGCTTGAAGACGCCAGCGGCGGGAGCGTGGAGATCGACGGTTCAGAGGTGAGCTCGACGCCACCGTCGAAGCGCGGCATCGCCATGGTGTTCCAGACCTATGCGCTCTATCCGCACCTGACCGTGCGTGACAATATGAGCCTCGGCCTGAAACAGGCGAAACACCCGGCCGCCCACATTGCCGAGCGCGTGGATTTTGCCTCGAAGATGCTGTCGCTCGAACCCTATCTCGACCGGCGGCCGGCAGAGCTTTCAGGCGGCCAGCGCCAGCGCGTTGCCATCGGCCGCGCCGTGGTGCGCAAGCCCAAGCTCTTTCTGTTCGACGAGCCGCTCTCCAATCTCGATGCCGCACTGCGCGTCAACACGCGGCTTGAAATCGCGCGCCTGCACCGCGAACTGGGCGCGACCATGGTCTATGTAACCCATGATCAGACCGAAGCGATGACGCTGGCAGACCGCATTGTCGTTCTGAATGGCGGAAAGATCGAGCAGGTGGGCACGCCCATGGAGCTCTACAACGATCCGGCGAACCTCTTCGTTGCCGGTTTCATCGGCTCGCCTCAGATGAATTTCATTGAGGCCAGCCATCTCTCCCGTGGAGATGCCAGGACAATCGGCATCCGCCCCGAGCACATTTCACTCGTGCCTTCGGGCGGAGACATTTCCGGCCGCGTCTCGCACATCGAGCACCTGGGTGCGGACACAAATGTCTATCTCGACTGCGGTGCCGCAGGCCTGATCTGTGCGCGGCTGTTCGGCGAACAGAATTTCGAAATTGACAGCACCGTGCACGCGAAGTTCGACGATAACCGTGTCTTCCGTTTCGACGACCAGGGACAGGCAATCCGCCAGACCAGCTGAGAATGATGAACATAGAAAGACGGCGAATTCCTGTGGCCGCCTCCAGAAAACACTGTATCATTTTGCGACGAAATCATGTGATTTAAAGCATCCGCATGGCTGGAAACCTTGCAACACTGGAAAAGCGCGCTTAGTCGATCGTTAGCTGATACGCACAGAAGCTGTATCGGCAAAAGCGAGACCGACGAGGGGTGGCACGGTGATGGAAGGCGAATTCGTTCCGGTATCCAGACGCGTCACCATACAGGATGGTGTCTACCAGCAGCTTCGCCACGCGCTGATGGTCGGCCGCTTCGATCCAGGCCAGACGCTCACCATAGCATCTCTGGCGGACAGTTTTGGCACCAGCCACATGCCGGTGCGGGAGGCGCTACGTCGCCTGGCCGCAGAAAACGCGCTGGAAATCGCCGCCAATGGCTCGGCATGTGTTCCCGCCATAAGCAAGGCCCGGCTCGACGATCTCTGCCGCGCGCGCATCGCCGTCGAGGGCCTGGCCGCGGAGCTCGCGACCCCAAACTGCAGTGAGGCTGACATCACGGCGCTGGAAGAACTGGTGAAAGCGCACGAGACATCAAGTCACGAGGAAAGCATCTACACGATGCTGGTGAAGAACCAGGAGTTTCACTTCACACTGTACCAGAGCTCCGGCTCTGAGGTGTTGATGCAGCTGGCCGAGACGTTGTGGCTGCGTTTCGGCCCCTATATGCGCATGCTGACACGTCATCTGGAGCCAGCCCTGCGCTCACGCGAAGGCGAAACCTACACGCGCCACCATCACGACATTATCTTGGCACTGCGCAAACGCGATGCTGCGGGCGTGTGCGACGCCATCAGCCAGGATATCAAGGCGACCCAAACGCTGCTTCGTCCGCTTTGTGACTGATCGGGCTTTGTGGCAACTGGCCTGCGGCACAGCGCGCTTTGGAGCAAGCGTGCAGCCAAAGAATGTGAAAAGCTGAAGCCAGATCCATCCCATTCTTATGGAGACCGGGCATGCAACAGACCGACAAGGCTCGCACCTTCCACGCTCTTCACGTCAAAGGCAGTCCTCTCATCCTCTATAATACTTGGGACGCAGGTTCGGCGGCAGCGGTAGCCGAGGCTGGCGCAAAGGCCCTTGCGACCGGAAGCTGGTCGGTCGCCGCCGCCCATGGTTATGGCGATGGCGAGAAAATCCCCGTCGAGTTCCTGGCTCAGGTGGCCCGTCGCATCGTGGAGACGGTCGACCTGCCCCTCTCTGTCGACTTCGAAGGTGCCTATGCAACCGATCCACAAGGTGCTGCAGACAATGTCTCGCGCATTCTCGACGCGGGTGCGGTGGGCATCAATTTCGAGGATCAGATCGTCGGTGGCAGCGGCCTGCATACGATCGCCGATCAGGCAAAACGTATTGCAGCCATCCGGGCCATGGCGGAGGCACGCGGCGTGCCGCTTTTCATCAATGCGCGAACCGATCTTTTCCTCAAAGAGAGTGACCGTGGCCGTCATTCACACCTGATCGCCGAAGCCAGGGAGCGCGCGAAGGCTTTTGCGGACGCGGGCGCCAGCGGTTTCTTCGCCCCAGCCTTGGTGGACGAGGTGCTGATTGAGGACCTTTGCGATGCCGCACCGCTGCCCGTCAACATCATGGCCTTGAAGAGCGCGCCGGATGCCGCGACACTTGGGCGGCTGGGAGTGGCCCGTATCAGCCACGGCCCCGGGCCATACCGGTCGGCCATGGCGTGGCTGAAGGATGCGGCGGCAGCCGTGTACGGGTAGAACTGCCGGTTCAGTCCCCTGCAGGCGGTTTATTCCAGTGAATGTGCTCCAACGCCTGGATGCGTTCCCGGGCCGTATCCCAATCTCCGTGGGTTACACGGTCTACAATAGCCTCCACCAGCGCCAGCAGAACAACGCCCGAATCCCACGTTCGGCCTGAGTCGATGGCGCAGGGCAGGACAACCTTTGCATAGCGCGAAATCGGTGACAGCCAGCTATCGGTGATCAATACGATGCGCGCTTTGCGTTCGCATAAAAGCTCGCTCAGATGCACCAGATCGCGCTGATAGCGACGGATATCGAACAACACCACCACGTCACCCGCCTTCACGTCGAGCAACTGATCGTCCCAGGTAGAGGTCTGGTCCTGAAAGCGGCGCACATTGGGTCGCACAATGCGCAGATGCGAAGCCATATAGCGCGCTATCGCATCGCTGAAACGCCCACCCAGTGTGTAGCAGGCAGTCTTGGGATCGGACAGCAACGCACACGCGGCTTCGAACTCGCTTTCAGGAATTGCCTCAAGCGTGGCCTGAATATTGGCGGTGGCCCGGGAGAAATAGGAGCCGAGTGCCGATCCATCCAGATTGCGCGCTGCAGAGCTGTCTCCTTTGTCCAGGGGCGAGAGCAACTCCGCCTGAATTTCAGTACGCAGGGCGCGTTGAAACTCCGGATAACCGGAAAAGCCGAGCCGCGACACGAAGCGCAGAACCGTCGGCGCACTCGTGCCGGCCAGACCGGCAAACTCGGCAACCGTGGAAAGGCCGCTGCTCGGATAGTTGGCGAGAAACGTGTGGGCCACCTTGCGTTCTGCATCGGTCATCTGACCGAGCGCCCCATGCACAAGCTCTTTCGTCCCCAAACGCCATTCTCCTGCCGGTGCCAACTTCACGTCCGTAATAAAAATTACACAATTGACAAATTCTCTGCAATGCTAATCAATATTACAAATCTACCGCAAGGCACGGGCGGGTGTGTGGAGGTTTGATGGTCAGAGCGCTACTTGACCCATCCGAGGGCGAACCGTTTGAGATCGAGCGCGCCGATGGGCAGTCGCCCGTCATCTTCGTTTGTGAGCATGCCTCACGCACAATGCCCCGTTCACTCTCCGGTCTTGGCGCGAAGGCTGACACGCTAACCAGCCACGCTGCATGGGATATTGGAGCTTTGGCTACGGCTCAAAAACTCTCCGCCCTGCTGGACGCTCCCCTTATCCATCAGCGTTTCTCACGGCTCGTCTACGACTGCAATCGCCCCCCGGATGCGCGGGATGCAATCCCGGAGAGGAGCGAGATTCATGCCATCCCGGGAAACCGCAATCTTTCCGACGAAGCGCGCCGACAGCGTGTCGCAGAGATCTACGAGCCTTTTCGTCAAGCGCTTGCGGAGCTCATCGCTGCGCGAACGGCTCCATCCAGACAGCCGGTCATCGTCACAATCCATTCCTTCACCCGCGTTTATTTCGGCATCGCCCGGCATCGCGCGATCGGACTCCTGCACGACCGGGACCGCAGGCTCGCGGACGCCATGCTGCAACTGGCAGAAGAGCAAGGCATCTCCAATGCAATGCGCAATTATCCCTATGGGCCGGATGACGGGGTAACGCACACTCTGCGCCTGCATGCAGTCCAGTACGGCCTGCTCAACGTCATGATCGAATATTGCAGCGATCTGATCGACACTGAACTCGGGCAGGATGAATGGGCAAGGCGCACGGCAAGGCTGCTTGAGACGGCACTGGAGCGCTTTCATATCGACATACATGCAGCCGGACCACAACAAGCCTGACAAGAACAGGGCCGGCAAGTCACCAGAGCGGGAAGACAGAGGAGATAAAATGGGAGACGGGAAGCGATGCCGAACGCCATAAGGCGCTATGTGCGTCTGATCGATCGCACAAACCACTATGTGGGTCTGGTGGTCATGTACATGATCTTCCTGATGATTGGCATACTGCTCTATTCGTCGATTATGAAGACCGTGGCCATTCCGCCTCTGTGGACACTGGAAATGGCCCAGTTCGCCATGGTTGCCTATTACATGGTCGGCGGCGGCTGGGCGTTGCAGAACGACGCGCACGTGCGTATGGACCTGATCTATGCACGCTGGTCGCCCCGCACGAAGGCGCTTGTCGATTCCATCACCGTTCTGTTCCTGATCTTCTATCTCTCCCTGCTGCTCTATGGCGGGTTTTCGTCCACCTCCTATGCGCTGAAGTACGGTGAGACCAGCTATTCGGCCTGGTCGCCCTACATGGCGCCCATCAAGATCATCATGTGCATCGGCATCGCGCTGACACTGCTTCAGGCGGTGGCCCAACTCTTCAAGGATGTGGCGCGGGTGCGTGGGGAGGAGCTGTCATGAGCTATGAGTTGACAGCGATCCTGATGTTCACCGGCATGATGGGCCTGCTCCTGACGGGCCAGCGCGTCTTTGGCGCCATCGGCTTCATTGCCGTGGCCTTCGCGCTTCTGCTGTGGGGCACGGGCGGATCCGAGATCGCCTTTTCCGCCGCCATGAAGCTGATGAAATGGTACGCGCTGCTGACGCTCCCGCTCTTCATCTACATGGGTTACATGCTGTCGGAATCGGGCATTGCCGACGATCTCTACAAGATGTTCCATGTCTGGTTCGGCCCGGTGCGCGGCGGGCTTGCCATCGGCACGATCGCACTCATGGTCGTCATCTCTGCCATGAACGGCCTCTCCGTCGCCGGCATGGCCATCGGTGCAACCATCGCCCTGCCGGAACTCCTCAGACGCGGCTACGACAAGATCATGGTGACGGGTGTTATCCAGGCCGGCTCATCGCTCGGCATTCTCGTCCCGCCCAGCGTGGTGCTGGTGCTTTACGCCATGATCGCGCGCCAGCCGGTCGGCCAGCTCTGGCTTGCCGGTGTTTTTCCGGGCCTGCTCATGGCCGGGCTTTTCATTCTCTACATCGCGGTCCGCTGCTGGCTGCAGCCCAGTCTCGGGCCCGTGCTTCCTGCCGAAGAGCGCCGCATCCCCATGTCGGAAAAGCTCAAACTCCTGTCCGCTGGCATTCTTCCTTTCATGATATTCTTCCTGATGACCGGGCTTTTCGTCATGGGCGTCACCAGCCTTGTCGAAAGCTCTGCCATCGGTGCGGTTTCGGCGACCGCCGCTGCCGCCATTCGCGGCCGCCTCACATTGAAGGTGATCCACGACACGGTGCGCAAGACACTTTCGGTCTCGTGCATGTTCATGTGGATCATCCTGGCCGCGCTGTGCTTCGGCGCGGTGTTTGACGGTCTGGGTGCCGTGAGGGCCATCGAGGGATTCTTCCTCGATCAGCTCGGACTTTCTCCCTGGGAAGTACTGATCCTTATGCAGCTTTCCTACCTGATCATGGGCATGTTCCTGGACGATACGGCCATGCTGGTCATCGTCGCGCCGCTCTATGTGCCGCTCGTGAAGCTGCTTGGCTTCGACCTCATCTGGTATGGCGTGCTCTACACGATCACCTGCCAGATCGCCTACATGACCCCGCCCTTCGGCTACAATCTGTTCCTGATGCGGGCCATGGCGCCGCCGGAGATCAGGCTCGGAGACATCTACCGATCCATTGTGCCCTTTGTAGCGGTGATGGTGTTCGCCTTGATCATCGTCATGGTCTTTCCGCAGATCGCGCTATGGCTCCCGCAACATGTTTATGCGCGCTGAACCCAGACAAACAAGGAGGTGACGACCAGAACAAGCCTGCGGCAATGCCCGGCAACCATGACCGGGACAACAACCAGAGGAGTGAACGAAGATGCAAAACAGACGCGACTTTCTGAAGAAAGCGGGCATGGCATCGGCGGCTGCAGCCGGGACCACGGCCCTTGCAACGCCCTATGTTCATGCGCAAAGCCCGATCCGCTGGCGGCTGCAGACCTATGCCGGCGCCGCCCTTGCCGAACATGTCGTCAAACCGGCCATCGACGCCTTCAACAAGGCAGCCAATGGCGAGATGGAAATCGAGCTCTACTATGCCGACCAGCTCGTACCGACGGGTGAGCTTTTCCGCGCCATGCAGAACGGCACCATCGACGCCGTGCAATCGGACGACGATTCCATGGCAGCACCGGTCGATGTGTCGGTTTTCGGCGGCTATTTCCCCTTTGCCACGCGCTATTCGCTCGATGTGCAGGCGCTCTTCTACAAGCATGGCCTGGCCGAGATATGGGAAGAGGCCTATGGCGAGGTCGAAGGTGTGACATGGCTTTCGGCGGGGTCATGGGACCCCTGCCACTTCAACACCAAGGAGCCGATCAAGAGCCTTGAAGACCTGAAGGGCAAGCGTGTCTTCACCTTCCCGACCGCCGGCAAGTTCCTTTCCCGCTTCGGTGTCGTGCCCGTCACGCTGCCATGGGAAGACGTGGAAGTGGCGGTGCAGACGGGCGAGCTCGACGGCATCGCCTGGTCGGGCATCACCGAGGACTACACGGTGGGCTGGGCCGACGTGACGCCCTACCTGCTCACCAACAACATCTGCGGTGCCTGGGTTGGTTCGTTCTTTGCCAATTCCGACCGCTGGAACGAGGTGCCCGACCATCTGAAGCAGCTCTTTCGGCTGGCGATGGATTCTTCCCACTATTACCGACTGCACTGGTATTGGGCGGGTGAAGCGGATCTGCGTGTCAATGGCGGAAAGATGGAGCTGACCACCATTCCCGACGCCGAATGGGCGACCGTGGAAGCCGAGGCGGAAAAGTTCTGGGACGAGATCGCTGCCGAAGGCGGGCGCAAGGAGCGTGTGGTGAAAATCCTGCGCGACTATCGCACCCTGATGCAGAAAGCCGGTCCGCCCTATCGCTACGGCTGAGCAAAGAAAGAAAATTGGCCCCGGTTCTACCTCCGGGGCCATATCCAAAACCACCGACAGGACGAATTGAATGGCGGGCAAACTGACTTTGGAAAGCCTCAAGGCGGCAGCGGAGGCCGGCGAGATCGACACGGTGCTCGTGGCGCTGGTCGATATGCAGGGGCGCCTGATGGGCAAGCGTTTCCACGTGGACTTCTTCCTCGAAAGCGCATTCGAGGAAACCCATAGCTGCAACTATCTGCTCGCCACCGACATGGAAATGTTCACGGTCGAAGGTTATCGCGCGACGAGCTGGTCGGCGGGCTATGGCGATTACACGATGAAGCCGGACCTCTCGACCCTGCGGCGTATTCCCTGGCTGGAGGGCACGGCCCTGGTCCTGTGCGACGTGCTCGACCATCACACACACGATGACGTGCCCCATTCGCCACGCGCCATCCTGAAAAAGCAGGTCGCGCGACTGGAAGCCATGGGCATGAAGGCGATGATGGCCTCGGAACTGGAGTTCTTCCTGTTCCGCGACACATTCGAGGAGGCCGCCGCCAAGGGCTACCGCGGGCTGGAGCGCATCAGCACCTACAATGAGGATTACCATATCTTCCAGACCACCAAGGAGGAGGATGTAATGCGGGCGATCCGCAACGGCCTCAACGGCGCGGATGTGCCGGTGGAAAACTCCAAGGGCGAGGCCGATGCCGGGCAGGAGGAAATCAACGTCCGCTACACGGACGCGCTCACCATGGCCGACCGCCATGCGATCGTGAAGAATGGCTGTAAGGAGATCGCCTGGAAGGCCGGCCGCGCCATCAGCTTTATGGCCAAATGGGACGACAACGCCGCCGGCAATTCCTCGCATGTCCATCAGTCGCTATGGACGCTGGATGGCAAGCCGCTCTTTTTCGACCCGTCGGGCGAGCACGGCATGTCGGACATGATGAAGCATTATATGGCGGGTCTGCTCACCCACGGCGGCGAAATCACCTATTTTCTCGCGCCCTACATCAATTCCTACAAACGCTTTGCGGCCGGCACCTTCGCCCCAACCAAGGCGATCTGGTCGTTCGACAACCGCACGGCGGGCTATCGCGTCTGCGGCGAGGACACGAAAGCGGTGCGCGTGGAATGCCGGGTCGGCGGCGCCGACCTGAACCCCTATCTTGCCTTCGCGGCCCTGATCGCGGCAGGCATTGATGGCATCGAAAACAAGAAAGAGCTGGAGCCGGCCTTTGTCGGCGACGCGTATGAGGGCAAAGGGATCCGCGAGATCCCCAAGACCCTGCGCGATGCCGCCACCGCGCTCGACGGTTCAAAAATGCTGCGTGCGGCCTTTGGTGACGACGTTGTCGATCACTATGTCCACGCAGCCCGCTGGGAACAATCCGAATATGACCGCCGCGTCACCGACTGGGAGGTCAGGCGCGGTTTTGAGAGAGCATGACATGACGAAAACCCTGCAATGCATTTCCCCCATCGACGGATCGGTTTTTGCCGAGCGACCCGTGATGGACCCCGACAAGGCGGCCAAGCTTCTCGCCAATGCCCGCCAGGCGCAGAAAGCGTGGGCGGCGCGCGCCCTCGATGAACGCATCGCGCTCGTGAACGCCGGTGTATCCCGCCTCAACGAGATGAAAGACGAGGTGGTGCCGGAGCTTGCCCACATGATGGGCCGCCCGGTGCGCTATGGTGGCGAGTTCGGCGGCATGAACGAGCGCTCCGCCTATATGGCCGAGATTGCCGAGCGTGCCCTCGCACCCATCGTTCTGGAAGACTCGGAAAGCTTCGCGCGCCGCATCGAACGCGTACCCCACGGGTTGGTCGGCGTCATCGCGCCGTGGAACTATCCCTACATGACGGCGATGAACACCATCGTTCCCGCCCTCATCGCGGGCAATGCCGTCGCCGTCAAACACGCCACGCAGACGCTGCTGGTGGGTGAGCGCATCGTGCGCGCCTTCCATGAAGCAGGTATCCCCGAGGAACTGGTCGTCAACCTGTTCCTCGACCATGCCGGCACGGAAAAGCTGATCGGCGAGCGCACTTTCGGCTTCATCAATTTCACCGGCTCCGTCGGCGGTGGACGCGCCATCGAGCGCGCCGCAGCCGGAACCTTCACCGGGCTCGGGCTCGAACTCGGCGGCAAGGACCCCGCCTATGTGATGGACGATGCGGATATCGACTGGGCGGTCGATGTGCTGATGGACGGGGCGATGTTCAATGCCGGCCAGTGCTGCTGCGGCATCGAGCGCATCTATGTCGCGGAGAAGCATTTCGACGGCTTTGTCGAGAAATCCGTCGACTGGGTGGGCAAGCTGAAACTCGGTAATCCGCTGGACGAGGACACCACCATCGGTCCGATGGCCAACAAGCGGTTTGCAGCCGAAGTGCGCAGCCAGACCGAAGATGCGCTGGCGCAGGGCGCGAAGGCGCTGGTCGATCCGAAAGCGTTCCCCGAGGATGATGGCGGCACCTATCTCATGCCGCAGATCCTGGTGGACGTGAACCACCAGATGCGGGTGATGCGCGAAGAGAGTTTTGGCCCCGTCGTCGGCATCATGCCGGTGAAGAACGACGCCGAAGCGCTCGACCTCATGAACGATTGCGAATTCGGCCTCACCGCCTCGCTCTGGACCGCCGATCCCGACCGCGCGGCGGCTATCGGTGCAGACATCGAAACGGGCACCGTTTTCATGAACCGTGCCGACTATCTCGACCCGGCCCTTTGCTGGACCGGCTGCAAGAACACCGGGCGCGGTGGTGCGCTTTCCGAAATCGGCTACCACAATCTGACCCGCCCAAAATCCTACCACATGAGAAAGAAACAGGCATGAAGCTCGAAGGAAACTGGTCTTATCCCACCGCGGTACGGTTTGGCGCGGGGCGCATCAGGGAACTGGCCGAGGCCTGCAATGCAGCCGGAATTTCAAACCCGCTTCTGGTAACCGACCGGGGTCTTGCCGGCATGGACATCACGAAGAACGCGCTCGACATTCTGGAGGCCGCGGGCCTCGGGCGGGCCATGTTCTCGGAAGTCGATCCCAACCCGAATGACAAGAACCTCGAAGCCGGCGTGAAGGTTTTCAGGGATGGCGGTCATGATGGTGTGGTCGCATTTGGCGGCGGTTCGGGGCTCGATCTCGGCAAGCTGATCGCCTTCATGGCGGGTCAGACACGACCGGTCTGGGACTTCGAGGACATCGGCGACTGGTGGACCCGCGCGGATGCGTCGAAAATCGCACCAAACGTGGCCGTTCCCACGACAGCCGGCACCGGCTCGGAAGTGGGGCGTGCAGGCGTTGTCACGAACTCCCAAACCCATGTGAAGAAAATCATCTTCCATCCCAAGGTGCTCCCTTCGGTCGTGATCTGCGATCCGGAACTGACCGTGGGCATGCCCAAGGCAATCACCGCTGGCACCGGCATGGATGCCTTCGCGCACTGCCTCGAAGCCTATTGCTCGTCCTTCTACCATCCGATGAGCCAGGGCATCGCTCTTGAGGGGCTTCGGCTCGTGAAGGAATATCTCCCCCGTGCCTACCGCGATGGAAGCGACCTGGAGGCCCGCGCCCATATGATGAGCGCTGCCGCCATGGGTGCAGTTGCGTTTCAGAAGGGGCTTGGCGCCATCCATGCGATCTCGCACCCGGTCGGAGCGCTCTACAACACCCATCACGGCACGACGAATGCAGTGGTGATGCCGGCTGTGCTGAAACTCAATCGGCCGGAGATCGAGGAACGCATAGCTGCCGCCGCAGCCTATCTGGGCATTGCGGGCGGGTTTGACGGATTCTTCGATTTCGTGATGCAGCTCCGGGACGAACTCGGCATTCCCGACCGCCTCGGCGACATGGGTGTGGGCACGGACCGCATCGACGAGATGGTGGAAATGGCTCTGGAGGATCCGAGTGGTGGGGGCAACCCGGTCAAGCTGACCGCAGCCAACACGAAGGCGCTCTTCGAAGCCTGCATCTGAGGTCTGGCTGGGCGCTTGAGCGGAGAACGCTGACAGGCCACGGCGCAAGCTGCCCGCCACACCAGTCAATTCAGCGGAATGTCGTTCTCCGCCTTGCCGTCCTGATAGCGCTCGGAAAGCGCGGCATAGGCTGTGGAAAGCGCGGCAATTCGCGCTTTCACGATTTCCGCGTCAGCCTTCGGCAGCGCCGTAGCGAGAGCGGGCAGGGCGTAGCTTTTCCAGAAGGCGTTTTCGGCATTGTAACCGCCGGGCTCCAGCGTGAAAACTTCCTTCAAAATCTTCAGATCGTGCGGGATCGCAAACGCGTCGCGCGAATCCTCGTGGCTGAACAGATAATAGAAATTGTCGAAGCCGGTCCAGGTGATCGCCGATAGACACAGCGAGCAGGGCTCGTGGGTGGAGAGGAAAATGCAGTCCTTCGTATCGGGCCGTGCATCTATCGGGAGTTCGTAAAACCGCTTCAGCGTGTGCACCTCGCCATGCCAGAGCGGGTTTTCCAGCTCATTGTTGGTCTCGGCAAGCACCAGAGAAAGATCGCTTTTCTTCAGGATCGCCGCGCCGAAGAGCTTGTTGCCATGGGCGACGCCTTCTGCAGTTTTCGGCAGGATATCCTCTTCGATCACGTCGAGCAGCCGGTTGATGAGGTGAATGTCGGGGGCGGTCATGTGAGCGATGGCACCGTGATTTCAAAGGGGTCGGGGAAGTGGAATTCTTCCAGATTGTTGCCGTCTCCGCCACGGTCGACCACGACGAAATCCTGCGGTTCGCCGATGGGCGTCAGGACGCCATGCCATGTGCTGCGCGCATAGTTCACGCCCTGTCCGGGGCGGGTGATGAAGGCGCGGGGTTCGCCGGGTCGCCCGCTTTCATCCGGGCACACGATCACCAGAAAGGGCGCTCGCGAAAGCGGCATGAAGGCCTGGCTTCCAAGCGGGTGCCGCTCGACCATCGAAAGCCTGAGCGGCAGTGCATAGGGCGTGCCACGAAAGATATTGATCAGAACGCGGGCGTTCTCGCCCGCCGTCTCCACCGTCGCCAGATCGTGAAAGCGGCGGCACTTGTCGGCATTGATCAGGAAGCTTTCCGCGCCTTCGGTCTCGATCACGTCGCCGAATGGCGCGAAGGCTGTGCGTGTCAGTGTCTCGGCCTCGATCCGTTTCATCGCGCGAACCCGCCGGCGAGTTTTGCGTGCCGATTGACGTCCTTGTAGAGCAGGTAGCGGAAATTGCCCGGCCCGCCCGCATAACAGGCCTGCGGGCAGAAGGCGCGCAACCACATGAAATCGCCGGCTTCCACCTCCACCCAGTCCTGATTGAGCCGGTAGACGGCCTTGCCTTCCAGCACATAGAGACCGTGTTCCATGACATGCGTTTCGGCGAAGGGGATCACCGCGCCCGGCTCCAGCGTGACGATGGTTACATGCATGTCGTGGCGCAGATCGGCCGGATCGACAAAGCGTGTCGTTGCCCATTTCCCATCCGTTCCCGGCATGGGAGAGGGCGCGATATCGGCTTCATTCAGAAATAGCGGATCAGGCGCGTCGAGACCGGCGACAGGCTCATAGGCCTTGCGGATCCAGTGAAAGCGCGCGGGTGCATTTCCCCGGTTGTGAGCGGTCCAGCCACTCGATGGCGGCAGATAGGCGTAGCCGCCGGGCGTCATCTTGTGCGTTTCGCCGGCGATCTCGACGGTCAGCTCGCCCTCGACGATAAAAAGCACGCCTTCCGCGGTCTCATCGAGTTCCGCCCGGTCGCTGCCGCCGCCTGGTTCCACTTCCATGATGTATTGTGAAAACGTCTCGGCAAAACCGGAGAGCGGCCGCGCGATGATCCAGCAGCGCGTCTTCTCCCAGAACGGCAGCAGGCTTGTGACGATGTCCTGCATGACGCCCTTGGGTATCAGTGCATAGGCGTCGGTCAGAACCGCGCGATCTGTCAGGAGCTGGGTCTGCGGCGGGTGCCCGCCATGCGGTGCGTAGTAGGTGCGGGCGCTCATCTTCTTTGTCCTGATCTCACGCGGGAAGGATGTCGTTGAGCCGCAGCCGGGCGATCCGCTCCACCTGCCGACAGGCAGTGGCGAACTCCTCGTCGCGGCTGTTTTCAAGCCGGGCCTCGAACGCCCTCAATATACTGTCCCTGGTGTTGTCCTTGACGGCAATGATGAAGGGAAAGCCGAATTTCTCCGTATAGGCGGTGTTGAGCTCGGTGAAGCGCGCGCGTTCGCTGTCGGTCAGCGCATCGAGCCCGGCTGAGGCCTGCTCCCGGCTCGATTCTTGGGTCAGCCTTTTGGCCGCCGCCAGTTTTCCGGCCAGGTCTGGGTGGGCCCTTAGAACGCCAAGGCGTTCGTCTGCGCTGGCCGAGCGGAAGACACGTGCCAGAGCATTGGCAAGGCCGCCAGCCGTGTCATGCGCAGGGCCGAGCTCCAGCTTGGCCGCGCGCTCGGCGATCCACGGTGAGTGTTCGTAGATGCTGCCGAACCGTTCGATGAATTCCGGTTCGCTCATGCGGCTCGGGCGCAGGGCCGGCGCTTCATATGGGTGCTTTTCGCGCCAGTACCGGGCGATCTCGCCCCGTGTCGCCAGCCACACATGGTCGTGGCTTTTCACATAGTCTATGAAGCGCTGAAGGGCCGCGGCGCGTCCCGGCCTGCCTGCGAGCCGGCAATGAAGGCCGATGCTCATCATGCCCGGCCGGCCTGCTTCCCCCTCGGCATAAAGCGTGTCGAAGGCGTCTTTCAGATAGCTGAAAAACTGATCGCCCGAGTTGAAGCCCTGCGCCGTGGCAAAGCGCATGTCGTTTGCGTCGAGCGTATAGGGAATGACCAGCTGCGGCCGCGTGCCGTGCCCCTGTCCATCATGGTCGATCCAGTAGGGCAGGTCGTCGTCATAGGTGTCGGAAATCCAGTCGAACCCGCCTTCCTCGATGGCCAGTTTCACCGAGTTGACCGAGGTGCGGCCGAGGTAGAGGCCGCGCGGGCGCTCGCCTACCACTTCGGTGTGCAGCCGGATTGCCTCCAGAAGGTCGTCCCGCTCGCTTTTTTCCGTGTGAGCGCGGTAGTCGATCCATTTCAGACCGTGCGAGGCGATTTCCCAGCCGGCCTCCTGCATCGCTTCCACCTGTCCCGGGCTGCGGGCAAGCGCCGAAGCGACACCGAAAACCGTGACGGGCACACCGGCTGCCGTGAACATGCGGTGAAGCCGCCAAAAGCCGGACCGCGCGCCATACTCATAAATCGATTCCATATTCCAGTGGCGCATGCCGGGCCAGGGGGCCGCGCCCACCACTTCCGAAAGAAAGGCTTCCGAAGCCTCGTCGCCATGCAGAATGCAGTTTTCTCCGCCTTCCTCGTAATTGACGACGAACTGCACGGCGACCCTGGCACTGCCGGGCCAGTCGGCACTGGGTGGGGTCTGGCCATAGCCGATCATGTTTCTGAGGTAACGGGTCATGCAATCTGTCCGAAATTCGCTATTGGCAAGGATAATAGATGAAATGAGGAAGGGACTTTCCTGAAAAATTTGAAAGAGTTTTGTTGTTCTTCCTTCGCGCGTCCTCTTATGCTCGCAATGAATTTGCCCCACAATCAAGAGGTCGACGGGCAAGTGGCTTGATCGAATGTGAAGGGAGGCCGCATGAGCAATGCGGGTGAGGGTCGTCTGACGACCCATGTGCTGGACACGGCCAGCGGCAATCCGGCAGGAGGGCTGGAGATCGCGCTTTATCGTCTGGAGGGCGAGGCGAGAGTTCATGTGAAAACCGTCACGACCAACAGCGATGGCCGCTGCGATGCGCCGCTGCTTGCCGGAAAGGCGTTTCGCACCGGTTTCTATGAACTGGTGTTCGAGGCTGGCGCCTATCTGCGGGCACAGGGTGCCGATCTGCCGGCCCCGGCCTTTCTCGATCAGGTTCCGATCCGCTTCGGCATGGCCGAGCACGCGCATTATCACGTGCCCTTGCTTCTCTCGCCCTATGGCTACTCCACCTACAGGGGAAGCTGATGAAAGCGCGTTCTGAAATCCGCTTTCTGTTGAACGGCACGCCGGTGGCGCTGGGCAATGTCCGCCCGGACGAAACCCTGCTCGATTATCTGCGCCTGCGGCAGCGTCTGACGGGCACAAAGGAAGGCTGCGCGGAAGGCGATTGCGGTGCCTGTACCATTCTTGTCGGGCGGTTGCGCAAGGGCGAACTCGTCTATGAGAGCGTCAATGCCTGCATCCGCTTTCTGGGTTCGCTCGATGCCTGTCACGTGGTGACTGTGGAGCATCTGAAGCGCGCCGATGGCAGCCTGCACCCGGTGCAGCAGGCACTTGTCGACCATCACGGTTCGCAATGCGGTTTCTGCACGCCGGGCTTCGTCATGTCGCTCTATGCGCTCTGGATGCGCGAGCCGAAACCTTCCGAGAGAGCCGTCGAAAAGGCTCTGCAGGGCAATCTCTGCCGCTGTACGGGTTACGAACCCATTGTGCGCGCCGCTTTGTCGGTCTCCACCTATGGTGATGCGGTATCGGATCCGCTGGCCACGGAACGCGCTGCGGTCATCGCCGCGCTCAATCAGATGAAGGATGGGGCGAGGGTGGAGATCGGTTCCGGCAGGGACCGCCTGGTCATCCCGACCGATGTCGACGATTTCGCCACGATTCTCGAAAGCGAGCCCGACGCCACTGTCGTCGCCGGTGCCACGGATGTGGGGTTGTGGGTCACGAAGTTCATGCGCGAGATCGCGCCTGTGGTGTTCATCGGGGGGCTCGATGAATTGCGCGATAGCCACGAAGAAAATGGCGCGATCCACATTGGCGCTGGCGTCAGCTATTCCGATGCATTCTCATTTCTGGCGAAACGCATTCCCGCGCTGGGCGCACTGATCGACCGCATTGGCGGCGAGCAGGTGCGCAATATGGGTACGATTGGCGGCAACATCGCCAATGGCTCGCCCATCGGCGACACGCCTCCTCCGCTGATCGCCCTTGGCGCAACCCTTACGCTGCGCAAGGGCAGCGCGCGCCGCACCATTCCGCTGGAAGATTTCTTCATCGACTATGGCAAACAGAATCGTGCGCCCGGCGAATTCGTCGAGGCGGTGCATGTGCCGGTGCCCGATGCGGCCTCCCGTTTCGCGGTGTGGAAAATTTCCAAGCGTCGGGATGAAGACATCACGGCGGTTCTCGGCGCGTTCGATCTCACGATCGCCGATGGCCGGGTTGAGGCCGCCCGCATCGCCTATGGCGGCATGGCTGCGACGCCGAAACGCGCAAAAGCCGTCGAGGCAGCGCTTGTCGGAAAGGCGTGGACTGAGGAAACGGTCGAGGCAGCACTTTCGGCCTATGAGAAAGATTTCCAGCCGATCAGCGACATGCGTGCCTCCGCCGACTATCGCATGATGGCGGCGAAGAACCTGCTGCGCCGCTTCTACGTTGAAAGCATGGGCAACCCGGCAAACCTCTCCAGATATGAGGCGGCCTGATCATGACACGGCACGAAACGCTTGATCCCGGAAAGGCGAGGATCGCCGGTGGTGTCGCCAGTGATCAAAAACACGATTCCGCGCACAAGCATGTCAGCGGCGAAGCCGTCTATATCGACGACATGCCCGAACCGGCGGGCACGCTGCATGCCTGTCTCGGTCTTTCCGAGGTCGCGCATGGCACGATCACGAGCATGGACCTCTCGAAGGTGCGTGCTGCGCCCGGTGTGGTCGCCGTTCTGACGGCGGACGACATTCCCGGCGAAAACGACATCAGCCCCACCGGGTTGCACGACGAACCCATTTTTACGAACGAAAGGGTGCAGTTCTTCGGCCAGCCGATCTTTGCCGTGATTGCCGAAACGCGCGAAGCCGCCCGCCGCGCATGCCGTCTGGCGAAGATCGACTATTCAGAAGAACCGGCGCTGATCGACATTGCCGATGCGGGCGCCGATGCGCGGCTTGTCACCGCGCCGCTGAAACTTGAGCGCGGCGACAGTGCCGCGGCTATCGCCACCGCCCCGCATTCCATCAAGGGGCAGATGCGGGTTGGCGGGCAGGACCATTTTTATCTGGAAGGGCAAATCGCCTTCGCCATGCCGGGTGAGGATGGCGACGTGACCGTTTTTTCCTCCACCCAGCACCCGAGCGAGGTGCAGCACATGGTGGCGCATGCGCTGGGCGTTTCTTCCCATGCCGTCACCATCGAGGTGCGGCGCATGGGTGGCGGGTTCGGCGGCAAGGAAACGCAGGCAAATCTCTTTGCCGTTGTCTCGGCCATCGCGGCCAAGAAGCTCAACCGTCCCGTCAAGCTGCGTCCGGACCGCGACGACGACATGACGGCGACTGGCAAGCGCCACGATTTCCTGATCGACTACGAGGTCGGTTTCGATGATGAAGGTGCCATTCTCGGCGTCGATTTCACTTATGCTGCGCGCTGCGGCTATGCGGCCGATCTCTCCGGTCCGGTGACCGACCGGGCGCTGTTTCACTGCGACAATACCTATTTCTACCCCGCCGCGCGCGCCGTCTCGCGCCCGCTCTACACCAACACCGTGTCCAACACCGCGTTTCGCGGTTTCGGTGGGCCGCAGGGCATGGTGGGCGCGGAACGCATCATCGATGAGGTGGCCTTTGCGCTGGGCAAAGACCCGCTCGAAATCCGCAAGAAAAATCTTTACGGCACCGACGACCGCAACGTCACGCCCTATCACCAGACGGTGGAGGACAATGTCGCCGAACGGGTCATCGCCGAGCTGGAGGAGAGCAGCGATTATGCCGCGCGCCGACGCGAAATCGCGGCCTTCAACGCGAAAAGCCCGGTCATCAAGCGCGGTCTTGCGCTGACACCGGTGAAATTCGGCATCTCCTTCACGGCCACGCATTTTAACCAGGCCGGGGCGCTGGTGCATGTCTACACGGATGGGTCCGTGCATCTGAACCACGGCGGCACCGAGATGGGGCAGGGGCTCTACACCAAGGTGGCGCAGGTGGTGGCCGAAGAGTTCCAGATCGATATCGATCAGGTGAAGATCACGGCCACGACCACCGGCAAGGTGCCCAATACCTCCGCCACGGCGGCCTCCTCGGGTTCCGATCTGAACGGCATGGCCGCGCAGGATGCCGCACGCCAGATCAAGAACCGGCTGATCGACTTCGCGTCCGAAGCCCATGACGTGCCGAAAGACCAGATCGTGTTCCTGCCGGGTCGTGTACGCATAGGCAATCAGGAAATCCCTTTCGCCGAGCTTATCCGCGAGGCCTATATGGCCCGCATCCAGCTTTCGGCCGCCGGTTTCTACAAGACGCCGAAAATCCACTGGGATCGCGACAAGGGAGAGGGGCGGCCATTCTACTATTTCGCCTATGGCGCCGCCTGTGCCGAGGTTTCCATCGACACGCTGACCGGCGAATACATGGTCGAGCGCGTCGACATCCTGCACGAAACGGGGCGTTCGCTGAATCGCGCCATCGACATTGGCCAGATCGAGGGCGGCTTCATTCAGGGCATGGGCTGGCTGACGACGGAAGAACTGGTCTGGGACGGCAAGGGGCGGCTTAGAACCCATGCGCCTTCCACCTACAAGATCCCGCTCGCTTCCGACCGGCCAAAGGTGTTCAACGTGGCGCTTGCCGACTGGGCGGAAAACGCCGAACCGACGGTGCATCGCTCCAAGGCCGTGGGCGAGCCGCCTTTCATGCTCGCCATGTGTGTGCTTCATGCGCTGTCCGATGCGGTGGCGAGCGTTGCCGATCACAAGGTCTGCCCGCGTCTCGATGCGCCGGCCACGCCCGAGCGTGTGCTGATGGCGGTGGAGCGGGTCCGGGCGGAAGGCGCACGCTGATCGATATGGCCGATTCGACCTCCGGTCTGAAAACCTTCCTGCAAGCCTCGCCTTCCGTCGCGCTTGTCGAGGTACGCGAGGCGAAGGGCTCGACCCCGCGTGAAGAGGGCGCGTGGATGCTGGTTTCGCCGGCGGCGATTTTCGGAACCATCGGTGGCGGCCAGCTCGAGTTTCTGGCGATCGCCAAAGCGCGCGAACTTATCGTGGACAGTCTTGTCAACGGAACCCTCAACATACCGCTCGGGCCCGAAATCGGCCAGTGTTGCGGCGGTCGGGTGGCGCTCGACATTCGCCTTCTTGATCAGGCGGAGCGCGGGGCGCTCGTGAAGCGCGCTGGCGAAGAGGCAAGCGCCTTCCCGCAGGTGATCCTGTTTGGCGGTGGCCATGTCGGCCATGCGCTGGCGGCAGCGCTGACCCCGCTGCCCGTGCGTGTTCTGGTGGTCGAAACCCGTCGGGAGGCGCTTGAGGGTTTTCCGGATGATGTGGAGACGCGCCTTACGGCCCTGCCGGAAGAGGCGGTGCGTGAAGCTCCCGCCGGGACGGCCTTCGTGATCCTGACCCACGATCATGCGCTCGATTTCCTGCTGGTTGCCGAGGCGCTCGCACGTGATGATGCGGCCTATGTCGGCATGATTGGCTCAAAGACCAAGCGCGCGACCTTCAAGAGCTGGTATCTGAAGAATGGCGGCGATGAACGCCGTTTCGCACAGCTCACCACCCCCATTGGCGGGAACGCCGTCCACGACAAACGCCCCGCCGTCATCGCGGCGGTGGCGGCTGCGGAGATACTGGTGGCTTTGCATTCATATTGACATTTGTGTGTACAAACTTACATACTTCATGAATGAAGATCGCGGGCTTTGACTGGGATGCCGGAAACTGGCCGAAATGCGCAAAGCACGGTGTCTCGAAGAATGAGATCGAACATGCGCTTCTTCATGACCCGTTGATTGCGCCGGACCCGGCACATTCCGGGCCGGAAGACCGCTACATCGTCATAGGACGCAACCGGCAGGGCCGCCCCATGTTCATAGGCGTGACCTTTCGCACGGTTGACGGGAAGCGTCTTATTCGTCCCATCACAGCGCGCTACATGCATGCCAAGGAGGTGAAACGCTATGAAACGCAGCGTTCCCAAACTGAAAACCGATAAGGATGCGGAAGACTTCCTCGATCAGGATCTTTCCGATCTGGATTTTGGTGCATTCAAATCCGCCGGGTTCGAGTTCGAGAACAAGGCGGCGAGGGTGAATATGCGCATGCCGCAAAGCCAACTTGATGCGGTGAAGGCTGAGGCGGAGAAGCGCGGCGTTCCCTATCAGCGCCTCATGCGCGAGCTTGTTCAGCGCGGCCTCGAAAGCCTGCGTGCAGGCTGACCATTATTGCTCCGACAGGGTCTCGCCGATCATCTTCTGGCAGCGGCTTGCCATGAAATCCACCAGCAACCGCACTTTCGGGTCCTGAAACTTCTTGTGCGGGTAGAGCGCGGCAAGTTTTACCGGCACAGGCGGGG
Source organism: Nitratireductor sp. (assembly GCF_017794765.1). Taxonomy (GTDB): domain Bacteria; phylum Pseudomonadota; class Alphaproteobacteria; order Rhizobiales; family Rhizobiaceae; genus Nitratireductor. The sequence goes on along the minus strand of NZ_CP051236.1, from coordinate 3,578,695 downwards.
TCTGGGGCAGGACCACCTTAAGCCTTCCATCGCGCAGAAATGGCTCGATCTCGAAGCGGGGCTTGTTGATGATGCCACGCCCGGCAAGCGCCCAGTCGGTGATGACGTCGCCATCGTCGGAATCGAACGGGCCGCTCACCTCGAATTTCCGTGCGCCCTCGGGTGTTTGCAGCATCCAGAAATGTTCGCGCGCGCCGGGGAAGCGCAGCATCAGGCAATCGTGACGATCATCGATCAGCGCTTCGGGTGTCTTCGGTTCGCTGCGCCGTTTCAGATAATCAGGCGCTGCCGCCAGAACGCGCTCGCAATCCATGATGCCGCGCATGCGGAACGAGGAATTCTCGAGAATTCCAAGCTTGAAAGCAACGTCGATGCCTTCGCGCATCATGTCCACTTCGTGGTCTGACAGCCGCAAACGAACCTCGATCTCCGGATATCTGTCACGGAACTCAGGGATTCCACTGGCGATCAGCCGCTTGCCGATGCCAAGCGGCGCGGTAACGCGGATCGTGCCGCGCGGCTGGCCGGAAAGATCGGCCACCGAGGCTTCGGCTTCTGCCACTGCTTCCAGAACCTTTCGCGCGCCTTCATAGAAAACGCGCCCCTGCTCGGTGGGGGTGAGCTGGCGCGTGGTGCGGTTGAAGAGCCGCACGCCGAGGTGCTTTTCGAGCTCTTTCACCCGGTTCGAGGCAACGGCCGGAGAAAGCCGCATGTCGCGGCCCGCAGAAGACAGATTGCCGAGTTCCACGACGCGGACAAAAACGGCGATGTTGTCGAGATAGGCCATGCACTGCCCCCAGAAGTTTCGCGCGCATTATTTTCCAAAATTTTTTGAAAGTCATCGTGATCTTATCCGCTTTCCGTTTATATCGGGTTCCGTCACCCTGCGCCCGGTGGAGTTGAGGAAGCTGGCATGAACGAATACGCGGTTTTGTGGGACTGGCTGTCTTTTGGCGTGCGCTGGCTGCACGTGGTCACGGCCATCGCCTGGATTGGCTCATCCTTCTATTTCATCGCGCTCGATCTGGGGCTGGTGAAACGGCCGGGCCTGCCCGAGGGCGTCCACGGCGAGGAATGGCAGGTCCATGGCGGCGGTTTCTACCATATCCAGAAATACATGGTCGCACCGGCTTCGATGCCGGAGCACCTGACCTGGTTCAAGTGGGAATCCTACTCCACCTGGCTTTCCGGCTTCGCGCTTCTGGCCATTGTTTATTATGCGGGGGCGGATCTCTATCTCATCGACCGCAACGTGCTCGATGTGCCCGCCTGGGGCGGTATCCTCATCTCGCTCGCCTCCATCGGCCTGGGCTGGCTGCTCTACGACCTTCTGTGCAAATCGCCGCTCGGAAAAAACGACACGGCGCTGATGCTGGTTCTCTATGTGATCCTTGTGGTGATGGCATGGGGCTATACGCAGCTCTTCACCGGTCGCGCGGCCTTCCTGCATCTGGGCGCTTTCACCGCGACGATCATGACGGCGAATGTCTTCCTGATCATCATCCCCAACCAGAAGATCGTGGTGGCCGATCTGAAGGCAGGACGCACGCCCGACCCGAAGCTTGGCCTGCAGGCCAAGCAGCGCTCGCTACACAACAATTACCTGACGCTCCCCGTCGTCTTCCTGATGCTGTCGAACCACTATCCGCTGGCGTTCGGCACACAGTTCAACTGGGCCATCGCATCGCTTATCTTCATCATAGGTGTGCTGATCCGCCACTATTTCAACACGGTGCATGCTCGCAAGGGTACCCCGCACTGGACCTGGGGGCTGGCCGGTGTTCTCTTCATCATCATCATGTGGCTTTCCACCGTACCGCAGGTGCTGACTGGCGAGCCGAAGCTTTCGACGACGGGGCAGACCTTCGTGACCTCGGCGCATTTTCCGGCGGTCCGTGACACGGTCATGGGGCGCTGCGCCATGTGCCATGCTGCCGTGCCGGGCTATGAGGGCGTTTCTTTTCCGCCAAAAAACGTTGTGCTCGACACGGATGCCTCCATTGCCGGGCATGCGCGCGAAATCTATCTGCAGGCGGGCCGCAGCCACGCCATGCCGCCCGGCAATGTCTCGGGCATCACGCCAGAGGAGCGGCGGCTGATCGTTACCTGGTTCGAAGAGGCGCGCTAGCACATGGCACAGAAACTCATCCGCGGACGGCTTCTGTCCTTCAAGGCCGAGCCTCGGAGCATCGACGACCACGACGCCTATCTCTTTGAAGAGGATGGCGCGGTTCTGGTCGAAGATGGCGTTATCCTCGCATCCGGCAGCTTTGCCGAGGTCGCAGCAGGCGCCGAAGCGGGGCACGCGGTGGTGGATCATCGCCCGCACCTCATCCTGCCGGGCTTCATCGATGCCCATGCGCATTTCCCGCAGATGCAGGTGATTGCGAGTTACGGCGCCGAGCTTCTGGACTGGCTGAACAATTACACGTTTCCAGAGGAAACGAAGTTCTCCAACATCCAGCATGGCCGCCGCATCGCCCGGCTCTTTTTCGACGAGCTGGTGCGCAACGGCACGACTACGGTTGCCGCCTATTGTTCCGTTCACAGGGAAAGCGCGGAGGCGTTTTTCAGCGAGGCGCTGGCGCGCAACATGTGCGTTGTGGGTGGCAAGGTGATGATGGACCGCAACGCGCCGGAAGCGCTCACGGACACACCGCAGTCGTCCTATGACGACACGAAGGCGCTAATCGGCGACTGGCACGGCAGGGGCCGGCTCAACTATGCCATCACGCCGCGCTTCGCCATCACCTCCAGCCCCGAGCAGATGGAGATGGCGTCGGCGCTAATGCAAGAGTTTCCCGACCTGCACATGCAGACGCATCTTTCCGAAAATCACGACGAGATCGCCTTCACGCTTAAGCTCTATCCCGATGCGCCGGACTATACCGGCATATACGAGCATTACGGCCTGCTTGGCCCCAAGGCGCTTTTCGGCCATTGCATTCATCTTTCCGAGCGCGAAGCGGATGTGTTGTCGGACACGGGCTCTGTCGCCGTGTTCTGCCCCACCTCAAACCTTTTCCTCGGCTCCGGCCTGTTCGACTATCAGCGCTATCGCAAACGCGAGAAGCCGCTGCGGCTGGCCTCGGCGACGGATGTGGGCGGCGGCACCAATTACTCCATGCTCCGCACCATGGATGAGGGCTACAAGGTCATCGCGCTCAATGGCCAGAAACTCAATCCGCTGGCCTCCTTCTGGCAGATCACGCGCGGCAATGCCGAAGCACTATCCCTTTCGGAGCGCGTGGGCACGCTGGAACCGGGATCGGACGCCGATATCGTGGTTTTGAACGCGCGCGCGACGCCCGTCATGGCGCTGCGCATGGAGCGTGTGGAAACATTGGCGGAGGAGCTTTTCCTGCTCCAGACGCTTGCCGATGACCGCGCCATCGTGGAAACTTATGTTGCAGGAGAGGCGGCCAAGAGCGCCTTGTGAATTAGGGGGCGCATTTGAATTGTGGCATCGATCCGAAAGCACTTTTCACAACGCTGTTCGAGGCAGCGGTTTCTGCCGCAGACCCCTCCAGGACCATTCGTAAGTTCCTTCCGCCGAAGCCGAAAGGCCGCACCATCGTTGTCGGTGCAGGCAAGGGCGCGGCGCAAATGGCGGCGGCGCTCGAAGAGGCCTGGGACGGGCCTCTGGAAGGCACTGTCGTCACCCGTTATGGCTATGGCGCACCCACCCGCATGATCGAGGTGCTGGAGGCGGCGCATCCGGTGCCGGATGAGGCCGGCCTTTCCGGTGCGCAGCGCCTTCTGGACAGAGTGTCCGGGCTTGGTGCTGATGATCTTGTAATTGCCCTGATCTGTGGAGGAGGCTCGGCCCTGTTGCCCGCGCCGGCGGGCCGCTTGACGTTTGCTGACGAGATCGCCGTCAACGAGGCGCTTCTGGCGTCCGGCGCGCCGATCTCGGCCATGAACACGGTGCGCAAGCACATTTCCGCGATCAAGGGCGGCAGGCTGGCCGCTGCGGCCCACCCCGCCCGCGTCGTTTCGCTGATCGTGTCTGATATTCCCGGTGACGATCCGGCGCTTGTCTCTTCTGGCCCAACAGTGCCGGATACAGCAAGCCGTACAGACGCGCTTGCCGTGATCAGAGCTTTTGACATCCAGATGCCCGATGCGGTGATGCAGCATCTCGCATCACCTGCGGCGGACGCACCAAAGCCGGATGATCCACGTTTTTCAGGCCATGAGGTTCACGTCATCGCCTCCGCCGCGCGCTCGCTGGAGGCGGCATCGGCCGCTGCCGAAGCACAGGGTGTGCCTGCCGTTATTCTCTCCGATGCCATTGAAGGTGAGGCGCGTGAAGTGGGCGGAGTTCATGCCGCGATTGCCCGCGAAATCGCACTGCGCGACCGGCCGTTCAGAAAGCCGGTCGTGCTGCTTTCGGGCGGCGAAACCACGGTGACGATACGCCAGAGCGGCGGGCGCGGTGGACGCAACACCGAATTCCTTCTGGCGCTTGCGCTCCGCATCGAGGGCGTGTCCGGCATCTCGGCGTTCGCTGCCGATACGGACGGTATCGATGGGTCGGAGGAGAATGCCGGCGCCTTTGCCGATCACCGCTCCGCCGCGCGGCTGCGCTCCGCCGGCCACGACCCGAAGGCGCTGCTCGCTGCGCATGACGCCTGGGGCGCGTTTGATGCCCTGGGCGACCTTTTCGTGCCGGGGCCGACCGGCACGAATGTCAATGATCTGCGGGCAGTGCTGGTGCAATAACCCTTATGCAAGTCGGCGCGGACGCTCTTCCGACTGATAAACGGACATGACGTGGCCATCCGGATCGGCAAATTCCGCCGACCAGCCACCGGGAGCATGACTGACGGGCGTAACGATGGTTGCGCCTTTTTCCGCCAGGCCCTCCACAACCCCGTCAATGCCACCTTCAGAAAGATCGAACACCACGATGGGCGTGTTTCCGGGGCGGGAGTCCATCTTGAAGAAGATGAGTTCGATATTGTTTTCGATGCTGGCCAGCAGCCAGTCGCCCGTCTCCTCGTCTCCTTCCATCCTTTCGACATTCAGCCCGATCACATCGCGATAAAACGCCTCCGTGCGGTCAATGTCGCTGACGTAGTAGCAGATGTTGCCGATGCGGACGTTGGAAAGCATGTCTGTCTCCTGATGTTACCATTGGTGGCTCTGCTTCCTAATTGCCGCCGGAACCCGATTTGTGAGCCTTGGGAGCAGAAAAACTTATCGCAAAAAGATTTCCGTCCGGATCATGGCTCGCGAGGAACGTATGGCTGCGGCCGGCCAGCGGACGAAGGCTCTGCCGGATCGCGCCGAAGGCGAGCGCGCCCGACAGAAGTTTTCCAGGAAGGGGAGTGGCATTGGGGGCAGCATCGCGCCAACGCTGGCGCAGGCCGGCAATGCGTTGACGCAGGCTTGCATCTGAAATGCGAAGAAGATACCGGATTTCGCTGCGTGTATGACCACCGAGAGCGAGGAGAGCCACGATCCGCTGGCTCTTTGGCAGGTCGGCGAGAAATGCTGCCGGAATATCACTGTCGTCCGCCTGCTCGAAAAGGCTTGCGGTGTTTTCCCGGCTTGATCGGCGATTAGCGGAGCGCCGTTTCGTCGCTGCCACGTTCCGCATCACGCCCTGAAGCCAGGCGCGGCTCACAATGCCCGGACGGTTGCCTGCAGTCAGCGCGGCGATCAGCGTTTCATGCAGAAGGTCTTCTGCTTCGATGAGGTGCGATGCGTGGCGGTGCGCCGTTTTGAGAAGATGGCGATAGGTTGCTGTAGTGAGCTCAAGCCGGGCAGGCGTCTCCTGTGCTGTTCGCCTGCTATCCACCGTCTGCTCCATTTCGATGTCGTTCGACCACGAAGGCTATAGGACGTGATTTTCTCTGCAAGTGAAGAGTGAAAATCAGGCGGCAGGTTCAGCTGGCAATGTCCACCACGCCGCTTTCGCCGCTCTCCGAGCCAAAGGCCAGGCGGCGGCCTTCTCCGTCCCAGGCCATGGCCGTGATGGCGCCCTTGCCCTGGCGGCGTAGAAGAACTTCTTTCTGGTCCGCGAAGCGTCCGGCGAGAATCATGCCGTCGGCATAGCCGATGGCGACAATTTCCTCGGTCGGATGGCAGCAAACCTGCGTCACCATCGTGTCACCACGTGTGCCAAGCTCCAGCGGTGCCTTGCCCATCGGGCCGTCCTTGGCCTGGAAAGGCCAGACAATGGCGGCAGACGCGCCGGAGGTAGCAAGCCATTTGCCCTTCGCGCTCCACGAGAAGCTCTTGACCTTGGCCGGGTAGCCGGCCATGCGCATGTGCTTTCCGTCAGCAAGTTTCCAGCCATGCAGGGCATTTTCCTGCATGGTGGTGACGAGAAACTTTCCGTCGGGCGAGAAGGTGATGCCCGTGTGAGCACCCGCCCATTCCAGCTCTGTCGGTTTGCCGTCGGTCGCGGGAAAATGCAGCGTTGCGCCATTGTAGCGGGCGATGGCGAGCCGCATCCCCTTCGGCGCGAAGGCGATACCCTCCACCGAGCGAGGGTGCTGAAACTCGCGCTGCCGGCCATCGGCAAAGCGTACATATGCATTGCGCCCAACCGCGAAACCGACCGCTCCCTGCGTGCCACTTGCCACGCTGGTCACCCATTTGCGCCCGATTTCGGCCAGCGTTTCGACCGTGCCGTCTGTTGTAAGCGCTGTTACCCGTCCATCTTCACCGCCGGTGATGAGGCGTGCGTGGTCGGGATCAAAGCAGGCAGATAGAAGCCCATCGTGAACCTCCGTCCATTTGTGACCATTGTCGAGACGATGCACAACGCCATCGGCCAACGCAAAATGCGGTGTGTCGTTCAACCACGCAGTGGCTATGCAATGGCTGTCGAGATCAAGCGGTGCGACTGTCGGCATGCTTCAGGCCTGGCAGGCTTCGAAAGTGCGTTGCAGGCGCTCGGTGTCCAGATCGCGACCGATAAAGACGAGACGCGTCTCGCGTTTCTCGTCAGCCCGCCACGGGCGCTGGTGATCGCCTTCGACGATCATATGCACGCCCTGCACCACGAAACGGTCGGGGTCATCCGCAAAAGCGATGATGCCCTTCAGCCGCAGAATGTTTGGCCCGTCGACCTGCGTGGTTTTCTCGAGCCAGGGAAGGAATTTCTTGGGGTCCATCTCGCCCGCACGCAGGGAGAGCGACTTCACGCCAGCATCATGAATGGGCGATGCTTCGCCGTGATGGTGGTGATGGTGCCCGTGATCATGATCATGGTGGTGGTGATCGTGATCGCAGTCGGGGCCGCATACATGATCGGGATGATCATGATCGAGGAAGTGCGGGTCATTGTCGAGCACGCGCTTCAGGTCGAAGGCGCCGCGATCAAGCACCTCCGAAAGCGATACGCCGGCGCGCTCGGCGCGGTGAATGCGGGCCATCGGATTAATCGCGCGGATCGTTGCTTCCACAGCGGCCAGTTCTTCAGATGTCACCAGATCGGTCTTGTTGACGATCACCACATCTGCAAAGGCGATCTGGTCTTCGGCCTCGTTGGAATCCTTGAGGCGCAGCGGTAAATGCTTGGCATCGACCAGTGCCACAACGGCATCGAGCCGCGTCTTGGTGCGCACATCGTCATCCATGAAAAAGGTCTGTGCAACAGGGGCAGGATCGGCCAGCCCCGTAGTTTCCACCACGATGGCATCAAAGCGGCCCGTGCGGCGTGTCAGTCCCTCGACCACGCGCACCAGGTCGCCGCGCACCGTGCAGCACACGCAGCCATTGTTCATTTCGTAGATTTCTTCGTCGGATTCGACAATCAGGTCGTTGTCGATGCCAATCTCGCCAAACTCGTTGACGATCACCGCATAGCGTTTGCCGTGATCTTCCGTGAGGATGCGGTTCAGAAGGGTCGTCTTGCCTGAACCCAGATAGCCGGTCAGCACCGTAACGGGGATCTGTTTCGCTTCGGCTTCGCTGGGTGTCTCAGTCTGCACGTCGGACATGATTTCTCGCAAAACTAGAATGGTTTTTCGACTATATAAGACGGAGCTGCGTCGATTGCACGGTCAGTGATTGAAATGGCCAAGATCGAACCGGTGGACGTCCTCGAGCAGTTCGAGGAAGCCAGTCACGCTGTGGGCGATGATACGGTGCCCCGCCTCCGCACTCGCCGCAGACGCGTTCCCCGTGACGCCTTCTTGCGCGAGGTCCCGCATCATCCATCCAAAAGCGTGCGGACCGTATGCACGCAGATGTTTGAAGCTGTGTTGAAAGTCCTCTTGAGCCGACTTGAAATCCGCGGCTTTCTGCATGTCCACAAGGTCTGGACGCAACGCAAGCATGACCGACGTTTCGATAAAGCCGCCGTGAATCCCAAGAGCACGCTCACTATCGGAAACCAGGTCTTTCGGATAGCCGAAACGGGTCCAGCTTGTGGCGGCAGCAAGCATGCCGAATCGCACACGCAATTCCGTCGTCACAATGGTGAGCAGGGGCGAATTCCCGCCATGAGCGTTCAGTATCACCAGCTTCCGCAAGCCGGCTCTGTACTGTGAGGCTCCGATGTCGATCCACCGGTTTGCCGCTTCTTCGAATGTCATGCTTCGGGTTGACGGAGAATCGGAGTGTTCGACCGAATAGCCGATCTTCTCGACAGGAAGAAAAACGATGTCGAGATACTCTGGAACAGCTTTTTTGACTGCTTCTACAATACCTTGCGCGATGATCCAGTCGGTATCCGGGGATAGATGAGGGCCATGCTGCTCTGTAGCCCCGATTGGCAAGACCGCGATCTTCTCTGCGATTGTGTGGGTGTTATCTTGTGTATTCACAGCCTGCCCCGCGATGTATCAAGACACTTATCTGGCAAAACTCTTATCCAAAAGTAGTGGATAATTATTTGTCTAAACAAGAGCAATCTATGGTTGCAATGGGAATCGTTAGAGCTATTTTGTGTACGGGGCGTTCTATCTCATCGTTAAGGATGTCTAAAGGGGAGTTTGTATGGCCAAAGCTGCAAAGGGCGCGACAATTGGCTTATTACAGTCGGCCGCTCGGCTTTCACGTACCGCTCTGGCCGAACGGCTTTTGGAGTATGGGCTTTATGCGGGGCAAGACAAGTTGATGCTGGCGTTATCGGTGGAGAACGGGCAGACGCCCAGTCAACTCGCCAATCTTCTGGGAGTACGACCACCAACAATCACAAAGACCATCAATCGTCTGATGAATCAGGGCTTTCTTGAAAAGCGATTATCGGAGGAAGACGGGCGCCGGGCCTATGTCTTCTTAACCCAGGAAGGCGAGCAGGCTATTCGCTCTATTGAGAAGTCCGTACGCAAGACAGAGAAAATCGCGCTCAAGGGGTTCGACAAGAAAGAGCGACAGATACTGACGCGGCTTCTCTCAAAAGTCGAAGCAAATCTGAACGGTACAAGTTTCGAGGATGTCGACGATGATGAAAATGTCGACGTCGATGCGTAGCCCCTGATCTCCCAGTCTGGAATCCCACAAAACCGACCTGATTTTGCCAGAACGGGACGCTGCGGACGTGCATCCTGATTGACCTTGCAGTCATCCGTGGCGTAATCAGGTCTTTAAACAGTTTAGGCAGGGCGTGTTCGCGGGTCTGTCTTATTTCGAGCAGGCGGAACGATCGCGGATCGCGTCGTGACTGATGTTGAAGGCCATCCGCATGTGGGGGAATTCAGGCTGGCGCAGAAGATAAAGCTTTCCACCATCGCAGAGGCGCTTGGCGTCTCCACGGCCACTGTTTCTCTGGCGTTGCGTGACAGTCCGCTCGTGGCGGATGCCACGCGCCAGCGGATCAAGGAGCATGCGCGCGAGATCGGGTATATCTACAATCGGCGCGCCGCCAGCCTGAGAACGTCGCGCTCAGGCATTATCGGGGTCGTCGTGCATGACATCATGAACCCGTTCTTCGCCGAGATTCTGCGTTCCATCGAAACCGAGCTTGACCGGTCCCGGCAAACGTTTCTTTTGTCGAACCACTACGATCAGCTCGAAAAGCAGCGCACTTTCATCGACACGCTTCTTCAACTGGGCGCTGACGGAGTGATCATGTCGCCGGCTATCGGGACGCCGCCACAGGACATTCGTCTTGTGGAGGAAAATGGTTTGCCGACAGTGCTTATTGCGCGATCTGTGGAAGGTGCGCGGGTGCCGGTCTTTCGCGGTGATGATGCGTATGGAACCGGTCTTGCGACCAACCATCTGATTTCGCTTGGCCACACACGCATTGCCATGATTGGCGGTACGGACCAGACATCGACCGGTCGTGACCGGTATCAAGGCTATGTCGATGCGATGGGGAAGGCGGGGCTCGAGATAAAGCCGCAGTGGCGTTTCCCGGGGCCGCGTACCAAGCAGGCCGGTTTCGAGATTGCCGGCGCGTTTCTGGCGCTCAAGGATAAGCCCACGGCCGCGGTGTGCTGGAACGATCTCGTCGCGATCGGCCTGATGAACGGAATAGCGCGGGCCGGTCTCGTACCGGGCGTCGACATTTCCGTTACGGGCTATGACGACCTCGAGGAGGCGGCGATCGCCACACCGGCGCTGACGACGGTCTGGAATGGTCAGCGGGATGTGGGGCGGCGGGCTGCGCGCGTTCTGCTGGACAGGCTCAACGGGGCCGAGGTGAACCCCGCGCAGGAGCTTATCAAGCCGGAGTTGCATGTGCGTCAGTCAACCGGAAAACCCGTCGAGCGCTAACCTCGATTGCGGGATTTTCGCCGGCTTACCCGATCAGGAGGATGGAAGTGGCACAAACAAGCAAGATCGCAATTCTGGTGCCGGGGAAACTGCATCCACACGCAGTAGAACGCATTGATGGGCGTTTCGAGCTCCTTACGATCGAGAGGGCCGATCCGGCACTCGTAACGAAGGAGATGGCGGCGAAGGTGCGCGGGATGGCTGCGATGACCGTGGTGAATGCCTCCTTTATCGATGCATTGCCCAATCTCGAGATCATCGCCAACTTCGGTGTGGGTTACGACGCAGTCGATGCCGCGCATGCCGGTCGGCGGGACATCATGGTCACCAACACGCCCGATGTTCTGACGGAGGAGGTCGCTGATACGGCGGTGGGGCTTCTGCTCAATACCGTCCGCGAGTTCCCCCGGGCGGAGGCGTGGCTGCGTGAGGGGCGCTGGCCGCGGGAAGGTGCCTACCGGTCGTCACGGGGCTCATTGCGTGGACGGACTGTCGGCATTTTCGGAATGGGGCGTATCGGTCGTGCCATCGCCCACCGCCTTTCCGCCTTCGGCTTGCCGATCGCCTATCATAACCGCCGACAACTGGATGACGTCCCGTATGCCTATCACGATACGCTTGTAGCCCTGGCCGCAGCGGTCGATACTCTGATCTGCGTAGCGCCGGGAGGTGCGGAAACGCACAAGGCGGTCAACGCTGACGTCTTGAAGGCACTGGGCGAGAACGGCGTGTTCGTCAATATCGGTCGTGGCAGCACGGTGGACGAGGCGGCTCTGATCACGGCCCTGAAAGAAGGCACCATCTTTGCTGCGGGGCTGGATGTCTTCGAGAATGAACCCCACGTGCCAGAGGCTTTGACTGCTTTGGAGAATGCGTCGCTGCTTCCTCATGTGGGCTCGGCTTCGATCGTGACCCGCCAGGCGATGGCGGATCTGGTAGTCGACAATCTCGTTTCCTGGTTCACGCGGAACCAGGCGATTACGCCAGTGCCTGAAACCGGCCATGTAAAGCGCGAGGGTGTTTCCTCATCAGTGGAATAGCGCCTTAAAGTTGTATTTTTTAACAAGCGATTAACCAGAACATTGGAAGCTCTCGGAAAGACATTCCGCTGGCGATGGAGCTCCCGATTTATGAAACTGATAGCGTCTGGCGCTTTGGTGTTCGCCCTTGTCGGGGCGTTCGGTTATTTTTCTGATACGCGGGTGGGGGAAATGGCCGCAACCACGGCGGAGCCGAAAGCGGCGTTCCAGGATGAGGCCGTTTCAGAGTTCACCCTGACGGGCGTGGGGCTAAACGGCATCTGCCGCGTTCGCCACTCGCCGGGGCTGGAGAACACGCGCCTTGATCTTGACGGATCCTGTGCCCGTTTGATGCCAAGCCTTGCGGATGCGCGCATCTGGGAGGAGCGGGAAGACGGGACGGTCGCTTTTGTCTCAGCGACCGGAGAGGCTCTGGTAGAATTCTATCCGGGCGACGGTGCAGCCTATGAATCGCTGCGCCCGCAGACACCGCTGCTCAGCATGTACCCCGGAAACTGATTATTCTGCGGCGATGTCTGCCTTGTTCCGCCTGGCCGCGTGCTGGCGAACCGCATTTCCGAAGGCTTCAAAGATGCGGGCCGAGGCGCTGTCCCTGTGTGCCCAGTATTCAGGATGCCACTGGACGCCGATGGCGAAGCCGGGCGCGTCCTTGACTGAAACGGCTTCCGCCGTTCCATCATCCGCTACGGCTTCGACCTGAAGGAGGGGAGCGGGCATACCCACGCCCTGACGGTGAACTGAGTTCACGCGGACTTCGGACGTGTCGAATATGCGTGCGAGACAGCCGCCAGGCGTCACCTTTACAGCCTGTCGGATGGCGAAGCGCGTGTCCTGGTCGGCATCCTGTGGGCCGCGATGGTCGAATGCGCCTTCGCGTTCATGGATTTCCGTCGCCAATGTGCCACCCAGCGCGACATTCAGCTCCTGGATCCCGCGGCAGATGGCCAGCAGCGGTACGCCACGTTCAACAGCCTTGCGGATAAGAGGAAGCGTGGTGGCATCGCGTGCGTGATCGTAGGGGCCGTTCTCTTCGCTGGCTTCGCCGCCGTACAGCTCGGGATAGACGTTTGACTTCGATCCCGTCACCAGGACGCCGTCGACGGTGTCCAGCAGGCTGTCCAGATCGAGCTTTTCGCCGAGCGATGGCAACAGAACCGGCAGGACGCCGGCAGTGGCGACGGCTGCATCGAGATAGGGTTGAGGCGTGGCGTGCCACGTATATTTCTCGAAATCTTTTGCATCGGTCGAGACGGCGATCAGTGGCGTGCGCATTCGAAAAAATCCGTTGGTTGGCGTTCGCTCCCAAGGAAGCGAATGTAGAGATTTCTCGCGTCTTTCCAATGGGCAGTCCAGTGATTTCGTTGGGCCTTCGACATTGGTCGCAGACGGCCCCCATTCGCTGGACTTGGGCCGCCATGCATGCATTGATAACCGTGGTTTTTGGCGCCTGACAAAAAGCAAACAGCAGCAGGCGGCGAAGCCGGCTTGTAGCCGGGTGTTATGTGCACCACGGCAGACGGTTCCAGAATGGGAGGAGTACATATGGACCGCAGAACCTTCTTCAAGAAGGCAGGTATTGCAGGGACGGGCGTTGCCGCCGCGTCGGCACTTTCTGCACCTGCCGTCGCTCAGTCGATGCCAAAAGTCACATGGCGTTGCACGTCTTCTTTCCCGAAGGCACTCGACACGATCTATGGCGCGGCCGAAACAATGGCCGAGTTCGTGAAAGGGGCAACGGACGGCAATTTCGAGATCCAGGTCTTCGCCGCTGGCGAGATCGTGCCGGGGCTTCAGGCCGCGGACGCGGCAGCCGCCGGCACCGTCGAGATGGCTCACACGGCATCCTATTACTATTGGGGCAAGGATCCGACCTATGCGTTGGGCACGGCCATTCCATTTGGGCTGAACTACCGCCAGCAGAACGCATGGTTCTATTATGGCGGCGGCAATGATCTCATGAACGAGTTCTATCATACGGAAGGGCTTCACACGCTGCCCTGCGGCAACACGGGTGCCCAGATGGGTGGCTGGTTCCGCAAGGAGATCAATACCGTCGAGGACCTCAAAGGGCTGAAGATGCGCATCGGCGGCATGGGCGGCAAAATCATCGAGAAGCTCGGTGTGGTGCCCCAGCAGATCGCCGGCGGCGATATCTACCCCGCGCTTGAGAAAGGCACCATCGACGCAACCGAGTGGGTCGGGCCCTATGACGATCAGAAGCTCGGCTTCAACAAGGTCGCTCAGTACTACTATTACCCGGGATGGTGGGAAGGCGGCCCGGTCCTCAATGCCATGTTCAACAAGGCAAAGTGGGATGAACTGCCTGCAGCCTATCAATCGGTGCTCGACGCGGCCTGCCGGGCGGCCAATGCCGACATGATGGCGAGCTACGACTACAAGAACCCGGCGGCACTGCGGCAACTGGTGGCGGACGGGGCACAGTTGCGTCCCTTCAGTCAGGAGATCCTCGAAGCGTGCTACAACGCAGCAATGGAGACCTACGAGGAAATCAACGCCTCAAACCCCACCTTCAAGAAGATCTACGACAATCAGCAGGCCTTCAAGAAGGATGCATATCTGTGGGCCCAGTTGTCCGAATATACGTTCGACACTTTCATGATGATTCAGCAGCGGGCAGGCAAACTCTGATCTGTCTCTGAAGCGTCAGGAAAACCCCGGGGCTCAGTCCCGGGGTTTTCCTTTTGTGGCTCAATGTGTCAGTCGAAACTCGGAGGCTGACTGAGATCCGGCAGTGATGGCTGTGCAGGCGGGGTTTCTTCCGAAGCGTCATTCGGAGGCGTGCCAAGCGGTGGAAGCCCACCAAGCCCCGGTAGTTGCAAGCCGTTGTTTTCTTGCTCACTCCCGTCATTCTGGTTGGTTGGCTGGGTGGCTGGCTGAGTGGCTGGCGGTGAGCCGAAGGGTGATCCACCCAATGCGCCGGGCAAGCCAAATCCCGGCCCCCCCGCACCATCGCCACCGAAGGAGGGTATGTTGATTTCCACTTCGTCCGGATTGACGGTGCTCTCCTGCTTGTAGTGCGTCACAAGGCCGGGAAACGAAATCACCAGAATGATCATCAGAAACTGGATGATAATGAAGGGTATGGCGCCCTTGTAGATCTCCGTTGTTTTCACGGCAGGCAGAATTCTCCCGGAAACCTCGTCTTTCCATTCTTTCGTCGGTGCGATGGATCTCAGATAGAAAAGCGAGAAACCGAAAGGCGGGGTCAGGAAGGATGTCTGCAGGTTGATGCCAAGAATGACCCCGAACCAGATCAGGTCGATGCCCAGCGTTTCGGCAGCCGGCACCAGAAGCGGGACCATGATGAACGCGATCTCGAAGAAATCGAGAAAGCAGCCCAGAATGAAGACAATGACGGTCACGGTCAGAAGGAAGCCGATTTCACCGCCGGGCAGTGCCAGAAGCAGTTCCTCGATCCACACATTGCCGTTGATACCGTAGAAGGTCAGCCCGAACACCCGCGCGCCGATCAGGATGAACATCACGAAGGCGGCAAGTTTCGTTGTGGCGTCCAGCGCCTGTTTGAGGACGGAAAAGGAAAGCCTCCGCTTGACCAGTGCAAGTACGAGTGCTCCGGTCGCGCCCATCGCCCCGCCTTCCGTCGGGGTCGCAATGCCGAGGAAAATAGTGCCAAGGACCAGAAAGATAAGCGCAAGCGGCGGGATCAGAACGATCACCACCTGCTCGGCAAGCCTTGAGAGGATGTTCAGTTTCAGGTGCCGATTGGCGAGGCTGATGGTGAGAGCGAACATCGTCGCCGCCGTTGCTGCCCAGACCAGCCTCACCTCGCTGCGCATGTCGGCGAACAGCGTATGATAGGTGGCGAAATAAACCGCAACTGATGCGGCAAGCAGCAGGATCAGTGAGGTTACGCCGCCGCCGAGAGTGCGGGTTTCAGGAGGCAGAGCCGGGGCCCAGTGGGGCTTGACGATGGTGACGGCAAAAACCAGCAGGCAATAGGCGCCGATAATGGCGAGTGCCGGCAAAAGCGCGCCAACATACATATCCCCCACTGATCGCCCAAGCTGATCGGCCATGACAATCAGGACAAGCGAGGGAGGCACGATCTGCGCCAATGTGCCGGACGCGGCGATGGTGCCCGTCGCAAAGCCACGATTGTAGTTGTAGCGCATCATGATTGGCAGTGAGATGAGGCCCATGGCGATGACGGATGCGGCAACGACACCCGTCGTGGCGGCAAGCAGGGCGCCGACCAGCACGGCCGCATAGGCAAGCCCGCCGCGCACCGGGCCGAAGAGCTGGCCGATCGTGTCCAGCAGGTCCTCCGCCATCCGGGAGCGTTCCAGGATCAGCCCCATAAAGGTGAAAAACGGAATGGCGAGCAGGGTGTCGTTGTACATGATCCCGTAGATGCGCTCGGGATGTGACTGTAGCAGAGGCCAGAAGAGACGGATCTCGCTGGAGATGTGGGATAGCTCCACGCCGAACACGAAAAAGAGGAGGCCGCCGGCTGCAAGAGTGAACGCCACGGGATAGCCGATCAGAAGCATCGCCATCACGGTGACAAACATGATGGGCGCGAGGTTATGCGCGATAAGGTCAATCATCGCGCTTCTCCTCCATTTCGATGGCTGCTTCGGCGGCCGGATGTATCTCGTGTTGAGGGTTGGGTTCGTCGATCAATCCGCGCAGGACCGCATATCGCTTTACGATCTCTGAGATGGCCTGCGCTGTCAGAAGCACGAAGCCGGCAAGCACCATGAACTTGGCCGGCCAGATGATCAGACCGCTTGCATTGGCGGAAATCTCTCCCGAGATGAATGACCGCTGAAACCAGGGCCAACTCAGCCAGACAATCAGGACGACGAATGGCAGCAGAAAGAAGATGTGGCAGAAGAGGTCGATCCAGTCCCGCGTCCGCTTCGTGAACAGGCTCGAAACGATATCGATGCGAATGTGTTCATTGCGCTGCAGCGTATAGGCAGACGCCAGCATGAACACGGTTCCGTAGAGGTACCATTGGAGTTCAAGCAGGCTGTTGGAAGCCCTCGGTATCGGCAGATAGGCTGGCAGACCATCTCCCAGAAAGCGGATGATGGCGTTGTAGGCCGAGACAAGCACCGCAACCAGGATCAGCCATGAAACCTGCTTTCCGATGAATTGATTAATAGCGTCAATCAGGCGCGAAAGGCCTAGAAGCCCCGCCATGCTTTCCTCCCAGCAATGTGTTCCCCCCGGATCGTTTTTGTGATTCTCGGGACTTATGCTTTGTCTTGCATCTGCAGCCTGCGTTCAAGTGAGCCAAAAGTCGACATTGAAGTCTCAGACACGGCAATCTGGGTCCGTGCTCAAGTCGCAACCAGGTGAATAAACACGGTCATACCGGGCAAATGTCCCAAATCGCCGCCCCCTGCAGGCAGCAGTCTGGACACTTATGCGTGTGCGTGTATTGATAAGTTTCCGCTGCGCCGGGGAGGTTGTTGTCGGTGCTGCGGTAAAGTCGATGAGGCCGTTCTGCGGCCTTTTTTTTCGCTTGATGTTCTTTTGGGAGGTATACATGGATCGTCGTTCTTTTCTCAGGAAAGCTGGACTGACGGGTGCCGGCGCGGGCGCTGCGGCGTTAGCCACGCCTGCGATCGCTCAGGGTAACCAGACCTGGCGCATGGTCACCACGTGGCCGAAGAATTTTCCGGGTCTGGGCGTTGGTGCCCAGAGGCTTGCAGATCGCATCACGGCGGCTTCGGACGGTCGATTGACCGTGCAGGTCTATTCCGCGGGTGAACTCGTTCCGCCGCTTCAGTCGCTTGACGCTGTGATCGACGGTTCGGCCGAGATGAGCCATGGTGCTGCTTATTACTGGCAGAACAAGAGCCCGGCCCTGTCCTTCTTTACCGGCGTGCCCTACGGCATGACCTCGCGTGAAATGGCGGCATGGGTCCGCTATATGGGCGGTCAGGAGATCTGGGACGAGATCTACGACCAGTTCGGCGTCCAGGGTTTCCTGTCCGGCGATACGGGCACGCAGGCCGGTGGCTGGTTCCGTGAGGAACTGACGGGTCTCGATTCTGTCAAAGGTCTACGCTTCCGCACGCCGGGCCTTGGCGGCCGTGTGTGGGAGAAGCTTGGCGCGACGGTCACCAACATGGCTGCCGGCGAGATTTTCCAGGCGCTTCAGTCGGGCACGCTTGATGCGGCTGAGTTCGTTGGTCCCTATAACGATCTGGCGCTCGGTTTCTACCAGGTCGCCAAGAATTATTATTTCCCGAGCTTTGTGGAGCCGGGTCTGGCAACCGAACTGGTGGTCAACAAGGCGAAATATCAGGAACTGCCCTCCGACCTGCAGGCGATCGTCAAGGATGTCTGCCAGGCGGAGTACGATCAGGTGGCTTCGGATTTCTACGCCAATGATCCGCGTGCCCTGAAGACGCTCGTCGATGAGCATGGCGTCAATGTTCGCCAGTTCCCCGACGACATTATTGAGGCAGGCGCGAAGGCTGCGACCGAAATTCTCGGCGAACTGCGCGATTCCGGAGACGCCCTGACGAAGAAGACGACCGAGAGCTTCATCGAGTCGCTCAACATTCTGCGTACCCGCACAGAAGGCACCGACGGTGCTTTCGTTGAGGCTCGCAAGAAGTACTTCTCGATCTGACCCGGATTGAGGTCTACGAAAAAGCCCGGCTTGTGCCGGGCTTTTTTGTTGCCTGCCGTTTGTGATCCTAGCTGTAGATCGCTCTCGGCAACCAGGTGGCGATCTCCGGGAACATGAACATGATCGCGATGGCCAGGAGCTGAAGCAGCACGAAGGGCAGAACCCCCTTGTAGATCATCGATGTCTTCACTGAATCCGGGGCGACCCCGCGCAGATAGAACAGCGCGAAGCCGAAAGGCGGAGTGAGGAAGCTCGTCTGCAGGTTCACGCCGACAAGCACACCAAGCCAGACCGGATCCACATCAAGCGCCAGCAGGATCGGTGCGGTGATCGGGATGACGATGAAGATGATCTCGAACGTGTCGAGGATGAAACCCAGCAGGAACATGATGAACATCACCACGGCCACCGCTGCCAGTGTGCCGCCAGGCAGGTTGGCGAGGAATTCGTGCACCAGATTGTCACCACCCATCAGGCGGAAAACGATGGAAAACACCGAAGCGCCGAACAGGATGATGAACACCATGCAGGTGATGGAGGCCGTGGCGATCGCCGTTTCCCGTAGCACGGCAAAGGAGAGCCTCCAGCGCAGGGCCGCAAGCACCATCGCGCCGACGGCGCCAACGGAAGCGGCTTCCGTCGGTGTCGCAATGCCACCGAGGATGGAGCCGAGAACGGCCATGATCAAAAGAAGCGGAGGCAAAAGCGCGACAGCGACCTCTCCCAGCAACTCTTTCTTTTCTTCCGCAGGCACCGGGGTGGCTGGACAGGAGGCCGGATCGAAAACCGCCTTCAGGAGCGTCCATCCGAGATATAGCCCCACCAGCAGCACACCGGGAAGAAGTGCGCCTGCGAAGAGGTCGCCCACCGAGACGGGAACCGGGGCGAAGTTGCCCTTTGCCATTTGCACCTGTGCGTTAATGCCCGATAGCATGTCGCCCATGAAGATGAGAACGGTGGAGGGCGGGATGATCTGGCCGAGCGTGCCCGAAGCGCAGATGACGCCGGAGGCAAGCCGGGGGTCGTAGTTCGCGCGCAGCATTGCCGGGAGCGAGATCAGCCCCATGGTCACGACTGTGGCACCCACCACGCCGGTGGAAGCGGCCAGAAGTGCGCCTACGATGATGACCGACATGCCAAGCCCGCCGCGCAGATTGCCGAACAGCTTGCCCATGGTCAAAAGCAGCTGCTCGGCGATCTTGGAGCGCTCCAGCATCACGCCCATGAAGATGAAGAGCGGGACAGCCACCAACACTTCATTGGTCATGTAGCCGATATAGCGGTTTGCGAGACTGCCGAAATTGGAGGGGTCGAACACGCCGATCCACATGCCGACGAGACCGAACATGAGCGACACGCCGGCGAGCGTAAAGGCGACGGGAAAGCCCAGAAGAAGAAAGCCGATAATGCCGAAGAACATGAGCCCCGAAAGGAGCTCGCCAATAAGAACCGGATCCATCAGACGTGCGCCTCCGGCTGTTCGTCGTCATTGATTTCGTATCTCAGGCTTTCCGGCAGCAGGTTTTCTTTGTCGTAGAGGACGAGAACCGAGCGCAGAGCCATCGCGATGCCCTGCAGGGCAAGCAGAACGGCAAATCCGAGGATGAAGCCTTTGAGAATGAACAGTCCCGGCATGCCGCCCACATTGGCGGATGCCTCTCCCAGCCGCCAGGAACGGCTGACGAAGCTCCACCCGTAATAGGCCACGATCCAGGAAAAAGGCAGAAGGAACAGGATCACACCGATCAGATCCACGATCGCCTTGCGCCGTGTGCTGGCCGGTCGGTAGAAAATGTCTACCCGCACATGGTCGTTTCTGAGGAGGGCGAAACCGGCGACGGCGGTGAACATCGCTCCGTTCAGCCAGATATAGAGGTCCTGCATCCACACAAAGCTGGTTGAGAAGATGTAGCGCTGCACGACAACGGTGAAGCAAACCAGAACGATGGCCAGCGAAAGCCAAGAAAAAACATTGCCGATGAGCGCATTAAGGCCGCTGATTGCGCGGACTAAAATAGCGATTGCGCGCACGGTGGGCGGCGCGTGATGATGTGTCATGAGGCCCTCTTGCATTTCCCCGATACGAGCGGAAGTTGTTCCCTGTCCTGCCCTTCAACCTAGTTACTAGGCAGCGATTGATTAGCAGCTTTGTTTCTGGCGAAAAAGTAACACAGCGGGAAAAGTCGCCATTTTCTGCCTTTCAAACCCAAATTGCGAAGTGAATATGCCATGCTGCTTGCTGCACTCGGGAGACCGACGAGTATACTCAGGTCAGATTCGTGCGCTGTTCATGCGGTTCAGCTAATAAAATGTCCCGGGAAATGCCGCTTCCTGTCCTGGCGTTGCTCATTGTTGTGGAGCCCGCAAATTCGTTTGACGGGATGCCGGGCGGATAGAAAACTACCCTTGCGGAAGCGTTTCCAACCGTGATCCGCAGAGGAGGAATTATTACATGACGCTTCACGACGTCACGCTCGATGACAAGTTCGATTTAACGAAGGAGCGCATTTTCGTATCCGGCGCGCAGGCGATTGTCCGGATGCTCCTGATGCAGCGTGAGCGTGATCGACGTGCGGGGCTGAATACGGCCGGTTTCGTTTCCGGCTATCGTGGGTCGCCCATTGGTGGGCTCGATCAGCAGCTCTGGAAGGCGAAAAAACAGCTCGAAGCGTCGAATGTGGTCTTCCAGCCCGGTCTGAACGAGGAACTGGCGGCCACCGCCTGTTGGGGGTCTCAGCAGACCGAACTTCTTGGCGAAGGCAAATATGACGGTGTTTTCAGCGTCTGGTATGGCAAAGGCCCGGGCGTAGACCGCTCCGGCGATGTTTTTCGCCATGCCAATCACGCAGGCTCCTCGAAACATGGTGGTGTGCTGGCGCTCATGGGCGATGACCACACAGCCGAGTCCTCGACGGTTGCCAATGCCAGCGAGTTCGCTTTTGTCGATGCGATGATCCCGATCCTGAACCCTGCCGGCGTTCAGGAACTGATAGACTATGGTCTCTATGGCTATGCGCTGTCGCGTTTTGCAGGGACCTGGACGGCCATCAAATGCGTCAAGGACAACATTGAATCGACAGCCGCCGTGGATGTGTCGCTTGAGCGGCTGAACATCGTCACGCCCGAATTCGAGATGCCGCCCGGCGGTCTTAACATCCGCAACGAGATCAACATGCTCGGGCAGGAGGCCCGGCTCTACGACTTCAAGCGCGCTGCCGCCGCGGCCTTCGTCCAGGCAAACAATCTCAACCGCATCATCTATTCCGGCGGCGCCAATGCAAAGATCGGCATTGTCACGCTTGGGAAGAGCTACCTCGACACGCGTCAGGCGCTGGACGATCTGGGGATCGATGAGGCGCGTGCAAAGCAACTTGGCATCCGTCTTTTCAAGGTGGCCTGCCCATGGCCCTTCGATGTCGAGCACATGCGGGAGTTCGCGCGCGGCCTCGACATGGTGATCGTGGTCGAGGAAAAGCGCTCGCTGATCGAAGTGCAATTGCGCGAGAATCTCTACGGGACAGCCAATCAGCCGGAAATCATCGGCAAGGTGGATGAGAAAGGCAACCGGCTTTTCGCGCCCACGGCGGCGCTTGATCCCAATGAAATCGCCATCGCCATCGGCGAGCGCATCCTGCGCGTCATCGGTCCGTCGGAGGAAATTGCCGCTCATGTGTCGCGGCTTCGCCAGTTTCAGGCGATGCTCGCGGATACGCAGGACGTATCAGGTCGCACGCCCTTTTTCTGCTCCGGATGCCCGCACAACACCTCAACCAATGTTCCCGAAGGGTCGATTGCCGGCGGCGGTATTGGCTGTCACTTCATGGCCACCTGGATGGATCGTTCCAATGTGGGTTTTACCGCGATGGGCGGCGAGGGTGCGCAGTTCATTGGGCAGGCCCCATTCTCGAAGCGCGAGCATTTCTTCCAGAACCTCGGCGATGGCACCTACAATCATTCAGGGTCCATGGCGATCCGGTTCGCGATCGCGTCGGGCGCAAACATCACGTACAAGATCCTCTACAACGATGCTGTTGCCATGACGGGTGGACAGCCGCATGAAGGCGGTCTCACCGTCGACATGATCGCCGACCAGGTGCGCGCGGAAGGCGTGCAGCGCATTGCCGTTGTCAGCGATGAACCGGAAAAATACGCCGGGGTTGTGAGCTTCCCCAAGGGCACCACGATCAACCATCGTGACGATCTCGATCAGGTGCAGCGCGACCTTCGTGAGGTGAAGGGCGTTTCCGTTCTGCTTTATGATCAGACCTGTGCTGCGGAGAAGCGTCGCCGGCGCAAGCGTGGCACTTTCCCCGACCCGGACAAGCGCGTTTTCATCAACGAACTCGTGTGCGAAGGCTGTGGTGACTGTGGAATCAAATCCAATTGCGTTTCGGTGCAGCCGCAGGAAACCGAATTCGGTCGCAAGCGCCGAATTGATCAGTCGAGCTGCAACAAGGATTTTTCCTGTGTGAACGGTTTTTGCCCGTCCTTTGTGACGGTGCACGGAGCCAGGCTGAAGAAGGCGAAAGCCGCAACCGGTGCCAGTGATCCGCTGGAAGGTGTGCCGGAACCGGAGCTTTACAGTCTCACGCGCGGCTGGTCGGCGGTGGTGGACGGAATCGGCGGCACGGGCGTCGTGACCATCGGCGCGATCGTCGGCATGGCTGCCCACCTGGAAGGCAAGGGTGCGGGCATCATCGACATGGCGGGGCTGGCGCAGAAGGGCGGTGCGGTTTTCACTCATCTTCGCGTCGCCGAGACACCGGAAGATATTCACGCCATTCGCGTCTCGGCGGGTGAGGCGGATCTCGTTCTTGGCTGTGACCTGGTGGTTTCCGGCGCCAAGAAGGTTCTCGCAGCGGCCCGTCAGGGGCACACGCTTTTCATGGCCAACACGGCGGAAGTGATGCCTGGAGACTTTGCACGCTCAGCCGATTTCTCTCTACCGACCGAGCGCCTGAAAATGGCAATCCGCGCTGCGGTCGGTGAAGAAAAGGCGCATTTCTTCGATGCCACACACACGGCGAGCGTTCTCTTTGGCAATTCCGTTGGTGCCAACATGCTCATGCTTGGCATGGCTTATCAGCTTGGTGGTTTGCCAATCTCTGCAGAAGCCATCGAGAAAGCGATAGAGCTCAATGGCCAGGCGGTAAGCATGAACGTTTCCGCCTTCCGTTGGGGGCGCCGCGCGGCGCACGATCCAGAGTTTGTGAGCCAACTGGTCGCTAGGTCTTCGAATGGCGATGTCCGGCAACCTGTTTCGCAGACACTCGATGAGATCATCGACCGGCGTGCGGCTTTCCTGGCCGGCTATCAGAGCCAGGCTTACGCGGAGCGCTACCGCCGACGTGTCGCCCGTTTGCGCGCCGCGGAAGAAAAAGCTGTGCCGGGCTCGATCGCTGTGACGGAGGCCACGGCGCGGAACCTGTTCAAGCTGATGGCGATCAAGGATGAGTATGAGGTGGCGCGGCTCTACACCGATGGTGCCTTCAAACGCCAGCTCGCTGCGGAATTTGAGAGCTATGACCGTCTTGAATTTCACCTTGCCCCGCCCATTCTCGGTCGTCGCGATGCTGCCGGCCACCCCAGAAAATCGAATTTTGGTCCCTGGATGATGACCGCCTTTCGCCTGCTGGCGCGTTTGCGCGGGCTGCGCGGCACGCCGTTCGACCTCTTCGGCCGTACGCAGGAGCGTCGAATGGAGCGGCGGCTGTTGTCCGAATATGAAGCCGACCTCGATCGGATCGAGGCAGTGCTTTCTCCGGAGAGGGCGAATGCTGCGGTTGCGCTTGCATCGATCCCCGCCCTCATTCGCGGGTACGGGCACATCAAGGAAGCCAATGCGGCAAAAGCAGCGCAGGAGCGGGCGAGACTGATCCAGCGTCTGGAAGATGGTGAAACGGAAGATCCCTTCCTGAAGGCAGCAGAATAGCCGGCTTCTCTCAAGAAACGGACGGAGAAACTTCACTAAACCTTTCTTAATGCTGTTATGGCATATCTTGCCCGTCAATCGGGCTCATGCGGTGAAAAACAGCAGAAACAGCATTCCGGAAGACGTCTACGTTGGGTACATCCGTTCGTTGTTTCAGGACGTGGGCGTGCTCCCCGTCGGTGCGGCTTGCTATGGCCTGATTGCCATTCTTCTTTACTACAAGACCGGGCAGGCTGCTTTCCTCGCCTTCGGGCCAGCGATGTTCATTGCCGGGCTCTGGCGCTACTTCAAGATTACTCGTGTCGATCACGCCCTGATCTCCGACTATCCATCAGCGCTTGCCTGGGAGGCGCGTTACCTCTGGTGGGGCAGCCTCCACGGATTTGTCGTGGGTGCTTTTGGGTTCTTCGCCACGGCTCTGTCTGAGGACAATTTCAGCGAGCTCGCCGCGGTCGCGGCCATCCTTAGCGGTACGATCACAATAGCAGGGCGCAACTACGGGTCACACAAAATGGTGTCGATCCTGACGCTGACGATTGTGTTTCCGATGGCGCTCGGCCTGATGTTGAAGGGCGATTTATATCATTTCGTGCTTGGGCTTTTCATCGCGCCATTCATGCTGGTCGTGACCAAAATGGCAGATCTGGTGCGCACGGTTCTCTTCACCGCCATCAGTGAGGAAAAGCGCTCCACCAGGCTGGCGCAGCGCTTCGACCGCGCACTCAATACGATGCATCATGGCCTGCTTATGCTGAACAATGAGGAGCGGGTGGTGGTGAGCAATACCCAGGCGGCTGAGATGCTTGGGTTCAAGTCCTCAGAGCAGTTGCTGGGGCGTACGCTGAAATCACTGCTCATGCGTGGTGTGGCAAGCGGTCTTCTTTCGGAGCGCGATTATGCCTACGCCGAAGAACAGCTGTCGCGCGCTCTGCGCGAAGGTCGCAACCGCAAGGTTCTGTTGCGCATGACCAATGGGCGGCACTTTGAGTTCGCTGCCCGCGAAGGACATGACGAAGTGGGTGTTCTCACCTTCGAGGAAGTTACAAGTCGCGTCGAAGCGGAGGAGAAAATCCGTTTCATGGCGCGGTATGACAGCCTTACCAGCCTGCCCAATCGCGCGTATTTTCACGAGAAGGTGACGGAAGCGATGGCGGCAGGCGACCAGGGGCGCCTGTGCGCTCTTGGGGTTCTCGATCTGGATGATTTCAAGACAGTCAACGATACGCTCGGTCATCCAGTCGGAGACGGCTTGATATATGCGGTGGCCGAGCGACTTTCTGCCTTCGCAAACCCCAACATTCGCATCAGCCGGTTCGGCGGCGATGAGTTCATGGTCTACTTCAACCAGGTGGCCGACGAAGAAGAGTTCTCCCGGCAGTTCGAGGAAATCTTCGCCTCGCTTACCGGTGAAGTCGATGTCGCGGGACATGCGATGCGCGTTCAGGCGAGTGGCGGGGCCGTGGTCGTGCCTGTTCGCTCAAGCGATGTGGACTCGATGATCGTCAAGGCGGATCTGGCGCTCTTCCGGGCCAAGGAGCTGGGCAAAAATGCCTGGAGCCTGTTCCAAACCGAGATGGATATCGCATTCCGAAACCGGCAGGTGATGAAGGCCGATCTGCGCAGCGCCATCGAGGCGCGCAGTCTGCGCGTTGTTTATCAGCCGATCGTTGATGCAGGCACGATGCGGATCACGAGCTGTGAGGCGCTGTGTCGCTGGGACCATCCGGACCTCGGACTGGTCTCACCCGCGGTCTTCATACCTCTCGCGGAGGAAATGGGTCTGATCTCCGAGATCAGCACGATCGTTCTCGAGGCAGCGTGTGAGGAATGCGTTAAGTGGCCGGAACATGTGAGTGTGTCGGTCAATTTGTCGGCAAAGGATTTTCGCTCTGAGGCGGTTGTCGGCAAGGTGGAGCGGGCTCTCAACGGCGCGGGACTGAAGCCGGACCGCCTTGAAATCGAAGTGACGGAGACTGCACTCCTCAACGATACAGAAGCGACCGTCCGTTACATCAATACCTTGAAGAGGCTTGGTGTGCGCATCGCGCTGGACGACTTTGGCACCGGATATTCCTCCCTCAGCTATCTGCACACATTACCGCTCGACAAAATCAAGATCGACGGTAGCTTTGTCGCAAATCTGAAGGAAGGCGAGCGCTCGCTTCATCTTCTGCAGGGCGTGGTCGACCTTTCGCGCAAGCTGGGCCTTGCTGTAACGGTCGAAGGCGTTGAGCGGTTCGATCAGCTGAAGCTGCTCGAAAGCTCGGTGAAGCCCGATCTCCTGCAGGGATTTCTGTTCGGTCCGGCCCTGACGGCCTCGGGTATTGAAACCATGGCCGAAATGAAACAGCTTTACACACCGGCTCAGCTTGCGCGCGAAGAGCGCCTATCCAACTGACTTTCAGCGCCTTTTGTATCTGCAAGATGAGTGCGCATAAATCTTTTGTTAAGGTTAATAAAACCTGAACAGTTTGATTACGAGTTTCAGCTTTACATCGCTGATCATGGGACTACGCTTATATTCTACGAGAGGTGGTAGAAGTCGACATGGGGCATGCGGCAATGGTCATGAGTACCGGCCTGGTCGGACTGAAACCGGGAACTGAACGCGTCGTTCGCGAACAGTCAAACAAATCTTCAAGCTTCATCGATGGCGTGATGGCGCTACTCGAGCGTACCGAGTATCGCCGGTGCGAAACAGGGGAAGACCGTGAAGAGATCTTCCATCTTCGGTACCGTTCCTATCGAGCTCATGGTTTCGTGCCCGAGACGAAAGGACAGATCGTTCACGACGACCTCGACGATCTCCCCAATTGCTACAATTTCGCTGTCTATATCGACAAGCGTCTTGTCAGCACTGTGCGCCTGCACCAGATCGACCAGCGCAACCCGCTCGGTCCCGTGACCAAAGGGTTCGGTGACGTCATGTCGCCTCTGATCGAACAGGGTGACAGCTGCATCAACCCCAGCATGCTTGCTGCAGATCCGGAGTGGGCGCGCGAATACCGTGCGTTGCCCTACGTTTCGCTGCGTCTGGTGATTGCGGCCTATGAGTATTTCCGCTCGACCTATTGCGCCTGTCTCATCCGGCAGGAACACACCGCATTCTATCGCCGGATCTTTGGTGCCCGCCAGATGAGCCCGGAGCGCACCTATCCGCCAATCAGCGTTCCACTGATGCTGTTCGGAGGCGTTTGTGCCAGGGAGTTCGGTCCCATTGTGGATCGGTTTCCGTTCTTCCTGTCGACGCGGTCGGAGCGAAAGCTTCTGTTCGAGCGCGGCAACGCCCACCTCGCACCACCACTGACCGTGCTTCCCACAGCCAAATATCTGAAGCACGCGGCCTGAAGCGTACCCTCTTTCAGCGCCACTGCTTGCCGCTCGCGGGCAGCCGGGTTATCGAAGTGGCATGAGCACGAAACGGGATACGGTTGCAGAAACCATCTGGGCTGCCGAACTCACGGATGAGGAACTGGATCGGGCCCGGCGAGGGCTGACGGAACGAACCTTTTCCAAGGGCAGCTATATCTGCCATCGGGGAGATCGGCTCGACCACTGGACGGGCGTTTCCGAGGGACTCATCAAGATCAGCGCCATCTCCGCTGCCGGGAAGGCAATGACCTTCGCCGGCGTGACGGATGGCGGCTGGTTTGGGGAGGGGTCGGTGCTCAAGAACGAGCCCCGACAATATGACGTCGTGGCAATCCGGGATACGCGTCTCGCGATGTTGTCGCGCAGCAGCTTTCTGTGGCTTTACGAGAACAGCACCGGTTTCAACCGGTTTCTGGTGCGGCAGCTCAATGAGCGCATGGGCCAGTTCATCGCGACGATAGAATATGATCGCATTCTGGGTCCGACGGCGCGTGTGGCGCGTAACCTGTCCTGGTTCTTCAATCGTACGCTTTACCCGCGTGCGGGCACCACGATCGAGATCAGCCAGGAGGAACTCGGTCTGCTCGCCGGAGTCTCGCGTCAGGTGGTCAATCGCGCCTTGCGCGCGCTGGAGGAGGAAGGGCTGCTCAAGGCAGAGCATGGCCGCATCACAGTGGTGGATGCGGGTGCGCTGAGCCACTACGAGTCCTGAGCGGGTCCTGGTCCCGCAGAACCCGTCATTCTTCTTGATAATCGCTTAGACTTTGGTCGGAGCAGGCGCCTGATGCTTCCGGAATACTCGCATCCGCGCACATAATTCCGCTAGTATAAAGGCAAACTGATCGCATGTCTGTCAAGGGGCGTGTTGATCGGTTGCAGGTTTCGTGGAACCCTCGATCCAATCAAGAACCGGTTCTGGGAGGAGCCGGGAAAACAGCGGTCAACCGCTGACAGTGGGAGGAAGCGACTTGGCGCATTCTGACGCGTCTAAGGATACGTTTGCCAAATATCTGCTCTGGAACGCCGAGCGGTTTCGCGACCGGCCGGCGATGCGCTTCAAGGATTACGGCATCTGGCAGAGCTGGAGCTGGGCAGAGCAGCTTGAGGAAGTGCGGGCTTTTGCGCTTGGTCTCCAGTCGATCGGCATCAAGCGTGGCGACAAGATCGCCGTGATCGGTTCCAACCGGCCGAGGCTTTACTGGGCCTTCGCTGCTGCCCAGTCATTGGGGGCGGTTCCGGTGCCGGTCTATGCCGATTCCGTCGCCGAAGAGATGGCTTATGTTCTGAACCATGCCGAGGTCACCTTCGCTGTCGTCGAGGACCAGGAGCAGGTCGACAAGGTTCTGTCCATTTCCGACGAGGCGCCGCTTCTGACTGAGATCGTCTATGACGAGGAGCGGGGTTTACGCGATTACGATCACACCCATCTCCATGCGTATGATGACCTGCGCGAAGAGGGTCTGCGCCGGCTTGCCGAAGAGCCGGGTGTCAACGACGACTGGCTGGCCGAGATCGAGAAGGGGCGCGGCGCCGACCTTTCGGTGATGCTCTACACCTCAGGCACCACGGGCCGCCCCAAGGGCGTGATGCTGTCGAACGACAATTTCGTGCGCTCGGCCATTAACGGCAACGCCTTCGACAATCTGACCGAGAACGAGACGATCATCGCCTATCTGCCGCTGGCATGGGTGGGCGATCACCTGTTCTCCTACGCCCAGTCCTACACGGCTGGCTTCTGCGTCGCGTGTCCCGAAAGTCCCGAAACGGTGAACGAGGATCGTCGCGAGATCGCGCCGACCTACTTCTTCGCACCGCCGCGCGTCTTCGAGGCCATGCTGACCTCGATCATGGTGCGGATGGAGGATGCGGGAAAGCTCAAGAAGGGCATGTTCGACTATTTCCTGGCCCACGCCGCAAAGGTTGGCGAGCGCATTCTGAATGGCGAGCAGGTCGGCCTCTTGGACCGGCTGAAATACGGGCTCGGCGAATTCATGGTCTATGGCCCGCTGAAAAATCGCATGGGCTTTTCGAACATGCGTGTCGGCTATACGGCGGGCGAGGCCATCGGGCCGGAGCTTTTCTCCTTCTACCGTTCGCTGGGACTGAACCTGAAACAGCTCTACGGCCAGACGGAAGCCACCGTCTATATCACCGCGCAGGAGGATGGAAAAATCCGTCCCGACACGGTGGGGCTGCCATCGCCGGAGGTAGAAATCCGCATCGCCGAGAGCGGCGAGGTGATGTATCGCTCGCCGGGCGTTTTCGTCGGCTACTACAAGAACGATGAGGCGACCCGCGAAACCAAGACCGAGGATGGCTGGGTGCACACGGGTGACGCCGGCTTCTTCGACGGCGACGGTCAGCTCAAGATCATCGACCGCGCCAAGGATGTCGGCAAGCTCTCCAACGGCGCGCTGTTTGCCCCGAAATACATCGAGAATACGCTAAAGTTTTTCCCGGACATTCAGGAGGCGGTGGCGTTCGGCCATGGGCGGGAATTCTGCGCGGCATTTATCAACATCGACCTGCAGGCGGTCGGCAACTGGGCCGAGCGCAACAACATCGCCTATGCGTCCTATCAGGAGCTTGCCGGGCACCCGCGCGTCTACGAGACCATCGCAGCCCATGTGAACGAGGCCAATCGCAGGCTCGCTCGCGAGCCGCTGATGGCGGCTTCCCAGATCAGGCGCTTCCTCGTTTTGCACAAGGAACTCGACGCCGATGACGGCGAATTGACCCGCACCCAGAAGGTGCGCCGCAAGTTCATCGCCGAGCGCTATGGCGAGCTGATCGAGGCGCTTTACGACGGCTCCACGGAGAAATTCGTGGAAACCCAGGTCACCTATGAAGATGGCCGCAAGGGCATCATCCGCGCGACGGTGAAGATCGTCGATGCCGAGGTCCATGCGGTTCCGGTCGAGAGCGCGCGGGAGGCTGCCGAATGAACCCGCGCCCCGATCCCAGTCAACTCACCGCGCCCGACGACGGCATCGCCAGGGGCGGTGTGCTTCTCGACGTGAAGAACGTCTCGCTTTCCTTCGGCGGCGTGAAGGCGATCACTGACATTTCGCTGAACGTTCTGAAGGGCGAGATCCGCGCCATCATCGGTCCCAACGGTGCCGGCAAGACGTCCATGCTCAACGTCATCAACGGCTTCTACACGCCGCAGCAGGGCACGATCATCTTTCGCGGGCGCGAGCGCCGCTCCATGAAGCCGCACGAGGCGGTGGGGCAGGGCATCGCCCGCACCTTCCAGAACGTCGCTCTCTTCAAGGGGATGTCGACGCTCGACAACATCATGGCTGGCCGCTCGGTCATGATGAAGCGCAATATCGGCTGGCAGATGCTCTGGCATGGGCCGGCGCTTCGCGAAGAGATCGAACACCGCGAAAAGGTCGAGGAGATCATCGATTTTCTGGAGATCCAGCACATTCGCCGCACACCTGTGGGCAAGCTGCCCTATGGCCTGCAAAAGCGCGTCGAGCTTGGCCGCGCGCTTGCAATGGAGCCGACGCTTCTTCTTCTCGATGAGCCCATGGCGGGCATGAATCTTGAGGAAAAGGAAGACATGAGTCGCTTCATCATCGACGTGAACCAGCAGCGCGGCACCACCATCGCGCTGATCGAGCACGATATGGGCGTGGTCATGGACCTGTCCGACCGCGTGGTGGTGCTCGATTACGGCAAGAAGATTGCCGACGGCTCGCCCGACGAGGTGAAGAACAGTCAGGATGTGATCGACGCCTATCTGGGCGTCCCGCATTAGGTGGCGAGGGGAGGAACGCATGGAATTCTTGAACGACATCCTGATAAAGCCCTTCGCCGACATGGCGGCTGCTCCCGATTTCCTGCTTCAGGTGCTCTGGGAAGGGCTTGTCGGAGGGGTGCTCTACGCGCTGATCGCGCTCGGCTTTGTGCTGATCTACAAATCCTCGCGCATCTTCAATTTTGCGCAGGGCATTATGGTGGTGTTCGCCGCCCTCACGCTGGTGGGCCTCTATGAAAAAGGCGTGCCGGCCCTGCTTGCCCTGCCGCTCACGCTGGCCGTAATGCTGGTGCTTGCCATGACCATCGAGCGCGTGGTGCTGAGGCCGCTGGTCAACCAGCCCGACATCATCCTGTTCATGGCCACCATCGGCATCACACTCTTCCTGATCGGCTTCGGCGAACTGATCTTCGGTGGCGAAAACAAGGTGATGATCACCGAACAGCTTTTCATCCCCACCGGCAGCATCGTGTTCGAGCCTTTTGGCGGCTTCGTCTCCATCGAGGAGAAAGACCTGACGGCGGTGATCGGTGCCATGGTGCTGGTCGCAGCGCTTCTGGTCTTCCTCAACAAGTCCAAGATCGGCCGCGCTATCCGCGCGCTGGGCGATGACCATCAGGCTGCCCTTTCAGTGGGCATTTCGCTCTCCACCATCTGGGTGATCGTCTGGTTCATTGCCGGTGTCATCGCGCTTGCCACAGGCATTGTCTGGGGCGCGCGCGCCGGCGTGTCGTTCGCGCTGGAGGTGATCGCCTTCAAGGCGCTGCCGGTGCTCATGCTCGGCGGTCTGGAAAGCGTCATGGGCGCGATCATCGGCGGGCTCGCCATCGGCATTCTGGAAAAGCTCTTCGAGATCTATTGGGGCCAGCCGCTGCTTGGCGGCAACACCGAAGCCTGGTTCGCCTACATGCTGGCGCTGCTGGTGCTTCTCTTCCGCCCGCAGGGGCTGTTCGGCGAAAAAATCATTGAGCGGGTATAATTCATGTTCTACCGCACAGCAGGCCAGTTCAAGACAAGTTATGAAGCCGATCACGCGCTGTTTCCGGTGCGGCAGGATGCGTTTCTGCTCGGCGTCGTCCTCGTCATCGCGTTTGTCATCTTCCCGCTCACGGCGAGCGAGTTCACGTTCCGCGCGTTGTTGATCCCGGTATTGATCTATTCGCTGGCAGCCCTCGGCCTCAACATACTGACGGGATATGCCGGGCAATTGTCGCTTGGCACCGGGGCTTTCATGGGCGTGGGCGCCTATGCCTGCTACAAGCTCATCACCATCTTTCCCGAGATGAACATCGTGGTGGCCATTGCCCTATCGGGTTTTTTCTCCGCCGCAATCGGCGTGCTGTTCGGTCTGCCATCGCTGCGCATCAAGGGGTTTTACCTCGCCATCGCCACGCTGGCCGCACAGTTCTTTCTCGTCTGGTTGTTCCAGAAATGGGCATGGCTCTACAATGACAACGCCTCTGGCGCGATCCAGGTGCCCAATATCGACATGTTCGGCATCACCGTCGCCGGTCCGCGCGCCACGGCCATCACGCAATACTACTTCGTTCTTTGCGTGGTTTGTGTGATCACCTTCTTCGCCATCAACATCACGCGCGGGCGCATCGGCCGCATGTGGAAGGCGGTGCGCGACATGGACATCGCCGCAGAGCTTGTCGGCATCAATCTGATGCGCTCCAAGCTCATGGCCTTCTTCGTCTCATCCTATGTGGTGGGCATTGCCGGAGCACTTTTCGTCTTTCTGTGGCGCGGTGCGGCGGAGGCGAACCTGTTCGACATCCCCTTGTCTTTCCGCGTGTTGTTCATTGCCATCATTGGCGGGTTGGGTTCGATCCTTGGAAACTTTCTCGGAGCCATCCTCATCGTGGCCCTGCCGGTCATCATCGGCAGTGTGCCGCAGGCGTTCGGCATTCCACTCGATTCAGCCATGGTCGAGCATTTGAACATCATGATCATCGGTGCGCTCATCATCGCCTTTCTGATCATCGAGCCGCACGGGCTCGCGCGCTTCTGGGCGATGATCCGCGAGAAATTCATTCTGTGGCCATTTCCGCACTAGGTGGAAAAGGTGTCTGAAACGGGGATTGTTCGCCCCTTCCTTTCGGAGAACGGAACAAGTGGAGGAGAGAGTATGAAGAGAATGCTCAGAAATGCGATCCTGTCGTCAGCCCTTCTTGCTGCCGCCAGCGTCGCCGTCCCTGCTGCTGCGCAGGACGAGGCCATCTACATTCCGAACCTGGCCTACCGCACCGGCCCCTTCGCGGCCACCGGTACACCGCTCATGAATGGCCAGCGCGATTACATCACGCTGTTAAACGAGCGCGATGGCGGGCTGAACGGCGTCAAACTCGAATATGACGAGTGCGAAACCGGCTACAACACCGAGAAAGGTGTCGAGTGTTACGAAAAAACCAAGGCACGCGCCGTGGTCACGCAGCCCTGGTCGACCGGCATCACACTGCAGGTCCTGCCCAAGTCGAATGTCGACAAGATCCCGATCCTCGCGCCCGGCTATGGCTTCTCGCCCATGGCCGATGGCAAGGTATTCCAGTGGGCCTACAACCCGCCGTCATCCTACTGGGATGGCGCGTCGATGATCCTGAAAAACATTTCGGACGGCAATCTCGACAGTCTGAAAGACAAGAAAATCGCCTTCCTGCATCTCGATCATCCGTTCGGCAAGGAGCCTCTGCCTCTGCTTGAGGTTCTGGCCGAGAAGCATGGCTTCAACCTGGTTCCCATCCCGGTCGGTCTGACGGAAATGCAGAACCAGTCCGCGCAGTGGTTGCAGATCCGCCGTGAGCGTCCCGATTTCGTGGTGATGTGGGGCTGGGGTGCCATGAACGCCGGCGCCATCACCGAAGCGGTAAAGACCAAATATCCGATGGACCAGTTCGTCGGTGTTTGGTGGTCCGGTCATGACGGCGACCTCAAACTGGTCGGCGATCAGGGCAAGGGCTACCGCTCGATCTCCTGGAGCGTGCCCAATTCCGAGGCTCCGCTTATGGCCGACATCAAGAAATATGTCGTCGATGCCGGCAAGTCGCAGATCAATCAGGGTGAAGGCGAGTTCGATTCCGTGTTCTATCAGCGCGGTCTCATGATCTCCGTCATACTGGTCGAGGGCATCAAGGCTGCGCAGGAAGAGTTCGATGTGCGCAATCCCAGCCCGGAGCAACTGCGCTGGGGGCTGGAAAACATCAATCTCGATGAAGCCCGGCTGAAGGAACTCGGCGCCGAAGGCATGCTCGTTCCCTTCAGCACGTCATGCGCCGATCACACCGGCCATGGTGGCGGCTGGATGCTTCAATGGGACGGCGCGAAATTCGTCAAGGCGTCGGACCTTCTGACACCCGACCGTGCCGAGATCGAAAAACTGGAAGCTGAAAAGGCCAAGGAATATGCGGAAGCCAACGCGCCCTGGCCGGTCAATGAAGAGTGCAGCATGTAGGCACTTGACGCCCCACTGCTCCCCGTCTCCAGCGGGGAGCAGCATTTCCATAAAATGGGAACCGACGGCATGACGACACCAGCTCCCGCGCCACAGGCCGATGAACAGATCCTCGAAGTCAACAATATCGAGGTCATCTACGATCACGTCATACTGGTGCTGAAAGGGGTTTCCCTCTCGGTTCCGCGTGGTGGGATCACCGCCTTGCTCGGTGCGAATGGAGCGGGCAAGACCACAACGCTCAAGGCCATCTCCAACCTGCTGCATGCGGAGCGCGGCGAGGTGACCAAGGGCTCGATCCTGTTCGGTGGTGCCGAAGTCCAGAACCTTTCGCCGAACGATCTTGTGCGGCGGGGCTGCATCCAGGTCATGGAGGGGCGGCACTGTTTTGGCCATCTCTCGGTGGAGGACAATCTGCTTACGGGCGCGTTTACCCGGCGCGACGGGCAGGCGGCTATCCGCGAGGATCTCGATCTGGTCTACACCTATTTCCCGCGCCTGAAAGAACGGCGCAACTCGCAGGCCGGCTACACCTCAGGCGGCGAGCAGCAGATGACGGCGATTGGCCGGGCGCTCATGTCGCGCCCGAAGATGATCCTGCTCGATGAGCCTTCCATGGGACTCGCGCCTCAACTGGTCGAAGAAATCTTCGAGATCGTCAGAAAGCTCAATGAGGAGCAGGGCGTCTCTTTCCTTCTGGCCGAGCAGAACACCAATGTGGCGCTGCGCTATGCCAAGTATGGCTATATTCTGGAATCGGGCCGTGTCGTGCTCGATGGCGAGGCCAGGGCGCTGCGCGAGAACGAGGACGTGAAGGAATTCTATCTCGGTGTCGGTGGCGAGGGTCGTCGCTCCTTCCGGAATGTGAAACACTACAAGCGACGCAAGCGCTGGCTCTCGTGATTCACCATATGCCGTTTGCGATGACGAAACAGTAGTCCGCCATTTCATGCCCGGAGCGCTGATTTTTCCACATTCCGTACCGTTTCCGTGAAATCGGTTCTCTTATGGCGCCTCAAAGCGCATTGGATTGTTCATGCGGCAATCCTCCCATTGCCCTTCCGCCATCTTTTCGCTATCTCCCAAGACCAATTCTATTCCCATGGGGTTTTGAGATGGCAGAGAATTTGCCGGCCGGACCGGCTGAAACGGGCGCGGAAATGGACTACGCCGAACACGAGAAGACCTACGATCTCTTCCTGGCCGTCATCAAATATTCGAGCCTGGTGGTTGTCGCCATTCTGGTGGCAATGGCGTTTGGTTTCTTCACCTCCGCTGGTTTTTTCTCCAGCACCGTTCTCTTCATTCTGATCTCGGTGATCGGCGCCTGGCTGCTGCGCTAGCCGCGCCACTTGCCGCGATGTGACGTGCGGAGCCGCTCCCTCGGCTCCGTGAAATGGGGGGACGGTCCAACCGAAAGGATATGACGGTGGGACAAAGCATATTTGTGCCTAAAGAAATTGACGTGACGGAAGGTCGTGTTGCGGTCTCTCCGGAAACGGTCAAGCGATTTGTGGGGCTGGGTTTCGACGTGATCGTCGAGAAAAACGCAGGCGAACAATCGCGAATTGTCGATGCCGAGTTCGAAAAAGCGGGCGCGAAGATTGGCAAGGCTTCTGACGCCGGCAAGGCCGATGTGGTTTTGAAGCTGCGCCGCCCGACACCTGCCGAGGTCAAGACCTATAAGAAGGGCGCGCTGGTCCTCGCCTCCATGGATCCATACGGCAATGAGGGTGACGTCGCCGCGATGGCATCGGCGGGCGTCACGGCGTTTGCCATGGAGTTCATGCCACGCATCACGCGCGCCCAGTCCATGGATGTCCTGTCCTCGCAGGCAAACCTTGCCGGTTACCGCGCCGTCATCGACGCCGCCGCCGAATATGATCGCGCGCTGCCGATGATGATGACCGCCGCCGGCACGGTCCCCGCCGCCAAAGTGTTCGTCATGGGTGCCGGCGTGGCCGGGCTTCAGGCCATCGCCACCGCGCGCCGTCTGGGTGCAGTCGTCACCGCCACCGATGTTCGTGCGGCAGCGGGCGAGCAGGTGCAGTCGCTTGGTGCGAAGTTCATCATGACCGAAGCGTTGAAAGATGCTTCGGGTGAGGGCGGTTATGCCCGCGAGCTGACCGACGAAGAGAAGAAAGCCCAGGCCGAACTCGTCGCCGATCACATTGCCAAGCAGGACATCGTCATCACCACGGCGCTTATTCCGGGCCGGCCTGCGCCGCGCCTTGTCAGCGCTGCCATGGTCAAGTCCATGAAACCTGGCTCCATCATTGTCGATCTCGCGGTCGAGCGCGGTGGCAATGTGGAAGGCGCGAAGGCTGGAGAGGTCGTCTCAACGGCCAATGGCGTGAAGATTATCGGCCATCTCAATGTGCCGGGCCGGGTGGCCGCATCCGCGTCGCTTCTATATGCGAAAAACCTCTACACCTTCCTGGAGACCATGGTCGACAAGGAAAAGAAGGTGCTTGCCGTCGATATGGAGGACGAGTTGGTGAAGGCTACCATGCTCACCCATGACGGCAAGGTCGTGCATCCCAATTTCGTCGACACCGCAAAGCCTGCTATCGCAAAGCCTGCTGCCAAGGCCGCCGCGCCAAAAAAGGCGCCAGCCCGCAAGGCGCCCGCGCGCAAGCCCGCAGCCAAGGCTGCGAGCGGCTCCGCAGCGACGAAGAAAACGGCAGGAAAGCCGGCTGCTACGTCCAGCGCCGCCGATAAGCCTGCCGCAACCAGATCGGGGGGAGAATCCTGATGGAACCAACCGCACTAGAAAAGGCGCTCGACCAGCTCGACAGCGCCGCGGCGAGCGTTCGCGCCGCCATTGAAGGCATGCAGGCGGCCGAAGTCGCCGATGCCGCCAGCGCGCTTGCGCATGGCGCATCCGGTGGGGCGATCGACCCGTTTGTCTTCCGCTTCGCCATTTTCGTGCTGGCGATCTTCGTCGGTTATTATGTTGTGTGGTCGGTGACGCCGGCGCTGCATACGCCGCTCATGTCGGTCACCAACGCGATCTCCTCCGTGATCGTCGTCGGCGCACTTCTAGCCGTGGGCATCTCCGCTTCCGGCCTTGCCACCGGCTTCGGCTTCATCGCGCTCATCCTCGCGTCGGTGAACATCTTCGGCGGCTTCCTTGTGACCAGCCGCATGCTTGCCATGTACAAGAAGAAGGACAAGTGACGTGAGCGCCAATCTTGCATCCTTCCTCTACCTCGTTTCCGGCATTCTCTTCATCCTCGCGCTGAGGGGCCTGTCGCATCCCACAACCAGCCGTCAGGGCAATGTCTACGGCATGGTCGGCATGGCCATCGCCATCGGCACCACGCTGCTCTACGCAACGCCCTCCTTTGGCGGTTTTGTCCTCATCGTTCTTGGCATCGCCATTGGCGGTGGCATCGGCGCGGTGATCGCGAAGCGCATCGCAATGACTGCCATGCCGCAGCTCGTGGCCGCCTTTCACTCTCTGGTCGGCCTCGCGGCCGTCATGGTTGCGGCCGCCGCACTCTATTCGCCTGAAAGCTTCGGCATCGGCGAACTGGGTGCGATCCACGCCCAGGCTCTGGTCGAGATGTCGCTCGGTGTCGCCATTGGCGCGATCACCTTTACCGGCTCCATCATCGCCTTCCTGAAGCTTGATGGGCGCATGTCCGGCAAGCCGATCATGCTGCCCATGCGCCATGTGGTGAATGCGGGCCTTGCCATTGCGCTGGTCGTCATGATCGTGCTGCTCGTCACCACGCAGAGCACCACGATCTTCTGGCTTATCGTTGCCGCCTCCCTGGTGCTCGGTGTGCTCATCATCATCCCGATCGGTGGCGCGGACATGCCGGTTGTCGTGTCGATGCTCAACTCCTATTCGGGCTGGGCTGCAGCCGGTATCGGCTTCACACTCGGCAATCTCGCGCTCATCATCACCGGCGCGCTGGTGGGCTCTTCCGGTGCGATCCTGTCCTACATCATGTGCAAGGGCATGAACCGGTCCTTCATCTCGGTCATTCTCGGCGGCTTCGGCGGCGAGACGGCGGCTGCCGCCGATGACGGGATCGACCGCACGGTCAAGCAGGGCTCTGCCGACGATGCCGCCTATCTGATGGCGAATGCGCAGAAGGTCATCATCGTGCCGGGCTATGGCATGGCGGTCGCGCAGGCGCAGCATGCGCTGCGTGAACTGGCCGACAAGCTGAAGGAAGCAGGCGTCGAGGTGAAATACGCCATTCACCCGGTCGCAGGCCGTATGCCCGGCCACATGAATGTGCTGCTTGCCGAGGCGCAGGTGCCCTATGACGAGGTGTTCGAGCTCGAAGACATCAACTCCGAGTTCGCCCAGGCCGATGTGGCCTATGTCATCGGTGCCAACGACGTCACCAATCCGGCAGCCCGCGACGACAAGTCCTCGCCGATCTATGGCATGCCCATCCTCGATGTGGACAAGGCGCGCACCTGCCTCTTCGTCAAGCGTTCGCTTGGCTCCGGCTATGCCGGCATCGACAACACCCTGTTCTATAAGGACGGGACGATGATGCTGCTCGGCGACGCCAAGAAGATGACAGAAGACATCGTTAAGGCGATGGATCACTGACAGCAAAGAACTGGCATCAGAGAAAAAGCCCGGCGCGAAGCCGGGCTTTTTTGTTGCCGGGTGGGGCAGGGGATTATCACTCGGCAGCAGAGGTTGAGCGTAGCTGAAATTCGCTCACGCCCAGCGCGACATTGATGCCCGTCTTGCCTTCAAGGCTCACGGGCTGAAGCATCAGGCTCTGGCTGTCCTGCGTAACGAGAATGTTCGCGCCAGCGCCAAGTCCGGCTGCCACTTCCGCGCTCACACCGGCATAGTCACCTTCAAGCGCGCCTGGAGCATAGGCATCAGCTGTGGGAGCCATGACCAGCCACTGCATCTGCGTGGCATCCTTGACACCGACATCGAGGCCGAACTTGTTCACGACACCAACATAGGTCTCGGGCGGACGGCTATCATCAGCCGGCTCGAAGGTGCAGGCCAGTTCCTGGGAGGAGGCGATCACCACGCCGGCTCCGCCTTCGATGACGCAGTCAAGGACACCGACTTCGACACGCTCCTGTGAAAGCGCCGGAGTGACGGCGGCAGCGGTCAGGGCGGAAGCGAGAATGATTGCTTTTTTCATCACTGGAACTCCTTTTGTGGTCCGGGCTCAAAACACGCCACTGCAAAGAAGGTTCCAGATTAATTTGCCTGACCCTGCTTGAAGACGGCAAAAAGCCCCGGCCTGGGCGTCCGGGGCTAAGCTGTTGGTAAATATCAAAAATCAGATGCGCGTGCGGGCCAGACCATCGCGAGCCGGCATGTATTCCGGGTCGAGTTGAAGCGCGCGGGCGTAGGATTTCGCTGCTTTCTCCCTGTCACCGCGCTTCTCGTAGACAAGCGCCTGATTTGCCCAGCTTTCCGCCAGGCCGTCGTCAAGCCGGATGGCGGTGTTGAAGTCGGAGAAGGCGTTTTCCTCGTCGCCCTGTGCCAGATAGGAGAGCCCTCGACCGTTGTAGCCATACGGTGCGTCCGGGGATAGCGAGATCGCCTTGGCGAAGTCCTCGATTGCGAACTGGTGCTGGCCGCTCGCCTGATAAAGCAGACCGCGTCGGTGATAGGCCCGCGGGTCTGTCGTATCGAGCCGGATGGCGCGTTCCAGATCGGCAAGTGCGTCGGTTGAACGGCCGGAGAGGCGGTAGACTTCTGCACGTCCGATATAGGCGGTGTCATAGTTCGGATCGAGTGAAATCGCCTGATTGTAATCCGCAAGCGCCTGCTGGTTGTTGCCCATGTAGCGGTGGATCAAGGCGCGGTTGGCATAGGTGTTTGGCGAGCGCGGGTTGAGCGAGATCGCCTTGTCGAAATCCTTCAACGCATCCTGATAGCGACCCGCCCGGCCGTATGCCGCCCCACGCATATTGTAGGCTTCAGGCTCATTGGGGGTTCTTTGAATGACCGCACTCAGCGAGCCGATATTCTCGGCAGAACCCTGAGCGGTATCGACACGGCTCAGATCAGTGGCGGGATTTGTCGCGGTTTGGCAAGCCGCGAGAGGCAGAAGGGCTGCGAGGGCGAAGCCCGCAACCGCGTTGCGCGATGCGCGGGAGGGGGGCGTGTCGAAAGAAGTCATGCCACTTAATGCCACAACCCGAGTGCCAAACCAAGCCATTGCCGTCCCCATGCGAAAAGTCATCGGATATGCGAAAACGCGGCACGATCCAAAGATCGTACCGCGTCATCTATAGGCAGAAATCGTCAAAAGCTGGGCGCTATCAGCGGGCGCCCGGACGTCCGCCGACCAGTCCTTCGCGCTGTGCGCGCTTGCGCGCCAGCTTGCGTGCGCGGCGAACGGCTTCAGCCTTCTCGCGCGCGCGCTTTTCTGACGGCTTTTCATAGTGCCCACGCATCTTCATCTCGCGGAAGATGCCTTCGCGCTGCATTTTCTTCTTCAGCGCGCGAAGCGCCTGATCAACATTGTTGTCGCGGACGAGTACCTGCACGTGGGTTTCCTGTCAGAACGTTGGTCTTCGATATGTTAAGCATTGAATTCGATTTTCCTTTACCCATGGGCAAAGGGTTCCGCGGCGGAATTCAGCCACGAATAGCGGTGGCACATAGCAGAAGCATTGGCTTCTGTCGAGTGCTTTCTTGTGGACTTCTCGCGCACACGCCTCTCTCATGCATGTTTCCTGGCTCGCGTTAACGTAGAGAAAAGGAAAGA
The DNA here is from genome assembly GCF_017794765.1 of Nitratireductor sp. Lineage (GTDB taxonomy): Bacteria > Pseudomonadota > Alphaproteobacteria > Rhizobiales > Rhizobiaceae > Nitratireductor. The sequence goes on along the minus strand of NZ_CP051236.1, from coordinate 3,537,095 downwards.
GCACTACACAAACGTGTTTTTCATATTGGAGTATATCGACATGTCGGAGGGGGACAGGCGGGCCGGCACTGGGCCGGAGGCAAGTCTGATGAGACTTGGTTTTGGCATGGTCGCTTTCATATTGGTCGTTGGTTCAGCTGTCTATGGCGAAGTGGTCCATGGGTATGGCCTGCTGCGCAAGGGCGATCCTGATTTCACGTTCTTTGGTCGCGCCCGGATCGGCTTTTCCTTTCTGGCAGCGCTCTTGCTCTTTCTCGCCTTGAAGCCGGCCATGAATGCCTTGGCCCTGGCAAGCGGGGATCGCGCGCAGGCGTGCTGGGCCATTGGTGCTGCCGGCGCATTCCTTCTGGCGGTTGCAGCCGCCGTTCATTTTGTTCCCACGGCGTTGAACGATTTTGTTCGCGAGATGCAGCCGCTGGGCATGGCCACCGAGGTTCTGCTCATTGCAGCGGTCGTCAGTTTCCTTATCGCTGCCTGGCGTGCGCGAGGCATGCGCGGCGCGCGGCTGCTCGGCGTCTTCCCGCCGCAGCTGGTGCTGGCTGGCATGGCTGGCGTGGTGTTTTTCATTCTGATGGAAGAGATGTCCTGGGGGCAGCATTGGCTTGGCTGGGCTACGCCCGAGCTCTTCAGCAAGAACGTTCAGAACGAAACCAACATCCACAATTTCTACACTTACCAGTTCGAGGCCATCTACTACACGAGCGCGATCTTTTGCTTTGTGGTCCTGCCCTGGTGCTGGCCGCGCGGAGCGGGCGGTCTTTTCGGCCAGGTGGAGCCTTATCTGCCGCCGCGCATCTTTGCGCTTTTCGGGCTGCCCGTCGCGTCGCTGATGTTCGAATCCTGGAACATCGTACCCTATCAGGTCTGGTTCTTCCTGGGGCTTTTGATCTGTCTTGACATCGTTCGCCAGCTCAAATCCTTCGAGCTGCGCCTTGCCGCCACCGCCCTTGCGGCCATCTATGTGGTCTCCAAACTGGTGTTCATCATTCGCGGCTTCGACATGGTGGATGGGTATGAGCTGTCCGAGGTGCGCGAGTTCTATATCTCACTTCTTTTCCTCGCCTATGGATGGATGCTGGCGAAGCGATTTCGCCAGCATCGATAGCGGCCCCAATCAGACCTTGCTGATGGCAACGCCGCCATCGGCCAGCATGGCTGTGCCGGTCGTGAAGCTCGATGCGTCGGAAGCGAGGAAGAGTGCAGACTGGGCGATCTCTTCGGGACGTGCGATGCGTTTCAACGCATGCATGCCTTCGACAAAGGCGCGCTGTTCGTCGTTCTCGAACGTGGCCATTCTGGTGTCGGTCCCGCCGGGAAGAAGGGCATTCACGCGAATAGCTTCGTGCCCGAGATCCGATGCCAGCGATTTAACGAGGCCGACGAGCCCGGCCTTGCTCGCCGCATAGGCTGCCATGCCGGGCATGCCTGCGGTCTCGTGACCAACGAAGCTCGACGTGAAGATCAGCGAACCGCCGCCGCGGCGCCTCATGGCGGGTACCTGGTACCGCGCAGCCGAAAAGGCGGAGCTCAGATTGGTTTCGATCACATCGTTCCAGTCCGAGCGTTCAAGTGCATCGATCTGCACTAGCGGGCCGACAGCGCCGGCATTGTTGAAGGCGATGTCGAGACCTCCAAAGCGGCTTTCTGCGACCGCGACGAGTTTCTGATTGTGAGTATCCTCGCGAACGTCGCCGGCAAGCGCGATGGCTTCGCCTCCCTTGGCTTCGATTTCGCCGACAAGTGTGTCCAGTTCTGCCTGCCGCCGGGCTGTAACGACGACCCTGGCGCCGTGCTGGGCGAATAGCCTGGCTGCCGCCCGACCGATACCGGCACTTGCCCCGGTTACGATGGCGACTTTCTTGTTCAGCGATGTCATCTGGTATCCTTCCGTTTCGCGTTGCCGGCATTGCCGGGTGATGCGAAACTTTCAGCAACGCGGCGTGTCAACCACCCGAAACCAGACGAGAGGCCAGATGAACGGAATGACAATCAGGCTTGGCACAAAACGGCAATCTCCGTCGCAATCAGTGTAAGGCATTGCCTCGTATTTCGCTACTGCTAGGCTCTTGTCAGAGGCGTCCGGTTGCGACGCACCATAATTGTCTGCGGGGAGGCCCATGCGCAAATACTCCGTCTTCGCCATCGCCCGCGAGGCCATGCGTGGTCACAGGGGCTGGCCGCAACAATGGCCGTCGCCCGAGCCCAAGAAGAGCTACGATGTCATCATCGTCGGTGCAGGCGGTCACGGGCTCGGTGCAGCCTATTATCTGGCAAAGGAGCATGGCATCACCAATGTCGCCGTGCTGGAAAAGGGCTGGCTCGGCGGTGGCAATACCGGTCGCAACACCACCATCATCCGTTCCAACTACCTCTATGACGAAAGCGCGGGCATCTATGATCATGCGGTCAGGATGTGGGACGGGCTCTCACAGGATCTGAACTACAACGTCATGTATTCGCCGCGCGGCGTGATGATGCTGGCTCACAATGTGCATGACGTGCAGGTGTTCAAACGCCACATCCACGCCAACCGGCTGAATGGCGTCGACAATGAATGGCTGACGCCGGAAGAGGCGAAGGCTTATTGCCCGCCACTCAATATTTCGCGTGAGGCACGCTACCCGGTTCAGGGTGCAGCGCTGCAGCGACGCGGCGGCACCGCGCGTCATGATGCGGTCGCGTGGGGCTATGCGCGGGCTGCCGCTGCGCGTGGGGTCGACATCATCCAGAATTGCGAAGTCACCGGCATCAATCGCGGGCCGGACGGGGCGGTCACCGGTGTCGAGACCACGCGTGGAACCATCAATGCGAAAAAGATCGGTGTCGTTGCCGCCGGTCATTCCTCGGTTCTGATGCAGATGGCGGGCGTTCGGATGCCGCTGGAATCCTACCCTCTTCAGGCGCTGGTGTCGGAGCCGGTCAAGCCGGTCTTTCCCTGCGTGGTCATGTCCAACACGGTCCATGCCTATATTTCCCAGTCCGACAAGGGCGAACTGGTCATCGGGGCAGGCACCGATCAATACACCTCCTATTCCCAGACCGGCGGGCTGCACATCATCCAGCACACGCTCGACGCCATCTGCGAGATGTTCCCGATCTTCACCCGCATGAAGATGCTGCGGTCATGGGGTGGCATTGTCGATGTCACGCCCGACCGCTCGCCCATTCTCGCGAAAACGCCGGTCAAGGGGCTTTACGTGAATTGCGGCTGGGGCACGGGCGGCTTCAAGGCCACGCCGGGCTCGGCCCATGTATTCGCCCACACCGTCGCGCGCGACGAGCCGCATCCCGTCAACGCACCCTTCACGCTGGAGCGGTTTCGCAACGGACGGCTTATCGACGAGGCGGCGGCGGCCGCCGTGGCGCATTAGACGCAAGGGGATCTCATGCTTCTCATACACTGCCCCTATTGCGAGGAAGACCGGCCGGAACTTGAGTTTCGCCATGCCGGCGAGGCGCATATCGCGCGGCCTGAAAACATGGCCGAACTGTCGGATGAGGAATTCGAGCGTTTTTTCTTCATTCGCTCAAACCCAAAGGGCATTGTTTATGAGCGTTGGCGGCACATCCATGGCTGCGCGCGATTTTTCAATGCTGCGCGCGACACGGTTTCCGACAGGTTTCTTGCGACCTACAAGACCGGCGAACCCAAGCCCGATCTCGGGAAGGGGAAGTGATGACCCAGCCTTTCCGCATCGCTACCGCCGGCAGGCTCGGCAAGGCAGATCCCGTTCGTTTCAGCTTCGATGGGAAAGCCTTTACCGGCCTTTCAGGCGACACGCTTGCATCGGCCCTGCTTGCCAATGGCGTTCATCTCGTTGGCCGTTCCTTCAAATATCACCGCCCGCGCGGCGTGATCTCCGCTGGTGCTGAAGAACCCAATGCGCTGGTCGGCATTCATCGTGATGCCGCCCGCAAGGCGCCCAATGTGCGGGCCACCGTTCAGGAAATATATGAAGGATTGGACGCGGTCTCGCAAAACCGCTGGCCCTCGCTCTCCTTCGATATCGGCACGCTCAACGATCTGGCGTCGCCCTTCTTCTCCGCCGGCTTCTACTACAAGACCTTCATGTGGCCGAAGGCCGCCTGGGAAAAACTCTACGAGCCCTTCATCCGGCGCGCCGCCGGGTTGGGCGAAGCCCCTGACCGGCCTGATCCCGACTGCTATTCAAACCGTTTTGCCCATTGCGACGTTCTGGTCATTGGCGGCGGTGCGGCAGGGCTTTCCGCGGCGCTCGCTGCGGCCGATACCGGCGCGCGCGTAATCCTTGCCGATGAGCAGGCGGAGATGGGCGGCGCGCTGCGTTATGAGACCGGCGCGATGATCGAGGCCAAGCCCGGCTGGGACTGGGCGCAGGCCGTTGCGGCGGATCTCTCCGCGCGCGACAATGTCCGGCTTCTCACCCGCACCACGGGTTTCGGCTATTACGCACAGAACATGATGGGCCTCGTCGAACGGCTGACGGATCATCTAGCGAGCCCTGCGACCGACCAGTCGCGCGAACGGCTCTGGCAGGTGCGGGCAAGGCGCGTGGTGCTCGCCACCGGTTCGATCGAGCGGCACATGGTGTTTCCAGACAATGACCGCCCGGGCATCCTGCTGGCCTCCGCCGCCCGCACCTATCTGAACCATTACGGCGTTGCCGTCGGCCGCAATGTGGCGGTCTATACGGCGGAAGACGGTGCGTGGCAGGCGGCCATCGATCTGAAACGCGCAGGCATCGCGATTGCCGCCATCATCGATTGCCGCAGCGATCCGCAGGGGCCTCATGTAGAGGAGGCGCGCAGGCTTGGCATCGAATACCTGACGGGGCATGCCGTTACCGCAACAAGCGGACGCCTCAGGGTTTCATCCATCAAGATTCGCCCCGTATCCGGCGGTGCGGAACGCAGCGTCGCCTGCGATGCGCTCATCACCTCGTCCGGCTGGACGCCAGCCGTCCACCTTTTCTCGCAATCGCGCGGCAAGCTTGCCTTCGAAGCCGAAACACAGCGCTTCCTTCCCGGCCAGCCGGTGCAGAATATGGTTTCGGTTGGAGCGTGCGCCGGCACGGTTGATCTGGGCGAGACGGTCGCCGAGGCCCTGAAGGCCGGGCAGGAGGCTGCCGGCGGAGCGGCTCGCAAGTTGCCAAAACTTGCCGCCAAGAGCACCGAGCGCTGGTCCGGCGGCATGCTGGGTGCAGGCGAGGGGGCTGGAGCCGAAAGCACGGCCAGGGCCTTTGTCGATTTCCAGAACGACGTGACCGCGAAGGACATCCGCCAGGCGGTGCGCGAGGGCATGCGCTCCATCGAGCACGTCAAGCGCTTCACCACCACCGGCATGGCGACCGATCAGGGCAAGACCTCCAACATGCACGGTCTCGCCATCGCCGCCGAGATGCTGGGCAAACCCATTCCCGAAGTGGGACTTACCACCTTTCGCGCGCCCTACACCCCCGTCACTTTCGGCGCGCTTGTAGGGCATGGCAGGGGCCGGCTGTTCGAGCCGGTGCGGCGCACACCCATACATGACTGGGCGGAAGCCCGTGGCGCGGTGTTCGAAGATGTCGGCCAGTGGAAGCGCGCATGGTATTTTCCGCAGGCCGGCGAGGACATGCATGCTGCGGTCGCCCGCGAATGCCGTACGGTGCGCCAGAGTGCCGGCATTTTCGACGCCACCACGCTGGGCAAGATCGAGATCGTCGGTCCCGACGCCGCGCGCTTCATGGAGTTGATGTACACAAATCCGTGGCAGAAGCTCGGCGTCGGACGCTGCCGCTATGGCATCATGCTGCGCGAGGACGGCTTCATTTATGATGACGGTGTTGTCGGGCGTCTTGCCGAAGACCGGTTCCACGTGACCACCACCACCGGCGGTGCGCCGCGCGTTCTCAACCATATGGAAGACTATCTCCAGACCGAGTTCCCGGATCTGAAGGTCTATCTCACCTCCACATCGGAGCAATGGGCTGTCATCGCCGTTCAGGGACCGAAAAGCCGCGAGATCATCGCGCCGCTGGTCGACGGCATCGACCTCTCCGACGAGGCAATGCCGCACATGTCGGTGCGTGAGGGGATGATCTGCGGCGTGCCGACGAGGCTCTTTCGCATGTCGTTCACCGGTGAGCGCGGTTTCGAGATCAACGTGCCGGCCGATTATGGTCGCGCCGTGTGGGAGGCGGTCTGGGCCGAGGGTGAGAAACATGGCGCCTGCGTCTACGGCACTGAAACCATGCATGTGCTCAGAGCTGAAAAGGGTTTCATCATCGTCGGGCAGGAGACGGATGGCACCGTCACGCCCCATGATGCCGGGCTTTCCTGGGCGATTGGCAGGAAGAAGACCGATTTCGTCGGCATGCGCGGTCTGATGCGCCCGGACCTTGCCGCTCCCGGTCGCAAGCAGCTCGTGGGCCTGAAAACGCGTGATCCGAAAACGGTTCTGGAAGAGGGGGCACAGATCGTCGCCGACCCGCAAGCGCCGGTTCCCGTTCCCATGCTCGGTCATGTCACCTCGTCCTACTGGTCGGAAAATTGCGGCCATTCCATCGCGCTGGCGCTGGTTGCAGGCGGGCATGAACGCATGGGCGAGACGCTCTACGTGCCGATGCCCGGCAGCGTGATCGAAGTGGAGGTCACGTCCACGGTTTTCTTCGACAAGAAGGGAGACCGCACCAATGGCTGACACGATTGCACGCGCCAGCGCGCTCGAAGGCCGTTTTCTCAATGCGGACGGTCTGACACTCGTCCGGGCCGAGCCGGCCGCACGGCTTTCCCTGCGTGCGCCGAAAACCGCCATAAAATCCCTTTCGAAGGCGCTCGGGCTTGATCTGCCTGAACGTCCGAAAACGTCCAGTGCAAAAGACGGGCGGGCCGCTCTCTGGCTCGGTCCGGATGAATGGCTGGTGATCGACGAGAACCAGGCGGATTTGGCCGGAGCCTGCGCATCGGTCGCAGAATTTCATTCGGCCGTGGACGTTTCACACCGAAACACGGCTGTGCTCGTCTCGGGAGCGCGTGTTGAAACGGTGCTTAACGCCGGTTGCCCGCAGGACCTTTCCCTCGATGCGTTTCCGGTTTGCGCCTGCTCGCGTACCGTTTTCGGCAAGGCTGAGGTCATTCTGTGGCGCACTGGCGCCGATGCCTTCCGGGTCGAGTGCTGGCGCTCCTTCTCCGACTATGTCTTCATGCTTCTGGAACAGGCCACACGCGACCGATAATTCCCGAAGCGTGGAACCGGAGAGGCCCTTCCAGCATTGATCCGGAAAAGGAAGACATCAATGCAGCCTGATCCAAAAAAACCAGTCTCTGACAGCAAAAGCGAGCAGTTCGATAAGGAAGAAGCCCTGGAGGAAGGGCTGGAAGAGAGTTTTCCCGCGAGCGACCCGGTCTCCGTGACGCGCACCACCCGCACCGGTGCACCTGGAGAGTTTGCGAAAAAAACTCAGAAGAGCGAACCGGATGCCGAAGAGCTCGAGGACGAGCTGGAAGAGGGACTTGAAGATACTTTTCCAGCGAGCGACCCCGTATCCGTAACTTCGTCCACGCGTACGGGGCGCCCCAAGAGGGAGCGCTAGAAGAGCATTTTGCAGTCAGTTGGAATCACCTGACGTCCGCAAAAATGCTGAAAAACAGACAGATAGAGCGGAGTGGTGTTTCCGTGAAACGGTGAGCCGCTCTTAGGGGTAATAGCTAGAGTGCTTCCACGTCGCTTTGGCGTGCAAGCCGCCACGTTGCGGCTGCACCGAAGGCCGCAACCGGAACAAAGCAGACAAACACCCAGATCGCGACCACCTTCATGGACTCGGCCGCGCCGCCTTCGGCAAAGCCAGCCATGTTGGCGACGATGCCGGCAAGGGCGGCGCCTAGCGCAAATGCGATCTGCTGTGTTGTCGGCATTGCGGAGGATGCGCTGTCGCGCTCGGTTTCGGGAGCGGCAGCGACCACGCGGCGGATCAGAAATCCCCACAACATGCCGAAGCCCGCGCCCTGCGCGATCGAAAGCAATACCACTGCCCACACTGGTCCTTCCGCCATCGCAGGGCCGAGCAGGGTGACTGCCAGAAGGATCAGCAATGCGCCGGTTTTCATCACGACGCGCTCTCCTGCTTCATTCACCCCGGCGAAAACCATTGCCGTTGTGCTCCAGGCAACGGCTTCGGCTGCGATCACATAGCCCGCACCCAGTGCCGACATGCCGTGGATGCGCTGGAGAAGGAACGGGCCGTAAACGGTGAACGACATGGCTGCCGTGCCAAGGGCGAGATTGGCGATGAATCCAGCACCCACAGGTGTGCGGATATCGAAGGCGCGCGTCGGGAACATCCTGTTGCTCAGGCGACTGCCATCCCGCTTAAGGAAGAGAAAAAACATTACCGCACCTGCTGCCACCAGCGGCAGCGATATGGCCGGCTTCACGTAGATCCCCGCTGTCGCTACTGAGATCACTGCAAGAGACAGGAGTGTGAGTCTCCACACCGGAAAGCGCTGCGCGGTTGCCACTGCTCCTCTGGTCGGGCGCAGGAACACGGGCACGAGAAGCGCAAGCAGAAGCGCCTGTATCGCAAAGGTCCAGAAGCCCCAGCGCCACAGGCCGAGATCCGCGAAGAAGCCGCCGATCATGGGGCCGCAGAATGCCGAAGCGCCCCAGATCGCCGACATCAGCGCTATCAGACGCGGCCACATATCCTTTGGGAAAAGACGCTGGATGGCGACATAGGTCAACGCCACGAGAAGGCCGCCGCCAACGCCCTGACAGAAACGCCCCAGCAACATGACAGGCATATTGGGAGCAAGCGCGCTGATCGCGCAGCCCACGGTGTAGATCAGCGCTGCGATCACGAACGCGCGGCGCAGCCCCAGCGCTGTGGCAGCAAGGGCTGCTGCGGCAGCGGAAATGATCGAGCCCAGCAGGTAGAGCGACAGCGTCCAGCTCACCAGTCGGTCACCACCTATCTCCAAGACGGCGGCTGGCATTGCCGTGGCCACCAGCAGTGTGTCGGCGGCATGAAGCCAGATGCCGAGGCACAGCAGTGCGAACTGCCCCAATTGTCCGGTTTTCAGGATCGCTGCCCAGCCGGCATTGCCGAGCGGACCCTCGGTGCTTGCATCTGTCATGATGTCCTCGGGTGTTCAGGGTTCAGTCGCCTGAACCTCTTTCTATGCGGTAGGCACAACGGCGCGCGCCGGCCAGAATGTGATCCGTGCGCTCGATCCGGGTCTGAGGACCGAGCACGGTTTTGAAAACATCCAGTTCGGAGCGGCAAAAGCCCTGGCAGGCCGTCGCGGCGGCGCAGATCGGGCAATGGTTCTCGATCAGGAGATATGCGCCGTCGTCGAGGGGCTCGACTTCAGCCATATAGCCCTCCCGTGCTCGAATCCGGGCCAGAGCTGCAACGCGCTCGGCAAGATCGCTATGTTCCCTGACCGCGGTTTCGTAAGATAATCGCATCGTCTGCTCGCGCTCTCCGATGAGCCTGTCGAGCCCGTGGTCACCAAAGACCCGCCGGATCGAGTTGATCAGTTCAAGCGTCAGATCCGAATGGCTGTCGGGGAAACGGCCATGCCCCTTGGGCGTCAGGCGCCAGACACGTTCGGGGCGCCCGCGGCCTCGTACGTCTTCCTGAAACTGAACCAGATCGCTCTCTTCAAGCCGTGAGAGCTGCTTGCGCACGGCAACTGTGGAGATGTTCAGACGATGCGCAAGACGCTGGGCTGTCATCGCTCCCTTGGTCTTGAGCGCAAACAGAATGCGGTCATCCGCCGTTTCCGGTGCGGCTTCGGCCTGGACTGGTGCAATCAATCTGGTCATGAGACCCTCCGATCATTATTAAAATAACCATTTCGTTTCTTTATTGTCAATCACCTTGTCACGGTCCGCAATGCGTGGCATCCCTCCGCCCGTGGGGGCGCGGAACATGATTCTTCGCCGTGAACCAGATAGCTCGCTTGTCAAATTCTGATCGCCTGAGCGACAACGCTCTTCTGACCGACAGTCAGCGCCATGCGCTGCTCAAACGGCACGGTTGTTTCGTGCTGGCCTATTCAGTCGCGCACCAGCCAGGTATGCATTATTTCGGCAACGAACATGGTGTGATCGCATATCGCATGGTGGGGCGCACAGCCTATGCGCTGGCTGACCCACTCGCACCGAGGGAACTCTGGCCAGCCATGCTCGACGCGTTTGTGGCGGCTAAAAGCGATGTGACCTTCTGGCAGGTCTCCCGCCCCATGGCGGAGCTTCTTTCGTCAAAGGGATTTTCCGTCAATGCGCTTGGCATCGAGAGCCTGATTGATCTCGCAACCTACAGTTTCGCCGGGCCCTTGCGGCGGAGTTTCCGGACGGCAACAAACCGCTTCACCCGCATGGGGTGCCGCGTTGCCGAAATTCCCGTGGCTTCGCTGCAGCCGGAGCAAGTCGAGGATGTCTCCCTTGGGTGGCGGCGCACCCGCACCACTAAGCGCCGCGAGCTTTCTTTTCTAGTTCGTCCGATCCAGTTACGTGATGAGCCCGATGTCCGAAAGTTCTTCATTCTGGATGAGAATGACAGGCCGCTGGCCTTCGCCTTCTTCGATCCGTTGTATGAAGACGGCAAGCTGATCGGGTACCTCTCGGCCACGCGACGCTGGCTACCCGACACCGATCCGCTGGCGGCTTACTTTCTTGTCCGGCATGCGGTGGAAACGTTTCAGTCCGAAGGGGTGCCGAAGCTTTATCTCGGCCTCATGCCGTTTCACAAGATCGAGGATCAGGAGTTCGAGAAGGACTGGCTGACCCGCCGTGCGTTCCGATTCATCTACACAAATCCTGTTGCCCAAAAGCTTGTCTATCCGACGCAGTCGCTTGCAAGGCACAAGGAAAGCTATGGTGGGGAAGCGCGTGAGACCTGGTGCGCGATGAACACGAAGCCTTCCCTACCACGCCTTCTCAAGCTTGTTCGGGCCTGCGGAATTGTTTGAAACCCGGACATACTGACCGGTTGCCCGCGCGCACCTGCTTTGCCACCCCTCATTGACAATCCACCTCATGGGTCGCAGAAACGGGGCGCTTGCCGCCGGCGCTCTTTCATCGTGCACCAGCCATTCAAGGGGTGTTGATGCCCCTTGCGAGCCAAATCTTTTGGAGCGCCAACCGCCATTTCAAAAACGGAAGCGCAGAAAGTAGCCCTCATGTTCAATCGCTTTGTTATCAACCCACCGGTCTTTTTCGGTGCGGTTTCCATCATCGCAGTGTTTCTTTTGATTGGCATTGTTTTTCCAGGCCGGGCAGGGGAGATGTTCTCCGCCCTGCAGAGCAATATTCTGGCGAGCTTCGGTTGGCTCTATCTTCTCGCCGTTGGTATTTTCCTGGCCTCGGTGCTCCTGTTTTCGTTCGGGCGGTTTGGCAGGCTGAAGTTGGGACCGGACGATTCCGAACCTGAGTTCAAGTATCATTCCTGGGTTGCCATGCTGTTTGCCGCCGGCATGGGTATCGGCCTCATGTTCTATGCGGTCGGCGAGCCCATGACCCATTTTCTGGCGCCGCCCACAGCAGAGCCGGGAAGCATCGCTGCCATGCGCGAAGCCATGACGGTCACCTTTTTTCACTGGGGTATCCATGCGTGGGCCATTTACGCGGTGGTGGGGCTTTCACTTGCCTATTTCGGCTATCGCTACAATCTGCCGCTCACCATCCGTTCGGGCCTTTATCCGCTTCTGAAAGACAGGATCAACGGTCCTATCGGCCATGCGGTGGATATCTTTGCCATTGTAGGCACCATGTTCGGCATCGCTACATCGCTTGGTCTCGGCGTTACCCAGATAAATGCGGGTCTCAACTACTTGGTAGGTTTGCCCATCGCACCCTGGGTGCAGTTGCCGCTCATCGCGATCATCACCGCGTTTGCGACCATCTCCGTCGTCACGGGCCTGGACAAGGGGGTCCGCATACTGTCGGAAACGAACCTGATCGTTGCGGTCCTGTTGATGATATTCGTTCTTGTTGTCGGGCCGACAGCAAACCTTTTTCGCGACTTCGTGCAGAATATTGGACTTTATCTCGACACGCTCGTGCTGCGCACCTTCAACATCTATGCCTATGAGCCGACGCCGTGGGTCGACGGCTGGACCTTGTTCTACTGGGCATGGTGGATTTCCTGGTCGCCTTTTGTGGGCATGTTCATTGCACGCATCTCACGCGGTCGCACGGTGCGCGAATTCGTGACAGCCGTTCTTTTCATTCCTGCGGGGTTCACCTTTTTCTGGATGACTGTTTTCGGAAATACGGCGATCTTCGTGGATACGGGCATCGCTGCCGGCGAACTGGGCGCCGAAGTCGCAAAGGATGTCTCCGTCGGCCTGTTCCAGTTTTTCACCTATCTGCCGTTTACGGGCCTGACATCGGCGCTGGCGGTCGCGCTGGTCGCAATCTTCTTCGTCACCTCGTCTGATTCCGGTTCGCTCGTCATCGACACCATCGCAGCCGGTGGCGAAACGGAAACGACGACCCTTCAGAGGGTCTTCTGGTGCGCACTTGAAGGCCTGGTTGCCGGATCGCTGCTTCTTGCCGGGGGATTGGGCGCGCTTCAATCCGCCACTATCGCCAGCGCCTTGCCCTTCACTTTCGTCATGCTCGCTCTGGTCTGGGCGCTTTATGTGGGCATGCGGGCTGACCTGGCTCAGCGCGAGGCTCATGTCGCCGTGCCGCAGATGGCTCCGGCCTACCCGGCCTCTGGGCTGACCTGGCAGCGCAGACTGGGATTGATGCTGCATGCGCCGAACGAAAAGGAGATCCTTGCCTTCATTCAAAAGGAGGTGAAGCCCGCTCTCGAGCAAGTGGCAAAGGAACTCACGGAGCGGGGTCGTGAAGCTTTTGTGGAGGAAGAGGAGAGCGGCGCCATCGCATTGACCTCGCCAGCCGAAGATATGCGAAACTTCGTCTATGGTGTGGCGCCAGCCTCTCAGAAACTACCGGCGTTTTCCGCCTTCGATGCCGCAAGATCGGGCCTGCGCTATGAAGCCCGGACCGAATTCTCAAGTGGCAGCAAGGGGTATGACATCATGGGTATGACACGCGACCAGATCATTCATGACGTGCTGATCCAGTATGAGCGGTATTTGCTTTTGGTTCAGTCGACAGCCTCTGAGCTTGTCTCGGCCGCTCCGGAGCACGACGTTCAGGCGCAAAAAGAAGAATAGAAAGCTCAGACGGGGCCGGATTGCAGTCGCAACCGGCCTCTTTCACCCCTCCTGGCGTTGAGCGGGAGCAGGGTCAGCGCGCGCGTATGGCCATGATCGACTTGTTCAGAAAAGCGAACTTTTCGAAAACAATGTTTCCGTCATCGAATAGCCGCTGCATCTGTGCCGCTGAAATCAGTGTGTTGTGCCTGACCAGCGTGCACGCTTCCGCGCGATCCGGAGTGCGGGGGAAAAAGCCCAGTTGAAACCGCTGGACAAGTGAGACCTGGATACTCCTGGGGAGGTACTGAAACCCGGGCAGACGAAAATGAGGCTCGAACGGAAACCAGAAATTCGGGGTCTGGACAAAGTAGCGCCTGGACAGCCTTTTGCTGTTCTCGGCAAACCGCAACATCCTGTCCCAGCTCCCCATATGCTCGACCACGGAATTGGAGTGGACAAGGTCAAACCGCTCACCCTGCAGCAATTTGGGGTCCGCCGCGTCACCGGCAAAAGCTTCGAATATGCCTTTGTCCTCGACCTCTTCCGCTTCCAGATTGAGAAGCGTGATCTTCAGCCTGTGTCGATGCTGGTTCAGAAAGTCTGCGCCGATCTGCCAGTATTCTTCCGTGCCGCCGAGATCGAGAATGTTGATCTGTTGCTTTTCGTCAAGCGCGTCTTCGATAAGGCGGCGGATACGCTGAAATCGCCTTGCTCGGAAGTTGAACTCCAGGCTCTCGGGATCTCGGTAGGGATTTTTCCGTTCTTCCTTTTGTAATGATGGGCCGAAACTGAGCGTCATGTAAAACTCTTGGAGGAACGGAAATGCCCTCCAGAATCTGAAAGGCTGCAATTATTATTAACGTGAATAACTGCACAGAACAGGTCGAGCAATTGTTTGCCGCCCGGTAACCTTAACGCCTTGCCCGAATGTGGTGCCTGTTCGGGTTTTTCGTTGGAGGGGGCCGCCCTTTCAGTCGTCCCGGCCACGATCCGGCATCGCCAGTGTCAGCCAGTGTGCAGTAAGAGCTGGTTTCAGCGAGTTCTCGATTTCCACGGTGACATCGTAATTTACCTCGGCGATACCCGAGGGACGCAGTTTGATCGCGGCGAGAACGAAGCGCGCGCGAATGCGGGCGCCGCATCGCACCGGTGCCAGGAAGCGGATGCGCTCGAAGCCGAAGTTGACGCCCATTGCCGACCCTTCGAGACGCGGCACCGCCTCGAAGACCATGGTCGAAAGGAGGGACAGGGAGAGAAAGCCGTGAGCGATGGTGCCGCCATACGGGGTTTCCCGGGCAGCGCGCTCGGGATCTGTATGGATGAACTGGTGATCATCGGTCGCCGCGGCGAACTGATCGATCATTTCCTGGGTGACGACACGCCAGTTGGACAGGCCGACTTCCTGTCCCACCAGTTTCTCGGCTTCCTCAATACTGATTGTCCCGATGGTCAACGGGGCACTCCGTGGCTGTTGAAGGGATCGCGCCGGGACCATTCGCCCCTGCGCGCCGCGCACAGATACAGTTTTGTGCTGCGATTGTCACCCGCTTCAGGTCCAGTGTTCAGGACAGCTTGCTACCAATCCGCGATGCGTGGTGAAGCTCACGCTCGAGCCTCTCTTCTTCTTCCACCTTCGGGGTGATGAAACGCCCAAGCAACAGATAAGCCACCGGGGTAAGGAAAAGGGTGGACAACGTGGAAAGGCCGAGGCCGCCCACGATAACCCAGCCAAGCGCGACACGGGCTTCTGCGCCCGCGCCGCTGGCAAGGACCAGCGGAACCCCGCCGACAATGGTGCAGATCATTGTCATTGCGACCGGACGCAGACGGATCAGCGATGCCTCTTCAATTGCTTCCCGGACACCCATCCCCCGATCACGGAGCTGGTTGGCAAACTCGACGATGAGAATGCCGTTCTTGGCCATGATACCCACCAGAAGGACGAGACCGATCTGGCTGTAGACATTGAGGCTGGTGCCTGTCAGCAGCATGGCGAACACAGCGCAGGCGAGCCCGAGTGGTACCGTTGCCATGATGATGACCGCGCTGATGAAGCTTTCGAACTGGGCGGCCAGCACAAGAAGGATGATAACCAGCGCAAAACCGAAGATGATCAGCATCGAATTGGCGGTCTCGCCGAGCGCGGCCGCTTCGCCGAGCGGCACCAGCCGCATGCCGGGTTCGAGGAAAGGTGCGGCGATTGCCTGCGCCCGCTGATAGGCTTCGCCAAGGGCCACATCGGGCCCTAGTGCTGCGTTTACGCCGACCGAGCGCAGTTGATCCTCGCGCGACAGGGATGGCGGGACGGCCTGCTCCTTGAGCGTTGCGATGACAGACAAGGGCACGAAACGGCCGTCGCCGGCCTTGATGTAGATGTTTTCCAGATCGGTCGGATCATTCACTGGATTGGTGGTCGAGACCAGTTTCACGTCCACGCTGCGGTCGTCGATGAAGACCGAGCCGATCTTGCGGCCATCGAGCATCGCCTGGATGGTGTTGCCAAGACCGTCAATATCGATCCCAAGATCGAACGCGCGGTCGCGATCGATGGCGATCGAAAGCTGGGGTTGTGTCGTGTCATCGGAGAGCCGGGCCTGGCGGAAACTCGGATCCTCGTCCATGGCTGCGACGATCTTCTCCGCGGCTTCCGTCAGCCTGGCGTAATTGTTGCCGGCAATCGCGAAACTCAGCCCGTTTCCTGCGCCGCGGATGCCAAGGCTGTTGGGCTGGAAGACAAAAGCGCGGACACCCGGCTCATTGCGCACACGGGCAGAGATGTCGGCAACGATCTCCTGCTGGCTGCGCTCGCGATTTTCCCAGTCGGCCAGCCGCAATACGAGAAAGCCGCTGTTGGAGGAGCCACGCCCGGCGATGGAAAAGGTGCTGACCACTTCGCCGCTGTCGCGCAGGGGCTCTATCAGCGCTTCGATCCGGCGCATCCGTTCGGCGAAGTAATCGAGGCTCACGCCCTGCGGTGCCGAAACGCGCATGAAGGCGATCGAGCGATCCTCGCTTGGCGTGATCTCGGATTTGATGAAACCGAAGGCACCATAGGAAGCGGCAGCGAAAAGAACCGAAATCACCACCACCACTGCCGGTGCGTTGAGGCAGGCATACAGGCAGCGCCGATAGAGGGTGGAAAGGGCCCGACCGGTACTTGAACCACCGCCTTGCTCCGCTTCCCCTTCGGGGTGGGAGGCCAGCATGCGGGAGGCGAGCATAGGACATAGCGACAGCGCCACGATGGAGGAAAGGAACACAGCCATCGCGAGAACAAAGCCGAATTCCTTGAAAAGTCCGCCTGCCTGCCCGGGCAGGAAGGAAATGGGAACGAAGACCGCGATGAGCGTGGCCGTTGTTGCCAGAACCGCGAAGAAGACCTCCTGCGTGCCGAGCACGGCGGCAGCGCGCGCGCCCATGCCTTCATTGCGCCGGCGCACGATATTCTCCAGAACCACGATGGCATCATCCACCACAAGACCTGTCGCCAGAACCAGAGCGAGAAGGGTCAGGATGTTGATTGAAAAGCCGGTCAGGTAAATGGTCGCCAGTGTGCCGATCAGCGCCACCGGGATGGCGAGCCCCGGTATGATCGTCGCGCGAACGTCGCGCAGAAAGATGAAGATGACCAGAAGCACCACCGTCACGGAGATCAACAGCGCGATCTCAACCTCGTGGATGGCACCGTTGATGAAGGTCGCATCGTCGCTGGTTACCTCGATGTCGACCCCTTCGGGCAGGATTGCGCGCACTTCTTCCACCGCCTTGCGGACGCCGGTGGAGATCTCGAGCGTGTTCGATTGGGCCTGGCGGACGATGCCCAGCCCGATGCCGGTGCGACCGTTGGCGCGCAACTGGCTTTCCCCCAGATCGCCTCCAAGGGTGACGGTCGCCACCTCTCCCAGACGGACATTGTCCTTCAGATAGATCGCCTCGAACTCCTGCGGCGTAGAGATGGCAGCTGTGGCGCGCACCGTCAGGTCCTGCGTCGTGTTACTCAGGGAGCCTGCCGGAGTGTCGAATGCGACGGTTGCAAGCGCCTTTGAAACATCGGCCACCGTAAGCCCCATGCTGGAGAGCTTCGTCTGGTCGATGTCGATACGGAAGATTTCCGTCCGGTCGCCATAGACCTGAACATCGGCGACCCCGGGCACCGCCGAAAACGCATCGACGACTTCATCCTCCACGAGGGTGGTGAGTTGTTGTACCGGCATGCTTGCGGAGGTCAGCGCAATCCGCATGACCGCCTGGGCGTCATTGTCGGATTTGATGATGCGCGGCGCGTCAGCATCGTCGGGAAGACTGTTCTGGATGCGGCTCACCGCATCGCGCAGATCGGAAGCGGCCGTGTCCAGGTTGACGTTGTCGCTGAACTCCACCGTCACCCGGCTGCGGCCATAGGAGGAATCGGAAGATATCGCCACCACGCCGGAAACACGTGCCGCAGCGCCTTCGATCATGGCCGTCACTTCGCGGTCCATCGTTTCGGCGGCGGCGCCGGAGAAATCAGTGGAGACGGTGATGACCGGCCGATCGACGTCGGGCAGTTCACGAACCTCGATGCCGAAGAGGGCTGCAAGACCCGCCACGGCAATCAGCGTATTGAACACAAAGGCAAGGACCGGACGCCGGACAAAAAGGGCGGTAATGCCGGTCTGGGCGTTCTGAAGCGTTTCCTTCACGACGCGGATCCTCCCGCATTAGCCTGTCTGGCGCCGACACTGGCCGGATTTCCGGCCGTTTCAACGGGAGAACCCTCGCGCACATTGTGAATGCCCTGGGTGACAACGAGGGCGTTCTCGCCAAACTCGGCGTCGACAAGCACACTGTCAGCATTGCGCTGCACGATGCGCACCGGCTTCTGGCGGGCCATGCCGTCTTCCACCGCCCACACGAACGGCCCGTCAGAGCTCCACTGAATGGCGAGTGGGTCGATGGCCGGATAGGTTTCGCCCGGAAAACGCATGGAGATGGTGAAGGCCATGCCGGCACGCAGCCGGTCGTCGGGGTTGTCGATGCGTCCCTCGATGCGCAGCGTGCGACTTTCCGGGTCGATCCGATTGTCGATCGCGCTTATCTCGCCTTCATGAACCGAGGATGCGCGGGCGACCGAAATGGCTGTCAGTGGCGACCCGATATCGACCAGTCCCGCGTAGCGCTCGGGGATCCAGAAATCCACCAGGATCTGCGACCGGTCGTCTATGCTGGCGATTTCCGTGCTGCTTGTCACATAGCTGCCTGCGGATATCGGGAGAATGCCCACCGTGCCGTCGATGGGCGCAGTGATGGAACGGCGTTCGAGTGCGAGCTCCGCTTCACGCTTGGCCAGCTCCGCATTGCGCAGCGCAAGCTCGGCTTCGTTCTGCTGCACCACGCTCACCGTGTTGGATGTGCGTAGCGCCTTGATGCGTTCGAGCGTCGCCTGGGCGTCGTCCAGTGCGATGACGGCGCGGTCGAGTGCGATTTCCTCGGCATCTGAATCGAGTTTGGCGATCAGGTCGCCGGCCTTCACCTCCGCCCCCGAAGAGACCGCGATCTCGACCAGCGTGCCTGCCGTCAGCGGGTTGACGACGACCGAGCGGCGCGCCCGACCCGTACCGATCGCGGTGAGCCTGTCGTTGATCGTTGCGTGGGTGATCGGTGCAGTCACCACCGGTCCCGGCGCGCCGCCTCCGCCACGTCCTCCTCGTTGCGGGCCGCGCTCCGCGCTTGTCTGCGGGGAGCCCGCGTCAGGTGAGACAAGCCCCGTGCGGGCCAGAACATCCTGTGCGCCGGGGTAGTACAGAAACCAGACGAATGCTGCGACGATAAGAATGATGAGGCAGGCAACTGCCTGTTTCCAGAAAGACATGCACGCTCCGGCAATTCGGTTTTGGCAATGGAGGCGGCACTGATCAGCCGGTATACCGGTCGCTTCGAGCCACGCTCTTTATGCCAGCTTCCGGGCGGCTTTTCATCTGTTCTAGTATTAAATTATCGTAAGGCTACGGGAAGCAGGCGGTGTTGCTTCCCGGGTCGAGGTCGAAACGGAGTGGCTGGAGGCCGTCAGGTTACCTTGGCGCGGCTGCGATATTCTTCACGGTCCCACAGCCTTTCATGCATCACGCGTTCAAGGGTTTCTGCTGCGGCCAGAATGTCGGTGTGCCGCAGATAGAGCGGCGTCATGCCGAAGCGCAGAATATCGGGAGCCCGAAAGTCGCCGATAACGCCATTGGCGATCAGCGCCTGCATGATCGCATAGCCTTCAGGGTGTCTGAAAGACACCTGGCTGCCGCGCATGGCGCGTTCGCGCGGGGTCACCAGTTCCAGTTCAGGGCAGCGGCGTTCGACCTCGAAAATAAACCGGTCGCACAGTTCCTGCGATTTCTGGCGTACCAGTGTCATGTCGACACCTTCGAACGCATCGAGTGCAATGTTGAGCGCGGAGAGGGAGAGGATCGGCGGCGTGCCCACCTTCATGCGGTCAATTCCCTCAGCCGGCGTATAATCCGTTGTGAAGGCAAACGGGGCGTTATGCCCCATCCATCCCGACAGTGCCGGGGTGACGCTCGTCAGATGCCGTTCCGCGACATAAAGAAAGGCGGGTGCGCCGGGGCCCCCATTCAGATATTTATAGCCGCAGCCAACAGCAAAATCTGCCCCTGCGGCATCAAGATGAACCGGGAAGGCGCCGGCGCTGTGGCACAGATCCCAGATCGCCATCGCGCCCTTTTCATGAATGTGCCGGGTCATGGCCGCCATGTCGTAGCGCTCGCCGGTTCGATAGTCGACTTCCGTCAGAAGCACCGCAGCAACGCTTTCGTCCAGCGTGTCAATCATCGTCTCTGCCGTGGCGAGCTTCAACTCGTAGCCCTGCCTGAGTAGACGCGTGAGGCCATCGGCAACGTAGAGATCGGTGGGAAAATTGTTTCTGTCGGAGAGAATGACGCGCCGGGAGGGGCGCAGGGAGAGGGCGGCAGAAAGCACCTTGAAGACGTTGATCGATGTGGAATCGCCAACTGCAACGCAGTTTGCGCTTGTACCGACTAGGGAGGCAATCTTCCCTGCCACCCGAGAAGGGAGGTCGATCCAGCCTGCGTCGTTCCAACCGCGAACCAGACGTTCGCCCCACTGATGTTCGATAACCTCGCTCATGCGATGACCGAGACCGGCCGGCAAAACGCCAAGGCTGTTGCCGTCGAGATAGATGACGCCGTCTGGAACAGTGAATCGGGTGCGATGGTTTTTCAACGGGTCCCTGCGGTCGCTCTCCCGGGCACTTGCCATCATCTGATTATCCTGATTTTGTTCGGCTGTGCTCATTTGATCAAAATCCTGTTGGCCCGGCAGATTATATATAATATGATTGATTATATGAAATCTGAGGCCGAGACAATGCCGAAGCGTGACCTGCAGGAGCCTGAAGACGCGCTTGCCGCCCTCAAGCGGGACATTGTGGATGGAGTCCTGGCGCCTGGGGAACCGTTGCGCCTGATGGCGCTGTCGAAGCGCTACGGGATCGGATACACGCCCCTGCGGGAAGCGCTACCACGTCTTGAAGAGGCCGGTCTTGCTGTTCTCAGCCCCAATCGCGGTTATCGTGTTGCGTCCGTTTCCGTCGCGGAGCTGGAGGATCTTGAGCAGGCGCGCGCGGTGGTGGAGACAGCACTTCTCAAGGACTCCATAGCCCATGGCGATCTGGATTGGGAAAGCGCCATCGTGGCGTGCCATCACCAGTTGTCGCGCGCTTCGGCCGCCCTTTGCCGCGAGCGCTCCAGGACATTCGCGGCATGGATGGATGCGCATGACGCGTTTCATCGAGCACTTCTCTCGGCTGCCAGGTCGGGCTGGTTAAAATCCTTTCAGCGGCAGATTTCCGAGCAGCTGAGGCGGCATCATCAGGCACTTCTGTTTCTGCCGGAAGATGACGAGGGGAATTCTTATGAACATGACGGGGCGACCCAGGCGTTGCTGGAGGAGGCGCTGTCCATTTCCAATCACACCCGGTTGATGGAGGCCGTGCTTGCACGTGATGCGGAGCACGCGGCTGGCCTGCTGCGTGAGCACGTCCAGTTCACGCTGGCGGTCTATCAATCGGCAGCGGAACAATCTGCGGGGGATGCTCCGGCCCGCGCGTGAAGACAGTTGAGGATACGAACCGGGGAAGGGTTGCCCGACCCATCCCCGGTCTATCAGGATCAATCGGCCGCCCGTGGGAATGCGGGGTGAGCTGCGGGAGGATTAAAAGAATGCCGGGTTTCGTCGATACGTTTCTGAATGCCGAGGTTTTTTTCCGAATCTTTCCGATGCTCCTGAAGGGAGTTGGAAATACGATCCTTCTCGCCCTGACAACGATCACGCTTGGGGGGCTTGCGGGGGTTCTCATCTGCCTGGCGAGACTTTATGGGCCGCGTCCATTGCGTCTCCTTGCCGTGTTGCACGTGGATGTGTTTCGTGCGCTGCCGATCCTCGTTGTCCTCGTGCTAATCTATTATGCGTTGCCTTTTGTCGGCATCCGCCTCAACGCCTTCACGTCCGCGACGCTGGCGCTCGGACTGGTCTTTTCTGCGTTCACGGCCGAGGTTTTCCGCGCTGGCATACAGTCGATTCCCGAGGGACAGACCGAGGCTGCCAAGGCTCTTGGCATGCCGTTCTGGGCAATCATCTACAAAATCATCCTGCCGCAGGCGTTTCGCGTGGCGATTCCGCCGCATACGAGCAATTCGGTCGCAATCGCCAAGGACACATCGCTGGCTTCCGTTGTTGCCATGCCTGATCTTCTCAAACAGGCAACCGATGCCCAGGCGCTGACGGCCAACCCCACACCGCTGATCGCCGCCGCGGTTATGTACCTGATTGTGCTTTGGCCAGCGGTGCGTCTCGTGTCGTATCTGGAAGAGCGTTTTCGGACTGTGAAGCGCTGAACCGGCCTCACCACGGTGTCCTCCCGCTTCTTGCCGCGCCTGCCGGGGGGGGGGACGGGGCGGGACCAGTGCGGCCAAAGGCAGGACGCAAAACACCGCCCGCCACCGGCCCTGCGGTCTTACGCTAGAGGTGCGGTACACGGAAAACAAGCTGTTGATTTCAATGAGGAAGTGGATGGTGGGCGTGACTGGGATTGAACCAGTGACCCCTACGATGTCAACGTAGTGCTCTCCCGCTGAGCTACACGCCCATCCGACGCCGCGCATAGATCATAAAATTGCGGCAGGCGTCAATAGGTAGTTTGGGGATTTTACGGCAAATCCGACACCCGTCCCGGATGCCGCGCCTCCCCATAACAAAACGGCTCTCAGGCCGCCTGCAAAAGCTTCTCCACCTCGTTCACGAGATCGCGCAGGTGGAAGGGTTTGGACAGGACTTTTGCATCCTGCGGAGCGTTCGAATCCGGGTTCAGCGCGACAGCGGCAAAACCCGTGATGAACATCACCTTGAGGTCAGGGTCTATTTCCGTCGCGCGCCTTGCCAGCTCGATGCCGTCCATCTCCGGCATCACGATGTCCGTCAAAAGGAGAGAAAAGGGCTCTTCGCGCAACCTGTCATAGGCGCCGGCGCCATTGTCGAAGTCTACGACTTCGTAGCCCGCCCGTTCGAGCGCCTTCACGAGAAAGCGCCGCATATCGTTATCGTCTTCCGCCAGGAGAATCCGTGCCATTGTGCCGTCCGAATCGTGCGAGAGCGGTCGTCCCGCCAACCGCTTATGTGTTACCAGCTATATGATTCTCGCATGGTAAATATCAAGTGAATCCTTATGGGCCAGTCTGTGGAGCGGCTGGACAGGCGGGGGCGCCGGTGGCAGGCTTCGGAAGAATACAGCGTTGCGGAGGCGCAAAACACGGATGAATGCTGCAGCGGATTTCGGCACGGTGCCCGCGTTTGAGGTGCATGCTCCAGCGTCGCAAGAGGTGCCCTTCGTTTTCAATTCGCCACACAGTGGGCGCCATTATCCGCAACGTTTTCTCGAGATGAGCAAGCTCGATGCCAGGGTGATCCGGCGGTCGGAAGACTGTTATGTTGATGAACTGTTTTCCGGCGTCGTCGCCTGTGGCGCCCCTTTCCTCAAAGCCAATTTCCCACGTGCGTATCTCGATGTGAATCGTGAGCCCTGGGAGCTCGATCCGCGCATGTTTTGCGAGCCGGTGCCGCCCTACGCCAATATCCGTTCGCCACGAGTGGCGGGCGGGCTTGGTACAGTGCCCAAGCTGGTGGGAGAGGGCCTCGACATATATCAGGGGCGGTTGCCGCTGGCTGAGGCGGTTTCACGGATAGAATCGATCTACCAGCCTTATCATGAATGCCTCAAACGCCTTCTCATCGACACGCATTGCGCGTTCGGACATGGGATTCTCATCGATTGCCATTCCATGCCGGCGGGCGTGCGTACCGGCGACGGTGGACTGAGGCCTGATTTCATCATCGGAGATCGCTTCGGGGTGTCTGCGGCACCGGTCCTTACGGAATGGGTGATCGGGTTGTTGACGGCGCGCGGCTACTGCGTGGTGCACAACAAACCCTATGCGGGCGGCTTCATCACAGAGCATTACGGGCGTCCCGCACAGGGTCTTCACGCCCTGCAGATCGAGATCAATCGAAGCCTCTATATGGATGAGCGCACGCTGGAAAAGACGGCTGGCTTTCACGCACTTATGGAGGATTTATCAGATTTCGCCCGTGAGCTGATGCTGACCGCCGGCCGGCACTTCAGCACTTTTCCCCTGGCTGCCGAATGATCCGCAATTTTGCGGCAGTGCAGCATATGCCGGTGTCGATTTCCGGAAGCAGATGCAAAAAAAAAGACCGCATCGCATTGGCGACGCGGCCTAAAGTCTAGGGAGGAAACGCCCAAAAAGGGCATTCGGCAGATAAACTGCCTGATTGGAAGTTTATGTTGCATTGCAGCATTGTCAAGCGTTAACCGTACGTGAACCGTTGCAAACGGCCGCATTCACAGCGAAGATCGGCCTCCGGCCATTCGCCCGCCAGAAAATCCAGTATCCAGGAGTTTTCCATGACCGTGTCGCCGGCCCTGATGCGCCGCATTGCCCAAGCTGCCGCAGAACAAACCCTGCCGCGGTTCCGCCAGCCGGTGCTGATCGACAACAAGGTGGATGGCGGCTTCGATCCGGTTACGGAGGCTGATCGCGAGGCCGAGAAAGCGATTCGCGCGCTGATCTGCGAGGCCTACCCCGATCATGGCATACTGGGCGAGGAGTTTGGCCTTGAGCGCGAGGCGAGCGATCACCGCTGGATCATCGATCCGATTGACGGCACACGTGCCTTCATCTCGGGCCTGCCGCTGTGGGGGACACTGGTGGGGCTCACCGTATCAGGCCGTGCGGTCGCGGGCATGATGTCCCAGCCGTTCACGGGTGAGCTGTTCTATGCGGTCGGTGAGGGCAGCCACTATGAGGGCCCCGGCGGTGCGCGCAGACTGAAGACCCGCGACACGTCCGAGCTTTCCGATGCCACGCTGTGCACCACCACGCCTGCGCTCTTCGATGCCCTGCGTCGCCCGGCTTACGACAGGGTGGAAGAGGCGGTCTGCCTCCCCCGCTATGGGACGGACTGCTATGCCTATGCCATGCTGGCGGCCGGGCAGGTCGATCTCGTCATCGAGTCTGGACTGCAGCCTTACGACATCGTCGCGCTGGTTCCGATCATCGAGCAGGCGGGKGGGGKAATCACGAGCTGGGCTGGCGGCAGACCTGAAAGCGGTGGCGATATCATTGCTGCGGCGACCCGCGAGCTCCACGAAAAAGCGATGGCGCTGCTGCGCTGATCCTGTTCAGTAGTCGATGTCGCCCGTGCCTTCCAGGAAAGCAAAGAAAGCTGCAAGCGCCTGTTCGCGATAGCGATCGGCTTCCTGAAGCAATTCGTGCCGCGCTCCGTCGATCGTCAACAGGGAACCGCTGCGCAGATGGCGTACATAGGCCTCAATCGCCCTGTTGGAAACGACCCGGTCGCCCCCTGCTGCCAGTGTCAGCGAGGGGATGTGCAGCCGTGCCATGAACTCCGGCTCCGTTACCTGTTCCACGGCGCGGAACATCGCCCGCGTCCAGGCCACTGTCGGGCCATTGATGGCAAGCCCAGGCCAGGCTGTCACAGTCGCGCGGTTGCGGTTGAAACGCGCCGGGTCGGAACTTAACGCTGCCGGTGAAAAATCCGGGGTCTTGAGCCGGTTTCGACGGCCCGGCATGTACATTTTTCCAAGCCCGATCGCATAGAGAAACCGGGCGAGGCGCCTGACCCAAACCGTTGTTGACGGTGATGCCGCAAGGCCGAGCAAGGGCGCACAGAGCACCATGCGGCGCACGCGGTTGGTAAGGCTGGGGGAGGCGAGAAGGGCAACCAGCACACCGGTCGAGTGCGCGAGGATGTAATAGGGGCCCCGGCAGTCGGGCAGAACAACCTGCTCAAACAGCGCGTCCAGGTCGCGGACATAGTCGTCAAAGCTCTCCACATAGCCGCGATTGGCATTCGCCAGAAGCCTTTCGGAGCCACCCTGCCCACGCCAGTCGAGGATTGCCGTCCCATAGCCGCGCTGCGCGAGATCGTCGGCCGTCTCGAAGTATTTCTCGATGTATTCGTTGCGACCGGGAAGCACCACCACAGTGCCGTGTTTCGCCTCGCCCCGGCCCGGAACGCGTGCGTACCGGATTGAGATCCCGTCGCTTGTCCGCAACAGACCTGCCCTGATCCCCTCTGGTGCGGGATTTTCCGGAACCACGATAAGCAGGTCATCCATGCAGAAACATTGGCCTCAAGAGCGGAGATGAGGGTCGTCAGAAGATGATATTCCTATGGATTGATAGAGCCCGGTCGCCTGAAACGCAAGAAACGGAAAGGTTTGGGGAAACGAATGCCGGAAGCGACGTCATGCCGCTTCCGGCGTTCCGCACCGGTGGAAGGGACGTTACATCCGGTGCTTGCCTGATGGCAGCGCAAGGCCATCCATCAGGTTCGCCAACCCTACCGTGATCAAGCTGAACGATTCCCGAGTGGGCTGTTCATCGGCTGTTCATGTGCGAGGCGCGCGCTCTTGAACCGTATTTTTGATGTCCCCATATAATTTCTGCGGCCGCCAGGACGGGGCCGCTGGCCACTCAGAAACGCCCATAAGCGGGTTTCGGAAAACGGCCATAACGCAATGTTGCTCAACAGGAGAACAAACGATGCGTCACGTTGATTTTTCGCCTCTCTATCGTTCCACCGTCGGGTTCGACCGGCTTTTCTCGATGCTCGATACGCTCGGGCAGCCGGATAACGGCCAGACCTATCCGCCCTACAATATCGAGCGCACGGGTGAGGACGCCTACCGCATCTCGATGGCGGTCGCCGGGTTCGGCGAGGAGGACATTTCCATCGAGGCTCACCGCAATGTGCTCACCGTCAAGGGCGAGAAGAGCACGGAACAGAAGGATGAGGGTGAGCTGCTTTATCGCGGCATTGCCTCGCGCAGCTTCGAGCGCCGCTTCCAGCTTGCCGACCATGTCGAGGTGGCGGGCGCCAGTCTGGAGAACGGCCTGCTTCACATCGAGCTCACGCGCAACATCCCCGAGGAGATGAAGCCGCGCCGCATCCCCATTGCTTCGGTGAAGGATGCGAAGGAGATCGAGGCCAAGGCCCACTAAGGCGAATAAGTGCCTTAAAGACCTGACGGCGGCGCCCTTGTGGCGCCGCTTCTGGTTCAGGTGTTTGGAATCGCGCGGCGGCGCGAAAGAAGGGCGTCGAGTGAGATCAGCCCCGCACCTTTGACCACCAGATAGAGAAGCAGGAAAACCCAGAGCGTGCGCTGGTCCCAGATCAGCCCGTCCGAAAAGCGATCGAACCAGGCGCCTGCCGTCTGGGAGCCGACCTTGTGAACGGCGATGTCGACATAGGACTGCACGAGCACGAAACCGATCATGCCGAGCGCTGCGATGCGGGTGAACAATCCGAACACGATCAGCAATGGCAACACGAACTCAGAATATGTCCCCAGCCAGACAATCATCCCCCATGGGATGAACGATACGGCGGAGACGTTGCCGCCCGCCGCTTCCACTGCCGGCAGCGCGATCTGGTAATAGGCGCCGTCAGCGACGTGAAAGAATCCGAAAAAGCCGTCTCCGACTTTCGTACGTGCCGAGTTCAGGAAGTAGAAATAGAGAACGGCGAAGAAGGAGAAGCGGGCTGTAAGGCCCAGGAACCATCCGTCAAGCAAGCGCTCCACGGTCGAGAATACACGCGCATGCAGCGCCTCGATTGTCTGAAACACGGGCCTTAATCCTTTTCGTCAATATCACTGCTTGAACGGCAACCTGCAAAAGCGCCGCTTTCAATGGTCAAGGCAATTGCAGCCTGAAGGTCGAATTCCGGCACCGCCGCAAGCGAGAGGCCCGCGGCCTGCTGCAGTGGGGCTCCACGGCTGAGTGCCTCAATAAAAAGAAACTGACCGTGGTCGATTTTGCGCACCTGCACCGTGAGAGCCGGTCGCGTCACAAGGACTGCCTGTGCGACACCGGCATTGATGCGTTCGGGCATCGGCCCTTCCCGATGGGCGGTAAAGATCGTGTGGATCGCGTAGGCGGACGAAATGAACTTTGCAGCAGGATGTGGCGTGAAGACTGCTGTTGCCAGAGCCTCCGGCGGTAGCGCACTCAGATCATCTGCGGCAAGCGGTGCATGGTCGGTCGCATGATAGGCGTCCAGCCAGGCACGTTCGAGCCGGGCGACGTCAGGCAGGTATTTCAGATGGCTGATCGGGGCGCAGCCGGCGAGGAAACGAGCAAAATCTTGACCATACTCAAAGACGAGCCGCGAGCGCGGCGGGTGTGCCCGCACGAAGTCTCGCGCGATCATGCGAAAGTTGTCCTCCCCGAGGATCTGCGCCACCGTGGGGAAGATCTCGGTCAGAGCCGTGACGAGGCTGTGCGTGACATTGTTGCGGTAGACGTTGAAGCGCTTGTTTGCGGACTTGCCGCGCGGGCCGGTCAAACCCTCGGGCGTGGCGCGTTCGGGGTCGAGCAGCACGGAACCAAACGCGCCGTCATATCCTGCAGGATTGCCTTCGGCGGGCATGTCAGGAGTGTAGCGCATGGCGTTTCACGCTCTGCTGGCGTCCGCGATGGCGGTCGAGAATGCGCTCGGCAGCAATGGCTTCCGAGCGCAGGATCGGCCAGTCGGGCACATCAGAATCCCACTCGACAAGTGTATCGACCGGTCCACATTGTTCGATCACCATCTCGTAAAGGCTCCAAACGGGATCGGCGACCGGTCGGTCATGGCTGTCGATCAGAAGCGGCGCGCCCTCGTCATCTTCCTGCTCGTCATGGCCGGCGAGATGAATTTCGCCGACATGTGCGAGTGGAAAGTCGGCCAGATATTCGGTGGCGCTGAAACCGTGATTGGTTGCGGAAACGAAGACGTTGTTGATGTCGAGCAACAGACCGCAGCCCGTACGTTTGACGATTTCACGCAGGAAATCGGTCTCGTTCCAGCTGGATTCGGAGAAGAGGACATAGGTCGACGGGTTTTCAAGCAGCAACGGTCTGCCGATGGCTTCCTGTACCTGGTTGATATGCTCGCACACACGCGCCAGCGTCTCGTCAGTATAGGGAAGGGGCAGGAGGTCGTTGAAAAATACATCGTCATGGGTCGACCATGCGAGATGTTCGGACACCTTGAAGGGCTCATAGCGTTCGACGAGCCTGGCGAAGCGGGACAGATGATCAGGATCGAGCGGGTCCAGACCGCCGATGGACATGCAGACACCGTGCAGGGAGACGGGCAGCACGTTGCGGATTTCAGTCAGTGCGGCGTGAGGCGGTCCGCCCGCGCCCATATAGTTTTCTGCATGGACTTCGACAAAGCCCACGGAAGTGGGCTCTGCGGAGATTTCCTCAAAATGCTGTGGTTTGAAGCTGGCTCCGGCTCTGCCGGCGGGGTCGAGTGCCGGGAAGCGACTGTCGTTTGCGGATGGAAGTTTGACTTCGCGTAGCATCGGGCGCCTCCCGGCATTTCTGGTTCAGGATGCTGTCAGGCCGATCAGGACGGCAGATCGCGATCGAGCGGCTCAAGCGAACCCATGCGGTCGCCGGGAAGCTCCATCGTGGTGCAGGTTCCGGAATCTACATAAGTCCAGGCGTTGCCCTGATAGTCGACCTTCGATGTGCCGGCGCAGGTGGTGCCGGGGCCGGCTGCGCAGTCATTCTTGCCTGCCATGGAAACGCCGTAGCATTTCTCTTTTTCCTGAGCCTGTGCAGCCGTGGTCGTGGCAAGGGTGCCTGCAGACAGGGCGGCTGCGACTGTTCCGGCGATATAGGCAGCGGTGAGTGCGGTTTTCGTGGACATGAAACGTTCTCCTCTCGAGGTCGTGACGAAGCCGGAATTCGGCTCCGGCAGGACCCGTTCTTCCAGAGGGAACGTTCACTTGGAAATCAAGCGCGCGCGATCCACCATCACATGGGCGTGAAAGCGTGTTTATCGGCGGGGACGCGCGCGTGACGCTCAGCCTTGAAGAAGCTCTGCAAACTGCCTGATTTCAGAGGGCTCGGTCGCGAAGCTGGTCACGAAGCGATGGAGTATTTCCCCCTCCCTGATCTCGGCGGCGAAGGACAATGGCGGTTTCCAGGGATAGAATCGTGCGCCGGCAGCCTGAAGGGTCTTCGCCTTTTCGGCGGACATGAGTGCAAACACCTCGTTCGCCTGAGGTTGCCAGGCAAGGCGCGTACCTTTCGCAGTTGACAATGCGGAGGCCAGTTCCCCGGCCATGGCGTTGGCGTGGCGGGCCGTTTTGAGCCACAACCCGTCTCTGAAGTAGGCATCGAACTGCGCGGCGATGAATCTCGACTTGGAGAATAGCTGCGCGGCCCGCTTGCGCAGAAAATGCATCTGCCCCACCTTCGAAGGGTCGAGCACCACAATGGCCTCGGCGCACCAGCAGCCATTCTTGGTGCCGCCAAAGGAAACAATGTCGACGCCGCGTTTCCACGTCATTTCGGCCGGGGTGGTTTCGAGCGCCACCAATGCGTTGGCAAAGCGCGCTCCATCCAGATGCAGCGGAATACCGGCCTCGCGGCAGATGCCGGCGATCTTCTCGATGTCATCGAGAGAGTAGAGCGTGCCTATTTCGGTGGCCTGGGTAATAGAGGTGGCCATGGGTTGACCCGCATGCACGAATTCAGCCGGGTGTTCGCGGATTGCCGCATCGAGCGCGTTCGGATCCATGCGCCCCAACTGCCCGGCAACCCCCTTCAGTCGGGCGCCGCCGGTCAGGTATTCCGGCGCCCCTCCCTCATCTTCGATGGCGTGGGCTTCCGTATGACAAAAGGCAACCCCGCCCGGCCTGGCAGCCCAGGCGAGCGACAGGCTGTTGGCAGCCGTGCCGGTACCGACGAAGAAGACCGCCACGTCACGTTCGAAGACGTCGCAGAAGGCTCGCTCCACCTGTCTGTCCAGATCGCCTGTCCCGTAGGCCGATGTGTAGCCGCCTGCATTGTTTGTGAGCGCTTCGGCGATTTGCGGATGGGCGCCGGCCCAGTTGTCGGAGGCGAAATTCATGCAGTCGATCTCTCTTTTGACCTTAAAATAAGCAGTGGCGGCGCGACATTGCGCGCTTCGTACCCTTCTATCAAGTCCCGAAGATTAGATGTTGCGGTCATTCGGTTGCTTTGCAGGATGATCTGCGGCGATGATGGATAATTTCGATAATACTTGCAGCTTGGGAATTTTCTTTCGCTTTTTGCGCAAAAAATTTGCATTTCCGTCTTGTCTGGTGTTGGTATTTCTGGCATTTCAGCGAATAGGACAGTACTCCTGTCTTATTGCGCGCGGATTGCGCTGCGGTGCATTGCAAACGCCTCCCCGGGTCGTGGTAATGTGGCAGTGATCGGCGCGACGAAGGCGGTCCGGCAACGACCGGAGCAAAATCCATAGGCAGGAATGCCCCGCCCAAGAACAAGAAAATGCGCCGGAGCGAACCGGTAGCGTTCCTCCGGCTTCTAAATGGAAATGCCGTGCATACACCCCGGATGGCCGCAAGGGCAGCCCGGCGACTGAACGACCGCTCAGGGAGGCGAGGCTCTGGGCAACAATAGTGAGGAATTGCGATGACGGAAATGACGCCATCTGTTTCGACCAAGTTCGAACCCGCCGCCGAGGCTGGAGCGGCCACCGTCAAACGCACAGGAAAGCCGACTGTGCCCGGTCTGCCCGTGGCACAGGGGCTTTATGATCCGCGCAACGAGCACGATGCCTGCGGCGTAGGCTTTGTCGCGCACATGAAGGGCAAACGTTCGCACAGCATCGTCCAGGACGGACTTGCCATGCTCGAAAACCTCACCCATCGCGGTGCCGTTGGCGCGGATCCGCTTGTGGGTGATGGTGCGGGCATGCTCATGCAGATCCCTGACCGCTTCTATCGTGAGGAATGGGCCGGGCGCGGTGTCGAGCTTCCCCAGCCCGGCCATTATGGCGTCGGTCATTTCTTCATGCCGCGCGACGGCGCACTTCGCGAGAAGATCGACACGATCATTGCAGATGTGGTGCGCTCGGAAGGGCAGGAGCTGATCGGTTTCCGTGATGTGCCGGTCGACAACTCCTGCCTGTCCAAGGCACCCGAAATCGTGGCGTCAGAGCCGGTTCATAGGCAAATTTTCATCGCGCGCGGCGCCGGCATCGAAAATGAAGAGGATTTCGAGCGCAGGCTCTACATCCTGCGCAAAGTGATTTCGGGCCGTGTGCGCGAGGAGCTGGAGGGCGGCACACACGGTTTCTATACCGTTTCGCTGTCGGCGCGCACCATCGTCTACAAGGGCATGTTCCTCGCCTACCAGCTTGGCGCCTATTACAAAGACCTCAAGGATCCGCGTTTCGAGACTGCGCTGGCTCTCGTGCACCAGCGCTTCTCCACCAACACCTTCCCCTCCTGGGAGCTGGCGCATCCCTACCGCATGGTCGCCCACAATGGCGAGATCAACACCGTGCGCGGCAACGTCAACTGGATGGCGGCGCGCCAGGCCTCGGTGGATTCGGAGCTTTTCGGCAACGACATTTCCAAGCTCTGGCCGATTTCCTATGAGGGCCAGTCCGACACGGCCTGTTTCGACAACGCGCTCGAATTCCTGTTCCAGGGCGGATATTCGCTCGTTCATTCCATGATGATGCTGATCCCGGAAGCCTGGGCCGGCAATCGCCTGATGAGCGACGAGCGCAAGGCGTTCTACGAATATCACGCCGCATTAATGGAGCCGTGGGATGGCCCCGCCGCCGTGGCGTTTACCGACGGTGTCCAGATTGGCGCGACGCTCGACCGCAACGGCCTGCGTCCGGCGCGCTACATCGTCACCGACGACGATCGCGTCATCATGGCGTCTGAAGCCGGTGCGCTGGTGGTGCCGGAGGAGAAGATCGTCAGCAAATGGCGTCTCCAGCCTGGCCGCATGCTCCTGATCGACATGGAAGAAGGCCGCATCATCTCCGACGAAGAGGTGAAGGCGAAGATTGCCACGAAGCACCCCTTCCAGAAGTGGCTCGACAACACCCAGCTCATTCTTGAGGATCTGAAGCCGGTGGAGCCGCGCGCGCTGCGCAAGGATGTTTCCCCGCTCGATCTGCAGCAGGCTTTCGGCTACACGCAGGAAGACACGAAGATGCTGATGGCGCCCATGGCCACGACCGGCCAGGAGGGCATAGGCTCCATGGGCACCGACACGCCGATCTCGGCCATGTCCGACAAGCCCAGGCTGCTTTACACCTATTTCAAGCAGAACTTCGCGCAGGTCACCAACCCGCCGATCGACCCGATCCGCGAAGAGCTGGTGATGAGCCTTGTCTCCTTCATCGGCCCCCGCCCCAATATTTTCGATCTGGTCGGCTCCTCGCGCCGCAAGCGGCTTGAGGTGCGCCAGCCCATCCTCACCAATGGGGACCTGGAAAAGATCCGCTCCATCGGCCACACCGAGGACCGGTTCGACACGAAGACCATCGACGTCACCTATGCGTCTGGGGAGGGGGCTGCCGGCATGCGTGGCGCGCTGGAGCGCGTGTGCGACCGTGCCGAGGCGGCCGTTGCCGGCGGCTACAACATCATCATCCTGTCCGACCGTCAGATCGGCCCGGACCGCATCGCCATACCGATGCTGCTTGCCACCGCAGCCGTCCACCATCACCTGATCCGCAAGGGCCTGCGCACGGCGGTCGGCCTCGTGGTCGAATCCGGCGAACCGCGCGAGGTGCATCATTTCTGCTGCCTGGCCGGCTATGGCGCCGAGGCGATCAACCCCTATCTGGCCTTCGACACGCTGCTTGCCATGCACAAGGCCGGCGAGTTCCCGCCGGAGGTGGACCCTCAGGAGGTCGTGCAGCGCTACATCAAGGCCATCGGCAAGGGCATTCTGAAGGTCATGTCCAAGATGGGCATTTCCACCTATCAGTCCTATTGTGGTGCGCAGATTTTCGATGCTGTCGGCCTCGAAAGCGATTTCATCGAGCAGTATTTCACCAACACCGCCACCACGATCGAAGGTGTCGGGCTGGAAGAGATTGCAGCCGAGACGGTTGGCCGCCATACATCGGCTTTCGGTCCCGACCCGGTGTTGAAGAACGCCCTCGAAGTGGGGGGCGAATATAATTTCCGCATGCGCGGCGAAGCCCACATCTGGTCGCCCGATGCCGTTGCCTCCCTCCAGCACGCCGTCCGCGGCAAGTCGTGGGAGACCTATCGCGATTTCGCAAAGATGGTCGATGGCGAGGCGGCTGACGCCAAATCCATTCGTGGCCTTTTCGCGATCAAGATGGCGAAGGTCACGGGACGCAAGCCGGTCTCGCTCAATGAAGTCGAGCCGGCGTCCGAGATCGTCAAGCGGTTCTCCACCGGCGCCATGTCCTTTGGCTCCATCAGCCGCGAGGCGCACACCACGCTGGCACGCGCCATGAATGCGCTCGGCGGCAAGTCGAACACGGGCGAGGGCGGCGAGGAGCCGGACCGCTACATGCCCATGCCCGATGGTTCGATGAACCCCGAGCGTTCGGCTATCAAGCAGATCGCCAGCGGCCGTTTCGGCGTCACCACCGAATATCTCGTCAATTCCGACATGATGCAGATCAAGGTGGCACAGGGCGCAAAGCCCGGCGAGGGCGGTCAGCTTCCCGGCCACAAGGTCGACGCGACCATTGCCAAGGTGCGCCACTCCACGCCGGGTGTCGGCCTCATCTCGCCG
The DNA here is from genome assembly GCF_017794765.1 of Nitratireductor sp. Lineage (GTDB taxonomy): Bacteria > Pseudomonadota > Alphaproteobacteria > Rhizobiales > Rhizobiaceae > Nitratireductor. Next base: position 3,502,782 of record NZ_CP051236.1, on the reverse strand, counting down.
CCGCCGCACCACGACATCTATTCCATCGAGGATCTGGCGCAGCTCATCTACGATCTGAAAAACGTCAATCCTGATGCAGACGTTTCCGTCAAGCTCGTCTCCGAGGTTGGTGTGGGCACGGTCGCGGCTGGTGTCGCCAAGGCACGCGCCGATCACATCACCATTTCCGGTTATGATGGCGGCACGGGCGCTTCCCCGCTCACCTCCATCAAGCATGCAGGCAGCCCGTGGGAAATGGGCCTTGCCGAAACGCATCAGACCCTGGTGCTGAACGGTCTGCGCTCGCGCGTTGCGCTTCAGGTCGACGGCGGGCTGAAGACCGGCCGCGATGTCATCATCGGGGCGCTGCTCGGTGCCGATGAATATGGTTTCTCAACCGCACCGCTCATTGCCGCCGGCTGCATCATGATGCGCAAGTGTCACCTCAACACCTGCCCCGTCGGCGTGGCCACGCAGGATCCGGTGCTGCGCAAGCGCTTCAAGGGCACGCCCGAGCACGTCATCAACTATTTCTTCTATGTCGCGGAAGAGGTGCGTCAGTATCTGGCCGAGATGGGCTACACCAGGCTCGATGAAATCATCGGCCAGTCGGATCTTCTCGAGAAAAACGCGATGATTGAGCACTGGAAGGCGCGTGGTCTCGATTTCACGAAAATCTTCTACAAGCCCGACGCCCCGCGCGAAGCCTTGCGCTGGACGGAACGGCAGGTGCATCCGATTGACGACATTCTCGACCGCAAGCTGATCGAGGCGGCAAAGCCCGCGCTTGAAAGCCGCGATAAGGTGTCGCTCGATTTCCCGATCTGCAACACCGACCGCTCCGCTGGCGCGATGCTGTCGGGCGCGGTGGCAAAGCGTTACGGCCACAAGGGCCTGAAGGACAACACGATCGATGTGCGCCTCACGGGCACGGCAGGTCAGTCCTTTGGTGCCTTCCTGGCGCGCGGCGTGACCTTCACGCTTCATGGTGATGCAAACGACTATGTCGGCAAGGGGCTTTCTGGCGGGCGCATCATCATTCGTCCGACGGACGATTCGAAGATCGTTGCTGAAGACTCCATCATCGTCGGCAACACAGTGCTTTACGGTGCCACCGAGGGCGAGTGTTATTTCCGCGGCGTTGCCGGAGAACGTTTTGCCGTACGCAACTCGGGTGCCATCGCTGTTGTCGAAGGCGTTGGCGATCATGGCTGTGAATACATGACCGGTGGTGTAGTCGTCGTGCTTGGTCAGACGGGCCGCAATTTCGCTGCCGGCATGTCGGGCGGCGTGGCCTATGTGCTGGACGAGGCCGGCGATTTTGCCGAGCGCTGCAACATGGCCATGGTCGAGCTCGAGCCGGTGCCGGAGGAAGACGATATCCTCGAAAAGCTGCACCACCATGGCGGCGACCTCATGCACAAGGGACGTGTCGACGTGTCCGGCGACATGACCCGACACGATGAGGAGCGTCTGGCGCAGCTCATCTCCAGCCATCTTCACTACACGGGCTCTGAGCGGGCGCGCACCATTCTGGACAATTGGGCCGATTATCGCCCCAAATTCCGCAAGGTGATGCCGGTTGAATACCGGCGCGCGCTGGAGGAGATGGAGCGCATGAAACTGGGGCTGGCGGCTGAATAGCCACCGCTTTTTGGGATCTGTTGTCAATGGACATCTTCGGCGACCAGAATTCGGGAAATTGCCTGAAGGTCAGATATACGGCCGATCATCTCGGCCTCGTCTATCGCTGGCACGAGCTCGACATCATGGCGGGTGAGAGCCGCACGGATGCGTTTCTCGCCATGTCGCCCTTCGGCCAGGTGCCGGTGGTGCGGTTTGATGACGGGCGTGTCCTTGGGCAGTCGGGCGCGATCATCCGGTATCTGGCGCGTGGCTCTGCGCTGCTGCCCGATGATCCGTTCGCGCAGGCTGAAATCGACCAGTGGATGTTCTGGGAACAGAATTTCCACGAGCCCAATGTGGCAGGTGCGCGCTTTCACGTGGTCTATCGCAAGGAACCGGTGGCGACACGGGATCCGGTCAAGGTCGAGCGCGGAGATGCCGCGCTCGATTTCATGGACGAGGCGTTGAATACGCGTGATTTCTTTGTCGGCAGTGCGTTGACCATCGCCGACATCGCCCTGCTTGGTTACACACGGCTCGCTCCACAGGGCGGTTTTGAATTCGACGGGCGCAGGGCGCTCACCCGCTGGATTGCACGGTGCGAGGATGTCCTCGGACTTCCGGCACTTCAATAAAATTACGGGGTTTACTCGATGGGTAAGGTTACAGGTTTTCTCGAAATCGACCGGCAGGTCCACAAATATCAGCCGGCATCCGACCGTATTCGCCATTTCCGCGAATTCACGCTGCCCATGTCGGACAAGGAAGTCGAGAAACAGGCCGCGCGCTGCATGGATTGCGGCATTCCCTATTGCCATGGGCCGACAGGCTGCCCGGTTCACAACCAGATCCCGGACTGGAACGATCTCGTCTACAATGGCGACTGGGACGAGGCGATCCGCAACCTGCATTCCACCAACAATTTCCCCGAATGGACGGGCCGCATTTGCCCGGCTCCCTGCGAGGAAGCATGCACGCTCAATCTCGAAGACATTCCCGTCGCCATCAAGACGGTGGAACAGGCAATCGCCGACAAGGCCTATGAGTCCGGCTTCGTGCGGCCCTATCCGCCCGAGCACAAGACGGGCAAGTCAGTGGCTGTTATCGGGTCCGGGCCGGCTGGCATGGCGGCTGCCCAGCAGCTTGGCCGCGCCGGTCATCAGGTCCATGTCTATGAGCGCGAGAGCAGGCCAGGCGGCCTGATGCGCTACGGAATTCCTGATTTCAAGATCGAGAAGCATTATATCGACCGCCGCGTCGAGCAGATGCAGGGCGAGGGCGTCACCTTCCATTGCGGTGTGAATGTAGGTGTCGACAAGCCGGTCGAAGAACTCCTTTCCGAATATGATGCCGTTCTTTACTGCGGCGGTTCGGAGCGTCCGCGCCCGGCCGGTATTCCCGGTGCCGATCTTGAAGGCGTTCACGACGCCATGCCCTATCTCGTTCAGCAAAACCGGCGCGTCGGCGGTGAGGATATCCAGTCCGTTGCCTGGGCTTCCGATCCCATTCTGGCCGGTGGCAAGCATGTGGTGGTCGTTGGTGGCGGTGACACCGCGTCCGATTGCGTGGGCACGGCGTTCCGTCAGGGAGCGGTGCGCGTTACCCAGCTCGACATTCGTCCGCGCCCGCCGGAAAAGGAAGACAAGCTTGCCGTCTGGCCCTACTGGGCGACCAAGATGCGCACCTCGTCCTCTCAGGCCGAGGGTGCGGAGCGCGAATTCCAGGTCGCAACGCTCGAATTCATCGGCGAGGATGGTGTTCTGACCGGCGTGAAATGCTGCCAGGTGGATGAGAAGCGTAAGCCCATCGCCGGTACGGAATTCGTTATCCGCGCCGATCTCGCCTTCATCGCCATCGGCTTTTCCGGCCCGGCCGAGACGGGCGTTCTGTCGGAGTTCGGGGATCGTCTGAAGACAGATGTCGATCGCCGCAACTCGGTCAACGTCAACGCGAATGACCGCGATTACAAGACGACCGTCGACCGGTTGTTCGCCGCAGGCGATGTCCGCCGTGGCCAGTCGCTCGTGGTCTGGGCCATCCGTGAAGGGCGTCAAGCGGCACATGCAATCGACGAATTCCTCATGGGAAGCTCCGTCCTGCCGCGCTGAGTGCTTTAAGCGGAGTTTGAAAGTTCAGGGCGCCGCCTGGGCCGATGGGCCGGGCGGCGTCTTGCTTTTCGGTGATGTGCTCGTCTGCAGGGAAAAGTTGTCTGCACGGCCAGGCTGACTTGCCGCTTCCCTGGGATCTCCGCCGCTTTCGGTACGCTCTTGGCGTTCGATCGGCTTGACCACCGCGCCCATCAGTTCCACTCCGCCGTCGAGAGCGGGATCGGACAGCGAGATTGGCATTGTCCGGTTCACCGGCGCAGGGTTTTCCGGATGAAGCACAAGGGCTGGGAGGCTTTCCATGCCAAGCTCGCCGATATCCGGAGACACAGCCTCGCCCAGCAGCTTGTTGAGTGGTTTCTCCACATAGAAGGCGACCTTGCGTTTTCCCGCGCGGGTAAGATTGATGCCGTCACTGCCACGCAGCCGTACTGGCTGACCGTTCATGTCGGGGCCGGTGAAGACGAAGCCGCCATTCTCGTCCACGAAACCGTCCCAGATATCCACAAAGGAGCCGTCGATGGCTTCAACCGCTGTTTTGTAGATGTCGTTGAATGCAAGCATGTCCGAGGACATGGTTGAAGACTTGAATGATGGCAGTCCGCTCCAGACAAGGGGGATCTGCCTGTCTTCGATTGCTGCAGCAAAGGTCTCCACGCGCTGCGTGTATTCTGCGACCCATGCTTCTGAGCGCGGGGCTTCACGCTTGCCGTCAACGATGAGCTGCTGGCGATCGTTGGAACCGATCATCATCACCACAACAGCGGGCGATACATCGTCCAGAATGCCCGCTATTTCGCCGTTCCAGTCGTAGTAGTCGTCACGCACGAAGCCCGACGACCCATTGCTGCGATTGACCACACGCACGCCCGGCGAATCCGCGTAGGCTGCGCTCAGCCCTTCGGCAAGACCGCCTGCAAGGAAGTCGCCGACGACGAGGACGATGCGTGCATTTTCCAGCTTCTCGACTTCGGGGGTGGGCGGCGGTTGACGGGGAGCTGCGGGGGCAGCCGAACGACGCCTTTGTGTCCCCTGCTGCTTCCTGGGAGCGGAACGCTGACGGGTTGCTGGTTTTTGCGGCTCGCGTTGACGTAGAGCCCCGCCAAAAAGAAGATCGAACAGACCGCGCCGCTGTTCACGCTGATACTCCTGTGCCTCGGCAAAGGAGGGGAAGGCGGTGGAGGCGGGCACGGCAAGAACCAGGGCAACAGCGATGGCGAAAATGCGCCTGCCGTTGCCGCCATCGATCCTGCTTCGTCCTCCTTCCATGCCGCTCCCCTTGATCCGGTTCAGTTTCCGCGCAGGCGGCGCAGGACTTCCTTGCCGGGATGACCGTCCTGCTGCATGCCGTTGCGTGCCTGGAAGGCGCGAATGGCGGCACGCGAGCCTGAACCGATCTTGCCATCGATCGGGCCCTCATAATAGCCGAGTGCGCCGAGGCGCTTCTGCAGTTCTTCCGTTTCATTGTAACTCAGACGCTCGAACGGACGGTTCCAGTCCCGCACCAAACCGCCGTAGCCGGCGATTTCGTCGGCGAGCAGCCCGACTGCGAGGGCGTACTTGTCGGAATTGTTGTAGCGCTTGATGACCTGGAAGTTCTTGGTCACGAGAAAGACCGGTCCGTCGCGCCCGTCCGGCACTTTCAACTCTGCGGTGTCGCTCGGGCGCGGGAAGGGCTTGCCATTGGCGCGGACCACGCCGATCGATTGCCAGCGGCTCAATGCCATGTTGCCACCGGGGAATTTGCGACCGCCGGGGAGGGCCGCGGTTTCGTAGCCCCAGGTCTCCCCGGTTCGCCATCCGTTGCGGCGCAGGAGATTGGCAGCGGTCGCCAGCGCGTCGGGAATCGAGGTCCAGATGTCGCGTCTGCCATTGCCGTCCATATCGACCGCGTAGGCCTGATAGCTGGTGGGAATGAACTGGGTGTGTCCCATTGCGCCAGCCCAGGAACCGGTGAGATGGCCGACATCGATGTCGCCCGTCTGGAGGATTTTCAGCGCGGCGATGAGCTGCTGGCGTGCGAATTTTGCGCGGCGCTTGTCGGCATAGGCGAGCGTCGCCAGAGAACGTGGCACGCTACGCATGATGCGGTCGTTCTTGAGCACTTCGCCGTAGTTCGATTCAATCGACCAGATGGCGAGCAGAATGTAGCGGCTGACACCGAACTGGCTTTCAATGCGGTCGAGCCATGGCTTCCACTGGCGGGCAAGCTGGCGGCCGCGCTGAATTGCGTCTTCCTGCACACGGTTGTCGAAGTATTCCCATGGCTCGGCGCGGAATTCGGGTTGGTAACGCGCTTTTTCCAGCACTTCCGGATCGGGTTCCGTAATGCCGCGGAAAGCGCGATCATAGGTGGCGCCGGAGACGCCGTTCTGAATCGCCACGTTGCGGAACTGCTGAATCCATCTCTGGAAGCCGGCATCCGCGCTGGCCGGTTGAAGGGTTACGGTTAGGGCAACCACGAAAGAAGCGATCAATGTCGCGACGAGGTTTCGTGGGGGCAAGCGGAACAACATCACGATCTCCGTTACAGGTACTGCAGCCTATCCATGGCATGCCCCGGTTAGAAAAACGTTTACCATGCTGTTATCCTTCGTGAACGAGCTTCACGCATTTCCGTCACGAAATACGCGAATTCATTATGGAAACATCAATCCGGCGTTGCTAAGGCAGCGCTAAGCTCATTTTCATAAACCTTCGGGGGTCGATTTCTGATGACGAAACTTCGCAAAGCGGTTTTTCCTGTTGCCGGTCTTGGAACGCGGTTCTTGCCTGCTACCAAAGCGGTGCCGAAGGAAATGCTGACCGTTGTCGATAAACCCGTCATTCAATATGTCGTGGATGAAGCGCGTGAAGCCGGAATAGAGCACTTCATCTTCGTGACCGGTCGCAACAAGGCGGTCATCGAGGATCACTTCGACATTCAGGTGGAATTGTATGACACGCTGGAGCGTCGCGGCAAGACCGAGGTGCTGGATCGCCTGCGCAGTCTGCAACCGCAGCCGGGTCAGACGAGCTACACGCGCCAGCAGGAACCGCTCGGTCTGGGCCATGCGGTGTGGTGCGCCCGGGAGCTTGTTGGGAACGAGCCATTTGCACTTCTCCTGCCGGACATGATCATGCAGGCGCCGAAGGGCTGTCTTTCAGAGATGGTGGAGGTGTTCGAAAAGACCGGGGGCAATGTGGTCTCTGTGGAGGAGTGCGACCCTTCGCAAACGCATAAATATGGCATTGTCGGGCGTGGCGCCGATGTCGCCGGAGGGTTCGAGATCAACGGCATGGTAGAGAAGCCGAAGCCGGAAGATGCGCCGTCGAACTTCTATATCAATGGACGTTATATCCTTCAGCCGGCAATCTTCGATCTCCTCGCCAAGCAGGAGCGTGGGGCCGGCGGCGAGATTCAGCTTACCGATTCCATGCTCACGCTGATGAAAGAGCAGCCGTTCCACGGGTATCATTTCACCGGTCGCACATTCGACTGCGGATCGCCTGAGGGCTTTGTTGAAGCCAATCTCGCCTTTGCGCTGGAGCGACCGGATTTGCGCAAACATGTGCTGAAGGCTGTCGCTGCTTCTGACCGCAGCTAAAATTCCTGGAAAAGGCCGCGTTTTGCCGAAAATGGCGGCCTTTTTTCCACTTTTCCGGAATTCTGAGCGGTATTCCCGAAAATGGATTTTACCGCTGCATCCGGATGCCCATGAAGACGCTTGTGGCATCGTAATCGCGGTCAGGCAGGCTGCTTGTGCGCTTCTCGTAACGGGCGCGACCTGTCAGGCCCAGCGTGCGGTTCAGCCACCATGTCATCCCCGCTTCGCCGTTCATCGTGAGATCATGTCCGCCGCTCATATAGTCTCGCCATGAAAGGCCGGCGGCTGCTTCGGCGATGAGGTTGGCGCGGATCTGCCTTTCGACGCGCAGGGTTCCGGCATAAAGGATCGATCCACTGTCGCCGGCGTCCGTCGTGCCTTCGATCGTGGTCGAACCGTCAAACCTTACATTCGTGCCGCGCTGCGGCGACCAGTTGAGCGCTGCGGCGAGCGCAAGGCCCGAAACCGTATCGAGCCGTTCGTCATCGAGGTCTTCGGCGATCCAGCCGATGGAGGTTTCACCGGACAGTTTCTCCTCAATGTCGACCATGACACCTGCGCGGGCGGCAAGACGCGTTGCTGAACGCTCATAACCGGCGCTGTCCTGCTTCTCATCGTAGAACCGGCGACCGAATTCACCTTCGATGAAGGGGGTGAGAGCCGGAGAAACGGCATAGCCCGTGCGCAGCCGCAGTGTCGCCAGGGTCGAGTTTCGCTCTTCCTGAGAGAGGGTGCTGCCATCGATCAGCGTGGCGTCGCCATATTGCTGGCGCGATACCGAGCCGGTGGCGCTGAGGCGCAATTTTCCGAGATCCTTCGACAGGCCAAGACTGCCATCGATTGCGTGACGCAGCGGACGGTCGTCCACGCCTGTGATGATCACGGGGGATGACGCCGATTCGGGACTGATCGAATAACCAAGACTGGCAAGCGCGGTGTAATCGCGGGCGAGATCGAAGCGAAGGCTGCCATCGATGCCGCCTTCAAGGTCGGAAACCTCTTCGCCGGAAACGGATTTCCGGTAAATGCCGTAGGCACCCAACGTTGCGGCGTGCCGCGACCAGTCCGAAGCCGCATTCAGGCGAAGCGTTGTCTGCGAAATCACCGCTTCTGCGCCATTGGTGCTGGAATCAGCGTTTGAGGTCCATGTCAGTCCCTGCTCGAGCGTGGGGGTGACGATGAAGGTGCCAACCCGCAATCCCAGCGGCGCATAGGGGTTTTCATCGGCGGTCTGATAGTCGCTTTCGATCGCGCCGGTCCGTTGATTGAGTGCTTCCGCGCGTTCGATGCGTTCGGCAGCCGATGCCTCTTCCTCGCTTTCGGGGATGGCTTCGGTGACGAGGGGGTCAAGAGAGGCTGATCCTGAAACAGTCAGGGCAGGGTTGTTCCGCGCAGCACGGGCGCGCTCTCGCTCGACTGCTGTGGAGGGTGCTCGGTTTGCGCGGTCATTCTCCGAACCTGCTTGCTGTGCCGGGCTCGGCGTCGCCGGCGTATAGGCCGGAGCGGAAATTCCCGTTTCTGAGCTGTCCTGGATGGATGAAGTGATGTCCGTTTCGGAGACGAGCCCGCGCAGTCCGTCAACCTGCTGCGCTCCCGCGATGCAGGGTGTCAGCGCGATCACCGACAGGCCGATCGCGGTCGACCCGTACAATCCGCGGATGCGGGAACCCACTCTGACACCGGGACGAAACATACAGATCCAGACTATCGAGACGCGCCATTCTTATGCTTACCGAAATCTAAACCTCTGTGGTTAACGGAAGGTTGAGCCCTGTCGCGCTAACCTTGCGCACTGGAGAATGGACAATCTGAATGGACAGCCGGTCATCAAGGCGGTAAGGGCATTGCCATGCTGAAAGACACTTCCATCAAAATCGATCGGAAAAGCGTTGTCGCTTCTGCCGTTCGCACCCTCGAGACCGAACGGGCAGGCCTGAAAGAGCTCGCCGACGCACTCGACAATGGACTTGCCGATCCGTTTGCGGAAGCGGTGCGCATCATCGCGGGGGTCAAGGGACGCCTGATCGTGACCGGTGTGGGCAAAAGCGGCCATATCGGCTCCAAGATCGCGGCCACACTTGCTTCGACGGGGACGCCGGCCTTCTTTGTGCATCCGGCAGAGGCCAACCACGGCGATCTGGGCATGATTGGCGATGACGACGTCATACTCGCCATGTCATGGTCTGGAGAAACCATGGAGCTGCATGGCATTGTTGCCTACGCGCGACGCTTCGCCATTCCGATCATTGCCATCACCGCAGGCAAATCATCGGCGCTTGCAAAGGAAGCAACGGTGGTTCTTGCGCTGCCGCGTGCGCCGGAAGCTTGCCCGCACGGATTGGCGCCCACCACCTCCACGGTGCTGCAACTGGTCATCGGCGATGCGCTGGCGGTCGCACTTCTGGAGGCGCGAGGCTTCACGGCCGATCATTTCCGTACCTTCCACCCCGGCGGGCAGCTTGGGGCTAAATTGACTCAGGTTCGCCAGATCATGCATTCAGGGAGCGAGCTGCCGTTAGCCAGCAGCGGCGCGCTGATGCGCGAAGCCATTCTGGAAATGACGCAAAAGGGCTTCGGCTGTGTCGGTATCACCGACGCCGAGGGTTTGCTGATCGGAATCATCACCGATGGTGACCTGCGCCGCCACATCGACAGCGAGCTTCTGTCGATGACCGTCGATCAGGTGATGACGCGCAATCCCAAAACCATCGCGCCGGAGACACTGGCGGAAAGCGCGTTGCAGATCGTGAACTCTTCAGCCATCACCACGCTGATGGTGGTCGAAGACGGCAAACCCTGTGGGGTTGTGCACCTCCACGATCTGCTGCGGATTGGCGCTGCCTGACGCAAGCCCGTAGTTCTCCAAACGCACAGCGAAAGTTCACGGACGTCCCGTTCCAAACGGGGCGTTTTTTTATCGCAGCGCGTGCGGGATCGATCCGTTCGCTTGCTGTACGGCTGTCGATTGCCGGTGAGGATTTTGTGAGGGGGACAATTGCGTGATTGGGAGGGTGGGCGTCGCGTGCCATATTCACCAATTGGGACCGGAGTTCTCGCGTTCCCTCCGACCTTTCCATGTGAAGGAAGTGCGATGCTTGCAGAACACATTCAGCATCTTCTGGTCGTCTTCGCCGCTTATTTTGTCGTGATCGCCAGCCCTGGCCCCAGCACGATTGCGATTATGGGGGTTGCGATGAAACAGGGTCGGGAAAGTGCGATCTTTCTCGCACTAGGGGTGGTGACGGGAAGTATGTCATGGGCCATTTTGGCCGCGACCGGTGTTGCAACGGTGCTGACGGCTTATGCTGAAGCGGTCTTTTTCATCAAGGTCGCTGGTGGGCTCTATCTTCTTTATCTGGCCTGGAAATCCGCGAGGTCGGCCATGTCGCCACGGGCCGGAGGCATGAAATCAATGACACCTGCAAGGAAGGCGGTCTTCTACCGTAGAGGTGTGCTATTGCACTTGTCCAACCCCAAAGCCGTTCTCGGCTGGGTGGCGATCATGGCACTCGGATTGGGGCCTGATGCGCCGCCACACACGCTACTGACAATCATAGCGGGGTGTGCCGTTCTGGGCCTGACAGTCAATGTTGGCTATGCTCTTCTTTTTTCGACTGGCGTTCTGGGACGGGCTTACCAAAAGTTTAGCCACTGGATCGAAGGAGCTCTCGCTGTGATCTTTGGGTATGCCGGCTTTCGGCTGCTCTTATCCAGATCGTAAGTCCCGGAGGCGGTTTATGGCTCCGGGACCTTTGAAAATTCAGACCGCCTCGACACGCAGGGTTCCGGCGTCCACCGCTGCGACCCTGACGCGTGTTCCCGCCGGCAGATCGGGACCTGTGACACGCCACAACGTGTCATCCAGCCGAATGCGGCCATATCCGTTTTCGATGGGTTCCTCGAGCGTCGCCGTGCGGTTGATGAGCTGCTCTCGACGCCGGTTCAGAAGCGGCTGGTCGGTTTCCTCATTGCGGCGAGAATCCATAAGACGTTTGCCGGCGTAGGCCGAGATCAGAGACAGGGCGAGGAAGACAAGAACCTGCACCTGCCATGTCCAGGCCAACAGGTCCCACAATTGCAGTGAAAGCGCGCCGGTCAGGATCGCGGCGATCCCGATCCATAGCAGAAAGACGCCGGGTACAAGGATCTCGGCTGCAAGAAGCACGAAGCCGAGCAGCATCCAGTTCCAGGGGCCGAGTTCCGCGATGACATGCTCGATCATGGTGTTACTCCTGCGACGGTCCCGTGCGGGGAGGTCGGGCCGAGGAGACGCGCTGGGCAGGTGTTGAGGATGAGCCGCCCTCGCCGAACACCTCGCGTGCAATCGAGCCGATGCCGCCCAGTGAGCCAATCAGCGAGGAGGCTTCGAAAGGCATGAGGACGATCTTGTTGTTGCTGGAGGAGCCGATGGTGGCCAGTGCTTCGGTGTATTTCTGTGCCACAAAGTAATTCACGGCCTGAACGTCGCCGGCTGCAATGGCTTCCGAAACGACCTGGGTTGCGCGGGCTTCCGCCTCGGCAGCACGCTCGCGCGCTTCGGCGTCGCGGAAGGCAGCTTCCTTGCGGCCCTCGGCTTCCAGAATTTCAGCCTGTTTCAGACCTTCCGCCTCAAGGATCTGGGCGCGCTTGTTGCGTTCGGCCATCATCTGACGCGCCATCGATTCCACGAGGTTGGCGGGCGGATTGATGTCCTTGATCTCGACACGCGTCATCTTGATGCCCCAGGGGCTGGCGGCATCATCGACGATGCGCAGGAGCTTCTCGTTGATCGCATCCCGGTTGGACAGGAGTTCATCGAGATCCATCGACCCCATTACCGAGCGGATGTTTGTCATGGTCAGGTTGAGGATCGCATTTTCCAGACCAGAAACCTGATATGCGGCCTCGGCGGCGGTGAGAACCTGATAGAAGGCGACACCGTCGACCGCGACAATCGCATTGTCGCGGGTGATGACTTCCTGTGTCGGAACGTCGAGCACCTGCTCCATCATGTTCATCTTTGCGCCAACGCGGTCGATGAACGGGACGATAAGATTGAGACCGGGTGAGAGCGTTCTGGTGTAGCGACCAAAGCGCTCCACAGTGAAGTTGAAGCCCTGCGGAACCGTCTTGATGCCTGCAAAGAGCAAGAGCAGGACAAGGACGACGAGAACGGGAATGATGATGTCAAAACCGGAAAAAGGCATTTTCAGCTCCTGGAACCGCGTCTGCGGGGAACGAATGACAAGCTGGCACGCAGTTTAAGGTTCTGCGCCGCGATGTGAACAGAAAGATCACGGATCGCGTTGTCGCGGAAACGGACTGCGCGTTGACATGAGCTGTTTCCACAAAAAGTTGCATCGAAAGGCATATGCTTCGCCAAATATGACACCCCTATGGCAGGGTGCGTTCAAAGCCAGCCTGAAAGTTCCCGGCGCACGAGGTACTCGATCACAGCCATGCCTTCATCAGTGTCGTTGAGGCAGGGAATGTGGGTGAAATTCCTGCCGCCGGCCTCATGAAAGATCTCTCCGGCTTCTCCCGCGATCTCTTCCAGCGTTTCCAGACAATCGGAAACGAAACCCGGATTAAACACGGCGATGGACCTGACACCCTCTTTTGCGAGTTTCTCGACCGTCTTGTCGGTGTAGGGCTGAAGCCATTCCTCCGGACCGAAACGAGACTGGAAGCAGGTGATGAGTTTCTTCTCGCCCCAACCGAGGCGCTCACGCAGGAGGCGTGTCGTTTTCTGGCAGTGGCAGTGATAGGGATCGCCACGCCTGAAGTAGCTCTGCGGGATGCCGTGATAGGAGGCGACGACCACTTCCGGCTCGAAATCGACGCTTTCAAGGTGTTTTTCAATGGAACGAGCCAACGCCTCGATATAGACGGGCTCGTCCTGATAGGAGGGCACGGTGCGGATCGCCGGCTGAAAGCGCATTTTCATGAGCGCTTCGAAGAATTTGTCGTTCACCGTCGCCGTGGTGGTGGCCGAATACTGCGGATAGAGCGGGAACATGACGATCCGGTCGCAACCGCGTTCCATCAGGCTTTTGGTCACCGTTTCGATGGAGGGCTGGCCATAGCGCATGGCCCAGTCGACGATCACATGCTCGTGCCCGGACAGCGCCTCGGCAAGTTTTTCGCCCTGAGAGCGGGTGAAGGTGCGCAGCGGCGATTCATTGCGTTCGTTATTCCAGATTTCCGCGTAAGCCGCTCCTGACTTCTTCGGCCGCGTGTTGAGAACGATGCCGTAGAGGATCGGATACCAGATTGCTTTCGGCCATTCGATGACACGGGGATCAGAAAGGAACTCCTTTAAATATCGCCGCATCGGCGCGTAGTCGGTCCCGTCCGGTGTGCCGAGGTTCACGAGAAGAACGCCTACCTTGCCAATACGGACAGGTGGGTGCTCTGGGGGCAGCGGGCCGATGGCTTTCGCTGCTTTGGGGTCGATTGTCGTGGCGAGATTCATGCTTTGGCTCCGATCATGCAGGGGAAGCTAGCGAAGCCGGGCTGGTTTTCAATGGAGCGTGTAGCCGCAGGGACGAAAAATGAGCCCCGCCGTGTGGCGAGGCTCCGGACCGGTTCCGATGGGAGGGATCAGTTTGCGGCCGGCAGATTGATCTCCATGCCCACATCGATCCGGTGTGGGTTTATCTGCGGATTGGCTTCCGCGATGGCCTTCCACTTCACCGGGTCGCCATAGTGTGTGCGGGCGATCTCCCAAAGCGTGTCACCACGCGCAACGGTGTGGGTGTTCTTCCCGTTCGTCATAGCCTCACCGGCGTCTTTGGCGGCATCCCCGGTCGCGTCGGTCATCTTCTCCATGGCTTCGCCAGCGTCCTCAGCGGCTTTGTCGGCCATTTCCTCCACGCCTTCAGCCACTGCTTCGAGGGCCTCGCCCGCCTTCTCCACCGTTTCCTCAACTGCTTTCGGTGCCTCGCTGGCGATCGTTTTCGACATTTCGGGCAGGTCCGGGGTAGTGGCCTCAGTCTCAGCCGCCGCGACGCTTGCGTCGATCTTCGTGATGCGGCCGTCCAGGGCAGGCCTGTAGGGGCTGTTTTCGGCCAGATAGTCGGCAAGCACCTGCTCGAGGCCAGGGCCGTAGTCATAGGCGTTTTCGGCATTCTCGGCGAAGAGCCTGTAGCCATCGCCGCCGTTGCGCATGAAATTGTTGGAGGCAATCGTGTAGGTGGCATCCGGATCGATTGCTGTCCAGCCGTCGCCGTCCTTTACCTCGACCGACTTGATGCGGCCTTCGCCGGGCGCGACCGATGGATCGAAGCTATAGCGCAGGCCCGAAACCTGCGGGAAACGGCCCGCGCCTTCCTCGATCTGGCTAACACCGCTTTCGAGTGACGCCACGACGTCCGCACCCTTCAACTGGAAGGTTGCAAGCGTGTTCTGGAAAGGAAGGACGCCGAGGACCTCGCCCATGGTGACTTCGCCGGCATCAATGGAAGCACGCAGGCCACCGCCATTGGTGATGGCAAACTGCACACCCTGATCACTGGCGCGCGCGACCATGGCATCCGTGACAAGATTGCCCATCTCGCATTCGCCGGCGCGGCAGGTCTCGCGGCTCCCGTCGACAGCGGCTGACGTTTCAGCGACAACCTTGTTTTTCAGCTCCTCAATGGGGCCGGCCAGTTCCTTGACACGGGCCACAACGGCTTCGTCCCTGGCAACGGAAGCGTCGATCAGCTTGACGTCGCCCGTGGCGGCGGTGACGACACCTTCGTCATTGAAGGTGAGCTTTAGCTCGCCGAGATATTTCGAGTAGGAGGCAGCCTGCACGACAGGTACCTGATGGCCGTCCGGATTGTCGACCATGGTCGGGTAGGGGCCAGCGGCGCCTTCGATCGTGTTGGACAGCAGTGTGTTGGAATGACCGCCAACGACCACATCGACGCCGGGAATTTTCGCGATGGCCTCAAGGTCGCGCGGATAGCCCACATGGGTGAGTGCGATGACCTTGTTTGCGCCTTCGGCAGTGGCCGCTTTCACGGCTGCGGTGATGCCGGCCACATCTTCAATGATCGAGACGTTTTCGCCAGGCGAGGAAAGCTCGGCGGTGTCGTTGGCGACCGCGCCGACGATGGCGATCTTCTCGCCACCCACCTCGAGGATGAGATATTCCTTCACCCGGTCGCCGAGTGCGGAGGCTTCCCTGGCCTTGACGTTGGAGCCGAGCACCGGGAACTCGACCTTGTCGAGGAAGGTGGCCAGACCGTCTTCGCCGTCATCGAACTCGTGATTGCCGACCACCATGGCGTCGGTCTTCATCAGGTTCAGGAACTCGGCTTCGGCTGCCCCCTTGTAGGTGGTGTAAAACAGCGATCCCTGAAAATTGTCGCCAGCATTGAGGAACAGAACGTTTTCGCCTTCAAGCGCCTTGCGGGACTCGGCGACGGCCGTGACGAGGCGGGCTGCACCACCGAAACACTCGCCGGCTTCATCGTCTTCCGGCGAGCAGGTGGAATCGTATTTGTTGATAGGCTCGATGCGGCTGTGCCAGTCGTTCATGTGGAGAATGTTGAGCGTATAGTCGGCAAAGGCCGCACCGGCGCTCAGCGTCAATGCAGATGCGGTGAGCGATGCAATGGCGAGGCGTTTTCTGAAGATCGATCTGTTCATAGTGACTTCTCCCGAATGGCTCTGTGCGGTCTCTACCGCCGCATTGTGACGCCCTGTTAAAGGGCTCCGGTCGGCATGTTTTCACCGGGCCGAATGCGATGCAAGAGAAAGTTGGACACGCGTGAAGAGGTGCGTTGTTTAACTGGAGAGGGGCTCCAGCCTGGCCATCTCAACCGACACGGCCTTGAGCAACGCGTAGACGTGTTCGCCGGGGTGGAGAGCGAGCTGGTCCGAGGATTTCGCCGTGATGCGTGCGAGCAGCCGTTGCCCGCCCAACGTCAGGGCTACCATGGCATAAGCGCCGTCGCGGCGTATCTCATCAACCGTCGCGGCAAGCTGGTTGCGGATCGACAGTCCGTCATGGGGCGCATTGGCGATGGCGACATCGCCGGCGAGAACACGCAGGCGAACAGTCATGCCCGGGGCGAAACCATTGCCGGTCAGCTCGATGCGATCATCTCCGAGTGCGATGACGGCGGTGTGGTAGGCGGAGTCGACATTCGTGACATGGCCCTCGAGGATCACCCCGGCCTCTGCGGGATCGCTGCCGGCGGCGAGGCCGAGGCGGGCGAGGATTGCGGCGGTGGGGCCGCTATCGGTCACGCGTCCGTTCTCAATGAGGACGACCGTATCTGCCAGACGTGCGACCTCTGAGGTTTCATGGCTTACATAGAGGATGGGAATACCGGCCTCGGTGCGGATGGTTTCCAGATAGGGCAGGATCTCGCTGCGCCGCGCCTTGTCGAGCGAAGACAGTGGCTCATCCATGAGAAGAAGAGCGGGGTCGGCGAGTAACGCCCGGCCGATGGCGACACGCTGGCGCTCGCCGCCTGAAAGTGTTGTGGGTGCGGCGTCGAGGCGATCATCAAGGCCGAGCAGAGAAACCACTTCATCGAAGGCGCGGGATGCGCGACGGCGACCGGCCCAGCGCGCATAGGTCAGGTTTTTGCGCACCGAGAGATGCGGGAAGAGGCGGGCATCCTGAAAGACGAAGCCGATGCCGCGTTTTTCCGGTGGGAGGTTGGTGCTGGTGGCTGAGTTGAACAGTGTGCGCCCGCCGGCAATGATGCGCCCCGACTGCGGACGTGCCGTGCCGGCGATCATCTTCAGGAGCGTGGATTTGCCGGCACCCGATGGCCCGAAGAGAGCTGTCACGCCCGCGCCGGCCTGAAAGGCGGTTTCGATTTCAAAGCTGCCGGCGCGGCCCCTGATATCGACGTCGAGCACAGTCATGCGCGCGCTCCTGCGGTGAGTTTTCGGGCCAGATATTCGGACGCGACAATGGCGGCGAGCGCCAGGGCAACGGCGATTGCGATCAGGCGAAGGGCGGCGGCATCGCCCGATGGGGATTGCAGCAGCGCATAGATGGCGAGCGACAGCGTCTGTGTTTCGCCGGGAATGTTGGAGACGAAGGTGATCGTCGCGCCGAATTCGCCCAGCGCCTTGGCAAAGCCGAGAACGGCGCCGGCAATGATGCCTGGCAAGGCGAGCGGCAGGGTGACGGTGAAGAACACGGTCAGACGCGATGCGCCGAGCGTGCGCGCAGCCTCGCCAAGGCCCCGGTCCATTGCTTCCAGCGAGAGGCGGATGGGGCGTACAAGGAGCGGAAACGCCATGACACCGGCGGCAAGCGCTGCGCCTGTCCAGCGGAAGGCGAAGCTTATGCCGAACAGGTTTTCAAAAAGCTGGCCGAGGGTCCCTTTGGAGCCGAACAGGATCAACAGGCCATAGCCGGTGACGACCGGCGGCAACACGAGAGGCAGGGTGACCAGCGCCTGAACGATGCTCTTGCCGGCAAACTCCCTGCGGGCGAGGAGCCAGGCCACCGCAAAGGCCGGCACGAGCGCGCAGAGGATCGCGGTGAACGCCACCTTCGCGGACAGGAGTATGATCGAAAGTTCGGTCTCACCCATGTCGGCAGTCTAGTCCGCTATCTCGGAAAAACCGAATTCGGAGAAAATCGCGCGGCCGGCGTCGCTTTTCAGGAAGGCGAGGAAGGCTTCGGCACTTTCAGCCCCGTTTTTCGTGGCGGCGGCCGGGTAGAGGATCGGCGCGTGGCTTTCTTCCGGGAAGACATAGGCGCGTATCAGATCGCCGGCGGCCTTCTGGTCTGACCCGTAGACGATTGCTGCTTTCACCTCACCACGGCTGGCCAGTTCGAGCGCAACACGGACGTTTTCGCCAAACACCGCATTCTTCTCGACGTCATTCCAAAGACCGAGGTGTTCGAGAGCCGTACGGGCATATTTGCCGGCGGGCACATGGCTCGGGTCGCCCATGGCGAAGCGATTGTCGAGCAGGGTACCGGGGCTCTCCACCTGCCCAGTACCCTCGGCGACCGCGATGACGAGATTGTTGGCAGCGATGATGGTTTCGCTATCGTGGCGGACCAGATCACGTTCGACCAGATAGGCCATCCAGTCGGTGTTTGCCGAGATAAACACATCCGCCGGCGCCCCGGCCTCGATCTGTCGGGCGAGAACGGAACTGGAGGCGAACGAGACGACGACTTTTTCGCCACCGGCAGCCTGATACTCGCCTGCGGCGCGCTCGATGGCGTCCTTCATGCTGGCGGCAGCGAAGACTGTGAGCTTTTCGGCGAGAGCCGCAGTGGAAAGAGAAGCGATGAGGGCGAGGCTCACAAAAGTGCGTTTGAACATGAAACCACCATAGATCATTGGTGCGGACAAATGCCGCGCGCTGGTCAGCGAGAATGCATGGTGGTCAGATCTGGACATTCGCGCCCCGAATGCCGCCCGAACCTTGGGACAGAGGCAGCCATCACGCGCTGCCCGAACCGGATATTAGGAGGGGCGTGACGGCGGGGTCAAGGGAGGATGGGGCAAGCGCCGGGGACGAGGTGGTGTGTGTGACGTGGTGGGCATTTCGGGAATGCGGATGCTCGCCCCTCATCCTTACCTTCTCCCCGCGTGTGGGGAGAAGGGGGCATTGACGTTGAGGCCCGCTTTTCGTCGGGGTGGCCACGACTGGAAGAGCATGACCGGACGATTGAGAAACGGTCAGGCCGTTGCTTCGGAGACGGTTGCCTCGATGTGGTCGACAAGCGGGTCGGGCAGGCGCAGGCGGCCGGCGAGCATGTCGAGATAGCCGCGCTCGGCACGGGTCTTCGGCTCGATGGTAAGCCGCGAAGCCGTGTAGAGCTCGATTTTCTGGGCGTCGGTCTGGGCGGCTTCGACCAAAGCGTCTAGATCGACCGGGCGCTCCAGTTCCTGCAGGAGGAAGGCTTCTGCCTCGCCATCTATGCCCGCCAGCTTGAGCTTGTCGGCAATCTTGCCACGCTCGGCTTCGTCGATGTGCCCGTCGGCCCGGGCAGCGGCGATCATGGCGCGCACGAGAGCGAGGGCGAACTCGGCCTCGCCCTGCGGAGCCTGTGCGGGGTCGAAGCTTGTATCCTCCGGCGGAGGAAGAAGCTCGCCTTCCCTGGCAGCCTCGGTGGGCTCCTTGCCTGCCTGATAATTCTGATAGGCCTTGTAGGCCAAACCGGCCACGGCGGCGATGCCACCAAGCTTGAGTGCGCTACCGGTGACCGAACGTCCTGCGCTGGTGCCCAAAAGGACGGCTGCGATTGCGCCGGTCGCAAGCGGATTGTCCTTGGCAAGCTGAACGGCCTGACCTGCCTTGTCACGCACTGTGCCCTCAGTTCCGGGCACCTGCGAGCCCAAAAGATCGTTCAGCAGTTTCTTGGGATCGAACATCCGCATCTCCTCGTTTCGCGCGACATACACCCTGGGGTTGGCAGGAAAGTAGGGATGCATTCATTGCATTGCAATGACAACGCTGCTCATCTCGGGAGACTGACGATTATCAGAAAGGCTCTGCGGGCGCCTTGCCCCTTGAAAGGCTGGTCATGACGGCCGGACGGGTGCCTTCTTTATGCCTGGCGGTTTCGAACTGAAGCGCTTCGATGACCCCGTTTCGCGGGAAACGCTCAAGCACTGCAGACAGTGTGGCGGGTGCAATACGATGTCGGCCCGCGCCGAACAGGTCGCAGACCGCACCGCGTGAGACCAGATGTGCCTCGGCGCCGTGTGTCCGGGCGGACACCCATCCATTCAGATGGAGCGCGATTGCATTGCCGACTTTTTGAGCCGCTGTTTCAGCGTGCCCTTTGCTACGAAGATGCGCGCGAACCCGCTCACCACCACTCAGCGCAAAGCAACGTGAGCAAAGATGCGGTTCATGATGCTCCGTCAGCCCGATATCGTGGAGGATGGCCGCCGCGAAAAACAGAGAGGGATCATATGCCAATCGCTCGTGAGCCGCGATGAGAGCTCCAAAGAGGTAAGTCCGCCAGCTGTGGTAGAACAATGCGTCCTGATGCGTTTCACTCGCCAATCCAAGTGCGTCTTCAACCAATGCAGTGTTCGGAGGCAGGATTGATTCAAGCTCGAGTTGCGCTGGAACAAGAAGGTCCAGCTGGCATCGCATGGTGTCGAACCGTTCGCGTATCTGCACGTAGGCAAGATTACCGATGAGGCGGATTTTCTCCGTGCTCGTCAAGCTTCCGTCTCTTCCCTGACCCCAGGCGAGGGTGCCCATGCCCGCGTTTCGGGGGTGTTGGTCCTGGGCGGTCATCGCATGCCTTGATATTTGTACTGTTTCGCATAAAAATGCATAAAGATGATTTTTATGCAAGATGGTACAAAATGAGCTCACGTCGGGGCCGGCCGCCTGCCTATGATCGCGAAGCAGCTCTTATTGCGATTGCGGAAGCATTTCGGGTGCGCGGCTACGCCGCCGCGTCTCTGGAAGAGATCGCCCGCGCTGCGGGGATGAACCGCCCGAGCCTTTTTGCGGCGTTCGGCAACAAGAAGGCTATGTATCTGGCTGCGCTTGAAGATTATCGGCGACGGATGCGGGTGGCGGTTTCGCCGGCGCTGGAGGGGGATGGAGCGCTGTCGAAGGTGCTGGTGGATTTCTTTGATGCGGTTATCGCCTTCTATCACGAAGGCACCGCGCCGGGTTGTCTTGTGCTGTGTACGGCCCCTGCAGAAGCGCTTGCCGACAAGGAAATCGGCCGGGCTCTTGCGGACTTGATCACTGAAATCGAGGAACAGCTGAGGAGGCGTATCCTGCGTGCAGCGGACGAGGGAAAGGGGGTGAGAGATCCGGCAGGTCTCGCCCAGTTGATGCTGGCGACGCTGACCGGCGTCGCGATCCACGCACGCGCCGGCGTTAAGCAAGCCAACCTGAAGCGTTTTGCGCGTGCGAACATCGCTGCGGCGATGCCCGGGACAGGTTGATTTGGCTTTGACATTTCGCACGTCCGGTGGCAATGGCTCCCGCCCCCTTATTTTTGCAGGTATCGACCGTGAACGATGTTTTTTCCCATCGACTGAATCTCCCCGACGGCCGGCGTCTTGGCTGGCACGAGTGGGGAGCTCAAAATGGTAAAGCCGTTATCTTTTGCCCCGGGGCCGGGATGGCAGGGGCAATCCCTTTTGGCGAGGAGGCGGCCCGGCGAATGGGCTTGCGCATTCTTTCCGTAGACCGGGCGGGTCTTGGTGCTTCAGACACAAACGCAGAAAAGAGCTTTGCGAGCTGGAGCGGCGACGTTGCCTACCTGCTTCGGCATCTTGGGGTCAATGAGGCTGTCGCCATCGGATTCTCGCAAGGAGCGCCCTTTGCCCTGGCGCTGGCGGATATCGGTTTGGTCAAGGCGGTTTCGGTGGTGTCAGGGCAGGATGAGCTTGCCTCGCCCGGGGTGTTATCGCAACTGCCCGAAGCGGTGGCAAACATGGTGCAGCTTGCCAAAGACGATCCTGAACGGCTGGAGGCTGACATCGCTGCCATCGCGACCGCGGAGTGGCTTTGGCAGATGATCGAGACCATGAGCGGACCGCAGGATCGGGCATTTTACGCCGCCGAGACCTTCGCGCCCCTTTATCGAAGGGCTCTCGATGAGGGCTTCCGCCACGGCGCTGCGGGATATGCACGCGATACGCGTCTTGCCATGGCGCCATGGCCATTTCGGCTCGAGGATATCACCTGTCCGGTGCGTCTGTGGTATGGCCTGGCCGACACAAGCCCGGTGCACGCGCCGGATTTTGGAGAGACCCTCAGCAAGCGTCTGCCGAACAGCAAGCTTATGCGGCTGGAAGGTGAAGGAAGTGCCATTCTGTGGAGCCATGCCGATGCGATCCTTGAGGATCTTGCAGGCATTGGATGAACGCTAGGCGCGTTGCTTCCCTGCCGGTGCGCCGATGGGGAAGCGGTCGCCGCGCTTTTCGGCAAGCTCGATCTGACGCTGCCGCTCGGCATAGCGGGTGCGGTCTGCTTCACTGCGGCTCTCAGCGCAACGGGGACAGGCAATGCCTTCCTGGAACAGGGGAGACGCGCGCTCCTGCGGTGTCAGCGGATGCCTGCAGGCCCGGCAGAGCGTCGCTTCACCCTCTTCGAGCCCGTGGCGAACAGAGACGCGTTCATCGAATACGAAACACTCTCCTTCCCAAAGGCTCTCTTCTGGCGGAACTTCTTCGAGATATTTCAGGATGCCGCCTTTAAGGTGATAGACGTCATCGACGCCGATCAGCTTCATGTATGCCGTCGCCTTCTCGCAGCGGATGCCGCCAGTGCAGAACATGGCGACCTTGCGGCCCTTGAGGCGGTTGAGATTTCGCTCGGCCCAGGCGGGGAAATCGCGGAAGGTTTCAGTTCCTGGGTCCACGGCGCGGGAGAAGGTGCCGATGGCGGTCTCATAGGCGTTGCGGGTGTCGACGACCACCGTATCGGGGTCGACGATCAATGAGTTCCACTCGGCCGGCTCTACATAGGTTCCCGCCTGATTGACAGGATCGACCGCGGGGACTCCCATGGTGACTATTTCCTTTTTCAACCGGACTTTCATGCGGTGAAAGGGCATTTCGGAGGCGGTGCTGTACTTGACCTCCAAACCACTCAGCGCGGGCATTCCCTCAAGATGTGCGATGAGCGCTTCGATGGCCTCCGGCGTTCCGGCTACTGTGCCGTTGATGCCCTCTGCAGCCAGGAGCAGTGTACCGCGAATGCCACGCTCGCAGCAGAAGGCGGCAAGCTCGGAACGCAATGCCTCATGCTCTGGAAGGGCGGCAAAGCGATAGAGCGCGGCAACGCGAAATCTTTGTTCGGGTGAGGAAGAAATCATGCGCGGTCTCCTACGCCTGTCCTGACCGCTATGCAAGAAAAAGCAGTGTTTTTCCGGCTTGTGTGAGGGGTCGTATTCGATCTCCAGGCTGCGAGTGCTGGCGTTTATCCCCTCACGGTTGTTCTCGACGATAATTGTTCAATGCAACCATAGGCGAGAGCAATGTTTTCAAAAGCGGCAATCACGGAAATCAGCGGAGCGGCCTCGAAGGCGGGGATCGAACCGGCCATTCTTCTGGCGGTGGCACAGGTGGAGAGTGGCGGAAGATCGCACGTCATGCTGCGTGGGCGAGCGGAGCCGGTCATCCGGTTTGAAGGCCACTATTTCGATCGAAGGCTTGCCGGTACCAAACGTGCGGAGGCACGAGCGGCGGGGCTGGCTTCGCCGGAGGTTGGAGAAATTGCGAACCCGCGTGGTCAGGCGGAACGCTGGGCGCTTTTCGAAAGGGCGGCGCGCATTGACCGAAAGGCTGCCTGCGAATCTGTCTCCTGGGGGCTGGGTCAGGTGATGGGAGCGCACTGGAGCTGGCTTGGCTTTGCCGATGTGGAAGCCCTGGTCGCGGAGGCACGAAGCGGGATCGCCGGACAGGTTCGGCTGATGCTGCGGTATATCGAGAAAGCAGGGTTGATGGATGCTCTGGTGGCGCGGGACTGGGCGCGCTTTGCTCGCGGCTATAATGGTCCGGGCTACAGGCGTAATCAGTATGACCGAAAGCTCGCCCGGGCTTACCGGGCTCATGCGGCAGACGGACTGCTCTGCGCGGCGGAGACGTTGCGGATCGGTGCGCGGGGTGCCGCCGTGAGAAGCCTGCAGTTAATGCTCTGCGCCCACGGTCAACGGGTCGCGGTGGATGGCGTTTTCGGCCCGCAGACCGGCCGTGCGGTGCAGCGCTTTCAAACAGAAGCCGGCCTCGTTTCGGATGGTATCGTGGGACCTGTAACCCGTGATGCGCTGGCGCGACGCTTGCCGTTCGGCGCTTTGGGATCGCGTTTGTGGGCGCTTTTTCTCCGGCTGAGGCGGCTTTTGGGGGCAGCGTTATGAACCTTGCAGCTTGCGAGTTTCCGGAGAAAAGTGTTCATGGGCGGCGAAATCCGTGTATTGAACCGTTTTAACGCTGCGATTTCGCCCGGAGATTGAAGATTTTGAGGAGACGTTTGCACATGAACGCTGCCATGCAGAAGAAGAACGAGGTGCTGCTGGCTATCCTGCAAGGACAGCCGGTGATTCCGGTTCTCAAGATCGATCGGCTGGCAGACGCCGTGCCGCTTGCGCAGGCGCTGGTGAAGGGTGGATTGCCGGCGATCGAGATCACGCTGCGCACACCCGATGCCATCGATGCCATTCGTCTCGTAAGCGAAGAAGTGCCGGAAGCGATTGTTGGTGCGGGCACAATCCTGACTTCGAAGGATTTTTCCTATGCGGTGGCGGCTGGCGCCCGGTTCATCGTTAGCCCCGGGATCACGCAGGAGCTGCTCGATGCGGCCTCGATGTCCGCAGTGCCGTTTCTTCCAGGTGCGGCGACGCCAAGCGAGGTGATGGCCGCGCGGGAAGAGGGTTACAGCCTGCTCAAGTTCTTCCCGGCCGAGCAGTCAGGTGGCGCGGCCTTTCTCAAGGCTCTTTCTTCTCCACTCGCCTCCATCCGCTTTTGCCCGACAGGCGGGATATCGCCGAAGAATGTGGGAGATTACCTTTCACTGCCGAATGTGATCTGCGTGGGCGGATCCTGGGTGGCGCCTGACGCAGCGATCGAAGCCGGGGACTGGGCCAGCATCGAAGCCCTGGCTCAGGCGGCGAGCGGCCTCAAGGACTGATTATCTCTCGCGCAAGACGCAAAAAAAGCGGGGCCGCGAGGTCCCGCTTTTTTGTTGAATTTCCGCCGTATCTCAGTTGGTACGGAAACGGGCCATGGAGATGAAGTTGACGGCCTTTCCGGAGAAACGAGTGGCGTCAGCCACGGTAATGTCCTGCTGGAACCCGGTCGTATAAACGGTTTCGGGCGAACGGACGAACTCGCTGTCGAAAGCCGGAGGGCGGGTTGGAGGAGTGGCTTCTGTCAGCATCGAATTCTGACTGAGTGCGCGGGTCGGTGCTTCGCCCAAGGTGGCAACCACCACGGGCTGCGCACCGCGGGCAACGTCATTCGGGCCCGGTTTGGCCGATTTTCGCGTGCTGCGCGCCCGGCTTTCATGTCGGCCCTGGGGGAGATCGTCCGCACGTGCGAGAAGCGCTTTGCGCGGGGATGCGGAAACCGGCTCTCCACGCTGCTCCTGAGGGGGAGGAGCGCTGACTGTCTCCTCCACTTCCGCATCACCAGCAAGGGCGAAATCGCTCTTCAATTCCGCCGTTTCGGTCTGCGGGCGCGGCTCAGGAAGTGCTGCGAGCGTGAACTCGTCGGCTACTGTGCGCTCGGGGCGGCCGGAGGGCATTGGCAGATAGGCAGCTGTGGTTATGGACTGCCCGGTTTCGGTATCATCGGCCAGGACGCCGGCAATCGCGTCCGGTGCATCAGTCTGGGCCGAGGCGATCTGTACCAGAGCTTCCTGCGTGGCCGCATCAGGCACATATTCCGGACGGCGTGTCGGAATCGGGATGTTGGCGGCTACCAGCACCGCGGTTCCGGCGTTCTCCGGTGTCGCCTGCTCGATGGCCGGGGCTTCTTCCACCGGCTTGACTTCGAAGGGCAGTTGCTGGCCGACAGCCACATCCGGGCGCGGGGCAGAACGTGGCGTCGGCAGGCTGCGCTGCGGAAGGGCGGCCAGTATTGTGCTCGGAGTCTCGGGTTCCGGCTGCGGTGCGGGTGCTGCCGCCGGCGCCTCGGGCTGGCGGGCCACGGGCTGCTGCCGTGCGACGACCGTTGTCGTCTCGGCGGTATCCTCTTCCTCGTCGGCGCCGCCACCAAAGAGCGCAGCCAAGAGACCGCGGCCACTGCCACCGCCATTGTCACGTGCGACCTGGATCGAGCTACCGTTCCGCTTGCGAGACTCATAGGCAGCAAGCGCCTGCTTGTATCCGGGCAGAGGTTTGCCGTCTGTGGGAACGTGCATGGTCTTTCCATCCGGGAAGACGGCCAGAAGCTGTTTGCGGCTCATGCGGGGCCAATGGCGTACACCACCGACGTCGATGTGAATAAAGGGAGAACCGGAACGGGGGTAATACCCGACACCGCCAGCCTGGAATTTAAGGGCGGCGTTCCGCAAATTGGAGAGCTTTACGCCTGGAATGTAGAAATCAATCGCCTTGCCGAGCATGTGCTGGCTCTTCTTGGCAACTCCGCTCGAGCGGCTACGCAGCATGGCATTCGTTTTGGGTGAGCGGTAGGCCGAGACGACGTGGATATAGTCGCGGGCACCGGCTGCGCGATAAACTTCCCACAACAGGTCAAGGACCTGCGGATCCATGTTGGTGGGTTCGTTCTGGCGCCAGTCGCGCAGGAAGCGGTTCACCTGCTTCAGGCCGCTCTGAATGTAGCGACCATTCTTTTTGAAGGTGATTTCCGCACGCTCCTTCGTGTGTATGAAGTAGAGCTTCAGGGTGCGTGTTTCGGCGTGGGCGGCCGGCGCTGCTGCGACAAACGCGCCAATTGCTAGCATCAAACCGGCGAGAAGCCTCACGCGTATGAGCGCAGGCAAACGCCACCCAAGAACGTGAACGTCGTTTTGTTTCAAGATCCGTGGCCTTACAGGCTGGTGTTTGTCCCCCGAGCCTGAGGCTCGGACTGTGTGGTTCCCACCTTCCGATTATTCTATTTAATGGTTAATTCGATCTTATTAAAGGAGGAATGCGCGAAGAGGATGGCGATATCGTGGCAAAATGAGACAAGCCGCCGCAGGGTAAACAGGGAGTTAAACTCTGGACTGTGACCTTAAGGCCTCAATCGTCTTTTGCGCGTGTGCGCTCGGCCGGATCGATGCCCATGTCTTTGAGTTTCCGGTAGAGGGTTGAACGCCCGATTCCCAACCGCCGGGCTATCTCGCTCATCTGACCGCCGTAGTGATCCAGAGCAAATCTGATGATATCGCCTTCGATCTCCTCGAGCGGGCGCACATTGTCGTTTTCGTCCAGAACGGCGATCTGCCCGGGGAGATCACGGGGGGCAGCCGGCTTGTGCTGCAGGGTCTCTTGCGCCGCCAGATGTGCAGTGCGGGCACGGCCGGCAGTCTCAATGCCGCCATTCAGCGTTTCATAGGGATCAAGCCCTTCGACCTGGGCGAAGATCTGCGGAAAGTCCGCGACATCAAGGACACCCGTTTCGCAGAGCACCACAGCCCGGAAAACCGCGTTCTCCAGTTGGCGAATGTTGCCAGGCCAGTCGTAGCGATCAAGCAGTTCGAGTGCGGTTCGCGAAATGCCGGTGACGCGACGTGCCGCACTGTCGCTGAAGCGGGCGATGAAGGTCTGCACCAACAGAGGGATGTCATCCTTTCGGTCGCGCAGCGGAGGCACCATGATCGGAAAGACATTGAGGCGATAGAAGAGGTCCTCGCGAAACCGGCCCTCCTTTACGCGTTCGATCAGGTTCTGATTGGTGGCCGAAATCAGGCGAATGTCCACTTTCTGCGTGCCGCGCCCGCCGACCGTGTCCACCTCACCCTGCTGCACTGCCCGCAGGAGCTTTACCTGGACGTCGAGAGGAAGGTCGCCGATCTCGTCCAGGAAGAGCGTTCCCGTGTCAGCCTCGGTGAACTTGCCGGCTCGCTTTTCCGTGGCTCCCGTGAAGGCCCCCTTTTCATGGCCGAAGAGGATGCTCTCCACCAGCGTGTCGGGGATCGCCCCGCAATTGACCGTGACAAAGGGCTTTCGCCGCCGCCGGCTTTCGCTCTGAATTGCTCGGGCGATGACCTCTTTGCCAACGCCGGATTCGCCTTCAATCAGGATGGGTATGTCGCTGGCAGCCGCCTTCTGGCCCAGCATAATAACCCGCGCCATCGATGGGCTGTTGGTGATCAGCTGGTTGAATGACGATGCTTCCGCCGGTTTTTCGCCCCGGCGCTGGCGAGTTTCCATGGCGCTGACCCTAAGGGCATTGCTTATGGCTATGCCCAGCCGGGCAGGAGCCACGGGCTTTACAATGAAATCGAAAGCTCCGGCGCGCATGGCTTCGACGGCGGTGTCTATGCTGCCGCGGGAGGTCTGGACGATGACCGGGATTTCGGTCCCGTCTCCGCGAAGACGGTCAAGCATTTCCAGCCCACTCATATGCGGCATCACCAGATCAAGCACGATCGTACATGGTGGCTTTTCTGCCTGTTCCAGTACGTCCAGTGCTTCCTGACCGTTTTCTGCAAAGAGGGGAGTATGTCCCAATTTCTCGACCGCCGCCTGAAGAAGGCGTCGCTGAACAGGGTCATCATCCACTATGAGAACGGCTTCGGACATGTCGCAATTATGCAATGGCGTTACGATATCGCGCGCAGTTTTTCGGCGCGGGCTGGATCAAAATGGCATAGGCTTCTAAACAAGGGCTCAAGAATCCCGGTGAACGAAACCTTTCGGCACCGCGGGAAGACAGCGATTTCGGCTCAACGAGGTTTATATGGCCAAGAACACTGACAGGGCATCATGCCCTGCGGCAACGGATGCGGCGCTAGCGGCTGAAAACGCAGTTTCTGAACTCGGCAACCTGCCAGAGTGGAATCTGACTGACCTTTATCCGGCGATCGAGTCGCCTGAATTGAAGCGCGATCTCGATCGCGCTGCGGCGGAAGCTGCCGGTTTTGAGACCGCCTGGAAAGGCAAGCTGGCGGACGAGGCAGCCAGAGGAAATGAGGGCAGGCTTGGCGAAGCCGTTGAAGCCTATGAGGCAATTGAAGAACTGATGGGCCGCATCGTGTCCTATGCGGGGCTTCTCTACGCTGGCGACACTTCCGATCCCAAACGTGCAAAGCTTTACGGAGATGTGCAGGAGAAACTGACGGATGCGAGCGCGCATCTCATCTTCTTTACACTGGAGCTCAACAAGATCGACGATGCCGTGATCGATGCGGCGCTGGAAGCGGATGCCAGGCTTGCGCGCTACAGGCCCTGGGTGCTCGATATCCGTCGGGACAAGCCCTACGAGCTGGAAGACAGGGTCGAACAGCTCTTCCACGAAAAGTCGGTAACCGGGCGAGGCGCCTGGAACAGGCTGTTCGACGAGACCATGACCAGCCTGCGATTCACCGTGGACGGGGAAGAGCTGGCGCTTGAACAGACGCTCAACCTGTTGCAGGACGCGAACGGGGAGAAGCGTCGTAGCGCTGCCGCAGCCCTGGCAGACACGTTTTCCAGGAATTTGCGTACTTTCACGCTGATCACCAACACGCTGGCCAAGGACAAGGAGATCTCCGACCGGTGGCGCGGTTTTGAGGATATCGCTGATTCCCGCCATCTGGCGAACCGGGTCGAGCGGCCGGTGGTGGACGCGCTGGCCGAAGCGGTGCGAAACGCCTATCCGAAGCTTTCGCATCGCTATTACGCCCTGAAAGCCAAATGGCTCGGCATGGATGTTTTGAACCACTGGGACCGCAATGCACCATTGCCGGAGACGCCACAGGCGGTGATAGGCTGGGAAGAGGCCAGGAAGACGGTGCTTGATGCCTATCAGGCTTTCGATCCGCGCATGGCAGAGATTGCGAACCGCTTCTTCGATCACAACTGGATCGATGCGCCCGTGCGCCCTGGAAAGTCGCCGGGAGCCTTTGCGCATCCCACGGTGCCGGCTGTCCATCCATATCTGCTGCTCAACTATCTCGGCAAACCGCGGGATGTCATGACGCTGGCTCATGAGATGGGGCATGGCATCCATCAGGTTCTGGCTGGAAAGCAGGGAGCCTTGATGGCTCCAACACCTCTTACACTGGCCGAGACGGCGTCGGTGTTCGGCGAAATGCTGACATTCCGTTCCCTGCTCGATCGGACGACCCAGAAGCGAGAGCGCAAGGCCATGCTGGCGCAGAAGGTGGAGGACATGCTGAATACGGTTGTCCGCCAGATCGCTTTCTACGAGTTTGAGCGGAAGGTGCATGCAAAACGCCGTAGCGACGGGGAGCTGACCTCGGACCAGATCGGTGAATTGTGGCTCGACGTCCAGAAAGAATGCCTCGGTCCATCCGTAAAGCTGCGCGAGGGCTATGAAACCTTCTGGACCTACATTCCCCACTTCATCCATTCGCCTTTTTATGTCTATGCCTATGCTTTCGGCGATTGCCTGGTGAACTCGCTCTTTGCGGTTTATCAGCAGGCACCGGAGGGGTTTCAGGACAAGTATTTTGCTATGCTTGAAGCCGGCGGCACGAAGCATCATTCCGAACTGCTTGAGCCTTTCGGGCTCGATGCCAGCGACCCGGATTTCTGGAGCAAGGGTCTTTCGGTGATCGAGGGTCTCATCGACGAGCTTGAAACGCTCGACGGCTAGGACAGGTTTCTCAGACGCAATGCCCGGACAAATTCGGGGGCAGGTCCTTATTCGCGATGACGCTGCTGGCCGGGAGCTACACTTCTCCCGACCACGCGCTGTTCTTTCCGCATCGGATGCCGAGACATTCGACATCATGCTCGACCGGGCCGAGAAGATCCGGCGCGAGGGGTTCTGGCTGGCCGGATACATTGCCTATGAAGCCGGGTACCTGCTGGAGCCGAAATTGAGACCACTTCTGCCAGAAGGACGGTGTGGGCCGCTTCTGTGCTTCGGCGTTTTCGATCCGCCCGAGGACCGGCCGATTGTTACAACTGTCGTGGGGGATGGCACGCTTTCCGACGCCAGGCCGACCTGGAGCAGCACGGAATATCAGAGCCGTTTTGAACGCCTTCACGCGCATTTGCGGGCGGGTGACTGCTATCAGGCGAACCTGACCTTTCCCATCAAGGCGCGCTGGCGTGGGGATCCTGCCCGGCTTTTCGATGCACTCGGTGCACGCCAGCCTGTGCGATACGGGGCGCTGGTGGAGCTTGGCTGGCCGGTAATCGTCTCCCGTTCGCCAGAACTGTTTTTTCAGGTTTCGCGGGATGGCTGGGTCGAGACCCTGCCCATGAAGGGGACGGCGCCGCGCGGGGCGACGCCCGAAGAGGATGCGGCGCAAAAAACCTTCCTGCGCAACGATCCGAAAAACCAGGCGGAAAACCGCATGATCGTCGATCTCCTGCGCAACGACATCTCCCGCATCAGCGAGGTAGGAACCCTCGATGTGCCCGAGCTATTCCGGGTGGAAAGCTATCCAACCGTTCATCAAATGGTCAGTCGTGTTCGCGCGAAGCTACGGCCGGATGTGGGTTTTCGCGACATCTTTGCCGCCCTCTTTCCATGCGGTTCGATTACGGGAGCACCGAAAATCCGGGCCATGGAAATTCTTCATGCGCTGGAAGCCGCACCACGCGAGGCCTATTGCGGGGCGATCGGCTGGGCCGCACCCGACGGCACCATGCGTTTCAACGTGGCGATCCGCACGGTTTCGCTCTTTGCCGGTGGGGAAGCCGTCTACAATGTGGGCGGTGGGGTGGTGTTCGATTCCACTGCCGAAGGCGAATATGAAGAAGCGATGCTCAAAGCGCGCTTCGCGATGACCTGAAAAGGGGATGGGTGATGTTTGTCGTATCGTTGCGCTACGTTGTGCCGGTGGAGCAGGTGGAGCCGCATATGGAGGGGCATATGGCCTGGCTCGAGGAACATTACGCGAGTGGGATGTTCATGGCTTCGGGACGCAAGGTGCCAAGAACTGGCGGCGTCATCCTGGCGCGCGGCGAGCGTGAGCGCATTGAAGCCTGTGTCGCCCAGGACCCGTTTGTGGCGAATGGTTTGGCCGAAGCAGAGATCATCGAATGCGCCATTTCACGCGCCATCGAAGGCCTTGATGCGCTTAAGGAATAGCAAAGCCTGGGCGAACCGGATCAGCATTTGCGCTTTATTGTGACACGCTTCTGTGTTTTGGAGGCTCAACCGTTCTGTTTAGGAGAGGCGCGTAATGGCTGACAGGAAATGGCCCATCCATGGTGAAATCACCGGTCCGATCGTGATGATCGGCTTCGGCTCTATCGGGCGGGGTACGCTGCCGTTGATCGAGCGCCATTTCAAGTTCGACAAATCGCGCATGGTCGTGGTGGATCCGAATGACGCGGATCGCAAGCTGCTGGACGAGCGCGGCATCCGCTTCGTTCAGGCGCATGTCACAAAAGACAATTACAAGGAACTGCTCAGGCCGCTCCTGACCGAAGGCGAAGGGCAGGGTTTTTGCGTGAACCTGTCCGTGGATACATCTTCACTGGATCTGATGAAGCTGTGCCGGAAACTGGGCGTGCTCTATATCGACACGGTGGTGGAGCCCTGGCTGGGCTTCTATTTCGATGACAAGGCCGACAATGCCTCGCGCACCAACTATGCGTTGCGCGAGACAGTACGCAGCGAAAAGGCAAAAAATCCGGGTGGCACCACCGCCATTTCCACCTGTGGCGCGAATCCAGGCATGGTTTCCTGGTTCGTCAAACAGGCTCTGGTGAACCTTGCCGCCGATCTCGGGCTCGAATTCGCAGAGCCTGGCGTGGATGACCGCGAAGGCTGGGCAAAATTGATGAAGGCCTGCGGCGTGAAGGGCATACACATCGCCGAACGCGACACGCAACGCACCAAAAAGCCCAAACCGATGAACGTGTTCTGGAACACCTGGTCGGTCGAGGGTTTTGTCGCGGAGGGATTGCAGCCGGCGGAGCTGGGCTGGGGCACGCATGAAAAATGGAAGCCGAAAAACGCGCGCAAGCAGAAGAAGGGCAACAAGGCTGCAATCTTTCTTGAGCAGCCGGGCGCCAACACGCGGGTCCGCAGCTGGTGTCCGACACCGGGTCCGCAATACGGGTTTCTCGTGACCCATAATGAGTCGATCTCGATCGCCGATTTCTTCACCGTGCGTGACAAGAAGGGCAAGGTCGTCTATCGACCGACCTGCCATTACGCCTATCACCCCTGCAACGATGCGGTGCTTTCGCTGCACGAAATGTTCGGAGCAGAAGGAAAGGCGCAGCCGGAGCAGCACGTGCTTGACGAAACCGAGCTGGTTGACGGGATGGATGAGCTCGGCGTCCTGCTCTATGGGCACAAGAAGAACGCCTACTGGTTCGGATCGCAGCTTACGCTTGAGGAGGCCCGTGAACTCGCGCCGTATCAGAACGCGACCGGTCTTCAGGTGACGTCGGCGGTGCTCGCGGGGATGGTGTGGGCGCTGGAAAACCCTGAAGCGGGTATTGTCGAGGCCGATGAAGTGGATTACCGCCGCTGTCTCGAGGTGCAATTGCCGTATCTGGGACCCGTGAAGGGATACTATACCGACTGGACGCCGCTTGAGGGCAGACCCGGCCTTTTCCCCGAGGATATCGACGAATCCGATCCGTGGCAGTTCCGCAACATTCTCGTGCGTTGATCGTTGAAATGCGTGCTTTGCTTGCATTGACGACAAAATCGGGCAATTGGAATGGATATTGCCGGGTCCTGAACAGGGCTGGGCCCAATCGAAGGCGCGCTGCCGGTCGTGTTCGGTGGCGCGACAGGAGGCCAGAACCATGAAGACAAGCAAAATTCTGACGCTTGCGACGGTCGTTTCAGCACTTGCGCTGGCCGGCTGCCAGACGGTTATGCCAGACGGTGGCGGACAGCGCGCAGCGCGCCAGACCGGTGTCGAAGGACAGTGGATGGGTACGGACGGTGTGGCTGTGTCGACCCTTCAGGGCGGCCGCTTCAGCTCGCGGGCGGTGGAGACCGGCGAGGTCCTGACGGAAGGCTCCTACTCGCATCGTGGGGCGCAGACCATCGATCTTTCCTTCTATTCGTTGAAGAGTCAGCGGCAGACCTCAGCGACATGCCTTCTGGCATCGAGCGACCGTATGAACTGCACGCTGGCCAATGGTACGAATTTCGTCCTGACGCGCACTGCCGGCGTTTCCTGATCGAGAACATGACTATGGCAGGCCGCAAAGTGCGGCTTGCCTTTCTCGCGTTTTCCGACCGGCTTTCGATGCATGACCTTGGTCGGCCTTGCCCGCGGGGGGCGATTGTTGCGATAACATGCTCAAAACCCTTCGGGAGGAGCCATGTCCCCGCATTTCGACGCGCTGGAAATTCGTGATCCAGCCGAGCGCGAACGTGACCTGTTTTCAAGGCTGCCGGAATTTTTGAGCGGTGCCGTGGCCAAGGCAGATGGGCTTGCGAACTGGCTTTCAGGGCATGATCTCTCCGGCATCGTAGATCGTGCGGCCCTTGCGCGCCTGCCGGTCCTGCGCAAACCGGAACTTCTGGACCTGCAAAAGGCGTCTCCGCCGTTCGGCGGTTTTGTCGATCCCGACGCGCTGGAGGGCGCGCGGATTTTCATGTCCCCGGGGCCGATATGGGAAATACAAGGTGCGGGGGCCGATCCCTGGCAGGCCGCGCGTGCCTTTTTTGCCGCTGGCGTGCGGCCGGGGGCGCGGGTTCACAATGCATTCGCCTATCATATGACACCGGGCGGCTTCGTGCTGGATACGGGCGCGCGTGCGCTGGGGTGCAGCGTGTTTCCAGCGGGGACGGGCAATACGGACATGCAGGTGGAGGCGGCGGAGACCTTTCGACCGGATGTCTATGCCGGAACGCCGGATTTTCTGCAAACGATGCTCGAACGGGCGGATCGCGACGGCAGGGACCTTTCGTCGATCCGGATTGGTCTGGTTTCCGGGGGGGCTCTTTTTCCTGCCATGCGCGAAGCGTATCGCGCGCGGGGAATTCACGTGATGCAGTGCTATGCGACGGCCGAGTTCGGTGTGATCGCCTATGAAACCTCCGGGGCTGACGGGGCACCGCTCCCGGGCATGGTGGTGAACGAAAACCTGATCGTGGAAATTGTTCGGCCCGGGACCGACGATCCGGTTCCCGATGGGGAGGTGGGCGAGGTGGTGGTGACCTCGCTGAACGAGTCCTATCCTCTGGTGCGGCTTGGCACGGGTGACCTTTCAGCCGTTTTACCCGGCACAAGTCCGTGCGGTCGGACCAATATGCGGATCAAAGGCTGGATGGGGCGCGCCGACCAACGCACGAAGGTCAAGGGCATGTTCGTCGACCCCAAACAAATCGCCGAACTCACCCGCAGGCATGCTGAGATTGAGCGGGCCCGGCTCGTTGTGGCACGGGATGGCGCGAGCGATGCCATGACCCTGCATGTGGAGGTGCTTGCCGGCGCCACGCCAAACGCCACCGCCATCGAAACGACGCTGCGCGATGTGACCAGGATCGGTGGCCGCGTGGTCCTGGCTGAACCCGGTAGCCTGCCGCGCGATGGCAAGGTGATCGCCGACGAACGGGAATACTCAGACTAAAGCATAAGGGAGAAAAGGGGGAGGCAGTTCCCGTCTCGCTTGATTTCGCTCTGCCTGTATCACAGGATACATTTGCAATGGCGCATCGGCGCGGAGGATCGCCCATGCCTTGCCAGAAAAGAAACAGGCGGTGACAGGCCGCGATTTTTCGGCCGCAGCATTCTGCGGACCGCGGAGTGGAGGAGACACCATGCGACTTCTGATCGGTGCCGTCTCGGCGCTTTCCCTGACCATGTTTGCAGGGCAGGCCCAAGCCCAGTGCGACGACGGCGAAATGGTTATCAAGTTCAGCCACGTGGTTGCCGAAAAAGGCCATCCCAAGGGGGATGCGGCGACGCTTCTGGCAAACCGGGTGAATGAGGAAATGAACGGAACCGCCTGTATGGAGGTGTTTCCGAATTCGACTCTTTATGACGATGACAAGGTGATGGAGGCTCTGCTTCTTGGCGATGTTCAACTGGCTGCTCCTTCTCTTGCGAAGTTCGAGGCCTACACGCTCAAATATCGCCTGTTCGACCTTCCTTTCCTGTTCCCCACACTGGAGGCGGTGAACAAATTCACCACGTCAGATGACGGACAAGGCCTTCTCACCGTGATGGAAGACGAAGGCTATACGGGCCTTGGTTTCTGGTCTTCCGGTCTCAAGCAGTTCTCGGCCGGGAAGCCGCTTCTGGAGCCGCAGGACGCGGCGGGACTCAAGTTCCGTGTTCAGACCTCCGACGTCGCCGTTGCCATGATCGAGGCAATGGGCGCTTCGGCGCAGAAACTTGCTTTCAAGGAAGTCTATGGCGCGCTTCAGACGGGTGTCGTGGATGGCCAGGAAAACAGCTGGTGCAACATTTACACGCAGAAATTCTTTGAAGTGCAGGACGGTATCACCGAGACCAATCATCAGCTTCTCGCCTATCTCCTGGTGACTTCTACGGAGTGGCTGGAGGGTCTTGATCCGGCGGTGCGCGACCAGTTCGTCACCATTGTTCAGGAAGTGACTGAGACGGCCAATGCCAATGTTGCCGACCAGGAGGGAACCTGCCGTCAGAACATTCTTGATGCCGGTGGCACGATCCGTGAACTGAGCTCTGAGCAGCGCGCGACATGGGTCGAAACCATGAAGCCCGTCTGGGCGAAGTTCGAAGGTGATATCGGCAAGGAACTGATCGATTCAGCTGCCGCAAGCGGCTCCTGACGTTTCAGTCTTTCCCGACGCGACGTCTCCCCTCGTCGCGTTATGCAGGGCCGTCCGCTGCGTGCGGGCGGTCTTGTGGCAGGCGATCTTCGGGAGGGAAATCATGGTTCTGTTATGGCCGGCGCTCGGGCTCGTGGCAATCGTGGCCGTCATGTTCCTTCTGGAACGGCGTTTTCCCAATGCGGTCGGGCGGTTTGAAGAAAACGTGCTAGCCATACTTCTGGCGGCGATCACATTTGTCTCTTTCACCCAGGTTATTGCCAGATATGGCTTCAACAGCGGCTGGGGCGGTGCGCTCGAGTTCACGCGTATCCTGTTTGCGTGGATGATCCTGTTCGGGATGAGTTACGGCGTGAAGAACGGCATTCATCTGGGGGTCGATGCTTTCATCCGGCTGCTTCCTTCCCGGTTGTTCAAAGCGGTGGCTATTTTTGGCGCCGTCTGTGTTTTTCTTTACGCCTTCATTCTTCTCTATGCAGGCTGGATGACACTGGTGGGGGCCGATGTGTCGACCAATTGGCGTCAAACGGGCGCCATTGGCTACTGGAAGTTCATGTTCGACCGCGGCACCGGGCTCGATGATCTTCGGTATCCGCTCTGGATGCAGGAGGCGTTCGGGCTACAGGATCGCGTACAACGCTGGGTGGCCTATCTCATGTTGCCGATCGGCCTTGCTCTCCTTGCATTTCGCGCTCTTGAGGGCGTGGTGGATATCGCCAGGGGCGAGCGCGACCTGATCATTGCCGGCCACGAGGCAGAAGATCTCGTTGCCCAAAACAAAGATGCCCTGAAGGAGTAGCGGCGATGGAACCAGCCATTCTTTTCGTCCTCGTTCTGCTCCTGTTGTTTCTGGGGGTGCCGGTAGCGGTGGCCCTGGGGCTCTCGTCTCTCATCATCATCGCGTTCTTTTCAAGCGATTCCATTTCCTCGGTGGCGCTGCAGCTTTTTACTGCGTCGCAGAACTACACGCTTCTGGCGATCCCTTTCTTCATTCTGGCCTCGGCTTTCATGTCTACAGGTGGCGTTGCACGGCGCATCATCCGGTTCGCCATTGCGTCCGTCGGTCATTTTCGTGGCGGTCTGGCGATGGCTTCAGTGCTGGCCTGCATGATGTTCGCCGCCCTTTCCGGTTCGTCGCCGGCAACGGTGGTTGCGATTGGTACAATTGCCATCGCCGGTATGCGGCAGGTTGGATAT
Source organism: Nitratireductor sp. (assembly GCF_017794765.1). Lineage (GTDB taxonomy): Bacteria > Pseudomonadota > Alphaproteobacteria > Rhizobiales > Rhizobiaceae > Nitratireductor. The sequence continues at coordinate 3,465,036 of NZ_CP051236.1, read as the reverse complement.
TCCAAGGAGTTTGCGGCCGGCATCATCGCCAATGCCGGCACTCTCGGGATTTTGATACCGCCATCCATCGTGATGGTCGTTTATTCGGCGGCGACGGATGTCTCTGTCGGGCGCATGTTTCTGGCCGGTGTGGTGCCGGGGCTCGTCGCAGGTCTGATGCTGATGGTTGCCATCTATGTGATGGCACGGGTCCGCAACCTGCCGGCGGAGGAGTGGAAGGGTTTTCACGAGATTGTCGAGGGCGGCAAGGAGGCGGGCTGGGGCCTCTTTTTGATCATCATCATTCTCGGCGGCATCTATGGCGGGGKTTTCACACCCACCGAAGCGGCTGCCGTTGCCGCTGTCTACTCGTTTGCGGTGGCACTGTTCGTCTATCGCGACATGGGGCCAATGAAGAACGAACGGTGGGTGAAGGAGGCAGATGGCCCGCGCGCAAAGGTGGGATTTTCGGCCACGGTCTATGCGCTCGCATTCTTCTTTGTCTGGATGATCTTGAGTTTCTTCCTGACAGCAGATTGGGAAGGGGTGACGCTGCAGGGACGCACGGTGACCGGGCTCTTCCTGTCTTTGGCGGCGATGGTGGCTTATGCGTTGTGGCGCGGCAGGGGCGGACCCGCGGCGCTGCCGGGGTTGCTCCTGGCAAGCCTGCCGATCTGGCGGCGCAATCTGAGCCTGATGGGCCGGAATTTCCTGCGCGCCTTCTTCAATGAAGAGACACGGAAAGTGACGGTCGATGCTGCGCGCACAACGGTCATGCTGATGTTCATCATCGTCAACGCGCTGCTTTTTGCCCATGTGCTTACGGCGGAGCGCATCCCCCAGGCCATCACCGGTCTCATGGTCGACGCCGGATTCACCTGGTTTACTTTCCTAATCGCCGTGAACCTGCTTCTGCTTCTGGGTGGCCAGTTCATGGAGCCCTCAGGACTGCTCCTTATCGTTGCGCCGGTCGTTTTCCCTATCGCCATGGAACTGGGCGTGGATCCGGTCCACCTTGGCATCATCATGGTGGTGAACATGGAAATCGGCATGATCACGCCGCCGATCGGGCTTAATCTGTTCGTGACAAGCGGCATAACCGGCATGAGCCTGATCCAGGTGGTGCGTGCGGCGGCGCCATTTGTGGCAGTTCTGTTTATCTTCCTGATACTGGTTACCTATATGCCGGTTATGTCAACATGGTTGCCCTACAGCCTTATGGGGCCTGAGATCGTGACAAGGTAATTGCGATTTGAGGGATTCCGTTAAGTAAACGTTAACGATTGGGCAGTTAGGATTCTGACTGTCGGATCGGCTTTCCTCCTCCCAAGCACGGTTCGAAACGGGGCGGCCGACCAGTGGCCGCCTCGTCCGTTTCTATCTCATGCTTCTTCATGCGTTGCCTGGCGCAGGTCCGCATATCCTGCTGGGCCTTTCGTGCGGCGCGCCACCATGCTTTGCAGAACGATGACAAGGCTGGGCAGTGCACAGGCAAGGCTGGAGAACATGCGTATGCAGAACGATCTTATTCACTGGAGCACCAGACCGCGCCCGGAACGCAGGGTGCTCGAGGGACGTACCGTCAGGCTCGAACCCCTTGACCCGGTGCTCCACGGCAACGGTCTTTATGCCGTATCCACGGTTGCCGACGCGGATGAGCGATTTCGCTGGCTGGCAGAATATCCGCCGGAAAGCGAAGAGGCTTTCAGGCCTTGGCTTGAAAAGGTGGCCGAGAGCACCGACCCGTTCTTTTACGCAGTGATCGACAGGGAGACAGAACGAGTCGGCGGCCGGCAGGCGCTGATGCGTATAGACCCGGCCAACGGTGTTATCGAGGCCGGAAACATTTATTGGGGACCGGGGATATCGCGCAGCGTGCGGGCGACCGAGGCGCTCTATCTTTTTGCCCGCCACATCTTTGATGATCTTGGGTACAGGCGCTTCGAATGGAAGTGCAACAATGCCAATCTGCCTTCGCGTCGCGCCGCAGAACGGTTTGGTTTCAAGTTTGAGGGCGTCTTCCGTCAGCATATGATCGTAAAGGGCGAAAACCGCGACACGGCCTGGTTTTCGATACTCGACAGCGAATGGCCGGCGCTAAAAAGTGCATTTGACGCATGGCTTGATCCGGCCAATTTCGATAAGGAAGGCCGTCAGAAGAAAAGGCTGGAAGCTTTCAGGGACTGACCCTGGAGCTCGGCGAGCAGACAGGCAGGATCCTTTGTCGGAAAATCGCAAGGCGGCGGTCGCAGCCGCGCTCATCCTCATCGGTTTTGGTGTCGTTGCCTATCTGATGCCGCGCATCATGCTCGCCATCGGCGCCTATTCGCCCTGGGTCGCGGGTGTGGTTGCCGTCCTGTTTGTACTGGCATTTTTCATGGTCTTCTGGTTGCGCGCCCGCGTCCAGCGGAAGCGCAACTGATACAGCTGACCGGGGGTCACGCCGCAAGGCTTGCGGCAAGGAGCGTCAGGCCCAAAACCAGTACAAGGCCAGCGCCGCCGATCTCGATGGCGTTGTGAACGCGGTTGCTCGCACGGTTGCCACCCGACAGTGCCACGGCCCAGTTCTTTGCTGTCACAGCGAGTGTCGCCAGAACCGAAACAGTGATCGCCGTTCCAATGGACATGGCCAGAACTGAAAGAACGCCACCAAGCCAAAGGCTGTTCAGAAAGGCGAAGGTGAGCACGATCAGGGCGCCGGAGCAGGGGCGTATACCTACCGCGGCAATGGCAGAGCTAGCGGTTTTCCAGTCAAAACGCTCTCCCGTCAGCAGACTCGGGTCCGGCGCATGTGCGTGACCGCAGCTGGGGCAGACATCACCGGGACCGTGGTCATGCGCGTGTTCGTGCCCGTGATGATGCTCATGTCCGCATGTGTGATCGTGCGTGTGATGGTCATGACCGTGCTCGCAGGTGGAATGGTCATGATGATCGTCATCAGCAGCATGTACATGATCATGGGCGTGTTCATGGACGTGCGCTGCTGAAAGACTGTGCATTGCCGGCGCGACCCGGGAATGCGCTACCGCGGTGGCGAGGGGTGAAGCACGGGTACGCATCAGACCTGAGAGCTTGCGCCAGAGGAGCCAGGCACCAAAAGCGGCGATCAGGCCGAAGCTGACAGTTTCAAGAAACCATGCGGCATCGGTCATGGAGATTGATGTGCCGCGCAAAGCCAGGAAGACAACGCCCATCAGGATGACGGCCGTCAGACCCTGTAGAAGTGCAGAGGCGAAGGAGAGGATCACACCGCGCCGTAGCGCGACCTCATTGGCCAGCATATACGAAGAAATGACGGCCTTGCCATGCCCCGGACCGGCTGCATGGAAAACACCATAGGCAAAGGAGAGGCCGATAAGAACCCACAGTTTGCTGCCATCGTCGCGCATCGCCTTCAACGCGCCGGTCAGAGTGCGATAAAACGCCTGCTGGTGAGTGTTGATCCATTGCAGGGTGCCGGCAAACGGGCCGGACGGGGTGATGGCGGGTTCGGCCGCTCCAATGCCGAGCGAACTCTGCGCCATCGCCGCACCCGCGGCCAGAAGGGTAATCGCTGCGGAAGCGATGACGACACGGCGGAATGGAAGCATGGGTCAGCTATCCTTGCTGCAGTTTAACTCCAGGCGGGTCGCGAAAATCTGGCTCATGTCATTGCCGGTCGGATCGTTGAAGAAGGCTTCTGTCAGGGTCTGCTGATTTTGGGCGATCGCTTCATCGGGATCCGGTCGGACAACGCTACTGGTGCAGTCAGCCGGGAGATTGTTGACGGTCATATAGCTGTCTTCAACGAAGTCGATGGCTGTGTAGAAGGTCGGGTCGTAGACGCCGAAGGCGACTTCGCCGACAAGGAGAAGGGGCGCTTCGGGTTCGGATTCAAACAGGATGATGAGCTGGTTATCGACGAAATCGGCCACAAGCCGTTCGGGGGCCTGCATGGGCACGTCCTTGCCGCCTTTGGTGACAAGCTGAAAATAATTGAAATCGGCAAGCGACCCGTGAACCACATTTGCCACTTCTTCGAGTTCCGCCTGATCGAGCACAAGATCCTGGTTTTTGTCGAACTCGACCAGAACCGTGCTGGAGAAAAGGTCGTCGAAGCGCCAGACATGATGCAGGGACGTTACGTTTCCCCCGGCATCGACATTCACATCGAGCCGTGCTTCGGCGAACACGTGTGGGTGAGCAAAGGCGGGGGTGGCGCATACAAGGGCAAGAAGGGTGGCGCCAACTCCGGGCGTGAAATTCCTGCGAATCGGCATATGCAACAGTCCTGCTCCCAGATCGTCCGTGCTGTTATGTACACGAAACCGGCGGAAATTGGACGGGGTGTTATTTGTTGGGGTAATTTTCTTTCAGCCACTGCGCGAGAAAATCCACAAAGGCACGGACTTTTGCGGGCAAATAGCGTCGGTGCGGATAGATGGCATAAATCCCGGCACCGTCGAAGCTGTTCTGCTCGAGCAGGGGCACAAGACGACCGGCGCTGATTTCCGGATCTGCGATAAAGTCCGGAAGGATCGCGAAACCCAGGCCGGACAAAGCTGCTGCCCTGGCCGCCATGGGGCTGTTTACCTCCAGGCGCCCGGTGACCGGGACATTCACGGTTGTCCCATCTTCCAGTCTGAAGGGCCAGTTCTGGCGGTAACGGCTGTTGGTGTCCACGATGCAGGGTAAATGGGTGAGCTCCTGCGGCGTACCCGGTTCGCCATGACGGGAGATCAGTGCCGGAGAAGCGCAAAGCACCACGCGGAACGGGGCCAGCCGCTTGGCGATCAGCGAGGAGTCGGCGAGCTTGGTGATGCGAATGGCGAGATCGAACCCTTCTTCGACCAGGTCGACGAAGCGGTCGTCGAGATTGATTTCAAGCGTGACGTCTGGATGCGCGCTGGCGAAATCGATGAGCGATTGACCGATGGGAGCATCGGCAAATGTACGCGGGGCGGAAAGCCTGATCCTGCCGCGAACATCGCCGGAGGAATCACGCACCGCTTCGGCAAGGTCCTCGACGTCCCGCAACAGTTCCACGGCTCGGGCGAAATAGGTATGGCCGGCTTCCGTAAGCGACAATTGCCTTGTGGTGCGGTTGAGCAGAAGCGCGCCCAGTTCATCTTCGAGCTCGCGGACATATTTCGACAGAAGCGCCTTCGATTTTCCGACTTTTCGGGCGGCGGCGGAAAAGCCTTCGGCCTCGACTACATCGACGAATGCGCGCATGCGGCTGAGTGTGTCCACGAGAGTTTCCTTCAGCTTCCGGAGAGGATATCGGCGGCGATGCGGATGAGCTGCCGGTCGCTGCCGGCGGGCCCGAGAAGTGAGATGCCGAAGGGGGCATCATGCACCTGGCCGAGAGGGAGGGTAATCTGAGGCCAGCCGAGCAGGCCGGCGATGGCGGTGAGTTTGAGCGCCAGGCTTCGGTAGCGGTCGAGCTCTTCCCGCGTTGCATTCTTCATCGGGGCCACGGTCGGCTGGGTCGGCATGACCAGCACCATGTCGTGATCGAACAACGCGGCGAAATCCTGCTGGAAGCGCAGGCGTTCGGCGCGCGCCTCGGCCACCGCAGCAAGGCTGATGCGGCTGCCAAACTCGAAACGTTCCCGGACACCGGGACCGAGTTGCGGTTTCGCGGTCCGGATGAACTCGCCATGCACCTGCCACGCCTCGAAAGCCTGAATGAGACGGAAACACTCAAACAGCCTGTCCATGGAGCCGGGCAGCGCGAGGAAGGCAGCTTCGCGGTCGAAATGGTGCATGACTGTGGCAAGCATCGTGCCATAGGACGTGCGCTCCTGCTCACCGAAGAGAAGCGCCTCGAATTCGGAAATGCGAACCGGGCGCACGAGAAGATCCCTGTGCGGGTCGCTCCCAAGCAGCACTTCGCCAACCCGTGCATAGGCGACGGCGTCACGCGCGAACCAGCCAAACGTGTCAAAGGAAGGAGCGAGCGGCATGGCTCCCTCGAGGGGGATGCGCCCGTGCGTCGTGCGCAGCCCGATCAGGCCGCAATATGAAGCGGGCGCGCGGATTGAACCATTCGTGTCGGATCCGGCGGCGATGTCAGCGAGCCCGCCAGCCACCGCGGCCGCCGAACCGGAGGAAGAGCCGCCGGTGAAACGCTGCGGCGCGGCGCGATTGACCGGAGCAGGGTGGTGAGCGTTCTGCCCGATCATCGAGAAGGTCAGTTCGTCGGTCTGGGTCTTGCCGATGAAGCGGGCGCCCGCATCGAGAAGACGCTGGATCGCTGGTGCCGTGTTCGGGGCGCGGGGATAGCATTCAGCGCGGCGCGGATTGCCGCCACCGGTCGGATATCCCGCCACGTCGAAGATATCTTTCACACCAAGTGTCAGACCTGCCAACGGTCCCTCGCCACTGGGAGGAGGAGATGTGTCCGGGTAGGCGAGGAAAGCGTTCAGCGTATCGCGCATCTTGATCATCGTCGTTTTCCTCATCGCACCGGAGCGTCAAAGGTCGGCATTCACGCGCTTTTTTTCAAGGACATAAAATTTTTCATTGATTGTGACAGCCGTTGCGCCTATATCCGCGCTGCCCAAAGTCGCACGTGCCTGTGGGTGTCCGCCGGACCTCGAAAATGGCGAGGAAACCGGTACGGTACCTGGACCTAACCGCTCCAGTCGGTCTGATGGCCAACCATCAAACCGAGGACATCTTGAAGCAACGACGGTGCGGGCCTTTCTGGTGTCTGCCGGCTGTCCAAAAGCCGGGGTTACTGAAGAGGCACACCTTCATTGCCGGCAGTGCGGTTGGGGTCTCCCATCCAAAGCTGAGGCAGACAAAGCGCATCTTCGCCGCGAGGCGGAAGTGCATCGTAGCGCGTTATCGCATGACCTGGTTCCGGTGCTCTCCACCTGCCGGCTCCCGTGTGCGCATGCCGCGTCCTTTGTCCACCGCGGAAGCGAGTTCGCTTTTGCAGTTTCGAAGCTTCGGTAACGCGGCCTGAAAGCCGCGATTGGAGAGACATGATGGCCACCCAGCGCATTCTCGACTTCCTCGCCACCCGACGTCCCGAGGGCCCCTGCCTCGTCGTTGATCTCGACGTGGTGCGCGACAATTTCTGCGCCTTTGAAAAGGCGCTGCCCGATTCCCGGATTTACTATGCTGTGAAGGCCAACCCGGCGCCGGAAATCCTGCGTCTTCTTGCTCAGTTGGGCTCCAGCTTCGACACGGCTTCGGTGGCCGAGATCGAGATGGCGATGAATGCCGGTGCCACCGCAGACCGCATTTCCTATGGCAATACGATCAAGAAAGAGCGCGACATTGCGCGTGCCTATGAACTCGGCATTCGCCTGTTCGCGGTCGATTGCGAGGAAGAGGTGGAGAAGATTGCGCGTGTTGCGCCCGGCTCACGCGTGTTCTGCCGTGTCCTGACGGATGGCGCCGGCGCTGAGTGGCCGCTGTCGCGCAAATTCGGCTGCGTACCCACCATGGCTGTTGATGTCCTGCGCCATGCCCGCGCTCTTGGACTGGATCCCTATGGGGTTTCCTTTCACGTCGGGTCGCAGCAGACCGATCTGGACGCCTGGGATCGTGCATTGGCCGACGCCCGTGGCGTTTTCGGTGCGCTTGCGGACGAAGGTATCGTGCTGCGCATGGTCAATATGGGCGGCGGCTTCCCGACGCGTTACCTGCGCGACGTGCCTGCCGCACAGGCTTATGGCCAGGCGATCTTCTCGGCGCTTCGCAAGCATTTCGGCAACCGCATTCCCGAGACGATCATCGAACCCGGGCGCGGCATGGTCGGCAATGCCGGTGTGATCAAGTCCGAGGTCGTGCTGATTTCCAAGAAAGCGGACAACGACAATGTGCGCTGGGTATATCTCGATATCGGCAAGTTTGGCGGCCTGGCAGAAACCATGGACGAGGCAATCCGCTATCCGCTTGTGACACGTCACGATGGCGGGGAGACAGCACCCTGTGTGCTGGCCGGCCCGACCTGCGATTCCGCTGATGTCATGTATGAAAAAACGCCATATCCTCTGCCGCTGTCGCTGACCATTGGAGATGAAGTTCTTATCGAGGGGACGGGCGCTTACACAACGACCTATGCTTCTGTGGCATTCAACGGTTTCGAGCCGCTCCGATCCTACGTGATCTGACATAAAGCTGCGTTGCCCGCGCGCTATGCGCGGGCCGGATTTTCCGGATTTCGGGATCAGGGTTATGGAACAGGCTGTTATTGGCGGCGCATTTGCGCCTGCCTTCTCGATTCTTTGCGAAAGTGCCCGGGACGCTGCCGAGCGGGAAGCTCTTCTGGATCGCGTCATGGGCCCCAAGCGCAAGTCAAAATCTTCGGAGAAGCTGCGCAGCGGCCGTTTGCCGGCGGAAGGCCTGGCTTTCGTTGCGCGTGACGCGGGAGGCCGTATGATCGGCTCTGTCCGTCTGTGGAATGTTCGTCTGGGCAACGAGGGATCCAGCGCCCTTCTTCTTGGGCCGCTGGCGGTCGAGAAGGAATTTGCCGGGCGGGGTATCGGCGCTGCGTTGATGCGCCATGCGATTGCCGAGGCACGTCGGCTGGAACACCTGGCAATCCTGCTCGTTGGTGATGCAGGCTATTATGGCCGCTTTGGTTTCTCAGCCGACCTGACACCGACGCTTTCGATGCCCGGCCCTTACGAGACGAACAGATTTCTGGCTCTCGAACTCACGCCGGGTGCACTGTTACACGCGTCTGGAACGCTTTATCCCACCGGCCGGAAAGCGGTGGTGCGAAGCCTGGTTGCCTGAGAGTGCCGGGGCGGACCGCACTCATGTTGCGAGCCGCCCCAAAAGCACCTGCATCGCAGCCTCTGCGGCTCTGTTCGCAGAGAGACGTGCTAAAGTACCTGGCTCAACTGCATGGCGACAGTCATGTCTCCGTCAACCCTCAGTTTTCCCTGCATGAACGCGGCGGTCGGATCAAGTTCGCCTGCGATCATTGCTTCAAGATCGTTCCTGGACAAGCTGATGATGCAATCAGCCTGGCTGTCTTCGGTGGAAACGCTGCTCCCGTCAACAACAATCACCCCGTCCTCTCCGCAGTCGAATTTCACCGACCGACTGAAATCCGAAGTTGCCACGCGTGACTTCACTTTCTCGGCAATTGCGTCCATCCCCATTCAAGTTCTCCCTGTACGCGCATCTGCGTCGTGTTGTCATTCAGTTGGCGATAGCCGTTTCAGCTCCGACCCGCCGCTGGTAAACAGTAGGCTTTTATTGACGTTTACGTCAACGTCTTTATTTGCCTCAACCACGCGGAATTGACACACGTTTCTTGCCGGCAAGCAGACGGTCGAGAAGAGCGATCAGAGCGTCTCTGTTGTCTTCTCCCCCTAGCCTTTCAATGATCCGCTTCTCATGCTGAGCCCACAGTTTTGAAATCTCCGCGATGAAATCGGAGCCCTTCTCCGTGAGGTGCAGAGAGTGCGAACGGCGATCGATATCGCCTTTGCGACGCTCGGCCAGACCGCGGGTCTCGAGGCAGTCCATGAGTGCGACGAAATTCGCGCGCTTGATACCCAATTGCTCCGCGACTTCGGTTTGCTTCTGGCCCGGGTTGGTGGCAATCAGCGACAGGACCGCAAACTCCGTTGGCCGCAGCTTCACGCAAGCGAACGATTTTTGAAAATCCTGAAACACGACAAGCTGCGCGCGGCGCAGCTTGTAGCCGATGGCGGTTGCCAGAAGCGGTAAACAGGGGCTTTGTGCATTGCTGTCGAAAACATCAAGATATTCATTACCGGGTGAGCCGGTGGATACTTTGACCGAGGGCTGGGTCATCTTCACTGTAAATCTCCAAACTATACTCTTTCGGCCTGCGTAAACCGCTGCGTCGAAACAGAGCTTCGCATCTCGACCGAAAATTGGTGAGATCACCGAAGTAGCGAAAGACTGTTTGCATACGTTGGCCGTATAAGGCAACGCCTTATATCCACATTAAACAAATCCATTTTGGACAAGAATGAGGCGCTTGGATACAAAAGTTCATATAGAACGAGTTTTTTCCGGTATTATGTTTGAACTTATAAGTTTTATATCTAATATTGTTTAATGCTTAGACTTTGTAGAAATGGTTCATGATTATAATATGTGATAGTTATCCTGAGTTCTATCACTCGACGGAAGCAGCTTGTTCACAAGCTCTGAGCTGAGTTTGAGATTGCGGGCCGTGAAAGAAGAAGGCGGAGGCCCGAACCCTGTCCGGATCTCCGCCGCTTCTCCTGTCTGGCAGGGACCTGGGAGGGCGATACTCTCAACTCCGGAGAAGTCTGGAACACCGCCCGATGTGACCATAATGGTGTTTTAGTGAGCACTCTTGCTGGGGGCGGAGCCTGCCGTCTCAGCCGGCCCGAGCCTGCTGCGTGCGGTCTTGTCGCGGATCTCGGCCTTCGACAGGTAATCGGCCTGCTCGATGAATACTTCATGGATGAGCTTTTCGCCGACCCGCTGGTTGATGCTGTCGCGAAGTCCGTCCCGGAAGGCAACGACGTCGAAAGCCTCGTTGCTTGCGTAGTCTATAGCGGGGTTTGCATAGAGGTGGGAGTAAATCTCATCGACCAGCATCGTCTGGACAGGGATGCTGAGCGCGGGAACTTTTTTGGAGTCCACCGAGTAGGAGAGGCGGGTCAAGAAATAGCCTTCCACCGCCCCGGCCTTTATCACCGGTACCGAGATGACATCGGTGCTTACATAGTCGAGGCCGCCAAAAAATGCAGGTGGCGGCTCGGCGCTGTTCTTCGCCTGCGAGAACTGGAACGAATAGAGCATCGTTCCAACCGTGACGGCGCAGATCCAGAGAGCGGCAAAGACGAACTTGATCATGCCGGCGCGGCCTGTCCGAATTCATGTTGCGAATAGGTGCCGTCTGTCTGGGCACGCTGGATGGCGTCTTGCAGAAGATCGGCAACTTCATTCACTGCGCCCATGTGAGCCCGGATGGTGGCCTCGTTGTCGGCGAGTTTGTCGCGCAGGCGGATCAGAGCATCCCGATGCGCACTGGCCAGGCCGGCCTCGTTGGCCCCTTTCAATGCACGGGTAAGTTCGTAGAGGTGACGGCTTTTGCGCGCATTGGAAGCCTTGAGATCGAAGGCGGGATCATTGCGGATCGCAGCTGTCTCGGCGTCGATGGTTTCTTCAATGCGGCGCATGATCGCCAGAGCGCTTGCCCCACCATGCTGGTTCATCGTCAGGGAGGCATTTTCGGAATTTGCTGCGGAGGTCATATCATACATGGTGTTGTTCCGTTCCTGAACTTCAGCTGTCTTTATCGCCGCCGGCCGGGGTCGTGTTCACGCCAAGGGTCCTGGCTGCTTCTCGTTCGATTTCCTCGACCATGGCAGTGGAAAGAAGCGCGCGTCTGCCGATCTCTTCCTGCTCCGGTGTTTGAGAGATCGCGCCAATTGGCACGGGCTTTTCATTCTCAACCGTGTAGTCGCGCAGGACATTGCGTGCGATGCCTATGCCGCCCTTGTCCGCAAGTGTTTCGCTCAGTTGCTGTGCCAGCATGGAGCGCCACATTTCGCCCGCGAGACCCTCGCCGTAGACGGCGGACGTCTCCTCTGGGAGAAGGGATTGCATGAAGTTCTGCAGGACCATTGCCTCGAATTTCTTCTCGACATCGGAAGGTGCGTGTGCGCTGACCTTCGAAGCCTGGACAGAATTGCTGTCGAACACTGCCGAGAAACTCGCGGTTGCGTCCGATTTCGCCTGGAGCCGCGCTTTCGCGGCGGCAGCTTTGGCGGGGTCGGCGGCGCGCGCGACGTTCAGGACAATGTCGCCGGGAGGCGATATCGCCAAGGCGTCCTCCATCATTCGTTTTCGTAGGCAGCATCTTCCCAGAAGAAGCTTGTGGGAGGCTTAAGTCTCACCTGCTTTGCCGCGCTCGATGAACTCCAGACGTTCCCTGTCAGCAGTGCTGCGCTCGGAGAGATCACTGGCCTCGCGATAGGCCCGGGCCAGCGCGTTGCCGCGTGCATCGGCCTGCAAGAGGCGATGTGCTTCCTGCCGGGCGCGTTCGGCGCTTGTACGGCTGCGTTCGAGCGCGTTGGCGACGCGACGGTGATAAAGTTCCGGGAACAATGCGGTCATGGCTGTTCCGGCATCGAGCGTCTCGGTTATGGCTTTTGCCTCTTCCTGCGCAACAGCGACTTCGGCGATGTGCGCGGCGTGTTGGGCCTGATGAAAATCCTTGAGACGCTGCATCACCAGAACCAGTTTCTGCAGGCGCTTCTGACGGGGTGTCGGCATTGTTAGCGACCTTCGAAGATTGGGAAGAAGCCCTCGGCGAACAGGCCAAGCAATGAGGGAATGGCGAAATAGAGAAGAATGATGCCCCCGGCGATCACGAAGGGCAGGGAGATGAAGTAGATCGGGATCTGTGGTGTAAGCTTGTTGATGAAGCCAATCGCGAGGTTCACCAGGATCGCATAGGCCAGAAACGGACTGCCAAGCCGGATCATCACGAAGAATGCGTCGGACAGCGTATCGGTGATATCGGTCAGTGCGGATTGCGGGTCAAAGAGGCTCTCAATCGGTGCAAGCTCGTAGGAAACCACAAGCGCGCGAATGATCTGATGATGAAAATCGAGAACGAAAAGCAGCATCAGGGCAGAGAGCGATATCAATGCCGTCAGGGGCGGCTGGGCTTCCGGTTCTTCGATAGCCGTGCCACCCGCAGCCATACCGAAGCCGGAGAACATCGCCATGGATGTGCCGATGAACTGAAGCGACAGAACGTAGAAGCGGGCGATGAGACCGATCAATGCTCCGATGGCCAGTTCTGAGGCGATCAGCAGGAAGAGGGGGCCGGGTTCGTCTGAGACATGTGGGGTGATCACATCCCAAAGATGCGCCAGCATAGCGAGCGTTGCCGCAACCGCCGCGAAGAGGCGCACCTGCATTGGCACACGGACGCTGGAAAGGCCGGGCATGAACAGGAAGCAGCCGCCTATGCGACAGAAGGCGAGGAAGGCGGCCAGGAGCGGGGTTTCCAGCATGGTCTCAGGTTGCCGGTGCAATCAACAGGGGCAGGCCGGCGCCGCGCATCAGGAAATTGAACCCAATACGCTGAGCTCGACGCCTTTTGCCATCTCGACATGGCTGAGGACGGGGAGTGTGGGGAAGAGACGCTCGGTAATCATGCGAACATAGGGGCGTGCTTCCGGTGCGGTGACAAGAACGAAGCGTTCGCCGGCATCGAGATGTTTGCGAATGGCGGTACTCGCTTCCTGTCCGAATTCCTCGAGTTGCCGCGGATCGATATCGAATTCGCGGATTTCGCCCTTGGCATCACGCTTGAGCGCCTGGTGGAAGGCGAGGTCCCAGCGGCCGCCGAGCCTGAGGACCTTGAGCGTGTTGCCTTCGGTCAGGTCTCCGCAGATCTGCTGTGCCATGCGAATACGCACATGCTCGACAATCTGCTCGGTGCGGCGGATATGCGGCGCGATCTCCGCAATCGCCTCGATGATCAGGTGCAGGTTGCGGATCGACACCCGCTCTGCCAGGAGCAGTTTCAGCACTGCCTGCAGGCCGGGATAGGTGATGTGCGATGAGCAGATTTCGTCTGCCAGCTTGCGGTATTCGGGGTCGAGCCGCTCGATGAGCGCCTTCATGTCCTTGTAGGAAAGGAGTTGCGGCAGGTTGTTACGGATGACTTCGCTTAGATGGGTGAGCAGCACCGACATATTGTCAGCGAAGGCATAGCGCTCGCGCTTCAGGTCATCGGCGAACATTTCCGGTACTGAGAAAGCCCGCATGCCAAAGGCGGGTTCCTTGACTTCTTCACCGGGCATATCTGGCATGCGGTTGTTGCCGACGAGCACCAGAAGTTCTCCCACACGCATCTGATACTCGGTGACTACAGTGCCGTGAATCTTGATGCGGTAGCTCTTTGGAGGAATGGAATAGTCATCGGTCAGGCGCACCTCGGGCACCACGAACCCATACTGCGCGGCGAACTTCTTGCGCATCTTGCCCATGCGATAGGCGAGCTCCTGATGCGACGCCAGAAGCCGCGTCGAAAGCTGCTTGCCGATAAGGAGCTCGATCTCTGCGGTTTTCAGAGAGGATTTGACGGAGTTGCGCTCTTCCTCTTCCTGGGAAAGTTGTTCCTGTCGTTGTGCCTCGTTCTCCTTTTCGCGCCGTTGGCGCGCACGCAGTGGCAATGCATAGCCTATACCGCCCATGATGCCGGCAAGCGCCACAAACGGAATAAAGGGAAGACCGGGAACGAGGCCGAGCACTGTCAGAAGCATCGCGGCGACGAAGAGCGCACGCGGGTAAGCGCTGAGCTGTCCGAACACAGCCTGATCCGCGGAGCCGCGCGTGCCGCCCTTGGAGACAAGCAGGCCGGCCGCCAGAGAGACGATGAGTGCGGGGATCTGCGAGACAAGGCCGTCGCCCACAGAAAGCTTGGTGAAGACATCCGCCGCTTCGCCGATGCTCATGTCGTGGCGTGCATAGCCGATGGCGATGCCGCCAACGATGTTGATGGCGGTGATGAGGAGACCGGCGATCGCATCCCCGCGCACGAATTTCGAGGCGCCATCCATCGCGCCGAAGAAAGAGCTTTCCTCTTCGAGTTCAGCCCGGCGGCGCTGTGCTTCCTTGTCGTCGATCGTGCCGGCAGAAAGATCGGCGTCGATGGACATCTGCTTGCCAGGGATGGCGTCGAGAGTGAAGCGGGCCCCAACCTCCGCGATACGTGTTGAACCCTTGGTGATGACGACGAAGTTCACCACCACCAGGATCATGAAGACGATAAGACCGATAACGAAATCGCCGCTCATCACCATCTGCGAGAAGCCGCCGATAACGTAACCAGCCGCGTTCGCCCCTTCATGGCCTTCGGACAGGATCACGCGGGTCGTGGCGATGTTGAGCGAAAGCCGTAGCATCGTCGCGATGAGCAGGATGGTGGGGAAGGAGGAGAAATCCAGTGGTCTCTGAATCCACAAAGCGACCATCAGGATCAGGACTGAAAGCGCGATCGAGAATGCGAGGCCGACGTCGATCAAAAAGGCTGGTATGGGCAGGAAAAGCACCGCCAGGATGATGACGATGCCAACAGCAAAGCCAATGTCGCGGCCATGCTTTCTGGTCTCTGCGCCTGTGATTGCTTCGCTCAACGCCATGCCGGTCTTCCTACTCAAATCAGAACGCGTTTGCACGTCCGTGCGCTGAAGCTAGCGCCTCAAACTTGCGCGAAAGAGGAGAGGAGACAGGGAAGGCTTCAGAAGCCGCCTTCGATCCGTTGGAAGATGACGTTGCTGAAACCGGAAATCTGCGATGCGACGAAGGGGGCGGAGAAGGCGACCGCGACGAGGATTGCCACGATCTTGGGCACGAAGGTGAGGGTTATCTCCTGCACCTGGGTGAGTGCCTGTACCAGGGCGATGCCGACGCCGACCACCATGGCGACGATCACCGCCGGGCTGGAGGCAACCAGAACGGTCCAGATCGCGTACTGAACAATGTCGAGGGCGTCGGCTTCGTTCATCGTTCAGCGGATCACGACACCCGGTCCGACGGGAATCTTGTCGCCGCTTTCGAGAACGGCCATGACGCCATCGCTATAGAGGCGTACTTCGGCCACCTTGCCGGTGGTTTCGCCGTCGGCGGAGGTGATTTCACGGCCTACAAGGCTGCCGGCCTGCGCAAGTGCGGAAGCCTGGAGAATCTGGTCAAGCTTGGCGTTTGCCTGCACCGACTGCTCGACCTGCGAGAACGTGGCAAGCTGTGCCACATAATCCGTGGATTCCATCGGGCTCGTGGGGTCCTGGTTTTTCATCTCCGCGACCAGAAGGCGAAGGAATGCCTGGTAGTCCACCGTTTGCGGTGTGGCAGCCTGCTGCGTGCCATTGCTGTAGGTCTGGGTGCCTGATGCTGCTTCAACGTTCATGGCTTACTCTCCTGCAATGGCGGTGACGGGCTCGCTATTGGCCGGCTGCGTGTTCTGGGTCATGATCTCGTCTTCGATAGGATAAAGCGCACGGATTTCCTTCAGAGCGTCATAGACCTGTTCGTTCGCCACCAGCTCCTCCACATGCTTCAGACCGGCACGAATGCGCTCGCTTGTGAAGCTGTTCAGTAGTCTCGGAAGGAGCTGGCCGAAAAGCTGGCGCGCATCATCTGCATTCTCCGGCGTGATCAACATTATCTGTACCGTGAAATACAGTTGACGCAGCGGTGTGTGCGCATCTTCCGCCTGAAGGACGTGGTTCTCAAGCAAGAACTGAACGTTGTTCAGGAATTCCAGCGTCACTTTTCGGTCGGTCTTGATGACTGCGCCGTTGACGTAGATCTTCTCGTTCGCCTTGAGTGATATTTTTAACGTGCTCATTGCTGAATGCCGTCGCGGATGATCTGCGACACCTCGATAAGGCCATCAAGGTTCTGCGATCTTCCCTGACGCACTTCTTCTCCTTCCCGCAGCAGCCATAAGCCTATGGAAATCAGATTGGCTCTGAGCTCCTTTGGCAGTTCGTTTTCCGGATTGCCGAGATCGTCGATGAAGGCAGTCCAGACGCGGATCATGAAGTGAATTGCCTCGACGGCTTCCTGCGAGTTCGGGCCCTTCTCGCGCGCAGCCTGAAGAAGATCGATTGAACGGCTCAGAACCTGTTCCTCCCGATCCCGGGCGTCGGCGAGCGAGTCTGTCTGAACTTCGCTGTAGGAAAACTGGTACATGTGCTTCCCGTTCGTTTTGTTCCGGCTGTCTGTCGGTTATCGCAGATAGTTCAAGATGCTGAGCTGCTGCAGGCGTGCGGTCAGCGCGTAGGATGCGTCGAGCTGTGCTCTCAGGTCGTTCACCCGGGTCGCTGCCTCGTAGGGGTCGATGCCCTCGCTGTCCTTTATCAGTGTGTTGAACAGATCAACCTGGGCGGAGAGCCGTTCGCTGGCTGCCGAGACCCGGTTTTCGACAATACCGGCCTGCGCCTGCGCGTTCGCGACCTCGGCGACGGCTTCACCGACCAGCGTGAGCGATCTGTCGTAGAGAACAGCGCGCGCTTCCTCGCCGAGAGGGCCATTGAAAAGGTCGGAAATCGTGGCCGCAACCATGGCCAGCTTGCGTATGCCGGTCTCATTGGCCGTCAGCGACGTCTCCGCGGTTTCGTTCAAGGTGATGCGGCTGGTAATTTTCTGGCTGGATGCGCTGGACCAATTGGTTTCCCAGCCCGCGCCGATGAATTGAGGTTCCACGAAATTGGTGAGGAAGTCGTCCATGTCGGCTGCAGTGATACTCGCCGCTGCGGGGTCAGTCTGCGCAAAGCCGAATTTTGCCACAAATGCCGCATCAAAGGCCGCTTTCGCTGGCGAGGCCGGGACGTCGAAATCGGTGACCGGCTTGACGTCGGTGTTGATGCCGGCGAACAGGTATTCGCCATTAAGATTGGTGTTGAGTATGCCGGTTATCGATTTCAATACGCGCTCGGCTTCCGCCTGTGACACGGAGACCTGATCGATGTCGGACTTTGCCGCTGTCAGCGCAGCAAGCAGGCTCTGTCCAAGATCGCCGATCTGCGTCATCGCATTCTGCGTTGCTGAAAGGCGGTTGGCGGCGATCGCGTTGGCATCAACGAGGCCGTTCAGGCGATCAATGTTGCGGGTCATCGAAAGATTGCGACCGGCATGGGCACCAAGTGCGATGCCAACATCGGCATGCCGTCCGGTTTGCGACTCCTTCAATCTTTCGGCCAACTCAGCCTGCATGCGCATGGTCTGGTACCGCAGCGACTGCGACATGGCCAGGGATGAGATGAAGGAGGTTTTCATGGTCGGTCCTTCTACCGGGTTGCCTGCATCAGCGTGGAGAGCATCTCATCGATAACGGAGATGAGGCGCGCTGAAGCTTCGTAGGCATTTTCGAGATCGAGCAGCAGCGCCATTTCATTGTCGACATTGACGCCGGTTGCGTTCGAGAGTGCGGTTGCCGTGCGTACCGCCAGCGCCTCCTTGCCTTCAGCGCCGCTTGCAGCTTCTTTGCGGCTCGCTTCCAGCCAGCCGACGGAATCGAACGAGAAGGCTGTCACACTGCGGTTTGTGTCGAGACCTGCCAGAGGGTCAAAAGCCATCGGTTCGTCGAGGCGTTGTGAGTAACCGAGAAGCAGATCCGAATAGGAGGCGGCGCCGCTCGTGTTGTGCAGATAGGCTGCGCCGTTGGCGCCGCCATCACGCAGAAGCGAGGGGTCTCCTCCGGCGCTTTTGTCGAACGCGACGTTGATACGGATTGCTCCTGCCAACCCGTCGATGAGTGTGCCTGCAGGCGGGATTCCGGGACCACCGGCCCAGGTAAACAGTCCTGCCATGTCCGGCTGGGTGCCGCTGGGGTCCGTCTCGGCAAAAGCCGTAATCAGGCCGCGTGCGACCTCGTCGAGTTGGCGCTGCATCTGCAGTGCTGTCTCGTCGCGTAACTGCAGGGCTGCCGCTATCGAGCCCTTGGCGCTGGTGTTGCCACCCACGCCGGGTACCAGCGGAACGCCATCGACATAGACCGAGTTTCCGGTCGTCCCTGGTCCGTAGCTCGTATTCGGGGTGAATGTGACAGGCCGCGGAATGGTCTCGAACAACGTGGCACCATCGGCGGTGACGATGACCATGTCGTTGCCGGAGCGCGTCGTGGTCGAGACGGCGACATATTCGGAGATCTTCTTGAGAAGCGCACCCCGTCGATCCAGAGCATCCGATACGTCGCGGCCGCTTCGGGTTCCGTTGACGATCTCAGTGTTGACGGTCTCGAACTCGCCGAGAAGATAGTTGAGGTCCTCGACCGCCGTTGAGATATCCCGATCCGCGTCGGCCCGGAAATTCTGTACGGATCTGGCACCGTCATTGAGTGAGCGAACCACCTGTTTCGCTGCTTGCACCGCGCTCTCTGCAAGCGTGGTGTTGGATGGCGTGGCCGCATAAAGCTGCAGGGCCTCCTGCAATTTACTGATCGCGGTCGCCGGCGCGTTCGCGTCGTCAATGCCGTTAACGGTTAGACGCATGGTGTCGAGCCCACCAGACATCGCTTTCTGACCCTGCCAGGCCGAGATCGCGAAGAGATTTTGTCTGAAGAGAACTTCGTCGGCCGCGCGCCGGATCTGAACGACGCGCGCCCCGGGGGCCATGCTGGACAGAAGTGCGCTGCGATGCGCGTAGTCCGGATTGCTGGCTTCCGAAACGTTGCGTGAGACGACTGAGGTCTGGCGCGAGGTGTTAAAAAGCGCCGTCTGCGCAATGTTCAGTGCAGATGTCAGAGACATTTACGTTCTTCCACTCCCCCGTTCCGGAAACCCACGCTTATCGCTTCAGATTGACCAGCAGTTCCATCAGTTCGGAACCGGTCTGAAACGACTTGGAATTGGCCGTATAGTTGCGCTGAGCCTCGATCATGTCTGTCAGCTCGGTGGCGATGTCGACGTTGGAACGCTCCACAGCTCCGGGTGTTACCTTGCCGAGCCCGCCGGTTCCCGAGAAGCCAAGCTGTACGCCGCCCGAATCCGCGCTTTCGGAAAAGACGTTGCCCGTGATGACCTTCAACTGATCGGGGCTTTGAACATTGGCAAGTGGAATGCGGTAGAGAGCCCGTCGGGAGCCATCTGCATATTGCGCGAAGATCGTGCCGTCCTCGGAGATTTCGACACTGTCGATCGCATAGGGTGCGCTTCCGTCCACTTCGCCGGTGACCGAGAAGCCGGTATCGAGCTGCGTCATGTCGGAAAGATCGATAGTCAGGGTGTCGCCGCCGGGAACGGTCAGCGCAATGTCGGTCGGGCTGGCGCCGTCCAGCTTGCCATTGGTCGGGTCGAAGGTGAGCGTCGTCGTGGCCAGGGGCGGGTTGGCGTATGGGAAAGACGTATTGGGCGCGGCATCCGCGCGGTCGTAGACAGCGACTTCCCAGGTGTCCGCGCCGGTCTTCGTCATGTAGACGTCAAGCAGCTGCTTACCGCCAAGATTGTCGTAGGCCACGAGCGAGGTCTTGTGCGTGTACTGGGCTGTGGCTGCGTTGGCGGAAGGCAGGTCCGCTGCCGCAACAACGTCCGAGCTCGATGGCAGGTTGGCTGTGAGTGTGCCGTTGCGCGATGGCGTTGCCACCAGTTCCGATTGCGCGATCGTCACGGTTTCAAGGCCTGCATATCCATTTGCGGTGACTGCGGGTACACCATTGGCGTAGCTGTAGCCCATGAGCTTGTAGCCGGCAGCGTTGACGAGTTCGCCGTCAGCGTTCGGCACGAATGAGCCGGCACGGGTGAGGAAGGGCTGGCCGTTGGTGCCCTGGACCACGAAAAAGCCATTGCCTTCGATGGCAAGGTCCGTGCCCGACGTGGTGTATTGCAACGGGCCGGACTTGGAAATCTCATAGCGGATCGATGTGGTGACGCCGCCTGAATTGTATGAACCGCCCGAGGACGGCAGGACAAGCGAGGAAAATTCGGCCTTCGCGCGCTTGTAACCATTGGTGCTGGAATTGGCGATGTTGTCGGCAACGGTGGACAACCGGTTGGATTGTGCCGCCATGCCGGAAACGCCGGTACGCATCATGCCGTAAAGGCCCATCGGAAGTCTCCTCGTAGTCTGCGCCGATCACGGCCAAGGTAGGAGACGTGACTTGCGTGAAACTGGTGATGACGCTTTGTGAAGAAAAAAAGCCGGCGGATCAGGCGTCCGCCAGCCGGTAGCCAAGGTACCGCTTGGAGTCGATCGGGTCGAACCCAAGCTTCTCGCGCAGCTTCTTGCGCAGTTTGCTGATGTGGCTTTCCACCACGTTCTCTTCGACGTCCTCATCGAAAATGCCGTAGATGGCATTGAAGATCTGGGTCTTGGTCACCCGGCGCGTCGGGTTGCTGGCCAGATACTCCAGGATGCGGCGTTCACGGCGCGGCAGGGGAAGTGGTTGTCCCTCAATTTCCGGATCGCGCCCGTCGAAGTAGATGCGCATGGCGCCGATTTCCGTGAATGTTGCCGTGTCCTGCTGGGCACGGCGGCGAATCGCCGTGATGCGGGCAAGGATTTCGCGGATGTGAACCGGTTTTCGCACCACATCGTCGACACCCCATTCGAACATGCGCAGCGTGTCGTCGAGCGAGTTGCGCTCGCTGAGTGCAATCAATGGCGCTGCGGAGCGTTCGCGGATGCGCTGAGCCCGGATGTTGCCCCCGTCGCACTGGCCGAGCAGGAATGCGCTCACCGCCTTGAGTTCGTCGTCAGCGACAGTTTCGACCCATTCGCCAAACTCGTCCGGTGCGAACCCTGCGCTCGCAACCCCCTCACGATTGAAAAGTGAGTGATAACCCTCAGTCACCAGCTCACGCTCGTCTATCACGACAATCAACGGCCCGCCCTCCGAATCAACTTATGTATCAAGTGGTAACTGGTCGGGCGAATCACGCACAACTATGAAATCTCAGGAGTCAATATTGGGGAGTCTGTTGGGCGGGTTTCCTGAGCTCCGCTGAAAGCGGGAATTCAATCAGTGATTGCAGAAGCGGCGTGCTTCCGGTGTCCAGGCACCAAAGCCTGTCGCGACCATGTTGGTGATCACGCGGCAAACATACCGTTTTTGGGCCGGGTCGTTATTGGGGCCGGCGTGGTAACGTGCCACCGCCATCGACCAGGAGCCATGTCGCTGCTTGAGTTGAATCAGAAATCGGGCGGCATAATCGACGTTCTGGCGCGGGTCCAGCATGGAGCGCAAATTTCGAAAATGCTCTCCATGGTAGTGGTGATTGATTTGCATGCAGCCGAGATCGATCAGTTTCTTGCCTTCGCTGCGTGCCTGTTCGAAGGTGCGGATTGCATCTGCAGCGCTGCGAGCGAAGACAGCTTTCCCTTCGATGTTGAGCGCGTAGGGCTGCAAGCTTCCTTTCACGCCGGTTTCCGTCAGTCCCACGGCATAGAGAATGCCGGCTGGCACGTGGTAAGTTTCCGCTGCACGAAGGATTTCACCTTCGCAGGCGTTTGCCGCGGCCTGGGCACTGCCGGCCATCACTGAAAGACTAAATATACAGGCCGCTATGTGACGCATCGGCGGTATCCTGTGACTGCCTGCCACCATTGCCGGCTTCTTCACGGGTGGAGCGATCGCCGCCGGTTCCCCGTGAAGGATCGCCTTCGCCACGACTGTCGCTCATGGACTGGAATGCTCCATCGCGTGTGTTGCCGCCGGTCGCGGTGTTGCTTTGACCTCCGGGAGTGGATTGTTGAACGGTGACCCGGTCAATGTCGTAGCCGAGTGAGCGCAGCGCTTTCACGATGGACTCGCTGTCGGTGCTGAGGCGATGACGCGCCTCGGTGCTTTCAACCTGCAGATCAACCATCAATTGCTCGCCCACGAGACGCAGCTTGGCTGTCACCGTCCCGAGCTCGGCCGGCTGAAGCTGGATCTTCAGGGTCTGCACCATCTTTCCTGCTTCGCCCTGCTGGCTGGCCTGCAACTGTGCTGCCTCACTCATTCCGGCGCGCGAGGCCAGAGGGGTCTGGTCGCCACCGACCGTGGGGGCCGGGGCGGGCGCACGCTGGATCGAGACAACGCGGATTTCCTGTTGTTGCTGCTGGGCATTCTCACGCGTAGGCCCCTCGTTACCGCCAGGGCCTCGCAGCGCCGCATCGGGCTTGCCAGGTTGTTTGGCCGCCTGCTCGATGGCTGCTGGCGTGGAAGGCTTTTCACCGACAGGCAAAGCGGCTTTCTCAGGTGCACCTGGCAGTTCAGGAAGAGGTTGCCCGGCCTTGTCCGACGGTTTGGCTGGCACTACGCGTTCCTGGGCCCGCTCGCTCGTCTGAACAAGAGGTTGTCCTGAAACCATCTGTGGCGCAGCGAGTGCGCCTTCGGAGACCGGGGGCGTGGCCGTTGGTACCTCACCGGATTGCACTGCGTGGCCATTCTCGTCGCCCGGAATTTCGCCCCCCGTTTCAGCCGCTCTTTCGTCACCCTTGGCGTCACCTGTTTCGCCGTTCAATCTACTGGGGACGGGTGCATTCGTTTGAGGAGAAAGTGTCTCGGGAAGGTGCTGCAGTTCGCTGCCTTCGGTCGGCGGTTCTTCATCGCTGGTGGGCTCTTTTCGCGCACCCAGACCTTCGGCGAGCGTCCAGCGTATCGGCTTCCAGCCTGTGGTTTCCTCGCTGGTTTTCTTCTCCCTGTCGCCCCTGGCGTTGCGGGTTTCCGTCAGAGCTTCCTCGAAGGCCGACGAAAATGGCTCTCCGCCCGCCCGCTTCTGGGACCCCGCGTCCAGCGTCTGCAGGGTGGTCGGCAAACTCCGGCTAATGGCGGGATTCATTGTACGGTTTCCTTTCCGAGCAGCGCATCGATGTCGTCGAGCTTGCTGCGCATTTCCTTCAGATAGCTATCTGCCTCATCATTCTCCGGATCGCCGGGGAAAACGGGGTCAGCAGCCTCCGGCGTCATGAGAGATGCAGCGCTTTCCGCGATCTCGGCGCTGCTGTCGTCTTCATCGGAAATTTCTTCGTCAGGCAGGCGTGCGTCCACAAGTTTCGGTTGGGGCTCCGCTACGAGGGCCGAGGTGTGCCGTGGTTCGTCAAGAACCGCCTTGGCTATGGCGACGGCCGCATCGAGCAGTTCCTGATCGGCTTTCGATAGCCGGTGACGATCGATGCTGTTCAGGGCGGTCAGGACGTCGTCCACATTGTCCGAACTGACGGAAGCCATGTTCGCGTAGAGAACGGCGCGTGGATCGCTGCCTCCGTCTGCGTCATGGCCATAGGCCATGGCCTTTTGCGAAGCGAAGGCGAGGAGCCGCTCATAACCCTCAATGGCGCTCTTGCGGGCAAGCCGCAGATACACGATCCTCGCTTGTTCATCGGACATTTGTGCAGTGACTTCGTCGACCATGGAAGGGTCGACAGTCTCGTGCAACTCCACCACAGCGGCCACGAATGTGTCGACGAACTGTGTGGCGTAGGGCGAGCGCAGAAAGCGCCGGACATACTGTTCCGATGCCCGCGCAAGCCGCTCGGTATCCTTGAGGGCGGCAGCCAGCGGGATGCTTCGCCGCAGGGCTGCTTCCTCTATGAGGGTCCCAGGACTGAGAAGCCGTGCCTCATCAAGCATTCGAACCGCAAAAAGCGGATTGTCCCGCGCCGTCACTGTTGCGCTGACGAGAGCGACAGGTGGCCCCACTTCCGGTGGAAGGGACTTTGGATCGATCTCCTGAAGCACAGACCGGGCCGCAGTGAAGTCTCCAAGCGCATAGCGCACTATTGCTTCTCCGAGCCGGGCCTCCTCGGCACCCAAAGAGAGTCTGGAGAAGAGCAGTTCGAGCGTCTTGGGATTGCCGCCGCTTAAGCCGTATATCAGCAATGCCTGCAGGTTCCGCGGATCCGAGAAATCCGCCGGGTCGGCTTTGCGTATGCGGCTGTCGATGATGCCGAGCAGCTTTTGCTGCATGGGCAGGGCTGCATGGTCGCCGTCCGCGATGCGGTCTTGAACACGCTGAAGCGAGCGAACCATCTGATAGGGCTGCATGGACGCCGCCTGCGCACCGGTTTCGACGACGAGACCGGTTATCAGAATAGCGGCGAATCTCGCAACTGCCCTCATCGTGGCACTTCCAGGAGGATTTCGATGCGGCGGTTGGCGCTGGCATACGGGTCTTCCGGCACCTTGAGCTTGCGATCGGCAAAACCTGCTACCTGCTCGATGCGCATCTCATCCAGCCCACCGCGCACCAGCATGTAGTAGGCGGCCTGAGCGCGTGCGCTGGATAGACGCCAGTTGTCATAAGTCTCGCTGCGGAAGGGACGTCCATCCGTGTGGCCTCGCACGCTCACCTTGCCCGACTGTTCGCTCAAGGTCTGGCCGATCTTGTCCATCGCGAGAACGAGTTCGCGTTGCGGTACTGCCGATCCTACCGGGAACATGCCGTTTTCAAGATCGTCGGTAATAGAAACAAGCACACCCTCATCCGTTGCGACAACGGATATGGAGCTCTCAAGCGGCGTTCCGGCGAACTGTGCAGCAAGCTGAGAGCGAATTTTCTCGGCAAGCTGCTCGCCTCTGTCCAGCGCATCCTCTGCGGGAGGCTCGGCGGACACTTCCGAGGCATCGCTCATCTGTGGTTTTTCGGGAGGAGCGGTTTCCTGTGCGACCGTTTCTTCCCGCTCCAGGGGTTTCAGGGGCTGAACCTCGCGAACCGGTTCCAGAGCGATTTCGGTTCCAGCCTCGGCCTCGGCAGCTTCCCGGGCCACGGCTGGTGGCAGATTCGCGCCGTTGCTCGGGAGATCGACATCGGTTCCGGCAGGGTTTTCACGTGCATTGTCGGGATCGCCATGGACACCGATCTGCGGGCGCGCGACCTGCTGCGACCAGAAATCGGGTGCAAATGGATCGCGGTAGGATTCTCCTCCGGACGCACCTGAGGAAGGACCCGCAATCTGCGCGCCTCCATCCCCTTTCTGGGAAATGTTCTGCATCGTGTCGGTGTTGGACGCGATTTCGGCAAGCACGGCATACGGATCAGAAAACAGGTTCTCGTCAGACAATTTCTGGATGTCCGACTGGCCAACTGAATTCTCGAAACTCATTGGCCCGGATGTCTGCTCCTGATTTTCCGATGGAGCGCCCGGTGCGTCATCCTCCACATCGTTCGGCGCGCTATCGACCGGATCGCCGTCGACGTCCTCAAGACCCTTGCTGCTCGTGTTGCGGTCAATGAGCTGCACGGAGTTGAAGTAACTTGCAAGCGCGGTTTTCGTATCTTCGTCGGTCGCGTTGATAAGCCACATGACCAGGAAGAAGCACATCATGGCGGTCATGAAATCCGCGAAAGCGATCTTCCATGCACCGCCGTGATGGCCCTCGTCTTCGTCGCCGCCGCCGCGACGAACGATAATGATCTCCGAGGCGCGATCCTCGTTCTCGGCGACGCTCATGAGATCAATCCTGCAAGTGTTTCCGACCACTCCGTAAGCCGGGTTTCAAAAAGTTCTTCATCGACTGAGATACTGATGTCGAATCCGGGGGCTTCCGCAAAATCGACATGACGCGCCTTCTCGCCGAGCCCCGCCTTCAGACTTTCCCATAAGGCCGGAGAACCACTGGCGCGAATGCGCAGGCTTTCCCGATCATCAACAGCGCTGCGTATCACGCGCTCCAGTTCCGCGATCGACCGCTTCTGAAGATCTTCCGTCAGAACACTGCTGAGAATCCGTGATGTGGCTTGTGAGGTCAGTGCGACCAGGTCATTCTCCAGCGCGGCAAAACGCGTTTCGATCGCCTGCCCCACTGCTTCGCCCATTTGATTGCGCAGTGCATCCAGCTCTTCAGCGTGCCGTTGACGTTCCTGTTGGAGGGCTACGGCATGTTCATGCGCGAGCTTCTCCGCCAGTGCGGCTTCCGCTGCCGCGATCATCTCGTCAACCTGGGTCTGCAATGGAGGGACCGCCTCCCTGGCAGGGGGCTCCGGACGCTCGATGAGGGAATCGAAGTGGCTGCTCTCCGCCCTGCGCGATGAGACTGGCGGGGCCGGGGTGCCAAAGTCTGGCAGAACGTCGAAGAGCGAAAGACCGGAAGACATCAACCGGCCTCCGCCTCAGCGCGCGCCCATTTGCGAAGAATGTGGGCGGTGCGCTCCTCATTGAGGTCGACCATGCGGGCCAGGCGTTCCTGTGGAGCGGGACGGATCTTGAGCCGGTGCGTGCCGTAGGTGTCGTCTTCCTCGAACTCGGGATCTGAGTACCCGCCATCCGTCAGGCGCGCCTGCTCTTCTTCGTGATTGGGAAGAGCCCGCTGCATGTCGTCGGAAACCGGACCCTGCGCTATGGCCGGGCGCATGAGGTTGGTGCCGATCGGCTTAAGACCGAACCAGGTGACGAGAAACGCGACGAGGATGAAGGCGGCTGCGTTGATCAGAGTACCTGTATGCTGTCCGACGGTATCGAGAATGCCCGGCTCAGGCATCGGTGTACCGTCGAGGCCGTCGATGAACTCGACCGACGAGACATTGATCACGTCGCCGCGAGCTTCGTTGAAGCCGGTAGCAGAGGCAACGACATTCTGAATTTCTGCAATCCGGGCATTGATCTGATCGGGCGTGGCGCTGGGGCCGAGGATCTCCAGGATTCTTGCCTGATTGACCACCACGGCAATCGACATCTTGTCGACGCTGTATCCGTTGCTGGTGGTGGCGATGCGCTTGGTGTTCAGCTCATAATTGGTAGTTTCCTCACGACGTTCGCTTTCCTCGGAGGATTTCGGACCCGCCGTGGCGGCAGTGTCGTCCTCGGGAAGATTCTGAGCCACCGAGGTTGGCTGAATGGCTGTTTCGCGATTGGCGCTGTCGCTGGAGCGGACGACCTGAACCGACCGTTCGACGCGTGAGTTCGGGTCATAAATGACCTCCTCGATCTGACGGGCGTCGGTGTTTACGTCTGCTTTGACGCTGGCGCGGAAGTTGTCTGGGCCCAGATAGGGCGCCAGCGCGCGGCGAATATTCTGCTCGATCTGGTTTTCGACCGTGCGTTCAACGCCTATGGAACGTTGCGCGGTGCTGTTGGACGGATCGTCGCCGGCGGCCAGCAGCGTGCCGGTCGAATCGAGAACGGTCACTTTCTCCGCGTCCAGACCGGGCACTGCGGCTGCGACCAGATAGCGGATCGAGGCGGCTGCGTTGGTTGCATCAAGGCTGGAAGCGCGGATGACGACGGAGGCCGAGGGCTGGCGTTCTTCAGTGCGGAACGTGCCGCGTTCCTGCATGACGATGTGAACCCGCGCTGCCTTGATGCCGGCAAGAGACTGAATGGTGCGGGCAATCTCGCCTTCAAGAGCTCGAACGCGCGTCACTTGCTGCATGAAGGTGGTGAGACCCAGGGAGCCGACATTGTCGAAGAGCTCGTAGCCGGCATTGGTGCTGCTGGGCAGTCCCTTCTCGGCCAGCAACATGCGTGCCTGCGCGGTTTTCCCGGCAGGGACCAGAACTGCCGTCCCATCCGAGACCACATCAAAACCGATGCCTGCCTCGCCCAGAACCAGCCCGATCTGGTTCACGTCGGACCGATCGAGCCCGACATAAAGAGTTTCATACGCGGGCCTGTTGAGATAGGCCGCGCCGGCGACGATGACGGCCATGAAAAGTGCCAGCATGCCCCCAAGAAGGGCAAGCCGGCGAGGGCCGAGGCTTTTCAGGTTTTCAACGACGGTCTGAATTTGCTCAGGCAACGCCCAATGCTCCCATACGAGTTCTGTCCGGGAGACTAGACGCCGAAACTTGTGCGAAAATGAAATGGGGCCGCGATGCGACCCCATTGTAAGAACGGCGTGGCTGCGGGCTTTTGCCTACTTGAAGAGGGACAGGATGCTCTGCGCGTTCTGATTGGCGATGGCGAGCGCCTGAATGCCAAGCTGTTGCTGTACCTGTAGAGCCTGAAGCCGTGTGGATTCCTCGTTCATGTCAGCGTCGACAAGCTGCCCGACGCCGCGCTCGATGGAGTCCATCAGGTTGGAGACGAAGTCTTTCTGCAGATCGAGACGCGTCTTGGCTGCACCGAGATCGGCTGCGGCATTGGACATGTTCGACAGGGCTGTCTCAACATCTGTCAGGTAGCCGTCGATGTCTGCGTCTGTCCCATTGGTCACGATGTCGATGAGCATGATGTCGTCGGCCAGACCGCCTGGAAGCCCGCCCGCGGCAAACAGTTTCACGCTGGCGATGTCGATTTTGATCGTGTCGACCGAGACCGTTCCGGCTGAAGAGCGATTATAGGATGAAACGACTTCGACGTTTCCGGTGTCATCGGTTGCGAGAATGTTGGTTCCGGCATAGCTTGCGCCGGTGGCGGCGCTCTTGATGTGGTCAAGCAGGATGTCGATCTCGGCCTGGATCTTGCCCTGGTTCTCCGCACTCGCGCCGCGCGCTGTCACCAATTTGGACTTGATCGCATCCACTGCTTCCAGAACGTTGTTCATGGCCGTGTAGGATGTGTCAATCTTGCCGGCGCCCAGCCCCAGTGCGTCCTGAACCGCCGATAAGGCCTTGTTGTCGGAACGCATTGTCGTCGCGATGGACCAATAGGCGGCGTTGTCGCTCGCTTCGGCAACGCGGTAGCCGGTGGAGATGCGGCCCTGGACCACGTCCATGGCCTTGTTGGTCGCCTTCAGGCTCTGCAATGCAACCATCGCAGAAGTGTTGGTCATGATGCTGGCCACGTGATCACCTCTTTGTTCAATCACTCCCGGTGGCACCGCGTGTTCGCGCCGGGTATGGTTAACGATAGGTAGATGCACATGGTTAACAGGCTATTAATGGAGGTTAACTGTTGCTCCAAATATCAAAAAAAGACGGGCCGCTCGAGTGAGCGACCCGTCTATCGTGGATTGATGCCGGCGCTTTTGCGCCGGGATCGATCTATTAGCGGAACAGCGACAGGATGTTCTGCGAATTGGAGTTAGCGATCGAAAGCGCCTGGATGCCCAGCTGCTGCTGAACCTGCAGGGCCGACAGACGAGCCGACTCTTCGTTCATGTCCGCGTCGACGAGCTGGCCAACACCGCGTTCGATAGCGTCGGAAAGCTTGCCAACAAAGTCTTTCTGCAGATCGACGCGCGACTTGGCGGCACCAAGTTCTGCTGCCTGGTCGGCGAGGGAGGCGAGAGCCGTCTCGACGGTGCCCAGAGCACTATCGATTGCAGCGTCACCAACCTGGCCGCCGGAAGCATCGAACAGAGCCGCTGCAACAACGCTGGCTGCGGAACCACCCGTACCAGCCGCGTCGAGCACCAGAACGTTGGCACCCGTCAGCGTGATCTCGTCAATGGTGACGGTCGCGCCGCTGCGGTTGTAGGACGCAACGATGTTCACATCGGTGTTGTCCTGGATGATATTTGAGCCGGCGTAGTTGGAGTTGCCGACGACCGACGTGATGTGAGCCTGGAGCGCGTTGATTTCGCCCTGGATCTTCTCCTGGTCTTCCTGAGAAGCACCGCGTGCCGTGACAAGCTTCTGCTTGATCTTGTCGACGGTGTCGATGACTTCATTGATACCCGTGTAGGCCGTGTCGATCTTGCCGGCGCCGAGACCCAAAGCATCCTGAACGCTGGAAAGGGCCTTGTTGTCGGACTTCATCGAAGTCGCGATGGACCAGTAAGCTGCGTTGTCGGAAGCTTCGCCCACGCGCAGGCCCGTCGAAATGCGGGACTGGGTGGTAGCCATGTTCTTGGAGATGGTGTTGAGGGTCTGCAGCGCCGTCATTGCCGACGCGTTGGTCATAAGACTTGCCATGGGATAAACGCCCCTGAAATACAAAACAAACGAGGGACATACCGGGCTTACCGGTATGACGGAGCGGCATCATGCCCTTGATCCCGTTGTAAGATCTGTCCGCCATGCTTGAAGGCATTTATCGCGGGAAAGTCCTACCAAAAGGATAATGGGCCGGCTTAATTTCGCAGGTCGGCGTTTTTTCTGAAGAAACGAATTGCAGGACCGCAAGGTCCCCTAAACGAAGGAGCGTACAAGGCTGCCGACGAGCAGGTTCCAGCCATCGATCAGGACGAAGAACAATATCTTGAATGGCAGGGAAACGACGGTCGGTGGCAACATCATCATGCCCATGGACATGGTGATGGTGGCAACGATCAGGTCGATGACGAGGAAAGGCAGGACAATCAGGAATCCGATCTCGAAGCCACGCCGGATCTCGGATATCATGAAAGCCGGAACCAGAACGCGCAGATCTGCGGTCTCCACCGTTATGTCGATGTCTATATTGCCGCGTTCCGCGGCCAGATCGGCGAAGAGTGCGAAATCCTTCTCGCGGACATTGTTGACCATGAAGCCACGGAAGGGTTCGGCGATACGCTGGACCGCGTCTTCTTCGCTGATCTCATTGTTCATGAGCGGGCGCATGCCTTCCGCCCAGGCCCTGTCAAAGGTGGGGGCCATGACATAGAAGGTCATGAACAGGGACAGGCTGATCAGGATAAGGTTGGCTGGCGTGGTGGGCAGCCCCATGCCGGCACGCAGGATCGAAAAGGCGATCACGAAGCGGGTGAAGCTTGTGACCATGATCAGGATGCCCGGCGCAACGGACAGGATCGTCAGAAGGCCGAAAAGCTGGATAATCGTGCCGATGGTGGAGCCGTCGGCACCCGTCAATGCACCAAGATCGATGGTTTGCGCCGCTGCTGCGGTTGGAACGAGCAGCGCGGCGGACAGGAAAGCGAGACGTCTCATTCGAACAACAGAGCCCTGAAGAGGATTTGCTTGACCGCGCCCTCGCTGCGAATGCTGGCGCGTTCTGCAAGATCGGAGCGAAGATGCTGCAGGCCGCTCGCGGTTTCCACCTGGCGCAGTTTCACCGTGCGCAGATACGCAAAAAGGTCCTGATGAATCGCGGCTGCCATCGCAGGGTCGGGCTCGCCCTCGAAAACGAGGGAAAGTTCAGCACGCACCCAAACTTCGCTCGGTTCGGCCAGATTGGTGGTGATTGGGTCCATCATGAAAATGCCGGGCGGCGTTTTGGCGGCGCCATCCTCATCGGTGGCGGGTTCGGCGGAGGCAGTTTCGGCGGTGGCCGCAGCGACCTCCTCGGAGCTGCCGGATCTGCTCTGCAGATAGCCGCCCGCGAACCATGCAGCTCCGGCGGCAAGGGC
Source organism: Nitratireductor sp. (assembly GCF_017794765.1). Taxonomy (GTDB): domain Bacteria; phylum Pseudomonadota; class Alphaproteobacteria; order Rhizobiales; family Rhizobiaceae; genus Nitratireductor. Next base: position 3,433,484 of record NZ_CP051236.1, on the reverse strand, counting down.
CGACATGACCAGCAGCATCGCCAACTGGACGATGAGGGATGGTCCCTTTTTCTCGGTAGGTTGCTGTTCAAGCAGCGCCATGCGTCTTCAGGCTCCGGCGTCGGGTTAGAATGGTAGCACCTGGTCGAGGAACTGCTGGCCATAGGGCGGCTGCTGAACCTCGCTGATCCGACCGCGACCCCCGTAGGAGATGCGCGCTTCGGCGATGCGTTCGTAGGAAACCATGTTTTGCGGATCGATGTCGCTTGGCCGCACGATGCCCTCGATGGTGAGGATGCGCAGCTCTGCGTTGACCCTTACCTCCTGCGTTCCGCGGATGCGCAGGTTCCCGTTGGACATTACCTGTGTGACCACCGCAGCGACGAGAAGACGAATGTTTTCCGAGCGCTCGGTCTGGCCGCCGCCCGCCGTTGATGTGCCGGAACCGATCTTGCCGTCGAGCGCAGCTGATGACCCCGCGCCGCCGATGGAGTAGGAGCCAGAAAGACCCAGACTGCGGTCCACATCCCGAGAACGCTCGGATTCGTTTTTGAAACGGGCCTTGTCATTGATCGAGATCTCGACCGTCAGAATGTCGCCGACATTGAGCGCGCGCGGATCGGTGAAGAGCCTGCTCTGCTTGTCGTCCCAAAGGGAGTAGCGGGTGAGCGCCGGTGCCGGACGCTTGGGATAGTTGTAAGCAGCCATAACCTCCGGATCGATGGACGCTCCGACCTGGGTCATCGCCGGCTCCTTGCCGATTTCCTTGAGCGATTGAGAGCAGCCGGCAACGAAGGCCAGTGGCAATAGAAATAGGGGCCGGAACGTCATGTCGGGTCCTCCGGCCGCGCGGCGCTGGCAATGATGGTCGTGAGCGTCGCTGCGGACTTGCTGTTCATTTCGTTGAGGATGATGCCAGCCGTGCGCGGTTCGAGCTTCATCAGGATGGCGGCGGCGAGTTCGACGCGGACTTCCGCAAGACGCTCAGCTGCCGCGTCGGGCCGCATGGAGGCGTAAATCTCGACAATGCCGGCCTCGGCCTGCGCGAGAAAGACGTTTCGACGCTGCAGCCAGCCCTCGTAATCGGCACGCTTTTGCTCGAGCGCGGCGATGCGCTCGTCCACTTCACCCTTGAGCTTCTCAAGCTCCATGGCCTGGAGGGCGTAGCGGCGATCGCGTGCTGCATCGGCGATGTTTGCGCAGAAACGCTCCACTTCGTCGGGCTTCATGGTCGCGGGGTTTTCGGCCGCCAGTGCGTGGAGTGGTGCGATCTGCGTGGCGACAACGAGACCCGCGAACACGGCCGTGGAGATTTTTTTCAATCGAAGACTGCGTGACATGCGGTGTACCTATTGCAGCACGAGTTCGGCCTGCAGCGCGCCGGCGGACTTGATGCCCTGGAGAATGGCGATGATGCCATCGGGCTTTACGCCAAGCCGGTTGAGGCCAGAGACAAGGGTTTGCAGGTTGGGGCCATCCAGCAGAGCCACATTGGCATCCGGCTGATCGGCCTCAATTTCGGTGAAAGGTTCGATCGCTGTCTCTCCGCGGGAGAACGGCTCCGGCTGTACCACGCGCGGCGTTTCGGTGATGCGGACAGTGAGCGCGCCGTGGCTGATAGCAACCCGGGAGATGCGCACGTCATTGCCGATGACCACCGTTCCTGTACGCTCGTCGACCACGACCCGGGCAGGGCCGTCGGACTCCACCATCAGGTTTTCGATCTCAGCGTAGAAGCGGGCGTAGGAAATACCCTTGGGCCTGCGGATCCGAATGGTGCGGGCATCTTCTTCGTTGGCAAGCCGTGCGCCAAAACGGGAGCCGGTATATGTGTTGATCGCGTCTGCAACACGCACGGCCGTTGAGAAATCCGCATTGCGCAATTGCAGGACAAGGCTGGCGCTGTCGGACATGGAGGCCTCGACCTTGCGCTCGATGATGGCGCCGTTGGGCACGCGACCGGATGTGGGTACACCCTGGGTCAACGTTTCGGCCTGTCCCTGGGCTGTAAAACCGGAAACGATGACAGACCCCTGAGCAACGGCGTAAATCTCGCCATCGGCGGCGCGAAGCGGGGTCATGACCAGCGTACCACCTGCGAGGGAAGTCGCGTCGCCGAGCGAGGAGACACTGACATCGATCCGCGCGCCGGACTGGACGAAAGGTGGCAGATTTGCCGTCACGATAACGGCAGCTACATTCTTCGCGCGAGCGCGACCGCCTTCCGACGCGATGCCGAGATTCTCGAGCATTGCACGCATGGACTGTTCGGTGAATGGCGAATTGCGCAGGCTGTCGCCGCTTCCCTGGAGCCCGATCACCAGCCCGTAGCCGACAAGCTGGTTGTCACGCGCGGCCTGCAGCATAGCGATATCCTTGATGCGCGAAGCGGCACCGGCCGGCAGGCTGAGCGCCATTGCCACGAGGACGGTGAGGAGCAGACGACACATCATATGGCACCCACCTGGACGCTACCATCCGCGAGCACCACCCCCATGAAGGTGCGTCCGCTTTCAATGTTGCGCAAGCGGATCATGTCGCCTGCAGCGCCGGCTTGAAGCGGTACGGCGCGGAGCGAAATGACGAGTGGGCCTTCACTGAAGGTTACGGTAACCGGGGTGCCGGTTTCCACCAGATAGGCATCGCGCACATAACTGATGGGTATGAGGCGGCCCGGAAGGAGGGTGCGCCGGGCAACTTTCCCGTCGATGTCTTCCAGCATACGGGCAATTGCCGTATTGCCGCGCGGCGGGCGTCGCAGGATCACTTCGTCGAGCGCATCGATGGAGATGGTTTCGCCGGGATAGATAACACGCGTGGAAACCACCGCCTGCTCCTGCGCTGCTGCCGGAACACCGGTCACAAAGAAGCTGGCCAGGGCCAGGACAAGTGCGGAGACGATGGAGTGCGTGTTCATGCGAACCTACCGGATCGACTGGGTGACGGTTGCGGCCATCTCATCGGCCGCGCGGATGACCTTGGAGTTCATCTCGTAGGCGCGTTGAGCGGATATCAGTTCGGTGATTTCCTTCACCGGATCGACATTTGAACCTTCGAGATAGCCCTGCTCGATGACGGCGAAGCCGGGATCTCCGGGTACGCCCTGGATCGCAGCACCCGAAGCGGGGGTCTCGCGGAAGAGGTTGTCACCAATCGGGTCGAGGCCTGCTTCATTGGCAAAGTTGGCAAGGGTTAACTGGCCCAGATCCTGAAGCTCTGCCTGGCCGTCAATTCGTGCAAAAACCTGCCCGGTCTTGTTGATCACCACCTCCACGGCATCTTCGGGAATGACGATCGCCGGAGTCACATTGTAGCCCTGGGTGGTGACGAGCTGACCGGTCGCGTTGGTGTTGAACGAGCCGGCGCGCGTATAAAGCGGCTCACCGTCCGTGCCTTCGATCTCGAACCAGCCTTTGCCGACCAGCGCAACATCGAGCTTGTTGCCGGTGTTGTTCATCGGGCCCTGGATATGCAGGTTGCGCACGGCTGCGGCCTTGACGCCGAGGCCGACATTCGCACCTTCCGGCACGATCGCCTGATTGGCGCGGCTGGGAACGCCCTGCATACGCTCCGTCTGATAAAGCAGATCGGAAAACTCGGCCCGGGCGCGTTTGAAGCCGGTCGTGTTGATGTTGGCGATGTTGTTGGCAATCACTTCAAGATTAAGCTGCTGGGCGCTCATGCCGGTGGCGGCAATCGACAGGGCTTTCATTAATCAGGCTCCTCAGATGGCCATTCGGCTGATGTCGAGATAGGCGGTGACAAGCTTGTCACGTACGGCAATCGCAGCCTGTAGCGCCTGTTCGGCGCTCATGACCGCGTCCACCACTTCCCGGGTTTCTGCTTCACCTTGCAGCGCCTTGATGGACACGCCCTCGGCATGGTTCAATTTCGCTACCGTGTTGGCCGCCGCTTGCCCGAGCATCGCGCTAAAAGCTTCTCCGGTTTCGGAGGTGGGGGCCTGGCGGGCCGGCTGCAGACCGGTGGCTTGCGTTAATGTGGAAGGGGCAATGCTGCCGACTGGAGGAATCATGACTGGCTCCGCATCAGATCAATGGTCATGGAAATGAGTTCGCGCGCCTGCTTGATGACCTGCAGGTTCGCTTCGTAGCCGCGATTGGCCTCACGCATGTCGGCCATCTCGATCAATACGTTGACGTTCGGCATCTTGACGTAGCCGCGTTCGTCCGCCGCCTCATGACCGGGGTTGAACTCGAGGGTGAATTCGGTGGGGTCACGGGCGATCGATCCGACCTCGACAACGCTGCCACCGATATTGCGGTCGAGCTCGGCAACGAAGCTGATGGTCTTGCGGCGATAGGGATCGCCACCCGGAATGTCGCTGGTGGACTTGGCGTTGGCCAGGTTTTCAGAAACCACCTGCATACGCTCGGACTGCGCCTGCAGGCCGGATGCTGCGACTTTCAGAGAAGCGGAAAGCGGGTCCACGGACTATCCTCTCGAAGTGTTCATCAACATGCGGTGAAAGGCCTTGACGATGGCCGTGTTGAGCTCGAACGAGCGACGAACCTCACCGGCATTGGCGAGCTCATCTTCGATTTTCACTGTGTTCTCCGAAGGCAGGACGGAGGGATCCTCGGTGCTGCCGACGGCAAAGGAAGCGTTGGTAGCGCCAAACTGCAGATGGTTCGGGTTGGTGCTCTTTAGAGCGACCCGTGTTCCGTTCAGCACGTTTTCGAATGGCTCGACTTCAAGCGCCTTGTATCCAGGCGTGTTGATGTTGGCGACATTGCTGGCCACCGTCGTCTGGCGGACGGATAGCCACTTCGCCTGCTGGGTGGCAAGGTCGAACAGGTTGACGGGCTGCATCAGGCAAGTCTCTCGGTCTATGCAAACATCCTGAATGGCACTTTATGCAGCCAGTCTTGTGCGGGCCTTACGTCCCGTCTTCTGCAGAAACCTTGACCACCAGCTCACGCGATGTGACCATTTCCCAGTTGCCGTCTTTCCAGACTATCCGAGAGACACGGCTGCCATCCGGCAGGCGAGAGCCACGCTGCACAAGCCAATACCCATCCTCGTCCTCGATCATGGCGCGTCCACCGGCCACATGCACTAGGCGAAAGCCCGGTTCATCTCCGGGGAAAGGCTGGTTCTCAAGCACTTCGGCGGGCGTGCGGCCAACCGTTCCGGTAGACGTGTAGTCGACCTCCGGCAAAGGAATGATTTGCGATGGGATGCGTGCACCGATCAAATCGGGAAGAGCCTCACGCGAAGGTCCCTGCGGGGAGGGACGCCCGGCAAAAGTCATGGGACGAACGCCGAAATGCTCCTGATTGAAGAATATGTACCAGGGAAACATGGCGCAGACAGCGGCCAACCCGATACCGCCGATCATGATCATCCAGTCGCTGCGGCTGCTGCTTGGCTTGTGGAGAGGCGCGATCGTTTTTAGCCGGCGAGGAAGAAATGCGGATTTTCGGGAAGGCGGGGGCGCCTCGGCTGCGGGCGCGTCGGTCGGGTTCGGTTCGGTCCGCCGCCCGTCCGGAAGTTCGAGACTGGCCAGTTTCAGCGTCATTGTACCGGTTCTCCGGCTTTCAGTTTCATCGCCAGATCCGTGAAAGGATCAGTCGAGCGCGGGTCGTTCGGCGATTGTGTGAGGGCATCGTAGATGAGTGGGATCTGGCGCACGGCCTGATCGAGATCTGCGTCGTTTCCGGGTTGATAGGCGCCAAGGAGGCGAATGTCGCGGGTGTCTTCGAAACGGGCGATCATCGCGCGCAATCGTGTCACCAACCGCTTCTCATCCGGCTTCCATGCGCGCTCGGCAAGGCGGGAAATGGAAGCCAGGGGATTGACGGGGGGGAAACGCCCCTGTTCGGCTATAGAACGGTCGAGGACCACGTGTCCGTCGAGAATGCCGCGCACCGCGTCGGCAACCGGGTCATTGTGATCGTCTCCATCGACAAGGACGGACAGGATTGCCGTGATGGAGCCGCGACCGGTTTCGCCGGGCCCGGCGCGTTCCAGCAGGCGCGGCAACTCGGTGAAAACCGAAGCGGGATAGCCTCGGGCTACAGGAGGTTCTCCGGCGCCGATAGCGACCTCGCGCAGAGCATGGGCGAAGCGCGTGATGGAATCGACGATGAGCAAAACCTTCTCACCGCGATCGCGAAAATATTCAGCGACGCTCATGGCTGTATCCGGTGCGCGGCGGCGCATCATGGCGCTTTCGTCACTGGTGGCGACCACAGCCACCGATTTAGTCATACCCCGTGGTCCGATTGTGTCCTCGAGGAATTCGCGGACCTCGCGCCCGCGTTCTCCCACCAGTGCGATGACCACCGTGTCGAACGCATCCGCGTTGGCGAGCATGGACAAAAGCGTCGATTTACCAACGCCGGAACCGGCAAACACACCGAGCCTTTGTCCGTGGCAAAGAGGAGTGAAGATGTCGATGACACGAACACCTGTGCGGAATGCTTCGGAAACCCGTTGCCGCTGCATTGCCGGTGGTGTGACCGGCGCGGCGCCGGTGGCGGAAGGCGCGCCGGCGGGGGCGGGCTTTCCATCGGCGGGTCGACCAAGTGCATCCACGACACGACCGCGCCATGACGGGGATGGCGCAAGACCGAGTTGACCACGATTGAAAACGGCTTCGCCCAGGCCCACGGCACCTGCCTCTTCGTAGGGCGCGACGAGCACACTACCCTGCGCGATACGGACGATTTCGCCGGCACCGGCAATTCCGCCCCTGCGGCTCTGTCGCGAGACGACATCACCGAGCCTCGCCGTTTCCGAAAGGCCGCGCACGCTGTAATGGGTCGGCGAAACCTCGCTGACGCGACCACCATGCCTGATGAGGAACCGCTGATCACCCGCTATTCGCCGATAAGCTTCTTCAAGTGCGGTAAGCACGGTCTCTCGAGGGGGAGCAGCAGAGATTGCAGGCTCTGTCACGACTTCACTCATGCGCCAAGAAGCTTGATGGCATCCTTGAGCGCGGTATCGCTATCGCTCATCAACGCCGAAACATGTTCAAAGGTGCGCTGCACCTCGATGAGGTTCATCATTTCGAGAACCGGATTGACATTGGCTTCTTCCACGAAGCCCTGGGCGACCCCAACATCAGGCTGGTCGATGACTGGCTGGACGTCATTGGCGATGAACCCCGAATTGCCGTAACGTGCGTAGTCCTGCGATGGAGCGAATGCGTAGAGACCAATGGCGCCGACCAACTGACCGTTCTGGCGAAGTGTGCCGTCTGCGCCTGCCTCGGGCGGACCGGCCAGGGGATCCAGCAGCAGCGGGGCACCACCGGCATCCAGGACCGGATGTCCGTCGATACTGACCAGCTCGCCGGTCTCGCGCATGGTGAAGCGACCATCCCGGGTGACGACCGTGCCGGCCGGTGTTTCGAGTGCGAACCAGGCGTCACCCTGGACCGCGAAATCAAAAGGGTTCTTCGTTTCACGCAGACCGCCCGCATGGGTGGCAATGTTGGGTGTGCCGGGGGCGGCAAACGAGACGGAATCCGGACCGTCGCCATTGACCATGTCGCGGAAATTCACCGAGGTGGCACGGAAGCCGACAGTGCCGGCATTCGCGACGTTGTCGGCCAGCGTTCCAAGACGTTTCTCGAGCGCCACCTGGGATGACAGGGCCACATAAAGTCCGGTCTGCATCGGGTCTCTTACCTCTTCAACTGCGCGATGGTGAAAAGCATGTCGGTGGAGATGCCGAACTCCGCCGGCTGGCTGAACAGAGCGGCGATGGAGGTCTGCTGAGAGCTGGTGGGGTTTTCGAGTTCCCACATGGTGGTAAAGCGCTTCAGGAAGTCCTCGAGTTTTTCGGGATCGCGGAAGTCCTCGATGTCGATACGCTCCTTGATCATCTCGACTTGCTTGTCGATGTCAGCCTGGGCAAGCGCGGCCGGGAAGCCAAGCGCTGTGCGGACCACCTCGGCGATGGCCTTGTCGGCCAGCAATTCATAATAGGAACGAAATTCGGGAGCCTTGCGCTGGAAGTAGAGTGCGAGCCGTACGCCCTCGTTTTCACGGCCCGCATCCTCTTCAAGTGTCTGACGCACATAACGCTCGACCGCCAGATTGTTGGCGATGTTGTAGGTCGTTGCATCCTCGCCGTAGCGTGCGAAATTGAACGCTTCCGCGAGTGCCCTGTAGCGCTTGTCTTCGGTCTGATTCGCCGGGCTTCCGGGATCGTCGATACCGCCTTCCAGGACCGAACGAAGGAATTTGACGTCGATCACCTCATCTGGGTCGAAGCCGTGCGCGAGCAACGCGAAAGACAGCATTTCCTGATCGTTCATCAGGTCATCGACGGATTTGATGTCAGGGATCTTTGCCAGATAATTGTTGATGCTGCCGATGAGGGCCGGATCACTGGGAGAGGCGCCGTTCTTGAGAGCACGCGTGAGATATTTGTCCACCGTTCCCTTTTGGGCGGGATTGTAATTGGTGGTGTCGACGCCGCCTGCCGCAAAATTATAGGTCCGGGCGAACTCGGCATAGCGCTTGTCGGTGAGCTTGTTTGCGAAGCTTTCAGGATCGCTGATGCCTTCTTCCAGCACCTTCACCATGAAGGCCTTGGCATAAGCCATGTCGTCGAGCCCGTGTGCCTTCATGGCGTATCGGAAAAGGCGATCGTCATTGACGAACTCCTCGATGGAAGTCACCCGGCCGATGTTCTCCTGGTAGTACTCAGTCTCCCGCTGCACCATGGGCTGCGACTGCACGCGCTCCAGCGAACGCGACAGATCGCGGTTGATGAGGTTGTAGCTCGTGAAGGTGTTGATCAAGGCGCGCCCTCCGCCATCTTCGGTTGCGCAACCCTAGTCCGCCTATCTTGCGCGAGGCTTTCGCGATCGCTTCAGATATTCAAGCCTCACGCAAGCCACGGCAGATACACAGGGGAAAAGGCCAAGAAAAGATGGCGGTATAGATGGGTATTCTAATCGGATTGGTGGTAACGCTCGGCTGCGTGATCGGCGGCTATATGGCGATGGGCGGACATGTGGATGTGCTCTTCCAGCCGTGGGAAGTCGTGATCATCTGCGGCGCGGCGTTCGGCACGTTTCTGGTTGCCAACCCGATGTCGACCGTCAAGGATGCGGGCAAGGCCTGCATTGAGGCTTTCAAGGGCGCGGTGCCGAAAGAAACCGAGTATCTTGAAACGCTCGGCGTTCTTCATAGCCTGATGCGGGAGTTGCGGACAAAGTCGCGCAGCGAGGTTGAGGCTCATATCGACAATCCGGAAGAATCCGCGATTTTTCAGACCTATCCCACGGTTCTGAAAAACAAGGACCTCACCAATTTCATCTGCGACTATTGCCGTATCATCATTATTGGCAATGCGCGTCCTTTCGAAATTGAGGCGCTGATGGATGAGGAAATCCAGACTATCCGACGCGACAAGCTCAAATCCTACAACGCGCTCGTGGCGGTGTCGGAGGGGCTTCCTGCACTTGGTATTGTGGCCGCCGTTCTCGGGGTGATCAAGGCCATGGGAGCGATCAATGAATCTCCGGAAATTCTAGGTGGTCTGGTCGGCGCGGCACTGGTGGGTACCTTCCTTGGCATCTTCATGTCCTATGCCGTAGTCGGTCCGATTGCGACCAAGATCAAGATTGTTCGGGAAAAGAAGAACCGGCTTTACGTGATCGTGAAGCAGACTTTACTCGCATATATGAACGGCTCGCTGCCGCAGGTGGCACTGGAGTTCGGCCGCAAGACCATTTCGGCATATGACCGACCGAGCATTGATGCGGTCGAGCAGAGCACCATGAACACCGGTGGCGGTGAGAAACAGGCAGCATGATGCAGCAGGATCAATGGAGTTACAGCCGATCATGGCGTTGACGGATGACCCTGAACTGATGCGCGCGCTCGTCGTGGAGCGGCTGGTGGGTGCCACCGGCGATCCGCGAAAGGTGGTTGAGGCGGCGCGGTCATGTGCGACCCGCGCGTTGCCGCGTGTCATGGAAAGTCTGGAAGAAAAGCTGCCGACGCCGATCACGGTAGATCTGGTGGATGTTGAAATCGTGCGGCTTGCCGAACTTAAGCCCCAGCCGGATTGTTGCGATGCGCTTGTGGTCGTTCCTGGCGATGCATCCGGTGATGCACTTACCATGCGGCTCGATCCCACAGCGATCTCCCTTATTGTCGGAGCCATGTTCGGAGGCAATCCTGAATTGCCGGCGGTTGCCCTCGAACGCCCGCCCTCGGCCATCGAACGGGATGTTGTAGCCCACGCTTTCGACATTTTCGCAAGGGCCCTGAACGGGAAGGGCGCCCGTTCGCTCGGATTGCGCTTGCAAATGCCGACTGTACTGGCCGGAGCTGATTTTCGGCGCTTCGTCGTGCGGGACGGCCCGGGGGTCCGCATCAGATTTGCGATTGGCGGGGAAGAGCAGGGTGGTTTTCTTACCGCCTGGATGCCGCAGCGTCTTCTGCTGGAGGTTCGCGATCCCGAAGTAGAAGACAATCGCCAGCAAAGCGCCAAGGCAGCCGACTGGCACAACCGGTTTAGCGATGAGGTCATGCGGTCGAATGTGCGCCTCAAGGCAACCATTCCGCTGATGCGCATGGCGCTTGGTCAACTCGCGTCGCTTCACGAAGGTCAGGTGATCGAATTTGGCGATGGGGCTCAACCCGAAGCGAGGCTCGCGGTGCGTGACAAGACAGTTTTCACCTGTGATTTCGGAAAAGCCGGACATCACTACACGGTGCGGATCAAACAGCCCTTTGACGCCCGCAAGGATGTCGTCGAGGGCCTTCTGGCACAATAATGTGCCGGAAAGGCGGTGAAGGAGAATGACGATGACGAATGCCGAGCCGGAGCCGCAGGAACACGGCGAGGAAGAGCTCAATAAGGCGATTGAGGAACTGAAGGACGTGCTGCACGAGGAGAATCCCGGCGGGGGTGCACGGGTCGATTCCTTCTCGGGAAATCCTGACCTGGTGATGAGCATTCCAGTTGAGGTCCAGATTGTTCTCGGCAGCGCCGAGATGCCTGTCTCGCAACTCATGGCTCTTAAAAAGGGATCGACAGTGTCGCTCAATCGGCGCGTGGGCGAGCCGGTCGAGATCGTCGTGAATGGCAGGCGTATCGCACGGGGTGAGATCACACTGGTTGATGATGATCCGTCTCGTTTCGGGGTGAAGCTCACGGAAATTGCCGGCAAGGCGTCTGTTGAATAAAGCGTATAACGAATAGCGGATAGGAAGGTCGGTTCGATCATGACGGAAGCTCTGGCTCTGACACAGGCGCAGAAGGCGGCCACCATTCTCGTGGCGATGGGCAAGCCTTCGGCGGGTCGACTTCTGAAGTTTTTCAAGCAGGACGAACTCAAGGCGCTCATGGAAGGAGCACGCCTGCTGCGAACCATCCCGCAGGCAGAGCTGGAGAAAGTCGTCAGCGAATTCGAAAGCGAATTCACTGAAGGCGCCGGGCTTCTCGATTCGGCTGACAGCATTGATACGATTCTCAACGAGACCCTCTCCGAAGAAGAAATGAACCTTCTCATGGGGCGCAATGCGCCAGCGGCCAGCGAGGCCGAAGAGGTCTGGGCCGAACTTGAGAAGCTCCCTGCCGAGGAATTGATTGAACTCATCTCTGCTGAGCATCCGCAGGTGATCGCTGCCATTCTGGGCGGCATCGCTCCGTCCATCGCTGCTAAAGTTCTGGTGAGCCTGGACAAAAACCTGCGGACCTCGGTCATCAGCCGGATGGCGGCGACGGGCGAAATGCCGGCTCAGGCGAAGAAACTTATCGAGAACCGCATGAGCGACCTTCTGCGCAATATGCGTGCCGGCAAGGACTCTGCCGTCGGTCTGGCGCGCGTGGCGTCGCTCCTCAATGAACTCGACAAGGACCAGGCCGACGAGGTCATTCACGAGCTGGAGCTGACTGGCACCAGCGATGTGAAAGCGATCCGCTCTCAGCTTTTCAGCTTCGAGGAAATCGTGCTGCTCGATCAGAAAGCCCGTGTCGCACTGTTCGACGGCCTGTCGAGCGAACTGGTGACGCTGGCGCTCCGCAATGCCTCCGAGGCCATTGTGGAAGCCGTGTTGTCGGCCCTTGGACAGCGCACGCGTCGCATGATCGAGGCCGAACTCAGCACCGGCTCGGAGGACGTGCCTGAGGCTGATATCCTGCAAGCTCGCAGGCGCATCTCCGCAAGTGCGGTCCAACTGGCACAACAGGGCAATTTTGTCCTGCCCAGCATGCAGCAGCAGGAAGCCGCCTGACGCATTCACCAAGGACAAAAGCCGGTTCGCTTCCTGACGATACCGGATCACCGTATCTGCAATCGCTTGAGCGAAGGTCCTGATGGCGGAAGGTGCCGACAAGGAAAGCAAGACCGAAGAGGCAACGGAAAAGAAAATCCGTGACTCCGTCGACAAAGGTCAGTTGCCCTTCTCCAAGGAAGTGCCGGTTTTTGCGTCCTTTCTCGCCATTCTGACTTTCACCATCTTCTTCGCACAGGACAGTGCGATGCGGCTTGGCAGCTTCCTCTCCATTTTTCTTGAGCGGGCGGACGGCTGGTCGCTGGAAACGCGCTCTGATGCGATGGCGATTTATCAGCTGGTATTCATGGAGATCGCGAAGGTCGTGGGTACCGTGATGCTGCTGCTAGTGACGGCGGGTGTCGCGGCTTCAGTGTTTCAGAACACGCCGCGCTTTGTCCTTGACCGCGTCAAACCAAAGCTCTCGCGCATTTCTCTCAAGGAAGGCTGGAGCCGGATTTTTGGCGTCAAGGGTTTTGTGGAGTTCGCAAAATCCCTGGGCAAGATCATCGTTGCAGGCGGCTTTCTTGTTCTGGCGATGCGTGAGGCAGAGACGCGATTGCTCGCCGGCATGATCACCAATCCGGTCGAATTCTCCTCGGTCATTCGCGACATCGCCGTTCAGAGTCTCGTAGTGGTGACGCTTGTGGTGGCAGTTATTGCGGTCGCCGATCTTTTCTGGACACGCCACCAATGGCGTGTCGATCTGCGCATGACCAAGCAGGAGGTCAAGGACGAGCACAAGCAGACCGAGGGCGATCCGATCGTCAAGGCGCGTCTGCGTTCGCTTGCACGCGACCGGGCTCGCCAGCGCATGATGTCTGCGGTGCCCCAAGCCACACTGGTCATAGCCAATCCAACCCACTTTGCGATTGCGCTGCGGTATCGTCGTGACGAGGATGCAGCGCCCGTGGTGGTGGCGAAGGGGCAGGACCTCATAGCCCTTCGCATCAGGGAAATTGCAACCGAGCACGGCATTCCGGTCTTCGAAGAGCCGGTTCTCGCACGCTCCATGTACAAACAAGTTTCGGTTGATAGTTTGATTCCGTCACAGTTTTACAAGGCTGTCGCGGAGTTGATCCGTCGCATCTACAGAACCGGTGAAAGACCGTAGTCAGCAGGGATACACTATGGATAAGCAGCCGCATTCGCCTGCTCGCGAAATCATCGTTGCCAACGCCATACGCGCGGTAGCGAACGAGTTGCGTCTTATCGACGTGGCCGACTATATCGCGTTCATTCGGCTTGAGAGCCTGGCGAGCGTCGCTGATATCGTCGAATCCGCTGCAGAACTCTATTTCATGCCGGGCACGTTGCGCCTGGGGCATGGCTGCGACGCGCATGTGACATGGAGCGGAAGCCCGCGCATCTCGCTCGATCTGGAATTGCGCCCGCAGGGCGCGACAGTCTATTTCACGCTGGAGCTCAGCGCTGACAATGCCGGTGTGGAGGTCAATTACGTGGCCTTCGATAACCCGTCCGAGGATCCCGAGGTGAACTCGCGGTATCTTGCGGAGGCATTGCAGGCTTCGCGTATCGTGCGCAGCGAGAGACCACTCATCAACGGGTGATCAGGAACTGGCAGTCTGATATCGCGGCAGGAGAGACGTTTTCGGTCAGTCGATCAATCCCTTGCGAAGTGCCTTGGCAACTGCGTGAACGCGATTGACGGCGTTGAGCTTTTGCGTCGTGTTCGCCAGATATTGATTGGCAGTGTGCACCGAAAGCCCCAGGCGCCTGGCGATTTCCTCGCTGGTCAATCCGTTGGCGGTTAGCTTCAGACACTGAAGCTCCCGCTTCGAAATGGCCGGACTTGCGCTTTCAGCGGGATGCGGGTCCCGCTCAATGAACTGTGTGAACAGCGCATGACACTGGCTATGGAGATCAAACAAAAGATCCCGTTCCAGACGGATGTCCTGGCCGAGAATAAAAATCGCGCCATGATTTCGCTGGTCTGTTGCGAGCGGCAAAATCAGACCACACCCCTCGTCAAGCGGCAGGGTTTCTTCCCAGTGCATGCCGGAAGAATCGTCAGGCATGGCAATGCCCCAGAACAGGGGATGGAAGGTCTCGGAGAGTTTGTCGGCAAAACGTTTGGGTAATCGCTTTGCAAACTCGGCACTTTCGACGCTGTGCCCGGGGGCATGTTCAGCCAGACAGGGGGTCAACCTGGGTTTCGACACGCCCTGGACCAGGTAAAGATGAAACCGGTCAGCGCCGATGCTTTCGGTGAGCTCCTGCAGCTCGACTGCGATGTCCGAAAGCATCCCTGTCATACCGTTCTATATAAGTCCGTTGCGAATGGCCGTTGCAATCGCCATAGCGCGGTTTTTCGCCGCCAGCTTATGGATCGCGTGGGCGACGTAACTGTTTACTGTGTTCGATGACACGTTGATGATGAGGGATACCTCATCGGCAGTTTTTCCTTCAGAAACCCAATAGAGACATTCCCGCTCCCGCTCCGAGAGCGGCTCGCCCACCGGGTTTGCTTTTGACTTGTAGCCAGAGAGAAGATGACACAGTCCCATCTGCAATCGGCGTAGCTCGGCGAGGTCGAGCGTATCTGTCTGACTGGTGGATATCAGTGCGATGTAACGCTTCTTGCCTGACGGGAGTTTGAGAAGAAATATCTCTTGTTGCTCGTGTAGCGAAAGGTTCGCCACTTCATCGCAGGCCAGGAGCGCAGATAGGGCAACCGGATGCCATCCGCGCGGCATCGCACCGGGAAAGGTGGAAATGGAACTCTCGACAAGGCGGGTGATCGCGGTCAGCCCGACATCTTCGATCGTGTCGAAAGTCCAGTTGGAAACGAGAATGCTTGCCATGCCAGTTGCGCTGTCTGGCGCGGCTTCCGCAATCAGGTAGGAGATCGGTTCGCCAGACTGGCAATAGCCGCGCGCAAGGTTGGACAGATCGCGCCGCGACACGGCTTTGGATAGCCTTGCAGTGCGTTTCTCGCGTATCTCAGTCGCCATTCAATGTCACCGCAAATCCGCACCTTCAAAGATCGGTGCCAAGCGTTTCGCGGATACGCAATACGAGGCCCGCTAAATGCTCGATCCATACAAATCTGATGGTGAAAGGGCCGGGAAGTTCAGACCGGTCATTCCATTTCGAGCAGCACAAGAGGGAGATCCAGAATGGAAGTCTGGAAGCCCCAGTAACCTCTTTATGGTTAGGTAAGCTTTCGATTCGGGTCAAGAAATCCTGCGTGCAGTTCAAACGTTTCAAATATGAAGGAACGAGCGCCCCTTTTCGGTGAAAAGACGCATCTTTTCAGGGGGCGCGGTGATGCTCACTCGATCGCCTTTGGCGTAATTCTGGACACCACCCACCTTCACGACGACTGCGTCATCCACATCTTTCACATGAAGGTAAAGATTAGTGACCTCGCCGAAGCGTTCAACGAAGTGCACGTCTCCTTCGAAAAGGAAGTCTTCGCTGTGGGCGATTCGCATGTCTTCGGGGCGTTCACCGAAATGGCACTGCGTGCCTGAGAGCGATTTTTTTGGGGGGGGGATGGGAACCATGGTATCCCGTCCACCAAGGCTGACGATGGTATTGTTGCCGGTACTCATTCTTGACGCGGGCGGGCTGGATGTGAACTACCGCCGGGCCTTCCACCGCGCCACGAAGTTCCTCCCCGATCTGGGCCAACGGGCGAGTGGATGCTGCTGCCCGCATTGTTTTCCTCAACCGACATATCGGTGCAGTACGCAGGACCCTGAGCGCAGGCGTTCCCCTGAAGGGCTACATCGTCTGGTCACTTCTGGACAATTCCGAGTAAGCGCTCGGCTATGAAAACGCTTTGGTCTCGTGCACGTCGATTTCAAAACATTTGAGCGCACGCCCAAGGCATTATGGCATGCGCTTGGGCGTGCATTGAGGAGGTGAATCTCACCTAGACCGAACGCGTCGCGCCGCCGTCGATGCGGACCTTGGTGCCGGTGACATAAGACGCGCGTTCGGAAGCAAGGAAAACCGCCATGTTGGCGAATTCCTCCGGATCGCCGTAACGTCCCATAGGAATGGACTCGGCGGCTGCAGCGGACACTTCCTCCAGCGGTTTGCCGGAACGATTGGCCGCCGCTGTGTCGAGTTCGACGACGCGCTGGGTGTGAATACGTCCGGGCATCAGGATGTTGACCGTAACACCGTCACGCGCAACTTCTGTCGCCAGCGTTTTCGACCAGCCGACAATTGCCGAACGAATGCCGTTCGACAGGGCCAGAATGGGGATGGGCTGCTCGACGCCAGACGAGGTCACGGTGAGGATGCGGCCCCATTTGCGCTGACGCATTGCTGGCAGGAGCCGCCCGGTCAGATGAAAGATGTTGGCGGCCATGGTCTCGAAATTCGAGATCCAGTCGCCGCGTTTTGCGTCGACCGCGCTAGCAGGAGGAGGGCCGCCCGTGTTGTTCACAAGAATGTCGACGCCCCCTTCGGCCAGAAGCCTGTCGGCCAGGTCGTCGATCGCGGCATGGTCTGAAAGATCCAGTTCATAGGCCTGGACAGTGCCTGCGCTTGCCGGCAATTCCTTTGCCCAGGCTTCGATCTTGTCCTTGCTGCGTGCGGCGGCGACCACGGTCGCTCCTTCCTTTGCCAGCCCCTGGGCTATGGCAGCGCCGAGGCCGCGGCTTGCGCCGAGCACGAGGGCGCGCTTGTTTTTCAGTCCTAGATCCATCGGCAGATTTCCCGGATTGATGCACCGCCAACAGCTTCTTATCTGGTTTGGCCATGACGGTTTGTGGTGGGTTCGCTCACGTTGGGTGAGGTGGTGTGATTGGGCACGATTCAGAACAGGATTGCAAGTCTTGAGGGGAAGCTGTACAGCGATCCGCCGCTCTGCGCTGTGCCTTCAAATCTTGGTAACGGTCAGTCTTCGAATGTTATGTCCAGTGCCGAAACAAAACCGCAATTAATGCGTTGAAAGCGCGTGGCTTGTGCCGCGGCTTCACCCTGAGTTTTCTTGCATACGAGCTCCATATATGGACCGACGATCCTTCCTTGTTTCCTGCCTGTCAGCGTCGCTGTTGGGTACCTCCAGCCTGACGGCTCTTGCAACCCAGGCGCGCGCCGAAGATCCTGCGCCGCACGGCATTGATGAGAAAGGAAAGGCACAGGCCTTTTCTTTTGACACTCTTACGGAGGCGATGAAGAGCAAGGCTTCCGCGCCATTCTCAAAAGCTGAGTTCAAGTTACCGGAGCAGATAGCCGGGTTGACCTATGATGAGCATCGGGCGATTCGCTTCCGGCCCGATCATGCCCTGTGGCAGGGGGAAGCCCCTTTCGAACTCCAGGCCTTCCATATGGGATGGCTTTTCAAGGAGCCCGTGCGCCTCTATGCGGTGGACGGGAACATGGCCGAGCCGATCCTCTTCACCGGTCGCGACTTCGAGTATCGCAAGCCGCTCGATCCATCCCTGTTCGAGGATCTCGTGATGGAGGGGGAGGCAGGCTTCCGGCTTCACTATCCTCTCAATGCTCCTGATGTGATGGATGAGCTGGTCTCATTCCTCGGTGCAAGCTATTTCCGCGCACTGGGACGGGACACGCTTTACGGGTTGTCAGCGCGTGGCCTTGCCATCGACACGGCCACCGCCAATGGGGAAGAGTTCCCGCGGTTCACCGATTTCTATATCGAGAAGCCAAATCGACGCAGCAAGGAAGTGGTGGTCTATGCGGCGCTCGACAGCGAAAGTGTGACCGGCGCCTATCGCTTCGTGATAACGCCTGGGCGAAACACCGTCATGACGGTGACCGCACGTCTCTTCGCCCGCAAGGATATTGGTCGCCTCGGCGTTGCGCCAATGACATCCATGTTCCTCTTTGCCGAGAACAATGACAGCGCGTTCGATGACTATCGCGGGCAGGTCCATGACAGCGATGGTCTGAAGATCGTTCGCAAGGACGGTGACGAGCTGTGGCGCAATTTGAACAATCCCTCCCAGCTCGCAACGTCCTTCTTTTCCGAAGATAGCCCGCAGGCTTTTGGTCTGTATCAACGCGATCGTGATTTCGCGCATTTCCAGGATGCCGGCGCTCACTACGAACGCAGGCCGTCACTGCTCGTTGAGCCGCTGGAGGCCTGGGGGCGTGGCAACATTACTCTGGTGGAGATCCCCACCGACCTGGAAGTCAATGACAACATTGTCGCGTTCTGGGTGCCCGAAAGGGACGTGAAGGCGGGCGATGCCCTTGAGTTCAATTACCGTTTGACGTGGGGTGCCATCGACGAGCCGACCAACCGGTTCGCCAGAGTGATGGCGCTCCGCAGTGGAGAGGGGGGTGTCTCGGGTGTCAAGAATGAGGAAGGGTTACGAAAGTTCGTCGTGGATTTCGATGGCGAAGTTCTGCGGAACCTTCCGGGCGATTCAAACATTGAAGCAGTCGTAAACGTCAGCCGGGGTGAGATTGCCCATTCCGCGGTTTCCCGCATCGAAAGCAATGGCATGTGGCGTCTGGTGATTGACCTGAAGCCGAACGGTGCGGGGCCCGTCGAAATGAGCGGGCACCTGAAGCTCGACGACAAACGCCTTTCCGAAATCTGGAGTTATCAGTGGAGAGAAACAGATGATGCACGTTCGTGAGACGGACAGCCAGCCGATGATGCCTCTCCGTCACACTCTGCCGGTGGCGCCCATGGCCATGCCCGAGCAGGTGCTTGAACGCCGGCGCGCCCGCCCGGCGCTATTCTCCATTCTGCTCAAACGATTGGCCTGGAAGTGAGCCCGGGCACGCATGTGACCGTCGGAAGGGGCGGTCATTGAACGCCGCGAGAGTGTGATGGTCAGCGTAAGACGCGTATTGTCGATCCTTTTCTGCCTGCTTATGGCGGGGCTCGTCGCTTCGCTTGCAGTCGGATATTTTTCGGCCGATGGGATCCAATGGATCGACGCCATCCGGATCGTGCTCCTGGCCGCCAGCACCGCCTGGCTAGCATGGGGCGCAGCCTATGCGTTCAACGGCTTGTTGAGCCCTCCCTTTCCGGAGAAACAGGAACCTTTCGAACTCGCTCCGACAGAGGCGCGTACAGCGGTTCTTGTCCCTGTTTACAATGAAGATCCGGTCAAGACCTTTTCCCATGTAGCCGCGATGATCGGCAGCCTCCACACGCTGGGTGCCGCCGGTCGATTTGATTTCGCGATCCTATCCGACACGAACGATGAGCGCGTTGCGGCGGAGGAAGAGCGCTGGTTCCAGCGTCTGCAGGCGGAGTGTGGAGCGCATACGGCGATCTATTATCGCCGGCGGGAGAAGAATACCGGCAAGAAGGCTGGAAACATTGCCGATTTTATCAGGACGTCCGGTGCTCTCTACGACTATATGATCGTTCTCGACGCCGACAGTCTGATGGAAGGCGCGACCATGGCCGAGATGGTGCGGCGTATGGATTGCGAGCCCAGGCTGGGTTTGCTTCAGACGCTTCCCAAGATCGTCCACGCACGCTCGTTCTTTGGTCGTGCGATGCAATTTTCTACCAGCTATTACTCCCCGATCTATACGCGTGGTCTAGCCTCATTGCAGGGTGAGGCCGGCCCGTTCTGGGGACACAACGCCATTATCCGTACGCGGGCTTTCGCTCAAAGCTGCGGGCTGCCGGAACTGTCTGGGACGCCCCCGTTCGGTGGGCATATTCTCAGCCATGACTATGTGGAAGCGGCGCTCTTGACCCGCAATGGGTGGATCGTTCGCGTCGATCCGGATCTTTCCGGTTCCTATGAGGAGGGGCCCGACAATGTGGTGGACTTTGCCAAGCGGGACCGTCGCTGGTGCCAGGGCAATCTTCAGCACGCTCGGGTGATGGTGGCTCCCGGCCTGAAGCCGTGGAGCCGGTTCGTCTTTGTCCAGAACATCATGGCCTATGTCGCATCACCGCTATGGGCATTGTTCATCATGGCCTCGATCGCGGCACCGTTGCTGAAGGGTGTGCCGGACTATTTCCCCGAACCGGGTCTGTTTCCCGTTTTTCCGCGGGTCGAACAGGGGCTTGCCCTGACCCTGCTCGTCGGCGTTTTCGGGCTGTTGATCGGGCCGAAACTACTGATCGTTCTGCGTGGAGCCTTGAGTGGCGTGAATGAGCGTTTCGGCGGTACTGGCGGGGCGCTTCTCAACACATTGACGGAGATACTATCAACCAGTCTGCTCGCGCCGATCATGCTTATGTATCAGTGCCGTGCGGTGATGGAGGTTTTTCTCGGCATGGATGGCGGCTGGCCCGCTACCGACCGGGAAGCAGGGTCTGTCAGCCTTTCTGAAGCCTGGTCTGCCAGTTGGTGGATCAGCGCCACGGGCCTCGTGACACTGGGGCTCGCTTTCCAGTTCGCCCCGGAATATGTGGGATGGCTGCTTCTTGTGGCCGGCCCCCAGGTGTTTGCACCGTTTCTCATCCATATCAGCTCGTGGAGTGCAATCGACGCTGGGGAGGGGGGGCTGTTCCAGACGGAAGACGATCGTGAACGGTCGCCGGTGGTCCTGCGTCAGGAAGCCATTCTCTCGTATTGGCGAGGCGCTGCAGAGCCTGCGCCCGCAAGCCCGCCGGTGGCAGAACCGGCGCTTGAGCCCGCTGACGCGGAGCAGTGAGGCTGCCCCATGAACGCCCCCTTCATCCCCGCAAGCGTTGGCCGTGACCAGCGCCTGGACGTGTTTCGTGGTCTCGCCCTGATCACGATCTTCATCAACCATGTGCCGGGAAATCTTTATGAGAATTTGACTTCCCGCAATTTCGGCTTTTCGGACGCAGCCGAGGCTTTTGTTCTCATGTCCGGTATTGCCGTGGGGCTCGCCTATTCGCGCGGCTTTCGCGAGGGAGCATTCCTTTCGTCCTGCATGAAGGTCTGGCGGCGCGCGGGGCTGCTCTACGTCACGCACATCGTGTCGTCACTTCTGGCCATTGCGCTGGTTGCCGGTGGAGCGCTGTATTTCGGCGTGTTCGAGATGCTCGGCCGGATCAATTTCGGACCGCTTCTCACAAAACCATTGCAGACCATGGTCGGCGTGCCACTTCTGGGCCATCAGCTTGGCTACTTCAATATCCTCCCGCTCTACGCCGTGCTTCTGCTTGCTTCGCCGTTTTACATCATGATCGGTCTGCGCAGCCCGCTCGCGTTAATCGGAGCTGCAGTTGTTGTCTGGCTACTTGCAGGCACCTTTCGCCTGAATTTGCCAAACTACCCGAATCCGGGGGGCTGGTTCTTCAATCCGGTAGCCTGGCAACTGATCTACGCTGTGGGAATTGCGGGCGGCCTGTGCATGCTTGAGGGAAGAAAGCTCGTACCTTATCGCGCGTGGCTGTTCTGGCTATGCGTCGCGTTTCTGGCATTCTCCTGCATCTGGGTGTTGCTCAAGGCGGGTGCGCTGCCAGGGCGCAAGTTTCTGCCATTCTTCATTGCGGGCTTTGACAAGACCTTTCTGGCGTTGCCGCGGCTTCTGCATGCCCTTGCGCTTGCTTATGTCCTGACCAACGTTGCCTGGGTGATCAAGGCCTTTCAATGGCCGGTTTTCCGGCCGATCGAGCTGATGGGCAGGAACGGTCTCGCCGTTTTCGCTTCAGGGTCGGTTTTGGCGATTGTGCTGCAGATCCTGCGATTGCGCTTTGAAACCGGTTTCGTTTCTGACGCCGTGTTGCTGACTGTCGGGATTGGCCTGCAATACGCGGTCGCCCTTTTCCTATCCAGGCAGAAGGCGGAACGAAAGGAAGCGCGACGCGCAGCAGAACGCAAATTCATGCCAAGCCCGCCCGAGAAAGAGCGTCTCCGCGAGGGCGCTTGACCAAAAAGCGAGAAAAACTCCGGCGCCGGAGGAGGGCCCCGACGCCGGATACGATTGATCCGTCCTGATTTTAAACAGCGGGCGGAATATTCTGATTGAGCCGGAAGATATTGTCCGGGTCATATCGGTGTTTGATTTGCCGCAGGCGGTTCCAGGTTGCCTCGGGATATGCTTGGCGGATGCGCTGCGCACCCTCGTCGGCGAGGAAGTTCACATATGCGCCGAGGTCGTTTTCGGCCAGTTCCTTCAGACACCGAGAGACCCATTCTTCATTTCGCGCCAGTGTCTCTGGACTATCGATGGCCAGAAACACCGTCATGATCTTTCTTTGCCGATGCGCGAAAGCGGTTGCTTCCGGCGCGACGCGGGCTGCAGCTCCACCCAGCACCCTGACCTGGATCATACGCAGAGGGGCGTCGTTGCCTTCAATCAGCTCAAGCATCTTCTCCGCCTGCGCCTTTGTGACCCCGTCCATGAAGGTGGTGCGTATGGAGACCGACTGATGGAGGATCGGGTCGTCGGGCATGTACATCGAGCTGTAGGGGGCTGGGCCCACAAGATCTGCTATCGGCTTCGCCAGCGCTCTGAAGGGAGCGAGCGCCTTCTCAGCCTGATCGGCCGGTCCCGCGAAGGCCATCATCCCCATGAGAACCGTTTTTCCAACCATTTCGGGCGGCAAAAAGGGCATGGGAGGTGCCGGCATCACCATCGCAATCGTTGAAAGTTCATCAGGGGCTGCCTCCGCTGCTGCTACGAAACCGGTCAGTGTCTCGGGCGTTACGGGCAGAATGAGCGGTCCGCCAGTGAAGTCGGGAAGTGGATGAAGTCGGTATTTGAAGCGTGTCACGACACCGAAATTGCCGCCGCCGCCTCTGAGGGCCCAGAACAGGTCAGGATGATTGTCGGCGTCAGCAATCAGGACTTCACCTGCGGCTGTAACCACCTCGAAGGCAAGGACGGAATCGATTGTCAGGCCGTGCTTGCGGACCATGTATCCTATGCCGCCACCGAGCGTGAGCCCACCAATGCCGACCGTGGCCGCGTCCCCAAAACCAACGATAAGCTTGCGCTTTTCGACCTCGGCAGTAACCTCGCCAGCCGTGAGCCCGGCGCCAGCCCAGACCCAGCTTTGATCCTGTGCGAATTCAAGCGCGTTCAGGTCGCGCAGATCGATCACGATGCCGCCGGAACAGGAGCCATGGCCGCATGTGGAGTGTCCCCCGCTTCGAACCGCTATTTCGATGCCCTGTTCCCGGGCAAAGCGTAGGGTGAGCGCCACATCGTGTACGTCGGCCACCCGCATGATCAATGCGGGTTGGTGGTCCCAGTTGTTGTTCGCGAGTATCCGAGCCTGCTCATATTCAGCATCCGAAGGTCGGATGGGCTTGCCCTTAACCTGCGTCAGAAGCGGCTTCAGGCGAAGCCCTGCCGCGTCGGATAAATCCGTTTCTGGACGAATGAGATAATTCATCTTGCTTATCCTGGTTGAACTATTTCGGTGTCCCATGCGGGAGAGACGCACCGTCTTTGGCCGCTACTCCGCACACAACAGCTTGGAACCAGCGCTCAGACATTCGGGGGCGGTGGTCAGGGAAGGGTTCAGACCCGTTCCCGTATCGGCGTATCCCCGCGCCAAGTTTTGGCGTCCGTCTTCGCGCTTCTTCCTTGCGGTTGCTTCGGGTTGATCGCTGCTGACGTTGCCATGAACGCGGCAGCGAATGACCAGTCGAATAGTTCACCGGGATTTCCGGAGCCTGCTAAATCTAGCTGCAAGAGATCATAAAAAAATGCTAAATAGCCTTCATGCGCGTCGGGATGGGCCTGCATCCCTCAAGCGATCCAGGGAAAGCGAAACCAGACATGCCGCGCGCCCAGCGCCCTCATTCTCCTGAAGCCGAGTTGGAGGCGCTCAGCGCCTGCAAGGACGATCTTGGTTCGGGCAGCGTTCTGACGGCTGAACTTGCTGAGTTCTGTCAGAGCGGTGTCAGTGTGATTATCGCGGTCGGGGGCAGGGGCAATGTTCCACTGAGCGGTCAGGGTTGCGCGTGTCGTGTCCTGGAAGACGGGCGCATGCGCATCCTCCTGTTGCGCAGAAGCAGTCATGCGCTACTTGCCGCAGCGGATCGGGGCGCTCCGGTCGCTGTCACCTTCAGTCAACCGCTTACCCATCGATCCATCCAGATCAAGGGGATCAACGCTGCCACTGGTGAACCCTCATTGAGCGACAGGCAGGCTGCGGTGGAGCAGTTGGCTGGACTCGAGCAGGAACTTCGCGATGTGGATTATGCCCGCAGCTTCACCGAAGCGTATTGTGCGGTCGACGTGGGCGATCTCGTCGCGCTCGATTTTGATCCAGTTGCCGCGTTTGTGCAGACCCCGGGACCGGGGGCTGGGGCGGAACTGCGCAAATGATGACACTTAGGCTTCCCGAGATACGCAACGCGCTTGAGGGCATCGTTCCTTCGATACTTGCCACGGCTGACGTTGACGGTATCCCCAATGTATCTTTGATTTCACATGTGCAGTATGTCGATCCCGATCACGTTGCACTGTCCTATCAGTTCTTCAACAAGACCCGCCGCAATCTGCTCGCGACCAGACTGGCTTCCGTCACTGTTGTCGACCCGGATACGAATGCGCAGTATCGCCTCACGCTGGAATATCTGGAAACGCAGACGAGCGGTCCACTGTTTGAGATCATGCGTGCCAAGCTTGCAGGAATTGCCTCGCATAGCGGCATGCAGGATGTTTTCCGTCTGCTTGGTTCCGATGTTTTTCGTGTGCGTGAGATAGAGCCGGTCGCAAGCGAGGTGATGGCCCGGCCCACGAAGCGCAATGCACTGGCGGCCGCACGGCGTAGCTGCGAGCAGTTTTCACGAGCCTCTGAGATGGGGGAATTGTTCGATACGCTGCTCGCCTGTCTGCAGCAGCATTTCGGGATCGAGCACGCCATGGTGTTGATGCTCGACCAGATCTCCAACCGCCTCTACACGGTCAGTTCGCGTGGCTATCCCTTCTCCGGCATCGGTTCCGAAGTTGGCCTCGGGGATGGCGTGATCGGGGTCGCAGCCGCACAGCGCGTTCCCATTCGCATTGGGCATATGACGTCGCAATATACCTATCGCGCTGCCGTTCTGGACAGTGCCAGGGCGGCCGGGCTGGAGTGGGCATGTGCCAATGCCATCGCCTTCCCGGGTCTTGAGGCACCGCAGAGCCAGATTGCCGTTCCCATTCTGTGTGAAGACCAGACGATGGGGGTGCTGTTTGCCGAAAGCACAGAGCCCAACCAGTTTGGCTATGA
Organism: Nitratireductor sp.; assembly: GCF_017794765.1. Lineage (GTDB taxonomy): Bacteria > Pseudomonadota > Alphaproteobacteria > Rhizobiales > Rhizobiaceae > Nitratireductor. The sequence goes on along the minus strand of NZ_CP051236.1, from coordinate 3,408,164 downwards.
CGAAGAGGATGCGCTGACCCTGATTGCGGAGCTTGTGTCTGCGCGGGTTGCGCTATTGCAGAAAGACGAGACTGCCGAGCGCGCGCAGCCGGCTCTTCCAGGAAGTGATGCCGGTGGCAAGGCCATTCGGCTCCGTCATTACAGGATCGACAATTCGGTCTTTGTCGACGATGTCTACATCATTCGTGGCGTGGCGGGTGCTATCCTCTGGAAGCTTGCGCGGGAACATGCGCAGAGTGGGCGTGTCGCGTTCACCAATCGGGAACTCCGTCTCGATCCAGCGCTGAGATTGCCCGACTACATCGACAATCTGGAGGCGCGGCTGTTGTTGCTTCAACGACGTTTGAGCGAGCGCGGAGCAGGTATCGTCATCGACAAATGTGGTCGTGGCCGCTTTCGGTTCCTTGTCGAGGGCAAACTCTCTCTGGAGGAGACCTGAGAAGGAAATGGCCTGCTCCACCGAAGTTCGGCCAACACGAAAGGGCTGATATGACATGCTGTTTTGACATCGGCGGCTCCAAAACCGTTGTTGCCGACATGGGCGAGAACGAAAAGCCTGTCATCCGCCACCGGCAGGTCACACCTGCGGACGATTATGGCGCGTTTCTTGAAACAGTGAAGGCGATGGCGGGAGAGGCCAGCACGCCCGTTGGCATCTCGATCGCGGCGGTGATCGATCCGCATACCGGATTGGCGCGCAGTGCCAATATTCCCTGCATTACGGGCCGCAATCTCGCCGGGGATCTTGGTGAAACTCTGGAGCGTCCTGTTTATGTCATGAACGATGCGAACGCATTTGCGTTTGCCGAGGCCAAGGCGGGGGTAGGTGTGGGGCACCGGCATGTTCTTGCGGCGATTGTTGGCACCGGTATTGGTGGTGCAGTCATTATCGACGGGAAAGTGATGACCGGTGCCACGGGCAATGCTGGAGAGTGGGGGCATGGGCCGGCCAGTGCGATGCGGACCGGAACTCTGCTGCCTGCTATTGAATGCGGGTGCGGGCAGACGGGGTGTGTCGATACGCTTGGCGCCGCGCGCGGCATCGAACGACTGCACGAGCACCTTCATGGTCTTGAGAGTGATAGCTACGAAATTCTTGCGCAATGGCACGGTGGAGGAGAACAGGCGACGCGGACCGTCGACGTGTTTCTGGACATTGTCGGTGGAGCACTGGCCAACATGGTCAATATGATCGACCCTTCCATCGTACCGGTCAGTGGTGGCTTGGCACAGGACGAACTGCTCCTGGAGGCACTCGATGCCGAGGTGCGTCAGCGCTGCCTCATAGAACGCAGGGACCGATTGCTCGTCCCTGTACGGGGTGGAGTTGAGAGCGCACTGATCGGGGCTGCGATCTTTGCAAGGGAGGCACACGATGCGGGCAACCCTTGAGGTCTGTGTCGACACTCTGGAGGGAGTGGAAGCGTGTGTCGAGGGTGAGGTCGACCGTATTGAGTTGTGTTCGGCATTGCCGCTTGGCGGGCTCACACCCTCTCATGGCTTGATGCGGGCGGCAGCCAAATGCGGTGTGCCCGCCTACGCGATGATCCGGCCACGTCAGGGTGATTTCTGCTTCAATGCGCGGGAGATCACTCTGATGCAGGATGATATTGCGGCCGCTCGGGAAGCAGGGCTCGCAGGCGTTGTGCTTGGAGTGGCGACTGTCGAGGGTGTGCTCGACAAGGATGCTCTTGAAATGTTGAGCGAAACAAGTGCGGGCATGGGGCGCACGCTCCACCGTGTCATCGACACGGTGGAGGATCGGCTGGCGGCAATCGACCTTGCTGTTCTGCTCGGCTTTGAAAGAATTTTGTCGTCCGGCGGCGCTCCGACGGTTCTGGAGGGGCAGAATGCGCTCGCAGCCATGCGCGCCCATGCGGGCGATCGCATCGAGATCATGGCAGGTTCGGGCCTGAAGCCGGAAAATCTGGGCGAGATTGCGCGTGCCACCGGTATTCGGTCGTTTCATGCCTCCTGCAGCGTGTCAGTCGGGGTTGATCATGAGATCGTTGGCTTCGGCTTTTCCTCCAGTGCGGCGCGGCAAACGTCCGCGCGGAAAATTCGCGACATGAAAGACGTGTTGAAACGTCTTGACCTCGCCGATCAGACGAGGAACTGAGATCTGGCGTTGGGAGAATTATTTGCCATCCGTGTCCTGCCAGTCTTTTGGCAGGTTCGGTTCCTGAACAAGTGGTGCCAGTAGAACCTTGTCATGGATCGGGCCATGGCGTTTGCGCTGTTCGGGGTCTTCCTTGAAGGAAAGCGCATACTGGCCGATCTGGTGGAAATAGGTGAGGCGGGCCCGCACGGATGCTTGGGCTCTGCGCGTGCTTCGCAACGCATTCGGACCGCGCGCCAAGGAGCTTTCAGCATGAGCAACACGCCCGGCGAAAATCGGGCACGCTTTGGCGTGCCGGAGAACTCCATCGTGTTCGCCCGCGGTGTGCGCAAATCTCACGGCCAGCTTGAAGTTCTCAAGGGCGTGGACTTCGATGTGCCAACCGGCTCGGTTGCCTGCATCATTGGGCCATCGGGCTCCGGAAAGAGCACGTTTCTGCGCTGCATCAACCATCTGGAAAAGCTCACCGGTGGGATCCTTCTCGTCGATGGCGCTTTCGTGGGGTACGACCTGCGCGGTGACCGTCTCTATGAGGTGAAGGACGACGAACTCTGCCAGCGGCGAGCTGAGATCGGCATGTTGTTCCAGTCGTTCAACCTGTTCTCTCATATGACGGTGATGGAGAACCTCATTGAAGCGCCCATCCATGTGCGTCGTTTGACTGTCGTCCAGGTGAAAGCCGAGGCTCCGGAACTGCTGGCTCGCGTGGGCTTTCCGACAAGATCGACCGGTATGCGCGAGAATTGTCGGGCGGTCAGCAGCAGCGGGTGGCTATCGCCCGCGCCATGGTGATGAAACCCAAGGTGCTTCTCTTTGACGAACCGACCCCTGCGCTTGATCCGGAGCTCGTGGGGGAGGTGCTTCAGGTAATGCGTGACCTGGCCGAAGCCGGCATGACCATGGTCGTGGTTGCCCATGAGATCGGTTTTGCCGGTGAAATCGGCGCCCGGTTACCATTCGGCAATTGATCCGTCCTCGTGGCGCCACACCGGTGCGCGCCAGCGGTGCCCGATCTCCGCCTGCTTTCGCACAAATTCCTCGTTCACCCGAATGCCGAGACCGGGTCCCCTGGGGATTTTCAGAAAGCCGTCCTCCAGTTCAAAACCATGACCCGGCTCGAGATAGTCGGCCATGTCCTGGGTGGCATTGTAATGGATGCCAAGGCTCTGTTCCTGGATGAAGGCGTTGTGACAGACGGCATCCACCTGCAGACAGGCGGCCAGCGCGATCGGTCCCAGCGGGCAATGCGGTGCAAGGGCCACATCGTAGGCTTCGGCCCAGTGTGCGATGCGCAGCATTTCGGAGATCCCGCCGACATGTGCGGTGTCCGGGTTGATTACGCTTGCTGCCCGCTGTTCGAACACCGGCTTGAAGTCGAAGCGCGAATGCAGCCGCTCGCCGATGCACAGAGGGATGGATGTCTGACGGGAGAGATCGGCCAGCGTGCCGATATGAGCGGAATCGACCGCGTCTTCGATGAATATCGGTCTGAGATGCTCGATTTCCTTCAGCAACTGCTTCGACATCGGGGCGTGAACTCGGCCGTGGAAATCGAAAGCGAGGTCCATCTCGGTCCCGACGGCAGAACGCAGATCCGACAATTGCTGGACGACGCCATCGAGCTTCTTGTAGCTGTCGATGATCTGCATTTCCGCGCAGGCGTTGAATTTGCAGGCATCGAACCCCCGCTTCATCAGGTCTTTCGCGCCAGCAACGAGATCCGAAGGACGGTCGCCGCCGATCCAGCAATAGCTTCGGATCTTGTCGCGGACGGCACCGCCCAGGAGGTCGTGAACGGGAGCGTTGTAATATTGCCCCTTGATGTCCCAGAGCGCCATGTCGATGCCTGACAGGGCGCTCATCAGCACCGGCCCGCCACGATAGCATCCGTTCCGGTAGAGCATGTGCCAGATGTCTTCGATCCGCATGGGATCGGCACCGATGAGAAAGTCGGAGAACTCTTCGATCTTGGCTGCGAGCGTTGCCGCGTGACCTTCCAGAACGGGTTCGCCCCAGCCGGAAATCCCTTCATCGGTTTCAATCTTGAGAAAAAGCCAACGCGGCGGAACAAGGAAAGTGGTGAGTTTGGTTATCTTCATGAAAACGTGTCTTTTTGCGTTATGATTTGACAGACCGGGCGGCACTCACATCGTGCTTGGCCTTGGCAATAAGCGCGAGGGCGAGCTTGCGTGCGCCTTCGCTGTCGCGCAATCGTAGCGCCTCGACCAGCGCCCCATGTTGCCCGATCGATTCTTCGAGATTCTCGGCCGAATGCGCCGATGTCGACAGCATGAAGTTCAAGGCCGGATCCATAAGAGCGCCGAACTGCTGGAAAATGCGGTTGTGGCTGGCTTTCAGAAGGAGCTCATGAAAGACAGTGTCAGCGGCGATAAAGGCCTCTATATCGTTGCCGGCTTTCGCCATCGCCTGCCACGCCGCTTCGATATCGGCGATTTCCTGCATCGTGGCCCGCCGCGCGGCCAGTTCTGCCGCCATCGGCTCAATCGCGCCGCGCGCTTCCAGGATACAGTCGACCAGCCCCATCCTGTCGAGGTTGGGGCCAATCCAATCAAGGACCTGGTTGTCAAGAATGTTCCATTCGTCCTGCGGACACACGATGGTCCCGATGCGAGGGCGGCTTACAACCAGACCCTTGGCCTGAAGGATTTTCAGTGCTTCCCGGATGACCGTGCGGCTGACGCCGTAATCTTCGCAAAGGTCGTTCTCCCTCGGCAAATTGGAGCCTTCCGCGAACTTTCCCGAAAATATGTCCTGGGCGAGACACTGCGCCACCGACAGGCGGACCCGTGGACGGATCGACTTGCCCGCCGGAGCATCCATGGTTGAAACGGTCACTGTCCTGTTGCCTCCACATTCTCTTTCCCGCTGGCTTTCCGGGAAAGCTGCGAGAGGGGTTCTTGTCGGCAGTCATGGCCGTCTTTTGTTCGTTGTCAAATCAATAGCATTATTTATCATACAAATGCAATTGACTAATATGATAATTGGACGTAATTTTCACCCGCTCTCAGGAGGGCGTCGCAGAGCAACAGGGAGGTTCTCATGCGTTTTTTGAAAACCGCAGCAATGGCTGCGATTGCCGGCACGCTTCTGGCCGGGTCGGCGCTGGCCGATGAAGTGAAGATCGGTTTTCTGGTTAAGCAGCCGGAAGAACCGTGGTTTCAGGATGAATGGAAGTTTGCTGATATAGCTGCTTCTGAAAAAGGCTTCACGCTGGTCAAAATCGGCGCGGAAGATGGCGAGAAAGTCATGTCAGCCATCGATAATCTCGGTGTCCAGGGTGTTCAGGGCTTCATTATCTGTACGCCTGACGTGAAGCTCGGGCCGGGCATTGTCGCCAAGGCTGCCGCTAATGGCCTCAAGCTGATGACGGTCGATGACAGGCTGGTCGGATCCGATGGAGAGCCCCTTGCGGATGTGCCGCATATGGGAATTTCGGCCGTGAAGATTGGCGAGACCGCCGGTGAAGCCATCGTTGCCGAGATCAAGAATCGCGGTTGGGACATGAGCACGGTCGGTGCGATCCGGGTTTCATACGATCAGCTTCCGACAGCAGTCGATCGGGTCGAGGGCGCGATTGCAAAGCTCAAAGAGGCTGGATTTCCGGAAGCCAACATCTTTGATGCGCCGCAGGCGCGTACGGACACCGAGGCTGCTCTCAATGCAGCGACCGTGGTTCTGAACAAGAATGCGGACATCAAGCATTGGGTTGCTTTCGGACTCAACGATGAGGCTGTCCTTGGCGCGGTGCGCGCTGCGGAAGGCGTGGGAATCGGCGCCGATGGCATGATCGGTGTGGGCATTGGTGGCGCAGATTCGGCGATCAACGAATTCAAGAAGCCCGAGCCAACGGGTTTCTTCGGAACGGTGATCATTTCACCGAAGCGCCATGGCTATGAGACCGCACTCAACATGCATGAGTGGATTGTCGACGGCAAGGAGCCTGAGAAGCTGATCCTGACGTCCGGCGCCTTGGCGCTACGCGACAACTATCAGGATGTCCGCAAGGAACTCGGCATCGAATAGCCGGCGGTTTCCATGCAGCCGGCGTGCAATCATGCCGGCTGCTCTCTTCCCGCCTTTCTGGCGGGTTTCCGACACTGGCTATGCTTTGGAGGAAGCCGGCTTCATGTCTGCCTATCTCGAATTCTCCGGCATCTCGAAGAGTTATCCCGGCGTCAAAGCGCTTTCCGATGTTTCGTTTGGAGTTCGCAAAGGCGCGGTACATGGCTTGATGGGCGAGAACGGCGCCGGGAAATCCACGCTGATCCGCATTCTTTCCGGCGATGCTGCTGCCGATGAAGGCACTGTGCGCATAGACGGGGAGACGCAGAACTACCAGTCGACCCGCGATGCCTTCGATGCTGGCGTCGTTGTCATTCATCAGGAATTGCAACTGGTGCCGGGGCTAACAGTCGCTGAGAACCTCTGCCTTGGACGGTTTCCTGCAACCGGCGGCGTCATCGGTTTCAGTGCCATGTATGAGGATGTCCGGCGCAAGCTCCAGCTTGCCGGAATCTCCGTCGATCCGACGCGCAAGGTTGCAGAGCTTTCCATCGGCGAACGCCAGATGGTCGAAATCGCGAAAGCCGTCATGCTCGATGCGCGTGTCATCGCGCTGGATGAACCGACTTCCTCACTATCCTCTCGTGAGAGCGAAATTCTTTTCACCCTGATCGACAGGCTGAGGGAGGATGGCCGCGTCATTCTTTACATTTCCCATCGGCTGGATGAAGTCTTCCGCCTCTGTGACAGCCTCACGGTTCTGCGCGACGGCAGACTTGCTGCCCATCACGAAACGATCGAAGGGGTGACGCGCGAGCAAATCGTCTCCGAAATGGTTGGGCGCGAAATCAGCGACATCTGGGGATGGCGCGCGCGTCCCGTTGGAGCGGTCGAGCTGGAGGTGGACGGGGTTCATGGCGAGAAGCTGCCCGTTCCCGCCTCCTTCGAGGCGCGAAAGGGGGAAATACTCGGGTTCTTCGGCCTTATAGGAGCGGGGCGTTCGGAGCTCTTGCGCATGATCAGTGGTGCCGATCCGCGCGCCGGAGGACATGTGCGTGTCGGCGGCGTGGACATCGGGTCAGGCCAACCGGCAGAGGCGATCCGCAAGGGGGTCGTTCTGTGCTCCGAGGATCGCAAGTTCGACGGCATCATCCAGGGCCGTTCGCTTGAAGAGAACATCCTTATCTCTTCGCGCCGTCATCTGACACGGTTCGGTGTGCTTGATCTGCGCCAGGAAGGGCAGGTCGCCGAGACCTTTCTGAAGAAACTGAGGGTGCGCACACCCTCGCGCAGGCAGGACATCATCAACCTGTCCGGCGGGAATCAGCAGAAAGTCATTCTTTGCCGCTGGCTCTCGGAAAAGGGTGTCAGGGTTCTACTCGTCGACGAACCGACGCGCGGCATCGATGTCGGCGCCAAATCCGAAATCTACGACATTCTCTATCAGCTCGCGGAGGAGGGGATGGCCATAGTCGTCATTTCCAGCGAATTGCCCGAAGTGATGGGCATTTGCGACCGCATCCTCGTGATGTGCGAAGGGCGCATCAGCGCGGAGATCAAGCGAGCCGACTTCAACGAACAATCCATCCTCGCCGCCGCGCTGCCGGACGAGGCCAGCGCCGCGTCGGTCGGTTAAGAGGCTTCACGATGACGACTTCCATCAAAAAGCTCATCCTGGGCGACCAGGGACTGCTTGTAATTTTCATTCTCGCCTTCGCGCTCGTGTCGCTGACGGTTCCCAACTTCCTGACCGAACGCAACATGCTCGGTCTCTTACAGTCCGTTGTTACCGTTGGTGTGATTGCCTGTACGATGATGTTTTGTCTTGCGGCGCGCGATTTCGACCTTTCCGTCGGCTCCAATGTTGCTTTTTGCGGCATGGTCGCGGTGATGGCGTCGAATGCCACCGGGTCCATCTTTCTGGGTATTCTGACCGCGCTGGCTGCGGGCGCGCTGGTCGGCCTTTTCAATGGCGTGGTCATCGCCAAATTTCGCATCAACGCGCTGATCACCACGCTGGCAACCATGCAGATCGTGCGCGGGCTTGCGCTCATCTCGTCGGACGGGCGGGCTGTCGGTATCGACGATCCCATGTTCTACCAGCTGGCTCTTTCCAAGTTTCTGGGTGTTCCGACTCCGATCTGGGTGTTGGCGGCTCTCTTCGTCATTTTCGGTTTTGTCCTGAACCGCACGGTTTTCGGCAAGAACACGCTTGCCATGGGCGGCAATCCGGAAGCCTCAAGACTTGCGGGTGTCAATGTCGACTGGATGCGAATCTGGATTTTCACGCTGCAGGGCTTCATCTGTGCGGTGGCCGGCATCCTGCTTGCCTCCCGCATCACATCCGGGCAGCCGAATGCGGCTACGGGGCTCGAGCTCTCCGTGATTTCGGCCTGCGTTCTGGGTGGGGTGTCGCTGGCTGGGGGGCGGGCGACAATGACCGGTGTGATCGTCGGTGTGATGATCATGGGCATTGCAGAAAACGTCATGAATCTTCTGAATATTCAGGCTTTCTATCAATATGTGGTACGCGGGTTCATCCTGTTGCTTGCCGTGTTGCTCGATAATATGCGGTCGAGTGCAATCGGGCGACGCTGATGCAGGATGGCGTGTTGTAGATATTGGATTTGCTTTTCATTCAGGGAACGTTTGGCGGCGCCTTGGACATCGGGAGAGATCGCATGACATCTGGACAGGGACGGTTGAGCGGCAAGCGCATCTTTCTGACAGGCGCTGCTCAGGGCATAGGCCGGGCGATCGCCGAAGCCTGCCTGCGCGAAGGGGCTTCTCTGTTTCTTGTGGACCGGGATGAGACACTTCTTGAGCAGACGGTTGACGAACTCGGTGGGGCCGAGGGGCGGCTAGCCTATGCTGTTGCAGATATCTCTGATGCCTCTGCCATCAAGGCGGCGGCGGATATGGCGGGAAACACGATCGGGACACCCAACGCGCTTATCAACAATGCCGGTGTCAATGTTTTTCATAAACCGCTCGAGACGGACGATGAAGAATGGGCGCGCTGTTTCGATATTAATCTGAAGGGAGCATGGCACTGTTGCCGTTCGTTGTTGCCTGGCATGATTGAAGGAGGCGGCGGCGCAATCCTCAACATCGCCTCGACCCATAGTTTCACAATTATCCCGCACACCTTTCCGTATCCAGTGGCCAAGCATGCCCTCTTGGGCATGACGAAGGCGCTGGCGCTGGAATATGCGGGCAGGGGTGTGCGGGTGAATGCCATCGCGCCCGGCTATGTCGAAACCCAGAAGAATGTGGATTACTGGAACAGTTTTCCCGATCCGGATGCTGCGCGGGCCGAGACCATGGCCATGCATCCGGGCGGTCGCATCGCAACGCCTGACGAGATCGCCATGGCGTCGGTTTTTATGATCTCCGACGAATGTCCCTTCATGAATGCCGCATGCCTCGTTATTGATGGTGGCCTGAGCGTTTTGCAGCATCCGACCTGAGTTCACTTTCATGACCGACCCATCCCGTCCCTACTGCGCTGCCGTTGACTGGGGCACGAGCAGTTTTCGTCTTTGGCTTCTGGATGCCGAGGGGGCCGTCGTCGCGTCCAGCAGGAGCGAGGAAGGCATGATGCACTGCGCGAAGACGGGCTTTGAACCGGTCCTCAACGCTCATCTCGAAAAGGTGGAAGCGCCTGCCGGCACGCCTGTGTTGATCTGCGGGATGGCGGGTGCAAGGCAGGGTTGGCTGGAGGCACCTTATGTGGAGGTTCCCGCCAAACTTGCAGCACTCGCGGACAGGGCGATCAAGGTTCCGGGCGTACCCGGAGATGTTCGAATACTGCCGGGACTATCTCTGAACGACCCGCAGGCACCGAACGTCATGCGAGGCGAGGAAACACAATTGCTGGGTGTCGTGAGCGAGAGCGGCAATGCGTTGGTATGCATGCCGGGCACGCATAGCAAATGGGTCGAGATTGAAAACGGTGTGGTCACGCGTTTCAGCACGTTCATGACCGGAGAGCTTTTCTCGCTGCTCACGAAACATGGAATTCTGCAGCACGCGGTCGAGGAAAAAGCCGTTGTCTCGTCAGATGACGCAGCATTCTGGTCCGCACTGGAACGTACCGAAGTACAGGAGCACGCTGCCCTTTCCGGCTTCTTCGGGGTCCGTGCTGCACAATTGCTTGGTCTGGAAACTCGCGGCGATGGTGCCGCCCATCTTTCCGGTCTCTTGATCGGCGGCGAGATTTCTGCCGCGCGAGAGCTTTTCGGTATGGAGGGCAAGGTTACGTTGATCGCATCAGAGCCGGTCAATGCGCTGTATTCGGTTGCCCTGGAAAAACAGGGTTTCCAGGTCGTCTCGAAAGATGCGGGAGAAGCCTCGCGGGCAGGGCTTTTCAGATCAGCAAAACGAATTTGGAGCCGATAGACATGCCGGAACGAGATGTGAGCTGGCCGGGAGAGAGGCGTGCGCTGGTAGCGATCCTGCGTGGCATTCGTCCTTCGGAAGTTGCGGCCATGACTGAGATGCTTATCGACGAGGGCATCACGTCCATAGAGGTCCCGCTGAATTCGCCGGAACCGTTCCAGTCCATTGAAACAGCCCTTGCAATAGCGGAAGACCGTGCGCTCGTCGGTGCCGGCACAGTGCTCGCCGTTGAGGATGTCGAGCGGTTGTACGACATCGGCGGCCGGCTGGTCGTGAGCCCGAATACGGACCCCGAGGTTATCCGGCGCAGTGTGGCGCTCGGCATGATCTCCATGCCCGGTGTTTTCACACCCAGCGAAGCCCTTCTTGCGCACAAATGCGGGGCTTCGGCGCTCAAGTTTTTCCCGGCGTCCGCGCTTGGCGTGTCCGGCATTGCCGCTATCAAGGCTATTCTGCCGAGGGACGCTGTGGTGTGTGCCGTGGGCGGTGTTTCCGATGCGACACTGGCCGAGTATTTCGGGATCGGCGTGCGCGCTTTCGGTCTGGGGACGGGACTTTATCGACCCGGTGATGCCGTTGATACAGTCAGAGCGAGGGCCCGCAAAACCGTGGAAACCTATGATCGCGCTTTGAGCGGCTGAAAAACGCGCAACCGGGGGGCGGATAGCGGTGCGGTGGCTTTGGATGGGTATCCCTGCCGATTTGACCAAAGGGTGAGCGGTGTCCCGTTCTTGACAATTCAGGGCGTCTCTTTCACGTGCTGTCGTGCGCGCGGCCATCGGCGGCGTTCAACAGACAGTCCGGAAAGGGTGGACAATGTTCGAAAGCGCTCACATTGACGAAGCCATTGCGTGGCGTCGTGACCTGCATCGTCATCCCGAACTGGGATTTCAGGAAGAGCGTACTTCGAAGCTGATCGCCGGTTTACTGGAGGGCTGGGGCTGGCAGGTTCAAACAGGGCTTGCGAAGACTGGCGTGGTTGCGCGGTTGGGTGACGGGGGGGCATCGATTGGTCTGCGGGCGGATATTGATGCGCTGCCCATCGAAGAAACAACAGGACTGGAGTACGCTTCGAGCCACCCTGGCAAGATGCACGCCTGCGGGCATGACGGACACACGGCGATGTTGCTTCTGGCCGCGCGTCAGATGGCGGCTGAAGGTGTGACCGGCGGAAACGTGACCCTGATTTTTCAGCCGGCTGAAGAAAACGATGGTGGTGCGCGCGTGATGATCGAGGAGGGGCTTTTTCGCCAGTATCCGTGCGACAGGGTTTTCGGGATTCACAATTGGCCGGGTCTCGCTCCCGGACGACTTGTCGCCCGTGACGGGGAGATGATGGCAGCCTTCGCGATTTTCGAGATCACCATCGAGGGACGTGGCGGACACGGCGCGATGCCTGAGCAGAGCGATGGCGTGGTGGCCGCCGCAGCACGCGTCGCCACAGCACTGCAGGAATTACCGGCGCGGCGGTTGTCTCCGCTCGTGCCGGGCGTCGTCTCGGTAACGCAGATTCACACCGGCTCTGCATTCAACGTTTGCCCCGACCGTGCGGTCGTTTGTGGAACGACCCGCTGGTTCCAGTCTGACGCAGGGGACGAGATCGAAACCAGGCTGGCCGAGGTGGTCCATGGCATTGCTGCAGCCCATGGCTGCCGGGCAAACATCGATTATCAGCGACGCTATCCTGCGACGGTCAACAGCGCGGCCGAGGCGGGGCTTGCGAGGCGTGTGGGGGAGGCCATGGGTCTCGATGCGGGAGAGGCCGGGCCAAGCATGGCGTCCGAGGATTTCGCTTTCATGCTGAACGAAAAGCCCGGCGCGTATATCTGGCTGGGCGCGGCGCGCCAGGGCGAAAACCCCGGGCTCCACTCGCCCCGGTTTGATTTCAACGACGAAGTGCTGCCAACGGGCGCCGAATTCTGGGTGCGGTTGGTCCGGCGGGCTCTTTCTGTCTGATGGACGCTCTGGACAGCCGCTTCTTGCGGGCGTTCCTGGTCGTTGCCCGCGAGGGGTCGATCCGTCGTGCCGCCGAACGGCTGAATGTTGCGCCCTCGGCGATCAGCCGCAAGCTGGCCGAAGCCGAAGCGCGGCTGGGTGTTGGTCTCGTGGAACGCAGCGCACAGGGCATCGTGCTGACGGATGCAGGGCGGCTGGTGCGTGAGCATGCACTCGTTCGGCAGGATGAAGAGACGTTTCTGCTCGACCAGCTCGGCAAGTTCACAGCTTCGGGCGGGCAGGTGGTGCGTATCGCCGTCGGCGAGGGATTTGCTGCAGATCTGATGCAGAACGGCCTCGCCCCGCTCGCGGAGAACCATCCTCATCTCAGGTTTCGCATCAACATTGCCGGAACCGAGGAAATTCAGCGCCAGGTGGTTGAAGGGGACGCGGATCTGGGTATCGCCTACAATCCTGTCCCTATGGAAGCAACACGGGCAGTGGCGCTTGCAAGACAACCGCTCTGCGGTGTGGTCCCGGTTCATTCTCCGCTCGCTGAACGACGGTCCGTACGGCTTGCTGAAATGCTTGATCATCCCTTTGCCATCCTCGATGCCCGCCATGGCATCAGGGCACTGGTTGCGCGTGCAGCCGGCGATCTTGGGCTTGCGTTGCGGCCCCAGGTGGAGACCTCCTCCATCGCCGCTTTGATTCGATATGTGGGCGCGGGCATGGGCGGAAGCTTCCTTCCACGCTTCTCCGTCTCCATACAGGCAGAACGGGGTGAGGTCGCGATTGTCGAGCTCGACGAGGAAAGCCTGCGGCATGTCAGTGCGCACCTTATGGTGCGGGCCCGCCGTCGCTTGCCGCAGTCTTCGTCAATAACGGTCGAGTATCTGGCCGCGAACATGTCGGCATTCCGTGAATAGTGCATCTTGTGTTGCTAAAATAGCAACGCTACGTGCCTGAATCGATGTCTACTCAACAACACTCTGTCACCGCAGTGTCATGAACACCAAGTGCATGGGAGGTGGCATGACGCAGTCGGTCGGCGTGATCGGTCTTGGAGCTATGGGAATGGGCATGGCCCGCTCTCTTCTGGCCAATGGCTTTTCCGTGACAGCTTTTGACCTTGCGCCGCGGGCCATGGCAAGAGCCAAAGAAGCCGGCATTACTGCGCATGGGGCTCCGGCCGGGGTGATCGAGGCATGTGACGTGATTGTCCTCTCATTGCCCCTTGCCAGCCATGTGGAATCGACGATTGAGGCCGGATTGGCCGCAGGTGCATTCAATTCTCCGAAGATCATCATCGACACGTCGACGTCTGAAGCGGCGGTGAGCCGCAGACTGGCGGCGAAACTCTCCGAGATCGGCCACGGTTTTCTTGATGCGCCCGTCAGTGGCGGTCCGCAGGGGGCGGCAAGCGGTTCCCTTTCGGTGATGCTGGGCGGCGATGCGCAGTGGGTCGCGCAGGCCAAACCGGTTCTGGATGCGCTTGCTTCCAAGGTGATCCATGTCGGGCCGAGCGGGGCCGGCAATATCGCGAAGCTCGTCAACAATATGCTGGTGGCCTGCCATATGCTCACCACGGCGGAAGGGCTGCGGCTTGCAGAGGCATCGGGCCTTCCGGCCCGGGACGCGCTTTCCGTCATCAACAGCGCCACGGGGCGGAGCGCGCTAAGCGAGGTTCATTTTCCCAATTGGGTTTTGACCGGCAGTTTCGACAGCGGTTTTTCTGCAGGTCTGATGCGCAAGGATGTGAGACTGGCGCTTGAACTGGCGCGGGACAGCGGCTGTCCCATGCCAGTCTCGGAATTGGTCGCGAAACTGTGGTCCGAGGAAAGCTCGGGCATTGCCGACGATCAGGATTTTATGCTGCTTGGCCGTGTTGCGGCCGGTACGGAAGAGAAAACGGATGGCTGACGACATGATCCCCGTAAGCGACACACGCACGGAAGTCGCGCGGTTGTTGACCGAACTGCTCGGCAGCGCCGAGGTGCAAAATCACGTTGCCGGACGGTTGATGTCGGGTGATGGCGAGGGCCTTGAGCTGACCGATCCGGCCACCGGCAAGGCCTTTGCGGAGTTCTTAGATGCCGGTGCAGCCGTGGTGGACGTAGCTGCCGAAGCGGCAGTTGCTGCGCAGCGTGAATGGTGGGGCAAGACAGCGTCAGAACGCGGGCGCATCATGTTCGAGATCGCACGCGAGATCCGCGCACATGCGGAGCCGCTTTCCCGTCTTGAGGCGATCTCGGCCGGCCGTCCCATCCGCGATGCCGCCGGCGAGCCGGCTCGCATGGCCGAGATGTTCGAGTATTATGCGGGCTGGTGCGACAAGATCAGCGGCGACGTGATCCCGGTACCGTCAAGCCATCTCAATTACACCCGCCACGAGCCCATCGGTGTGGTTACCCAGATCACCCCCTGGAATGCGCCGCTTTTCACCTGTTGCTGGCAGGTTGCACCGGCGATCTGTGCGGGCAATGCGGTGATGCTGAAACCTTCCGAGCTAACGCCGTTGAGCTCGCTCGTCATCGCTGCCCTGTGTGTCAAGGCAGGTGCGCCGAAGGGGCTCGTCAACGTGATTGCAGGGCAGGGGCCGACGGCCGGCCAGAAGATGATCGAACACCCCGCGACGGGTCTGGTCGTCTTCGTCGGCTCAGCTGCGGGCGGTGCGGCGATCGCATCCGCCGCGGCGCGGCGTCTCATCCCTTCAATCCTGGAACTGGGCGGGAAATCCGCCAACATCGTGTTTGCCGATGCGGATATCGACCGTGCCGTGGTCGGTGCGCAGGCGGCAATCTTCGCCGCGTGCGGTCAAAGCTGCGTGGCTGGTTCCCGGCTTCTGGTTCACCGCAGCGTGCACGCGGAGATGGTTGAAAAACTGGCGAAGGCCAGCGCCCGAATTCCAGTCGGCATGCCGCTCGATCCGGCCACGCAGATCGGCCCGGTCAACAATGCCCGCCAGTGGAACAAGGTGGACACTATGGTGCGCGCCGCCGTTTCAGAAGGTGCGCATCTGGCAACCGGCGGCGGAAAGCCGGAGGCCCTGGGTGATACCGACGGATTTTTCTATGCTCCGACAGTTCTCGACCAGGTATCTCGCGAGATGGAGATCGCGCGTGAGGAGGTGTTTGGCCCCGTTCTGTCCGTTCTTTCCTTCGAGGAGGAGGAAGAAGCAGTGGCGCTTGCCAACGACACGCCCTATGGGCTCGCGGGCGCGGTCTGGACACGGGATGTGGGACGTGCACACCGCGTTGCAGCAACAGTTCGCGCTGGCACTTTCTGGATCAACAGCTACAAGACAATCCATGTGATGTCGCCTTTCGGCGGCTTTGGCCAGTCGGGCTATGGGCGTTCTTCCGGCCGGGAGGCGCTTGCCGCCTATACGACTACGAAATCAGTCTGGGTCGAAACCGCAGCCGATCCGACCATCGGCTTCGGTTACGCGCCGGGCTGAACCGCATGGGCGGTCCCTCGGGGCCGCCCTTTGTTCCATCCCGGCCCGCGTTAAGAATGGGGCGGGCTTACGAGAGGGGATCTCTATGGAGAAGACGAAAGACATACTGCTGGACTGGCGCCTTCATCTGAGCGTGCTGGTCATCACCGTCATCGCAGAGGCCATCGGCGTGATCGCCGTGCCGATCGGCATTGGTTCGATCCTGCTTCTGCCGCTGCTTTACGCCTTCGTGATGGGGCTAATTCTCAATCCCAACGTCATTCGCAAGGCTGAAGGCTGGATGGGACAGCGCGAGGTCCGTGCTGCATCACCGCTGATCGTGATCGCGATCATGCCGTTCATCGCCAAGTTCGGCACGATCATTGGGCCGTCGATGGAGAAGATCATTGCCGCGGGGCCGGCGCTGATTTTGCAGGAGCTCGGCAATCTGGGCACGATTCTGCTTGCTTTCCCGGTTGCCGTGCTGGTGCTCGGCATGGGGCGGGAAGCGGTGGGAGCCACTTTCTCCGTCGCCCGTGAACCGAACATCGCGATCATCGCCGACAAATACGGGCTGAAATCCGCCGAGGGTGCCGGTGTCATGGGCGTCTATGTCATCGGTACACTTTTCGGGACGTTCATCTTCGCCATTCTCGCGTCGCTTCTGGCGACCTCCGGCTGGTTCAGCATCGAGGCTCTGGCCATGGCGTGCGGCATCGGGTCAGGCTCGATGATGGCGGCCTGTTCCGGTGCGTTGTCTCACGCCGTACCGGCGATGGAGGAGCAGATTCTCGCCCTCGCCGGGGCCAGCAATGTGCTGACATATGCAACGGGTCTTTACCTGTGCATCTTTGTGGCCCTGCCGGTGACTGAGAAACTCTACGACCTTCTGGGCCGCAAAGAGCCCGCAGCCAGCAACGCCGGAGAATGATCATGAGCACTGCTGAACTTCCCGTCGACTACGAAGCAAACACGAAGCCCGATCTCGGGCAGCATGCCGTGCTGCTGGCCGCCGTGTCCCTCATCGCTCTGGTGGGGAATACGGTTGCGACAGACGCCACGGTCATTCAGGGGCTGGTCGGCCTTGCCGTCCTTTACGTCATCGCGATGGTTGGCCTGGTTCTGACACATGTCGTTCCAATCAACCTGCCATCGGTCGCCTGGATATCACTCGTGGGCATCCTCGCAACCTTGCCCTGGACACCCGGCAGTGCCTGGGTTCTGGACAAGGTGAGCCACGTGAATTTTCTCACGCTTGCCACGCCATGTCTGGCTTATGCGGGCATCGCGATCACCCGGCGCGAAATTTCAATCGCCAAGTCCTCGGGCTGGAAACTCTTCATCGTGGCCGTGTTCGTGATGACGGGCACATATGTCGGATCGGCAATCATCGCAGATCTCTTCCTTTGACAAGGTCTGGGGGCTACCGCCAGAATGTGTGGTAGCCCCAAGGCAACGCGTGCAGACTTGCTGCCTCTGGTCAAAGATGCACTATGAGCTCCCGTGCCACCAAGTGTCGTTGAAGCTGGACTCCAGAGGGCGAACTTCAGCGTCCGGCCGTGGGGGCAGCGTCTGGATCGGTGTATAAAAAGAAGGTTCTGAACGGGAGCGGCGAGGCATGCCATTGACGGCCACGAAGCTTGGACCGTATGGCCCGGAGGTCTCGCGCCTTTGTCTTGGCACGATGATGTTCGGGGACCAGGCTGATGAGGAGACATCCTCAGCCATCCTCGACTGTTATCTTGCTGCTGGCGGCAATTTCATCGATACAGCGGATTCCTATGCGGGAACTCGATCTGAAGCCATTCTAGGAAGGCTTC
Source organism: Nitratireductor sp. (assembly GCF_017794765.1). Classification (GTDB taxonomy): domain Bacteria; phylum Pseudomonadota; class Alphaproteobacteria; order Rhizobiales; family Rhizobiaceae; genus Nitratireductor. Next base: position 3,390,427 of record NZ_CP051236.1, on the reverse strand, counting down.
TGAGCCAGCGCGATCTGCCGGTTTACGTCGCCACGAAATGCGGTAATCCACTGCCGGGGTTTCAAGGAAGTGGCGGTCTCTCGCCTGCGTGGATTCTCCAAGCGGCAGAACTGTCGCGGGAGCGGCTGAAGCGGGAAACGGTCGATCTCTATTACCTGCACCATGACGACAACTCCACGCCGCTCGATGAGATTGTCGGAGCGATGGGCGAACTTCTGACCAGCGGCGCCATTCGCGCTTGGGGTGTGTCAAATTTCCGACCATGGAAGATCGTTGAACTCGTGCATCTGGCTGACAGGTTCAGGGTCGCGAGACCGGTTGCTGCGCAGCCCTGTTATCACGTGCTCAACCGGACTGCGGAGGCAGACTATCTGCCGGTGTGCCGCCATTTTGACATTGGTGTTGTTCCCTATTCACCACTTGCGCGAGGCGTGCTCACGGGCAAATATCGTTCGGGCACGCCCGAGGGTTCGCGTGCGGCGCGTGGGGATAACCGCATGCTGGAAACGGAGTTTCACCCCGCAACACTGGAACTCGCGGGGAGGGTGGCCGTGTATGCCGATCAGAAGAGGGTCGCGCCGGCGCATCTCGCCCTCCAATGGGTGCTGGCCAACGACGCCGTTAAAAGCGTGCTGATCGGCCCGCGTACTGTCGATCAGCTCAATGCCTACCTCAAAGCGGCAAAAGCACCTTACGATGCTGACGACGAAGCATTTCTGAGTGCGCTTTGCACCGCGGGCACGACACCGGTGCCAAACTACTGGGACCCCCGGGCGCCATTGCAAGGCAGACGGGTTCGGTTTGAAACGTCACTTCTCAGCTGACATTGGCAGGGGCATTGCTCCGAAAGGGCTCGTGCAAAGTCTGCAAGAGAGAGAGAGACAATCGCGCTCGGTCATGGGCGCAACAAGCGGATGGCGGCAACAAGCGGATGATTGTCGTCGGGATGATCGCCACGTATCTGCACACAGTGCCGGGGTGCCCCCAGCGCGGAGATGGACAACCCGCCCGGCCCCTCTTTCCCAAGGTCGCAGAAAATGGAAAGCTGGCGAGCAAACGGGGCCCAGGGAGGGCTTCAACTTTGTCCAACACACGGGGCAGGCATAAATGAAGCTTGGCTGTATCGGGGACGACTTTACCGGATCGTCTGACCTTGGAAACACGCTTGCCAAAGCCGGAATGCGGGTCGTTCAATATTGTGGGCTCCCCAGTTCACTCGCCGCACCGGATGTGGAGGCGGGCATCGTTTCCCTGAAGACGCGGACAGTACCCGCCGATGAGGCTGTCCGACAGTCTCTGGAAGCGTTGAACTGGCTGCGCGATCAGGGTTGCAGTCAATTCTTCTTCAAATACTGCTCCACTTTCGATTCAACGTCTGAAGGTAATATCGGCCCTGTTGCGGAGGCGCTGAGTGAGGCGCTGGAGGCGGGACCGGTGATATTCTGCCCGGCCTTTCCCGCGACAGGCCGCTCCATTTATCAGGGTCACCTGTTTGTCCATGGCCGGCTACTCAATGAATCCGGAATGGAAAATCACCCATTGACGCCGATGCGGGATGCGGATCTGCGCCGGGTGTTGGCGTCGCAGACAAAAAAGCCCGTCGGCCATGTGGCTATCGGGGATGTGTTGGCCGGGCATGAAGCCATTCGACGCGCCATCACGCGGGAGTTCGAGGCGGGGCGGCCGTTCATCATTGTCGACGCGGTCAGCGATGCACATCTGGTGGAGATCGGCAGGGCGGTGGCCGATCTCCCGCTTGTGACCGGCGGCTCAGGGATTGCTCTTGGTCTTCCAGAGAATTTCGGCTGCCGTCCCGCCCGGCTCGACCGCGCGGAAGGGTTCGCGCCGATGGCATCGAAGGCCGTGGCACTGGCGGGCTCTGTCTCCCGTGCCACATGCGGTCAGGTGGAGGCGCACCGCAGGGCAGGCCAGCCCGCATACGAGATTGCCGCTGCCGAAGTGCTTGAAAAGCGGGTCAACGCGGAATCCCTGGCTGAATGGCTGATCGAACAAGAGGGTGTTCCGCTCGCCTATTCTTCCGCTGGTCCGGAAACGGTTTTGGAGAACCAGCGCCGGTTTGGCCGGGACACGGTGGCGCAGGCCATCGAGCAGCTATTTGCAGAGACCGCGCGTATTCTCGCAGAGCGGGGAGTGGACATCATCATATCCGCCGGGGGCGAAACCTCGGGGGCGATCGTGTCGGCGTTGGAGGTCGAGGCGTTCGAGATCGGGCCGGAAATCGACCCAGGTGTTCCAGCGCTTCAGGTGGTTGGAAGATCGCTGAGACTGGCTTTGAAATCCGGCAATTTCGGAGGACAGGACTTTTTCATCAAGGCAGCACGAATTCTTGGAGCAAATGCATGAGTGAAGAGACACGCCTGCGGGATGAAATTGCGCTTTTGGCGAAATCTCTCTATGACCGCGGCCTGACCCATGGGTCCACCGGCAACATATCGGCCCGGCTTTCTGATGGCAGTTTGCTCGTAACCCCAACCGGGTCTTCGCTCGGCATGCTGGATCCGGCCCGCATTTCCCGTCTCGATGGATCATTCAAACATATTGACGGCGACCTCCCGACAAAGGAGGTGCCTCTCCATTCAGCCTTTTACGAAACGCGTCAGGCCCAGACCGGCGCGGTGGTGCATCTGCATTCCACCCATTCGGTGGCGCTCTCGGTGCTGCCTGAAACGGATCCCGACAATGTGCTGCCACCCATCACGCCCTATTCACTCATGCAGCTCGGCAAGGTGAAGCTTCTTCCCTATTTCATGCCCGGAGATGCAGCCATGGGTGAGGCGGTGAGGGGCCTTGCAGGCAAGCATTCAGCCGTGCTTTTGGCCAATCATGGCCCGGTGGTGGCGGCAAAGAATCTGAGAGCAGCGGTTTTCGCCATGGAGGAGCTGGAAGCAACGGCACGTCTGGTGCTGCTTACCCGCGGCATGAAGGCAAACCTTCTCACCGACAATGACGTGGCGGCCCTGGCGAAACAGTATCCGGTCGAATAAAGGGTTTTCGCGCATGCGAAATGGCGGGAGGCGCCGACTGGGGTGATCCGGCCCTGGTTTTGACGCGTAGTCTCTGGCAACAGAGGAGTTTGAGCGTCATGACAGGCAACACCGCAAAAGGTATCGTGTGGATCACAGGTGCAAGTTCTGGTATCGGGCGCGCGCTGGCGTTGCGCCTGGCGCGCAGCGGATGGCAGGTGGCGGCCAGTGCCAGAAGTGTGGAAGCGCTGGAAGAACTGGCAGCCGAGCAGGCGGGGCGCATCTACCCTTATCCGCTTGATGTTACCGATATGACGTTGACCAGGCGCGTCCACGGGCGGATCGAGCATGACCTCGGACCGCTCGACATGGCTGTTCTGGCAGCAGGCACCTACAAGCGCGACGGTGCTTTCGACTTCAGGGCAGAAACCGCGCAGGCGATGATTTCAGTCAATCTGCAAGGCACCTTGAATGCGCTTGACCCGCTATTGAAAACGATGATGCAGCGCGGGCGGGGCAAGATCGCCATCATGGCTTCAGTGGCGGGCTACAATGGTCTGCCCGGTGGCGCAACCTATGGCGCGACCAAGGCGGCGCTCAACAATCTGTGTGAGGCAATGAAGCCGGAGGCCGAGCGCAGGAACGTTTCGCTGAGCGTCATCAATCCCGGTTTCGTCGATACGCCGCTGACGGCGCGCAATGATTTTCCGATGCCATTCCTGATCTCGGCGGAGGAGGCCGCAGACACGATCGAAAAAGGGCTCGAATCCGGACGGTACGAGATCATATTCCCCTGGAAAATGAAGATAGCAATCAAATTGTTGCACGCCCTGCCAGCGGCTCTGCGCTTTATGATTACCCGCAAGCTTGTGCGCGCTGGAGACTGATCCTCTCACTGTGGCAGGTTATGCAAGCTCGTATTGAACCACATCGATACGGCCGTTGCGGAAGCCTGCCCGGCAATAGGCTAGATAGTAAAGCCACATGCGGCGAAAGCGCTCGTCGAATCCGAGTGACGAAATGGCCTCCCACCCTCGTGCGAAGCGCGCTTCCCATTCGGTCAATGTACGGGCGTAATCCTTCCCGAAACAATATCGGTCAGCGAGTGTGAGGCCGGCGTTGAAAGCGGCATCTTCGAAGGCGCGTTGGGACGGGAGCATGCCACCGGGAAAAATATAGGTCTGGATGAAATCCGCCTTCCGTCGATAGATCTCAAAGCGGCTTTCATCCACCGTGATCACCTGGATAAGAGCACGCGCACCCGGTGCCAGGAGGGCGCGGATCCGATCGAAATAGAGAGGCCAGTTCTCCTCGCCGACGGCTTCAAACATTTCGATGGAGACAATCTTGGAGAAGGTGCCGCGGCAATCGCGATAGTCTTGCAGACGGGTTTCGGACCTGTCGGACAATCCAGCTTGCGCAAGCCTTTCCCGGGTAAAATTGGCCTGCTCGCGCGACAGTGTCAGTCCGGTCACACGGCAACCCGTCTTGCGAATTGCATGTTCAGCGAAGCCTCCCCAGCCGCAGCCGATCTCGAGAACATGATCGTCGGGCCCGATCTTCAGGCGATCGATGATGCGATCGTATTTGGCAGCCTGGGCGTCCTCCAGGCTCTGTGTTTGCGAGCTGAAGACCGCTGACGAATAGGTCATGCTCCTGTCGAGCCAGTGGCTGTAGAATTCGTTGCCGAGATCGTAATGGAAGGCGATGTTGCGCCTGCTCCCCGCGCGCGAGTTGCGACGAAGGCGATGCCTCAGCACGTCCAGCTTGGACATCAGAGAGGAACTCTCCAACACGGCACGCCAGCGTGTTTCGTTAGCCAGAGCCAATTCGAGGACGGCGTCCAGGTCGGGCGTTTCGACGTGGCCGTCGAGAAAGGCCCGTGCAAAACCGTTGCTGCCTCCTGTCAGGATCTGCATAAAAGCCCGTCCGTTCTTGAAGCGAAGCACGGCGGCTGGGCCTGGCTGTGTCCCGGCGGCTGTGTGACGCCCGCCGTCGGGGAAACGCAGAGTGATCTGACCGTAATCGATGGCATCCGCCCAGCGACAGACTATGCGCTGCCACAGGGGGCTCGATGACTGGGCGTTTAGCCTGGAGGCATGTTCAATATGACTCATGAGGATCTGCCTTTTGATCGGGTTTGACCAGGGTCTGCGTGACCCGGTGTGGGGAAGGCGTGTGCCTGTGGAAGGGGATCTTTTTCAGCCAGAGGCGTGCCGCCTCGAGATGGATTGCACCGGTGATTTTAAGTGTCATCAGTGGATGGCTTAAAAGGAGTCCCAGCAACGCCCGGTCAGTCAAGTCCCGACGTTGTCCTGCAAAGGAGGCGTGCAGCACCGGTGCGTCTTCCTCTGTCTCGTTGATTGCGACCAACACATCCTCCGTGGGGGGCAGGATGCGGAAGTTGTACCGGCACTTCATTGACAGGAAGGGTGACACGTAAAGTGCCTTGTCGCAGGCATGGCGAATGCCCTTCGGAGCCATATTCTCCACGGGAATCACATAGGTGTGCCGTTCGCCGAAGGTGTTGCACACCTCGTACAGTATGAGACGCACATTGCCTTCTTCATCCCTGCAGAAATACACGGACAGAGGATTGAAGACGTACCCAAACATCCTTGGATAGCACAGCAGGCCCACCCGCATTGTCCTGGCATCGAGGCCGGCCTTTTCAATCTGCGCATCGACCCAGTGGCGCAACCCGCCCGGAACGCCATTGCCGTGATCCGTGTCGTGGAAGGAGAACACCCCGGCACGATTATAGCTGAACAGCCGCAAGCGTTCCGACAGACAAGGCAATTCATCGAGATCGAGATAGAGGGCGAACACCCGGTAGCTCAAATGGTGTGCCGTGGGCCGGTGACGCCGGTGGACGACCTTTCCGGAATATATGGTGGAAACCCAGCTCATTCTGCCGCGACAACGTCCTGACTGACCGGCAGCGGCTGGTCTTGCCGATTGCCTCTCCAGGGCGGAGAAACGCCGGCCAGTTGTTCTGCCGCGCTAAGGCCCGAGCGGATGCCGTCTTCATGAAACCCGCTGCCGAAATAGGCACCGCAGAACCAGGTTCCGCGGACGCCCTGAAGCCGCCAAAGCTGCTTCTGTGCCGTGAGCGCTTTCGTATCGAAGAGGGGGTGTGTGTAGGAAAAGGCGGCAATCTGATCTTGCTCGGGAACCGCATAGACTGGGTTAAGCGTCACGAAGAGCGGATGGACCGGATCGAGATTCTGCAAGCGGTTCATCCAGTAGGTGACACAGAGCTGTCGTTCTCCGGGCTGGCGCGCCGCCTCGATGTAATTCCAACTCGACCAGACGCTGCGACGCTTCGGCATAAGTCCAGTGTGCCGGTGCAGCACTGCCTCATTGGGCGTGTAAGCGAATTCACCAAGGAGCTGGTATTCATCCTCACTTGGGTCTTCGAGCATGCGAAGCGCCTGATCCGCGTGAGTGGCAATCACGATGTCGTCAAATGTGTCAGTATGCCCAGTTGCGTCGGTTACCTCTACCCCGTGATCCCGGCGTCGTACATTTGTCACGGGGGAGGCAAGGCGCACTTCTCCTTCAAAATTCTTCAGGAGCCGCTCGACATAAGTGCGGCTGCCGCCCGTGACGGTGCGCCATTGCGGCCGGTTGGTGAGTGTCAGAAGCCCGTGTCGCTCGAAAAATCCGATAAAGGCGCGGAGTGGGTAATCACGCATCTGCGCGGCCGTGGTCGACCAGATCGCTGCGCCCATGGGAAGAAGGTGGTTGTTGATGAAGCTGTCGCTATAACCCGCGCGTACAAGAAATGAGCCGAGCGTTTCGTCCGTATTGCCGCGTTCGATCAGAATGGATGGGGCCGTCCGGTAGAAGTGGATTATGTCGGCGATCATCCGCCAGAAGACCGGACGCAGGACATTTGCTTTCTGACCAAGCAACCCTTTGAGCCCGGATCCGGAGTATTCGAACCGGCCGCCATCCAGCGACGCCGCAAAGGACATGTCTGAGGGCTGGGAGGAAACGCCAAGATGCTCAAAAAGGGAGACGAGCTCAGGATAATTGCGGTCATTGTAGACGATGAACCCCGTATCGACCGCCGTGGGCCCCCGCGGGGTGATTACATCTACCGAATTCGCGTGTCCGCCTGGTCGCGCGTCCGCTTCATAAAGGGTGACCTGGCGAGAGCGGGAAATGAGCCAGGCAGCCGAAAGCCCGGAAATGCCGCTGCCGATAACCGCCACGCGACTGTCAGTCGGCCTGTGTTTTTTTGTCAGCAACGGGAAGCCCTCCATGAATGTTATGAAGGTCTACGGACACGGAGCCCATTTGGATCTCCCTGCATCAAAAAATTTTGCTTGTTGTGATCCGGAATGCTCTAACTGTCGTAACTCAGGGTATGAATCTCGATCTATGCCCGACATTGCCTGCCAGACAGGCGCTTCCAGCGTTTGGTGTCGTGCATGCCACACGGCATCACACAGCGGTGTTGCGGGGCTTGATGAAAGATATCTCCAGACCAGCGCCTCAAGACGATGTTGCACGTTTGATCGTCCGCGTTGGCGCGAGCGGCGATATGGAAGCCTTCGAACAGATCTTTCGTGCCTACGCACCTCGGGTGCGCGCCTTCATGTTGCAGCGTGTGCGCGACCCGCAGGTCTCGGAAGAACTGATGCAGGAAACAATGGTAACGATCTGGCGCAAGGCCGCGCAGTTCGACGCGGCAAAAGGCTCACCCAGTGCCTGGATATTCACCATCGCCCGCAACTTGCGCATCGATAGCTACCGCCGCAGCCGGCAACCGGACTTCGATCCCAACGATCCCGCATTTGTGCCGGAAGCAGAGCCTGCAGCCGATGATGCGGTCGAAACACAAGACGAAGAACAACGTCTGCATATCGCCTTGACCGGCCTTCCTCCCGAGCAGCACGACCTTCTGAAACTGGCCTTCTTCGAGGAGGTTTCGCATAGCGAGATCGCGGAACGTCTCGGGCTGCCGCTGGGCACGGTGAAATCGCGCATTCGGCTTGCCTTTTCAAAATTGCGCGCGGCGCTGGGAGACCGGCCATGACCATTCAGCATCAGGTAAGCGATGAGCTTCTTCTCGACTATGCCACCGGCGTGCTTTCGGAAGGCTGGCGCATCGCGATTGCCACCCATCTTGCTTTGTGTCCACAGAGCAGGCGCCGCCTTGCGCTGATGGAAATGGCGGGTGGAGCTTTGGTAAGCGACCTTGCGCCTCAATCTTCGCTGCCCGATGAGGATCGCAGCTGGAAGGCCCTCAAACAGCGGCTGGAGAGCGCAAAGGCGCAAGGCGAGACACCCCCGTCAAGCCGCAATCCGGAGAGCGCCCTCTCTATCGTCCTGCCGGAACCTTTGCGTTCTTATGTGGGGGGTGACGTGGATTCGGTGAAATGGCGACCGCTCGGTCGCGGGGCCTACCACCTGCCCATTGCGGTGGAGGACAAAAGCACAAGGGTCCGCTTGCTGCGCATTCCAGCGGGCAAGCCGGTGCCGGAGCACGGGCATCGGGGGCGGGAGTTAACGCTCGTTCTTTCCGGCAGTTTTTACGACGGCGACGCGTTATTCGCACGGGGCGATCTGGAAGAGGCGGACGAGGCTCTGCAGCATCAGCCGGTGGCGACGGAAGGCGAGGATTGCATTTGCCTTGCCGTCACAGACGCCCCCTTGAAATTTCGCAGCTGGCTGGTGCGCGCCGTTCAGCCGATCCTCGGAATCTGATCGCGCGCGACTTTCCAGGTATCGGAGCATTCAATGACCTACATCATCGCATATCTCGCCACGGCCATGGTCTTCTTCGGGCTGGATTATGTCTGGCTGTCGCGTGTGGCTACGGGCTTCTACCGCGATCGGATGGGGCACTTGCTTCTTGATCAGCCAAACCTTGCCGCCGCCGGGCTTTTCTACTGCGTATACGTGGCGGGCATCGTCTACTTCGCCGTCGCCCCCGCCCTTGGCAACGGCACGGCAACCAGTGCTCTTATCGCCGGTGCGCTTCTTGGTCTGATCGCCTACGGAACCTATGACATGACCAATCTGGCAACGGTGAAAAACTGGTCCGTGGCGGTAACCATCGTCGATATGGCGTGGGGGACTGCACTGACGGGCGCGTCAGCCTGGGCCGGCTACATGGTGACGCTTCGGCTTGCCGAAAGGCTCTAGTCCTGCACGAGGGAGCGGGACACCGGTTGTCTATCCGAAAGGGCTTGTGAGTGATGGTAGCGGTAGGCCGCCTTGGACGTAAAGCACACCTAGATCGGGTTCGGGGGGAACGTTGGTAGCGGAGGAGGGATTCGAACCCCCGACACAAGGATTATGATTCCTCTGCTCTAACCGACTGAGCTACTCCGCCGCCTGGAGGCCGGGGAAACCGTTTCAAAACCGGTTCGGTGCCTCACGAAGACGCGCGGATATAAGGGGGCGGTGTCTGTCGTGTCAAGCGGGCTTCACCGTTTCTTGGGGGAATTTGTCCAGGCTTACGATTTCCCTGAAGAAATCGGCGGGATTTCACGGGCAGGGTTGAGTCGCGAGGGCCGCGTCTGTATGTGTTTTCTGCGCCAAAATCTTGGGCGAAGGATTTTATGAAACCGCGTATTGCCGTACTCGGATGTGGCTATTGGGGCTCGAACCACATTCGCACGCTTAAGTCTCTGGGAGTGCTGGCTGCCGTGTCTGATGCCAATGAGGCGCGGGCTGAAGGCTTTGCCAGTGAACATGAATGCGTGGCGATCTCACCCGACGCACTCTTCGAGCATGCCGAGATCGATGCGATCGTGCTGGCTCTGCCGCCGCAGTTTCACGCCGAATACGCCATCCGTGCCATGCGTTCGGGCAAGGATGTTCTGGTTGAAAAACCCATAGCACTGACTGTCGAGGATGCCGAGCGCTCGGTTTCCGTGGCGCGTGAAACAGGGCGCATCATCATGGTTGGCCATGTGCTGCGCTTTCATCCGGCTTTCGAGAAACTGAAGTCGCTGATCGACCAGGGCGACCTTGGTGAGATCCGCTATATCCATTCCCACCGGCTGGGGCTTGGCAAGTTTCACACCGAGAACGACGCCCTGTGGGATCTTGCCCCACACGATCTGTCGATGATCCTGGCGCTGACGGGAGCGGCTCCCGAAGAAGTGCGCGGCGAGGGCGCGGCGCTCCTCGATCACCTGAGCGATTTCGCGCATCTCCACATGCGCTTTCCTGGCGGTCTGCGCAGCCACCTCTTCACCTCGCGGCTCAACCCCTATCGTGAGCGCCGCCTGACGGTTGTCGGCGACAAGGCGATGGCGGTGTTCGATGATGTGGAGCCATGGGGGCGCAAGCTCGCCGTCTATCGCCATGCAGTCTGGCAGGACAGCGGCCATTGGGCGTTCACCACCAATGAGCCAACCTATGTGGATGTGGAAGAGGGGATGCCGCTGACGCGTGAGCTGCAGCATTTTCTCGACTGTATCGAAACAAGAAGCGAGCCGCGCACAACGGGCGAAGAGGCCATTGAGGTTCTGCGCATTCTGACGGCCGGTTCTGTAATGCATGGCTGACGCGTCTGGTCAGCCAGCCTGAGTTTCCTGCCGCTTGACCATCGATTTTCCAGCAAAAGCGCCCGCTCTTTGAAGGCTGAGACTGCCGCGGGTGAGCAGGGCGACCTTTACGCGCTGGGTGCGGCTGCTGCCAGACGCGTGAGCTGTGCTTCCGCTTCCTGCCCTCTCTCCGAACGCTCAATGAAGCCACCACCAAAGACGCGGGCCTCATTGCCGTCATCGGAGTAAAGCACGCAGGCCTGTCCGGGAGCGACGCCGGCTTCGCCCTCGGTGAGTTCAACCCAGGTCTTGCCGTCTGCGTGATGCAGCACGGCAGGGCGCGGCGGGCGCGTCGAACGAACCTTGGCAAAGACCTCCATCCCATCTGCGGGCAATTCGTCGAGCGGACCATCGCCGAGCCAGTTCACCTGCCGCAAGAACACCTTGTGCGTTTCCAGCGCCTCTCGCGGGCCAACAATGACACGCGCATTCTCGGCATCCAGGTGCACGACGTAGAGCGGTTCTCCCGTGGCGACGCCGATACCGCGCCTCTGGCCGATGGTGTAATGCATCACGCCGTCGTGGCGGCCGAGTTTGCGCCCGTCCAGATGCACGATCTCACCCGGCGTCGCGGCCTCGGGCTTCAGCTTGCTGATAATGTCCGAATATTTGCCGCGTGGTACGAAGCAGATGTCCTGGCTGTCCTGCTTGGCGGCGACGCTCAGGCCCATTTCTTCGGCGATGGCACGCACATCAGGCTTGGAGAGTCCGCCCAGCGGGAAACGCAGATAGTCGATCTGCTCCTGAGTGGTGGCGAAAAGGAAATAGCTCTGGTCGCGATCAGCATCCACCGGCCGCGTGAGCGCGCGGTGGGCACCATTCGCGCGGCTGCGGATATAGTGCCCGGTAGCGAGCGCGTCGGCGCCAAGGTCCCGTGCCGTTTCCAGAAGGTCGGCGAATTTCACGGTCTGATTGCACGAAACGCAGGGGATCGGCGTTTCACCGGCGACATAGCTTTGAGCGAAGGGGTCGATCACGGCCTCGCGAAAGCGCTGCTCGTAATTCAGCACATAGTGAGGAATGCCCAGCGTCTCGGCCACACGACGTGCGTCGTCAATGTCCTGACCGGCGCAACAGGAGCCGGGGCGGTGCGCGGCCTCGCCATGATCATAGAGCTGCAGCGTGACGCCAACGACGTCATAGCCCTGTTTGGCGAGGATGCCGGCAACGACGGAGGAGTCCACACCGCCTGACATCGCCACCACGATTCGGCAGTCCTGCGGGCGTCCGGGCAGGTCGAGGCTGTTCATTTGCTTGATCTTCTTTGTCTCTGAGCGTGGCCGATTACATGCCAATGCGGCGAATATAGGTCAAGGATCGGCATGCTGCCAGCCCGAAGGTTAACGGTCGCCGATGGAAGCCAGGCCGCGGTTTTCCGGAGTTTTGCCACTGGGGTCGACGCAATTTGAAACAAATCGGCGACAAATTCCTAACGCGGGATTCATGTCCGTTACCGTATGCTTACCATGTGTTTAGGCAAATTTTAAAGCCGGCGCAGTAGCTTGTGTGACGGGTCTTGAGTTCAGGTAGAGAGTACTATGACCGAAATGGTTCGACCGCGCGTAAAATATGTCATCGGCCCGGATGGCAGCCCGCTGACAATTGCGGATCTGCCACCGAGCAATACGCGCAGGTGGGTAATCCGTCGCAAGGCGGAAGTGGTGGCCGCAGTGCGCGGTGGGCTTTTGAGTCTTGAGGAAGCCTGTCAGCGCTATCGTCTGACGGTGGAGGAATTCCTCTCGTGGCAGGCTTCTATCGATGATCATGGCCTGGCGGGGCTGCGGACAACACGTATCCAGCAATATCGACATTGACCAGGTTTCGACGCATTTTCGCGAAACGGGAAAATGCGTCGACTGCCGTTCAAACCCGAAAAGGGCCGGCGTTCTGCGTCGGCCCTTTTCTTTTCCGGCGCGAGGTCGAATTCAGTTCTGCATTTCCGTTCTGCCAGGCTGCATGACGCCGCGATCTATTTAAACAGACTCTGGCAGTCCGGGGTTTATCCAGCGCAACAGGTAGAAACGCAAAACGGCAGGGAGAACCCTGCCGTTGAAAGTGATTCAGCGATAGATGGTGTCTGCGGGGACGAAGGTCAGCCGGTCATCGCGCGGGAGGCTGCTGCGTCCTGTCGCCCGCGCCCGTCGCGGTTTTCCAGAGCTTCGGCCTTGGCCAGTTCTGCTTCCGCCTCGGAAAGTTCGGCCTCGGCGGATTTGCGCTGTTCGACGAGTTCTGCCTGCGAGGTGCGCAGGTTGTCGCGGCGCAGGCGCGCGGCCTTGGCAAAAGTCGGGTAGGCGAAGTGATTGAGATCGGTGATGCCGGCCTTCGTTTCCTCAGAAGTAATCTGCGCATCCAGTTCCGCGGCCATGCGGTCGAACTCGGCAATCATCGAATCCAGCTGTGCCATGCGGCGGCGCTTCTCATTAACCTGAAACTGCTTCAGTCGAACGAGGTTTTCACGCGGCTTCATACTCGATACTCCCACAATACGCACACACCAGCGCCCCTCGGCGGCTGTCCGTCCCGTTTACGCCGGGTCAGTCCTCGCAGGGTAAGCGCACTTAGGAAACAAATTCCTAAGATTCGGCCCCTTCGGTAACCATTCGTTTACGGGCATTGTTAATCATAAGGACGATGGCTTAAGGCACGGTAAAGATTGTGCGTGAGAAAGACGTAATTTGATTGTTGAGAGAGTCGGTTAGCGTGAATTGCTAATGTGATTCGCTCTATTCAGAGGCGGATATTTCACTAGTGGAATCAAAGAAGTGCCTTCAAAAGCTGAAAAGGGAATCTGGTGCTTGCCAGACCGAATTAGATTTTGTTAACCATTAACTGGCAGCCTCCGATTCAGGCAATCATTGCTTCGGTGCCGGATGCCTGCCAGGCCGGGTCGGCGGCGAGAAGGGGATAAAGATGCGCGTTTTGCTGATTGAAGACGACAGTGCTACGGCACAGAGCATCGAATTGATGCTCAAATCCGAGAGCTTCAATGTTTATACGACGGACCTCGGAGAAGAGGGCGTCGATCTCGGTAAGCTCTACGATTATGATATCATACTGCTTGATCTCAACCTGCCGGATATGTCGGGTTACGAGGTCCTGCGGACACTGCGCCTTTCGAAGGTGAAGACGCCCATCCTTATCCTCTCCGGTATGGCCGGCATTGAGGACAAGGTGCGTGGCCTCGGGTTCGGCGCAGACGACTATATGACGAAGCCGTTCCACAAGGACGAGCTTGTGGCGCGTATTCACGCCATCGTGCGACGCTCCAAGGGGCACGCACAGTCGGTTATCACCACCGGTGATCTGATTGTGAACCTGGATGCCAAGACGGTCGAGGTCGCTGGGCAGCGCGTCCACCTGACGGGCAAGGAATACCAGATGCTGGAGCTACTTTCGCTCCGCAAGGGTACGACGCTGACCAAGGAAATGTTCCTGAACCATCTTTATGGTGGAATGGACGAACCGGAATTGAAGATCATCGACGTCTTCATCTGCAAGCTTCGCAAGAAGCTGGATGCCGCGTCCGGCGGTCAGAATTTCATCGAGACGGTTTGGGGTCGCGGTTACGTGCTGCGCGAGCCCGAGGAAATTCGCGAAAGCGCCTGACCCCCGTTTCGCCTCCCCTTCAAGAACGCGCAAACCCGGCCGCGAGGCCGGGTTTTTTGCGTTGTCTGGGTGTGTTGTTTTGTCCAGTCAGGCGTTACGCTGCTGTCTGAAACTCCCGGAACTGCTCGAGCAATTGCGCGCGGGTAAAGGGTTTCAGCATATAGCCCTGCGCTCCAGCCCGTTTCGCACGCATGATCGCGCCGAGATCGAGCTCAGCAAGACACAGAAGAATATACGGCTTGAACTCTGCAGGCAGAACCATCAACCGGCGAACGAGGTCGCTTGAATCCATATCCGGCAGGGAGCTGTCGATAATGATGATGTCAGCCATGTCATGGGCAGACAGATCAAGGGCCTCCTGCCCACTGGCGGCCTCGGTGACCATCATTTCCGCGCTGGCGAGTATCCGTTTGGCGACCTTCCGGATGACGCTGGAATCGTCGACGATCAGGCAGCGAGCCATTTTCCACATCCTTTCGTGCAATGCAGTTGCCGCTGTCAGGCAAGCAGGAAGGAGTATGGAGCAAGGCTGGTAAAGCTGCCGCAAAGACTTATGGTTAACGGACTATTTCCCTGCAGACAGGATGATCTCATCGGCCGTGGCGCGGATATTGACCGTCATGCCTGTATCGCGTGCCAGAAGCAGGGTGTAGTAAAACTGAACGCTGTGGGCATCGATGGGCTCTTCCGGTTTGCTTCCTGAGTGAAGCTCAAGAAACTTCGGTGGTACGCGCAGCATCGGGCCTTCGGCCTTGATCTTGAAAGCGGGGGAGGTTTCGAGCTCTTCGAGATAAACGCGCAGCTTGCCGCCGCGCGGAATAGCGGAATTGGCAACGAGCAACAGGTTTAGCAAAAGCTTTACCTGGTTTTTGGGCAAGAGCGCGCGGGCACCATTCCATTCGAGTTCGGGCTTTTCGTTGGCGATGAAGGCCGTGGCTACCGCCTGTGCGTCTCCTGTGTCGATCTGCATACCCGCCGAACCGGCGGCGCCAAAGGCGATGCGCGCAAACTGCAGGCGTGCCGAGGCATTGACCGCGCTGGCGCGGATCAGGGCCATGGCATCTTCGTCAGCGCCGCCCTCATCTAACAGTTCGAGGCCGTTGTTGATGGCACCCACCGGCGAAATGATGTCGTGGCAAACGCGGCTGCACAGAAGAGCGGCAAGATCGGTTGCGCTCAGCGAGAAAAATTCGGACATGGGCATCTGTCCTCCAGACGTTGTTGCCGATCGGACCATCGCTGCCTGTGGATGCCGCGGCGCCGGCCGGTCTTTGCTCTTGTGGTTCCGACTTCGAACAGGTCCCAGTCTCCGACCGAATCAGATCATGGAACGCGCTGCTTCTGGTTACACAGGCGCGCGAAAACCGGCAACAGTTTGGCCTGAAATGGCGCAGGCCGCAGCCGTACGTCCTGGTGAAGGGCCATGCGCCGGCCATGTTTCAGGTTGAGGTTAACAGTTGGAAAAGATTCACGGCCTATTTTGAAGCAATCGTGGCTCGAGGCGGGGTAACGGTGGGCAGTCTATGACTGCCACTCATGGATGGAGAATGAACAATGCCTGCACGGCTTTTTTATTGGACGCGGTTTATCCAGGTCTGTCTGGTGGTTTTCGCGGTCGGCCTGGGCGCCATCTCCGTGGCCACCAATACGGCACGGGCCAATAATGGCTATACGGCTCAGGAGATCGTTGACGCCGGACACGGATTTTTCGGTGCCACGACAGGTGGTCTGGCAACCGTGGTGGAGAAGATATTCTCCAATTACGGCTTGCCGAACGGATATGTTCTTGGCGAGGAAGGCTCCGGGGCGTTTATCGGAGGCCTGACCTACGGCGAAGGCATGCTTTACACCAAGAATGCCGGTGACCATAAGGTCTTCTGGCAGGGACCATCCATCGGCTGGGACTATGGCGGTCAGGGATCCCGCGTCATGATCCTCGTCTACAACCTCAACTCCGTGAACGATCTTTACCGGCGCTTCGGCGGCGTTGCGGGCTCTGCTTACCTGGTGGCGGGTCTTGGCTTCAACGCGCTGACCAACGACAATATGATCCTGGTCCCGATCCGTACCGGGGTGGGCGCACGCCTTGGCATCAATCTGGGTTACCTGAAGATGACCCCGCAGCCGACATGGAATCCCTTCTGAGGCAGGTTCATCACGGCGGCGGGCCAACTGATTGCGCGCTGCCCCGATGGTTGCAACGGCTTCCTGAGTGTATCAGCTTGACGTGCGGGTCGTTTTGCGTGACCCAATGAGGCGACAACTGCACATGCAGGGTTTCCTTGACGAGATGGGTTTCATGCGGTGATCACGACGATACTGCTTATTCTTCTGGGGTTTTTTATTGCGGGGTTTCTCGCTCTTGCTTTGGCCCCGCTTGTATGGCGCAGGGCGGTGCGGCTCACGACAAAGCGTATAGAAGCCAGCCTGCCGCTTTCTGCCAATGAACTTGAGGCGGAGAAAGATCGGCTGCGCGCCAGCCACGCCATGGCCGCCCGCCGGCTCGAGATGAATATCGAGTCCCTGAACAGGAAGACGTCTTCACAACTTGTCGAGATCTCCCGACTGAGCGACGAGGCCCGGCAGCTCGCCGAGGCTCGAGACGCACAGGACAGGGTAATTGCCGAACTGCGAGACGAAACCGAGAAGCAGCGCACGGCGCTGGCGGAGAACGCCGAAGTCATTTCCATGCTGGAAGCGAAGCTGGAGGAAGCACTTTCCGAGCTTGAGGTTCGCGGTACCGCGTTGACGGAGCTTAATGACCGCTACGAGGAAGAGCGTTTGCTGGCGAGCAGCCGGCAGATCGAAATGGTCGCCCGCGAGACGGAATTGCGTAAGGTGGAGGATGATCTGGCCGAACTTCGTCGTGATCGCAAGGATGCAATTCGCGCAGCGCGTGAAGCCGAAACCGGACGTAAAGAGGCTGAAGCCGGGTTGAAAGTAGCCGAGAAGCGCAATGCCGACCTTCAGAAAAAGCTGGAGGCGCAGATGAGGGCGCTGTACGAGCACGAAGAAAAGCTTGAACGCCGTGAAGCCGAGATTGCCCGTCTCCGCAAGGAGATGAACGCGGTGAGCGAGGCCAGCCTGTCTGAACAGGCCGCTCGCCGGTTGAAGGAGGTGGAGGCCGAATGCGATCGCCTGTCGCGTGAACTTGCAGACAAGTCCCTGCAAGTTCGCACACTTCTTTCCGAGGGTGGGGCAAAGACGACGGGCCCTCAAAAAATATCTGAAAGTGACCAGGAGAAACTCAAGACACGGATTTCCAGGTTGCTTCAGGAAAACAAGAAACTGCGTGCCGAGCTTTCTGAGAAAAAGAAAAACGGAAAGGCTTCGGTTTCGAAGACAGCTTATGACGCACCGGCAGATGAAGCCCTGCGTGAGCAGATCCATAGCCTGGCGGCAGAAGTGATCGGTCTGACAGCGTCTCTCGAAGGGGAAAGTTCACCAATCGCCGAAGCGCTTCAGTCTCCGGAGACTGGAGGCGACGGTCGCCCAATGAGCCTTGCTGAAAGAGTGCGCATTCTGCGCGAACGTGCTTCCTAGTCTCAGGCCGGGCGCCAGAGCCGGTGCAATGCAATGGCGGAGGCTGCAGCCACGTTGAGACTGTCGAAATCCGGGGCCATGGCAATGCGTGCGGTGGGAAACCGCCTCATGTCCTCTTCCGAAAGTCCATGCCCTTCGCTGCCAAGAAGCAATGCGTGGCGCGGGTCGCGCTTTATCCCCGCGATGTCGATCTTTCCTTGTGGGCTCAGCGCTAGAATCGAGTAGCCCTGATCCTCAAGTGCTGCCGCAAGGGTGGCTGTATCGCTGAAACGCGCGAAGGGGATTTTCAGCGTGGCACCTACCGAGACACGGATAGCCTTGCGGTAGAGCGGATCACAGCAATCGTTCGTGAGCAGCACGGCGGCAGCGCCGAAAGATGCGGCGTTGCGGAAGATCGAGCCCATATTGTCGTGATTGGATATGCCCGATAGTGCGACCACCAGCGCCGCGTCGGGCAGCGTATCGAGCAGCGCTTCGCCGCTCGTTTCGCGCTTGCGACCGATCGCCAGAATGCCCCGATGGATCTCGAAACCGGCGACCTCATCCATCACAGCAGCGCTGGCTGTATAGATCGGAACGTCTTCGGGAATGCGGTCGATGAGGTCGCCGAGCCCGGCCACACGGTTTTCCCGCAGAAACACGCTCTCGGCTGTGAACCGGCCTGTTGAGAAGAGCACGTTGAGCACCACGCGTCCTTCGGCCACGAAACGGCCTTGCCTTCCCACGAGATCGCGTTCGCGAATATCGCGATAGGCAGCGATGCGAGGATCTTCGGCGCTTGCGATGGGTAAGAGCTTCCGTTTCAACTGGCGATCCCCATGCGCGCTTCCTTTGCCATCGCCACAAGAGTGGGGCGTATCTGGGAGGCGTCGCTCAGCGGGGATTTGAAGAAAATGCGGCACGTTTCGTCGCCAAGCGCCAGATCGATCCCGTCCGGGTCGATGCCGGTCAGTTGCCATTTTCCCGAGGGAGCCCTGGCAAAATGGCGGGCATAGTTTTCCAACGCGTCCGCGTGGTCTTTGTTCATGTGTGCGATGGCACCGGCCTCGGAGCCTGCAAGACTGTCCAGAGCGGCGCTGTTCGTCAGGAGTTCAGACCGAAAAAGCCTGTAGGCGCGGGCGAATCCACCATTGAGAAGCGCCTGCTGCGGTTCAAGCCGGTAAATGGAGAAGTCTGGAAAGTCGACATACAGCTTTGCCTTGGGATGACGTGACAGATAGCGACGTCTGACGTGTTCGTGCGCTTTGCTTTCGCGTTCCACCCTGGAGGCGGAAGTTTTGATGGAAAGGCGCGGATGCGCCAGCGGGTCGCCCTTGCCGGGCTCACCTATCAGCAGCGAGCAGCGCGGATCGGCTTCCAGCCCCCTGGTATGGGCAGACAGGCCCGAGACCAGTATGAGTGGCGCGCCGTCGAGGTCGGTCGCGGTCGCGACGCGGGTCGCGAAGGGTGCGCCGTCATCTGGATCGATCGTTGCCAACGCACCAAAGCGTGCAGCGCGCAACAGCGTCTTCGCAAGGCGAATGGCGTCCGCATCCGTTTCGAGAATGACGT
Organism: Nitratireductor sp.; assembly: GCF_017794765.1. Taxonomy (GTDB): domain Bacteria; phylum Pseudomonadota; class Alphaproteobacteria; order Rhizobiales; family Rhizobiaceae; genus Nitratireductor. Next base: position 3,371,172 of record NZ_CP051236.1, on the reverse strand, counting down.
CCTTTGATTTTCCTTCGCTCATCGATGCCTCAATCCGTTGAAGCATCTCCTTCGCCGATCATGCTTTCGGCTGCAAGCTGTGGATGGGGATTCTCCATCATCGGGCTATTTCGGTGCCATGCGGATCGCGCCGTCAAGGCGGATGGTCTCGCCGTTCAGCATCTGGTTTTCGACGATATGGCAGGCAAGCGCTGCATATTCGGAAGGCTCGCCGAGGCGCGGCGGGAAGGGCACCTGCTGGCCAAGCGAAGCCTGCGCCTCTTCCGGCAGGCTCGCCATCATGGGTGTCTTGAAGATGCCGGGCGCAATCGTGCATACGCGGATGCCAGACCGTGAGAGATCGCGGGCGATGGGAAGCGTCATGCCGACCACGCCGCCCTTGGAAGCGGAGTAGGCCACCTGACCGATCTGCCCGTCAAAGGCTGCAACAGATGCGGTGCTCACGATCACGCCGCGCTCTCCACCCTCCAGCGGTTCAAGATCCTGTGCCTGGGCCGCAAAAAGCCGGATCATGTTGAACGTTCCGAGAAGATTGATCTCGATGACCTTGCGATAAAGATCGAGCGGGTGGGGCCCATCCCGGCCGACGGTTTTGGTAGCCGTGACAATGCCGGCGCAATTCACGAGAATGCGCGGCGTGCCGAGCTTTTCCGTCGCTTCCTCCAGAGCCGCCAGACCATCGGCTTCGCTGGTGACATCGCAGCGCACGGCAATGCCGCCGATATCCGCGGCCACCGCTTCGGCCCTCTCCATGCCGACATCCGCAATGGCAATTTTTGCGCCTTTGTCCGCCAGTGCACGCGCCGTCGCTTCGCCAAGCCCCGAACCGCCGCCCGTAACAAGCGCAACCATACCGGATGGATTCATGTGTCAGCCTCCCTCAATGTGTGATCGAGACAGTAGCGGTGGAGGCGCAACTCGAAAAGCGGCATCTGTGCAATGCCGCTGTGTGTGGAGATGCTCAGCGCCGAATGATGGCGCCCAGCACGTCGCGGATACCAATCGCCCCGACAAAACGCGAGGCCTCGTCGAAGAGCGCCACCGGCGCCGTCTGGGATTGCTGCATGGCGCGCATCACCGTGCGCAGCGGTGTGCCCGCTGTTGCCCAGAAGACCTTTGGCCTGTCCTCGGGGAGGTCCTCGATATTGTCGCAGGAGACCCAGATGGCGGGCTTGCCGTTCCGCTCGGCATCGATGACCAGCATGTTTTCATCGAACTTGAACCGCGTGGTCTTGCGCCGGTCGAGCCACAGCCAGCCTTCGCCGGCCGCCTCAAGGTCGCGAACATCGCGCATCACGTTCCAGGCGGTCAGCACAGAGAGCGGGTTCACATTGGAAATGAAGTCCCGCACATAGTCGTTCTCGGGTGCAAGAACGATGTCTTCCGGCGTGCCGGTCTGCACGATGCGTCCGCCTTCCATGATCGATATGCGGTTGCCGATCTTGAGGGCTTCCTCAAGATCGTGGCTCACAAACAGGATGGTCTTTTTCAGGCGCTCCTGGAGTTCAAGCAGTTCGTCCTGCAGCTTGGTGCGGATGAGCGGATCGAGCGCGGAGAATGGCTCGTCCATGAGCAGGATCGGCGCCTCAGTGGCAAAGGCGCGGGCAAGGCCCACACGCTGCTGCATTCCGCCTGAAAGCTCATGGGCATATTTGTCGGCCCAGTCGGTCAGATGCACCAGCTCGAGCTGCGCCATCACGCGCTCCTTGCGCTCTTTCGCCGATATGCCTGCAAGCTCCAGCCCGAAACCCACATTCTCCGCCACCGTGCGCCAGGGCAGAAGGGCGAATTGCTGAAAGACCATCGCCACGCATTCGCGGCGGATTTTGCGCAATTCGGCTTGCGAGCAGTTCACCACATCGGCCTGCCAGTCGCCATCGTGGACCACGACATTGCCGCGGGCCACGATGTTCAGCCGGTTCACTGCACGCAGCAGCGTCGACTTTCCAGAGCCCGAAAGCCCCATCAATACGGAAATCTCACCGCGTTCCACGGTCAGGTCGCAGTTGGCGCAGCCGAGCACCGCGCCGGTTTCAGCGAGGATTTCCTCGCGGTTCCTGCCCGCATCCACCAGTGGAAGCGCCTCTGCCTTCTGCCGCTCCGTGCCAAAGAGGATGTCAACCTTGTTGAAGTCGATGGCCACGTTCATTTGTCGCTCCCCCGCTCAATGCGCGCGATACGGTCGAGAATGATGGCCAGAACGACGATAGCGAGGCCTGCTTCAAGCCCGAGCGGGATGTTGACCGAATTCAACGCCCGGACGACCGGTTTTCCGAGGCCGTCGGCGCCGATCAGTGCCGCAATCACCACCATGGAGAGCGAGAGCATGATGCACTGGGTGAGCCCGGCCATGATGGAGGGCAGGGCGGCCGGCAGTTCCACCTTCCACAAAAGCTGGCGCTTGGTGGCGCCGAAGGCGTGCCCGGCCTCGATCATGGGCCGGGGAACGGAGGTTATGCCGAGATAGGTGAGCCGAATTGGCGCGGGCGAAGCGAAGATGACCGTCACGATCAGGCCGGGAGCAGCGCCGAGACCGAACAGGATGAGAACCGGGATCAGATAAACGAAGGTGGGTAGCGTCTGCATCAGGTCGAGTATGGGGCGCAAAACCTTGTAGACGCGTGGATTGTGTGCTGCCCAGATGCCAACGGGGACGCCAATCGCCATGGACACGGCTGCCGCGGCCACGACGAGCACAAGCGTCTCGACCGTTTCTTCCCATAAACCCTGATTGATGATGAAGAGAAGGCCGAGCGCTACCGCGACAGAAAGCTTCCAGGAGCGTTGCAGCAGATAGGCGAGTGCTGCAATGGCAAGCACCAGAACAATGGCAGGAACGGCCAGCAGAATGTCCACCATGCCGTCGAGCACGTCGGCCAGAACGTCTGCCAGCGTGTCGAACAACCAGGCAAAATTGGTGGTCAGAAAGTCGAAGAAGTCTCGGCCCCACCGACCGATGGGAATTTTCCAGTCAGCAATCCATTCTGAAAGAGGGTCCATGAGCCCGGGGAGTTCCTTTTCTCGGATTTCTTCTTATGCGTGTGCTCGCCGACTATGCGGCGATCTTTTGGCCTGCGGGCCGAAAAAAGACGTCGCGGAGTGCCAGCCCGGGCACCCCGCTTCGTCATGATGTTTACATGCCCAGATGCGCCTTCACGGCGTCGAGGCCAGGCTCGCCTCCAAACGTGGTCACGCCTTCCAGCCATGGGCCGAGTGCGTCCGGATTGGCCTTGAGCCATTCTGCTGCGGCCTTTTGCGGCTCGGCACCGTCGTCAAGGATCTTGCCCATGATCTCGTTCTCCATCTGAAGTGAGAAAACCATGTTCTTCAGGAGTTTTCCGAGGTTCGGACATTCTTCGGAAAGGCCTGCGCGGGTGTTGGTGTGCACCGTCGCGCCGCCATAGTTGGGGCCGAATACATCGTCACCGCCTTCAAGATAGGCCATGTCGATATTGGCGTTCATCGGGTGCGGTTCCCAACCGAGGAACACTACGTGCTCCTTCGATCCCACAGCGCGGCGCACCTGCGAGAGCATGCCGGCTTCCGAGCTTTCCACCACTTCGAAGTCTTTCAGGCCGAACGTGTCGTTCTCGATCATGTCGAGGATCAGGCGGTTGCCATCATTGCCAGGCTCGATGCCGTAGATCTTGCCGTCCAGTTCGTCAGCAAATTTGGCGATATCGGCAAAGCTCTTGAGGCCCGCATCATAGGTATATTGCGGAACGGCCAGCGTGTATTTCGCGCCTTCCAGATTTGTAACCACGGTTTCAACCGTGCCATCCTCGCGGTAAGGCGCGATGTCGGCCTCCATGGTCGGCATCCAGTTGCCGAGGAAGACATCCACGTCATTGTTCTTGAGCGATGCATAGGTCACCGGCACCGAAAGCACCTGTGTTTCGGGCTCATAGCCAAGGCCCTCAAGCACCACCGAGGCGGTGGCGGTGGTCGCGGTGATGTCGGTCCAGCCGACATCCGAGAAGGTAACGGACTGGCAGGCTTCGGGCTCCGCGGCCCATGCGGTGCCCGATGCGAGACTTGCGGCGAGCGCAAGGACCAGGGACGATTTTCGGCTCGGTAACATTGACGGCTCTCCTCTGCGGTTATGTCGATGAAGCGCGGGTCTTATCCGGCTTTGCTTATTATTTCAAAGGCAAGCACCAATTCAGTGTCGCTGCAAGCACAAAGAGGTGTCTGTTTGCGCCATACAAGGCACCGTCTGCGACGGTATTCCGGTGGAAGAAGGCCGATGTGGCGTTTTCTAAAGGCTTCTGGTGGTGTTTAAGAGCGCGAACGATGCAGGTAGCGCGATGGCAAAGCTCTATTTCCACTATGCGACGATGAATGCGGGCAAGTCGACCATGCTCCTGCAGGCATCCTACAATTACCGCGAGCGCGGCATGAACACGATGCTGTTCGTCGCAGGCCATTACCGCAAGGACGATGGCGGCTACATCTCATCGCGCATCGGCCTCGACAGCGACGCGGAAATGTTCCGCGACGGGGATGACCTTTTTGCACGCATCGCCGAACATCACGACCACACGACAGTTCACTGCGTGTTTGTCGACGAGGCGCAGTTTCTGGAGGAAGAGCAGGTCTGGCAGCTTGCCCGCGTGGCAGACAGGCTTGGCATTCCCGTCATGTGCTACGGGTTGCGAACCGATTTTCAGGGCAATCTCTTCACCGGATCGCAAGCGCTTCTGGCGTTGGCCGACGAACTGCGTGAGGTGCGCACGATCTGCCGCTGCGGGCGCAAGGCCACCATGGTGGTTCGGCTCGGGGCTGATGGTAAAGTGGCAAAGAAGGGCGCACAGGTCGCCATCGGCAAGGATGTGTATGTCTCGCTCTGCCGCAAACACTGGGAAGAGGAAATGGGCCGCTGGAAGGCGGAGGACCTTGTGGGCTTTGCTGGAAGTGCTGCTGAGTAGCGCTCTCGTTCAGGCAACATCCAGAACGCGGATCAGCGCATAGCTGACCACACCCAGTACGGTCAGGGACAGAAGGGCGGCTGCGATAACACGGCCACCACTCTTCATCACGCTTCTGATGTCCACCGTCAGGCCGAGCGCTGCCATGGCGATGATCGTCAGAAAGCCGGATGTCTCATGCATGACGGGAAGCGCCGGGGCGGGGATGAGGTTTGCCGAACGCAGTCCCATCATCGCGAGAAAGCCGATGATGAACCATGGCACCATCTCGAAGAAACCAAGCCTGACGCCTGCCATGCGCCCATGGGTCAGGCCCAGAAGGAAGATCACCGGGCCGAGCATGAGCACACGAACCAGTTTGACCAGCGTTCCCACCTGAATGCCGATCGGGCCGGCAGGGGCGGCGGCGGCCAGCACCTGCGGCACCGCATAGACCGTGAGGCCGGCAAGGACGCCCGACTGGACCGGGCTCATGCCGATGGCCGTATAGAGGACGGGCAGAAGCAGCACGACGAGAATGCTCAGGAACGCGGTGAAGGAGAGGGAGGCCGCCACTTCTGATGCTTCGGCACGGATCACGGGCGCCGCGGCTGCAATCGCCGAATTTCCGCAGATGGAGTTGCCGCATGCGACCAGCGTTGCAAGGCTGCGCGAAAGTCCAAGCGCCCGGCTGATCGCGTAGCCTGCAACGAGCGACAGAACCACCACGCCCACAATCCCGCCCACCAGCCCGAGGCCCGCATCGCCAAGGGCTGCGAGACTGATGGAGGCACCGAGCAATACGATTGCGACCTCCAGCACCGCCTTGGCACAGAAATCGATGCCGGGGCGGAAGGCAGGGGTGATCCGGGCGATGGAGCTTACCGCGGCGCCGAACAGAATGGCGAGAACCAGTCCTTCAAGCCATGCCTCGCCGAAATACACCTGTTCCGCCCATGCAGTCACCAGCGCCACCCCCGCGACAAGGAGGGAGAGAAAAACGCCGGGAAGAAGCTGAAGCGGGTGGCGAAGTGCGGACATGAATGCGACCTGATGCGATGAATGCATCCTTGGTCGCATGAGGATTTATCGACTTCTATCGAATAGTATGTCATGTTTCATTCGTGAAAATCGAATGATCCCATGACTTTTGAACAATTGCTGATCTTTGTGGCCGTCGCCGAGCGGGAACACCTGACTCAGGCTGCCGCCGCTGTCGGACGCACGCCCTCTGCCGTCAGTGCATCGATCAAGGCGCTTGAGAGCTATTATGGTGTCGAGCTTTTTCACCGCGTTGGCCGCCGCATCGAGCTGACACGTGTCGGCAAGGTATTTCTTGGCGAGGCGCAGGCGACGCTCGCGCGGGTGCGCTCTGCCGAAACCATGCTTTCAGAGCTTGGCGGGCTGCGGCGCGGTACGCTCAATGTCCATGCGAGCCAGACGGTGGCCAGCTACTGGTTGCCGCCGGTGCTCATGCGGTTTCACAAGCTCTATCCCGGCATCGCAGTAAAGCTCAAAGTGGGAAACACACGTATGGTGGCAGACGCAATGCTGGAAGGCGTGGCCGAGGTGGGACTGGTCGAGGGCAGGGTGGATGAACCGGCGCTCACCGTGCGCCGGGTGGATCGGGACGTCATGTCAGTCGTGGTCGCACCCACGCATCCGTGGGCCGAGGGCCCGCCTCTTACGCCGCAAGACCTCATCTCGGGAGCGTCATGGATCATGCGGGAGGAGGGATCAGGCACGCGTGCCGCCTTCGAAAGCACGTTAACCGAGATGGGTGTCGACCCAGCCGGGCTCAATCTCGTCATGGAGTTTCCCTCCAATGAGGCGGTGCTTTCCGCCGTGCGGGAGAGTGGTTGTGCCGCCGCCATTTCCATGTCAGCTGCCGGCCCGCTGGTGGAACGTGGTCTGCTGAAAGTCGCGAGCATTGATCTTGGTGCACGCGATTTCAGTCTGCTTCGCCACAGGGAGCGCAGGCAGAGTGGCGCGGCCACCGCGCTTGAGGAATTGTGCGTCGAGGCCGGTAACGTCTTTCAATCGTCAATGGACCCACATATATTTTCGCAACCCTGACCTTTGCGGAGCGTATTATTATGGCCACCTTGCAGAATTTCGACACGGAGATCGCGAAGACCCGTGAGGTGGTCGACGAGATGCGCTCGAAGATCGAGCAGTCGGGCACCGTGCTCGACAAGCTCGCCCGCACCGACGAGAAGATCGGCCAGGCCGATTTCGACATAGAGAATGCACGCATTCAGGACGTTCTCACGCAGCAAAAGGTGATGGAGACCAACATCGCCGACCTGATCATCGGCCTTGAGGATGCCACCAATGTCTTCGGTTCCGAATTCGAGAGCATGAAGAGTTACACCGGTTGGGAAAACTTCATAGGCATCTTCTCCAAGCAGAAGAAGCAGCGCATGCGCACAGAGCGCGTCCGCAACATGTCTCTGGCCGGCAATCTTCAGGAACTGCTTTCAAAGTCGGATACCATCACCGGCATTCTGAAGGATCAGAAGCAGGTTCTCGAAGAACGCTATCAGACCTCCGAGGCAAGTCTTGCCAAGGTTATCGAGCGGCGCAAAATCACGATGGAGACCCTGGAGGCTACTCAGAAGCGTATAGAGGAACTGAACCCGATGCTGCTCGATATCGAGAACCGCATTGCAGCCTCCACGAGCCAGAAGGACCGGGCGGCGCTCGAAGGGGAACGCTCGAAGCTTGCCACCGAATACAATGAAGCGCAGGCGAAGGAGCAGGAGCTGCTTGCCGAAAGCCAGACGCTTGAGCGCTACACCTCCATGTTCCAGACCTTCGTGGATTCGCTCAACAACCAGATCGCGGCCCAGTCGACGCTGATCAACAAACTCACCATCGACACCGAGCAGCGCATCGTTCTCTACAAGGCGCTCGAGGATTCGCTGAAGACCGCAGCCCAGCAAGACGTCGCCCACCGCATCAACACGCTGGGTTCGAAGGTCGACAACACCGCCGAGGAGACCATGGCCGGCATCGGGGCCGCCGCACAGCGGCACATTGGCGATCTCCTCGAACTGCACGAGAAGAACATGGTCACCACCGCCGATATCCAGCGCCGCAAGAAGCTTGCCGACGATGCCTTCGCCCGCCGTTTCGAAGACGTGATGAAAAAGCACGACGCCGCCAACTACGTTCGCAGCTGATGACGGTATGGGGGAAAACAGACAGTCGGGGCGATCTGCATGAACGCCGCTCCTGACGCCGCCGCGCGCTATTTCGATGCCATTGCGTCCGCGCTTGAAGGGCTTGGCGTCTACTTCGGCGACCGGTCGGCCTCACCCTTCCAGTCGCACGGTCTCGTGGCGGAGGTCGTGTCTCCTTATATCGGCAGGCTGGAACGCTCGTTCGAGTGCTGGCAGAACCGCCTCGGGTTCATGGAAAAATTCCGTATTCAGCGCGCTGAAAGCGGTTATCCGGTTTTCCAGAGCGTGCTGGAACTCGAGAACGACCGGCGTCAGGCCGAGAAGCGTCTTGCCGGTATATCGGCGCCAGACGAGCTGCGGGCCGAGATGGTCGATTTCATTTTGCGCCATCGCGAATTTCCGGCTGACCTCCAGCGCTCCATGGCCGAGCGGCTTTATCTGGAGCAGTTGAAGGCGGGCAATGTGTTCTCGCCCTTCATTTTGCCGGAAACGGTGCGTGTTTCGGTGAATCCCAAGACAAAACGGCCTTATTATCTGGTGCATTGGGGTGCTTTTGACGGAAATTCGAGCCTTCCCGTGGTCTATATGGCAGCGGTAGAGGATTCCTCGCCTTCCATGGTCAAGGCGCTTGTTTCCGAAGATGGCAAGCTAAAAGAGGATGTCGAGATCGGTCTGCCGGTGGGCGGTCTGCTCAATCCGGAGCTGGCCCATCGCTTCGATGATTTTGCGGAGAAAAACTCCGCCTATTCCCTGTCGCCCGCCACGATTGCCGGAAATCTCGACAAGGATTTCGACCACCTCCACCCCAAGCAACTGCGCCGGGTGGTGCTGGGACCGTTTTATACGGCCGGCATCACGGAGAACAATTCGACCGTTTCGGAGGTGCTGGGCAAGGTGCGCCGGCAGGAGAATGCGTGGCTTCTCACCTGGACGGTGCAGGAGGTCTATTCAAAGACCGAGCGCCCGGCGCGCAAGGGGCTGTGGTCCAGCCAGCCGGCGCGCGAGGAGTTCTTCATCGACACGGATGATCTGGACGCTGCCCGCATGGGCGTGAGCGCCTATGAGCAGCACGCGCTCGTGCCGCACGAAGCCTATCAGGCGCTCTATGCAGCCGGCGAGGCGCAAAAGATTTTTGAAGGCTACGACGTGCACGTCATTTCGGGCGGGCGGGTCATCACCGACGTATAGGACATTCCATGGACACGGGCCTGACGACCATCGGCGAGAAGGACATCGAGAAGCACCGGGCGACGGCGCAGAGCCTTGTGACGCGCTTTGTGGTGCTTCAGGCCGATGGCGGCCGCTCCGGCACCGAGCTTGCCGGCACCGGGCGGCGCTTCGTGTCGACCGTCTCCACCGGCGCGCTGCGCAGGACGCGCGAGGTGGAGCTGGCGAAAACCATCGCCGCCATCCGTCAGGGCGATCCGATGCTTTCCATCCCCCAGCACACGCTCCTTTTCCGCGCCCGGCGCGGCGTGGCGGTGGCGCTGGCCGTTGCCGATGTCTTTGCACGCTCGACCGAACTTGAAAGCCTTCAGGAGCGGAACGCCCGCAGCCCGCTCGAAGGCGCGGCGGCGCAGTCCTATCATGCGCTTCTGCAGGCGTCAGCCTATGTCGCAGCCTTCACGCTCTCATCCTATCTCCTGCAGATGCTCGACGCCGACAGCGAGCCGGTAAACGACACGGATGAGCCGGATTTCCAGTTCGATACACCGCAGGATGCGCTCAAAAGCGTTCTTGCCGCGCTCGATGGTGCGATCTCGGGCGCTGCCGATGATACGGCGATGACGGCGCGCGCCCGCGCGCTTGCCCGCGTCGCAATCGAGGGGCTTTTGCAGCGGCGCAGCCGTTTCACCGGTCTAGGTGCGTTTGAAGACACGCATATGCGACTTGAGGCCGACGATTTCACGCTGGACGGCTTCGACGTTGCGCCGGGCAGCCGGCGCAAGCCGCTCGTCATGACCTTCAAGAAGCCCAACGAGATCATCGGCAATCACATAGCCAAATATCAGGCCATGAAGCTCGCCAAGATGCTGATGGCCTATGATTTCGACCGCCAGCTCAACCCGTTCGTGGAGCTCGGCGGATTTCTTTTCACCTTCATCGGCGATGGCGCGCCGGGCACCGGCAAGACCATCCTCATCCAGATGACCGCCGGGCTTCTGAACGATTACTGCCAGGTCGCGGGCGTGCCCTTCCACTACGAGAATTTCGGTGTCGACCAGATTTCCTCCTATCAGGGCAAGTCGGGCCAAAACTGCAAGCAGTTCGTGGAAAATGTGCTGAGCCCGCGCGCCATCGGTTTCGGCACGATCGACGACATCGATCAGGTGGCGGCCAAGCGCTCCGACGACCGGGCGTCTGCCGGCCAGCAGGAGGTGACGGGCGTTCTGATGGAGAGCTTTGCGGGCGCGGGCACAGTGGTGCGCGGCAACTGCTCCTTCGGCATGTTCTCCAACTATCCGGAGAATGTGGACGATGCGCTGCGGCAGCGGGCGGGTGCGCGCTGGCTTGTCGACGGGCCGCAGACTTTTGAGGACTATGTCGACATTTTTGTGCTTCTGGCCGGGAAGAACCATTCGATCCCGCTTGGCGAGCACGAGCCTTTCGCCACGCAGGAAATCAAGCGCGCGGTCGAAACCGCCTATGAGGCGCATTCCAGGCCGCAGGAAGAAGGGCTTGCGAAGGTCTACGAGCGCTTCCTGAACGAGCGCGGCGAGCCGAAGACGCTGACGGATATCGGCGCCTATCTGCACGAGATCAAGCTGGCAGAGCCACGCTTTACCGGCCGTGCCATCAAGAACATCACCGACGCTATCAAGATGCGCGCCATGGACATTGAGCTTCCGGACGAATGGTTCGAGACGCCAGACGCTTTCATGCGCAAAAGCTATGATGAGAAGAAAGCGATGATCGCCGAACTGCGCCGGCCATTCACGATGGACATGGTCATGCAGGAGATCAACCGCTACGCGGATTCGGAGTTCCGCTATTCGGACCGTTCCGACGATGCGGCCGTTTCCACCATCATCCGCGACCAGCGCCTGCGCGAACGCGCCCTGCGTGAGATCGAGGACATGAAGGCGAGGGGCGTTTGGGATGGGTGATTTTCTTGAGAGTCTTAAGCGGAAACACAGCGCGCTTGATGCTGAGATTGAGGAACTCAAAGCGTCAGGGGAATACCGGTGGTCTACTGAAAACGCACTTCGTGCCGGTAACGAAGTAAGTTGGGAAACTGGCGAATTTGATAGTAATACGGAAAATATAACTGAAATTGATAGAGATGGATTACTTATAAGGACTCGAAGAGAATCTTTGTCTGGTGCGCTTAATTCGGGACAAGCTCTTGATAAAATATGTTTATTAGAGGCCGAGATTGAAAAATTATCCCGGCGTTCATTAGCTTTGTCAGCATTGATAGTTTTTTTGTTAGTTGTGATCGTGCTGAAATGAACCTCCTCCGCGAAAACGATCTCATCTTCGGTCGGCTCCTGAAGATAGAAGAATCCCATCTGATCGCACGCTACAACAAGGCGCTCGATGCCTTCGGCGTGCCGCAGACGAAACTCGCTTCCTTCGAGATCGACCGCACCGGCTTCTCGCCGCAGATTGCCGAGGAGCTGGACGACGCGCAGTATCTCGACCCCAATGGTGTCAATCGCCGCTTCATCATCCTCACCCCGGCGCAGATCGAATTGCCCGTGGTGCACACGGCCTTCTCCAACACCTCGCAGCTCGTCTACGAATTCATGATGGCCAATGCGCGCGCCATCAATGCCATCACAATCAAGGATGTGGTGTATGGTGAGATCGAGGAGCAGGTAAATCAGGTGCGCGATATAGAGGATCTGCTCTCCATCGCGCAGGTGGAGTTCAAGGTTCTCTCCGCCGAAGACCTGCTCGGCAAGGCCGCGGAGCTTGGCCGGCTTGCCGACCGTGTGAAGCATGAGCCCGACGCCTGGCGTGACGACGAACTGCTCAACCGCATGGTTGCTTTGGCGCGTGAAACCGGCGACATCCGCGAAAACAGTCTTGTGCCCGAACAGGTCGTGTTCCGGCACGATGCCTATTGGACGAGCCATTTCGGCGGTGTCTATATATTCACCGATCCAAACACCACAACGGTGATCGCAGATCCTGCGACGCCGGGCTTCCGCCGCTCGCGGCCCTGGCAGGTGAGCTATCTGTCGAAGGACGATCCGGCGCGCATCTTCCGATTCCTGGCAGAAACGGGCCGCATCCAGCTTCCTCGCGCCTCATGGATCGAACGCTCGAACTATCTCGCCCATCGCGGCGAGATGGTACTGCTTGATCTGATCCGGCGCGAGGAGCCGGATACGGATTTCGCTCGCATCGATCCGGTGTGGCTGCAGACCTGGACGCACCGCAACGCGAAACTGGTTGCCGGTGAGGGGAGTGTTCCGCTTCTCAACGCCGCCGTGCGCGAAATCAGCCAGACGGGCACGCTCAAGATCGAAGAAATTCCGGCGCGTGAACGCTTTCTTGTCACCCGCGCAGATCCGGCGCACAAGGATGCCTGGCTCACCAACCGGCTGATTTCCGATTTCGTGCCGTCCGATTTCATCGCCCGTTACGTTTTCAACAAGCAGGGTTTTTACCGCGATTACGAAACCTGGCCGCAAGCCTGGCGCGAATATGTTGTGGCGCGGCTCAAAACCGCATATCTCATGGACAAACCGGCGCTGCGGAAGCGCCTCTATGGTCTGGAAACCTGATCCTGGACCCCAATCGCCTGAGGGAGGCGTTTCGTGCTCGATCCGATCGTTGATTTCTTCACCCGCGTGTTTCACTGGATCGGCCGGGGCATCGGGCTTGTGATCGCCTGGATCCTCTGGCCGTTCATGGCTCTGGGGCGATGGTACACACGTCGCGGCTGGATTTTGCGCGGCTCCATCGGTCTCATCTTGCTCGCCATCGTCGGGTTCTACGGTTATTTTTTCTGGCAGACGCAGGTCTGGAGCGGCTTCGATCCCGATTATGTCGAAGAGTACAAGCTTGATGCCAGAGGCGTCTCTGCCGGCGAGCAGACGGCCGCCACGCAGGGTGGTGAGACACGCACCTGCGGACGTTCAGCCATTGTTGATCTGACCGCGGACCTGACCGACTTCAACGTGAATGAGAACGCGTGGATATCCTCCATGCTTCTCTACAAGCTCGGCTTCTTCTTCGTGCTCGACTGGGACGATACGCCATTTTTCGACAACAAGGCGTCCTTCCAGCGCGGGATCAATCAGGCGACCCGCCGTAGCGCGGTAGAGCTTGTCGATGCGCTTGGCCGTGTGCGCGGCACTTCGCAGATCGACCGGGACCTGCAAAATGCACGCGGCGCGCTTACCTTTGATGAGGAGACCTGGTATTTCGGCCTGAGCCCATTTGGCCCGAAAACGCCGACGCCGAGCTTCTATCGCTCCGCCATCCGCGACCTGCGCAGTTTCAACGACCGGCTTGAGACCTGTGAGACGGTGTTCGACGCGCGCGCCGACAATCTGATCCAGTATCTCGACCGTATCGCGAGTGATCTGGGGTCCACGTCCGATCTGTTGCGCCAGCGTTCGGAGAATTACAATTCCGGCTGGTTCGACACACGCGCGGATGACCGGTTCTGGTTCGCCTATGGTCAGCTCTACGCCTATTACGGACTGCTCAAGGCGGCGGGTGCCGATTTTGAGGATGTCATCAAGCAGCGGTCTCTCGGTTCGCTCTGGGATACGACTGAGGAACAGTTCCGCGCCGCGCTCAACGTGCAGCCCTTCATCATTTCCAATGGGCGTGAGGATGGCTGGATCATGCCGACCCACCTCGCCACGATGGGGTTCTATATTTTGCGGGTTCGTTCCAATCTCGTGGAATTGCGCCTCGTTCTGGATCGGTAGTCCAATCCACTCATGTGGTGGGCGCGTCTGCAGACTTCGCCTGCCGCTTCACCACCAGCCTCGAAGATACCCTGTCGCATTTCACGCATTCCGCGCCTCTTTTGCGACGGTGGATGTTTTCAATTCGCGGCTTTATTCCTATCGGCGAACTTTGCACGCCACCGGGAGAGGGAAACACTGTCATGGCCGAAGTGAAGTCCGACATCGAAATTGCCCGCGCGGCGAAAAAGAAACCCATTCAGGAAATCGGTGCGCGGCTCGACATTCCGAGCGAACATCTTCTTCCCTACGGTCACGACAAGGCGAAGGTTTCCGCTGCGTTCATCGCAGAAGCGCGCAAAAGGGAAAACGGCAAGCTGATCCTCGTCACGGCGATTAATCCAACGCCGGCGGGCGAAGGCAAGACCACGACGACCGTAGGCCTGGGTGACGGGCTCAATCGCATCGGCAAACGGGCGGCAATCTGCATCCGCGAGGCTTCACTTGGGCCCTGTTTCGGAGTGAAGGGCGGGGCGGCGGGCGGCGGCTACGCACAGGTGGTGCCAATGGAGGATATGAACCTCCATTTCACGGGGGATTTTCATGCGATAACCTCGGCTCACAACCTGCTTTCGGCGTTGATCGACAATCATATCTATTGGGGCAACGCCCAGGAGATCGATACGCGGCGAGTGGCATGGCGGCGTGTGATGGACATGAACGACCGGGCGTTGCGCGAGATCGTATGCTCGCTTGGCGGTGTGGCCAACGGTTTCCCACGGGAGTCAGGATTTGACATCACCGTTGCCTCTGAGGTCATGGCCATTCTGTGCCTTGCGACGGACCTCAAGGATCTCGAAAAGCGGCTTGGCGACATCATCATCGGATACCGCCGTGACAAGAGCCCTGTCTATGCCCGGGACATCAAGGCCGACGGCGCGATGACCGTTCTCCTGAAGGATGCGCTTCAGCCCAATCTGGTGCAAACGCTCGAGAACAATCCTGCCTTCGTACACGGTGGCCCTTTTGCAAACATTGCCCATGGCTGCAATTCGGTGATGGCGACGACAACTGCGCTGAAAATCGCCGATTACGTGGTGACGGAGGCCGGGTTCGGCGCGGACCTCGGGGCAGAAAAGTTCTTTGACATCAAGTGTCGCAAGGCCGCTCTCAGGCCGGCTGCCGCGGTCATCGTGGCGACTGTTCGCGCGCTCAAGATGAATGGGGGTGTGAAGAAGGAGGATCTGGGTGGTGAAGATGTCGCGGCGGTGAAGGCCGGTTGTGTCAATCTCGGTCGCCACATCGAGAACGTGAAGCAGTTCGGTGTTCCGGCAATCGTTGCGATCAATCATTTCCACACGGACACGGATGCCGAGATCGACGCGGTGAAAGCCTATGTGGCCGAGCAGGGCGAGGAGGCGGTGCTGTGCCGTCACTGGGCAGAAGGTTCTGCCGGCATTGAGGAACTGGCGCATAAGGTGGTAGCGCTGGCCGAGAGCGGCGTTTCACAATTCGCGCCGCTTTATCCCGATGATATGCCGCTCTTCGACAAGATCGACACTGTGGTCAAACGCATCTATCGCGGTTCTGAGGCGATTGCCGACAAGGCCGTGCGCAGCCAGTTAAAGCAGTGGGAGGAGCAGGGCTATGGGCACCTTCCGGTTTGTATGGCAAAGACGCAGTATTCCTTCTCCACTGATCCCAATCTGCGCGGCGCGCCGACCGGTCATGTGGTGCCGATCCGCGAAGTGCGCCTGTCTGCCGGCGCCGGTTTTGTTGTGGCGATCTGCGGGGAGATCATGACCATGCCCGGTCTGCCGAAAGTCCCGTCTTCCGAACACATTTTCCTCAATGAAAACGGTCTGATCGAAGGGCTTTCCTGATAAGTTGAGTCCGGCGCGGCAGCGGCTCTCTACCTTTATCCACTGTTCTGCCGGGGCACGCGGCGCAGAACGCGGAATGCCAGAACCGCCAGTCCCAGAACCAGCGTGAGGCCGATGACTGCGCTTAGAGCAAGGCTCGTCACGAAGGCCTCCCGGCTGGCGGTCAAAAGTGCGTTGCCGGAAGCGGTGTCGAGCTTTTCGGCTTCGGCGATTGCGGTTCCGAGCGCATCCATTGCACCTGTTGCACCGGCGTTGCCGTCGCTCCCATGTGCTTTGGCGAGAGAGAGGCGATAGGCTGCGCTGGCGACGCTGCCGATTACGGCGAGACCCAGAGCCATGCCGAACTCGCCGCTCATTTCCGAAAGGCCGGAAGCTTCTCCGGCACGTTCTTCAGGTGCCGCGCTGATGATGATGTTGACGATGACCGCCATGGTCGCGCTGCTGCCAATGGTGATGAGGGCGAGCCCACCAAGCACCGCGTTGAGTGTGCCATTGGCAGAGGTAAGGGCAAGCAGCGCAAACCCCACTGCCGCAATCAGCATCATCAACCCCGTCACGCTTCCGGGGTGCAGAATGCGGGTCGCTACCGGTGCAAGGAGTGAGGCTGCGATTCCGGCCAGCATGGGCGGCAGCATTGCAAGACCGGCCTCAAGCGGGGACAGGCCGGCAACGAGTTGCAGATACTGGGTCGAGAGGAAATAGGGTGTCGCCACGGCAAAGATGGTCAGGAACTGGGTGGCGAGCCCGGCACTGAACCGCGTGTTGCGAAAAAGGGAAAGATCCAGCATCGGGTCGGCGAGCTTTGTTTGGCGATTTAGAAACATGGTTCCGATACCCAGTCCGACAGCGAGCGCCAACAGGGCTTTCAGGTCCAGCGCGTTGGTTGCGATGTGTTTAATTCCATAAACTGCGGTCAGGACCGCTGACAGGAACAGGGCCGCGCTTGCCAGGTCGAGCCGTCCGCCGCCGGAGCGCACATTTTCAGGCAAAACGAAAGGACCCGCGGCCAGAAGTATCAGCATGAGAGGCACATTCAAAAGAAACACGGAGCCCCACCAGAAGTACTCAAGCAGTGCCCCGCCTATGATCGGCCCGATTGTCGTCCCCGCCATGAACAAGCTGGACCATATGGCGATTGCAATACCGCGCTGCCGGCTGTCGCGGAACATATCGGTCAGAAGAGCGAGCGTGGACGGCATGAGTGCGGCGGCGGACACGCCAAGAAGCGCGCGTGCGGTGAGCAGTGTCGCGGCGCTGCCGGCGAAAGCCGCAAAGGTGGACGCTGCACCGAAGAACACTGCGCCTGCCAGAAGCAGACGGCGGCGTCCGATCCGGTCGCCCAGTGTGCCCATTATCACCAGACAGCCGGCGATCATGAAACCGTAGATATCGATGATCCAGAGTAGTTGAGCACTGCTTGGACGCAGCGCCGCCGTGAGATGCGGTACGGCCAGGTGCAGCACCGTCATGTCGATGGCAACGAGAAATGTCGGCAGCGCAAGGATGGCAAGTCCGAGCCAATCTCGGATGGGCGCGCGCGAATGCGGTGTCGTGGCGGAGGTGCTTTGTGTCGAGGCTGCCATGCGAGTTCCCTGAGATTGCTGATCGGGTTCCGGCCGACATTCGCCCATGCTGGGCAAATACGGCATGTGCCTCACTGCTCTAAAAGTTTAAGTTCACTTGAAGTAAAGGCCGTGGCATGAGATTCTTCCATGGTCCACGGAGGCACAGATGCTCACCATCAATCAGGTTTCGAAACGGAGCGGCGTTGCCGCGTCGGCGCTCCGTTACTATGAGGAGCGGGAGTTGATCTCGTCCGAACGCGCGGGGTCCGGCCATCGCCGCTATGAACGCGCAGTGCTCCGGCGGGTGGCTTTCATTGTCTTTGCCCAACGCGTGGGGCTTTCGCTGGATGAGATCAAGGGGGAGCTGGACAAGCTGCCGACCGACCATGTGCCGAAGGGTGATGACTGGGCGCGGCTTTCTGAAAACTGGACGAAGCGCATCGACGAGCGGATCGCCGAGATGGAGCGATTGAAGCGCGGCCTCACCGAATGCATCTCCTGTGGATGCCTCTCTTTGGAGACCTGCGCTCTGACGAACCCGGCCGACCGGGCGAGCCGGGCAGGGCCGGGTCCACGTTATTGGGTGGGTGTGAGGGCGTGAGCCACCATTCTCAATCTTTCTTCAGGCGTCTTGCCCAGGCGCGCATCGCAATCGGTAGCCATTTGGAAAAGCCGGGCGATAGCGTTTCGTATCGCTGCCTGAAGTCGCCGTGGCTCTCATAAATATCGGCAAGTCCGGCATAGGCGTCGTGTGAGCAGTCTCTGCCCCACATCTGAGCAACCCAGGCATGGTGTCGTTCGATCAACGGGTCGAGCGACCTTGCTTCGGGTACGGTGCCGTTCTCCATTGCCTCTACGAGATCTGCCTCGATTCCTGCAAGCGCTTTCATGCGCTCTTTCATGTCCTGATCGCTGATCCCCCTTTCTGTAGAATCGCTTGAGGTGATTTCCTCGCGTATTGAATCACCAAAGCGGTCTTTCAGCCATGCCTCGTATTCGGCCTGCTTTTCGGGTGCCACGAAGCCCTTGTACAAATCTTCATGTTGCATCGCACGTTCTCCTTTCAGATGGGCGATCGTGCGGTCGATCGTCCTGATGAGCTGGCGATAGCGCTTGGCTTCGGCTGCAAGCTGGCCGCGCTGCGCCATGAGCGCTGCCAGGCTGTCGAAGCGCGGATCGTCGAGAATGGAGCTGATCGTCTTGAGCGGCATTCCAAGCTCGCGGTAAAGGAGGATCTGCTGCAGACGCAGCAATTCCGCCTCTCCGTAGTAGCGATAGCGGTTTTCGCCGACGCGCGCAGGTGAGAGAAGTCCGATATCGTCATAATGGTGGAGCGTCCGGACCGAAACGCCGGAAAGCTTTGCCAGATCCGTGACCGTCCATTCTTTCATACGCGCGCCTCCGCAGGACCATGGGAGTAATCCCTCACGTTTCGTGAGGGTCAAGCAGCGCTTGGACCTGGATCGTCGTCTCCGGAGTATTCAGGGGTTTGCAGCTTGGCCGCATCCGCGTCGTGCACAAGCCGCAGTGACGGGCGCGGCATGTTGCGTATTTTTCTGCGCGCGGCTTCCGGCTGGTAGAGCACCGCTTCGAGCACGAGACGCTCCGGCTCCGAAGCGGCGTTTTTGGGGAGAGCGATGGTTTCGCCAGCCGAGAGTCCGAGAAGCGCCAGCCCACGCAAGGTCGTAAGGGGCAATGTCAGTCCCACGAAACCCTGTAGTTCGTCGTGACTGATAATGCGTGTCTGCGGTTGTTCGTCGCCCGTGCGGAAGCGCACACGGCTGTTCAACGTGGCGACATGCGCCGGCGCGTCTTCACGAAGCACGACACGTGCTCCATCAAGCTTGGCCCGCAGAAGCGCGGCATAGGGTTCGCTGAAGCGGTGCCTGCGCTCCTGCAAAAACTCGAGAATGGTGAAGTCCTTGGTGGTGAGAATACATCCCTGCCCGGTCCACACGACGATCTCCTGCTGATCTCCAGTACGGCCCACGCTTGGTTGGGCGAAAGGGCCGTGAACAAACAAATCCGCACGCCACTTGCGCGGCCGTGCAGTCTGCATTTGGGTCGTTTCCCCTGCGCCCAAGGGATGGCGCAGGGGTCAAACTCCCGTCAGGAGATGTCCCGTGAAAAAGCGGAGATGAGGACTGGTCATGCTTTCGAACTCAGGCGTTTTCTTCCTGGGTCACGCGGACCACGGTCAGTTTGTGAGTCTGACCCGTGCGTGCGGTCCAGTCGATCGACTGGCCCTCTTTAAGGCCGATAAGCGCCGTGCCCACGGGGGTGGTGATTGAGATGCGGCCTTTTTCAATATCCGCTTCACCGGGATAAACCAGGGTAACGGTCTTCTCCGGTCCGCCGTCCGCGGTGTAGACGACGGTCGAACCCATACGCACAATGGTAGCGGCAAGCGAACCGTCGCGGACGACGCGGGCCCGGTCCAGTTCGGCCATCATGGTTTCCGACACGTCTGGATTGCGATCTTCCAGAGCCTCGGCCAGACCGGTCAGGCGTTCGTAGTCGGTTTCGGAAATCGTGATGCTCGGCTTGCGCCCTGTCTTCTGCTGCATTGGCTTGTCCATGCGTGTCATCCGGGCGTGCAACCATTGCACGCCACGAGGCTTCGGTTGTCGTACGAGTTTCTGGTGATGCGCCTTAGAACCGTTTCCGCCGCTTGACCTGATCGTGTCGATCAACAGGCGGAGGAGCGCCCCTCGGTCCGGAGGCGCACAGCACCGAACCGGGGGTCAGTATCCCGCAATGGGACATACCCGGAAAAGAACGGACATGTGTTTTCGGTTCGTGCTCATTGTTTAAACGTGGTGTGTGGATGAGGCGATGTCAAGGCGGTTGCAGTAAATGCAGGAGCATGGTGCAGCACCATTTGATTCCGCGAATTGAAGGTTCACTTCACACGGCTGAACGCTTTCGAACCTTCTCGAAATCAATCTTAATTACGCAACAATCATGGTGTTCGCATCCAGCGTGTTGCAAAACCGGTCAATCAGGAGGGGCGATTAGAAGATGATGGCGGAGCAGGACGGATTCTTTCGACAGGTTGCGCGCCAGCGTGGGGCACTTGCGCCGGTGCTCCTTCTCCTTGTTCTGACACTTGGCTCTTTCGCCTTCTTCGCCATTGCTGACGAGGTTGCGGAAGGGGAGATCAAGGCGCTGGATGAATATCTGCTCCTTTCCCTGCGCAATCCCCTGGATGCGTCTGATCCGCTCGGCCCGCCCTGGCTGGAGGAAACCGCGCTTGAGATCACCGCCATCGGCGGTTATCCGGTCATCGTTCTTTCGCTTCTTGTGTTGACAGGCCTGCTTATCGTGACGCGCCGCTTCGGTGCAGCCTTCTATGCGCTTTTGTCCGTCGGATCCGGCGCACTAGTCTCTTATCTTCTGAAGAACCACTACGAGCGTCCGCGACCCGATCTTGTCGAACATCTCGACGTGATCCACACGGCCAGCTTTCCAAGCGGTCACGCCACTGTCACCACAGTCGCCTACCTGACGCTGGCTGCACTTGTCGTGCGCTTTTTTCCTGACTGGAGGGTCAGGCTTTATGTCGTTGCTGTCGCGGTGTTCATTTCCTTTATCGTTGGAGCAAGCCGCGTTTACCTCGGGGTTCACTGGCCGAGCGATGTTGCTGCAGGCTGGGCGTTGGGCGCTGCCTGGGCGAGCTTTACATGGCTCTGCCTTAGCCTCATTGCTCTCTATCGCGGCAAGCGGTTGGCGGATAGCTCGGGAAAGCGGTTGCGCGAGAGCCCTGTCGAGGCTATGGAGAAGCCATGACGATGATTTCTTGCGCAAAACTCTGGTGGTGGGTTCGCTAACAGCGGCCGGCCGTGCAGTGTGCGCGCAGAAAAGACCATGGCCGCAGGTGAAAACCGGGCGGCCTTTTTTGTCTGCGCTTCCCGGCGATGCCTGAAACAGGGAGCATGAAATGAGCCTGGAAGTTCTGGACAACGGCGCTGAGCGTTTCACAACTGTTGGCGGTGTGACCATCACGCGAAGCCGCGTGGAGACAGCCTATGAAGGTGCCATCGACGCATATATCGATGCACTGGATGAGCGTCGCGGCGCAGTTTTCTCCTCCAATTACGAGTATCCGGGCCGCTACACCCGCTGGGACACGGCGATCATCGATCCGCCGCTGGTGATCTCGGCGCATGGCCGTGACATGAAGATCGAAGCGTTGAACACCCGTGGCAAGGCGCTTTTGCCCATCCTGGCGGACCGGGTTGCTGTGCTTGATCCCGTAACGGTGAAACAACGCGATGATACGCATCTGAAGCTTTCGGTGGCTGAACCAGAACGGGTCTTTTCCGAGGAAGAACGCTCCCGGGTACCCACCGTTTTTACCGTGCTGCGCGCCGTCACCGATCTTTTTCACACCGATCACGATGCCAATCTGGGGCTCTATGGAGCGTTCGGCTACGATCTCGCCTTTCAGTTCGACCCGATCACGCAGAGCCTCAAACGTCCCGAAAGTCAGCGCGATCTGGTCCTCTATCTTCCGGATGAGATCCTGGTGGTCGACCACCATGCGGCCAGGGCCTGGCACGATCGCTATGACTATTCGGGCGACGGGTTTTCGACAGCAGATCTGCCACGGGATGGCGCGCGGGAGGCCTTCAAGGCAGCCGATCATGTGCCGCCGCGTGGTGATCACGAGCCCGGCGAATATGCCCGTCTGGTGGAAAAAGCGAAGGAGAGTTTCCATCGCGGCGACCTGTTCGAAGTGGTGCCCGGGCAGATGTTTATGGAACGCGCCGAGCGTCGGCCCTCGCAGATTTCGCGGCGCTTGAAGGAGATCAATCCCTCGCCCTACTCCTTCTTCATCAATCTGGGCGAACAGGAATATCTTGTCGGCGCCTCGCCGGAGATGTTCGTGCGGGTCAATGGAAGGCGCGTCGAGACCTGTCCTATTTCGGGCACGATCAGACGGGGCGATGATGCCATTGCCGATGCCGAGCAGATCATCAAGCTTCTGAACTCCAAGAAGGACGAGTCCGAACTGACAATGTGTTCGGATGTCGACCGCAACGACAAGAGCCGGGTTTGCGAACCGGGGTCTGTGCGGGTAATTGGCCGCCGCCAGATCGAGATGTATTCGCGTCTCATTCACACGGTCGATCACATCGAGGGGCGGTTGCGGGAGGGCATGGATGCATTCGATGCGTTTCTGAGCCACGCCTGGGCGGTGACGGTCACCGGTGCGCCGAAGCTTTGGGCCATGCGTTTTATCGAAGAGAACGAGAAGAGCCCGCGGGCCTGGTATGGCGGCGCCATCGGGATGGTGCATTTCAACGGTGACATGAACACCGGTCTGACACTGCGCACCATCCGCATCAAGGACGGTGTGGCGGAGGTGCGGGCGGGTGCGACGCTTCTGTTCGATTCCGATCCGCAGGAGGAAGAGGCCGAGACGGAGCTCAAGGCGTCGGCGATGCTGTCGGCGATCCGCGATGCCGGGAAGGTAAACATGGACAACGAAACGCGCGCCGGTGCCCGTGTCGGCGAGGGGGTGAAGATATTGCTCGTGGATCACGAGGATTCCTTCGTGCATACGCTTGCCAACTATTTTCGCCAGACGGGCGCGGAGGTGGTGACGGTGCGCTCGCCGGTCGCCGATGAGGTGTTTGACCGCGTTGCCCCGGATCTGGTCGTTCTCTCACCCGGACCCGGCCGGCCGGAGGATTTCGACTGCAAGGCAACCATCGCCAAATCTCGCGCGCGCAATCTGCCGATGTTCGGTGTTTGCCTTGGTCTTCAGGCGCTTGTCGAAGCCTATGGCGGTGAACTGCGCCAGCTCGCCGAGCCCATGCATGGCAAGCCCTCGCGCATTCGTGCCAGTGGAAACAGCCTTGTGTTCTCGGGCCTGCCTTCGGAAGTGACGGTCGGGCGCTATCACTCTATTTTTGCCGATCCGGTGCGCATGCCGTCCGCCTTCGTGGTGACCGCCGAAACGGAGGATGGTGTCGTGATGGGGATAGAACATGAGGAAGAGCCGATTGCAGCCGTGCAATTCCATCCCGAATCGATCATGACGCTTGGGCAGAATGCAGGGATGCGCATGATCGAAAATGTGGTGGCGCATCTGCCGCGCAAGGCACGTGTGAAAGCGGCCTGATACATTGAGCTTTTGTGTTCCCGAGGGGTTGGCCGGGAGCCGTGAGAGGAACCGTCATGCCATCCAACGGCAAGCTTCAACGCATCGCGATGTGGTCCATTGTTGTTGCGCTGGGCATTTTTGCACTCAAGCTTGCCGCGTGGTGGCTTACCGATTCTGTGGCGTTGTTTTCCGATGCGATGGAATCGGTGGTCAACGTCGTCGCCTCATGCGTGGCGTGGTATGCGCTGCGCATCGCCCACACACCGGCGGACGACAACCATCCTTTCGGTCATCATAAGGCAGAGTATTTCTCCGCCGTTCTGGAAGGCGTCCTGATCGTTGTTGCTGCGCTGCTAATCATCCATGAGGCATGGACGGTTCTTTTCGACCCGCGCCTGCTCGATGCTCCGCTTCTCGGATTGCTGGTAAACGGGCTGGCTGCGGTCGGAAACGGCCTGTGGGCGTGGCTGCTCATCTCGACGGGGCGCAAGGCGCGCTCGCCGGCCATGGTGGCGGACGGCAAGCATCTATGGACCGATGTGGTTACCTCGGCCGGGGTGATTCTGGGCCTCGTTCTCGCGGTTGCCAGCGGCTGGTACTGGCTCGATCCGGTTATGGCTCTGGTGGTTGCAGTGAACATCCTGTGGCACGGCTGGCATCTGGTGGGCGATTCCGTTCAGGGGCTGATGGACGTGTCCGTGGAGCCGGAGGAACTGGCCAGAATCGAACGTGTGATCGCCGACAATGATGAAGGCGCCTTAGAATTTCATGATCTCAAAACGCGTGAAGCGGGCAGGGCCCGCTTCATCGAGTTTCATCTGGTGGTTCCCTCGCAAATGACGGTCGAGAGTGCACATCGCATCTGTGACCGTATCGAGGGAGCGCTCGCCAAGGCCCAGCCCGGCGCGGAAGTCACAATTCATGTGGAGCCGGAACACAAGGCGAAATTCTGCTGATCAGGAACGTTTGATGCCTTTTTCCAGCACATCAGGATAAGTCTTCACGATCTCCTGAATCTCCTCGCTATAGTCGTCCATTTGCTGGATTTTACGCACCTCGATCGTCTCGTTGGGCGAGGCAGGGCAGCGTTTTGCCCACTCAATGGCATCAGCCATTGTTGGAACATTGATGATCCAGAAGCCGCCGAGCACTTCCTTGGCCTCGATAAAGGGACCGTCGATCACCACCGGTTCGCCGCTGGCGAACGAGACCCGTGCGCCCGCTGACGGTGGGTGCAGGCCTTCCAGAGCTTCAAGCACTCCCGCGGCACGCAATTCTTCGTTGTAGGCCATCATCTTGGCCACCGCATCGGCCGGCAGATCAAGCTCAGGTCCGGCGGTCTCATATCCCTTGGGGATCATCAGCATCATTTAGCGCATAGCGGGTTCCTTTCTCGCCTCTGTTCCCATCCAGGACGTATGAGGAAGGGGCGATCCGACAGGCTCGCCTGAATTCGTGGGCCGCCCGGCCAGCCCACGCTACCGCAGGTTAGAGGCGGGTGCCAGATGAAGCCTGCCGCCGATCCAGGCGCAGGGAAGACTGATGAGAATGAGACTGATCGGATACCAGTGCATGCCCATTTCCCACATGGCGATGGCACCGAGCGTGGAGAGAACCACGCCGATACCGCCCAGCACGAGCGCATGAGCTATGGGCGCGTAAGGAGCGAAGCGGGCGGTGAGGTAGCAGCCCAGAATGGCGATGGGGATCCGATAGCCAAGCGCAAGAAGCCCATCCTCTGGGTCCACCATAGACTCGCCCCATGGCGGATAGATTTCAAGGCTGTGCATCAGCTGATCCATCCCAAGAGAAAGGATGAAGATTACCACCAGCCCAAGGAACACGGCGCCGATGCTGCCAGAAACGCGGCGCGGACCGCCGGCGGGATTGGGTGTTTCGTGCGCCATGGCGCATTGCCTCTTTCTGGAGCTTGAAAGGTGCCTAAGCGGCCCTGCGCTCTGCAAGCTGGCGATCGAGACGGGCATAACCCTGTTCCATCCCGTCAGACATGGGCGACTTCAGGATCATGTCGCGCGCTTCCTTCGATTTGCAGCGGATCACCATTTCCATGCGCGTGGTCTCGCCATCCTCCTTGAAGGTGGTGGTTATTTCGGTTCCGCCACCGGTCCAGTCCTCATCGAACATCTCCTCATGAACGATGCGGTGAGGGGCGTCGATCTCGCGATAGGTGGCGGTCATGCCCATGTCTGCGCCATTTTCGGTATTGTGCCAGACATAGCGGCCCTTTCCGCCTTCCTTCAGATCGATTTCGCAAACAGGCAGGGTCCAGTTTTCCGGACCGGTCATCCAGCGCTTGATAAGCTCGGGTCGCGTATGGGCATCAAAGACCATTTGCAGCGGAGCTTTGAAGTGGCGGGTGATGACCAGTTCGGTATCGCCGCGGGTGGTGACTGCGAGAGTGTTGATGTGTGACATTCCGGTGCCTTTCGCAAACTGATGGACGGAAACTTCCGGAGAACAGGCTTGGAAGCCTGTCAATTTGTGCCGGTCGGCGGGTCGTTCACGGATTTCAGGGTGTCCAGGAGCGCGTCGAGCTTCGCGTAGCGCTGTTCCAGGAACTGTCGATATTGCTCCAGCCAGTCGATGGCTTCGCCCAGGGGTTCGGCTTCAAGCTTGCACGGGCGTTTCTGAGCATCGCGGCTGCGCGATACGAGCCCCGCCTTTTCCAGCACCTTGATATGCTTGGAGATGGCTGGCTGACTGAGCTCGAAGGGTTCGGCGAGCTGCATCACGGTTGCTTCGCCTTCTGCCAGCCGGGCGAGGATGGCGCGTCGTGTGGGGTCGGCAAGGGCTGCAAATGTTGCATCCAATTGTTCTGTCTGCATGGCGCTCACATACATTTCTTGTTAGCTATATAACTAAGTAGGAATATTATGTCAACTTCCGGCGAAACGTTTTGCCACACCTGATGCGGACATTCCCATGAATCGCCTCATCCTGTATGTCGTGACGGCACAAAGTCAGGACGCTCGTTGATGGACACCACGCCGCAAACCTCCTTCGAAGGCCCGCTCACGCGTCTCACCCCGGTTGCCCAATGGCTGGTTCTTGTTGCTCTCACCGCGGTTTTTGCCGGTGTCATGATTCTTGGAGCCGTTCCGGCAGCGCTTCTTATTGGCCCCATGCTGGCGGCCGTTGCCACTGGAGCGTCGGGGGCAGGCATTCGCGTGCCGGGACTTGGCTTTTCCGGGGCGCAGGCCCTGGTCGGCCTGTTGATAGGCGCTTCACTGGAGCCGGCGATCATCGCCTCTTTCGCCGATATCTGGCCCATTCTCCTGCTTTCGGTGCTGGTCACTGTCGCAGCCAGCAGTTTCCTCGGCTACTTCGTCAGCCGCTGGAGGATTCTGCCGGGCACGACAGCCGTCTGGGGCTCGGCGCCAGGGGCGGCCACGGCCATGGTTCTCATGGCGGGGGCGTTCGGCGCGGATGCGAGACTCGTGGCCTTCATGCAGTATCTGCGCGTGATATTCGTTACCCTCGCGGCCGCGCTCATTGCACGTCTGTGGGTAGATACGTCCGGTGTCGAGGTGCCTGCCACAGTCTGGTTTCCTCCACTCGACCATGCAGCCTTCACAGTCACGCTGGTCACGGCGCTAGGGGGCGGATTTCTCGGCAGGCTGATGCGCCTTCCGGCCCCGTTTTTTCTGGGTGGCATGCTTGCAGGGGCGCTGGTGCATTTGGGAGGCGGTCTTGCGCTGGAACTTCCGCCGTGGCTGATGGGTGTGGCGTATATGGTGGTGGGATGGACCATCGGTCTGAAATTCGACCGGGCTCTCCTGCGGACGGCTTTCAAGGCGCTCCCGCAGGTCATCGTTTCCATTCTCGCCCTGATGGCACTCTGTGGCTTGCTGGCCTGGTTCCTGCATGTGGAGTGGGATGTCGATCCGCTCACGGCCTATCTGGCCACGAGCCCCGGAGGCATGGATTCGGTGGCGATCATCGCCGCCGCTGCGTCGCAGGACGTGAACCTCTCCTTCATCATGGCGGTGCAGATGGCGCGGTTTCTCTTTGTGCTTCTGGCCGGCCCGCCCATAAGCCGCATGGTGGCGCGCTGGGCGGGTGGCTAGGGGTCTTGCCCCCAGGATCAGCCAATGGCCGTACGCGCGCCTCTCCAGAAGTCCAGATAGGTTTTCGGCGCTTCGGGGGATGTCATCATCTGCTGGCTGAGAAATATCCCGACAAGGCCGTTCTTCGGGTCGGTGTAGGCCGTGGTGCCATAGCCGCCGTTCCAGCCAAAGCTGCCCTGCGCCAGCCATGGCCGAGTTTTGTTGAGCCCCACTGACATGCCGAGCCCCCAGCCGGCGCCGCCATCGTCCATGAACATGGCGGCATGGGGCGCCTGCTTCTGTTCCCGTGTGAGTTGATCCCGCGTCATCTCTGTCACGGTTTCGGTTCTCAGGTAGCGTCTGCCATCGAGCGTGCCGCCATTGAGCATCATGCGGCAGAAGGCAGCGTAGTCGTCCACCGTGGTTACCAGCCCGCCGGCGCCAGAATCCATCTGCGGCGGTGTTGAGAAGTCGATGCCCTGTTCCGGGCCAAACGGGATCGCCCGTATATCGCCATTGGCAAAGTCCGGGCCGTACTGGACGGGCAGGCGGTGCTGCTTGTCGTCCGGCACGAAGAATTCCGTGTCCTTCATGCCGAGCGGCTCCAGAAGGCGGGTCTTCAACACCGCGCCAAGCCGTTCGCCCGTCGCCCGCTCGATCAGGATGCCGGCAACGTCGAGACCGTTGTTGTAGAAAAAGCTTTCGCCTGGATTCGCGGCGAGCGGCAATTCGCCAAGCTTCTTCATATAGGCATCGGACGACATTTGCGGCAGGACCCAGCTCGGCGCGACGCCGGCCTCGCGCATTGCCGCCTGGATCGGATAGGCTTCCGGAAACACCATGATGGCGCCGAGACCGAAGGTCATGGTCAGCAGATGGCGCAGGGTCACGGGTCCATTGGCCGGCACGGTTTCATCAAGCGGCCCGTCGATCCGTTTCAGAACCTGGCGGTTTGCAAGTTCCGGCAAAAGATCGTCGACGGGGCCGTCCAGCGTCAGCACGCCATCCTCCACAAGCATCATCGCCAGCGCTGCCGTCACCGGCTTGGTGATGGATGCCACGCGATAGATCGTATCGCGCGCCATGGGCGCACCAGCACCGTTCATCCCGAAGGTGCCGGTACTGTCCACATGCGTCTCTCCGGCATGGTGGATGAGCCATGTGGCCCCGGCGAGCTCACCCGCATCCACACGGGCGCGGATGGAGCGGCGCAGTGCGTCGAGTGCCGCTTGGTTGAATGCAGTCTGCATGGCGCTGGACCCCCTGGGGAAAGCGGAACAGGCAAGAATGGCCGAGGTACCGGTGACGAGCGCGCGGCGAGTGCGATCAGGCGCTGCCCTTTTGTTGTGTCGCATTGTTTGGGGCTCCCGGCAGTTCCTGCGCTGTCAGCCGGTTCAACGGTTTGAGTGCTCTGCGATCGCCGCGATGATTTCCGGCCAGTCGCCGGGGTGGAGTTCATGGCCGCCACCCTCGATTTTCAGGAGCCGCGCGCCGGCAACGGTGTCGGCCAGCAAGGTGCCGTGGTCCAAGGGGAAGATCGGATCCGCTGTGCCGTGGATTACAAGAAGGGGCGCTTCCAGCCCGGGGAGGCGGCCATCAAGCCCCTCGCCACCCTTCAGCATGAAATGATTGGTCGCGCTGACAAAGTTTCTCGCGCGCTTTACGTCGCTTTCCACAAGGTTACGGGCGCGCGCTTCATCATAGGGGTGTGCGGTGCCGGCAATCATCTTGGTGTCCCTGACGATGAAGTCGATCACCTGTTGGTCGTCGGTCCAGTCTACGTTTTCGCCTGTGGAAGCATGTTCCATATAGGCGGCGCTGGTCTGCGGCAGCCCGGATGTGTCGATCCCGACGGGCGTTGTGGAGATCAGGGTCAAAGCCCGTACGCGCTGCGGGTGTGTGAGCGCTGCGATCTGGGCGATCATCCCGCCAAGCGACATGCCCGCCAGATGAGCCTTTTCGATGCCGTAGCCGTCGAGGATACGGATCGCGTCCTCGGCCATATCGTCCATGGTATAGGGCGGGCTTCCGGGCTGGTAGCTGGTGGAAAGCCCGGTGTCGCGATTGTCGTAGCGGATCACATAGTGGCCGCGCGCCGCAAGGTCCTGGCAAAACTCCTCCGGCCACCAGAGCATGGATGCCATCGCTCCCATGATGAGCAGAATGGCTGGATCGACCGGATCGCCAAAGCTCTCGGTGGCGAGTTCCACGCCGGTGTCGGTCTTGATCATGCGCATTCTTTCGTCTCCGTCTCTTGCCGTGAGTTCGGCGGCTTGAAGGGGCACTGCGATGTTGCAGATCGTCAGCGCGGCTGCCGACTGTAGAATGATGCGGCGGGTCGGTTGGAAGGTGGTCATGAGTGTGCGTTTATTTGCTCTGGCGTATCCGCGGGATTTTGGTCGGGCGTATAACGCAGGATCAGCGTGCCATTGCTCAGCGGCCTGCTCTCGATGAGGGTGAACTTGCGCCGCCCGCTGCCCGGCTTGAAGAATGGCGTGCCCTTTTCAAGCTGTATCGGCACCACCCCCAGCATGAGCTCGTCGATCAGCCCTTCTTTCAGCAGGGAGGCGCTGAGGTCGGCGCTGCCGAAGATGTAGATATTCTTGCCGGGCTCGGCATTCGCCTTCAGTTCCCGTATCGCGCCGGCGATGTTGGCGGTCACAGTGGTGTTGTTCCAGTCCGAACTGGTGAGGGTTCGTGAGGCGACCAGTTTGGGAAGAGCGTTCATGAAGGCCGTCACTTCGGGTTCGTCGGCGGCATCGGCGCTGGTCCAGTGCGCCTTCATGCCTTCATAGGTGACACGACCGAAGACGAGCGCGGCGGCGCTCTGGCCAAAACTCATGCTTAGCGCCTGCAATTCCTCGCCCCAGGCCTCGCCGTGATGGTCGAGGTCCCATTTCTTCTCCCCCTCGAAATAGCCGTCCAGCGTTACGAGTACCCAGACAATGACCCTGCTCATTCCGTCCTCCTCAGCAGTGTAGTTGTGGTTCGTTTTTAAAACTGGTTTCATTTTCAAACTGGTTGCACCATATGCAAACTGG
Source organism: Nitratireductor sp. (assembly GCF_017794765.1). Classification (GTDB taxonomy): domain Bacteria; phylum Pseudomonadota; class Alphaproteobacteria; order Rhizobiales; family Rhizobiaceae; genus Nitratireductor. The sequence continues at coordinate 3,340,539 of NZ_CP051236.1, read as the reverse complement.
TGGCAATCTGCAATCAGAATTTTCTGGAGGCTATATTGCAGGATCAGCATCGTTCGGGCTGCCCGATCAATCTCACCGTCGAGGTGGTCGGCGACAAATGGAGCCTCGTCGTCTTGCGCGACATGATGTTCGGCAACAGGCGCCATTTCCGCGAACTGCTGAACGGTTCCATGGAGGGCATTGCCTCCAACATTCTGGCCGATCGTCTGCGACGGCTTACGTCAGAAGGTGTGATCTCGAAGGCGGACGACCCCAGCCACAAGCAGAAGGCGATCTACAGTCTGACGGAGAAAGGCATTGAGCTGGTGCCTGTCTTCGCCATGATCGGTGCCTGGGGCAGCAAATGGCTTCCGGTCACCGAGGAGCTTTCGATCCGGGCGAAGCTTCTTGCAGAGGGCGGGCCGCCGCTCTGGGAAGAGTTCATGGAAGATCTGCGGGTAACGCATCTCGGAGCACCGCCGGACCCGGACAGGAGCGGGCCCGATGTGCGCGAGCGGCTTCAGGCGGCCTATGAGGCGGTGGTGGCCCGCCAGTCTGAAGCACATCGAAGCTAAGGTTTTGAGGGATACTCATCGTGCAATCGCCACCATTGATAGGGCTCGGTCTGCGGTGTGCCTTCGGGCGACGCTTCCCATGTCTCCTGCCGTCCATAGGGCGTCAGGTCGAGCAGGGTCCAGCTCGTGCCGAGTGTCTCCACCCCGCGGCCGCTGGTGTGGTAGGTGTGGTAGATCGACCCGCCCTCGCGCAAAAAGACGTTCAGGCCGAAGCCGCCTTCCACACCGTGATCCGCATTGAAGGTGGAACTCATCACGGAGTACCAGGGCAGGGTCCAGCCCATCCGCTTTCTGAACGCTTCGATTTCCTCCGCCGGTGCGCGTGAAACGAGTGCCAGGCTGGTGTCTCGGGCGTTGAGATGCACCGGGTGGCCCAGATTGTCGACAAACATGGAGCAGCCGGAGCAGGGGGCAGGGTCGGCCGGTTTCAGCATGTGGTGATAGACGATCAATTGTCTGCGGCCCCCGAAAACCTCCTCGAATGAGTGACGGCCGTCGACATTCTCGAAGAAGTAGTCCCTCTCGATTCGGACACGGGGAAGCCGGCGCCGTTCGGCAGCCAGCGAGTCACTGGCCCGCGTGTGGGCTTTCTCCTTTGCGAGTAGCTTTTCGCGGGCCTTTTGCCATTCCCCGCGGGATACGGTCTGTTGTCCCATAGTGTTCTCCGGCTCGATAGGATTTCACATCAGGCTGGTCGTCAAAGGAGTGTTGCAAGTTTGTCGAAGCAGGAGTTCCAGCCTTCCGCATGGCCATCGCGCGATGCCTGCGAGGCAAAGAACGCCTGGTGAAAATGCATGCGCGTCCTGCCGTCTCCGGTGTCGCTGAACGCGATGGTGACCACGGTTTCGTGCCCGCGCTCTCCCGTTTCGTTATCCCAGGCATGGGTGAAAACGATCCGCTCGGTTGGTGAGATTTCGCGATACTGCCCGCTGACCCAGTGTTCCGAACCATCACTGCTGCGCATGCAGGTGCGAAACCAGCCGCCCGTGCGGATGTCACCTTCCGAAACCGGTATGGTCATGCCCTCCGGGCAGCCCCAGCGATCCAGATGTTCCTTGCGGGTCCACATCTCGAAAACGAGGTCGCGGGGAGCATTGAACACGCGCTGGATGACGAGTTCGGCATCGGCTTTCTGCGTTGTTTGCACGCTCATCGTGGTTGCTCCTTCTGTATTTCTTCCAGATAGTTGTCGAGGCGGTCAAAGCTTGCTTCCCAATAGCGGCGGTAGGTTTCCACCCAGCCGGCGATGTCCTTAAGCGGACCGGCTTCGAGGCGGCAGGGGCGAAACTGGGCATGCTTTCCGCGCGAGACGAGGCCGGCTTTCTCCAGAACCTTCAGGTGCTTCGAGATCGCCGGAAGTGTCATTTCGAATGGCTCCGCGAGTTCGTTGACGGTGGCCTCACCTTCGGCCAGCCGGGCGAGCATTGCCCGGCGGGTGGGGTCGGCGAGGGCGGAGAAAGTGGCGCTCAGTGCGTCGGCCTGCATTGCTTCACCAGTTAGTTAATTATCTAATTGGTAAAATACAGTTTGAATGTGCCTTGTCAAGCTCTCCGTTCCGCCTGCATGACGATCCACTTGCCAGCCGCGCCGGCGTCGTTTAAGGAAAGCTCCATGATGACGCGCCAGACAGTTTCCCGTTCCGCTCGTGCCGCCTTTTCCGGCGCGACTGTGCGCGCGCTAGCATCCAGCCTTCTTCTTCTCGGCCTTATCGGCGATCGCCGGGTCCGTTGAAGGAGCGCCCGGCGATCGATGTCGCCGACTGGCAGAAGCTCTTTCTCCAAAACTGGAATTTACTGTTGACAGGCCCGCCGTGCGAAGCGCACGCAACCGGTGCCGGGAGAAAATGGAATGGACGCGCAGAACACGATGACTGACATGGCAGAGAACCGAGTACAGCGAGAAAACACCGCGCAGGGCCGTAAAGGCATGCCGGACGCCTCGATCAAGTATCAGCCCTATCCACAGATCGATATCGCGGATCGCACATGGCCCTCAAAGCGTATCGAGAAGGCGCCGATCTGGTGCTCGGTCGACCTGCGTGACGGCAATCAGGCGTTGATTGACCCGATGGGACATGAGCGCAAGGCGCGCATGTTCAAACTCCTTCTGGATATGGGTTTCAAGGAGATCGAGATCGGGTTCCCCTCCGCTTCGCAGACGGATTTCGATTTCGCCCGCTGGTGCATCGAAGAGGGCGGGGTGCCTGACGATGTGTCGCTGCAGGTTCTGGTTCAGTGCCGTCCGGAACTGATCACCCGCACCTTCGAGGCGCTGGACGGTGCGAACCGTCCGATCGTCCACTTCTACAATTCCACCAGCGAGTTGCAGCGCCGCGTTGTGTTCGGCAAGGATGTCGCCGGCATCAAACAGATTGCCACCGATGCCGCCAAGATGGTCATGGACATGGCCGCGAAGGCCGGCGGCGGCTATCGGTTCGAATATTCTCCCGAGAGCTTCACCGGCACCGAGCTCGATGTTGCGCTCGATATCTGCAATGCGGTCATCGAGATCATCAGGCCCACGCCGGACAACAAGCTGATCATCAATCTGCCGTCCACTGTCGAGATGTCCACGCCCAACATCTATGCCGATCAGATCGAATGGATGTGCCGCAACCTCGATCAGCGCGAAAACCTGATCATCTCACTGCATCCGCATAATGACCGTGGAACCGGCATCGCCGCCACCGAGCTTGGCCTGATGGCCGGCGCCGACCGTGTCGAGGGCACGCTGTTCGGCAATGGCGAGCGCACCGGCAATGTCGATGTGGTCACTCTGGCGCTCAACATGTACACGCAGGGGCTCGATCCGGAACTGGACTGCACCGACATCAACCGCATGAAGGATGTCTACGAATACTGCAACCAGCTCGTCATCCCGGAGCGGCACCCCTATGTGGGCGAACTGGTCTATACCGCTTTCTCCGGCTCCCATCAGGATGCGATCAACAAGGGCATGAAGGCCATCAAGACGGCCAACAAGCCGCTCTGGGAAGTGCCTTATCTGCCCATTGACCCGCAGGATGTGGGCCGCTCCTACGAGGCGATCATTCGCATCAATTCCCAGTCGGGCAAGGGCGGTATCGCCTATGTCATGCAGGCCGATTACGGCCTCAACCTGCCACGCAATCTGCAGGTGGAATTCCGTGAGGACATACAGGAGATCACCGACCGAGAGGGCAGGGAACTGCCCGCGAAACAGATCTACGAGCGCTTCATGGAGCTCTATGTCGACCAGCCCGGCGCGCGCCTCAAATTCGTCGATCACCAGACGTTTCCCGATACCAGCGTGAAGGGCCAGCGCATCGTCGAGGCGACGATCATGGACAAGGGCGCGGAGACCGTGATCAAGGGTGTGGGTACAGGCCCCGTCGACGGTTTTATCGACGCTCTGTCCAAGCACCTGGGCGTCGCGATGTCGGTGGTCGATTATTCGGAGCATTCCATGCAGCAGGGCTCCAACGCAGCCGCCATCTGCTATATGGAAGTCCAGCATCCCGACGGCAAACTCTTCGGTGCTGGCGTCAACACCAATATCGTCACGGCGTCGCTTGAGGCTGTGGTGTCGGCGGCCAACCGGATCGTCGGTTGACGGGCACCCTTTTTGCGGACGTTACGGGCGAGGGCAACCGTACCCTCGTCCTGCTGCATGGCTTTGCCGGCAGCCACCGGGTCTGGGAGAGCGTGCGCCGAGCGCTTCCTTCGGGTCTGCGCGTCATTGCCTATGACCTTCCCGGCCATGCAAGCTCGCTCAATCTTCCAGGGGCGGGCAGGGCAAAGGCTACCGCGCGTGCTGTCATTGATGATCTGGAAATGCGCGGTATCGCGCGCTGCCACATGGCCGGCCATTCATTCGGCGGAGCGGTCGCGGTTCTTGCTGCCCATCTTGCCCCGCACGCCGTTGCTTCCCTGGCGCTGGTCGCACCGGGCGGCTTTGGGCGGGAGATCGCCGGCGACCTGATGATGGCGCGCGCACAAGCCAGCAACGATAACGAGATTGCAATCGCCGTGCAGGGCATGTTCGGACCGCATTGCACCGTCTCGTCCGAGAGTGTCGCCGAAGCCATCGCGCTGAACGCAGTGGCCGGGCAGCGCCAGAAGCTTGTCGAGATGGCAGCGATGATTGTTCGCCACGGCGAACAGGGCGCTTTTCCAGCCAGTATGCTTGAGGCCCTCACCATGCCGGTCCATCTCGCATGGGGTTCGCTCGATGCCGTGCTTCCGCTCCGTCAGGCGAGTGCGGCGCCAGAGAGCTTCAGACTTCACCGCCTGGACGGGGCCGGTCACATGCTGCCGGAGGAGAGGCCTGAAGCAGTGGCCGCGATCATCGCTGAGAGCTTGTGTGACGCCTGAAGAGGAAGGACGTTTGCACTCCGGCGTTGATCGCATCGCTCTGCACGTCGCATGGGCAGGCGGAACAAAACGTGATGATTTTCTGTTTTAGCCATGTTAACGATGGGTTAACGCTAAGTTTCGTCAGGAGTCCTGCCCATGAGTGAGGCTGGTCAATCCGCAGCTTCGGTTACCAACGTGCGCAGCCTTTCCGATGCAGTGCGCGAGATGAAAAACGCAGCTGCGGATCGCGCGGACGTGGTTGTGGAAATGCGCGAGGCGGTTCGTACCCGGCTCGAGCTTCTGGCTCAGGAACTTCAGCCGGTTTTCGCCGACGTGCCAGCGGATGATCCCTCGTTCGACTTTGTTATTTCCTCGGGGGAACAGCCGAGGCTGTGGATCGATGCCGTCGCCCACGTGGCGATGGGACGGGATCGCCGGACCTACCGTTTCCTGCGCGACACTCGTCTCGGTCGGGTGGTTTTGGCAGAAAGCACGGAGATCGCGCCGGTGGCCGATCAGGTCACGCGCTACATTGCAGAACGCATGGTCGAACGCCAGCGTGCGGTTGATGGTGATGTTGAGGTGTTTCCGCGCCGCGACGAGACAGAAGTAGAAGTTGTACCCATCGCGGCCTCCAGGAATGCATGGCGCAGTTTTTTCGGCGGCCTCGGGCTTGTGCTCCTGGGTGGCGTCGTCGGGGTCGTCACCGTTGCCGTTGCCATGTGGGATCGTTTTCCCGAGCTGGAAACGCTGTTGTCCCGTTTCTGACCAGCAGTTTTCGCCCGTTTACCAGTCGAGCCCGGGGTTGAACGGGCCGATTGCGCGTGGTCGCCGCAACGGTTCTGGTTTGATCGCTACGGATGGCTTTTGAAGGTGCGGGATGCGTCCGGATGGGGCTCAGTTTGCCGGTCTCTCATCTCCGGTAAGAAGAGCGCCGGAGACCTCGCCGATCGTGCCGTTTGCATCGGTGAGGCCGCGTCGGGAGAAGCGGATTTTCCATGTACCCGGCGCTCCGTCGATTTCGAAGAGATTGTAGTGGGCGGGCGGTTTTGCGCTGCCATGGGCCTGTCCGGCAGCGGCAACACCCACAACGGGTACAGACAGCCCGTCCGGGCCATCGATGCGATGAACCGTGGGCTTGTGTGTATGACCGTGCAGCACAAGCTCTGCCCCATGTTTGCGGATCAGCTTCTGGAACCGCTTGATGCCGTAGAGCCGCTTGGCTGCGTGGGTCGCCCCGCGCACCGGAGGGTGGTGAATCATGATGACCCGAAAAAGCCCTGCTTCCCCGGTGGCATCCAGCATCTTGGCAAGTCGTTTGGCCTGCGCCCTGGAGAAATGTCCACTCGCGAGAAAGGGTGCCGTGGCGCGTGCCGAGGAGACGCCGATGATAGCGATCCTGTCGCGTACACGCACATAGGGGAAGCCGCCTTTTCCTTTTGGCGCTTTGCCATTATCTCCTGTCATGTAGGCCGCCCAAGCCTTGCAGCACCGCGCCAGCGCGCCGGGCACATAGGCGTCGTGATTGCCTGGTACGACAGAAACCTTGTCAGCCGGCCCAAGGCTCTCCAGCCAAAGCCGCGCCATTTCGATCTCCTTGTCGAGGGCGAGGTTGACGAGGTCGCCGGTAAGCGCGATGTGATCGGGCTCTGCGGCCAGCATGTCGTCGGTGATGCGGTCGATCAGCCCATGGTCGAGATTGAGCATGCGGTTGCGCCGCCAGTTGATGTAACCGGTGATGCGCTTGGAAGCGAGCTCGCGATAGCTTATGGCGGGGAGAGGCCCCAGATGAATGTCCGAAAAATGGGCAAGGCGAAACATGCTTCCGTGTGTAGAACAGGCAAAACGCCCTGACCACCCCGTAGGATGCAACATATGAACGATATGAACGCAACTCCTCCACAGCGTCCCTGGCCGCCGTTCAATGCCCGCCTTTTTCATTTCTGGTTGCGCTGGAGCCGTCCCATGACGCTGGGCATGCGCGGTGTCGTCTACGATCAGCAAAACCACGCGGTTTTTCTGGTGCGCCATACCTACGTCAAAGGCTGGCATTTCCCCGGTGGCGGTGTGGAGCCGGGTGAGAGCACTGAAGCCGCCCTATCGCGAGAGTTGGCCGAGGAAGGCAATATCGAGCTTCTCCAGCGACCGGTGCTGCAATCATTTCATTTCAATCGCATGGCCAGTAATCGCGATCATGTTGCGGTCTACCTGATCAAGCGTTTTCGCCAGACCCACCCGCATGTGCCCAACCGTGAGATTGCCGAGGCCCGTTTTTTCCCGCTCGACGCCTTGCCTGACGGGACGAGCGATGGCACCCGCCGCCGCATCGCTGAAATATTTGAGAATGCGCCCGTCTCGGACGAGTGGTAAGGGCCCAATGCTGCTTCGATCTTCGGTGAAACAGGAACGCCGCCGGGCCCGCCAGCCCCCTTCTCACCGAGAGCCGATAGAAGGGGGCTGGCGGCGCCACTCTTTTCTTTGATGCGAAAGAACTTCAGGCCGCACGCGCCAACCGTGCACGATTGTGTGGTGCAGTCAGGTCGAGCTCTGGTCCCAATGGCACAATCCCTGTGGGGTTGATCGTGCCGTGACTGCCATAGTAGTGCGCCTTAATGTGCAGCATGTCGACGGTCTCTGCGACGCCTGGCACCTGGTAAAGCTCGCGCAAATAGTTGGAAAGCTGCGGGTAGTCGGCGATGCGGCGCAGATTGCATTTGAAATGACCGACATAGACCGGATCGAACCGCACCAGTGTGGTGAAGAGCCGCCAGTCGGCTTCAGTCAGCCGGTCGCCGGCAAGGTAGCGCTGGCGTGAAAGGCGCTCTTCCACGGTATCAAGAGCGCCGAAGAGTGCGTTGAATGCCTCTTCATAGGCTTCCTGTGTGGTCGCAAAGCCTGCCTTGTACACACCATTGTTGATGTTGTCGTATACAAGTTCGTTGATGCTGTCGATCTCGCTGCGCAGCCCTTCCGGATAAAGATCCAGTGTCGCGTCACCCCACTCGTCAAATGCGTCGTTCAACATGCGGATAATTTCTGCGGACTCGTTCGAGACGATCGTCTCGGTCTTTTTGTCCCAGAGCACCGGAACGGTCACGCGGCCCGAATAGGCAGGATCAGCCTTGGTGTATATCTGGTGCAGGAAGTCGAATCCATGGAGGTCGTCGCCCGTGGCGCCGTCTTCTTTCAGAAATGTCCAGCCATTCCCGCCCATGAAGTGATGAACCACCGATACGGAAATCACATGCTCCAGTTTCTTGAGCTTGCGCAATATCAATGTGCGATGCGCCCAGGGGCAGGCTAGTGAAACGTAAAGATGATAGCGCCCGGGTTCGGCCTTGAAGCCGCGTTCGCGTCCTTCTGAGGGCGCGCCGTCCTTTGTCACGAAATCCCGGAACTGCGACTTGGACCGCTCGAAGCGGCCGCCGGTCTTTGACGTGTCATACCACTTGTCGTGCCAGACACCTTCTACGAGCAGACCCATTCAAAACTCCTTTGTTTCGCTGGATGTAGGGCATCGACCGAACAAACCCAACCGTCCCGAGCGTGAACGCTGCGTCAACAATTTCGGTTCTGCGGCAAAGTTGCGGTGGACGAGCCGGGAAAATGCTGGTAGCGGAAATTCCATTCAGCGAGGAAAATGTACGGCAATGATCCGGTTTCTGGTGGAGCGACGACGAAAGGACTGAAGGCCCCTGGCATGGGGCAGGCGCGCCTGTGGCCGTCTCCACCTTTCGTAGACCACCGGAATAATTGATCATGTCTTCTGCCGACATTCACTACCTGCCGGAAGATCCGGCCCACGACGCTGAAATCGAACATATCAACGAAGAAGCCTTTGGTCCGGGCCGTTTTACGCGGGCTGCCTACAAGATTCGCGAAGGCGGGCCGCATGACCGAGCACTGTCCTTCGTGGCCGTTCATCAGGGCTGTGTCATAGCGTCGGTCCGTATGACATGGGTCGCAGCAGGCGAAGGGCGGGCACTCCTGCTTGGTCCGCTTGCAGTGCGGCCTGCCTTCAAAAGCATAGGCATTGGCCGGAAGCTGGTGGCAATCGCGGTTGATGCCGCGCGCAACGCGGGAGCGGGCTCTGTCGTGCTCGTTGGCGATGCCCCTTATTATGGACCGCTCGGCTTTGAGAAAATCCCCCACGGCCAGCTTTCCATGCCCCGCCCCGTCGATGCCGAACGCCTGTTGGCTGTCGAATTAAAAAAAGGAGCGGTGGCGACGCTGAAGGGTGACGTTACCCACGCCGCGCTCGCAAGATAATCTCGACTTTCTGCAATAATTGTGAAATAAAGATCGCCTATTGATAGGTGATTTTTGATTATATTTGTTATTGTGGAAATTTGTACAGAGAAGAATAAATGCGTTATTTCATAATATTCTCACTCATCTCTATAACTTTGACTGGATGCCTGTCCCCTGAACCCTACGAGTTGGATCAACGCGGGCCGGGTGCACTGACCGGAACCGCCACTCCATCACCCTATGTGAAGGGTGGCTATCCGGGAAAAGAGCGCCTTTGCGAAACGCGGAACAGCGCCGGCGAGCCTGTGACCTACAATTGCTGAATCCGGGTTGGGTGCTGACTTGCGCTCAGCGCCCTTCACGATACCACATGGCCCCGAAGGCAAACAGCAGCAACGCGAGTGCCAGAAGCCCCGTGAAGACGGGCACCCGGCGCACGGCCTTCAGAATGCTGTCATCTGTGGTTCTGAATCCGATCCAGTCATTGCCCGAAGCGGTTCCGCTGCGACGCACCGGAACAATGTTGGGGAGGTCTCCATCAGCAATTCGTCGCACGGATCCGTCGGTCTCATCGGCAGCAGGCGCAAGTTTCTCTTCTGTAGAGACCATGTCGCCGAACTCTGGCGCATTGACCGGTCCGACATGAGCGAGCGTTGTCAGATCGCCATTGGCGATGCTGTAAATGCCTATCTCATCGGCTTCCAGGCTCGTGGAGAAACGGCCCGGCCCGGCGGGGCCGAGCTCGGCGGCTAAGGTGTTGCCGGAAGGCGTGGTGATTTCAACAGGCGGGGCGCTCTCTTCCATGGTCTGGCGTGTAATTTCGAGTCGCATGCCGCGCCCGGCTGCCGAGAGGCGCTCTTCTTCGAGTTCCGGTTCCTTCATCAGCCAGTGGGCAATTCGGCGATAGAGCGCCACATGAGGGCCGCCACCCTCGAATCCTCGCGCCCACAGCCACCCCTGATCCGACAGGAACATGCCGACGCGGCCCTCGCCCTTGCGGTTCAGAATGAGTAGTGGCTGTTCGTTGGCACCCTGCATCACCACCTGGCCGTCCGGTCGATCAATTCCGATCAGGCGGAACCAACGGCTCCATGCTGGCGGCTCGGATGCTGCTCCTTCAAGGCCGCGCGTCACGGGATGCCGTTCACCGGTCTCCGTCAACCGGGGGTAAAATCCCTGCTCGACCACATCGCCAGTCGGCAGGCCGGGAAGGGCAGCGATCAGCGGCGTTCGGGCGATGGACTGGTTGCCGGCGAACTCCGGGCCAGCGGCGATCAGCAGCGCGCCGCCGTTTTCCACGTACTCGGCAATGTAGTCGTAGTAGAGGATCGGCAGCACATCACGATGCTGATAACGGTCGAAGATGATCAGGTCGAAATCGTCGATCTTCTCGACGAAAAGTTCGCGCGTGGGAAAGGCAATCAGCGAGAGCTCGTTGATGGGTGTTCCATCCTGCTTCTCCGGCGGGCGCAGGATGGTGAAGTGAACAAGGTCCACTGAAGCGTCGGATTTCAAAAGGTTGCGCCAGGTGCGCTCGCCCGAATGCGGTTCGCCGGAAACGAGTAGAACGCGCAGGTTTTCGCGAATGCCGTCGACCAGCGCGACCGCGCGGTTGTTCACATCCGTCAGTTCGCCCTCGACCGGGTCGATCGCCAGTTCGATGATATTGCGGCCAGCATTCGGCACGTCGATTTCGAGCAGTGTCTCGCGGTCGATCATGGCCTCTTCGATGAAGAGCTCCTCACCATTTATGATCACGCGTACATCCACCGGCCCGCGCTGGTCGCCGGTGGCAATAACGCGATAGGTCATCTCCAGAGGTTTGCCGACAATGCCGAAACGCGGCGCGCGTTCGAAGCGGATGCGGCGGTCCATCTCGTCGGCCTCGCCGGTGATCAGGCCATGGATCGGCGCGCCGATTGCCGCTGCATTTTCGGGGATATCATGCACCTGGCCGTCGGTGATCAGCACTGCGCCGCCCACGCGGGAGGGCGGCACGTCGCGCAGGGCGCCGTCGAGTGCCTGGAAAAGATGCGTCTGTGCATTCTCGCTGGCCGAGGAGGTGCGACCGGTGCGCACGACGCGTGTTTCGAATTCCTTGAAACGGGCAAGCCGTGCTTCCAGTTCTGTGGCGGCTGCATCGGTCGTTTCGCTGCGGCCGTCGATCGTGGTCTGGCTCTGGCTTTCGTCGACCACAAGGGCGACCACGCTTTTGAGTGGCTCGCGCTCTTCATCGAGAAGCACGGGATTGGCCAGTGCCGCACCCAATGCGGCCAGGGCAGCCAGCCTGAGCCACGCTCCGCGCTGCCGTGTCCACAGCCCGAAGAGAGCCAGAAGCGCAACGGGAATGAGCAGGACTGCCAGAACAGGCCATGGGAAAAAGGGCTCGAAGTTGAGTGACCAATTCATGCTACTGCCCCAACCGTTCCAGAAGGACCGGCACATGAACCTGATCCGATTTGTAGTTGCCGGTGAGCATGTACATCATGATGTTAACGCCGGCGCGGTAGGCGTAAAGGCGCTGCAGCGGGTCGTTGGGCACGGTCGGCAATAGCGGCTCGCCGCTGGCGTCCAGCGCCCAGGCACCTGCAAGGTCGTTGCCGGTGATCATGATCGGCGTCACTCCGTCACCCACCCGAACGGGACGGTCGGAGCGGGTGGAGGAGTCGAGCGAAGCTTCCACCCAGAGCGGGCTGCCGCGATAGCGGCCCGGAAACTCCGGCAGTATGAAGAAGGACTTTGTCAGCACATGGTCTTCGGGCACCGGCTCCAGCGGTGGCACGTTGAGGCCGGAAAGGATATCGCGCAGACGCTGTGTGGCGGGTGTCACGGCATCCGAGCCGAACCCGCTTGAATACTGGTCGCGGGTGTCGAACAATACCGTTCCGCCAGACTGCATATAAGCGTCTATGCGGGCGATCGCCTCTTCGCCGGGCATCGGTGCGTCCGGGTCAATGGGCCAGTAGATCAACGGGTAGAAGGAAAGCTCATCAGTGGCGATGTCGACGCCTGCGGGTTCCCCGGGCTCCAGCGCAGTCTTGGCTGCAAGGAAGGTTGACAGCCCCTGAAGACCGGCGCGGCTCGTTGCATCGAGCGAGGAAAGCCCGGTGATCACATAGGCGATGCGCGTTTGTGAAATCGCTTCGACGGCGTCTGCCTCGCCTGCCCGCTCGTCCTGCGCCCGGACTGTCTCCGGTGTCATCATTGCAAGCGCCAGAGCCATCGCCAGTGCGGTGGTGGCGCCCTTGGCCAGTCGCGGTCTGCGGCGTAGCCGCCCCCCGAGCCAGAGAACAGCCAGCGTATCGAGTGCTAGCAGTGCAAGGGCGGCTGCAAAGAGCGGTCCCTTCAGCGGCTGCTGCTCGTCGAGGCCATAAGAGATCGTCGTCATCGGTGCAGGAGCCTCAGGCCGTTCAATCGGGGAGAGCTCGACATCGGGTGCGAGCAGATTGTGCGCCACAACACCTTCCTCGCTGCCATAGAGGCCGGGAGGATGTTTAAGCGTCACGGCGCTTGTGCCTGCCGCAAGAGGCTCGGCTTCGCCGGAGGGCGGCACGAGGCGCCCTTCCGCCGAAATCAGGCGATAGGGTGCGAGTGCGCGCCCGCCTTCGGCACCTGCAGTGTTGAACGCACCCTGATTGCGCGACATCTGGACGATCCGGCGCAACATTTCCACGAAACTGCCCGAGATCGGCAGGTTCGACCAGGTGGCTTCCGGCGTCACGTGAAAGAGCACGATCTGGCCTTCGCCGCGCGAGACGCCGGTCACCAGCGGCGTGCCGTCGGCCAGGTTGGCCCAGCTGCGTTCCACGATATCGGGTGAGGGTTCGGCCAGGACCTGACGGTTCACCGTCACGTCGCGCGGCGGTGCCAGGTCGGAAAAGGGGCCATTGCCCGGAAACTCCGCAACGGGCTGTGGCTCGGTCCAGGAGAGCGCGCCGCCGAGCGACCGTTCGCCCAGCCTGAGCCGAACGGGCAACAGATCCTCGTCATTGTCGGCTGCAGCGAGCCTGGGCCCGGCAAAGCGCACCAGCGTGCCACCACCGTTCACCCAGTCGATCAGGGCCTGTCTTGGGGCCGCCGGCAACGTTCCCACATCGGCCATAATAATGACCGCCGGGTTCTGTTCCAGCAGCTCCGGCAGCGCTTCCGTCAGCTCGGCGCTGGAAGGCTCCAGAAGGTCGGCAAATGGCGCGAGCGCGCGCTCGATATAGTAGAGCGGCGAAAGCAGCGGCTGCGCCTGATCCGCCTCGCTCTGTGAAATAAGGCCGATGCGCCGTCGTTTGCTGTTTTCATCCAGAACCCGCAGTCCGGCGGCCTGATTTTGCCCCTCGATCCCCACAGAGACGAAATCGTTCCGCAGTTCAAAGGGCAGGCGCATGGAACCAACAGCCCGGGTTTCGCCTGCGCCGAACGTGATTGTCGTTTCGGCGATGCGCCGGCCTCTCTCGTCATTCGCATAGGCAACAGCCTGACGCGGACCGGTATCGTTTTGCGCGCGCGTTGCCGTGATCTCGAAGGCCTGCGCCGTGTTTTGCGTATCCGTCGCCGCCAGCAGGTCAAGCCGTTCGGGCTGTGCCCACAAGATCTCAGTTGGGCTACTGGAGAAAAGCTCGCCGAAGGCGGCTTCATCTCCACTCATGGCCAGACCGTCAGTGAGAACAGCAACAGCGGCGCCCGGAAGATCCTCAAGCGCACCAGCCACCCGGCCATAGATGGACGGCCGGTTGCCCGGTACGGGTCGCGGCTGCGCGGCGTTCAACCGCTCCAGAGCCGTATCGGCATCAAACGGGCCGATTTCCTGGTTCTGTTCTTCCGCCGTCAGCGCCAGAACGACTGGCTGCTCATTGGCGCGTGCATCCTCGATCAGGCGTGTGGCTGTGGCCACACGTTCATCCCATTCAGGAGCCACAGCCCAACCATTGTCGAGCACGATGGCGAGTGCCGAGCCTCCGCCCGCCGCTTTGTCGCGGGGGTTCAGGACCGGGTCGGCCAAAGCGAGAATTACCAGCGCAGCCAGCATCAGCCTGAGCAATGTCAGCCACCACGGGCTCTTGTGCGGCGTTTCCTCGCGTTTCACCACCCGTGCCAAAATTTTCAGCGGCGGAAAGGTTTCCGTTTGCGGTCGTGGCGGTGTGAGCCGCAAAAGCCACCAGATTACCGGCAGGGCGATCAGGCCCCATAGCAGAAATGGTTGCGCGAAGGAGAGAGAAAGCCAGTTCACAAGCTTCCCTCCAAACCGAACCCGGCATCGGCACTCATGCCGTTGTGAACATTGACCAGCGCCTCAGCGGCAGGCCGGTCGGTGTGATGCACCGTGTAGCTCCAGCCGAGCCGTTTGCACCAGAAAGTCAGTTCCTCGCGCCGGGCGAGATACAGCCTGCGGTACTCGTCTGCCAGTGTTTCGGCGCGGCCTGCCGTCAGCTTTTCGCCCGTTTCAGGGTCGGCGAATTCGGTGCGGCCGCTGTAGGGGAAGCTCTCTTCGGCCGGATCGGCAATTTCAATCAGGTGGGCACGTGCGCCACGGCTCGCCAGTTGGTCGAGCCAGGCGATGGTTTCTTCCACCGGATCGAGAAAGTCGCTCACCAGAACCACGTCGGAGAAGCGACGGATCTGCAGAAGGTCGGGCCGGGCCGGCAGGTCGGGGGTATGCATGAGCTGGGCCGCCAGCCGTTCTGCACCATTGCGGGCGGAAAACGGGTCGGTGACGCCAGGCCATGCGATCCGCTCGCCGCTTCGCGACAAGAGTTCTGCAAGTGCAAAGGTCAGCACCAGCGCCCGCGCTTCCTTGGGCGTTGGCGCGAGCGAGGATTTGTAGAGCATGGAAGGCGATGGGTCGGCCCAGAGCCACACCGTGTGGGCCGCCTCCCATTCGCGGTCCCTCACATAAAGATGGTCGTCGCGCGCGGAGCGCCGCCAGTCGATGCGTGAAAACGCTTCGCCCTCCACATAGGGACGGAACTGCCAGAAATTCTCGCCTATTCCGCGTTTGCGTCGTCCGTGCCAGCCGGCGATCACATTGTTGGCGACGCGCTTTGCATCCACAAGCAGGTCAGGCATCAGCGCGGCCCGCGCACGCGCGCGAACCAGCGCATCGCTCGATGCGACCGGTGTGGAAACTTCGCCGATCTTCGCCATCAGGATCCTATCTGGAGCGCGGGGTCCATCAGTCGAGCGCCTTCACGAGGCGCCGGATCACGTCGCGCACGGTCATGCCTTCCGCCCGGGCCGCGAAGGTCAATGCCATCCGATGTTGAAGCACAGGTTCGGCCAGCGCCCGCACGTCGTCCACGGAGGGGGCGAGCCTGCCGTCATAGAGCGCCCGGGCACGGGCACAGAGTGTCAGTGCCTGGCTGGCGCGAGGGCCGGGGCCCCAGGCCACATGGCGGTCAGTGTCGGGGTTGCCGACGCCAGGTCTCGCCGTGCGCACCAGTTGGAGAATCGCATCGACCACGCTCTCGGGCACGGGCATACGGCGGATCAGCATCTGGATTTCCTTCAGCCGTTCCGGCGAAAGCGCGTTCTTTGCCTCAGCTTCATCCGTGCCCGTGGTTTCGAGAAGGATGCGCCGCTCGGCGTCGAGTTCGGGATAGAGAATGTCCACCTGCATCAGAAAGCGATCGAGCTGTGCTTCCGGCAAAGGATAGGTGCCTTCCTGCTCCAGCGGGTTTTGGGTTGCGAGCACATGGAAGGGTGAGGGAAGGTCGTGTCGGTGGCCGGCCACGGTCACGTGATATTCCTGCATCGACTGAAGGAGCGCGGATTGGGTGCGCGGGCTGGCGCGGTTGATTTCATCGGCCATCAGAAGCTGTGAAAAGATGGGACCGGGCAGAAAGCGGAAGGAGCGCTTGCCCTTCTCATCCTGCTCCATCACTTCCGAACCCAGAATGTCGGAGGGCATCAGGTCCGGTGTGAACTGGATGCGTCGTGCATCGAGACCGAGCACAACGCCGAGCGTCTCCACCAGCTTTGTCTTGGCCAGTCCGGGCACACCGACGAGCAGTGCATGGCCGCCGGCGAGGATTGCCACCAGCGTGCGCTCCACCACCGCTTCCTGCCCGAAGATTACCTGCCCGACGCCATCGCGCACCTTGGCGATATCCGCCAGCGCGCGCTCGGCTTCTGCGACCATTTCCTTGTCGCTCATGGGCTTTTTGCCGGGGAGTTCGTTTTTGGAAACAATGCTCATGCCGTCTTGATCCTCATTGAAAGCCCCGCGCGACTAGTGGGCAGCAGGAACGGATCACACCGGCACGTGTCTGGAGCGATTCGTGCCTTCACGTCCCTTTGGCAAATTTAAAACACTCAACAAGGCTGACAAGCGAAACAACAGTGACTATTTCGTGACCATGAACAAGAAAACGAGCAAGACCACATCAGGCCTCGCCGGAGCTTCTGACACTGCCAGTCTGGAAGCTATGATCGCTCGCGCCGCCCGTTCCGACAAGGGCGTGCCGCCGGTGGAGCGCTGGAACCCCGAGTTTTGCGGCGATCTCGATATGGAGATTCGCGCCGATGGTACCTGGTTCTACATGGGAACACCGATCGGACGCCCGGCGCTGGTTCAGCTTTTCTCTTCCGTTCTGCGCAAGGATGAGGATGGAAAAACCTATCTCGTAACTCCGGTGGAAAAGGTCGGCATTCGCGTTGAAGATGCTCCGTTTCTTGCAGTGGAGATGGTCGTGACGGGGGAGGGGGAAGCACAAGCGCTTACCTTCCGCACAAATGTCGGTGATGTGGTTGAAGCCGGTCCCGAGCACGAATTGCGCTTTGTGGATCAGCCGGAAACAGGCGGATTGAAGCCCTATCTGCATGTGCGCGGAAGGCTTGAAGCTCTTGTGGCGCGCTCTGTCATGTATGATCTGGTGGAGGCGGGCGAGGAGGTCGAGATCGGCGGGTGTCTTATGTTTGCGATCCGCTCGCGCGGCGCGGTGTTTCCCGTCATGCCCGCCGACGCGTTGCACAGGCTGTCGCAATGACCATGGCAAGCGCCTCCACGCCCCTTTACTCGGCCGAAGAGTTTCGCCGGCGCGCGGCACTCCAGCAGGGGCCCGCCGGGGGGGAAGATTACGGCGACCACACACTGAACCCGGATTTGCGTGAAATGATCGTGCGACCCGGTCTGCGCGATGCAGCGGTTCTTATTCCCGTGGTGGACCATGCGGATGGCGCGTCGGTCATTCTGACCCAGCGTACCCAGGCACTGCGCAATCACTCGGGCCAGATAGCGTTTCCCGGTGGGCGTATCGATCCGGAGGATGCCTCGCCGGAGGCCGCGGCATTGCGCGAGGCGGATGAGGAGATCGGCCTTCTTCCCGACGCGGTCGATGTGGTCGGGCGCATGCCCGACTATTCTACCGGAAGCGGATACCGCATCGCACCGGTTCTGGGCATCGTTCAACCGGGCTTCGATTTGCGCATCAACCCCGACGAGGTGGATGCAGCTTTCGAGGTGCCGCTGGCCTTCCTGATGGATCCCGCCAATCATCGGCGCGAAAGTCGTCTGTGGCAGGAAAAGGAAAGGTTCTACTATACCATGCCCTTCGGCGAGCGCTTCATATGGGGTGTTACTGCGGGGATCATTCGCACTCTTTACGAAAGACTTTATGCTTGATGGACAAGCGGTTGATTTCAGATTCGGAATGGCTGTCCGACAAAAAACTCCAGGCGCTTCTTGCTGCACTTTCTACGGAGGGAGATGAGGCGCGTGTCGTTGGCGGGGCAGTGCGCAACACGCTGCTTGGCCAGTCCGTGACCGATATCGACATTGCCACCACCACGGAGCCGGACGAGACGGTGCGCCGGGCGCGCGGCGCCGGTTTCCGTACCGCACCGACCGGCATCGAACATGGTACTGTCACGGTGATCGCTGAAGGCCGGGCCTACGAAGTCACCACGCTGCGCGCCGATGTGGAGACCGATGGCCGGCATGCGAACGTCACTTTCGGTCGCGACTGGCGCAGCGATGCCGAACGGCGTGACTTCACCATCAACGCGCTTTATGCCCGCGCGGATGGCGAGATCGTCGATCTGGTGGGCGGCTTGCGGGATCTCGAAAGCCAGACCCTGCGGTTCATCGGCGATGCCAATACGCGGATTGCCGAGGATTATCTGCGCATACTGCGGTTTTTCCGCTTCTTCGCCTGGTATGGGCGGGGGCGCCCCGATGCGGCGGGGCTCAAGGCCTGTGCACGCCATCGCGACGGGCTGGAGCGGTTGTCGGCCGAACGTGTCTGGGCGGAGTTGAAAAAACTTCTCTCGGCACCGGATCCCTCACGCGCCCTCCTGTGGATGCGCCAGACAGGCGTTTTGACGAAAGTTCTTCCGGAATCGGAAAAATGGGGCATCGATACGATAGCTCCGCTGATCGAGACAGAGCAGACACTGGGCTGGAAGCCCGAGCCATTGCTGAGGCTTGCCGCAATCATTCCGCCCGATGGTCCCCGCATTTCAGAACTGGGGAAGCGTTTGCGCCTGTCCAATGCGGAGAAAAAAGCACTTTCTGGCTGGGCGAGTGCACCGGTTGCGCCAGCTGATCTGAGCGAAAGCGGATTCAGAAAACTTGCATACCGAGCCGAGGGGGAAGGCTTTTTGTGGCGTCTGAAACTGGCTTTGGTGAGCGCACGCGCGCGAGCCTCGCAAGACGACATGGCCTTGACGGAAGCAGCGGGGTATACCCGCCTCATGAAGCTTGCCGAGGCATGGCAAAAGCCGGCTTTCCCGATCAATGGGACCGATCTGGCAAACCTTGGACTTGAAAAGGGAAAGTCAGTCGGGGACACCCTCGCGCGGCTGGAGGAGGACTGGGTCGACTCCGACTTTTCATTGAAACGCGACGCGCTGCTCGAGCGCGCCGCCTCAATCATCTCTTCCGCCGGATGATCTCTCCGGCTTGCATGGGTGGTCAGGCCGCGTTGCGCGCCTCGCCGATGCGTGAGCGAATGGCTTCCACCATGCTTTCGCGGATCACGGTTTCGCCGTGAGCTTCGCGCATGTGCTCGGCTGCACGGCGAATGACTTCCGCCTCTTCTTCATGGCGCGTATGCCAGTCGCAGCCTGGAACGAGCGAGCCGCAATGAAATTCCTTCATGAGACGATCCTCCTGTTCTCAGTTTATGCGTGCCATGAACTATAACACGGAATGCGGCAAGAGGTTGCCGATGGAAAAAACCGTGATCGGACCGGCAGATTTTACCGTAAACGCAACGGTTACTCCGCCAGCATCTGCGTAATCTCGCTTCGTAGCCAGGTCTTGAAACCGCGCACCTTTGTAGGCTCCGGCCGGTTTTGCGAAGTGATCAGCCAATAGCTGAAGCGTGTCTTCGCGCGCTCGCGGAAGGGGGCGACGAGTTGACCGCCGCGCAGGGCATCATGGGCAAGCGTGTGCCATGCGAGCATCACGCCCTGTCCGGCAATAGCCGCATCAAGGCAGAGTGCTGCGTCGGTAAACGTATCGCCTTCAGCCAGATCCCGTTCGTCGAGGCCCAGCGGTTTCAGCCACACATCCCATTCGATGTTGGAGTTGGCATCGCGGATTATGGGGGCGGTCAGGACGTCTTCCGGTGTTTTAAGGTGCTCGGCGATCGCAGGGGCACAGACAGGAAACACTTCCTGCGGAAGAAGATATTCTGCGCGCACATCCGGCCAGTTCCCCTCGCCGACACGGATCGCAAGGTCTATGTCAGTACTGTCGAGATGCACCAGACCGATGGAGGCTTCAAGCCGGAGCTTGGTTTCCGGGTGTGCTCTTGCATAGCGTGCAAGCCGCGGCACCAGCCATTTGGCGGCAAAGACCGGAGCGACCGAAATCGTCAACACCGAGTCCGTGTCATGCCGCGTCAACGCCACCGCCGAATCCAGTGCCTGAAATCCTATGCCCAGGCGCTCAATGAACTGCCGTCCGAGCGCAGTCGGGCGTATGCCGCGTCCTGTCCGCTCGAAAATCGCTGCCCCGAGCTGTGCTTCGGTCTTGAGCACCTGCTGGCTGACGGCGCCGACGGACACGCCCAGCTCTTCTGCGGCAGCACTCAATGAGCCGCCGCGGCCGACCGCTTCCACGGCGCGGAGTCCGTTCAGGTGAACTCTTGGCAGATGTTTCATGCAGTTTTTCTAAAGCATCCGATAGGCAATCTCCATTGAAAATCAGTGCATCCGCATGGATCTTGGCTGTTGAAAACGCCATTCCTCGAGAAAGGGAATGCAATGATACAGTTTTTCTGGATAAAAGTTCAGGCTTTCAGAGCCCGTTACCGGCTGGCTCGCAAAGCACTGGCGGAAGCCGAATGGCAGCACGACCCGTTGGCTCATCCGGTTTTGCGTCGGATGTCGATGGAGGAGCTGGCGGACCTGCCGATGAACAGGATCGGTAGCGCAGGAAAGGCCGGGTTCGCCCGGTCCTCCACGCCTGCGACTGCATGTGTCGACGAGGCTATTCGGCGGCCATCCGCTCGCCCAGAAAGCCCCCTGACTGGCGTTTCCAGAGTTGGGCGTAAAGCCCGTTCAGTTCCACCAGCGTCTCATGGGAGCCTTCCTCCACGATACGTCCCTGATCAAGCACGATGATCCGGTCGAGCGCGGCGATGGTTGAAAGTCGGTGTGCCACCGCGATCACCGTCTTGTGCTCCATCAGCCGCTCGAGATTTTCCTGGATCACGGCTTCGATCTCGGAATCGAGCGCCGAAGTCGCTTCGTCAAGGATGAGGATAGGCGCGTTCTTCAGCATCATGCGGGCAATCGCGATGCGCTGGCGCTGACCGCCGGAGAGCTTGACGCCGCGCTCGCCCACCACTGCGTCATAGCCGGTGCGACCTTTCGGGTCCGAAACATTGAGAATGAACTCGTGGGCCGAAGCACGCTTCGCCGCGGCAATGATATCCTCTTCGCTGGCTTTGCCCCGGCCATAGGCGATGTTTTCGCGGATCGAGCGGTGCATCAGCATCGGCTCCTGGCTCACCACGCCGAACTGGTTGCGCAGCGATGCCTGCGTGACCTCGGTGATGTCCTGCCCGTCGAGCAGGATCTTTCCATGTTCAGCCTCGAAGAGCCGGAGCATCAGGTTCACGATGGTGGTCTTGCCGGCGCCCGAAGGCCCGACCAACGCGACCCGCTCACCCGGCTTGATATGCAGGTCGAGCCCTTCGATGAT
The DNA here is from genome assembly GCF_017794765.1 of Nitratireductor sp. Taxonomy (GTDB): domain Bacteria; phylum Pseudomonadota; class Alphaproteobacteria; order Rhizobiales; family Rhizobiaceae; genus Nitratireductor. The sequence goes on along the minus strand of NZ_CP051236.1, from coordinate 3,319,258 downwards.
GCCGCTTTCCTTGCCATAGTTGAACGTGACGTTGTCGAAACGGATGTCCCCCTTCGCACGCTCCATCTCTCTGGCATTGTCAGCATCGCGGATTGCCGGCTCTACCGAAACCACCGTGGTGGAATCCTGGACGGTCGCATAGTTGCGGATCAACCCGTTGATGTTGAACATCATCCAGCCCGACATCTGGTTGAGCCGGAAAACAAGGCCCATCGCTGCAGCGATCTCACCGGTGGTGATGGCGCTGTCCATCCAGCGGGAGATGGCAAGAACGAAGATCGCCGCCATCATGAAGCCGTTGACGATGGCCACGGTCACGCGCACACGAGTGATGGCGCGCGTCAGTTTTTGCACCGCATTCAGGAAATGCGCCATGCCCTCGCGCACATAGGAGTGTTCGCGCTGGCCACTATCGAACAGTTTCACCGCGAGGATGTTTGTAAACGCGTCCACCATGCGCCCGTTCAGGATGGAGCGCTGGTCTGCGGTGCGGCGGCCAGCCCGCCGGAGCGGGGGCAGCAGGTAGCGGGCAACCGCCATATAGGCCACGAGCCAAAGCAGGACCACCAGCCCCATGAACGGGTCGAGCACGGTCAGAATGGAAGCGGCCAGCACCACGAAGGTGAGGAAGCTCCACATGGTCTGCAGAACATCGATGATGAAATCGCCGGTGGCCTCGCCACCCTGCAGGATCTTGGTCGCGATGCGGCCGGCGAAGTCGTTTTGATAGAACTCATAGGGCTGTTCGATGACCCGGCGGAACGCCTGCCAGCGGACACGCTGGTAAAAGGCGGGCGCTATCACCTGTTCCTCTAGGATCGTGTTGCCGATGATCACCACCGCGCGGATCACAAGGAGCAGGGCAAGAAAGGCCGCGAGTTTACCCCAGTGGTCGGCGATCAGTGTCTGCGGCGAAGCCGAATCCAGAAGATCGATCAGCCAGCCCAGCGCCCAGTAGAGCCCGGCATCGACGGCGCCCATCAGTCCGCCGGCGATCAGAAGCAGGATAAACGGCCATTTGGCCTGGCTCGCAAAAAACAGGATGAACTCATGCGCCTTCACCGGCAGCACGGAGCGCCCGGTGTCGCCGAAGGGGTCGATGACCCCTTCGACACTACGCCAGAGGCTTTCCGATCTGGGCGGTTCTCTGCTTTTCTCGTCTTCGTTCATTCCGCAGCCTCACTCACTTCCAGATCGAGGAACCCGCCGGACTGACGTTGCCACAGGCTCGCATAGAGCCCGCCCGCAGCCACCAGTTCGTCATGTGTCCCTTCCTCGACAATGCGGCCCTTGTCCATGACAACAAGGCGGTCCATCGCGGCGATGGTTGAAAGCCGGTGCGCAATGGCGATCACCGTTTTTCCCTCCATAAGTCGATAGAGGTTTTCCTGGATCGCCGCCTCGACTTCCGAATCGAGCGCCGATGTCGCCTCGTCGAGAATGAGGATCGGTGCATCCTTCAGCATGACGCGGGCGATGGCAATGCGCTGGCGTTGGCCACCGGACAGTTTTACGCCCCGCTCACCCACATGCGCGTCGAAGCCCCTGCGGCCTTTCGGGTCGCTCAGCCCGTCGATGAAGCCCATCGCTTCGGCACGGCGAGCCGCCTCCAGCATCATCTCTTCAGTGGCGTCGGGTCGACCGTAGAGTATGTTGTCGCGCACGGAGCGGTGCAGCAGGGATGTGTCCTGCGTCACCATACCGATCTCGGCTCTCAGTGTATCCTGTGTAACCGTGGCAATGTCCTGCCCGTCGATCAGTATGCGGCCTCGTTCCAGGTCATAAAACCGCAACAGCAGGTTGACGAGTGTAGACTTGCCAGCACCCGAACGGCCGACCAGACCGACCTTCTCGCCTGGCTTTACCGTCAGGGAGAGATCTTCGATCACGCCGCCCTTCTTGCCATAATGAAAGCCGATCCGATCGAACTCGATCCGGCCTTTCGGTACGGAAAGAGCTTTCGCGTCGGGCTTGTCGTCCACCAATCGGGGCAGCGAAATTGAGCCGATGCCATCCTGCACGGTGCCTACATTCTCGAACAGACCCGTCAGCTCCCACATGATCCATTGCGACATGTTCCAGAGTCTCAGAACCAGACCGATGGCCACCGCCACCGCGCCGACCGTTATTTCCCCGCCGACCCATAGTGTGATCGACAGATAGCCCACCGCGACAAGGCAGGCCGAGTTCAGGAAGTAGAGAAGGCCATAGAGACCCGTGACGTAGCGGAACTGGGAATAGACGGTCTGCAGGAACCCGTTCATCCCTTCACGCGCAAAGCCGGCCTCGCGCTGCGCATGCGAGAAAAGCTTCACCGTCTGGATGTTCGTGTAGCTGTCCACCACACGCCCTGTCATGATGGAGCGTGCATCGGCTTGCTTTTCGGCGACCTTGCCAAGGCGCGGAATGAAGTAAGCCATCAGGGCAATATAGCCGGCGAGCCAGAACAGGATCGGGAGCGACAGTCGCCAGTCGGCAGAGGCTGTCAGGAACAGAATGCCGACGAAATAGATCACGACATAATTGAACACGTCGAAGGTCTTCACCACGCATTCGCGCACCGCAAGCGCGGTCTGCATGAGCTTGGTTGCGATCCGACCGGCGAATTCGTCCTGATAGAAGCTCATCGACTGCTTGAGCAGATAGCGATGCACCTGCCAGCGGATTCTCATGGGGTAGTTGCCCATCAGAATCTGATGGTTGTTGAGGCCAGCAAGCAGGATCAGCCCGGGCAGGATAAAAAGGATGAAGCCTGCCATGCCGAGGAGACGTACCCCTTCCTCGTCGAGGAATGTGGCCGGCTCTCGGTCCGACAGCCAGTCGACGATGTCTCCCAGAAAGGCGAACATCCAGACCTCCGCCAGGGCGATGGCTGCCACAAGAAATGTTCCCAGCAGGACATAGGGCCATGCCCCCTTCGTGAAATGCAGACAGAAGGCGAAGAAGGTGCGGGGTGGCTCCTGCGGTTCTTCGTCTGGAAAAGGCTCAAGCCTTTGTTCGAACCATTGAAACATCGTCTCAGGCGTCTTTCATTCTGGATCCCGCAAACGTGATGTGTTGAATCACGTTTGCGGGGTAGTTGTCTGTGTTCAAAAAGCTTTTCCGCGGGCGGCGGCTGGCGGAAAAGCGATGACTGCCGGTTGCTCGGCTATCTGTGGCCCTTGCGCGGCACGGATGCCGCAGGGCCGTTCGTTCGCGTCTTGCCCGACCCGGTCAAGGGACCCGCACTTAGCGGAGGGGGGTGCCCGATACTGCCCTTTTCAAGGGCCTTATTATGCGGCGGAACCGCGGGCTTGCCGAGAGCGGCCTTGAACGCTCCTGAAAGAGAGGTGACAGGAGCGGTGTCGTTTCCGCGCTTGAGTGCGGAGACGGCCGGATCGGTTTTCGCGATATTGTTCGTGCGGGGCGCGATGCCCCCTTTTTGAAAGCGTGCAGTCATGATGCAAATCCATTGTGTCAACCGGAAGAAACGGTCGGCGGATTCGCTCGCTTGCTGCTTTACCTGTTCTGAAAAAGCTGAAGAACGAAACCCGCCGTCAGGCCTGGTGCGGCGCCGTATTCCACGGGCGCAGGCCGGCGAAGGAGGTACGCATCGTAATGTCCATTGCCGCCTCCAGCGGTTTTCGTTGACAGGACGCACCTTATAGCCACCATGGCCGGGTTTGACCAGACTATTTTCAGACGCTGCACCTATCAGGGGTTGCGGAACAAAATGGCGAATTTGGCCCGTCCCGCCGGGTGGCGGGACGGACGCTGATGGATGCCGCGCCGACAAATGTCCCATCACTGGAACAGCTTTCGCAGCATCGTCCAGAGTGCGGGGCGCTCCGGCGTGGAATATTTCATATCCACGTCGGGAAGCTGACCTCGATGGGGTCGCCTTCGGTCTGCGTGCCGATCGGGCAAGGTTGTTGCACCGATTGTCATTGCCCAGGCCTCCAGCCTGCGATCCTGCAGGGTGGGGCGGCTTGGGTCTGTTTGCGGAACGACAAAGTCGTTGTTGCGGCCGAAAGGCCGCCGGGGGAAGCGGTTATGCATCGCGAACGTCCTTGAGAAGCGGGAGGAAATCCCGACGGACCGCGATGCGTAGCTACCTGAAAAATTAGTGGGAGCGAGCCGAACCGAGTCCGCCGTCAGGCCTTCAGGCCAAAGGCGCGGAGCCAAGTCATGTAGTGTCGATGCGTATCCATGCTTTTCTCCTGTGGTTCGCGTTGACAACGGTGGGCTTATACTCACAGTTGCAGGAAACTGCCACCTGTTTTTGTGCCCTTTTGTTCGCTCGCTGCCGGGTGTAACCGGAAAGCCACAGCCAGCCATGTCGAGAGACACAGCCAGATGCGTATCGCGCTCTATCAGCCAGATATCCCCGGCAATACCGGGGCCATACTTCGCCTTGCCGCCTGCCTGGGCTTCACCGTCGACCTGATCGAGCCTGCCGGGTTCGACCTTTCCGACAAAAACCTGAAGCGTGCGGGTATGGATTACCTCGAGCGCGCTGCGCTGGTCCGTCATTCGTCGTGGGAGGTTTTTGAAAGCTGGCGCAGGGAGGAAGAGCGTCGACTTCTGCTTTTCACCACGAAAGCCAAAACATCTTACACGGATGTTTCTTTTACCAATGGCGACATTCTTCTTTTTGGCCGGGAATCTGTAGGCGCGCCGGATTTTGTTCACGATGCGGCCGATGCTCGTCTGGTGATCCCAATGCGCGAGGGGGCTCGCAGCCTCAACCTGGCCATGAGCGCAGCCATGGCGGCCGGCGAGGCGATGCGTCAGCTGCGCTGAGGCGTCGAATCGAAGAAGCGAAACCTGTTTCCGATTAATCCGACAGCCTATCAGAGGCCCAGATCGTTCGTTGTGCACCTGCGGGGGGCGCAGCCATCTGGCCTGTGAGCATGACTTTTTTTGGGGCGGCATCACATCTCTTTCCTCGACGGGAAAGGGATGTCTAAAAGTTCAAGTCAGCTTTAAGTCAACCCATGTGGACTGGCGAGCGAGACTTTCCAGTGGCGGGATCACTCAGTCGGCGCTCGGTAATCGGCGCATGGTGAATTCGATCATGTCACCGGGCCGTTCGCACCAGCTCTCGATTTCGGTCCAGTAGGCCTGCTTGGGCCAGCGGTCCAGCCATTCCCGCGCTTTTTCCCGGGCTTGCGCGCGGGGTAGGGAAAAACTCTCCCGCAAAAAACCATCGCGTGGCAGGCGGCTTGCCCTTGCGCGGTGTTTGTCGAGGCTGCGTTTCAGCCCCTCCAGCGGTGGTTTTGCGGGCACTCGCACAAAAGAACTCCTTGACCCGATGGATAAGAAGCTTAGGCAACGCGGTTGAAAATTGCGAGTCATTTGTAGGGCTGTCCGCCTGCCGCACCGTCGCGTAGGATCGGGCCAGAGGAAAGATAATGGAACGACCAGACCTGCCTGCCGGCTTGCCGGAGAACATTGAAGACAAGAAAGCAGCTGCACGCGCCTGGTTCGAGGAACTGCGCGACAGACTTTGCGCGGCCTTCGAGGAACTTGAGGATGCGCTGACTGGTCCACTGTCTACGCGCACACCCGGCCGCTTTGAGCGTACACCCTGGGAACGAGAGGGCGGGGAGGGCGGCGGTGGCGTCATGTCGGTTATGCACGGCAGGGTGTTCGAAAAGGTCGGCATTCATGTATCCACCGTCCATGGTGAGTTCTCGCCCGAGTTTCGCAAGCAAATACCGGGGGCGGATCGCGACCCGAGTTTCTGGGCTTCGGGGATTTCGCTGATCGCCCATCCGCAGAATCCGCATGTGCCGGCCGTTCACATGAACACCCGCATGGTGGTCACCACCAGCCAGTGGTTCGGGGGCGGGGCCGACCTTACTCCGGTTCTCGACCGCCGCCGCACCCAGGAGGATCCGGATACGGAGGCCTTTCATAAGGCCATGCGTTTCGTCTGTGAGCGGCACGCAGCCATCGTCGACTATGAAAAATACAAAGCCTGGTGCGACGAGTATTTCTACCTGCCGCATCGCCAGGAACCGCGCGGCATCGGCGGCATCTTCTACGACTGGCTGCGCTCACCGGAGGAAAAGGGCGGGTGGCAGGCGGATTTCGATTTCACCCGCGATGTGGGGCGCGCCTTCGCGGTTGTCTATCCGCACCTGGTGCGCAAGAACTTCAACACGAACTGGACCGAAGCCGACCGCGAGGAGCAACTGGTGCGGCGTGGCCGCTATGTGGAGTTCAACCTGCTCTATGACCGGGGCACGATCTTTGGTCTCAAAACCGGAGGCAATGTGAATTCCATCCTGTCCAGCCTGCCGCCCGAGGTGAAGTGGCCGTAAGCCAGCGTGAGGTTCAATCTCGCTGATCGTTAAACGGCAGTGTTTTTGATTTGAAAGTTGTGAACGGGTGGGGTCTTTAACGAAGGCTTCTTCCCCGCCCGAGGACAATGTACATGAGACTGCCCCATATCCTGTTGGCGCTTCTGGTGACTGCCGTCTGGGGCTTCAACTTTGTCGTCATCAAGGTCGGCATCGACAATTTTCCGCCAATACTGTTTTCCGCGTTGCGGTTTGCGGCGGCGGCTTTGCCGCTTGCCTTTTTCGTGCCGAGACCTGTGATCGCCTGGCGCTACGTCATCGCCATTGGGGTCGTGCTGGGCATCGTCAAGTTCACGCTCCTTTTCTTGGCCATGGATGTCGGGCTTTCTGCCGGGTTATCCTCGCTCGTGCTTCAGTCACAGGCGTTTTTCACCATCATGCTTGCGGCGTTCGTGCTGGGTGAACGGCCGAAACGCATGCAGCTTCTCGGTATTTTCGTCGCCTTTTGCGGGATTGCCCTGATCGCGCTGACGGTGGACGCAAGCATCACGATCACGGGCCTGGCGTTGGGGATCGCCGCCGCCTTCATGTGGGCGATTTCCAATCTTCTGATGAAGCAGGCCGGCAAGGTCGACATGTTTCGCCTGATGGTCCATGTGAGCCTCATCCCGCCGATCCCGCTATTTGCCCTTTCTCTCATGATCGAAGGCTGGGAGGCGGATATGGCCGCGCTGTCCAGCATCAACTGGACCGGCGTTGGTGCGGTTATCTATATCGCTTACGCCGCAACGATCTTCGGTTTCGCTGTATGGGGAATGTTGATCAGAACCTATGGTGCGGGGCGGGTTGCGCCATTTTCATTGCTGGTGCCGATTTTCGGCATGAGCTCGTCCGCCCTGTTTCTCGGCGAAACTTTTGGCCCGTTGCGCATGGTGGCTGCAGCACTTGTTCTTGTCGGGCTCATGCTGACCCAGGTCAGGCAACGCGCGCCACTGGCACAGGCGGGCGCTGCCTGAGACAACCCTATGGGCGCATGGTCGCCAGTTTCAGCCCGAAGCCGATAAACACCGTTCCCGTGAGCGCTTTCAGCCCGCGCTGCATGCGGACATTGCTGCCGATCGACTTGAGGCCTGAAAACAAAAGCACCAGCGACGAGAACCACACAATGTTCAGAAGCGAGTGAATCACCACAAGCGCGAAGGCCCAGAGGGTGGCGTCGGCATTGGCCGGAATGAACTGCGGAAATGCCGCCAGGTAGAACATCGACACCTTGGGGTTGAGCGCATTGGTCAAAAAACCTTCGAGTGCCGCGCGTACGAGTGTGCGCCGGCGTTTGGCAGGTGACACCTCAAGCGGTGCCGCCAAACCGTGCCAGGCCTGCCACAGCGCTTTCACGCCGATATAGCAGAGATAGGCCGCACCCAGCATTTTCACGATGAAGAACAGCTGGGCTGACTGCACCAGAATGATCGAAATGCCGAGGATCGACAAAGCGCCATGAACGTAGAACGCTGCGAAGAACCCGGCGATGTTGGCAAAACCGGCGGCTTTGCCCGAAGTGGGGACCGTCTTGGCGATCAACACGCCATTCGGACCGGGCGACATGACAAGAAGTGCGGCAACCAGTGTGAAGGTTCCAAGCTCGATCAGCGTCATGGTTCGTGCCCTGAGTTGAACGCGGTTGTGAGAGGCGGCAGAATACTCGGCAAACGTTTTGATTGTCGAGCGATACACGAGCGGTTCCTGACATGCTGAAACCACCCAGCACCGTGACCGGCCTCATGGTTCATCCCGTCAGCGGCGATACGGTGCTTCAAAACGAGATTGTGGCCGAGCAGGCGTCATCGCTCGGCCATGCCGGTCGACGTGCGGAAAAGGCCCTCATCCATCTTGCTGCGGCAGATCCCGCCGATGGAAAGGATGTGGACCGCCGTCTTCACGCCGCCGCCGAAGCGGTGCACTTCTATTTCATCCAGCGTGAGCTTTGTGGCCTGCGCAGACATGACGACGTCATTGCCGAGCTCTCCATACCCGCCCGGGTTTTGGCGCGTCTAGGGGCGCGTTAAACGCTGGCCTGCTGGATGCTGCTGTCTGGCCCGCTTGCTGCGGTCAGGGGTTCGTGGCACTGGCCTGCCAGCAATGGCAGACAGGAAAGACGGCGCCATGGAAAATGCTTACGGCACGCTGGCCTCGTGGGTTTATCATCTCGACAAGCCCATCGGACGTTCTTTTGGCGACATAGAATTCTATCGGGACCGCCTGAGCGGTTGCACCGGTCCGATTCTGGAGCCTGGCGCGGGCAATGGGCGTGTTCTCATTCCGCTTCTGGAGGCGGGGTTTGATATTCGAGGTTTCGATGCGTCCGAGGAGATGGTGGCTTACTGCCGCAGGGAGTGCGATGCGCGCGGCCTGCCATCACCCGTCGACATCGCGCGGTTCGAGGATTTCGAATACGAAACGCGGTTCGGTGCCATCATTATTCCTGCAGGCTCCTTCCAGTTGATCACGGAGCCGCGGCAGGCGCTGAGCGTGCTCGAGCGTTTCCGCAAGGCGCTTCTCCCCGGCGGCCGGCTGATTCTCGATCTCGATGCACTGGCATGTCTCGCCGACACCGCGCTCGCGGCGCGGCACTGGCAGACGAGGGATGACCTGCTTTCACTCGTCGAAAGCCGGGTGGAGACCTGTTTCCAGCGCCAGACAACGCTTTCGCAGCTGCGTTACGAGCATTGGCGCGATGGCCGACTCGTGGCCAGCGAAATCCAGCTTTTTCACCTGCGTCTCTGGGGGCTCCTGGAGTTCGAGCTGGCATTGCGCTCTGCCGGCTTCGTCCAGGTTGATGTCTTTGCGGACTATCGGACCGAGAGCGCTTTGGCGCCGGGCGCTTCCATCTTCACCTTCGAGGCAGTCGCGCCGAGTTGAGTGCCGGAGATCGTCGAAGAAAACGCGGGCAAAGCATCTGTATTGAAAAACAAGAGTTTTTAAGTCACCTTTATTCGCTGCGTTTTCCCCGCGACAATCTGCCCTGTAGGGTCGCCCCCGTCTGGACAAGTTCCTGCGTGGCGCATAGAAACCATCGAAAAATGCCGGGGGTAGAGCCGGGCAGTTTCCGTCATGCGCGGGAATTTGCTTGGGTTCGAGCGCAATAAGGCGTCCCCTCCGGCCGACTCAAGGTGAAAGGATCGCAGTCCCGTGAGCGCTACCGATTCGACCGAACATACAAGGCGTGACTTTCTTTACGTCGCAACAGGCGTTGCAGGTGCCGTCGGTGCGGCTGGTGTTGCATGGCCGTTCATCGACCAGATGCAACCCGATGCCTCCACCCGCGCACTGGCGTCAATCCAGGTCGATGTGTCGGGCGTTGAGCCCGGCATGTCCCTGACCGTCAAATGGCGTGGCCGGCCTGTGTTCATCCGCAACCGGACGGAAAAGGAAATCGAGGAAGCGCGGGCTGTCGCACTGGAGGATCTGAAGGATCCCGTGGCGCGCAACGCCAATATCGCAGCGGACGCACCGGCCACTGACCTTGACCGCTCCGCGGGTGAGGGCAAGGAAAACTGGCTGGTGATGGTCGGCGTTTGTACGCATCTCGGCTGTGTGCCTCTCGGCCAGGCCGGTGATTTCGGCGGCTGGTTCTGCCCGTGCCACGGTTCGCACTACGACACCGCTGGCCGTATCCGCAAAGGTCCGGCTCCGGAAAACCTTGCGGTTCCGACATTCGAATTCGTGTCCGACACCGTCATTCAGGTCGGCTAAGGCTCGGCGAGAGGGGATTTTCTATGAGCGCTGGACATTCGACCTATACGCCCAAGACCGGCCTCGGCCGCTGGATGGATGCGCGTTTGCCGCTTCCGCGTCTGGTCTATGACTCTTTCGTGGCCTATCCGGTGCCACGCAATCTCAACTATGCGTATACATTCGGCGGCATTCTGACGCTGATGCTGGTCGCGCAGATTGTGACCGGCATCGTGCTGGCCATGCATTACGCCGCCAACACCGAAGTTGCCTTCAACTCGGTCGAGAAGATCATGCGTGACGTCAACTCCGGTTGGCTGATCCGCTATCTGCACTCCAATGGCGCGTCGATGTTCTTCATCGCCGTTTATGTGCACATCTTCCGTGGCCTTTATTACGGTTCCTACAAGGCGCCGCGCGAGCTCCTGTGGATCCTTGGCTGCATTATCTATCTCCTGATGATGGCGACGGCCTTCATGGGTTACGTGCTTCCCTGGGGCCAGATGAGCTTCTGGGGTGCGACGGTGATCACAGGTTTCTTCACGGCCATCCCGGTTGTCGGTGACTGGATTCAGCAGCTTCTGCTCGGCGGCTTCGCGGTCGACAATCCGACGCTGAACCGCTTCTTCTCGCTGCACTACCTTCTGCCCTTCATGATCGCTGGCGTTGTCGTGCTTCATGTCTGGGCGCTGCACGTCACCGGTCAGACCAACCCGACCGGCATTGAAGTGAAGCAGAAGACCGACACCGTGGCCTTCACGCCCTATGCGACCGTCAAGGACGCTTTCGCGATGGTCGTGTTCCTGGCCCTCTTCGCCTATTTCGTCTTCTACATCCCCAACTTCCTTGGGCACCCGGACAACTACATCGAGGCAGACGCGCTGAAGACCCCGGCGCACATTGTTCCCGAATGGTACTTCCTGCCGTTCTACGCGATCCTGCGCGCCATCACGTTCAACATAGGCCCGATCGATTCCAAGCTCGGTGGCGTCCTGGCCATGTTTGGTGCCATTGCGGTTCTGTTCGTTGTGCCGTGGCTCGACACGTCGAAGGTTCGTTCGGCCGTTTATCGTCCCTGGTACAAGCTGTTCTTCTGGCTTTTTGTCATCAATGCCATCTTCCTGGGCTGGCTTGGTTCTCGTCCGGCTGAAGGCATCTACGTGGCTATGGCCCAGGGGGCGACGCTCTATTACTTCGCCTTCTTCATCGTGATCATGCCGGTTCTGGGCCTGGTCGAGACGCCTCGTCGCCTGCCCAATTCCATCACGGAAGCGGTGCTGGAGAAGAAGTCCGCCGGCGCGCCGGCCACAGAGCAGGCAAAGGGCTGAGCGAGAGAATGCGCAAAGGGATTTTCGCAATGAAAAGCATCCTCAACGGATTGGCTGCGCTCGGCCTTGGCCTGGCTGCGGTCACGGCATCCAACGCGGCCGAGTATCCGATCAAGAAGCCGGTCGAGCAGGACTGGTCGTTCGCCGGCCCGTTCGGAACCTATGACAAGGGGCAGCTGCAGCGGGGCTTCAAGGTTTACCGCGAGGTCTGTGCGGCCTGTCACTCGATGAGCCTCGTTGCGTTCCGCAATCTCGAGGATCTGGGCTACTCCGAAGCTCAGGTTCGTGCGATCGCGGCCGAATACGAAGTCGAGGACGGCCCGGATGATTCCGGCGACATGTTCATGCGCGCTGCAAAGCCGTCTGATCGTTTTCCGGCTCCGTTTGCCAACCCGCAGCAGGCAGCCGCTTCCAACAATGGAGCGGTTCCACCGGACTTTTCTCTGATCGCCAAGGCGCGTGCCGTCGAGCGTGGCTTCCCGACCTTCGTCTTCGACATCTTCACCCAGTATGCCGAAGCCGGTCCGGATTATATCCATGCTCTTCTCACGGGCTATGAGGAAGATTCTGACGGGCACGAGGTCCCTGAGGGTACCTATTACAACCCTTACTTCATCTCCTCGGCCTCGCTCGCAATGGCGCCTCCGCTTTCCGAAGGCATGGTCACCTATGATGACGGTGCGCCCGAGACGGTTGATCAGTATTCCCGTGACGTCGCAGCATTCCTCATGTGGGCGGCCGAGCCGCACCTGGAAGCCCGCAAATCCACCGGTTTTGTGGTCATGGTCTTCCTTCTGCTCTTTGGTGGACTGATGTATCTTACCAAGCGCAAGATCTGGGCGGACGTCCATTAAGGCGCCGACCGAGCAACAAAAACAGGAAGGGCGCTTGAAGCGCCCTTTTCTTTTGCTTCACAACGCGGCAAGAACTATCTGAACCGGGGCAGGGTACATGGCAGCTTCTCAGACACTTCAAGACACGCTTCTTTCCGCGATCCGCACCATTCCGGATTATCCGAAGCCTGGCATATTGTTCCGCGATATCACGACGCTGCTTGGCAATGCGCGCGCATTTCGCCGCGCCGTTGACGAACTGGTCCATCCCTATGCGGGCGCCAAGGTCGACAAGGTCGCCGGCATCGAGGCACGCGGCTTCATTCTTGGAGGAGCGATTGCGCATCAGCTCTCCTCGGGTTTTGTGCCGATCCGCAAGAAAGGCAAGCTCCCGCACGATACGGTTCGTGTTGCCTACAGTCTCGAATATGGCATCGACGAGATGGAGATGCACAAGGATGCGCTGACGCCGGGTGAAAAGGTCATCCTGGTCGACGACCTCATCGCCACGGGCGGTACCGCCGAAGGTGCGGTCAAGCTCCTCACGCAGATGGGGGCCGAGATCGTTGCAGCCTGCTTCGTGATAGATCTGCCTGACCTTGGCGGACGGGCCAAGCTGGAGGCGCTTGGCGTTGATGTTCACACACTGATCGCGTTCGAGGGCGACTGAGTCCGGCTCAGCCGGATTTCATCAAAACGCCATTCTCAAAGCTCATCACCGTCTCGCCATCCGCTCCGTGTGCCGCAGCGGCGAGCGAAACCAGATGCCAGCCGGGCCGTGAGGCCAGGGGGCGATGCCCGGTTACGGCCCGCGTGAAGGTGATCGTGTCGCCCTCATAGACAGGTTTCAGCCATTTCAGATTGGAGAAACCGGGCGAGGGGCCGAATTTCGGTTTTTCGCCAGGTCCTTCCCATGGGCCGAAGGCGTCGCGTTCGATGCCGATCAGGTTGTACCGCATCCACATGGCGCATGTATGCCAGCCGGAGGCGCATAGACGGCCGAAAACACTGTCGCGGGCTGCTTCTGCATCCGTGTGAAAGGGTTGCGGATCGAACTGGCGCCCGAACGCAATGATCTCATCGGCCGTAAATGTATGGGTGCCCAGCGTCACCGTCTCGCCAAGCCGGAGAAACCGATCGAGGCTCATGCTGCGTCTCCCGTACTGCGCATTCTGAACATGATCGGATTCTCCATTTCCATCACCGTTTCTCCGCGCTGGTTGGTGACCAGGTGGCGGAAAGTGACGAGACCGATGCCGGGACGCGATTTCAGGGCCCGGCGTTCCAGCACGGTCGTCTGTCCCGTCAGTGTGTCGCCGGCGATCACTGGACGCTTCCAGCGGGCCTCCGTGATGCCTGGAGAGCCCTGCGACGTGGAATCCACCAGAAGCGCGTCGTAGAGCATGCGCATGAAGATGGCGCAGCTATGCCAGCCGGAGGCGGATAACCCGCCCAGAATGCTTGCCTTGCCGGCTTCCTCGTCCAGATGCATGGGTTGCGCGTCGAACTGGCGTGCGAAATCCTTGATCTCTTCGGCGCCAACGGTTTTTTCGCCGAAGGGAATGGTCACTCCGGGCTCAAGGTCTTCAAACGCCCACTTTTTGTCAGTCATGGTTCAATCCTGTTCAGGCTTGAACCTTATGGCTGTAAGCAGTGCATTCTTCAAGCACCGGATGGAGAAGATTGCCGGGCCTGGACGTCAGAGCCAGCCGCGTCGTTTGAAATACCAGAAGGGCAGAAGAGCCGAGAGCACCATCAGCCCAAGGGCGAAGGGATAGCCGAGCGGCCAATGCAGTTCCGGCATGATATCGAAGTTCATGCCATAGACCGAGGCGACAAGCGTCGGCGGAAGGAAGATGACGGCCACCACGGAGAATATCTTGATGATGGCGCTCTGTTCGATGCTGATCATGCCAAGGGTCGCATCAAGCAGAAAACCGATCTTCTGTGAGAGCCCTGTCGTATGATCGGCAAGGGAGGCGATGTCACGTGAAAGAGTCTTGATGCGCGCGCGTTCGTCCTTGCCGCTGCGGCTCGAAACCGCGCTCAGGAAACCGGAAAGACGCTGCATGGTGAGAAGGCTATCCTGCAGTTTTGAGATCAGATCCTCTTTGCGGCCGATCCGGCGGAGGAGGATCTGAAAGTCGCGGTCGCGTTTGGAGGCCTTCTTTTCGGAAGGATGAAAGATGCCTTTTGAAAGTTCCAGAATTTCGCGGCCCGCCCTTTCCAGAATGTCGGCGAGCCGGTCTGTTATGACTTCCAGCAGGTTGATCAGTACTGCCTCGCCATTGTTACATCCAAGGGCAGCTTTTGCCGCTCTCTGGGTGAGGATCTGGAAGGCACTGGGTTCGTGAAAGCGAAGCGTCACGAGCGTACCTGTGGGGCTGAGGATGAAGGTAACGGGCCCCATTTCCGGCTGGTCGCCGTCTGCACTCGCCGGGAGGGTCGCCGTCATGTAGTGCGCCCCGTCTTCGCTATAAAGGCGGCTTGAGATCTCGATCTCTTCCATGTCGGCCCGCGTCGGGATTGCGATCCCGAGCCATGCTTCGACAGCCTTTTCTTCCTCCGGGGAGGGGGAAAGAATATCGATCCAGACGACCGCGTCATGGTCAACCGATGCCAGTGCGACTGAATTCAGACGTTCGTTCTGGAGACTATAGGCCTTGATCATTGCTTCGTTCCCTGAAACCGGGAACGAAGATTTCCGGCTATTGTCGCGCCGTCAAGACCAAGCCGTTCCTGCAGGGCCGGCGAGGGTCAGGTGTTGAACTTGAACAGCATCACATCGCCGTCCGTCACCACATATTCCTTGCCTTCGTCGCGGGCCTTGCCGGCCTCGCGGGCCGCCACTTCACCGCCGAGCGTCACGAAATCTTCGTAGCCGATAGTCTGCGCACGGATGAAACCGCGCTCGAAATCGGTGTGGATCACGCCCGCTGCCTGCGGAGCCTTGGCGCCCTTCTGCACGGTCCATGCCCGGGTTTCCTTGGGGCCGGAGGTGAAGAAAGTGATCAGGTCCAGAAGCTCGTAGCCGGCTCGGATCAGACGGTCGAGGCCGGGCTCTTCCAGCCCCATGGCCTCCAGATATTCGGCCGCTTCCTCGTCGGCAAGCTGGGCCACTTCGGCTTCGATCGCAGCCGAGATCACCACGGTCATCGCGCCCTGGGCCCTGGCCATCTCCTCGACACGCCGACTTTGAGCATTGCCTTCGGCGGCGTCGCCTTCCGCCACGTTGCACACATAGAGGACAGGTTTTGAGGTAAGCAGATTGAGGCTGCGGAGGATCTTCAGATCCTCTGCCGCTATGCCGTCCAGAAGCATGCGGACGGGCTTGCCTTCCTGAAGGAGCGCCAGCGCCTGTTCCATCATGGGCAGAAGCGTCTGGGCTTCCTTGTCCTTGCCGGTTGCGCGCTTCTGCATCTGCAGGGTGCGGCGTTCAAGGCTTTCGAGGTCGGCGAGCATCAGCTCTGTTTCGACGGTTTCGGCATCCGCAACCGGGTCGATGCGGCCTTCCACATGGGTGATGTCATCATCCTCGAAACAGCGCAGCACGTGAACGATGGCGTCCACCTCGCGAATGTTGGCCAGAAACTGGTTGCCCAGTCCTTCACCCTTGGAAGCGCCGCGGACGAGGCCGGCAATGTCGACGAAGGAAATGCGTGTCGGGATGACCTCCTTGGAACCGGTCACGTCGGCGATTTTCTTCAGACGCGGATCCGGCACGGCCACTTCGCCCGTATTGGGCTCGATGGTGCAGAACGGGTAGTTGGCGGCCTGTGCGGCGGCCGTTTTTGTGAGCGCGTTGAAGAGCGTCGACTTGCCGACATTGGGCAGACCGACGATGCCGCATTTGAAACCCATTTCCTATTCCTTCTGGCCGAGGAGTTTTTTGAGCATGGCCGCCATCGGGCCGCTTTCGGGGAGGGGGGCTGAGGGCCCTTTTTGCCGCGCCTGGCGGATGTGGCTCTGTTGTTTGGCGGGCTTGCTATCCCGCTTTTGTGCAGGCTCTGCACCGGTTCCCTTAACCGCGAGGCTGACACGGTTCATGAAACCCGCTTCGTCACCTTCGGCAAGCATCGCAATGTGGTCTGCAACGGCGTCCAGCAATGGTTCAAGCCATGACTGGTCCGCCTTGGCGAAATCGCCCAGCACATGCGCGTTCACGCGCGCCTTGTCGCCGGGGTGGCCAATGCCGATCCGAACGCGGCGATAATCCTTACCGCAATGGGCATCGATCGACTTGATCCCGTTGTGGCCGCCCGACCCGCCGCCGGTCTTGATGCGCAGCTTGCCGGGCGCGAGATCGAGTTCGTCATAAAACACGATCAGGTCTTCAAGGCCGATCTTGTAGAAGCGCATGGCTTCGCCGATCGCCTGGCCGGAAAGGTTCACGAAGGTCTGCGGCTTCATCAGCAGAACCTTCTCGCCGCCGACGCGGCCCTCGGCCACCAGCGCGTTGAACTTCTTCGACCACGACGAAAAACTATGGCGGCGCGCAATCGCGTCCGCCGCCATAAAACCGACATTGTGCCGGTGCCGTTCGTATTGCTGGCCGGGATTGCCGAGCCCTGCAATAAGCAGCATGAGGGTTCGCAGGAAAGGGGAGGATTACTCCTCGCCCTCGCCCTCCTTCTCTTCAGCCTCGACTTCCACCTCGTCCTCGTCAGCCTCGGACTCTTCCGACCTGAGGCCGGCAGGGGCTGCGATGGTTGCGATCGTGAAGTCACGGTCTGTGATGGTTGGCTCAACGCCCTCGGGCAGCTTGACGGCGGAGATATGAGCGGAATCGCCGATATCCATGCCGTCCAGATCAACCTCGATGTATTCGGGAATGGCCGTGGCGGGGCAGGTGAACTCGACCTCGTGGCGCACAATGTTGAGAACACCGCCGCGCTTGATGCCAGGAGCGGTTTCTTCGTTGATGAAGTGAACCGGCACGTTCACGGTAACGACCGTGCCCTTGCCAATGCGCAGGAAGTCCACATGCATGACGAAATCGCGGACGGGATCAAGCTGATAGTCCTTCGGAAGGACCTGGATCTTCTTGCCGTCGACGTCGATGGTGGCAATCGTGGTGAGGAAGCCGCCGCCGAAAATCTTCATGGACACTTCCTTGTAGGGAAGCGTGATGGAAAGCGGGGCATCCTTCTCGCCGTAGATCACGGCAGGAACTTTACCGTTGCGCCGAATAGCCCGGGCGGACCCCTTACCGACCCGTTCGCGCGCCTCGGCCTTCAGCTCGTAGCTCTGATGGCTCATGGCCTATCCTTTCATGTTTTGGAGCGCTCCCGTGAAAATCCGGGAACGTGAAAGCCATCCGAGAAGAGAAACAGGCCGCGCGTGAAGCACTGCCTGAATACCGAATTCGCTCGGACGGACTTCCGTCCGCGTTGCCTCCAAGGGTGTCTACGCGGACGGCGGGTCTATAGCCGATGCAGGGGGTATGCGCAAGGGCGCAAGCCCTTTCAGGCCATGGTGGCCGGCTGAATTGGCTGCGGTTTCCGGCCGCTGGTTTTTTCAGGGCCGGTGCGCGCGTCATACACCGCCCGTGCCACCTCCATCCTGCCGGCGTTCTCGAGGGCGAACTGTTTGAGTGCCGAGAGCGGTTGAGCAAGCTCATGCCCAAAGTCGGTCAACCGGTATTCCACACTCGGGGGCACGGTCGGATGTTCGATACGTTGAAGGAAGCCGTCACGTTCGAGGGCCCTTAGCGAGCCTGTCAGCACCTTCTGTGAAATTCCATCGACACGCCGTTTCAATGCATTGAAACGCAATGGTTCTTCATGGAGCCGTTCGATGATCAAAGACGTCCATTTGTCTCCGATCAAAGATAGAATCTCGCTGATCGGCCGGCAGTTTTCAGAGATGTGTCCGTGACGTGGTTTCATAAAGGTGCCTTCTTGCAACCTGCTTTCCTCTGCCAGATATAGAGGTGGTTACCAAAGGATACCACCGGGAATTTGAGCCCGGGTGGACAGAGGAATGACACTATGAAGAAAATTCTGATTCTCGTTGGCTCCAACCGAAAGGAGTCGATCAACCACAAATTTGCACAGGCTTTGGAAAAGCTGGCCGATGGGCGCCTTGCGTTTGAGTATTTCGATCTGACCACATTGCCGATGTACAATGATGATGACGTTGGGGCGTATCCGCCCACCGCGCAGCATCTCAAGGACAGCGTTGCAGCAGCCGATGGCGTGCTCATCGTTACGCCGGAACACAATCGCTCCATTCCGGCGGTCCTGAAGAACGCAATCGACTGGGGCTCACGGCCATGGGGGCAGAACAGCTGGACCGGAAAGGCCACTGCCATCGTGGGGTCCA
Source organism: Nitratireductor sp. (assembly GCF_017794765.1). Taxonomy (GTDB): domain Bacteria; phylum Pseudomonadota; class Alphaproteobacteria; order Rhizobiales; family Rhizobiaceae; genus Nitratireductor. Next base: position 3,300,754 of record NZ_CP051236.1, on the reverse strand, counting down.
GTCCGGGTGCCATGGGGGCGATCGCGGCACAGATTCACCTGCGCTCGATCATGGTCAGCCTTGGTGCGACACTGATGACCAGCCCGGAGGTCTATCTGCAGATGAAACCGGGCCTGATCGATGAAAACAATGATATTACCAACGAAGACACCAGAGCTTTTCTGGCCGGCTTTGTTGACAGATTCTCTGCCTGGGTTGGTGTCGTGCAGGATCGTGCCGCTGCTTGAGTGAGCAGAGCCGCCAAAAAAGCCGGCTCTTGGGGCCGGCTTTTTCGTATCCGGAAACCTGCTCTTGTCAGTCGAAAAGACTCGAAACAGATTCTTCCGTTGCCGTGCGCGAGATCGCCTCGCCGATAAGGTCGGCAATGGTGATGGTGCGAATGTTTTCGGCAGCTTCCACCGCCGAGCTCGGCTGGATGGAATCGGTGATGACGAGTTCCTTCAGCCGCGATCCGGAGATGCGTGCTGCCGCGCCGCCCGAAAGAACGCCATGCGTGATATAGGCGGTCACACTGGTTGCGCCGTTGTTCAGCAGGGCGTCGGCCGCATTGCAAAGCGTGCCGCCGGAATCGACGATGTCGTCGATCAGCAGGCAATCCTTGCCGCTGACGTCGCCGATCACGTTCATCACTTCGGATTCGCCCGGCCGGTCGCGACGCTTGTCGACAATGGCAAGCGGCGCATCAATGCGCTTTGCCAGAGAGCGGGCACGCACCACGCCGCCGACATCGGGCGAAACCACCATCACGTTGGACAGGGTGTAGTTGGCCTTCACGTCACGCGCCATCACTGGCACGGCGAAAAGGTTGTCGGTGGGGATGTCGAAGAAGCCCTGGATCTGCCCTGCATGAAGGTCGAGCGTCAGCACGCGGTCGGCGCCTGCCTGGGTGATCAGGTTGGCCACCAGCTTGGCCGAAATCGGCGTACGGCCCGATGTGCGCCGGTCCTGACGCGCATAGCCGAAATAGGGCAGCACCGCAGTGATGCGCCGGGCCGAAGAGCGCCGGAAGGCATCGATCATGATGAGGAGTTCCATCAGATGATCGTTGGCCGGGTAAGCGGTCGACTGCAGAACGAAAACGTCCTCGCCGCGCACGTTTTCCTGGATTTCGACGAAAATCTCCTGATCGGCGAACCGGCGAACGGTGGCTTTGCCAAGAGAAATGTTGAGATAGCGGGAAACGGCCTCTGCCAAAACCCGGTTGGAATTGCCCGCAAAGAGCTTCATGGAATGTCCTCGGAGAACGCCTTGACGCTTGACGGCGCTTTTAACGGGGTGAGGCTGTATTGCAAGCGCCTGAGGGAAGAATCACGATGAAATCCCGAAAAAATCAGCTCTGCCGCTGCGCCAGCCAGGCGGATAACTGAGTGATGGTCGCATCCGCCACGGCTTCCATCGTTGCATTGGTGACGGATGACCATCCGTCGCCCTGACCGCCAGGGGCCGCTTGCTGCCCCTGAAACCGGTGCAGCCGGTTCCCCGAGGGGTCGAGCACATCCCATACATAGATGACGGTCGTCTTGCCGCCGTCTGCGATGGCCGAGAAATAGCCTTTCATCACCATGGAGGCACTGCCGCCCTGGGGCACGATGGCGATGCCGCTTTGTCTGGCACGGGCCTCCAGACGCCGCGAGAGTGCCGGCACGGCCTCTGCGGTCGCGCCGATCACCGGGGCGAACTGGATGCGCTCGCTGGTGGTCACTGCCTGCAGAGGTGCCGTCGCACTCTCCGTCGAGGTATCCGTCTGCAGGGCGAGTGCAGTTTCCGCAGGCTGTTGGCTCTCGACTGGACCACCCGGCACGGTGCCCGACGGTGTCGGGCCAGAGCTCAAGTCGAGCGTGGAACCCGCGTTGCAGCCAGCAAGACCGACAAGGCTCAGCATGGCAATGCCCGTTATGGCGCACTTCGTAAAAATACCGCAGCCCCCCTCAATGGCTTCGATCCTGCGCGGCATATTGCCTTCACCGCGTTATAAGGTCCAGCCCGTAGCGCGAAAGCGGTTCGGGGTCGTCTTCGGTGGTCAGATAGGTGCGGCCGAGACACATGGCGCTGCCCGTGTCTGAATCCATGATGATCATATGCGCGAACAGCGTCATGCCCGGCGCGATGGGCTCTTCATTGCCGGCATAAAACATCTGTGGATCCATCCAGGACGGCGAGAACCGCGCGCCCAGCGAATAGCCGCAGGCGTTCAGCCGGTGCTTGGTCAGGCCATGCGTCTCCATCACCCGCGCATGCGCGTCGAACACGTCGCCAAACGTGTTGCCTGGTGTCATCGTCTTTTGCACCGCGGTCAGCGCGTCGCGCGCCGCGTCGAAAAGCTCCTGATGCCGCTTGGAGACCTTGCCCGTCAGCACGGTCTGCATCATCGCCGCATGATAGTGGTGATAGACGCCGGCCCATTCGAGCGTGATCTGGTCGTTCTTGTTGAGCTTGCGCCGACCAGCCTTGTAGCGGCACAGAAGCGCGTCCTCGCCCGAACCGATGATGAATTCATTGGCCGGATAGTCACCGCCGCCGGCAAACACCGCGCCCTGCATGGCGGCCAGAATCGCAGCCTCGTCGCCGCCCTGTTTGATCAGCGGCAGAGCTGCATCCAGTGCCTCATCGCCGAGCTTCGCGGCGCGCTTCACCTTCTTGATCTCGGCCTCGCTCTTGAAGAGACGCAGGCGGCTGACGAGGTCTGACGCGTCCTCGATCTTGCCAAATGTCTGCAACTGTTCGTCGAGCAGGCGGGTGCTGCGGCCCGTGAGGCCATGCGTGTCGTATTCGACACCGATCCGGGCACCCAGCAGGTCGAGATCGTTCAGAAGATTACGCAGGTCGACAGCCGGGTTGGCGTCGTGCCTGTCTGTCCACAGGACGATGTTTTCGATGGTGGAGGTGTGGCGCGCCTGGCGCAGATCGGCCGAGCGTGTCAAAAGCACCATCGAGCCATCGGCTTTCACGACAAGGCACTGGAAGAAGCAGAAGCCGAACGTGTCGTAACCCGTCAGCCAGTACATGCTCTCCTGCGCGAAAAGCAGCATGGCGTCGAGCTTGCGCTCGGCCATTTCGATGACGAGGCGATCGCGCCGGGAATCGAATTCTGCCTGGTCAAAATGAAGCGCCATCAAATGTCCTCCAGGATGATCGCTGAAATCTGGCGTCCGTAGTCCCGTTCACCGCGATGCGTGGCGCGGCGATAGGAGTAGAAATGCTCTTCTTCTTTATAGGTGCAACGCCCGATCTGAACAGCATGGACGCCGGCTGCCGTCAGCCGCGCCACCGTATAGCCGTTGAGATCGAACAGAGCATGCTCGACCCTGGGCGATGGACGGAACCAGTCGTGGTTGGCGGGGTTGTGGTTGACGAAACGCTCCACGAACTCCGGCCCGACCTCATAGTTCTCCTGGCTTATGGAGGGACCCAGCACGGCGGTGATGTTTTCCCGCTCCGCGCCCAGCAGCTCCATCGCCGCGATGGTGTTTTCCAGAATGCCGGTCAGCGCGCCTTTCCAGCCGGCATGGGCGGCCGCGATTACCCGGGCCTTGCCATCGGCGAGCAGAATGGGCCCGCAATCAGCCGCCAGTGCACCCAGTGCCAGTCCCGGCCGATTGGTCACCACTGCGTCGGCCTCGGGCCGTTCGCCGGCAAAAGGTTCATCGACAATGACGGCATGGGGCGAATGCACCTGATGAACAGTCAGAAGATGGTCGGCGTCGACGCCCAGCCATTCGGCCACGCGTCGTCTGTTCTCCGTCACCGTCTCGCGGTCGTCGCCCGAGCCGTAGCCCACATTAAGCCCTTCATAGAGCCCCGTTGAAACGCCGCCCTTGCGGGTGAAGAATCCATGCTTCACACCATTTTCACGCTCACGGTCCAGTAGCGGGGACCGCAGGGGTTCCGGCCTCGTCGTGTCAAGCATGCGCCGCCTTTTCAGATGTTCTCAAGCGGCGGGATGGTGGGGCAGGGGCCAAACCAAGTCAATCCAGCGAAACGAATGGCGGAACCGTCACTGTGGATGGCGTTATCGCCAGTACCTTGAACAGTGTTCCCATCTGGTCCGGGCCGGCAAGGCGTTCCACATCGTTGCGGATGGCCTGCTGTTCTGTGGCATTCTTGCCGGCACCGAGCCGTCCGGCACGCTCCAGAAGGCCGAGGCCGATGAGGAAGTCACCCTGATTCAAGAGTGCTGAGGCGAGACCTTCATTCTTTGCAGCACGCGCCAAAGCTGAGAAATCCACATGCGCCGTCAGGTCGGCCTTGCCAGGTTCCTTCAGCACGTCCTGATAGGCGTGACCGCGCATGGCCTGCAACGTGTCGCCGGGGGCGGGTGTCGCATAGCCATAGTCAATGAACAGACCAGCGCCGCCATGTCTGCCGATGCGTTCGGCAATACGGGTCATCAGGGCGTTGCGAGCGGGCGCGAGTTCCACGATTGCCCCTTCGGGCGCGTTATTTGCACCCGGCGGTAAAAGAGCGGGGTCTGCAGAGCCGGCCCCTGCCATGAACGCAAGCCGTTCTTTCGTATCGAGGCCCACCACGCGTTCGCGCCAGGCATTTCCGACTTTCGCATATTGCCGGATAGGGATGGCGTCGAATAGCTCATTGCCAATGATGAAAAGTGGTCCTTCCGGGAGCGAGCCCATGTCGGCAATCCATGACGCTTCGCCATCCGGAAGCCCAAGCGTCTTACGCTGCACGTCGCTCAGCCGGGGGCTCGCTTCGATCATGAAAAGCCGCATCTGCTTTCCGAACGCCGGGTCGATTTTCGCCCAGGTCCGGAGCATGTCCTTCATCAGCGTTCCGCGTCCGGGGCCAATCTCGGCCACAACAGGCGTTTTCGGTGCACCGCTCGCCTTCCATGCGGTGTAGAGCCAGACGGCACACAATTCGCCGAACATCTGGCTGATTTCGGGTGCCGTGGTGAAGTCGCCATCGGCGCCAAAGGGCTCGCGCGTCGTGTAATAGCCCTCTTCGGGATCGAAAAGGCAAAGCGCCATATAGTCGGCGATGCTCATTGGCCCCGCCGTTTCGATCTGCGCCCTGATGCGATCCTTCAGTGTTTTCATCGGGCTGCGGCCCGCGCCCTCAGCATCGCCCACACACCCACAAGCACCATGGGAAGCGAAAGCACCATGCCCATGGTCAGCCACCCGCCGGCCAGATAGCCGATATGCGCATCAGGCTCGCGGAAGAACTCGACCACGATGCGCGACAGGCCGTAGCCGCACACGAACGCGCCGGCGACGAAGCCAGGCATTTTCAGCTTCTGCCCCTTATGGGTGAGAAGGCGCAGCACCACGAAAAGCACCAGCCCTTCGAGCGCTGCTTCATAAAGCTGGCTTGGATGGCGCGGCTCCGGGCCGCCATTGGGAAAAACAAAGGCCCAGGGCACGTCCGTCACCCGGCCCCAGAGCTCCGAATTGATGAAATTGGCCACACGAACGAGGCCAAGCCCGATCGGCACCACCGCCGAAATCGTGTCGAACAGGCTCCAGGCATTGATGCCGCGCTTTCGGGCGAAGAGCAACATGGCGAGCGTGACGCCGAGCAGCCCGCCGTGGAACGACATGCCACCCTCCCACACGGCGAGAATGTCGAGCGGGTTCGCGATGTAGCGCGGCAGGTCATAAAAGAGAATATAGCCAATCCGCCCGCCGGCCACGATGCCGATCGCCGCCCAGAGAACGAAATCGTCGAGATCCGTTACCGTCAGCGCCGGCTTCCCGCCGGCCCAAAGGCGCTCGTTTGAAACCAGCCGGCGCGCATACCACCAACCGGCGAGGATGCCGACCACATAGCCGAGCCCATACCAGTGGATTGCGAGCGGCCCCAGTTGCAATGCTACCGGATCGATTGCGGGAAAGGGCAGGGCAGCGAGAGGCGTTAGCAGGTAGTCGGTCAATCAGGCCTCCCGGCGCATGAAACTCAGTCGCCGCAGGTATTGCGAAGCATCGGGGCAAGGTCAAGGCGCGGTTTGCCTTGCATTCGGTCGCCTTGCCCACTAGGTCAGGGGTTCAATCTGGGAAACGAGCCATGACCAACGGAAGCAACCGAATCCTCGACGAGTTCGCCAAGCTGATGACCGATGCCGCAGGTGCCGCCCAGGGCGTGCGCCGCGAGGTCGAGACAGCCTTTCAGGCACAGGCCGAACGCATTCTCAGCTCGATGGACGTCGTCCAGCGCGAAGAGTTCGAGATGGTGCGCGAGATGGCATTGAAAGCACGCGAAGAAAACGCAGCGCTCATCGCACGCATTGAGGCTCTGGAAGCAAAACTTTCGGAAGGCGGTGCGGCAAAAGCTGCGAAATCCGATTCGAAACCGGCTTCATCGACCCGGATGAAAAAATAATTTTTTATTACCGACGCCTGTGTATGGCGTCAAAAAATCCTTGTCCGAGAGTCGCTTACGCCGCGCCGCTTTGTGCCGCTCGGCGTTTCTATCCACACGCTCCACAGGCTTTCGGCAAAAAAGGTCTGGTCACGCGACTCTGCATCAATACACTGAATTTACAGCGTGATTCGTAACTGGTCATGCAGTCGGGCAGGGGCGGGCCCGCGTTAGTTCCATGCGTTGTCGTTGTCGCTCCACATTGTGTTTCAGGTCTGAAACGTCTTGCGGAATAGCGTTTCCGCTGTGGATTCTTGCGGGGTGTTGCGGCGCCTCCAGATACGGGAAAGCAGATTAATGAGCCTTCTTGAACTCGACATGACCCGTGATGCGCATCCCGTCGATGTCATCGAGCATGTCGCGCACACCAATGACTGGAGCTTCGAGCGTAATGGCGACGACGAAATCGCCATCGCCGTGGCCGGCACATGGACCGACTATAACGTGTCCTTCTCCTGGATGGAGGAATTCGAGGCGCTGCATGTCGCCTGCGCCTTTGATCTGAAAGTGCCTGCGAAGCGTACCCTGGAAGTCATGCGGCTCCTTTCGCTCATCAACGAACAGATGCTGTTCGGCCATTTCGACCTGTGGGAGCGCGAGAATGTCGTGATGTTCCGCCAGGCGCTCGTTCTTGCCGGTGGTGTCGAGCCTACGGGCCAGCAGGTCGAGACCATGCTCAACAGCGCTCTGGAAGCCTGCGAATGTTATTATCAGGCCTTCCAGTATGTCATCTGGTCGGGCAGCACCGCTCAGGATGCATTGAACAGCGTGTTGTTCGAAACCTACGGAAACGCCTAGGTCGCAAGAAGGGGAGCGGGCATGTCATCGGAGAAGGCCCCGGAAATCACATTCGACGATTTCCTGAAAGTGGATATCCGCATCGGCACCGTGATTGAGGCTGAACCTTATCCGGAAGCCCGCAAACCTGCTATCAAGCTCAAGGTCGATTTCGGTCCGGAGATCGGTATCAAGAAATCGTCCGCGCAGATCACCGTGCATTATACGCCCGAGAGTCTCGTCGGGCGGCAGGTGGTGGCGGTGGTGAATTTCCCGCCGCGCCAGATCGGAAAATTCATGTCGGAAATCCTCGTGATGGGGTTTTCAGACGAAAATGGCGCCATCGTTCTCGCTGGATGCGACGGGAAAGTGCCAAACGGCAGCCGCCTTCACTAAACAGCCTCAGCAGGCCTGATCCGGGTTGTATAAATTCGGCCGTCCGTGCCTCAATCCAGAAAACCAAACGTCTCCGCGCCGTCAAAGTGGCGAATACGCAGACCGGCGATCGCACCTGCTTCCATCAGCCGTGCATTGATGGCCATGCGGTCGCCGCCGCCTTTCGGGCTCCAATGGGTCGTGCATCCGCAGGTGTGGCAGTGGTGCATTGCAAGCGTCCTGTCGCCCTGCACATAGGCCACGGTTTCGTCTTCGCCGCATAGAAAGCTGACCTCGGCAGGATCGCAGTGCAGCCAGAGCGCACCGAGCCTGCGGCAGAGCGAGCAGTTGCAGTCGGTCAACCACAAGGGCCGCGCGGACGTTTCCATCCGCACGGCCCCGCAATGACATGCCGCTGTCAGCGTCATTTCAGTCAGGCGACTTCGTCGTCGCGCTGGTTGACGAAGATCAGGACGCCGATGATTGCCATGTAGAACTTGAAGGCGGCGTCCTGTCCGTTCCAGGTGTCGGACTGCCACATCAGGAACCATTCGCCGCCGACGACCATGAAGCCGAAGAACCAGACGAGAAAGCCGATTGTTGCGCCGATGATTGTCAGGTTTTTCGAAGCTTGGAACTCGGCAGCCGACGCGTTGCGCGCGCCGAACATTCTAAGAGCACCCAGAAGCAGAAGCACGAAGGTAAGGCCTTCACCGGCGATGATCAGCCAGTATCCTGCGTGCCACAGCGCCGGCGTGGTGATGGCGCGATACATGGCCGAGTTCCCGGGGAAGGTCGTGTCCATGCTGAACACGTGCTGCACGAACGCGAAATTCGAGCCATAGTCGGTGATGTTGTTGAAGGTCACCATAAAGGCGAAGGCAGCGAGTGCCAGCGTCATGGCGATTTTTGCGTAGCGTGAAGTCATGGGCCTCTTCCTTGAGATGATCGACCGGGCAAAAACGCGTCTGTAGCCCGGTTGCGACTCAGTGTGTTAGACGAAAGGATAACGTGCAATCTACCGCAGGCGAAGGGTCAGGAGACTGCCCGACCCACCGACAGCAGGAGACAAGTCTTGAAGACGATCGTCGAACTGACCAGCGCAGCACGCCGCAAGGCCGAGATCGCCGGCCTCGACAGGCAGTTGGACCGCCTCAGTCTGGGTGACTGGGCCCGCAAGGGGGACTTCGTTGAACTGTCGGGACAGGGGGAGATCATCGTCTTTATGATCCGCGCACGGCGCATCCGCGTGGATGCCGATGGTGTCCAGACACTGGTTTTCGAATTAGACCACCCACCCCGCCCGGCTGTACGTTGACGCTGTGGATACGCTCTATGAGGGCACGCGGATAACGGCACGCAGCCCGCCGAGCGGGCTGTCGTCCAGTGTCACGTCGCCCCCGTGGCTACGGGCGATGTCGCGGGCAATGGACAGGCCAAGCCCCGTCCCGCTTTCATCCTGATTGCGGGCTTCGTCAAGCCGCACAAAGGGTTTGAAAACGTCCTCGCGCATGTCGGCTGGAATGCCTGGCCCGTCATCGTCTACGGTGATGGTCAATGTCCCATTGCTGTTGCGAGCGGTGATCTGAACATTTGAGGCGTAGCGGAACGCGTTGCCAATCACATTGTTCAGCAACCGGCTGAAGGCATTGGGCCGTACATGCATATGCGTGTTGCCGCTGGTCTCGACCTTCAGCGTGCACCCGCGCAGGCCGGCTTCTTCCACCGCGCGATCAAAGAATGCGGCCAGATCGAATTCACCCGGATCTTCCGCAGCTTCACCGCGTGCGAAAGCGAGATATCCTTCGAGCATCGAGCGCATGTCTTCGATGTCCTGATTGAGCGCCTCGATGTCCTCTTTGCTGCCGGCCACGGCAAGTTGCAGCTTGAAGCGTGTCAGGATGGTTCTGAGGTCGTGGCTCACCCCCGTCAGCATGGCTGTTCGCTGTTCGATCTGGCGCTCGATTCTTTCACGCATCAAGAGGAAGGCGCTGCCGGCACGGCGGATTTCTTCCGCGCCGCGCGGTCGGAAATCGCTCGGTGTCGGCCGCCCCTTGCCAAAACTGTCTGCAGCGGCCGCCAATTGCAGGATGGGGCGGATCTGGTTGCGCAGAAAGGCCACCGCAATGGCGATCAGCACCAGCGACGTGCCCACCATCCAGAGAAGGAAAATGTGCGTGTTGGACGCATAGGCCTGGCTGCGGCGGGCGAAGACGCGCAGGACCTGGTTTTCCAACTGAATGCGGATTTCGATTATGTTCGAATTGCCCACGGTGTCGAGCCAGAACGGCCGGTTGATCTGCCGGGTAATCTCCTCGCCCAGCGTTTGATCGAGGATGGAGAAAAACGGCTTGGGGCCGGGCGCGGGCAGGGGATCGGGCGGGAGAAGATCGATTTTCAGCGCCAGCCGTTCCTGCGCGATGCGGATAACCTGCGCATAGCCGTCATTGCCCGGATATGTCTCGATCATGTCGATAATGGCGGAAATATCACGCGTGACGGCCTGACTGAGCCGTTGCGTGACAGTCTGCCAATGGCGCTCCATGAAAACAAAGGCGATGACCGACTGGAGGAGCAGCATCGGTGCGATCACAATGATGAGCGAGCGCGCATAGAGCTGCTTGGGCATATAGCGCGAAACGATGCGCCAGAACCGCCGCCAGGGCCTGCGCATGGCGCCGAGTGCCTGTTTGAAGTGCGTCAACGACGTGATCTTCCCGGCTGCCGTCTTCTGATCTGAGTTGATTTTCAATTCCGCCATTCGCCCTTTCGGGCATCCATTCCCGAACTGCAATCAAGTCTGATCCTATGCATTGCGCGCGAAAGAGGGAACTGCTTTTCCGCGCTGCGCACTTGCAGCCACCTCATGGCTGTCTGCATGGCGACACAACGTTAATGACTGCAAAGAACCTCTTGACTTAAAGCCGGCTTGAACTTCGAAAGTGCGTGGCATGTCGGTTCCGACTGATTTTCCAGGGAGACACCATGTCAGCACATTCACAGGCAGCTTCGGTCCCAAGTGCGATTTATCGCGTTGACAAGTTCACCGTTCCTGTAGCGGCGCGCGAGGAATTTCTCGATCGTGTTTCCGCCACGCATGCACTTTTGCGTGAGCAGGCGGGTTTCATGGGGGATATCATTCTCGAGCAGGCGTCAGGCCCCGGAGTGTTCAACTTTGTCACGATGGTGGAATGGGAGGGGTTGGAGGCGATTGCGCGCGCAGGTGAGGCTGTCGCTCGCATGCATTCGGAAACGGGGTTCGACCGCCTCGAGATGATGGGTCGCCTTGGCATAAAGGCGGATATTGCAAACTACCGGCCGCTTTCGGTTTGAGGGGCGGGCTATTCCACGCTTAGCCGATATCCGATGCCCCGCACGGTCTGCAGGTATACGGGATTGGAGGGGTCGCGCTCGATCTTGCGGCGCAGGCGGTTGATCTGAACGTCGATCGTGCGCTCGCCCACTTCCGAATCCTCACCCACCAGTTCATGCCGGGGCACGGTCTCACCCGCCCGCTCCGCGAAAATCACCATGATGTCGCGTTCGCGGTCGGTCAGCTTCACGAGCTTGCCGCTGTGCTTGAGTTCACGTTTGGCGATCTGGAATGCGTAAGGGCCGAATACGACCTGCTCCACCTTGGGGGTGGATTGCGGTGCGCTACGGCGCAGAATGCTGTTGATGCGCAGCACCAGCTCCCGAGGATCGAACGGCTTGGGCAGGTAGTCGTCGGCGCCGGCCTCAAGCCCCGTGACGCGGCTGTCAGTTTCCGAAAGTGCGGTCAGCATCAGGATAGGTGTGTCTTTCTCCTCGCGCAGCGACCTGGTCAGCGAGACACCGTCCTCTCCCGGCATCATCACATCGAGAACGACGAGATCGAAATCGAGCCCCACCAGCTTGCGGCGTGCTTCGGCTGCGTTGCCGGCAATGGTGACGCGGAAACCGTTTTCCCGCAGAAAGCGGTTGAGCAGGCTTCGAATACGCGTGTCGTCGTCTACCACCAGCAAATGCGGCGCATCATCGCTCAGGACAGGCGGGTCCTTTTCGAGATTGCCGGTTTCGCTCATCGTGACGACCTCCTCAAGCGACGTGGACGCATTGCTCATTTAGAACGCCCGTTGGGCAGTTTGTCCATCTGAGCGCGCAGTTCCGGGTTCACCATGGCGCGCAGAAAGCGTTCTACCGCCGCGCTGTCGCCCGGCTGAGCCTCTTCAAGTGCCGCACGGATGCGGCGGGACTGTGGCAGCGCCAGCGCCAGCGCCAGGTCGCGTCCCTTCTGCGTTGGATAGAGTTCGCGCTGACGCCGGTCGCGGGGGCCTGGAACCTGAACAATATATCCGTCGTCGATGAGTTGTTTGAGCACCCGCGCCAGGCTCTGCTTGGTGATCCTCAAGACTTCGAGCAGTTCCGCAACGGTCAAGCCCGGCAGGCGGTTGACGAAATGCAGCACCCGGTGGTGGGCTCTTCCGAAACCGTATTCGTCGAGGATGGCGTCGGGGTCGGCCGTGAAATCCCGGTAGGCGAAGAACAGATGCTCGATGATTGCGAAGTCAACGCCATCATCCAGCGTCAGCGGGGTTTTGATCGGGTTGGCGTCGGTCATGCTCTTTAGCTGCTTCCGGTCGTTTCGGTCGTTGGATAAAGAAATTATGTCAGTCTTATTGACATAATTTCAAGGCATGGTAATTTTTGGCAATGTTTTCGTCCTGACGCGAACAAAAAGGTATCCTGAAGGTCATTTTTCGGAACATCCTTCAAATTCCTTTTGGTAACGCATAGGCTGTGACGGAAGAAGGCGCCGTCCAGAGGACGGTATTTTCGATTTGCCCGGTTCCACGGAAACGGACCGGCGGGAGAGGTTACATGGCAGCGGTTCCTTTTGATCAGCTCGAGGGCTTTATCTGGCTCAATGGTGAATTCGTCAAATGGGCAGACGCCAAGATTCACGTGTTGTCCCATGGACTGCACTATGCCAGTGCCGTATTCGAGGGCGAACGGGCTTACGGGGGCGAGATCTTCAAGCTTACCGAGCACACCGAGCGCCTGCATGAATCCGCACGCATTCTGGGCTTCACGATCCCGTGGTCGGTCCAGGAAATCGATGATGCATGCCGAGAGCTCCTGGCGCGTCAGGGTTTTGCCGACGCCTATGTTCGTCCGATTGCGTGGCGCGGAAGCGAGATGATGGGTGTGTCTGCTCAGAACAACCGCATCAACCTTGCCATCGCGATCTGGCAGTGGCCGAGCTATTTCGATCCGGAGCAGCGGCTCAAGGGCATCCGCCTCGACATGGCCGAGTATCGTCGCCCGGATCCTCGCACGGCCCCGTCCAGATCCAAGGCTGCCGGCCTCTACATGATCTGTACGCTTTCCAAGCATGCGGCGGAGGCCAAAGGGTATGCCGACGCGATGATGCTGGATTGGCGTGGCCAGGTCGCTGAAGCGACGGGGGCCAACATTTTCTTCGTCAAGGACGGCGTCCTGCATACGCCGACCCCTGACTGTTTCCTTGATGGAATCACCCGTCGCACGGTGATCGATCTTGCCCGCCGTCGCGGTCTCGAAGTGGTTGAGCGTGCAATTATGCCGGAAGAGCTGGAAGGTTTTGAACAGTGCTTCCTGTGCGGTACCGCTGCCGAGGTCACGCCTGTTTCCGAGATCGGCCCTTACCGCTTCGAAGTCGGTGAAATCACGCGTTTGCTGATGAATGACTATGCCAACGAAGTGCGTCCGGAGCTGCGTGTGGCGGCGCAATAAGTAGCCGCAACTACAGGTTACTTCGTCAAATATTCACAGCCTCCTGTTTGACAAGGGCCGGAAACGCGCTTTCATGGGCGCGCCGGCCCTGGGAGGTCGGTTTTTTGAGAGGGACCGGACATGGAAGCTCTACTTCCTATTATTGTGCAGGCTGTTACTGGTGTTCTTGGCGGTGAAGCGATTGGCTCTGTCGTCAAGAAGGCCGCTATGGGGCATGGTGCCAAGATACTGAGCGGTATCATCGGCGGTGTCGGTGGCGGCGCCCTGCTGTCGAGCATGGGCGGCGATGCCGGTGCTCTGGGCGGCCTGCTTGGTGATGCAGTTGGCGGAGCTGTCGGTGGCGGTGTACTCACCGGCATTGTTGGTGCCGTCATGGGCGCCATGAACAAGAGCTGATTTTCATCAATTCTCTGAGGCGGGCAGCCGGAAGTGGTTGCCCGTTTCCCATTTCAGCCCCGCGTTTGCGGGCGCGATCAAGAGGGCTTTATGGGTAATCTCCGGGCCGGCGTCATCCCCGTGACACCATTTCAGCAGAACTGCACCATTCTCTTCGATGAAGAGCTCAAGAATGGTGTTGTGGTTGACCCTGGTGGCGAGGTGGATCGTATTCGCCAGGCCATTGACGAGAATGGTATTGCCGTTGAAGCGATCTGGCTGACCCACGGTCATATTGACCACGCGGGCGGCGCGATGGATCTCAAGGATGCACTCAGTGTCCCGCTTATAGGGCCGCACGAGGATGATCGGGAGTTGCTAGCCAATCTGGAGAATCAGGCCCGCATGTTCGGCCTCGATCAGTCGGTGCGCAATGTCACCCCTGACCGCTATCTCAGCGAGGGCGAAACGGTCTCGTTCGGCGATCACGTTTTCGAGGTTCTGCACTGCCCAGGGCATGCTCCGGGACATGTTGTGTTCTTCAATCGCAAGGCCCGGTTTGCGCATGTGGGCGACGTGCTCTTCAACGGCTCCGTGGGGCGTACGGACCTGCCGGGCGGTGATCATGATGCCCTGATCCGCTCGATCAGGGAAAAGCTATTGCCGCTGGGTGATGACATCGGCTTTCTCTGTGGTCATGGTCCTGGAGGACGCTTCGGTGACGAACGGCGATCAAACCCCTTTCTCGTGTAGTTTTGCTTTTTCTGCGTGGGGTTACCTTGCGCACGAGATCAGAAAGCGTTGGCAGCAAAATCTTGGTCGGATCACGCGCTCGTGAACGGTAACACACTGGTAAGGCGCTTCTCCCCCGATTGAACTTGCGAAGTTTTGTCGATTAAAGCTTGCGCTGCGCAGAGTGACCGGCGATCGCACTGAATACAGTGATCCCGGTCCGACATTCGTCGGTTTTCCGAGGACCGGTTCCCCATTTTTGATAGAGTGTCCTTAGAATGCGTTCTTTATCTCCACATCCAGCTTTTCATGAAGAAAGGCCGGGCTGAGCCCGGCCTTATTTCTACTCGGGGCAGGGAACCCTAGACTAGCGCGGCTGGCAGAAATGGCGCTGACCGTCATAGCCCATGAACGTGCCGGTACGCCCGTCGAAGCTGCGATAGCGGTTGGAGCAGTAACGGAACCAATCACGCGACCAGGGCTCCATTGTCGTGCGATGATAAACGGGGCGCTGCTGATACACCGGCCGTGTCGTCACCTCAGGTTGATAATCCCAGCCGGAGGAGGAACCGTAGTGATAGCTATAGCCAGGCTGCGGCTGACGATAGGGCGGGTCGATGTAGACACGGTCATCACCGCGGCGCGACTCTGAGAGAAGTCCGCCGACGATCGCGCCTGCGGCCAGGCCAATGACGCCGGCAGCGATGGCGTCGTTGTTGTTGTGTCGATGACGATGACGATGGCCGGCATCGGCGGTGGAGATCGCTCCGAGCGTTGTGGCTGCGACGGCAAGGGAGAGAACACCCGTCTTCAGGAAGCGTTTCATGACTTTACCTCTTCAAATATGAACTGCGGTTTTTCAGGGGGCTCCGCAGCTTTCGCAAGGGATTTACCCCTTCGCACCTGAATGGCACCTGAATGAGGCAGGCAGCCTGCGTTTAACTGTTATGAAGCATCGCCGCGTCTCTGCGGGCGTTGAGCCCGGTTTCGCTGCTTGTGGTCTCCAACAGCGCGTCGATGAAGCCTTGAGCTCATCTCGACGAGACATGCATCGGGCGATCCGGAGCGTCCATCACTATGGACCAAGCTTGAGATCAGGAGCTCGACAGCGGCTCTTCCATAACCTTGGCTGCAAAGGGTATCGTGCAATGTTTCAGCCGTCGCGTTTCAGCCCTTCAGTCCCGTTGCTGCGAGAGATTACGTTGGTGAAGGTGGGCAGGTCTTTACATTGCTGGTGATCGGATGCATTGACGCCGGGCATGGTTGAGACACCGGGCGTAGCTGAGGCACTGGGCATAGCTGAGTTTCCAAAACCAGAGTTGGAAACAGGCGGGCAGGGGATTGTTTCAGGAAAACGTCGTTTCGCTGCCTACGCCTCTCTATGCAAACTGGCGCAAACATCAATGGCGTCCGGCAGGCCGCAGGACGCTTCAGGGCAATTCCGGAACCGCCGCGACAGCTCATTGTCCGGAATTGCTCAAAACAGGGGCTTTGCCTCAATCGTCGTTTCGTGACACCGGCAAAGCTATTTTGCAGGAATGCTGCGCCCGGTCAGGGCGCAAGCTCCAGGTTAACGGCTTTCGGACCTTTGCCGCGCTTATCCGGCTCGGTCTCGAATGTAACCTTCTGTCCGTCCTCAAGACCCTGCAGGCCGGATGCCTGGACGGCTGAAATATGAACAAACACGTCCTTCTCGCCATTGTCCGGGGTGATAAACCCGTATCCCTTGGCCTGATTGAAGAACTTGACGGTACCACTCTGCGACATAGGAAGGAGTCCTTTCTCCCTTTATGCTGGTTTCGGCGGGCCAACCTCTTGACGGGTTTTGGCCCATGGCGTCATCGGTCGTTTACTGGGGGAGAAGAAACAGTCAGCTTCGCGCCTCTCATCGGGACCAATGGTGCGGGCTTCTTGCCCGGACAAATCGTTTGTCCTCGTTGCTTCGACGCGACTTCCCGGAAGGGGATTTAGGTCCCCCCGCCAGGGCATGCCATTCCAGTCTCCGGGCCGGCAAATGCCCGAATGGCAGGGAGCTTGTTCGATTTTTTTGAGGGGGGCAAGCGAAAGTTTTATGAATAATACGAATTGCGAAGAGCGATGTTCCTGCAATCTGTACGGGCAAATAAAAAGCGCGGCGAGTGAACGCCGCGCTCGAAATGTGCATCCGAGAGTGTCTCGAAATCAGGCCGCGGACAGATTGACTGCCTTCGGACCCTTACCCATGCGGTCGGGCTCGACCTCGAAGGAAACCTTCTGACCGTCGCTGAGCGTGGTCATGCCGGAACGCTCAACAGCCGAGATGTGAACGAACACGTCTTTCGCGCCATCATCGGGGGTGATGAAGCCGAAGCCTTTGCTCGCATTGAAGAATTTAACGGTGCCTGTCTGGGCCATTGGGAAACTCCTTTTCCCTTTGAGAAGTCGCGTCTGCGCAACGTGCACAGCTTAGCGGTGGTTCGAGAGTTTGAAGAAAATCGGGGAAAGGGGCCGTCCAAATCATAAAGCTTCCAGTCTCCGGGTCTGCAATCACCCGAGCGCGGATGAATCTATGACACGAAAGGGAAAGAGCTACAAGACTCTCCGAAGAGCCGGTTTGCATCCCCGCCGGGCCGTGCAATTGCGCGCATTTTGACAAGCGGCTTAAAAAATCGCGAGCCGGAGAAACGTCATTTTCAGCCGGATTTCGACATAAACTCCGGAGCGTATTCTACTAAGGTATAATATCCGTCATCTGCTTGCGGCTGCTTCCAGCGCGGCAATGTCGAGCTTGACCATCTGGAGCATCGCCTCGGTGATGCGCTGTGCCCTGGCGGGGTCCGGATCGTTCATCAATTCACCGAGTTGTTTCGGCAAAATCTGCCAGCTCAGCCCCCAGCGATCTTTCAGCCATCCGCATTGTTCGATGGTTCCGCTTTCGCCGAGCGCGGCCCACAATCGATCGATCTCGGCCTGTGTGTCGCATTCGATGATGATCGAGAAACTGTGGTTGAATGCATCCGGCGGTCCGGCTTCAAGGCCCCGGTAATGCTGCCCGCCGACTGCGAAGCTCGCGATCTATATAATTCCCGACGCCTGGATCAGGCTTTTTCCGCTATCGGAATCCAGCCGTGCAGAATCCGCATGTCAGGCAGTGTTGCGGACCAGAAGTGCCCCTGAAAGGGCTGGTCATGGGCGCGGGCGATTGGCACATCGCGCAGCCTGCAAAGAAGCAGCGTTCCGACAGCGCCATGAGCGATGACGGCAATGTCTCCGGTTCCCCCTTCCGAGAGGATCCTGTTCAGGGTTGCATGAATCCTGTGCTGTGCATCAATAGCGCGCTCCCATCCCAGAATACTTCTGGTCGGCTGGGCAAAGAAGGCATCAGCCATGCGCTCAAATTCAGGAGGCGGAAGAAAGCCGGTCGCCGAACGGTCATTTTCTCCCAGCATGGGGTCTGTTTTGACGTCGGTACGGCGCTCTGCGCCAAGAATGGCGGCCGCTTCAAGGGCCTTTTTCTCCGTGCTCGACCAGATCGTTCCGATGTTTTGGGCGGCGTCACTTGTTGCAAAACGCATCATGCGCTCGCGTCCGGCAGTGCTTAGCCCCCAGTCTTTCACGTCGGTGCTGGGGTCGACGATGACCTCGGGGTGTGTGATGAAGAGAAGTCTTGCCATCGATGCATGTTCTGGCACGAGGCGGGTTCGGGGTCCATCCCGTGCCTTAAAACTCATTCGCGCAAATCTGGCGCCAGAAGCGCGCCTTCAAATTCCTTTCGGGCGACGGTGGTGCATAGGGCGAGCCATTCGCAGCCAAGACACGCCTTTCGGGTCTTGCCCTCGGCAAAGGCGGAGCGCATCCGTTCGATCAGTCTCTTGTCGAGGTGCAGGGCGTGGCCTGTATCAATCGCCTGGCCGAGCCAATATGAAAGTGCGCTTGCAGCACGGGTATCCCGTTGGCCCACACGCGCGTTGAGGCAGTGCGCGTGCGGGTTTTCCCCAAGGAGGGGACGGCAAATGTCGTCTGGTCCTTCGACGAGAACTGCATCCTCACCTGCATTGAGGCGTAAAACGATCTCGTCATAATTGGCGGTGAAAGCGGGGCTGTAGCCCCGCCCGACATAAGTGAGCATGCACAGAAGATGATGCGCACGCAGCCGCACCGTCATTTCGTGTCGCCGCGTTTCGCAAACCGCGAGAGCGCCACCAGGGTTGCGGCACCGAGCGCGGATTTCAGAATGCCCCCGACGACAAAGGGTGCGACGCCAAGCAGGAACGCCTTTTCCATACCGATCATGCCGGAAAGCCAGATGCCTCCCATCGCGAGACAGAGTGCGTTTGCCGAGAGCATGGAACTGAACGCGAGGAGCGGGCGTCGAGCGTTCCAGCCTCGTTCAGCCAGAAGGCCGACGAGGAGTGCCATGATCGGAAACGACGCAAGGTAGCCGCCAGTCGGTCCGGCGAAATGGGCAAGGCCACCGGCACCACCGGCCAGAACCGGCAGGCCGATCATGGCCTCACCGAGCCAAGTGAGGACGGTCAGCGTACCCAGGCGTGCGCCGTAGAGCGCGCCGATCATCGCGATCGCGAAGGTCTGCATGGTCACCGGGACCGGGACCATGGGGACTTCGACGCGCGACGCCAGCGCCAGGAACGCTGTGCCAAGCACGACTGCGCCGACCTTGAAAGCAAGCGACTTCTGGTCAAGCTGCAGGGCGCCCGCACTGCCGATCAGGCCGGGGGTGTGCAGGTGGACGGAACCTTGTGACATTGTGCACCTTTAAAATTATAGATAATTTTGGGTATTGATCTATTATTGAGTCCATATTCGCGCAGCTTTGGCAAGAGGGGTGTGAATAACCCTTCTCGGCTTCATCGGTTTCAGGGCTAATGAGCGTGGCTGCGCGGGGACGGCGCGCGAAAGTCAGGGCTCTGGACCTGCTTGGCCTGGAAACGAAGACCGCGGGGCGGGTCAGCCCTCGATCACGAAGGCCTTGCGCTTTTTGCCGGACGCCGTCTCGATAGGCTTGTGCCCGATCCACTGCACATGCCGGGAGAGAACCGCACATGCCGCGTCAGTTTCTCCGCGCCGCAGATGTTCGAGGATCGCGCGATGATCGCGGTCCGTACGCGTTTCCCAGTTGGAGCGCCATGCAGAGAAAAGGAAGCGGGCGCTCGCCGCATGCAGATCGTCGATGGCGGCCAGCAACCGAGGCATGCCGCATGGGGCCACGAGAAGCCGGTGAAAACGCCGGTTTGCCGCTTCCCATGCCATCACGTCTCGGGCCTGGTCGCCTTCGAGAGTTGCCTCTTCCGCCGCCGCGAGGATCGCCGGGGTCAGGTGTTGCGCCGCATTGCGCAAGGCCAGCACTTCCAGCGCCGCGCGCATCTCCGCCACCTCGCGCACCTGGTTCAGATCGAAGGCCGCTACCCGCACCCCGCGGCGCGGCTCGTTCTTTGCCAGGCCCTGGGCTTCCAGCAGGCGGAACGCCTCGCGCACCGGCACGTGGCTCGTGCCGAACTCCTCGGCGATATGATCCTGTCGCAACCGCGCACCCGGTTCGAGTTTGCCTGAAACGATGCGCTCGGCCAGCGTGCGGGCAATCTGGGTGGCTTTGGTCTCTTTGCGTGTGGTCATAATTATAGATAATTTGCTTCATGCTGCTTTGTCGAGTGCGCTTCCGCGTGTTCACGAGAGAGAGGAGAGTCGCAACGCGCCGCTTGACGATTTTCATATATGGGATAATTTCTCAAATATGGATTCAGGATCAGATGCCCCTTTCAACGTTGATCGGCGTATTGCCGAGCGCCTTCGCACACTTCGTCAGGAGCGTGGCTGGTCGCTCGAAGATCTTGCCGGCCGTAGCGCTGTGAGCCGCGCGACCCTTTCGAGACTCGAAAACGCGGAGGTCAGCGCCACTGCCACCGTTCTGGGCAGGCTTTGTCAGGCGTACGGCATAACACTTTCGCGCCTCATGCATCTTGTGGAAGACGATTTTCCGCCACTCGTTCCACGTGCCGCTCAGACGGTGTGGGAGGATGCCCGATCCGGGTTTACGCGCCGGATCGTTTCGCCTCCTGCGCGTGCGCTTGTCGGGGAGGCGATGGAAGGCGCGCTTCGTCCCGGTGCGCGGATCATCTATGACGGGCCGCCTCGCGCCGGACTGGAGCATCACCTGGTTTTGCTGCAGGGCACCTTGCATATCACAGTCGATGGTATGGCCTACACACTGCATCCGGGTGATTGCCTTCGCTATCAGCTTCGCGGTCCGAGCCGGTTTGACGCCGATGCGTCCGCAGGTGCGCGTTATCTCCTTTTCACGGTCTGACCATGCAGAGCAACACCACCTTTTCCATAGAACGTGTCGATGCACTCACCGCGTTCCGGATTCTGCCTGAGCTGGCAGGTCTGCTTCACGCGTGCGTCCATGGCGGGGCAAGCATCGGGTTCATATTGCCGTTCGGCATGGAAGCTTCGATGAACTTCTGGCGGGAAAAAGTTCTTCCGGCGGTTGGTTCAGGTGGGCGTCTTCTCTTCATTGCCCGTAAGGACGGCAGGCTTGCGGGGTCGGTTCAGCTGGTCGTAGATACCCCGCCCAATCAGCCGCACAGGGCCGAAGCGTCCAAGCTCCTGGTCGACCCCGCCTCTCGCCGGCAGGGTATCGCCCGTGCGCTTATGGAGGTGCTCGAAGGTGAGGCGCGCAGCCTTGGCCGCAGCCTCATCACGCTCGACACACGGACCGGCGACAAGGCCGAGCCGCTTTATGCGGCACTTGGCTTTTCCGTTGCCGGTATTATTCCGGACTATTGCCGCGATCCGTTTCTCGACCGCCTGGACGCCACCACGATCATGTACAAGCGGCTCGATGATGCGCGGGCATTGTGAACCTGCTCAGCTTTCGAATGCCGGAGCCGCAAGGCGTTCCACATGGGTCCGCAGGTCGGGTGGCCAGTTGCCTATTCTGCGCCGGAAACCCTTTGCGTCCCCTGCATAAAGCGCGCGAGCCGCGTCTTCATATCCGGGCTGGTCGCCCAGCATCGCCATCATGAACGTATCGGCTGCGCTTTTGGCCCTGCGGACCTTTTCATGCGGCGCATCCTTTGTGCGGGCGGCATCGACCAGCTTTCGCAGTGTTGCCGACGCACCGCCCGGTTGCGCGTTCAGCCAGTCCCACTGGCGCGGCAGCAGGGTCACCTCTCGCGCCACCACGCCCAGTCTCGGGCGACCGGGCGCGCGCCTTGGTTGCGTGTTCTGCGCTTCCGGAGCCAGTCTGGCCGCCACATCCTCGTGGCTGCCTGCAAGGTTGAAGTCGATCTGCCGGCCGGACAGATCGTCGAAGATAAGCACATCTGCGCC
The DNA here is from genome assembly GCF_017794765.1 of Nitratireductor sp. Lineage (GTDB taxonomy): Bacteria > Pseudomonadota > Alphaproteobacteria > Rhizobiales > Rhizobiaceae > Nitratireductor. The sequence continues at coordinate 3,279,034 of NZ_CP051236.1, read as the reverse complement.
TGGGTGTTCGTCGAGCAATGTCTTGGCCGTCAGCGCGACCTCGAGGGCGCTGCCGCTGGCAAGAAGCCTGTTGCCATGGAATGCAGTGAAATTGGACATTGGGAGCGTTCCTTTGGATGATCTTGAGTTTTACCCGGGTATAATAAATCTGTCAATATACCCGGGTAAAATATCGGCAGGATTGGAGGGCGAATGAAAGAACTTCTGCTGTTGCGCCATGCGAAGTCGAGTTGGGACGAGCCGGGCATGAGTGACATTGAGCGCCCGCTGGCGCCGCGCGGACGTCGCGCTGCTCCACTCATGGGGCGGGAGCTCATGAAGCGGGGCTGGTTGCCAGACCGGGTTCTGGTGTCTCCGGCCCGTCGTGCGCAGCAGACATGGCGTCTGGTTGCTGCAGAGCTTGGGGGTGCCGAGCCGGACCTTGGCAGCGGGGAGGGGCTTTACATGGCTTCGCCGGACGAATTGCTCGCCGCGTTGCGGAGCACTTCCAGGACGGCCAAACGTGTTCTCCTTGTCGGTCACAATCCAGGCATGGAGGATTTCGCCAGCCGTCTGGCCGGCGCCGGGTCCGAAGAGGATGCGCTTGAACGCATGCGGGAAAAATTCCCTACTGCTGCTCTCGCCCGTTTTACCATCGAGGGAGAGTGGAATGCGCTCGCCTTTGGCGCTGGGCGTCTGCTTGATTTCCTCAAGCCGAAGGATTTCTCCCAGAGATAGGTTTGCCAAATGAGCTTGCGGCGGCGCCGCACCCGCGCTAGCACGCTGTCAAACGTCTGGAGGTTTTATGTCCCGGTGAAGCGGGGGCGGTTTCGCCCCGGAAATGGATGATGGCCGATCTTTACCGGCTCCTGCATCCGTTTCGCTTTTTTCAAACGCCTTTTCGCAACTGGCGTGCCTCCGGCAGGCGCGTTCGATGTTGCACAACTGGACATGACCGAAAATGATCAAGACTTATCAACCCGGCGTCGATGACGACGCCATTGTTGCCGTCTGGCTTCGCGCCAGTCGGCTCGCGCACGCTTTTCTTGAGGAAGCTTTCCTGACGCGCGAGGCCGACAACATCCGCAACGTCTACCTGCCTATGGCCGAGACGCGCACCATCTGGGTGGATAACCGGCTCGTCGGTTTCATCTCGCTGCTCGGCAACCAGGTCGGCGGCCTGTTTCTCGATCCGGCATTTCACGGTCGCGGGCTCGGCCGGGCCCTGATGGATGATGCAGTCGCCCGAATGGGTACGCTAGAACTCGATGTTTTCGTGAAGAACGATCTCGGCCGAAGCTTCTATGCGCGCTATGGCTTCGTTCCGATCGAGGAGCGCATCGACGAACCCACGGGTGAGCCGGTGCTGCATCTTCGCTACCCGGCCTGACATGACGGCGGATGATTGATCCTGACACCCTTCTGTCAGGAACTGTGCGGGGTGATGCATTCCCCATGCGTCACCCCTTTCCATTTTGGGTCTGCGGTTCCATATTCGCCCCATGGCCAGATCATCCGAAAAGAAGAATGGCGGCTTCGCCGAAGCCCCCCAGCCCGAGCTTTCGGGCACACCGCTCTCCGGTTCCATTGCGGATTGGGCAGATGAGATCGCGCAGGAAGCCGAGAAATCTGCAAAGCCGAAAAAGCCCAAAAAGCCTGCCGAACGCTCCGCCTCCGCTTCGAAGACCGCGCGCGGCACCTCGATGGGCGGCGCAGCTTCGGCCCGTGAGCGCGCGGCCGCCGGACTCATGCCCGTCGCGGGTCTCGACGTCACGCTCGAAGAGGCCGAAGGGCTGTCCTCCTCCGGCGTCACGGCCACGGTCGCAGCGCTCTCCAGGCTGATCGAAGGCGGCGATCCGAACCTTCAATCCACATGGACACCGCACCGCCCCGCGCGGCCGGAAAAATCCGAGGGCGGCATTCCGCTCAGGATGTCGACAGAGTTCAAACCGTCGGGCGACCAACCCACGGCCATTGCCGATCTCGTCGCCGGCGCCAACGAGAATGAGCGCACGCAGGTCCTTTTGGGCGTCACCGGTTCGGGCAAGACCTTCACCATGGCCAAGGTGATCGAGGAAACGCAGCGTCCAGCCATCGTCCTCGCACCGAACAAGACGCTGGCCGCCCAGCTTTACGGTGAGTTCAGGTCTTTCTTCCCCGACAATGCGGTCGAGTATTTCGTCTCCTACTACGACTATTACCAGCCCGAGGCCTACGTCCCGCGCTCCGACACCTATATCGAGAAGGAATCCTCCATCAACGAGCAGATCGACCGCATGCGCCACTCTGCCACGCGCGCCCTGCTCGAACGCGATGACGTGATCATCGTCGCGTCGGTCTCCTGCATCTACGGTATCGGCTCGGTCGAGACCTACACGGCCATGACCTTCCAGATGCAGATTGGCGACCGGCTCGACCAGCGTCAGCTCCTGGCCGATCTCGTGGCACAGCAATACAAGCGTCAGGACATCAATTTCGTGCGTGGCTCCTTCCGTGTGCGCGGCGACACGATCGAAATCTTCCCCGCCCACCTGGAGGATCGCGCCTGGCGCATCTCCCTCTTTGGCGACGAGATCGAGACCATCACCGAGTTCGACCCGCTCACCGGCAAGAAGACCGGCGATCTGCAATCGGTCAAGATCTACGCCAATTCGCACTATGTCACCCCGCGCCCCACGCTCAACCAGGCCATCAAGGGCATCAATGCCGAGCTGAAACAGCGCCTTGCCGAGCTTGAGCGCGCCGGTCGGCTGCTGGAGGCCCAGCGCCTCGAACAGCGCACCCGCTTCGATCTCGAAATGCTGGAAGCCACCGGCTCCTGCGCCGGCATCGAGAACTATTCGCGCTATTTGACCGGCCGCGCGCCCGGCGAGCCGCCGCCCACCCTGTTCGAGTATATTCCCGACAATGCGCTCGTCTTTGTCGACGAGAGCCACGTCACCATTCCGCAGATCGGCGGCATGTATCGCGGCGACTTTCGCCGCAAGGCGACGCTCGCCGAATATGGTTTCCGCCTGCCGTCCTGCATGGACAACCGGCCGCTCCGCTTCGAGGAATGGGACGCCATGCGCCCCGCCACCATCGCCGTCTCCGCCACCCCCGGCAACTGGGAGATGGAGGCTGCCGGCGGCGTTTTCGCCGAGCAGGTCATTCGCCCCACCGGCCTCATCGATCCCCCTGTCGAGGTGCGCCCCGCCAAGACCCAGGTCGACGATGTGCTGGGCGAGATTCGCGAGACCGCCGCCAAGGGCTATCGCACGCTCGTCACCGTGCTCACCAAGCGCATGGCGGAGGACCTTACCGAGTACCTGCATGAGCAGGGCGTGCGCGTGCGCTACATGCACTCAGACATCGACACGCTGGAGCGCATCGAGATCATCCGCGACCTGCGCCTCGGCGCCTTCGACGTGCTCGTCGGCATCAACCTTCTGCGCGAGGGCCTCGATATTCCCGAATGCGGCCTTGTCGCCATTCTCGATGCCGACAAGGAAGGCTTTTTGCGCTCCGAGACCTCACTCATCCAGACCATCGGTCGCGCGGCGCGCAATGTCGATGGCCGCGTCATGCTCTATGCCGACCGCATCACCGGCTCCATGGAGCGGGCGATGGAAGAGACCAACCGCCGCCGCGAGAAGCAGCTTGCTTACAATGAGGAACACGGCATCACGCCGGCTTCCATCAAGAAGAACATCGCCGACATTCTCGATTCCGTTTATGAGCGCGATCATGTCCGCGCCGACATTGGCGGTGCCGGTGGCCGGGGCGACGACCTCAACAATCTCGTTGGCAACAACCTCGCCGCCCATCTCGAACATCTCGAGAAAGCGATGCGCGACGCCGCCGCCGATCTCGATTTTGAGGAAGCCGCCCGTCTGCGCGACGAAATCAAGCGCCTGAAGGAAACCGAGCTCGCCATCATGGACGACCCGCTCGCCCGCGACGCAGGTGTCGAAAACACGCAAAAATCCCGCCGCGACAAGGCGCGCAGCCGCAAGGGGCAGGGCGGGCGGGCCAAGGGCGCAGGCGCACCGTCAGCCCCTCATGGTGAGCCTGTCGAACCACGAGGGCCGGGCCGTGAAGGCACGGGCCCAACGCTCTTCCACAAGCCCGACCTCGATGAAATGGGCACCTCCGGCGCCCATGCCGTGCCTGCCGGCAAGAGCCTTTTCCGCAAGAACGATCTGGACGAGATGACGGTCGGCCGCACCGAAGAGCCGGTGCGCAAACCGGTTCCGCAGAAGCCGGAAGACGACCCCAAACCGGTGAAACGCCACCGGCCCGGCATCGGCTCCTACGAAGATCCGGCGGACGAGCGCCGCGCCAAGCGCCGCCCCGGGAAGACTGGGCGGCCGGGGCGGTAAACAAACCTCCGTCACCCCGGAAGCCGCAGGTTATCCGGGAGCCATTGGTAGAACGCCGTGGGGCACGGCCGGGTTTTCGTAGGTGCGCCCTCAAGGTCCATCGCTTTTTCGGGTAACTTCCTCACTCCCGATCCCGCTCAAACCGCGCTTTCACTGGAAACGCCGGCAGCCACTTCTCGCGGCGTGACACCCACAGCTCATAATCCGGCACAAGCTGGTCCGGCGCGTCCAGCGTGCCGAGATGCACTTCTATCTCGTCACCGGTGCGGGCAAACACGGAGGAGCCGCAGCGCGGGCAGAAATGGCGGCCCTGATAGGCGTGTGTCTCGCCGGTGACGCGCACCGCCTCCGCCGCAAAGACGGCTGCCGCATAAAACAGCGCGCCATGGTGCTTGCGGCAGTCGAGACAATGGCAGATGCCCACGCGGTCGGGCTCTCCCGAAACTTCGATCCGCACCGCGCCGCACAGGCATCCGCCGCTCAACCGCTTCATTGCCTGTTTCCTTTCCCGCCTTTGCTTTGGCGCACTCTGCCGCCGGAAAGATGCAGCCGCAAGGGACAGTCGCAAGGGGAGGGGGCTTGAAAGAGCTCTGAGAACATCCGTCGCCTCTTCTCCCCGCAAACGCGGAGAAGGCAGCCGTCAATCCCCACTGCTTCTTCATCCTCCGGCTTGACCCACTGCTGTCCGGGGTCGTCCTTGCGCCGGTTGAACAGGAAATCGAGACCCCAGCAGAAATAGAGGTCTTTCTCGATGTTTTCGGCTCGTGTCTCCAGTTTGGCCGCGACTGCCGAATAGAGGGCCTGGCGTTCATCGGTGCTCGAACTGAGGATTTCAGCGAGGGTTTGCTGCATGTGTCCATGGCGTCTCAAGTGGCTCTGACATGTCGTCCGAGCTTTCGTCGGCCGACAGTGTTTGCGTGATTTTTTCGATTGCCGGGTACATCCAAGCGGGAACGGCTTGGATGCTCTGGTGCAGGTCTTCGACAATTGCGTTACGCTCCGGCGCGCTGGATAGGCGTCGGACAATCCCATTGACAGCGCATCCGGGCTCGCTCGATCATCGCGAAACCATGACAGGATCTGAACGACGCGGATGGCCAGCCGGCCCAGAATGCCGTCTTGGCGGGAATCCGCTTGAAGTCGAGTTTGTAGACGACTGGCTATTTAGCGTTTGGGTTGCCCGTGTTGGCAACAATCTCGATCGCCCTTGGATAGGTGTCGGCGTAAATCGTACTGCAGGCTGGGACTGCCGTCGTCAATCCAAGGTCATTGGCTGCGGTCATTCCGTCGACGAGCATTCGCAGCTTATCGCGTCGTGCGATTGCATCGACAAATGATGCGATGGGAGGGAACTCCATCTTGCCGGTCAGTTTGCTTGTGGTCGGTTTATCATACGGGGCCACGGCACGGGCGCCTGATGTCGCCACGCTTGGCAAGTCTCTGTAGGGCCTTCTCGACCCCGTTCGGGCTGGCGATGTCCAGGAAATCAGCCCGCGACCACACCCCAGCGGGAGCACCCGCTGCTATACGCGCGTGAACGCGGTTAAGTGCGTTAGACGTGGGGTCGGGCATTTGCTTCCCTCACTGTGTGACCGAATAATATATATATATATATAAATTTTGGTCAGTAGGGTGAGACTATCGCCCCAATGCTGTCCTTCAGCAGCCCTAATTCAGACGCGCAACAACGGTCAACCCAAGAGCGAAAGTTGATCCTCACGCGTAGCTTATCCAGACCCTCTAGCGCATCGTCAACGCTTGGCCTAACAGCGAGATCGCTGCACTCATGCCCTGGAGCTACAAGACCAGACAGCCTCAACTGTGGAGCACAGTCGAACGCTGCTTTCATCTTCCGCCTTGCATGTATCCAAAAATGCGCCGCACGGACCAATTTCTGAATGTCCGGTCAAGTTTCGTTGGTGTTGGTCTGACTCCACTGATAGCGGACACGCGCCGTGCTGAATATCCAGTTCCTGTCTTCCTGCTGCCATTCTCAGAAAAGCTAAACTGGAGCCCAAAAGCCTGTCACCAATAACTAATTTTGGTAGATATCAGCATAAATCTCCCGCAAGGTGTTCTTCCGCACTTTTCCCATGGTATTGCGTGGCAGCTCGGCGACGAAGAGGACACGCTTCGGCTGCTTGTAGCGTGCCAGCCTGTCGTAGAGCGCGGATAGCACATCCTTCTCTTCGAGCGCCGCACCATCCTTGCAGACGACGACGGCTGTCACACCTTCGCCGAAATCTGGGTGCGGAACACCAAAGACGGCGCTTTCGAGGACCCCCGGCAGCTGGTCTATCTCGGATTCGATTTCCTTCGGGTAGATGTTGTAGCCGCCGGTAATCACCAAGTCTTTGTCGCGCCCGACAATGTGGAGATAGCCACGTTCGTCGATCATCCCGAGGTCTCCCGTGATGAAGAAGCCGTCGATCCGAAATTCCGATGCGGTCTTTTCTGGCATGCGCCAGTACCCCTTGAAGACGTTCGGACCTTTCACCTCGATCATGCCGGTCTCGCCATCGGCGACAGGCTTAACGCTATCCGGTTCGGTGACACGAAGCAAAACGCCTGGTAGTGGAAAGCCGACAGTCCCGGCGACGCGTTCCCCGTCATAGGGATTTGAGGTATTCATGTTGGTCTCGGTCATGCCGTAGCGTTCAAGGATGCGGTGGCCGGTCATGACCTCGAACCGGCGGTGCGTCTCGGCAAGGAGCGGTGCCGAACCGGAAATGAAGAGCCGCATATTGGCGGTCGTTTCCCGCGTCAGCTCGGAGCTCTGGATCAGCCGTACATAGAAGGTAGGCACTCCCATCATGACGGTCGCCCTTGGCATCAGCGCCAGCACCCGGTAGGCATCGAACTTCGGCAGGAAATACATGGAGGCACCCGCCAGCATGATGACATTGGAGGCGACGAACAGGCCGTGCGTGTGGAAGATCGGCAGTGCATGGATCAACCGGTCGGCACTCGAAAAGCGCCAGAATTCGCGCAACGTTGCAGCGTTGGAAAGCAGGTTATCGTGCGACAGCATCGCGCCCTTGGAGCGCCCGGTGGTACCGGAGGTGTAAAGGATGGCGGCGAGATCGTTCGGGCCGCGTGGGACGTCGTCGAAGTCCTCGGCCTCACTGGCCGCAAGTGCCATCAGGCTGCCACCGCCCTTGTCGTCTAAGGTTTCGACGACGGCGCCCTTCACCGAGGCGATTGGCTGCAATCCTTTTTTCGCCTCGGGAGTGCTGACTACCAGCCGCGGCTCGGCATCGCCGATGAAATATTCGAGCTCGGCGAGCGTATAAGCAGTGTTAAGCGGCAGATAGATGGCGCCGGCACGAACGCAGGCGAGGTATAGCATCAGCGCTTCGGGGCTTTTTTCGACCTGCACGGCGACCCGATCGCCTGGCTGGACATTCAGTTTCACCAGCGTTGCAGCGAGACGAGCAGAGAGCTTGAACATGTCGCCATAGGTCCACACTTGACCAGCCTCCGTCTCGATGAACGGTGCTTCCGGCCGTACACCAGCGCGGAACGCGTCAAATAAATGGTTGCTCATGCGCTGATCTCCTTGCTGCCATTTCCCTTCAGCTCTTCTGGGGATGCTCCGCCCGGACGAGAGAAGAGGTTTCTGGAACCGCGATTCGCGGAAACCAGTTTTCGGACTGGTTGGGAGGCGACGACCTCGCGGCGGACGGCGAACGCCTCATGGTTCTTTTCAATGTCTTCGAACTTGTAGAGATAGTTGACCATCAGCCCGTGCGACTGATGCATGGCGCGTGGCGAACGATCGCCGAGGAAATTGATCCGCTCCAGCCTTGCGCCGTTGCCGAGATGGAAGCGGCCGACTGGATCGACCACCCGACCCCGTGGATTGCGCGCCTTCAGGAAATACCAAGCCGCGGCCGAGTTCATCACCGGCTGCAGCCGGGCGCAATGCTCCTCGTCGTTGGCCCAGCCGTTCTGGTCGAGCGCATCCAGCACGCACTTGTCGTCGGCGCTCAGCGCATCTGAGGCTTTCGATTTCCGTTCGCGCGTGAGCCAGGTCGCGAAGCCCGGCACGGGTGAAAGCGTGACGAAGGTGTCGAGTTTCGGCAGGTCGCGCTTCAAGTCTTCGACCACCTGCTTGATAAGGAAATTGCCGAAGGAGATGCCGCGCAGGCCATCCTGGCAGTTTGAAATCGAATAGAAGACGGCCGTTGTTGCGTCGTTGGCACGGATAGGCACCCGGTCCTCCCGCAGTAGATCGACGATATTACTTGGAATGCCGCGTGTCAGCGCCACCTCCACGAAGATCAGCGGATCGTCGGTAAGCTGCGGGTGGAAGAAGGCGAAGCAGCGGCGATCCTCGGGCGCAAGTCTCAGCCGCAACTCGTCCCAGCCGCCGATATGATGAACCGCTTCATAGCGGATGATCTTTTCGAGGATGTCGGCGGGTGTCGACCAGCTGATCGGCTTCAACATGAGAAAACCGCGGTTGAACCAGGACAAGAGAAGATGGGCAAAGTCAGCATCGACCGTCGCGAGATCCGGATCGTCGATCTTCATATTCAGCAGCGACTCGCGCATGCGCACTAGCGTTGCGATGCCGTTTGGCGCCAGGTTGAACCGTCGGATCAGTTCCTGGCGGCGGGGTTCGGCAGCTAAATGGAGTTCGAGCATAGTGGCCGGGTTCGGATTTCGGCGGTACGCATCGATAGCCTTTTCCAGCCATTCCTTTTTTGGTCCGAAATTCGAAAGCAGGAGCCTCATAAATTCCCGCTGGCCATCTGTGTCGAGGCAGCGCCAGTAATCCAGAATGTTAGCCGCAAGCGCCATGCCAGAAGCTTCCCCGCGGCTTGAGAGAAGCGTTTCGCACAGAGTTTCCACGGTGCCGATTTGATTACCGTCGTCCTCGCGTGGATCAGACAACAGTTTCCGACCGCGGTCAGCGATGGTCTGCAACATATCGCTGAAGAAGGATGTTGTACTCATCACGCAGCCTCAATACTTGCGTTCAACTTCCTTTGTCCGTGCATCAATGCTTCCAGATTTGGTTTGGGGGGACCAAACTCACTATCGCCGGAAAGAAGAGCCTCGATTTCCCCAGCCACCGCTAGAACGCCGAGGTCGTCGTACCGTTTGCCAACGATCTGCAGGCCGAAAGGCATGCCAAGCTCATCCCGGCCCATCGGGATTGTTACGGAGGGATGGCCCGGAATGGTCGAGGCATAGGCGAGGGCGAGCCACTGGTAATAGCTTTGTGTCGCCTCTCCATCGATCTCGGCCGGGTAAAGTTCGTGCCAGTCGCGCGGACTGATCGTCACTGCTGGCGACAGGATGTAGTCATGGTTGTCGAAGAAGCCTTGCCAGTTGCGATAATAGACACCCTGTCGGTTCATCACGTCGGCGACATCAAGCGCCGAATAGGAAAGGCCCTCCTCGACATTGGCCATGATGTTCGGCCCGTAGCGTCCCGGATGTTTCAGCGTATTGGCATGGTGTGCCCCAAGAAACATCACAGCGCGCAGAACCGCGAAAATCCGGTCTGCGTCGGTGCAGTCGGGAGCCGTTTCTTCAGCTGATGCGAAAAGCGGCGCCAGATGATCGACCCTCTTGCGGAAGGCACGGCGGATCACCTGTTCGGTCATCGCAAAGCTGAAGTCTTCGGTGAAGGCAATTTTCAGGGATTTCAGGTCGCGGCGGGGCAGGGTGGCAAATGCCTGCGGGTCCCACAGCGTTTTGCCTTCAAGCACCCCGGTGAAGGGATCGAGACGATCCGGCCGGGCCATGACCGATAGCATCAGGGCCGTGTCGGCAACCGTACGCGCCATCGGGCCGGACGTTGGCAGATGCATCAGGGCCATGCCCCTTGTATTGCCGGGCACAACGCCCGGAGACGGCCGGAAACCGACGACGCCGCAGAAAGCCGCCGGATTTCTCAGGCTACCTCCGGTGTCCGATCCCGTGCAGAGCGGGGCCATGCCGGTTGCCAGGGCTGCGGCGGATCCACCCGACGAACCGGCCGCGCTCTTTGCCGGATCATGCGGGTTACCCGTCGGCCCGTAGACCTTGTTGACAGTGTTGCCACCGGCAGAGAACTCCGGATTGTTGGTCTTTCCGAGCACGAGACCGCCTGCCCGGCGCATCGTGGCGACGATGGCGTCGTCCTTGACGGCAATATTGTCCCTGAACAGATCAGAGCCAAAGGTTGTCGGCAGGCCGGTCACATCGATCATGTCCTTGACGCCGAAGGGCAGACCGTGCACCGGACCAAGGATGTCTCCCCTCACGACGGCAGCTTCCGCCTTCCGGGCTTCTTCACGCAGATGGTCGAAATCACTTGCGACAACGGCATTGATCGCCGGATTGATCGCTTCTGTCCGGGCAATGCAGGCCTCGGCCAGTTCCACCGGGGAAAGCCTGCGCCAGCCGATGAGTTGGCGGGCTTCGATCGCGGTCAGGTCTGCGGGGTCGGACATTGTCAAAGATACCTCAGGCGGGCGGGAGAAAGATCTGGAACCGGGGCGCTGCCGCTCGTCATCTCTTCGGCGAGCAAGGCTGCGTTCGTCGGGCCGAGGGTGAACCTCTGGTGACTGTGACCGAAATGGAACCACAACCCCTTGTGAAGCGGTGCCTTGCCGGCGAGCGGCAACACGTCGGGCATGCACGGCCGGCTTCCGTACCAGGGCCCGGTTTCGACCGGTTCTCCGAGATCGATCAACTCGGAAGCTGCCGCAGTGCTTCGCTGCAACTGGACGGGAGTGGAGGAAGCGAGTTCAGCCCCGGTCAGGACCCTAAGTCCCTTCTGCATGGGAGACAGGACGGTGGCGCTTTCCCCCAGGAGCATAGGTGCATTCAACGTGCCGCCACCGGTAGAATGTCGGTGGTAACCGCGCTTGCGAAGCATGGGCGACCAGGGACCGGGCGCCACGACGATTTCCTTTGCCGAGACGTCTCCACCGGGCGAGGTCACATCGGCCGTGACGATGCGACCACCCCTTGATGCGAAGAGCGCGGCATAGGACCGTGTCAGCTCCCCCGGGGCCGCACAGCTCCACGTTTCGGGCCAATGAACGGCTCCCGCGAGACCTGGTTTCAGATGCGACTCGGCCTGCGCGAGTTCGGAGGGCGACTCGATAGCGACCTCAACGCCGTAGTCGCGAGAAATGCGTTCGGCCTCTGCCGTGGATGCATCAATGCCTTGCTGCGACCGGTAGACAAACCGGAGACCAGTCCTGCGGATCAGATTATCCGCACCCGCCACAGCGATCAGCGGGGCACGGTCGGCGGTCGCTCTACGGACAAGTCCGGCATAGGTTCTTGAAATCTCCTTGTGCCGGGCCGGAAGCGATAGAGTAAAATAGAGCCAGAGTGGGCAAAGATAGGCAGGCAGCGCGGTCAGATGGTAGTTGACGTCATTGCTGCGCGTGAATGCGCTCCTGATGAACGTGGTCAGGGCGAGAGGCAGAGGATGGGGCTCGACGGCCTCTGTCTGAATGACGCCAGCATTGTCGTAGCTGGTCTCCTGCCCGACATCCTGCCTGTCGATGAAAGCAGCATCCCGTCCGGCAGCCTGCAGCGCAAGAGCGGTCGAGACACCGACCATGCCCCCACCGAGAACCAGAACATCGTGCATTGCCGCCCTCCTATCGAACAGTTGAATTGCCGGGAGGAGGCCGGGCCTCGCCGATATCCCAGAACAGGCCTGTCATCATTCGTAAGGCCTCACGGTTGGAAGGCAGGAGCACGTGCTCATCGGGGGCATGTTGTGAACAACCTGGATAGGAATGGGGAAGCCAGACCGTTGGTAGTCCAAGCGTATCGGAAAAACTCTTGCTGGGAATGGAGCCCGCCAGGTTGGGAAGCAGCACCGGTTTCTTGCCGGTGGTCTCCGCCACGGATGCCGCCACGCGGCTGACCCACGGATGGGCAGGATCGAGCCGGGTCGCGTGGAACGTGCCCCACTCTGCCGGTAGGATTTGAACATCCTCAAAACCTTCGCGGTCGAGATACCGGCGCAGCGCGGGGAGAATGTCTTCCGGGTCGGTGCCAACAACATAGCGGAGCTGGCAATGGGCATTCGCCCAGCCGGAAATGGCGTTGACCGGGGCTTCGGGAATGCCGCTCTTCTGGGCGAGCACGACAAAGGAATTCCAGCCGAAAACCCGCTCTGAGGGCGTCAGGCTTTCTTCGCCCCAGTCCGTATCGACAGACGGACCGTCAAAGCCTCCCACCGGACAGTCCTGGAGAATCTTCCGGATTTCAGGTGTCAGGCTGGTCGGCCGCCATTCCGGCACCTTGATCTGACCGCGCCGGTCGGCGATCGACGCGATGGCATGGGCAAGAACGATTGCGGCATCCTTGAGCAATCCGCCCCAGTTGCCGGAGTGATGCGCCCCTTCGCGGTACTCGACACGCAGGTCGAAATTCACTGCGCCCCGCGACCCCGTGAACAAGGTCGGCCTGTCCGGATGAAGACGAGGACCGTCAGACGCGATCAGGACGTCGGCCTTCAGCAAGTCCTTATGGGCTGAACAGAGCGCTTCGAGGCCGGGAGAGCCGCATTCCTCGGCCATTTCCAGAATGACTTTTGCATTGAAGCCAAGAGAGCCACGAGCCTCGATGACGGCTCGCAGAGCGGCAAAGTTGATCAGATGCTGGCCCTTGTTGTCCGCCGTTCCGCGGCCATAAGCCTTGTCGCCTTCGACGATGACCTTGAACGGGGCCAAGCCCTGCCGCCACTGGTCCGTCTGTGCACGGATCACATCGCCATGGCCGTAGGTGAGAATGGTGTCGAAGTCCGGATTTTCGATCCGCTCGGCATAAAGGAGCGGGTATCCGGCTTCGACAGGATTTGCCAGAATACGACAGCTGAAGCCCATGCTCTCCAGCATGGGGATGGCCGCCTCAGTGAGATAGCGCAGAAGTTCGGGCCGGGCAGCCGGTTCCTGGCTTTCGGTCGGATAGGCGACCAGCCTGGAAAGCTCTTCTACAAAGCCTCCAAGGTCCGCATATGCCTCGATGTCTTTCAATGCTGAAGAGCGGCTCGTCATGTCAGTTCTTCGTTTCCTTTTCTGCCACGGCATCGCCCCAGGGCGACATGATTTCCGTGCACCCCGTGTTCAGTCCGTTGTCGCGCATCACGCCGGCCGGACAGGCGAAGGCATAGGGATAGACCGTGCGTTTCGTGGTTACCGCCGGATGGATATCCTGAAGCGAGGCGAGAATATCCGGAGCCAGATCCTCGTCGACGACGGCTGTCTCCCCGCCGGAATTATCGACGCGCGGCTGGTGAAAGGCGCCTTCGAGGTCCATGCCGAAATCCATCATGAAGGAGGTGAGGTTCAAAATGGCCGGCAGGATCTTCCGGCCGCCCGACGCGCCGATGGCAAACCGCTTGCCGTTCATCTCGCCAATCGTCGGGCAGACATTCATCAGGCAGCCCTTGTCGGGTGCCAGCGAGTTGGGTTTGCCGGGCTCCGGGTCGAACCACATGATCCCGTTGTTCATGAGGAAGCCGGTCGCCGGCGAGACGACGCGCGAGCCGAAGATGGAAAGCAGCGTCTGGGTGACGGCAACCATGTTGCCTTGCCGGTCGACAACGGAAAAATGGGTGGTGCAGGAGGGCGCATGCGGGGCGTCCCGGTCGCCCATGTGCTCGAGGCGGCTGCGGTAGGTGGTGCCGAGCGCCTCGACCATGGCGCCGTAGCTCGTGGCATCGGGGGCACCGGCCGGCTCGAAGGCGGCTTCCATCATGCCAAGGCATTCGACAAGGTTCGGACCTGCGGTCAGACCCTTTGAGGCGTGGACGATGCCGCCGCGATAGGGCACGGTGATCGCTTCACGCAGCTCAGCCTTGTACGCCGCCAGATCCGCGAGACTGAGAGACCCGCCCTTGGCTCTGACGTCGGAAACCAGCGCGCGGGCGATATCGCCTTCATAGAAATCGCGGGCGCCCTCCCTGGCAAGCCACTGCAGCGTTTCGGCCAGACGGCTCTGGTCGAGCCGTTTCTCCGCGAGCGCTGTCCAACCGGTAATCGTCGGCCATTGCCCGCCCTCAAGAAAAAGGCTGGCCGCGTCCGGGTCCTTGGCAAGTGCGCGGGTGCTGGAGGCAATCAGCAGCGCGGCGTACCAGTCGACGAGTAGGCCTTCCCTGGCAAGATCGACGGCGGGCGTCAGCAGGTCCTTCCAGTCCATTCGGCCGAACAGGCGGTGCGCCAGCTCCATGCCGGCAACGGTCCCGGGAACCGCGATCGCCGTCGCACCTTGAACGTTGCGGTCATTCTTGACGGACAGCCAGGGAAAAAGATCGGAGAACTGACCGGATCCGTCCAGCGGATAATCCGCCGGATCGAGAGCTTTGGGAGACCGCATGCCGAAGAACAGCGTATGCGCCTTCTGTTCGGCCTCGCGCCAGATCATCATGCAGCCGCCGCCGGCAGGCCCGCTCATCCAGGGTTCGACGACCCCGACCGCGAAGGACGTGGCAACCGCTGCGTCGATGGCATCGCCCCCCGCCTCCAGAATGGCCGCACCGGCTTCGGCGGCCCTGCGGTGTTGGGAGGCCACGATGCCGCCACGGGTCGGGATGACCTGCTTGCGCACCATCTGCGTGGTTGAGAAATTGCTCATAGTGTCACCGGTCAGGCAGGCAGCAGCGATCGTCCGTCCGCACTTTCACGAAAGAGGTGGCAGTCCACGTGGGACGTGCCGGATTGCAGATGCGGTGGCGGAGTGGTGGAACAGATGTCCCTTGCGGCCGCACAGCGGGGATGGAAGTGACATCCTGACGGCGGGGAAATCGGATTGGGATATTGTGCCCCCAGATGAAGGTCCGGGACCGAAAGCGAGGGATCGGGCGTCAGCACCGAGTCCAGCAACGCTTTTGTATAGGGATGCCGGGGTCCGGCGAAGAGGTCGCCGGCCAGCGCTTCCTCGACGATCCTGCCGAGATACATGACCGCGACGCGCGTCGCCAGATGTTCGACGACCGCCAGATTGTGGCTGATGAAGAGGTAGGTGAGCCCGAGTTCCTCGCGAAGATCCGCCAGCAGGTTCAGGATCTGCGACTGGATCGACACGTCGAGCGCGGAGGTCGGCTCGTCGCAGATGACGATTTCCGGGTTGATCACCAGCGCCCGGGCAATGGCGACACGCTGGCGCTGGCCGCCGGAGAGCTGGCCGGGATAGCCGCGCCGCGATCGGGCGGGCAATCCGACAAGATCGAGCATTTTCGTCACCGCCTTTTGGCGCGAGACGCTGTCGCCGATCTTGTGAACGACAAGCGGCAGCGACACGATCTCCTCGATCGACTTCCTCGGGTTGAGAGAGGAATAGGGATCCTGGAAGATCGGCTGGATGCGGCGGGCAAGAAGCTGGCGGTCGGCAGGGCCGATCAGCTTACCGTCTACAAGAACCTCTCCGCTTGTTGGGTTTTCGAGCCCGAGCAGGATCTTCGCAAGCGTCGATTTCCCGCAGCCGGATTCGCCGACAAGCCCAAGGACGTCCTTCTTGTGGAGGCGCAGGGAGACGCCGCCGAGCGCCTGGAGCGGCTTCGGCTTGGCAAACATGCCCTGCTTGACCTGGTAGGTCTTTGTAATGCCGGTGAGTTCCAGCACCGGTTCGCGTGCCTTTGGTTCCGACATCACGCCACCTCGCTAACCAGGGTTTCTTGAATGCAGCGGTACGTATGTTCGCCGCTGGCGGAACGTTTCGGAATACGCCCCGAACAGGTTTCTCTTGCCAGGACGCAGCGGCTGCGGAAGGCGCAACCGGAAACGTCGCCGATGAGAGACGGTACGATTCCGGGGATGGAGCCGAGCGGCTCTCCCGGTCTTGTCTTACCGGGAACCGGAATGCAGTCGAGCAGCCCGCGCGTATAGGGATGGGAGGGGGCGTCGAAGATTTCCTTCGCCGTGCCGCTTTCCACGATCTCGCCGGCATACATCACCGCAACCTTGTCGGCGATGCGGGCGACAACGCCCAGGTCATGCGTGACGAGGATCAGCGCCAGGTTCATCTCGCGCTTCAGGTCGGCTAGCAGGCGCAGGATCTGGGCCTGGATCGTCACGTCGAGCGCGGTCGTCGGCTCGTCGGCGATGATCAGGTCCGGCTCGCACATCAGCGCCATGGCGATCATCACCCGCTGGCGCAGGCCTCCGGAAAGTTGATGCGGATATTGCTGGAGGCGGCTCTCGGCGGCGGTGATCCCGACCTTGCCGAGAAGATCGGCGGCCCGCGCCATGGCCTCCGCCTTCGAGACCTTGCGATGCAGCTGCAGGGCCTCGGCAAGCTGATCGCCGATGGTATAGGCCGGATTCAGCGAAGTCATGGGTTCCTGGAAGATCATCGCCATGCGGTCGCCCCGAAGCGCCTGCATCTGCTTGCGCGTCAGCGATCTGAGGTCGCGACCTTCGAACTCCAGCTTCGAAGCACCCACCTTCAGCCGCTTGCCGAGCAGGCCTATGACGGCGAGTGAGGTCAGCGACTTGCCGGATCCGGACTCGCCGACGATGCAGAGCGTTTCGCCGCGCTTCAGTTCGAAATCGATGCCACGCACGGCTTGCAGCGTCCCGGCAGCGAGCGGAATGTCTACCGTCAGTCCCTGCACATTGAGGATCGTCTCGCTCATCCCTTTGCCTCCGGTGCCGTGACGTCGCGTAATCCGTCGCCGAGGAGATTGATCGCCAGAACGAGCAGGAACAGCGCAATGCCCGGTATTGTGATCAGCCATGGCTGGAATAACATCATTTCCTTGCCTTCCGATATCATCAGGCCCCAGGACGGTGTTGGAGGCTGGACGCCAAGACCCAGGAACGAAAGGGCGGCTTCCAGCAGAATTGCATGGGCCATTTCCAGCGTCATGACGACGATGAGATTGTTGATCACATTCGGCATGATCTCGGACAGCACGATGCGTGTCTTAGAGCAGCCGATAGCCTTGGCCGCATTGACATACTCCAGCCCGCGGATCTGCATGACGGAGGAGCGCATGACAATGGCAAAGCGGTCCCAGAGCAGAAAGCCAAGCACAAGGATGACGATCTGAAGGGATCCTCCGAAAAGGGCGACAATCGCAAGTGATACAAGTACAACTGGCAGAGCAAGGCGCACATTGATAAGGAAGGTCGCCGCGAGATCGACCTTGCCGCCGAAATACCCTGCCGCGACGCCGAGCGCCGTGCCGATAACGCCCGAGATGAGAGCCGTGACAGTGCCGATCAGCAGCGAAATACGCGCGCCGTAGAGCAAACGCGCCAGATAGTCTCGGCCAAGCTGGTCGGTGCCGAGCAGATGGCTCGGGTCCGAGCCCGCCATCCAGAAGGGCGGCTTCATCCGGGCAGAGAGATCCTGAGCGTAGGGGCTTTGGTCGGTCAGGAGTGGCGCAAACAGCGCTGCTGCCGCGACGAGGACAAGAATGGCGAGGCCGAACAGCAGGCCGTAGTGGCCGAAGAGGCGGCGGCGGAGCAGGGCACCGGGCGTAACGGTGATGATGCTTTCAACGGTTTGAGTGGGAGTGTCTGTCATGTCAGCCTACCCTGATGCGCGGGTCGAGCCAGGCGTTTGCCAAGTCCGACAGGAGGGTGAAAAGGATGTAGAAGCAGGAGAAGATGAGGATCAGCGCCTGTACAGTCGGCAGGTCGTGGCGGCCGATCGATTCCCAGGCGAGATATCCAGCTCCATGGAGGGAAAAGATGGCTTCCACCACTACAGAGCCGCCGAGCATGAAGCCCATCTGCACCGCGGAGAGGGAAACGACCGGAACGATGGCGTTTCGAAGGGCATGCTTGAAAAGAACTCTGCCGGCCCCGGCACCCTTGGCCCTTGCGGTGCGGATGTAATCGGCATTCAGCACCTCCAGCATGCCGGCGCGAGTCAGGCGCATGATGGCCGGCATCGCGTAATAGCCGAGTACCACCGTCGGCATGATGAAATGCCGCCAGGTTTCCGAGCCTGAGGCCGGCAGCAGACGGAGCTTGATCGAGAAGATGACTATCATGACCAGACCGAACCAGAAGCTGGGCATGGCCTGACCCGCGACTGAAAGGAAAAGGGCGGTGCGGTCGACCACGGAATTCGGTCGCACCGCAGCTGCGACCCCGAGGGGAACGGCGGTTAGCAGCGCAAAGGAAATGGCACAGATGCCCAATGTCATGGTGATCGACAGTCGATCCGCGATCAGGTCGGCGACGGGCAGCTTGAAGTAGTAGCTTTCGCCGAAGTCGCCATGGAGCGCTTTCCAGAGCCAGTCGGTGTATTGCACTGTCAGGGGACGGTCGAAGCCGTATTGCCGGCTGATGGCGGCGATGTCGGCCGCGGTCGCATTCTCCCCGGCAAGGGAGGTTGCCGGGTCTCCCGACAGATGTAGCAACGAGAAACTGATGACCGAAACGGTAAAGGTCACCAGGATGGCCAGGCCAAGGCGCTTGAGAGCGAAGGCGAGCATGGAATTAACTCCGAAGGCAATTCGGGCCTCGCCTCGGGCGAGAACGAGGCCCGGGTGGTGGTGGGCCGCCTTACTTCCAACTCATGTCGAAGAAACGGACGATTTCGTCCGGCGTCGGCGTGAAGTCGACGTCCTTCGTGAAGACGTAGTTGGAGTTATAGGAGAAGAGCGGGATCCAATAGGCTTCCTCCGCAATTCTTTGCAGGGCCTTGGAGTAGTTTTTCTTGCGGACTTCTTCATCGACCGAGGTATCACCGGCGTCGAGCCAGGCCTTCACCTCTTCATCCCGTGCAAAATCCTGACCTCCGAACTTGAAGAACTGGCTTGTGATGGCCGAAACGTCGTTGATCGAGTTCGAGCCCCAGGTCAGAAATCCGAAGCCGCCACCTGCCTTTGTTTGCAGATCGCGCAGGGCGGAATACTTGAGATAGTTCAGATTGGCCTTGATGCCGACATCGGCCAGATAAGCCATTATTGCTTCGGCGATAGGACGTTCACGATATGCGTAAAAGTCAATCGAGAATCCATCCGGGTAACCAGCTTCTGTAAGTAGTTCTCGAGCTTGCGCTGGGTTAAAGTCATAAGTTTCGACTTCTTTGGTGCAGCCAATTTGACTTGGATAACAAGCTGCGTGGACCACCACCGAACTACCCTTCATGAGGTTGTCAACAATCGCTTGGCGATCGATGGCATGTCCAACTGCCTGCCGCACCTCCCTATTTGTGAAAGGGTTATCTCCCCCTCGCCCAGATGCATCCATAGTGACATACCCGATGCGCATAGTACTTTCATTTACAACGGTCAGATCACTCGAGCTGGCAAGCTGTTCCGCCAAATCGGCTGGAACCCCCCAAACAAGATCCACACCTCCTGACAATAGCTCTGCCATCTGGGTGTTGATGTCCGGGATCGTGCGGATGTCGATCGTGCCGATGGAAGGCTGCCCCTTGGGGCCGTCGTGGTAGCCCTCGAATTTCTTCAGGACGAAATGCTTGCCCGGTTCGACGCTCTCCACCTTGTAGGGTCCAGTCCCAACAGGCTTCAACCCCATGCCGGTAGGACCTACCTCAGCGTAGTATTCGTTGGGATAAATCGGAACGAGGCCCGAAAGAAATTCAAGTGCCGCTGGAAACGGACTGTCTGTGTGGACTCGCACAGTGTACTGGTCGAGCTTCTCGATGCTTTTAATCCAGTTGACATAACTCGGAGATGTCACGTGATTGTCTGGATTGATAGCAAAAGAAACTGTGTAGACGACATCGTCGGCATCGAAATCCTCGCCGTTGTGGAACTTGATACCTTCGCGCAGCTTGAATTCCAGCGTGGTGTCATTGATCCACTTCCATGAAGTGGCCAAATTGCCCACGTATTCTCCCGATTTCGGGTCGCGGAACACAAGACCATCCCAAATCTGACGCGACAAAATTGATCCTTCACGCGCCGACTGGAAATAGAAATCAACGGATTCAATCTCCTTCGTGAAGGTGGTGCGAAGTGTGTCATCCGCCTTGTTCGCAAAGGCCGTATTCAAGGGCCCAACAGCTATCAAAATACCCGCGCTAAGCTTTAAAAGTGAATTTCTCATTTTCACACAGGCCACTTTGAGCCCCCTCTCGAAAGTTTGTTATTGCATTGTGATACTTTGTAGTGTATCGTCATTAAGACTATCAAATTGTCATCTTATGTCAAATGCCGGTGACAAAATCTCGCAAGGGAAATCGCAAGTGGTGATGAGAACGGAACCGAAACAGAGCACGTTATTTGTTGCTTCAATTGAAAAGGGGATGCGAATTCTGTCGGTATTTGGAGCCAACCGGGCAGAATTGAGTCTTACTGAACTTTCGGAAATTCTAGGAGTTGATAAGAGTACGGTGCAGAGATTTACGTATACGTTTCAAGAGCTTGGGTATCTTGACCGAGATCCCGAAACAAAGAGATTTCGACCTTCTCTAAAGCTGTTGGAACTTTCCGCGGCTTATCTCTGGTCAGATCCGCTTATCCCTCTGGCAATGCCGAAACTCGTAGAATTTAGCCGTGCTCTTGGCGAAAGAGTGAATGCAGCAAGGCTGAACGGATCGAACATTGTATTTGTGATAAGAATCCCTACACAAATGACTAGTCTGGGTGCGATGTTGGTTGGCAAAAGCGTCCAGGCGCTTTCTACGTCTTCCGGGAGAATCCTGGTCGCTCACCTGTCAGAAAATGACAGGAAGCAGGCTATAGCAACCTGGCCTCTGGACCAGCTAACTCCATGTACCACCATGGACAGGGCCAAAATTGAAGCTGATATCAACGATGCACTTACAAGAGGCTACGGTATGACGATCAGCGAAGGCATCATGAACGAAATTGGTATCGCCGCCCCTGTTTTCAATACAGCGAGGAAACCCGTTGCCACCGTGCAGTGCTCAGTTTCAAGCCTAAAATGGAAAGTCGAAGCTGTCAGGCAGGAAATTGCTCCTCGATTAATTGAAATTGCCAATTCAATTGTTGTTCCGCGCTAAAAAACGAAAAATTCAATTGACCCACTTTGACCTGCTCCCCTGAATGTACCCATTCATAGGCTAGCGCTGTTCACGTTGTGGTCCATTCGTGACCGGGTTGCAAACTCGTTCGGGGTGAGGCCGTCGAGGCTCGTGTGGGGTCGGTTCAGGTTGTAGTCGATCCTCCATTCTTCGATGATCTCGCGGGCATGCCGGTAGCTGCGGAACAGATGTTCGTTAAGGCACTCGTCACGCAGTCGACCGTTGAACGATTCCACGAAGCCATTCTGCATGGGTTTGCCCGGGGCGATGTAGTGCCATTCGACACCACGATCCGCCTGCCAGGCAAGGATGGCGTTCGACGTCAGTTCTGTCCCGTTGTCGCTGACCACCATGCAGGGGTGGCCGCGCCGTTCGGCGATCGCATCCAGTTCGCGGGCAACCCGTTCACCCGAGAGTGAGTTATCGATCACCGTTGCCAGGCATTCCCGGCTGAAGTCATCGATGACACACAGGATGGGGAAGCGACGGCCGTCGACCAGCGTGTCCGACACGAAGTCGAGGCTCCATCTCTGGTTCGGATCCCGCGGGACCGCCATCGGCGCTCGCGTGCCCGAAGCTCGCTTGCGGCCGCCGCGTTTGCGCACTGTCAGCCGCTCTTCCTTGCAGATTCGATAGAGCTTCTTCCGGTTCACCGCGATGCCCTCCCGCTTCAAAAGCAGGTGCAGGCGACGATAACCGAACCGCCGCCGTTCCGACGACAGCTCACGCAATCGCTCTCGAAGGCCGGCATCGTCCGGCCGGCTCGACTGGTAACGGAAGACGCGCGGCGCAATGCCAACCAGGGCACAGGCCCGCTGCTGAGAATAGTCCTTCATCTCGATTGCCCAACTCACGGCTTTCCTCCTGGAGCCGGGCGTCAGAAGCGTCCGCAGGCTCACTCGAACGCATGGCGTTCGCCCGCTCCCATTGTCAGCATCTCGCGGAGCGTCGATACATCCATCATCTGCTCCGCCAGAAGCTTCTTCAGCTTCGCATTCTCTTCCTCGAGCGCCTTCAACCGCCTGGCGTCCGATACGTCCATGCCGCCGTACTTCTTGCGCCAGGTGTAGAACGTCGCATCAGAGATGCCGTGCTTGCGGCACAGTTCAGCTGGCCTCATGCCCGCCTGATGTTCCTTCAAAATGCCGATGATCTGTTCTTCCGAGAACCGTGACCGTTTCATTGCCTGTATCCTGCGTTGAGGAACAGGCTAACCCAAAATCGGGAACATCTCAGGGGAGAAGGTCACCGGTCGCCCGCATTATCGGGGGGATTTCGCATGCACCGATCTGCCGGCGCATTTTGATCTGGCCATCGGTAATCCGCCGTTTTTGGACCGGACCGTGCGCTCCGACCGCGCCTATCGTTCGATGGGTCTGCGTCTGCATGACTATTTCATCTCCCGTCGATCGACTTTCTTAAACCCGGCGCGCTCGCAGCCTTCGTCACCTCGTCGGGCACGATGGACAAGGCGGAAGCCACGGCGCGCGAGCACATCGACAGGTCGGCCGAACTCATCGCCGCGATCCGCTTGCCCGAACGCAGTTTTCGAGCCGATGCCGGAACCGATGTCGTCGTCGGCATTCTGTTCTTCCGCAAGCGCAACCCGGGCGAGCCGCGGCGCGACGCAAGCTGGTTAGATCTCGCCGGGGTCGTTCCCGCGAGCGAGGACAGCGACGCCATCCGCGTCAACCGCTGGTTCGGGAGCATCCCAACCACGTGCTCGACCGACACGCGACGACATCCGGCCCCTTCGACGAGACCTATACCTGTCTGCCGAGTGACAGCGATCTCCAAGCCGCGCTGGACGCTGCCATCCATCCCTTCCGGAAGTCCTTTATGACGGTGAACCTGAGACGATCGATATTGATCTCGAACTTGGGACTACCCTGACCGATGTCGTCAGTCCTGAGGATGGGCATGTCGGCAAGGGCAGTTTTGTCTTCGACACCTCGAGAGGTCTGATGCAGGTGCTCGACAGCAAGCCTGCGCCGGTCTCCTTCCGCATGGGCCGGTCCGGCGATGGGCTTTCGGAGAAACAGATCAACATCGTCAGGAAGCTGATCCCCGTGCGTATCGCCTGGTCGAGCTTCGTGCGGGATTTCGGGCCGATCAATCACACCAGTGTGTTGATCACCGAGAACCAGGCGACGGGGGAGACCCGGGAAACGCATTGCTGCCCGAACCTTCACCCTTTGCTGAACGATCCGGACTGCTGGCTGGTCGCCTCCATCGAAAATTATAATCTCGCTACGGATACCGCGAAGCCCGGCCCGCTCATTTTCGAGCGGGTCATCGCTCCACCGTCACCGCCCCTAATCACCAATGCCGCCGATGCGCTCGCCGTCGTCCTCAACAAACGTGGCCATGTCGATATCGACCATATTGCCGAACTGCTGCACGAGGCCCGCGAGACCGTGATCGAGGTGCCTGGCAGCGCGATCTACCGCGATCCGACGGATGGGTCATGGCGGATGTCCGACGCCTAGGCTTCGAGCCTCGTGGCGCTGTCGAGCCCTGCCTGAACCAGATTCAGCGGCAGGCGGCGTCCGCTCGCCCAGGAGCGCATCACATGCCCGGCGACCCGTTCGCGGGAGACGCTATCACTCCGCCTTATGCCAAGTTCGGCGCACACGGCTTCGATGGCATTCTCCATCGCGGCCATTTCATCTGCATCGTAGATGCCAGCGCTTTTGTGCAGTACTCCAGGCTTGGCCATGTCCGGCCCTCCTCTGCCGTGGGAAGTTGCAGTCGGCGTGTGTTACCTCCAGTGCCGTCGTCTGCTTGTCCTTCGCCTTACACGGTAACAGGTTTATTTCCCGTGTCTATTATGGCGAATCTTTGTTGCGTGCCCGCGACGGGGTCGCAAAAAAAATCGAGAGGGCGTGAACCTTTCCTTTTCCTCCTGCGACAGATGGGCATCGGACGGCTGCAGCGGCCGGCCACCAATCGCAAAGGAGGATGATGAAATGTCCCTGAAACGCACCATCGCAAAAGGCCTGATGGCCATCGCCCTTGTCGCTACGGCGCTTTCGGCCGTCAGCGTCGAAAGCCGTGCGGGCAGTCTGTCTCCGGGCGAGGCTGCGGCCATCGCCGGGCTTGGCGGCTTCATCGCCGGTGGTCTGATTGCCGATTCACGCGCCCGTTACTACGGTCCTGCGCCGGTCTATGGTCGAGCGTCGGCCTGGGATAGGCATGTGGCGCGCTGCTATGCGCGCTACCGCTCCTATGACGAGTACAGCGACACCTTCCTTGGATATGACGGCTACCGCCATCGTTGTCGCCTGTGAGCTGTTCACACCCGGGCGCTGCGTGGTTACCTGATTTGATCGCGCTGCCTCCGCCCGAAGTGCAAATCCGGGTCGGTCGTGAACGTGGCCTGCCCGGATTTTGTCCGTTTTGCAGCGGCGAAACTGTGAACCAATGACGGGATCCTGCGTTGTACAGCCGATGATGTGCGGCGGACCGGGTGATTGCGGCAAAGCTTGGGCGCAATGCGTGTTTGAGACGGTCATCCTGTTTGATTTGAGATTGCCGGGTTTCCGCACCACCTTTTTCTCGCCGACCTGGTTTCCGGCTCCCCCAAAACTGTCAAACGGGGATCGGGTTGGCATGAACACAGCAAAGGAGTTTCCTCCATGAAAAAAATCCTCGCAGTCCTCGCCACTTCCGGTTTTCTCACGCTCTCGGCCTATGCCGCCGAAGTTCAGGGAACCGTGGCTTCCATCGACGTGGCGACCAGAACGATCGCTCTCGATGACGGTACGGTCTACACCGCCGGTGAGGGCGTCGATCTCGCCAGTGTCGCAGCCGGAGCCTCGGTAACGCTGACGATTGATGATGCGACAAACGAGGTGACATCCATCGAAGCGCAAATGTAACCCTGCCCGTCGTCTTCCGGACGGGGAGCCGGTCTCCACAGGAGGCCGGCTTCATTGTTCGGGTTTGTCCTTTCGGAACAAACTGTCATAAAACAATGCTAAGGGGGCTTTCGAGAAGGGAATCGGTCCGGTTCCCTTGCCTGATGTATTGATGACCGGAGGCGGAATTTCATGAAGATTGCAGTTCTTGGCGGCGATGGGTTCGTCGGCTGGCCGACCTCGCTCCACCTGTCGGCCCGTGGGCACGAAGTCCACATTATCGACAATCTGTCACGGCGGTGGATCGACACCGAGCTCGGGGTTCAGTCATTGACGCCGATGGATTCCATCCAGGAACGCACACGCATCTGGCATCAGGAAACGGGCCGGCGTATCCGCTTCCACCTGATCGATCTGGCGCGCGACTACGATGTGCTGAAATCCTGGCTCGCCGAACATCGCCCCGACGCCATCGTCCATTTCGCCGAACAGCGTGCTGCGCCCTATTCGATGAAAAGCGACCGCCACAAGAACTACACGGTCAACAACAACGTCAACGCCACCCACAATCTGCTCAACGCAATGACGGAGATAGGCCTCGATGCTCATCTGGTCCATCTGGGCACGATGGGCGTTTATGGATACTCCTCGGTTGGCGCGGCAATTCCTGAAGGTTATCTCCCGGTCGGCGTCGAGACACTGTCGGGAGAGACGGCATCGCAGGAGATCCTTTACCCGACCAATCCGGGCTCCATCTACCACATGACGAAGTCGCTTGATCAGCTTCTCTTCCAGTTCTACGCCAAGAATGACGGGGTGCGCATCACCGATCTGCACCAGGGCATCGTCTGGGGCACGCACACGGAAGAGACGAAACTTCATGCCCAGCTCATCAATCGGTTCGACTATGACGGTGATTACGGAACCGTGCTTAACCGCTTCCTGATCCAGGCGGCGATCGGCTATCCGCTGACCGTACATGGCACGGGCGGCCAGACGCGCGCCTTCATCCACATTCAGGATTCAGTGCGCTGCGTGGAGATCGCATTGAACAACCCACCGAAGCGCGGCGATCGTGTGGAAATCTTCAACCAGATGACGGAAACGCATCGTGTGCGTGATCTGGCCGAACTCATCGCCCGCATGACCGGCGCGAAGGTCGCCTATCTGCCAAACCCGCGCAAGGAAGCGGCGGAAAACGATCTGGTGGTGAGAAACGACAAATTCCTGTCGCTCGGTCTCAATCCGATCACGCTGGAGGAGGGGCTTCTGGCCGAGGTCGTCGATGTGGCGAAGAAATTCGATTACCGCGTCGACCGTTCCCGCATTCCGGCCGTGTCCGCCTGGACCAAGGACATTGCGCCCACCATCGAGCGCGATCCGGAAGGCAAGCGGCTGAAGAGTGTTGGGTGAGCGACGGCATCGATGTCGAAACATGCCTATGTGACGCTCGTCACGAATGAAGACTATGCGATGGGCGCGCTGGCTCTGGTCCGCTCGTTGCGGCTGACGGAAACCGATGCCGACATAGTGGTGATGCACACTGGCGGCGCCCCTGCTGAAGCGCTCCAGCCTTTGGCGAAAATGGGGGCTCGGCTTGTGCGGGCAGAACTTCTTCCAACTTCGGATGCCTTTAACGAGCGACACCAGCGGGCCAGGCTTCACGCAAATGCCCCCTTTACCAAGGGGAACAAGCCGAGTTTTCACACTCCGCTCGACAATTTCGCCAAGCTCAGGCTGTGGCAGTTGACCGAGTATGAGCGGGTCGTGTTCATCGACGCGGATGCGGTGGTGGTGCGCAACATTGACCGGTTGTTCTTCTATCCGGAGTTTTCCGCCGCGCCCAATGTCTACGAGAGCCTCACGGACTTTCACCGGTTGAATTCCGGGGTGTTTGTGGCAACCCCTTCGGCAGCGACATTCGCCTCCATGCTTAAACGGCTGGATGAACCCGATGCGTTCTGGCGGCGGACCGACCAGACCTTTTTGCAGGCGTATTTTCCGCACTGGCACGGTCTGCCGGTGTTTTTCAACATGCTGCAATATGTGTGGTTCAACCTCCCGGCGCTCTGGGACTGGAACTCTGTTTCCGTGGTTCACTATCAGTATGAAAAACCCTGGGAGCAGGATCATCCGAAAGCCGCGGAGCTGGGTCCTCTGATCGATCTTTGGCACGCCTTCCATTCGGGTGAGAAAATTCCCGATGTTGAGACGCTGGCGAATCCTTCGCCATGAGTGCGCCTCACAGCATCGTGTCTGGCGGGACCGGGCTGGTCGGGCGTTTCATTGTCGAGGCGCTGCTCGCTGCCGGTCATCGGGTGACGGTGCTTGGGCGAAATGCACCGCCGGAAGGCTTTTTTTCAAGAAGCGTCGCCTTTGCTCCAGTTGAGCTTGAACCAACATCCGTTTCTACGGCGCTGTTCGAGGGAACGGATTTTTTCGTGCATGCTGCCTTCGACCATGCACCGGGGAAATACCGGGGCGGAGAGGGCGACGATGCCGAGGGGTTTCGCCGGCGTAATCTCGAGGGAAGCGTTGCGATGTTTCGAGCAGCGCGAGTGGCGGGCGTGGCGCGAACGGTGTTTCTTTCGACACGGGCCGTCTATGGGCAGCGCGATCCGGGGGCGATGCTCGATGAGACTGATGTTTGCTGTCCTGACACGCTCTATGGCGAGGTGAAACTTGCCGCTGAAGAAGCGCTTTCCCAGTTCTCCGGAGATGGTTTTGCCGGCGTGAGCCTGCGGGTCACCGGTGTGTACGGGCCGGTCGGGAATGGACGGTCACACAAATGGGAGAGCCTCTTTGCGGACTATCTGGCAGGCCGTGAGATTGCACCGCGTATCGCGACGGAGGTTCATGGCGAGGATGTCGGAGCGGCTGTCCGCATGATGTTGACCTTGCCGGCGGAACAAATTGCGTCGGGGCGCTTCAATGTGTCGGATCTGATCCTTGATCGCCGTGAACTTCTGGCGCTGGTAGCGCGCGAGACCGGCCGTGGCAATCCATTGCCGCCAGCCGCTGATCGAGATGCAGTCAACGCCATGAAAACGGACCGCCTTCGTGCACTTGGGTGGACGCCAGGTGGGTGGGCGTTGCTGGAACGATCAGTGCCCCTGCTGTTAGGCAGGCGTTAACCGTTCCGTGGTTTGTGGGGCGGGGGTGCGACGGCCAACTTCATGTGTTGATTCAAGTTGTTCACGTGTTGATTCAGGTCGCTCTTGCGATGAGTCTGTTTGTTGCGGCAAGTGTCTGAAGAGGAATCGAATTCTTCAGTTCCTTGTGGTGGGTCAACGCTTGTCCCAACGCTGAAATTCACTGCTCCTTTGCCCACATGCCCGCAAGTCCGCAACGCGGTCAGGGCCGCAATCTTTCCAAACGAATTGCCTGCGCTAAAGCGGTGTCTGTTGCATTTGCAGGTGCAACTCGGATCCGTCGTAGGGGCTGGCCTGTGCGATGGCTTCATCAAGTTCGACACCAAGGCCGGGCTCGCTCGACGGAATGACAAAACCATCCTCCCAGAGGATTTTCTTTTTCAGCAATTGCGCGTGAAAACCATCGAAGGTGCGGATTGCTTCCAGAAGCAGGAAATTGGGAAGGGTGGTGGCAAGTTGAATGTTGGCGGCGGCGACGATCGGGCCGCAATAGCAATGCGGTGCGACCTGGACGTGATGCGCCTCCGCCATCGCGGCGATTTTCTTCGTTTCAAGCAGGCCGCCTGACCGGCCAAGATTGGGCTGAAAGATGCCAGCGGCGCCGAGGCTGAGAAGCTGTGCAAACTCATACTTTGTTGTCAGGCGTTCGCCAGTGGCGATGGGGATACTGGTGCCACGAGCCACCTGAGCCATGGCTTCCGGAGTGTCTGGAGGCACTGGCTCTTCGAACCAGAGCGGATCGTAGGGTTCCAACGCATGGGCCATCCGAATTGCGCCGGAGGGTGTGAACTGACCATGGGTGCCAAAAAGTATGTCGGCGCGCCCACCGATAGCCTCGCGCACGGCAGCAACCATGCGTGTCGACAGGTCGATGTCGCTCTGCCGCGGCTGACGACCGCCGAAGGCGGTGTATGGGCCTGCCGGATCGAACTTGATCGCGTCAAAACCCTGTGCAAGGCAGGCCAATGCGGCTTCAGCCGCAAGGTCAGGATCGTTATAGACGTTGCGTTCGCTATCCGTTTCGTCCGGAACGGCGCTGCCGGTGTCGGGGTAGAGATAGGTATAGCTGCGAAGCCGCTCATGCACCTTTCCGCCGAGCAGCTTGTAGACCGGTTTGCCAGCCTCTTTGCCGATGATGTCCCAGCACGCCATTTCGAGAGCGGAGACGCAGCCCATCAGTGTTGGATCGGGTCGCTGGCTGAAGCCGGAGGAATAGGTGCGACGAAAGAAAGTTTCGATGTCATGAGGATCGTGGCCGACCAGATATCGCTCGGCCACTTCTTCGATCATGTGCGCGGTGAGATGTGGACCGAAGGCGGCGGAATACGCTTCGCCATAGCCGACCACGCCGCCATCAGTGACAAGCTTTACAAAAATGAAGTAGCGTCCGCCGACATGCGGGGGCGGGTTCGCGGTGACGAAGGTTTTGGCTTCGGCGATCTTCATTCAAAGGTCACCACGTTGCGCAGGGCCTGTCCGTTTTTCACAGCAGAAATTGCTTCGTTGATGTCTTCCAGCCTGTAGCGGGTGGTGATGAGTTCATCGAGCTTCAGGCGACCCTTCTGATAGTGCTCCACAAGGATGGGGATGTCGTGGCGGAGCCGTGTTTCGCCCATCTTGGAACCGATGATCTTCTGGTTGAGAGCCGCAAGTTTCCCGGGGTCATAGGGGATGCGCACGCCATTGGCCGGCATGCCGACCACAATGACGGAGCCATTGCGGGTGATGTAACGCGGGGCGCTCTGTAGTGCTGCCTCGACGCCGACCGTGACAAATACGAAATCCACGCCACGCCCATCTGTCAGTGTTTTGATCGCTTTCGCGTGATCGGGCGAGGCCGGGCTGAACGCGTGGGTGGCGCCGAACTCTCGGGCCGCCGCCAGCTTGTCGTCGCTGAGGTCAAGTGCAATGACCGGGCTTGCGCCGGCGAGTGCGGCGCCCTGAATGGCGTTCAGCCCGACGCCACCACATCCGATGACAGCCACAGCATGGCCCGCTGACACGCGAGCCGTGTTGACGACCGCCCCAAAGCCGGTGATGACGCCGCAGGCAAGAAGCGATGCGACGTCGAACGGCATATCGCCTGGCACATGGGCGAGCTGGCTTTCATGAACGACCACTTTCTCTGCGAACGCGCCTGTGCGTAAACCCTGTTCGCAGGCGCTGCCGTCGGCAAGGGTGAGAGGTCCCTGCTGGTCGAGCGGGAAAATCTCCTCGCACATGACGAGGCTTTGACGCGCACAATAGTGGCAATGGCCACAGGAGCGGATGAGCGTAACGACGACATGATCGCCTGGCACAACGTCATTGACCCCAGGGCCCACCGCTGAAACGACGCCGGCCGCCTCATGACCATAGACCGCCGGAAGATCACCACCCCAGGCACCTTCGGCATACGAAATATCGGAGTGGCAAATGGCGCAGGCCTTCAGATCGACGAGAACTTCGCCTCGACGAGGTGGAGCGAGCTCAAGTGTTTCTATCGAGAGGGGTTTGCCAAACTCCCGGCAGACGGCGGCCTTGATCTGCATAGAAACCTCGCTGGAATGCCTGTAGCCCGGATTAAAGACGCAAGTCGGCTATGGGTGCAACGCAGATACGACATCAAACGGGAACCATGCGTCAATGGAAGAGGTGCCATGCGCGAGCGCTTGTTGACCGGTGACGGTCTCGACGATAGGCCGGATGTAAATCAAAAAGGGGAACTACAGACGATGATTGCACCGGAAACACCCACTGGAGACCTGACGTTACGCACGCAGGCGATGCCCGGTGACGCCAACGCCGCTGGCGATATTTTCGGCGGCTGGGTGATGGCGCAAATGGATCTAGCGAGCGGTATCCGTGCTGCTGAACGCGCGCACGGTCGCGTGGTCACCGCCGGTGTGAAGGAAATGGCCTTTGCCAAGCCGATGAAGGTGGGCGACACGCTGTGCATCTACACCCATATTGAAGGGGTGGGGCGAACATCGATCCGGCTCAAGGTCGAAGCGTGGGCGCAGCGATATCTTTCGCCGACCATGGAAATGGTCACCCATGCGGATTTCGTTATGGTGGCGCTCGATGCCAATGGCAAGCCCACACCGGTCCCGCCGGAAGATTGAGGCTCACGCCTGCGGTGATGCTTCGATCTTTGTGGCGAGCACGCGATCGATCCGGCGATTGTCCAGATCCATGATTTCAAAACGCCAGCCCATGGCATCGGTGCTTTCGCCGGTCTTCGGCAGATGCGTGAATTCGTTGAGCAGGAAGCCAGCGAGCGTGGTGTAGGTACGCTCTGCCGGGAGATTGAAGCCCAGATGGTCTGCCATTTCGTCAGCGGGCATGGAGCCGGGGAGCAGCCAGGAGCCGTCTGCGCGTTCGACGATATCCAGCTCACCTTCCTCGGCATCCGCACGAAAGATGCCCGCGATCGCCTCGAGAATATCGGACGGGGTGATTATGCCTTCGAAATGGCCATGTTCATCGTGCACC
This sequence comes from Nitratireductor sp., assembly GCF_017794765.1. Taxonomy (GTDB): domain Bacteria; phylum Pseudomonadota; class Alphaproteobacteria; order Rhizobiales; family Rhizobiaceae; genus Nitratireductor. The sequence continues at coordinate 3,247,267 of NZ_CP051236.1, read as the reverse complement.
AGCGCCATCGGAATGGCTGCCTCTCGAAGAACGGAGAGTACGTTGAGCGCGTCGGCCATGTCGTGAACGATCGGAGCCGGGAGAACATGGGCCCGGATGTCCAGTGGTTCTCCCGATAGTTGAGCAGCCAGCAGATCGCGCAACTTGACGACGCCGGTGATCTCGTCGACGGACCCATCACCGGCCGGCAGGAGAGAGTGGCCGGAGCTTTTGACGTCTTCTGCCAGTGCCGCTTCGTCTGCGGAGAGATCCAGCCAGTCGATCTCGCCACGAGGGGTCATGATCGCGCGCGCCTTGCGGTCGGCGAGCCTCATGACACCGGCAATCATGCGCCGCTCATCGGATTCAATGGTGCCGCTGGTTTCTGCTTCGGCAATGAGCGTGCGGATTTCCTCATCTGTTACGCGCTGGCTCGATTCCGCGCTTTGGCCGAGCAATGCCAGGACCAGACGGCCCGACACATCAAGCAGCCACACGAGCGGAAGGGTGATGCGCGACAGGAGCCCCATGATCGGTGCAACCTTGACGGCGATGCCCTCTGCGTTCTTGAGCGCGATCTGCTTTGGAACGAGTTCGCCGACGATCAGCGACACATAGGTGATAAGGGCCACAACCAGGCCAACGCCGAGCGGGTTTGCCAGGCTTTCCGAGACACCCTGCAAGATGAGCCAGTCGGACAGGCGTGTTCCGAGCGTCGCACCGGAGAAGGCTCCGGAGAGCACACCGACCAGTGTAATGCCGATCTGGACCGTGGAAAGGAAACGTCCGGGATCAGCCGAGAGGGCGAGGGCCCGTGCGGCACCGCGCTGACCCTGATCCGCCCGGGATTTCAACCGGGCGGGTCTGGCCGAAACAACAGCCAGTTCCGACATGGCCATGAAACCATTGAAGATGATGAGGACGAAGAGAATGGCGATTTCAATAATGAGCATGGAAGCTGTTTAGCACTCCCGGATGAAGGGCGCGAGACTGCTTTGTGGGCAGGGAAAACGCTATTTGCAGGCGCGGTAGCCGTTGCGGCGGCCCTTTAGATCAAAATGGAAATGGTCGCGGTGATCGTAGTTGTACCCGGGGCCGAGAACGGTGGTGAAATAGTCGCACCCTTCGGCACGGACCGAGTTCAGCAGGCCGCGTTCGCGGAAGGCGAAGAAGCCCGGCTTGCGCACATCGATCTCGCGGCCGTTCTTCAGCTCGATGCTCATAACGTCGAGTGCATTGCCTTTGGAATGCTCCGAAGCGACACTGGTGCCGGCAATGCGCCGGCAGGAATAGCTTGAGCCCTGCCGGATTTTTCCGATGCCGGTGAGATAGCGTTTGCGCGCGGCCGGCGCGAGCTCGTTTTTCGTCCAGCGGGCGAATGTCTCTGCCATCTGACAATTGAGCGTGGCGGCGGGCGCCATTTCGATATTGCCCGACAGGCCACTGACCTTGACGGGCCAGTCGATGCGGCAGGCTCCTCCGTCGTTGATGGGCTCAAGGTCCTGATACTTGACGCCAAGACGTTTGAGCCGACGACGGCAGGCGATTTCTTCTGCTGGCATGACACGCGGCGAGCTTTCACTGCGCGGCAGGGTCATGCGTGGATAGGAAACCATCATCGGGTTTGACGGAACGAGCGCCTGCAACCCCCTGGTACTTTCGGGGGCGGGAGTGGAAACAGTGGGTGTCGCCACCTGCGGAACCGGCGCAGCGGGAGCGGGTGCTAGCTGTGCCACTGGCACGGCAGCAGTCTGGACGCCGATATCCACGGATGGGCGGGGTGACATCACATCGCTGACAGAGCATGCAGAAAGAGCCAACAGCGTGGCAGCCGCGGCGGCGCGCAGAAAAGGTGCACGTAATGGCGTTGCAACAGGGTTGCCAACACGAATACCGACCATGAACACGCCCCGTCGACCTTGCACGCTTCCAGAAGGAGAGTAGCCTAGCCAGACAAGGTAAAGGAAAGGTCAGCGGGGGCATTCAGACCTGTGACCTCATTATGGCGTGCCGAAAACGGCAGCTATTTGCAGTAGAGATAGTCGTTGCGGCGCTTCTGAAGATCCAGATGAAAATGCGTCGCGTGATCGGCATTGGTGCCTGGACCGAGAACGGTCTTGAAAGGGCCGCAGGCAGCGGTGCGGAAGGCATCGAGAAACCTGGCGGTTCCGCTTCTCGGATTTGATTGCCGAGCTACGTTGAGTCTGGTGCCATCCGCCAGGTCGAAAGCGGCTATATCCAAGGCATTTCCAAAGGCGTGCTCAGAGAGTTTTTCCAACCCGGCACGTGTCCGGCAGACATAAGCAGATACATGTCGAACGGTGGCGACCGGCTGCTTGAGGTGACGCCTGGCGAGTGAAGGAACTTTGTCTGTGAAAAAACGCGCGAGTGTGAGAGCCGTCGCGCAATTGAGTGTTGCCTTTGGCTTCAATGCAATTTTCCGGGAGAGACGTTCGATAACGAGCGGGTGAGCGATCGAGCAACCGCGCGCCTCCGATATGGGGGTCTGCTCGGAATAAGAAACGCCCAGTTTAGCCAGGGCGCGGCGGCAGGCGATTTCTTTTGCGGGCAAACGGCCTGGCGTCTGGGGCGGCGGGCGTTTCTGTGGTTTGGTCTTCATGGGCGGACGCGGGGAGGGAATGGGAACGATGACCGACATCTCCGACCGCTGCAGTTCGCCGCGGCTCTTTGGTATGGGGCCTGTGGCCGGCAGGGGGACCGAGGCGGCCCTTTCGGCTGCATGAGCGTTGTTCAGGGGGTCCGTGAAGAGCAGGGCGCAGAGCAGTATGGCCGGCAGCGCACTTCGAACAGCTAAAAGAGCGATCATGCTGGATGTTTGCCGCAACCCCGGCTGATCGGGAAATAACGGTGTGTTTCGAAGTGTTCACGATGCGCCGAGTGCATCCAGGCCATCGATCAGCCAGTCATAAAGCATCGGCATTCCGAGGAGATAAGTGGCCACGTTCCTGGCGCCATGCTGCCGCGCATCCGTGACGGCGGTTGACCATTCCTTCACATCGTAGTCGCCGCGCCCCACCCATGCCAGCGCTATCAATTCAGCAATCTCATCCACATTGAGATCAGCCACCAGTTCTCGAAATTCCTCTTCGGTGAGGTCTTCCTCCTCTTCCTCGATCAGCCCGTCATGCTGGTGCCGATCGCGGGCATCGCCATCGATCTCAATTTCGTGCTCGTGACCATCGTCATAGTCTGTATTGAGCGCGGCGCTGATTGCGCGCGCCTTGCCTGCCAGAAAGCGCACGGTTTCCGGGTCAATGGTCAGCGCCCATTCGCGCTCAACAGGCTTCTGCATGAGCTTCTCCTCCGGCACTCCGAAGGTATGATAACGCAGAACGTGCGGAAAGCACGACGGATTGTTTAGCTCCTGTTCAGGCCACGCTGCGTTGCCGGTTGCGCAGAGCCGGAACGATTTCGACTGCCAGAATGGCTGCAAAGATCAGGCCGCAACCGGCGAGACCGAGCGCCGGTAACCGCTCACCGAGAAAGATCGCCCCGAAAAGTGCGGCGAAGACTGCTTCCGTGGACAGGAAAATCGCGGCTTGCGGGGCTGTTGTATAGCGCTGGCCGATAACCTGGAGCGTGAAGGCTATGCCGCCGGAGAAAATGCCAGCGTAGAGGATTTCAGGCATGGCAATGAGAATCGCGGATAACTCGATCGTCTCGATAAGGCCGGCGGCAGCAAGGGCGATGACGGCTGTTATGCCGAACTGGGTGACGGACAGCGTGATGGGGCGGCCGGTATGACTTGCGCTTCTGCCAATCATGATCACCTGGAGGGCCCAGAAGAGTGCGCAAAGGATGGTCAGCCAGTCGCCGGTGGTGAGTGCCACGCTGCCTGCGCCTGACAGCAACCAGATCCCCGCAAGCGCGGAAAGGGCGGCCGGCCAGACCACGAGGTGTGGCCACTGGCGGAACAGAAGAACCGCCAGAAACGGCACCATGACAACGTAGAGGCCGGTGAGGAAACCGGAATTGGTAACGCTGGTGGTCAGGAGGCCAACCTGCTGCGCGGCCATGCCAGCGAAGAGGAGCAGACCGATCAGCAGGAAATTCCGCTTGTCGTTGAAGGTGAGGGATCTTGTGCTGCGCCGGGCTTCCCACATGGCAAAAGGCAGCATGGAAAGACAGGCAATGGCGAAGCGCAGACCGATGAACAGGAACGGGCCGATGGCATCCATTGCGGTCGACTGGGCGACGAAGCCCATGCCCCACATTGCGCCTGCAAGAAGCAATAGAAGATTGGCCTGAACCCGTGTCATACGCCCACCCGGACTGAGGAAATTGCGCATGTCTTACGGAGCTGGCGCTGGCCGCACAAGGGCCGTAGCGCTTGACTCCTGTGGGCCAGTTTCGGGGTGCATTACTCCGAACGGAATATACGGATGATCTCGCCCCGGCGCTTGTCCGTCAAAAGCCAGAGCGAGCCGTCAGGTGCAACATTCACATCCCGTATCCGTCCGAAAGCTCCCTTGAAAAGACGCTCTTCACCGAGAATGTTGCCGTTCTCATCCCGATCGAGGCGGGCGACGAGGTGGTATTTGAGCGCCGCAACAAAGAAATCCCCCTGCCATTCGGGAAACATTTCGCCCTGATAAACTGCGGTGCCGGAAGGCGCGATGGACGGGTCCCAGTAGTATTCAGGTTGTTCGTAGCCCGGCGCTTCGCTGCCGACGCCGATTCTCGTGCCACTGTAGTTGACGCCATAAGAAATGACCGGCCAGCCATAGTTCTTTCCGGCCTCGGGGCGATTGACCTCATCACCACCGCGGGCGCCGTGCTCGACCGTCCAGATCGCGCGGGTCACAGGGTCGAAGACGGCACCCTGCGGATTGCGATGCCCCATGGACCAGATTTCAGGCGCGGTGTCTGCGCTGCCGGCGAAGGGATTGTCTTCAGGGACAGAGCCGTCGGGGTTGATCCTGAGTACCGAACCGGCGTGGTCGGCGGGATCCTGTGCCCGGTCGCCTTGTCCGCGGTCGCCAATGGTGAAAAACAGCGTGCCGTCGGGATGGAGCACGATGCGCGAGCCGAAATGTTGACCTGCCGTGGTTTTGCGATTCATGGAAAAAATTGTCGTGACGTCCTCAAGACGGGCATCCGCGCCATTTCTTACAAGCCGTGCGCGGGCAATGGCCGTGCCGGCTCCGTCTTCGCCAGGTTCTGAAAAAGAGAGAAAAATCGTTCCTGTTTCGGCGAAATCCGGCGAAACGGCGACATCCAGCAACCCGCCCTGACCGACAATGGCGACCTCGGGCACACCGGCGATGGGGGCTGAGAGGGAGCCCGCGGAGAAGAGCCGCAACTGGCCCGGGCGTTCCGTCACGAGCGCGCTTCCATCGGGCAGAAAATCAAGACCCCAGGGATTGGAAAGGCCACGTGCGAGAGTTTCAGCCTCGACCGTCACCGCCTGGGTGGTAAAGGTCTTGGCGGCGGCGACACCTGGCCAGGCAAGAAGACCGGCGGCCAGGGCGGTTCGAAGGATCTGGTCTTGCATCAGCGGGTCTCCCATTGTCGCATTCATCTTGAGATAGGTTATGAACGCTGTCGAACAAGGCGAAACAACGGGGCGCAATTGAGGGGGAGACGGAACACGCAAAAATTTGCGTGAAAATCGTCACCGGCTTGTTATATTGGGAGAAGTCATACGAAACGGTTCCGTAGGCAGACGCTTTCGGACCGTTTCTTTTTATGTCTGCACCGGCGGCAGGACGACGCTTCGCGTAAGGCGTGTGGGGTCTTCCTGCCTTCATGTCTGGAAGGTGAATGAAATGAACAAGGTCCCTATGACGCTTGCCGGAGCCGCGGCGTTGAAGGAAGAGCTGCGTTGGCGCCAGCAGGAAGAGCGGCCACGTATCATTGAGGCGATCGCGGAGGCGCGCGCCCATGGCGACCTTTCGGAGAATGCGGAGTATCACGCTGCCAAGGAGGCGCAGAGCCTCAACGAAGGCCGCATCGGCGAACTGGAAGATCTGATCGCGCGCGCCGAGGTCATCGACGTGACGAAGCTCTCCGGCGATACGATTAAATTCGGCGCCACGGTGATGCTGGTCGATGAAGACACCGAAGAGGAGAAGACCTATCAGATCGTCGGCGACCAGGAAGCCGATGTGAAGGCGGGCCGTATTTCCATTTCCTCGCCCATCGCGCGGGCGCTGATCGGCAAGGCTGTGGGGGACTCCATCGAGGTGAATGCTCCCGGCGGCGCGCGCGGCTATGAGGTGGTGGAAATCCGCTACGGCTGATCATCATGTCCGGCAAAACGCCCGAAAGCGGCCTCCGGCTCCGCGTCCGTGATGTGGATGTGGTGGCCCCCAATTTCAAAAAGCGGCTTTCGGGCGTGACCAGCACCATCGTGCAGCTTGTTCCAGAACAGTCGAAGACACTCGCCATAGCGACATTGGGACCGGGACTGCCCGACTCACTGCCCAAACTGCGCTGGTGGCAGGTGCCGGGGCTTCTGCGCAGGCCGGCCAACCGGCCTTTTCGCATATGGCATGCGCGGCGCAACCCGGAGATGCTGGCTGGCGTGATTTTGCGGGATGTCTTTCGCGCGCCGCTGAAGCTCGTTTTCACCTCCGCTTCGCAACGCGAGCACACGCGCTGGACCCGGTTTCTGATCTGTCGCATGGACCGGGTGGTGGCCACCAGCCGGAAATCTGCGGGTTACCTCAAGGTCGAAAGCCGTGTGGTCATGCACGGGATCGACACGCACCGTTTTTCACCACCCTCGAGCCCCGAGACGGGAGCGATCGCGGTGGGCATGGCAGGCGACCAGCGCTATGTCGGATGTTTTGGCCGGGTACGGCGCCAGAAGGGGACCGACCTCTTCGTGGATGCGATGATCGCGCTTCTGCCGGACCGTCCCGGCTGGTCGGCCATCATCGCCGGCCAGGCGACCGGGCCGCATGTAGACTTTGAGAGAGAACTGAAGGAGCGCGTGCGGGGAGCCGGGCTCGCAGACCGAGTGCATTTCGTTGGCACCCGCCCACAAATTCCGGCCTGGTATCAGGCGCTTTCGCTGTTCATCGCACCGCAGCGCTGGGAAGGTTTTGGGCTCACTCCACTTGAAGCGATGGCGTCAGGAGTCCCGGTTGTCGCCACGGATGTGGGGGCGTTTTCGGAGCAGCTGGAGGACAGCGAAGCGGGCACCCTGGTGCCTGTCGACGATCTGGATGCGATGATTGCTGCTGCAGCACGCTACATGGATGACGAAAAGCTGCGCGGCATCGCTGCAAATGCTGCACTTCAGCATGCGCGCTCGCGTTTTCCGCTGGAAGGCGAAGCGAATGCGCTTAATGCGCTTTACGAAGAACTCTGGCATGAGGCCACCACGTGAAGATCGAAGGTTTCATCGTCCATCTTGAGCGCGCGACAGCGCGTCGCCCACAAGTGGAGCACCTGATGGCGAGCCTGCCCGTTGAAAGCCATGTGGTGGACGCCGTCGATGGTCAGGAACTCGGCGACGAGGAGATCGGGCGGCACTACGTGAAGGGGTTGCATCATCCGGATTATCCCTTTGTGCTGAAACAATCCGAGATTGCCTGTTTTCTTTCTCACCGGAAGGTGTGGCGCATGATCGTGGAGCGCGGGCTCGATGCGGGGCTGATCGTCGAGGACGACGTGGCTCTCCAGATGCCGTTTTTCGGGCGTTGCCTCGAGCTTGCCAGGCGGGGCTGTACGGGCAAGGCATATGTGCAGTTTCGCATAAGCCCGGTTCGGGGCAAGGTGCAGGAAGTGGCGCGGGAGGGAGAGATCCGTCTCGTTGCGCCTGAAGTCTCGCAGCTTGGCACTGTTGCGCAGCTTGTGACACGCGAAGCTGCAGAGCATCTTCTCGCTCTGAGCGACCATTTCGATCGACCGGTCGACACGTTTCTGCAATTGCGCTGGGTGACAGGGATTGCACCTTTGTGTGTGGTGCCTTCGGGCATCAGCGACCAGTCAGCCGAGATCGGGGGCAGCACGGTCAGCGCATCGGGGAAGGTGAAGCGCAGCATCAGCGAGCGAATTCGCAGAGAATGGAAGCGTTTCGCATATCGGAGCAAAGTGCGAAAATATTCTCGCGGCTGGCAGGCAACCGGGGTGAAACGGCAGTGAAGACGCTTGTCATCAATCTGGAACGTGAAACGGCCCGCCTCGGGCATATGCGCAAGGTCTTTGGCGAGCAGGGGCTGGATTTCACGGTGGTCAAGGCGGTGGATGCAAAACTCCTTTCACAGGAGGAGCTGAAGGTCGGGCGAACCGGAACACCCCGCTTCTACGAACTGGGGGCAGGCGAGATTGCCTGCTTTCTCTCACATCGGAAATGCTGGGAGATCGCGGCTCAGAGTGATGATGCCTACACGGTCATCTGTGAGGACGATATTTTTCTCGGGGAGAATGCGTCAGCCATTTTCGGCGATGAGAGCTGGATACCCGCCGACGCAGGTGTCGTGAGGCTGGAGGCATGCCGGCCGAAGACGCTGATTGGAAAGGCGGCAGTCTCTACGGTTGCTGGTCGAAAGGTGCATCCTCTGCGCGTGGCACATGCGGGCGCTGGCGCGTATCTTATATCTCGGAGTTGTGCGCAAGTATTGCATGCCAATTCCCGTGCGTTCTGCGACCCCGTTGACCAGTTTCTTTACAGCTCCCGTTCTTTCTGTGATGACAGTCTTGTAATTTACCAAGTCAACCCATCACCTGCTATCCAAGAGGTTTTTCTGAGAAAGGATAGAATTCTTGGTAGTTCTCTTTTTGGAGAACGTTTCGATATCGAATCAATTAAACAAAAAAAATCATCAAAAATCTTAATCCTAAATAAAACTAATAAGGTATTTAAAAAAATATTCAGAAAATTTTCAGAAGTTATTGATAATATATTTACAGATGATAGATGGGTTCGGATTGGTTTTAGGTGATCGTATTGCGTTTTTTGCTTACACGTTGAAGCGCTGCAGAAGGGTTGCCAAAGGTGAGCCGCTCGGTGGTCGCTGAGATTTTAGACCAGCGCTCCTGAGAACTTCATTCCATAGGTGGACAGTCTTGGTTCGTTCCGTGCAGAACTCATCTAGGTTCCTGTGGGCATCATACAGGATTGGCGCCTCGCGGAAGTCGATGGGGTAAAAAACGTCGCGGGGGGCTGCAAGGTCGAATACCCCGTGCTTTCTTGCGAGATAGGTTATGGCTTTTGGACCGAATGAACCCCAGGGAAGAGCCGCGGGACTGATTGTTTTGCCAAGAAGGTGATGCGCCAAGCGTAGACGTACAACGTCTCGAGTTCGGGTCCAAGGCGGGATACTGGCGTTGTCGAAGAAGGCCAAGGTCTCTTCCACGATGGGGTGTCCCTTTCTTGCGTAAAGAATCGCTCCGTTTATGTGCGTATTACTCTCCTTTCCGATCACGATGTCTTCCAAATGCGTGACAGGCTTCAAGCAAATCATGTCGAGGTCAGCCCACAGCCCAAGGCCTTCCTGTTGCAGTCTGAACCGGAAATAATCCGAGGCTAGAGCGAACGATCCCGTTTTGTGATGGCGTAGCTCTGATATTCTCTGTCCAGGTACGACTTTTTCAGCGTTCGCCTCCTGGACGCCGAAGGGGGTGTTCTTGACATGGTCATATGAATGCAGAACAACCTTGTGCCCCGCTTCGAGAAAGCTCAGAGCTGACATGATCTCTATCGGACCAAGCTCGCCACCAATCCAGAGCATGTTTACTTGCGGTAGTGTTTCATTTTGGCGTGATGCTTCGAGTGTCATATGGATTATTGCCTCAATGGGGCTTCGATGATTTTCAGACTGACTGATGAGAGAAAATGATTATCTATCTGATAAATCTGTCGCGCTCTAGCGATCGTTTGGAGCGTATGCAGGAACTATGTGTCGACGCCGGCCTGGAACTCGCCCGTGTGGAAGGGGTTGACGGGCGAGAACTGAGCGCTGATGACATAGATAAGGTGGTCGTCGGTGAAAGCCGCTGGGGCAAGCTGACACCTGGGGAAGTTGGCTGCTTTTTGGGCCACCGCAAATGTTGGGAGGCGCTTGTAAAGGAAGGGGCTCAATATGCAGTTGTCTTGGAGGATGACGTCGTATTCGGTGAGGATGTCGCCGCCGTCTTCGGGAGTTCTGATTGGATTCCTAAGGACGCAGATATCGTCAAGCTTGAGGCGGCCGATGAGCGACTTTACTTGGATACCAAGGCAAGCTCATTAAAAAATGGACGTCGAATTCGACGTCTTCGCACATCGCATTTTTGCGCTGCTGGGTATGTTGTCTCACTCTCCTGTGCTCAGCGCTTGCTGGCAGCCAGTGAAACTTTTTCCGAGCCCGTTGATGACTTCTTGTTCAACGTTTCTTCTCCCCTGTTTGATAATCTGGTTATCTATCAACTCGAACCTGCAATTTGCATACAGCAGGCCGCATTGTTCGCTCCAGATTCGCCCGAGAGGATCGTGTCTTGCATTGAAGGTCGAGAAAAGAAGGTTCGAAGGCGGCTTGGCACCTTCGAACGGTTTGTTCAGTCCGTATTCAAGAGGCGCCGTTCGGTGGTCAATCGTACTTTGTCTTTGATCGGGAGGCGTGAGCGGACAAAAGTTGGGTTTCGCTGATCATGCGCCCTTCGAGGAGAATTGACCTCTCCAGCAACTGGCCAAGGCGCATATTTGCGTTTTGGTTTGGACCGGCAGAAATGTCTGAGCGCAGGCGAGCTTGCCTTGAGACGTTTCACAACTCTGAGTGTCGCGCGCACCTTGTTACAGCTGAAACGCTTGATAGTTTTGAAGTTTTAGAAAACCCATTTCACCCTGCGTTCCAGTTTTTATCTCCGATCCATCAATCCGACTATCTGCGCGCTTACTTCATGCATTATTTCGGCGGGGGCTACGCAGATATCAAAGCCATTTCTCACTCCTGGATCCCCGCGTTTGCCGCCGTTGAAAAAGGAAACGCCCTTGGTGCTGGCTATGCGGAGGTAGTGGGAGGTGTTGCAAGAATTCATGAAACCAAACCGTTGGGCAATTACTATTTTCTCGACCGAAGTGTTTCAGCCCTCGAAATAACTTTGCGCTATCGGCATCTGAAGCTGAGGCGTGGTGTTCTTATTGGCAACGGAGCATTCATTTTCCGCCCCGGAACCGAATTCACCAAACGGTGGCTTTCAATAGTCGAGAAGAGGCTTGATCTTCTTCTTCCACATCTTAAGGCCAATCCGGCGCGATACCCGAAAGAGGTTCCCGGCGTCGATTATGGCGATGGGCCATCACGTTATCCGGTGCCATGGAGCTTTCTTCTCGGCGATGTGCTTGCGCCCCTGACCCTGCAATACCATCCGCGTATCCTGCAGGTGGTTCCGGCACCGGACTTTGATAATTACGAATAGCCGACATGACGCACCAGCGCCCTAGTCGATCGCCACGAGGCCTTCGTCCTTTACCTGGCGAATGGTGAGTGCGGTGCGGACCGTGTCTACATTGGGCGCGGATGTCAGCTCTTCGATCACGAAGGTCTGGAAGGTGGTGAGATCGGTCGCCACGCAATGCAGCATGAAATCGGAATCGCCCGAGACCATCCATGCGCGGCGCACGATTGGCCATTTGAGCGTTCGCTGAGCGAAAGTCTTCAGCTCGGTCTCAGACTGATAGTGAAGGCCGATCAGGCAGAAGGCGACCACATCATAGCCAAGTGCCGGGGAATTGAGCAGGGCGCGGTAGCCCTTGATGATGCCGCCTTCCTCCAGCCGCTTTACGCGCCGGAGGCAGGGCGGAGCGGAGATGCCAACACGGCGCGAAAGCTCGACATTGGTCATTTTGCCGTCGGCCTGAAGCTCACGCAGAATTTTCCAGTCGATTGCGTCAAGATCAGCCTGTAGCGGCATAGTGTTTCCCATTTCTGCTCTAAACGCGCGAGAATCTTTCACGCGCGCAGACCGAAATTAGGGCAAGCGCCCTGCCAAGCCAAGCAATGCCTTCACCGGCAGGGTGGACTATCCACCGTGTTTGAAACCGTGGCAAACGCACAAATGCGCAGGAGCGGCATTCGGTAGCTGTTGGAAACCTGTTCCTCGCCTTGCACTTTGCGGTGGTGAATACTTAGATCATGTCACCGAATTGTTTTGGATGGTGGCCTAGGGATGACGCCCGCAGGTCTGCTGTCCGGTTTCGCGTTTTCTGCCCGCTGGCGGGGCCGACGCGCTCACAAGTCAAGAATGCCCGATGGGAGCGGAACATGCCCGCGGGTGCTTTTAGGAAGAAAGGATTTCATCCATGTCACGTCGTCACGCGCCCGTCCTTATCATCGGCTCGGGTCCGGCCGGATACACGGCGGCGATCTATGCGGCGCGCGCCATGCTGAAGCCTCTTCTTGTGGCCGGGCTGGAGCAGGGTGGCCAGCTCATGATCACCACCGAGGTGGAAAATTATCCCGGTTTTGCCGATCCGATCCAGGGGCCGTGGCTCATGGAACAGATGCGCGGCCAGGCTGAAAACGTCGGAGCGGAAATCGCCAATGACCTCATTGTCGATGTGGATCTGTCGTCGCGCCCCTTTGTGCTCAGGGGCGATTCCGGCACCGAATATAGCTGCGATGCGCTGATCATCGCCACCGGTGCAAAGGCAAAGTGGCTTGGCCTGCCGTCCGAACAGACCTTTATGGGATTTGGTGTTTCGGCCTGTGCGACCTGTGACGGCTTCTTCTACCGTGGCAAGGATGTTGCCGTTGTGGGCGGCGGTAACACCGCTGTCGAGGAGGCGCTTTACCTTTCTAACCTCGCAAAGTCGGTGACGCTCATCCATCGCCGCGACGAATTGCGCTCGGAGCGTATCCTTCAGGAGCGTCTGATGGCCAAGGAGAACGTGACGATCATGTGGGATACGGTGGTCGAGGAGATCACCGGGACGCCCGCAAAACCGCCCATGCCTGCATCCGCTTCGGGCGTGCGTGTGAAAAACGTGCACACGGGGGCTGTGTCCGATCTGGCGGTGGATGGCATCTTCGTCGCGATCGGCCATGCCCCCGCGGTCGAGTTATTTGAAGGCAAGCTCAAGCAGAAGCCCAATGGTTATCTGTGGACGCAGCCTGGAACCACGCAGACGGATGTTCCGGGGGTGTTTGCCGCAGGTGATGTGGCCGACGACATTTATCGCCAGGCCGTGACGGCAGCGGGGCTTGGCTGCATGGCGGCACTGGAAGCAGAGAAGTATCTGGCAGCCATGGAATCGAAGAAAGAAGCTGCCGAATAACCGGGAACGACGCAGCGACGGGAACGGGCGGCAACGCCCATGACGGTACAGGCGCCTGACAGAGGAGAACGAGGCGTTGGACTGGGACAAGCTCAGGGTTTTTCACGCCGCCGCAGAGGCTGGCTCGTTTACGCACGCCGCTGAAACGCTGCATCTTTCGCAGTCGGCCATTTCACGCCAGGTGAGTGCGCTTGAACTGGAAGTGGGGGTGCCGCTTTTCCATCGGCACGCGCGCGGGCTGGTTCTTACCGAACAGGGCGAGATGCTTTATCGCACCGCTCATGACGTGCTGATGCAGCTTGAAAGCGTGCGCGTGCGCCTGACCGAGGCGAAGGATCGCCCGTCCGGTCTGTTGAAGGTTTCCACCACGGTGGGGCTCGGCACGGGCTGGCTGACGGAACGGTTGCCGGAGTTCATCGAGCTCTACCCGGACATCGAATTGCAACTCATTCTCGACAATGAGGAGCTCGACCTAACCATGCGGCAGGCGGATTGCGCGATTCGGATGCGCCAGCCGCAGCAGCCGGATCTGATCCAGCGCAAGCTGTTCACGGTGCATTTCCATCTCTTTGCCTCGCCCTCCTATGTGAACAAGCACGGAAAGCCGGCCTCGATCGCCGATCTCGACAAGCATCGGATCGTGACTTTCGGCGAGGCGGTGCCGCCGCATCTCAGCGATATGAACTGGCTCGAAACCGCCGGGCGTCCGGAGGGGCAGAAGCGCCAGACGGCTCTGCAGATCAACAACATCCTGTCGATCAAACTGGCTGTGCAGCGCGGGGCCGGGATTGCCATGCTGCCCGATTACGTGGTCGGCAAGAGCAACGATCTGGTGCAGCTTCTGCCGGAAACCGCCGTGCCGTCGTTCGACACATATTTCTGCTATCCGAACGTGATGAAAAATCAGGCAAAGCTTCACGCTTTCCGGGACTTCCTCATTTCAAAATCAAGGCATTGGGCATTTTGACGCAGTATTTCCCAAGAAATACGGGGCGTTATGCAAAATTGCATGGGTGAGTTGCAAAAACATGTGGTTGTTATTTAGGCGCTCATTGCCCATATGAGAAGCACTCCCGGGGGCGTTCTCCTCCCATTTGCCCCCGCGAGTGTTCCCCTCTGGAGGTTTCGCCTATATGGCACTTCCAATGACTAAAGCCGGATCTCCGTGATCCGGCTCTTTTTTTATCTGCCGGAGGTTCCCGTGCATCGCGGGCGCCCGTGTTTCCAAGTGGCACGAGTGCAGGTCAGCGATATAGCTGTTCGCTTTCGAGCCCGCTGTAAAGACCTGCGACTTCCTCGGCATAACCGTTAAAAAGCTGCGTCGGTATGCGCTCGCCGGTATGCAGTACCCGCTCCTCCGCCTGGCTCCAGCGCGGGTGCGGCACATCCGGGTTCACATTCGCCCAGAAGCCGTATTCGCTGGCTGCAATCTCCTCCCAGAAACTCACAGGTCTCTTTTCGGTGAAAGAGATGCGTCGGATGGATTTGATGGATTTGAAGCCGTATTTCCATGGCAGGGCCAGCCGCAGGGGAGCGCCGAACTGCTTTGCCAGGGGTTTGCCATAGGCGCCAGTGACCATGAAGGCGAGGTCGTTCGAAGCCTCTTCCATGGTGACGCCCTCTACATAGGGCCAAGGATACCAGACCTGTTTCTGCCCCCCGGCGACGGAGGGATCGTTGAAGGTTTCAAAGCGGAGGTAGCGGGCGGACGAAAGGGGCTTCGCAATCGCCAGGAGAGCTGAAAGCGGAAAGCCGCTCCATGGCACTGTCATTGACCAGGCTTCGACACAGCGATGCCGGTACAGGCGCTCTTCGAGCGGCATGCGTTTTAACAGATCCTCGAAAGCAATGGTGCCGGGCTTTTCCACGAGGCCATCGATCTCGATATCCCAGGGATGAGTTGAGAGTGCCTGAGCGGCACGCGCGATCTGTTTGTGCGATCCGAATTCGTAGAAATTGTTGTAAGTGCTGTTCACGTCTTCAGGTGTCAGGGGGCGTTCGATTCTGTAGGCATCGTTCCGCTTTACAGGGTAAAGGGATGCGGTGCGTGACGCGGCGTCTTCCGCTGCCTGCGCCCTGGCTGTCCCGGGCAGCAAGCCTGCGCCGGCGATCGCCCCAAGACCAAGCCCCGCAAGCACTGTGCGGCGATTGGCGAAAACGCATTCAGGCGTCGCCACGCTTTCGGCTATTGCCCAGCGCGGGCGACGGTGGATTGTGGGCATGGCTTTCTCCAGCGGATTTCTGATAGCATCACCATTGGTAGAACCGCCGCCCGGCGGTTCAAAATCACGGCGCTTCACGATTGCGTGGCGATCTTTCCGGTTGATGCTCTCATCAAGCAGCCTTGCCCTGCGCGCTCATCGCCGCATCCGCCAGGCGCCCGGTCAATTCGGCCATGTGATCAAACGTGGCGCGATAGCTGGCGACGCCTGCCGTGGCGGATCGTAGTTCGATGATCAGATCGCCGGTTTCGGATGCGGGGATCGTCGCCTCTACGATGTCCCAACCTGTCCAGCCGGGACGCGCATCGAAGCCGAGAATCTGTCCGCGCCGTTGCGACAGGATAGCGGTGATGCGGGCAGTGGCGTCTGACGGCGTGTAGACCTCGACCCTGAGGACGGGCTCCAGGAGAACAGGTGAGCACTCGCCAAGCCCTTCCTTCATGGCAAGTCGCCCGGCAAGCTGGAACGCCATGTCTGAGGAATCCACCGAATGGTAGGAACCGTCCGAGAGGTTGACGGCGAGATCTATGACGGGAAACCCGAGCGGACCGGACTTGAGATAGTCGCGAACGCCCGTTTCGACCGAGGGTATGTATTGCTTCGGAACGACGCCACCGGTGATCGTGTCGGTGAACTCGAAACCGGAGCCGCGGGGCAGGGGGCGTATCTCGAGCACAACATCGCCGAACTGGCCGTGACCGCCCGATTGCTTCTTGTGCCGGCCACGCTTTGTGGTGCCCTTGCGGATCGTTTCGCGATAGGCAACGCTCGGCACTGCCGTATCCACGGGGATCTGGTATTTGCCTTCCAGGCGCTCGCGAGTGACGCGCAGATGCATTTCGCCCTGTCCGCACAGCACGGTTTCCCCCGTCTCCTGCCTTTGTTCGAGGCCGAGTGACGGGTCTTCCTCGGTGAGCTTCTGCAGGGCGAGGGAGAGCTTTGCCTCGTCTTTGCGTTCGGTTGGATGTACCGCAACCGAATAAACAGGGTGAGGGCTCTCGAGTTTGAGGAGAGGTGGATGCGGTGTCCTGGCTGTGGTCAGCGTGTCCCCTGTCTTTACCCCCTCAAGTTTGCCGAGAGCAATCGTCTCGCCAGCTTCCGCTTTCGTGACCTTGGTTTGTTCGCGCCCGAGCAGCGTGTAGAGACCGGAAACCTTGTCGACAGTCTGGTCGCTGCGCAGTTCCACACCATCGCCGACTGAGCCGGAAAGAACACGTGAGACGGACAGCTTGCCACCATGCGGTGTATGGATTGTTTTTATCACCTGGAGCACGGCTTCACCAGTAATGTCGAGACCAAGCCGCTCCCATGTCGCTTCAACATCCGGAGCATCGTGCCGGATTGCCTTCAGAAGCCGCAATATGCCGTTGCCTTTTTCTGCTGACCCGATCAGCACCGGCGTCACCGAACCGGAACGCAGATCGGCGGCCAGGTCGTCGAAAATCGCATCGCGGGGCGGCTCTATCTCCTCAAGCAGTTGCTCCATAAGCCTGTCATCGTGGTCTGCCAGAGTTTCAAGCATGGAGAAGCGTGCCTCGACCTCGCGTGCCCTGTCATCGTCGGAAATGGGTGCGATCTCACTGCTTGCGTGCTCACGGTAGATGTAGGCGCGTTCAAGCGCGAGATCGATGGACCCGATGACGATGCCGTCCTTGCGCAGAGGAATCTGGCGCAAAAGCAGTGGGGTGTCGCTGGTCGGTTGCAGCATCTTCAACATGTCGCGCACGCCCAAGGTGGCGTGCTCGATCTTGTTCAGGAAGATCATGCGCGGGATGCCGAGCTCGTCGAGCCGATGGAGGGTGAGCTGAAGGGCCGGAATTTTCTTCTCGTCGGGTTCGGTGACGACGATGGCCATGTCGACTGCGGTAAGAATCGGATCTGCCTCATAGGCAAATTCGATTGAGCCGGGACAATCCACGAAAGTAATACTTTCATCGAGAAAGCGAGTGGTGGCGACGCATGCCTCGACACTCATCTGATGCGCCTTGGCTTCGGCGGAATGATCGCCGACCGTTCCGGACCCGGTACCTGCCTGTTTGGTTATGGCGCCGGTGCGCTCCAAAATGGCTTCGAGCAAAGTTGTCTTGCCACTTGCAAACGGACCGACAATGGCAATGCACTTCGGTCCGCGGCTTCTCTCTCCCGAACGTTTTCCCATGGTCGGCGGCCTCCTCACACGCGTTTACCCGTACACGTTTCATGAGCGGCGGCCGGCCAGAGCGGCCGTCGCGCGGTCGTGACGCGTAGACGGATGATCAGGAGCATTCTCCGCCCTTGAAGAACCCGCTTTCGGCACTCACAAGCCGATGCGCCAACGTTTTCCGACGAATATCGTCACATGGCTTTGAGTTTTGGGCAAGAGGTTCTCAAGCGCTCAAGGCGAGCGGTTCGATATGGGCGGTTCTGCGCAGGAGCATTGGGGCGGCCTGCGGTCGCCCGAGGAAATAGCCCTGGAAGCGGTTGCAACCGGCAGCGCGTGCAAGATCGAACTCGGCTTCGGTTTCGATCCCCTCAGCCACGATCGTAAGGCCCTGAATGCGAGCGATCTGCGTTAGCGCAGAGACAAAGACCTGAGCGATACGATCATGTCCGAGATTGCGGATGTAACTGCGGTCGATCTTGATTGAGTCGATCGGCAGCGTCTTGATGTAGTTGAAGCCACAATGGCCGGTTCCAAAGTCATCCAGCGCGATGTGGAATCCCATCCCACGCAGCCGTTCGATACGGGCGATGATTTCGGGCGTAGCCGCCGTGGCGACGGTCTCGGTGATCTCGAGAACAAAACGGTTGGCGGCCGTGCCCGTTTCATGCAGCACGCGGTCCAGCATGTGCACGAGGCCATCGCGCTTGAGCTGCTCTCCGGAGACATTGATGCTGATGCGTCCACATGACAGATGATCGAGATCGAGACATGCGCGGCGGAAAACCCACTCGCCGACCATGTCGATCAGGTTGGATCTCTCGGCAACAGGTATGAACTCGGCAGGTGAGATCATGCCGCGCACAGGATGACGCCAGCGCACCAGGCCTTCCAGAGCCGTACAGTTGCGCTCCGCGTCGGTCAGGGGCTGGTAGTGAAGTTCGAGTTCGTTGAGATAGACCGCTGCGCGCAATTCGCGCTCCATAAAGCGGCGCTGGCGTTTTTCAGAGAGCATATCGGGATCGAACACGGTTATGCGTCCGCGGCCGGCTCCCTTGCTCTCATACAGTGCAAGATCGGCCAGCAAAGGAAGCTCTTTGGGGCTGCTTGCATGTTCCGGTGCGACGGCAATGCCGATCGATGCGCCCAGTGGTATCTGGTGTCCCTCGCAAACACGGCCCTGTTGAAGCATTGTGAGCAGTTTTTCGGCGCGTAGACGACAGCGTTCGAGGTCGTTGCCGTACATCAGTATCGCAAATTCGTCACCGCCCAGCCGACCAATGGTGCAATCGGGGAAACAGTGTTTCGCGCATGCGACCAGATGGGCGAGCGCCTGATCTCCAAATTGATGTCCGAATCCGTCATTGAGCTGCTTGAAATGGTCAAGATCAACGAGCAGCAGCATGATGCGGCGGGGCTTTGAAAGTGTGCCGATGCTGGCGCTGAGTTCGTCCAGGAAACGGCCTCGGGTGAGGGCGCCCGTAAGAAGATCATTCTCGGTCAGTCGCGTGCGCTCGGCCTCGATGCGCACGGCGTCCTTGAGCTGATCGGAAACAGTGCGTTTGAGGTATTCAAGCAGGCCAAGACCCGTCGCGCTGAGCACGAAGCAGGTGAGCAGCAGCCAGTTTGGCATGCCACTTTCGCGTGGCACCATGAAATATGCCACGGCGATGAGCGCCGTTGCTGTGATCAAAAGCGCTTGTACGCCTATGTAAACACGCGCGCCATTGCGGCGAACGGTGGAGAGGATGCTCATGCCCCTGGTGTCTCCCCGAAACCCTTGGAAAACGAGAGAACAATGAGAAGCTTAAAGAGTGCGTTAAGACTATTGCACCGCGAGAAAATATTTTGCGGCGCAATAGTGAGGCTATAGAGCGGGCGCCTACTTCAGTGAAGCCGTGAAACGCTGGATGCGGTTGCAGGCTTCTTCGAGCAGAGTCTCGGACGTGGCGTAGGAGATGCGGAAATTGGGCCCGAGGCCGAAGGCCGAGCCGTGCACAACCGCCACACCTTCCGCCTCAAGAAGCTCCGATACGAAATCCTCGTCGGTTTCGATCGTCTTGCCTGACGGTGCCGTTTTGCCAATCAGTTCGGCGCAGGACGGGTAAACGTAGAATGCGCCTTCGGGGACCGGACATTTGATGCCCCTTGCCTGGTTGAGCATCGACACGACGAGATCACGGCGGCCCTGAAAGATCGCCTTGTTCCTGGATACAAAATCCTGCGGACCATTCAAAGCTTCCACGGCGGCCCATTGAGCGATGCTGCAGGCACCTGAAGTCTGCTGGCCCTGGATCATGTCCATGGCCTTGACGAGCTCGATGGGCCCAGCCGCATATCCGATGCGCCAGCCTGTCATGGCGTAAGCCTTGGAGACGCCGTTCATTGTCAATGTGCGCTCATAGAGCTTCGGTTCCACTTCGGCGATGGTGTGGAACTTAAAATCGCCGTAGGTCAGGTGCTCGTACATGTCGTCTGTCAGCACCCACACGTTGGGATGGGCGAGAAGAACCTCGGCCAGCGCCTTGAGCTCCTCAGCCGTATAGGCTGCACCCGAGGGGTTGGATGGTGAGTTCATGATCAGCCATTTGGTCTTAGGCGTAATCGCCTTTTCCAATGCCTCGGCGGTGAGCTTGAAGCCGTTCTCAATGCTGGTTTCAGCGGCTACCGGCGTGCCGCCGCAGATGGACACCATCTCCGGGTAACTCACCCAATAGGGGCTGGGGATGACCACTTCGTCGCCGGCGTTGAGGGTCGCCATCATCGCGTTGAACAGCACCTGCTTGCCGCCGGTGGCGACAATTGTCTGCTTCCAGTCGTAATCGAGGTTGTTTTCGCGCTTGAATTTGGCTGCGATCGCCTCGCGCAGGGGCTGGATGCCGGAGACGGGTGTGTACTTCGTCTCACCGCGGTTGATGGCTTCGATTGCCGCCTTTTTCACATTCTCCGGCGTGTCGAAGTCCGGCTCGCCTGCACCAAGACCGATCACATCACGGCCCTGGGATTTGAGTTCGCGCGCTTTCTGGGAAACCGCGATGGTTGCGGAGGGTTTTACGCGTGAAAGGGCATCGGCAAGGAAAGCCATAATGGAGGACTCCGGTTCCTGTGAGAATTACGCTGAGCATCAGCGTGATCCTTCATGTCCGATCATGGGAAAAATCGCAAGCGGCCAGCCAGTTTGCGGCGTTAAACCAGTCGTTAACGGCGAATAAAGGCGTTGGATGGCATTTTCACCGTCATGAATAAAGAGTCTTAAGGAAGCGCAGCATGCCGCGCAGCATCGGCCTCGGCCACATCGCCCGCCAGGACGACGGGACCGCTGTGGGTATCTGGGGCGGCTATACACTGAAATCGGCTTTTCAGCCGATCTTTTCCTTTCGTGAGGGCCGTCTTCTCGTGAGCGCTTATGAAGGGCTGATCCGTCCTTTCCGAGACGAGCATCCTGTGGGGCCGGGCATTTTCTTCTCCAGCATTCCCGACATCGATCGTTTTCAGGTCGAAACACTGGCAAGAACACTGCATTTATTGAATGCGGGCGTCAGTTTTAGCGAAACGGCCTCGCTCTTTGTCAATTTCGACCCGTCGCATTTTGTGGATGCCGCCTCAGCGGCGAGCGCGCTGCAGGATGTTCAGGGCGTCTTGAGCGAAGCCGGTATCTCGGCGGAGCGTGTCGTTTGTGAGATCACCGAGCAGGAAACGGGCTCCGATGAAACGCTCATCAGATTTGTGCAGGCGCTCAAGGGATATGGGCACCGGGTTGCGGTGGATGATTACGGAGCCGACAGCTCAGATCTGAAGCGGATCGAGGCGCTCGGGCCCGATATCGTCAAATTCGATGGTGCCTGGACCGGTCGTCTCCTTTCGTCAGCTCCTGGCGTCGCGATGCTGACCGATATGGTGCGCGCGTTTGCACACAAGGGTATCCGCACCGTTTTCGAAGGTATTGAAACCGGACAACAGCTTGAACTTGCCGAAAGTTGCGGTGTCTCCATGGTGCAGGGGTTTGCGCTCGCCCGGCCACAGCTGGCTCCGGGCGCTTTTGCGGAATTCGAGGCGGCACGCGAGAGTGAGCGAAGGCGGGCGCTGGCGGGGACCGTGGAACACCTTGAACGTGGCAAGGTCGAAAAGACCAAAGGGGACGTTCCGTCCAATCGCAGCGGGCGCACCTTCGGGCGCCGCGGATCCTGACACTATGAGTGGGCAATCGATCCCCAGGCCCGCGGCGGCCACGATTGTAGTGGACGAGGTCGGCCTGGAAACAGGGGTCTACGGCGCATATCGGCTTCGCACCGTTTATCAGCCGATTTTCCGCGTTGCGTCCGACTTCTTGATGCCCGAGGGGCTGGAGGCATCTGTGTTGCCCTTGCTCAACTTTCGGCCAATAGAGAGGCATGAGTTTCTTGCCTCTGTCGATCTTGACGCACAGGCCGATGTTCTGTCGCTCTGCAATCTCATGCACATCGGAAATCGTCATCACGCCAGACATGACAACCTTTCCCTGCACGTGCCGTTCGGACATTCCCTGCTTTGCGGGGAGGTGGCACTGGAGCATCTTGCTCTCACCTTTGCACGGCTTGCAGAGGCCGGCTTTCCTCCAAGGTCTCTGGTGTGCAGCGTCCCCAACGTCGAAACTTGCGATTTAAATGTCCTCGAGCGCATCCTGGCAGTGTTGGGAGCGGCGGGCGCGGGCCTCGCGGTTGAAGGGTTCGGGGTGAATACACAGGCGATTGAGGCGATAAAGCGTTTCCAGCCACGCATTGTCAGCGTCGATGGCTCGTGGTTTCGTCGTGTTTCTGATGTGAGCGCCGCTTTGCGGCTGATGCGTCAGGTAATTGAAAGCCTCAAGAATGGGGGCGCTGAAGTTCTTGTAAAAGGGCTTGAGAGCCCGGCCCATCTTCTGGCGGCACTAACCGTTGGGGCCGATCTGGTTCAGGGCGAACTGCTGGCCAGACCAGAAGAAGCGGGTTCGATCGTGGATGTGCGGCCGCTGGATATAGGTCGTATTTTCCGCGATCCTGAGACGGTTGTCGTTTCTTTGGCGTGAAGTCAGTCTGGACGGGTTTGATCAGGCGGCGCTTCCAGACATCGTTTCAAAGACCAGGGCCCGAACCTGTCGGGCCCTGATCCATTATCTAGTTTTCAGAATTGCTGTTTGCGGCCGAAACCGTATCCTGGTTTTCGCCGTAGGCGGCAGTCACGGAGCGCAGATCGGCCTTGCCTTCGGGATCATTTTGAAGGAGAGCGATTTGTGCCGCCGCTTCCGGCTTGGCAATGCGCTGGAGCATTGATGCGAACTGTTCATGCTTTTGCACTTCAAGTGCCGCACGCCTGGCCCAAGCCTCGATCGAGACGACCTCTTTCGGTTCGTCGCGAGGGGTGCTCAGCGAAGACAGCCGGTACTGGTCATTTACCGGTGTGGTGCCACTGGACGCGCCTGGCGACGTACTCGTTGGAGGATTTGACGGGTTCGAACTGCCGCTCGAGCCTTTCGGCTGATCATCGCTCGGTTCCGGTTGGGTTGCCTCGTTGGGCGGCGAAGCCGGTTCCTGAGGATCAGGTTGGTTTGCCGGTGGCCTGACCCTGTCGAATAGAGGCAGTTTGTTCAAGTTTCCGATCAGCACGATGCGTCCTCTCCTGGTTCTGGTTCAAATCTGTGCAATTGGTTGTGTTTGATTGGCAATTGCTACCAGAGAGGGATTTTGAATCAGTGTTCAGGACCGGTAAAATTCAAGACAAATTTCGCGAAAACCGTGTCGCTGTGCTTCAGGCTGCCGCCCTGTCATTGGTGCCGGTCGTGTCCTGCTTTGCGGCGCTCTCTTTCGATTTGCGTTCCAGCATTTTCTTGCGCATCACCCGCAAAACTGCGTTGAGAAGATCAATGTCGATATAGAACTGTTTCGAGAGTTCGGGAGCAATCTGATCCATCTCTACGCCTTGTGCGACAAGGCGTTTGACCTCTGTAATCATCGCCGTTGGCTCAATGAGGCGATGTTTGATGCTGTTATCGGCAGACTGAAGCATGGAATTCCCGCCGGTTGAAAATCACGGACGCAACGAACCCAACGCTGAACAGAAATACCGCCGATAAATCGACCGATTGGCGGCGAGATTGTGGCTGTCCCCGCTAATCACCGGGGCCATCCGAATCGCATTTATTATGCGCGCGCCTCGCTTGAGTGCAAGATGTGCGGTTCAACCGGCACTAGAATGCAAACGTCCCCTGCGCCTCGTCGGCATTGGGCGAGCGGGCGTTCTCCAGGGCAAGCATTTTTTGCTTCGTCGTTATGCCGCCATGGGCGGAGAAACCGCCAATCTTGCCACCTGCGGCAAGCACGCGATGGCAGGGGATGATCAGGGGGATGGGGTTTTTGCCCATGGCTGCACCCGTTTCCCGGGTGGCTTTCGGGAATCCTACACTTTCACAGAGTGCTCCATAAGTCGTTGTTTCACCGTAGGAAAGCCCACGCATAGCGGTGTATAGCGTCTGATGAAACGGGCTAATGCCGGAGAGATCGAGAGGAACCCTGGAAAAGTCCTGCTGAACACCATCGAAATAGCGCCTTACGGCCACGGCGAGGTTTGCGAGGGCGCCTGTTGGTTGTGTAGCATTGCCATCGGGAAATCGACGTTTCAGGAGCCGTTCAATCGATCCTGCATCCGGTGCAGGAAGAATGAAGCGAGCAAGTCCGGCTTCGCTCCAGCCTGCACCGCAGAAGCCGAAAGCTGTTTCGAACACCTGATAACCACCGAATGACACGGGCACTGATCCCACTGCTTTCGGAGACACATTTAGCATGGAAACACTATGGCACGAAGAGTGAACGGGCACGGTCCTGACATGAGATTGCCACGCTTTGCATTGCACGATAGAAGGCGCGCGGGTGGGGGTGATCTGATTGAAGGAATGTACCTTGCCGTTGTTTTCCCGTTTTCTGGTCGCCGGTCTTTTACTTGCCTTGCCCTCCATGGCCGGTTGCGCAACGACCGGGAGCGAAGGTCAGGCAAAAGCCGATAACGTCGAGAGTTCTGCTGATGCAGCTGTGATTGCGAATAGCCTGGTTGCAGAACAGGACGCCGCGATCTCGGACGAGGATGTCAGCCCGGACGCGTTCGCAGGTCAACGCCCGCCTTCCGCTGCGCTCACGGCATTGGAGGCCGGGGCGAGCGTGGAGCCGGTGGCGCCGCGGAGCGCCGAGCTCGATTCGCTGATCGCTCGCTACGCAGCCATCTATGAGGTGCCTGAGCGGCTGGTGCGCAGGGTTGTCAGACGAGAGAGCAATTTCGATCCCTCAGCGCGCAATCGCATCTATTGGGGGCTGATGCAGATCCGGCACGATACGGCTCAAACCATGGGATATCGCGGCCCTGCATCCGGTTTGCTGGATGCGGAGACCAATCTCAAATATGCCGTCAAATATCTGCGAGGCGCCTACATTACGGCCGATCGAAACGAAGATCGTGCGGTGCGCTTCTATGCCAGCGGTTATTACTACGATGCCAAACGCAAAGGGTTGCTCCGGGAAACCGGCCTGCGCAACTGAGCCCGGCTTCGGCGGGAGCTGTCAGCAGGCTTTGAGGCGACGTGATAAACCAGTTCTGACAAACCTCCGATTGGTGTATGTCTGCGCGCTGTTGGATGCCGCTCAGCGGCTCTTTCCTGCAGTCATGGGAACGTGCGGGAACTGGCTGCCCCGGAGGATTGCAGATGAATGATATGAAGCCGGTGAGCGCCAAGGCGATCGCCCCCGATTTGCCGTCCCTGGCGATTTCCGTGCGCGGGTTGACCAAGCGCTATGGGTCTGTTCCCGCGCTGGACGGCATCGATCTGGATGTTCCGCGTGGCATGATCTTCGGCATTCTGGGGCCAAACGGAGCGGGAAAGACAACGCTGATCCGTCTGCTTGCAACACTCGCGCGTCCGGACGGCGGCTCTGCGTCCGTCATGGGGCACGATGTTGTTTCCAATCCACAGGCGGTGAGGGGGACTATCGCGCTGACCGGGCAATTTGCCTCGCTCGACGAAGACCTGACGGGGCGGGAAAACCTTGTCATGCTCGCGCGTCTCTGGGGATTTTCAGTGAGCGCCGCCAAGGCGAGGGCGGATGAACTGCTTGCAGCCTTCGAACTTTCGGACGCGTCCAGAAAGCAGGTCAAATCCTACTCCGGCGGGATGCGGAGACGGCTCGACATTGCGGCGTCGCTGATTGTGACGCCGGGCGTTCTGTTTCTCGACGAGCCAACCACCGGTCTTGATCCTAAAGCGCGGCAAGGTGTGTGGAAAATGATCCGCTCTCTAGCTCAATCCGGTGTGACGATATTGCTGACCACCCAGTATCTCGAAGAAGCGGATCAGTTGGCCGCGCGTATCGCAGTGATCGATCGTGGCCGAAAGATCGCTGAAGGGACGAGCAGGGAGCTCAAATCGGCCATCGGCTCCGGTTTCCTGCACGTTGCCCTTGGCGATCATGAGCGACTGGACGAAGCGGAAGCAATTTTGGAGAAGGTCCTGGGGGCGCCTGTTCAACGCAGCGCCGAAGGCGCTCAGCTTTCCGTGGTGGCCGGATCGACCAAAGCCGCCAATGAGGCGCTGGGGCTGTTGATTTCAGCAGGAATAGAACTCTCCGATTTCTCGATGGGTTCCCCCAGTCTCGATGAGGTGTTTTTCGCCCTGACCGGACAGCCGGTGGACGGAGAAACGGCGGGAGAGGCATGATGAATTCTGTAGAGACTGGCCCTGCGATGTTATCCCACGCGCCCCGGCCGCCCCGACCGTCCGCAGTTGCCAATGCTCTGACCTTCGGCTGGCGTGCGGTGTTGAAATTCAAGCATGTGCCAGAGCAATTGTTTGACCTGATCATGACGCCGCTCATGTTCACGCTGCTCTTCACCTTTGTTTTCGGCGGTGCACTGGCAGGTTCGACGAGCGACTATCTCCAGTTCTTCCTCCCCGGAATCCTTGTTCAGACCGTCGTGTTCAACTCGGTCTACTCCGGAATGGGACTTTCGACAGATCTGTCGAAGGGATTGTTTGAACGTTTTCGGTCATTGCCGATCTGGTCTCTTTCGCCCTTCGCAGGGCTTATGGCCGGGGATGTCCTGCGCCATACGATTGCAGGCTTGATTATCCTGAGCGTTGGACTTGTGCTGGGCTATCGGCCGGAAGCAGGGATCCTGGGCGTTCTTTTTTCTTTTATGCTGCTAATCGCCATAGGCTTTGGCGTCGGCTGGATTTTCATCGTACTTGGCTTGCTGATCCGCACGCCAATGACGGTCATGACCATCGGTTTCACCTTCATCTTTCCGCTGGTATTCGCTTCCAACATCATGGTGCGTCCCGAGACGATGCCGGGATGGCTCGAAGCATTTGTTGTGCGGAACCCGGTGACGCACATGGCGACGGCCCTGAGGGGGCTGATGAGCGGAACGGCCACAGCAGGCGATGTGATGCTTGCTTTGACTGCGCCGGTGCTTTTGACACTCGTTTTGTCTCCGCTTGTTTTGTGGCTTTACCGGCGCAATTAGCGGGCGTACCCCTGAGCGAAGAAATAGAGCGCGCCCCCTTTGGGAGGGCGCGCTCGGACTTGAGTGAACGAGCCTCCTTCTCATCGCGGTATGGGACAAGGTCAAACCCATTGTCCTGATACTGGAAAAGGAGGCAGTCGATGCCCTCAGCGCAACCGCTGAAGTGCCTCAGGTGTCCAGGCAACTCATAATACGAGCCTTTCGGGTACACCGTCCGCCTGCCGTCGACCACAATGAAAAACGTGCCCTGCACAACCACGGTCCGGATGGATCGGGTGTGATAGTGATGCGGGTTGTCCTTCCCGGCGGGATACAGAACAAAGGCCTCGTAAGGGGCCGCGCCTGCAAGGTCGCCGCGAACATTGGCATATCGTATGCCACCCGAATCCGGGATCTCGATCCACTCGAGTTCCGACGCAGGGAAGGAAATAATCCGTTCCTTGAGCGATGCCAGATCCGAGCAGGCGGCCACCACAGCCGACAACGCCGCAAGCGGCAGAGCAAATCTAAAAAAGGGCTTCATCGCAAAAATCCCTGGTGCTCAAAAATGCGCGCAGAGCTTTAAAATGCATAGCTCTGAAATCTTGCTTCAAAGGCGCGGGAAACGCGCCGATATTCCAGTTTTACCAACGTCGTTCGAATGCTCTCGACGTTCAGTTTTCACACTCGGCACTGGTTTATTGTTTACTTCGTATATATCTGGATGTTCTGCTTTATGTGCCGCTGTTTATATGTCATTTATCGATGTTTACGGCGGCTATCCAGTCGAACTTTATCTATTCGACAACGCGTTTCTATCGCGTTCGCCGTGGCGAATGCCTGTGATCAAGGAAGGGTATGGGAGACAGCCAGAGTCATGCTTTTCCGGTCGGTGGTGTCAGCACACCGAGCGCTTGCATGTGGCGTGGAGAACGAGGAAGGCTGCAGCCGCCGCCAAGCCTCAGGCGCGGCGGCTGAGCAAGTTCTGACAGGCTGCCTAGAGGAAGTAGCTCTGCAGCGGGCGCACCTCGAGACTACCCGCCTTGAGAGCAACGATTGCCTCGGCGGCGGCCTCCGCACCTGCCATGGTGGTGTAGTAGGGCACTTTCTGCATCAATGTGGCACGACGCAACGACTTTGAGTCCGACATGGCCTTCTGACCGTCCGTCGAGTTGAAGACGAGCTGGACCTGACGGTTGCGGATGGCGTCCTCGATGTGTGGTCGACCTTCCAGAACCTTGTTGATCTTCTCCGCCTCTATGCCGTTCTCACGCAGGAAACGGGCGGTGCCACCGGTGGCCAGAACATGCCATCCGGCGTCGGCGAGCCGCTTGACCGCCGGCAGGACGCGGGCCTTGTCATCATCGCGCACGGAGACGAACAGTGTGCCTTCACGTGGCAGGTCTACGCCAGCACCGAGCTGCGCCTTGGCAAAGGCGAGCGCGTAGTTGGTGTCGAGACCCATCACCTCGCCGGTGGATTTCATCTCGGGTCCAAGCAGCGTGTCGACGCCGGGGAAGCGAGCGAAGGGGAAGACGGCTTCCTTGACCGCGATATGGCCAAGGTCGCGCGCATTCGGCATGGTGCCGTAATGGGCGAAGGCATTTTCCAGCGTCTCGCCCGACATGATCCGGGCGGCGATCTTGGCGATGGGGCGGCCGATGGTCTTGGCGACAAAGGGCACCGTGCGCGAGGCGCGGGGGTTGACCTCGAGCACGTAGATTTCGCCGTTCTTCACCGCATACTGCACGTTCATCAGCCCGCCGACCTTCAGCGCGCGTGCGAGCGCGGCTGTCTGCTGCTCCAGTTCTGCGACAAGGCCCTCGTCGAGAGAGTGCACCGGCAGGGAGCAGGCAGAGTCGCCGGAATGAATGCCGGCTTCCTCGATATGCTCCATGATGCCGGAAACATAGGTCTGGCTGCCATCGGACAGACAATCCACATCCACTTCCACTGCTTCGGTCAGATAGGTGTCGAAGAGAAGCGGGTTCTTCGAAAGAAGCGTGTTGATCTGGCCGGTCTTGTCGGCCGGATACTTCTGGCGGATTTCCTCGGGCACGAGGCCGGGCACCGTGTCGAGCAGGTAGGTCTGCAGCATCGTCTCGTTGTGGATGATCTGCATGGCGCGGCCACCCAGAACGTAGGACGGGCGCACCACCAGCGGGAAGCCGAGTTCGGACGCGACGACGCGGGCCTGTTCCACCGAGTAGGCGATGCCGTTTTTCGGCTGCTTCAGGCCGAGTTTGACGAGCAGCTTCTGGAAGCGGTCGCGGTCTTCGGCCAGGTCGATCATGTCGGGCGCGGTGCCGAGGATCGGGATGCCGGCCTTTTCCAGCGCATCGGCAAGCTTCAGCGGCGTCTGGCCGCCAAATTGCACGATCACGCCGTGCAGTGTGCCGGCGGCCTGTTCGGCGCGCAGGATTTCCAGAACGTCCTCGGGCGTCAACGGCTCGAAATAGAGGCGGTCGGAGGTATCGTAGTCGGTGGATACGGTCTCCGGGTTGCAGTTGACCATGATCGACTCGTAGCCGGCGTCGGCCAGCGCGAAGGCGGCGTGACAGCAGCAATAGTCGAACTCGATGCCCTGGCCGATGCGGTTGGGGCCGCCACCGAGGATCACCACCTTCTTGCGGTCGGAAACGCGGGCCTCGTCGGCCACAGCGCCAGCGAAGGGCAACTCATAGGTCGAATACATATAGGCGGTGGGGGCCGCGAACTCCGCCGCACAGGTGTCGATGCGCTTAAAGACGGGATGGACGCCAAGGGAATGGCGTTTCTTTTGAATCTCTTCCGTCTCTTTCTTCGCAAGCGAGGCGAGGCGGGCATCGGAGAAGCCCATGGACTTCAGGAGGCGCAGGTTTTCTGCATCTTCCGGCAGGCCGTGCTCGCGCACACGCTCTTCCATGGCGAGGATCGCCGCGATCTGCTCCAGGAACCACGGGTCGATGCGGCACATGGCATGGACGTCTTCGAGGCTGGTGCCAAGTCGGATCGCCTCGGCCACCATGCGTAGGCGGTCGGGCGTGGGTGTGCCGAGCGCGGCGCGGATGGCATTCTTGTTTTCCGACGGATCGCCTTCGGGATCGTAGCCGGGAATCTCGATCTCATCGAGCCCGGTAAGGCCGGTCTCAAGACCGCGCAACGCCTTCTGGAAGGACTCGGCAAAGGTGCGGCCGATGGCCATGACCTCGCCCACCGACTTCATGGCGGTCGACAGAACCGGCTTCGAACCCGGGAACTTCTCGAAGGCAAAGCGCGGGATTTTCGTCACCACATAGTCGATTGACGGCTCGAAGGAGGCCGGTGTGGCACCGCCGGTGATGTCGTTTTCCAGTTCGTCCAGCGTGTAGCCGACGGCAAGCTTGGCGGCGACCTTGGCGATGGGGAAGCCGGTTGCCTTGGATGCGAGGGCGGAGGAGCGCGACACGCGCGGGTTCATCTCGATCACGACAAGGCGGCCGGTCTCCGGGTTGACAGCGAACTGTACGTTGGAGCCGCCTGTCTCCACACCGATCTCGCGCAGCACCGCAATCGATGCGTTGCGCATGATCTGATATTCCTTGTCCGTCAGCGTCAGGGCAGGGGCCACGGTGATGGAATCGCCCGTGTGCACGCCCATCGGGTCGACGTTTTCGATGGAGCAGATGATGATGCAATTGTCCGCACGGTCGCGGACCACTTCCATCTCATACTCCTTCCAGCCAAGAACGGATTCCTCGATCAGGACTTCGGTGGTGGGAGAGGCATCGAGGCCCGACGAGACGATCTCGAAGAACTCTTCGCGGTTATAGGCGATGCCGCCGCCCGTGCCGCCCAGCGTGAAGGAGGGGCGGATGATGGCAGGCAGACCGACAAAGTCGAGCGCCTGGGCGGCCACGCCCATGGCGTGGTTCATGTAGCGCTGCTTGCGGTCGCTCTCACCGAGGTTCCATTCGTTTTCAAGATCGTCCAGCGCCGTATCGAGCGCGTCGCCGGAGAATTTCTCCTTGAGCTCCCTGCGCTTTGCCTCATGTTTCTGGCGGTCGGCATTTTTTACGTCGGAGGCGTTGGCGAGCATCGAGCGCGGCGTTTCGAGCCCGATCTTGGCCATGGCTTCGCGAAACAGCGAGCGATCCTCTGCCTTGTCGATGGCTTCGGGCTGAGCACCGATCATCTCGACATTGTATCGCTCCAGCACGCCCATCCGGCGAAGGCTGAGCGCGGTGTTGAGCGCGGTCTGGCCACCCATGGTGGGAAGCAGTGCGTCTGGCCGTTCCTTGGCGATGATCTTGGCGACGACTTCCGGTGTGATCGGCTCGATATAGGTGGCATCGGCGAGCTCCGGGTCGGTCATGATCGTGGCCGGGTTGGAGTTCACCAGGATGACGCGATAACCCTCTTCTCGCAGCGCTTTTACGGCCTGGGTGCCGGAATAATCGAACTCGCAGGCCTGGCCGATAACGATGGGGCCGGCCCCGATGATCAGGATCGACTTGATGTCGGTGCGTTTTGGCATGGAAGATCACTCGCGCGTGTGAGCCGAACGCCGCACGGGCGTATGCCGCGCGGAGGCCGGGCAAAAATTGTCGGGCTAGGCGCGCCTTATAGGCAATGGGTGGGACTTACGGAACCCCGAAAATGACGATTTCAACGCTGTTGGTGGCCATAGGGCTGTTTCCTGGTGCGAGCATCCGTTCAACCGGGTGTGTTGTGGTCGTCGTCGACGGGAGATCTGACAGACGAGGTCTAGCCAGCGCGCAAGCCGGCTTTCGCCATACTTTCATTCGCGCGATCTTGGAGCTGCCCGACGGGCTGAGCTGGTGAAAGGCAGCCACTCTTGCCGTTGCGCAGGCGGGCAAACAACCTCTGGCCTTGTGGTGTATAAGCCGATAACTAGTATCTACTGGAAGCAACTGGGAATTTTACGCATGCGCTGGAAAGGTCGTCGCCAAAGCAGCAATGTCGAGGACCGTAGGGGTCGATCGGGAAACGGGGGAATGTTCCCCGGGGGATTCGGTCGATCTGGCGGTCGCGTGAGGCTTCCCGTAGGCGGGGGGCGGCGCGCCGGCGGCGGGCTATCCGGTATCATTGTGCTTGTGGTTCTTTTCTTCGCTTTGCGTGCCTGTGGCATCAATCCGCTGGAGATGCTGTCCGGTGAACCGGGAGCCAGTAGCCAGACCACGACAGGGCAGCAGCAGATCCCAAGCGGCGCGAGCGACGAGATGAAGCAGTTCGTGAGTGTCGTGTTGGCCGAAACGGAAGACACCTGGAATGGCATATTCGAATCCCAGGGGCTCGACTATAAGGAACCGTCGATGGTTCTTTTCACAGATTCCGTGCGCTCAGCCTGTGGCTTCGCTTCGGCAGCGACGGGACCGTTTTATTGTCCCGGCGATCAGAAGGTTTACCTTGATCTGGGCTTCTTCGATCAGCTCTCACGCCGCTTTGATGCTTCGGGCGATTTTGCGCAGGCCTATGTGGTTGCGCATGAAGTAGGCCACCACGTGCAGAATGTGACCGGCATTCTGCCGCGTTTCAACCAAATGCGGCAACGCATGAGCCAGGCAGAGGCGAATGCGATGTCGATCCGCGTGGAACTTCAAGCGGATTGCTTCGCAGGCATCTGGGCACATTTCACCGCCCAGAAGGGCCTTCTTGATGACGGAGACATCGAAGAGGCGTTGAATGCCGCCAACCAGATCTGCGATGATACGCTGCAACGCCGCACCCAGGGTTACGTGGTGCCGGAGAGCTTTAACCATGGTACTTCCGAACAGCGGAGGACATGGTTTGCGCGGGGGCTCAAGAGCGGACGGCTGGCCGATTGCGATACCTTCAACGAGCCCATCTAGCAAAGAGCCTATCCAAACCTGGACCAGTCGTTCCCTTACCACGCACGAGGTGGACTGGAACATGTTTGGATTAGGAAGAATACTGAGCCTTGCTATGGCGGTGGTCTGCGGCTCGATTACGTCGCAGGCACCCGAGTTTTCCCAACAGTATCGACAACGGCTTAACGGTGCTCAGCATGAGTTGAGGCAGGTTGTCGAAGCCTTCGACGCAGATGCAGCCCAGAATAACCTGAACCGCGAAAGTGCAATACGGGTCTATGAAAAGACGGGTAGTGCGTTTCTCCAGGAACGTGCGGGGTCTGTTCGCGCTGCGATCGGACGATTGGGTGATCTGGAGCGGCAGTCCGAGGCTTTCGATGAAGCCATGCCTGTGCTCAGACCCCTGGTTGTTGCGCGTGCGCCAGACGGTCCTGTGTTGCAGGGAGCCCTGAGAGATTTCGAGCCGGCAATACCCATCACGTTGCACGGATTTATCTGGGCCGGCGCGGGCATGATACTGGGTTTCTCAATCGCATGGCTGATCAGTCTGCCGTTTCGGCGGAGGCAACGCCGCTCGACGCGCAATCTTCGCGTGTAGAATTGCAACTACCCGTTTAACGCGTTTTTAAACCCCGTGAAATATTTTGCCGCCAACAAAACAAAGCTTGGGTGGGCAACATGGTTTCTCGGTTTGGGCGCTTTTTGCGTTCCGGTAAGCGGCTTTGCCAGCGTTTTGGTGCTGACAGGTCTGGTAATTTTGCAATGATGACCGGCTTGTCAGCTATGGCGCTGATCAGCGCTTCCGGCTTCGCCGTCGACTATTCGAACATGAGCCGGGTGCGCTCTGAACTGCAGAATGCGCTTGATACGGCGGCGTTGGCGGTGGCGCAAAAGGGCAAGAAAGTCTCAGACCTGGAAGCGAGTTCCATCGCTTACAATTATCTCAAGGGAAATCTGGACAGAAGCTTCGACGCGCTGAAAGTCGAGCGCGATGGTCGATCTGTGCGCGTCACGGCCAAGGTCGATGTGGATCTGATGTTTGGCGGGATATTCGGCAAGGGTTCCATGCCGGTCAACGCAGTTTCGCAGGCCGATGTGGCTCTGGTCTCTTATGAGATCGCGCTGGTGCTCGATACGACCGGGTCCATGCGGGGCAGCAAGCTGCGCGACATGAAAAAAGCCGTCGAGGAAATGATCGACAACATTTCAGCCCAGGTTGACAATAAGGATCGGCTCCGCTTTGCGCTCGTTCCCTTTTCAACCTTCGTGAATGTCGGGCCGCAATATGGGCCTGAGTTCGACGAAAAGGGGAAAATGAAGGAGGGGACGGGGGCGCCCTGGCTTGATCTCTACGGAGAGAGTGAAGTTCCTCAGCTCGAACTTCAGACAGGCATCAGCCGCTTCCATGTCTACAACAGTCTCGGCTACCAGTGGAAAGGCTGCGTGGAGACACGTATGCGCGATGGCACCACGCGGCACGATGTGGCGGCAACACCTGCGGATCGGCGGGACCCGGCCAGCCTCTTCGTTCCTGCATTTGCGATCGATGAACCCGGTACGCATTGGTCAGAGCGCTTTTATAACGATTATCTCGATTCGTCGGTCGATCCCCTCGACAATAGTGTTCTGGGCAAAGTGAAGAAGGTCGGAAAATACGGGTTCGATCTTCTGGGAAATGTGCTGGGTGGCAAGAAACCCAAGCCCAAAGATGACGCGCCGGGGCCAAACTACATGTGCAGTTCGGAGCCGCTGACGCCGCTCACCAACGATTATGCGTTGCTCAAGTCGAAGGTGAAGCAGTTCGAGGCCGAGGGCAACACCAACATCATGGAAGGTGTTTCCTGGGGGGCGCGCGTCCTCTCGCCGGATGAACCATTCCCTGCGGGGAATTCGGAGGATGGCCTGGTTAAGGTCATGGTTGTGCTGACGGACGGTGCAAACACGTTTGGCGTCTTGAACAACCGTCTCCGGTCCCGCTACACGAGCTTTGGCTATATGGTCGAGGGACGCCTCGATGGAGAGGTCAATGCAAGTTCGAGCAAATCCACGAGGCTGATGAACGAAAAGACAATCGAAGCCTGTGACTTTGCAAAAAAGAGCGGTATCGACATTTACACGATCAGGCTCGAGGTCCGCGACACCGGCACGGGCGACATGATGCGCACCTGTGCGAGCCGGCCCGACCAGTATTTTGACACTCCATCCAGTCGCCAGCTCAAGGAAGTGTTCGACAAAATCGGCGAGCAGATCGTCAAGCTGCGTCTTTCTTCCTGACCGAAGCGGATTTCTGGAACAAGAAAGGGCGGCCTCGGAGCCGCCCTTTTTGCTTACTCAGCGAGCGCTGGTTCGCCACGCCGCTCACGAATGAGATTGGCGAAGCGACGGAAGAGGTAGTGGGAATCCTGCGGTCCGGGTGAAGCCTCCGGATGATGCTGGACCGAGAAGACAGGCTTGCCGACGACTGTCAGGCCGCAATTGCTTCCGTCGAAGAGGGAAACATGCGTTTCCTCGACGCCTTCCGGCAAAGTGTCGCCATCCACCGCGAAACCGTGGTTCATGGAGACGATTTCGACCTTGCCGGTGGTGAAATCCTTGACCGGATGGTTCGCCCCGTGATGGCCCTGATGCATTTTGACGGTTTTCGCCCCAAGCGCGAGTGCGAGCATCTGATGACCGAGGCAGATACCGAAAAGCGGTATTTCGGTGTTCAGCAGCTCCTGGATCATCGGCACGGCGTATTCGGCGGTGGCTGCCGGATCCCCCGGACCATTGGAGAGAAACACGCCATCGGGCTGCAGGGCGAGAACGTCTGCTGCGCTTGTCTTTGCTGGAACCACGGTGACTTTGGCTCCGAGGCCGGCAAGAAGGCGTAGAATGTTACGCTTCGCACCATAATCGACCGCCACAATGTGATGGGTCGGCGCTCCCTGAGTGCGAAAACCCTCATCCCAGACCCAGGGTGTCTCCGTCCATGCCTGCGATTGGCCCGACGAGACCTCTTTTGCCAGATCAAGCCCGACAAGCCCGCTCCAGTTACGCGCCTTCGCCTTCAGGGCATCGATGTCAAAATTTCCCTCGGAGTCGTGCGCTATGACGGCATTCGCTGCCCCCTTTTCGCGCAGGAGTGCTGTCAAAGCACGTGTGTCAACACCGCTGATAGCAACGATACCGCGACGCTTCAGCCATCCATCCAGGTGGCCGCTCGCACGATAATTTGACGGGTTGGTGATATCAGCGCGGAAAACGGCACCGACCGCGCCGGCGCGGGCGGCAGGATGAAGATCTTCAATGTCTTCATCATTGGCCCCGACATTGCCGATATGCGGGAAGGTGAAGGTGACGATCTGGCCTGCATAAGAAGGGTCCGTAAGGACTTCCTGATAGCCCGTTAGCGCCGTGTTGAAGCAGAGTTCGCCGATCGCCTCTCCGCCGGCTCCCACGCCCTTTCCCTCGATCACAGTGCCGTCGGCCAACACGATCAGGGCTGTCGGCCGGCTCGTGCTCCAGGGGGCGGTTTTGGTCGCCATTGGGGTCTCCATCATTCGTGTGCCTGAATACCATCGCGGGCAGAGGCCTGCGCGCGCTTCAGGTTTCCTTAACATGATCTGCGAGCTGACCGGTTCTCACTTTTTGCCGTCGAACGCAAGGGGGGATGAGCATGGGGGACTTGAAAGACAGCCGCACATGGGCCATATGCCCCAGCGAATTGGATCCGCGCGAAAGCCAAAAGCTGACGGATTCAGGCCGAAAAGGAAATTGTCCATGCAGGGCGCGGACAATAGGCAAAGGCTGCAAATCGGTCAATCGCTCGCAACTAATTATTTATGTCAATGTTTCCAATGGTTTATTGGGGCGTTGTCGCTTGCTTCGTGACTTGGCCGGAGCTATGTTCGTCCTCAGCGACGGGAGACAGGTGTTATGATGCGCGAGAAACTCGCCAAGGCGTTGAACGACGCCGTCAAACAGAAAGACAAACGCCGCATTTCAACGCTGCGTCTGGTTCAGACTGCGATCAAGGATCGCGATATTGCCAATCGTGGAGCCGGCAAGGACCCGGTTAGCGATGAGGAAATTCTGCAGATTCTGTCCAAGATGGCAAAGCAGCGGCAGGAATCCGCGAAAGCCTTTGAAGAGGGCAACCGGCTGGAGCTTGCCGAGCAGGAGCGCGAGGAAATCGCAGTTATTGCCGAGTTCCTTCCCAAACAGCTTGGTGAAGACGATCTGAAGCAGGCCTGCGCGCAAGTGGTTCATGAAGTCGGTGCAGACGGGCTTCGGGACATGGGCCGATGCATGAATGTACTCAAGGAAAAATTCCCGGGACGCATGGATTTCGGCAAGGCCAGCGGCATTGTCAAAGGCATGCTGCGCTGACCGCGTAGGCTGCTCTTTCTAAGAAAAACTTGCAGGCGGCTCAACCGAGCCGCCATTTTTTCGTTGGAGAGGGAACGAAGGGCCGTGCTTGACCTTCCAGTTGCTGGAAGGGCTACCACAGAGCACAGATGGTTTCAGGAGTTCTCGAATGGCTGACGAACAGAAACATCATCACGTCCATGGGGCGCATTGCAGCGGGCGCAGGCAGGCCGCAGATAATGAGAAAGCCTCGGAGTCGGGAGCCAGATATACCTGTCCCATGCACCCGCAGATTGTGCGTGACAAACCTGGATCCTGCCCGATCTGTGGTATGGCCCTTGAACCCGTGGGGGTACCGGAGGAAGAAGGTCCCAATCCCGAGCTTGTGGATTTTACGCGCCGTTTTCAGGTAAGCGCGTTTTTGGCCGTCCCGCTTTTGCTTATCGCAATGGGGCCGATGGTCGGATTGCCGTTTCGACACTGGATCGGAGAGCGGGCGTCTGTCTGGCTCGAGTTCGCGCTGGCCACGCCGGTTGTTCTCTGGGCGGCGCTTCCGTTCTTTCGCCGCGGTTACGAATCCTTCCTCAATCGCAGCCCGAATATGTGGACCTTGATCTCCATCGGTGTCGGTGCCGCCTATGCCTACAGCGTGGTGGCCACGCTCGCGCCGGGTCTATTCCCAGCCCAGTTTCGGGGCGAGGGGGGAGCCGTGCCGGTTTATTTCGAGGCTTCGGCGGTCATCGTTGCATTGGTTTTCCTTGGTCAGGTGCTGGAACTGCGGGCTCGGGAGCGAACTGGTTCAGCCATCCGCGCGTTGCTCGATCTTGCTCCGAAAACGGCACGGCGTATCAAGGACGACGGCTCGGAAGCCGATATAGCGCTTGAAGAGGTTCGTGTCGGGGATCGGCTGCGGGTCCGCCCCGGTGACAGTGTGCCGGTAGATGCAACGGTCGAAGAGGGAAGGTCGTCGATCGATGAATCGATGATCACGGGCGAGCCGGTTCCGGTGGAAAAGGCGGAAGGTGATCCGGTGACCGGTGGCACCCTCAACAAGAACGGTACACTGGTCGTGCGGGCGGAGCGCGTCGGCTCTGAGACCGTACTTTCGCAGATCGTTGACATGGTGGCGAAGGCGCAACGCTCGCGCGCGCCGATCCAGGGCCTTGCCGATCGCGTTTCTTTCTATTTCGTGCCAACCGTGGTCTTGGTGGCGATATTGGCTTTCATCGTCTGGGCCCTGTTCGGACCAGAGCCTTCGATGGTGTTCGCTATCGTCTCTTCGGTTTCGGTGCTCATCATCGCCTGCCCCTGTGCGCTTGGACTGGCAACCCCGATGTCGATCATGACGGCAACGGGACGGGGTGCGCAGAGCGGCGTCCTGATCAAGGACGCCGAGGCGCTCGAACGTTTCGCCGGCGTGGACACGCTCATCGTCGACAAAACGGGGACGTTGACTGAAGGACGTCCCGGATTGACGGATGTTGTCACAGTTGGAACGTGGGAGGAGAAGCAGCTTCTGATGCTCGCCGCCAGCCTTGAGAGAGGCTCCGAACACCCTTTGGCTGAAGCGATAGTCGCCGGGGCCGACGATCGTGGCATTGAGCTCGAAAAGGTCGGCAATTTCGATGCGGTAACCGGTAAGGGTGTTGTCGGCGAGGTCAATGGCCGCCAAGTGGTGCTCGGAAACAGGGCGATGATGGAAGGGGCCGGGGTCGCAGTCGAGCATCTGACCGAACGCGCTGATACGTTCCGTGCTGAAGGCAAGACGGCGATGTTCGTATCCGTGGATGGCGAGGCCGCGGGTCTGGTCGCGGTGGCCGACCCGGTCAAGGAGACGACCTCCAATGCCATCCGTAGCCTTCACGAGCTTGGATTGAACATCATTATGGCGACGGGTGACAACGAACGAACTGCACGGGCGGTGGCCGAGCGGCTGGGCATCGATGAAGTGCGAGCCGACATGCTGCCGGAGGACAAACAGAAGCTGATTGAGGAATTGCGTGCAAAAGGTGCGCGCGTTGCGATGGCAGGTGACGGGGTGAATGACGCGCCCGCACTTGCTGCTGCCGATGTCGGCGTTGCCATGGGAACGGGCGCTGATGTGGCGGTAGAAAGTGCCGGGATAACCCTGGTGAAGGGTGATCTGAACGGGATCGTTCGCGCCCGCGCGCTTGCGCAGGCGACGATCCGCAACATCAAGGAGAACCTCTTCTTCGCGTTTGCTTATAATGCGCTTGGCGTTCCGGTCGCGGCTGGCATCCTTTATCCCGTATTCGGGACCTTGCTGTCACCGATGATCGCCGCAGCCGCAATGAGCCTGTCTTCGGTCTCGGTCATAGCCAATGCATTGCGGCTGCGCAGCGTCAAGCTGGGGTAGCACCTGCCGCAGTTCCGATGCATTTACGCCGCGTTGGCATCCGCGCTTTCTTCGTTCGCGCTGAGGCCGTCTTCGCGCAACTCGTCAAGCGGGCTGGGACGTCCCAGGTAATAGCCCTGGCCGATCTGGCACAGTTCCTTCGCAAGGAAGCTCAACTCGCCGGATGTTTCGACGCCTTCGGCCAGGACCGGGAGGCCGAGACCACGGCCGATGCCCAGCACTGCGCGAACGATGGTGGCGGCCTGTTCGTTTGTATCCACCTGCCGAATGAAACTCCCATCGATCTTGATCTTGTCGAAGGGGAAGGCGCGTAAATTGGAGAGCGACGAATAGCCTGTTCCGAAGTCGTCCATCGCCACGCGGATTCCAAGGGTTTTTAACTGACGCAGCGTGGTAAGCGCCCGATGCATATCACGGACCAGCGCGGTTTCGGTGATCTCGATTTCGAGACGATGCGGTGACAGTCCGGTCTCAAGCAGGATGCGGTGGACCGTTTGCGCGAAGTTCACGCTGTGAAGCTGGATCGCCGAAACATTCACCGCGACCATCAGGTTACTTTTCCAGCTGACGGCTGCCTGACAGGCTGTCTTGAGAACCCATTCGCCGATAGGGACAATGGCGCCGCTCTCTTCAGCAACAGGGATAAAAATGCCGGGCGATACATTTCCCCGTTCAGGATGCTGCCAGCGCAGAAGCGCTTCGTAGCCGATCAGTTCACCGGTATCGAGTTTCTTCTGGGGCTGATACACGAGGTGGAATTCGTTGCGGGTTACCGCATGGCGCAGCTCGTGCTCCATTATCCTGCGGGAACGGGCCTCGATACCCATGGCGTGTTCATAGAACCGGTAAGTGTCGCGCCCTTCGGACTTGGCGCGGTAAAGCGCCGTGTCGGCATGGTTGATGAGCATCTCCTGATCCTGCGCATCGCGTGGATAAATGGCGATGCCGATGCTCGTTGACATAAGGCCGTCGCTGCTTGCCCGCGCGTTCTCCGCCCGGAAGGCTTCAAGTATCCGCTCGGCGAGTGTTGCAGCCTCCTTGTGATCCGAAATACCAGGGGCGATGATCGCAAATTCATCACCGCCAAGACGCGCCAGCATCTGACCCTCGCTCAATACGCTGCCGGCGTTATCCGCGACCTTGCGCAGCATCGCGTCGCCTGCGGCATGGCCGAACAGATCGTTGACCTCTTTGAAACGGTCAAGATCAAGGCACAGCAACGCTATCGACTTTCCTTCGGCAAGTGTTGCCATTTCATTTTCAAGCTGGGCCGTGAAGCTTCGCCTGTTGGGCAGATTGGTCAACGTGTCATTCATGGCCAGGCGACGGATATCGGCCTCTGCCTTTTTGCGTTCGAACAGGTCGCGTACCGCTATGACGGTGTGCGGCTTTCCGCTGTAGTCAATGGTTCGGGAAAGGAGCTCAACCGGCCTGCTCGTTCCATTGGCGTGCTCGAGCGTGGTCTCCCAGACAGGTTCCTCGGCATTGGCGCCATCGAGCTGGATGGTGCCGAACAGATCCGTGAAATCCATTCCCACCAGTTCCTCGATGCCCCGCCCGCACAATCTGGCGAGGCTCTGATTGGCCGTGACGATAACCGTGTCATCGCAGACCAGAAGGCCTTCAAAGGCGGCGTTGGCGAGGCCACGCATGCGGCGCTCTTCTGCCACGGCGCGGCGCTTGTCTCGAATGTCGACCCAAAGGGCCAAGGCCGTCAGCGCAAAGATCATGACCGCTGCGAGAGAAACGGCGGCCGCAAGGATCGTGGAAGGAACAGAGAACTGGGATATGGTGATTGCGGGATCGGGAATGATCGAGGCGGCGCCCATGGCCGTGAAATGCATGGTGCAGATTGCGAGGGTCAGTGTCAGGCTTGCAGAAAGGTTTCGTATCTGCGAGGTGCGCGCCAGAGCGATCTGAATGGCGAGGGCACCAAGAACGACACCGGCGATCACGGAGGCGGCGACCAGCATCATGTTCCACTCAAGCCGGCCTTCAACCTCGAATGCGATCATGCCGGTGAAGTGCATCACCGCAATACCCCCTCCGATGATCGAACCGCCAACGAGATGATGGTCCAGGGTCGGGCGG
This sequence comes from Nitratireductor sp., assembly GCF_017794765.1. Taxonomy (GTDB): domain Bacteria; phylum Pseudomonadota; class Alphaproteobacteria; order Rhizobiales; family Rhizobiaceae; genus Nitratireductor. The sequence continues at coordinate 3,205,569 of NZ_CP051236.1, read as the reverse complement.
GCCGTGGCAACGAACATGCCCAGACCACTACAGAGGACTGCAAGTATCAGCGATAGGGCGGTGAGTGGGACATCATAGGCGGTCGACATGCCGGGGGAAAACGCCAACATGGCGACGAAGTGAGTGGCCCACACGCCGAAGCCGAAGCAGATGGCGGCTACGGTTGTCCATAACAGGCGCGTTTGGCCCGTCGATTTGCGCAGATGCCGCAAAAGCGTCACCGCAGCAAATGAGGCGATTGCTCCCAGAACGCCAGCCAGTACAACCAGCCGGGGATCGTGTTCATTGACAATGCAGTTGTAAACCGTAAGCACGTGTACCGCCACCCTGATGCTTGTGTTCCCGGCCGTGTTCGCCGGTCTGTATCCAATCGACCTCCGGGGTTTAACATCTGCGCTTGAACAATCGGTTAAGTTGTATGCGCGAACTGTTCCATGCCGTATCTTTTCCGGCTGTGAATACCGTGAAGAAGCTTCTTCAGGAGTCGCAGTAGCCGACGATCATGCTTATATGATCCGGTAGGCAGGATAAAAATGCGCTTTCCGAATTCCTTTCTCGATGAACTCCGTGACCGCGTGCCCATATCGCAGGTGGTGGGAACGCGCGTAACGTTTGATCGCAAGAAAACCAATGCATCGCGCGGCGACTACTGGGCATGTTGCCCGTTTCACGGAGAGAACACGCCGAGTTTTCATTGCGAAGACAGGAAAGGCCGTTACCACTGTTTCGGCTGCGGGGTTTCGGGTGATCACTTCCGGTTTCTGTCCGAACTCGATGGCATCAGTTTTCCGGAAGCCGTGGAGCGGGTGGCCGACATGGCGGGAGTGCCCATGCCGCAGCGCGATCCGCAGGCCGAGCGGCGCGAGCAGGAGCGCGCCTCCCTGTCTGATGTCATGGAGATGGCGACGGGTTTCTTTCAAAGCATGCTACAGGAGCAGCAGGGCGCAGAAGCGCGTGCCTATTTGCGCGGACGGGGGCTGTCCAGCGCCACTCAACAGGCTTTTCGCATTGGCTATGCCCCTTCAAGCCGGAACGCGCTGAAGGAATATCTGGCTGGCAAAGGGGTAACGAAGGACCAGATCGAGGCTTGTGGTCTTGTTGTGTTCGGCCCCGATATACCGGTTTCCTATGACCGCTTCCGTGACCGGATCATGTTTCCGATCGAGGATGCAAGAGGGCGCGTGATCGCCTTTGGGGGGCGCGCCATGTCGAAAGACGTGCCCGCGAAATATCTGAACTCTCCCGACACCGAGCTCTTCCACAAGGGAACTGTCCTTTACAATCTTGCCCGCGCGCGCCGTTCGGCTGTCAAGGGGGAGCCTGTGATTGCGGTGGAAGGGTATATGGACGTGATCGGGCTCGCCCAGGCTGGTTTCGAAAACGCCGTTGCGCCATTGGGCACCGCCCTCACCGAGAACCAGCTGGATCTGCTTTGGCGCATGTCGGGAGAGCCGGTTCTGTGTTTCGATGGGGACGAGGCGGGTTTGCGGGCCGCCTGGCGTGCTGCAGATATTGCACTGCCACTGGTGCAGCCGGGGCGCAGCCTGCGCTTCGCGCTCCTGCCGCAGGGCAAGGATCCCGACGACCTTGTCCGCGAGGAGGGACCTGATGCGTTTGCGGCAGTTCTTGCCGGAGCGCGGCCGCTTGCCGACATGCTGTGGATGCGTGAGACATCCGGCAAGGTATTCGATACACCGGAGCGCAGGGCCGAACTGGAGCGCAACCTGCAGGCACTGACGGCGCGGATCGGCGACGAGAACCTGAAGCGCCATTACAGTCAGGACATGCGGGAACGCGCGCGCGCGTTCTTTGGCGGAAACCAGGCTCAACGCGGCGGTGGAAGGGGTTTCCGTGAAGGGGGCATCGGCGGGGGGATTGGCGGACGGAACCGCGGCTTCGGCGGACGTCCCGGCGGTGCATCCGGGCGATTGGCTGTTTCGGAGAGTCTTGCCCGTTCTGCGCTGGTGCGCAGCTCGTCACCGACGATGCCGCTGCGTGAAGCGACGCTTCTTGTCTCGCTGGTCAACCATCCACCCCTGATTGACGAGTATTTCGATGCGCTGGACCAGATGCTTTTGGCCAGTGCCGAACTTGGCCGGTTGCGCATGGCGATCCTCGATGCAGTCGCGCATAATCCGGCGCACGATCGTGAGGTCCTTCTGCGCAAGATCGAGGCGGATGGGCTTCTTCCGATCTGGCAGCAGGCGGAAACGCGCGTGAAGTCCGCCTATATGTGGCCAGCGCTTGAAAACGCTGCTCTGGATGACGCTCGGGAAGCCTTTGCGCAGACGCTCCACTTGCACCGGCGCGCAGGCTCTCTACATAAGGAGCTTAAAGCGGCCGAACTGGCGCTCGCCAATGACTGGAATGAAGAGGACGCGCGGCATCTGGTGGAAATCCAGGCTGAGCTGAGCAACCTGCAGGCAACCGAAGCGCTCATCGAAGGCTTCGGTATTCTATCGGGGCGTGCGAATCGGTCCTGACGACGAAGGCGCACCGCCGCAGGGTTTTGGTCGGTGAAAGTTCGAAAAAGCACCTGAATCGCTCTTTGATTCGCTTTTTTGACACGAATCACCATGCTTCGCCTTGACGTCGCGTCGGAATGCAGGAATCAGGATCGATTCGAGAATGAGCCGTGCTGCCGCAGAAGATCGGTGGCACGCAAGAACAAGATACCGAAATTGGACGTGACAGGGAGTCCACCTAAGTATCAGGGTTAATCCGGCATTAACGCGGCCAGCGCTAGATCACGAATCAGGTTGCGAAATGCCGCGACGGACAGCCGTTGCAGCGGCGGCGACGGGGTGGCATGGAACCCCGCTCGGTTGGAGAAGGCAAAGCATGGCGACAAAAGAGAAGGAAGAGGTCGAAACCGAACGTGAGGGCTCCGATGGTCCCTTGCTCGACCTTTCCGACGACGCAGTCAAGAAGATGATCAAGGCCGCCAAGAAGCGCGGCTATGTGACGATGGACGAGCTCAATGCCGTCCTTCCTTCCGGCGAAGTCAGTTCCGAACAGATCGAAGACACGATGGCGATGCTCTCGGATATGGGCATCAATGTGGTGGAAGAAGATGAGGTCTCGGAAGACAATGATTCCAGTGACAGCGAGGAAGGCGGCGAGCTGACCACGCAGTCGGGAACCGCTGTCGCGACGACAACGAAAAAAGAGCCCACAGATCGCACCGACGATCCCGTGCGCATGTATCTGCGTGAGATGGGCTCTGTGGAGCTCCTCTCCCGCGAGGGCGAAATCGCAATCGCGAAGCGCATTGAGGCTGGCCGCGAAACGATGATTGCGGGGCTCTGCGAGAGCCCGCTGACCTTCCAGGCGCTGATCATCTGGCGTGACGAACTGAACGAAGGCAAGATCCTGCTGCGCGAGATCATCGATCTCGAGGCCACTTATGCGGGCCCCGAGGCAAAGCAGGCGCCGGTCGTGCAGCGTCCCGATGAGGAAAACAAGCCGGCGGCTGAGGAAAAGCCAAAGCGTACCCGCGGTGATGACGTCACGGACGTGGGTGGTGAAGGACAGCCGGAGGAAGAGGACGACGAAGAGGAGGATGAGGCCAATCTGTCGCTTGCCGCGATGGAGGCCGAACTCAAGCCCGGTGTCATGGAGACGCTGGACTTTATCGCCGACACCTACAAGAAGCTGCGCAAGCTGCAGGATCAGAAGGTCGAGTCGAGCCTTGCCGATGCCGATAGCCTGTCCAGCAGCCAGGAGCGCCGCTACAAGCAATTGAAGAGCGAGTTGATCACCTCGGTGAAGTCCCTCTCGCTCAACAATGCCCGTATCGAGACTCTGGTCGAGCAGCTCTATGACATCAACAAGCGCCTCGTGCAGAACGAGGGACGCCTGTTGCGGCTTGCAGAGAGCTATGGCGTCAAGCGCGAATCCTTCCTGAAGGAATATCAGGGCTCCGAGCTTGACACGAACTGGACCGAACGCGTTGCAACGCTTTCCGGCAAGGGCTGGAAGGAGTTCTCGAAGAACGAGGCGAAGGCGATCGAGGATCTGCGTGCGGAGATCCAGAATCTCGCACAGGAAACCGCCATCTCCATCGGCGAGTTCCGCAAGATCGTGAACCAGGTCCAGAAGGGCGAACGCGAAGCCGCAATCGCCAAGAAAGAGATGGTAGAGGCCAATCTGCGCCTCGTGATCTCCATCGCGAAGAAGTACACAAACCGTGGTCTTCAGTTCCTGGATCTGATCCAGGAGGGCAATATCGGCCTGATGAAGGCGGTGGACAAGTTCGAGTATCGCCGGGGCTACAAGTTCTCGACCTACGCGACCTGGTGGATCAGGCAGGCGATCACCCGTTCGATCGCCGATCAGGCCCGCACGATCCGTATTCCGGTCCACATGATCGAGACGATCAACAAGATCGTGCGGACATCGCGCCAGATGCTGCACGAGATCGGTCGCGAGCCGACGCCGGAAGAACTTGCCGAGAAGCTCGCCATGCCGCTTGAAAAGGTGCGCAAGGTGCTGAAGATCGCCAAGGAGCCGATCTCGCTCGAAACGCCTGTGGGCGACGAGGAAGATTCGCATCTGGGCGATTTCATCGAGGACAAGGGCGCGGTTCTGCCCATCGATGCGGCCATTCAGGCAAATCTGCGCGAGACGACGACGCGTGTGCTTGCCTCGCTGACGCCGCGCGAGGAACGCGTGTTGCGCATGCGTTTCGGTATCGGCATGAACACCGATCACACGCTGGAAGAGGTCGGTCAGCAGTTCTCGGTGACGCGTGAGCGTATCCGCCAGATCGAAGCGAAGGCGCTGCGCAAGCTCAAGCATCCGAGCCGTTCGCGCAAATTGCGTTCCTTCCTCGATAGCTAGTCGCGCTTGAGTGGCTTGCTCTCACATGGTTTTTTATACACATGTGAGCGGCGACAAGAACAAGAATGCCGGGTCTGAGTGCCCGGCTTTTTTGTTCGGAGGCAATTTCATCAGCATCCGGCAGGGCAAGCCAAAGCAATGACGATCACACATCAGGATGAACTTGACGGCTTGAGAGAAATTGGCCGCATTGTCGCGAACACCATGCATGCCATGGCGAAAGCCATGGAGCCGGGCATGACCACCAGGGAACTGGATCAGATCGGCGGTGCGTTGCTGGAGCGTGAAGGCGCACTTTCTGCGCCGCAGACAACCTATGACTTTCCCGGGGCAACCTGCATCAGCGTGAATGAGGAGATTGCCCACGGCATTCCGGGCGGCAGGATTCTTGCTGAGGGAGACCTGGTCAACATCGATGTTTCGGCATCCAAGAATGGCTATTTTGCCGATACCGGCGCTACATTTCGGCTGGGGAGGGTAGATGCCCGGCTCGAGGGTTTGTGCCGAGATGGCAAGCGCGCCATGGAGATCGGCATCGCGCAGGTGCGCAGCAACAAACCCCTGGCCGGTATCGGAAAAGCGATCGGCCGCTTTGCCGAGCGCCGGGGTTACACCTTGATCCGAAACCTGGCCAGCCATGGGGTTGGGCGATCCTTGCATGAATACCCCGAGGAAATCGCCACCTGGCCGACACGCAATGATAGGCGCCGGATCAACAGGGGGCTGGTTCTGACGGTTGAACCGTTTCTGTCCTGTGGAGGACTTTGGGCCATGCATGGGGACGATGATGCCTGGACCCTGCATGCGGAACCCTGTGCCCCGGTGGTGCAATACGAGCATACGGTCGTGGCAACGGACCGGGGGCCGATCGTGGTCACCTTGCCTGGATGAACCGGGGCTTGCCTGCTTGACAGCGCATTCGTTCGGATGCTCCACCAATAGCATGAGACAGACGATCCTGTCCGTCCCCACTGCGGGGCCCGGGCTGTATGAATTTACCGATCGGGTTGAGAGCTTCGTTGACGAAGCGGGCCTTGTGGCCGGGCTCCTCACGGTGTTCGTGCGTCATACATCCTGCTCTCTGATCATCCAGGAAAACGCCGATGCGGATGTGAAACGGGATCTGGAGACTTTTTTCAGCCGACTCGTTCCGCTCTCTGACGATCCCTCCATGGCTTGGATTGTCCATCGCCTTGAAGGGCCCGACGACATGCCCGCGCACATCAAGGCGGCTTTGACCCAGACATCCATTGGCATCCCGGTGATGAATGGCCGGCTGGTTCTAGGCACCTGGCAGGGCGTCTATCTGTTCGAGCACCGTGTTCGACCGCATCGGCGTGAGGTCGTGTTGCATGTTGCGTGAAGCACCCGGTACGCTTTGTGTTCCGCATTGGCCTGCACAGGGGTAAAACGTGAAGAGATCGCTGAAATGAGGGGAGTAAACACATGTCATTCCTGAAGCGCCTGTTCGGAGGAGGAGCGGACACATCCACCGCGGGGGAAGGAAAGCCGGTAGGGGCTGCTGTCGAGCACAAAGGTTTCATGATCCAGCCCACTCCGTTTTCTGAGGGCGGCCAGTTTCAGACGTGCGCGCTGATCTCGAAAGAGGTGGATGGGGTTCGCAAGGAGCATCGTCTGGTGCGCGCCGATCGCTTCCCAAGTGCAGATCTCGCTGCAGAGCAGGCGGTCCGAAAGGGTCGCCAGGTAATCGATGAGCAGGGTGACCAGATCTTCGGCTGATCGCGTCGTCGGTTTAGCTGTTGCGGGTTTGCAAACCGCAACGGCTGACTGGACCAACAGCGTGGCTTCGGTCAAACTTGCAGTCTGTGGTCTACAGGCTGAAAGGCATTAACATTGACGCTCGCAGCTTCGCTCTTCCCGATTTTTTGCTGGGGGTTCTACACCGTCTTTGCGAGCTGGCTGGAAAAGCGACGGCCCTCGTTGTCCATTATCATGGGTGCGCAGCGCCACCGCTGGGTGCGCAACGCAGTGCGCCGTGAGACGCCGATGGATGCAATCCTCTCGGGCAATCTGATGGGGGCCGTCTCCTTCTTCGCATCAACCACGGTTCTGATCATACTGGCGTTGATCGCCGTGTTCGGTCAAATCAGCGCGGTGGTGGAAGCCGTGTCGGTGATGCAGCCGGCGCTGGACATTTCGAAAGCGGCCGTCGAGCGGCATCTGGTGCTGTTTTTGGTGATGTTCGTGATGGCGTTTTTGTCCTTCACGCTGTCGCTGCGACAGTTCAACCATTTCTGTATCATGCTCGGGGCAGCGGACGAGGCGGATGAATGCGACCCAGAGGAAATCTACGTTATGGCGGCGCTCAACACGATCGCGGCGCGCAATTTCAATCAGGGCATTCGGGCCTACTATTTTTCATTGGGTATGATCGCCTGGTTTGTCTCCGCCTGGGCAGCTATCGGTGTCAGTGTGCTGCTGTTTGCGTCGATACTTTACCGAGAGTTCTTCTCTGCTGCCCGTGAACTGGTTGCCGGTCTCAAGGTTGACGTCACCAATCCTGCCATGAGGGCCGGCGGCAAGAGGAGCCCGGAAAAGCCGTAGCCCGCGCCTACGGGGCGGGGGATAGCCCCTCTATGAGTCCGGCGAGGGCTCGACGATAACTTTCTGCGTCCGCGCCGGCATCAATCGCCAGCGCTGCACGGTCGAATGCCGCGCCAAGCAAGCCGGTCAGCGCATCCAGCGGCAGGTCGCGGATCTGTCGGGCTTCAATGGCAGCCTGCAACCCTTCCCTTAGCGTCCTGTTGCCGTGGCGGCTGTCGATCTCGTCCATTCCGCTTCTTCCGAGAACTGCAGGACCATCGAGGAGCAAGAGGCGTGTGCGTCCGGGGGCAGTCATCGCTTTGAGATAAGCGTGTCCACCCTCGATCAGCGCGCTTGTGGCTGACGAGGAAACGACCGTGTGATGCTCGATCTCATCTGCCACCGTGCTTGCCTCGCGTTCGACCACGGCGGCAAGCAGAGCCTGTTTGTCGGCGAAATGATGATAGAGCGCTCCCCGGGTGACACCGGCTTCGCGAGCGATCTCCGGCGTTCCGGTTTCCGCATAGGATTTCTCCACGAAAAGGCGGCGCGCGGCCTCGATGAGCCTGTCGCGGGTTTCCTCACTGCGCTCGCGGTTGGAACGCCGACCTGATTCCTGTTGCATACATGCAGCCTGTATGTTAATTATCAGTACATGCAGTCTGTATGTTTATAGCGACAATTGTTGATTGCAAGTGTTTTGCGAGTCGCGAGGATCAAAGCATGCAGTTGCGACCAACGCGCCAACAGGAACCATGACGATGAAAATCACCAGTTACTACCCGGTCATCATGACGGAAAAAGTCTCCGAAACCGCAGGGTTTTACTGCGCTCATTTTGGTTTTCAGCCGGCATTTGAGGCGGACTGGTATGTCCATCTTCAGTCAAGCAACGACCCAGGCGTCAATCTCGCCATACTGAACGGAAACCACGCGACCGTGCCGGAGAGCGGCAGGGGGAAGGTGTCAGGTCTGATCCTGAATTTTGAGGTCGAAGATGTAGACGCCGAATATGAGAGGCTGAAAGGCGCGGGGCTTCCAGTGCTGCTGGAACTGCGTGACGAAGCGTTCGGACAACGTCACTTCATCACTGCCGATCCGAATGGTGTTCTGATCGACATCATCAAGCCGATCCCGCCCTCTGCCGAGTTTGCAGACCAATATTCGCCTGATGCCATTCCGCAGTAAGGCTGCACGTGAAGGGGAGACCGCAATGGGGAGCCGCGGTGCGATGGCACCGGCGGCTTCCGCACTATCGTGATCAGGCGCCGACGATCTCGACGACTTCAATGTCAAAAATCAGATCGTGGCCGGCCAGCGGATGATTGGCGTCGACCGTGATTTCGTCATCACCCACGCCAACCACCGTAAGGGAAATCTGGTTTCCGTCCTGCGTGGTGGCCTGGAGGTTGGAGCCGACCTTTACGTCCAGCTCGGGTGGCAACGCTGAGCGTGGTACCGCCTGAACCTGGTTTTCGTCACGGGCACCGTAGGCCTCAGCCGCGGGAATGTTGAGCGTGCCGCTCTCACCCTGCTTCATACCCTGGATCTGTCGGTCGAGGCCGGAGATTATCTGGCCACTGCCCACCTTGAACTCGAGTGGTTCGCGTCCAGCCGAGGAATCAAACTGCGTGCCGTCGGCCAGCTTGCCTGTGTAATGGATGCGTACGACATCGCCGCTTTTGACCTGGCTCATGTCTGTCTCTCAATCGCTTTTGTGTGAGAAGATGTTGACGCGGCATAGCGCTCTGCGTCGGCGAACAGGGATGTGGCAAAGCCTCTCTTTCCCTTGTCGACACAGCCTAGTGCGTGCGGGGCACCCCTGTAAAGCGATGGAAACAAAACGGCCGGGGATGTTTTTCTCCCCGGCCGCCTTTCGCAGCGCGTAATGGCCCTGGGGCTTGGGGAGCACCTGGGGGAGGCCAAACGCCGCGAAAAGGCGCGATCCTTTGAGAATCAGAACGCGGTTATTTGCCGACGATCCCCCAGGCCACGCCGAACGGGTCGAGGAGTTGACCATATCGATCACCCCAGAACATGCGTTCAAGAGGCAATGTCACGTTCATGCCTGCACCCACCGCGCGTGCCCACCAACCGTCGACATCGTCAACGTTCAGGGTCAGTGTGTATCCGGCATGATCCCGCAGGGGTTGACCATATTCCGGATAGGCGTCGCAAAGCATGAGCGAACCGCCGTGAATATAGAGATGAATGTGCATGGTGCGGCCATTCTCGTCTTCCGGTTGCCGGAAAACCTCTTTCGCCGCCAGGGCCTGTTTGTAGAATTCGGCCGCTTTTGATGCGCCATCGACAATGAGATAAGGGACGACACCGCCGAGAACCTCGGGCATTTCCCCCCGGTCTGCAACATTGTGGGTTTCGGACATGATTTTCTCCTAATGACAAGCCCGCGATGTCGGGACTCCTCATCAGGACGAATGGCGGTCGGTACGTCCGACATGCCGCCCGAATTTTTGTTCAATCCGTTTGTGTTTTCATGGCCAACCGATCCAGATGCTGACGTATATGTGCGGCTTCGGCTGGTGTGCGCGCCAGCGCGATGGCGCGGTCGAACGCTTCGCGAGCTTCTTCGGCGCGTCCAATTTCGCCCAGATATGCACCGCGTACACCGTGGTAGTAAAAATAACCCGAAAGGCGTTCCGCCAGAGGGGTGATCAATCGTAACGCGGCTTCGGGTCCGCGAATTTTGGATACTGCGACCGAGCGGTTGAGCGTGATGACAGGTGACGGCGTCTGGCTTTCCAGCATCTGATAGAGAAGGTCTATTTCTTCCCAGTCGGTTTCTACCGGCGTGCGGGCACGCGCGTGAAGTGCCGCAATTGCCGCCTGCACCTGATAGGGGCCGGGCCGTCCGTGGCGCAGAGCCTTGTCCACCAGGGCCAGTCCCTCTTCAATGCCGGTGCGGTTCCAGAGTGTCCGATCCTGGTCATCAAGCAGAACGGCATTGCCATCCGCATCCGTGCGGGCGGCACTGCGGGCGTGCTGGAGAAGCATGAGGGCGAGGAGCCCCATGATCTCGGGTTCGGAAGGGAAAAGCCGCAGCAACAGGCGGGCAAGCCGGATGGCCTCATCGCACAGCGAGGAGCGCACGACTTCCGCGCCGCTGGTTGCGGAATAACCCTCGTTAAAAACCAGATAGATCATCGCTGCGACCGATCCGAGCCGTTCGGAGCGCTCGACGGCGTTGGGTGCGGCAAAGGGAACGTTTGCCTCGGCTACCCGACGCTTGGCGCGGGTAATGCGTTGCTCCATGGCCTTTTCGCCCACCAGAAAGGCGCTGGCGATCTCGCGTACGCTGAGCCCCGAGACGATGCGCAATGCGAGCGCCACTTGCTGTGTTGCCGGAAGATCGGGATGGCAGCAGACGAACATCAGCCGCAGGATATCGTCGCGGTAGTGCGCATCGTCCAGCCGTTCGGCCATGTCGGCCTCGACGTCGTCGAGATCCGATATCCTGTCTTCGGAGGGTAGTGCAGTGCTGCGGCTGTCGCGCCTTACGCCATCCAGCGCTGCATTGCGACCGACGAAAATCAGCCAGGCGGTCGGGTCGCGGGGCGGGCCCTTGATCGGCCAGTTTTTCAACGCCCGCAGACACGCCTCCTGGAAAGCCTCCTCGGCTCGGTCGAGATCGCGAAAATAGCGTAGAAGTGCGCCCATAGCCTGCGGGCGCGAGCTTGTGAGCGCATTCTCGATCCAGGCGAGTTCGGTCATTTGGGAGCCGCTTCCCTCTCAGGCAAAGTGCCTTTCTCAAAAATCTGTATCGGGCGAACTTCGAATGTGACGCTCTCGCCCTCTTTCAGGCGTTTGGCGAAATCGACGACCTCCTCCAGATTCTCGCAATCCACGACGTAGAAACCGAGCAACTGTTCCTTGGTTTCGGCGAAGGGGCCGTCGAGTACGAGCTGATCGCTTCCCGAAGCCCGGATCGTCGTTGCCGCGGATGTGGGCATCAGACGGATTGCCGGGCCCATGCGGTCCGTCTCGACCAGCTCCTTCTGGACACGCCGACGCTTGGCGAGCACAGCATCGTCCTCTTCCCTGGACCAGGACATGACGACGTCTTCATTGTGGTAGCAGAGAATTGCGTAGAGCATTCCAGTTCCTTTCTCGTTTGGAAGACGTCAGAGCTTGAAGCATTCCGACATGGTGCGTCGAGAAAATTATGAGATGAATGGCGCAAAGCCATCCACCGGAATATTGTCGGAAAAACTTCCGCCCGGCGTTCAATCCTGATAGCTGAAAGCCGCGTCACCAACCGAGAGCCAGCCATGTTCGCCAACACATTCCCCGACCGCGCCCTGATTGCCGAGACCGTGGCCAAGATGCTGATAGAGATCAAGGCGGTTCATTTCCGGGCTGATGAACCCTATACGTTCACTTCAGGGCTCAAGAGCCCGGTCTACATCGACTGCCGGAAGCTGATTTCCTATCCGCGTATTCGCTCCGCGATCATGGATTTTGCGGCCTCGGTCGTTCTGCGGGATGCCGGGTTCGAAAAGTTCGACGCGGTGGCCGGAGGCGAGACGGCAGGCATTCCCTTTGCTGCCTGGCTCTCTGACAAGCTCGGCCTGCCCATGCTCTATGTGCGCAAGAAGCCCAAGGGCTTTGGACGCGATGCCCAAATCGAAGGCAATCTGAATGAAGGTGCGCGGCTGCTTCTGGTGGAAGACCTGACCACGGATGGCGGGAGCAAGCTCAAATTTGCCGAGGCCGTGCGCAAGGCTGGCGCCGAAGTGACGGACACTTTCGCCGTCTTTTACTACGGGATATTTCCGGACACTCCCAAGCGTCTGGAAGACGCGGGTATGCGGCTTCACTACCTCACCACCTGGTGGGATGTGCTGCAGGTGGCGCGCACAGACAAGCTTTTCGACGAGAAGACGCTCGATGAAGTGGAAAAGTTTCTCAACAAGCCGCTTGAATGGTCTGCAGCCAATGGCGGTATCTCCGAGATCGGCGAAAAGGCTGGCTGACGGGCAGCCGGTATTCACAGAACAGGAGGCCGGCGGGCGGCAGATCGCATCGCGGAAATGCCGCCGGCCGGTTCACAGAGGAATCTCGTCCAGTGCCGCTTTCTGCTCGTTTGAGAGCGGCATGTGCGGTGGCAGCGGAGCGGCAAAGCCTGCGTCACCATGCAGTCTCGCAGTCAGGTATTTAACCGCGGGAATGAGTGGGTGCGCCGATATTGCGGTGCGTGCACTGGACGCCGCCTCCAGGGCATCATCATTGGTGGGTTCGGCCCAAAGTTTTGCAACAAGCGGCGCGGTCACGCTGGCGGTTGCTGAAATGCATCCGGCGTAATTTTCAGATTCCGCCTTCGAAATTGAGGCTTCGTTGCTCGGGAAGACGGCAAAATCACTGATCTTTGCCAGTTCGGAAGCATAGTCGAGATCGCCTGAACTGTCTTTCGCACCGGCTATGCGATCAGGGAATGCCTCTTTCAGACGGCGGGCAAGGGCCGGGGAGAAGGTGATGCCCGTCATCTGCGGGAAATTGTAAAGATAGACGGGAATGGGGTTTCCGGACGTGCCGGAGATCAGTCGCTCGAACCAGGCGAACAGACCGTCATCGCTCACTCCCTTGTAATAGTAAGGTGGCAAAACCAGCGCTGCGGCAAAGCCGAGTTCATGGGCGCGCCGGGTCAGCGCGACTGCCGTCTTCAGGTCCGGGGTGCCCGTGCCAACCATCAGTCTGCTGCTGTCGAGGGCGCCGACGGCTGCTTCCATGAGAGCGGTGCGTTGTTCAGCCCCAAACGAATTGGCTTCGCCCGTCGTGCCGAGCACATTCAGCGCATCGCAGCCATTGTCCAGTGCCCATTGCGCATGGCGCAGAAAACGGGCCGTGTCCGGATCTCCCGACGCTGTCACAGGAGTTGGGACGGCGGCGATAACACCATGCAGGCCGTTGCGCTTCATGATGGAACTCCTTTGAGCGACATTGAATTCGAAGGCATCTTGCAGATTTGAAAGACAAAGCAAAGCCCGGCCGGAGGAGGGAACATCCGACCGGGCTCCTTTCGCCAGCCCGCTGCCAGAGCATGGGGCGGACGGAAAGCCTTCACGGCTTATCTGGCGCTGGCCACCGGTGCGACAAGCGGGGTAATACGCCGCAGGGCCACACGCCGGTTTTCGCGTTCGCGCTCCTGTGTATTGATCTTGAGGTAGCGTTCGCCATAGCCCTGAGTGACGAGGTTCTCCGGCTGAATGCCGAACACATCCGTCAGGGCGCGGGCGACGGATTCGGCCCGGCGATCCGAGAGTGCCAGATTGGCAAGGTCGGAACCGACTGCATCCGTATGGCCCTCTATGAGGAAAGTTTCGGCGGGGTTCTCGTCCAGCATGCGTTGAATGGCGGTGGCGATCGCCTCGAGCTCGTCAATTTCGCTTTCTTCGATATCGGCTGAGCCAAAGGCGAATTCGACGGTATCGAGATCGATACGGCGAACCATATCGCGCAGTCGCGCGGTGCGCTTCACCTCTTCCAGAGAGTATATCCGCCGCACCGGTTCTACCGGAGGCTGCTCCAGGAAGGTGTAATAGCGCTCGGGATCCTCCACCTGCTCAGCCTCCAGAATATACTCGCTCACGGGGATTGTCAGGCGGAGCGGAGGCAATTCGCGGGCCGGGTCGTGCCACCGGTCGACGGTTTCGAGCCGTTCGTCCGGCACGAAGACGAGGACCTGTTCCCGTCCGTCCGGCGTAACCCGCACGCGGCGGATGACATCGCCATAACGGTTGCGAACCGTGATCAGGCGAACGCCGTTGGGACGTGTTACGACCTCGCGCACACGGCCGCGTGGCAGTTCTTCATAATAAACTTCGTCATCGTCGCGGATAAGCCGGTCGCTGTCCTGACTTTCAACGAAAACCTGGTTGTTGATCTGAATGATCGTCCGGTTGTCGTTGAACTCGCGCACGACCTCTGCGGTTTCACGCCGCTCTCGCAGTTCACGCCGGCGTTCGCGGCGTTCCTCGCGTGTCTGACCCATTTCAATGCGTTCGCCCCTCTCTTCAAGAATGTTGCGTATTTCGCTGCGAAGCGTTTCAGGGTTGATAGCGTCTGTCTGTGCCTCGGCGTCGCTTTCAGGCATGGGTGCCTGCTGCGATTCTGTGGGAGCTTCGGCGCTATCCGTATCGGGGGCACTGTCCGCATCTGGCGTTTTGGCCGGAGTGCGGGTCTGTGCTTCACCTTCGGCCTCCGGCTCCTTTTCACTGTCCAGAACAGGAGCGGCGTTTTCAGGCAGGGGCTCGGTAGCCTGCGGTTCAGGCTGGGTGTCGCTCTCTGGCTGAGCCTGGTCCGTTTCATTCGCAGGCTCTTCCGGGATTGCGGGAGTGGCTTCCTTTGCCTCACCAGAGGGCTGGCTCTCAGCCGGAACCACCTCTTCTACAGGTGCATCTTCAACCTCATCCGCACGAGGGGCAGGCGCAGGCTCTGCCGGCGCATCCGTATCGGTAGGCGCTGCTTCTGAGGCCGCCTCGGGCTCGGGTTTTGGCTCAGCATCTTCCTCCGCGTCCGGAGAGGCCTTTTGGGTTTCAACGGCAGGCTTCTCCTCAGCGGGCATGTTCTCCGCAGGCGGCGCTTCTTCAGCGGCTTCGGGTTCAACGGGGGCGGGGGGCTGTTCCTCGGACACCTCGTTATCGGAAGGCGCCTCCTCAGCCGCAGCATCGCGGTCGGCTCCAGAGGCTTTCTCGGTGGGAGGTTCTTCCGTTGCAGCGGGTTGATCGGTTTCCGTTTCAGCTGCCGGCGGGGGTGCCGCGGGTTCGGACTCGGTCCCGGCTTCCGACGCGGGTGCATCCTCGCCCTCCACCGGGGCTTCTTCCTTCTGCTTTTTGTTGCCGCGCTTCTTCAAAAGGGCGCGCCAGGCTTCTTCGGTCATGCCCTTGGGCTTTTCGGCCTGTGCCAGCACCACGCCGGAGGAGCGCTCGGTTGCAATGCTGTGCTGTGTCGCCAGAGGTCCGGCCGCAATGAGCAGACCGAGGGCGGTTGTCGTCATGATCCGCTTTCGCGTCGTCATAAAATCTCTCCTGTATGCAGGCGTCCCATCGCCGCTTTAACCGCTTCAATGGCGTTCGGTTCCCATTTTTGCGGGATTGAAACCGGAGCGTGTGAAAGCATGACCGCGACGTGATGAGAACGTGTCTGAAACGGGGCGGACACGATGCTTGACGCGCGATGCCTGGCGGTTCAAAGCTCGAGCATGACAACCAAAGAATTCTGGAAGACCAAGACGCTCGCAGAGCTCAACGACCAGGAATGGGAAGCTCTTTGCGACGGCTGTGGCAAATGCTGCCTCGCCAAGCTCGAGGATGAAGAGACCGCTGAGATATACTGGACGAGTGTGGGGTGCCGCCTGTTCAATGGCGAGACGTGCCGGTGCAGCGACTATGGGAACCGGCTGAAACGCGTTCCCGATTGCGTGCGGCTGACACCGAACAATGTGGGCAGCATTCCCTGGCTTCCCAGCACATGCGGTTATCGCCTCGTGGCGGAGGGGAGGGATCTCCCCTGGTGGCATCCGCTGGTTTCGGGCGATCCCAACACCGTGCACGAGGCCGGCGTGTCCATTCGTGGCCGTGTGAAGACCAACGAAGATCAATTGGCGGAGCCGGAAGACTATTTTGCGTTCATCCTGGACGAGGAACCATAGACATCATTCGATGTTTCCTTCCGGGGTGCTTTATGAATGAGGAGTGATGACGATGTCCGAGGAAGAGGCGCGCAGCCTGGTGCAATCTTTTCTGGATGCCTTGAACGCCAACGACCACGAGGCAGCTCTGGCATTGGTAAGCGAGGATGTGGCGCATGATCCATTTGACGGCGAGCGGGAGATCGGGCGCGAGAAACTGCGTTGGCGTCTCGGACTGAAGGCACGGCATTTCGATGAGCGGCTTGCAGACACCACCGTGATGAACGCCCCTGGCGGTGTTCGTGCGGCCGCCGAGTTCACGGTTCGCGGCACCTATCGGGCAACCGCAGAAGGCCTGCCGGAGGCGGCGGGGCAGACTTATGCGCTCCCCGGCGGAATGTTTTTCGAGATCGATGGCGGCGAAATCACAAGGATCAGCGAGCAGCGCAACCCGGTACAGTGGAACGCGGCTTTGTCGGTCGTTGGCTGAATGCCATATGAACAGCCTGTTCCTGAACGGTTCAGGCGTGGTTTGACAATGTGATCTCCATGAAGGGCGCGCGAGGGTCCCGAGCACCAAGGAGAACACAATGTTTCACAAACTGAAGATCGCCACACTTTCAGCAATGATTGGGTTGGGCACGCTGGTTGCCGCACCTGCGACAGCTCAGGCGGACAGCCTTTATTTCGGCTTTGGCATTGGTGGCCCCTCGGGCGGTTACCTTTACGGCAACAGTGCCCGCAGCCACCGGGCCGAACGTCCTCGCGGCCATTATCGCACCTGCACGCCAAGGCAGGCAGTGCGCAAGGCAGAACGCATGGGTATCCGGCGTGCCCGGGTGGTCAGGGCCAATCGCAACATCATTCGCGTGGCAGGCCGCACGCATTGGGGACGGCAGCATGTTGTCTTCGCCCGTGCACCACGGTGTCCGGTGATCCCCCGGTGATCCCCCGGTGATCCCCCGGTGATCCCCCGGTGATCCGTTGAGTGTGGATTGATCGACGATAATACGAGAAAGCCGCCGGTTTGCGCTGGCGGCTTTCGATTCTAATATTTGAGCGCCCGGTTTACCGGTCGAGTTCAAAGGTCACATTGACCTGCACCTGATAGGTGTTCTCGCCCGCTTCCACTGGCACAGCCTCGGCGGAGGCCTGCATTCGAACAGCCTTGCCGGCATAGGGCATTGGAGGGCGCTGATGCATCTGCTCTGAGATCTCGACGATATCGCCCAATTTCACCCCGGCAGCCTCAGCCAGTGTGTTCGCTTTGTCGAGCGCGTCCCTGACGGCTCGTTTTCGAGCCTCGGTGATGGCCTGGGATGGATCGTCGTTGGTAAAGCTCAGACCACCGCCCTGGTTCACGCCCAGAGTGACCGAACGGTCAAGAACTGCGCCGACCTTCTCGAGATCACGGATGCGTACGGTCAGCGTATTGCCAACTTCGTAGCCCACGATCCGCGGCGTCTTCTCGTCATTCTTTTCGTTCGGATATACATAGCGCGGGTTGATGGACAGACCGCCGGTCTGCAGATCACGCGCCTCAATGCCATCTTCCTTCATCGCATCGATCACGGCGGTCATTGCCTGACTGTTCGCATCAAGAGCGTCGCGCGCCGTCTCGGCTTCGCGTACGACGGCGATGGTAAGGATCGCCATATCGGGGCTGACAGCGGCTTCTCCCTCGCCCGTCACGATGATTCGGCTGTCCCTTTCATCTGCAGAAGCTGGAACAGCGCTGAAAAGAGAAACGGCAAGCATGGGAGCAGCGAGCACGGCGGGGAAAACGGTTCTGGTCATGGAAAACTCCTTTTGCGATGTCCCGAAAAGCCACCTAGCGATGGATTGTGTATCGATTGCGGCAAGATGACTTGTGCGACGGGAAAAAAGCAATTAATCCATCGCCCACCGGGCCTGTAGCTCAATTGGTTAGAGCCGGCGGCTCATAACCGCTTGGTTGGGGGTTCGAGTCCCTCCGGGCCCACCATCGACCACACTGTTGGCGATGCGGGTCTATTCCGGTCGATCGCCCCGGTTTTTTCATCATAACTGGTTAAAATTTTATTAATCCAAGGACTCCCAACGACTGGTGTTTCCGGTGGATAGACTATTACTGCGATCCGTATTTTTATTTGTGTTTTGTCTTTTCTCGAACTTTGCCTTTTCACAAATTGGCATCGGTTTCCGAGGGGATGGCGACTACGTAGGCACGATCGGCTCGAATAAAGGATCGGTTGAGGGTTACCAGTGTCCG
Source organism: Nitratireductor sp. (assembly GCF_017794765.1). GTDB lineage: Bacteria > Pseudomonadota > Alphaproteobacteria > Rhizobiales > Rhizobiaceae > Nitratireductor. Next base: position 3,187,286 of record NZ_CP051236.1, on the reverse strand, counting down.
GCCGGTACAGTACTCCGAGGGCTCTATCACGCTGACGTCTCCACGGGATTGAATGTGCGAGGCATGACAGCTCAAGTCGGACTTTATTGCGCCTCCATATCAGTTCTTCCCAACGGGTCTGTCGAGACGATCAACACTTCTGTTGACGGGACTCCGGAGGTTTCCGGTTATGCATATCCAAATCGAACAACCGAGCGACATGGATACTGTGCATCCGGGCAGATTGTTCATCAGTTAGGAGGTTACGATCGGATCGTACCTCCGAATAGATACCCATGGGCTTCCAGTTTGCGAATGGCGTGCCGTCCTCTTCAACTGGGTGCGTCGGATTGGGTTTCTGTCAGTACGGTCACTACGGCATCGGAGCAAACTGTTGGTGTGAATGAAGGCAACGGGCGCCATATTTTCCGGGGTTGGTTCTGCGACAACGAAGCCTATCGTGCAGCTTCGGGGGTTCATAGGCAGGCCGGAGGGCGCGGGTATGATGGTATCAATGTCTATTGCGGACATTTGGAGCAGGCCCGCCATTCGGCGGCTTTGAGTTTTTCCGATTTTGCCTGGGACCAGACCATTGGCGGTTCCGGTTGGCTGGTCAACCTGACGAAAGACGACGTTCTTCTCGACAATGGAAGCGGACTTTCGGGTGAACATGTCGAGCCATATCTCGTTCCGTCCAGCAACGACCCCACAGACTACGCCTCCAGCAACGAGGTTTTTGTGTTACCAGGATCCGGTTACGGAGCCACGGCCTCGCAGAGGCCAACGGGTATTCCCGCTAACTCATTTGCGGAAACAGGCGGTTGTGTGAGCAAGATTGAACACATCAACCGAGAAGACAGCACCTGTTCCCTTTTGGTTTCCGGTCGTCCGGATCTATCGATTTCCATCTCCGCACCGGCAGGCGTTTACAACGCGCCCGGTGACACGATGGACATGAGCGTGAGTGCCACCAACCTTGGTCCCGGTACCGCAGAAGCGTCGGACGGTTTCGCCATCACTGTTTCCGTGCCGACCGGGTGGACGGCCAGTCCGGTGCCCGGGTGCACGGTTTCGGGACAAACGGTCTCCTGTGCGGTGAGCTCGCCGCTTTCTCCCGCGCCAACCCCCGGGGGCACTGGCGGCACCATAGCGTTCACCATCCCTCTGGTCGCAAATCCGGATGCCGTTTCCGGAAGCTTTCCACTTGTTGCCACGCTCGATCGCGCTGTGCCCGATGGAGACGCCGACCCGTCGAACGATGATTATGACCAGTCCAACGATCAGGCGCAGGGCACCGTTGAGTTCGTCAAACTGCCAAGACTGACGGTTCGCAAGACCACTTTTGACGATGTGGGCACCTTCACGTTCACAGGGAACAATGGTTGGGAAAGCCAGACCATCACCACCATCTCTGAAGGGGTCGCTGAGCCGGGGAACAAGCAGATCCTGTCAGAGGTCGGTGTCGAAACAGTCATTTCAGAGACCCTGCCGCCCAACTGGGTTCTGGATGATGTTATCTGTCAGGGGATGGGGGCGGGGGGAACGGTTTCGTTCGATGAAAACTCCTTCACGCTCTCCTCCGAAGCTGTTGCGGTCGACAGCGAGATCGACTGCGCGGTAATCAATCAGAAGGTCTTGCTGAGCACCTCCAAGATGTCAGATGTGGGCGACGGTGTTGGTGTTCAGGCAGGTGACACGATCACCTACACGCTGACGACCGACGTGACGGGAGGGACGACCTCGCAGGATCTGGTTCTGTCGGACACGCTGGGGGCTGGGCTCGACTTCGACAGCGTGATCGCGCCGGGGGCCTTCGCTCCGAACACAGGCAGCGCGCCGAACCTGTCGTTCACGCTTCCTTCCGGTACCGCAGCGGGAACCTACAGCGTGTCCTACACGGCGACGGTTTCTGACAGTGCGGCAGGATCGGTTTCGAACAGTGCCGTCGCCGATGTGGGTGAGTGCTCCCCCTGCGCAACCACGAACCCGCTTGTTGAATTGAGCTCATCCAAAACATCGGATGTGGGCGACGGTGTTGGTGTTCAGGCGGGGGATACGATCACCTACACGCTGACAACCGAGGTGACGGGTGGCGATACGACACAGGATCTCGTTCTGAGCGATACGCTGGGAGCAGGGCTCGACTTTGATAGCGTGACGGCGCCGGGGGCCTTCGTTCCGGACACAGGCAGCGCGCCGACCCTCTCGTTCACGCTTCCTGCCGGCAGAGCAGCAGGCACCTACAGTGTGACCTATACTGCGACGGTGTCGGACAGTGCGGCGGGCTCGGTTTCGAACAGTGTTGTGGCCGATGTGGGTGAGTGCTCTCCCTGCACAACCACGAACCCGCTTGTTGAGCTCAGCACGTCGAAGGCTTCGGATGTGGGGGACGGGGTTGGCGTTCAGGCGGGTGACACGATCACCTACACGCTGACCACCGAGGTGACGGGAGGAACGACGACGCGAGAGCTTGTCCTTACCGACGTGCTGGGAGCGGGGCTCGAGTTTGGCAGCGTCACGGCACCGGGGGTGTTTGACCCCGATACGGGCGGTGCACCGACCCTGACATTCAAACTTCCTGCCGGCACGCCGGCCGGTTCGCACAGCGTATCCTACACGGCGACAGTGTCTGAGAGCGCTTCGGACTCGGTCTCGAATGCTGCTAGTGCCGATTTTGGCGAATGCAGCTCATGCACCACAACGAATCCTCTTGTAAGAACCACCACTTCGAAGGTTGTCGATGTCGGCAACGGCGTAGGTGTTCAGGTCGGAGATACTCTGACCTATACGCTGACGACTGTTGTCGTAGCCGGAGTGTCAACACAGGACCTCGTCCTGACCGATACGTTGGGGGCGGGGCTGGAGTTTGGCAGTGTGACGGCGCCGGGCACGTTCACTCCGAACACAGGCGGCGCGCCTGAGCTTTCGTTCACGCTTCCTTCTGGAACGCCGGCGGGGACTTACAGCGTGTCCTATACGGCGACGGTGTCGGACAGTGCGGCAGGCTCGGTTTCGAACAGTGCGGTGGCCAACATCGGCGATTGCTCTTCTTGCACGACCGCGAATCCGCTTGTTGAGCTGAGCTCATCCAAAACATCGGATGTGGGCGACGGTGT
>NZ_CP051236.1:3134224-3182341 GCF_017794765.1 Nitratireductor sp. | reverse complement strand
ACGACACAGGACCTGATCCTGACCGATACGCTGGGAGCGGGGCTCGACTTTGGCAGTGTGACGGCTCTGGGAGCATTTTCAGCTGACGTGGGAAGTGCGCCTGAGCTCTCTTTCACGCTTGCTTCCGGTACCGCAGCGGGGACCTACAGTGTGTCCTATACGGCGACGGTGTCGGACGGTGCTTCGGGAGCGCTGTCCAACGCGGTGGTCGCAGATGTGGGCGAATGCAGGTCCTGCGCAACGGCAAATCCGCTGGTCCGGCTCGGCACGGCAAAGACGTCGGATGTGGGCGACGGTGCATCCGTCGAGATTGGAGACACGCTGACCTATACGTTGACGACGGTGGTCGTAGACGGAACGACAACGCAGGATCTCGAATTAACCGATACGCTCGGATCCGGGCTCACCTTCGGCAGTGTTGTGAGCGCCGGTTCGTTCGAAGCGGACACGGGTGGTGAACCGGAACTTTCTTTCAAGCTTCCGGCGGGAACACCGGCCGGGACCCATAGCATCAGCTACACGGCAATTGTAGCCGAGGACGCACCGGTAACCCTGTCCAACAGTGTGGTTGCAAGCAGTGGAGAGTGTGCCTCCTGCAGCACCGCAAACCACATTCCTCCGGATGTAAGCGTTTCCAAATCGCTTGTATCGGAGGGAGGCGGGGTTCCCGGACTGGCCGAACTTGGCGAGACCCTGACATTCGAGATCGTGCTCACCAACGCCGGCAGCGCCGCCACTGACTTTTCCGTTCTCGATGTTCTGGATCCGCATCTGCGGTTTGTGGCTGCAAGTCATGGTGGCCGCTACAGCAGCGGCACTGTCGAGTGGACAGGTTTGACCGTTCCGCAGCGCGAGGGGGGCACCAGCGGGCAACTCGTTCTCAGGGTTGAAGCATCCGTGGTCGAACGGCTCGTACAACCGGCTGATACAGTCGTCAACTTCGCCAAAATTCCCACTGAGGCAGACCCGGATTGTCCCTCGGAACAGTGCGTTGTCCTGCCTCTCCAGTTTCCGGGTCTGAGCCTGGCCAAAACCGGAGGATTTTCGGACATGGATGGCGACGGCCTGGCTTCGCCCGGTGATGTTATCCAATACGCGTTTGAGGTCACCAATACCGGTAAGCTTCCTGTGAGCGACATTCGGATCGAGGACAATGGTCCGGAATTCAACGGGCATCCCGCGAATGGCCGCTTGTCTGACATACAACCGGAAACGCAATCTCTGGCGGTGGGCGAGATCGGGCATTTTTCCGCTAACTATCTGCTTACACAGGCTGACATCGAGAATGGTGCCGGAACCGCCGAAGCGGTCACGAATACAGCAACCGCACATGGCTCAGTGCTGGATGGCGGCGGTGAGGCATTTTCCCTGGCTTCGAACGAAAGCGCGCTTCCTCTGACTTTACCGGCCGGGGCGGGCAACCTCACGATCAGCAAGACCGCAGACAGGACCAGTATCCGCCGGGGAGAGCAGGCACCATTTACGATCGTGGTGACCAACAATAGCGACGGACCCGTTCGAGGGTTGAAAGTTGAAGATCAGCTTCCGCCCGGGTTTCGTTATATTGAGGGCTCTGCACAGGTGGATAGGGCACCTGCGGACCCAGTCGTGAACGGTCGCTTGCTTCGCTTCGATGACATTTCTCTGGAGGCGCAGAGTTCGATCGAAATTCGCCTGAGCATGAATGCGCCGGCCTCTATCGGTCCAGGTGTCTATGTCAACACTGCGGTTCTGACCGATCCGCTCGGTCGCCCGATAACCTCCGAAGCCAAAGCCAGTGTCCGGATAGAAGAGGAGCCGGTTTTCGATTGTGGTGACGTGATCGGGAAAGTTTTCGACGATAGAAACAGCAACGGGTATCCGGACGAGGGGGAACCGGGATTGCCGGGGGTGCGATTGGCCGCTGTGAAGGGGCGGCTGATAACAACCGACGCGGCGGGCCGCTTTCATATACCGTGCGCGGCGCTGCCGGATCACCGCCTGGGGACCAACTTCGTCGTCAAGCTCGACGCCCGAACCCTGCCTTCAGGCTATCGCCTGACGACGGAAAATGTGCGCGTGGTTCGACTGACCGCCGGCAAGATGACCAAAATCAATTTTGGTGCATCGATCCAGCGTATGGTGCGGCTTGATCTTCGCAGTGACGCATTCGTACGAGGAAGAAGTGCGCTGAGACAGAACTGGCTCTCCGCTGTCGATCAGCTGATCGAGATTCTCGACCGGGAACCCTCCGTGCTGCGGGTGAGCTATCTGGATGAAGAAGGCAGCCGAACGCTTGCGAGACATCGCCTTGCGTGGGTTGAAAAGCGGATTGCAAACCATTGGCGCCGATGGGGTGGTCGGTACCGTTTGGAAATTGAAACCCGGGTGATCACCGGGAAAGTCCGTCCACCGGGATATTCGAGTTTTGATCTGGACCAGGCCGTGGGGGAGTAATGTCTTGCGCGGTGGGTGGAGGATAAGCGCCCCGCCGGAGAACCCGGCGGGGCATTTTTAAGGTGTTTCCCGTTATTGGAGCTGATTGCCCTTGTCGCGCGGCCGCAGGAGTTGCGGGTTGATGCGCAGGGGGCGATCAAGCTGCTGCCGGGGCACTCGGTTGACCGGCGGCGTCACGCGGATTTGCCGGCAGTTGGGGAACTTGCCCGTGGTGCCGGGCGGGCAGCGGCGCTGCACGACCGGGCGACAGTTCGGGAAGGTTCCCGTGGTGCCCTGCGGGCAGCGGCGCTGCACAACCGGGCGGCAGTTGGGGAACGTGCCAGTCGTTCCACGCGGGCAGCGCGGCTGCACTATGGGTGCGCAATTCGGGAAGCGCCCCGTGGTTCCCGGCGGGCATTGGCGTTGCACCTCTGGCTTGCGGCAGGCTCCGGCCACCAGACGTGTTCCGCGCGGACAGACGCAGCGTCCGTCCTGGGTGCGGATCATGCCCGGAAGCAGGCGGCACTGCTGGCGGATCGGCCGGCAGTTGGGTGGCGTGCCCGTCGTGCCGCGCGGGCATTCGCGCTGGACCTGCGGCTTGACGCAGCGGCCGTTGGTCAGGCGCGTTCCGCGAGGGCAGACACAGCGACCGTCGCGCGTGCGAATCTGGCCCGGCAGGAGCCGGCATTGCGGCCGGGGATCTGCCTGCGGCTTCGGATCGGGCTCGCGCGGCGGTGTTGGCCGCGGCGTGGGCAGCGGAACCGGAGCGGTCTGCGTGCCGACGCACTGGCCGTTGCGGAAGGTGGTGCCTTCCGGACAGACACAGCGCCCGTCATTGTTGAGAACGAGACCCGGCGAACATTGCTGGTCCTCATCCTCATCCGCCAGAACCGTGAAGTCGTGGCAGTCATAGGCACGGCCATCTCCAGCACCATCCGGCGCACCTGAGAGGGACGGCGCGGTGCGCACATCCGCTCCACGGTCGATCACCGCTGCACAGTTGCGTCCCGATGCACCATTGCCCACCGCGTTGGCGAGCCCGCCATCTTCCGGCAGCTCGACAACCACCTCATGCGTGCGGCTTTCGCCACTGGCAAGGGTGAGGTCGGCTTCGCAGGCGAAGGGAAGCTCGGTCGGCTCCGGCGAACAGCCGAAAGGCGGGTTCACGGAGATGATCCGGGCCGGTACGCCGCCAAACCCTTCAACCCGAAGCGCATCGCCGATGCGAACCGGACCGGAGATCGATGACGGACCTTCGTTGCGGATGGTGATCTGGAACGTGCAGGGCTCGCCAAGCAGGCACTCTGCATCGCCGGTTTTCTCGACCGAGATCTGGGTACCGCCTTCAGCACAGGCCTCGCCGATGGGATAGACGATGTCGTCTCCCGGAGCCGGGCCGAAGGAACCGCGTGCGCAGTTCTCGAACCGCTCATTGGGTGAGACATTGACCGTCACATCGAAGTGCCGCGCGGTTCCAGGTGTCATGACGGCGCCAGGAATCTCGCAGGTAAGATTGGCCGCAGGCACCGCGCCGCACGACCATTCCGGACCGTCAGGCGTGACCGTCTGGATGTCGACCGGTGCACCGCTGCCGATGATCTCGGCCGCGTCGTTGACGCGAACCGGGCCGACCGGTGCGGCGGTTCCGGCATTGCTGACAGTGATCCGGCAGGACACACCTTCGGCGAGCGACACGGTGGGCTCACAGGTCTTCTGGATGCGCATTTGCGGCTGGCCGCCCGGGATGCCCGGTATGGTCGCCGTTGCACAGGCCTCGTTGTTGGCGAGATCGGTTTCGCCTTCAAGCGCGGTCACCTCCACACAGTTCTCGACCTCGTTTGTCGGATAGTCGCCGACGATTGTGGTCACGAGAATGTCCGTCGATGCGCCCGGCACGAGGTTCAGGCCCGGGTGATCGCATTGGAACGTGTTGCCGGAGAGCGGTGCGCACGACCAGGGCGGTGACGGACTGAACGATGCCGAGGCGACATCACCCGCCGGGAACGTGTCCACGAAGCTGACGGGACCGTTGATCGGTGTGGCGCCTGCATTGAGGATGGTCACGACGTAGGTGCAGAGACCATCTGGCGTACAGACCGAAGGATCGGCCCGCTTGCGAACGGCGATATCCGGAATGTCGTTCTCTGGCGGCGTGCACGCCGGATCGCCCGGCAGGCAGATCGCGATTGTGGCGCAGGCCTTGTCGTTGGTCGGATCGCCGAACGGATCCTTGCCGCTGGCCGTGTAGTCATATTCGGCGCAGTTGCGGATCGCGCTCCAGCTCCATGCCGGTCCGGGCTGGAAGCCGAGTTTCAGCTCCACGAATTCGCCGGGATTGAGCGTCGTTTCGGGGTGTTCACACGACATGGGGCTTGCCATCGGAACGCAGGTCCAAGGGGCGTTGGGTCCCGAGACCACCGCCGCGCTGCCGGGTGTCGTCACCTCATCCAGAACGATCTTGCCGGTGTAAGGTGCGTCACCCGCGTTGGAGACGCGAATGGTGAAATCACACGAACCGTCGATCTCGCATTCGGCCTCATCGGCGCGCTTCTCGACCTTGATATCGGGCTCGCCTTCATCGTCGGGCGGGCATTCGAGGTCTTCGGGAATCTCAATATCGACCACCTGCGAACAGCACAGCCCAACGCCCTCGGCCGGACCCGCATAGGTCTCGATGCCGGTGACGATCAGATGCACCGTATCGCCGGGCAGCGCGCCGGTGATCTCCCATTCGAGCGTGCCACCGCCGGCCGGAACGGGCTGGCTCGGCGGATCGATGGTGATGCCGGGCGTGGTGGAGGTCACCGTGACGACATTGCCTGCCATCTCCGGGCCGACATCCATGCGGTAGATATAGGCACCGCCGCCGGGAAGGCAGTCCACCTCGCCGGTCTCGACCGAGAAACAGGCCTCTTCCGGCCCGTCGCCGGGCGGAGGGGGAGGCGGTGGCGGATCGCAATCCGTGACGTCGATGGTGATTGTCGTTGGATCGCCCGTCTTCCAGTCACCGTCGTCCGGCAGGGCGGGATCGTGCGACGGAATGGTGGCGACAAGCCCGCCGGTTGCCGTGCGGATCACGGCCACATTGGCCTGATTATCGACATTGGTTGCGGCAGGGAACGCCGTCTGGTCGATCTTTGCCTTGATGGTGATGTCGATGGCGCGCTCGGTCAGACTGCCGTCGCCGTCGAGATCGGCGGCGGACAGATGGAAGTCCGACTGGGTGAGCGTGTCATCAAGGGTAGCGCTTGTGCTGACCACATGGGGTGGAACGGCTCCACCGCCGACACCGATGATGTCGCCGCTGAAAGTGGCGTCGACAATCGACAGATTGGCGGGAAGCTGATCGGTAAACTCGAAGGTTACATTGGTGAGAAACGCGTCGAGGCCGGGGTGGGCGATCATATCAGGTGTGCCGCGCACGCCGAGGCGCAGGCGGTATTCCACATAATCGCAATTGAGCTGTGTTCCGCGCTTTTCAAGGAAAGGCGTCAGATCAGGCTCGACCTCGGGCACTTCCGGTTCAAGTTCAATGCGTGGGCCTTCTGCGTCGCCCGGCGTTTCGAGAACCTCAAGCTCCTCGATCGTCCGGTCCTGTGCTCTGGCCTGATTGATGCCGGAAAGCGGTATGAGCGCGGTGGAGAGCGCCATGCCCGCCACCAGCAGCCAGCGCGGCGAGCGCGCTTTTTCTGCAAGGGGTTTCATGATCGTCTCCATGACATTGTTGACCGTGGTCCGGTCGGCGGGAAAAGTGAACATGATCATCTCTCCCTCCTCACGGCGCACAGGATTCAAGCGGCGTTTCAAGCGGCAACGTCACCTTGCAACAGGGGAAGTAGCCACCCGCCTCGGCATCGGACTTACTGTAGAAGCAAAGGCCGAGATCGACGGTTTCACCAGGAATGTGGCCACTGATGCCGAGTGTGAACGGCGTGGCCAGGCTGGGGACCGTCTGCTTGGACGGGGAAACGCCGACGCCTGGCGTCAGCGATTTCGCGGAAAGCGAATCGCCACCAATGCCGGCGCGGTCATGGATGTAGAGATCGGCTTCAAGCCCTGCGGGCGTACAGAAATACGCTGCTGTCTCCAGCTCGATACAGGACGGGAGATCGTTGGGCGGCGGGAAGCCGGGCGGCCAGCCGGGGACGGGAATGTCGCCCGGATAGGGGATAGGCTCGTAGTAGCCGGCGCGGCCCTCACAGGGACGCCAGACCTCCACATCGCCGACGTGTCCTTTGACCTCGGGGTCTTCAAAGAACCCGTCATAATCGGCAAACCACGAGCCGAAGGGTGGCTCGTTCTTTGGCCGCACGAGAGTGCTTCTCGTAAGCTGCACGCCATGAACGGCAAGTGGCCCGCCCTCGATGAGCCGGTCTTCAAGGGCAGGGTTGTCGCGCAGCCTGTCGCCGGTTTTCACCAGCGTGGCGGCGCAGGCATTGCGATTGAAGAAGCCTTCGGCGTCATAGCCATATTGCAGGTCGATGCCGCCGGCTCCCTGTCGGTATGGTTCGGGAAAGCCGACTGCATATTCCTGGGGTGCCGGCACCCAGATGCTTTCGGTTTCGGGATCGTCAGGGCTTTCGCGCCAGTAGCGCAACACCGATGCTTCACCGCTGTCGGCGAAGCTTGAGTAGTCATAGCGGTTTTCGACCTCGCCCCGCTGGGCAAGGTACATGAAGCCGCGCGTGTCGAAGGCGATGTCGGTGACCGGAAGGTCTTCCTCTGCCTCCACCGTCAGCTCCCAGCGCGGGTCGCCGGCGAATGTGCCGTCGCGGGCGATGCCCACGGACCAGATTTCCGCCTCTTCGCCCACGGCGTAGTAGAGGCGTCCACCGTGCATGGCGAGGCCATGAACGCGGCGCTCTTCCTGCGTGTAACCCCAGCTCTTCGGCTCTTCCGCGTCGAAAGCAGCACCCTGAATGTCCATCACGGCGCCATCGTCGCCCACGGGATCGAGCCCGCGTGCCGGCCTGCCGTCGACGCCATGATCGAACGTGTCGATGAGATTGCCGTCGATGTCGATGCGGTGAATGAGACCGCTGTCGAGATCGGAAGCGAAGAACTGGCGGTGTGACCGGTCAAAGGCGATATTTCCGATGCCCGGGCCGCTGTTGGTGTCGATATTGGCAAACAGGGTCACGGCACCGGTGATACCGTCGATTTTCCAGATCGAACCGGGTCCGCCGCCATTCTTCTCGCCGAACTGCCCATCCATGAAGCGTGCGCCGGCTTCGCCGCGGCGCTGCCGTTCGGGCCGCCCGTCCTCGTCCCCGTCTTCCGTGACGATCTGGAGGCCGTGCATGGACGTGGCCGCGGCATAGAGGTTCGGCACGATGGCCGTGGTCTCTTTCCGTCTGCCGTCATCATAGGCAAGTCCGAACACCTGGCCGATTTCGGAGGCCGGCACTTCGAAGGGCGGCGGGGTAAAGACCACCTGCCCGCTGGGCGGGGCGCCGAGCCAGGTCATGTCGAAGATGCGCAGAGAAGCGCGCCCGGTATCGATGAAGGTTTCGTCCACCGGGTCGACACCGGGCAGGAGTCCTTCCTCGAAACCGGGGATGAGCGTGCCGGGGAAACCGGTCACTGCCATGAAACCCGGCTGGATGATCGCGTTTTCCTGCGCGCTTGCAGGTGCACTCGATGAAAAGCCCGCCATGACGGCGAGCGCTATGGCGGCGGTGCTCTCAAGAAAGCGTCTGGCGATTGTGCCAGGACGATCGTGTGCGTTTCCTTCGCACCGTGCCGGGAACTGCCGGTTATGCCCCATAACGTGCCTCCCGAAGCCGTTTCGGGAGGTGGCCGGATGGGCATCATTGTTGAGCCCTGTTCCCCTTGTTCCGGCGTATCCCCCCGAAGCGAGGTTCATTTCAACCCCGTCATGGGAGAGCCTACGCCTCGGCTTACGCAAGGTCAACAAAACCGCCCCGGCCACGCGCCGCGGCGGCTTGAACGACCATTTGCAGTCGATATGCCGTGTCATCAGAACACTCCTTTCCGGGTGCGCACCATGCGTACCCTGCAGGGTTTGTCTGACGAGGCTGTGAAAAGGTTCACATTGATGTGCACCGCAAAGTCGATAGAGGGAGGCAATTCTGTTTCCACCGAACGGCAAATGGACTAGCTTTTCAGAAACTGGGGGAAGCGATGAACCGAAACGCACCGTCGCGCGACACACTGTCGAAGGGCCTGGCATGAGTGTTGCGGATCAGACATCCGATGCTGCACTCGTGGCCAGAACGGCGCGTGGGGACAGGGCGGCGCTCCGGCTCTTGTTCATGCGGCATCACGCACGGGTCTTCCGTTTCGTGATGCGCCAGACGGGATCGGAAACCATGGCGGACGAGATTGCGAATGAAGTGTTTCTGGAAGTGTGGCGTCAGGCGCCGCGCTTCGAAGCGCGCTCTCAGGTCTCCACCTGGTTGCTTGGCATCGCCCGCTTCAAGGCGCTTTCGGCTTTGCGCAAGCGCCGGGAAAGTGCGCTGGATGACGGGCAGGCAGAGGCGATTGAAGACAGCGCCGACACGCCAGAGGTCACCACAATGAAGGATGACAAGGCGGCGGCGCTGCGCTCCTTCGTGAATGCACTGTCGGAAGAACACCGCACCGTGGTCGACTTAGCCTATTACCACGGCAAGTCGGTGACCGAGATCGGCGAAATCCTTTCCGTCCCCGCCGCTACCGTGAAAACCAGGATGTTTTACGCCCGCAAGAAGCTTGGAGAAGCCTTGCAGGCGGCAGGATATGATCGAGGCTGGCCATGAGCGAGAACGCACAATCGAACCGCCGCGACCGGCTGGAGGCGCTGCTGCCGTTCTTCCTGAACGGAACGCTTTCGGGCGCGGAACTGCGCGAGGTCGAGGAGTGGCTTGCCTCCGACCCGCAGGCCATGGCTTCGCTGGCCGAAGCCGAGGGCGAGTATTCGGCCACGCTCGCGGACAATGAGGCGATCCGTCCGCCAGAGGATGCGTTAACCCGCTTTTCCAGGGCGCTGGCCGAGGAGGCGGGCCCCGACAGGAGCGCAAAACCTTCGCTGCGGGAATGGCTGGCCGGTTTTCTGCCTTCACTGCCGGTGCAGGCTGCGTGGGTGGCTGCCGGGCTGGCGCTCGCCATTCTCGTCGGCCAGACGGTCTGGCTCAACCTTTCGCAGACCGAGCAATATTCCGTGGCGGGGGCGGATCGCGGGAACGCACCCTTCGCCTTCGTGACATTCGCGGCGGATGCCTCCATGGCCGATGTCTCGACCTTGCTTGAAGAAAGTGGGGTCGAGATCGCCGCCGGGCCTCTGCCGGGCKGGCTGTACCGTGTTGTCGTCGATGCCGAGACGGTTGAACAGTATAATCAGATCGTTGAGGCACTCGAACAGGCGGAACTCGTTGAATCGGTCGTGACGGGACGCAGGCCGGGCGATGAATAAGTCAATTTTACACTTATTGGCGGGGCTTGTTATCTCGGTTGTCTTCGCGGTTTCAGCTCATGCCCAAACAGGGACACCAGTTGAATCCGCCGACGACGAAGCGCAGACGCGGCTGGAGGCCAGCGGACGCAATGTGGTCTTTCTGCCGCAGATGCTGGCGGAGCTGTTTGGCCCGGGGGCGGGCGCCGATGCGCCCACCCAGCCTGCGACATCCGGTGATGCATCTTCGGCAACGAATGACAGCGCGGCAGGCAATGGCGCCACGCCCGGCAGCCCAGCCACCACGACAGGGAGCGTGGGAGCCAATGTCAGGCCCGTAGCGCCGCAGCGTGCCATCTCCGGAGTTTTCGTGCCGGATGAGGTTCTTGTCACCCTCGACGGTGACGGGGATGTGGCTGCCGCCATTGCGGCGCAATTCGGGCTGGAACTGCGCTCGGCCCGTGGTTCGGCCTTGCTCGGGCGCACCATTGCCCGCCTAGGGATACCCGACGGACGCCCGGTGGCTTTCGTGCTTGCACAGCTTGAAGGCGATGGCCGGCTGGCCGATCGGGTGCCGAACCATGTGTTCCAGCTTCAACAGACCGCGGGCATCGTCAACTACGCCTTTGAACGGATCGCACTCGATGCCGGCGCGGTGAACGGTGAGAATGTGAGCGTGGCCGTGATCGATACGGCTGTGGACGAGACGCACCCGGCCCTTGCCGGCCGTGTTGCAAGCGTATTCGACGCGCTCCCCGACATGGCGGTGAAAGACCGGGAGCATGGCACGTCCATTTCTGGTCTGATTGCCGGCGATGGGCCGTTTCGCGGTATGGCGCCGGGTGTGCGATTGCTCCATGCCCGGGCCTTCGAGGAGGGCGTTTCCAGCACTAGCGTGCTTCTGGCGGCGCTCGACTGGGCGGTGGAAGAGGGCGCCCAGATCGTGAACATGAGCTTTGTTGGGCCAGAAAATCCGCTTTTTTCTTCCGCCTGCCGTAATGCGATGGCGCGCGGTGTGGTGCTTGTCGCTGCTGCGGGCAACAACGGTCCCGGCGCGCCTTTCGGTTATCCGGCAGCCTATGATGGCGTGATCGCCGTAACGGCGACCGATATGCACGACCGGGTGATGGGGAAGGCAAACCGTGGCCGCTACATCGATCTTTCGGCGCCGGGCGTGAACGTGGTGGCCCCCATACCCGGCGGCATGGATGTCGTTACGGGCACCTCCTTTGCCGCTGCCATCGTCTCTGGAGCGATTGCCAATCTGATCCATGCGGGCGAGAATGCATCTCCCAGGGCGCTTGCGGAATTGCTTCGCAGCACCGCGGTGGATCTGGGAGAGCCCGGCCGTGACGAAGACTTCGGCGACGGTCTTCTCAATGCCAGGGCGGCAATGGCCACTCACAATGCCGATTAGCTGGTCGGTGCCGTTTCGGTCAGCCCCACAGGCGCAATGATCAGGCCGTTTCCATCCTGTGCGCGATGGGCCGTCACGCCATAAATCCTCGCGAGGTTTTCATCCGACAACACGGTTTCCGGCGACCCAAGCGCGGCCAGATTTCCCTCATTCAGGAGCATGACCTCATCGCACCAGCGAGCCGCCAGCGTCAGATCGTGGAGTGAAACCAGCACGGTTTTTCCCTCTGCAGCGAGCCCTTTCAGCGATCGCATCAGCATGATCTGGTGCGCGGCATCGAGGCCGGAGGCCGGTTCGTCGGCGATGAGAAGCGGTGTCTCCTGCGCGATGGCGCGCGCCATCAGGACGCGGGCCTGTTCTCCGCCAGAGAGTTCGGTGGCGATCCGCGGCGAGAGTGACGCGATATCGGCCATCTCCATCGCGCGCTCGATTGCCGCTTCATCGCGCGCGCTCGCGCGTTGGCCAAAGGCACGCCACGGCAGACGGCCGAGCGCCACGAGATCGCGCACGGTCAGCCGCCAGCCTATGGTGCGTTGCTGCGGCAGATAGGCGACGAGGCGGGCGCGCGCTGCGGGCCCGATCACCGCCAGGTCGTGTTCCCCGAACCGGATGTCACCCTTGACGGAGAGCTGGCCGTTGAGCGCCCGCATGAGCGTGGATTTGCCCGCGCCATTCGGTCCAAGAACACCGACAAGAACACCGGGTTTGATCTTGAAGCCAATGTCACTGATCACGTGTCTGTTTGCGAGCGTAACAGAAAGATTGTCGGCGTGCAGATCCATCACAGCATCTCCCGGCGGGCGCGGACAACGAGCCACAGGAAAAACGGCGCTCCGATCAGCGCTGTCAGAACGCCGACATTGAGCTCGCCAGCGGGCAACACAATGCGTGCCGCGATGTCGGCGGCGAGGAGAAGTGCTGCGCCACCCAGCCCTGCGGGTAGCAGAAGGCTGCTTGGCATTCGGTTGGTGAGCGGACGAATAAGATGCGGGATCACGAGGCCGATGAAGCCGATGGTGCCGGTGACCGCAGTGGCCGCACCGACGCAGAGCGCCACTCCGGCGACGATCAGAAAGCGTGTGAGGCTCATGGAAATGCCGAGACTGGAAGCCGCTTCCTCGCCTAGCGAAAGTGCATCAATGGCGCGGGCCGAGAGTGCAATCAGAAACCAGCCCGCAGCCATGAGCGGCAGGGCGAGTGCCACATGCTCCATGGATCGGTCCTTCAGTGAGCCCAGCAGCCAGAAGATGATCTCATAGGAGGCAAAGGGATTGGGGGAAAGATTGAGAACCAGCGCGGTAAGCGCTCCCGCAAGACTGGAGAGCGCAACGCCCGCCAGAATGAGTGTAAGCGTTGAACCCTGGCGCGCGGCAATGGCAAGCAGGACGAGTATTGCAAGGAGCGCGCCGATCAGCGCACCGGCGGGCAGCGCATAGAGCGAGCTTCCGGCAAGCCCCGAATAAAACACCAGAACCGCGCCGAGGGCTGCCATGGACGACACGCCGATCACGCCAGGCTCAGCCAGCGGATTGCGCAAAAAACCCTGAAGAACCGCGCCGGAAAGCCCGAGCGACATGCCGATGGCAAGACCAAGAAGGGCGCGCGGCAGGCGTATTTCACGCATGATGATGGCCGCCGCCTCACTGCCGCCGGCAAAAAGCCCGGCAATGCTGTCTTCCACCCGGAGTTCGGCGGGACCGACGAGCAGCGACACGACGAACAGCACGAAAACCAGGAGGATGAGCGACATGCAGAGCTTCATTGCGCAGCGTTCCCGTGGCAGGGAGCAATCTCGGTGCGGAGCGCTGCCAGCGCCCGCACGGCTTCGATCACCGAGGGGATACCGCAGGACAGGGAGGCCTCCGGCACGAATGCGCCGATACGCGTATCGGGGAGCGCGCCAATAGCGGGATGGCGTGTCACAAATTCGCCAAGCGTCGGCGCCTTTTGCGGCGCGCCGATGCTGATGACATCCGGGTGGGCGGCGATCACCTGCTCCAGTGGAAAGGGGGCTACGCCAATGACACCCATGTCGGCGGCAAGATTGGCAAAGCCGGCAGCCTGCATAACGGAATCGGCCAGCGTGCCGCGTCCAGAGGCGATGCCGTTCTGGTCATAGGCAATCATGGTAGGGTCTTTGCCGCATTGGCCGGCGGCGATTGTTTCGAGTTCACGCGTGAAATCGTCTGCGATGGCTTGCGCCCTCTTTTCCTGCCCGATGAGCGCCCCCATCCGCCGCACTTCACCAGGAATGGTCTCAAGGGTCTGCGCGAAGGAAAATTCTTCGACATGAAAGCCCAGCCGTTTCAGCAACGCGGTGGTGTTGTGTAGTGAGTAGGTGCCGGTGACCACCAGGTCGGGATTTTCAAGAAACACCTCTTCGGCAAGCCCGTGATTGGCCGGGTAGCTCCTGGCTTCCTCGTGCAGCATGGAGAGGCCCGGTTCGCGCGCGAGGAAAGAGACGGAAACGAGCTGATCCGGCCCGGCCAGCGTCATGGCAAGCTGGTCAGTGCACAGATTGAGCGACATGACGCGTTTTGGCGCGGCCGAAACCGGCGCGACAAGAAGCGCGCCGGCCAGAAGAGCAAGGCCGGAAAGGCAGGGGAGGCATTTCCGGCGCTTCGGCATCAGGGAGCGAACTTTGCACGGAAGCCGGCGAAAACGCCGAAGCCGGGTGTGTTGTAGCCCTGAACGACTTCGTACTTCTGATCGAGCAGGTTCTCGCCACGCAAATAGAGCTCCGTATTCTCGTTCGGCTTGTAGGCGACCCTGGCGTTCAGAAGAATATAATCATCAAGGTTTGAGCGTGGGCCGTCGACATAACCGTCCACCGTGTCGAGGGCGATTTTCGCTGTCGCGCTGATTTCCCAGCGATCGGCAGGACGCAGTGTCGCGCCAAGAGCGATGTCGTGTTTCGGGATGCGCACTTCCCGCAGTCCATCCGTCTGGGTGGCCTTCGTGTAGGTATAGGCACCGCGCAGGTCGAGCCAGTCGGTTGCCGCATAGGCAAAAGACGCCTCCACGCCGCGTGTCTTGACCTCGCCATTCGTCTGAATGTTCTGATAGGTGACCGGGTGGTAGCCGATGTAATCCTCGACATCGATCATGAAGAAGGTAACATCGGTGACGAGCCTGTTATCCAGAAAGCGCTGTTCAACGCCGATATCGAAGCCGAGGCTCGTTTCAGGCTTCAGTTCGGTATTGCCATAGAACGGAGCGTAGAGTTCGTAGAGACTCGGCGCGCGATAGCCCGTTCCGACCGAGGAGTGGAAACGTGTTCCGGTGCTGGCGAACTCATAGGATCCGGTGGCGCGCCAGGATGTGTGTCCACCGAAGGTGCTGTGTTCGTCATGGCGGACGCCGGCTGTCAAAGCCAGCGCATCAAATGGGCTGTAGATCGCGTCGATCCAGCCGCCGCCCATTGAAACGCTCTTATCGACACTTGCCGTAACGGCCGTTTGACGCTCCCAGTCTGCGCCGAAATTGATCGTCAGCTCGGGAGAAATTTCCAGAGAGCCCAGATAATCCAGCTTGTAGCGCAAACCGTCAAAGGTTGAGGTGGAGCCAGAGCCGCTTGTGCTCTCGCGGGCGGTGTCGGACATCTGTACCGACAACGTGTTGTTCAATTGACCGTCAAACAGGGAGAATTCGGCGCCCACGCGCCCGGCCGCCTGCCGAAATGTCCCGTTCGCCGGGCTGTCGGCGACTGGAAAGCCATCATCCGTCTCAGTCGAGCCGTTTAACAGAAGGCCGCTGGCGAAAACTGCAAGATCGCCGCTGGTTTCGTATCGGCCGCTGAATGTCCCTGTCAGATTGGTGTATCCATCATCTTCCACACCAGATGATGCCATCGAGAAACCATCGGTGGTGAATCCAGACAGGGAAATGCCGAATTCGCCCTGGTCGAAACCGCCCGTCAGTGAGTAGTTTCCAAAGCCTGTTTTTCGGGATCCACCTTCGACATGAACGCTGTGCTCGATACCCTGCGGAATGCCTCCGAGCGTTGTGAGATTGACCACGCCGGCAATCGCATCGGAGCCGTAGAGTGTGCTCTGTGAGCCTTTCAGAACCTCGATCCGCCCAATGTTGTCGGCGAGAAGGTGACCGTAGGCTGCCTGCACGGTAGGGCCAGTAACTTCTGATATGTCGATGCCCTCGAAGAGGGTTTTCACATACTGCCCGCGCAGGCCGCGCATGATCAGCGTGGTCGTGTTTCCGGGCCCGCCATTCGGGGAGAGATTCAGGCCCGGCAGTTGGTTGAGGTAATCCTGCACCAGAGGCAGAGACTGCTCCTCGATCTCCTCGCGCTCGATAACCTGCACCGTGGAGCCCACTTTGGAGGCCTCCGTTGGGGTGCGGCTGGGGGTGATGACCAGTGTGTCGAGCTCGAAGTCTTCAGCCTGCGTGGTGAGCGTGGAGAAGCCCAGTATCAGCGCTGATGCACTGAACAGGAAAGAGGTTCGGTGTCGGTTTGAAAGCATGCATTTCCTCCAGCGAGCAACATTTTCTGATTTGCTGGAGAGCGACAGACGCCAAAGTTCGGTCTCCCCGCCAGCGATGACAATCGCCACCACTGCGAGAACCACAGCCCCGGAAGCGTCCCGCATCCGGTCGGTGACGGCCTGAGGCAGGTTTCCTGGCTCGCGCTTCGTCGGTGGTCTCGCCTTCCCGGGTCTTGCACCCAGTGGCATCAGAGGCACCTCAGCGCTCACAGTTGCGGGAGCAGCCACGGCTGCGGTTCATAAAAATGACCGTTCCGTGTTCCCTTTTCTCCGGCGGGTGAACCCCCTGCCAGAGCACCTCAAGCGAACCGAAACCGCTTAGCAACTGGCAGAGACAGCGTCAATCAGCAGGCCGGGGCGGATCCGGGACAGCGTGCTTCCCGAAGTCAAGATTTGTCAGGATTAAATCGTACCTATTGTTGCGAAATCGGCTCTTCGTGTAATTTTTGCGGCAATACTGTCGCAAATCCGTCATTGAGATTGTCGAAAAAGTTGCAGAATTTGCCTCTCGAACCCCGGGGAATTTTGACATCGGGGGCGGGATGGGAAATGCTAATGGCGAACCGAAAACGGCAGATAATGGGAGTGCGTCGATGACGTTTTTCAAGAGCAATGGCGAGAAGGTGCCGGCCCGCGTCGCCGATATGGCGAATGAGGCACGTGCCGGCAGAATGGACCGGCGTGAGTTTCTTGCGCTCGCAAGCGCGCTCGGCGCATCGACGGCAGCAGCTTACGGTATGCTCGGCCTGGCAGCCCCCAGACATGCAATGGCTCAGGAGCCGAAAAAGGGCGGCATACTGCGCGTCGCCATGTTCATCAAGGACCCGAAAGATCCGCGCACGGCCGACTGGTCGGAAATCGCCAACGCCATGCGCCAGACGCTCGAGCCGCTGGTGAAGTACACCCGCGATTTCACCTTTGAGGGCAAGCTTCTCGAAAGCTGGGAAGTCAACGACGATGCAACCGAGTACATCCTTCACGTGCGTCCGGGCGTTACCTGGAACAATGGCGACGCCTTCACCGCCGATGACGTGATCTACAACTTCAACCGCTGGTGCGACCAGACCGTGGAGGGCAACTCCATGCCGGCCCGCATGGCTTCCCTCGTTGATTCTGAGACCAAAAAGGCGCGCGAGGGGGCCATCGAAAAGGTCGATGACATGACGGTGAAGCTGAACCTGTCGGCACCTGATATTTCCATCATTCCCGGCATGTCGGACTATCCGGCACTTATCGTTCACCCAAGCTTCGACGAAACGGGCCGCGATTTCGTCGCCAATCCCATTGGCACCGGTCCCTTCGAGCTCGTGTCCTACGAGGTTGGCAACCGAGTGGAACTCAAGAAGCGGGCGGATGGCAAGTGGTGGGGCGGCGAAGCCTATCTCGATGGCATTGAGTTCATCGATTACGGCACGGACCCCTCCGCGACCGTCAGTGCCTTTGAATCCGGAGAAATCCACACCAATTACGAAACGACTGCCGATTTCGTGGATATTATGGACTCTCTGGGGCTGGTGAAATCGGAGGTCACCACGGCAACAACGATCGTGGCGCGCACCAATGTCGACAATGCGCCCTATGACGACGAGAAGGTGCGCCGCGCCCTGCAGCGTGCCGTCGACAACACGACGGTTCTGGCGCTCGGCTACAACAATGCCGGCGAGGTGGCCGAGAACCATCATGTCTGCCCGATCCACCCCGAATATGCCGAACTGCCCAGGCTGGAACGCAATCTGGACGAGGCCAAGGCCCTGATGGAAGAAGCCGGCCAGATGGATTATGAGCACGAGCTCATCACCGTGGACGAGGACTGGCACAAGAACACGGGTGACGCCATTGCCGCCCAGTTGCGCGAGGCTGGCTTCAAGGTGAAGCGCACGGTGCTGCCCGGCTCCACTTTCTGGAACGACTGGACCAAGTATCCCTTCTCGATGACCAACTGGAACATGCGTCCGCTGGGCATTCAGGTCGTGGCACTCGCCTATCGCACGGGCGAGGCGTGGAACGAATCCGCCTACTCCAACCCGGAGCTCGACAAGCTGATCGAGGAGGCGCTGGCCATTCCCGATCCCGACAATCGCCGCGAGGTGATGAAAAAGATCGAGGAGATCATCCAGGGCTCGGGCATCATTCTCCAGCCCTACTGGCGCAAACTTTACAACCACTCGGTGGAGGCCGTGAAGAACCACGGCATGCACCAGACCTTCGAGATCGATCTGGAAAAGGTCTGGCTCGACGAGGGCTGAGACCGGACTTCAGGGGGGCCGAGAGGCCCCCTCTTGCGCAGGCAATCAATAACAACCTCCGGATACGGGGGAAGGGGAAACCGTGCTTGGGTTTATTCTGAGACGTCTGGGCGTCATGGCATTGACGATGCTGTGTCTGACCCTTGTCGTTTTCTTCCTGGTCAACCTGGAACCGAACCTCAAAAAGCTGGCGATCAGCCAGCTCGACATGCGCTCCTCCGCTGAGGAGCTGGAAAGCTGGTTGCAGAAAAACGGCTATCGCCAGAATTTTTTCGTGCGCTATGGCCAGTGGCTGGGTGTCGTACAGAAGCAGCCAAATATCGATCCGGAAACGGGTGTGTCTTCACCACGGTTTTCTTATTGTGATGAACCCGCGGAGCCATATTACGGCGGCATTCTGCAGGGGGATTTCGGCTGCTCGACCAAGTTCAAGGTCCCTGTTGCGGAAAAGCTTTTCCCGGCACTCGGCGCTACCGGGATCCTGATGTTCTGGGTGATGGTGGTGATGGTTCCGGTGGCACTTCTGATCGGCGTCCTGGCCGGGATGCGGGAGGGAACGCGAACGGATCGCACGCTCTCCGTCGCCTCGATCGCGACCACGGCGACGCCCGAGTACGTGTCCGGCGTGATCTTCGCGGTCATCTTCGCCTCATGGCTCGGATGGCTCAATGGGTCGGCCGCGACCGCGACAAGGCAGGGTATCTCCTTCTACAATTTCACCCTGCCAGTGATGACGATGGCGATTTACGGCATCGGCTATATCGCGCGCATGACACGGGCCTCCATGGTGGAGGTCATGACGCAGCAATATATCCGTACCGCCCGCCTCAAGGGGCTGGGCTTCCGCGCCGTGGTGATCAAGCACGCGCTGCGCAATGCGCTGATCGCACCCTTCACGGTCATCATGCTGCAGTTTCCCTGGCTTCTGACCGGTGTCGTCATCGTCGAGGTTATGTTCCGCTATCAGGGCTTTGGCTTCACCCTGGTGGAGGCGGCAAGCAACAACGATATCGATCTGCTTTTAGGCTGTTCTCTGGTGTCGGTCTTCGTCGTCCTGTCCACGCAGCTCATTTCGGATGTGGGCTATGCCTATCTCAACCCACGCATTCGCGTGCAATAGGGAGGACGCGCGATGCAGGTAGAAACCCTTGGTATCCTTGGCATCATTTTCGGCGTATTGGCGCGCTTCTGGCCGGTGTGGATCGCGCTGGCCATCATCCTGTTCTTCAGCCTGCGTTTTCGTGAACGCCTCGGCCTCTACGGTCAGCTCTTTGAGACGGGTGTCGGCGTCGCCGGTGTTCTGATCTGCTTTTTCTGGCTGTTCACGGCAATTTTCGCGGGCACGGTCGCACCCTTTGATCCGCTGGCGCAGTTTCCGATCATGAAGAACGTCCTGCCCGGCGCCATTGAGCCGGAAAGCGGACAGGCCTTTCTGTTCGGCGGCGACCGGCTGGCGCGCGACGTGTTCTCGCGCATGGTCCATGGCAGCCAGATCGTTCTCATCATTGCGCCTGCGGCGACGCTGTTCGCGCTGATGGTGGGCACCACGCTTGGCCTGCCGGCCGGCTATTATGGCGGGCGGATCGACAGTTTTCTGTCGTTCCTCGCCAATCTGGTCCTCGCCTTCCCGGTCATCCTGCTTTTCTATCTTCTGGTAACGCCGGGAATCCGCGAGACGCCCATTCCGCAATGGATGGCGGGCGTGTTCTTCATCTTCCCGATCGTGTTTTTCGTGACGCTCTTCTGGACGCGCTATCGCAGCCGTCCGCAGCTTCTGGCGATCCAGCTTGCCGTGACATTGCTCATCGGCGGCTGGGCTTATGTGGGCCTTGTGTTCGATGCCGATCCGCTCGGCATCATCTCGATCAGTTCCAACCAGCTCAACATTTTCGTGGCGGTGGTCTTTGCCTCGTCTCCGGGGGTGTTTCGCATCGTGCGCGGGCTGGTGATGGACATCAAGACACGAGACTATGTGGCAGCTGCCCAGACACGTGGCGAGACGCCCTGGTACATCATGCTTTGGGAGGTGCTGCCCAATGCGCGCGGTCCGCTCATTGTCGATGTGTGCCTGCGCATTGGCTATACGACCATCCTTCTTGGCACGCTCGGCTATTTCGGCCTCGGTCTCGCGCCTGAAAGCCCTGACTGGGGCACGGGCATCAAGGAATCGAGCCGTCTGCTCAGGGCCTATGTTCATCCGGCGCTGCCGCCCGTTTTTGCCCTCATGTCCTTCGTGCTCGGGCTGAACCTGCTTGCCGACGCGCTGCGTGAACAATCGCTGAAGGATTGAGGATGAACACTGAGAGCGACGCCATGAACGAAGCCATCAGCATCACACGCGGCCGGAAAAGCGGTAAGCCGATCCTCGAAATCGAAAACCTCTCCATCTCCTTCTTCACCCGTGCCGGCGAAATCCCGGCGGTGATGGATTTTTCCTGCGAGGTCATGCCCGGCGAGGCGATGGGCATCGTTGGTGAATCCGGTTGCGGCAAGTCGACCGTCTCGCTCGGCATCATGCGCGACCTGTCCAATGTCGGCCAGATCGTCGGCGGCCGCATCAGGTTCAAGGGCCGCGACATGGCCGAGATGAGCGAGGAGGAGCTGCGCCAGATCCGCGGCAATGAGATCGCCATGATCTATCAGGAGCCGATGGCGAGCCTCAACCCGGCCATGAAGATCGGCCAGCAGCTCATGGAAGTGCCGCTCATTCACGACAATGTCTCGAAGGAGGAGGCGCGGCGCCGGGCGCTGGAAATGGTTGAGGCGGTGCGCCTGCCGGACCCCGAACGCATGATGCGGTCCTATCCACACCAGCTTTCCGGCGGCCAGCAGCAGCGCATCGTCATCGCCATGGCGCTCCTGTCGAAGCCGGCGCTGCTGCTGCTGGATGAGCCGACGACCGCGCTCGACGTGACCGTCGAGGCGGGCATTGTCGAACTGGTGAAGGGGCTCGGGAAGAAATACGGCACGTCGATGATCTTCGTGTCGCACAATCTGGGCCTTATCCTCGAAACCTGTGACCGTGTAACAGTGATGTATTCGGGCGAGGCGGTGGAGACGGGCCGCGTCGAAGACGTGTTCGACCGGATGCGCCATCCCTATACGCAGGGGCTGTTCCGCTCCATCCCGCTGCCGGGCGCCGACAAGAATGAGCGGCCCCTGATTGCCATTCCCGGCCAGTTGCCGCTGCCGCATGAGCGCCCGAAGGGCTGCAATTTCGGCCCGCGCTGTCAGCATTTCAAGGAGGGCCTGTGCGATGCAGGCGAGGTGCCGATGCTGCCGGTCGAAGGGCATGAGCGGCACCATTCCCGCTGCCTCCGGTTTGATGAGATTGACTGGAATGCGCTGCCGGAAGGCGCGCTGGAAGACAAGGAACCGATCGAGCCCGGCAAGCCGATGCTGCGCATCGAAAATCTCAAGAAATACTATCACGTGGCCGCCAACGGCATTTTTGGTGGCGGCGACACCAAGACCGTCAAGGCCAATGAGCAGATCAGCTTTGAGGCGCGGGAATCCGAAACCGTTGCGATTGTTGGCGAATCCGGTTGCGGAAAATCGACACTCGCCAAGGTGCTTCTCGGGCTCGAGACGGCAACGGATGGCGAGGTGGTGCTTGCAAACGATCCCATACAGTCGACGCCTGTCGAAGACCGGGACACCGGCACGGTCGCCGGCATCCAGATGGTGTTTCAGAACCCGTTCGACACACTCAATCCGAGCCACTCTGTGGGGTCGCAGATCGTGCGCACACTGGAGAAGTTCAACATCGGCAAGACGCTGGCCGACCGCAGACAGCGCATGCTGGAACTGCTCGATCTGGTAAAGCTGCCACGCGCCTTTGCAGAGCGCATGCCGCGCCAGCTTTCCGGCGGGCAGAAGCAGCGCATCGGTGTCGCCCGCGCCTTTGCCGGCAACGCCAAGGTGGTGGTGGCGGACGAGCCCGTCTCCGCGCTCGACGTTTCCGTGCAGGCGGCGGTGACCGAGCTTCTGATGGACATTCAGCGCAAGAACAAGACCACCATGCTGTTCATCAGCCATGACCTTTCTGTCGTGCGCTATCTGGCCGACCGGGTGGTCGTCATGTATCTCGGCCATATCGTGGAGCAGGGGACGACCGACCAGATATTCGCGCCGCCCTATCACCCCTATACGGAGGCGCTGCTCTCGGCGATCCCGATTGCCGATACGTCTGTCCGCAAGAAGCATATCGTGCTTGAAGGCGACATACCCTCGGCGATGAACCCGCCCTCGGGTTGCCCGTTCCAGACACGATGCCGCTACAAGGATCTGGTGCCGGACGGCAAGTGCGAGCGTGAGGTGCCGCCCCTGAAGGATCTCGGCGACGGGCATTTCAGCCTTTGCTGGCTGGATGACGAAACGCTGAGTTCCATGGAGCCGGTGATCAGTTTCGATGCGCCCGGCGAAACTGCCAACACAGCCAGGACAGCACGCCGGAAGGGCCGGGCGAAGGCGGCAGATCAGAAGCCAAAGGCGAAGGGTGAGATCCGGCCGATGGCCGGAGGGCGAAGGCCGGTGAGGGCGTCTGCGGCTGGTCCTTCAGCCGTGCCGGGCTCCTCCTCGCCAAAACGGGTGCAGGCCGAGGCCGGAGGTGGGCGACAGGCCGCCTCCACCCGCGTGAAACCGGCAACCGCGAAGAGGGCGAAAGATGCGAAGCCCGCCCGCATGCGCAAACCTGCAAAGCCCGATGATCTGAAGCTGATTTCCGGCGTGGGACTGAAACTGGAAGCGCGGCTCAATGAGCTTGGGGTCTTCACCTTTGCGCAGATCGCGGCCTGGAAGAAGGCCGAGCGCGAGTGGGTGGACGATCACCTCAACTTCAAGGGCCGGATCGAGCGCGACGAGTGGGTGAAGCAGGCCAAGGCGCTCGCGAAGGGGGGTGTCGAGGAATATATGCGGGTGTTCGGCAAGAAGCCGCGCTGATCCCGATCCTGCAACGTATTTTAAGCGATCTCTTCTGGATATCGTTACGACTTTGCATCACTTTGCGCGGGCCAGTTCACGCGCAATGGAGAGTCGCTTGCCTGCCCGGATTGTTCAGATGTTACTTGTCCTGCTGGCTCTGGCAGGTTTGTCGATCCCGTTCTCGGGTTCAGCTCATGCCCAGCGTGGCGTCGCCGCGGAGGCAACTGCCGATGTGAAGATGCGCGAAGGGCCGGGGAGGCGCTATCGCGCCGTGCTCACCATCCCGCGCGGGGCACGTGTTTCGACGTTGCGATGTACCCGACGTTATGAGTGGTGCGAGGTCGGGTATGCCGCGCGAAAAGGATGGGTCTCTGCCCGTTATCTGCGCGATACCAGTTCGCGCTATCGCGATCGCCCCATTTCCGATGTCGGTGCGCTCATCGGACTGGAGATTTTCGATTTCGTGATGCGTGAATTGCAAGGGCGAAATGGAGACGAACCGTTTGACGAGGTAGCAGGAGCTGGCGGTGATCGTCGTCCGACACCGCGCAATGCCTGCTTCTATGACCGCCCGAATTTCAGGGGACGCCAATATTGTGTGGGGATAGGCAATGACGCCCGCGTTGTCGCGCCCGGGTGGCGAGGGCGCATAGCCTCGGTTCGTGTGGGGCAGCGCACCACGGTCGAGATCTGTTCGCGCCCTGGCCATGATGGACGCTGCAGTCTGCTCACGCGTGATGTGCCGTTCGTGCGCAGCGGCCATGCGGTATCGTCTTTCCGTGTGCTCCGTCGGCGCGCAGGGGATGAACCCGATGTAGAGCCGGTGCGTCGGGCGTGCTTTTTTGAACGTGTGGAGTTTCGCGGCGCGAGCATCTGTTTCGACGCAGGAGATGGGAGCGCGGCACTGCCGCGTGAATGGGTACGGCGCATCGCTTCGGTGCGTCTTGAAGGCGGTGCACAAGCGCGCATCTGTGAACGACGCAACTATAGCGGCTGGTGTGAAACGGTTGAGCGCAGCATGCGCCGCCTGAGAGACTTCTACAATGACGATATTCGCTCCATCGAAGTCTATTGATGTTGCCTTGATGATCGCTCGTCCAGATGCGCCGGCCTATGGGCCGGCGTTCTCTTTGAAGTCTCTGCATTTTAAAACATGATTTTTGTAATCATATTAATAATCAAAGAGATACGGCCGCTCAGAAATTTGACCGATTGATAAAAAAATGAAACTGCGTTAGCCTTTCCCCAATAATAAAAGGGGAATACGGAATGGCTGATGGTCTCTATGCGGACGGCATCGCCGCCGGCCGCCTTTCCGGCGAGGAGTACGAGAGGAACTTCTCCGACCTGCATCCACCGCTCGACCGCCATGAGGCGGCCGTGGAGGCGGATCGCTGCTACTTCTGCTTCGATGCGCCGTGCATGACGGCGTGTCCGACATCAATCGACATACCCATGTTCATCCGCCAGATCGCGACGGACAATCCGCTGGGCTCTGCCAGGACGATCTTTGATCAGAACATTCTTGGCGGAATGTGCGCCCGCGTTTGCCCGACGGAGACGCTGTGCGAAGAAGCCTGCGTGCGCGAGGAGGCAGAGGGCAAGCCGGTGCAGATCGGCCGGTTGCAACGCTATGCGACCGACGCAGCGATGGCCGCAGGCGCACAGTTTTATGAGCGCGCTGCGCCAACCGGCAAGCGGGTTGCCATTGTCGGAGCGGGTCCTGCGGGGCTTGCCTGTGCCCATCGTCTGGCCATGCACGGGCATGACGTCACGATCTTCGAGGCAAGGCCGAAGCCCGGCGGTCTCAACGAGTTCGGCATTGCCGCCTACAAGACACCGGACGGGTTCGCCCAGGCCGAGGTGGACTATGTGATGGCGATTGGCGGCATCACGCTTGAGGAAGGCAAGGCGCTGGGGCGGGACTTTTCTCTCGGTGACCTTAGCCGGGATTTCGACGCCGTGTTTCTCGGCATGGGGCTGGCCGGCGTCAACGCGCTCGGCGCGGACGGCGAAGATGTGGAAGGTGTTGAGAGTGCGGTGGATTATATCGCACATCTGCGTCAGGCGCAGGATCTCGCCAGCCTGCCGGTCGGTCGCCGTGTCGTCGTGATCGGCGGCGGGATGACGGCTATCGATGCTGCCGTTCAGGCGCGGCTTCTGGGCGCCGAGGAGGTGACGATCTGCTATCGCCGGGGCCAGGAACACATGAACGCATCCGAATTCGAGCAGGATCTGGCTGCCTCCAAAGGCGTTGTCATCCGGCACTGGCTGCAGCCTCGGCGCATACTCGCTGAGAATGGCAATGTCACGGGGATCGAACTTGAATACACGGCGTTGAAGGATGGAAAGCTGTCCGGCACCGGTGAGACCCTCACCCTGCGCGCCGATCAGGTGTTCAAGGCCATCGGCCAGTCTTTCGAGCCCGGGGTTCTAAACGGCTCCGGCGCATCGATTGCGCTTGAGGGGCATCGCATCAAGGTCGACGAGGAAGGTCGAACCTCGTTGTCGAAGGTCTGGGCCGGCGGCGACTGCATCGCCGGCGGCGACGATCTCACCGTCTCGGCAGTCGCACAGGGACGTGACGCGGCCGAAAGCATCCATCGCGCATTGGCCGGCTGAGGAGCGAGAAACCCATGGCAGACATTCGCAGCAATTTCGTTGGCATCAAGTCTCCAAATCCCTTCTGGCTTGCTTCCGCACCGCCCACCGACAAGGCCTACAATGTTGAGCGCGCCTTCAAGGCGGGCTGGGGTGGTGTCGTCTGGAAGACGCTTGGCGAGGAGGGGCCACCGGTCGTCAATGTCAACGGACCGCGCTATGGCGCGATCTGGGGTGCAGATCGCCGGCTTCTCGGCCTCAACAATATCGAGCTCATCACCGACCGCGATCTCTATCTGAACCTGCGCGAAATCAAGCAGGTAAAGAAGAACTGGCCTGATCGCGCGCTGATCGTTTCGCTCATGGTGCCGTGTGAGGAGGCTGCCTGGAAGGCGATCCTTCCCTTGGTGGAAGAGACGGAGGCCGACGGCATCGAGCTCAATTTTGGCTGTCCGCATGGCATGAGCGAGCGCGGCATGGGCTCCGCCGTGGGGCAGGTGCCCGAATATGTCGAGATGGTCGTGCGCTGGTGCAAGCAGACCACGCGAATGCCGGTCATCACCAAGCTGACACCGAACATCACCGATGTGCGCAAACCGGCCCGCGCCGCTCATGCCGGCGGCACGGATGCGGTGTCGCTCATCAACACGATCAATTCGATCACGGCGGTTGATCTCGACACTTTTGCACCCGAACCCACAATCGACGGCAAGGGATCTCATGGCGGCTATTGCGGTCCTGCGGTCAAACCCATAGCGCTCAACATGGTGGCTGAGATCGCGCGCGATCCCGAGACTGCCGGTCTACCTATTTCCGGCATCGGCGGTATCACAACATGGCGCGATGCGGCCGAGTTCCTTGCTCTCGGGGCAGGGACGGTGCAGGTGTGCACCGCCGCCATGACCTATGGCTTCAAGATCGTCGAGGAAATGATCGAGGGGCTCGAAAACTGGATGGACGCCAAGGGGCATGCCACGCTTGATGATGTGATCGGTCGGGCGACGCCTAATGTGACCGATTGGCAGTATCTCAATTTGAACTACGTCACCAAGGCACGGATCGATCAGGATCAGTGCATCAAATGCGGACGGTGCCACATCGCCTGCGAGGACACGTCGCACCAGGCGATCACCGCCATGGTGGACGGAAAACGCCATTTCGAGGTGATCGAAGAGGAATGTGTCGGCTGCAATCTCTGTGTCAATGTTTGCCCGGTGGAAGGCTGTATCGACATGGTGCCGCTGGCCGCCGGTGCGCTCGACAAGCGCACGGGTGAGACGGTTCAGCCCGTCTATGCCAACTGGACGACGCATCCCAACAACCCGGCCAAAGTGGCTGCGGAATAGCGGGAGACGGCGGCGGCATACTGCCGCCGTCCTTTCGATGTTCCCTTTGCGCTAACCCTGGTGCAACTAAACGCCTTACCCGATAGAGGAAAAATCACGGACATCTGTCAGGAGATGGCAGCTACCGATTTATTCTTATTGTAGATATTTAAAATCCAGGATATTAATTATCCATAATAGGGAGATTGGAATGAAACTGAGCGAAGGTGTCGAGGCAGCAATTCATTGTGCCACGCTTCTTGCGCAGCTTGATGAGGGGCGAACCATGCCCGCCAGTGCGCTTGCCGAATATCACGGTCTTTCACAAAGCTATCTCCTGAAACATCTCAAGCAGCTCACGGCGGCGGGCCTTCTGGAGTCCGTCCCCGGTCCGCATGGCGGCTACCGGTTGGCGCGTTCTGCGGATGCGGTCACGCTGCTTGATGTGGTGTTGGCCATCGAGGGTCCCAAGCCCGCCTTTCGCTGCGCGGAAATCCGCCAGCGCGGGCCGGGGGCTCTGGATCGGAAGGCCTATGCGAAACCATGCGGTATCAACGCTGCCATGCTGCGGGCCGAGCAGGCTTACCGCGCCGAACTTCGCAAGACGCGGCTTTCAGATGTGATTTCCGACTATCAGGCGAGCGCGGATCCCCGTTCGCTCGCTTTTGGCTGCGCCTTTGTGGAGCGCCATCAACGTCCATAGGGCTGTGCCCGCATTTAAGAAGAGAAGGACACGACCATGCAGGAACGTCTGAACTACATGAAAACTCAGCCCGAACTGATCGGCGCCGTGCTTGATCTGAAGAAGGCCGTGGATAAATCCGGGCTTGATCGCGGGTTGATCCATCTGGTGAACCTGCGCGCATCGCAGATTAATGGTTGCAGCTATTGCGTCGACATGCATACGCGCGAGGCGCGGAGGGATGGCGAGAGCGAACAACGTGTTCATCTCGTATCGGCCTGGCGGGAATCGCCCCTGTTTACGGATCGGGAGCGCGCGGCCCTCGCGTGGACCGAACGTCTCACCAGGATTTCCGATGGACCGGTGGAGGATGAGATCTATGAAAACATGCTCGAGCATTTTTCTGAAGCGGAGCTGGTGCAGCTCACGGTTCTGGTCGGCCTGATCAATGTCTGGAACCGGATTGCCATACCGTTTCGTTCCGTACACCCGGTCATTCCGGATGCCGTGCGGGAGGTAGCGTAGGGATGTTGCGGCCAATTTATCTGCAAATGATTGGGGTCGATCATGTTTGAAGCAGTACCAGCGTTCATTCCCGTTCTGGGGCGTCTGCTTCTTGGTGGAGCCTTCGTCTTCGCAGGATTGCGCAATTTGGGCAGTATGCCCTTTCTGACGGACGCTCTTCGCGCGCGTGGGGTGCCTCTGGCTTCATTGGTGCTGATGACCGGTATTGCGATCCAGTGCGTGGCCGGGTTCCTGCTGATCCTCGGTCTGTATTCCGCATTTGCCGCATTGGCGTTGATTGCGTTCCTGATTGTTGCAACC
This sequence comes from Nitratireductor sp., assembly GCF_017794765.1. Classification (GTDB taxonomy): domain Bacteria; phylum Pseudomonadota; class Alphaproteobacteria; order Rhizobiales; family Rhizobiaceae; genus Nitratireductor. Next base: position 3,154,012 of record NZ_CP051236.1, on the reverse strand, counting down.
CTCATCTTTCACAATTTCTGGGATTATCAGGGGGAGGAGCGGGTCGCTCACCTCAATGGTGTGATCACCAACACGGCACTTGCGGGGAGTTTTCTGCTGGCCTTGGCCAATGGCTGATCACCTGGCGATAATCTTGCAAAGTGCCCGCAAACCGGTTTCGGTTTGCGGGCCTTTTCTTTAAAGACTGGGGGGATAAGGGGAGGCGGGCTTGACCGACACCGTGGACACGAAAGCGGCGCGCCGCGCTGCGCACCGCACAAGCGCGACAGGGGCACAAAAGCGCCTCGGACATCTGGCCATGCTCGGCTTCGCATCGCTGGTCGCCGTGTCGTTTTCGCTGGGCGCGCTTGCAGTGCCGCATATTGGCCCAATGGCGCTCAATGCAGCTCGATTCCTGATCGGGATCATGTTCATGGGTATGGTCGTCAAGGTGGTGCTGCGCCAGCCTTTGCCTGTCCCGCGCTCGCCCTGGCGTTTTGTCATCCTTGGCGGGTTGATGGCGTTTTATTTCGTCAGCATGTTCATGGCGCTGCGTGTCACGAATCCCGTTTCCACCGGTGCCATCTTCACGCTGATGCCGCTTCTGAGCGCATTCTTTGGCTTTCTGATCCTGCGTCAGGTGCCGCGCGGCTGGGTCATTCCGAGCCTGATCCTTGCCGGGCTGGGATCTGTCTGGGTCATCTTTGACGGAAACATCGAGGCAATGCGCCGCTTCGACCTGGGGAAGGGGGAAGTGATTTTCTTCGCCGGCGTGGTGGCGCACGCCGCCTATGCATCGCTGGTTCGGTTCTACAATCGCGGAGAACCGGTCATCGCTTTCACCTTCTGGACGCTCCTGGCAACCGGCATCCTGATTGCCCTGTTCGGCGTTGGAGAAATCATCGCAACGGATTGGTCCGATTTGCCTCCGATCGCCTGGGTCACGATCGTCTATCTGGCAATCTTCACCACGGCCGGCACATTCTTCCTGCTGCAATTTGCAGCTTTGCGGCTCCCGGCCTCCAAAGTGCTTGCCTACAATTATCTGACCCCGACATTGATCATTCTGATCGAGGGGTTGCTGGGCCATGGATGGGCAAGCCTCTCCGTCATGGCAGGCGCAGTTCTCACCATCTTTGGATTGATCATTCTGGCGTTGTCGCCCGAAAGGTAAACCTATCCAACGAAGCGGCGCTGGAAGGTGCCGGCGTTCCTGAGAGGCGGCAGGCCCGTCTGATCAAGCCAGCGCTCACTGGGCGCGACAAGCCGGCGATAGATCTCGTGAACCAGGCTCCTCGCCTCTTCTCCGGGCCAGTCCTTCGGCAGGAGAGCCATTGGCAGGCCGGGATCGCGCAGGACGATCCGTCGCCAGTCATGGATGAGCAGGGTTCGCGCGGCCATCGCGTCGACTGGGTTTGGAAGCGGGGCAGTAGCAAGGCTCTCAGCCAGCGGCGCATATTCGGCAACCAGTTCGCGATAGGCGCCAGCGATCTCGTCTGAGGGCCAGAGGTTTCGCAGCATTTCGGGGTGCTCGGCGCTGGAGCCGTGGATCACCAGCATCTCGCTCAAAGGAGCATCGCCGGGTGCCGTGCCGTCGCGTGGCTCAACGGTGCGTGGAAGGAGATAGATTCCATCGGCGATCTTGAGAAATCCGCCGTCCTTCAGGGTGGCATCATGCACGCCATTGCTGCCGGGTGCGGCGATAGCAACAGTCCACGAACCATCCCAGGCGGGTGGCCCGGCCGCATAGATGCGACGGGTCGCAAGATCAAAGGCGTGCTGACCGTGCTTGTCGAGGGAGAAAAAGGAGTTGCGGCCGCGTCGCTCGCGCACCACCCAGCCGTCGCTGGCAAGTCGCGACATGGCCGTGCGCAGGGCTCCCGCCTCAATGCCAAGCCGCGCCATGACCTCCTGAAGTCCCGCAAGGGGCGCTTCGCCGCCGCGCGGCACAATGGCGTCGCCGAACAGGGTGATGACCAGAGACCAGACACGAGCACGCCCACGCTGATGCAGACGATCGATCAGGTCGGCAAGGGCAGTTTCGGCAGGTTCTGCAGGCACATCCATCTGCTTCAAATGCCATGGGATCGCGGGGCGGGCAAGACCGTCAGTCGAGCTCGGACACCCCGCTCACAAGCAGATGGGTGGCGAGCTTCGCATAGTCCTGTCTTGAAATTCCTCGGTCCTCGCGAAACCACATATAAAACCAGTTGAGCATGCCGAAGAGGCTCATTGTCACCGGTTTCAAGAGCGGTCTGTTGTCGAAGGCCGTGGGATTAACCTGACGCACGGCTTCGGCGAAGATCGCCACCAATTGCCGCTCCAACGCTTTCAACTGCTCCTGTTGTGCCTCGGGGAGAAGCTGGAGGCCGGAAAGCTGAACGCGGTGCTCGTTGTCGGCGTCGCGATAGGCTTCGAGCAGGGCAATGACAAGCTGTTGGAGCCGGGCACGGGGTTCAGCCGCAGCATCGTCTGCTTCTTCCACCGCCTCCACCAGTTCCTGAAGATGTGTCTCGATGATGTCGAAGAGCAGGGCTTCCTTGGAGGCGTAGTAGTGGTAGAGCAGCGCCTTGGAGACGCCCAGTTCCGTTGCAAGCTGGTTCATCGAGGCCCGGTCATAACCGTCGCGTGCGAAAATGCGCGCAGCGCCATGCAGCATGGCGTCGCGCTTGTCGTCGTAATCCTTGGCGCGGGTGCGGGCCATCAGTTTCCTTCGAAATCTGGATGCTTGGGAATTTTGGGTGAGATCACTGTTTTACCCGCCTGTCGATAATGCGTACGGCCTTGCCCTGGCTGCGGGCCACCCCGCCCGGATCGGTCGCATTGACGCGCACCGTCACACCGACCACATCCTTGATGCGTTCGCCGAGCTGGCGGCAGGCGGCGAGGCGGACATCCTCGCCTGCCTCAAGCGAGGCCATTTCCACATGGATCGTCATCGCGTCCATGCGGCCTTCCTGCGTGAGCTCGATCTGGAAGTGCGGCGCGAGGCCCGTCACAGTCAGAATCTGTTCCTCGATCTGGGTCGGGAAGACGTTTACCCCGCGCAGGATCATCATGTCGTCCGAGCGGCCAGTGATCTTTTCCATGCGGCGCATGCTGCGCGCGGTACCCGGAAGAAGTCGCGTCAGGTCGCGGGTGCGGTAGCGCACGATGGGGAAGGCCTCCTTGGTGAGAGAGGTGAACACGAGTTCGCCCATTTCGCCGTCCGGCAGCACTTCGCCCGTCTCGGGATTGATGATTTCAGGGTAGAAGTGGTCTTCCCAGATGTGCAGCCCGTCCTTGGTCTCCACGCATTCGTTGGCCACACCCGGACCCATCACCTCCGACAGGCCGTAAATGTCGACGGCGTGCATGTCGAATGCGTCTTCGATTTCGGCGCGCATGGCGTTGGTCCAGGGCTCGGCACCAAAGATGCCCACCTGCAGCGGGCTCTTGCGCGGGTCGAGACCCTGCGCCCGGTATTCATCCAGGATCGAGAGCATATAAGAGGGAGTGACCATGATGGTCTGCGCCTGAAAATCCTCGATCAGCGTGACCTGGCGTGCCGTCATGCCGCCGGAGGCCGGCACCACGGTGGCCCCAAGCCGTTCCGCGCCGTAATGCGCGCCTAGCCCGCCGGTGAAGAGCCCGTAGCCATAAGCCACATGCACGACATCACCGGGGCGTGTGCCAGACGCGCGGATGGAGCGCGCCATGACTTCGGCCCAGGTCTCGATGTCTTTCTCGGTATAGCCCACCACGGTTGGCTTGCCGGTGGTGCCGGACGAGGCGTGAATGCGCACCACCTTTTCGCGCGGCACGGCAAACATGCCGAAAGGGTAGTTGTCGCGCAGATCGGTCTTCACGGTAAAGGGGAATTTGGAGAGATCGGAGAGCTCTTTCAGGTCGTCGGGATGCACACCGGCGGCGTCAAAACTCTTCCTGTAGTGCGGCACATTCTCATAAGCATGGTTCAGCGACCATTTGAGACGCACCAGCTGCAATGCCTGGATTTCATCGCGCGAGGCGATTTCAATAGGATCCAGTTCTTCTTTTCTTGGGGTCAGGTCTTTCATGTGTCTCTCCCGAAGCTCTCAGGCCTCCTCCTCGAAATGTTTGCCGCTGATAACGCGGGAATTGCCACGAAATTCCGCGATCAGCCTGCCGTCCTGATTTTCAACCCGCACGTCATAAATGCCGGAGCGACCGAACCGCGCAACCTCCCGCGCGACTGCTCTCAGCCGGTCGCCGAGCGTGCCGGGTGCCACGAAGGTGATGGAATTGTGCTGTGCGACAACGATCTGATTGTAGGAGTTGCAGGCAAAGGCGAAGGCCGAATCCGCCAGCGTGAAGATGTAGCCACCATGGCAAATGTCGTGCCCGTTGGTGTGGTGTTTCTCCACCGTCATGGAGAGGGTCGCGCTGCCCGGCGCCACCGCATCGAGGCTGCATCCCAGCCATTTGGACGCATCGTCGCGCGCCCACATCGCCTGCGCGCTGCGCTCCGCGATCTCCTGTGGAGACAGTTGCATTTGTGACATTTAGGCTCCTCCCGAGGCCATCAATGCAATCAGACTTGCATAAACCGACCGGTCGGTCAATAATACTGTTGTGAGGAGGCGGTGGCGCCGCTTCCGGGAGGATAGCATGACGAAAACGGCACAGATCGCTGTGGCGGAAAGCCGAAAACTGGCGGAAGAGTTCGAATTGACGGCATTGCCATCGGGTTTCGTGGATAATCCGTTTGCGGTGTACCACGCGCTTCTGGAGCATGCGCCGTTGAAGCGCTTCTCTGATGGCTCAGTGATGCTTTCACGCCATGCCGATCTCGATCGCGTTTATCGAGACACGAAAACGTTTTCGTCCGACAAGAAGGCCGAGTTTCTGCCGAAATTCGGCGAGACGCCGCTCTATGAGCATCACACAACGAGCCTCGTCTTCAACGACCCGCCGCTGCACACGCGGGTGCGCAAGATCATGATGGGCGCGCTCACGCCGCGCGCGCTGGCAGCCCTTGAACCGGGGCTGATCACGCTGGTCGATGGCCTTCTTGACCGGATGGAAGAGAAGGGTGAGGTTGATCTGATCGAGGATTTCGCCGCGGCGATCCCGGTCGAGGTGATCGGCAATCTGTTCGATATTCCCCATGAAGAACGCGAGCCACTGCGTGACTGGTCACTTGCCATTCTCGGTGCGCTGGAGCCCGTCGTCAGCGACGAGCAACTCAGATGGGGCAACACCTCCGTCACTGATTTCAAGGCCTATCTCAAGGACATCGCCGATGACCGGCGCCACAATCCCGGCGATCCGGCGACAGATGTGCTGACCCGTCTCATCAACGGCAATGACGGGGAGGAACTGTCCGAGGTGGAGCTTCTGCAGAATTGCATCTTCATCCTCAACGCCGGGCACGAGACGACCACGAACCTCATCGGCAACGCGCTTTATGAACTGTTGCAATGGCCGGACGAGAAGGCGCGGCTTGAAGCTGACCCGGACTTGATCGCGACCGCCGTCGATGAGTTCTTGCGGTTCCAGAGCCCCAACCAGCTCGGCAACCGCATGGCGGTGGAACCGGTGGAGTTTTACGGTGAAACCGTGGAGCCCGGCACACCTATCCATCTGTGTATTGGTGCGGCCAATCGCGACCCACGCCAGTTCGCCGATCCCGACAGGCTCGATCTGGGGCGCAAGCCCAACAAGCATCTGGCTTTTGCTGGCGGCCCTCATCTTTGCGCCGGTTTTTCGCTGGCACGCATGGAAGGCCGGATCGGCATCTCTCATTTTCTCAAACGTTTTCCCGGCTACCGGCTGACTGGCGAACCTGAACGCACCGGACGCGTGCGCTTTCGCGGCTTCGCCCGGCTGCCGGCGCGGGTGCGCTGACCAACAAGGAGTGTTCCATGAGCGTGATGCGGCTTGAAAGCTATGCGGCAGGGGCGTGGATTGCGCCCTCGGGCGATCTCAAACCCCTGCGGAGTGCGGTTACCGGCGATGTGGTCGCCGAGCTTGGCTCGCAGAAACTGGATTTCGCCCGCATGGCCGATCATGCCCGACAGGTGGGCGGGCCGGCGCTGCGCGCGATGACGTTCCACGACCGCGCCTTCGCCATCAAGGCGCTGGCGGAGTATCTGAACGACCGCCGCGACGCGCTCTACGAGCTTTCCTATGAGACCGGCGCGACCAAGCCCGACTCGATGATCGACATCGATGGCGGCATCGGTACGCTGTTCGTCTACTCCTCCAAGGCGAGGCGCGAGCTGCCCGACGATCAAGTCTATGTGGATGGCGCGCTGGAGCAGCTTTCCCGCTCCGGAAACTTCGTTGGCCAGCACGTGGCGACCCCGCTTCAGGGCGTGGCCGTCCACATCAACGCCTTCAACTTCCCGGTCTGGGGCATGCTGGAAAAGCTTGCGCCGACGCTGATCGCCGGTGTTCCGGCCATCGTCAAGCCGGCCTCCGCCACCGCGTGGCTCGCCGAAGCCTGTTTCCGCATGATCGTGGAATCGGGTCTGTTCCCGGAAGGCGCGGTGCAGTTCATCGCGGGCTCCACCGGAGACCTGCTCGACCGCCTGACCGGTCAGGACGTGGTGTCCTTCACGGGCTCTGCCTCCACCGCATCCATGCTGCGCGCCAACCCGAAGATCATCGGCAATTCCGTGCGCTTCGTGGCCGAGCAGGATTCGCTCAACGCCTCGGTGCTTGGGCCGGATGCAGCCCCTGGGACACCTGAATTCGATGCCTTCATCAAGGAAGTGCACCGCGAGATGACGGCCAAGGCCGGCCAGAAATGCACCGCCGTGCGCCGTATTTTCGTGCCCGACGCGCACCGCGATGCGGTTACCGACGCGCTCATTGCCCGGCTTGAGAAGACCGTGGTCGGCAATCCGCGCAGCGAAGGCGTGCGGATGGGCGCGCTCGCAAGCCTCGCCCAGCGCGACGACGTTCTTGAGAAGGCGGGCATTCTCGCCACCGAGGCACGCCGTGTGTTTGGCGACCCGGATGCCTTTTCAGTCACCGATGCGGATGCCGGCGCGGGCGCTTTCGTGCCGCCCATGCTGTTCTCCTGCGACGATCCCGATGGTGCTCAGAAGCTGCATTCTGTCGAGGCGTTCGGCCCCGTTTCCACCATCATGCCTTACCGTGATCTCGGCCACGCGCTCAAGCTCGCCAATCGCGGCGAGGGCTCGCTCGTTGCCTCGGTCTTCACACATGATCCGGCGGTTGCCCGGCAGGCGGTGCTGGAGGCGGGCGCATTCCACGGCCGGCTCTATTTCGCCAACCGTGACACCGGCAAGGAGGCGACCGGTCACGGTTCGCCGCTGCCGCACATGGTGCATGGCGGTCCCGGCCGCGCCGGCGGCGGCGAGGAGCTCGGCGGTGTCCGTGGCGTGATGCACTACATGCAGCGCACTGCGATCCAGGCGAGCCCCGACCTCATCGCCGGCATCACCAACCGCTATGTGGCAGGCGCTTCGACCGAGGAGAAAGAGCCGCATCCCTTCCGCCTGACCTTTGGCGAGCTGGAGCCCGGCCGCACGCTCTGGGCCGGTCCGCGTGAGGTGACGCTGGCGGACATCGAGCATTTCGCCGAGTTCACCGGTGATACGTTCTACGCGCATATGGATGAAGAGGCTGCCGCGGCCAATCCGTTCTTCCCCGGCCGGGTTGCACACGGCTATCTGATCCTTTCCTTCGCGGCGGGCTTGTTCGTCGACCCGGCGCCGGGCCCGGTTCTCGCCAATTACGGCCTCGACAATCTGCGCTTCATGAAGCCGGTTTCACCCGGCGACACGCTGAAAGTGCGCCTCACGGTGAAGCAGAAGACGCGCCGCAAGGACGAATATGGTGAAGTGCGCTGGGATGTCGGCGTCTACAATCCGGAAGGCGAGCAGGTTGCCGCCTATGAACTCCTGACGATGAACGCCATGGAGTGACGCTACCGCCAGGCACCATGCCTTTCCTGGACGCTCTCCTTCCTGTGCGGCCTAATAGGGCAGGCCAACATAGTTTTCGGCCAGCATGGTGAGCGCGGCACGCGACTGGAACAGATAATCCAGTTCCGCATGCTGGATCCGCTGGCCGAAGGTGCCCTGGTCGGGAAACCGATGCAGGGTGCTCGTCATCCACCAGGAAAAGCGCTCCGCCTTCCACACGCGTGAAAGTGCCTTGTTTGAGTAATCGTCCAACCCGGCGGAGGACCGCTCGATATAGAATTCCCGAAAGGCATCAAAGAGATAACGCACGTCGCTCGCAGCGAGATTCAAGCCCTTGGCACCCGTGGGGGGCACGATGTGAGCGGCGTCGCCCGCCAGGAACAGGCGGCCGAAGCGCATCGGCTCTGCCACAAAGGAACGCAGGGGAGCGATGGATTTCTCGATTGAGGGTCCGGTGATCATCGCTTCGGCCGTTGCTGTTGGCAGCCGGTTGCGGATCTCGTCCCAGAAGCGTTCGTCGGACCAATTCTCGACGCGCTCATCGGCGCTCACCTGAACGTAGTAGCGGCTGCGTGTTGTTGAACGCATGGAGCACAGTGCGAAACCGCGAGGGTGGTTCGCGTAAATCAGCTCGTCGCCCACCGGAGGTACCTCGGCGATGATGCCAAGCCAGCCAAAGGGATAGACACGCTCGAAGGTTTCGATGGCGTCCTGCGAGATGGACTTGCGCGAAATTCCGTGGAAACCATCGCAACCGGCGATGAAATCGCAGTCGATGCGGTGGCGTTTCCCGTTTTTCGTATACGTCACATAGGGATGTGCACCATCAAAACCGTGCGGCTGAACCTCTCCGGCCTCATAGACGGCGACTGCGCCAGCGGTTTCGCGCCCGTCCAACAGGTCCTGCGTGACCTCCGTCTGTCCATAAACAAGAACGCGTTTGCCACCCGTCAGACCACGGAGGTCAACCCGGTGACGGCGGTCGTCGAATGCCAGATCGAAGCCGTCATGGGGCAAGCCTTCGCGACGCATGCGCTGCCCGACACCGGCTTCATCGAGCATTGCGGCAGTCCCTTCTTCAAGCACGCCAGCGCGGATCCGCGACTGCACATGTGTTCTGGAGGCCCGTTCGAGAATGACATTGTCGATGCCGGCATTGGTAAGAAGCTGTCCGAGCAACAGCCCGGCCGGGCCAGACCCGATTATGACGACTTGTGTTCGCACGCTGAAACCTTCCTCCACCGGGAAGGGCAAGACTGGAAGAATCGATCCTGGCCGACAATGGACATTTGTCGCAAACGATTGCACTTTTCGATCATATTTGAAGAGAAGACCGATGCGGACCAGAGTTCCAAACTACCGACTTTATGAAGAGAAATCAGATGAATCCTCTGATTTCTGGCTCCATTGTGAAACGCTCTCTGCTCGCAGTGCACTGCACAATTGGGAAATTTCTGTCCATCGGCACAACGCGCTTTTTCAGCTGTTCTGGATGACCGCAGGAGAGGGAAAGCTGATTGGCGATGAAACGGCAGGCAAGCCGTTTTCCGCCCCCTGCGCCATCTTCATTCCTCCGGATGCGGTGCATGGGTTTCAATTTGCGCGAGGCTCTGAAGGCATTGTCGCAACGGTTCTTGCAGACCGGCTGGCCCTGCCGCGTGCATCAGACAGGGCCTTTTCCGAGTATTTCACCAAGTCGCGCATTGTGCCCATGGAAGGGGAAACCGCAGGTGAGGCGGCACATCTGCAGCGCCTCTTTCCGCAACTGCTTGAAGAGCATGGCAACGCGGCCGTTCTGGGTCGAGACTGGTTGCTGGACATGCATGTCACCGAAATTCTGGTTCGGCTGGCGCGGGTTGGCGTGCGGACATCCACGCCCGAGCCACAGGGCAGCTCCAGCAGTGACAGCCGGCGGCTGTTGGCATTGGAGACGCTGATCGCTGCGCATTTTCGCGAGCACCGCCCGGTCGCCTTCTATGCGGAGAAAATCGGCGTGTCGGTGGCGCAGCTAAACCGGATCGCACGACGGGAGGCGGGTGCGAGCGTCTCGCGATTGCTCGCACGCCGTCTGATTGATGCTGCGCGCCGTGATCTGGTCTTCACGCCAACCCCGGTTCAGGCGATAGCCTATTCGCTGGGGTTTCAGGACCCGGCCTACTTCAACCGCTTTTTCCGGCGTCAGACCGGCACTACGCCGGGCGTCTATCGGGAGACGCAACGGCGCAGGCTGGCGTCATGATGCCAGCGGTCACATCGCCTTTTTGGTCACCTCGTGGGTGAAAGCGCCTTCCGGCTCCTTGGTGATCACCGGATCGTCGCCTCCCTGCAGCAGTGTCTCGACGGTCTGCTGATAGGCGGCTTCATCCAGCTTGGCATCTTCACCCAGAAGCTTGGCGATCTCGCCCATCATGCGCGTCTGGTGCTTTTCGGTCTGCGCACCGGTCGCATCATTGTCGAGCACGATCATTGCCGCTTCTTCCGGGTTATCCTTCGCCCACATCCAGCCCTTCATTGAGGCTTTCACGAAACGGGCCATCCTGTCCACAAATTCAGGGTCCTCAAGCTTTTCCTCCAGAACGTAGAGCCCGTCCTCCAGCGTCGCCACGCCCTCGTCGGTGTAGTTAAAGACCACAATGTCGTCTTCGGTAAGCCCGGCATCGATCACCTGCCAATATTCATTGTAGGTCATGGCGGTGATGCAATCGGCCTGTTTCTGCAAAAGCGGGTCGACATTGAAGCCGATCTTCTGGATCGTCACGCCATCTTCCGATCCGTCGCGCGGCAGGCCAAGTTTCGACAACCAGTTGTAGAGCGGATACTCATTGCCGAAGAACCAGGTTCCCAGCGTCTTTCCCTTGAAGTCTTCCGGCTTTTCGATGCCGGTTTCCCTGCGGCAGACCATGGTGAGGCCCGATCGGGCAAACGGCTGGGCAATGTTCACCACCGGGGCACCCTTTTCCCGCGCGGCAAGGGCCGAGGGGAGCCAGTCCACCATGACATCGGCGCCACCGCCCACCAGAACCTGGACCGGCGCCGTATCGGGTCCACCGGGCTTGATCTCGACGTTCAGATCTTCTTCTTCGTAGAAGCCCTTGTCTTTGGCGACATAATAACCGGCGAACTGTGCCTGCGTCACCCATTTGAGCTGCAGCGTCACGTCATCGGCGGCGATTGCCTGCGAAGCGGTGAGCATCAGCATACCGGATAAGAGGCCTTTCACTGCGTGTTTCATCTTTGCTTCCCTCTTTGATTGGGCCGCTGTTCTCCGCGCGGCCGGTTATCCACTCCTCATGGATGGATGCCAGAAGGTGACAGCGCGCTCCAGAAGCGCTACCGCACCATAAAAGAGTGAGCCTGCAAGCGCAGCCATCGCGATTTCGGCCCACACCATGTCGATGTTCATGCGCCCCACTTCGGTGGAGATGCGGAACCCCATGCCCACAATCGGCGTACCAAAAAATTCGGCGACGATGGCCCCGATCAGCGCAAGTGTGGAGTTGATCTTCAGAGCATTGAAGATGAACGGCGCCGCCGCCGGCAGGCGCAGTTTGAACAGCGTCTGCCCGTAGGACGATGCATAGGTGCGCATCAGGTCGCGGTCGATGGCGGATGACGCTGAAAGCCCCTCGACCGTGTTCACCAGCATGGGAAAGAAGGTCATGATGATGACAACCGCCGCCTTGGATGGCCAGTCGAAGCCGAACCACATGACCATGATTGGCGCGACGCCGATGATCGGAAGGGCGGAGACAAAATTGCCGAGCGGCATCAGGCCGCGCTGCAGGAAGGGCGAGCGATCGATGGCGACGGCTGTCAGGAAGCCCGCGCCGCAGCCGATCGCGTAGCCGATCAGCACGGCTTTCAGAAAGGTCTGCTGGAAATCGGCCCACAGGGTCGGCAGGGACGATGTGATGCGCGCCCAGATGGCGCTCGGTGGCGTCAGGAGAACGGGCGAAATGTTGAAGCCGTGCACCAGTCCTTCCCAGACGACGAGAAGCGTGATGCCGAAAATGGCGGGGATCAGGAGGCCAAGCGCGCGCTTGGCCTTTGGCGAGCGCGGGTTCAGCCTGGCGAGCCACTCGTTCAGCGCCCATGCGGCGGCCCAGAAAAGAAGCGCTCCGGTCAAGGCCCAGTTCATGGCTTTTCTCCCATCCGCGCCATCACCATGCGCTGGCCGATGCCCACGAGCCCGACCAGCACGGCGGCGAGTGCTGCCGCCATGAAAAGGGCAGACCAGATCTGCACCGTCTGGCCGTAATAGGAGCCGGCCAGAAGCCGCGCGCCGAGGCCCGCGACCGCACCTGTCGGCAGTTCGCCGACAATCGCGCCGACAAGGCTGATCGCCACCGCCACCTTCATGGAGGTGAAGAGATAGGGAAGGGCGGCTGGCCAGCGCAGTTTCCAGAAGGTCTGCGTGCCGCTGGCATTGTAAGTTCGCATCAGGTCGAGCTGAAATGCTTCGGGGCTGCGAAACCCCTTCACCATGCCCACGACCACGGGAAAGAAGGAAAGGTAGGTGGAAATCAGTGCCTTGGGCAGGAGGCCCGAGAGGCCCACGGCGTTCAGCACCACGATGATCATCGGCGCAACCGCGAGGATCGGGATTGTCTGGCTCGCGATCACCCAGGGCATGACGGATTTGTCCATCGCCCGATTGTGCACGATGCCCACGGCAAGCAGCACGCCGAGGACTGTGCCGATCACGAAGCCGAGCAGGGTGGAGGAGAGGGTGATCCATGCGTGATAGAACAGGTTGCGCTTGGAGGTAAGGCGCGTGCCAGCCGTGGTTTTCCAGATCTCCGCCACCACCTGGTGCGGCGAGGGCAGGACGGGCCGCTCCTGTGCCATGGTATCGCGCACGAGATCGGCGGCTGTCCATTCCGTCCCCGCCCGTTCATAGGCGTCCATCTGCCAAGGCGCGTTCAGGTAGACGGTAAACGCATACCAGATCAGGATTATGACCCCGAGCACGATCAGGATCGGTAGTGTCTTGCCTTCCGCCGCGCGTCGGAAGACGGGCGTTTTGGTGCCCGCCGGCGCCGTTCCCGCTGCCGCCGTCATGGCATCACCTTTGGGGCAGCGCTGGCGGACGATCCCCTAGTCATCGCCATGCCCCGCGCGCAGACCCTCGCGCACCCGGTGCGCGATTTCCAGAAACTCCGGCGATTCCCGAATGTCGAGCGGCCTTTCCTTCGGCAGCGGCGAAACGATCACGTCCGTCACCCGGCCGGGGCGCGGCGACATGACGATGATGCGCGTCGAAAGATAGACCGCTTCCGGTATCGAGTGGGTCACGAAGCCGATGGTCTTGCCGGTGCGCGCCCAAAGGTCGAGCAGCTGCTCGTTCAGATGGTCGCGTACGATCTCGTCGAGCGCACCGAACGGCTCGTCCATCAGGAGAAGATCGGCGTCGAAGGCCAGCGCCCGCGCAATAGAGGCGCGTTGCTGCATGCCGCCCGAAAGCTGCCAGGGAAACTTTTTCTCGAAGCCGGCAAGGTTCACGAGATCGAGCGTGCGGTGTACGCGTTCCTTCTGCTCCGCCTTCGAATAGCCCATGATCTCAAGTGGCAGGGCGACATTCTGCTCGATGGTGCGCCAGGGAAAGAGCCCTGCTGCCTGAAACACATAGCCATAGGCCCGTTTGCGGCGTGCCTCTTCCGGGCTCATACCATTGACGAGGATTTCGCCGGCGGTCGGCTGTTCCAGATCGGCGATGACACGCAGAAACGTGGTCTTGCCGCAGCCCGAAGGGCCGATGAAGGAAACGAATTCGCCTTTGTTGATGGTCAGATCCACATCGGCGAGCGCGCGCACCGGTCCGTCATTGGTCTCGAAGGTGAGGCCCAGACCCTTCGCTTGCACCACGGGCTTGCTGGTCTGAGGGGAGGACGCTTCCTGGCGGATTGCTGGGTTGGCGTTCAATGGATGTGTCTCCTTATACGCCGCTCGCCGGAATGCCCGTCCGCTCCACCTTGCGCGGCGCGGTCACTTCCTTCCATTGCGAAAGCGCCCGGTTCACCGCCATGTGCGGCTCGCGCGCCACGAATTTTCCGTGGCCGGGCTTGGGCTTCACCACGCCATCCTCGACCACAATCTCGCCGCGCGACAGAACGGTCTTCGGCAGGCCCTTCACCTCGATGCCCTCGAACACATTGTAATCGATGGCCGATTGCTGGCTTTTGGCCGAAATCGTCTTCGTGGCTTCCGGGTCCCAGATCACGATGTCTGCATCAGCCCCTTCCACGATCGCACCCTTTTGCGGATACATGTTCAGGATTTTTGCAATATTGGTGGAAGTCACTGCGACGAATTCGTTCATTGTCAGCCGGCCAGTGTTGACTCCATAGGTCCACAGCACTGGCATACGGTCCTCAAGCCCGCCCGTGCCGTTGGGGATCTTGGTAAAATCGCCCACGCCATAGCGTTTCTGGTCCGTCGTGAAGGCGCAATGGTCGGTGGCCACTACTTGCAATGATCCCGCCTGCAAGCCCGCCCACAGCGAATCCTGATGCTGCTTGTTGCGGAAGGGCGGGCTCATCACGCGGCGTGCTGCATGGTCCCAGTCGGCATTGGCATATTCGCTTTCGTCCAGCACCAGATGCTGGATCAGCGGTTCGCCGTAAACACGCATGCCCTTCTGCCGTGCCCGGCGGATCGCCTCGTGGCTCTGCTCGCACGATGTGTGCACCACATAAAGCGGCGTGCCCGCCATGTCGGCGATCATGATGGCGCGGTTTGTGGCCTCGCCCTCCACCTCCGGCGGGCGCGAATAGGCGTGCGCCTCCGGCCCATTGTTGCCTTCCTCCAGAAGCTTTGCCTGAAGCTGTGCGACCACATCGCCGTTTTCGGCGTGCACAAGCGGCAGGGCGCCAAGCTCGGCGCAGCGCTGGAACGACGAATACATCTCGTCATCGTCCACCATCAGCGCGCCCTTGTAGGCCATGAAATGCTTGAAGGAGGTGATGCCCTTTTCCACCACCTCAGGCATCTCGTTGAACACCTGCTCGCCCCACCAGGTGATCGCCATGTGAAAGGAATAGTCGCAGGTCGCCCGGGTCGACTTGTTGTCCCACATCTGGATGGCCTCCAGCAGAGATTGACCGGGCGAGGGCAGGCAGAAATCCACCACCATCGTCGTGCCGCCCGAGACGGCAGCGCGGGTGCCGCTTTCGAAATCGTCGCTCGAATAGGTGCCCATGAATGGCATTTCCAGATGAGTGTGCGGGTCGATCCCGCCAGGCATCACATAGCAGCCGGTGGCGTCGATCTCGTGATCGCCATGAAGATCGTGGCCGATCGCCACGATCTTGTCATGCTGCACGAGAATGTCTGCCTTCCACGTCCGGTCAGCCGTGACGATGGTTCCGTTTCTGATGACCTTGGACATGAGTTTCCCCTCTTGTTTTGTCGTCCTCGGCGGATATGAGAGATCGTCAGATCATTCGACGATCTCCGCCGTTTCCACCACGGCATGGAACAGGACGTCCGCGCCGGCCTGCGCCCACTCCTTCGTAATCTCTTCCGCTTCATTGTGCGAAAGCCCGTCGACGCAGGGGCACATCACCATGGCGGTCGGCGCTACCTGATTGATCCAGCAGGCGTCGTGTCCGGCGCCCGAAACGATGTCGCGGTGCGAATAGCCAAGCCGTTCGGCGGCGTCGCGGATCGCCTTCACGCAGCCTTCGTCGAAGGTAACCGGAGCGAAATGGCCGACCGGCTCGATCTCGAACGTGATGTCGAGTGCATCACAGATGGTCTCGATGCCGGCCTCGATCTTCGCGCGCATTGCGTTCAGCGTCTTCTCGTCAGGCGAGCGGATGTCGACGGTGAACACCGTCTTGCCCGGAATGACGTTGCGGGAATTGGGATAGACCTCCACGTGGCCGATGGCGCCCACCGCGTTTGGCTGGTGGTCCATCGCCACCTCATGAACCAGCTCCGTCACCCGCGCCATGCCGAGCCCGGCATTGCGGCGCTTGGGCATCGGCGTCGAGCCGGTGTGGCTCTCCTTGCCGGTCAGCGTTACCTGCAGCCACCACAGGCCCTGCCCATGGGTGACGACGCCGATATCGACAAGCTCGTCCTCAAGGATCGGCCCCTGCTCGATATGCAGTTCGAAGAAAGCCTTCATCTTGCGCTGGCCGACGGGCTCGTCGCCCTTCCAGCCGATGCGCTCCAGCTCGTCGCCGAAGCGCTTGCCTGCCGCGTCCGTGCGGTCGTAGGCCCAGTCGCGCTCGTGTATGCCGGCAAACACGCCCGAAGCCAGCATGGCCGGGGCAAAGCGCGTGCCTTCCTCATTGGTCCAGTTGGTCACCACGATGGGGTGTCTGGTCTTGATGCCCAGATCGTTCATCGAGCGGATGATTTCGAGCCCGCCCAGAACGCCGAGCACGCCGTCATATTTGCCACCTGTCGGCTGGGTGTCGAGATGCGAGCCCACATAGACGGGCAGGGCCTCCGGGTCGGTGCCTGCGCGAGTAGCAAACATGGTGCCCATCTCGTCCACGCCCATTTCGAGCCCGGCTTCCTCGCACCATTTTTGAAAGAGCTTGCGGCCTTCGCCGTCTTCGTCGGTCAGTGTCTGACGGTTGTTGCCCCCGGCGACACCGGGCCCGATCTTCGCCATCTCCATGAGTGAATCCCAAAGGCGGTCGGCGTTGATCTTCAGATTCTCGCCCGGTGCGGCCATGTTGTGTTGTCCCTTACTTTAATTCCACTTCGACGAACGACATCGGTTTGTCGCCGCCGTTGATGACATTGTGCTCCACGCCCTCGTCGCGGCGGTATGAAACGCCTGCTTCAAGGTTGTTGTGCACGGTTTTGCCGCCCGGCATTTCCAGATGGAAGGCGCAGGGCGTGAGCGTGGTGATCACATAGTCCATGCCATGGCGGTGCCAGCCGGTTTCCGCGCCCGGCGCGAAATCCCAGCGGGTCACGCGCACGCGCTCGTCGTCGATCAGCACTTCATGGGTGGCCTTTTCGCGTTCCGCCCCCATGTCAGTCGATCATCCTCAAAACGTCGCGCAGATTGTCGATCAGCTCGTCGATCTGGCCTTTCGAGATGATCAGCGGCGGCGAAAGGGCGATGATGTCGCCGGTGGTGCGGATCAGGAAACCGCGCTCATAGGCTTTCAAAAAGGCAGAGAAGGCGCGTTTTGTCGGTTCGCCGGGAATGCCTTCGAGCTCCACCGCGCCGACAAGGCCGATGTTGCGGATGTCGATCACATGCGGCTCGCCCTTGAGCGAATGCAGTGCATCGGCCCAGTGGTCGGCAAGCTCCGAGGCGCGCGTGAGCAGCCCCTCTTCCTGATAGGTGTCGAGCGTCGCCAGGCCCGCCGCACAGGCAATCGGATTGCCCGAATAGGTGTAGCCGTGGAAGAACTCGATCAGGTGTTCGGGCCCGTTCATGAAAGCGTCGTGGATTTCCTTCTTCACGAACACGGCGCCCATGGGGATGACACCGTTGGTCACGCCCTTGGCGGTGGTCATGATGTCCGGCACCACACCGAAATAATCCGCAGCAAACGGCGCGCCGAGGCGGCCGAAACCGGTGATGACCTCATCGAAGATCAGAAGAATGCCGTGCTTGTCGCAGATATCGCGCAGGCGCTTCAGATAGCCTTTCGGCGGGATCAGGACGCCTGTGGAGCCGGCCACCGGCTCGACGATCACCGCCGCCACCGTCGAGGCGTCGTGCAGTGTGACGATGCGCTCCAGCTCGTCGGCCAGGTCGCCGCCATGCTCGGGCTCGCCGCGCGTGAACGCGTTTTCGCCGGGCAGATGCGTGTGCGGCATGTGGTCGACGCCCGTCAGGAGCGTGCCGAACATCTTGCGGTTGGCGACGATGCCGCCCACCGAGATGCCGCCGAAATTCACGCCGTGATAGCCGCGCTCGCGGCCGATCAGCCGGAAGCGGGAGCCGTCGCCCTTTACCCGGTGATAGGCAAGCGCGATCTTCAGCGCCGTGTCGACGCTCTCCGAGCCGGAGTTGGTGAAGAACACATGGTCCATGCCTTCGGGGGCAATTGCCGCCAGCCGGTTGGCGAATTCGAATGCGATGGGATGGCCCATCTGGAAGGCGGGCGCATAGTCGAGCTGCGCCGCCTGCTGCTGAATGGCCTCGGTGATCTTCGGCCGGCAGTGGCCGGCATTGACGCACCATAAGCCTGCCGTGCCATCCATGATCTTGCGGCCGTCCTCGGCCGTGAAGTGCATGTCCTTGGCGGCGACGAGCATGCGCGGCGTTTCCTTGAACTGCCGGTTCGCGGTGAACGGCATCCAGAACGCAGACAGATCGTTCGGCCTCTTGTTGAGCCTGTCGAGCATGACCAAGCTTCCCCTGATTGTTGTTTCGCTCGGCTTGTCCCGGTCAATGCTTGGTGCTTTGCGCGAAGATATGCTACGCAATTTTTGACCGTTTGGACAAACGTTAACACCGCCATGTTGGCGGTCAAGGGGATAGTAGGGGAAATGTCCTTGCGCTGGCGCATTCCACAGTGGACTAATCGGCTGGACCAGCTGGGCCGCGCGGCCTGTATCCGCCACGCTTGTTTTGCAGGAGTGCCCACCTGATGGACAAGCCCGCCGCCCGTCCAAAGCGCACCCGTATCCAGCGCGAAAAGCGCGAACTGATCGGCGAGGCCGCGCTCGAGGTTTTTTCCCAGCACGGGTTTCGCGGCTCGACGATTGACCAGATCGCCGACGCGGCGGGCATGTCCAAGCCCAATCTCCTCTATTATTTCAAGAACAAGGAGGAGATTTTTGCGACTTTGATTCACCGTCTCATGGAGACGTGGCTCGCCCCCCTGCGCGAAATGGATGCGGCGGGTGATCCGCACACCGAAATCCGCTCCTATATTCGCCGCAAGATCGAGATGTCGCGTGATTTCCCGCGCGAGAGCCGGCTGTTTGCCAATGAGATTCTGCAGGGCGCACCGCGTATCCTGCCGCTGTTGGAAGGCGAGTTGAAGGAACTGGTGGACGAGAAAGCCGCGATCATCGCCACCTGGATGCGCGCGGGACGCCTGAAAATGAGCGATCCCTACCACTTCATCTTCGCCATCTGGGCGACCACCCAGCACTATGCCGATTTCGACGTGCAGGTGCGTGCGGTGTTGGGCGAAAACCGCGGTGGCGAGGGCCGTTTCGAGGATGCCGCGCGGTTTCTGGAGGGGTTGTTTCTGGCCTGAGAAACGGCGCTTATCGAGACGGCTCGTCATGAGGATGCGATAGGGCTGGCCCGTCCGGGGATAAACCCGCGCTCATACCTGCAATCCTGATCTTTTTCTTCTCCCAGGCATCTGACCAAACATCTGAATTGTCTTCGGAACGCTCATCGTTCCCCGCATCGCATCAAAAAAATATAGGAATTTTATCCTCGGTGCCCGCTGTGAGCTGATCATAGCCCCGTTGAACGAGGCGGGGTCAGATGGTCAGCGAAGGCGACGAGCGAGAACTTGCCAGGGATTATGCGGCGCTGCGCGCGGCCTATGCCGAAGGCGCATTTCTGATACGGGCGTGGCATTTGCAGGCCTTGCTGGAGGCGCGGGCGAATTTCAATCCCGGTCAGCCGCGTGTTCCGCGTGGTTACCGCTTTGGCGGGCGGTGGGCCGGGCCGGGTGGCGACTGGGGCGGACCTGCACATGACGATGGC
This sequence comes from Nitratireductor sp., assembly GCF_017794765.1. Lineage (GTDB taxonomy): Bacteria > Pseudomonadota > Alphaproteobacteria > Rhizobiales > Rhizobiaceae > Nitratireductor. Next base: position 3,134,461 of record NZ_CP051236.1, on the reverse strand, counting down.
CGTGCGAAAATTGTGGCCATCAGCGGCGACCCGGACGAGCCGAAGATCCCCGACAGGAGGCCAGCGCGGGCGCGTGAGCGCAATCGGATCGGCCGCGCTGCGGCCGGGTATCTGCGGACGCTTCCGCTTTGGCAGCAGGTTCGCTTTCTCGCGCGGGTCGGCTGGCTGGCGAACGAAGCCGGGCACACGATCCGATCCTACTCTGACGAGCCGCGCGCGCTGGAGGAACTTAAGGAA
>NZ_CP051236.1:2680175-3133165 GCF_017794765.1 Nitratireductor sp. | reverse complement strand
AGCGTGGCGAAGAAGGGAGAAAATGTTTCCGTCGACAAGATGCTGCAACGCTTTATCGAACTGAGCCTGACGCAGCATGAGGCTGTGCTATATCTCGAAACACGGCCCTATAATCGCGCTTATCTTGAGATTAAAGGTTTGGCGGAAGAACTGGAAGCACGCCCCGGTGATCAGCGGCATGTTCTGGTCGATCTTTTCGACCATCCAAACCCGCAAGTGCGTTTGAACGCAGCCACATATGCCCATCCCCTTTTCCCAGATCCGGCCATTAAGGTCGTTCAATCCATCATCGATGCCAAAAGACATCCACAGGAAGCGGATGCCAGAACCGTGCTGGACTACTTGATCAATGGACCTCTTGAGCCGGAATGATGGAGTTGTTGCGAAGATGACATCTCGACATCATACCGAAACCCAAGCCCGTTCATTGAACATGCTGGATGGGTTGGACGCTTGGGTAGGTCTGCTGCCAAATCCAATGATTTGGGAGGATTCTTGTTTCAGCAACTTCTTCGAGGGCTTCAGGGCGCGGGCGGGTAGAGGCCGGCCTTTTGCGTTGCAACGGCTTGGAACTTTCAAATGATGACGAGACGAAAGAATAACGCTCCCGTCGACGAGATGCTGCAACGCTTTATCGAACTGAACCTGACGCAGAATGAGGCGCTGCTATATCTTGAGACCGGGCCTTACAATCGCGCTTATATGAAAATCAAAAAGCTGGTTGAAGAACTGGAAGCGCGCCCCGGTGATCAGCGTCAAGCGCTGATCGAACTGTTTGATCACGACAATCCTCAAGTGCGGCTGAACGCCGCCAAACATGCCCACCCTCTTTATCCGGATAAGGCCATTCAGATTGTTCAATCCATCATTGATGCCAGGGCGCTTCCGCAGGAAGTATATGCCAAGGATGTACTTTCATTTCTGATGTATGGACCACGGTTTGGGCGAAGGTAGAAAGCCGCCGGGAGGAACGCGAATTGATGGGGCGATATGCACTGAGAAAGTTTGGAGTGCTGAAATGAAGTCCAAAGCCGCTCGTCTTGCAAACCAGTCAGACGACAGTCTCATCGCGCGTGCCGCTGAAATTGGTGCGGAACAGGACCATGCGCTGCTGGGAAATGAAATTGCCCGCTACAACAGACTTTTCGATGAGTTGATGGGAATCGAAGAAGAACTGCGTGGGCGGCCAGGAGATCGGCGGCGGCTGTTCATGAAACTCTATGAACATCAAAACATGCAGGTGCGTCTGAATTCCGCCAAGGCGACCCTCGCCGTCGCGCCGGAGGAGGCGCGGGCGCTTCTGGAGTGGATCGCGGCATCGAAGCATAATCCGCAGGCTGGCGATGCCGGGATGTGCCTCTGGTTTCTGGATGAAGGGATCTTCGTTCCAGACTGAAATCCGGTGAAACCGGTGAACGCAGCCACGCGGCGTCATTTCACCAGCCGACAGAACCCGCAAACTCATCGCCCGCGATAGAGCGCATGCTGCGCGTCGAATGCGCGCTGATAGGCGGGACGGCTTTTGCCGCGCTCCATATAGGCGCAGAGACTGGCGTGTTTCTCAATGAGTGAACTGCCCTCCAGCCGGCGCAGCACGGTCACCATCATGATGTCGGCCAGGCTGAAATGGCCGCAAAGCCAGTCCCGGTCTGCAAGCGCATCCGAAAGATCCCTGAGCCGGAGATCGACCTTTTCGTCGAGGAGGGCAAGGAGTTCACCGAACCAGGGGCGGTCCCGCATCGTATAGCCTGCAGCCTCCCGTTCGACGATGGGGGGCTCTATGGTGTTTAGGGCGGCAAAGAACCAGGAGAGTGCCTTCGCGCGCCCCCGATCATCTTCCGGCAGAAGACCGGCATGTTCGCTGGCAATGTGAAGAAGGATGGCGCCCGTTTCAAACAGGCTCACCGTGCCCGTTTCAAGGGTGGGGATCTGGCCGAACGGCTGGAGCCTGCGATGACTGGGCTCCTTCATTTGCTGGAACGAAACGGTGCGGATATCATAGTCCTGCCCGACCTCCTCAAGCGCCCAGCGCACACGCATGTCGCGGGCATGACCCTGCCCACGGTCGGGTGAATTCTCAAAAACAGTTAGAAGCGGACGCATCCTGTTTCTCCCTTGTCACTGCCCTTCATATTCCGAGGACGCAGGGCAGCGCAGTTTTCCGACATGCGCTTTGGCTGCGCCCGTGTCGTTGGATCGCGGATTTCAGCGACAGGACTTCAATATCGCGCAAATTGCCCCATATGCGCAGAACGCATCTTCGTTACGAAAGGACCAGTCCATGCGCCCTTCCTTCATTGCCGCGTCGCTCGTCTTGGCAACTTTTGCCGCAAGCCCGGTCTCTGCCGAACAAGTGGGCGAGGTGGGCGTGGACTGGCTCGGAAACGATATCGTGATAGAGGCGGTGAGGGATCCCAAGGTGGAGGGTGTCACTTGCCACGTCACCTATTTCGATCGCGGTATGATCGACCGGCTGCAGAAGGGAAACTGGTTCGAAGACCCCTCCAACTCCTCCATTTCCTGTCGTCAGACGGGGCCCATTGTCATTGGTGACATCGATCTTGGCGAGGATGGCGAGGAGGTGTTCAAACAGCGTCAGTCGCTGATCTGGAAGTCGGTTGTGGTCAAGCGTATCTACGACGAGAAGAACGACACGCTGATTTATCTCTCCCACGCCCGCCAGGTGCAGGATGGTTCGGCCAAGATGGCGATCTCGACCGTGCCGCTCTATGGCACCGAGGCGCGATGGGTGAAGGAGGAGTAGGAGGGAAGGGGCCGGTCCTGTCAGGTGGCCTTGGTCGTCTGGGTTGCAGTTTGGGATGCCTTTTGGGGCATTTTGAACAGGAAAGACGTTTCCTTCTCGTCGCTTTCCACTTCCAGCTTGCCCTTGTGGGCGCGGGCGATTTCGGAAGCGATGAACAGCCCGAGACCAAGCCCTTTCTGATGCGCGCGCACTTCGGCGCGTGAGAAGGGCTGGAAGAGCCTGACACGCACGTCAGGAGGAATCGGCCCGCCGGCATTGGTGACGCGGATCGTGAGAACGCCGTTGCTGCACCCGGAGACGACACGAACAGCTTCGCCCTCTGTACCGTGGTCGATGGCATTGCCCACGAGGTTGGAAACGAGCTGGCCGATCCGCCCCTCGTCACATTCGATCGGGTCAGGAAGATCGATCTGAGTTTCAACCCGCGCCGCTTCGCGGCCGGCAACGACCTCGTCCACCACCTGCTGAATGACGGGGCCGAGCTCGACCGCCTTCATCTCCACCGCCATGCCCTTGCCAAGGCGGCTGGCCGCCAGGTCGAGCATGTCATCGATCAGGCTGCTCATGCGCGCAATGCTGGAGCGCATGAGGGTCACCACTTTCTCGCGTTTTTCCGGATCGGGGTCACGAGCCAGAATCTCTGCGCCACTGCGTATCGACGCCAGGGGGTTGCGCAGATCATGACCCAGCACGGCGACAAACTGCTCGCGCAGTTTTGCCGTTTGCCGTTCGTACCAGAGGCCCCGTTCGAGCTTGATCCGTTTTTGCACCGCATTCTCGACTCGTTCCTCCAGCGATGCGTTGAGCGCGGCGAGTTCCTCACGTGCCTTCTCGGCTGCGCGGCGCGCTTCCAGGAGCTCCCGTTCGTACTGCCGGCGTTGCCTGGCGCGAAACAGGGCGACGCGGACAGAGTGGGTGTCGCCCGCCGTGTCACGCACTTCCCGTGCGTTTGCTAGCACTGGCAACGTCGTGCCCGAAGCGTCGGAGAGATCGAGCGCGACCTCGTCGAAAAAACCCTGCATGCGCAGCAGCGGGGCGAAATGGGTTTCATAGAAGATGCGACCAGGCGCACTCAGAATGTCATGGAATGACTTGCCTGCGAGTTCCTCTTTGGAGTAGCCGAGCCAGTCCACGAGGGTTTGATTGGCGCGCAGGATACGGCCACTGGGATGCAGTGAAACATAGGCGCAGGGAGCGTTTTCAAACAGCTCCTCCGGGTCATCCATCGTGTTCTTGTAGGCCACGTTCACAGAAATTCTCTCATGGCCTTGATCACCTCGTCGGGTGCGCCGAGATTTGGACAATGTCCGTAGGCGTCGATAAGAGCCAGTCGCGCATCTGGAAGGTGCTCTTCCACGTATTTCCCCACCTGCTGACCCGCGATCACGTCTTCCTTGCATTGCAGCACGAGACTGGATGTCCGAACCGAGGCCAGATCGGCACGGTTATCGGACAGGAAGGTTGCACGTGCGAATGCGCGGGCAATATCCGGATCGGTCCGGCAGAAGCTGTTCTCAAGCTCTTCTGAAAGCTCGGGGCGATCCGCATTGCCCATGATCAGGGGCGCCATCTGCGCCGACCAGCCCATGTGATTTTCGTCGAGAAACTCCAGGAGCTCTTCCAGTTGCTGGTGCGAAAACCCGCCCTGATAGTCTCCGTCATTGAGATAGCAGGGGGAGGGGCAGACCAGCACAAGCTTCTCGAAATGCTTGGGCGACTTGATCGATGCCAGTGCGCCGATCATGGCGCTCACCGAGTGTCCGACAAAAATACCGTTCTCGACATTTAATGCTTCGCAGATCTCCACCACGTCATCCGCGTAGCCTTCCAGCGTGGCATATCTTTCCTGATCATAAGCACCAAGGTCCGAGCGGCCCGCTCCGACGTGATCGAACAGAATCACCCTGTGATCACGCTCGAATTCCGGAGCAATGAAACGCCACATGTTCTGATCGCACCCAAAACCGTGGGCAAAGATCATCGGTGTTTGGCCGTCACCGCTGATTTTTACGTTATTGCGCTTGATGATCGACATTCAGAACTGACCCATTGTTATCAGGGTGGACCTGCCGCCGCTGGCCAGCCACAGAAGAGATTGCCTGCTGTCGGTGGTGGGGTGCCTCCCTCTATGCATGCTAAGCCATATTTTTCGGGCGCGGAAGCTGGTTGTGGATTTATTGTGTTTCCGTCGCGCAAGTGCGACCGGCCCTTGATTCGCTTCCAGCCGCCATCAACTGATGGTCGCGGACTTACTCCAGATAGGCATAGGCGCCGGTCGCGGTGAAGGCGAGGCGGGGGTCGTTCTCCGCGCGCATTTCCACCCGCACATAGGCCATGCGTCTGCCATTCGAAAGTACCTCGACGCGGACCGTGACCGGCCCGGGTTTCAGGGGCCGGATGAAATGCGTGGTCATGTCAACGGTGGTGCAGGTGCGAAAGTGGCCATTGGCGGCGGAAAGCGCTGCCACGGCGCATGTGTCGGCTGCGGAAGCCGTCGCCTGTCCGCAGATCACCCCGCCCACATGCACCAGATCGGCATTTTCCGGAAGGCGGAAATCGACCCCCGTCTCGTCTGCCGATAGCGCTTCGATCGCCAGTGCTTTGATCCACGGAGCGAAGACCGATTGAAGCGTTTCCCTTGCTGCGCCGAGTGCCTGTTCGGCTTCAAACTGAGCGTTCATGTCACTCCGATCCTCAAAAACATGTTACGAAATATTGCCATCATAAGCATTTTTTGTTACACATTAAAGGCGGGCTGACACCCCGTCCCGAGCCGCGCGTGAGCATGGAGGACAAGCGATGTATAGCCAAGGGCTTATCGGTGCGAAAACCGATACAACGGAAGACGAGGCCTTTCTTGCCGCCTTCCAGGCGCGGATCGATGCCGAGGAAAAGATCGAGCCCAACGATCCGATGCCGGAGGGCTATCGCAAGACGCTTGTGCGACAGATCGGCCAGCACGCGCATTCCGAGATTGTCGGCATGCTGCCGGAGGGCAACTGGATCACGCGTGCGCCGTCGCTGCGCCGCAAGGCGGCTTTGCTTGCTAAAGTGCAGGACGAGGGCGGCCACGGGCTCTACCTCTATTCCGCCGCCGAGACGCTGGGCGTCTCGCGCGAGGAGATGACCGAGGAGCTTCTTAGCGGCAAGGCCAAGTATTCCTCCATCTTCAACTACCCGACGCAGACCTGGGCCGACATTGGCGCGATCGGCTGGCTGGTGGATGGCGCGGCCATCATGAACCAGATCCCGCTCTGCCGCTGCTCTTACGGTCCCTATGCGCGCGCCATGATCCGGGTGTGCAAGGAAGAAAGCTTTCACCAGCGTCAGGGCTACGAGATCATGATGACGCTCGCGCGCGGCACGCCAGAGCAGAAGGAGATGGCGCAGGATGCGCTGAACCGCTGGTGGTGGCCCTCGCTCATGATGTTCGGCCCTTCCGACAGCGATAGCCAGCACAGCGACCAGTCGATGAAATGGAAGATCAAGCGCTTCACCAATGACGAACTCAGGCAGAAATTCGTCGATGCGACGGTGCCGCAGGGTGAGTTCATCGGCCTGACCTTCCCTGATCCGGACCTGAAATGGAACGAGGAGAAGGGCGGTTACGATTTCGGCGCTATCGACTGGGATGAGTTCTGGCGGGTGGTGAAGGGGCATGGCCCCATGAACCGCGACCGCATCGCGTCGCGGCAGAAGGCCTGGGATGAGGGCGCATGGGTGCGCGAGGCGGCCCTTGCCCATGCGGAGAAACGCAAAGCCCGCCGCGAGGCGGCAAGAATGGCGGCGGAGTGAGTGACATGACGAAAAACCAGATCCCCCTTTGGGAAGTTTTCATCCGCCCGCGCAACGGGCTGGCGCACAAGCATTGCGGCTCGGTGCATGCCGCCGATGAGGTGATGGCGCTTCAGGCCGCGCGCGATGTCTATACGCGCCGGGGCGAGGGCACATCCATCTGGGTCGTGCCGTCCTCGGCGATCACGGCGTCGGACCCGGAAAACAAGGATGAGAATTTCGAGCCCGCGCTTTCCAAGGTCTACCGTCACCCGACGTTCTACGACATTCCCGAAGATGTGGGGCACATGTGATGGCTGCCGCGTCTTCCCTCTCTCGTGAAACGTTGACGGCGTTCCTGCTGCGGCTTGCCGACGATCATCTGGTTCTCGGCCACCGTCTTTCTGAGTGGTGCGGTCATGCGCCCATGCTGGAAGAAGATCTCGCCATGCCCAACATGGCGCTCGATCTCATAGGGCAGGCGCGTTCGCTCTACCAGTATGCCGGCGCGGTCGAGGGCAAGGGCCGCGATGAGGATCAGCTGGCCTATATGCGCCGCGAGCGTGAGTATGTGAATTGCCTGATGGCCGAGCGCCAGAACGGCGATTTTGCGCACACCATGCTGCGCCAGTTCTATTTTGCGGCTTTCATGCAGCCGCTGTGGCAGGCCATGATGACTTCAACCGACGAGCATCTCGCCGGCATCGCCGCCAAGGCCGAGAAGGAAGTCGCCTATCACATCCGCCATGCCGGCGAATGGGTGGTGCGCCTTGGCGATGGCACGGAAGAAAGCACCCGCCGCATGAAGGCGGCGGTCGAGGCGCTCGCGCCCTATGTGGACGAACTGTTCGAGAGCGACGAAGTCACCCGCGCCATGGCCGAGGCCGGCATTGCACCTGATCCGACCACCCTGCGGTCGGCTTTTGATGCCATTGTCGGCCCGGTCTTTGCCGAGGCTGGCCTTGAATGGGTGGAAACGCCCTATGGCCAGACCGGTGGCCGTCAGGGGCGCCATGGCGAGGCGCTGGGCTTCCTGCTCGCGGAGCTGCAATACATGCAGCGCACCTATCCGGGGATGACCTGGTGATGGGCAACACGGTGGTGACGGCCTCTTTTCCTCAGTCTGCGGGGCAGAGCGCCCGGCAGGCCGGTGAGGGGCAGAGCCACCTTTCTCAGGCCGAGCGCGCCTATCGCGCCGCTGCCGCCGTGGTTGATCCGGAAATCCCCGCCGTCACCATTGCCGATCTCGGCATCCTGCGCGGCGTCGAGATGGATGGGGATGTCGCCGTCGCCCGCGTCACGCCCACCTATACGGGTTGCCCGGCGGTGCTTGCCATCGAGCTGGCGGTGGAGACGGCGCTGCGTGAGGCGGGATTCGAGCCGCGTGTCGAGCGCGTGATCTCGCCCGCCTGGACGACGGACTGGATCACGGCAGTGGGGCGGGAAAAGCTGCGCGCTTATGGCATCGCACCACCGGTAAAAGCCTCCAATTCCATTCGCGCCCTGTTTGGCGAGACGGAAGTGGCGTGCCCACGCTGCGGCTCGCTTGAGACCGCGCGCATTTCCGAATTCGGCTCCACGGCCTGCAAGGCGCTCTACCGGTGCCAGAGCTGCCACGAGCCTTTCGACTATTTCAAATGTATCTGACCGACCCCAGACCGAGGTGACCATGGCCCCGCGTTTTCACGATCTGAAAGTGGCCTCCATCGAGCGCCAGACCCCCGATGCCGTGGCGATCGCCTTTGAGATCCCGGCCGATCAGGCCGAGGCTTTTGCCTTCACGCCCGGCCAGTATCTGACGCTCGCCACCGATATTGACGGCACGGAGGCGCGCCGGTCCTACTCCATCTGTTCCGCGCCCGGCGATCCGTATCTCCGCGTCGGCGTGAAGAAAGTGGCCGATGGCCGCTTCTCCACCTTCGTCAACGATGTGCTTTCGGTCGGCGACACGATCCGCGTGATGCCGCCGCAGGGGCGTTTTACCGCGCTCAAGGGCGAGCGCCACGATTACCTTCTGTTTGCCGCCGGCTCCGGCATCACACCGATGCTCTCCATCGCCCGCACGGTTCTCGCCCACGAGCCCGAGAGCACCATCACGCTGGTCTATGGCAACCGCTCCACCGAGACGATCATGTTCCTTGAGGAGCTGAACGACCTCAAGGACCGCTTTATGGGCCGCTTCACGCTGATCCATCTCCTGTCGCGCGAAACGCAGGATGTTGAGCTTCTGAACGGTCGTATCGATGCTGAGCGTGTTGGCGAGCTGGCCACTGGCGGTCTCATCCAGCCCGCCGCCATGGATGGGGTATTCCTTTGCGGTCCGGGGGAGATGATCGATGCGGTTTCCGGCGCGCTTCATGCCATGGGTGTCGAGCGTGACCGCATCCGCTTCGAGCGCTTCACGCCTTCTGGCGAGGCGCCCGCACCGCGCAAGGCGTCGAAGGCCGCGCGCGAAGCGGTTCAGGAGGGTGTTGCGGTCGAAGTCGTGGTCGATGGCGTGCGCCGCAGCTTTTCCATGCAGGATGCCGATGGCACGGTGCTCGACGCCGCGCACAAGGCCGGCATCGAGCTGCCTTATTCCTGCGCCGGCGGCATGTGCTGCACCTGCCGCTGCCGCGTGGTGGAAGGACAGTCGGAGATGGCCGTGAACTTTTCGCTTGAGCCCTGGGAAGTGGAAGCCGGCTTCACGCTCGCCTGCCAGACTCGCCCCACGGCTAAGAAACTGGTTCTCGATTTCGACGCGGCCTGATGACGCGTTCCTTCTCCCCGCAAGCGGGGAGAAGGTCCCGGCAGGGGATGAGGGGCAAGCGCCTGCTCTTATTGATTTCACGCTGCGCCCTCCATGCCGCCCCCGCCCTTCGACAGGCTCAGGATGAGGGCTGTGTTGGTGGATGAGCTTTGCTGAGAGCAGCTCTTAGATTTCGAATGGTTTCAAACAGGCTGAGCAATCTTCCAGCCCGTTTCGCACTCTATGCAGAAACCTGCTTACAGTCTCGCCCATTCGGAGCCACAACGGCTGATCTGCCTTCTCCCTCATCCTGAGCATCTTGAGCTTGTCGAAAGGCGAAGGGCGGGGGAGAAGGCACGCGCTGTCAGTGCCGCAGGCTCACGCCTGGCATTCAATAGACCTCAGCGCTTCTCGCGAATATCCGTCAGCGTCTTTGCCGGCGTGATGGCTTCCGGGTCGAGCTTGATCTCGATCAGCGCCGGTTTGCCGCTCGCCTGCGCGCGCTCGAAGGCTCCCGCAAATTCTTCCGTCTTTTCCACCGTTTCGCCATGCCCGCCATAGGCGCGGGCAAGGGCTGCGAAATCCGGGTTGTTGATCGAGGTGCCGGAAACGCGGCCGGGATATTCGCGCTCCTGATGCATGCGGATCGTCCCGTAAATGCCGTTGTTCACCACCACCACGATGATCGGCAGGTTTTCCTGCACGGCGGTGGCGAATTCCTGGCCGTTCATCATGAAGCAGCCATCGCCGGCGAAGGCGAGCACCGGACGTTCGGGAAAGAGCGCCTTGGCGGCCACGGCTGCCGGCGTGCCATAGCCCATCGAGCCCGAAGTGGGCGCGCCTTGCGTGGCGAAACGGCGGAAACGGTGGAAACGATGCACCCAGGTGGCGTAGTTGCCAGCGCCATTGGTGAAGATCGCATCCTCCGGCAGAACGCTTTCCAGATACTCCATGATCGGACCCATCTGCACCGCGCCGGGGCCGGTTTTCGGTGGGGTCGACCAGTCGAGATAGGCCTGATGCAGACGCTCGGTCTCTCCCGCCCATGGCGCATCACCGGGCGTGAGCCCGGCAAACGCCTTGGCGAAGGCTGCCGACGATGCGTTGATGGCAAGCGTGGGGCGATAGACGCGGCCAAGTTCATTGGCGTCGGCGTGCACATGCACCAGCTTCTGGTCGGGATAGGGGCTCTTCATGAGCGTGTAGTCGGAGGACGGCATCTCGCTGAACCGGCCACCGACGAGCAGCACCAGATCGGCATCCTTGATTGCGGCTGCGAGCTTCGGATTGGGGCCGATACCCACATCGCCGGCATAGGAGGGATGCAGATGATCGAACAGCATCTGGCGGCGGAACGAGCAGCCAACGGGCAGGGACCAAGCTTCTGCTGCCTTCTCGAAATCGGCAACCGCCTTCTCGTTCCAGCGCGAACCGCCGAGAATGACGAAGGGGCGCCTGGCGTCTTTCAGGAGAGCGGCAAGCTCTTCCATCTCGGCGTTGCCCGGTCGCGTCTCCACTGGTGTGTAGGGCAAGGCCGCCGGCGCATCCACCACGCTGGTCAGCATGTCTTCGGGAAGCGAGATTACCACCGGGCCGGGGCGGCCGGAGGTTGCGACCGAAAAGGCGCGCGACAGGATTTCGGGAATGCGCGCTGCATCGTCTATTTCGGTGGCCCATTTGGCGATAGGCCCGAAGAAGGCGCGGTAATCCACCTCCTGAAACGCCTCGCGTTCACGCGCGTGGCTCGCCACTTGACCGATGAACAGGATCATCGGCGTGGAATCCTGCATGGCGATGTGTATGCCGGGCGAGGCGTTGGTCGCACCGGGCCCGCGCGTGACGAAGCATATGCCGGGCTGGCCGGTCAGCCGTCCGTGGCAGTCCGCCATCATCGCCGCGCCACCTTCCTGACGGCAGACGATGTTGCGGATCTTTGAATCGTGAAGCGCGTCGAGCACCGCCAGATAACTTTCGCCCGGCACGCTGTAAATGCGATCGACGCCGTTGGCTTCGAGGCTGTCGACAATAAGCTGGCCGCCGGTCTTCATTCGCTGTCTTCTCCGATTTCGCGTAGGATCTCTGCCGTGTGTTCGCCAAGCCTCGGGCTTGGCCGCTCATAGGCGAGCGGTGTCTGTGAAAGGTTTATGGGGGAGCGCACCGAGGGCAGGGCCGCGCCGTGTCCGTCGTCGAGGGTAAGCTGCATGCCGCGTGCCTTCACCTGCGGATCGTCGAACATTTCCTCAATCGTGTTGATCGGGCTTGCCGGCACCGCATTGGCGTCGAACTTGCCCAGAAGCTCCGCCTTTTCCCTACTCGCCAGTGTGGCGACGATGCGTTCGCGCAATGCCACGCGGTTCGCCACGCGCGCCGGGTTGGTGGCAAAACGTTCGTCTGCCGGCAGATCGTCAAGGCCGACGATCCTGCAGAAGCGCTGGAACTGGCCGTCATTGCCCACGGCGAGGATGATGTGCCCGTCCTTCACCGGCAGCACCTCATAGGGCGCGATGTTCATATGGGCATTGCCCATCTGAACCGGGCTGTTGCCGGAGATCAGGTAGTTCATGTTCTGGTTGGCGAGCACCGCCACCTGGCTGTCAAGCAGCGCCATGTCGATGTGCTGGCCTTCGCCGGTCGCTTCCGCATGGCGCAGCGCTGCCTGGATGGCGATCACCGAGTAGAGCCCGGTGAAGATGTCGCTCACCGCAACGCCCACTTTCTGCGGCTCGCCGCCCGGTGCGCCGGTGATGGACATCAGGCCCGACATGCCCTGAATGATGAAGTCGTAGCCGGCTCGCGGCGCATAGGGGCCGGTCTGGCCAAAGCCGGTGATGGAGCAATAGACGAGGCGCGGGTTGATGGCTGTCAGGCTCTCATAGTCGAGCCCGTATTTTTTTAGCCCGCCCAGCTTGAAATTCTCGATCAGAACGTCGGCGGTGGCGATCAGCTTTTTCAGCTTCTCGGCCTCTTCCGGTTTCGAGAAGTCGAGCGCGATGGAGCGCTTGCCCCGGTTGCATGAATGGTAATAGGCAGCCGAGAGGTTCTCGCCGTCCGCACCTTCTACGAAGGGCGGTCCCCATTTGCGGGTGTCGTCGCCGCCATTGGGGTTTTCGACCTTGATGACATCGGCGCCCAGATCGGCCAGCACCTGGCCCGCCCAGGGACCGGCCAGAATGCGCGCCAGTTCGATGACGCGAACGCCCTTCAGGGGTGGCTTGTTCATGATCGCCCGCAGCCCTCCAAAACTCATGCCGTTTTGAGGTAGCAAACGGCGGAGCCTCCTTCCAGATGCGCAGAACGCATTATTTTGGCATTAATTGATGAATTTTCCGGCCCAGCGAACGAAACCCTCCATCGCTTTCTCTCGGTCGATCTCGTTGAGAGATTCGTGCCGGAAATCGTCGTAGATCGTTGTTTCCAGATTCGAAAAGCCGTTTTCTCGCAACCGGTTTTCAAGCTTGCGTACGATCTTTCCCCCTTTGGTGGATGGATCTTCGCTGCCGCCGACCAGCATCAAAGGCAATGTCTTGCGGGCCGCCTCCAGTGTTGCGCCATCGGAAGCTTTCAGGCTCAAATCGAACAATGCGCGCCAGATGCCGATAGACACATCCCAGCCTGAAAGGGGATCGGCGAGGTATCTGTCCACTTCGCGTTCATCCCGCGAAAGCCAGTCGGCATCCGTGCGCCGGTCGGGAAAGGCGCGCGCCCAGGTGGCGAAGGTGAGTTTCGGCAGGAGTCGCGAGGGTACATCGGAACCCAGCCGGAAACGTTCCCATGCCAGCACTGCCTTCCCGGCAAGCGCCTCGGCCCGCGTTGCAAGTGGCGCGTTCCAGATCGCCGCGCCAGCGAGGCGGTGGCCATTGCGCAGCGCATAGTTGATCGCGATCATTCCGCCCATGGAGTGGCCGAAAATGATAATCGGAAGACCGGCATGCTCTTTGGCGATGTGCCTGTGCACGGCCTCTACATCCTTGAGGAGGGTTCCGGCGGTCGCCTTCGGGCCAATCTGGCCGAGCGGCGCGCCCGGTGCCCTGGTCTTGCCGTGACCGCGATGGTCATGCGCATATACGTGGAACCCGCTATCGGACAGAAAATCTGCAAAACCGGCATACCGGGCCGCATGCTCTGCAACCCCGTGGTTGATCTGCACGGCAGCCCGCGCCTTTCTGTTTGTCCGGCGCGTCAGAAGGTGCAGATCAGACCCGGTTGGCGATGCCAGGCGGGTTTCAGCATCGAACCCCATCTTCCCTCCTTGCAGCGGATTGCCCCGCCGCTTCGTTTGGCCTACATACGCTGCGCAACAGGTTCCCCCAATTCGAGTGAGACGGAGCGCGACGAGCCACATGGCACGCCAATTCATCTACCACATGTCCGGCCTCAGCAAGGCCTATGGCTCCAAGAAGGTTCTGGAGAACGTTCACCTGTCCTTCTACCCGGATGCAAAGATCGGCATTCTAGGCCCCAACGGGGCGGGTAAATCGACCGTGCTCAGGATCATGGCCGGCCTCGACAAGGAGTTTACCGGCGAGGCGTGGCTCGCCGAAGGTGCCACCTGCGGTTACCTGCCGCAGGAGCCGCAGCTCGATCCGGCCCTCAACGTTCTGGGCAATGTGATGGAAGGTGTCGCCGCCAAGAAGGCGATCCTCGATCGCTACAACGAACTGATGATGAACTATTCTGACGAGACGGCGGAGGAAGCATCTCGGCTTCAGGACCAGATCGACAGCCAGAACCTCTGGGACCTGGAAAGCCAGGTGGAAATGGCCATGGAGGCTCTGCGCTGCCCGCCGGGCGATGCGTCCATCGACAATCTTTCCGGCGGTGAGAAGCGCCGCGTCGCACTCTGTCAGCTCCTGCTCCGCCAGCCTGACCTGCTTCTGCTCGATGAACCGACCAACCATCTTGACGCCGAAACGACGGCATGGCTTGAAAAGCACCTGCGCGAATATCCCGGTGCCGTGCTGATCATTACCCATGATCGCTACTTCCTCGACAACGTCACCGGCTGGATTCTCGAACTCGACCGTGGTCGGGGCATTCCCTATGAGGGCAACTACACCGCCTATCTGGAAGCCAAGGCCAAGCGCATGTCGCAGGAAGGTCGCGAAGAGGCTTCACGCCAGAAGGCACTTGCGCGCGAGCGCGAATGGATGGCGGCCAGCCCCAAGGCCCGCCAGGCCAAGTCGAAAGCCCGTATCCGCGCCTATGACGAGCTGGTGCAGTCGGCCGCCGACCGGCGACCCGGCGACGCACAGATCATCATTCCGGCCGGTGAGCGGCTTGGCAATGTGGTGATCGAGGCCGAAGGGCTCACCAAGGGCTATGGCGACCGCCTGCTGATCGACAATCTCGAGTTCAAACTGCCGCCCGGCGGCATTGTCGGCGTGATCGGCGCCAACGGCGCGGGCAAGACCACGCTCTTCCGTATGATCACCGGTCAGGAGAAGCCCGACGGTGGCGAGATCCGCATCGGCGATACGGTCAAGCTCGGCTATGTCGACCAGAGTCGCGACGCGCTCGACCCCAACAAGACGGTCTGGGAGGAGATTTCCGGCGGCAGCGACATCATAAGGCTGGGCGCGCACGAAGTGAACAGCCGCGCCTATTGCTCATCCTTCAATTTCAAGGGCGGCGATCAGCAACAGAAGGTAGGCACGCTTTCAGGCGGTCAGCGCAACCGCGTTCACATGGCCAAGCTGCTCAAGGAAGGCGGCAATGTACTCCTGCTCGACGAACCGACCAACGATCTCGACACCGAGACGCTGGCCGCTCTCGAAGATGCGCTGGAAAACTTTGCCGGCTGCGCCGTTATCATCTCGCATGACCGCATGTTTCTCGACCGTCTGGCCACCCACATCCTCGCCTTCGAGGGCGACAGCCATGTGGAATGGTTCGAGGGCAACTTCGAGGATTACGAGCAGGACAAGATCCGCCGCCTCGGCCCTGACAGCGTCAATCCGAAGCGGGTGACCTACAAGCGACTGACGCGGTAGACAGATGGAACCTGGTCGGTAGAATATATGTGAGGGGGCTTCGGCCCCTTCATCTTTTTGACATTTACACTCTGTTTGAGTGTTTCAATCAGTATCGGATCGTGAACGTCCGCAGTCGTGTTTCCTTGACACTATGGCGTTTCAGCGTAAATCCGCCCAAGAAGGCAAACACAGGCACGGACCATGTTGCGCACCGGCGAGCCAGAGGCTTCAGTTTTCGCACCGTACCATTCCAACGCCATGACGCGGGTTTGCGTCGGGGGCATCGGTGTGGAAATTCCTGAAGCATCAATCTCAAACGAAGAGCTGGTCGACAGCTTCAACGCCTGGGTCGACATGGAAAACCCGAAGCGGGAGGCGAGGGGGCTGCCACCCCTGGCAAAATCCGACGCGGACTTCATCGAGCATGCCTCGGGCATCAAGCGCCGCCATGTCTATGAGCGCGACGGCATTCTGGATCCAAGGCGGATGGCCCCCAATATTCCTGCGCGTGGCGATGACGAGCTCTCCGTTATGGCCGAATTCGGTGCGGCCGCGGCCCGCAAGGCGCTCGATCAGGCGGGCGTCCAGGCGCGTGATGTCGATCTCGTCATCTGCGCCTCCGCTCATCACCAGCGCCCCTATCCGGCCATCGCCATCGAAATTCAGAAAGCGCTCGGCACCAGCGGTGCGGGCTTTGATATGGGGCTTGGCTGCTCCTCCGCGCTCGCGGGTCTGCATGTGGCCACCAACCTTGTGCGTGCGGGCGCGCATCGCCGTGTGCTGGTGGTCACGCCGGAGCTTATCACCGCGCATCTGAATTTCCGCGATCGGCAGACCCATTTCATTTTCGGAGATGCTTCCGTTGCCGTCCTCATCGAGGCGCTTGGGGCTAGCGAGGAGCGGCCCGGCCGCTTCGAGATTGTTGACACACGCAGCTGGACACAGTTCTCCAACAATATCCGCACGAATTTCGGTTTCATGAGCCGGCTGGCGCAGGACGATCCGTCCTATCTGGCCATGGAAGGCAACCTCATCAAGCAGAACGGCAACAAGGTCTTTAAGGATGTGACCATTGCCGGCCACAAATTCATTGTCGATTTTCTGGCGGAGCATGGCCACACGCCACAGACCATGCGCCGCTTTTGGCTGCATCAGGCCAATGCGCGCATGAACGCCATGATCCTCAAGCTCGCCTTCGGTGGGGAGGTGGGCCAGGACCGCGCCCCCACCGTGCTCGACCGGCTGGGCAACACGGCTGCCGCCGGTGCCATCGTCGCGCTGGAAGAGACACACCGCGACCTGCAACCTGGCGAACACGGACTGCTTTGCGCTTTCGGTGCGGGCTATTCCATCGGCGGTGCGCTGCTCAGGATGATGTAGCGCTCTGCCGCTTCAATCCTGCCGGGCTTCCAGCCCGTCTTCTTCTTCCGGATCGAGCAGACGCGTGGCGCGCCAGCGCGTCAGAACCGTGTTGATGTCGTCGACGATGAAATGCCGCGCCGCGTCCCGGTCGTAGCCGTCTTCGAGCATCTGATCATAATCCGTATGCTCATGGCGTATATGGGTGATCGTGGCGAGCCACACCGCAATGGCTGGCGGCAAAGTGCGCAGCTTGCGGTCATTGGCCTTGTCGCGGATTGCCTCGGCATCGGCCATGGGCGCCCAGGGAATCAGCAGCGTCAACGCCTTGTCGACCGATTTGCGCCGTCCGGTGGAGGCCCGCTTCATTCCTGAAACCCTTGTTTTGTGTGGAAGTTGCGCGTTTTGGTGCTTGTGCACACTGGACCGTGTCATCTTGCCAAGCAAGCCGAAACGATATAAACATATCTTTATATCTATTGGGAGAAGCGCATGCTTATGCGTCCGGCAATTCAACTCGACCAGATGGTCGACACGTTGAAGGCGGCGGCAGAAACCAGCCGCCTGCGCATCCTTGTGCTTTTGTCGCAGGGTGACCTGACGGTGACCGACCTGACCGAAATCCTCGGTCAGTCGCAGCCGCGTGTTTCCCGCCATCTCAAGCTTCTGCTCGAAGCCCAGCTCATAGTTCGGTATCAGGAAGGATCCTGGGCCTACTTCCGTCTGTCCGATGCTGACGCAGCGCGCGAGTTTGTCGGAGGTGTTGTTGGTCGGCTCGATCAGGCAGATGCTGTCATAGAGCGCGATCTGGAGCGCCTGGGTGCCATCAAACGTCGCCGCGAAGAACGGGCAGCGGAGTATTTTTCGCAGAATGCGGCGAGCTGGGACCAGATTCGCTCGCTCCATGTTCCCGACAAATCGGTAGAAGAAGAGCTGTTGAAGCTCATTGGCGCGCGACCGTTCCAGTCCATGGTCGATCTTGGCACCGGTACGGGCCGTATGCTGGAGCTTTTTGCGCCGCTCTATCAGCGTGCTGTCGGTATCGATCTTTCGCGGGAGATGCTTGCCGTCGCCCGCTCCAATCTCGACCGCGCCGGCATTGGCCATGCGCAGGTGCGGCTCGGTGACATTTCCGCCCCGCAGCTCGAGCGTGACGCCCATGATCTGGTGACTATCCATCAGGTCTTGCACTATATCGACCGGCCAGGCATTGCCATTCGTGAAGCTGCTAGGCTGTTAAGGCCGGGCGGGCGGCTGGTGATCGTCGATTTCGCGCCGCATGAGCATGAGTTCCTGCGTGAGGAGCACGCCCATATGCGTCTTGGCCTGGCCGATGGCCAGATTGCCGAATGGCTCGATGAGGCCGAACTTGACCTCGCCGAAACACTTGAATTTGCGCCGCAGGGCGAGGCTGGAAAAGGCCTCACGGTCAAGCTCTGGCTTGCCCGCGACCGGCGCATGCAGATTGCTGACGGCGCAGTGCCGTCATTTGCTCAAAAGGAGACGGCTTGATGCCGCAACAGCGTTTTTCCCGCCAGCCCGATGTCGCTGGCAAGCTCCGTGTATCGTTCGAGTTCTTCCCTCCGAAGACGGATGCCATGGAGGCGCGTCTGTGGGAGACGGTGAAGAGGCTTGAGCCGCTCGCCCCGTCTTTCGTCTCCGTGACCTATGGTGCCGGTGGCTCCACGCGTGAGCGCACTGCGCGCACGGTCAAGCGCATCCTTGAGGAAACGCGCCTCACGCCGGCTGCGCACATGACCTGCGTGGATGCATCGCGCGAAGATGTCGACCAGGTGGTGGGCGAGTTCGTGGATATGGGCGTTAAGCGCTTTGTGGCCCTGCGCGGCGATCCGAGCGCGGGTGTTGGAGCAGCATACCGCCCGCATCCAGATGGCTACGCCAACGGCGCCGAACTGGTCGGTGCGATGAAGCGTCAGGGCGATTTCGACATTTCGGTTTCGGCTTATCCCGAGAAACATCCGGAGAGCCCGGACTTTGCAACCGATATCGACATGCTCAAGCGCAAGGTCGATAATGGGGCCACGCGCGCAATCACCCAGTTCTTCTTCGACAATGATCTTTATGAGCGCTATGTCGAGCGCGCACGTCGTGCCGGCATTTACATTCCCATCGTTCCGGGCATCCTGCCGATACACAATTTCACACAGGTCGCCAATTTCGCGGGGCGCTGTGGCGCCAGCATTCCCGGTTGGCTTGCCGAACGGTTCGCGGGGCTTGAAGACGAGCCGCAGATTCATGCGCTCGTCGCCTCGGCAGTCGCGGCCGAACAGGTGCTCGACCTTATGGAGCGCGGGATTGACGATTTCCACTTCTACACGATGAACCGGGCCGATCTTGTCTATGCGGTCTGTCACATGATCGGCATTCGTCCGCAGTCGGGCACGAAGGTGGAGCAACCTGCGGCCGCGTGAATTCCTTACGCTGCATGAAATAAAGGGCCGGATGAACCGGCCCTTTTCGTATCATATCAACAAATTCGGAAGCGCTGCCTTCGCGGTGGCTGCTCCGATCATGGATTTACGGCAACACGCCCATTACCAGGGCGCCGATAAACACGAATGCCGCGCAAATCATCAGTGCATTCACAGGCCGTGTCAGTCCCATGCCAAAGCCTCCTCTGCTTATTTGCAAGCCGGATTCTATGGATGGACAGCCATCCGGCAAGCGGTTTTTATGCTGCGCTGCGGTAGGTTTGTGAAAAAACCAACCAGTTCTCATCGCGCTCATTTGAAATCATTGGGCAATTGGTTTGATTCACTTTGTGTTAACGGATGCGAGCCGGAAGCCTTCCGTCGATGATGATCAATCCGGTGGCGATAAGCACCATCCCGATGATTTCAAACGAGGCCAGCCGTTCACCCAAGAACAGGCTTCCAAGCAAAATGGCGCTAACGGGGTTCAGGAAGGTCACCAGTGATGCGTTGGTGGCGCCGGCGCTTGCCAGGATACGGAAATAGATCAGATAGGCAAAAGCCGTGGAAAGCACGGCGAGGCCGATGACTGCGGACCAGATGTCGCCGGAAAAGCCCGATAGGTCTTCCGGCCCGTAAAGTGCGAGCACCAGAGGGATCATGATCACGCTCGAGGCGGTAAGCTGGCCCGTGGCGACAATCGTTGGGGGCACGCCGCGAAATCGACGCCCATGGATGAAGGCGAGACCATAGGAGATTGCGCCGCCGATCAGCGCGACCTTGGCCCATAAGGGACCACCAAACCCGGAAAGGACCCCCGGACCGATCATCACCCCCGTGCCGGCGATGCCGAACGCGATGCCGGTCAGCTTCGCCGGAGTGAGCCTCTCATCGGCAGTGAGGATGTTGGCAAGAAGCGCGGTCCAGAATGGTGTCGTGGCATTCAGCACGGATGCGAGCCCGGCTCCCAGTTGCGTCTGCCCCATAAAGATAAGCGAAAAGGGAATGACGTTGTTGAGGAGTGCCAAAACGACAAAGCTACCGGCGAGCGGCAAAGCGGCGCGAAAGGACGGCCCGCGGATGGTCAGAAAAAGATGGAGTGCAAGGGCTGCGATCGAAACGCGAAACATGACAAGCACTAATGGCTGCATCTGGCTGACAGCGATGCGGGCGAAGAAGTACGACCCGCCCCATACGGCCCCGAGCAGGATGAGAAGACCCCAGTCTTGCGCCGACATTCGAGGGGCGGTCGTCTGGTCGGGCGCTTGAGCTGTCATGGCCTGTCTCTCGGTTTTGGATCATTCGCGCGCTTCATGCGTTAAATTGCGGGGAGAGGAGCAGCCACCCGAAACCTGCCAGTGCCGAGGCGGTCGCGTTTTTCAACCGGAAACGCTGCGGTGGAGCGTTTACATGCAACGCAAATCCACTACGCTTTCCTCCCGCCCTTTGCGTTCATTCGAACCAGGAGCTGCCAATGCAGATTTTTGAGACCGCCCGAGACGCTGCCCTCAAGCTTCGTCCCGATGACCCGGTCTACTGCTTCCGGCCAGAAGTGCTTAAAGCCGATGCACGCGATTTCATGGGGCAGTTTCCCGGCAAGACAGCCTATGCGGTAAAAACCAATGGCGAGAAACTCGTACTGAAAACCCTGGCGGAGGCCGGTGTTGAAGCCTTCGATGTGGCGTCCCCGGCAGAGTTCGCCGCCGTTCGCGCTGTCGCGCCCAATGCCGAGATGCTCTACATGCATCCGGTCAAGGCGCAGTCGGACATTCGTCTCGCCCTGGAGGAGTACGGTATTCGCGTCATCGTGGTCGACCATGAGGACGAGGTGACGAAACTCATCCGGGTGGTCCGTGCCCTCGACATCGACCCCGGTTCGCTCACCGTTTTCGTGCGCATTCAGACCAAAGGCCATGCGGCTTATGAACTCTCGAAGAAATTCGGTGCGGGGCCGGCGCAGGCGGTCGAGCTTCTGCGACGGCTCGACCGGCATGGTTACAAGCTCGGCCTTTGCTTTCACGTGGGTTCCCAGATCCAGGATCCGGATACCTATGAGCGTGCGCTCGCCTCAGCCGACTGGGTGCGGGGCAGGGCCGGCGTGGAGCTTGCGGTCCTCGATGTCGGCGGCGGCTTTCCGGCTGAATATGGTCATGACCCCAACCGCAAAAAGCCGGAAATGCCGAGTCTTGAGGAGATCATGGCGCGGCTGCGGGCCGACATCGTGGAATGGGGCTTTGACGACATGCCGCTTGTGGCGGAGCCCGGCCGCGTCATCGTTGCGCGCGCCTTTTCGCTCATCGTACGCGTTCTACTGCGCAAGGGTCGCCGGCTCTATATCAATGACGGCATCTGGGCGTCACTCTCGGATTCCTGGACCGGCAAGATCACGCTGCCAGCCCGCTTCATTCCCGATCCCGCGATCCGCAACCGCAATGGCGATCCCGAAAAACTCGTTCCGTTCAAGGTTTGCGGCGCGACCTGCGATTCCGTGGACATCCTCTCGCGGCCATTCTGGCTGCCGGAAACAGTGGATACGGGCGACTGGATCGAGATCGGCCATATTGGTGCCTATTCCCTGTCGCTAAGAACCCGTTTCAACGGGTTTTATCCCGACACGTTCGTCGAGGTGAAAACACCTTTCGATGCTGGCTCGGCGCCGGAAGGGTTTGCCAGCCTCGAAACCATGGCGGACTGATCGGGCGCATACGGAAAAGGGGACCAGTTTTTGGAAGCGGAAGCACATGCCTTTCCCTTGACGGAGGTCGCCTTCGTCCTCCTCGTGGCCATTGCGCTCGGGCTTGGCCTGATGCGCCTTAAGCAGCCGCCGCTGGTGGGGTTCATTCTGGCCGGCGTGGTCATGGGGCCAACCGGATTCGGCCTCATCGGCAATTCCGAAAACGTGATCGCGCTTGCCGAGATGGGCGTCCTCATGCTGCTCTTCTTCATCGGCATGGAGTTGTCGCTCAGAGCTTTTATCATGAGCCTCAGGCCCGCCGTGCTTGTGGCCGTCGGGCAATTGTCCGTGGCGCTGGCCATCGGTCTGTCCATCGCGTGGATGAGCGGAACGGGGTTTGCCGAGGGCATCATCTTCGGATTCATCATCGGCATTTCCAGCACGGTCGTCGCCATGAAGATGCTCGACGACATGGACGAATTGCGCCGCGATGCGGGCCGCATCGCCATCGCCGTTCTGATCGCGCAGGACATTGCCGTTGTGCCGATGCTTATCATCGTTTCCGCGCTGGGCGGAGCTGAAACCAGCCTTGTTGCCATCGCTGCAAAAGTGGCTCTGGCGGTCGGCTTTCTCGGCTGGCTTCTCTGGTGGCTCGGGCGGCGGGGCAAGCTGCGCATGCCCTTTGCCGATGCGATTGCCGACAATGTGGAAATTCTCGCTCTTGGTGCCCTGGGTGTCTGCTTCGGCGTGGCGGCCCTCTCGGGTTTCCTCGGCCTTTCGCCGGCCTATGGCGCGTTCGTCGCCGGCATTCTGGTCGGCAACTCGAATCTGCGCGCGCGCATCATTCCCGTGATCGAGCCGATCCAGAGTGTCCTCGTCGTGATCTTCTTCCTGTCCATAGGCCTTTTGTTCGACCTGACCTATATCTGGAACAATCTCTGGATGGTGCTGGGAGCCGCGCTCCTTGTCATCGCCGCCAAGACGCTGCTTAACGTCTTCCTGTTGCGCGCCACCGGGCATGACCGCAACACGGCGCTGATCGGCGGTCTTTCCATGGCCCAGATCGGCGAGTTTTCCTTCGTGCTCGCGGCAGCCGGGCTATCAGCCGGCGCGCTGGCGCAGGACAGTTATCGTCTCGCCATCGCCGTCACCGCGATTTCGCTTCTGTTCTCGCCGGCCTGGATGTCGGTCATGCGCCGCATCGAAGACGTTGCGGCCAAGGGCTTTTCTTCCTATCGCGAAGCACTTTCGGAAGCCTATGCCGATGAGATCGAGAATGTGGGTGAGGGGCTCTGGTGGGTGCGCGCCCGCTATCGGGCAGGCCGCATGACCCTGCGCAAATGGCGTGCGCGCCGCGCGCTTGAAAAGGCTGCCAAGGCTGCAATGAGGGAGCGGGAAGAGGGGGAGAAGGAGCCCATGGTGGTGGCGGCCGAAGCTGATGAAGAGAACACCACGCCCCGGCAACCGGATGGAGGGCAGGCTACCGGGGCGTCGAAGGCAAAAATCTAGAGGTTCGAAAAAAGTGTCGGCGTCGGCCAGCCATCGGCGGGCAGGCCGAGGCGCAGCTGTTCCTGGCGCACGGCTTCGCGCGTACCGGCCCCCAGAATGCCGTCAATCTTGCCCACATCGTGACCGCGTGCGGCAAGCTTGGTCTGCAACTGCTTCATCGTCTCGGGCGCGAGCCCCTGCTCGGGTGAGCGCACATCGAAGCGCGGTGCTCCGGCAAGCCGTGTGGCCAGATGCGCCGCCGTCAGCGTGTAGATGAGCGACTGGTTCCATTCCAGGTAAATGTCGTAATTGTCATAGACCAGGAAGGCTGGTCCCCTGTGCCCCATCGGAAGCACCACGGCCGTCGGCATCCCGTCAGAGGGCAGCGGGCTGCCATCGCGATAGGTCACGCCCATCGCCGCCCATTCCGAGCGCGGTAGCTTGGTCACGCGGCCAGTCTGCTCCCAGGGCATCTGATCGGGCACGCGCACCTCTTCCATCCACGGCTCGCCGGGTTTCCAGCCGAGCGACTGAAGGTTTTTCGCTGCCGTCAGGATTGCGTCGGGAGAGCTGCCCTTGAGGTCAACCTTGCCATCGCCGTCGCCATCGACGCCCTTTGTGTAATAGTCGGATGGCAGCATCTGCATCTGGCCGATCTCGCCGGCCCACGCGCCGGTCACGTTGGCCTGCACCCATCCCTGATCGATCAGGTGCAGCAGCGCGATCAGCTGCGGGCGGAAGATTTCCGGACGGCGGCAGTCATGCGCCAGCGTGGCGAGCGCGTTGAGGGTCGAGAAATCGCCCTGAACGGCGCCGAAATCCGTCTCCAGCGCCCAGAAGGAGGCGATCACCGGCCCCGGGACGCCGAACTCGTTCTCTGCCCGTGCAAAGATGTCTGCATATTTCTGCAGATTGGCCGCGCCGTTCTTCAGCCGGTAATCATTGATCATGCGGCCGGCGAATTCGGCAAAGGTCTGGTTGAACACGCCCTGTGCCCGGTCGCGCTCCAGAACTTTCTGGTCGATGCTCGCACCGTTCAGCGCGGAGAGGCCACGCTCGCCCACACCGTCCGCGGCCGCGTCTTCACGTACGGCTTCTCGCCAGGCGTTGAAATCGCCGCCGCACTGCTGCGCCAGGGCGCTGCCGGCGATGCCGAAGGCAAAGAGCACTCCGAGCAAAATGGATTTTCTGCGCATGTCTACTCTCCTTGAAAACGCCCAACGATGGCGTTTCGCGTTGTCAGTCGGCATTGGCCTTGAGCCAGTTCTTCCAGGCTCTGGCATTGCCGTTGAACACGTTGATATCGGCCTTCCCCTCAATGCCCGGGATCACGCCGGTGCCCGTATACTGCCAGAAGACCCAAGGATGGTTCGAATATTTGTCATCCGGATGACCGGCCACCGAGCGTAACCAGAAGGGATAGCCCTTGAAACTGCTCAGGCCGTTGTCGTCAAAGAAATCGATCGATGTGTAGATGATGGGGCGTTTGCCGTAGTGCCGTTCTACCGCATTGAGGAAAACGCGCATCTCCGCGCGCACCTTCTCAGCCGGTGGGCGGATCGTGCAGGTAGGTGAAAAGGGGTTCCATTCCATGTCGAGCACTGGCGGCAGTGCCGAGGCGTCGCGCGGTACATTGCGGATGAACCACTGCGCTTGCTCGATGGCCGGTCGGCAGAAATAGAAGAAGTGATAAGCTCCGCGTGGAACACCCGCGGCCTTGGCTTCGCGCCAGTTGCGCGCGAAAAAGTCGTCCACCCGGTCGCCGCCTTCTGTCGCCTTGATGAAAGCGAAAGAGATGTTGTTACGCGCCACCTTCTTCCAGTCAATTTCAGCCTGATACTTGGCCACGTCCGTACCATGGATCGCATAGTGCCAGGGTGCCCGGCCTTTCCATTCGTGCGGGTCGGTGTCGGCAAACCGCAGGCCATGGCTGGTTGAAGCGGGTGCCTGGACCTTGGGAGTCACGTCGGAAAAATCATAGTCGACCGTGGAGCAGCCAACGAGCAAGGCGGATAGACTGGCGATCATCAATCGACGCATGATGAGCAGAGGCTCCCCCGGGTGCGAATCAGCGAAATTGAACGTTGCTGACAGAAATAGGCGAAGATGGTGGCCCAGTCACCACGGCAAGCCGGGCAGCGATACGAAATGCAGGATTGGATGTGGGAATGCGGCTGATTTTCAGGCTTTTCAAGTGGCTTCTCAGCCTCATTTTGATCGTGCTCATCGGGGGGGCTTTGTGGCTGTATCTTGCTCCCCCCGCTCTTATCCGCGTTGGTTCCAATTACGCGGCCAAAATTATCTGCTCGAATGTCTTTGTAGCGGGGCGCGACCCGCAGACCGTGCTTGAGCAGGATGTTCAGGCGCCGGGTCACCCGCTCCTGAAGCTCATGCGCGTGCGTGTCGAGCCGTCCGATGCCACGGTTCACACTGGCCTCTTCGGTGTTTTTGGCGGGGGGCTTGCCGTCTATCGCGGTGCGACCGGCTGCGCCGCCGTGCCCGATGGTGATGTGGATGCGGCACTGGGCGCCCGTTTCGACAGGCAGGAGCCTTCGCCTCAGGGGAGGGATCTGTGGCCGGATGGCCCGCGCATCGACGTAAAGGGGCATGAGCTGGTGGCCAAACTGCTTGGTGATCCCGCGCTCACCGGCCCCGGCATGCGCGCCGTGGTCGTCGTGCAGGATGGCCGCATCATTGGTGAGCGCTTTGGCGAGGACGTCGCCCATTACACGCAGCCCCTGATCGGCTGGTCCATGACCAAAACCGTTACCGCCGTCCTCATCGGCACCCGCGTCAAGGCTGGCCGCCTGTCTGTCGAGGACAGCAATCTGTTCCCCGAATGGGCGGATGACGAACGATCGCAGATCACCGTTGCCGATCTTCTCGCCATGGAGAGCGGTCTCTACTTCAACGAGGATTATGGCGATGTGAGCGATGTCACGCGCATGCTCTATCTCGCCTCGGACATGCCGGCCTTCGCGGCTGACCAGAAGCTTGAAAGCCCGGTCGGCGAGGTTTTCAACTATTCGAGTGGCACGAGCGTTCTCCTGTCGCGTGTGTGGCAGGACACGTTCAGCGCGCCCCAGGATGCGCTGGCCTGGCCCTATGAGGCCCTGTTCGGTCCGCTCGGCATGGACAGCGCCGTCTTCGAGACCGATACGCGTGGCACTTATGTCGGGTCCTCAAACCTTTATGCATCTGCGCGTGACTGGGCGAAGTTCGGCCAGCTTCTCCTTCAGGATGGCGTGTGGAAGGGCGAACGCATTCTGCCCGAAGGCTGGGTGCGGTGGATGCGCACCCCCACCGAGGCTTCGGGCGGTGAATATGGCCGTCATGTCTGGCTGCACGGCCCGCGCGCCAACACACCGCGCGGCGTACCGGAAGACGAGGGTTTCGACCTGCCTTCTGATGCATTCTGGATGCTCGGCCATGATGGCCAGACCATCACGGTCATCCCCTCGCTGCGCATGGTGGTTGTGCGCATGGGCCTCACGCCCTCACGCCTCGGCTACAAGCCACAGGCGCTGATCGAGGCTCTGGCGAAACTTCCGGGCGAGATGGAATAGGGGGAACGCCAATTTTGGCGATGTTCTGTTTGAAGGTGGCAGCGTTGTGCGTGGTTCGACAAGCTCACCATGAGGGATGGAACTGGCTACAGGCCTGTCGTGCATTTGATTAACAGTTATGATTTTAGGGTTTATCCGCTTCCCGCCCATTCCCTCAAAAAGCCTCCCATTGCCATGAAAATAAAGGCAAATCAGATCCATGATCTTGCGCCCAAGTTGGGCGCGGTTAAGATCGTCAAATGAGGCCACATGCCGATGCAAATCGTTTGCCAAAAGCGGTCAATTGGACCTCTAGGTTTAGCCGAGGGCCGAAAGCATGTTGTGAAAAAAGGCGTTCTGGCGGCGATGCTTGCCGCTTCGATACTTCCTCCATTTCGCGCAACGTCTTGTGAAACTCACCTAAAGCGTTAGCCAAATCTCGTTCATCGCGAATGGTCGGCCCAAACGCTGAAAGGTGCCCGAACCGATGGATGGGTGTTCTTTCAATTACGCCTTGCCGCATAAGGTTATCGGACCAGCCGGGCGCACTTGGCTCGGATAGGCTGTATTCCTCTGCCTTCTGACGAATTGACGATACTGCCGCTTTCTGCAAAGCTGCGTTTTCCTTTTGAGCGCGTTCGGCCTGCGCTTTCTCCTCATCCGTAACCTTCCTAAAGTCACGCGGAGAAAACTTGATTGACTTGGCTTGCAACTCGTTTTCGGTTCTTTGAATGAAGGATAGAAGATCAATAATTTTTGCATCTAGTGGAGAAAGGCTGTCCAAGACACTGATAAAAGGGCGTTCCGCCTCGGTCTCTGAATTGGGTTCAAGTGCTTTCGCGAAAAGGCCCGACCACAATTCCCGAATGCTTTCGTCATCGGCCAATGACATGCCGTTCATGAGAAGGTGAAGCTCTTCCTCTTTCGGCGGGGTGATGTCCTTCATATCCACCCCATCCGCGTCCAAACGCTTGCGAACTTCTTCCATCCCAAGCTTTGCGTTAAGCTCGCGCTTTCTTCTTACCCGGTCCCCAAGGATACCGATCCCATCGGCAACAAGGTCGCCAACGGCCTCGGACGGCTTCTGTAGCAAACCTCGGATCACGTCTCCAAGTGCGGCATCAATCTCTTTGCCGACGCTTACATCTATTGAGGTTTTCGGCTTATCGCTGCCGTCACTTGTCATCGCAGCCTCAAAATCACTGAATTTCTTGCCGACAAAGGTAAGCGAATAGAATGGTAGGAGCTAGGTGTCTGCTTACTATGTGCTTACTAAAGCCAAGCACCCCCTGAGCCACCTCGCTGATGTGTCTCGTAAGTCTTTGATTTGTTTTGTGATTTTGGCTCTGGCGGTAGGGATCGAACCTACGATCAATTGGTGAACAGTTTTGCGAAACTCACTTCCTTCATGGTGAGCTTGTCGAACCACGCACCACGTCAACGCAACGGGGTGTCATGCACCGCAGGCATTTCCACAATCGCCTGCGCGGCGTAACCGCGAAAAGACGAATCGAAACGCAGGCTTGCGCCCCGTTTCTCGCATTCCGATTCCAGTGCTTCACGCAGTGAATCACGCGGCGTCACGTGGAATGCTGAAAGCCAGCGCCGCAGTCCTGCGCGGAACCAGCCGGGCAGCCGCTCCTGCCGGCCGAAATCCACGATGTGCAGCGAGCCACCCGGCGCGACGCAGTCGAGGCCGGCTGCAATGGTCTCGCGCCATGGCGGGATCATCGACAGCGAATAGGAAATGAAAACCCGGTCGAACCGGGTTTGCCCGAACAGCGCTTCGGCATCGAAAGACGATGCGTCGGCCTGAGCCAGCCGGGCATCGATCCCATCGCGCTCCATGCGACGCCTTGCGGTGACCAGCATCTCCTGCGAGATGTCGAGGCCGAAGAGCCGCGCCTTCGGATAATGGTCCGAAACGAGCGCCAGATTGCGTCCGGTGCCGCAACCGAGCTCCAGCACTGCGCCGCCCTCCGGCACGTTTAGCCCGGTGATCAGTCCATCACGCCCAAGCAGATAATATTTGCGCGTCAGGTCGTAGATGTGACGCTGGCGGCGGTAAACGCCGTCCATCAGGCTCGCGTGGCCAGCGGTCTCCGGCATGGCCATGTTCAGGCCGCTTTCACATAAAGGTGGAAGCCACCATAGATCGCCGAACGGTCATTGGCTGAAAGTTCGCGTGAGCGGATTTTCTCGTAGTGCCACTGGTTCAGGATATTGTCGTGCACGCGCCCGGGCAGCAGGCTCGGCGCTGCGGCCGTGCGGAAGATGACGCGTGCGCCCGGTGCCGCGGTCCGCGTGATTTCGCTCCAGAGTGCGTTGAGCTGATCATCGTTCATCCAGTCCTGGGCGTCGAGCAACACATAGCGGTCCACGCTCTGTGCCGGCTTTTTACCCAGCACATCCATCAGGTTGGCGTGATGCACGGTCACATTGCCTGCTGCTGCGCGGATTGTCTCAAAGTTGCGGCGTTCCAGATAGGCGGGCAGGGCGGCCTCGTCCTGTGCGGGGTAGTGGCGTGCAAAAGCCTGCCATGCGAAATAGTTTTCCTTGAGCGGAAAATGGCAGGCGAGTTTTTCAAGGCGGCTCGAGAGCACGTCTGCCATGGTGCCGTTGCCGGCGGTAATGAGTGAATCATACTGTGCAGGCGGAATGCCCAGGCCGAATAGGGAGGCTTTGCGTGATGTCGCCCAGCGCACAAGTCTGCGATCGAAAAGCGGGCGCAATTGCTCGTCGAAAAAGATCCTCTGCTCGCGGATCGAGTGCGATTTCATGATGTCAGCGGGGTTTACGCCATAGAGCCTTGCAACCGTGTGACCGGTGGCTATGAAAAAGCCGAGCAGGCCCTTGCGGTAAAAGTTCTTGGAAAAGGCGTCGATGCGACGGCGACCGAGCGGTCCGCGTTTCTCCCAGTGTCGGCGCGACCGGGTATCGAGTGCGGGTGCGATGAAGCGCTCATAGGCCTGCCTGTTTGAGCGCTGGTTGGTGGTGCCGAAAAAGCGCAGCAGATCGCTGTGACCCGGCAATGTCTTGAAGGCGGTGAGCTTCAGCCGGTTCAGCGCCACGTGAGCGGCGTTCAGATCCACAGCGTCAATCCTTGCGGGCTGACGCGTAAGATAGGCCAAAACATTGCAGCCGCCCGATGCGATGGTGACGATCCGGTGGCTTTCGTCGAGTTCCATCGCCGCCATGTCCACTTCCGGGTCTTCCCAGATTTGCGGGTAAACCAGGCCGGAGAAGAGAAGGGCGAACAGCCGCTCGGAAAGTCCTTCGCGTGTCGTGGCCCGGTTCTGATAAACCGCCTTGCCGAGATGGCGGCGTGTGGAAAGGCCGGTGCCGGCTGAAAGATCTGTCATGGGTCTCTCCCCTCAATCTTTCTCTGAGGGGCTACTGCGCTTCCATGACAGGCGCGTGAACGCTGAATGACCGAGTGTGACGGTGCTGTTAAAGGCGGGATGTAGGATCTGCGCACAGCCTGTCCAAAGGCGGACTGCCGTGAACCGGGACTCTTGTGACGATACGGGCGGAGAAGTGTGCTCCCCGCCCGCAGTTCCGAGTGCTTTACGCCTTGCCGAACCCGCCGGCGGTTGGCGTGGTGACGATCACCGCTTCACCGGCCTCGATCACCGTCTGGTCGCAGCCCTTGAGCGTTTCGACGTGACCATTCTTGCGGCGCACCTCGGTCTTGCCCATCTCGCCGTCGCCGCCGCCTTCCACACCGCGCGGCGGTCGGCTGCGGTGGGAGGAGAGGATGGCGCACTCCATGGTTTCCAGGAAGCGGATCGTGCGGCGCGTGCCGTCGCCGGCGCTCCACTTGCCCTTGCCGCCCGAGCCTTCGCGGATGTGGAAGTCCTCAAGCAGAACCGGGAAGCGCAGTTCGAGGATTTCCGGATCCGTCAGACGCGAATTGGTCATGTGGACATGAACGCCCGACGCACCATCGAAGCCGCGCCCGTCATTCATGCGGCCTGCCGGCGCGCCGGAGCAGATGGTCTCGTAATACTGATATTCTTCGTTGCCGAAGGTCAGATTGTTCATCGTGCCCTGGCTGTTGGCGATGGCCTTCATCGCGCCGAATAGCGCATTGGTGACGTGCTGGGACGTCTCCACATTGCCTGCCACAACCGCCGCCGGGTAGGAGGGTCGCAGCATGCAACCTTCCGGGATCATGATGTTGATGGGTCTGAGGCAGCCCGCATTCATCGGGATCTGACCTTCCACCATCACGCGGAAGGCATACAGCACGGCTGCACGGGTGACCGGTTCGGGCGCGTTGAAATTGTTTTTCTGGACAGCCGACGTGCCGGTAAAATCCACCGTTGCCTCACGCTTTTCGCGGTCGACGGTTATCTTCACCCTGATCACCTGGCCGGTGTCGGTCGGATATTCATATTCCGAAGCATCCGGCAGGCGTTCGAGCACGCGGCGCACGGCTTCTGCCGCATTGTCCTGCACGTGACCCATATAGGCCTGCACCACGTCAAGGCCGAACTGGTCGATCATCTTGCGCAGTTCCGCCACGCCCTTTTCGTTGGCGGCGATCTGCGCTTTCAGATCGGCAATGTTCTGGTGCGGATTGCGCGCCGGGTAGGGGTGGTCGGTCAGAAGCGTATGCAGCTCCTGTTCCCGGAACCTGCCACCGTCGACCAGCCTGAAATTGTCGAACAGCACGCCTTCCTCGTCCACGGTGGTCGCCAGCGGCGTCATGGAGCCAGGGGCGGTGCCGCCGACATCGGCATGGTGGCCGCGCGAGGCAGTGTAGAACAGGATGTTCTTGCCCTTGTCGTCGAACACGGGCGTGACCACCGTGATATCGGGCAGATGCGTGCCGCCATTGTAAGGCGCGTTCAGAGCGAACACGTCGCCGGGGCGGATATTGCCCTTGTTCAGCCGGATGACGGTTTCCACCGAGCGGTCCATGGAGCCCAGATGCACCGGCATATGCGGGGCGTTGGCCACCAGCGCGCCGTTCTGGTCGAAGACCGCGCAGGAGAAGTCGAGCCGCTCCTTGATGTTCACCGAATAGGCGGTGTTCTGCAGCGTCACGCCCATCTGTTCGGCAATCGACATGAAGAGGTTGTTGAAGACCTCCAGCATCACTGGATCGGCTTCGGTGCCGAGTGCCGCCATGCGGGCCTTTTTCTCCACGCGGCGCATGAGGATATGATCGAGCGCAGTGATTTCGGCCTGCCAGCCGGGCTCCACGACAACCGTCTGATTGGCCTCGATGATGAGGGCAGGGCCGTTGACCTTCGCGCCGCGCGACAGCGTCTCGCGGCGGTAGATGCCGGCATCGTGCCATGCGCCGTCGCAGAAGATGGCTCGCGTCTCGCCGGGCTGCGGCATTGCCTCGGTGGTCGCCTTTTTCTGCTCGACAGGACGGCCGTCGCCGGCGTCCAGCCCCTCGACACTGACGGCTTCCACCACCATTGGCTTGTCGTCATAGACGAAGCCGAATTGCGCCTTGTGTGCGGCTTCGAATGCAGCCCTGGCGTTTTCCAGCGTCCCGTCGAAGGCGACAGGCAACGTTGTATCGGTGCCTTCGTAGCGGATTTCAAGCCTGATGGCCCAGGCGATCTTGTCGCCGGTAATGCCCTGATCGGCGAGCTCTGCGCGCACCTCTTCACGCAGCGACGCCGAAAGCGCGTCGATGGCGTCGAGAGAACTTTCCGAAAAAGGCTTCATCAGGGCCTGCTGGCGCGAGGCGAAGACCGTCGCAAGCCCGATACCATAAGCTGAAAGCAGGCCCGACATCGGGTGGATCAGCACCGCTTCCATGCCGAGTGCGTCGGCCACGAGGCAGGCATGCTGGCCGCCAGCGCCGCCGAAGCAGTTGAGGAGATAGCCGGTGACATCATAGCCGCGCTGCACGGAGATCTTCTTCACCGCATTGGCCATGTTTTCGACGGCAATGGTGACAAACCCTTCGGCCACGGCTTCCGCGGGGCGGCCATCGCCGAGCTTTTCGGCAAGCTCGGTAAAACGCGCACGCACGGCGTCCACGTCGAGCGGTTGGTTCTGCTCGGGGCCGAAAATGGCCGGGAAGAAGTCGGGCTGTAGTTTGCCCAGCATCACGTTGGCATCGGTCACTGCCAGCGGCCCGCCACGGCGATAGCAGGCAGGACCGGGGTTGGCGCCTGCCGAGTCCGGGCCGACCTTGAGCCGATTGTCCTCGAAATGCAGTACCGAACCGCCACCGGCGGCCACGGTGTGAATGCGCATCATCGGCGCGCGAATGCGCACGCCGGCGACTTCCGTGTCGAAGGCACGTTCATATTCGCCGTCATAATGGGCTACGTCCGTCGAGGTGCCGCCCATATCGAAGCCGATCACCTTGTCGAAGCCGGCAAGCCGCGCCGTCTCCACCATGCCGACCACGCCGCCGGCGGGGCCGGACAGGATCGCGTCCTTGCCCTGAAATTTGTCGGCTGCCGTCAGGCCACCCGACGACATCATGAATTTGAGGCTGGGACCATTGCCGTTCTCGTCAACGCCAAGTTCAGCCGCCACGCGGCTCACATAGCGCGACAGGATCGGCGAGAGATAGGCATCCACGACCGTGGTATCGCCGCGCCCCACAAGCTTGATCAGGGGTGATGTCTCGTGGCTGACGGAGACCTGCGAGAAACCGGAGTCGCGGCAAAGGCTTGCAGCGGCTTTTTCATGCTCCGGATATTTCCAGGCATGCATGAAGACGATGGCCACCGCGTCGATGCCATCGTCCTTCGCCGCCTCAATCTCGTCTTTCACGGCGTCTAGGTCGAGCTCCGTTTCCACCGTGCCGTCGACCCGGCGGCGTTCCGGCACCTCGATCACGCGTTCATAGAGCTGCTCGGGAAGGATGATTTCCTTGGCGAAGATGTCGGGCCGCGCCTGATAGGCGATCTTCAACGCATCCCGGAAGCCCTTGGTGATGAGAAGCGCCACTCGATCGCCCTTGCGTTCCAGAAGAGCGTTGGTGGCGACGGTCGTGCCCATTTTCACATCGCCGATCAGATGCGAGGGCATGGCCTCGCCCTTTTTTATGCCGAGATGATCGCGAATGCCCTGTATGCCGGCATCGGCATAGGCTTCCGGGTTTTCAGAAAGCAGCTTGCGGGCGAACAGGCCGCCATCAGGGGCGCGGCCGATAACGTCGGTGAACGTGCCGCCGCGGTCGATCCAAAAATCCCATTTGCCTGCTGTCATCATCGGTTCCTTCGCATTATCCTTGCCGGAAGGAGAACCATGTCTCGGATAAAACGTCAATAATTTATTGACATATTATCTGAATGTGCCACGCTTCTTAAGTCGCAGCGAAGAAGGTGAGGGAACGCCTCCGTTGCATTATAGAAATGGGAGATCAACATGCATCATTCCGTCAAGTTCGTTCTGGCCGCAGCCGCGCTCGGCTTTGCCACATCTGCGTCGGCGCAGACAAAGTGGGATATGCCGGTGCCCTATGGCGACACCAACTTCCACACCCAGAATATCACTCAGTTCGCTGAAGATGTGAAAGCCGCCACCGACGGAGGGCTCGAGATAACCGTGCATTCAAACGGGTCACTCTTCAAGCATCCGGACATCAAGAACGCGGTGCGTCAAGGGCTCGTCCAGATTGGTGAGATCCTTGGCTCGCGTCTTTCCAACGAAGACCCGGTTTATGAAGTGGACTCCATTCCCTTCCTGGCAACCAGCTATGATGACGCGAAGAAGCTTTATGACGCATCGAAAGATCAGCTTGCGGCCAAGCTTGAGGAGCAGGGATTGCAATTGCTCTTCTCGGTGCCGTGGCCGCCGCAAGGAATCTACACCAAGAAGGAGATTTCATCTGTCGATGACCTCAAGGGCCTGAAGATGCGCGCATACAATGCCGCCACTGAGCGTCTGGCGCAGCTTGCCGGCGCGTTGCCGACCCAGGTCGAGGTGCCGGACCTGCCAACGGCCTTCGCCACCGGACGTGTCGAGGCCATGATCACGTCGCCATCTACCGGCGCCAACTCCAAGGTCTGGGATTTTCTCTCACATTATTCCGACGCGCAGGCTTGGCTGCCGCGTAACATGGTTTTCGTAAACAAGGCCGCATTCGACGCTTTGCCGGAGGAACAGCAGGCAGCCGTGCTTGAGGCGGCCGCCACTGCGGAGACCCGGGGCTGGGAGGCTTCCGTCAAGGAGACCATGGAAAAGACCCAGGTCCTGAAAGACAACGGCATCACCGTGACTGCGCCCAGTGCCGAGCTCAAGGAAGGGCTGGCCGCCATCGGCGCTGAAATGTCTGCTGAGTGGGCCGATAATGCCGGCGATGAAGGCAAGGCCATACTCGAAGCCTACAAGAACTGAACGCTTTGACAGGCGCTGCAGGCGGCGGAGCACCCCGCTGCCTGTAGACGCGTTGCCGCGTGCAACCGCAATCTGACCGTCGAAGCGGAGACGACAACAATGAGAAAGACAATAAACGGGCTCTATGGTGCGGCCGAATGGCTGGCCATGGCTGCTCTCGGCGTGATCGCTCTTTTGGTGTTCGCGCAGGTGTTCGGGCGTGTGATCGACGCCGTGATAGGCCTTTTCGGCCTGCCGCCCTTCGGATTTCTCGTGCCGTCGCTGGCAGAGATCGCGGGCTTTCTGCTTGTGGGCGCATCATTCATGGCGCTTGCCGGCTCACTGCGCGGCGGTGCGCAGATCCGCGTGACACTGGGATTGACGGCCATGCCCGATCGAGTGCGGCGGCTGGCCGAGGTGTTCGTACTTGTCATTGGCGCTGCGCTCTCGGGATTCTTCTTCTACTATGCATCAAGACTCGCCTTTGACAGCTACCGCTTCAATGAGCTGTCCTACGGTATCATCGCCATTCCGCTTTGGATCCCGCAGGCGATGATGGCCCTTGGAGTTGGCATTTTTGCCATTGCCTTGCTCGACGACCTCTTCGCTGCTCTTACCGGCAAGTCCCCCTCCTATCTGGGAAATGAAGATGGCGCGGCGGAGGAAGTGTGATGGATCTTCTCACCATTTCCCTGACGCTTGGCGGCCTGCTTCTCGTTCTGCTAGCGGCAGG
This sequence comes from Nitratireductor sp., assembly GCF_017794765.1. GTDB lineage: Bacteria > Pseudomonadota > Alphaproteobacteria > Rhizobiales > Rhizobiaceae > Nitratireductor. The sequence goes on along the minus strand of NZ_CP051236.1, from coordinate 3,097,392 downwards.
CCTATGGGTAGCCCTGGCGCTCATGATTGCCGGTCTTGCGGCAATCTTTCTCATGGTCCCCGTGCCACCAGGGGCGGTGATGGCCACCACAGTCTGGGGCTCCATCAATTCCTGGGACCTTGCCGCTCTTCCCATGTTTATCTGGATGGGAGAAATCCTTTTCCGCACGCGGCTTGCAGAAGACATGTTCGCGGGACTAGCGCCATGGATGCGGCGCCTGCCCGGGCGGCTTCTGCATGTCAACATTCTTGGCTGCGCCATCTTCGCCGCCGTGTCCGGTTCGTCTGCCGCCACCACGGCCACCATCGGGCGCATGTCACTGCCCGAACTCAAGAAGCGTGGCTATGACGAACGCATGGCCATCGGCTCTCTTGCCGGTTCCGGCACGCTCGGCCTGCTCATCCCGCCGTCAATCATCCTGATCGTCTATGGGGCGGCGACCGAGCAGTCCATTGCGCGGCTTTTTATTGCCGGGGTCATTCCCGGCCTGATGCTGGCAGCGCTCTTCATGGGCTATACGGCGGCCTGGTCGCTGATCAATCGCAGGCGTATGCCTGAAGCCGATCCGCGCGTTCCCTATCTCCAGCGCATCTGGCAGACTCGTCGTCTGTTTCCGATCCTCGCGCTGATTATCGGCGTTATCGGTTCCATATATGGCGGCTTCGCTTCTCCCACGGAGGCGGCAGTCGTAGGGGTGGTCCTCTCGCTCGCACTCTCGTGGTTCACCGGTACGCTCAATCGCGCGACCTTTTCCGATGCCCTGCGGAACGCCTCACGCACCTCCTGCATGATCGTGCTCATTCTGGCTGGCGCATCGGTTTTGACGGTGGCCATGGGCTACACGGGCATTCCACGGGCGCTGGCTCAGTTCATCGCCGGGCAGGGCTATTCGCCCTATGCATTGCTTGCTGCGCTAACGCTATTCTTTATCGTTCTGGGCTGTTTTCTGGATGGCATTTCCATTGTTGTGCTGACAGCTTCGGTGATTCTGCCGATGGTCGAGGCTGCGGGGCTCGACATCATCTGGTTCGGCATCTATCTCGTGATCGTGGTCGAGATGAGCCAGATCACACCGCCGGTGGGGTTCAACCTGTTCGTCATTCAGGGGCTGACCGGTCACAACATTCTCAGGGTCGCCGGCATGACACTGCCGTTCTTCCTCATGATGATCGTCGCCGTGGTGTTGATCGTCCTGTTCCCGCAACTGGCGCTATGGCTGCCGCAAACCATGCTCGCGAGGTGATAATGTCGAACGCGGATAGGAAAGTCGGACCGGTTGTCTCTGCGGCCCATCTGGCCGCCGGTGCCATGCCGGCGCTGTCGGAGATCGAATTTGCGATGACCGTGATGAGCCATTCTTTCGAGCGCTGGATGGTGCGGTGCATGGCGGCTGCGGGCGTTCCCGGGCTTCAGCCCACTGCCGTACAGATCCTGCACGCCGTCAATCATCGAAATCGGGAAAAGACGCTTTCGGAACTGTGCATGATGTTCAACATCGAAGATGTGCACGTCGCTTCCTATGCCATCAAGAAACTAGCGGCGCTCGGCCTGGTCAAGACCGGGCGCAGGGGCAAGGAAAAGACCGTCAAGGCTACTGCGGAAGGAGCGGCGGCCTGTGAGCGCTACCATGAGGTTCGCGAGGCTCTGCTTGTTGCCAGCACCAAGCGGCTCAAACTCGATGAGGAGGCGCTGTCTGGCATCGCGGCCGTGATGCATGCGCTCTCCGGGCAATACGATCAGGCCGCTCGCAGTGCGACCAGCCTTTAGAGGCAGGCCCTGTCGATATGGCCACAATCTCACATCGTTACGGATGGTCACTCAACGTGACGAAACTCCATGCCGGCGTGCGCATTTCCCTGTTGTGAGCGCGGCGACGCGCTTTTGAGATGCGCTTTGTATGGAGAGTGGATATGAAAAAGTTCCTAGCCGCCACCGTTTCGGGCCTCGCCCTTCTTGGACTTGCTGCCTGCAGCGAAGGCGACAACACGACCACCCAGAGCATCGAGCCCGAGCAGCAGGATGCGACCCCGATGGATCCGCCGGCTGCTGCTCCGGAAGCTGAGCCGATGCAGGATCAGGATACGACGAGCCAATAAAGGCCAGCCTCCAAGGCCAGCCAACAAGGGTCAGCCAAAAGGAACATGACCCGTCAGGCTGCGTATTGAGTGCCTGAACCAGAGACCGGATGGTGCGAAGGTACCATCCGGTTTTGCTTGCGCCAAACTGCGCCTCGAAATCCCGAGCGTTTGCGGTTACAAAACCGACATGACGTTTTGGGACCGTATAACAGATTTTATCACACGCGCGCCGGGCAATGCGCTGTCGGCGATGGTCGAGGCAATCCGAACGGTGTTCGAAGGCGATCCGCAATTGCGCCGGCGCGTCGCCTTTTCAGTCGCGATCATTGCTCTTTCAGCCAAAATGGCCAAGGCAGATGGTATCGTCACGCAGGACGAGGTGCAGGCGTTTCACGAGATATTTTCTGTTCCGCGCAATGAGCAGGCCAATGTTGCGCGTCTTTACAGCCTTGCCCAGCAGGATGTGGCAGGCTTTGAGGCTTACGCTCATCAGATGGCGAATCTGTGCGGCTATGGCGGACCCAACTGCATGGTTCTTGAGGACATTCTCGATGCGCTGTTCCACATTGCAAAGGCCGATGGTGTGATACACGAACGGGAGGCGGCGTTTCTGCAACGCGTCGCAGAGATCTTCGAAATTGGCGAAGACCATTTCGAACAGATCCTTTCACGGCATGCGATCAAGGGAGACGGCAATCCCTATCTTGTGCTGGGGGTCGAGCAGGGCGCGCCGTTCAATGAGATCAAGCGCCATTATCGGAAACTGGTCGCGGAGAACCACCCGGACAGGCTTATCGCCCGTGGCGTTCCCGAAGAATTTCTGGCCATCGCGAACACCCGTCTTGCCGCGATCAATGCGGCCTATGAGAGTATTGAGAAAGCGCAGGTGCGCGCTTGAGTGTGGACGTCCTGAAAGAAGCCTCATTTGAGCCGGATTTCAAAGGGGCGGAGATTTGCCCGTCCCCTAATTTTGGCGAGCGGCGGAATGGCTACACTCCCGATGCTCTCATCCTTCATTACACCGGAATGGAGACGGGCCAGAGCGCGCAGGACTGGCTTTGCGCTCCGGAGAGCGAGGTTTCGTGTCATTATCTCGTTCATGAGGATGGACGCATCGTGCAGATGGTCCGCGAGGCTGACCGTGCATGGCATGCGGGTCGCGGCACCTGGCAGGGGCGCGATGACGTGAATTCCTGGTCCATCGGCATAGAGATTGCCAACGCCGGGCACCCCAAGGGATTGCCTGAATTCCCGGAGATTCAGGTCGATGCCGTTCTGAAACTCGGGCGGGATATCTGCAGGCGTCACGGCATCTCGCAAAATCGAGTGCTTGCCCACTCCGACATCGCCCCAGGCCGCAAGGTGGATCCGGGAGAACGGTTCCCCTGGGAGCGTCTGGCTCGGGCGGGACTTGGCCAATTTGTCGCAATATCACCGGTTTCAGGTGGACGCGTCCTTGGCCCGGAGGATGACGGGCCAGCTGTTCAGGCGCTCCAGAGATTGCTGAAGCGTTATGGGTACAACATCGAGGTCAACGGTGTTTACGATGGGCAGACACAAACGGTCGTCCGAGAATTTCAAAGACATTTCAGGCCTTTAGAAGTTAGTGGCCTGGCCGATGCGACAACATGCATAATTCTGCGGAAATTGTTGTATAATTCAACTGTGATTGATTCTTCTCCCTGACGATCACTCACTCCCAAGACTGGCGCAAAATTTCATCGATTCATATTTTTTGAATTGAAGCGCCTTTTTTGTTTCCCCTTCGCCTGCAACACACCGACCCGTGTTGAGGTCGTGGGACCTGGTCCCGGCCTCGTGAAAAGGAAAACCTGCCGCGCAAAATGCCGCGGCTCAGAGTTACGGGTCGAAATGAAAATCACAACCTTACTCGCGGCAGCGATCGCTGTCGGCGCTGCAACTTCTTTGTCTCATGCTGGTGAGAAGGCGAATTACGCACAGGTGATTGCTCAGCAATCTGCCAAAAAGAGTACGGAGAAAGCAGCCAAAGGCGAAGATGCTCCCAATCTGCTTCGGACAATCATTCGTGGTGGAAAAGGTTCCCAGGCGAGCAAGGTCGATATGACCACCACCGCGTCCGTCAAGCCAGCAAAGGCCACCAAGAAAGCGGCTACAAAGTCCGCCAGGAAGAAGACCTCCGTGAAATCGACCGTCCGTTCGAGCGGTAAGGGCGGTTCCTATCAGACGATTATCGCACAATACGCTTCGGCGTACGGTGTACCGGTTTCACTGGCCAATGCGGTGGTTCGGGTCGAGAGTAACTTCCGTGCCAATGCACGTGGTGCGGCCGGCGAAATCGGCCTTATGCAGATCAAACCGGCCACGGCTCGCATGATGGGCTATCGCGGCTCGGCCAAGGGGCTCTACAATCCCGACACCAACATCAAGTACGGCATGAAGTATCTCGCCAAGGCCCACAAGCTTGGTGGCGGAACGACCTGCGGTACGATTCTCAAATACAATGCGGGCCATGGCGCAAAGCGCATGAACCCGATTTCTTCGCGGTATTGCTCGAAGGTGAAGCGGATTCTCGGGCATTAGTTCCGGGAATACGGGGTTTCGTGCGCGCAGGTGTCTGTTTTGAGTTGCGTTTTGTCGCACGAAACCCTTTATACGTCCTGCCAGCCGGTCGGACGGCCGCGCGAACGAGAGCCGAAAGGCTGTTTGCGAGGAAAGTCCGGGCTCCACGGAAAAACGGTGCCGGATAACATCCGGCGGGGGCAACCCCAGGGAAAGTGCCACAGAAAGCAGACCGCCCCGCCTGTTTTTCGGTTGTTTTTCAGCTATTTGCCGAGAACCGAAAAACTGGCGGGGTCAGGGTGAAAGGGTGGGGTAAGAGCCCACCGCGTCGACGGTAACGAAGACGGCATGGTAAACCCCACCGGGAGCAAGACCGAATAGGAATGGCGCGAGGGGCGACCCTCAGGGCGTTTCCGGCCCAGCCGTTCGGGTAGGTTGCTTGAGGCCGATGGCAACATCGGACCCAGAGGAATGGCCGTCACGTTGCATCGTTTTCGGGCGTTGCAGCCATACAGAACCCGGCTTACAGACCGGCTGGCACCGTTTTCCGGAATTTGCCGATTTTTCCGGAATTCGACGGATTTCGGCTCCTTTTCAGAAAATTCCGAACAGTTTCACGCCGTTTTCAATGCAGCGTCGATCGCCTTCCAGAGAGCTTCTGTCGGCTCGCATCCGACCGACAGACGAACGAACCCTTCGGCCACATCATCACCCCATCGCGCGCGCCGTTCGGCCGAGGTGTGAACGCCGCCGAACGAGGTGGTCGCCTCGATGAGCGGACAGGTGTTGATGAAGCGCTCTGCCTGCTCTTTCGAGTCGAGCGTCAGTCCGACGAGCGAACCGAAACGGAGCATCCGGGTTTTGGCAAGTGCGTGCGAGGGGTCACTCTTCAGGCCAGGGTAGCGTACCGACCGGACCGCCGGATGATCGGCTAGACGCGTTGCAATGGTCTCGGCGGATGAGCACATGCGGTCAAAACGCACCTCGAGCGTTTCAAGCCCGCGCAGGACCAGCCATGCTTCGAAGGGGCCGGGGATGACACCGGCAAGTTTGCGCCACTCGCGGATCGTTTCGATCATCGCCGCGTCGCGGCTTGCGACATGGCCGAAAAGCACGTCGGAATGTCCGTTGGGGGCCTTGGTGTCGGCGGCAAGCACAAGATCGACGCCGAGATCCAGCGGGCGCTGGCCATAGGGCGTCATGGTTGTGTTGTCGGCGACAACGATTGCGCCTGCCGCATGGGCGGCCTCTGCCACCGCCTTGATATCGCAGACATCAAGCCCCGGGTTGGAAGGTGTTTCGACGAGTACCATCCGGTATCCGGCAAACCCGCCTTCGAGAAACGATGCGGTCGGTCGGGTGTCGTACCGGATGCCAAGCCGGTTCAGATGCTTCTCAAGCAGGACGCGGGGTGTGTAGTAGCCATCCGAGGGCAGGAGCACCCGGTCTCCAGCTGAAAGCAGGGCCAAAAAAACCGACGAGATGGCGGCCATGCCGGAGGGGAACGCGATTGCTTCGGCATCCTCCAGATGGGCGAAGGCAGCCTCCACCGCTTCCCAGGTGGGATTGTCGAACCGGCCATATTGACGCGCGCCTGCCGGGTCGCCGGGCAAATGAAACACCGAACTCATGACGATCGGCGTGGAGAGCGGGTCGCCTTTTAGAAGGCTGCCCGAATGAAGGTGTGAGAGGCTTGCAGCGCGCGTGTTCTGGCTGTCGGACATTGGGCTCCTCGCGGTCATGACGGGTGGGTGCGGGCCGGGCGGCGCGAAGCTCTTCCTAACCTTTTGTTAGCCTTAATGCACGATAAATGACGATGGCCCGATGCATGTCCAAAACGCCTGTCATTGCGGCATTTGTGAAGCTTAATCCCGTTGACGCCCATACTGGCCCATGGTACCCCATATAACAAATCAGCGTTTCGTTGCAGTTGGAGTACGGGTTCCTCCCATGTCGACCTCTTTTTCAGGGCGGCGTGGCAGCTGGGATTCACCCTTGCAGGGGGGCGGGCAAATGTTCGGAGAGCCGCATCTGAGCGCGGCTGAAGAGATGCAGAGGGGCATGGGCCTTTTGGCCACAACGCGTCATGGACCGGTTTCTGTCGAATGCAGTAAACAAGATCGACTCCAAGGGTCGGGTCTCGGTGCCGGCGCATTTTCGCTCCGTCGTTCAAAAGCGTGGTTTTACCGAACTCTACGGGCTTCGGGCGCTCGACATTCCTGCGATGGATGTGGGCGGTCTCGATCTGCTCGATCGCTACGAGGAGAGGATCGCGCAGGAAGACCCTTTTCTGCAGACCGCGGACGACATGTCATTTTTCGTGCATGGCGATGGCGCGTTCCTGAAACTCGATCAAGATGGACGCATCACCGTGACGGATTTCATTCGCGAGCACACCGGCATCACGAAGGATGTAGCCTTCGTTGGGCGCGGGCATTTCTTTCAGATCTGGGAGCCGGAGCGGCTGAAGGCCCATGGGCAAGCGGTGCGCGAACGGCTTCTCAAGCTTCGGCAGGCGGCCACATCGGCCCGTGCTGCCGGACAGTCGGAATGATGGCGGGCCCCGGCGGCGAAAGCCCGGCCGGTGGCGGACCGGTCCGCCACATTCCGGTTCTTTTGCGCGAAGTTCTCGAAGCTCTTCAGCCTCTCGATGGCCAGCATTTCATCGACGGGACTTTCGGTGCTGGCGGATACACAACCGCGCTGCTTGAAGACGGTGCATCGGTCACGGCGATCGATCGTGACCCGACAGCCATCCAAGCAGGTCAGGCACTTGTGGAGAAATGGGACGGACGTCTTAGACTGGTGGAGAACCGGTTTTCGAGGCTCGATGAGGTTGTCGATGGCCAGGTCGACGGTGTTGTGCTCGATATCGGCGTTTCCTCCATGCAGATCGATCAGGCGGTGCGCGGATTCTCCTTCCAGAAGGATGGACCACTCGACATGCGCATGGAGCGCTCGGGTTTGAGCGCGGCCGATGTGGTCAACACGATGAAGGCGGGCGATCTGGCGCGCATCTTCGGAATTTTGGGCGAGGAGCGTCAGGCGGGGCGTATCGCACGGGGCCTGGAGCGGCTCCGGGCCGAAAAGCCTTTCGAGACAACGCTGGATCTGGCGCGTGCCGTCGAAAAGATCGTTGGCCGTCGACCGCAGGAGAAAATTCATCCTGCAACGCGCGTCTTTCAGGGGTTGCGTATCTACGTCAATGACGAGCTCGGTGAACTGGCACGGGCGCTTTTTGCGGCCGAGCGGGTTCTGAAACTCGGCGGGCGGCTGGTCGTGGTGACATTTCATTCTCTGGAAGACCGGATCGTGAAACGCTTCATGGTTGAGCGCGCCGGGGGGCAGGGCGGCTCCCGCCATCTGCCTGAGGTGCATGACGCCGCTCCCACATTTCACAAACCGGCCAAGCCCGTTGCGCCGACGCGGGAAGAGACTGAGCAAAACCCGAGGGCTCGCTCGGCGCGCCTCAGACTGGCAGTGCGCAGTGAGGCACAAGCCGGAGAGGTTGATTTCGACATTGTCGGTCTTTCGCGCTTTCCGCGACCGACGCGTGCTGGTGAGAGGTAGAGGCAAAGATGTTTCGCACGAGCGATATTGTGCTGATCACGGTCATGATGGCGGCGGCGGCGTTTACCTACAAGACCAAGCACGATGCTGAAGCCAAATATGAGGAACTGCGCAAGATCGAGCGTCAGGCAGAGCTGGAGGAGGATTCAATCGATCTCCTCAAGGCCGACTGGAGCCTTCTGACCCAGCCTGCTCGCCTGCAGCGACTGGCCGAGACATACAAGGACGAACTTGGGTTGCAGCCCGTGGAGGCGCCGCAAATCGCCGAATTCTCCGACCTTCCGGAAAAATCCCTGACCATTGAAGGGCTCGTCGGCGGCATGGCGGAGGCCGGAGGCGAACCTGACCAGACGACAACCGGGGCGGTGCAGCCATGATGAGCTCGAGCGGATATGCGGACGACCTGGCATCCTCGGCCGTTCGCCGGGGGGCTGCAACGATCGTGATGGATGGAACCGCCAAATCCCGTGGGGGGCGGGCCCAGAACCGGGTGGTGATGGCGATGGCCGTCATGTTCGGTATCTATGCGGCGCTCGGCGGGCGGCTGGTTCATCTCGCCCTGCAGGATGAGCCCGAGCCAAGCGTTCCGGCAGCCCGCGTGACCGCCTCGCGTCCAGACCTGGTGGATCGCAATGGTGAAGTGCTCGCGACGGACATCAAGACAGCCTCGCTGTTCGCCGAACCGCGGCGTATTGTGGACATCGACGAGGCGATCGAAAAACTGTCCACGGTTCTTCCCGACCTCAACTATCAGCAGACCTACCGGAGACTAGACAGCGATGCGGGCTTCGTGTGGCTGCGCCGTCAGCTCTCGCCGCGCCAGCAGGCGGATATTCTGGCCCTGGGAGTGCCAGGGCTTGGTTTTCGCACGGAAAAGCGGCGTTTCTATCCGGGCGGACCGACCGCATCGCATATCCTTGGGCTCGTGAACATCGACAATAAAGGCATCGCGGGTATCGAAAAATTCGTCGATGATCAGGGCCTTGCAGACCTGCAGGCCACGGGGCTTGCGGTGGAAGGGCATCTGGAGCCCGTCAAGCTGTCGATCGACCTGCGTGTACAGCACATCATCCGCGATGAACTGGTTCAGGCACTTGACCGGTATCAGGCGATTGCAGCCGGTGCCGTGGTGTTGAACGCCAATACCGGTGAAGTGGTGGGGATGGCATCCGTGCCCGATTACGATCCCAACAACCCGGTGAACGCGCTCGACAAAGACAGGTTGAACCGCATGTCGGCCGGCGTGTTCGAGATGGGCTCGACCTTCAAGATCTTCACCACCGCGATGGGGCTGGATTCTGGTCTGGTGAGCATCAACGACAGTTTCGATGCGACACGGCCCATCCGTATCGGTGGTTTCACGATCAACGATTTTCATGGAAAACGCCGCGTCCTGAGCGTGCCCGAAATCTTCATCTACTCTTCCAATATCGGCACAGCAAAGATGGCCGATGTGGTGGGTATCGAGGGGCACAGGGCGTTTCTTGAGAAGATCGGTCTTCTGGGGCGGATGTCCACGGAGCTGCCTGAAGTTGCCTTGCCGACAGAACCGAAGGAGTGGAAGAAGATCAACTCGATCACGATCTCCTATGGTCATGGTGTCGCCACGACGCCGCTGCAAACCGCGGTGGCGGCCGCGGCCATGCTGAACGGTGGCAAGCTTATCCCGCCAACGTTTCTGCCGCGCTCGGAGGCGGAGGCAAACGAAATCGCAGAGCAGGTGATTTCGCCCAAGACAAGCGCCCAGATGCGGTATCTTTTCCGCCTCAACTCCGAAAAGGGATCCGGCCGGCGGGCTGAGGTCGAAGGCTATTATGTGGGCGGCAAAACAGGTACGGCGGAAAAGGTCGTCAACGGCCGCTACTCCAAGAATGTCCGCTTCAATGCATTTATCGCCGGTTTCCCGGTCGATGACCCCGAATATATCGTGCTGGTTTTTGTGGATGAACCCAAGCCTGAGCGGGAGGGGATTGGCGCGACTGCCGGTCTGAACGCTGCGCCGATGGTGCGCAACATCATCCGCCGTTCCGCGCCGCTGCTTGGCGTCAAGCCTGAATTCGGTCAAGAAAGTGATGCCTTGCTGATTTCGCAGCAGTGAGTCGGCGCAGTGAGACGGCCATGTGCCGAGAAAACAAACGCAATTGAAAGTACCGGGGCCTCATGAAGTTCAGTGAATTGGCGGAAATTCTTCCTCTACAGGGATTGTTGTCTGCGGAAGCGGAAATCTCGGGGATTTCGGCGGATTCGCGAAAAGTCGAGGCGGGGAACCTTTTTTTCGCCCTGGCAGGAACAAAGGCCAATGGGGCAGTCTTTGCCGAGGAAGCTGCCCGCAAGGGTGCAATTGCCGTCATTGCCGCTCCCGGAGCGCTTTCTTCCGAGCCCGGAGTGCCGGTCATTGAAACAGACGATCCCCGGCGCGCGCTTGCCCTGTGTGCGGCGCAGCTTTTTCCGCGCCAGCCCGCTACGATGGTTGCGGTGACCGGAACCAGTGGCAAAACCTCTGTTGCCTCTTTCACGCGTCAGATATGGGAACACTCAGGACTGCCGGCCGCGAGCATCGGCACGACGGGCGTGGTGGCGCCGGGACGGGACGAATATGGCGAACTGACGACACCCGATCCAATCGCCCTGCATCGGCTACTCGATGAACTGGCGGGTGAAGGTGTGAGCCATGCCTCCATGGAGGCTTCAAGCCATGGCCTCGATCAGCGCCGTCTCGATGGGGTGCGGCTCTCGGCTGGTGGTTTTACCAATCTGGGCCGCGATCACATGGATTATCATCCAACGGTTGAGGAGTATCACAGGGCCAAGCTCCGGCTGTTCGATACACTCATGCCGAGGGGAACGCCTGCGGTGGTCTTTGCCGACGATCCATGGACCGAGCCAACGGTGGCTGCCGCGCGGTCGGCCGGTCTTGACGTACGTACGGTGGGCCGGCAGGGGGCATTCCTGACGCTGAAGCGAGTGGAGCACGAGCGCCACCGTCAGCGGGCGGAGGTGGATGTCGAGGGCGTCATTTACGAAGTCGACCTGCCGCTTGCCGGCGATTTCCAGGTGGCCAATGCACTGGTTGCGGCCGGGTTGGCAATCAGCACCGGTACGGCGGTCGAGACGGCGTTTGCGGCTCTGGAAAAGCTCAAGGGGGCCTCGGGCCGCCTCGAACTCGTGGGGACGGCAGAAAACGGCGCTCAGGTCTATGTGGATTATGCGCACAAGCCGGATGGGCTGGAGAACGTGCTGAAATCGGTGCGTCCGTTCACGACAGGGCGGGTTATCGTCGTTTTCGGCTGCGGCGGTGACCGCGACACGGGAAAACGACCGATCATGGGCGAGATCGCGGCGCGACTGGCGGATGTGGCGATCGTTACCGACGACAATCCGCGTTCGGAAGACCCGGCTACGATCCGGTCGGCCATAATGGCTGCGGCGCCGGGTGCACGTGAGATCGGGGACCGACATGAAGCGATCCGGTCCGCGGTTTCGATGCTTGAAGAGGGCGATACGCTGATTGTCGCCGGCAAGGGTCACGAAACCGGTCAGGAGATCGCCGGCCAAAAGCATCATTTCTCGGATCATGAGGAAGTGCGGGCCGCACTCGCGGAGCGGGCCGGATGAGCGTGTTGTGGACACATGATGCGCTGGTGCAGGCAACGGGTGGCAGGCCGCTCGGCCAGCCGGCAACGGCAATAACCGGAATTTCCATCGACACGCGGACGCTGCAGCCGGGCGACGCGTTCTTCGCCATTCAGGGGGAGAGGTTCGATGGGCATGATTTTGCCACCGCCGCCATGGCGGCAGGGGCTTCGGTGCTGGTGGTCTCCGAGGCGAAGCTGCCTGCGCTCGGGCGGTTGGCCGTGCCGAAGCTCGTGGTGCCGGACGTGCAGACGGCCATGGAAGATCTGGGCCGTGCCGCGCGCCTGCGCAGCCGCGCCAAGATCGTGGCGGTGACCGGTTCGGTCGGCAAGACGTCTACCAAGAACATGATGCGGCAGGCCTTTTCGGCCTGCGGGAGCGTTCATGCGGCGGACCGCTCTTTCAACAACCATTGGGGTGTGCCCCTGACGCTCGCCAGAATGCCGGCCGATTGCGATTTTGCGATCTTCGAGATCGGCATGAACCACCCGGACGAAATTCGCCCTCTGGTGAAGATGGTTCGTCCGCATATCGCCGTTGTCACGCTGGTAGCGGCGGCGCATCTGGGTTTCTTCAAGAGCGTCGACGAGATCGCGCGCGCCAAGGGCGAGATTTTCGAAGGTGTCGTGAAGGGCGGTGCTGCGCTGATCAATCGCGACGACAAACGCTGGAAGCTGCTTTCGGCGATTGCGGAGGAAGCAGGGGTGAAAACCATCGCCGGCTTTGGCGAGAATGCGCGCTCCGATATACGGTTGATGCATGCCGAATGCGGCGCGCACTCCTCCACCTTTGCCATCAAGATCGAAGGCGAGGAAACGGAAGTGCGTCTCGGTGCACCGGGGCGGCATATGGTTCAAAATGCGCTTGCGACGCTGGGCGCCGTGCACCTGGCGCGCGCGGATGTGCAGAAGGCGGCGATGGCGCTCGGCTCCTTCGGATCGGAAGCCGGGCGCGGCGCGCGGCGGCGGCTGACGCTTCCCGGCGGAACATTCACGCTGATTGACGAGAGCTTCAACGCCAATCCTGCCTCGATGGGTGCCGCGTTCGATCTGCTGCAGCGCGCGGAAGTGGGCGAGGGAGGGCGGCGCATCGCCATTCTCGGCGACATGGCTGAGCTTGGCGCGCATGCGCCAAAACTGCATGCCGGGCTGGCCGACCTTGTCACCGGGGCGGGAACGGACTGCGTGTTTCTTGCCGGCCGCGAGATGAAGGCGCTGGCAGAGGCGCTGCCGGACGGGCTGCCGGTCGAATACCGCGAGACGACAGACGAATTGCGCGATCTTGTGATCAACGCGGTGAAGCCGGGCGACGCCGTGATGATCAAATCTTCGAAGAGCATCGGCTTCAACAAACTGGTCGACGCCTTTATCAACACCTATCCGGGCGCGGCGACGGGGGACTGATCCATGCTCATGATGCTCGTTGAACTGGCCGATGAAGTTTCGGTCTTCAACGTATTCCGTTACATCACTTTCCGCACCGGCGGAGCGCTGATCACCTCGGCGCTGATCGTGTTTCTGTTCGGGCCAATGATCATCGCCTCGCTAAGAGTGCGGCAGGGCAAGGGACAGCCGATCCGTGCCGACGGACCGCAGACCCATTTCAAGAAGGCTGGCACGCCCACCATGGGCGGGCTCATGATGCTGTCGGGCATTCTGGGTTCGTGCGCGCTGTGGGCAAACCTTTCCAGCGTCTATGTCTGGGTGGTGCTGATGGTGACGGTGGGTTTTGGCGCGATCGGTTTCTATGACGATTACCTCAAGGTGACGAAGCAGTCTCACCGGGGTTTTTCGGGAAAGGCACGGCTTTCGGCGGAGTTCCTGATCGCGGGGCTTGCCGCATGGACCATCATGCAGGCGGGGCAGGCGCCATTTTCCTCCTCGCTGACCTTTCCGTTCTTCAAGGATTTTCTGCTCAATCTGGGCATTTTCTTCATCCCGTTCGCGGCCTTTGTGATCGTGGGAGCGGGCAATGCGGTGAACCTGACGGACGGGCTCGACGGGCTTGCCACCGTGCCGGTGATGGTGGCGGCGGCTTCGTTCGGCGTGATCGCCTACCTCTCCGGTAACGCCATTTTCGCCAACTATCTGCAGATCCATTTCGTGCCGGGCACCGGTGAGCTGGCGGTGATCCTGGGTGCTGTGATCGGCGCGGGGCTCGGCTTCCTGTGGTTCAACGCGCCGCCGGCGGCGATCTTCATGGGAGACACCGGATCACTGGCACTGGGTGGCCTGATCGGCTCGGTGGCGGTGGCGACCAAGCACGAGATCGTGCTCGCCATTATCGGCGGGCTGTTCGTGGTTGAAATCCTGTCTGTGATCATCCAGGTGGCGGTCTTCAAGATGACCGGCAAACGCGTGTTCCTGATGGCACCGATCCATCACCATTTCGAAAAGCTCGGCTGGACGGAAAGCCAGGTGGTGATCCGGTTCTGGATCATCGCGGTGCTGCTCGCCCTGATCGGGCTTTCCACTCTCAAGCTGCGTTAGGGGTCGCCAATGATTCCGGCCACGGTTTTCAAGGACAAAACCATCGCCCTTTTCGGGCTCGGCGGTTCGGGTATCGCCACCGCCCACGCGCTGATGGCCGGCGGGGCGCGGGTGACGGCTTTTGACGACAACCCCGGCAGCGTGGCGCGCGCGGCGGGCGAAGGCGTGCCGACAGAAGACCTGCGGAACATCGACTGGAGCGGACAGGAGGCCCTGGTTCTATCGCCGGGCGTACCTCTGACCCATCCGCGTCCGCACTGGAGCGTGGATCTCGCGCGGGCAGCGGGAGTGGAAATCATCGGCGACGTGGAGCTTTTCGCACGCGAGCGCCGGGCCCATGCATCTGAGGCACCGTTTGTTGCCATCACTGGCACCAACGGCAAGAGCACGACAACGGCTCTGATCGCCCACATTCTCAAAAGTGCGGGACGCGACACGCAGATGGGTGGCAATATCGGCCGGGCCGTGATGACGCTCGAACCTCCTGCTGCTGATCGATACCATGTGGTGGAATGTTCTTCCTATCAGATCGATCTTGCTCCCACGCTTGATCCTTCGGTCGGCATTCTGCTCAATCTTTCGCCCGACCATCTGGACCGGCACGGCTCCTTCGAGAATTACGCTGGTATCAAGGAACGCCTGGTGGCCAAGAGCAGGCTGGCGATTATCGGTGTCGACGATCCCGACTGCCGGCACATCGCCAACCGGCTTGAAAAAAATGGGCGGAAGCTTCAGCGCATCTCGGCGACATCATCGCTTTCCGATGGGTTTTATCTGAAGGGTTTCGATCTCATGCGGGCTGTCGATGGCGTTGCGGAGAAACTGGCGACGCTTGAAGGCATCGGTTCTCTGCGTGGCGCACACAACGCTCAGAACGCGCTGGCGGCCCTCGCGACCTGTATCGAGTGCGGCCTGACGGCGGACGATATCCAGGCCGGTTTCAACAGTTTCCCGGGGCTCGCCCACCGGATGGAGCAGGTGGCGCGCCGGGGGCGGGTCCTCTTCGTCAATGACTCGAAAGCCACCAATTCCGACGCAGCAGAACGAGCATTGGCGAGTTTTGAGCGCATCTACTGGATCGCCGGCGGCCTGCCCAAGGAGGGCGGGATCGAGACGCTGAAGAGTTTCTTCCCGCGGATCGCCAAGGCCTACCTCATTGGCGAGGCGGCACCGGCTTTCGCAGCCACCATCGGGGAGGCGACGGCGTTCGAGATTTCGGGTACGATAGACAAAGCCGTAGACCACGCGGCGCGCGATGCGGCGGGCGATCCCGCGCCGGAGGCTGTGGTTCTGTTTTCGCCAGCCTGTGCGAGTTTCGACCAGTTCAGAAATTTTGAGGTGCGCGGCGATGCCTTCCGCGAGGCGGTGCGTTCGCTCGCCGGTACCGAAATGATGGGGAGCAAGTGACATGGTGAGCCGCACCGATCGCAGCCCGGTGGCAAACTGGTGGTGGACCATCGACCGTTGGTTTCTCGCGGCCTTTCTCATGCTGATGGGGCTGGGCGTGGTCCTGTCGTTCGCGGCAAGCCCCGCCGTGGCGGAGCGCATCGGCCTGTCGAGTTTTCATTTTGTCACGCGCCAGATCGTTTACATGCTGCCGGCGTTGGTGGTCATGATCGCGATTTCCTTCCTCAGTCCGCGTCAGGTGCGTCGGGTCGCTCTCGTCATGCTTGCGGGCGCGTTGGTTCTGATGGTGGTCACCCTTTTCGCAGGCATGGAAGTCAAGGGTTCGCGGCGCTGGCTTTATGTGTTCGGCGTTTCCATTCAGCCTTCCGAATATCTGAAACCGGCCTTTGTGGTGATCTGCGCATGGCTCTTTCACGAGCACGCCAGACAGCCGGAGATCCCGGGCAACCTGTTCGCCATGCTTCTTCTGGGGCTTGTGATCGCGCTTCTGGTGGCCCAGCCCGATCTCGGTCAGACCATGCTGGTTCTCGGCACCTGGGGGGCGATGTTCTTCATCGCCGGCATGCCGTGGCTGTGGATTGCGGTGCTTGGCGCTTTGGGCGCAGGCGGGGCCTTTCTTGCCTACACGATTTTCCCTCACGTGGCCGACCGCATCGACCGCTTCCTGACCGGTGAGGGCGACACCTATCAGGTGGATATGAGCATCGAGGCGATAACCCGCGGCGGCTGGTTTGGACGTGGTCCTGGCGAAGGGACCGTCAAACGTATCCTGCCCGACAGCCACACGGATTTTGTCTTTGCGGTTGCCGGTGAGGAGTTCGGCATCATCCTGTGTCTGATCCTGCTTGGGCTGTTTGCCTTTGTGGTGTTGCGCGGGCTGACGAAAGCGCGGCGTGAGGAGGACGACTTCACACGCTATGCGGTGAGCGGTCTTGTCATACTGTTTGGCTTTCAGTCGATTATCAATATGGGCGTGAATGTCCGCATGCTGCCGGCCAAGGGCATGACGCTGCCCTTCATCTCCTATGGCGGTTCTTCGCTGATCGCCATGGCCATTTCCATGGGCTTTGTCCTTGCGCTGACCCGTCGCAAACCTGAAAAGCGCCGTCCGGTGTCCTATGCGCCCCCAGCGGGACACGAGGCGATTGCGAACTGACATGGGTAAAGGCGCGATACTTCTTGCCGCCGGTGGGACCGGCGGTCATCTCTTTCCGGCCGAAGCGCTGGCACATGCGCTACGCGCGCGTGACTGGCAGGTGCACCTGGCGACTGACAAGCGGGCGGCGCGTTTCTCAGGCGATTTTCCGGCCGAGGAAACCCATATCATCGAGAGCGCCACATTCGGTTCGAAAAACCCGGTAGCGCTCCTGAAAGCAGGCTGGACCATCTGGCGTGGCGTCAAGCAGGCTTCGGCGCTGATGCAACGGCTGAAGCCAGCCGCGGTGGTCGGTTTCGGCGGATACCCGACCCTGCCGCCGCTCTGGGCGGCGACGCGGCGAGGCATTCCGGCACTTATCCATGAACAGAACGCCGTGATGGGGCGCGCCAACAAGGCGCTGGCATCGCGTGTTCAGGCCATTGCCGGTGGTTTTCTGGCCGATGAAGGACCGTTTGCGGACAAAATTATCGCCACGGGCAATCCGGTCCGTCCGGCGGTTATCGAGGCGGCTGGCGAGACCTATCGCGCGGCGGGTTCTCAAGAGGTGTTTCGTCTGCTTGTCTTTGGCGGCAGCCAGGGCGCGCAGTTTTTTTCCGACGCCATCCCGACGGCCATTGCAAAACTCGCACCGAAGCAGGTCAAACGACTTCGCGTCACTCAACAGGCGCGGCCGGAAGACGAAGCGGATGTTCGTGCCGCTTATGACAAGCTCGGTGTGCCGGCAGAGGTTTCGACATTTTTCAACGATATGGCGCGGCGCATTGCCGAGAGCCATCTGGTGATATCGCGTTCGGGTGCCTCGACCGTTTCGGAGATTGCGGCGATTGGCCGACCGGCCTTTCTGGTGCCATATCCACATGCTCTCGACCACGATCAGGCAGCCAATGCAGCAGCGCTGGAGCGCGCCGGGGGAGCTGAACTCCATCCGCAGGCCACGCTCAGCGTGGAGCGGCTTGCCGAACTGATCGGCGGAGCGATGGAGCAGCCTCAACGCCTCGCCGACATGGCTGTGGCAGCGCAAGGCGTGGGTAAAACGAATGCGGCTACGTTGCTTGCGGACCTCGTTGAGGCTATTGCCTCCGGCCAATCTGCCAAATCAGTGAAAGAAGGAAGCCACGCATGAAAATGCCGGAGACGATCGGAACCGTGCACTTCGTCGGCATCGGCGGCATCGGCATGAGTGGTATCGCGGAAGCGCTGCATACGCTGGGGTACCAGGTGCAGGGCTCGGACCAGGCCGAAAACCCCAATGTCGTGCGGCTGCGCGATAAGGGGATCGAGGTTTTCGTCGGTCATTCCGCAGAGAATCTGGGAGAGGCTGAAGTCATCGTCGTCTCCACTGCCATCAGGAAGAACAATCCGGAACTGGTGGCTGCGCGCGAGAAACACCTGCCAATCGTGCGTCGCGCAGAGATGCTGGCCGAGTTGATGCGCTTTCGCCAGGCGGTCGCCATTGGCGGAACGCACGGCAAGACCACAACCACGTCGATGGTGGCCGCGTTGTTCGATGCGGGCGGTTTCGATCCAACCGTGATCAATGGCGGGATTATCAACGCCTATGGCACCAATGCGCGTATGGGCGAAGGTGACTGGATGGTGGTGGAGGCCGATGAAAGCGATGGAAGCTTCCTGAAGCTGCCGGCTGAAATTGCCGTCATCACCAATATCGATCCGGAGCATCTCGATCATTATGGTGATTTCGACAAACTGCGCGCAGCGTTTCGCCAGTTTGTCGAGAATGTACCGTTTTATGGCTTTGCTGCCATGTGTATCGACCACGCCGAGGTTCAGGCGCTTGTCGGGCGGATCGAGGATCGCCGGGTTATCACTTATGGCGAAAACCCGCAGTCGGATGTGCGCTTTGCCAATCACCGGATGGATGGGCCGGTTTCCGTGTTTGACGTGACCTTTCGCGATCGCAAGACGGGTGGCACGGAAACGCTCGAAGGACTGCGCCTGCCCATGCCCGGAAAACACAATGTTTCGAACGCGACGGCGGCGATCGCCGTGGCGCATGAACTGGGCATCGACCATGAGGCGATCCGTACTGGCCTTGCGGGCTTTGGCGGCGTCAAACGCCGTTTCACGCTCACCGGAAGCTGGAACGGCGTGAGCGTCTTCGATGATTATGGGCATCATCCGGTGGAGATCCGTGCGGTTCTGAAAGCCGCCCGGGAAGCCTGCAAGGGGCGTATTCTCGCCATTGCTCAGCCGCACCGTTATTCGCGGCTGCACGATCTCTACGATGATTTTGCGGCATGTTTCAACGAGGCCGACAAGGTGTTGATTGCCCCGGTCTATGCTGCCGGTGAAGACCCGATCGAAGGCGTGTCGTCTGAAACGCTAGTGGCACGGATCCGTGCGGCCGGACATCGAGACGTTGCCCATATCGAAGGGCCGGAAGCGGTGGAACCCATAGTGCGAAGCTGGGCGGAAGAGGGCGATTTTATCGTCTATCTGGGCGCCGGCAACATCACGCAATGGGCCTATGCGCTTCCTGACGAGCTGGGGGCAAAGGGATGAGTGGGGCCGCTCTGCTCGACCGTCTCGGGGATCGTCTGTCGGGGCTGCGGGGGCGTCTGACACCCGACGCCGGCATGGACAAGATCACCTGGTTTCGCGCCGGCGGGCCCGCCGACGCGCTGTTTCAGCCTGCTGATGAAGAGGATCTGGCTGCCTTCCTGAAGGCGGTGCCGGAAGACATTCCGGTGACCATGGTGGGGATCGGTTCGAACCTTCTCGTGCGCGAAGGTGGCATTCGTGGTTTTGTGGTTCGCCTGTCGGCCAAGGGCTTCGGGCAGGCAGAGATTGTTTCGGATACGCGAATCCGTGCAGGAGCGGCCATCCCCGACAAACGTCTCGCAGCCGCGGCGCTGGAGGCGGGCATCGGTGGATTTCACTTTTACCACGGCATACCGGGCGGGCTGGGTGGTGCGCTGCGCATGAATGCGGGCGCCAATGGCGTCGAGACCAGGGAGCGGGTCGTGGAAGTGCGCGCGCTTGACCGGAAGGGCGAACTACACATCTTCTCGAACGCCGATATGGGATACGACTACCGCCATTCCTCGGTGCCGAAAGATCTGATCTTCACCTCTGCGCTGATGGAGGGCTATCCCGAAGACCGGGAGACGATCCAGAAAGAGATGGATGCCGTGCAGCATCATCGCGAGACCGTGCAGCCGATACGTGAAAAGACAGGCGGTTCAACGTTCAAGAACCCTCCCGGGTCATCGGCCTGGAAAGAGGTCGACAAGGCGGGATGCCGCGGCCTCACCATCGGCGGGGCGCAGATGTCGCCCATGCATTGCAATTTCATGATCAACACGGGTACGGCGAGCGGGTACGACCTTGAATATCTGGGTGAAACGGTCCGGGCTCGTGTGCTTGAGCATTCAGGGATTCGCCTGGATTGGGAGATCAAGCGCATTGGCGAATTCAGGCCGGGGCGCGAGATCGATCCGCTGTTGGGGCAGATGCTCTGAGCTCGCATGCGACTTTTCGCGCGACGCAAGGTTCTCTTACGATTTTGACGCTCATACAGCCGTGCCGTGTCAAGTTGCGCGACACGGGTGTTCGCGTTCACAAAGTGTAAAATTTTCAGAAAATTGAATCGTCGGGAATCTCAAGCCCTTGCCATGGAATCAAACCTCTGATTCTTTGGCTCATAAGTAATCACTGATTTGAGTCGCGGCGTTCGGGTCGGGGGCTTTCCTAATCGAGGAGGTCTCACTCGGCCAATGCAGCTTATCGCCCAAAATTCTGGGCGGCCGGACAAGGGGGTAGCCGGACCATGAAGAGAAAGAACGTTGCCGTACTTATGGGAGGTTTTTCCTCTGAACGGCCGGTCAGTCTTTCTTCCGGCACTGCCTGCGCCGATGCTCTCGAGGTTGAGGGATATGCCGTCACGCGCGTCGATGTCGGGCGCGATGTGGCGCGTGTTCTGTCCGAACTCAACCCGGATGTCGCCTTCAATGCATTGCACGGTCCGTTCGGTGAGGATGGGGCGATCCAGGGGATTCTCGAATATCTCGACATCCCCTACACGCATTCGGGAGTGCTCGCATCCGCATTGGCTATGGACAAACAGCTCGCCAAGACGGTGGCGAAGGCTGAGGGTATTCCCGTTGCCGATGCGCTGGTGGTGAACCGTTTCGAGATCGGCAACGAGCACCCCATGGCGCCGCCCTATGTGGTGAAGCCTGTCAATGAGGGGTCGAGCTTCGGTGTGGTCATTGTCACCGAAGGGCAGAGCAACCCGCCGCAGATTATCGGGTCCACCGAGTGGCAATACGGCGAGCGCGTGATGGTGGAGCGCTACATTGCCGGGCGTGAATTCACCTGCGCGGTGATGGGGGACCGGGTGCTTGGCATCGCGGAGATCATTCCGGTCGGGCACGCCTTCTACGATTATGATTCAAAATACGTTCCCGGCGGCTCAAAACACGAATGCCCGGCAAAACTTTCACCAAATATTTACCAAAAAATAGAAACACTGGCCCTTAAGGCACACAAGGCTATTGGCTGCCGGGGCGTGTCCCGGTCCGACTTCCGTTTCGACGATCGCAAATCCGATGATGGGGAGCTTGTCTGGTTGGAGGTAAACACGCAGCCCGGCATGACGCCAACCTCTCTGGTGCCCGAGATCGCCGCTGCGGCGGGAATTGGGTTTGGTGAATTGTTGAGTTGGATTGTGGAGGACGCCTCGTGTTCTCGCTGACGTCATCTCAAGCCGGAACGGGCCGGAGCGGCGGACGCTTTCGCGGAGGCGACATCGTATTGCCGCGCTGGTTGCGCCGTCCGGCGCGCTTCATGCACAGGGTCAATGCAGGGGAAGTCGAAGCGCCACGCTATGGCGCTACGATCGCAACTGCGGTTCTGCTTGGAACCACGGCGGTTTACGGCATCGTTGCGGGCGGGCATCTGCCGCAGGTTCTGCAGAGCGTCACCGCGCGCACGGGGCTTGCCATCGCGCAGGTCAACGTGATCGGCAATCAGGAAACCTCGGAGATCGATGTTCTGCAGGAAGTCGGCCTGAACGGCTGGACGGCTCTGGTGGGCTTCAATGCCGAGGATGCCAGGCAGCGTCTTTCCGGTCTGCCCTGGGTCGAAGGCGTTGCCGTGCGCAAGGTCTATCCGGCCACTCTCGAAGTGGACATCACCGAGAAGAGGCCCTTTGCGATCTGGCAGCATGGCAATGAGCTGTCGCTGATCGAGAAAGACGGAGCTGTGATCGCGCCGTTCGATGGCGGACGTCATGCGGCGCTGCCGATGGTGATCGGCGTTGGCGCGCGCGAGGCCGGGCCTGAATTCATCGCCAAGGTTGCCCGGCATCCAGCCATCGCAAACGAGGTGCGGGCCTATATCCGTGTTGGAGACAGGCGCTGGGATCTGCGGCTTAAGAACGGTGTGACCGTGAAGCTGCCCGAGAATAACGAGGCGCTGACACTGGCAACGCTTGCCGCGCTTGATCGCAAGAACGGCCTTCTGTCGCGCGATATCATCTCGGTGGATATGCGGCTCGCCGATCGTATGGCGATCGGTCTTTCGGAAGAAGCTGCCAAGGCGCACCAGGACGCGATGCGTGAGCGCTACAAGACGCGAATTGCAGACGGGGCGCAGATATGAGCTGGTTATCAGATCCCAAGAAAGGCGCTGCCCGCCGCTCCGGCATCATCACTGTGCTTGACGTCGGGTCGAGCAAGGTCTGCTGCATCATAGCCAGGCTCATGCCGGCGGAAGAGGGGCGGGCGCTGCGGCACCGCACTCACCGTGTGAAAGTCATCGGCATCGGCCATCAGCAGTCGCAGGGCATGAAGTCCGGTGTGATCGTCGATCTCGACCGGGCCGAGGAGGCGATCCGGCTGGCTGTGGATGCGGCCGAGCGCATGGCGGGGCTGACCGTGGATTCGCTGATCGTCAACGTGTCGGCGGGGCGGCTGCGCAGCGAGACGATTTCGGCGTCGATCAATCTTGGCGGTCACGAAGTCGCCCAGTCCGACATCAACCGTGTTCTCGCGGCCGGTGCGCGGCAGGGGCTCGAGACCGAGCGTGAAGTGGTGCATTCGCTGGCAACAGGGTTCAGCCTCGATGCAGAGCGCGGCATTCGCGATCCACGCGGGATGGTCGGCGCGGAGCTTGGTGTCGACATGCACATCCTGACGGCGGATGCGGCGCCGCTGCGCAATCTGGAGCTTTGCATCAACCGTTCGCATCTTTCGGTCGAGCGTATGGTGGCAACACCCTATGCGAGCGGTCTGGCAGCACTGGTGGACGATGAGGCGCAGATGGGTGCTGCCTGTATCGACATGGGTGGCGGCACGACGACGATCTCTGTTTTCGCAGAAGGAAAATTCGTGTGGGCCGACGCGCTGCCGGTGGGAGGCAACCATGTGACCATGGATCTGGTGCGTGGCCTTTCGGCGCGGCTCGAGGATGCCGAGCGGCTCAAGGTGATGCACGGTTCGGCGCTCATGTCTTCGAGCGACGACCGGGATATCGTTTCGATCCACCCGATGGGGGCTGATCCGAGCGAACAGCCGATACAGGTGCCACGTGCGGTTATGACAAGGATCATCCGTGCGCGCATCGAGGAAACGCTGGAGATGGCTCGCGACAAGCTCAGCCGCTCCGGCTACGGCGGCCTTGTCGGGCGCAGGGTGGTTCTGACGGGGGGCGCGAGCCAGCTCGTCGGTTTGCCGGAAGCAACCCGGCGACTGTTCGGGCGCAATGTCAGGCTCGGGCGTCCGCTCGGCGTGGCGGGGTTGCCCGAAGCGGCCAAGGGGGCGGCTTTTTCCGCGTCCGTGGGGCTGTTGATTTATCCGCAGGTAGCGGAGTTCGAAAACCGTGGCCGCAGCGGCAAGAGCGGCATTTTCACTCGCGCAACCGGCACTGGCGGCCGGTTCCAGCGCGTCAGCCAATGGCTGAAAAGCAACTTCTAGCGGGGGCGCGCCCCAAATGACGACCGCGGCGGCGAGGCGGCGGCAAAGGCGGAAAGGACGAGGACAATGACTATCAATCTGCAGAAGCCGGATATTACCGAGCTGAAGCCACGCATCACCGTGTTCGGTGTCGGAGGCGGGGGCGGAAACGCCGTCAACAACATGATCAATGCCGGCCTGCGTGGCGTCGAGTTCGTCGTCGCCAATACGGACGCACAGGCTCTGACCCAATCCAAGGCCGAACGCCTGATCCAGCTTGGTGCTGCCGTGACCGAGGGGCTGGGTGCCGGTTCGCAGCCCGAAGTTGGCAAAGCCGCCGCCGAAGAATGCATCGACGAGCTGGTCGATCACCTGTCCTCCACCCATATGTGCTTCGTGACCGCAGGCATGGGCGGCGGTACCGGCACCGGTGCTGCTCCCGTTGTGGCGCGCGCTGCCCGTGAGAAGGGTATTCTGACTGTCGGCGTCGTCACCAAGCCGTTCCATTTCGAAGGCCAGCGCCGCATGAAGACGGCGGAAGCCGGTATCGAGGAACTGCAGAAATGCGTCGATACGCTGATCGTCATTCCGAACCAGAACCTCTTCCGCATCGCCAATGACAAGACCACCTTCGCCGACGCTTTCGCGATGGCTGACCAGGTGCTCTATTCAGGCGTTGCCTGCATCACCGACCTGATGGTCAAGGAAGGCCTGATCAACCTCGACTTCGCCGACGTTCGCTCGGTGATGCGCGAGATGGGCAAGGCCATGATGGGCACGGGCGAGGCTTCCGGCGAAGGCCGTGCAATGGCCGCTGCCGAGGCGGCAATCGCCAATCCGTTGCTGGACGAGAGCTCCATGAAGGGTGCTCGCGGTCTTTTGATCTCGATCACCGGCGGCCGCGACCTGACACTGTTCGAGGTGGACGAGGCAGCTACCCGCATTCGCGAGGAGGTCGATCCGGACGCAAACATCATTCTCGGTGCGACGTTCGACGAAGATCTCGAAGGTGTGATCCGCGTTTCTGTGGTGGCGACAGGCATCGACAAGTCCGCTGCCGAGATTTCCGCTCCTGCTACGGCTACGCGTCCAATGCAGCAACCGCGAGCGATCGAGGCGCAGCGGCCGGCGGCCGCTTCCGTTGAACCGAAGCCGCAGCCTGCTGCCGATCCGGTGGCCGAGGCCATTCGCCAGGCTGAGCGTACAACGGCAGAGCCTGCCTCTGCGCCTGCAGTGGCTCCAGCAGCCTCTCAGGCTGCGCGACCGGCCATGAGCAATGGCGGTTTTCAGCCGCAAAGCTCGCTCTTTCGCAGTGCCCAGCCGGTACAGCCGGCTCCGCGAGCCGCTGCTCCGGCACCCAAGCCGGTCCAATCGGCACCGGTGGCCGAGCACCTCGAGCCGCAGCCCCAGATGCGGGTTCAGGAGGAACAGGTCTCCGCTCCCCGGATGCCCCGCGTTGAAGACTTCCCACCGGTGGTGAAAGCCGAGATGGAAGCGAAATCGCAGGAGCATGAAGATCGTGGCCCGATGGGGCTGATCAAGCGCCTTACCCACGGGCTTTCCCGCCGCGACGGCGATCAAGGTTATGCCGAGCAGCCCCGCGAACCCAAGCTGCGTCAGGCAGCGCCTCAGCCGCGTCGCGCGGCGGAAAGCGAAGGGCAGCTCTACGCACCGCGTCAGGGGCGGCTGGATGAGCATGGCCGACTCACCACACAGGCCCGGAACATCCAGGAAGAGGACCACCTGGAGATTCCCGCGTTTCTTCGCCGGCAAGCAAACTAGGCGAAAGACTCTGTTACAAACGTTTGATGGGGGGATGCGATGCATCCCCCTTTTCGTTAAAATTCAGTAAACAATTCAGAAAGTTATAAGACACTCGTGTTTTTCTTATGCCGTAACATGAAGTAAGAAAGCGTGATTTGGAGTCTGTATTCCGCAACATTATCTTGCGTTGCGAATAACGGTGGGGTGTGGGACGCATTTTGGGGGTGTCGTCCTGAAACGTTGGACAAGCCAGCGCTGAGAAGCGCGGCCTTGAAGAGCTCACGGGGACCATTTTGCTCGAATATCAGACGACACTCAAAGCACGCTGCTCACTTTCGGGTATTGGTGTCCATAGCGGCAAGCCTGTCTCCATTCATTTCTCCCCGGCCGAGGCCGACACCGGCATTGTCTTTCAGCGCATCGATGAGGACGGCACGGGCCGTGTGATTCGCGCACTTGCCTCGGAAGTTTGCCAGACCGATCTTTGCACTGCTCTTGGTGACGCGCGCGGCGAATCCGTCGCCACGGTTGAACACCTCATGGCCGCTCTCCTGGCTGTCGGGATCGACAATGTCGTCATTGAGATTGATGGCAGCGAGGTTCCTGTTCTCGACGGCAGTGCCATCGGCTTTGTGGATGCATTTGAGCAGGCCGGCATCGCCACACTTGCCGTCAAGCGCCGGTATATCCGTGTCGTGAAACCGGTGCGGATCGACAATGGCGGCTCCTGGGCGGAGTTTCGTCCCTATGACGGTACGCGCTTCGAGGTCGAAATCGATTTTGAGACGCCGGCAATCGGTCGCCAGTCGCTTGGCCTCGATCTGAATGCCGCGAATTTCCGTCAGGAAGTCGCGCGCGCGCGCACTTTCGGGTTCATCAAGGATGTCGAGCGCCTTTGGGCCGCTGGGTATGCGCTGGGTTCTTCGCTGGAAAACTCGGTCGTGATCGGTGAGGATCACAAGGTCATCAATATGGAAGGCCTTCGTTATCCCGATGAATTCGTGCGCCACAAGATGCTCGATGCGGTCGGCGACCTGGCTCTCGCCGGAGCCCGCTTCATCGGCTGCTTCCGTTCCTATCGGGGTGGCCACCGCCTCAATGCAGCGGCGCTGCGGCATCTTCTGACCGATCGCTCTGCCTATGAGATCGTCGAGACCACACGCCGTGAGCAGGGTCGTCGGGCCGAGATGGTTGCCGTAAGCGCGCCGGTTTACGCGCCCTGGATGCTCTGAACCCGGTTTTTGCTGCAAGAGCGAACGGGCTTTCCCGCTCAAACGCCACAAAATTGTACGATTGGCGGGCAATAGCGTTGCCGCGTGGCGGTCATTTGCTCTATGACTGCGTTCCGAAATTGATTTTCCGTTTGCGAGAGGCGAAATGCGTTCAACTTTTGTTGCCGGCATGACCAGGACAGGCAGGGCAGCCGTTACCACGGCTTCGGTGCTTGGTGTTTCGCTTCTTCTCGCTGCGTGCAATGCCGAGAAAGACCTGGATCTGTCGACGTATGTCGAGCAGACCGATCCGGCGGATGTGCTTTACAATCAGGGCCTGGCGAACATGAATGCCGGCCGTCTGAAGGAGGCCAGTGCCAAGTTCGAATCCATCGACCGGCAGCATCCCTATTCGGAATATGCCCGCAAGGCGATGGTGATGAACACATTCGCCAACTATCGGCAGGGCAAGTACGATGAGGCGATCAATGGCGGTAAACGCTATGTCGCCCTTTACCCGACCACGGAAGATGCGGCCTACGCACAGTATCTCGTGGGACTGAGTTATTTCCGCCAGATTCGCGACGTCACCCAGGATCAGCGTGAGGCGCGCCTGACGCTCGAAGCGATGGAAGAGGTTGTGCAGCGTTGGCCCGATTCAGAGTATGTCGAGGATGCGCAGGCCAAGATTCGCTTTGCCCGAGATCAGCTCGCCGGCAAGGAAATGCAGATCGGGCGCTATTATCTGGAGCGGCGTGAGTATGTTGCCGCGGTGCGTCGTTTCCGTGGTGTGGTTGAGAGTTATCCCAACACGCGCCATGTCGAGGAAGCGCTGGCACGCCTGACGGAAGCCTATTATGCGATGGGGCTCGTTTCGGAAGCGCAGACGGCTGCCGCTGTTCTTGGACACAACTTCCCGGACAGCGACTGGTATAAGGATTCCTATGCCCTTCTTCAGTCTGGCGGACTGGAACCGCGTGAGAACACCGGTTCGTGGATATCCAAGGCCGGGGCGGCGATTCTGGGCGGCTGACCCTAGCCATGCTGTCTCACCTGTCGATCCGCGATATCGTCCTGATTGAACGCCTCGACATGGATTTCTCCGGGGGGCTCTCCGTGCTCACCGGTGAAACCGGCGCCGGCAAATCCATTCTTCTCGATTCCCTCTCGCTGGCGCTTGGCGGGCGTGGCGATGCGTCACTGGTGCGCCATGGTGCGGATCAGGGACAGGTGATCGCCGTTTTCGACCTGCCGGCCTCGCACCCCGTGCGGGCCCTGCTTGCAGAAAACGCAATAGACGATGAGGGTGACATCATCCTGCGCCGCGTGCAGAGCGCTGACGGGCGCACGCGGGTTTTCATCAACGACCAGCCCTCCAGCGTGGCGCTGATGCGCCAGGTGGGACGTCAGCTTGTGGAAATTCATGGCCAGCACGACGAGCGTGCGCTGGTGGATGCGGGCATCCACCGCGAACTCCTCGATGCGTTTGGCGGGCATGGCGAGGCTGTCGCGCGGGTGCGGCTTGCATGGCGGGATCTGCGCAAATGCGAACAGGAGCTGGCGCGGCACAGGGCGCGTGTGGAGGCGGCCGCACGGGAGGCCGATTTTCTAAGAGCCTCGGTGGAGGAGCTTTCCAAGCTCGATCCACGGCCTGATGAGGAAGCGGTGCTGGCTGAGGAGCGCGCCGGCATGATGCGCGCCGAAAAGATCGCCAGTGATATTTCCGACGCACAGGAGGTGCTTTCGGGCAACGCTTCGCCCGTGTCACAGCTTTCCGGCCTCCTGCGCCGCCTGCAGCGTAAGGCGCAGGATGCACCGGGCCTGCTGGATGGCATCATCGAGCCGCTCGATTCAGCGCTTCTCTCGCTGGATGCCGCGCAATCTGCGGTGGATGAGGCAATGCGGGCGACGGAGTTCGATCCGCAACGTCTGGAAGATACGGAAGAACGGCTTTTTGCGCTGCGCGCCGTTGCCCGCAAGCACAATGTGCAGGTCGACGATCTCGCCGAACTGTGTGCCCGTATGGTGGGTGATCTGGATGAGCTGGATGCCGGCGAGGAGCGTCTGGCGGCGCTGGAGCAGCAAGCCAAGGCAGCGGTGGAGACCTATGACGCTGCGGCAACGGAGCTTTCCCAAGTGCGTCGGGAGACGGCGGCCTCACTCAGCAGGGCGGTGATGGCCGAACTGCCGGCGCTGAAACTGGAACGGGCCGAATTCATCGTCGAGATTGCCACGGAGGCGGATGACCGCGGTGAAGATGGCATCGATCACGTGGAGTTCTGGGTGCGCACCAACCCCGGAACGCGGGCCGGCCCGATGATGAAGGTCGCCTCCGGTGGTGAGCTTTCACGCTTTCTTCTGGCGCTCAAGGTGGTGCTGGCTGATCGTGGATCGGCACCGACGCTCGTGTTTGACGAGATCGACACGGGCGTGGGTGGCGCGGTTGCGGACGCCATCGGCCAGCGTCTTGCGCGGCTCGCCGAGCGTATCCAGGTGCTTTCGGTGACGCACGCCCCCCAGGTGGCCGCGCGTGCGGGGACACATTATCTGATAGCCAAGAGCGGCGACACCGACCGGGTCGCGACCGGGGTTTCGGTCATGGATACGGATGCGCGCCAGGAAGAGATCGCCCGGATGCTGGCCGGCGCCACCGTGACCGACGAGGCGCGCGCCGCCGCCCAGCGCCTCTTGCAGGGAAGCAGAGCCGCTTCCTGACGGGTTTCTGTTCACGGTCCGGTGGCTGGCCTTGTCAGCAGGGATGAGCCACGTAAAAAGACGACTGCAAAAACCGTGCGCAGATCGACTACACTGCGTTCCAGTTCACATCCGGATAGACTGTCATGCCCAAAGCCAAGCAAGCCGTTGATACATTGACGGAGGCCCAAGCCAGGGACGAGCTGGAAAAGCTTGCCCGGGAGATCGAAGAGCATGACAGGCGCTATCACGGGGAAGACGCGCCAACGATTTCGGATGCGGAGTATGATGCGCTGCGGCGGCGCAATCTGGCCATCGAGCAGCGCTTTCCGGAGCTCGTGCGGGCGGATTCGCCCTCGCGCCGTGTGGGCGCGCCTGTCTCGGAGAAATTTGAGAAGGTGCGGCACAAGGTGCCGATGCTTTCACTCGACAATGCGTTTTCCGATGAGGATGTGGTCGATTTTGTCGGGCGCATACGCCGCTATCTGAAGCTCGACACCGATGCGCCGGTGGCGATGACGGCCGAGCCCAAGATCGACGGTCTTTCACTTTCGCTGCGCTATGAGAACGGGCGTCTTGTCTCGGCCGCCACCCGTGGCGACGGGCAGGAGGGGGAGAACGTCACCGCCAATGCGCGCGTGGTGACGGACATTCCAAATGTGCTCGACGGGGACCCGCCGGAGGTGATTGAGGTGCGCGGCGAGGTCTACATGACCCATGCCGATTTCTTTGCGCTCAACAAGCGCCAGGAGGAGGCCGGCAAGCAGACCTATGTGAACCCGCGCAACACGGCGGCGGGCTCACTGCGCCAGCTCGATTCCTCGGTGACGGCGGCGCGGCCGCTCAAGTTCTTCGCCTATGCCTGGGGTGAGGTTTCCGACATGCCCGCAGACACGCAGACGGGCATGGTGGCGGCGCTGGAAGCCTATGGCTTTCGCGTCAACGAGCTGATGAAGCGCTGCGAGAGTGCGGAGGCACTTCTGGCGCAATACCGTCTGATCGAGGAAAAGCGGGCGACGCTTCCCTATGACATCGACGGTGTGGTCTACAAGGTGGACGATCTGGCGCTGCAGCAGCGGCTGGGCTTTGTATCACGCAGCCCGCGCTGGGCGATTGCCCACAAATTTCCGGCCGAAAAGGCCACGACCATCCTGAACGGCATCGACATTCAGGTGGGACGCACGGGCGCGCTGACGCCCGTTGCCCGGCTCGAACCCGTGACCGTTGGCGGTGTGGTGGTGACCAATGCGACGCTCCACAATGCCGAGGAAATCGAGCGGCTGGGGGTGATGATCGGCGACACGGTGACGGTGCAGCGCGCCGGCG
The DNA here is from genome assembly GCF_017794765.1 of Nitratireductor sp. Taxonomy (GTDB): domain Bacteria; phylum Pseudomonadota; class Alphaproteobacteria; order Rhizobiales; family Rhizobiaceae; genus Nitratireductor. The sequence goes on along the minus strand of NZ_CP051236.1, from coordinate 3,066,603 downwards.
ATGTGATCCCGCAGATACTCGGTGTGATCGAGGAGAAGCGACCGAAGGATGCGCAGGCGTTCGAATTTCCGAGCCTGTGTCCGTGTGAACTGAAGACGCCGGTGGTGCGCGAGGGGATTGGTTCGGGCGCGGAGGGTGTGGTGCGCCGCTGTTCGGGCGAATTTGCCTGCCCGTTTCAGAGGGTCGAGCATTTGCGGCACTTCGTGTCACGGCGCGCCTTCGACATTGACGGGCTGGGCGAGAAGCAGATCGAGTTCTTCTTCAACGATCCCGATCTGCCGGTGAAGGCGCCGGGCGACATTTTCACGCTTGCAAGGCGCGATGGCGATAATCTGAAAAAGCTGAAGGACAAGGAAGGCTGGGGCGCGACCTCGGCCGCCAATCTGTTTGCGGCGATCGAGGCGCGGCGCTCCATCGCGCTGGAGCGGGTCATCTATGCGCTTGGCATTCGCCATGTGGGCGAACAGACGGCCAAGACGCTGGCGCGGGCTTACGGCTCGTGGCAGGAGTTTCACGATGCCGTTCTGGCGGTCGCCGATGGCGATGCGCAGGCGCGCGAGGAAATGGACGCGCTCGACGATATCGGCGATGCGGTGATCGATTCGCTGGCGCATTACTTCGGCGAGGAACATAACCGCGAACTGGTCGAGGCACTGGCGAGCGAAATCGATGTGCAGGAGGCGGAACGGCCGACGATGGATTCGCCGGTTGCCGGCCAGACCATCGTGTTCACCGGTGCGCTGGAACGAATGTCACGCGATGAAGCCAAGGCCATGGCCGAGCGGCTGGGCGCGAAGGTGGCGGGCTCCGTCTCCAAGAAGACGGACCTGGTGGTCGCGGGGCCGGGGGCGGGCTCGAAGCTCAAGAAAGCTGCGGATCTGGGTATCGAAGTGATCGACGAAGATACCTGGTTTGAAAGGGTGGGCGGGTAAGCAATCCCTGTCATCCGCTTTGATGCGTGGCTCAATGGAATTCATATGACTGGTCAGCCTTGTTGACCTAAGATCAGGTCCTCTGGAGGATTCATGACAGCCGACATTGCCAAGGACAGCGCGCGCCCGCGCGATTTTGCGCAAGGGGTGCGCGACAGCGTGCCCGTGGTGGTTGCGGCAATGCCGTTCGGGCTGCTGTTTGGCGCACTGGCGGTGGAGAACAATTTTTCGGTTTTCGAGGCCGTGCTTATGAGCGCCACGATTTTCGCCGGTGCGAGTCAGATGGTCGGGATCGACCTGTTCGGGCAGAAAGTGGCTCCGTGGCTGATCGTTCTCTCGATCCTTGCGGTGAATTTTCGGCATGTTCTTTATTCCGCAACCACGGGGCGGCGGATCGCGCATTGGGGGCCTGTCCAGCGGTTGCTCGGATTCTTCATGCTGGTCGACCCGATGTTCGCTGAGGCCGAGCGGCGTGGCGAGACGCATGGAACCGTATCCTTCGGCTGGTATATGGGAGCGGCGCTGCCGCTTTACATTTGCTGGATTGCCGAAGCCTGGCTCGGCGCATTGTTCGGTAATCTGGTTCCCGATCCACATGCGCTGGGCATCGATTTTCTGCTGCCAATCTATTTTCTGGGTCTGGTCATGAGTTTCCGCAAGCGCTCCTTCTGGCTCCCGGTGGTGCTTATGAGCGCGGCTGTTTCCATGCTGGCTTATCGCACTGTCGGCTCACCCTGGCATGTTTCCATCGGCGCCATCGCCGGTGTTGCTCTGGCGGCGATCATGGCGCCGGACGCGCGCAAAGGCAGGCAAGCGCGATGAGCACCACGGTCTGGATCATTCTTGCCGGTGCCGTGCTAACTTTCCTGACGCGCATCGGCGGCCACATGGTGCTATCCCGCTTCGAGCGTATTCACCCGCGTGTGGAAGCGGGGCTGAATGCCGTGCCCGCCGCCGTTCTGACCACGCTGGTCGCGCCGGCTGCCATGAATGGCGGGATCCCTGAAATCGCTGCTCTGACGGTCGGCGTGGTGGTTTCGCTCGTTGCCGGTGGGATGATGCCGATGTTCCTCTCCTCGGCGGCGGTGCTTATCCTGCTCCGCCACCTGATCGGCCAATAAGAGCCCTTAACGGAGAGGGGCGGTCGCTTTTTCGAGCCAGCCAAGGGTTTCGCCGTCGAGCAACGGCGTCAGGTTTTCGCGAACGCGATCATGATAGGCATCAAGCCAGGCACGCTCGCTGGAGGAGAGGAGGGCCGTGTCGATCAGACGGCGGTCGAACGGGCAGAGCGTCAGTGTCTCGAAACCATGCATGTCGATGTCTCCGCCAGCGATAGCGGTCGTTGGTTCCACGACGATCAGGTTTTCTAGCCTGATGCCATAGCCGCCAGGCTTGTAGTAGCCGGGTTCATTGGACAGGATCATGCCCGCTTCCAGAACCTGCGTTCCGGTTTTGGCGATGCGCTGCGGTCCTTCATGGACGGCGAGATAGGATCCGACGCCGTGACCGGTGCCATGGGCATAGTCGAGACCGGCCTGCCACAGGGCGTGGCGTGCGAACGGGTCAAGATCCATACCACGTGTGCCTTTGGGAAAGCGTGTTGCGGAGAGCGCGATCAGTCCCTTTAAAACACGCGTGTAGCGTTCCCGCATCTCATCACTGGGACGACCGATAATGATGGTCCGGGTAATATCGGTGGTTCCATCGTCATACTGCGCGCCGGAATCGACGAGATAGAGCTCATCTGCCCTCAGGGTGCGATTGGTCTTTGTTGTCACGCGATAGTGGATTATCGCGCCGTTGGGGCCAGCACCGGAGATCGTGTCGAAGGAGATGTCGCGAAGGGGCATCTGCAGGCTCTGGCCTGTCTCTGTACGGCTCTCCTCCAGCTTTCGCACAGCGCTGATCTCGTCGACCGTGCCCGGTTCCTGCCGGTCGAGCCAGGCGAGGAAGCGTACCATGGCGACACCATCCCTGAGATGGGCAGATCGAGCGCCTTCCAGCTCGGTGGGGTTTTTAATGGCCCGAGGAAGCCGGGCCGGATCGTCAAGATCCGCGATGCGGCCGCCAGCCTCCTCCACAACCAGCCGCAGCCGCTCGGCTGCGAGCGATGGATCGAGGCCGATCGAACCCGGGTTTCCGGCCAAAGCCGAGAGTTCCGCTTCCAGCGTTGAAGGTGCTTTCAGATCTGCGAGCTGGGTCAGATAGGCTTCGGTTTCGCGGTTGAGCTTGCGCCTGTCGAGGAACAGCGAGGGCCGCCCTTCGGCCACGATTGTGGCAAAGCCGAGGGCCAGTGGTGTATGGGGCACGTCCTGCCCGCGAATGTTGAATGTCCAGGCAATCGATGAGGGATCGGTAAGGACAGAACATGCAGCGCCGGCCTCGCCGATGGCTTTTGCAATGCGGTCGAGCTTTGAGGTGGCGCGTTCTCCAGCATGGTCTTTCGGATGGATACGGGCCTGCGCCAGTGGCGGGGAAGGGCGATCTTCCCAAATCCCATCGACCAGATTGTCGTCGGTGGGCACGAGCTCGATGCCGCGCGCTTCGGCCTTGCCACGGAGAGCGCGAAGCTCTGCAATGGTGTGCAGCCATGGATCAAAACCGATGCGGCAGCCGGTCTTCGCGTTTCTGGCGATCCATTCGCGCGGCGGATTGTCGATCAGGCTCTCTATGGTGAAAATCGACGGGTCCGTCTGTTCAGCGGCCTGAAGTGTGTAGCGACCATCGACGAAGAGAATGGCGCGATCTTTGAGGATCAGGGCTGTGCCCGCCGATCCGGTGAAGCCAGTCAGCCAGGCGAGCCGCTCGGATGAGGGAGCGACATATTCGCCCTGATGCTCGTCTGCACGGGGAACGAGATAGCCGTCCAGATTTGCTTTCGCCATTGCATCACGGAGACGTCTGACGCGGGCGATGCCCTGGCTGGGGTCGGCGGTAACATCGAAAGATTGAAACATGGAGCCTTGCCGCTTGGTCTGAAAAATCGAGCCGAACCTATAGCATGGCTGAGAAAAGCGGAACGGGCCCCGACAAAGGAATATCTCTGCCGCGCTGCACAATCGATTTGTTGCAATGCAAAATAAGATGGTAGCCATGCGCAAACGGCGCTGGTTGAGAGGGCTCTTCAGGCCTATCTTGAGACCATGAGCAACGGAGCTTTCGTTGCAAGAATTCAAGGAGAAATCAGATGGCCCAAAAGCGTGGCTTTTTCCGTGGCGCATTCGACGCGCTGATCGAAGCCCGTCAGAAGCAGGTCCGGAGCTATGTGAACGGCGCGCTTCTGATGCTGGACGACGAAACACTGCGTGCACACGGATACAACCGTGACGAACTGAAGCGCAACCGCAGCGTTTCCCACATGTTCTGATCCGCTTTAAAGAGCGTTGATTCAAACCCCGGAAGCCCAGCTTTCGGGGTTTTTGCTTGTCGGAGGCCCGCGCTCACTCAGCGTTTCATGTGGATTGTGACCCAGCCTTCCCGCGCCTGAGTGCGCACATGGCGGAACCCCTGTCCGCCATAAGCGGCAACGACTGCCCGCCTCTGCCGCTCGAGAATGCCCGACAGGACAAGTGAACCACCCGGAGTTATGTGATTTGCCATCGCGGGAGCCAAAGCCATGAGCGGACGGGCAAGAATGTTCGCGACGATGAGGTCGAAGGGCTTCCTGCGGGCAAAGACAGCGTGATGAAAGCCGGGCGCGGTGTGCGTCTCGACCAGATCAGCGACGCGGTTGAGGCGGACGTTTGACGCGGCCACTTCTGTGGCGATGGGGTCAATGTCGGTTGCCAGAACCGGAATACGGGCGGCCCTTGCAATTGCGATGGCCAGCACGGCACTACCGGTGCCCAGATCCAGCGCATTGCGCGGGTGCTCGCTTTTCAGAATGTTGGCAAGCGCGCACAGACAGCCGGCCGTGGTGCCATGATGACCGGTGCCGAAAGCGAGGCCGGCATCGATCTCTATGGCGATGTCGCCGATACGCTGCAAATGCCGGTCGTGGCTTCCGTGGACCAGAAAACGGCCCACACGGACCGGGCGTAGGCCTTCTAGCGAGTGGCTGACCCAGTCTATCTCCGGAACCTCTTCCCGCTCGAGCGGGGGGAGAGGGGAAACATCCGAGAGGCTTTCCAGCACCCGTTGTTCAAGTTTGTCGGCGTCCTCCTCGGTATAAATAGATATCTGGAAGATGCCACTGTCTTCCTCGGGCTCGAAAATACTGATCGGCAGCCCATCATCCTCAAAATGCGTGTCGAGAATTGAAAAAATCGTTTCGGCCTGCTCGCGCGGCGCCGTCAGGTAAAGTCGTGTCTGGCCCATGAATTTCCGATGTCAGGTTTCGTTTGCCAGACGCTTCAGCTTGGCGATGGCAGTTTCACTGTTTTCTTCATAGGCGATCGTGCCAAAAAAGTCGCCATCGCTGTCGAGCAGAAGGATCGAAGCAGTGTGATCCATCGTGTAATCACCGTCTTCAAGCTCGACCTTGCGTACATAGATCGAAAAGCCTTTGGCCATGGCGGCGACCTCTTCGGGGTCGCCGGTGATGCCGGTGATACGGTCCGAGAAATTCGACAGGTAGGTCTTCATGACCTCGGGAGTATCGCGCTCCGGGTCAATGGAGACGAAATAGGGTTTGATGTCGGCGGCTTCATCTCCCAGTTGCTCGAGATAACCGTCAAGCTCGAACAGGGTGGTAGGGCATACTTCCGGGCAATGGGTGAAGCCAAAGAAGACGACTCTGGGTCCGCCTTTGAATGCGGCTTCCGTGATGGTGTTGCCATCCTGATCGACGAGTTCGAACGGGACGCCGAAGGCTTCGCCCGAATTCTGCTGCTGGTACCACTGAAACGTGAGAAGGCCGACGCCGACGGCCATGACCGCCAGGATGCCGATGAGAATGGATCGCATCATTGATGTTTACCTGAAACGAGAATGCTGGAAGGCAGCGTCAAAAGCACCAGGACAACCCGGATTCGACGAGTGCAAGGAAAATCCCGGCCCCGTTTTCCAGCCACATGGCGAAGGCCAGCCCGGTGAACGCGGCCAAAAGCAGCGTCGCCACGCCCAACTTGAACCACATGGCTGTGTGCCCTGAGTGCTCTGTTTTCATACCCCATAATAGGCGCAAGTTCGGGCTTCGCGCAAAGCCTCATCTTGTCGCAAGTGGGAGCGGGCCTGAAAGCAACCTCCCGCCGCCTGGAGGCCGACGGGAGGTTCAGGGTTGAGGTTAAGTTGCCATAACGGCTATGGGGACGGGTCAACCCCACATATGCACTTTAACGATATATGGTTTGGAAATGATTGGCGCGGGCTTCAATCAGTGCGTGTAATCGATAGCATCGAGTGGCTGCGGGAGGTTTGCCATGGCGAATGCCGATATTCGGGTAAAGCGGATATATGACCCCGTAGGGGGCAATGACGGGAAGCGAATCCTCATTGACAGACTATGGCCTCGTGGCATGAGCAAGACGCGCGCGGCACTCGATGCGTGGCTGCCTGATATCGGGCCGAGCCATGAGTTGCGCAAGTGGTATGCGCACAGACCCGAGCGCTGGAGCGAATTCTGCGAGCGATATCGGGAGGAACTGGCCCGTCGGACTGAGCTTTTGCAGGAACTGATGGAAGCGGCGGAGGAGGGGCCTTTGACATTGCTGTTTTCCGCAACGAATCGCGATCGCAACCAGGCTGTGGTCGTTCGCCAGCTGTTGCAGGAAAAAAGCGATTCGCGTTGAAACCTGACCTCAACCACTGATTGTTTCTGCCCTGATAGGGCATGGAAAGCGGGAAATCAGGGGACGAGCCTACGCGGCGTAGGCGTTTAGCCTATACAGCCCTGTCGCGCTCTTGACTTACTGAATACTTATAGAGACATATGTGCGCGTTTCACCTGTTTATGGTGGTAATTACGGTGTTGGGGCGGATTTTATGATCAAGGATTTCGACAAGCTCAAGCAGCAGCTCAACGAGCTTTCGGAGGCAGTGAACAAGTTTGAGTCGGAAGCCGTGCAGTTGCGTGTGGTTGAACTGGTACTGGGCCAGAACGATGCTCGACCCGGCGGGTTTTCCGAGGGGGGGATCAACGACTTCATCGCCGGTCCCGGCATGATGAATGTCGTGCGCAGCACGCCTCGCCCCGGTCGACGCAAGACAACCACTGACAGTGCCAAGGGCGCCGTGGCTGCCTTGAACGATCTGCTTGAGAGCGACTTTTTCGATACCCCCCGAACCATCGGCGATATTGTTGCTCGCTGCCAGGAGACATTCGGCATGCGCTACAAGTCGAATGCCTTTTCAGGACCGCTCTCGCGCCATGCGCGCACGGGCGTCTTGTCGCGGGAGAAGAATGCCGACGGCAAGTTCGTTTACGTCAAGCCGGGGACTGACTGAGCGCGGAGGCAGGATCGACCGCTGCGCGGTGCGAGGCTAGACCCGTTCGACAAAGCCATCAAGTACGCGCTTCTGGCCTGCCTTGTCGAAATCGATGGTGAGCTTGTTGCCCTCGATCGCCGAGACGTTGCCATTGCCGAATTTGAGGTGGAACACCCGGTCACCGACCTTGAAGGCAGAGGGCGTGTCGGACACGGATTTGGCGACAAGTTCGCCTTCGATCACGCGCCCCTTGACCGAGCCGCGGCCTGCGCCATAGCCCGAATCCGCCTCGCCATAGCCGATGCGCTCCACCTGATGGCCGGAGCGGTTGCCCCAGTTGCGGGTGGTTGCTTCAGTCCTGTTTTTCTGCGCGCGCTGCCAGCCGGGCGTGGCATAGCTGTTTGAAAAGGCAGGCTGATCGTCGAAGCGGGATTTGCCATAGGGGTTGGGCCGGCCGGGCTGGCCGGCGGAATAGCCGCCATAGCTGTTGCTTTCCTCGGCCACATCCACATGCGCTTCGGGCAGCTCGTCGAGGAAGCGTGAGGGGATGGTCGACTGCCACAGGCCGTGAATGCGCCGGTTGGAAGCAAACCAGATGTGCAGGTTCTTCTTTGCGCGGGTGAGGCCGACATAGGCCAGGCGCCGCTCTTCTTCGAGGCCCGAGCGGCCACCCTCGTCGAGCGCGCGCTGGTGAGGGAAGAGGCCTTCCTCCCAGCCGGGCAGGAACACGGTGGGGAATTCGAGACCCTTGGCGGAATGAAGCGTCATCAGGCTGACGGCGTCGAGTTCCTCGTCGCGTTCGGCATCCATGACGAGCGCGACATGTTCGAGAAAGCCGCGCAGACTGTCATAGTCCTCCATGGAGCGGATCAGCTCCTTGAGGTTTTCAAGCCTGCCGGGTGCCTCGGCGGAGCGGTCGTTCTTCCACATGTCCGTATAGCCGGACTCTTCAAGGATGATCTCGGCAAGTTCGGTGTGGGGCGTGCGGTCGAGCATGCCCTGCCAGCGTTCGATATTGTCGACGAGCGTGCGCAGCGAGGCGCGCGGCTTGGGCTTCATTTCCTCGGTGCCGACGAGATCGCGCGCGGCCTGCAGGAGCGTTGCCTCACGCATGCGGGAGACATCGTGGATCTGGCGGACGCTGGCTTCGCCCAATCCACGCTTGGGTGTGTTGACGATACGCTCGAAGGCGAGATCGTCGGCGGCCTGCGCGACGATGCGGAAATAGGCCATGGCGTCGCGGATTTCCATGCGCTCGTAGAAGCGGGGTCCGCCGATGACGCGGTAATTGAGGCCCAGCGTGACGAAACGGTCTTCGAATTCGCGCATCTGGAAGGAGGCACGGACCAGGATGGCGATGTCGTTCAGCGCGTGGCCCTTGGCCTGAAGCGCTTCGATTTCCTCGCCGACGGCGCGGGCTTCCTCTTCCGAATCCCATGCGGCATGGACTTTTACCTTGGGATCGTCGGGATCGGACTGTTCGGTGAAAAGCGTTTTGCCGAGCCGCCCCTCATTGTGGGCGATGAGGTGGGAGGCGGCGCCCAGAATATGCGCGGTGGAGCGGTAATTACGCTCCAGCCGGATGACGGCGGCACCGGGAAAATCCTTCTCGAAACGCAGGATGTTGTCCACCTCGGCACCGCGCCAGCCATAGATGGACTGGTCGTCATCGCCCACACAGCAGATGTTGACGGGTTCGGTGCTCTTCGGCCGCTGAGCCAGAAGCCTGAGCCACATATACTGCGCGGTGTTGGTGTCCTGATACTCGTCGACGAGAATGTAGCGGAACTTTCGATGATAGTCGGCAAGCACATCCGGATTGTCGCGCAGAATGCGGATCGGATGGCACAGGAGATCGCCGAAATCGACGGCGTTGAGCGTCTTCAGCCGATCCTGATAGGCGGCGTAGAGTTCACGGCCCTTGCCATTGGCAAAGGCGCGGGCGTCGCCCTCGGGAATTTCCCTGGGTGCGAGCCCCTTGTTTTTCCAGCCATCGACCATCTGCGCGAACTGGCGCGGCGGCCAGCGCTTGTCGTCGAGACCTTCGGCCTGGATGATCTGCTTCATGAGGCGGATCTGGTCATCGGTGTCGAGAATGGTGAAGGAGCTTTTCAGTCCCGCCAGCTCTGCATGCTTGCGCAGGATCTTGACGCCGATGGAGTGGAACGTGCCGAGCCAGGGCATGCCCTCGATGGCCTCGCCGACCAGGGTGCCAATGCGCATCTTCATCTCGCGCGCGGCCTTGTTGGTGAAGGTCACGGCGAGGATCTGCGAGGGATAGGCGCGGCCCGATGCGAGGATATGCGCGATGCGGGTGGTCAGTACGCGCGTCTTGCCGGTGCCGGCGCCGGCGAGCACCAGGACGGGTCCTTCGGTGGTCTCCACGGCAAGCCGCTGCTCGGGATTGAGCGCATTGAGATAGCGTGTGTCAGGACCACCCGTGCGCGCCGCCATGGCACGCGCTGCAATGCCGGAAGGCTTTTGCGCAGCCGGGGGAGGCGGGGTCGGGTCGTCCTCATCGAAGAACGGAATATCGTCAGGAAAGCCGGACATCGGACCTGCATATGGTGATTCGGGGGGCAAAGCCCAAGGATGTTTTCCATTTGTACCGGTTTGCGGACCTTGAACCAAGATGCTGACAGCCGGCAAATCCATCCGCGCCTGTAATCAGTGTTCGCTCTCGCAAAGAGAATGGTCGGCCAGCGCTCTCAGGACATAGCAATCGCAGACTGTGCCGCTGTCGCAGCTATCAACGATGCGTTGAAGTTCATGTTCAAGTTTCCGGAGGCGCGCAATGCGCTGGCGCACTTCCCGCAAGTGCTCCTGTGCAATGCTGTCGACTGCCTCGCACGGTTTTTCGGGGTGGCTGCTCAGTTCTATGAGCGAGCGGATGGCGTCTATGCCGAGTCCGAGATCGCGGGCATGCCGGATGAAGGTCAGGCGATCCAGGGCTTCCCGGCCATAGCGCCGCTGATTGCCCGAAGATCGTTCGGGCGGTTCGATCAGGCCGGTTTCTTCGTAGTACCGGATTGTCGGTACTTTCACGCCCACCCGCTTCGATAGTTCTCCGATGGACCACATGAGGATCGCTCCTAACTTTTATTGCCGGAGATATAGGGATTGGCGGTCAGGAGCGAAAGTCTGCCGTCGCTCACGCGGGTGTGAATGGACCTCAGCCACACGGACTATAGTCTTTGCACAGCGGGGGCCAATCACAATCGGGAGTGAATTCATGCAGGATCAGCCCAAGATCACACAGGCGATGATTGATGCGTATGACGAATACACGCATCTCACACTCGATCGCCGCGCTTTCATGAACAAGATGACGAAGCTTGCAGGTTCGGGAGCCGCGGCTGCGGCTATCGTGCCATTGCTCGCCGCCAATTCTGCGCGGGCGGCCATGGTCGCCGAGGACGATGATCGCCTTGCGGCGGAGGATATCACTTACCCGGGCGATGGCGGCGATATGGCGGGATACCTCGTGCGCCCGACCGGAACGGAGGGAAAACTTCCGGCGGTGATTGTCATCCACGAAAACCGGGGCCTCAATCCACATATCCGCGATGTCGCTCGGCGCATGGCGCTTGAGGGCTTCGTTGCGCTGGCACCCGATTTTCTTTCTCCCTCCGGCGGCACGCCGGAAGACGAGGACAAGGCGCGCGAAATGATCGGTCAGCTCGACGGCGGCCAGACCCTGCGCAATGCAGTTGCAACGCAGGCGTATCTGGCCGGACACGATGCGTCCAACGGGAATGTCGGTGCCATCGGTTTCTGTTGGGGTGGAGGGCTGGTCAACCAGCTTGCCGTGAACGATCCAGAGCTTGACGCAGGTGTTGCCTATTACGGACGCCAGGCTGATGCAGCTGAAGTTGCCAAGATCGAAGCGCCGCTGCTGCTCCACTATGCCGGGCTCGACGAGCGGATCAACGCAGGGATCGACGCTTATCGCACCGCGCTCGAAGAGGCAGGCAAGGACTTCACCATTCATGTCTATGAGGGCGTGAACCACGCGTTCAACAACGACACGTCGGAAGCCCGCTATGACAAGGAAGCCGCTGATCTGGCCTGGGAGAGAACGGTGGCGTTCCTGAAGGAACACCTGTCCTGAAACTCAAAAGGCGTCGAATGGCGCCGGGTCCCAGGCGATGAAAAGACGCTTCTGGCGCGCGGTGCGGACGATGGCGCGGACATAGATCAGGTCGATGGGAATTGGCCTGCGGTTTCGTTCGAGCCAATAGAGTTCGTCCTCAATGGATTTCAGCGCGCGCCAGAAGTCGTAATCCGTGAACTCGTGTGAGCGCGCGAGACCGTCTGACAGGGCTTTGGCTTCCTCGTTCAACACCGGGTTTTCCGCCAACCGCGAATCGAATGGATTTACCAAGGATGGTCAGCGTGCCGTTCAAACGCTTCAAGCGGAGGGCATGGTTAAACTTGTGCAAAGATGCTGCCTTAACCGATATGGTTAATGAAACCCTGCTTTCATGATGCGAGCCGGCGACCTCGTGATCTGGCAGCCTATCGGTGTTCTTCCTCGCTCATATCCACGAGCGCGCGGTTGAAGAAGCGCAGGGCACGGACATGGCTGGCGAAGGCGATGACCTTGCTCGGATCTTTCAGATCGACCACCGGCAGGCGGTCGTGCCCGCCCTTGTCGAATGCGCGCAACGAAGCTTCCAGCGTATCGGTCGGTTTGAGTGAAGGGGCACCAGTTTCGGGGTCATAGGTGACCGGCTCGTCCTCATCATCCAGCGGCTCCATGAAATCCATGACGCGAATGGACTGGCCGAGGGCCCGGTGAGGGCCTTCGACGAGGAAAAGACCGCGCATCTCGAGCTGCCACTGGAACCAGGAATGGCCGTGAATGGTCTGGGTGATGCCGTGAGCCACTGCAACGGTCAGCAAAAGCGCGATTGAGAGTTCATAGCCGCCGGTCAGTTCGAACACGATGACGGTTGTGGAGATGGGCGCGCCGAGAACAGCGCCGGCGACGGCTCCCATGCCCAGGATGGCGTAGAGCCCTTCGCTCGAGGCCATGGTGGGAAAAGCCGATGCGGCAATGATCCCGAACGCACCGCCGGTGAGCGCGCCGAGAAAAAGGGCAGGCGAGAAGATGCCGCCACCAAAGCGCATGGCGAGCGTTATGGACGTCGCGGCCGTTTTGACAACGATCAGCGCCAGCATGGTCATGAGCGGCAGACGGTTCCACAGAGCCATGTCGGTAACTTCGTAGCCCACGCCCAGCACATGCGGGAAGATGACGGCGATGCCCCCGACAATCAGACCGCCGACAAGGGGACGCGTCCAGAGCGGGATACGGATCCCACGAGCCGCATAATCCGAGACGAAGAGCGAGAACTGAAAGAGGATCGCCACCACGGCAGCCGTGACTCCCAGAAGGGCGAAGGCCGGGAATTCCCAGAATGAGCTGATCTGGTGTGTGGGGACCAGGAACGCGGCGGCGCTCCCGAACCACAGCCGGGATGCCACCGCGCCAGCAGCTGACGCGATGACGATGGGGACGAAGGAGCGCATGGCGTAATGGCCGAGGATGACCTCATGGGCAAAAAGAACACCGGCAATGGGGGCGTTGAAGGAGGCGGAAATCGCGCTGGCAACACCTGCACCCAAGAGGGTGCGCCGGCACCATTCGGGAAGACTGGCGCGCCATGCAATCGCTGTTGCCAGAACGGCGCCCAGATGGACCACAGGGCCCTCGCGTCCTGCGCTTGCGCCTGAGCCGAGTGACAGTGCGGTGACGAAAGCGGAAAGCAGGCCCTCACGAAATCTCAGTTTGCGCCCTGACAAGGCACGGGCTTCGATCACATCGGCCACGGCGCCGGTGCGCCGCGCTTCAAGGCGTGTGAGGAGAATGCCGACCAGGAGACCACCGACAACTGGACCTGCCATGATCCAGTACCAGGGCAGGGAGAGGGCCGCTGTAAACACGCGTTCAGAGCTGGTGCCGAGCCAGAAGAGCTGGAAGAAGCCGATCAGCTCGCGGAATGCAATGGCCGCGACCGCCACTGCAAGGCCGAGAAACAGCGACAGGAGCCAAACGAGTGGTAGCCGCGCCTCGAGGAAGGCGCTGATATTCGGCTCGATCCACGTTCGCAGAATCTGTGGCAGGCGCTGTATCAGCTTGAGAAGAGGCATGCGAAACCCTAGCGCGTCCGGCGGCGGATGGCGATGGAGCGGCCGGCCTGTTCCGGTTGCGGGAGCGATTTGTGCATCGCGTACATCGTTTCGATGCGGCCAAGCACATCTGCGGGAAAGGGCGTGACCTTCGGGCCTGACATATCGATGTGCAGCGTCAGCGTCTCGCAGGTGGCCGCCAGCCAGCCTTCCTCCGCATGGCGCAGCTCCTGATAGGAATGAAGGCGCTTTTCGTCATGATCAAGCAGCTGATAGGTGCCACGAACCTTGTCTTCAAGATGAAGTTCGCGCAGGTAGCAAAGGTGGATTTCTGCCGTGTAGGTGGTCAGGCGCCGCTCTGCCGCATAGCGCGCACCCATTCCAAACCCCTCAGACACTTCTTCATAGGCGCGGTCGAAAAGAACCGTGTAATAGGCCATGTTCAGATGACCGTTGAAGTCGATCCAGTCCTTCTGCAGCTCGAAGACAGATGAGCAATGAGGTGCTTCGTCTGGCATTGTGTTTCTCTATCCCTGGTCTGCGGACTATGTTCGACTTGCATCAGATTCGGATAGAAACGAAAACGATCCTGTGCGGCAAGGGTTGGACCACCTGATTGGAGAAGCTGAATGGCGCTTGCGGAACTGGAACAGGTAGCAAGGAACGAAGAAGGTGTTCGGCTTGTGCTGAACCTTTTGCGTCAGCGTTACGGGGAGCGACTTGCTACCGGACATTCGGTTCGCGAGCAGCATGCCCATTCCACCAGTTATATTCCTCCGCAGCTGCCGGATGCGGTGTTCGCGCCGCATACTGTCGAGGAGGTTCAGGATGTGGTGCGCATGTGCGCAGAGCATCGTGTGCCCGTCATCCCTTTCGGAACCGGGTCTTCCCTGGAGGGACATGTGAATGCGCCAGGTGGCGGGATCTCGCTGGACCTGATGAACATGAACCGCATCCTGTCGGTCAATACCGAAGATCTGGATTGCACGGTGGAACCCGGCGTGACCCGCGAGGATCTCAACCACTATCTGCGCGATACGGGCCTGTTTTTTCCGATCGACCCCGGCGCCAATGCAAGCCTGGGAGGCATGGCCTCAACGCGGGCCTCGGGCACCAATGCGGTGCGCTACGGCACGATGCGCGACAATGTGGTGAACCTGCAGGCCGTGATGCCGGATGGACGGCTGATCACCACGGCGCGGCGCGCACGCAAGACATCCGCCGGCTACGATCTCACGCGGCTTCTGATCGGTGCGGAGGGCACGCTGGGCATCATCACCGCGTTGACGTTGAAGCTTTATGGCATTCCCCAGGCCATCTCGGGTGGCGTATGTCCGTTCCCTGACGTGGAGTCGGCGTGCCAGGCGGTGATCACGACGATCCAGATGGGTGTGCCGGTGGCGCGTATCGAGTTCGTCAATGCACTCGCGATGAAGGCGATCAACGCCTATTCCGATCTGAATTACCCTGAAAGCCCGTGTCTGTTTGTCGAGTTTCACGGGAGTGATGCCGGCGTAAAGGAGCAGGCTGAAACCTTTGGCGAAATCGCGGAAGAGTTCGGTGGCGGCCCATTTCAGTGGACGAGTGTCGCGGAGGAGCGCACCAAGCTGTGGAAGGCACGCCACAACGCCTATTGGGCGAGCGTGGCGCTGCGACCAGGAACGCGCGGCATCTCGACCGATGTCTGCGTTCCCATCTCCAGGCTGGCCGAGTGCATTCTGGAAACCGAGGCGGATATCGAGGAGCAGGGGCTTATGGCCACGGTGCTCGGCCATGTGGGCGACGGCAATTTTCATGTGCTCGTCCTGATGGACATGGAGGATCCGAAGGAAATCGAGCAGGCAGAAGCTTTTGTCGCGCGCCTCAACAAGAGGGCACTCGCCATGGACGGCACCTGCACGGGTGAACACGGGATCGGGCAGGGCAAGATGCGCTTCCTGGAAGAAGAGCTCGGCGAAGCGGTGGACGTGATGCGGGCGGTCAAACAGGCTATCGATCCGCTCAACATCATGAACCCGGGCAAGATCGTCGGATCCCGACGGCTATAAGCAACACCTTATGCAACCATGTGAGCCACAGCCTGTTTAATGCCGTCGAAAACACGCTGGAGCGTTTGCGCTTTTCGCTGAAATGTCAGGCGCTCTAACTTGTTGTTTTTACGCAATTCCATCCGGAAAGCGGTTTCCACTTTGCCTGGAATTGCACTAGTGTAGGCCAACAGCGTTTGAACCAGGGAGAGCGATCTGGCCCGGCTGTTTGTATTCTTCGGTGGACTTGTGGTGCTGGCGCTCACCTCGGCGCTCATTGCCCCCTATTTCATCGACTGGAACCACTACCGTTCCGCATTTGAGCGGGAAGCGGGGCGCGTGCTTGGCCGCGATGTGCGGGTGGAGGGCACTGCGCGGGCACGGCTTTTGCCATTTCCCTCGCTGACCTTCACCGATGTGGTTGTGGCCGGCGAAACGCCGGATGCACCGGGCATGACGGTGGATGAATTCTCCATGCATGCCGAGCTTGCTCCGTTTCTGCGCGGCGAGGTGCTGATTTTCGACATGCAGCTCACGCGGCCAAAGGCGCGTATTGCTGTGGCTGCAGATGGTGGCATCGACTGGGCCGTGCGTCCTTCCGGCCCCTTCGACCCGCGGCAGGTAACGCTTGAAAGCGTCAGCATTGTCGATGGCTCGGTGACGCTTCGCCATGAAGCTAGTGGGCAGACTCATCAGGTGTCCGATATCGATGCGGAGCTTTCCGCTCGCAGCCTGGCAGGACCCTGGCGGATTGGCGGATCGCTCGCTTTCGATGGTTTGCCGATGCAGGTTTCCGTTTCGACCGGTACGCTTGGGGATGATGGGCGGATGCGGTTGCGGATCGACGCGTTGCCTGACGATCTTCCCGTCAGGCTTGCCATGGATGGCCAGGCTCGTATCGAAGACGAAGCCGCCTACTATGACGGCACTTTTACTTTGAACACCTATAGCCAGGAGGCGATGGCCGCGCTGCGCGAGGAGGACGGGCGAGCTCCGGCGCTCACCACGGCGGCGGCGAGCAACCGACTGACCGGCAGCTTCGACCTCAGGCACGATCGGCTTTTGGTGGACGCGTTTCGCTTCGAGACGGGACCGGTTGATGCTCCCTATAGTGCCGAGGGCAGGGCGCGCATCGAGTTTGGCGGCGCTCCGCGTTTTCTGGTCGAGGCGGACGGAGCCCAGCTTCGTTTCGAAGCGGAGGATGGAGAAAGCGGCTCTATTGCCGGACTGGACCTCAATGCGCGTTTCAACGCGTTTTCGGCTCTTATGCGGGCTCTGCCGGCACCGGGCATCCCCGGTGAGATCGCAATCAATCTGCCGGCCATTGTGGCTGGCGATACGACGATCCGGAATATCGAACTGCGTGCGCAGCCGGCGGACCGCGGCTGGTCTATCGGCTCGGTGGCTGCGACCCTGCCCGGTCGGACGCGGCTGGAAGCCAGCGGTCTGTTGACGACGCGCGATGCCCTCGCGTTCAAGGGGCGCATGCTGCTGGCGATCGCGCAGCCATCGGGTTTTGCTGCATGGATTTCGCGCGATGTGGATGATGCCATCCGGCGCCTCTCTTCGGCTGGCTTCAGCGCCGATGTGGACCTCTCGCAGCGCGCACAGACATTCGAAACGCTGGAACTCATCCTGGGCGGCGCACGCTTCAATGGCCGCGTTGAACGGCAGGCGCCGGACGATGCCAAACCCTCTCTGGACATTGCGCTCGAGGGGGAGGCACTCGATCTTGACGGTATTCGTGCTTTTGTCTCGCTTTTCGTGAATGATGCCGGTGTGAACAGGCTTTCCGGCCATGATGTGGATCTCGCCGTCAAGGCGGGGCCTGTCGCTGCCGGGGGTGTTGAGGCGGAAACGGTTGATACCGCGCTGCGTCTGCGCGCGGGCGTGCTTGAGATCGACAGGCTGACACTGGGTGGGCTTGCAGGCGCACAAATCAGCGCCACGGGGCAGCTCCGCGATTTCTCCACCGCGCTGACGGGCCAGATTGATGCAACCATCCTGTCGACCGATCTCGCCGACCTTGCCATGATGGCGGCTGGCCGTTTTCCGCAAAATCGTGCTCTGGAGGCCATTGCCCACCGGGTTAAGGCTTTCCCCGGCCTGCTTGAGAACGCGGAAATCAATCTCGTGGCCAGCGCTGCCGATAACGGGGATGGCACGGTGGGGCTTGCGGTGAGCGCGGAAGGGGAGGCCGGTGGCACTGATCTCAGCTTTTCGCTCTCCGATCGCAGTCCCCGGGACGATCCGCTGCAGGGGAATTTCAAGCTTTCGGTGACGGCCAGAAATGACGATGCTGCGGTGCTCTATGGCCTTGCGGGCCTGCCGGCGCTTCCGCTCGGGCTGGTCGGAGATGCCAAGCTCGAACTCACGGCTGCGGGCTCGCTGGCAGACGCGGTCAGCACACAGGCCTCCGTCACGGGCGAGGGCTTTACTGCGAGTTTCGACGGAGGGCTGGCCAATGCCCTTTCGACCCCGGCTCTTGCCGGGAAGGTGCGGATCGAAAGCGATGATGTCGAGCCATGGCTGGCCGTTGGCGGTGTCGTATTGCCGGGCTTCGGACTTGGATTGCCGGTTGAGCTGGAAGCCGGGCTCGAGTGGAGCGAGGAGGTTGTCGTGCTCTCGGGGCTTTCCGGCGTGGTGGCCGGAACTGACCTGAGTGGCGATTTCAACATCCTGCGCGATGGCGGCAAACCGCGTATCGACGGCGCGCTTCGCCTGGCGCGTTTCGACCTTGCGCCGGCGGCGGAGCTCGTTCTGGGGCCGGATGTGTTGTCGGGGGAGGAGAGCGGGGCCTGGCCCGAAGAACCGTTCAGCGGTGACGTCGATTTGCCGTTTGCAGTCGATCTCGACCTTCAGACGGATGCGCTCTGGGCCGGTTTTTTCCCGGCTGGACAGGCGGCCAGCCTGAAGCTGAAGCTCGACGATGAGGGGCTGACGGTTTCCGATCTGAAGGCGGCGGCTTTTGACGGTTCGATCGAGGGGTTTGCAACGCTCAAAAACAATGCCGGAACAGGCTTGCTCACGGCGCAAATCGGATTGAAAGATACGGCGCTGGAAGCGCTTATGCCGCAGGGGAGCCTTGAAGGACGCCTGAGTGGCCATGCGAGCGTGACCGCCAGCGGCAAGACGGTGAACGGCATGGCCTCGGCTCTGACCGGGTCCGGCTCGGTCACCGTGAACGATTTGAGCATCCGAGATCTCAACCCGAAGGCGCTGCCGCTGATTCTTGAGAAAGCGGATGCGCTGGGCAATGAGATCGATGTCGCACAAACCGAGATTTTCGCGCCCCCCATCATCCGCAATGGCACGTTTCAGGTGGGGAGCACAGAGTTCGCCTTTACCGTTGCCGGTGGCGTTGTTCGTACACCACCGATGCGGCTTGAGGCAGAGGGAGCCATCTTGACCACGACCGCGTCGGCCGATCTGCAGCGCATGACGGTCGAGACGACCGGGGCACTGGTCTTCGATCCCGGTCTCGAAGCCGTTGTGGGGGCGGAGCCTCGTGTGGATCTGGCCGCGTCGGGCCCGTTCGGCGATGTAGGGCTTTCGCTTTCGGCCGGTCCGCTCGCGCAGTTCTTGACCCAGCGGGCGCTGGAACGTGAACAGGTGCGGGTCGAGCGCATGCAGTCTGTGCTACTTGAAAAGCAGAGATTGCGCCGGGAGGCACGCTATTTCGCGGCACTCCAGTCCGAGCGCGAGCGGGCAGAAGCAGAGCGCCAGAGACTGGAGCGCGAACTTCGCCAGAAGCGCGAGGCGGAGGAAGCGGCACGTCGACAGGCGCAGCGAGAGGCCGAAGCCGCGCGCCGCCGGGCCCGGGAGGCGGCGCGGGCAGCCGAAGCGCGCAAGCGCCAGCAGCAAAGTGTCCCCCGGGGACGCACCACACCCTCAGAAGTCGAGCGAGCGCCGCTGGAGGCTCCGGAAGGCGCGAACTCACCTGATGCGGTTTCAGAGTTTTTTCGCTCGAAGAACCTTTCACCCGAAAGACTGCGCGAACTTCTGGGCTCAGACGGAGGGTGAACTGACGGTCAGGAGCGGGGGAGCGTCCGGGTCTTCAGATCCTGGAGGACATAGAGACGCAATTGGGAAGAGAGATTGTTTTCGTCTTCACGACCGGCGTCTATCTCAGCAATGAGCGCTGCCAACGAGATGTTTCTGCGGTGGGCGATGCTCTCCAGCTCGGCGAGGAACGG
The DNA here is from genome assembly GCF_017794765.1 of Nitratireductor sp. GTDB lineage: Bacteria > Pseudomonadota > Alphaproteobacteria > Rhizobiales > Rhizobiaceae > Nitratireductor. The sequence continues at coordinate 3,046,947 of NZ_CP051236.1, read as the reverse complement.
CTCTTCCAAAGATACGCTTGTCCGATGGCCACGAATGCTGACCGAACGCTTGGCGATCCGGCTCATCTGGGAGCTTCGTCCCGGTTCTCTTCGCGTTTGTGCCCTTCGAGCCGGGCTACCGAACGGGCCTTTGCGTTCTCTTGCCGGGTGCGTTCGGCTTTGGTGCGACCGTGAAGAACACGGTTTTCTGTGGCTCGCTGCTCTTTCTCTTCGCGGGCGCGGCGCTTGCGCCGCTGCCTGAGATTGATCAGTTCGCCCATCGTCACTTCTTTCGGAATGCGTCGAGAGAGACGACGTCGGCCCCCTTGCCTTCAGTCCCTTTGCCTTCGGATGCGGGAGCTTCTTCCTTTGCGGAGTCGTTTTCAGTCTCCGCCTTTTCCTTCCTGGCCTTTTTGGCAGGCTTCTTCCTGGCAGCAGGCTTTTGCGGTTCGTCTGCTGCTTCGGGATAGACCTCGGTGATATCCGCGGACTGCTCGCCTTGCTCCGGCTTGACGTCGAACTCCAGCTCGAAATTGACCGAAGGATCGTAGAAACCGCGGACGGCGGAGAAGGGCACGCTCAGCATTTCGGGAACGTCGGCAAAGGACAAACCGACCTCAAAGCCAGTCTCACTCACTTTCAGATCCCAGTACTGATACTGCAATACGATTGTCATCTGCTCGGGATAACGCTCACGGAGCCGTGAGGAGACGCGGACGCCCGGAGCGTTGGTCAGGAAGGTGATGAAGAAGTGGTGCTCACCGGGAAGCCCGGTGCGCGCAACCTCTGCCAGAACCTTGCGCATAACGCCACGCAGGGCATCCTGAGCGAGAATATCGTATCTTATGCGGTCTTCGGCCATCAACGGGAACCGGTTTGTGAATCTTCGCCCTACCTCTAATCAAGGACAGTGCTCAGGTAAACCGGCAAAAGGAGAGTTCCGCAGCGTCAGGCACGCAAAGCCCGCTCGCCGCGCGCCATTTCCTGGCTGTCCGACCGGTTTCTGCCATAGGCGCGCAGGAAGGTCCTGACCGCGCAGGCGGCTGTTTCCTGTAGTCGGCTGCTCTCCAGCTTCTCGCCAAAAAGAGCGGGGATCTGCAGTTCGGTGTTCACGAGGGCGAGGAATTGACGCGCCGCGATGTCAGGGTCGTCCAGATCGAGGTGTCCGGCATAGGCAAGACGGGCGAAGCGGGCAGCGAGCGCTGACCACACCTTGCCCGGACCGTCCGTGCGCCAGCCTGCAAAGAGCTGAGGATGCCTCTCACCCTCACTTTGAATGAGTTTGCGAAGATACTTCCCGTCTTCGTCGCACAGACAGTTCCGTGTCAGGCGCACTGCAAAGGCGATGAGCTCGTTCTCGAGGTTTTCGGGTTGATCGGGAAAGGTTGCGAGCACTTCGAAGCTGCGGGCGTTGCAGCGCTGGGTGATCTCGGTGACGACGGCTGCGAACAGCTTATCCTTGTCGCCATAGTGATTGTAAACGGTTTGTCGCGAGACCGCGGCTTCGGCAGCGATCATGTCAATGTTCGCGCCCGAATAGCCTTCCCGGCAGAAAACACGCGCGCCCGCTTCGAGAATGGACAGCCGCTTGGCCGCATGTCCGCGTGTCGGGAGCCTGTCAGTAGCGTTGATCGCATCCATAAAAAACATATATGTGCGATTGACATATTAGACAAGGCTGTCCAAAAATATAGTCGCTACAGATCAGTTTTGCGGGCTGTGCCCTCCGGCAACCCTGTGCCGGGCCTCTCCCCAGTGTTTTGTCTTTAGTTTGACGCCGATCGTGGCGCCATCTTTTCTGAAAGTGAAAATCCATGACCACAAGATTTTTGCGCATTGCGCTGGTTCTTGGCCTTCTGACTGCCGTCGGTCCGTTCGCCATCGACATGTATCTGCCGGCGCTTCCCTCGATTGGCGCGGATCTCGATGCAGGCACCGTGCCGGTGCAAATGTCTCTTCTGGTGTTCTTTCTCTCGATGGGACTGGCCCAGATTATCGTTGGGCCGATTTCCGACATGGTGGGCCGCAAAGCGCCACTCTATGCGGGCCTGGTCGTTTTCATCATCGGTAGTATCGGATCGGCGCTGGCCAGCAACATCGAAATGCTGATCGCGTTTCGGTTTCTGCAGGGGCTCGGGGCTTCGGCCGGGATGGTCGTGCCGCGCGCTGTGGTACGCGATCTTCATACCGGCACGGAAGCGGCGCGGCTGATGTCGCTCCTGATGCTCGTCTTCTCCATTTCGCCCATTCTGGCTCCGCTGACGGGAAGCATGATCATCGCTTCTCTCGGCTGGCGGGCCGTGTTCTGGTCCGTAACCATCGCTGCGGTTCTTGGCCTTTTTCTTCTGGCAACGGCCCTCAAGGAAACCAGGCCCGTTGAGGAAAGGAAAGGCAGTTCACTGCGCACGGCGCTTGCCGGCTACCGTTTTCTTCTCGGGGACCGGAAGTTCATGGGCCTGACCTTCATCGGAGGGTTCGGCATTTCCAGTTTCTTCGTTTATCTGTCCAACTCCTCCTTTGTGCTGATAGACCATTACGGGTTGTCGCCGACGCTCTACAGTGTCTTCTTTTCCATGAATGCGGTGGCATTTTTCACCATGTCGCAGCTCACGGGGCGGCTGACGGAGCGATATGGTTTGCGTCGTGTCGTGCGGCTCGCCGTCGTTTCTTATGCGACGATGATCGTGGCCATGCTGGTCGTGATGGCATCCGGTCTGCAGTCGCTATGGGTGCTGGCCTCATTCCTTTTCGTCGGCTACGGGTTTCTGGGGCTCGTCATTCCCACGACATCGGTTCTTGCGATGGATGATCACGGCACTATTGCCGGCACGGCCTCGGCACTGATGGGAACGCTGCATTTTGCCACCGGGGCTCTGGCGATGGCTGTTTCAGGCCTGTTCTTCGACGGAACACCGTTGCCGATGGTGACGAGCATTGCCGTGTGTGCCGTGCTTGCGCTTGCGTTGACGCATCTGACGCTGGGACGCGATCAACAGCCTGCGCGGGCTGCCGCCGAATGAGGTCGGATACGACTGGCAAGATTGGTTCTGGAGGGGCGCTGAGGCGCCCTTTCTTTTGCATGCGAACGGCTGACGCCTGCCGGGAAGGCGGAAACTGGCAAAACCAACAAAAGGAGGAGTGGAGGCTTCTGTTGCCAGGTGCCTCCGAACCCCGCCTGAAGGTGCGAACCCTCAGGAGTTTAAGTGAAGCTGTCGCACTGCATTAAGCAGCGAGACGTGCCTCCGCATAGTTGTCGTTTGCAACTACTGGTTTGACCCGATAACGGTGGTATCATGCCGAGCGAAAGTCCGATCTTTACACCCTCGTCGATCCTGTTTCGCCCCCATCAGAAGCCGTCAGCGGACGCATGGTCTTCGACGGTTTGTGGTGGAGGCGCCGGGCACTGCCCCCGGGTCCGAATGGTTTATTACACCGGCAGTTTATCGCCATAGTCGGTCGAGCCGACGGTGCGAATATAGTGAGGCCGCCGGAGCAAGAAAAGGGGGATTCTGGCGAAAAGTCTTTTCGGCATTGACTTGACGTCATGCTTTGCGGAATGTCTGCAACGGTGTGGGAAGAACTTTGGCAAACGTTGAGGTTGCGTTGTTGGCCGGATCGTGTCGAAGGGGCCCACGATTTGAAACGAGGGAAAAATCATGGCCGATTATCTCGCGGATGTCCGCAAATATGATGCAACCGCTGACGAAGACGTCGTCAAGAAGATCGTGAAGCATCTTGGCATCGCGTTGCGCAACCGGGACTCGTCGCTGGTCTCCTGCAGCGATTCCAGCGAACTTGATCGCGTGCGCGAGAGCTGGTGCATGAAGAAGCTCGGCGAAACCGATGGCGCAAAATGCGATTCCATCATTGAAAAGGTCTGCGAGACGATGTCCGGCGACAATTCGAAAAGCCGCGTGACGTTTTACTATCTCGTCGCGAAGCATCTGGGCAAGCTTTCCAGCCTCTGAACCGCCACGCGACCTGACCTTCAAACGCCTCCTCCCTTGCCGGTGGGGGCGTTTTCATGCGCGCGTGTGGACGAGACCGATATTCGCAGGGCCCGCACTTTTCGTGCCGGTCAGCTGCTTTATGATGCGGCGATAACGCCAGCCCGAATCGGACCGCCATGCGCCAGTATCTCGATCTTCTTTCCCATGTCCTCGAAAACGGTGTCGACCGCGACGATCGTACGGGAACGGGTACGCGCGGCGTTTTCGGCTATCAGATGCGCTTCAATCTGGAGGAGGGGTTTCCGGTTCTCACCACGAAAAAGCTGCACCTGCGCTCCATCATTCACGAATTGCTGTGGTTTCTGAAGGGCGATACGAACATCGCCTATCTCAAGGACAATGGGGTTTCGATCTGGGACGAGTGGGCGGATGAGAATGGCGACCTCGGCCCCGTCTATGGGGCCCAATGGCGTTCGTGGCCTGCTCCGGACGGTGGGCAGATCGATCAGATCGCGAATCTTCTTAAAGGTTTGCGTGACAATCCTCATTCGCGCCGGCATGTGGTTTCGGCCTGGAACCCGGCCGAGGTCGATTCCATGGCGCTGCCGCCGTGCCACTGCCTTTTCCAGTTTCATGTGGCTGACGGGCGGCTCTCCTGCCAGCTTTACCAGCGGTCGGCCGATATCTTTCTCGGCGTGCCCTTCAACATCGCTTCCTATGCGCTTCTGACCATGATGGTGGCGCAGGTGACGGGGCTGCGCGCCGGTGATTTCGTGCATACGCTGGGCGATGCACATCTTTATTCCAACCATTTCGAACAGGCGCGCGAGCAGCTGACACGGACGCCCAAGCCGCTGCCGACCATGTGGATCAACCCGGACGTAACCGATCTCTTCGCCTTCCGGTTCGAGGATTTCCGGCTCGATGGCTATGTGGCCGATCCGACGATCCGCGCACCGATTGCGGTATGACCGGGAGGGGATGATGAGTGTCGAACTGGTCGTTGCAATGGCGCAGAACGGGGTCATCGGGCGCGACGGTGATCTGCCGTGGCGACTTTCGACCGATCTAAAGCGTTTCAAGGCCGTTACCATGGGAAAGCCGGTAATCATGGGGCGCAAGACCTGGGAAAGCATCGGCAAGCCACTGCCGGGGCGGCGCAACATCGTCGTCACACGGCAGGCGGACTATTTGGCCGAAGGGGCTGAATGCGTGTCTTCCCTGGAAGTGGGGCTTGCGCTGGCAGCCGCGGATGACCCCGGCCAGGATGTCTGCGTGATTGGGGGCGGACAGATTTACCGGGAAGCGATCGACAAGGCCGACCGCCTGCATGTCACTCATGTGCACGCGGAGATCGACGGCGACACCGTGTTCCCGGAAATCGACCCGGAAATATGGGAAGAGTTGACCCGCCTGGAGGTGCCCGCCGGCGAAAAGGACGTTTACGCCACCTCCTATGTGGTCTACCAACGACGGTGACGAGGCAGGGCAGGGCTCTCTAATCGCTGAAAAGAGCGGAAAACGCGGCGGGCTGCCGCGTTGAAAGAGGATTTGCCGCTACCTATAACTGACCGATGGGAGAGCTGTCCTCGACGGACGGAACCCGGATCGAGAAAAGGAACAAGAATGCCCTGGAACAATCAAAGTGGCGGAGGCGGCCCTTGGGGCGGCGGCAATAACGGAGGCCCCTGGGATCAGGGGCCGCGTGGGCCGAGTGGACCGCAGGGATCTCCGCCGGATCTGGAAGAGATCATCAAGCGAGGCCAGGACAGGCTGAAAAGCGCGCTGCCCGGTGGCGGCGGTGTCAGCCCGGCGATGATCGGCCTGGTGCTTCTGGCGCTTGCCGGCCTGTGGCTGTTCAAATCCGTCTACACCGTGCAGCCGGACGAACTGGCCGTGGAGCTGCGTTTCGGCAAGCCGAAACCCGAACTTTCAGAGCCGGGACTGCACTTCCATTGGTGGCCCATCGAGACTGTCGAGAAAGCTTCCGTTGCCGAACGGCTGGTGGATATCGGCCAGACCAGGGGCGGGGCTTCAAGCGGGCTCATGCTTTCTGGCGACCAGAACATCGTTGATGTGAAATTCTCCGTTGCCTATCAGGTTGCCGACCCTGCTGCCTATCTCTTCAACGTGGCCAATCCCGACGAGACGTTGCGCCAGGTCGCCGAAAGCGCCATGCGTGAGGTTGTCGGCCGGCGCCCGGCACAGGACATCTTCCGTGACGACCGCCAGGGCATAGCCGAGGATGTTCGGGTGACCATCCAGACCGCGCTCGACGAATACGGGACGGGACTGACGGTCAACGCACTTTCGATCGAGGACGCGGCGCCGCCGCGCGAGGTGGCAGACGCGTTCGACGAGGTGCAGCGCGCCGAGCAGGACGAAGACCGTTTTGTCGAGGAATCGAACCAGTACTCCAACCAGAAACTGGGTCAGGCGCGTGGTGAAGCGGCGCAGATTCGCGAAGAGGCTGCTGCCTACAAAAACCGTGTCGTTCAGGAAGCCGAGGGTGAGGCGCAGCGCTTCATCTCCGTCTATGACGAGTATGCCAAGGCTCCCGAGGTGACGCGCAAACGCCTCTTCCTGGAGACCATGGAAGGCGTGCTGCGTGGTTCGAACAAGGTGATCGTCGAGCAGAATGGCGGCCAGGGCGTCGTGCCTTACCTGCCTTTGCCCGAGCTTCGCCAGCAATCCCAGCAGCAGCCGCGTGGAACCGCGGGAGGGAGCAACTGATGTCCAACCGTCTTCCCATACTCGTCGTGATCGGCGCGGTCCTGCTGTTCCTGCTCTATTCGGCGATCTTCGTCGTCAACGAGCGTCAGCAGGCCATCGTTCTTCGTTTCGGTGAGATCGTCGATGTGAAGACCGAACCCGGTCTCTATTTCAAACTGCCTTTCGCGTTTGTTGAGGCAGACAATGTGCAGATCATCGAAGACCGGATTCTGCGCTTCGATCTCGATGATATCCGCGTGCAGGTTTCGGGCGGCAAGTTCTACGAAGTGGATGCGTTCATCGCCTATTCGATCAACGATCCCCGTCGTTTCCGTCAGGCTGTTTCGGGCAGTGTCACGCTGGCTGAACAGCGGCTGCGCACACGTCTCGACGCTGCGTTGCGCCGGGTTTACGGTCTGCGTGGCTTCGAAGCGGCACTTTCGGAAGAACGAGCGTCCATGATGCGCGAGGTGGCCGAGGAGCTGCGGCCTGCCGCCGCGTCTCTGGGGCTTGAGATAGAAGATGTTCGCATTCGTCGTACGGACCTGACGGCCGAGGTCTCACAGCAGACCTATGACCGCATGAAGGCCGAGCGTCTGGCGGAGGCCGAACGCCTGCGTGCCCGTGGCCGTGAGGCCGCAGCCCGCATCCGCGCCCGTGCCGACCGTGAGGTGGTCGAAATTCTGGCCGCCGCACAGCGTGAAGCCGAGATCCTGCGCGGTGAGGGCGAGGCGGAACGCAACGCCATCTTCGCCGGGGCATTTTCGCGGGATCAGGACTTCTTCGAGTTCTATCGCTCGATGAACGCCTATCAGCAGGCGCTGGACCCCAACGGCACCACCATGCTTTTGTCGCCCGATTCGGAATTCTTCCGTTTCTTCAACGACTCCAGCGGTGGTGGAGCCCGTTCGTCAGCGCCGGCTGCTCAGGGCGCGACCACCGGCCAGTGACCGGCGGCTGACATGAGCGATTTCATTGCCGCCCTGGGCCTGGTTCTCGTTATCGAGGGTCTGGTCTACGGCGGCATGCCAAGGCTGGCCAGAAGGCTCGCCGAGCAGGTTCTCGAAATGCCGGACAGTGCGCTTCGCACGGCTGGCATCTCGGCCATGGTGCTCGGTGTGATGGTGATCTGGCTCATTCGAGGATGAAGCAATCTTGCGGCCCGCATGGAATTCCCGTGCGGGCCGCAAACGTGCCGTAATCAGGCTCAATCATGCAGATGTGAAACGCCTGTTAATGGAATTTGGTCAGTGTTGAGCCTAAAGTTCAACCAGGGGCCCTGTTTACCGTTCCAGCTACAGGCCGTTCCACCAAGCAAGCCATCTGGAGAAACGCTCTCAATGTTCCCGACGAAGATTTTACGCGCCACGCGGGTGGCACCAGTCGCCGCGCTGATCGCGCTGGGTGGTCTCAGCTCCGCTCCCGTGATCCTGGCTCAGGAAGCAAGGGCGGAAGGTCCGGCCTCGGTGGCGGACCTGGCCGAGCGGCTTGCTGGCGCGGTGGTCAACATCTCCACTTCGCGTTCCACGGACAGTGGCGCTTCGGGGCGGGTCCCTTTGCCAAAGCTGCCGGAAGGCTCGCCGCTGCAGGAGTTTTTTGACGACTTCTTCCAGGATGAGCCTGAACAGGAGCAGGGACCGCGGCAGGCGCAGTCTCTGGGCTCTGGCTTCGTGATCGACGCGGAAGAAGGCATTGTTGTCACCAACAACCACGTGATCTCCGGCGCAGACGAGATCGTCGTCAATTTCACTGACGGAGGTAAACTCGACGCGGAACTATTGGGCGTTGACACGAAGACGGATCTGGCTGTGCTCAAGATTGATCCCGGCCAACGCAAATTGCAGGACGTTCCGTTCGGGGATTCCGACAAGATGCGGATCGGCGACTGGGTGATGGCGATTGGTAATCCGTTCGGTCTTGGTGGAACGGTGACTGTCGGCATTGTCTCGGCGCGCAACCGCGAGATCGGCTCCGGTCCCTATGACGATTTCATCCAGACGGATGCGGCCATCAATCGTGGCAACTCCGGCGGGCCGCTGTTCAATATGGACGGTGAGGTGATCGGCATCAACACGGCCATCATTTCGCCAACCGGTGGCTCGATCGGCATCGGCTTTTCCATCCCCTCGGCGCTGGCCATCAAGGTGGTGGATCAGTTGCGTGAGTTCGGGGAGACGCGGCGCGGCTGGCTCGGTGTGCGTATTCAAGAAGTTACCGACGAGATCGCCGAAAGCCTGGGCATGGAAAAAGCCATGGGTGCGATGGTGAGTGGCGTCATCGAAGGTGGCCCAGTGGACGATGGCTCCATTCAACCCGGTGACGTGATCGTGGAGTTCGACGGAAAGGCTGTGGAGAATGTGCGCGAACTGCCGCGCGTCGTTGCCGAGAGCCCGGTTGGCAAGGAAGTGGACGTCGTCGTGGTCCGCAAGGGCGAGGAGCAAACCGTGCGGGTGACCCTCGGACGGCTTGAAGACGGCGAGAAACTGGCTTCTGCAGAGACAAGAACGAACAAGTCCGCTGGTGACAGCGAGGCTGTCTCCTCGGCGGCTGTTCTGGGAATGCACATGGCCACTCTGGATGACCAACTGCGAGAACAGTTTGAAATCTCCGCCGATGTCAGCGGTGTGGTGATCACCAAGGTGGATGAGAGCTCGCCGGCATCCACAAAAGGTGTGGCCGCGGGCGACGTCATCGTTGAGATCGCACAGGCTACGGTCTCAACACCCAAGGAAGCGCTGGACCGGCTTGAGGAGCTGAAAGGGCAGGGGCGCCGGAATGCACTGCTGATGCTGGCCTCGAAGAATGGTGAGCTTCGCTTTGTCACTTTGCGGATGGACTGACTTCATCCATATTCCGCCAAATCAAAACGGCTCGGTGGTGGTAACCACCGGGCTTTATCATTTTTGCGTGGCGCGCCAATCCGACCGCCGAAGTCGGTAAAGCACATGGGACTTCAGGTGCGGGTGGCTGTCTGGAACGCCGGGATGGTCAAAGTCGCCATTCGGGTCATGGTGCATGCCGATACGGCGCATGACGGCAGTGGAACGTTCATTGTCAACGACCGCAAAAGAGACGATTTCCTCAAACCCAAGCTTTTCAAAGCCGAAAGCGAGCCAGGCGCGAGCGGCCTCCGTGACGTAGCCTTTGCCCCAGAATTCCGGTGCCAGCCGCCAGCCGATTTCTACGGTTCCTTCCGGCAGGTTAGCTAGTCCCGACGGCCTGTGGAGCCCCACAAAGCCGATCGGCTGGCCGGTCTCCTTCAGAACCGCAGCCGCGAAGCCGAAGCCGTTTTGCGCGATGCCATCACGAATTCGTTCCATGACGGCGTCCGCCTCCCCGCGGCTCCGGCGGAAAGGGAAATACTCCATGATCTCATCATCGGAATTGATACGATGAAAGAACGGACGATCTTCCTCGCACCAGTTGCGCAGAATCAGGCGCTCGGTCTTCAAAAGCGTCATTGGACGAATTCCGCTTCCCGGTAACCCTGCAGGAAGAGGAGTGCGGTGAGATCTCCGTGATCGATGCGCACACCGGCCTGAGCCGCAACGGCGGGCTTGGCGTGAAGCGCTACGCCGAGGCCGGCCCGTTCGATCATGTCGAGATCGTTGGCTCCATCGCCAACAGCCAGCACATCCTGCCGTGTGATGCCAAGTTGGGCGATGAGGCGATCAAGCGCTTCGGCCTTGGCGGCGCGGCCCAGAATGGGTTTTGCCACTTCGCCGCTGAGCTTCCCTTCATGGGTAAGGAGCCGATTCGCCTGCTGGGTATGAAAGCCGAGTTTTCCGCCGACGGGCCCCGTGAACTGCTCGAAGCCGCCCGACACCAGGGCCGTGAATGCTCCAGACGCCTTCATTGTGGCGACCAGAGTACGACCGCCGGAAGCGAGCGTGATGCGTTTTTCAATGACGCTGTCGATGACATCGAGGGGCAAGCCCCTGAGCAAAGCGACGCGTTCTTCAAGTGCGGGCTCAAATGCGATCTCGCCGTTCATGGCCCGACGGGTTATCTCTGCTACAGCTTGCTTTAGCCCGAGTTCGGCCGCCAGCTCATCGATGCATTCCTGATCAATCATGGTTGAATCCATGTCGGCGATCAGCATTTTCTTGCGGCGGTTCTGTGCTTCTTGCACCGCGATGTCCACTGGTATGCGGGCGAGGGTAACGCGCAGCTTGGCGTCTGCCTCTGCAGACTCGACCCCGGGTTTGACAGCGATATCACAAGCGAGGTTTTCCCCCAGCCAGTCGATGGCGCTTGCATCGAGCGCCTTCATGGCCATAGTCGCAACGTCCGGCGTGAGCATACGTTTTTCCGGATGTGAGATGAGGGTTGCAACGAGGGACATGGGCGCTTTCCAGGAGCTTGAATGGCAGGCATGCTGAACGATGCGATCCTGATAGCCGGGCCAACGGCCAGCGGCAAGTCTGCGCTGGCGCTGCGTCTGGCCATGGAGGTTGGCGGTGCGATCATCAATGCCGACTCCATGCAGGTCTATGACGTGCTTCGCGTTCTTTCAGCGCGACCGGGGGCAGATGATCTGGCGAGGGTACCGCACCATCTTTATGGTCACGTACCACCTTCCGTCGCGTATTCTACCGGGGCATGGCTGGACGACGTGGCCGTACTCTGTGAAAAGGGTGTTTTGGGAGGTTGTCGCCCGATCTTTGTGGGCGGTACGGGGCTTTATTTTCATGCACTTCTCAATGGTATCGCACCCACGCCAGCGGTGCCGGAAGCCGTGCGCTTTCATTGGCGGCAACGGCTTGCGGTTGAAGGACCGGAAGCGCTACACCGTCTCCTCTCGGAGCGCGATGCCACGGCTGCGGCTGCAATTGGGCTCACGGACGGGCAGCGCATCACGCGCGCCCTGGAGGTTCACGATGCCACGGGCAAGGCGCTAAGCGTCTGGCAGGGCGAAACAAGCACGCCATTGGTCAACCGGAAGAGCAGCACCTGTATCGTCCTTGAGCCGGAGCGCTCATTCATTGTCGACCGTATCGAGCGCCGTTTTGACAGTATGGTCGACGAGGGAGCGCTCGACGAAGTCAGGGCTCTCCTTGCACTTGATCTTGCCGCGTCCCTTCCGGCGATGAAGGCTATCGGGGTTCCAGAACTGGCTGCGTATTTGCGGCACGAGTGCACTCTGGACGAGGCCGTAACAAAAGCAAAAACTGCCACCCGGCGCTATTCCAAGAGACAGGCCACCTGGTTTCGCCACCAACTCGACGATCAGTGGTGGAGGCTGCCCATCAGCGCGCGCACAGAAACAACGGATGATCTTGTGATTTTCATCAAAAACAATCTCAAATAGGCGACATCCCGCCACTTCTACCTGTGGAGATTAACCTTGCGTAAGTAAGGCTGTGCGAGAACGGCTGAAAGGGTGTCGTTCGGGGCCAGCATGCGTTTCCACAAAGCGGAGTCGGCGTTTTTTGTATTCATTTCGCTCGTCCTTGGAGCGGGTGGGATGCTCGCCTATGCCTATTGGCTCCTGCGCTCCGATATCGCTACACTTCCTGCTCCCCGGGAGCCTGGGAGCTTTATCCAGCTTTTGTTCATTTCAGGTGTTCTGCTCGCCACAGCCACCCTCTTCGGTCTGTTCTTCATCTATCCGTTGATCCGCACCCAGGTGCAGGAGGAGGGGAAGTTACGGGCGATGACGGAAACACTCAGCGCACGATCAGAATCTCTCCAGCACGCCGCGCTGACAGACAGTCTTACTGGTATGCAAAACCGGCGCTTCTTCGATGATGCGTTGCGGGAATATCTCCAGGAGTTCCGCCGTATCGAGAAGCCTGTCGGCTTGATGGTGCTCGATCTCGACCACTTCAAACAGGTGAACGATACGCATGGTCACGATGTGGGGGACGAGGTGCTGCGCGCGGTGGCACGTTGCCTGAAGGACCTCACACGTTATCACGATGTGGTGGCGCGCATGGGGGGCGAGGAATTCGCCATTGTTGCGCCGAACATGAACAACGAATCTCTAGTGAAACTCGCAGAGCGCATTCGCCGTGCGGTTGGCGCGCTTGTTATCGAAACCTCGAATGTGAACATTCGGGTGACGATAAGTGTCGGGTTGTCGATCTGGAACGGTCGGGAATCCGCCGAAGAGTTTTATCGCCGCGCCGACAAAATGCTCTATGAGGCCAAACGCCTGGGGCGCAATCGCGTTTGCGCCTGAGCTGCGGCGCTTTTCTTTCCTGTCAAGAAGAGCCGGTTCTTTCTGAAGAACCCGTCTGTCGGATGATCGCACGGGCAAGCAAGTGCTCTGACCGCAGCGAACCTTGCCGAAGATCAGCAGTGTCTATCAACTTGTGAAGAAGAGACGAGCCGTCAGCGGGTTCCGAATTTTCAGCGGGTTCCGAATTTTCCCCGGGGGTTGGGGGCCGCGCTCGTGTAGCGGCCGAGCGACGGTTCACCCGCCGGATGCAAGGGGGACAGTGCCGATGGCCGGCTCACCCCGGTTTCACCCGGCTGGCTGACATAGCCGGCGGCATAACCCCGATCACCAGCCTGCAGACTGGAAGGAACGGGTGCTCCGATATGCGGGGGTGTCTCCGCCTGCGCGCGAAGTGTGCGCCCGGTGTCACGCAAACGGCTGACGATGGAGACAAGGTCCACTTCTCGGTCGATCTCTTCGGGGTTGGAGGCCTTGCGCCTGTCGGTATCGCGCACGCCCGGCAGGGCGTGTGGCGGAAGAGATTCGAACTTCATCCGCATGGTCGTCGCCACGCCCTCACCGAAGGCAATCGCTTCCCGGCGGCCCATGGCAGACAGGAAGGAGAGCATGGAGGCGGACGAATCCGCAATCGCGGAGCGGATGATCGCCTGGTCCTGATCATTGGCAAGCCGCATGGCGAAGACGGTTGAGCACTGCGAGAGAACGGTTGGGTCAAGCTCGCCCGGCCGCTGGGTCACAACGCCGAGATAGCAACCGTATTTACGCCCTTCCTTTGCGATGCGTGCCAAAGCATGGCGCGTGGGTGCAAAGCCAAGACGCGGATCGGCCGGCATATATCGATGCGCCTCTTCGCAGACGACGAGCAGATTGAGTTTCCCCTCGCTCCACAGTGCAAGGTCAAAAGCCAGACGGGCCATAACCGAGCAGACGGAATTGACCACTTCCGGCGGCATTCCCGCCATTTCGAAACAGGTCACGGTCTTGCCATGACTCGGGACGCGGAAAAGCCTCCCGATGGTTTCGTGGATGGTGTCTTCGATAACCCGGGCGGCAAACATGAAGCGGTAGCGCGGATCATTGATGGCTGCTTCGATGCGCGTCTTCAGGCTGCGGTAGAGCGGCCGTTCCACCTTGTTTTCGAGCTGGCCTATCCGTTCGTCGATCTCCTTGAGCACGTCAGCCATGCGATAGGGCACGGGTGTGTCGGCTGTCAGGCCGCTGGCATCATTGCTGCGTCGCAGGGCGGCCGCCGTACCGGGGTTGCGGTAGTGATGCTTGGCGTTGGGAATGAGGTCGCGCAGAAGCTCCACCTCTTCGGGAGCGGGCTCGCGGCCCCTGAAAAGAACCTCGACAAGCTCTTCCAGGCGAAAGAGCCAGAAGGGAAGGTCCAGCGTGTTCGTGTCGACCCGAACCGCATGTTCGGGCAGCGCCGAGGCAAACTCATTGTGCGGGTCGAGGATCAGGACGCGCAGATCCGGGCGGGAGGCTATGGTCTTGCGCAGGAGCAGCGAAACAGCGGAGGACTTGCCCACGCCCGTGGTGCCGACCACCGCGAAATGACGATTGAGCGTGTCGTCAACGGCTATGCACGCATCGATGGCCTCGTCCTGCGAAAGCTTGCCGATAACCGCCTGCTGACGACCGGCGAGATCATAGACCGCCTGCAAGTCGCGCGAACGGATACGATGAGCGGGCGCACCGACATAAGGGTACTCGGTGATGCCGCGGTCGAAGACGGGTTCCGAACCACGGTCACGGACCTCACCGACCAGTTCGACGGAGATGGCAATGGGATTGGCTTCGCCATCGCGCCAGCGATGTTGCGGCCGTTCGACAGCGTAGACAAGGCCGACCGTGCGCGTCGTTCCCATGTTGATGGAGATCATCTTGCCGACAGTCCAGTAGTTCGACTGGCCTGCATCGTCTACTTCGGTATCGGCAGCAATGGTCGCACGGGCGCCATCACAGTGCACCACATGACCGAGCAGGCGCCGGCGCGGCTGATCGGCAGCGCGCCGTTCCTGCGACGTGGTTTCGCCCTGCGTCGTTCCGCCTTCCAAATACATCGTGCCACCCCATTTTCCCTAATCCACAAGCCTAGAGGCACGAGGTTAAGACCGCGTGTTTGGGAATGGTTGAGGAGGGGTAAACAGAACCGTTCAACCGTTCTGCGTTTGCCGGTTGACGGACCGCTCAAGCAACCTTATTGTGCGCCACCATGATGACACGAAACATTCTTATCGTAGGAAGGCGCATGGGCAAGGCGGCGTAGCCGTCTGGCGAAAGCTCCCATGCGCGAAACACAGGCTCCTTCGGGGGCCTTTTTTATTGGCCCGGTGTTTCCCTGGGGGCACGGGGCGGCTAAACCAACTTCGCCGGTAGACAGAACGGAAAGACCAAGATGAACAAGGCAGTGTCGGAGCCAGCAGCGGATACATCCGCCCACAACGAGATGACGGGTGCGGAAATCGTTGTGCAGGCGCTCAAGGATAACGGGGTCGAGACTATATTCGGATATCCGGGCGGCGCTGTGCTTCCCATCTACGATGAGCTCTTTCAACAGGAAGAGGTCCGGCACATCCTGGTGCGTCATGAGCAGGGCGCAGGCCACGCGGCCGAGGGCTATGCGCGGGCTACCGGAAAGGCCGGCGTCATGCTGGTGACCTCCGGCCCGGGCGCCACCAACGCGGTGACGCCGCTGCAGGATGCGCTGATGGACTCCATTCCGCTCGTCTGCATCAGCGGCCAGGTGCCTACGGCGCTGATCGGTTCGGATGCCTTTCAGGAGTGCGATACGGTGGGTATCACGCGTCCCTGTACGAAGCACAACTGGCTCGTGAAGGACGTGAACCAGCTCGCCGCGATCATCCATGAGGCTTTTCATGTGGCGACCACGGGGCGCCCCGGACCGGTCGTTGTGGACATTCCCAAGGATATCCAGTTCGCCAAGGGGACATACACTCCGCCGCAGACGGCGCCTCGTACCAGCTACCAGCCCCAGGAACAGGGCGACATCAACCAGATAAAGGCGGCGATCGAGCTGATGGCGCATGCCAAGCGGCCCGTGATCTACTCGGGCGGCGGTGTGATCAACGCCGGGCCGGAGGCAAGCCATTTGCTCCGCGAACTGGTGGATCTCACGGGCTTTCCGATCACGTCGACACTGATGGGACTGGGCGCCTATCCGGCTTCCGGTGACAATTGGCTCGGCATGCTGGGCATGCATGGCACCTATGAAGCCAATATGGCCATGCACGATTGCGACGTGATGCTGTGTGTCGGTGCGCGCTTCGATGACCGTATCACCGGGCGCCTCGACGCGTTCTCTCCGAATTCGCGCAAGATCCACATCGATATCGATCCCTCTTCGATCAACAAGAATGTTCGCGTGGATGTGCCGATCATCGGCGATGCCGGGCGGATACTGGAAGATATGGTGCGCCTGTGGCGCGCGACCGCCAAGCCCAACAAGGCCGCGCTCAAGCCCTGGTGGACGCAGATCGACATCTGGCGGGCTCGCGATTCCCTGGCTTACCGGCCGAACGATGACGTGATCATGCCCCAGTATGCGATCCAGCGGCTTTACGAGCTGACAAGGGATCGCGAGGTCTATGTGACGACCGAGGTTGGTCAGCATCAGATGTGGGCGGCACAGCATTTCGGCTTCGAAGCGCCCAATCGCTGGATGACGTCCGGCGGACTGGGCACGATGGGGTACGGTCTGCCTGCCGCGCTGGGCGTTCAGATCGCGCATCCCGACGCGCTGGTGATAGACATCGCCGGTGACGCCTCGGTGCAGATGACCATTCAGGAGATGAGCGCGGCGGTTCAGCACAACGCGCCGATCAAGATATTCATCCTGAACAACCAGTATATGGGCATGGTACGCCAGTGGCAGCAGCTTCTGCACGGAAACCGGCTGTCGCATTCCTACACGGAGGCCATGCCCGATTTCGTCAAGCTGGCTGAAGCCTATGGCTGTCACGGAATCCGGTGCGACAAGCCGGCTGAGCTGGACGATGCCATCCGCGAGATGATCGCGGTGGACAAGCCGGTGATCTTCGATTGCCGTGTGGCGGCGCTCGCCAACTGTTTCCCCATGATCCCCTCCGGCAAGGCGCACAACGAGATGCTGCTTCCCGACGAAGCAAGTGACGAAGCGGTTGCCAACGCGATCGACGAAGAGGGTCGGCAATTGGTCTGACGGTATCGGGGTGCGTCTCACGATGTGGCAGAGACGCTTTGATTTCAGTCAGTTACACAATGGTTTTGCAGAAGAGATTCACGCAATGAACGCGCAACTACAACCCACCGGCTCTGCCTACTTCATCACCAAGGAAACCGAAGCCGCACAAACGCACACGCTGGCGGTTCTTGTCGACAACGAACCGGGAGTTCTCGCCCGCGTGATCGGCCTTTTTTCCGGCCGCGGCTACAACATCGACAGCCTGACTGTTTCGGAGACGGAGCACGAGAGGCATCTTTCGCGCATCACGATCGTGACCCGTGGCACAGGCCATGTTCTTGAGCAGATCAAGCATCAGCTCGAACGCATCGTGCCCGTTCACCGCGTGGTTGATCTCTCGGTGGTGGCGGACGAACGGGGCCATGATCGCCCGATGGAGCGTGAGCTGGCGCTGGTGAAGGTGAGGGGACAGGGAGACGACCGTGTGGAGGCACTGCGCCTGGCCGATGCTTTCCGTGCTCAGGTGATCGATGCCAATACAGAGCATTTCATCTTTGAGATCACCGGGCGGGTCTCCAAGATCGAGCAGTTCATCGCCATCATGAAGCCGCTTGGCCTGGTGGAGGTGTGCCGCACGGGTGTTGCGGCAATGAACCGGGGCCCCGAGGGAATGTAAGGAACCGGGGCGGGGCGAGGGACAATTTTTCGGCGCAGGGGGACAAGTTTCAAATGGCCTGCGCCGGAAGCCGGGTCAATAATACTGACCTTCGTGCCCTTTTCGGGTGGCTGTCTGGGAGCAAACGGATGTCGTCTGAGGTCTTCCTCGCCTTGCTTGTCTTCTCTTTCGTTTCTTCTGTTACGCCGGGACCCAACAATTTCATGCTGTTGGCGTCCGGCGTGAATTTCGGTTTTCGGCGTACAATTCCGCACATGCTTGGCATTGCCGGTGGTTTCGCCTCGCTGCTTCTCGCCGTTGGCTTCGGTCTTGGAGCAGTGCTCACCGCGGTGCCGGCGCTCCACACCGTTTTGAAGATCGCAGGCGGGGCCTACCTTCTGTATCTCGCCTGGCGTATTGCCATGTCGCGGGCGCTGGGAGAGGCGGGGGACGGCAAAGCCGAGCCAATGACTTTTCTTGAAGCGGCGGCCTTTCAATGGGTCAATCCCAAGGCATGGGTCATGGCCCTGACAGCGATGGCGGTCTACACGGATCCGGCGGCACCGTTTCTCACCGTGTTCCTGGTGGCGTTCGCTTTCGTGATCGTCAATTTTCCAAGTGTTTCGGTATGGGCCAGCTTCGGCGTCGCGCTGCGTGGCTTTCTGGCCGATCCCGTTCGGCTCAAATGGTTCAACATCGCCATGGGCATCGCGCTGGCCGCAACACTGTGGCCAATGCTGCGCTAGAGTAGAGCGTTTCTGCTTCTCCCAAAGCTTGTGAAGGGTCGCCGGCCCAGAAGGGCTGGAACGGCAATCGCAAGCCGGGTGCTTGCATATAATATATTAGCCGGCTACTTTATATGCTTCCCGCAGCGCGGTGGAGTGGTCGCATGGCGAGACTCGATGAATCCACGGTGACCTGGCGGTTGTTCCTGTGCACATTTGCGGTTTCAATCCTTCTGTTCACCATCGGCTGGGCCACTTACGAGCCGCCTTCCAAGAGGCCGCTGCTTGATATCGTTGGGGGAGGTTTTACCATTGATCACAACAAGGCGGAGATCCGGTACGATCTTTCGGTCAAGGAAGTTCGACCACTCCGTCATGGCATGATCATTGAGGCGAGTTTCGAAGACCCTGCCGGAAACGGTTATTACGTGGTTCGTGAGCGTGCCCAGCGCTGGCGCAGGCGATACAGTCTGCGGTCGCCGCCGGTCTGTGGTGTTAGAGCGCGCAAACGCTATCTCATCATGCTCCGGGTGCTGAGCGACAGGGGCGATGACGAGCTTTGGCAAGATGTCTTCTATGTAACAAGCCATCTTGGTGAAGACGTCATGCCGGAGCCTCCGGTCACCACCTGGCCGGGCCGGGATTTTTCCCCCCATCATTAGCGCTGCTGCGGCCTGTTCAGGCGAAAGCGAATCTGCTTTCTGGACAGCATGGAATTCTCCCCGCAACAGGACGCGGCGCTCAACGCCGTGGCAAGCTGGCTCAAGGCCGGTCAAAGCCAAGTTTTCCGTCTGTTCGGCTATGCCGGGACAGGAAAGACGACGCTGGCGCGCTATTTTGCCGAACATGTGGACGGCGATGTTCAGTTCGCCGCGTTCACCGGCAAGGCGGCTCAGGTTCTGCGCTCGCGCGGGGCCAGTAATGCCCGTACCATTCATTCGCTCATTTATCGTCCGCGTGGCGAGGAGGAAGTGGAGGATGAACTGACGGGGCGCACGTCCATCTCTCCGACGTTCTCGCTCAACCGGCAAAGTCCCATTGCCAAGGCAGCCATGGTAATCATTGACGAATGCTCGATGGTTGACGAGGCACTTGGCCGTGACCTGATGTCGTTTGGAACGCCCATCCTGGTTCTGGGGGATCCCGGCCAGCTTCCGCCGATTTCCGGGGGCGGATTTTTCACCGAGCATGAACCCGACCACCTTCTGACGGAAATTCATCGGCAAGCGCGGGACAATCCCATCATTCAGCTTGCGCTCGATGTGCGTGAAGGGCGCGAAATCTCCCATGGCGATTATGGCGCTGCAAAGGTGATCTCGAAGGCCGAGGTCGATCAGGACCTTGTGCTTTCGGCAGATCAGGTCCTGGTAGGAACCAACCGCACACGCCGGCGCTACAATCAGCGCCTGCGCGAATTGAAGGGATTTGATGCCGATTATCCTCAGGCCGGAGACAAGCTCGTATGCTTGCGCAATGATCCGGCCAAGGGGCTGCTCAACGGGTCGCTTTGGAAGGTGATGACCTCTTCCAGGGAAACGGTGAAACCGGGCATCAATCTTCTGGTCTCACCGGAGGAAGACGACCCTGATCGCGGCGTGGCCAAGATCAAGCTGCTTAAGGCGGCCTTTGAAGATCCGGAAGCGGAAATTCCATGGCAGACCAAGAAGCGGTTCGACGATTTCGATTACGGCTATGCACTGACAGTTCACAAGGCGCAGGGCTCGCAGTGGGACGAGGTGGTGCTCTTTGATGAGAGTTATGCCTTCCGCGATACCCGCCAGCGCTGGCTCTATACGGCGATCACCCGCGCTTCCGAGCGTCTGACCATCGTGCGGTAGGGCGCGTCCACGCTCCCGGAATTGTGCCAGAGGCGATCATCCCGGTGGAGAAGCGGGTTCGGCTCCCAGCCATTTCCACGCTTCTTCGACCTTCTCATAAGGGAAGTGTTCCATCTCCATGGTGAAGAACGGGCGGAAAAGGGCGATGGTCGTGCCCATCCAGGCGGGGCCGCCTGCCACGGCATATTTGCGAATGTGCTTCAGTGCGTGGGTTTTGCCCAGTATCGTCTGTTCCTTGAAGGCCGCCTGCCAGTCAAACCCTTCATAGTCGTGGATGATCACAAGCAGGTCGATCTTGTCATGCACCTCATAGGCGCCTTCGAGAAGACCATAAAGGTTCTCCACGTCGGCTGCCGTGATGTGTCCCACGACCTCGAAAGCGTAGGCATCCTCGCGACTGGTCTCGATGCGCCGTACATTCGGAGGAGTATCGTTGATGGTCATTTTTCTCTCCTGACCGCTTGCTGCTTGCATTATCAACGCTGTCTGGGCCTGTCCGT
This sequence comes from Nitratireductor sp., assembly GCF_017794765.1. GTDB lineage: Bacteria > Pseudomonadota > Alphaproteobacteria > Rhizobiales > Rhizobiaceae > Nitratireductor. Next base: position 3,026,218 of record NZ_CP051236.1, on the reverse strand, counting down.
TCCCGTCTGATCGCGCTATGGAGCGGGGACGATCCAAAACGTCTTAGAAAGCTGAAATCGACAATGCCGGCAAAACTCTCCGTCAATCTCAATGCTATTGCCATGCTGCGCAATCGGCGCGACCTGCCATGGCCGAGCGTTACGGGACTTGGCCGTATTGCCCTGGAGGCGGGTGCCAGCGGGCTGACGGTCCATCCCAGACCGGACCAGCGGCATATCCGCTTTTCCGACCTGCCGGAGATCCGGGCGTTGCTGGATGACGAATTTCCCGACCGCGAGTTCAACATCGAGGGGTATCCCACTGAGGAATTTCTTGCTCTCGTGGAAGAGCACCAGCCAGAACAGGTGACGCTGGTGCCGGACGACCCGGCGCAGGCGACCTCGGACCATGGCTGGGATTTTTCCGGGCAGGGCGAGTTTCTTCAGCCCATTATCGCGCGGCTGAAAAAGCAGGGCTTTCGGGTCTCGCTCTTTGCCGACCCGGATCCGGAGCAGGTGCCGACCGCTGCCGCGCTGGGGGCGGACCGGATCGAATTGTACACGGGGCCGTATGGTGCTTGCCACGATGATTCCGAAAAAGCCGCTATCGAACTGGAAAAGCTAGGTAAAACGGCAGATGCCGCCATGGCGGTCGGGCTCGGTGTCAATGCTGGGCACGATCTGACGGTGGCGAACCTTCCTGCGCTGGCGCTTCGCATACCCGGCCTTTGTGAAGTCTCTATCGGGCATGGGCTTACTGCCGATGCGCTGGAACATGGCATGGCACAAACCGTCCGTCGCTTCATGCGGGCCTGCGAAGGGTGAGCCTGCGCTCCATTTGAGCCGCATCTGGTCACGGAATTGCCCAGAGCGTTAACGCGTGCGAATAGGGTTTCTTAGGATTCGCCAGCCTATGCATGGGGTGCGGGTTTTGAGGTGTTCCATGCGTATAGCTGCAGTGACCATGCTGCTCGCGCTGGCGTTGGCAGGCTGTGCTTCGACGCCGCGCAGCATCAACAATGTTTGTACCGTCTTCGACCAGAAGCAGGGCCTTTTTGGCGGTTGGTACACGGAGGCCAAGCGCGCCGAGCGCAAATATGGTGTGCCTGCGGAGGTGTTGATGGCGACGATCCGGATCGAATCCGGCTTTGATGCGGATGCACGCCCGCCGCGCAGGAAGCTGCTCGGCTTCATACCGTGGAAACGCGCTTCAAGCGCTTATGGCTATTCGCAGGCGCTCGATGGCACCTGGCAGCGCTACAAGCGCGAAACCGGTAATATGATGGCGCGGCGCACGAGCTTTGCCGATGCCGTCGACTTTGTCGGCTGGTATCATCAGACCAGCCACAGGACCAACGGTGTCGCACTCAACGACGCTTATGGGCTCTATCTAAACTATTATGCCGGGCATGCAGGATATCGACGCGGCGTGTGGCGCAACAATCCCCATATGCAGAAATCGGCCCGAAAGGCCGCGAGCATGGCCAATCAATACGCTCAGCAGATGCGCCAGTGCGGGCGGTAGAGCTTTATCGGTTTTCCTGAAAGGGCCTCTGTGCTGCCTCGCGGCGAATGCTCCAGGCAGCAACAGAATGTCCATACGCTCCCCGCATTCTGCCCGGAAGCGGGGATTTTCGCCTCTTCTCGATGCTTTCCCGAAAGTCGGAGCTGTTGCTCGCGATCCGGCTTGCAATCCGGTGGCTGGTGTGACAGAACCGTACCGTACGGTACGATAGAGAAGCGGGAACAGAAACCTTCGTGCGCCACATGCCGGAAATGCAGGACGAATATACACCGCGCCAGCGCGCGGTTCTGGACAAGGCGCTCGGGCTTCTGGTGGAGGGCGGTGAACGCGCGCTGACGACCGCAGGACTTGCGCGGGCGGCCAATTGCTCCAAGGAAAGCCTGTACAAATGGTTCGGCGACCGCGACGGGCTTCTGGCTGCGATGATCGCCCATCAGGCGAGCAAGGTACGCGCCCGGATCGACAGTGGCGAAAAGCTCGACCATGGCCGCTTTCGTGCGCATCTGGTGGATTTCGCCAATGATCTTCTGCAGGTTTTGAGCGGGGACGTTTCGCTGGCGCTCAATCGGCTGGCGATCGGGCAGGCGAGCCGTGAGGGCAGCCGGCTGGGGGCGCTGCTCATCGAGCGGGGGCGACATGGCATCGACAAGCGCGCAGGCGCGCTGCTGGAGGCGGGCCGGCAGCGCGGGCTCATCGCCTATCATGACCGGGATGCTGCCTATCACACGTTTTACGGCCTGATCGTGCGCGACCTTCATGTGCGCATGCTTCTGGGCGAGGCCGGCGTCCGCCGACCGGAAAATCATGCTGCGCTTGCAGAGGAGGCGGTAGATCAGTTTTTCGTGCTCTTCGGAGTGCGAAAAGGAGAGACGGCAGGCCGGGACAGGGTCTAGGCAGTCGGAAACGAACAACATCAAGTTGGATCAGGAAAGGAACTGAGTATGCGGGTGTATTACGATCGCGATGCCGATCTCAATCTCATCAAGAGCAAGAAGGTCGCCATTATCGGTTATGGCAGTCAGGGTCGCGCGCACGCGCTGAACCTGAAGGATTCGGGCGCCAAGGACATTGCCGTTGCGCTGCGTCCGGGTTCCGCGACCGCCAAGAAAGTGGAGGCCGATGGCCTCAAGGTGATGTCGGTGGCCGAGGCTGCCGCATGGGCCGATCTGATGATGATGGCAACGCCCGACGAGCTGCAGGCCGGCATCTACAATTCCGAAATCGCGCCGAACATCCGTGACGGCGCTGCCATTGCCTTCGCGCACGGCCTTAACGTGCATTTCGGCCTGATCGAACCGAAGAAGACCGTTGACGTGCTGATGGTTGCGCCGAAGGGGCCCGGTCACACGGTGCGCGGCGAATATGAGAAGGGCGGCGGCGTGCCGTGCCTCGTGGCGGTTCATCAGGATGCGTCTGGCAATGCGCTCGACCTTGGCCTCTCCTATGCCTGCGGTGTGGGTGGTGGCCGCTCGGGCATCATCGAGACCACGTTCCGCGAAGAGTGCGAGACGGATCTCTTCGGTGAGCAGGTCGTTCTGTGCGGTGGTCTGGTCGAGCTCATCCGTGCCGGCTTCGAGACGCTGGTCGAAGGCGGCTACGCGCCTGAAATGGCCTATTTCGAGTGTCTGCATGAAGTGAAGCTGATCGTCGACCTCATCTATGAGGGCGGTATCGCCAACATGAACTACTCGATCTCCAACACGGCCGAGTGGGGCGAGTATGTGACCGGTCCGCGCATCATCACGGCAGAGACCAAGGCGGAGATGAAGCGTGTCCTTCAGGACATCCAGTCCGGCCGCTTCACCACTGAGTGGATGCAGGAGTGGCACGCAGGGGCAGCCCGCTTCAAGGCGACCCGCCGCCTGAACGACGAGCATCCGATCGAGGAAGTTGGCGAGAAGCTGCGCGGCATGATGCCGTGGATCTCCAAGAACAAGCTGGTGGACAAGGAAAAGAACTGATCTTTTTCCACATTCCAGAAAGAGAGGTCGCGGCACCGTCCGCGGCCTTTTTCTTTACCGCTCCTTCATATGCCTGTCCCACCATGAAACGGACTGCTGGCACGACTTTCGCAGCGCGGCTCTCCAGGAGAGGGCAAATCCGAGGAGACGGTGATGATTTCGGATGCGGAAAGACGATTATCTTCGGGGCGCCCGGCTTCCACCGAGCGACGCAACGAACCGCGCGATCCCCTGGAGCGGCACGCCCGGCTCTTCTGGAACAACGGCACCTGCATGCTTCTGGGGATGGTGCGCGATCTGAGCGAAAGCGGCGCCCGCATCCGCTTCGGCGACATCTGTGCGGTGCCCGATGAGTTCTACGTCGAGATTGAGGGCAGCGACCGTGTCCGCATGGCTGTGATCCGCTGGCGCAGCCTGACGGAGATCGGCGTGGCTTTTCGGTGAGCCTCAGGCGGCCTCCCAAAATTATCGTTCTCACCCGCTTTTTTTAAATAAATAAAAAATCTTACTTTTCCGTAGAGATATTTGTGATTATGTTCCTTTTCTTTTGAGTTGTTGGTTATATCATGCGGTTATTTAATATATATTTTTTGCAGTGTTTAATTTTATATTCTTCAACAGCTTCGGCTGATGACGCTTCCATTCAATTCGAAAGGCAGATGGAGGTGACTTCGCGTTGTTTTGAGGCGGCCCGTGAGATTTGGCCGGATCCTATTGTCTTGCCGGACGCTGGTGGTTTGCCAGGCTATGACGTGGCGGTGGTGGCTGGCCCCAGCTTGTCGGATGCCTATCGGCCGGTCTTTGTCTGCCTTGTCGACGCAGAGACGGACGTTGTGAGGTTGTCGAAAGGGCTGGATATAAGTCCTCTCCTGCCAGGAGCGCGAGCGCTGACAGGAGAGTGAAGCCATGCGCAAGTCATTGGCTTGCGTTGTCAGGTCCCGAGTGGCCAGCGCTTCAATCCCAGCAGCCTCTCTCCCAGCTCCGTAAGCTCTGCCGTTTTCGCGTGCTTCTTTTCCCATTCGCGTGGGTCGCCGGGGAAGGCGTCGCGTTTGGGGTGGTCGAGTTCGCGCCAGAGGCGGATGCGTTCGAGGCGTTCTTCCTCATTCTCGAACTCGGCCGGGTGCATGGAGATGTATTGCGCCATCCGGACCCGGTCCTTCGAATGGTTGGGCCGGACACCATGCGCCAGAAGCGAGTTGAAGATCAGGAGATCGCCTGCCTCCATGTCGATATTGGTGATCTTGAAGCCGGTCGTGTCTGGATGCATCGGGTCACGATCGGCGGGCTGGGTTTCGACCCACTCGTCGAAATGCTCGAAGAGCTCGGGAATGCACTGGAAACCTCCGACATCGCCGTCCTGCTTCTTCAGGCTCAACACACCCTGAACACCGATGGGCAGGGGGCGGAGCGAAGTGTCTGCATCCCAGTGGATGAAACCGTTCGGATTGCCGGGGTTTTTCTTTGGCGCGTTCAGATTGGCACGGTCGATGGTGACCCAGAGGTCTTCACGGTCCCAGATGTCAACGAAGGCATCGTAGATACGCTGTTCCATGCGATTGTCCCACAGATACTGGTGATTATAAATCTCCAGCATGCCGGTGTTGTTGAGCTCCTTCATCCTGTGCTCGCGGCGCTGCGGGGCATACCAGGTCGAAGGGTCGTTGGGGTCTTTTTCGTCAAACGCCCATAGCAGGTCGACGAGACGCTCGACATTCTCGCTCGGCACGGCCTGACGCACGATGACGTAGCCTCTGGTAACCCAGTGTTGCCAGTCGTTTTCAGAGAGAACGCGCAGCGGAAGTGTCTTTACGATGTCCTTGAGCTGCGTGCCGACCTTGCTGGTCGAGGGGTGCGCATCGCGCTTGATGACGGCTTCCTGCATGGTTTCCTCCCGGATATCCTCGATTGCAGGCCTCAGAATACCGCGACCAACGGAGCGGTGTTGTACTCAGCTGGCCAATATTGATACGATTATGGCGTTTAATAGTTGTGGAGCGCTGGATGAGGCCGTTTCTGGAGACCTTGCCGACCGTGCCGGGTGCCTCCTGGAGCATGCTCAATCGCCGGCTCGAGGATGGCATTCCCTTTGAATGGCATCATCATCCCGAATACGAGCTGACGCTGACGCTCAATTCCACGGGGCAGCGCTTCGTCGGCGATCATGTGGGGGAGTATGACGACGGCGATCTGGTGCTGGTGGGCGCTAACCTGCCACATACATGGGCTTCGCGCGCACGGCGGAACCCATCGCACCCCCATGTGGCGCTGGTCATGTGGTTTCGTCACGAATGGGCAGCGGCTTTGGGGGAGGGCTTTGCGGAGTTACGTCCCATCGCAGGGCTCCTGGCCAGGGCGGAAACCGGGCTTGCCTTTTCGCCGCAGATTTCCGAGCGGGTACGGCCCCTGATCGAGGACCTTTTCGAGGCGGGTCCGGGCGAGCGATTTCTGGCGCTGGTACGGGTTCTGCTGCTTCTGGCGGAGGATGCGGAGGCGGAGCCTCTTGCAAGCACGGTGGCGGCGCGCGATCTCGACCGGGCTGACCGCGAACGGATAGATCGCGTGCTGGCGCATATTCACAAACACTACGCTGATGGGGTTACCAACGGAGAGCTGGCCGAGATCGCGGCGCTCAGTCCCTCCGGCCTGCATCGACTGTTTCGCCGACACACGCGGACCAGCATTTCAGACTACGTAATGCGGCTGCGCATTGGCGAAGCGTGCATGCGGCTTTCCTCGAGTGAGCAGCCAATCGGCCATGTGGCTGCTGCAGTCGGCTATCGCTCATTGGCCAATTTCAACCGGCAGTTCAAGGCACTGCGCGGCATGACGCCCAGAGCTTATCGGGCGCGGTTTCACGGTTGAGCGCATCTTCCGTTTTGCGAAAGGTCGCCCTACCGGCCATAGGGTGAAACACAGTGTTTGCGTGGGCCGCGATAGGGCTGAAACGTGTTATCGGACGCTCGAAACGAACGATATTTACTGTCGCACCAGGCAAGATGTGCTGCTCGAGCAGCATGGCCGGGATAAGCGCGCGCCACCCCTGTGCGCTGCGCAGGCCGATAGCGCCAGTAGAACGACCGTGCACCGTGGCGCGGCCTTAACAATGGCCGGCGGCCGGGACCGTACACATCGTTGAAACCGTAAAAATAGCCTGCAAAGCGGCCATGCGGATCGTGCCAGGGCGACCATGAGGGAATCGGACGGTGGTGCAAGCGATAGTCAGTGCGGCAACGCTCGAGCCAATGGCGACGATGCATGTCGCCCAGTGTCAACTGCATTCGGCCGGGAAAGAGGTGCCGCATCGCGCGACGCTCGTTCCAGCCGTCCAGGCATATGCGGCTGCTGGTTGCTGATAAAAGCCGACCGGCAGTCGCAATTTGTGTGCCGACAAGACAAAGTGCGACAACCAGAATCAGTTTCAAACAACGCATCGTACACAACTCCAGATAGAAATCCGGATTTTTAATCGCGCCGGGAAGGTTGAAAAAGCGAAATTGTCGCTAAAATCGTCTCAAGTCCGTGCGACAGGAAAAACTGCATAAAGAAAATGGCGCGGACGATCCCGCGCCATTGTCAGAAATCAGTCCCGTTGCCGATCAGTAATACGGTGAACGGCAGGGCCGGCGTGGGCCGTGGTAGGGCTGGAAGGTGTTGTCGGAAGCCCGGTAGGAACGATACCGGTTATAGCACCAGCGCACATGCGCGCGCGACAGCCTGACGGGCTGACCATAATAAGGGCGCGCGGGCCGCGGGCGCACGTGGTAGGGCGGGTAATAGTAGGGAGCGGGCCGGCCGAATTCCAAGTAGAAGCCAGCGCGCGGACGATGTCGGCGCCACTTGCGGCGTTCGTGGTGGTGGCGCCACTTCCTATGGTGGCGGTGGTCTACCTTTGTCACAGGTGTTTCCGCTGCCGAACGCTCTACCGCCCCGGAAGCCGCGCTACCGGCGATACCAAGCGCGTTGGCGTTTGCAGGCGCTCCGACGAAAACAAACCCGAGGGCGATCAGGCCCGAACAGGCGATTTTTGTCAGTCCGTGTTTCATAGTGGTCTCCTGGTTTCCAGACCCCCGAAAAAGCCCCCACATCCCTTCAATCAAGCAATGTCAGAGATGCTTATAGTATCAGAAGCAAGCACAATCTCCATGAACGTGTGATGAATGGAAACGTTGCCGGTTTTGGGCCGAACCGAGGCTTGTAATCCGTGCTGCACCGTTTAAACGTTCTTGCATGTCGCTCCGGCTCGCCACCTTCAACGTTGAAAATCTGATGAACCGGTTCGATTTCTCCGGTTTCCGCAACGATCTCCATCGTGACCGCGCGCTGTCGCTCTATGAGATCAAGGATGAAGCGCATTATCGCGCGCTCGAACAGGCGCGGGCCGTAGCGTTGACGGATGATGCGAGGCAGTTGACTGCACTTGCCATCGCAGCGACGCGAGCAGATATCCTGTGCCTTCAGGAAGTCGACAATCTGGCCGCGCTCAAGGCGTTCGAGTATGGCTATCTCTTCAAGATGATCGGCAACGGTTATCGCGAGAAGTATTCTGCTTCGGGCAATGATTCACGCGGCATCGACGTGGCGGTCATGATGCGGCCGGCGACTACGCATGGACAGCCAATCGAATTCGAGCGCATGACCAGTCATGCCCACCTGACCTTCTCTGATCTGGACCTGCACAACGACGCTCTGGCGGAGCTTGGTATCGAACCGCAGGATCGCTTGTTCCGCAGGGATTGTCTGGAACTCGACATCAAGGTCGGCGGCCGTCCCATGACGCTCTATGTCGTGCATTTCAAGGCGATGAGTCCGCCGCGCAACGGCATGGACGGGCGGTCCGCCTCCATGCCCGTGCGAATGGCCGAGGCAGCTGCTGTTCGACGTATCATCGAGGAACGTTTCGGCGGTGCTGACCGGGCGTCTGCGAAGCGCTGGGTCATCTGTGGCGATTTGAACGACTATCGCGAGCGCCTGGTCATTACCGGTGAAGCGCATGAAGGTTATCGGTTCGAGCCTGTGCAGGAGACGCTTTCCAGCATCAACACGCTGACCGCCGGCGGATTTTGCGAGAACCTCGTAGAGCGCCGACCCGAGATGGATCGCTGGACGCTTTATCACACCAGAGGGCCGGAAGAGCGGCATCTCTGCCAGCTCGATTACCTCCTGGCTTCGAAAGCGCTCGCCGAACGCAATCCGCGTGCGATCCCCGAAATCATCCGATCCGGACAGCCCTGGCGCACGGTTTTTCCGCCGGAACAGGAGGTGTCCCGGTTCCCGCGTGTGGGCTGGGACAGACCAAAAGCCTCAGACCATTGTCCGGTGGTGGTTCAACTCGACATAACCTGACCGGCCGGAGAGCAGAAGCGATCACTCGTGTCGAAGGGCTTCGATAGGATCGAGACGGGCGCCACGTAGCGCTGGAAAAAAGCCGAACACGATCCCGATGATCGCAGAAACTGCCGCGATTGCCGCAATCGCGGCAAGACTGGGCACGAAGTCCACATTCATGAGGGTGGTTCCGGCCCATGCAATGGCAAGGCCGAAGCCGATGCCGATCAGCCCGCCGAGCAGCGAGAGCACCGAGGCTTCTGTCAGGAACTGGAGTAGAATATCGCGCTGGCGCGCGCCGATGGCCATGCGGATGCCGATCTCGCGGGTGCGCTCGGTTACCGATACCAGCATGATGTTCATGATACCGATACCGCCGACCAGAAGGCTGATGGCGGCGATTGCGCCGAGTATCGCCGTCACATTGCCAATGATGCTGCTTGCCTGGCGCATATACTCGGCCATGTCCTCGACCTGAAAATCATCGCTGCGTCCTGGCGCAATCCGGCGCAGACGGCGCATCTCCTCCCTGACTTTCGTTTTGAGAAGGGGGATCGATGCCTCGCTGGGCGCATTGATCAATATCTGCTCGATTTCGTTTTTGCCGCTGATCCGGGTTTGAAACAGCCCGAGCGGCATCATTACGAGTATGTCCTGATCTCCGGAAAATGAAGCGCCCCTGTCGGAAAGCTGTCCGATAACACGACAGTGGGTCTGGCCAATCCGTATGCGGGCACCGACCGGGTTCTCCATGCCGAAAAGCGCTTCCGACACCCTGCTTCCCACAACGCAGATGCTGGCATTGCTGGCCAGTTCGGGGGCCGTGGGCAGGCGGCCGCGGGTCAGGGGCCAGTCGCGCAGGGCGAAATAGGACTTGCTGACGCCGCGAAGCTGCGCGGAGAGACCACGCGCGCCATAGGAAACGCGAAGCCGGGTTTCTGCATTCGCTGCCACGGTGGCGTATCGGCTGATGGCTTTTTCCATGTTGATCAGATGTGTGTTTGTGAGCGCCCGTGCCCTGGCCATAGCCGGAGCAGACGGATCAGGGGGCATACCGGCGAAGACAAAGATCAGACGGCTTCCAAAACCGGCCATTTCGGCGCGAATTTTTTCCCGCGCACCACCGCCTATCGTGAGCAGCGCGATCACTGCAGCCACGCCGATAATCACCCCAAGCAGTGTGAGCAGGGAGCGCATCTTGTTGCGGGCGATGGAGAGAAGCGCCAGGTGAACCGATTCCAGCAGCATCAGCGTGCCGCCTCATGATCGGTGTCAAAGGCGATCTTCCCGTCACGAAAGCCGATCTGCCGGCCGGCGAAGGCTGCCATATCGGCTTCGTGAGTGACCATCACAATGGTCAAGCCCTGTTGTCGGTTGAGTTCTGTGAGAAGCGCCATGATTTCGTGGCTGCGTTCGGTATCCAGATTTCCGGTCGGTTCGTCGGCCACGAGCAGGGTCGGTTCCGACACCAGGGCGCGGGCAATCGCAACCCGCTGCTGCTGACCCCCGGACAGGGCGCCCGGCCTGTGATGCTCACGACCCTCCAGCCCGACCTGTGCCAGCGCTTTTCCGGCAAGGGCGCGACGTCGGTGCGCCGAAAGACCGCGATAGACGAGAGGCAGTTCCACGTTTTCGAGTGCCTTGGTTCGTGGCAGGAGATTGTAACCCTGAAACACGAAGCCGATATGCCTGTTGCGCAGCTCGGCGCGGGCCACCCTGTCCATCCTGCCAGCGTCGTTGCCCATGAAGCAGTAAGCGCCACGGGAGGGTATATCGAGCGAGCCCAGAATGTTCATTGCAGTGGACTTTCCCGAACCTGAGGGGCCGGTGACGGCCACGAAGGCACCCTGTTCGATCTCGAAGCTGACATCCGAGAGGGCATGGATCTGCGTGTCGCCTTCGCCATAACTGCGCCAGACCCTGGAGAAGACGAGGAGCGGCGTGGAGCGGACCGGCGCGTTCATTGGGTCAGTCCACCGATCTGTTCTCCGGTGATCACATTCTGTCCAGCCAACAGGCCGGACAGGACCTCGGCTTTCTCCCAGTTGCGCACGCCAAGCTTAACCCGAACCGCTTTTGGCTCGTTGTTCTCAAGCACGTGGACAAGTGCCAGATCGCTGGAAGCTTCTGACGGGATCGAGGGGGATACGTCTTCAAAGGTGCGTGGCCGATATCGCAATGCGCTGGTGGGAATGAGGAGGGCGTTCTGCGTTTCGTTTGTCTTGATCGAAACAGAGGCTGTCATGCCAGGACGCAGCTTCAGATCGGCGTTGCGTACATCGAGATTTGCCTCATAAGTCACCAGATCGTTTTCGGTCTTATGGGCAAAGGAGACATCCCGGATTGTCGCGCCAAAGGTCTGGTCGGGGTAGGCTTCGACGGTAAAACTCGCCTGTTGCCCACGCTGCACCGCGCCAATATCGGCCTCGTTGATCTTTGCGACCAGTTCCATCTGCTCCAGATTCTCGGCGAGAACAAACAGCACACCGTCGTCGGAGGAGGCGAACATGGTTTTGCCGGGCTCGGCCTTGCGCGCCAACACCACCCCATCGATCGGTGAGCGGATTGTCGTCCGGCTGAGATCGAAGCGCTTCAACTTGAGCTCGGCCTGATTGGCCGCAAGATCGGCTGTTGCCGTGATGACCCGGTTTTCTGCACGGTCGCGCTCGGCCTGCATCTCCTCGAGCTTCTGTTCGCTGAGTGCGTTTCTGGCTTTCAGAGCCTGGGCCCGTTCGAGCTTGCGTTCGGCTTCGCGCAAGGAAATCTCAGCGTCTGAGAGGCTCGCCCTTGCCGTGGCCACAAGCGCTTCTGCACGTTCCACGGCGTATTCGAAAACCGTGGAATCGAGTGTCGCGAGGACCTCGCCACGGCGGATGCGCTGGCTTTGCCTTACGGGAACCGACTGCACCGTGCCTTTCAGTTCGCTCGAGATGTCGATCTGGGTTCGCGGATGCAACACTGCTGTTGTTGCCACCTGCGCGACGAGATTGCCCCGCTCGACGGGCTGGATCGTATATGCAGGGCCTGTCTGGCCTGATCGAGCGCCGGAAAACACCCATATGCCTGCCGCCAGAACCGCGGCGACCGCGAGCAGCAACGGCCAGCGACGGCGCTTTCGGAGGGGGCTGGTGCCGGGGCCCTGATCTGAGGCGGTTTTGGACCCGTCGACTTCATGGTTGGTCATTTGCGTGGTCGCCTGTCGTTTGCGGCGCCCCCTTTTGGCAATGACGTGGTATGAGGAAAGTGGGCAAAAGATGGCAAAGCAGTGCCTGCACCGTCGCATTGCCGCAATGACGGGTACTTTTTCTGTGAGAGGCGAGATGACTGGTAGAAACTATTATATTTATGACGTTTTTTCCGATGAGCCGCTTTCGGGAAACCCATTGGCGGTGGTGTTTGATGCGGACGGGATGGACGACGCGGCGATGCAGCGGATCGCGGGCGAATTCAATCTCTCGGAGACCGTTTTCGTCAAACAGGCGGAGAGCGAGAACCATTCAGCACGTCTCCGCATCTTCACGCCGCGTACGGAGCTGCCCTTCGCCGGTCATCCGACGGTCGGAGCCGCGATCGCACTTGCCGAGCTGGCGGGAACGGGTGATGGAAGTTCCCAGACTTCGATCCTGATGCTGGAGGAGACGGTGGGGCCAGTGCGCTGCGCCGTGACGGCGGGGAAGGGGGCGGCTTATGCAGAATTCGACCTGCCCAGGCTTCCAGTGTCGGTTCCGTTTCCGATAGAGCCGGAAGCGGTGGCCGCGGCGCTCGGCCTCGGCCATCATGAGATCGGGTTCGAGAACCATACGATCAGCACCTGGAGTGCGGGCGTGCCTTATGTCTGCGTGCCGGTGGCCGATCTGGGGGTGGCACGCCGTGCGCGGGTCGATGCTGGTCTGTGGCGTTCGCTTCTTCCGCAGATGGATGGACCGTCTGCGGCTCCCTATGTTTACTGCCGGGAGACGGTCAATCACGATCACGCATTTCATGTCCGCATGTTTGCCCCTGATGACGGGATTCCCGAGGATCCGGCGACGGGTTCGGCGGCGGCTGCCTTTGCCGGCGCCATCATGAAGCATGATGCGCTCGTCGATGGAGCGCATGGGTTCCTGATCGAGCAAGGCATTGAAATGGGACGGCCTTCCAGCATCCGCCTGGAGGTCGACGTCCACCACGGAGCGATCGCTTCTGCCCGCATCGGCGGTCATGCGGTGCGCGTGGCGGAAGGGAAACTGTTGATTTGAGCAATAAGTGACAAACTCGTGTCAGAGTGTCTTGCATGCGTGGCCGAAACCGTTTAAGGAGCCGGTCATTCGGTTGACGGCGACCTGATCGCCGCCCGAAATGGTCGGGTGATTAGCTCAGTTGGTAGAGCAGCTGACTCTTAATCAGCGGGTCACAGGTTCGAGCCCTGTATCACCCACCAATAAACCTTTTTAAGCAGATTTCAGAAGAAATGTCTGGGCCTAGGCTTGGCGAGCTATGCGCGCTGCCTGCGTTGCCATGCATAAGTTCATGGCCGCAAGGATGGACGGTCAGAACCATTTGGCGGCATTATAGGGGCTCGAGTTTTTCTTCATGACCGAAGCTGGCAGGTTTGAACAGCAAGCAACATATCGATCAGAACGAAGATCGCCGCCGCGCGATGCTGGCGGTGTTGAGACGGCGTGGCATAGTCTCCGAAAGAGTGCTCAACGCTATGGCCGAAGTGCCGCGCGAACTGTTTGTGCCGAAGCATCTTGCCGAGCTCGCTTATGAGGATGGGGCGCTGCCCATTGGCGACGGGCAGACCATATCGCAGCCCTATATCGTTTCGCTGATGACCGAGGCCGCCGATCTCAAGCCGCAAAGCCGCGTTCTCGAGGTGGGTACGGGGTCGGGGTATTCCACGGCCATCCTGTCGCGGATCGCAGGACATGTTTTTTCGATTGAACGGCACGATTCGCTCGCCATCGCGGCGCGCCGGCGCCTGGCAGACGCGGGCTACCTGGACAATGTGAGCATTGTTGTTGGTGACGGCACGCTGGGGCTGCCGGAGGAAGGGCCGTTCGATGCCATTATCGTCGCCGCGGCAGGACCGCGTATCCCTGAGGCGCTGCAGGCGCAGCTCGCTCTCAACGGACGGCTCGTCATGCCGGTCGGTTCTGCTCATGGAGCCCAGCAGCTCAATTGCGTCGTGCGTGAAGGGGAGAGTGCCTTCCGCACTGAGGTCCTGGCGACGGTGTCCTTCGTTCCTCTGATAGGCGCCCAGGGCTGGCAGCGCTGAAACATCGTCTCCCATGAGTGCCCGGTCGCGGGAAACGCAGAGACGAAATTTTTGCGGAACCTTTGTTGCCTGGCGGTGTTTTCAGACAAGGCGCGCACCCACCATCCCCCCGACCCGAACCCCGCGCGCCGTTTGCCGGCCAGTCTTCTGGCCGGCTTTCTTCTGTTCAGATCAATAGTCTTTTTCGAAGAAGATGCCGAGGCTTGAATTGCCGTCGGATCCAACTGCGCCACGGGCCTTGAGGTCTTCGGTAATGTCGAGATTGATCGTGCCGCGTGTCGTTCCTTTCGCGCCGGCCTCCACCCCGAGATAGATATTGTCCTGAATGTAGCGACCCGCGCGCACCGCCGCGTTGCCCTCACTATCGGTGACGACGTCCAGATCGTCGAGCCCCGTCGCATTGCGCAAGGACCCCAGGAGGGAGGTGTTGGACCCACCTGCAAGTTCGGCGGCGGCTGCCGCAAGCTGTGCGATCTGGACGGCGGACAGCTCGTCGATGCCGCGGTTGAAGACGAGGCGCGCAAGCACTTCATCCTCGGGCAGTTCGGGTTGAGAAGAGAACGTGATGTTGAGGTCGGAGACGCGGCCGTTCACATTGATGAATACGATGATATCGTTGCCGCGCGAGCGGGCGATGAAGTCGAGTTGCGGATCAAGATCGCCCACCAGGGTGACTTCTCCTTCGTCGAAGGTTATGCGCTGACCGATGATGGACAGTCGGCCGCGAATGAGCTTGAAACCTCCGACCGGCTGAATGTTCGTTACCGGGCCGGTCAACCTCACCGAGCCGCCGAGTTCGGCATCGAGGCCGCGTCCACGCACGAAAATGCGGGCCGGCGCCGTCACATTGACATTCAGCCGCATGACGCTCGGACGTGCCGAGGGCATGGGCGTGCCGTCATCTGCGCGCGCGCGCTCAAGGGTGCGCTGCACAGCGGGAGGCGGATTGAGATGGCGCACGTTGATCTGTGCAGCGCCGCCACCGATGCTTTCAGGCACAAGGATTTCGGCACGCTCCACATTCACCTCGCCAGCAAGCAGCGGATCGCGGGTGAGGGGACCTGTCATGGTCAGGGCACCGTTCACGGTTGCCGTCACCATTTCTCCATCGGTGTGTCTGGCATTGTTGAGACCGATCCTGAGATCGGCGGGAAAGCCCGCCTGCGCATTGGTCGATATCGTGCCGGAAACGGAAACCCTGCCGCCTGCCGCCAGGGCCGCCGACCCTTCCGTGATCGAAACCCGATCGCCATTAACGGCAGCGGCGAGGCGCACATCGCCAATGCGCAGATTTGTGAGGGGATCGACTGCGGATGCGTTGGCAGTCGAGATTGTGCCGTTGATGACGGGATCGGCCAACGCGCCGGAGACGCGGATATTGGCGGATGCCGTTCCCGAAAGCTGGGTTCCACGATCAGCGAGAACGCGATTGGCGATAGAAAGCGGCGCGGTGCCTGCAACATTCAGCCCAAGGCCGGACCCGGAAAGCGGAACCGTGCCGCTCGCTTCAATGCCCAGCCCGGACGGACCGTCAGCCGTCAGCCGGACAAGCTGTACTGCATTGTCTGCATAACGGCCGCTGGCGGCGAGCTGAAGCGGCCCCAGGCCTGCACTGGACAAGGGTGCGGCCCGTAGGCCGGTGGCGCGCATGTCGAAATTTGCCTGCGGCTCCGTGAGCCTGCCGGTCACCCGGGCGCTGCCTGTCAACTGCCCAGCAAGATCCTGACCGCGCACGACACGATTCAGGGCGGCCAGAGGGAAAGCGTTGAGAGCAACATCCAGGGAAAGCTGCCCGTCATCGAAGGGGACCGCGCCACGTGCGGTGGCGTTCAAACCTTCCGGGCTGGTGATGCTGGTGTCGACGTTCAGCCGTTCGCCTTCGCTGGTTCCAGCAGCATTGATCGTCAGCGTCCCGAGACCCGCTTGCGCCAGAACCGGGGAGGTGATCTCGCGTCCGTCGATGTCGAAGTTCACAAGGGGTCTGTCGCGGGTGCCCCTGATCTGCGCCCTGCCGTCGAGTGTGCCGCCAAGACCGAGCTCGGGCTTGATCGTGTTGGCGATGGAAAGCGGGACACTTTGAAGATTGACCACAAGATCGAGAGCATTGGCGAAGCGACCTCCGGCCGTGATGCGACCGCCCGCGACATCGATCGCCAGCGGATCGAGTGTGAAGGCGCTGCCTTCCACAAGAAGGGAAGCGGGTTCCACAAGACGGGCCTTTACGGCGCCCTGTTCCAGGCGGAGCTCGTTGAGCCGTACGCGATAGCCATCGCCTTCAGATGCCAGTGCGCCCTGGGTCTCAATCTCGGTGCCCTGTTCAAGGAGGGCTTTGCCCTCGAAATCCGTGGCGCCTTCGTTCTGGCGCGCGGTGGCTTCGACCAATGTAACATTCAGGCCGCCTGCACTGATCCCCTTGGCATTGATCGAGCCGACGGCGGAGGGTACCCCGAACAAATCTTCGATTGTGGCAGCGAGCGCAGCATTTGAAATGCGCGTCTGATCGACATTCAGATCGCGGATGGTGGCGTTGATATCGGCAATCTGGCGCTCGTCGACGTTTGAGAGGGAGAGGTCGGCCTTCACACTGCCGGTTGCCTCACGCAGCAGCAGCGCGGCGGCGGTGGAGACGTCGGCGGCGTCGATGCTGATCCGACCATCGATCAGGTTTTTGCGCACATTCTGGACGAGGTTGCCGGTGGCAGTCGCACCTCCTGCGCGGAAGGCAAATTCAGTCAGCCGCCGTTGATCCGGCGAAAGGACCAGCTGGCCTGAAAGGTCCACGCGCTCTCCGGCCAGAAATGCGGTGCCGTCAACGGCCCCCGTCAGGATCTCATCCTCGAGCTGGCCATCAAAACCGAGAGTGGCCTCGCTGAGATCGCGGCCGGAAAGTCTGCCGCGCGGTGCATCGGCTTTCACCGTGAGATTGATGCGTCCCTCAGCCCCTTCGGCGCGGCCTGTGGCTGTCAGACGGCCCGACGCAGTTTCCGCGAGGAGGGCCATGTCCTCCAACGTGGCATCGAAGCGGAAGTTTGCTGCTCCGGTCGCAAAGTTGCCGTCGGCCTGTATGTTGAACTGATTGTTTGTCAGGGACAATGTGCGCGCGGTCAATCCTTCGGGTCCGCGCGCCACACCGCCCTCTATGCGAGTGGTTCCAGCAAGCAGGTTCCCGGCAATTTCGTTTTCGATACGCAGATCGGTTGCCGTTCCGTCGAGGTTGAGGTCGAAGGCGCCGCTGATGGGGCGCAGCGTGCCATTTGCGACGAGATTGACCGAGCCGCCCAGCGCCTGATCTGCAAGGCCGGAGAAGGGAGCAATGTCGGCTGCCTTCAGTTTGATGTCGCCGGTGAACGCGAAGTCGTCGATCTGGCCGGTGAGGGCGGTTTCCAGCCCGTTCCCGGAGATGCTGACGTTTTCAAGCGAAACCGGATTGCCTGCCTGCCAGTCCCCGCGCGCCAAGACATCAAGGGTATCGCCGAGTGCCCTGGCGATCTTGGCTTGCCTGGCGGTGATCTCGGAAAGCTCTCCGTCGATCTCGAAGCTTATCCGACGGGAAAGCGGATCATTCAGGTTTTGCGCCAGCCCGCCCATCGTAACGACCGTGCGCCCGGCGGACAGTTCTGCGGTTTGAAGTCCATCCAGCTCGAGTTTTCCGTTCCAGCGCTCCGAACCTGCCTCGCCGAAGGTGATGTCGAGTTTTGCCGATTGAAGAGAGGTCTGTCCGCCTGAAACGGGCAGCAGTACGCGGTCGCCCTTGGGGTTGGCCACCGAAGCGCCAAGGGAGAGAGCGGTGAGAAAATTGTCGCTGCTTGTCTCTGCAACGGCCTCGATGCGCATGGAGGCGCTGGTGACCTGAAAATTTTCAAGCAGGATTCCGCCGCCATCCTTCGATACGCCATTGACGTTGATGCGGGTTCCTGCGCCGAAGAAATCCTGAAACTGAGCCGGCACGAGCCTTTTAATGGAACCAGCGAGGCGGGCGGAAAAGCCCAGGCCCTCTTCACGTTCGCGGAGCCTTGCCGTGCCGCCAAAAGCGGGTATGCCGTCTGCCTCAAGAGCCAGCTTGATATCGAGCATGCTCAGCGGACCGCTGCCGGCGAGGGTGAGCTTGAGGGGCGGGCGGCCCTGGACGTTGAGAAGGTTCGCAACCACGCCATCTGCGGGTTCATCAAGGACCAGATCGAGATCCAGTATCTCGGTTTCGTTGGAGTAAGCCGCTTCGAGCGCAAACTGGCCACCGGGACCGTCCAGACGTTGCACTTCGAAACTGCTCTCGAGGGTTCCACTGTCGATTTTGAGAGCGCCGGTCAGAGCGAGGTCGGCGGCAAGGCCGAAAACGTTCTGTCCGAAGGATGCCTGTTTCACCTCGAGCTGTTCAAGGTTGACGGCAAGCGGCAGTTCGGGGACCTGGAAAGAACGCGATTCCGGTGAAGGCAAACCTTCGTCTGGCAACGGGCGGCGCGTGACCTCGATACTTTCGGCGGCAAGCATTTGCACTTCAAGACGCTGGCGCAGCAGGAGCGTGGAGCGACTCCAGTCGATTGATGCGTTGCTGATGCGCAGCCAGATGCCCTCTCGGTCGGCAATGGTGATTTCACTGATGGTGGCCTGCGAAGACAGGGCACCGGAAATGCCGGAAATGCGAATCTGCCGGTTCGGCGTGGAGAGCTGGTCCTCCAGAAGCCGTGTGAAGAATGAGCGCTCCTCATCGGGCGTGCGCTCGCTGGGGGTATCCTGCGCCATGGCTGGCAGCAGAATGAAAAGCAGGAGCAGAGCTGCGAAAAAGCGGATCAAAACGCTTGTCCTATTCCGACGTAAAAGGCGACGCCCGGGTCGCCGTCGCGTCGATCAAGCGGCACGGCGACGTCGAGACGCACGGGACCCAACGGGGTAAGATAGCGCAGACCGGCGCCAACGCCGATCCGTACATCCTCCGAGAAATCGGGGAAAGATTCCGCACCCACGGTTCCGGCGTCGATGAAGCCGACCACGCCGATGGAACTGGTGACGCGCGCGCGCAGCTCGGCCGAGGCTTCCATCAGCGAGCGGCCGCCCGCGATACCGTCCTCCATCTCGACGCCGATATTCCGATAGGCATAACCACGAACCGAACCGCCACCGCCAGCAAAGAACAGCTTGTCGGGTGGTGTTTCATCAATCGGAGCTCCGACCAGGGCGCCGATCTTGGCGCGTCCAGCCAGAACGAAGCGGCCATCGCTCCCGAAATCATAGTAGGCGCGGCCTTCCAGAAGCATGCGTGCGGCCAGGTTGCGATATTCCATTTCGTAGAATGGTTCGAGCGACAATTCGGCGAAATAGCCTTCGGTCGCGTCGGCGGGGTTGTCCCGGCTGTCATAGGTGAGTGTGCCCGAGAGCCCGATCGTGGTGAAATCCCGCGTTCCGAAGTCATCTTCGAAGCGGGCGCGGCCGGCATTGGCGAACAGGCTGCCCGACAGGGCTTCAGTAAACTCGTGCCGGAAGCCAAGCTCGGCGCTGACTGCCGTGCGTGTATAGCGTTCCAATACTTCGCGGTCGCCGAATATCGAGGCCTGGAAATCGGTATCGGGCGTATAGACACCGGGCTTGATGAAAGTGGCGCCAACGCGGTAGGTCAGATCTTCAGGCTTGAAAGTGTTGCCGATGCCGGAAACCTGCCCTTCAAAGCGCAGCCGTTCAGCACGGCCAAAGAGGTTTCGGTGCATCCAGTAGGCCTGGACTCCTAGTCCGTCCAGCGTTGAATAGGTGCCGCCGACACCGAACCGGCGAGGCAGGCGCTCCTGGACGATGACGGCAAGCGGCAAGATGCCGTCTGCGCCGATCTCGTCTGCTTCCTCGATCCGGGCTGAGCGAAAAACATCAAGCTTCGACAGGCGCTCGCGGGCACGATCGAGATCGTCCGGATCGTATTCACGACCTGGGATGAGGCCGGTCTGGCGCGCCACGAAGTCGGGGTCCATCCGTTCTGTCCCGCTGACGGTAACGGTGCCATATGCCGCGCGGCGACCGGGCTCGATGGTCAGCACTGCGTCCACCGTCCCGGTTTCATGAGCAGCGGTGACGCGCCTCTCCGCTATCGCGGCCTTTGCATGCCCTTGATGACGCCAGGCCTCGACTGCGAGGCGTCCGGCTCTCAGGATGGTTCCGGAGGCGGCGACTTCTCCTGACTGGAAACCTTCTTTTGCGGGATCTTCGACGCGATCATTGCGGTTGAGTGGCGGCGGCGCCTGGTTGACGATGCGCGCCTGGCCGAAATGAAAGACGGAGCCTGGGTCGACGGCGACCCGAACGCTGGCCGGATTGGCTATCTCAGCGTCAATCGGAAGGTCGGAAACCTCTTGTCCGTCAATGGTGATGCTGATGGAACCGCCATAAAGCGCTGAGCCGTAGAGCGTATTCAGAAGGCGGCGATAGTCGCCGCGTGCCTTGACGATGAGCCCGGCTGCGCCGGAGGCGGGTTTCTCCCGGTCTGCCCATAGAGACGAGGCGCCCTTGAGTTTCTTTTCAGTCTCGTCTGCACCATAGGGGAGGACAAACTCCACCGTGTAGTTCCACGGTTCGCCGATCGTGTCCGGCTCCTCGGCAGTCTTGTCCTTGCCAAACAGTTTTAAGCCGAAGAGCTCGAAAGCATTGGCAGAGGGCGGCGAAAAGGCGAGCATAAGCGCGAGCAGCAACGGCCCGTGCAAACGCCGACCCATCGACGGTCTCGCGTCGATTCCACTCAAACCCGTCTCCCATTCTCAAGCCGAAGTGTCGGTCACCAACCTTGCAGTGACGTTAACGCCTGTGGCCCGTATGCTGCAAAACAGTGCGGTTAAATCACAAACCGCTTTTGTGGCCAATGCGGCTTATCGGGTCAGGCCAGACAATTGTGGCTTAAAGCCGGCGTTATTGGGAAGGAAGCGAGATCGGAACCTGGAACGCCCTGAAAGGTTGTGTGCCTGTCAACAAAGATGCTCAACTGGGTCGACTGGACCAAACCATCGCCGGTCGTCAGGTTTTTTTCAGGAAAGGTGCGTGTGGCATGGCACAATTGCCCCGAAAGCAGGAGCGCGTTAACCGGAAACCGCCCACGCGTTCGAAACGGGCGTCCTCTGCCCGTCAGTCGAATAATCTTGAGAGCAAAGACAGGCCCGTCTTCATTGTGGATGGCGCGCGGACCCCGTTTCTGAGAGCCAGGGGCAAGCCCGGGCCGTTTACGCCAGTGGACCTTGCCGTGCAATGCGGGCGGCCCCTGCTGGCCAGGCAGAATTTTTCTCCCGCTAGTTTCGACAAGGTTATCCTCGGCTGTGTCAACGTGCTTGCCGACGAGATGAACCCGGCAAGGGTAGCGGCGCTGCGTCTGGGCATGGGCGATGCGATGCCGGCCTTCACCGTTCAGATCAATTGTGGTTCGGGGATGCAGTCGATAGACACCGCATTCCGCACGATAGAAGCAGGAAAGGCGGATCTCATCCTGGCAGGAGGAACGGAAGCACTTTCCCACGCTCCGCTGGTGTGGCCGCAGGAAGGAGCGGCGTGGTTCGGCCGTTTCGCTTTTGCCAGATCGCTTCTTGAGAGGCTTTCTGCCCTGGGCGCTTTGCGACCGCGCATGCTCAAACCGGTCATCGGACTTGAGCGTGGACTGACCGACCCTGTCACCCAGCTCAATATGGGGCAGACGGCCGAGAAAATCGGCCATATCTTCAACATATCGCGAGAAGCGGCGGATGCATACGCGCTCGAAAGTCACCAGCGTCTGGCCCGGGCGCAGAAAAGCGGTGCTCTCAAAGGGGAAGTGGTTCCCGCGGTGACGCGCGAGGGGATGCTTTACGATCACGATGACGGCGTTCGTCCGGACACCTCGATGGAGCGGCTTGCCAAGCTTAAGCCGGCTTTTGAAAAGCCTTATGGCAGCGTGACCCCGGGCAATTCCTCGCAGATTACCGATGGCGCCTCCTGGGTCATCCTCGCTTCCGAAACGGCGCTCAAGAAACATGGTCTCACACCGCTTGCCCGGATTGTGGACAGTGAGTGGTCTGGCCTGGATCCGTCGATCATGGGACTGGGGCCGACACTGTGTTCGACAGCGCTCCTCGAACGGCGTCGTCTGACCCGTGAGGATATCGAACTGTGGGAGCTGAATGAGGCTTTTGCGGCGCAGGTTCTTGCATGCCTCGCGGCGTGGGAGGATGACGACTATTGCCGCCATGTTCTCGGGCTCGAAGCTCCGTTCGGCCGCATCGACCACAATCGCCTTAATGTGGATGGGGGAGCAATCAGCCTCGGGCACCCGGTGGGAACCAGCGGCAACCGGATCGTACTTCATCTCGTGAACGCCCTGCGCAGAGGTGGCCTCAGACGCGGCGTTGCAACCGAATGTATCGGTGGCGGACTTGGCGGCGCGATGCTGGTGGAGGTGGTTTGATGGCTGTTGGAAGGATACCCGCTGGCAAGCATCTCAATCGAAACCGGCTTACGCTCGGCCCCGATGCGCAGGAGATCGCGAAAACCACGCACTGGTCACTGCTCAGGGACGCGGACGCGATTGCCTGGCTGGTGCTCGACCGTGCAGGAGAGAGCACAAACACGCTGTCCGAACCGGTGATGACCGAGTTGGAGACCCTGTTGGGGCAGGTGGAAGCGTTGCAGCCTAAGGGGCTGGTTCTACGCTCGGGCAAACCCGGAGGTTTTATCGCAGGCGCCGATATACGTGACTTTGCAGGAGTTTCTCAGAGGGACGTGGTGGAAGGCCGCATGACGCAGGCACATGCACTCGTTGATCGTCTCGCAGCCTTACCGATGCCGAGCGTTGCCGTCGTCCACGGCCATTGTCTTGGCGGCGGGCTTGAGCTTGCACTTGCCTGCAGGAACAGGATTGCCGTCGAGGGAGCGGTTTTCGGGTTTCCCGAAGTGCTTCTCGGCCTTCATCCGGGACTGGGAGGGACGTTTCGGCTGCCGGCGCTGATAGAACCGCTCGAAGCAATGAAGATGATGCTGACTGGAAAATCCGTGCACACGGCAAAGGCGCGGAGGCTCGGCCTGGTCGACGCCGTGGTCGAGGAGCGACATGTAGTGAACGCGGTCAAGGCGGCCATCTCGGGAGAGCTGAAGCCGACAAAGCGCGGCGCGGGGTTGAGCCGCTTCTCGTTTTACCGCGGTTTCGCCGCGCGCAGGATGCGTTCCATGGCTGCAAAGCGTGCGCCGGAAGAGCATTATCCTGCTCCTCATCGATTGATCGATCTGTGGGAGCACCACGGTGCCGGGAAGAAAGAGGTGATGCAGAAGGAGGAAATCCACTCCTTCGCGCGTCTTTTGACCGGGGAGACGGCGCAGAACCTCATTCATGTCTTCTTCCTGCGTGAATCCCTTAAGGCCGGGGGCAAGGGGGCGAGCGGCATCGCGCATGTGCACGTCATCGGTGCCGGAACAATGGGCGGGGATATTGCCGCATGGTGCGCGGCGCGAGGTCTCAGGGTCACGCTGTCCGATCTTAATGAACAGGCTCTTGCGGCGGCAATCGGAAGGGCAGGGAAGCTTTTTGACAAACGTCTGCATAGCGGTGTCGCCAGACGCGATGCGTCAGATCGGCTGACACCGGATTTCGCGGGTGACGGTGTCAAGCAGGCTGATCTGGTGATCGAGGCGGTGGCGGAAAAGGCCGAAGTCAAGCGCAAGGTTTTCGGGATGATCGCGCCTTTGATGAAGAAGGACGCGATTCTGGCGACCAACACGTCCAGCATTCCCCTGAAAGAACTGCGAACGGCTGTTCCGTTTCCTGAAAGGCTGCTGGGGCTTCACTTCTTCAATCCAGTGGCGCGCATGGAACTCGTCGAAGTCGTTTCACATGACCGGGTTTCGGATGCGGCGCTGGCGCGGCTGGCCGCTTTCTGTGGTTCCATAGACAGGCTTCCCGCGCTGGTGAAGAGTTCGCCGGGCTTTCTCATCAACCGCGTCCTTACGCCTTACCTCACCGAGGCGTTCGTGATGCTCGACGAAGGCGTCCAGAAAGAAACCATCGATCAGGCTGCCGTTTCGTTCGGCATGCCGATGGGACCGATCGAACTTGCCGACCGCGTTGGTCTGGACATTTGTCTCGAGGTGGCGCGCACGATGCAATCCGGCCTCGACATCGCATTACCGGACGTGCCGGGCTGGCTGGAATCCATGGTGGCGGAAGGGCGCACCGGCCGGAAGGCGGGGCGTGGACTTTATACCTATGATCGCAATGGCGAGCCGAGAAAAAGCACAAAGTATCCCGAGCCGCATTCGGCCATCACGGATCGCCTGATCCTCCCCATGCTCAACACCTGCGTGACCTGCCTGCGCGAAGGCGTTGTGGGTGACGAAAAGACGCTGGAGGGGGCGATGATCTTTGCCACGGGGTTTGCTCCGTTTCGGGGCGGGCCCCTGAGATATGCGCGTACACGCGGTGTGGAGGAGATTGTTGGCGCGCTTGAACGCTTGCAGGCGCAACACGGCGACCGCTTCAAACCAGACCCGCACTGGCGGAAATTGCCTGCAAACTGATTGATTTCGGGAACCTAGCCGTGTTCGGAGTCTTCTCCCTGAGTTGATATCTCAAACAGGAGGCAAAGATGCCGGCAAAATCCAAGGCGCAGCAAAAGGCCGCCGGCGCGGCTCTTGCAGCCAAGCGCGGCGAAACGCCCAAATCCCAGCTTCAGGGCGCATCGAAAGAAATGTACGAATCGATGAGCGAAGCAGAACTCGAGGAGTTGGCGGAAACCGACCGCAAGGGGCTGCCAGACCGGAAGGAGTAGGGCGCGCCTCCGAATGCGCCCATTTCCGGTTCAGCCCGCTGCGGCTTTTTTCCCTGGCTTGTCGAATCGGGCCGCGATGAAGCGCTGCAACCGTCTGGCCGCCTCGCGCAGCGTTTCTTCGTTCTGGCACATTGAAATTCGGATGTGTCCTTTGGCTGCTTCGCCGAAGCTGGCGCCCGGTAAGACCGCAACATCTTCCTGGTTGAGGAAGTCCCAGGCAAATTTCTCGCAATCCTCTTCGATCGCCCGGATGTCGAGCATCACATACATGCCACCCTGAGAGCCGCGTACGATCAGGCCGTTCAAGCCGCGTACCGCCTCAAGAAACGCTTCGCGCCTTCTCGTGTAGAGTTCCGCGATCTCACGAAGGCCGAAACCGTTCTCGGCGGCAGCAATGGCAGCGTGAGAGGTGAAATCGGGCAGGCCATAGGTGGCGACGAGATTGAGATTGGTCAACACGGAGATCATTTCGGCCGGGCCGGTGAGCCACCCGACACGCCACCCGGTCATGCCGTGGCTCTTCGACAGTGAATTGATCACCAGCGTGCGCTCCTTCATCCCGGGCAGCGCGCGGGGCGAGATGTGCTCCTTCTCGGACCGGATGGTCCAGTAGACTTCGTCGGAAAGGAGCCACAGATCACGTTCGCGGCAGATCTCCGCAATACGCTCGATGGTCGCGCGAGAGTAGACGGCGCCGGTCGGGTTGTTCGGGGAGTTGATCAGGATTGCGCGCGTGTCGGCTTCGAGTGCCTGTTCGATTTCTTCAAGGCTCGGCTCGAAGTCGTTTTCCGCATGGGTTTCAATTTCCGTGTAACGCCCTCCGGCGGCGCGGACCGTGCCGGGGTAGGTGGCGTAATACGGTGAGACGATCACGGCATGGGCACCCGGATCGAGCACTCCCTGGAAGGCTGCGTAGAGTGCGCCCTGGCCGCCAATCGTGACCATGATCTCGTCGGCACCTGTCTCGGTGCCCGTGCATTCCGCGGATAGTTTCGCCAACGCGCTTCGCAGCCGGGGCAGGCCAGGAAGCTGGGTATAGTGATGATGCCCACCCCGCACGGCATCCACGCAGGCCTCGACCGTTCCTTCCGGGGTGTCAAAGTCATGATCGCCGACAGAGAGCATGATGACCTTGTCGCCAGCCTGTTTGCGGGCCATGGCGGCGAAATGAATTTCCCAGCCATTCTTGCCGGACGGGACGATGCCTGAAATGCGGGATGAGGGCTTTGGCATGGGGAGCTCCAGAGGCGAACTTGGCATTCGACTTGAAAAAAACAGGCCCTTCGACTACGAGGACCGGCGCATTGGTCGGCCTTTTAGCAAATCGACCGGCGTGAGAACAGCGTAGTGAGTGAATGCATTTGGTCCTGAATGGATCGCGATATTGATGCAGGGGGCATTGTCGCGCATCTCAATGGACCGCCAGGAAGGATAGCGGCATGTTGGCCCCTGACAAGAAGAACGAACTGTCCATTACCGACATTGTCGATCAGGCGATGCTGACGCGGCGCTCTGTGCGGGCTTTTTTGCCAGATCCTGTCGATGACGAGACGATCAGGGATATTCTTCGCGTTGCCGCGCGCGCGCCTTCGGGCACCAACATGCAGCCCTGGAAGGTCTATGTGGTGTCGGGCGAGCGCAAACAGGCGCTTTCCGACGCTATTCTTTCTTCCGGTGTACGCCCGGAAAAGATCGAGTGGGACGAATACAAATACTATCCCGACAAGTTTTTCGAGCCCTATCTGTCGCGCCGCCGTGCGGTCGGCTATGCGCTCTATAGTCTTTTGGGCATCGGACGGCGTGAAGTGGATCGCATGCGTGCCCAGCATGACCGCAATTTCACCTTCTTCGATGCACCCGTGGGCCTGATCTTCACAATCGACCGTCGGTTGAACAAAGGGTCATGGATCGATCTCGGCATGTTTGTGCAATCGGTGATGATTGCAGCACGCGGGCGTGATCTCCATACCTGCCCGCAGGCTGCGTTTGCGCCGTATCACAAGCAGATCCGCCCGATCCTCGGCATTCCCGATGAGGAAATCGTCGTATGCGGCATGGCGCTTGGCTACGAGGATGCCTCAAAACCGGAGAATGCCCTGCGCAGTGAACGGGCGCCGCTCGAGGAATTTGTCTCCTTCGTTCGCTGAAACGGCCTTCCGCCCTGCCAATTGTTGCTTACGAAATTGTAATTTCCCGGCAAGGTCGTCGTAATGTGCGATGGGCGACTATCTCCTCGTTCCCTGCCGCAACCTCCATGCGGCGCCCCCCTTACGAGGAGACTGACATGAAAAACAAGATTCTGTTGTCGGCCATGGCCCTGAGCCTGATCGCCGGTTCCGCTGCGATCGCCCAGGAAGCTTCATCCGACCAGGCCGCACCGCCGGCCGCAGGCGAGAGAATGAAAGACGGCAAGATGATGCGGGGTTTTGCCCGCATCGATTCCGACGGCGATGGGAACCTCACCATCGAAGAGTTTTCCTCCGCTCATATCGAGCGTTTGAAGGCCGCCGATGCCGATGGTGACGGGGTGCTTTCTGAAGCCGAACTTCAGGATATGGCAACGAAGCGCATGGCCGAGCGCCGGGCGAAGCGCGCTGCACAGCGTCTCGACGTTGACGGTGACGGCACCGTCACGATCGCGGAGATTGAAAGCCAGCAGGCAAAGCGCTTTGCGCTGATGGACGCCAATGATGACGGCAAAGTCGACCAGCGCGAAATGCGCCGTGGCTTCCGCCAGATGGCAGGTGAACGTGGCGGACGTCACGGAAAGATGATGCACCACAAGCGTGACCACAGAGGCGGCCCGCACGGTGAGATGCGCGATAAAATGCGTTCGGGCAATCCGCCGGCGGAAATGGCGCCTGATGGCGACAATGGCTGATGAGGCATGCCGGGAGGCGCCGATGGCGCCTTGCGGATGATCAAACCGGTTCGTGGGGGCTCCGCGGATCGGTTGATAGGTCCGGTGTCGCCGCGCCGGGCCTATCTTATCGTGTAGCCCACATCCTCCGACGCGCGGCGGAGCGTCTTCGCGAAGGCTCGCGCAAATGAGCGGAAGACATAAAGCTCGAAGCGCTTTTCGCCCCGGCGCTGGATTTGCACAAACAGGTCGTGATGCGCTGTGGCCCGTCCGGTGTGGACGGGAAAGGCAGAGAGACTGAAATCGAGCGCGAAAAGCTTCGCCAGAACCCATTCCACCTGAGAGCCTTCTATGGCGAAAACCGTGCGCCCGTGGGAAAGATCCGTTACGGTTCCCGTGGTCTCATCAATGGCCGCAATGAGATCGCCGGCCAGAGCTTCATCCTGCCCACTCAGGAGAAATCGGCCGGGGCCGATGTTGAAGGCGCACGTGCCTTCACGGTTGGCAGCGCCGCTTCCCGGTGCAGCCGAAAGTTTTAGACGGCAGATGGCGGAAAGATTTTCCGTCAGCGTCTTTTCCTCGCCAGGCCAGGCGTTGGCCTCGACGATCGATCCCTTTATGGCTTCCAAGATCGTGACGCCGGTCCCTTCAGCGAAGTCGCCATGGAAGCCGGGGCGGAAATCGCTGCCCAGCGGTGATGCGCGTTCAACCATGCATGCGTTCTCCATCCGGATCGAAGAAATGATGGCTGACGATCTCGACCTGACCGAAACGCCCGCGCAACGGGTCCGAGAGATAAGCCCTGGTGCCATGGCGCAGCTTGCCGCCTCTGACGAGGGCGAGACCGATATAGTTCTGTAGTGTGGGCGAGTAGCAGAAGGCTGTCACATGGCCGATGCTCTCGCCCGGCTCATCAGCGCTGCCGCGCTCAACCAGATGTGCGCCCCCGCCAAGCTTCTGTCCATCGAGAGAGATGACGCCGACAAGCCTCAGCCGGTTTTTGTCGATCAGGGCCGGGCGGTCCATCAGGCCCGAACCGATGAACGGCTTTTTCTTTGACAGCATCCAGTCGAGATAGAGATCACGGGCGGTGGTTCGTCCGTCGATCTCGGCGCCGGTGACATGGCCTTTTTCGATGCGCAGCGCGCCGAGGGCTTCCATACCGTAGGGAGTGATGTCGAACGGTTCGCCCGCCTCCATCAAGGTTTCCCAGACATGTGTGCCGTGGCCGGCACCGCTATAGACCTCATAAGCAAGCTCGCCGGAAAAGGAGAGGCGGCATATCATGACTGGCGCGCGATCAATCTGGCCATGCACGATGCCCATGAAGGGCAGCGTTTCATTGTCGACCTTCGTTCCGGTGACGCAGCCCTCCAGCACGGCGCGGGCCTTTGGGCCGGCAATGGCCGCGCCGGCCCATTGGTCCGTCACCGAGGTGAGGTGGACTTTCAGTTCGGGCCAGAGAATGTCGAGGCAATATTCCAGATGCTGCATCACCGCGCCCGCATTGGCGGTGGTGGTGGTCACGAGGAAGTTGGTTTCGCCGAGCCGCCAGGTGGTGCCGTCGTCAAAGGCGATCCCGTCTTCGCGCAGCATCAGGCCATAGCGCGCCTTGCCTACTTTCAGCGTGGAGAAGGTGTTGGTGTAGACCCGATCAAGGAAGGTGGCGGCGTCGGGTCCCTTGACCGCGATCTTGCCCAGTGTGGAAACATCGACAATGCCCACGGAGCGCCGTACTGCTGCCGCCTCGCGGATATAGGCCTGCTCGACCGTTTCGCCGGCAGCGGCATAGATCAGCGGGCGGTTCCAGAGCCCTGCCGGGGTCATCTCGGCGCCGCGTTCCACATGCCAGTCATGCATGGGCGTATAGCGCTCGGGTTTGAGATCGCCATAACGTTCCGCTGCCAGCGCGCCGATGGCCACCGGTGAATAGGGCGGTCGAAACCGCGTTGTGCCGACCTCGGGGATCGTGATGCCGCGCGCCGTGGCCATGATGGCGAGGCCGGGAACATTCGACGTCTTTCCCTGATCGGTCGCCATGCCGAGCGTGGTGTAGCGCTTCAGGTGCTCGACGCTGACAAAGCCTTCGCGATGGGCAAGCCGCACATCGTCGGCGGTCACATCGTGCTGGAAATCGACGAACGCCCTGCCCCTGGCCCGGATCTCGAGAACCGGGGCTGGCGTCAGGTCGAGGGCTTCAGGCGCAATGGCGGGAAGTTGGCCGCGTGAGGCTCGCTTGCCGGCGCATTTGAGGCCAGCATCACGGCCGCTCGCAAGGGCATCGGTTGTGCCGAACTTTCCAAGGAATGCACCAGCGCCAGTCCAGCGCTGTGTTGGCGGAGGCGGAAGGAAGGCCTGCTTTTCCCCATCCCAGACAGGTTTTGCACCGGCCTGGCTTGCCAGGTGGAGAACTGGCTGCCAACCACCCGAAACGGCAAGACTGTCGCACTCGAGCTGCCTGGCATCTCCTGACAGCGTTCCCGATGCTGCATCGAAGGCCTGAACAAAAACACGTGAAAGCGCCTTGCCGCCCCTGCTGCCGACGATGGCGTGTCCGATGAGCGGCGACACGCCCGCCGCGGTGGCAAGTTCGCTGGCGGCACTGCTGATCTTCGCACGCACATCCACAATGGCCGCCACGTGGCCGCCGGCGCGTCTCAAGTTGGCTGCCGCCTCGTAGGCACTGTCATTGTTGGTGAAGAAGATCGTTCTGCTTCCGGGCAAGACACCGAATTCTTCAGCATAGCGGCGCATGGCGCCAGCGAGCATGATCCCCGGACGATCATTGCCCGGAAAGACGATCGGGCGTTCGAGCGCGCCCGTTGCAAGCACAACATCCGTAGCGCGGATCGTCCAGTGCCGCTGGCGGGGGTGCCCTTTCGGCGGGCGGGCGACATGGTCGTTGACGCGTTCGAGCGCTGCGAGTGTGTTGCCGTCGTAATAGCCCCAGACCGCAGTGCGCGTTAAAAGGCGCACATGGTCGAGGCTGGCAAGCCGTGCTGTCAGGTTTGAAACCCATTCGTGGGCCGGCTTTCCCTCAATGGTTTCGCCGGACCAGCGGGCAAAGCCGCCTGTTATGGGCTCTTGTTCGGCAAGGATCACACGTTTTCCGGCCTTCGCCGCCGCTTCTGCCGCCATGAGGCCGGCAATACCACCGCCGACGATCAAAACGTCGCAGAAGGCATTGGTCTGTTCGTAGTGTGACGGGTCGGGCTCAAAGTCGGCCCGGCCAAGGCCAGCGGCTCTGCGGATGAAATGCTCACACATCATCCAGAAGCGCGTGCCCTTCAGCGGGCCCATCACCGGACCCATGAAGGTCTTGTAGTAGAATCCCGCTCCAAGTAGCCGGCCGCCGAGCTGATTTACCGCTCCAATATCCCAGGCGAGGGATGGAAAGCGGTTTTGGCTTTCGGCGCGCAGACCGTCGTAGATCTGGATCTGGGTGGCGGGAATATTGGGTTCACGGACGCCTTCACGCAAGAGAGTTACAAGGGCGTTCGGTTCATCGATCCCGGCAGTGAAGACGCCGCGGGGACGGTGGTACTTGAAGGAGCGGCCCATGAGCGAAATGCCGCTGGCAAGCAGGGCCGAGGCCAGCGTGTCGCCTGCATGGCCGGTCAGGCTCTCGCCGTCGAAGGTGAAGCGGATGGTTCGGGTGCGGTCGATCAGCCCGCCGGCACTGGTTCGGCGCGGGCTCATGCCGCATCTCCGCCAGCGGCGTCTCGGGCGAAAGCGACCGTGAGAATTTCATGGGTAAGCGTGTCGCGTTCCACCACCAGATGCGCGCGGCACCCGCCTGCGTGCTGCCAGAATTCGCGGTGTCGTCCGGCCGGGTTTGGCCGATTGTAGACATAGTCGAGCCAGGCCTTCGTGTCCGTGGAGGCGAGGTCAGGGCGGGCGCGTGTCGCATCCCCCTGATAGGAGAATTCTGCAAGATCGCGGGAGCCGCAATGCGGGCAGTCGATGAGCATGGCGTGTCCCTCAATGCAGTTTGGGTGTCGGGCCGTGACCCGTTTCGTCGATCACCGCGCCGCGCTCGAAGCGGCTGAGCGTGAATGGCGCGTTGATGGCGTGGGGTTCGTCCCTGGCGATGGTCCATGCAAAGGAATAGCCGGAAGCGGGTGTCGCCTTGAACCCGCCATAACACCAGCCGCAATTGAGATAGAGACCGGGCAGGGGACCCTTGGTGATGATGGGGGACCCGTCCATCGACATGTCCATTACACCACCCCAGGAGCGTAGGAGCCTCAGCCGTGCCACCGATGGGAACATGGCGCAAATTTCGCTCATCACATCTTCGACCGTGGGCAGGTTTCCACGCTGGGCATAGGAATTGTAGAAATCGAGGCTGCCGCCGAAAACCAGCCCACCCTTGTCGGATTGCGACATGTAGAGATGACCGGCACCGAAGGTCACAACGCAGTCCACAAAGGGCTTGATGGCCTCGGAAACGAAGGCCTGAAGGACATGGCTTTCAATGGGCAGGCGCTCGATGCCAGCACGCTGCAGCACGTGGCTGGTGCTGCCGGCAACGGCCAGCGCCACCTTCTTTGCACGGATGTCGCCTCTTGCGGTGGAAACGCCAGTGATCTGATCGCCCTCGCGGAGGAAGCCCGTCACCTCGCAGTTCTCGATCAGGTCGACGCCGCGCCGGTCGGCAGCCCGCGCATAGCCCCACGCAACCGCATCATGGCGTGCGGTGCCCGCGCGCGGCTGCAAAAGCCCCCCGACGACCGGAAAGCGCGCCGACTTTGACGTGTCGAGGCCCGGTACCTTGCGTGCGATCTGCTGCGGGGTCAGCCATTCGGCATCGACGCCGCCATGGCGCATGGCATTGCCACGGCGAATGAAGGCGTCGGCCTGGCCCGGGCTGTGGGCGAGGTTCAGAACACCGCGCTGGGAGAACATCACGTTGTAGTTGAGCTCATGGGAGAGGTTTTCCCAGAGTTTCATCGAGAACTCGTAGAAACGGACGGATTCTGGTAAAAGATAGTTGGAGCGCACAATGGTGGTGTTGCGGCCTATATTGCCGGAGCCGAGCCAGCCCTTCTCCAGAACGGCGACGTTGGTGATGCCGTGTTCGGCCGCCAGATAATAGGCGGTTGCCAGACCATGGCCGCCGCCACCGATGATGATGACATCGTAGCTAGGCTTGGGATCGGGCTTGCGCCAGGCCGGCTTCCAATCACGATTGCCGGAAAAGGCATTCTTAAAAAGCGAAAGAGCTGAATATTCCGCCATGCGCCGCCATTCTTTTTGCCAGAACCCAGACTAAAGCTATAGGACACCCGGGACGCCGGAGGCAAATAATGCGCCATGGCTTTTTACAGACCCGACCCCGGCACGGCGATACGCTTGCTGCGCAGGCATGGCTCAGGCAATGTCCTTTGACTGAAGCCTATCTCCGATTGCATGTGATTCTGTGAGAAGACTGCTAGACATGTTGCTGAAATTTCGCGCCTTGCCGGTTTTCCTGTGTCTCGTTTTCCAGTTGGCCATCCTAGCGCCGGCGGTGGCTCAGGGGCCGGAAAGCTTCCTGCAGACGCAACGCGAGAAACTGTCAGAAATCGAATCCACCGTCGTCAGCCTGGAAAGCGAGATTGACGATCAGGCCACAGACGATGGTGAACTCGTCTCGGTCCGTGTTGAGCTGGAGAAGCTAGCTCGGGAGGTTTTCGACGCAAGCCTGGCATTTCGTCCGAGACTTTCGGAGATCAACACGCGCCTCGAACAATTGGGCGAACCGCGCAAGGAGGGCGAACCGGCCGAGCCGGAGGAGGTGACGCGGGAACGTACCCGCCTGCTCGACGAGAAGGCGAGTTTCAATGTGCTGATCGGCGATGCCGAAAGACTTTCAGTTCGCATCAACAGTGTCGTCGACGGCATCGCCGAACTTCGGCGTGATCTCTTCACGCGGACGCTTTCCCGCCGCTACGACGTTACCGCCGCCTTGAGTGCGGATGTCGCCGGGGAGTTTACACAGGAGGTCGGGCGCGTTTATCAGCGGGTCTCCGCCTGGCTGACCTTCGTTTTCAAATACCGCCTCAAATCCCTCCTGCTCGCCACAGCGCTGGCGACGATCGCCGCCCTTACCCTACTTTTCGGGGGGCGGCGGCTTTTCGGCGATTTCATGGAGCCTGACCCTGCCGAGACAGAGCCCACCTATCTCAGCCGCCTTTCGCAGGCGCTCTTCTCCACCTTGATACCGTCGCTGTCGATTGGCGTTTTTCTGGCTTCGACCTACTACTTCCTTGACTATTTCAGCCTTCTGCGCAGCGATATTCAACCACTTCTCTGGTCGCTTTTTTCCGTCGTTATCCTGGTTTATTTCGTCTACCGTCTGGCGCGCGCCATTCTTGCGCCCAGGCGGCCCAACTGGCGGCTTTTGCCGGTGCGCTCACAGGCGGCTCAATGGCTGCTTGTTCTGGCCGTGGTCACCGCAATCGCGACCGGGTTTGATTATTTCATGGACCAGGTCTATCTGCTGTTCGGCTCTCAGCTCTCGCTGACGGTGGCCACCAGCCTTGTGGCCACCGTTATCGTAGGTCTGCTCATCATGGCGATTGGCGGTGTCAGCCC
Source organism: Nitratireductor sp. (assembly GCF_017794765.1). Lineage (GTDB taxonomy): Bacteria > Pseudomonadota > Alphaproteobacteria > Rhizobiales > Rhizobiaceae > Nitratireductor. The sequence goes on along the minus strand of NZ_CP051236.1, from coordinate 2,991,975 downwards.
TCTGGATGACGACGAGGGTAATCCGAAACCCTGGCCGCTCAAGTTCCGCTATCTCCTGTTTGCTCTCGGTGCCGCAATCATTATCGCGGCGATGCTTGGCTATATCGGCTTCGCACGGTTCCTTTCCCAGCAGGCGGTGGTCACGGGCGCGATCATCGCCACGATGTATATCGGCTTCCTGACAGCGGGGGCGATTACGTCGGAGGGCGCGTTCGCCAATTCCTGGCTGGCACGGCGGCTGGAGCGTTACACGGCTTTCGATGAAACCGCGCTCGACCAGCTCGGCCTCGTCACCGGCATGCTGATCAACATGATCGTGGTCCTGATCGGCGTGCCGCTCATCCTTCTGCAGTGGGGGTTCCGCTGGGCCGATCTGACGGCGTGGAGCTATCGGATCGCCGGCAAGATTCAGGTCGGTTCCCTCTCGTTCTCCATCGTGGGAATCCTCACCGGCATTCTTGTCTTCGTGATCGGCTATTTCCTCACGCGCTGGTTTCAGAGCTGGCTCGACGGGAAGGTGATGGCCCGCAGCCGGATGGATTCCGGCGTGCGCAATTCCATTCGCACCGGTATTGGCTATGTCGGGCTGGTGATAGCGGCGCTGATCGGTATCTCGGCGGCCGGCATCAATCTGTCCAATCTCGCCCTCGTCGCGGGTGCGCTTTCTCTCGGGATTGGCTTCGGCCTTCAGAATATCGTCTCGAACTTCGTCTCGGGTCTGATCCTGCTCGCCGAGCGTCCGTTCAAGGCGGGTGACTGGATCGTCGCCGGGGGGGTGTCCGGCACGGTGAAGAAAATTTCCGTGCGCGCAACGGAGATCGAAACGTTCCAGCGCCAGTCGGTGATCCTGCCGAATTCCGAACTGATCAACGCGGCCGTCGGCAACTGGACCCACCGCAACAAGCTTGGACGGATGGAGATACCCATCGGTGTCGCCTATGGATCCGATGTGCGACGCGTGCACGAAATTCTTCTTGAAATCGCCAGGTCACATCCGCTTGTTCTCAAGAACCCGGAACCATTCGTACTGTTTGCCGGCTTTGGCGACTCTTCTCTCGATTTCGAAATACGTGTCTATCTTTCGGACATCCTCATGCAACTCAACGTGCAGAACGATATCCGTTTTGCCATCGTCGATGCATTTGAGGCGGAGGGGATCGAAATTCCGTTTCCGCAACGCGATATCCACGTGCGCTCCGGGCTGTTCGGGCAACAGGAGCCGGATAAGACGCCGAACGATGAAGAGCCGGCGGAGGACACTATGGAAGAGCAGGATGATTTGCCGGCAGGCAAACGCCGGCGCCGGCGCAAAGTCGATCCGGAATAGTGGCAAGGGCTGAAAGCGCCGTTCAGTTGCCGTTCAGGTTGAAATCTCTATAAACGAGGCCAAAGGGCTGTATGGCCCGCTGTTACAGGGGTGGTGAAGCACCGATGAAGACCATGAAGACATTTGTACTGGCGACCGCCACGTTAATTTTCGCAGGCGGTTCGGCCTTTGCGGCCAGTGTGGTCAACCGCGACAGCGAACCACAGACCATTCTGGTGACTGAAGGCGGCTCGCAATCCGAGATCGTGGTGGGTGCAGGCGAAACCATCGAATTCTGCGCGGCCGGCTGCTTTGTAACCATGCCCAATGGCGATCGCGAGGTGCTGACTGGTTCCGAAACGGTCGAGATTTCCGAGGGCCGTGGACGCGTGCGCTGACTGCATCATCTGCAGGGCGTCGAACGCCCTGGTCAATAAACTCCGGCAAACTCCGGCAAACTCCGGCAGGCCCTGCCGGAGTTTTTTTATGCCCGCATCCGGCTTTTGCAACGTGCCCTTAGGGAAGCCTTAAGCCTGTTTTTGAATTCTGCTTTTGTATTTGCCCGCGTCGTCGATGGTTTCAGACTTTGGAAGCTCCTTTGGCGTAAGGCCGTTTGAAGAACGGTCATCTCGTCGGGGGCTTTTATGGACGCGCGATCTGAACGCAACGCAGTGCCTTTGGCTGTCGATCTCGACGGCACGCTGATTGCGACCGATCTTCTGTGGGAGAGCCTTTTTCTTCTCCTGCGCCGGAAACCGCTGTGTCTGTTTCTCCTTCCGTTTTGGCTGCTGGGCGGCAAAGCGCGCCTCAAATGCGAAATCGCCGCGCGTGTAGAGCTGGACGCGCCAGGGCTGCCGTATCGTCAGGATCTGCTCGCGCAGCTACGCAAAGACAAGGCAGACGGGCGACACATTGTTCTGGCAACGGCTTCACCGAAGAAATTCGCGGATGCGATCGCAGAGCACCTCGGGGTCTTTGACGAAGTCATCTCCACCGAACCCGGGTGCAACATGGCGTCAGGCATGAAGCGTGATGCGCTGGTCAAGGCATTTGGCGACGGCGGGTTCGACTATGCGGGCAATAGCCGGGCCGATGTTGCTGTCTTCGATGCCGCGCGCAGTGCCGTTGTGGTTGCCCCTGATCGTGCGGCCGCGCGCTGGCATGCGGCCAATGGTGGCGAGTTGCTGGCAGCACCCCGGCCAACGTTCAGGACCTACGTGAAAATGCTCCGGGTCCATCAATGGCTGAAGAACAGTCTGATTTTCGTGCCGTTGATCCTCAGCCACGAATATTTCAATGTTCCTTTGCTCGTCCTCTGTGTCCTGGCCTTCATCTCGTTCAGCACGGCGGCCTCGGCAATCTACATCCTGAACGACTTTTTCGATCTCGGACTTGATCGCCGGCATCCCACCAAGCGGAACAGGCCTTTTGCAAGCGGCGTGCTTTCGATTCCTTTCGGGTTTGCTTCGATGCTCGCGCTGCTGGCGATCAGTGGCGCAACGGCGCTTCTCCTGCCGCCGCTTTTCGGCCTCGTGCTCGTTGCCTATCTGGTTGCGACCACTGCATATTCCCTTTCCATCAAGCGGATGTTGCTGATCGACGTGTTGACCCTGGCGGGCCTTTACACGGTGCGCATTCTTGCCGGCAGCGCGGCGACCATGATTGGTGTCTCATTCTGGCTTCTGGCTTTCTCCGTGTTCTTCTTTCTCTCGCTTGCGCTGGTCAAGCGGTATGTTGAGCTCCGTTCCACGGAGCTCCCGGCCGGCGAGCGCATTGCGGGGAGAGGGTATCGCGCAGAGGATCAGGAAGTGATTGCGCAGGCGGGTATGGCCTCCGCTTTTTCCTCGGCGATGGTTCTGGCGCTCTATATTCAAAGCAGCGCTGTGCGTGATCTCTACCAGATGCCGTGGCTGATCTGGCCGCTTTGCCCAATCGTCCTCTACATCACGATCCGCATGTGGATCCTGGCGCGGCGCGACGAAATGCACGACGATCCCATCGTCTTCATCATCAGTGACTGGCGCAGCCAGCTCTTTGGTTTGCTCGGTGCGCTTCTCCTGTTCACGGCGGGGCTCTGAGGCATGGCTGAATTCGGGGCATTCGGACTGGTTCGAAAAGGCGCAGCTCAGGCGATCGGCGCTGAAGACGCGATCGAGCGGCTGCGAGCGGGCCGGGGACTGCCGGAGACAGTTCTGCCCTATGGCAATGGGCGCTCCTACGGTGACACATGCCTGAACGATGCCGGCGCGCTGATCGACATGCGCTCCATGAAGCGCATTCTCTCATTTGATGCAGAGAGCGGGATTCTGACGGCTGAGGCCGGGCTCATGCTGTCGGACCTCATTGCTCATGTCGGTCCAAAAGGCTGGTTTCCCGCCGTGGTGCCGGGCACACAGTTCGTCACCCTGGGCGGCGCGATTGCCAATGACGTTCATGGCAAGAACCATCATCGGCGCGGCACGTTCGGATGCCATGTGGTCTCGTTCACGCTGCTGCGCTCGGATGGCGAGACGCGGCATTGCAGCGCGCAGGAGAACGTGGAGCTCTTTCGCGCAACGATTGGCGGCATGGGGCTGACCGGCGTCATCCTCGAGGCGACAATCCGGCTGATGAGGGTCGCTTCCGTCGATGTGAACGAGCATGTGCGCGGCTTTTCGGGGCTCGGCGAGTATTTTGACCTTGCCGAAGAGGCTGATGCAAACAACGAATATGCCGTGGCCTGGCTCGATCAACTGGCTTCAGGCGTGAACGCGGGCAGGGGCTTCCTGCTAACGGCAAACCATGCGGAGGATGGCGAGGTCTATGCTTCGCCTTCCAAACGCCGTCTTGCAGTTCCATTCCGGCCGCCGCTGAACCTCCTGAACCGATGGTCACTCACCCTGTTTAACCGTGCGTTCGCATGGAGCAAGGCAAGGGCGGAGGGCGTCCGGCGTTCTTCATATCAAAGCTATTTCTTTCCGCTTGATGCCGTGCGTCACTGGAACCGGCTTTATGGTCCGCGCGGTCTCTTGCAACATCAAAGCGTGGTGCCGTTCGAGGCCGCGCGCGAGACAATCCCGGCCATGCTGGCGGCGGCGCGCGAGGCCGGGCAGGCTTCGTTTCTCACCGTGCTCAAGCGTTTCGGCGATGTTGTTTCGCCAGGCGTTCTTTCGTTTCCAAGGCCTGGCTATACGCTGACGCTCGACTTCTCCAATGCCGGCTCGGCCACATACGCCCTGTTCGAGCAGCTCGATCGCATGACCGTCGAGGCGGGCGGAGCGGTCAACCCCTACAAGGATGCGCGTATGGGAGCGGCCCTGTTCGAGGCTTCTTTTGCGCATTGGCGTGAGCTCGAGGTTATGCGCGATCCAGCGTTTCTTTCCGACTTCTGGCGGCGCACGGCGCTGCAATTGCCGGCGCAGGCAGATCGGGGGCGTCATGCCGCTGAATGAATGGCCAGCTCCGGCCAGGCACCGGAAACTCACGCAATGGATGCAATTTTTCTCCGGCGCTTCACGCTTTGTTTGCAAGCGGGCGCTATGACGGACAGGGGCGGGACACGATGAAATACATACCCTTCATACTCTTCACGGTGATGACCAACGCGGCAGCGCAGCTCATGCTGAAACACGGCATGATGACGCTCGGCGATTTGAGCTTTGCCGGTACCAACCCGGTCCTGAAGATCCTTCAGATCGTCTTCAGCCCATGGATATTTGCGGGCCTGTGCGTCTTCGTTATTTCCATGGCCTCGCACCTCTATGTGCTTTCCAAGGTCGAGCTGTCCTTCGCCTATCCGTTTCTGAGCCTTGCCTATGTGGCGGTGGCGGTGTTCGCCTACTTCCTCTTCAAGGAAGACCTGAATGCCTACCGCATCGCCGGCATCGCGCTGATCTGCGTCGGCACCGTACTGATCGCGCAGAGCGGCCGCGAAATGCCTGAAGAACAGGCGGCGCTCGCAAAAGACAAACTTCAGTCCGAAAGGTCGATGATCCAATGAGACATATCATTTTTGGCGGTGACGGCTTCGTCGGCCGGCACCTGGCTCCCAAGCTCGTGGCCGATGGCGAAGAGGTCATCGTTGCCGACATTGTGAAGAGCGACCTGCCGCACTACCGCAAGGTGGAGTTTGTCCATTGCGATGTGACCGACCCTTCGGCGATCAAGGCGGTGGGTATGAAGGCCGGCGACATGGTCTACAATCTTTCGGCCAAGATGCTTTCGCCAATCCAGGTGCGCGCCAAGCGGCATGATTTCTTCTATCCGGTGAATTATCACGGCACGGTCAACCTCATCGAGGCGATGGACAAGGCGGGGGCCAAAAACCTCGTCCACTTCACAACCGACATGATCTACGGCCACACCGTGACCTATCCGATGACCGAGGATCACCCGGTTTCGCCGCTCGGCGAATACGGCCAGTCCAAGCTCGACACCGAAGTGCTGGCGGCAGAATGGCGCAAGCGCGGTATGAACATCTCGCTGTTCCGCCCGCGCCTCATCATCGGGCCGGGACGTCTGGGCATTCTGGAAAAGCTGTTCAAGCTGGTGGACATGAACCTGCCGGTGCCGATGATCGGTGCAGGCAAGAACCCCTACCAGTTCATCTCCGTGTTCGACTGCGCGGAAGCCGCGCGCCTTGCGTGGAAGGCAGGCGTGCCGAACGAGGCCTATAATCTCGGCTCGCTCAACCCGCCGCCGGTGCGCAAGCTGCTTGGCGATCTCGTCAAGCACGCGGGTTCGAAATCCCTGCTTCTGCCCACGCCGGGCTGGGCCGTGAAGCGCACTCTGGATCTTCTGGACTGGATGAACATGCCGCTGATGGATCCCGAACAATATCTGATCGCCGACGAGATGTGCGTGCTCGACGTTTCCAAGGGCGAGCGCGATCTCGGCTGGGTGCCGCAATATAATGACGGCGACATGCTGATCGCCGCCTATGATGAATATCGTGCCAAGAAATCCGGGCAGGCCGTTGGCGCCAGCCAGGTTCCGGCCGAATAGGAGGTCGCCATGACCGTCGTGACAAAGACTGAGACGAAAGGGGCAAGGCCCGTGATGGATGCACCCGAACTCGCGCCCAGGACAATCGTGAAGCCCGACCTCCTGACGGTGGACGATGCCAAGGGATTGAGCGTCGAGCGGATGACCGATCTGTTCAAGGCGCATCTGAACCCCGGCCAGCTTCATTTCATGAAGCTGCTGGGCTTCCACAAGATCAAGATCGAGAGCGCGGAGGGGATGTATTACATCGACCAAAACGGTCGAAAGATCCTCGACTTCTTCGGCGGTTTCGGTTCGCTGGCCTTCGGCCACAATCATCCGCGTATTCTCGAGGCGCGCAAGAAATTCCAGGATGAGAAGCGCCACGAGATCGCCATCGCCTTCATGTCGCAGTATGCGACGGCTCTGGCCGCCAATCTGGCCGCCTGCTCGCCGGGCGAACTCGACATGGTTTTCCTCGGTTCTTCCGGCTCAGAGGCGATGGAATCTGCGATCAAGCTTGCTGAACGCGCTGCCGGTCCCAAGCGGCCGAAGGTCGTTTATGCGGAGAATTCGTTCCACGGCAAGACAAAGGGCGTTCTCACCATTACCGATGGCAATCTCTACCGCGCCGAGTTTCGCCTGACGGACAATACGGTGCGTGTGCCCTTCGGCGATATCGACGCCATCGAGACGGCTTTCCGTACCGATCCCGAGATCGGCTCGATCGTTCTTGAAACCGTGCAGGGCGGCGGCGGCATCAACGAGGCGCCGCGTGAATTCTGGCAGAAGCTGCGCCAGCTCTGCGACCAGTATGGCGTCATCTGGGTGGCAGACGAGGTTCAGTGCGGCTATGGGCGCACGGGTCGATTCTACGCGTTCGAGCATTATGACGTGGTGCCGGACATCACGGCACTCGCCAAGTCGCTGGGTGCCGGCAAGGCTGCCATGGCCGCGATGATCGCCAGGCGCGAGATCTACATGAAGGCCTATGGCACCCCGAAGACCGCCATGATCCACGCCATGGCGACGTTTGGCGGCATCGGCGAAGCCTGTGCCACGGCCATCGAGGGTACCAATGTGCTTTATGACGAAGCGCTGATGGAGAATGCCGAAAGCACGGGCGCCTATCTGGTGGCGCGGCTCAACGCGCTGAAGGACAAATATCCGCGCATCATCAAAGACATTCGCGGCCGTGGCTGCATGGTCGGACTCGAATTCCACGATTTCTCACAGACGCTCCCGGCGGTTCTGCGCCCGGTGGTCGGCATGCTGGATGACAAGCTCAAGGGCTCGCTTTCGGGCTTTGTGGGCGCGCTGCTCCTGCGGGATTATGATGTGCTGGTGGCCTTCACCGAATACAACCGCAATGTCATTCGTCTGCTGCCGCCGCTGATCATGCAGCCCCAGCATGTGGACAAGCTGGTGGATTCGCTGGACGCGCTGCTTGGGCGCGGCGTGGTTTCCATCGTGAAGGATTTCGTCAAAAGCCAGGTGAAGTGAGCGCCGGCTTTTGAGAGAATGAGTCCGGATCGCCTTTCAAGGCTCTGAAAAGTTTAAGAATAGCGCCTCTCGCGCGACAACTGGCCGGGCTTGTCCCGGCCTTCTTTTTTGCCTGCGATGGTGCAGGCAGGCGAATGAGGGGCGTGCGCCCGGCTTTGAAAGAGCTGCCGCGCCTATTCGATCCGGTCTGCCATCTCTGGGCTGAGATAGGCGTCGAAGCACTGGTTCAGGGTGATACGCTCGTGCTCCTGCATGGCAGGTGCGTAGATCTTCAGAAGATCCGCATTGGCCGTGGTCAGCGGGCAGGTGGGGTGCAGGATCAGATCCGTCTGGCGGACGGCTTCCAGCGCGTCGGTGTCCGGCGGGGGGACGGCGCGTGTCGGATCGGCGCCGATGGCCACATGCAGGGGCGCCTGACGGTCGAGAAGCCAGGGGAAGGGGTTGACGAAATTGAGGTTGAGGATGGTTTCGAACCTGATGCCCTGTTCGGCTTCCAGTTCACGGATTGCGTCCATGGCCCCGTCAATGGCGAGAAGATGCGCTGCCTGAAAATCGAATTCCGAATAGTACATATAGGCCGGCAGTTCCTGAATGCGAATGAAGTCGGCATAGGTCTCGCGGTGCCGGACGTAAAAATCGAGCATCTTTTCGGAGCGGCGAAGGACCTCGGGGCGCATGTTGACGCGACCCAGCGTTTTCAGATTGCGGTTTGGCAGCTCCACGTTCTTGATCGCGCCGATATATGTGCGGGCCGCGCGCTCCATCGTGTTGACCAATGGCGGGAGTGCTGCGGCAGCGGCAAGGGCGGCGGCGGCGAGAAAGGCCGGGCCGCGCGCCGTTTCGGTCTGCCAGAGCCGGGTGAGGGCGGGCAGAACTGCGGGCCATATGAAGATGAGCGCCTGGCTTCCTGTGTTCTGGGTCTCGAAGAAAATGCCGGCGATGAGCACCGCCACGATCCAGAACGCTTCATGGTCGATGACGCGAGCAATGCCCGGGAAGCTTCCCGAGCGAAGCTTTTCCAGGAGGTGGGCGCGATCGTGGAAGAGCAGAGCGAGCGCGAGAAGACCTGCCGGAGCGACAATGCCGAATGTGTGGGACGCAGCCTGAAGGAAACGCGGCAGAAGGCTTCCCTCGTTCATCACCACCAGTGCCAGGATATCGGCGAAATAGTTGAGCGTGAAACCGCTCGAGATTTCCAGGATGCCGAGTATGCCAAGGAACAGGACGGCGGAGGTGACAGCGGTTCGCAGCGACAGTCGACCTGCAGCAAAGGCAAAGGCGCAAAGCAAACCGCCTGACACGAAACCGGTGATCTTTGTCAGGAAAAGCCCGGACATGCCGGCCACGATGGAGATGAGCAGGAGACGCTGGTCGCGCAGATAGATGAGAGCCACGATGAGCACGTAGAGAAGCTGGCAGACCTGCCTGTTGTAAATGCCGAACCCGTCCGAACCGGGGAATGAGTAGAACTCCCGTGTGTTGAAAGGCAGGATCGCGAAGACAAGAAATGGCAGGAGCAGCGCTAACGCCTTCGCGCGCGATTTTTGATCCACCTGCCAGAGCGCCACCGCCATCAGCGGGGCGGTGACTACAAAGAGAGACCAGTGGACAAGAAGCAGCGGCTGCGCGCTGGCAAAGAGTTTCACGCCGCCAGCGAACAGATAATAACCGAGCGGCCCTACCGGCGCGAAGAAATCCGTGGCCGGAACCTGACCGGAGAAGAGCCTGTTGGCAGCGTCGAAGTAAATAAAGAGGTCCCAGTACATGGGGCCGATTGGTACATTAACGGGCAGGGCGAGAAACACCACCATGACGAACGCCACCATGGCGAGAACTGACACCGGGCTCGTCAGCCATCCGCGCCGCTTCACCGTTGATGTGTGTTCGACCGCCATTGTCATGTGTGTCCCCGCAAACAAACATCCTGCCGTTGAGGCCGGTTTTACCGGACAGGCGGTGAAAAGAAGTTAATCGACCGGGCAAAACAAGCGTTTTGCTTAATGGCGCGGGCCGTTTCGGCGATGTCGCATTCAGGCAAAGAACGCCAGTCTTCGGCAGACTAGGATCGTTTCGGATCAGGGGCGACATCCTGCCTGCGTGATCGGGCCGGAGCGACGAGGGAGTGGCAGTATGAAAACGCAGGCGCGCGCGGTTGTCATCGGTGGCGGTGTGGTGGGCGTTTCCACGCTCTATCACCTGGCCAAAAAGGGCTGGTCGGATGCGGTTCTGATCGAGCGCAAGGAACTGACATCGGGCTCCACCTGGCATGCCGCCGGCCTGTTGCCACTGTTCAACATGAGCTACTCGGTCGGACAGATCCACAAATACTCGGTGAAATTCTATCAGGAGCTTCAGGAGGAAACCGGCATGAATGTCGGTTTCACGCGATGCTCCAATATTCGTCTGGCGCGCACGAAGGACCGCTGGGACGAGTATATGTATTATGCCGGCATTGCAGAAACCATCGGCATTCCCGTCAATGTTCTCACGCCCGATCAGGTGAAGGAGATCTGGCCGCTTTGCGAGACGGACGGGCTGCTCGGTGCGATCCAGCATCCCGACGACGGGTATATCCAGCCTGCGGATCTGACGCAGGCGCTGGCTAAGGGCGCGCGCGATCTTGGCGCCACGATTTACCGGCACACCGCGGTGACGGCGATCACACAGGAGGCAGATGGATCGTGGACGGTGACCACCGACAAGGGCGGGATTGCCTGCGAGCATGTTATCTCATGCACCGGCAATTTCGCCCGCAGGACGGGCGCCATGGTCGGGCTCGACGTGCCGGTGATCCCGGTCGAGCATCAGTATATCGTCACCGAGCCGCACCCGGCCATTGTCGCGCGCAGGAAAGCGGGGCTGCCGGAGATGGGCGTCCTGCGCGAGAGCGATTCCTCCTGGTATATGCGTGAGGAGAATGGCGGTCTCCTGCTCGGTCCCTATGAGGTTGGCGCGCCTTGCTGCTATGTGGACGGGCCGACCGATGACAGCGAATACGAGCTGTTTCAGGAGGATCTGGAACGTCTCATGCCTTATGTGGAAACGGCGATTGCGCGTGTTCCGGCCTTTGGCGAGGTGGGGATCAAGAAGATCTACAACGGTGCCATCGCCTATACGCCCGACGGTTCGCCGATCATCGGTCCGGCGCCGGGCCTGAAAAATTTCTGGCTCAACGAGGGGCATTCATTCGGGGTCACGGCAGCTGGTGGTGCCGGCTGGCAGCTTGCCGAATGGATCGTGGAGGGCGAACCGTCAATCGACATGATGGGCGTCGACCCGCGCCGTTTCGGCCCCTATGCCACCGAGGGCTATCTGCGCGAGAAGAACGAGGAGGCCTATGCCAACGTCTTCACCGTGCATTACCCGGATGAGGAGCGCCCGGCCGCGCGGCCGCTGAAAACCACGCCTGCCTATGAGCGGATGAAGCGGCTCGGTGCGGTGTTCGGTTCCGTTTACGGGTGGGAGCGGCCCAACTGGTTTGCGCCGGCAGGCTATGCGGTGCCGGAAAGCGAACTTGGGGTTGGTGCGGACGTGCTTTTGAAGCACAATCACGCGCCGGCGCTTGCGGATGGCCGTGTCGTAGAGAAATGGTCGTTCCGGCGCTCCAACTATTTTGAACATGTCGGTGATGAGGTCAGGAACGTCCACGAGAATGCCGGGCTTCTCGACATGTCGGCCTTCGCCAAGATCGAGGTTTCGGGACCCGGCGCAAGGGCCTGGCTCGACAGTATTTTCGCCAATCGTATCCCGAAGAAACGGGGACGTGTGGCGCTGTGCCATCTGCTCACGAAGAATGGCGGGGTGCGCTCGGAGTTTACCGTTTATGAATGGAAGCCGGGCCGGTTCTATCTGGTGTCCGCCGGCGCCTATGAGACGCATGACCATGATGTTCTTTTCAAGCTTGCTCCCGAGGACGGGTCCGTTGCTCTGCGGCCAATGACGCAGCAATATGGTGTGTTCGTTCTGGCCGGGCCGAAAAGCCGGGACGTGTTGCGCAGGCTCACCCGCGCGGACCTCTCCAACGCGGCGTTCCCCTGGCTTTCGGGGAAGGAGGTCTCCATCGGGCGGGCGAGCGCCCATGCGCTGCGCGTGAATTTTGTCGGTGAGCTTGGCTGGGAGTTGCACCATCCCATCGAGCAGCAGAACCTGATCTTCGATCTTGTCATGGAGGCAGGCACGGAATTCGGCATCAAGCCCTTCGGCATTCGCGCCATGACGGCAATGGCCATCGAAAAGAGTTATCGTCTCATTCCGCGCGAACTCTCCATCGAATACACGGCGTGGGAGAGCGGGCTCGACCGTTTCGTCCATACCGACAAGGGGGATTTCATCGGTCGTGAGGCACTTCTCAAACAGCGCGAGAAAGGCCTCAACTGGAACTACGTCACCCTTGAGGTGGGTGGTGTGGTTGATGCAGACGCACGCGGCAATGAGGCCATCTACAAGGCAGGAGAACTGGTCGGGCGCGCCACCCACGGCAGCTATGGATGGCGGGTGGGCAAAAGCCTGGCGCTCGCCATGGTGCGCCCCGCGCATGCCGCGCCAGGGACTGAGCTGGAAATCAGGATTCTGGGCAAGCTCCATCCGGCAAAGGTGATCGGAGAAAGCCCGTTCGACCCGGAGAACACCGCCTTGCGCACTGACGGCTAGCGAATTGCAAGTCGTGCTTTGCACTTCTTCAGGGGAGCCAGACGCTGGGCGATTACGCCAAATTGCGGGATTTGTGCGCGAGTGATCATGCGCTACACTGAGCCATGCGCAGGTCAACAAAGGCTCGGCGATTTTATAGAAGCGGCATGATTGCTGCTTTCGCGGGGGTTCTTGGCGCTTTTTTTGCTGACCCACCGCCAGCGACGGCTCAGGAAATCGTTGATGTCCAGCTCGTTCTGGCTGTCGATGTCTCGCTGTCCATGTCGTCAGGCGAACTGGAGATACAGCGCCGCGGTTATGCAGAAGCCCTTGTTCACGACGATGTCGTCAATGCCATTTTAAGCGGGCTGCACGGAAAGATTGCCGTGACCTATTTTGAATGGGCAGGCCACTTTTCCCAGCGGATCATCATACCCTGGACGCGGATTGCCTCTGCCGACGATGCCCGGAGGGTGGCCGACCAATTGTCGGCCAATCCCCCTAGCAGTGCGCGGCGGACTTCCATTTCGGGCGCGCTCAATTTTGCGGGTGATCTGTTGGCTGAAAGCGGGTTCCGGGGGCTGCGCCGTGTGGTGGATGTTTCCGGTGATGGTCCCAACAACCAGGGCGGCCCGGTGGTACCGGCACGCGACCGGCTGGTGGATATGGGCATCACCATCAACGGTCTGCCCCTGATGACCAATGGGGGGCTGACCACCAGTTTCGACGTCAAGGATCTCGATACCTATTATCGAAACTGCGTGATCGGAGGGCCGGGCGCTTTTGTCGTCCCGGTCAATGAGTGGTCACAGTTTCCCGAAGCCATTCGGCGCAAACTGGTACTGGAACTGGCCGACGCGAAAAAGCACGAACCGCAGGTGGTGCTTGCCCAGTTTCACAGTGCCTACGACTGTCTTGTCGGTGAAAAGATGTGGCGGGATCGCTCCTGGATGTGGCGCGACCCCTGACGGCGCTTACAGTCTGGAGGCGATTTCCTCAAGCTGCTCGGCGCATTGGCCCCATCCCTCATGGAAGCCCATCTTCTCGTGGGCTTCGACATCGTCCGCGTTCCAGTGCCGCGCCCTGGCGATGTAGCGTGTTTTGCCTTCGCCTGCATCTTCCAGGGTAAGTATCATGGTCATGAAGGGCTTTTGTGAGGGCTTCCAGGCCTCGGTGAACGCATCGGTCGTTACGATCTTCTCGTTCTCGATCACCTCAAGAAACACGCCGGGATTGGGATACTCGTTGCCATCGGGGTCCCTCATGACGACAAGACTGGAGCCACCCGGGCGGACATCCATCTCCACCTTCGAGATGGTCCAGGGCTTTGGCACGAACCATTGCCTGAGGATCTCCGGCTCGGTCCAGGCACGGAAGATTTTCTCGCGCGGCGCGTCGATGATGCGCGCAAGAACCAGTTCGTTTTCGGCGGACGGTGTGACGTCGATTGTCGTGGTCATTGTGGTGCTTCCCATTGGTTGTCTATGCTGCGAGGACGAATGGCGCGCCTCCGCTCCGACACGAGCGATCCATTTTTTGGTCAAGCGACGAGAAGCTGCTTGCGGTCAGCGCGTTCCTGCTGGGGGGAGCGGGCGTAGAGTTCGCGGTAGCATTTGGAGAAATGTGAAGCCGAGACGAAGCCGCAGGCGACGGCAACTTCCACCACGGGCAAGGAGGACTGGATCAGGAGGTGGCGGGCCCGGTCGAGCCGGATTTCCAGATAGTAGCGTGCAGGAGAACGTCCCATCTCCTGCCGGAACAGCCGCTCGATCTGGCGGCGCGAGAGGCCGACATTCTCCGCGATCTGTACCAGTGAAAGCGGTTCGGCCAGGTTGGCCTCCATCAATTCGATGATGGTCAGCACCTTGGAGTTCTGAACGCCAAGCCGGGCTCTGAGCGGCAGGCGCTGACGGTCGGAGGGGCTACGGACGCGATCCGTCAACAATTGTTCGCAGACACGGTTGATCAGGCTCTCGTCGAAATCCTCGCCGATCAGTTTCAGCATCATGTCCATTGCCGCTGTGCCACCGGCGCAGGTGTAGATATTCGCCTCTGTCTCGAAAAGGTCGGCGAACACGTTGGCGCGGGGGTATCGTTCGGCGAAACCTGGCAGGTTTTCCCAGTGGATCGCGCAACGCCGGTCCGTGAGTAGGCCGGCTCCGGCCAGGACATAGGCCGCCGTGCACAGCCCACCAATGGCGACGCCGCGATTGTACTCCTCACGCAACCAGGCAAATACGGTCTTGTTGTTGTAATCCTCGATATTGAGGCCGCCGCAGACGATGACCATCGAGGGCCGCTCATGCCCGACCATCTTCTGCCGTTCGGCTGCGAGAGAAGACCCGACGGCCACCTCCACGCCGTTCGATGCTCGTACGGGGGCTCCGTCGCTGCTTGCCAGTCGCCACGTATAGGCTTCATGGCCGGCCATGCGGTTGGCAGTTCGCAAAGGTTCCAGGGCCGCCGAGAAAGCCATCATGGTGAAGTCGGGGATGAGAAAGAAAACGATTGACCGTTTATGATGGTTCTCGCCCGGCATGGTGCCTCCCGATCGCACATGACGCCCGCTTCCCGGGTCAGGTCGCTGTCATCCAAGCGTCATCAGGAAACGGGTTTTCTGTCAATCCGGGAGGTCGCGCTGGGCGCGTTTTACTGGCACTTGCGATTGTTGCCGACGTGCCGAGTGCGTAAACGCTCTTCTCCACCGCGCCGGTGTGGCACGGTGGTCGTTCACCAAGGCCTGAGATGGATCGATCGGTCAGTTGACGAGAAAACCGAACCGAGAAGCGGCGAGTGCGCCGGTCTCACCCGGCATCGTCTTGCCGAACCGCTGACGGGCGAACACCGTGTTCGGGTTCGAGCCTCGTTGACGGCGTATAAAGCGGGCAAAAAGCTTCATTCTGCGCTCCAAAGACACGTTTATCGAAAGACAATCGGCTCTCACCAAGCGCCTTCTCATGTATGATGGAGTGGGGTCGCTCGTTCGATAGCGGTAAGTTATCGCTTGCGGGCCGTCGGGGAGATGGAAAATGCGAAGTGCACGTTAGAAAAAGCGACATCCACGTGGTCTGCAGCGCCAGGTTTGCAAAAAAAAAAGACCCCGACATGCGGGTCGGGGTCAGCCTGATTTATGATGGGCTGCGCGTAAGCGCGTGGCTTTTGCTCTCATATCAGTGTGAGCACCGGCCAGATGGCCTGGGCTTCTCCGTGGGGTGAGTGCCATATTTCGCGTGATGGGTCATTGCATCGAATTCGATCGCGAAATCGCGCACGGCCTTCAGGGCCTTTGTCAGCAATGTCATTCCACACTCCTCCTTGCCAGGACGTGCCTTCAGAAACGGGATATGCTGCGGTTGTCCTGTCCGTCGGACTGGATGCCGGTATAGTGTGCGGGCCAACCGATATCCTTGCGGATTTCTGCAGGAAGCGTGTCGATCAGACGCTCGGTCCGCCGACGGTTCAAAGCTGTCCGGTAGTGGCGGACATACTGGTTCATGCGTGTGAATACAGACATTGTCCTTCTCCTCTGTCTGGCTGCTTGCCAGACGTCATCGCCTGACAAGGTTGACTATGCCGCAAGGTTGATGTTCAATCAAACACAATCGAATGATCCTTTTGTTCAAAGTTATTGAATGGAGAACGGCATGAACGCCCCCCTCAATCATCCGATGCCCTTATTGGAGCTCGACGTTCTGCGCACCTTTGTCGCGATCGCCGAGACCGGCAGCTTCACCGCAGCATCCAACGCGGTTTTCCGGACGCCCTCAGCCGTTTCCATGCAGATCAAGAAGCTCGAGGAAATGTTAGGACGCTCGGTATTCCAGCGCGATGCGCGATCGGTGTCACTCACAGCAGATGGTGAGTTATTATTGAACTATGCAAGGAGATTGCTGGCCCTGAACCGGGAAGCGGTTTCCAAGTTCGTCATGCCCGATATCAGCGGCATCGTTCGATTAGGATCGCCAGACGATTATGGCGAGCGCATCTTACCCCGCGTTCTCAAACGCTTTGCAGAAACCCACCCTTCCATTGCCGTTGATGTGGTCATCGACCAGAGCGCGAACCTGCGCAAGCGCATGGCCAACCGGCAGCTCGACCTTACACTTCTCACCTGCACTGAAGGATCTGAAGACAGCAGTGTTCAGATCGTCTTCACCGAACCCATCGTCTGGGCTGGCGCCAAGGGTGGTTGCGCTCATCTGCGTGAACCGCTGCCGCTGTCCCTCTGGGAGGAAGGATGCGCCTGGCGCGCCGGCGCGCTTTCCGCCATGGAAAATGATGGCCGCGATTACCGTATCGCCTACATGAGCGCTCACACGGCCGGCCAGCGGGCTGCGATCCTGTCGGATCTCGCCATCGCCCCGCTGCCCAAATCCTTCCTGCGGGACGATCTCGTGGAACTTGGCCCGAAAGACGGGTTGCCCAAGTTATGCAACTATCACATCGGCATGGTCGTTGCTCCTGATGCCTCGGCGCCGGTGCGGGCTGCGGCCGACCATATTCGCTCGACTTTCGACATTTTCAGCGAATCCGGTCGGTTTTGAACGAAACGCGCGCGGTCGGGGCCTAAACAAGCTGGAGGCCGGTGCAGATGAGTTCGGACAATCGGTTGCAGATCGGCGGTGTATCTCTGTCGAGCCCGGATAAAGTCCTGTTCGAAGAGGTTGGCACGACCAAAAGTGATCTGGCGCGCTACTACGAGCATGCAGGAACGCGCATGCTTCCGCATATCAAAAAGCGCCTTGTCAGTCTCGTGCGTTGCCCGGACGGGCGGGACAATCCCTGCTTCTTCCAACGCCATGGCGCGAAAGGATTTCCCGAAACGGTACGGCGCCTGATGATCGCCGAGAAAAGCGGCGAGAAGGATGAGTATCTTTACATCGACGATATGAGCGGCGTGATCTCTGCGGTGCAGATGAGCACGCTTGAATTCCATATCTGGGGTTCGCGTGTTGACCGTCTTGAGTCCCCCGATCGACTGGTCTTCGACCTGGATCCGGACCAGGAACTCGATTTCAATGCGGTTCGAAGCGCCGCATTTTCGGTGCGTGATCGGCTGGCCGATCTCGGCCTGCGCACGGTGCCTCTTCTGACAGGAGGCAAGGGTATCCATGTCATCGCGCCGCTGGAGCGACGCCGGGAGTGGCCTGATGTCAAGGATTTCGCCAGAGGGTTTGCGAAGCGTCTCTCCGAAGACGAGCCTGAGCGGTTTCTGGCGGAAGCATCGAAAGCCAAGCGGGAGGGGCGGGTCTTTGTCGACTGGCTGCGCAACGAGCGCTCCGCCACGGCCATCGCACCATACTCGACGCGGGCAAAGCCCGGAGCGCCGGTGGCAACGCCTGTCTCCTGGCGCGAGCTTCAGACCATTGCTTCGTCCAATGCGTTCAAGCTGGCCTCTATGGCCGAGCGGTTGACGGCTGCGGATCCCTGGGCGGAAAGCGCCGGCTGGCGCCAGTCTATCACCGATAACATGCTGAAAGCCGTGGCCCGGGTGCAGGACCTATCTTAATGGTCCGTGGCGTTTCGCATCCGTTGGCGCGTCTTACTAACGCTGCCGCCTTCGTGCCGCCCGCTCCTCACGGGAGCGACGGCGAGGACGCGCGTGACCTGTTTCGTCGGTTGTGGCGTCTGACATCAAGCGGGGAGGGAGCTGCACCTGTTCGGCCAGTTTCGGAAACGGGTCGACCTTGTTGGGAAGCGCCATTGCGTGGACGAAATGCTCCTGAAATTTCGGCTCCAGGGCCGTTTCGATTTTTTCGATCCGCCCGACTGTCTCTTCAATTTCGCGGCGGTGATTGCGGTTGAGCAACGCCATGCGTGCACCTGTTCCGGCAGCGTTTCCCACTGCTGAGACCCGCGCGAGATCGCAATCGGGAATGAGACCCAGAACCATGGCGTATTGCGGATCGATGAAGGAGCCGAAGGCGCCGGCAAAGCGAATCGTGTCGACGGTCTTCACACCCTGCTTTTCCATCAGAAGTCTGATGCCGGCATAGAGCGCGGCCTTGGCAAGCTGGATGGCCCGCACATCATTCTGGGTGACAGTGATGCGCGGTCCGGTTTCGCAAAGCACGTAGGAAAATGTGCGTCCCTCGGCGACGATGCGTGAGCTGCGGTCCGCCAGCGCACCATTCACTACGCCATCTTCGGAAATGATGCCGGCGAGATACATCTCCGCGACCACTTCGATAATGCCCGAGCCGCAGATGCCGGTGACGCCGGTCTGGCCGAGCGAAGCGGGAAAACCCGGTTCGTCCGACCAGAGTTCGCTGCCGATCACGCGGAAACGCGGGGTGAGCGTATGACGGTCGATGCGCACACGTTCGATGGCACCAGGGGCAGCGCGCTGGCCTGAGGAGATTTCCGCACCCTCGAAGGCCGGGCCGGTGGGGGAGGATGCGGCGACCACACGGTTCCTGTTGCCAAGGACGATCTCGGCATTGGTCCCCACATCGACGATCAGCATCATTTCATCCTGCCGATGCGGGCCTTCCGAAAGGGTGACGGCAGCCGCGTCGGCTCCCACATGGCCGGCAATGCAGGGCAGGAGATAGGTTCGTGCGCCCGGATTTAGGTTGAGCTTCAAGTCGTCGCCTTTGAGTCTGACCGCACCGGAAACGGCCAGCGCGAAGGGCGCACCACCAAGTTCCGTCGGGTCGATGCCCAGAAACAGATGGTGCATGATCGGGTTGGCGACAAAGACGGCGTCCAGAATATCGCTTCGCTCGATGCTGCCATCATCGGCGACCTTCTGCACGAGTTTCGAGATTTCCTGGCGCACGGCGCGGGTCATTGCCTCGCGTCCATCCGGATTCATCATCACGTAGGAGACCCGACTCATAAGGTCTTCGCCAAAGCGGATCTGCGGGTTCGATGCGCCGGCCGAGGCGACGATGCGGCCTGACAGAAGCGACACGAGATGCATGGCGATGGTGGTGGAGCCGATGTCGCAGGCAAGGCCGTAGGCTTCATTCTTCAGGCCTGGCCACAGGGCAATGAGCCGGGCAATGCCGTTATCAGCGCCCTGATGCAGGGCTGCTGTCACAGCCCATGCTCCCTGGCGCAATATCGCCTGCAACTGTGGCAGGAGATGCGCGTCCACCTCAATGCGGTCAAAGCTCCAGTCTCTCTGCAGAGCGGTTTTCAGCCTGTCGAGGTCGCCGAGCGGCCTGTGCATGTCGGGTTCTTCAACCTCGACATAGCAAAGGTGCACGGCCGGGCGCCGCTCGATGACCCGGGTATCCGCATCCTTGCGCACAATCTGCGCATTGATCACGGCGTCCTGCGGCACATCCACCACCAGATCGCCCTCGATGGTGGCGGAGCAGGAAAGGCGGCGGCCCGGCGGCAGCACGCGCTTTTCAGCGTATCGGACTTCCTTGGCGCCGAGCGGGGAGACGTGGTCCGGGGATGAAGAGATCTTGTGCTTGGCGAAATGACCTTCCTGCACCTCTATCTGGCACCGCCCGCAGGTGGCACGTCCGCCGCATACGCTCTCCACATAGACACCGAGCTGCCGCGCGGCGTCGAGCACGGTCGTGCCTCTTGGGAATCGCCCGCGTTTGCCAGACGGCATGAAGAGGACGAGGGGATCGTCATTCATGGCGAGGCCTGTTTGTCAGGCAGGAGATGCCGGCAGGCGCAGGGCGGTTCGTAGACGCAATCAACACTCTCTCACCCCCGAGCTCGACGTGCATCGCGACCGCCGCGCCGCCGCCCGCCGGAGGAAGCGGGGGCTGCAGCGGCCGCTACCGCCTCGCCGGATGCGGCGGGCTGGTGATCGCGATAGGTCATGATCCAGTTCTGACAGTTGGGATCCGTTCCGTTCAGCACATTGGCCGCGCGCACCATTTCCATCTCCTGTGGACGGCAGGGGTTCATGATGGCGCTGGTCATGCCGGCCCCGATCACCATGGGGATGAAGCCCGCATTGATGCCGTGCCGGTGCGGAAGGCCAAAGGAGATGTTTGACAGGCCGCAGGTGGTGTTGACCTTCAATTCCTCGCGCAGGCGGCGCAGGAGACGAAAGACCTGCTGCCCCGCCGTGCCCATGGCACCGATGGGCATGACCAGAGGGTCCACGACGATGTCGTGGGCAGGAATGCCATGGTCGGCGGCGCGCTGGACGATTTTTTTCGCAACCTCGAAGCGTATATCGGGGTCTTCGGAAATCCCGGTTTCGTCATTGGAGATCGCGACCACAGGCACGTCGTACTTCCTGATCAGCGGCAGGATGGCTTCGAGCTTTTCTTCCTCGCCGGTGACCGAATTGACCAGGGGTCTGCCTCTGGCAACCTTCAGCGCTGCCTCAATGGCGGCAGACACCGAGGAATCGATGGAAAGCGGGACATCGACCAAGTCCTGCACGATCTCAAGGGTCTGAACGAGCAGGCCGGGTTCCGTGGCGTTGGGGTCGACTGCCGTGACGCCGGCATTCACGTCGAGCATCGTGGCGCCGGCTGCGACCTGAGCCAGTGCATCGCTTTTGACCGTGTCGAAGTTGCCCGCCACCATTTCCGCAGCGAGCTTCCTGCGCCCTGTCGGGTTGATGCGCTCACCGATCACGCAGAATGGCTGGTCGAAGTCGATCACGACTTCGCGGCTCGCAGAGGCGACGATGGTTCGGGTCATTTAACATCCTCCTGAGGGCATGGCGGGCTTCCATGCAGATGATCGTTGATGCCTACGGGTTCTGTCATTCACCGGACGCCTCGCTTGCATCCTTCACCATGTCGACGGGTGTTTCGCTCGGACTGTCGTGCAGAATGTGATCGAGCCGCTCGGCCACCATCGCATCGTCGAGGCCCGGCTCACGCTGCCATGGTTTGCGGCCTTTCAGGACCCCGGAATCGTGCACGATCTCCGCGACGAATTCCTCTTGCCGGTAGGCCATGACGTGAATGCCGGAAACGCCCGTGATCTCCTTCACCTCGTTGATGATGTCGATGCACAGGCGCTTGCCTTCTTCCTTCTGCTTTTGAGCACCTTCAAGCCGCGCGATCACCGCGTCGGGAATGTGGACTCCTGGAACGTTCGAGCGGATCCAGCGGGCGGTTTTCGCTGAGGCGAGCGGACCGACACCGACCAGAATGAAGCATTTCTCGTCGAGCCCCATATCGCGCACCCGCTTCATGTAGTTCTTCAGCATCGGAACGTCGTAGCAATACTGGCTCTGCACGAACTGCGCCCCGGCAGCGATCTTCTTGGCAAGCCGGTGCGGCCGAAAGTCGAACGGCGGGGCAAACGGGTTGATGGCCGCGCCGAGAAAAACGGCGGGTGGCGTTGTGAGGGTGCGACCGGAAAGAAACTTTTCCTCATCGCGCATGGTCCGCACGGTCTCCAGAAGCGACATGCAGTCGAGGTCGAAAACGGGTTTTGCTCCCGGCTGGTCGCCTGCCTGCACGCCATCGCCCGTCAGGCACATGATATTGCCTACGCCCATGGCGGCGGCTCCCAAAACGTCGCCCTGTATGGCGATGCGGTTCCTGTCGCGACATGCGATCTGCATGATCGTGGCGTAGCCCATGCGGGTGAGCAGTGCGCAGATGCCCATGGAGGACATGTGGCAATTGGCACCGGAGGCATCCACGGCATTGATGCCATCGACCCATCCGTCGAAGATTGCCGCCCGCTCATAGACATCCTGCGCATTGGCGCTGTCGGGTGGGTTTAGTTCTGCCGTCACCGCGAATTCACCACGCCGAAGCACGCGTTCCAGTCGGCCACGCGAAGAATGGCCGGGCAGGGGCTCCAGCGGCAGGTCGACGCCATCCGGGTTTTCGTCGATCTGCGGCGGGCGGGACATCATGTAGCATCGCTCCGTCCGGTTTCCCGAGCGCGCGCCGCTTGTGCCGTGATCCTCAACCAGGCGGAGCTTTCTCTCAAGGACTGATCGACAGGGTGCTGTACGTGGAAAATCGCTTCGCCGCCGCGCATGGCCTGGGCACCTTCCCATGCCTTCACCCAGACGCATGGCATCTCAGGTTCCACCTCGCAGTTCCCGTTGCTCCGCACCCCCCCGCAGGGGCCGTTGCGCAATTGCTTGGGGCAGTTCATGGGGCATGACATGCCGGTGGATGACAGGATGCACTGGCCGCACATGCGGCAATCGAACATCAATCCCTTCAAATGGCGCTCTACGAATTTCACCGGCGTTTCAGCGCGTGCATAGCCCACGGCGTTCCAGAACGGGTGAAGCAGAAGAAAGAAATGCGAAAAGCGGGCGTAGACCCATTCAAGAAAGCGCGCATGGCGCACCGACCAACGCCGCATGGTGTAGCGTCGCTGGACGCGGCGCTGTGGTGAAACATCGGCTGGTCTGTAGGCGAGATTCTCACGCGCCTTTTTTACCAGTGTTGCCTGGGTGATGGACGTTTGCTTTGTGGCGCTATCGATCGGCATGGCCACCTGCCTCGACGAGCGCCAGAAGGCGATCCCTGTCAAAATCACTGTCGATCGCGCGCAATGCCTGGTCTGCCTCGGTATCCAGATCATCGCTGACGGTGACCGGTTCCCCGCGCCGCCACTCGGCCAGATAGGCATCCGTGTCCCGGGCCCCGACGCGCATGGCGCACATGTCGATGGCCTCGGCAAAGCGCGGGGGCAGTTCGCGTTTGGCAGCCTGACGCCCCTTTCTGACAATCACCTGAGCGGGGATGTCGCGCCAATATACAATGATCAGCTGGGCCATAGGCGCCTGTTCCTTCCTTGATTTTCAGAATTGCCGCATTGCCGCGCGCCCGCTTGCTGCAAGGCGACGCGCGTGCATTCAAATGCGACGTGAAAGGAAAGAGTAGCGGCGGGTTAGTGCATCACCGCACCGGCCATCATGCTGGCACCGACCACCACCCCGGCAATCACCATGAGGGAGAGGACGCCACATGTAATGGCAATACCGAGAAGGACGCCATCGCGCTCGGAAAGGGCGAGCCCGATCAGCGCGCAGGAGAAGGCGGGAAACCAGTTGCCGAGTGGAATAGGGAGTGTCACGGCAATCGACAGGATCAGTGCGGCAAGGCCGATGATCCTGTCGGCGTGATCGCGTGCAAACGGCCAATAGCGGGGCTTGATCAGGCGCTCCAGCCAGATCAGGCGCGGGATGAGCCGTTCGCTCATGTGGCGAAATTTGTCGGCGCCGATCGCCTTGTTTAGCAGGAACCGCGGCAGCCAGACGGTGCGATTGCCCATCACCATCTGCAGGGCGACCAGGACCAGCGGCGGCCCAAGCACGAGGGTGCTGCCGGGGGGGAAGGGCAGGAGGTTGAGGCTGGCAAAAAAGACGAGAAGGGTGGCGAAGCTGCGGTCGCCGAGCGCCTGGCGGATTTCGCCGATGGTGACCCTGTCTTCAGCGTGCTTGGCGAGGTCGCGAAAAATGCGCGATAGCCGGCGCGGCGGAAGGTGAGCCGGCGGTGCGCCCGACACCATATCCAAATCCATTCCCTCCGCCTTCATTCCACTCTTGCAGCCAGCCGTTCGAATCCCGACCAGGATGACGTACAGTTTTGTCTGGATGCCGTTAAGCCTTCATGACAGAAGCCGCAAGCATCGTTCGGCTGGTTAAAGTTTATCGGGCGTGGCGGAACTCGAGAATATCGAGCTCTGATTCTCGCTCCGGAGCAGGAAATTCCATGCGCCAGCCATCCTCGCGGTCGCGGAAAACATAGGCTACCTGATCGCTGGCGCGGCCTGCGCCGTAGGAAGGTGGGCGGTCGGACGACACGAAATAGCTGCCGAGATAGATCAGCCGGGTATCGCTGTGCGTGAAAAATCGTCCCCTGGTGCGCTGCGACCCGGTCAGTTTTTCAAGCGCCCAGCCGGCTCCATCGTCACTGACCCTGCAACGGAACCAGTCATAGACCACGAGCGGAACCAGACCACCGGCCTTTATGGTGCGGCACTCCCAATCGCCTGACAGGTCGAACCCCTCGAAGGTCCGCTGCTCCCGCTGATCGATCTCTTCCAAAAGCGCAATATCAGTTGCTGTCGGGCTGGTTCTGGCCTGCTTCAAGGCATCGGCGCGGATCCGTTCATAGGCATCGAGACGCGCAGCATCACGGTAGGTGATCTGCTGCATCACTGTGTCCTTTTCGAAGCCTGCCCGTTCCATGTCGAGCTTTTCCTGAACCAGCGACTGTGCGGTTACCGGGAACGTGCTCAGGCCAAGCGCCAGAAGGGGGAGGAAAATGCGATGCATGAAAATCTCTCCTGAAAATCGCGCAGTATCCTCGGGCAGTGCATCGCCAATGTAACCATTTGATGGCACCGCGCGCGACACATCAAGCGCTTTGTGCCGCAGAAGCGAGCGCACCTGCCAAGTCGCCATAGCCCGTTCTGCGTTTTTCATATGTCAGCCCGAGAAGCTGTGCTGCGTTCTGTGCGACGCATTCGAGCCGTGGATCATCTGTTTGCGCGAGGTAGACGAGCTTTTCATAGTTGCCGAAAAAGTCCTCGATCAATTCGGGATGCCGATCGAGACCGAGTGGTTTCATGAAGAAGGCGTCGAACTGGCGACACAGAAAGTCGGTCATGTAAAAGGAAAGCATATCGTCTTCGGCAATGCCTTCGAAGGCCGAGAGCCCTTGGTAAAATGCGAAGCAGTGCGGGCCGTCGATGCGCGAGACACCATGTTTCTCACAAACACGGTCAAGCGCTCCGCCGGTGCCGCAATCCGCGTATCCAACGAAGACATTGCGATAGCCGTCGGCCCGGGCCTTCATGATTGCCGCATCCATCGCGGGGGCGATGCGCTTGGGACGATAGTGGAATTCGGCGGGAAGGCAGGTCAGCTCCAGATGCGTGAAGCCAAGGATGTCCCGCACCGCCAGAACCTCCCGCGCGATCATGCCACAGGCAATGACGAGAACCTTTTCGGGGCCGAGAACTTTTTGCGGTTTCGTGCGTTCCTGCATTGTAACTGTCCCGTTTGTTCGGGCGGTCTATCTGCGATGGAGACAAATCATGAAATTGTCTGTTCTTTCCCGGCTGGCCATTCTCATTCTCGTCGCCGGATCCGCTGCTGGCTGTGCCAACACAATTCGCGGGGTCGGCAAGGATGCCGCCAGCGCGGTCGATGCGACCCAGAGCGCGGGACGCGACATATCGCGCTCCACATACTAACGCTTCGCCGCTTGGCGAGCCTGGCCAGGATCAGGCGCCGGCCGACACGTTGTGCTTGCGCTTGATCAGTTCCTTGGCCATTTCGACGGTTACCGCCGCGTCGCGGCAATAGGCGTCGGCGCCCACAGCCTTGCCGAACTCTTCGTTGAGCGGCGCGCCGCCGACGAGGACAATGTAGTTTTCCCGTATGCCTTTTTCCTTCATCGTGTCGATCACAACCTTCATATAGGGCATGGTGGTCGTCAGCAGTGCTGACATGCCGACAATATCGGGCTGATGCTCCTCGATTGCACTGAGGTAGTTCTCAACCGGGTTGTTGATGCCGATGTCAATCACGTCGAACCCGGCGCCTTCCATCATCATCCCCACCAGGTTCTTGCCAATGTCGTGGATATCTCCCTTCACTGTGCCGATTACCATCTTGCCCTGTTTTGGGGCGCCGGTCTCGGCAAGAAGCGGACGCAGTATGGCCATGCCGGCCTTCATCGCATTGGCTGAAAGGAGGACCTCAGGGACGAACAGAATTCCATCGCGGAAATCCTCACCGACGATCCGCATGCCCTCAACCAGAGCATCCGTAAGCACTTCATAGGGTTGCCAGCCGCGGCTCAGAAGAATGTGCGTTCCTTCCTCGATCTCCTCCCTGAGCCCGTCATAAAGATCGTCGTGCATCTGCTGCACGAGTTCGTCGTCGGGAAGCTCCGAGAGGATGATTTCGTCGCCGGACATGCTCTGCCTCCTGCTGGTCATGTCGCGCGGGTGCTGAACTTTGAGCCGCGCTCATGGTTGGCCGCGCTCACGGTTTGGCCGCGATTGCGCGATGCCACCAGAATACGGTGCGAAACTGCTGAATATATAGCTGATTTGCGACTTGAGCCGTCAGGAAAGCGACGGCATACCAAAGGCCCGCTCCTGCAAAGAAGGTCGGGGAGGATATGGTTGTATTATTATGAATTATAAATCTAAGGTTGAATGTTAGTGGAATGTTAAGCGGAGTGCGGTTTCATCCATTCTGCAAGAGGGGGCTTGTCTGCTTGTTTGTAAGGAGCAGGGTCATGTTCAGAACCTCTCTATCCGCAGTTTTGCTTACCGCCATTTTTACCGCGCCCGCTGCCGCCGTTACCGACAAGGTCATTTTCAACGGCAACGTCATTTCAACATGTCTGATTACTGTAGGAACGCCAGGTGTCCTGAGCACCAATGTCGCAATGAACGTCCTTTCATCGACCGAAGCGGGGGGTGTTTCAGGTACGGCTACCGTTGTGACCACGGGAGCAGGGTACAACCTTTCGACTTCCGCGCCATCGTCCTTTGTTCTTGCGCCTGCTGGCGGCTATGACGATGTGACGTTCGCCAGCCATTACAGCGCATCAGGGGTTACCACGCTTCTCGATGTGGTGGGCTCGGTGACGTCTCCGCTCGGGCTTGGCTTGACCAATGTCGATGTCGACCTGTCCGCAACAAAGTCGGTCGGTGTTTTTCCTGCCGGAAACTACACGGCCGAGGTGACGCTGACCTGTGAATAGTCACGTCTGGAAACATGTCGTGCTGGCCGCGGTTTTCGCGGCTGGCTGCGGCACAAGCGCAGCGCAGTCGATGACGCCGATGCGCGGCAAGATATCGAGTTTCGACGACACGTTCTCGGTGCGGGTTTTTCCATACAATCCCTATCCGCACAGAATTCGCATGGCGGTGAAAGTCTACGATCAGGACTTTCGGCCAGTCGCCGCGCAGGTTTCTCCTGCAGAGACGATGGTCGGAGGAAAAGCATCGCGCGCTGTCCTTGTCTCGATAGGGTTCAACGACCAGCGGGTCAGACGTGTCAGGATCTGTGCCGAAAGCGTGCCGTTTCCTGGCCGCGGCACCAACATTAAGGCTCAAGTATGCGGACGTTTCATAGCTTATCGTATCGATTGACAGGGGCCTTAGCGCTCCTGTTTCTGAGCGCATCCACCGTGTACGGGGACAGCGACCAGTATATCGTCAATCAGAACCAGACCGGTGTTACGCTGCCGGGGGTTGTGATGCCCAACGGCTTTGACGAGATCAGGGCGGCGGACGGGACCACCTGCCGTGCGTCCATGGCGAATTCCGGTGCTTATCTGGACTCGGGCGTCATTGGAGATAACAGCTCGCAGCGCATCTCCGCCTATGGGCGGCTGGTTGTGCCCCTGGGGCGAAAACCCCGGCGGCTGGATTGCGACAAGCTCTATCAGCTTGAATTGCAGCGTCTGGAACTTGAGGTTGAACTCATGCGGCAGGGACTTGATCCGCGCATGCGCTCCAACCCCGACGGAAACTGGGCAAACGACGCTGCGTGGTCCAACAAGGGCAGGCGCTAACCGCGCCTGTTCACTTTCATAACAGTTACTTTGCATGCTCTGTTTTTGGTTGACGGAGTGATATTCTGCTACTACATGGCGCCCTTGATTTTCAACCTAGGGTTTTGTTATGAAGTATGTTCTTTCCTGCGCACTATTGTTTATGGGTACCGTCTCCTCGTACGGAACGCAGCTGGATATTCCTTTTAGTGCCAATCTTGAGGAGAGCTGCACCATCGAGCTGCAGTCCGATGGTCTGCTCGTTCGGGATGGCCTGGATGTTCTGGATTCTGCGGCTGCAGGTGGTCGGGCGGGTGTGGCCACGATCTATACGACAGGTCCAGGGTTTCAGACGTCGCTGGATACGCCTGAAGCCTTTTTATCAGCACCGGTCGGTACGGGCGGGGTCACGTTTACTACAACCTATAGTTCGACGGGGGCGACAACCACTCCGAAAGTGGCTGGCTCGACCACGACGCCACTGGAAGTGGGGGCGAGCAGTGTCTCGGTCGATCTGCGTGCGGTAGCCAACAATGCGATCTTTCAGAAAGGCGAGTATAAAGCCTTTGTCACAGTGACCTGTGAGTAGAGGCACCATGTACAGGCCGTTTTTGGCAGTTCTGATTGCGACTTGGTGCGGAACAGCTCCGGCCTTGTCGCAATCCATGTCGCCCATGCGAGGAGAAATCCGCAGCTTCACTGACAGTTTTGCCGTGCGGGTTCAGCCACGCAACCCCTACAAACATCGCATAGATGTGAGCATTCGCGCATATGATGCGGATTTCAGGCCGATCGACGCACGCATATCGCCCCCGGACTTCTCACTCGGTGCCGGTGCTTCACGATCGGTGCTGGTTGTGGTGAACTTCAACGGAGCGCGTGAACGTCGCGTGCGAATTTGCACCGAGAGTGCTCCTTTTCCCGGCAAGGGCGTGGGAATGAAAGCGCAGATCTGCGGAAAATTCATTGCCTATCGCCAATGACCGGGTTCGGCTGGTCCTGCCTTCCTGAATGAGGCGCCGGCTCGCTATACACTTCGGCTTCGGTGCTGATCCCTTCCGCGCACCAGTTGCGACACCATCTGCCGCTCGCGGAACGGAGATTGCGGCTGCAAACGCTAGGCTCTCAGAGTGAGTCACATGATGATCCTGGCGTGGAGTTTGCGCGATGACGATGATGGCTGGTGACGAGGGAACGCAGGATCTGCCGCGCCGGAGCCGCTCTGGACGCGGCGAACGCGGTGGCGCAGCAGCCCGCCGGGCGGCACGCGCCGGCGGAGGGCCAGGACAACAGCTCACGTATATTCGCCGGTCGCTCCCCCCGTATGAGGTGCTCGATGAGGAAGCGCTCTCGCTCGTGGAGGCGAACGCAGATACGATCCTCGAGGAGATTGGCATAGAGTTTCGGGACGATCCGGAGGCCCTATCTCTCTGGAAGGAGGCGGGGGCGGATGTGAGAGGCGACCGGGTGCACTTTCCCAGGGGATTGTGCCGGGGGCTTCTGAAGACGGCACCTTCAACCTTCACGCAGTACGCGCGCAATCGGGAGCGTTCTGTGGAGATCGGTGGCAACTCCACGGTCTTTGCGCCGGTCTATGGTCCACCCTTTGTGCGGGATCTCGATGGAACGCGCCGCTATGCGACTATTGAGGACTTCCGTAATTTCGTAAAACTCGCCTATATGGCTCCATCGATCCATCATTCAGGCGGCACCGTGTGTGAGCCTGTGGATGTGCCGGTCAACAAGCGCCATCTCGACATGGTGTTTGCGCATATGCGCTATTCCGACAAGCCCTTCATGGGCTCTGTCACGGCGCCGGACCGCGCCGAAGACACGATCGCCATGGCGAAAATTCTGTTTGGCGAGGATTTTGTCGATCAGAACACAGTGGTCATTAATCTGATCAACGCCAACTCACCCATGGTTTTCGACGAAACCATGCTGGGAGCGGCGAAGGTTTACGCGCGGGCCAACCAGGCGTGCATTGTCACACCGTTCATTCTCGCCGGGGCCATGAGCCCGGTGACGGTCATCGGCACGTTGACGCAGGTTCTGGCTGAAGTTCTGGCAGGTGCAGCGTTCACACAGCTGGTTCGTCCGGGTGCGCCGGTTCTTTTCGGCACGTTCGCTTCATCCATTTCCATGCAGTCGGGCGCGCCCACCTTCGGTACGCCGGAACCGTCGCTGGTTTCCTACGGGGCTGCGCAACTTGCGCGACGTCTGGGGCTTCCCTTCCGGACCGGTGGTTCGCTCACAGGCTCCAAGATTCCCGATGCCCAGGCAGCCTATGAAAGCGCGAATACACTGAACTCGACCGTTCTCGCGGGAACCAATTTCGTGCTCCACGCTGCCGGATGGCTGGAGGGCGGGCTGGTGTCCTCCTATGAGAAATTCATGATGGATGTCGATCAGCTCGGCATGCAACAGCGCCTGTGCGAGCCGCTGGACATGTCGGAGAACGGTCAGGCGATGGACGCGATCCGCGAAGTGGGGCCTGGAAGCCATTATCTGGGCTGTGCCCACACGCAGGCCAATTTCCAGACCGCGTTCTACCGCTCGTCCATTGCCGACAACAATTCCTACGAGCAATGGGCGGGAGAGGGTGAGAAGACTGCTGCGCAACGCGCCAACCAGCTCGCCCGGAGCTGGCTCGACACGTATCAGGCCCCGCCACTCGATCCGGGCATAGAAGAGGGGCTTCTTGATTTTATAGCCCGGCGAAAAGAATCGATGCCCGACGCTTTTGCCTGAAATCAGCCTTCGGGAAACGCGCGAAGCTTTCGACCGTCGATCGTCTGGAGTACGAGTGCGCCCTCTGGCGTGGTGGCGTAGAATTTCAGATCGCGCAGGATGGAGAGGAATTGTTGCTCCTGGTCCATCAATGATTCCGCACATGCCATTCTGGTGGTGGCAGCCGGACCCACCGCCAGTTTGCCGTTCTCCTCGGTCCAGCTTGCCGAGTAGCTGTTACAGGAGGCACGGCCGCTGACGCGGCCGTTTCCGGCAAAGCTGAGCGATACGCGCGAGCTGTCGATGATGCCGCGGCTATCGATATCCTCTACGATCCACACGATATCGATGATTGCGTCCATGGCGACAGGGATGAGGCGTGGTACGGTCCCGACAGGCACGAGCAACAATGTGCCGAGATCGATTTCTGACTGTTCGGGATCTATCAGGATCGCTCCCGAGGTCCAGCGCAGCTTTTGGCCATCATGAATGGCGCCGTAGAGTTGGTACGTTTCTTCTGGCTGAAACCGGGCTTTTTGAACCGAGAGGCTAAAGGGGATAGGCACCTGTTTTCCGTTGAGTGCGATTTTTGTTTCCGCGACAGGAGGTACATCCTCGGAGGCCATGGCATCACGGAGTTCAACAATTGCCATACTGTCCGACGGCAACGCCATACGCACGAGATAAGTGAGTTCACCGGAAATGGTCAGCATATCCTTCTCCGCTTCCTGGGCCAGCGCATCTGTGCCGGTGACAACACTGGCAGCAAGGGCAATGCTTTTGAGTAAGGTGCGGCATGAAACGAACATGGTTGTCCTCAATCTGTCCTAGTCGACCCGCCCTGTTCGATCTGAAAACACCGGTTGTATGAACAATCCTGTACCATTTTATGGCGCATCGGTTGGTGTCGTGCCATCAACTCATGAGAGCTTGCGTGTCACGGCAACCGGCTTATGATGTGTCGATTGGCGCGTTCGCGCCTGTTTTCAGCACCCGGAGAGTTTTGATGGAAAAGCGCCGTCTTGGACGCAGCGACCTCCTTGTTTCTCAGATTTGCCTGGGCACCATGACTTATGGCGAGCAGAACACCGAGGCGGAAGGCCACCAGCAGATGGACCGCGCGGTGGAGCGCGGCGTCAATTTTCTCGATATGGCCGAACTATACCCGATCCCGCCGAAGGCGGAGACGCAGGGACGTACGGAACGCATTGTCGGAACCTGGATGAAAGCGCGGGGTAATCGCGATCAGGTCATCATAGCGTCCAAGGTGATCGGCCGCACGGCCAATGAATGGTTCCGGGGCAACAGGCCATCGAAGCTGGTGCGCGCCGACATTATGGATGCCATCGAAAAATCGCTTGCCCGGCTGCAGACGGACTATATTGACCTTTACCAGATTCACTGGCCAGACCGTGAAAATCCATTTGGCTCCAACCCGACACGCGTCACGGCGATGTCGGAGCCGCTGGCTGATGAAACGCCCATTGCGGAAACGCTGGCGGTGTTCGATGATCTGGTGAAAGCTGGAAAAATTCGTCACTTCGGTCTTTCCAATGAGAGTTCCTGGGGTGTCATGCGCTTCATAGCCGAGGCCGACAAAGGTGTTGGGCCCCGGGTCGTCTCCCTGCAGAACGCCTACAATCTCATGAACCGCACTTTTGAAGTGAACCTTGCGGAGACCTGTCAGCGTGAAGAGATTGGCCTGCTTGCCTATTCGCCGCTGGCCCAGGGCTATCTGACGGGGAAATACGATGATGGCGCGATGCCGGAAGGGTCGCGCAAGGTTCTGTTTGATCGTCTTCAACGGTATGAAAAGCCGGGTGGGCCGGAGGCTGCAAAAGCCTACAACGTCATGGCGCGGGAATTCGGGCTAGCGCCGGCTACCTTCGCGCATGCGTTTGTCAACTCGCGGCCCTTCATGACCTCCAACATCATTGGTGCGACCACGATGGCTCATCTCGAAGAGGCGCTCGATGCGCTCGAGGTGCGCTGGACAGACGAGATGCAGACGGCAGTTGACGATCTGCATCAGCGGATCGGTAATCCGAGCCCCTGAGAAGGCTGCGGGCGATGCCTGTCGGCGGTATCGCCCTTTGCATCACAAAAAAAGCGTCTCCTTGTCGGATCGGCCTGGCCGTTTGCGTCCTTCGGACATCGCAATGACGGTGCGTCGCAGCGACGGCCGATTTGACAGGAGAGCGCGATGTTCAAAACTGCCTTTGCTGCCGCTTGTACGGCTCTTTTCCTCACATCACTCGCTGGCACGCCTGCGCGCGCGGAAGCGGGGATATCCAAACCGCTCAGGAGCGGAGAGGTGGAAGCTGGCGGCATTCGATATCACTATCAGGTTCACGGGGAGGGGGAGCCGCTCCTCGTCATGCATGGCGGGCTGGGACTGATTGAGATGTTCGGGCCGGTGTTGTCCATGCTGGCGGCTGAACGGGAGGTCATTGCCGTCGACATGCAGGGGCATGGGCGCAGTGAACTCGGTGATCGTCCGATCAGCCTGGAGGCCATGGGCGATGATATGGCCTCTATTCTCGATCAACTGGGTTATGACCGCGTGGATGCCATGGGCTATTCCATGGGTGGCGGCGTCGTGCTGCGTCTTGCCGTGCAGCACCCGGAGAAGGTGCGGCGCATAGCGCTTGTCTCGACGGGTTTTGCGCAGGACGGCTTCTATCCGGAAATGCTCCCGATGCAGGCTCAGGTGGGGGCCGGCATGGCCGAGATGATGAAGGATACGCCCATGTATCAGTCCTATGCCGCCGTGGCGCCGGATCCCTCTCTCTTCCCGAACCTGCTCGACCGCATGGGCGCCTTCATGCGCAAGCCCTATAATTTCGCCGAGGATGTGAAGACATTGGGCATGCCTGTGATGCTGGTGTTCGGGGATTCGGATATGTATCGGCCTGAGCATATTGTGGCATTTTACCAATTGCTCGGTGGCGGGCTGAAGGATGCTGGCTGGCAGCGTGAGAACATGTCTCAGAACCGCCTGGCGATCCTGCCGAATCTTACGCACTACGACATTGGTGTCTCGCCCAGGCTGGCCGAAACCGTGTTGCCGTTCCTGAACGATGACCAGGTCAATGCGCCGTGGACAGCGGATGACCTGATGCGCAAGTAGGCGCTTTGCGGGAGAACGTCCCTTGCCGGTCGAGAGCCGGCAAGGGTATTCATGCTTGTGGGTCAGACCATGTCAGGGCCAGGTTGTCCGCTGCCAAGCACTACCATGCGGGCACCGCGCGGGACGCGTTTGTAGAGATCGATAATATCGTGGTTCAGCAAGCGTATGCAGCCTGAAGACACCGACCTGCCGATCGACCAGGGCTCCGTGGTGCCGTGGATGCGATAGAGCGTGTCCTTTCCGTCCTTGTATAGATAGAGCGCGCGCGCGCCGAGTGGATTGTCGATCCCGCCCTGCATGCCGGCTGCAAGCGGGCGATAGCGTTCCGGTTCGCGGTTGATCATTGCAAGAGTCGGGGCCCAGTTGGGCCACTCGGCCTTCCGGCCAATGATGCCGTCGCCCTCATATTCGAGCCCCGCCTTGGCAACGCCGATGCCGTAGCGCATGGCTTTTCCGTTCTCCATCACCAGGTAGAGGAAGCGGTTTTCGGGATCGACAACAATCGTGCCCACCGGCTCGCTGGTCGGATAATCGACCATCTGGCGCAGATATTTGCGATCCATCCTGGTGACATCGATTGCCGGAATGACGATGCCGTTGTCATCGATCTCGCGGTACATCTCCTGATAGTAGGAGAGCATGGGACCGGGGACGTCTGCCGCGGGGATGGTGCTGCGGCCTGTGGTGGTGCAGGCGGCAGCGAATGCAGGCAGGAGCAGCAACATGACGAGCCGCGCAACGCGTGGGGCTGCGCGTGCAACTTTGATGTGGAACAAGGACACTCTCCTTACGTATGGGATTCCGGATTTCATGTGGTGTGGCTCGCTTCTTTGGCGCGGATGCGTGGAAGCGTTGGGTGGCGCTTGGCATGCGGTTCTCGAAAAATTGTGGCAAAGACCGGACCTGTGCCCGAATGTCGCGCGAATAGCGTCCGTGAGCCGAAATCCGCCCATGCAGTGCGGCATTTTTCCCACAGTCTGCGTCTCGTGAGGGCTGGCCCGATGCCGTTCGCGGCTCTCAGGGGCCCATTGCACTGGCGTGACACGGACCGGGTGCGGCGCGATTTGCCGGTTACCGGAAGCAAACACGGGCCGCACGCCTTTTCATCCTTACAACGTGGTTAACAGCTCGATTCAAACTTTATTGGTAAGTTTGCAATAACAATGCCCTTTCAACCGGTGGAACGGGCACCGGGCTTCCAAATTCCTCGAACTCCTGCAGATCGTCTATGCGTGTTCCTGCATTCCTTCGACCTGTCCTTTTGACGCTTGTGCTGACCGGCTGCACTGGCGGACCCAGCATTGACGCCGCGCTCAAGATCGATCCGCCCTCACGCGAGGTTACGAGCTCGATTGTGAGGCCGGATGTGGGACTGCCGGACGCCACAATCGCTGAAAGCGAGGCCAGTCATATGAGCGAGGCGGGCATGACGGCCATTGCCGAGCCCGACCGAGTCTCGACACCCGCACTTGAGCAGGTGGCCATGATCACGCCGCCAAAACCGACGCTGCGCCCCAAGAGCGTTGCACGCGGCAAGGTCTATCGAAGCCAGTTCGGCGATGCGCATCCCATCAACTTCGGGAAGATCACTCCAAAGCATCACGCGGTGCACGGTGTCGATGTTTCGCGCTGGCAGGGCGACATCGACTGGGAGAGGCTGCGTGAGCGTGGCGCCAATTTCGCCTATATCAAGGCGACGGACGGGGTCGACCATATCGACCCGATGTTCAAGAAAAACTGGAATGGCGCAGCCAAGGCCGGCATTCGACGTGGCGCCTATCATTTCTTTTTCTGGTGCCGCAGGGCCTCCGACCAGGCGGAATGGTTCATACGCAACGTTCCGAAAGTGA
This sequence comes from Nitratireductor sp., assembly GCF_017794765.1. Lineage (GTDB taxonomy): Bacteria > Pseudomonadota > Alphaproteobacteria > Rhizobiales > Rhizobiaceae > Nitratireductor. The sequence continues at coordinate 2,956,428 of NZ_CP051236.1, read as the reverse complement.
AAGGCGCGCTGCCGCCGGTTCTGGACGTGGAATGGAACCACCAGTCAAGCTGCAAGTGGAAGCCATCGCGCGCGGAAGTCATTGAAAAAATGCAGGTTTTTCTGGATCGGCTCGAGCGTCATTATGGACAGCGGCCAATCATTTATACCGCGCCCGATTTCTACGAGGACAATCTGAAGGGGGCGTTTCCGAACCACCCGTTCTGGCTGCGCGCCGTGGCCGAGCATCCCTCAAAAGTCTATCCGGGACGTGACTGGGTGTTTTGGCAGTACTCAGGATCGGGCTTGAGCCAGGGCGTGAACGGCAGGATCGACCTCAACGTCTTCCACGGAGACGAAAGCGCCTGGTGGCGCTGGCTTGGCAAGGTGGCCGGCTGATCCCCTGGCAAAAGGGCGTTCCGTCAGGAACACCAGGATTCCCTGAAACCGCGCCAGCGATGGGCAAGGCCCTCGGCAATGAGCTGATCGCCGATCGGCTTGCCGTCCCGGTAGAGGCTTCTGAGCTTGCGGCCGTAAACGTCTTCGTCGCGCATGCTCGTGCGCCGCAGATCGAACGGACCTGAATTGACCAGTTGCTGAAAACGGCGCTGCGCGCGGCGGGCCAGTTTCTTCTCGTATGCGCATTCGGGCGAGAACAGTTCTGGCGTGTTGAAGCCTGTCACCCTGATCTTCTCGCCATTCACATAGAGCGTGTCGCCATCCACGATGCAGTTTACCCGCTTACCGCTTCCACAGATCGGGAAGTACCGCATAATATGTGGCTGGTTCTGCGATTGGGGGGTGCCAAAGAGGCCTGAGATTGTGTCGGTGGGGATGATGGAATAATGCGCTGCTGCCCAGCCGGCGACAAGGGCGAGTGTGATGAGCCCGAAGCCGTCCTTAAGCGCCTGGAGTGAGCTCCGGTGCCATCTCTTGCGCCTGCTCGCGTGTCCTGGAGCGGCGCGCCGGGCGCTGCCGCTTCTGCCTGATCTGGAAGAAAGATCGAAATAGCGTGCCATTTCCTGCTCCCCGAGGACAGTGGAGCAGGGTTGAATGAAGACAGGGTTTTGGTGGATACGCGAATTTTAACGAATGTGTCCTGTCCTGCGTCGGGCTTGCCCTCCCGATTTACAGGCGCCGAGTTTTGCGCTGTCGTGAACGCGTGAGGGTGAGGACAGCCTGTCGACCAAGGTATGCCAGAGGCTGTATGGATGCCTGATCCAAATTCCGCGTCGGCTGAGTGAATCGGCTGAGTGAATCGGCTGAGTGAATCTGCTGAGTCAGGGGGGAGCTGCGTTGCGAGGCGTGTGAGCGGAAAGGCATGAATGGGCCGCTGTCCGGATCGCGTCTCTTGACAGTGCTGGTAGGGAGAAGGATAGGAAAGGACATGATCGAGCAGGACACTCATATCGTTTCCCGGCCGACCGGCATCTTCCAGGGCGAGATGCCGGAGCCTGAACCACGCTGAGAGATAGACGCGGATCACACTCCGGCAACCTCGCCGCGACGCGGACGGGGTTTTGTGCGTAAATCTGTACCCTGTCCATTTTTGAAAAATGGAGACCATCAATGGCGCAGAACATTTACGACAATTCCGATTTTTTCAAAGGCTACAGCCAGCTTCCACGGCAGGTACACGGACTGGCGGGCGCGCCGGAATGGCCAACCATTGCGGCCATGCTGCCTGATGTGACGGGGCGTCGGGCTGTTGACCTCGGATGCGGCTTCGGCTGGGTATCGCGCTATCTGCGCGAGGCGGGGGCGCAGAGCGTTCTCGGGCTCGACATTTCGCAGAACATGATTGCGCGGGCGCGCGCCGATACCGACGATGCGGCAATCGACTATCGGATTGCGGATCTGGAGACGCTGGACCTGGCGGAAGGGGGATTCGACTTCGCGTTCAGCGCGCTGACCTTTCATTACATCCGTGATTTCGATCGGCTGGTGCGGACGATCCACGGAGCGCTGACACCAGGCGCGCATTTCGTGTTCACCATCGAACATCCGGTTTTCATGGCGGCCATGCGGCCGCGCTGGCTGCCGGACGAAGACGGGCACAAGACCTGGCCGGTCAATTGCTATGCGCTTGAGGGGGAGCGGCGGACCGACTGGTTCGCCAAGGGCGTGGTCAAATATCACCGCACGATGGCGACGACGCTGAACGCGCTGATCGGAGCCGGATTTGCGCTGCGCGAAATCAGGGAGTTCGCACCGACCGAGGCGCAGATTGCGCAGATGCCGGAACTGGCCGAAGAACTGGAGCGGCCGATGATGCTTCTGGTTTCGGCGCAGCGGTGAGGGAGTGGCGGTGGCTTGCATGATTTGGACAATTGTCCTAATGACGTAGATCATTCGCAATGAGGTCTTCATGGCTGCCGTTTCCACCCGTGAGCAGATTGTCGAAATCGCTGATGATCTGTTCTATCGGGGCGGGTTCGAGGCGACGTCATTTGCGGATATCGCCGCCGATATCGGCATCTCGCGGGGTAATTTCTATTATTATTTCAAGACCAAGGACGAGATTCTGGATGCTGTCATTGACCGGCGGCTTCAGCGCACCTCGGCAATGCTGGACGGATGGGAATCGCAGGCTCCGGAACCGCGCGAGCGGATCGTCGCCTTTATCGAGCTTCTGATCGCCAACCGTGCTCCGATCATGGCCTATGGATGCCCGGTTGGCACGCTGTGCGCCGAGCTTGCCAAGCTCGATCATGTCCACAGGGAACGGGCGGCGGAGATTTTCGGCCTGTTTGCGCGTTGGCTTGAAAAGCAGTTCAGGGCGCTGGGCGCAGATGAGACGGCGCGGGAATGGGCGCTGCATGTGCTGGCCTGGTCGCAGGGGGTGGCTTCGCTCGCCACCGCGTTCAAGGACGAAGCGTTCATCCGCCGGGAAGTGGCGGACATTACCTGCTGGCTCGACGACCGGATTGTTTCACTTTCACAATAGGGACTGGATTTGCATGTTTGTTACTCTTTTGAAGTTTGCCGAGAACCGAAGCGCCGCTGGGGAATTCATGGCTGGCCACAATGAATGGATCGCCAAGGGGTTTGCCGATGGTGTTTTCCTGAGTGTCGGCTCTCTGGAGTTGGGCGGCGGAGCGGTGATTGCCCATGGGGAGAGCCGTGAAGCCCATGATGCACGCATTGCCGCCGATCCCTTCGTGGAGCATGGCGTGGTGAGCGTGGAGACCTATGAGATCGACCCGAAGCGCACGGTGCCGGCGCTGGAGTTTACGAAGGCTGGGTAGCGGCGGGCTCTCCTTGCGAGCGCAGGGCGGCTTTGACGGTCGATTGGCCGGACAGGTTCCTGGCGCCAAGCTTCAGGCTATGACCGGTTACGTCTATATGCTCGCCAGCCAGAAGCGCGGCACGATCTATATCGGCGTGACGAACGATCTTGGACGCCGGATTGTCGAGCACAAGGACGGGAAGGGCGCTGGTTTTACGCGCCGCTAAGCGGTAACGCGGCTTGTCTGGTATGAGGAGCATTTTGATGTTCGTGACACCATTCAGCGGAAGAGATCGCTAGAGCGGTTCAGAGCTTTACTGAATCGGTAGGGATTCCCGGATTGCTGATTTTGTGATTCAAGATGCTGGCTGGGAAGGAGGCCAGCATCTGATGACAGCACCTCTATCCAATGATCTTCGTGAGCGCGTTGTCGGAGCGCTCGAAGGCGGCGAGAGCTGCCGGTCTGTCGCGGCCCGTTTCGGGGTTTCTGTTTCCTCGGTCGTGAAGTGGCATCAACGCTACCGGGCTACCGGCTCGGTGGCGCCCGGCAAGATGGGTGGGCATCGCAAGCGCGTTCTGGAACCGCATCGGACATTCATCGTCGAGCGTATCAACCAGACATCGCATCTGACGCTGCACGGGCTGAAGGATGAACTGGCGGCGCGCGGGGTGAAGGTGTCGCACGACACGGTGTGGAACTTCCTGCGCCGTGAGGGGCTTCGGTTCAAAAAAAACACTGTTCGCCCTTGAGCAGGCCCGCGCCGACACTGCCCGCAGGCGGCGGCGCTGGCGATCCTTTCAGGCGGATCTCGATCCACACAAGCTGGTGTTCATCGATGAAACGTGGATCAAGACCAACATGGCCCCGCTGCGCGGCTGGGGACAGAAGGGCAAGCGCCTGCGCGGCTTCGCCCCGCACGGCCACTGGCGCACGCTGACCTTCCTCGGCGCGCTGCGCTGCGACCAGCTGACGGCGCCTTGCGTCTTCGATGGACCGATTAACGGGCAGTGCTTCCGCGCCTATGTCGAACAGCAGCTCGTGCCTGTGCTCAGACCTGGTGACATCGTCATCATGGACAATCTCGGATCGCATAAAGCTGCGGCCATCCGTCAGGCCATCAAGGCCGCTGGAGCAAGGCTCTGGTTCCTACCACCCTATTCCCCCGACCTGAACCCCATCGAGCAGGCCTTCGCCAAGATCAAGCACTGGATGCGACAGGCCCAGAAGCGCACCATCGAGGATACATGGCGACACATCGGCCATCTCATCGCGACGATCCAACCAACCGAATGCAGAAACTATCTCGAAAACGCTGGATACGCTTCCGTCAAAAACTGAAACGCTCTAAAGCGCTGGTCGCGACAATGGAAGATCGATCCATGCCATAACGGCCGTCGAAGTGTTGACGGTCAAAGCACTGCCCAAGAAAAAACCCGCGCCTGAGCAGCGCGGGTTTTAATCGTCAAAGAGTGAGAGCCTCAGCTACATCCGCTCGTTGCGCCGCAGGTGTCGCATTTCTCGCAGGTGCCGTTTCTCACCATGGTGAAGTTCTGGCATTCCGAGCACATGTTGCCCGTGTAACCCTGCATGATCGCCTGCTGACGGCGGTGGGTCTCGACCTTCTTGGCGTCGGCGGCCTCGGTTGCAGCGGCTTCGGTGAAGACGTCGTTGATATCACCTTCCTGCGCCACCTCTTCGGCCAGTTCCTTCGCTCGTTCCTCATAGTCGCGGCGGAAAGCCGTGGCCTCTTCCTGGAGGCCGGCAACCGCCGGCTTCAGCGCATGCACTGTCGCACCGGAGGAAACAGCACGCACCGTGCTGCCGGAGGAGCCCTTTGGTTCGCCGGACTTGCCGGAGACAACCTTGAGCGGTGCGCCGCGGGTCAGGCCCTTTGAATAGGGCAGGGCCTTGCCTTCATTGATGCCGCGGCCAAGCGCGGTATTGGTGAAGTCGGACGTGTCCACATGGGCAAGGTCGGACCGGTCGAGATAGGAAACGGCCAGTTCGCGGAACACATAGTCGAGGATCGACGTGGCGTTCTTGATGGCATCATTGCCGATGACCATACCGGCCGGCTCGAACTTGGTGAAGGTGAAGGCCTCCACATATTCGTCGAGCGGCACGCCATATTGCAGACCGAGCGAGATGGCGATGGCGAAATTGTTCATCATTGCGCGGAAGGCAGCGCCTTCCTTGTGCATGTCAATGAAGATCTCGCCGAGGCGGCCATCGTCGAATTCGCCGGTGCGCAGGTAGACTTTGTGCCCGCCGATCACAGCCTTCTGGGTATAGCCCTTGCGGCGGTTGGGCAGCTTCTCGCGCTCGCGCACCACTTTCTCGACCACGCGCTCGATGATCTTTTCCGAGATCGTCGCGGCCTGGGCAGCTGTCGGCGCTGCGGCCAGTTCCTCGACCAGATCGTCGGCATCCTCTTCATCGTCGGCGATGAGCGAGGAATTGAGCGGCTGCGAGAGCTTGGAACCATCGCGGTAAAGCGCATTGGCCTTGAGCGCCAGCTTCCAGGAAAGGAGATAGGCCGCTTTGCAGTCCTCAACCGTCGCCTCATTGGGCATGTTGATGGTCTTGGAGATGGCGCCCGAGATGAAGGGCTGGGCAGCGGCCATCATGCGGATGTGGCTCTCGACCGAGAGATAGCGCTTGCCGATCTTGCCGCAGGGATTGGCGCAGTCGAAGACGGGCAGGTGCTCATCCTTCAGATGCGGAGCGCCTTCAAGCGTCATGGCACCACAAATGTGGATGTTGGCGGCCTCGATCTCCTTCTTCGAGAAGCCGAGGGCGGCCAGCATGTCGAAGGAGAAATCGTCGAGCTGCTCATCGGTGAAGCCGAGCTTTTCCCGGCAGAAATCCTCACCGAGCGTCCACTTGTTGAAAGCGAACTTGATGTCGAAGGCCGATTTGAGCGCGGCATTGACGGCGGCGATCTTCTCGTCGTCGAAACCCTTGGCCTTGAGGCTCGTCGGGTTGATGGAAGGCGCCTGGTCGAAATTGCCATGGCCGACGGCATAGGCCTCGATCTCGGCGATCTGGGCCTCGGAATAGCCGAGCGTACGGAGCGCCTCCGGCACAGCGCGGTTGATGATCTTGAAGTAGCCGCCACCGGCCAGCTTCTTGAATTTCACCAACGCGAAGTCGGGCTCAATGCCGGTCGTGTCGCAATCCATGACGAGGCCGATCGTGCCGGTGGGCGCGATGACGGTGGCCTGCGCATTGCGGTAGCCGTGCTTCTCGCCGAGCTCCAATGCGCGGTCCCAGGCAGCGCGGGCATGCTCGATCAGATCGGCATGCGGGCATTCTTCCGCCTTGAGGGGCACCGGATTGACGGAAAGGCCCTCATAACCGTCGCTCTCGCCATGGGCGGCGCGGCGATGGTTGCGAATGACGCGCAGCATGCTCTGGGCATTGCGCTCATAATCGGGGAAGGGGCCGAGCTCGCCGGCCATTTCGGCAGACGTGGCATAGGCCACACCGGTCATGATAGCGGTCAGCGCACCGCAGATGGCGCGGCCTTCAGGCGAATCATAGGGGATGCCGGAGGTCATCAGAAGGCCACCAATGTTGGCGTAACCGAGACCGAGCGTGCGGTATTCGTAGGAAAGCTTTGCAATCTCCCTGGACGGGAACTGGGCCATCATCACTGAGATTTCCAGCACCATGGTCCACAGGCGCACCGTGTGCTCATAGGCCGCGATGTCGATGGAACCGTCCTTGTTGCGATATTGCAGGAGGTTCATCGAGGCGAGATTGCAGGCCGTGTCGTCAAGGAACATGTATTCCGAGCACGGATTCGAGGCGCGGATCGGACCCGCGGCCGGCGAGGTGTGCCAGTCATTCATGGTGGTGTTGTAGTGCAGGCCCGGATCAGCCGATGCCCATGCGGCATAACCGATCTTCTCCCACAGGTCGCGGGCCTTCACGGTCTTGGCGACCTTGCCGTCGATGCGATTGATCAGGTTCCACTCGCCATCAGCCTCGACAGCGCGCAGGAAGTCGTCCTTCAAGGAAACGGAATTGTTTGAGTTCTGGCCGGAAACGGTGAGGTAGGCTTCCGAATCCCAATCCGTGTCATAGGTCTTGAAGCCGAGATCGGTATAGCCCTGGCGCGCAAACTGGATGACGCGCTGGATGTAGTTCTCCGGCACGGCATTGCGCTTGGCGGCCTTGATCTCGCGCTTCAGCGCCGGGTTCTTGGACGGGTCAAAGCAATCATCATTGGCGCCTTCGCAATTGATGCAGGCCTTCATGATGGCGTCGAGATGTTTCCTGGCGATCTTGGAACCGGTGACGAGGGCCGCAACCTTCTGCTCTTCCTTCACCTTCCAGTCGATATAGGATTCAATATCGGGATGGTCGACATCGACCACCACCATCTTGGCCGCGCGACGCGTGGTGCCGCCCGACTTGATGGCGCCGGCGGCGCGATCGCCGATTTTCAGGAAGGACATGAGGCCCGACGACTTGCCGCCGCCGGACAGCTTTTCACCTTCGCCTCTGAGATGCGAGAAGTTGGAGCCGGTGCCCGAACCATATTTGAACAGGCGCGCCTCGCGGACCCACAGATCCATGATGCCGCCTTCATTCACCAGATCGTCGCCAACGGACTGGATGAAGCAGGCGTGGGGCTGCGGGTGCTCGTATGCCGATTTGGACTTTGTCAGCTTGCCGGTGAAGGGGTCGACATAATAGTGGCCCTGGCCGGGGCCATCGATGCCATAGGCCCAGTGCAGGCCAGTGTTGAACCACTGCGGGGAGTTGGGGGCAACGCGCTGGGTGGCGAGCATGTAGCACAGCTCGTCCATGAAGGTCTGGGCGTCTTCCTCACCATCGAAATAGCCGCCCTTCCAGCCCCAGTAGGTCCAGGTGCCCGCAAGACGATTGAAGACCTGAGCGGCGCTGGTTTCAGAACCATAGCGCTCTTCTTCAGGGAGACCCTTCAGGGCTTCCTCGTCGGCCACCGAACGCCAAAGGAAGGAGGGAACATCGTTCTCCTCAACCTTTTTCAGGCGCGCGGGCACGCCGGCCTTGCGGAAATATTTCTGGGCCAGAATGTCGCTGGCCACCTGGGAGAACTGCGCCGGAACGTCGATATTCTCCAGCCGGAAGACAACGGAGCCATCCGGGTTCTTGATTTCGCTCGTGGCCTTGCGGAAGGAAATCTCCGCGTATGGGCTCTGGCCCTGCCTTGTGAACCGGCGTTCGATGCGCATTTTGTCCTCTTTGCCCCTAATCCAAATATAGTGCCTGCAACGGTCAATGCCTCATCACATTTTTACCGTGCAGACGCTGTGTCCGCCGACTGCCATCCACCGCAGCGGATGACTCTCCTTGATCGAAGGTTGGTGCTTCTTAACGGGCCGGGAAGATGACCCAATCAAAGCGTTGTCTCACCCTGAGCGAAACCGCCCCCAACCTGACGCCGATGCAACGCTAACGTCACATAACATTCACATTATCTGGTGCGTAGAATATCTGAAGACACTAAATATAGTGTTAACAGCTTCTTTATACCAGATCGGAACCTGCACCCCCGCTTGCATTTTTCCACGGCGCAAACGACACCGTTCCGCCCAAAAGCTGTTCGGGCAGGTCTCGGAAACTCAATACAAAATTGGAAAATCGACCGGATTTCTCGCCGACCAATCGCACCTTACGAACGCAGGCGCGAAACCCATAAAAAGCGACTCGTACCCGGACGTCAAGGAGTCGAGTTTGGATCATTTATGACCGCAAGATGTTGTGTGTCACATGTGTGAATAATGGGGAAGTCACTCAGCCGCTGTTGCGGTTTGCGAAACCCACCGTTCCCGCTGCATTGCGGACGGGTGCGCCGGGTTCGGGCAGCGGGGAAGCCGTGAGCCGATCCGTCGGAAGAAAAATGCTGATGTCAGCTGATGAAGTCCAGCACCAGGAAAATGCCGGCTGAAAGTAGCGCTGCGGCCGGAACCGTTGTCACCCATGCAGCAACGATGGTGCGGACATGGGCACGGCGCACGAGTTTGCGCCGAGCGATCTCCTCGCGAGATGTTTTTTGCAACTCGATTTCCAGATCGTCGTCATAGCTGGTGCCATTGTCTGCTTTGAGACGAACGCCCTTGCGTTCGAGATAGGCACGGCGGCGCTTGGAATGGGCCGTGTACCACTCACGGAAAAAGCCGACGCCGAACACCGCGCCAACGGCAGTGTGAGTGGAACTGATGGGCAGGCCGAGACCGGAGGCGATGATAACGGTGATGGCGGCCGACAGGGCGACGCAGAACGCCCGCATCGGATTGAGCTTCGTAATTTGCTCGCCCACCATGCGAATGAGTTTGGGCCCGAAAAGGACAAGGCCGATCGAAATGCCGGCGGCGCCGATGATCATCACCCACAGGGGGATGGTGACGGTGGTGTTTACGGAGCTTTCGTGAACCGTGAAAACAATGGCGGCAAGGGGACCGACAGCATTTGCAACGTCGTTCGCGCCATGGGCAAACGAGAGGAGGGCGGCGGAGATGACCAGGGGAACCTTGAAGAGGCTGCGCAGAGACTGGTTGCGGTTCTCGAGACCTTCAGACTGGGCATGTACGAACAGATGGGCCAGGAACCAGGTGACCGCGAAGAAGGCAAGCCCGATGACGCCGGCACCCATGCCGCTGACGGGAAAAACCTTCTTCAGCCCTTTGAGAGTGAGGTAGGCGGCGAAAGCTCCGGCCATGATGGCAATCAGTAGCGGCAACCAGCGCCGCGCCGCCGAAATCTTGTCGTCCTGATAAATGATGGCGGTTTTGATGAAGGCGAGGAACAGGGCGGCGATAACGCCGCCGACCACGGGAGAGACCACCCAGCTCGCGGCGATCTGCATCATTGTCGACCAGTCGACCGAAGAAAAACCTGCAGCCGCGATACCAGCGCCCATGACACCGCCTACAACCGAATGCGTGGTCGAAACCGGAGCGCCGATCCAGGTGGCAAGGTTGATCCAAAGTGCCGAAGAGATGAGAGCGGCCATCATGGCCCGAACAAACGCCTCGGGTGTTCCGACCGCGGCCGGGTCGATGATGCCTTTTGAAATTGTGTCAACGACATCGCCGCCGGCAATAAGGGCGCCGGCGCTTTCGAACACGGCAGCAATAAGCAAGGCGCCGCCGAGAGTCATGGCCTTGGCACCGACAGCGGGGCCAACATTGTTGGCAACATCATTGGCGCCGATGTTCAGCGCCATGTATGCGCCGATGGCAGCCGCAGCAATGATTATGACCGCGCGCGGTTCTCCGAAGGTGTAGGTGGCGGCGAAAATGGCGGTGAGTGCCAGAAAAAGCAGGCCAAGACCCGGTGCGACCAGTCCGCGCGCGACGGTTGTCGTGGCTTCCTCTACGTGAACCAGTTTGTCCAGGTCCTTGTCGAGGGTCTGTTTGCGCGGATTGGTGGCGGTTTCGCTCATGCGTTTTCCAGTTTCTGCCAATGCGACGCCGCGGGCCGAGCGTTCGGCGAAGAACTCCGCCACCGGTTAGGAAACTATGTTCCTTACGGCAAGAGTTGACGGCAAAAAAGGGGGCTCAGGCCGCGATTTCCCGTGGATTGTGCGCGAACCGGACAAGAAGCTCACCCAGGTCCGGCTCCTGGACAGCGGTGGCTGCGTCCTGCGGTGTGAACCATTGGCGGGTTCGCTGCTTGCGCTCCGGCCATTTGGAACGCTCTTCCGTGACTTCGAGCGGGATGACAGCGACCTCGCAGGGCCATTCGACGCCGGTGCCGTCAAGCTTGTGGTAGTAGAAGCGTCCGATTTCATTTTCACTGGCGCAGCCACGTACCCCGGCTTCCTCCCGCGCTTCACGCTGGGCTGCCATGGCAAGGGTTTCTGAACCCTCCGGCCACCCCTTGGGCAAGACCCAACGACCAGTACCACGACTTGTCACAAGCATGATCTCGATGCCGTTGCCGTCTGCAGTCACGCGCCACGGCAGGGCCGCAGCCTGCACACGGCGGGGATTGCCGCCGAACAGACGCCGGACCGTTTCGGTCAACCGCAGACGTGTGCCGTGAGTGAAAATCGTACTTCTCCTTTGCCCGAACACATTGCGCCGGGATTCGTCTCTTTTCTACAAGTAACTGTTTCTACGCTTAATTTACGCGCTGAGCGGATCAAACCGCTGAACCGCTTGTGCGCTCGAATCGTGGAACGCAGAAGGTCTGTCGGCAGACATAGTGAATTCGTGACAAAAATCAAGGGTTTGGCGTTTTGGTCGCATGTCGAACCGTTACCGTATGCCGGCTCCCGTTGCGGTCCATCTCTCATTATGGACATGCATTGCAAGATCATCTCGCTCTCGCCAGCCGCGCTTTTCGAGTTCGGGCCGGTCATGAAAACCACGCACGTGTCCGACACAAAGATAGCCCACCAGCCGTAGATGCGCGGGTATGCCGAGCACCGCTTTAACACGGTTTTCGTGCAGTATGCTGACCCAGCCGACACCAATTCCTTCGGCGCGTGCCGCCAGCCAAAGGTTTTGAATGGCACACACCGTGCTGAAAAGATCGGTGTCGGCCATGTGGGTGGCACCCAGAACAACGGGACCGCCCCGCGTGGGATCACTTGTGACGCAGATGTTCAGGGGCGCAGACAGGATCCCCTGCAATTTGAGAGAACGGTATTGTGCCTGCCTTTCGGCGGGAAAACGGCCTGCGGCTTCCTCATTCGCCTCGGCAAAGATTTCGGCCACCCGAGCGCGTGTTTTCCTGTCGCGTACCAGGATGAAATCCCAAGGCTGAGAGAGGCCGACGGATGGGGCCTGATGGGCGGCCGCAAGAATGCGAGAAAGCGCATCTTCACAGATCGGATCAGGAAGAAATTCGCCGCGCACGTCGCGTCGCGTCGCGATGGCGCGATAAACAGCCGCCCGATCAGCGGGATCGAACGCCTCGCCTGCTGTCAGAACACCCACAGTGGCGGAGCTGTCTTCTTGGCGCGACATGGGACCTGTCTCTTATACACATCTAGATGTGTATAAGAGACAGTCTTCACAGATCGGATCAGGAAGAAATTCGCCGCGCACGTCGCGTCGCGTCGCGATGGCGCGATAAACAGCCGCCCGATCAGCGGGATCGAACGCCTCGCCTGCTGTCAGAACACCCACAGTGGCGGAGCTGTCTTCTTGGCGCGACATGGGACCTTTCCTTCAGACAGCCCAGCCAGGCAGTTCAGCCGCGCTGGTCTTCCGCGATCGGTTTCTGGTACGAGAAACCCATGTCCCAGGGGAAATAGATCCAGGTATCCTGCGAGACCTCCGTGACGAAGGTATCGATGAGGGGGCGACCCTTTGGCTTGGCGTAGACCGTTGCAAAATGCGCCTTGGGCATCATGGCGCGTACAATCGCTGCCGTCTTCCCTGTGTCGGTCAGATCATCGACGATAAGGACGTTTTCGCCGTCTTCCTTCAGAAGCTCCGGATTGATCTCCTTCAGGACCTGAAGATCACCCTGCTCGGTGTAGTCGTGATAGGAGGCGACACAAACCGTTTCGATGAGACGGATGCCCAGTTCTCGCGAAATGACGGCAGCTGGCACCAGGCCACCGCGCGTGATGCACACAATGGCTTTCCAGCTGCCATTCGCGCCGGCGAGCCGCCATGCTAGGGCGCGCGCATCACGGTGAAACTGGTCCCACGAGACGGGGAAGGCTTTTTCTGGAAGAGACATCGGCATCGCACTCCATGGGCGCATCGGGACGGCGGGTCGGAATGCGCGGTGAATTAGCCGGAAAGGGATGTCGAGCGCAAGCCCGACGCCCGTGGAAGATGGATTTTCCGCTGCTCGTCAGGGTGGGCACGAATTGGACGGCGCTCAATGCGCCATGAACGTTGGCACCGTCATGCTCTGCAGGATGGTGCGGGTGGCGCCGCCAAAAACGAACTCCCGCAATCTGGAGCGGCCGAACGCTCCCATGACAAGAAGGTCGGCACCGGTATCGGAGACCCGGTTGTCGAGAATCTCTCCATGAGAAACGCCGCCGGACTGCTCCACCTTGACCGTGACCTCGATCTCGTGGCGGGCCAAAGCGGTGGCTATGGCCGTGCCAGCCATGGAGGCATCGCGACGGGGCGTGTCCTGCGGGTCGATACAGAACACTTCGACGCTGTCTGCCTCCTTCATGAAGGGCAGTGCATCGAATGCGGCCCTTGCGGCCTGCCGGCTGCCGTTCCACGCAAGGAGGATTTTCTTGAACTCAGCTTCGCGCGCCTTGTGAATATAGGGAACGAAAAGGACAGGGCGACCGCTTTCGAAAAGGAGAGCCTCGACATTGGCTTCCATGGCGCCCGCTGCATCCGGGTCTGTCTGCTGGGCAATGACAATGTCGGCGCTACGGGCACTTTCAATGCCCGAGATAGCGGAATCGCCCGAGACGCTGTCGAAGCCGCGCCACTCATTGCCGACGCCTTCTTTTCGCGCACGCTCGTTAAACAGATTGCGGATAACAGCGTGACGGCGACCTGCCTCCTCGTGCATGTCAACACTAAGGTCGACCACCGGACCACCCATGGGAGAGGCCATGACCATCGGCAGCGCTTCGGCGTGAAGCCCGATCACGTGGCTGCGGTGACGGGCCGCAAGAGGCAGGGCGAGATCCAGGACGCGGGGCGCGTCAGCTTCGCTTTGAAGAATGGCGAGAATGGTCTTGTAGCTCATGTCAGCCTCCTTGGAGCTGCGATGGAGTGCCTTCTCTACTCATAACGCTTTGCCGGCCAGAAAGTTTTGCGCCAGATCAACCTTTTGCCACCTGCCTGTCCGGAATCGACGCGAGCATGACGCGGACTGCTTCCACGGCGGCTGAAAGCGCTGCGGTGGAGCGGGAGCGAACGACGATCTCGGTCCAGAAGCTGCCGTCCTGATATTTCGGATAGGACCCGATGATGGTTTCGGAATGCGCGGCCTGGATTTCACCCAACGGACCGCCGATCGCGCCTTCGGGCAGCGGGGAGGGGATTGTCTCGGAAATGAGCTTTGCGCCCGTCCTCAACGTCGGTATCACATTGTCGAGCATGGCCTGGAAGATCGCCGGTACACCTGCCATCACATAAACGTTTTCGACGCGGAAGCCTGGCGCAACCGAGATCGGGTTTTCGATGAGTTCGGCGCCCTCAGGCATGCGTGCCATGCGCTTGCGAGCCTGAGAAAACTCTATCCCTCGACTGGCGTAATGAGCTTCAAGAAGGCGATAAGCCTTTTCGTCGTAACCGCATGGCCGGTCAAATGCGCGGGCGATGGAATCTGCAGTGATATCGTCATGAGTCGGACCAATGCCGCCGGTGGTGAACACATAGGTATTCCGGGCCCGCAGCGTATTCACCGCTTCGACGATGGCCGCCTCGTCGTCAGAGACAATCCGAACTTCTTTCAGATCTATGCCGACTGCCGTCAGCATGTCGGCCAGGTGGCCGATGTTCCTGTCTTTGGTCCGGCCCGACAGGATTTCGTCGCCGATGACCACCATTGCGGCCGTTACAAGCTCACTCATTCTCGTGGGATCCCTGTTGTGTGGAGAAGAGATAGACCTGTGCCGTAGTAAGGGCAATGGGTCTGAAACGGTGAACAGTGTGTCGGCTTCAGTACGGTTTTTAGTGAACCAGTCAGGGGTTACATCCGTTGAAACCGCAGCGTCGCGGTAGACGACCGAAACCGAAATTCTAGCGAAGCGGAGCAGACAATGACCAAAATTCTGGTTCTTTATTATTCGAGCTGGGGGCACATGGAAGCGATGGCCAAAGCCGCCGCCGATGGAGCGCGGGAAGCGGGTGCTGACGTGACAATCAAGCGTGTGCCTGAACTGGTTCCGGACGAGGTGGCAAAGAAGGCGCATTACAAGCTCGACCAGGAAGCGCCAATCGCGGAGCCAATGGAACTGGCCGATTATGACGGGTTCATTTTCGGCATTTCGACGCGCTACGGAATGATGGCTTCACAGATCAAGAACTTTCTGGATCAGACCGGGCCGCTCTGGGCGGAAGGCAAGCTGATCGACAAACCTGCGACCGTCATGTCTTCGACAGCAACGCAGCATGGTGGCGCCGAGATGGCACTGGCCTCGACACAGCTTGCCCTTCAGCATCATGGAATGCTGATTGTACCGCTGTCCTACGCGTATCAGGACCAGATGGGCAACGACAAGGTGCGCGGAGGCGCGCCCTATGGCATGACCACCACCACGAATGGCGACGGCTCGCGCATGCCTTCCGAGCAGGAGCTTGAAGGCGCGAAATTCCAGGGCAAACGGCTGGCCGAGATTACTGCAAGGCTAGCAGCCTGATGGATCACCAGGTTCCATGCGGGGAGGGCCGCCATGGGCGGTCCTTTCCCTTTGTGGTTATGAACAAGCGTATTCTCTGAAGAACATGCGTATCCCGCTTGATCACACGGGTTTCTACCGCTAGTCGTTGATGTGTGCGGACGTGGCGAAACTGGTAGACGCAGCAGACTTAAAATTTGCCGCCTTCGGGCTTGCGGGTTCGACCCCCGCCGTCCGCACCAGAGACGCAGGGCAGCATGAGGCGAAGAATGCCGGCGCTGCCTACCAGGTGATGCTCAGGCCCAGGTTGCCCTCAAATATTTCCTTGTGCTCGCCGCCGATACTGGTCGTGTAATCGGCAGTCGCAAAAAGGCCGATCTGTCCGGTGAGATTCGCGACAAGACCCGCACCAAGTTCGAGTGATGTGCCTCCGAGCCCGGTTGTAACCGCATCTCCGCCGAAACGCAGGCTCTGATCTGCCGAGAATGCATGCCAGAGATTGGCCTTTAAATATGGTTTCAGGCTGCGACCATCTTCGGTCTGAAAATCTCCCTGAAAACGTATTCCCAACCGTCCGGTCACGACGTCGTCCGTTTCAAAGGTTATGGATGAAAAACGGTCGCTCTGGTCGTCGAGAGCAAGATGCTGCCAGATCAACTGGGCCTGCGGTTCCAGGTTCCAGCGATCGTTGATGGCGATCGGATAACCCGTCTCAACAGAGGCCGTGACACCGGTCCCGTCAACCTCGATTGCCTCGCCGGCACTGGAGAGCGCCTCTCCACCAAACCATGTGCCCATCACGATACCATCCAGATACCAGCCATTGGGCGCGACATGTGTCCAGTAGCCGCCCAGGCTGGTGCCATGGACATCGAGTTCGCCTACCGCCAGGTCGTTCCAGCCGATAGCCTGACCGGTAACGTCACCGTTCATGCGGGCATGACTGACAAAGATACCCGCCCGGTCGATATGCCCGCTATCGCTTTCGCGTCCGATCAGGTCCTGGCCAAGCTGAAAGCCCAATAAATTCCCGTCGAACCCGGGAGCGACAGTGCCGTCCCATTTGCTTTCGACAGTCTGTCCGAAGAGCCGGCTCCAGCTTGCGGGCAGAACCGCTTCTCCATCCCGAAGAAAAGGTTGCACACCGCGTCTTTCATGAAATGTGCCAAGCGTGGACGTTGCCAAATGCTGAAGTACAGGCGGAACCGCGGAATAGGTTGCGACCTCCGGACGGTAGAGCGGAACTGTTCCGCCTGTCACCCGGGTTGCACCTGGAGTGGGCGGGGCCACCGGCGGCGCGGCCGGATCCGGAGGCAGGATCGGAGCGGGGCCTGCACCGGGCGCAGGAGCGGGCTCCGGTACAGAGGGCGTGGGTGTCGGTGGATTGACGATGGTTGAGCGCAGATACCAGTTTTCCTGCGTCCCGGCGGAAATCCCGCCTCTATACAGATAATATTCGAAAGCTCCGACCGCGACGCGGTCGTTGAGGGAGAACGCGCCGGAGGCAGTGGTTCCGCCTCCTGTTGCCTCGACCACCATAATCCCGTCCTGAACAGTGGCGCCGCCGCTGCCGCCCAGATTGACGATGAAGATGCCGGTGGAACCAGTGGCGGTTCCCTCCGCGATGACGAGCTTGTCCGAAGGCGAGGCATCGTCGCCCAGAACCGTGTTCAGGTACAGATTTCCGCCATCTCCGAAATAATCGCCGGTGATCGTGAACGTGTCGGTGGTGCTGTTGGCGCCATTGGTCAGGTCGATGGTTCCGGCATTGCTTACATTTGCGCGTTGGCCGATGCCGAACGCATTGATGCCGCCAGTCGCCGAGCCGCCTAAGAGAGCGCTGGTCGCGTCGATGTTCATGGATCCGGTGCCGGTGCCGCTGTCGCCGAGGGTAAGCGTCTCGCTACCCGAGAAGGTCAGGGCAGATCCTGCATTCACATTGATGGTTTCAAGCGTCTGGAAACGGTCGGGGGTGTCGGCCACCACGCCTTCAAGCGTCAGCTCGTCTGTGCCCAGGCCGCCGAGAAACGCATTCAGACCACCAAGATTGGAGGCGTTCAGGTTGCGTAGCGTGGCGGTATCGTCGTCACCGCCCATATCCACATTGCCGCCAATTGTTCCGCCGCCATCCCACAAAAGTGTATCGGTTCCCACGCTCAGCCGGACGTCGCCGCCCACAGAGCCACCGGTGATCGTGACGCGGTCAGTGCCTCCGCTGACGCTGATATTGCCACCGATCGACCCCGCGGAAAGGATGATTGTGTCATGCCCGAACCCGGCCACCAGATTACCATCAATGGTGCCGCCAGACATATCGAAGATGTTGTTGGCGAGTTTCATGTCGACGCGGCCGATGCGCCCTCCGGTCATGACCGCTTCGTCGCCGTCGTCGAAATGGTTGACGATGTGGCCTCCGGACATGAAGAACGTATCGAAATGTCCGCCCTGGTTCAGGCTGTCAATCTGGCCGCCAGTCATCCTGAAATCGTCGACGCCGTCGCCCTGCTGCAACTGACCGTTAATCTCGCCTGAATGCACCTCAACCGTGTCTACGCCGGGACCAAACGTGACATTGCCGTTGATGACGCCGGAACCACCGTCAGGCAATATCAAGGTATTGTCGCCGGAAAGGTCCACGACATTGCCGGTGTGCGTACCGCTATCGCAGACGAATACGTCGTTGCCGGCCGTGGGAACCAGAGTGCAGGCGGCGTGGGCCGTGGAAACCGGCCATGCCATGAGACTTCCCAGCGCGCTTCCCGACAGTAACACTGCGGTCAACCGGCCGTTGAACGTGCGGTAATGCATATGCCCCCCTCAAACCACCGGCATCACGACGCAGCATTCCTGTTCCTGCCCGACATCCCTCCCGAATTTTCAGGCTCCTGCGGAGGCCGCTTTATGGTGCGAAGTAATGGTTTGTTGCAGTTATGCCGAGCAGTCCTTTGATGTCCGTGTCTCAGATACCGATAATTTACAAAGATTAACGAGATCTAATTGGGGATACAAATACTCATCTGGACAATTGTCTCTCGCTTTGCGTTTTCATCCAGAAACGATCTATCAGCCGTGACTGGCGATTACATCGAGAAAGGCTTCGCCATACCGGTCGAGTTTGGATTCGCCAATACCGGAAATACCGGCCATGGCCTGGCGCGATGCAGGGCGGACGGCCGCCATTTCGATCAGTGTGCGATCGTGGAAGATGACATAGGGCGGCAGATTCTGCGCCCGGGCGATTTCGATGCGCTTCTCGCGCAGTGCCTTGAAAAGCTCGGCATCTGCCGGAGCCAGCGCGCTGGCGGCATCGCTTCCGGTAGTGCGGCGGCTCCTGCCTTTGGCCGGAGGGCGGGGAACGCGCAGCATCAGCGTTGGCTTTTCACGCAGAAATTGCGCGCCGCGCTCGGAAATCGAGAGGCCGCCATGGCCGCTGAAGTCCACATCGACGAAACCGTGCGCCACCATCTGGCGAAGGATGGAGCGCCAGGTGCGTTGATCGTGTTCCTTGCCGATGCCGAAGGTTGAAATCTGATCGTGGCCGAAACGGGCGATGCGCTCGTCTTCTGCCCCAAGAAGCACGGAGACGACGTAGGCCTGCCCGAAACGTTCGCCCGTACGGTAGATGCAGGAGAGCGCCTTTTGCACGGCGACGGAGCCATCGAAGCGCTCCGGAGGACTACTGCAGGTATCGCAATTGCCGCAGGGCTCACAATGGTCACCGAAATAGTTGAGCAGCACCTGACGGCGGCACTGAGCGGTTTCGGCAAGTCCGAGCAGGGTGTCGAGCTTCTGCATCTCCATTCGCTTGCGCTGATCCGGCGCGTCGGACTCCTCGATGAAGCGGCGTCGCAGAGCGATATCGTCGAAACCGTAAAGCATCAAAGCTTCCGATGGCAGGCCATCGCGGCCGGCACGGCCGGTCTCCTGATAATAGGCTTCAATACTTCCTGGCAGATCGAGATGGGCGACGAAGCGGACGTCGGGTTTGTCGATGCCCATGCCGAACGCGATGGTGGCGACCATGACGACTGCTTCTTCGCGCTGGAAACGTGTCTGATTGGCTTCGCGCATCCCACGGTCCATACCCGCATGATAGGCAAGGGCGTTCCAGCCTTCCGACTGGAGCCAGGCGGCGGTCTCGTCGGTCTTGCGCTTGGAGAGGCAATAGACGATGCCGCTCTCATTCCTGTGTTTTTCAAGAAACCGCTGGAGTTGACGGCGCGGATTGTCCTTTTCCTCGATGGCATAATGTATGTTGGGGCGGTCGAAACCGGCGATAAAACTATCGCGCTCGGCGATGCCCAGATGCGCAATGATCTCCGCGCGGGTGGGGGCATCGGCCGTCGCCGTCAGCGCCATGCGCGGCGTGTCGGGGAACTCCTGCACCAGTGCATCGAGTTGGCGATAATGGGGGCGAAAATCGTGCCCCCACTGGGAGAGACAATGCGCTTCATCGATGGCGATGAGCGACAGGGGAACCTGCTTGAGCCGATCCACCACAGCTGGTCGCAAAAGGGTTTCGGGCGAAACATAAAGAAGGTCGAGAGCGCCTTTGCCGATTGCTTTCCAAATGGCCTGTCGGGCTTCGAGGGGCAGGTTGGAGTTCAGTGCGGCGGCCTGCACGCCCGCCTGTTTCAATGCCGCGACCTGATCGGCCATGAGCGCGATGAGCGGCGAGACAACAAGGCCGAGGCCCGGGCGGCAGAGTGCGGGGATCTGATAGCAGAGCGATTTGCCGCCACCTGTGGGCATCAGGACGAAGGCGTTGTTGCCGGAGACAACATGGCTGACGATTTCCGCCTGGCGACCTCGAAAGGCCTCATATCCGTAGACGGTCTTGAGGATGTGCGTGGGGTCAGCGGTCACGGCAGGCCTGTCGGGAGAATCGGGTGATTATCCTCTCATAACAGGTTTCGCCCGGCGCTGCAGACGGGAGAGGCGGTGAGAGGTGCGGCATCACCGCACCGTTCGGTTTGCGCGGCTGAGGCCAGCAAAGACCTGCTTACGCGTTGCTGCCACCATCCACAGCGAGTGATGCGCCGGTGATGTATTGCCCCTGGGGGCTGGCAAGATGGGCGACCATAGCAGCAATATCGTCCGGTGCGCCGTAACGACCCACTGCGTTTAACGCACGCTGTCCGTCGGCACCTGGTCCATCAGCCGGATTCATGTCGGTATCTGTTGACCCCGGATCGACCACATTCACTGTGATGCCGCGAGTGCCGACATCGCGGGCGAGCCCCTTGGTGAAGCCGATCAGAGCGGATTTGCTCATGGAATAGAGCGTGACACCGCCGTGTGGAACGCGCTGGGCGAAGCAGGAGCCTATCGAAATGATGCGACCACCTTCACCCATATGTGACAGGGCAGCCTGGGAAGCCACGAAAACGCCTTTTACATGAATGCCGATCGTGCGGTCGATATCTTCCATCGTCACGTCTTCAGGTGGGCCGTAGGGGAAGATTCCGGCGTTGTTCACAAGAATATCGAGACGGCCGAACGTTCCTGCAGCGCTGTTCACCGCAGCGGTGATCGCATGGGGATCAGCGCTGTCGGCCTGGATGGCGAGGCCGCGACGACCGGCGGCATTGATCTCGGCCACTACGCCCTCAGCCCTGGCAACGCTTGTCGCGTAGGTTATTGCGACGTCGGCGCCGCGGGCTGCAAGACGCCTGGCTATGGCGGCTCCAATGCCTCTGCTTCCTCCTGTGACGAGCGCTGCCTTGCCAAGCAAATCCTGGCCGTATTCTGTTTTGGTCATGGTCTTCTCCTTTTTATGTACCGATCGTTATAAAAATAGTCAGGCTTGAGAATTCGGGTCAAGGGAATTATTTACGGCTTGGTACAAAAGGTATTCGAGATGGCAGGACGCGGCAGGCCCAGAGCATTTGACAGGAATGAAGCCCTGCATCAGGCGATGCGGGTGTTCTGGTCGTGCGGCTATGAAGGCGCGTCGATGAATGAGCTGGCGCAGGCCATGGGCATCAACAAGCCCAGCCTTTATGCGGCGTTTGGGTGTAAGGAGACGCTGTTTCGCGAAGCGATCGAGCTTTATGGACGCGAGCAGGGCGCACCGGTGAGCGAGGCGCTGGAAGGTGGCGATACAGCGCGTGGGGCCATCGAACGCGCATTGCGCCTCAATGCCCGTTGCTACAGCGCCCCGGACAATCCCCGTGGTTGCATGGTCGTGACAGCCGCGCTGGCGGGCGCTCCGGAGAACAGCCCGGTGTGCCGTTTCCTCGCCGAGAGTCGACGAGAGAATGAGGCGTGTTTCCGCCGCCGCGTGGAACGTGGAATCAACGATGGCGATGTACCTGAAAGTGCCGATCCGGCGCGGGTCGCGGCCTTCTACGTCACTGTGCTACACGGGCTTTCAATCCAGGCGCGTGACGGCGCCTCCTGTGCCGCGCTGGAACGGGTGGTGGACAGCGCGATTGCGGCCTGGGACGCCATCACGCGTTAGCATATGCGCATTCTTCTTCCTTTTAACGGTATGATTTGAGGGCTGGCGCAGAAGACACGGGTTTGTCAAAGTGCATCCTCATCAGGAGGATACCATGCCCGACACCAACCCCGTGCCATCCACTGAACTCAAACCATGGCATGCGGTAGCGCCGCTTCTGGTGGATGTGGCCATGGGGCGTCGCCCGGCTGACCTGGTGGTGCGCAATGGTCGCTGGGTCAATGTGCACTCGGGTGAGGTGATTCCGGCCACGGATATTGCAATTGTCGCAGGGCGCTTTGCCTATTGCGGACCGGATGCAAGCCACGCGATTGGCAAGAAAACCAAGGTGGTAGATGCCATGGGGCGCTATCTCGTGCCGGGGCTGTGCGACGCTCATATGCACGTGGAGAGCGGCATGGTGACGGTGACGGAGTTTTGCCGCGCCGTGATTCCACATGGTACGACCTCCATGTTTATCGATCCGCATGAAATAGCCAATGTTCTTGGCCTCGACGGTGTACGTCTGATGCATGACGAGGCCATGGCGCAGGCGATAAACGTGTTTGTGCAGATGCCGTCCTGCGTGCCTTCCGCTCCGGGGCTTGAAAATGCCGGAGCAGAACTCACCGCTGATGATGTGGCGGAAGCCATGGAATGGTCGAACATCATTGGCCTTGGCGAGGTGATGAACTTTCCCGGCGTAGCGGCGAATGATGCGACGATGACGGGGGCGATCGCTGCGACCGTGAAGGCCGGCAAGACGGTTGGCGGGCATTATGCCTCGCCGGACCTGGGTCTGCCGTTCCACGGCTATGTGGCCGGCGGGCCGGAGGACGACCATGAGGGCACACGTGCCGAGGATGCGATTGCGCGCGTGCGGCAGGGGATGAAGGCCATGCTGCGGCTGGGTTCTGCCTGGTATGACGTGGCAAGCCAGATCAAGGCGGTGACGGAGCAGGGGCTCGATCCACGCAATTTCATTCTGTGTACCGATGACAGTCACTCCGGCACCCTGGTCAATGACGGGCATATGGACCGTGTGGTGCGGCACGCCATTGCCCAGGGGCTGAAGCCGGTTACGGCGATCCAGATGGCTACGATCAACACGGCCGAGCATTTTCGTCTTGAACGCGAGCTGGGTTCCATTGCACCGGGACGGCGGGCGGATTTTCTCATCGTTTCGGACCTGGCAGAACTTGTCATCGACGATGTCTTCGCGCGTGGAGCGCGGCTGGCGCGGGGTGGCCGGCTGGAGGCGGATATCCCGGCCCATGATTATCCCGAAAAGGCGAAAAACACGGTACGGCTGGGCAAGAAGCTCGCGGCACAGGACTTTAACATTGCCGCGCCCGAAGGCGCGAACCATGTGCGGGCGCGGGTGATCGGTGTAATCGAGAACCAGGCGCCGACGCGGGCGCTCGAAGCCGAACTCAATGTCGAGGACGGCGTTGTCGCCATGGATCGGCGCAATGATGTCTGCCAGATCGCTCTGGTGGAGCGGCATCGTGGCACAGGGCAGGTGACGAACGGGTTCGTTTCGGGGTTCGGCTACATGGAAGATTGCGCCATGGCGTCGACAGTTGCGCATGATTCGCACCACATGCTCGTGGTGGGCACCAACAAGGAAGACATGGCGAAGGCGGCCAACAGGCTGGGTGAAGTCGGTGGTGGTGTGGTGCTCTTCTCAAAGGGGCGCGAGCTTGCTCTGGTCGAGATGCCGATTGCCGGGCTGATGTCGGACGAGCGCGCCGAGGTGGTGGCGCAGAAAGCCGCGAAACTTACACGGGTCATGCGCGAGATGGGCTGCACGCTCAACAACGCCTATATGCAGCATTCGCTTCTGGCGCTGGTGGTGATCCCGGAACTCCGGATCTCCGATACAGGGATTATCGACGTATCGAATTTCCGGAAGGTTGACCTCTTTCTGTGAACTCTCCGGTCAGCGTCGTCGGCCCTGACCGGTGGCGAGTTCGATCACGGACAGGGGGGTGGTGATGACAATGTCAGCTGCAGAACCGAAGGTCTGCCCAAGACCGCGCACCAGTCTTTCCATCTGGCCGACGACGACATCCTCATTCCCTTCGTTCAACTCTCCCTCGCTGGACAAACGCTCTCCCAGCAGGCGAACGAGCACCGGGTTCTCGGCAAACTTGGTGTGGTTGAGCCAGTCGCCGGACGAAACATTGGTGACGTCGATGACCGTCACGCCCAGAGAGGTCAGGTCTTCTGCGTTGCGGTAATCGCCGAGCCGGGGCTGATTGCCGGCGATGAAGCCGGACAGTGTGAGCGCCCGGTCGTTCTGGGAGGTCAGAACCGCAAAGGGCCGCTTCGGCACACCGTAGCGCCGCATCTGTCCCTTGAATACATCGATGTCAATGTCGGGAGAGGCGAGGATAACGTCGGCGAGCCGCCCGCCGAGATCGCGATCCCCGGAAAGGGCTAGCTGGCGCAGCGCCTCCATGGTCACCCAACTGCCCATGGAGTGGGCCACGACGTCGATGCGCCCGGCGCCGGCGCGCGCCAGGGTTCGCAAAGTCTCTTCCAGAGCGTCGCGGGCCGATGTGGCGCTGTTGCTGTCGTAGACATAATCGATCGTCCGGCCGGCTGATGGCCACGAAAACAGGATCGGCGTGCCGGCATATTCTGAATCGTGAAAGATCTGGGCGGCGCGATAGACGGCTTCGTCAAAGCCGGTGTTGTAGCCGTGGATGAACACTAGCGCGCGACCGCTATGCGCGGCGATATCGTCCCTGAGCGCTTTCTCGAAATCGCTTTCCCCCGCGAAGAGTATCGCGCGCTGAGCGGCAAAATATCGAGCTGGATCAGCAACGCGGGGATTTGGAGCGAGTTCCATCTTGCCGGTTTCATGAATGGCGGGAACCGTGATCTCAACTTTTGCAAAGGTCGGTTCCGGTGCGCGTCCGCCGGCAAAAATCTCGCCCGACTTCTCGGTTCGCATCCGATTGGTGGCGATGAAGATGCCATGGTTCCCGGCAATCTGATCAGCGCGTGCCGGTGCGATCGTTTCAGCGATCAGGCGGGAGGTGTGCGGATTGGCACAGCCCGCGATCAGGGAGAGCGACAGAAAAACGAACAGGCACTGGAATTTGCGGAACAGCATACAACAACAACCCTGCTCGAGCTTCGGGGACCACAGGTGTCTGGCCCCAGGTCTGTTTAAGAGGAAAGAGGCTTTGGATGAAAGACTATCTCTCCCAGAAAACCGGCGTGAAAATGACCAGAACCGCCAAAATTTCAAGCCGGCCCATGAGCATGGCAAAGGCAATGATCCATTTGGCCAGATCGGGAACCGGAGCGAAGCTGCCGGCAGGGCCGACGACCTGGCCGAGGCCAGGGCCGACATTGGTAAGCCCTGTGAGGGCGGCAGAAATGGCGGTAACGAAGTCCAGCCCTGTTGCTGCCAGGAGAAGGATGATGACGGCCCAGATCACCAGGAACGCCGACATGAACAGCACGACCGCGCGTTGCAGATCGTCATCCACGGGCC
This sequence comes from Nitratireductor sp., assembly GCF_017794765.1. Classification (GTDB taxonomy): domain Bacteria; phylum Pseudomonadota; class Alphaproteobacteria; order Rhizobiales; family Rhizobiaceae; genus Nitratireductor. The sequence goes on along the minus strand of NZ_CP051236.1, from coordinate 2,930,990 downwards.
GGTCGCCATATCGGACGGTGACGATCGTGTTTGGATAGACGAAGCGGCGCAGACCGTTGGCCAGAAGCTTGAACAGGATCAGGAACCGATAGGCCTTGATGCCTCCGGTGGTCGAACCGGAGCAGCCGCCGAGGAACATGGCGACGAAAGCAGCCGCGACGGCAAAGGCCCCCCATTGCGAGTAGTCGTCGCTGGCATAGCCCGTGGTGGTGATAATCGAGACGAAATTGAACGCCGAATGGGTGAGGGCGTCGAAGAATGTGTGGTCGTGGACAAGGCGCAGATAGATGGCGACGGCAAGGACAAATACAATCACGTAACCGGCGAAGACGCGGATCTGCGGATCGCGCAGCGCATCAAGCCTGCCACGAACAGCAAAAAGGATCAGGATCGAGAAGGGCAGCGCCGAAATGAACATGAAGAGGGTGCTGATCCAAAGGACCGCCGGATTGTCGGCGTAATAGCCCATGGATGCGTCATGGGTGGAGAAGCCTGCCGTGGCGATGGTTGTCAGCGCGTGGTTCACGGCATCGAACGCCCGCATGCCTGCCGCCGCATAAGCAATGGCGCAGGCGAGTGTGAGCAGCGAATAGATGCTGATAAGCCCCAGCCCGAATGTCGAAAACCGGTCGAAAGGCCGGTCTTCGATATCGGAGGATTCGATGCGGAAATACGAAACGCCACCCACATTGAGGAACGGCAGCACGAACAGGCCCAGTGCGATAACGCCGAGGCCGCCGATCCATTGCAGGATGGAGCGCCAGATCAACAGCCCGGGCGGCATGCTGTCGAGCCCGACGATAACCGTGGCACCTGTCGCGGTCACGCCTGACACGGATTCGAAGAATGCATCGGCGACACTGAACTCCACCGAAGAGGCCAGCATCGGCACGGCTCCGGCGATGCAGGCCGTCATCCACAAAAGATTGACGACGAGAAACCCGAAGCGGGAGGAAATGGCCGGGGCACGGCCCTGAGTGGCAAGCGACACACCAATGGCAAGCCCGCCGGTGAAAAGTGCGGAAAACGCAAAAACCCGCCAGTCGTCATTGCCATAGTAAAGGTCGACGGCGGCCGGGATGAGCATGGCGGCCGAAAGATATATAGCAAAGACCGCCGCGATGTGGAGTGCGGCGCGTATGGCGAGATACTGCAAGGACTGAACCTCAGGCTGCTCATCAAAGCGTCTGTTGTTCGGGAAGCGATCCCCCTCCCTGGCGCGAGAGTGGCGTCCCGCGCCCCGATATGCAATAGCCCGTAGGACACAAGCACGGGATAGGCAAGAGAGCATGAGTGCAGCAGCGAGAGAGGACGAGTTCGTGAATGCGGTCGCGGAGGCGGCGGACGCGCTGCGCTCGCTTTTTGCCGAGACACCGCTTCAGGAGAACGACTATCTCTCCAAGAAAACCGGCGCCCGGGTTTTCCTGAAGCGTGAGGATCTGACGCCGGTTCGATCCTACAAAATACGCGGTGCGTTCAACTTTTTTCGCAAGGCAATGGCCCGCGGGGGCCAGGAGCGAATGTTCGTCTGTGCTTCGGCGGGCAATCATGCTCAGGGATTTGCCTATGTGTGCCGTCATTTCGGTTGCAAGGGCGTGGTTTTCATGCCGGTTACGACGCCTCAGCAGAAAATCGACAAAACGCGCATTTTTGGCGGAGAATTTGTTGAAATCCGGCTGATTGGCGATTTTTTCGATGATTGTTACCGCGCTGCGCTCGCGTTTGCACAGGAAAGCGGCGGGGCGATGGTGCCGCCATTCGATCACCCGGACATCATTGAGGGGCAGGCGACAGTCGGACGAGAGATCGCCGAGCAGATCCAGTCGTTCGACGGGGCGAATATGGGCGACAGCCTGGTGATCCTGCCCGTCGGTGGTGGCGGACTGGCCTCCGGAGTGACGCGTTATCTCACCGCGTGCGGGGAGGCGGGGTCTTTTGCTTTCGCTGAACCGGAAGGCGCGGCGAGCCTGCAGCAGGCGCTGGTGCAGGACCGGCCGGTGCGGCTCGACAAGGTGGACAATTTTGTCGACGGGGCTGCAGTCGCCGAAATCGGCATGACACCGTTTTCGCATCTCAAGGTATTTGATGCCGATGCCGTGCATCTGGTGCCGGAGAACCGACTGTGTGCGACGATGGTTGAAATGCTGAACATCGAGGGTGTGGTGCTGGAGCCGGCGGGAGCACTTGCGATCGATACGCTGAAGGATTTCGCGCCGCAGGAACTTGCCGGGCGTACCGTGATTGCGGTGGTGTCGGGCGGAAATTTTGATTTCGAGCGTCTGCCGGACGTGAAGGAACGGGCGCTCCGCTTCGACGGTCTGAAAAAGTACTTCATCTTTCGCTTCCCGCAGCGACCCGGCGCACTGCGCGATTTCCTTGATCTCCTGGGGCCGGAAGACGACATCACGCGGTTTGAGTATCTCAAAAAATCGGCGCGCAATTTCGGTTCAGTCCTGATCGGCATCGAGACCCGGAATCGCGCCAATTTTGATGTCCTAACCGGGCGCTTCGACGCCGCTGGCTGGGCTTATCAGGACATTACCGACAACGATACGATCGCGGGTCTGATCATCTGAGACTGACGGCAAAGGGGCAGATCATTCCGTGCCGCTCGGACCCGGCTCCGTGAGGGCGATCTGGTTGCAAAGCACAAATTAACGATTGCACTTTGGCTGCGGATAGCCCATATGACGCCAAGACGCATGGGCTGGCGCTGTCGGCTTTCTAAAAAGACTGGTTGCGTCTGAAGCCACCGCCCGTGGGCGGGAGCTTAAGCCGGCACTGCCGGCGCGACAGCGCAGCCGCACGGGGCATCCCCGTCGTCTCGTCGTTCATTCAAACATTTATTCGGCAGGTTGCGCCCTGCCACATATCATTTGCGACGCTTCCGGGCGTCAGCATGGGAAAGATTGTAAATTGACCAATGACAACAATGCGAAACAGATCGGTTTCGCGGAACTGGGAATTTCAGGCTCACTGTTGAAGGCGGCTGAAGATGTGGGGTTTGTGACCCCCAAGCCGATCCAGGAGAAGGCCATTCCCGCAATGCTCGCAAAGCGCGACGTGCTGGGTATCGCGCAGACCGGATCCGGCAAGACAGCAGCCTTCTCGCTGCCCATTCTCTCGCAGATTATCGCACTTGGCTCCAAACGCGTTCGCAAAACCGCGCGGGCGCTGATCCTTTGTCCGACAAGGGAACTGGCAGTCCAGATCGACGAAGTGATACGCGAACTTTCCAGGCACGCGCATCTGGCGACAGCGCTGGTGCTGGGCGGGGTTTCCCGCAACAGCCAGGTGAAACGGCTCGCCCAGGGCGTCGACATTCTGGTGGCGACACCTGGCCGGCTGACTGACATCGTGCGGTCGGGCGAACTGTCGCTGGCCGAAACGCGGTGGCTGGTGCTCGACGAGGCCGATCGCATGCTGGATATGGGCTTCATCAATGATGTGCGGCGCATTGCGCGAGCAACACATCCGGCCCGCCAGACAGCTCTGTTCTCGGCGACCATGCCCAATGAAATCGAAGGGCTCGCAAAGAGCCTGCTCAATGATCCCCTGCGCGTTGAGATTGCAAAGCAGTCGACTACGGCCGGTGAGATCAAGCAGCATCTCGTGATGGCGCGGACGAAGCAGAAGCGCAAGATTCTCTCCGACATGCTGGCTGATGAAGCCATGCGTTCGGTGATCGTCTTTGCGCGTACCAAGCATGGGGCCGACCGCGTGACACGTGATCTGGAGCGCGATGGCTTCGAGGCTGCCGTTATTCACGGCAACAAATCTCAGAATGCGCGTCAGCGCGCGCTGAACGGGTTTCGGGACGGATCGGTGCGCATTCTTGTGGCGACCGATATCGCGGCGCGCGGGATTGACGTTCCGGGCATCAGCCATGTGGTGAATTTCGATCTGCCCGACCAGCCGGAAAGTTATGTGCATCGCATCGGGCGCACAGGCCGCAATGGCGCTTCCGGCGAGGCGGTGACGCTGTGCGATCCCGCCGAGGCTGACAAGCTGAAGGCCGTGGAGAAGATTATCCGGATGCGACTGCCATTGAAGGCGGATTACACGTCGGAGCCTGATCCGGTGCGCCAGCCTCCCGCCAACAACGCCGGTGAGCGCCGGACTGCGCCGAAACCGTCGAAGGGTGGCGAAAATCGCAGGCCGCAGCGAGCCGCCGCGAAACCGCAGCAACGCGCCGAACAAGGGCAGAACGAGGGCGAGAAGCCCGTACGCAGGCGGCGCAGAAACCGCAACAGGCGGCCTGGCGCGCGCGCCGCTTAGCTCTCGTTTCCATATGCACGATCCGAGCTGATCGGCCGATAGGCCGGTCTGGCCCAATTGTCGCCGATGGTCTGTTCGGCTAGGTCAGGACTGTCCGGGTTTCTGGCTCGCGCGGGAGGGAATGGCGAAACGATGATCGGTCTTGCGGCTTTGGCGATCGGGTATGTCCTGTCGCAATTCTACCGGTCGTTTCTGGCAGTCCTGACGCCGGCTTTGACAGCCGAGCTTGGCGCGACCAAGGCCGAGCTATCCATGGCGTCAGGTGCCTGGTTCGTCGTTTTCGCCCTGATGCAGTTCGTGGTCGGTGTGTCGCTCGATCGTTATGGTCCGCGTCGCACGGCAGCTTTTCTGTTGACGGTTTGTGGCGGGGGCGGTGCGCTGATGTTTGCGCTCGCGCCGACGCCCGGCACGATCATTCTTGCCATGGCGCTCAACGGGGCAGGGTGCTCCGCCGTTCTGATGGCCTCCGTGTTCATCTTTGCAAAGTCCTTTTCGGCGGGACGGCTCACCATACTTATCTCCTGGCTGGTCGCCTTCGGGACGCTCGGCAATGTGGTGGGGTCCGCGCCCATGGCGGCCGCGGCAGAGGCTTTTGGCTGGCGGAGCGTCATGGGTGCGCTGGCATTCTTCACGATTCTAACCGGTATCGCGATTCATTTGCTCGTCCGGGATCCTGAGCCGGCAGATGGCGTCGAGCGGGCAACCGGGCTGGGGTTCAGGGGGTATCGCGAACTGCTCAGTCTTCGTGTGCTCTGGCCAATCCTGCCCCTTACCGCTCTGAACTATGCGCCGGCGGCGGGCATTCGTGGGCTTTGGGCTGGGCCTTATCTCTCCGATGTCTATAACGCAGACGCGCTGATGATCGGGCAGGCAACGCTTTTCATGGCGCTTGCAATGTCGGCTGGTGGTCTTGTTTACGGACCGCTGGATGTTTTTTTTCGCACACGCAAATGGGTCGCCGTGGGCGGAAACTTCATTGGTCTTGCCGCGATTGCTTTTCTAGCCATCACACCGGTGTCTTCCATTGCCACGACGACGACCGTTTTCGTGGTCATTGGCCTTTGCGGCGCGAGCTATGGCCTGTTGATGGCGCATGGCCGGGCGTTTGTGCCAGCTCATCTGACGGGGCGCGGGGTGACACTTTTGAATTTCTTTTCGGTGGGGGGCGCCGGAGTGATGCAGTTCCTCACCGGTGGCGTCGTGTCGGCATCCACCGTGCCGGGCAACCCGGTTGCAGCGTATCAGACCCTGTTCATTTTCTATGCGGCCCTGATCGCGCTTTCCCTGGCGGTTTACCTGGCTTGCAAAGACGCGCCGCCCGAGCTGGAAAGGGCGCACAACGGCTGAGGTCAGGTTCTGGCTCGGGTGCGTTTGCCTGTCTTCTTGCGCGGGCCGAGGGCGCGCTTGTTCCAGCCCGTCAGGCGATACATGACGAAAAAGATGAAAGAGGCTGGAAAGAGGCGAAGCAGTTTCAACGGCCAGACCAGCCGCTTTGGGAAGGCGACTTCGTAACCACCCTGATGTATCCCCCTGTCGATGCGGCGGGCGGCCTCCGATGCGGTCAAAAGCGCCGGCATCGAAAAATTGGTCTTTTTGGTGAGCGGCGTGGCGACAAAACCCGGATTGATGATCTGGGTCCGGATGTTGAGCTTCTCGAAATCGTAGCGCAAACCTTCGACGAGATTGTTGAGGGCCGCCTTTGTCGATCCGTAAGCGGCGGCTGACGGCATGCCGAAGAATGACGTGACCGATCCCATGACGGCGATGTGTCCGAAGCCACGGTCACGCATACGGTCGGAGACCGGGATCAAGCCATTCAGTGTACCAAAAACATTGATCTGGTAGCTGCGCACGAAATTGGTGGTTTCCAGCCGATCTCCCCGCACGGGCAGATAGGTTCCCGCGTTGAAGACTGCCAGTGTTATTGGGCCGAGGTTTTTCTCGATCTGCGCAACGGTGCGTTCCATTCCCGCCTCGTTCATCACGTCGCAGGGAAAAACGAATATCCGCCCCTCAAGATGTTCTGCTTCACGAGTGATGGAGGAAAGGCCGTCTTCGGCGCGCGCAGTGGCCGCGACCGTGTACCCCCTGCCTGCAAGGCGCACTGCGAGCGCGCGTCCGATCCCGGTGCTCGCACCGGTGATCCACACCACTCCATCCTTTGGATTGGCCCGGTAAAGCGCCATCCCAATCCCCTCCAATTCTGGGGCAGGTTTATCGGGCGGTACGCATGTTGAAAAGCGCCTTGTGGAGAGTACACACTGAAATCGTTTTCGGAACCATGGAACAAGCGACAGCTTTGCGCGCTTTTGGCCCGTTGCGCAAAATCCCACCTTGCAACGCTGCCGCGGGCTTTCTAACCTCCGCAAAAATCGAAAGAGGATGCCATGAAAAACTCGGTTGTGGATGCCATAGGCAATACTCCGCTGATCCGCCTTAAGCGTGCCTCGGAGGAAACGGGCTGCGAGATTTTCGGCAAAGCCGAGTTCATGAATCCTGGCCAGTCGGTCAAGGACCGGGCAGGGCTCTTCATCATCCGCGATGCCGAGAAACGCGGGCTTCTTAAGCCGGGCGGTGTCATCGTGGAAGGTACTGCGGGCAACACCGGCATTGGCCTGACCGTGGTGGCCAAGGCGTTGGGCTATCGCACGGTGATTGTCATCCCTGAAACCCAGAGCCAGGAGAAGAAAGATGCATTGCGGGTGCTGGGGGCGGAGCTGATCGAAGTTCCCGCGGTCCCTTACAAGAACCCGAACAATTATGTGAAGGTTTCGGGCCGCCTTGCAGAACAGATCGCGAAATCGGAGCCGAACGGTGCCATCTGGGCAAATCAGTTCGACAATGTGGCCAATCGCGAAGGCCATGTGCGTACAACCGCCGCAGAAATCTGGGAGCAGACGGGCGGGAAGATCGACGGTTTCGTTTCGGCCGTCGGAACCGGTGGAACCCTTGCCGGAGTGGCAGAAGGCCTGCGCAGCAAAAGCAGGGTTGTGAAGGTGGCATTGGCCGATCCGATGGGAGCGGCGCTCTTCAGCTACTACACTGCTGGAGAATTGAAATCCGAAGGCACTTCGATCACCGAAGGCATAGGCCAAGGGAGAATCACGGCGAATCTGGATGGATTTGCGCCCGATTTCTCTTTCCAGATCCCGGACGGCGAGGCGCTGCCGATCGTTTTTGACCTGGTACAGGAGGAGGGGCTGTGCCTTGGCGGGTCGACCGGGATCAATATTGCCGGCGCCATCCGGCTTGCGCGCGAACTGGGGCCGGGGCATCGCATTGTGACTATTCTCTGCGATTACGGAACGCGCTACCAGTCCAAGCTCTTCAATCCGTCATTCCTGCGTGAAAAGGGGCTGCCCGTACCTGACTGGATGGATCGATCTCCGGAGATCGACGTTCCGTTCGAGGAGGTTGCCTGATGGCGCAGACGGAGGCGCTTTTCCGAGACGATGCCTATATGCGCGAGGGCGCGGCGCGCGTCATCGGTATCAACGATCGCGGCGGAATTCTCCTGGACAGGACGATGTTTTACGCCACGTCTGGGGGGCAACCGGGCGATACCGGACGCTTTATCCGTGAGGATGGCTCGATTATCCAGATCGCTGCAACGGTGACGGGGGAGACAAAGGATGAGATCATCCACGTCCCTGCGGCGGAGCAGGTTTTACCCGAGATGGGCGAGACATTGCAGCTTGCGATCGACTGGGAACGACGTTTCAAGTTGATGCGTATGCATACGGCCTGTCATCTCCTGAGCGTGATCTGCCCCTTTCCAATCACGGGGGCTTCGGTGAACGAAGCGGATTCGCGTGTGGATTTCGATCTCCCCGATGCGAGTGTCGCCAAGGAGGAGGTCAGCGCCAGGTTGATGGATCTGGTGAACGGGGAGCACCCTGTCTTCACACGCTGGATCAGCGAGGAGGATCTGGAGGCCAATCCCAACCTCGTGAAATCGAAAAATGTTCGGCCGCCGCGGGGGACCGGCCGCATCAGGCTCGTCTGCATCGGCAATGAGGCGAGCATCGACAGCCAGCCATGCGGTGGGACGCATGTTGCGAACACCGCCGAAGTGGGGGAGATCCATATAGGAAAGATTGAAAAGAAGGGGCGGGAGAACCGCCGCTTCCGCATTCGTTTCGGCTCTCTGCCGGCGAACTGAGATTGCGAGGATCACATGAGTGAAACAAGCCGTTTTACCGTTTCATCCGCCTGGCTGGAGGAACGTCTTGATGAACCCGGGCTCTCCATCGTCGATGCCTCCTGGTATTTGCCGGCACAGGGGAGAAATGCGAAAGCGGAATATGAGGCCGGGCACATCCCGGGAGCCGTGTTCTTCGATCAGGACGCGGTGGTGGCTGCCGATTCTGATCTACCACATACGCTGCCGGATGCCGCAACCTTTCAGCGGCATGTGAGCGCCATGGGTATCTCCAAAACGGACACCATCGTTGTCTACGACGGGCCGGGTCTCTTTTCGGCGCCGCGTGTGTGGTGGATGTTCCGGGTCATGGGCGCACAGGACGTGCGGGTTCTCGATGGAGGGCTGGACGGCTGGCGCGCCGAGGGGCGTGTGCTTACCAACGAGCCAACCAAGATCGCTCCGTCCGTTTTCAACGCCGCACTGGATGAAACGCGTGTCGCCGATATCGATGCCGTGCGGACGATCGTTGAAGGCAGATCGGCGCAGATCGCCGACGCGCGACCGTCGGGGCGATTTACGGGCGAAGATCCAGAGCCGCGACCTGGCATGCGCTCCGGCCACATGCCAGGGGCACGCAACGTGCCTGCTTCCGCTCTTTCACGGGATGGCAGGCTTCTCGCGCCTCAAGAATTGCGGGGGCTGTTCGAGCAGGCAGGCATCGATCTCGATCGACCTGTGGTGACATCATGCGGCTCCGGCGTGACGGCTGCGGTGATTACGCTGGCGCTGGAAACGCTGGGACACACGAACAACCGACTTTATGACGGTTCCTGGAGTGAGTGGGGTAGTCGTGAAGACACTCCCGTCGTGACCGGGAAAGAAGGCTGAAAGACAGGCAACAACACGTTCATCCTGAATTCAGCAGTCTTGAACAATGATTGCCAGAACGGACGAACCTGTTTCCTGAAAGGAGCTTTCCATGTTGAATCGCCGTCAGATGCTTGGGACTGTCATTGCGGCAACCCTGTTGCCGGGGGCGGCCATGGCGCAATCCTCCATGCCATCGGCATCCCGCATCCAGCGCAGTCTGGAGGCCGCTCCGGCTCAGCGCGTACGTCCGCAGGACCGGGTCACGGTGCGCGAACTGAAGCGCCGGCCCGATCTGCGCCGCCGTGCGCCTTCCATTGATATTCAGGCGATCAATTTCGGCTTCGATTCGGCCGATATCCCATATTCGCAGTTCCGCAAGGTCGAAGAGATTGCCGACGCCCTGCATCGGTTGCGCCGCCGGCGGCCGGGAACGATTGTGCTTTTGGAAGGGCACACGGATGCGGTCGGGTCGTTCGGTTACAACCAGCAACTCTCCGAGCGCCGTGCTGCCTCCCTGCGCCGCGTATTGGTGCGCGAGTTCGGTGTGCCCGCGCGCATGCTGGAGACGGTCGGATACGGCGAAGAGTTTCTTCTGGTTCCAACGCCCAACGAGAACTGGCGCAACCGGCGCGTGACGCTGCGGCGGGTCGACGATTTCCTGCGCTGACAGACCTATCTGTTCCGTCGGTCGGTCCCTCCGGCTTGACTGGAATCGGGTGGAAACCTCCAGTCTTTGAAACAAACTGGTCTCCGTCATTTTGAGGGAGACCAGTCATGGGATTGATCAAATTCGTGGCCATGGATAGCGATGAGGCCAAGGCTTTTCGCAATGGCGCGCCCGATGCCTACGGGATGAAGCCGGAAAGGGGGATCTCGGGCGGAAACGGCATACCGTGTCGGCACTGCCTGCGTTCCGTGGCCGAGGGAAAGCCCTACCTCACCCTTGCTTACAGACCCTTTCCGCGGACCCAGCCCTTTGCCGAGACAGGGCCGATATTTCTTTGCGCGGAAGAGTGTGAACGGGCTCCCGACAGCGATGTGATGCCCGATCTGTTCCGCGCCCGCACTGAGTGGCTGCTCCGCGGCTACGGCCATGATGATCGGATTGTCTACGGAACGGGCGCGATAACGCCAAAACAGGATATCTGCACGCGAGCGCACGATCTTCTGAAACGCGAGGATATTGCCTATCTGCACATGCGCTCGGCGCAATACAACTGCTATCAGGTGCGGATCGATCGAGCCTGACGCCAAGTATTTCGGATGCCGAGAAAAAAGGCCCGCCGTTTCCGGCGGGCCGCGCTGGAGGCAAGGTACTCGCGTTCAGGCGGCAAGGGCGGATTTCGGCTCTGCCATTTCGTAGCCGAGCGCTTCGGCAACCGCCTGGTTGGTGATGCGGCCCTTATGGACGTTGAGGCCGTTGCGCAGGTTCTGATCGTCGATCAGAGCCTTGAGCCCCTTGTCGGCAAGCTGAAGGCCATAATGCAGAGTGGCGTTGTTCAGCGCGTGCGCAGAGGTGACGGGAACGGCACCCGGCATGTTGGCCACGCAATAGTGGATGATGCCGTCGACCTCATAGGTCGGATCGGAATGCGTGGTGGCATGGGAGGTTTCAAAGCAGCCGCCCTGATCGATGGCGACGTCGACCAGCACGGCGCCCTTCTTCATGCCGGACAGCATTTCGCGGGTGACAAGCTTGGGCGCTGCAGCGCCCGGAATGAGGACGGCACCGACAATGACATCGGAAGAGAAGCACTCCTCCTCAAGGGCCTCAACAGTGGAGTATCGCGTATGGACACGGCCGTTGAAGATGTCATCCAGTTCGCGCAGGCGGGGGATGGAGCGGTCGATGATCGTGACATCTGCGCCCAGACCAACTGCCATCTTTGCCGCATTGAGGCCGACAACGCCGCCACCGATAATGGCGACCTTGCCGGGAAGGACACCGGGAACACCGCCAAGCAGCACGCCGCGTCCACCATTGGCCTTCTGCAGCGCTGTCGCGCCGGCCTGTATGGCAAGACGGCCTGCGACTTCTGACATGGGAGCAAGAAGAGGGAGGCCGCCGCGCGTATCGGTCACGGTTTCGTAGGCAATCGCGGTGACGCCGGAATCGATCAGGCCGCGGGTCTGATCGGGATCCGGAGCCAGATGGAGATATGTGTAGAGGATCTGGTCTTCACGCAGCTGCACCCATTCGGAGGGCTGCGGTTCCTTGACTTTGACGATCATATCCGATCTGGAAAAGACCTCCTCCGCCGACCGGGCGATGGTGGCGCCTGCTGCGCGATAGGCATTGTCGTCAGCGCCGATGCCCGCACCCGCGCCGGTTTCCACGAGCACATCGTGCCCGTGCGCCACATATTCACGCACCGAACCTGGCGTCAGGCCGACGCGATATTCGTGATTCTTGATCTCTTTCGGGCAGCCGACGCGCATTGGCGTTCCTCCGGGCATTGTGGCGATTTTCCTGGCTCATTGAATGAGACCACAAAAACCACGGAACGTCTTTGCGAAGTTGTTTGCGTTTTTCTGGATTTTTCGCTATTTTTTGCGCAAAATTACAAAGTTCCGGGAGGAAATTCGAATAATGGCCTTGGATAGGATTGATATCGCCATTCTTGAGGTCCTGCAGAAGGACGGACGAATTTCCAATTCCGCGCTCGCGGAGAAGGTGGGGCTTTCGCAATCGGCCTGTTCGCGCCGCCTCGATAATCTGGAAAAGAGCGGCGTCATCAGGGGATACCATGCCCGGCTTTCAAATGCAGCCCTTGGCCATGGTGTCACGGTCATCGTCCATATTTCGCTTTCCGGTCAATTTGAACGCACACTCAGCGAATTCGAGGCGGCGGTGCAGCGATGCCCGAATGTGGTGTCCTGTCATCTCATGTCCGGCGAGTACGACTATATTCTGCGGATCGCGGCGCGTGACCTGCAGGATTATGAGCGGGTTCACAAGGAGTGGCTTACAGGCATGCCCCACGTGATCAAGATCAACTCCGCGTTTGCGCTGCGCGAAATTGTCGACCGAACCGGGGTCGGGCTGAAACCGCAGATGGCGTGACGCTGGGGCGGGTTCAGCCGGCAGTGACGATATGATCCATCGGGATGTCATGCGGCTGCGGGTAGATCGTGGACAATTCTGCGAAGTCATATCCGATGCCGATGAGAAGCGGTCTTTTTGGCAGAGCGGCGATGGTCCGATCATAAAATCCGCCGCCATAGCCCAGTCGGTAACCGGCTGCATCGAAACCGACCAGCGGCGAGACTATGATGTCGGGAATGTTCTCCTCGTCGACTACCGGAACAGGTATGTTCCAGACCCCGCGTTCAAGCCGGTCTCCCGGACAATAGGGGCGAAAGACGAGGGGAGCGGCTTTCTGGATGACGACCGGCAGGGCTGTCGTGGCACCGCGATCATGGAGAGTGGCAAGCCATGGGCGCAGGTCCGGTTCGCCCCGAAACGGCCAGTAAAGCCCGACCACGCGGCCTGATGGATCACCGATCAGAGTGTCGAGCTTTCGCGCGACGATGTCCGCAAGGCGGATGCGCTCGGCGACCGGGACTGCGAGGCGCTCGGCGATCAGGCGGTCGCGCGTGGCCCGGCGCCATCGGCGGACCTCGGGCCAGGCTTCTTCATGTGATGTATCGGCCCCGTCTGCCAGTTCGTGCATGAAGCAGGGTGGAGACGCATAGGGTTTGCTGCTTTTGTCCGCTTCATCGCTCATCGGCATTTCTCCTCGGTGATTATCGGGGCGGCTGCGATGAAGCTGCAGCAGCTTCTGCCAGGATGCTGTTCAGAATACGACGGGAGGGCCTCGTCGAACGGTACGGGTCGTGTGTCACGCGGGCGTCATCAGATTTTGCTGGAACTCTCAACGCGACGGCGCAATCATGCTCCTTCGCCGGTTCTTTTCAAAGGCCCAGGAGAGACGATCATGATGTCCGCATCCGCATCCATGTCCCGCCGTTCGTTCTTGGCAGGCTCTGCTGCCGCAGGTTCTCTGGTGCTGATGCACCCTTTTTCGGCCAGGGCTTCGGTGAACCAGGCGCATTTGCGCATCATGGAAACCACGGATCTGCACGTCCACGTCCTTCCTTACGATTACTATGCCGACAAGCCCAATGACACGATGGGGCTCGCCCGCACGGCCTCCATCATCGATGCGATCCGGGCGGAGGCCACGAATTCCATACTCGTCGACAATGGCGATTTCCTCCAGGGCAATCCCATGGGGGACTATATCGCCTATGAGCGCGGCATGCGTGAAGGTGACGTTCACCCGGTGATCAAGGGCATGAACACGCTGGGCTACGATTGTTCGACGCTGGGCAATCACGAATTCAATTACGGGCTCGATTTCATGTTCAAGGTGCTTGCGGGGGCCAATTTTCCCTTCGTCTGCGCCAATTTGACCAAAGGGGACCTCGCGGCAAACGGACGCGACGATGACCTGTTCCTGAAACCTTACGTGATCCTTGACCGGATGGTGAAGGATGGTAGCGGAAAGGAACTCCCCATTCGTGTCGGCCTGATCGGCTTTGTGCCTCCGCAGATCATGAGCTGGGATTCCAAACATCTGACCGGCAAGGCGATGACGCGGGACATTGTGCGAGCGGCGGAAGCCTGGGTGCCGCAGATGCGCGAGGAGGGCGCCGATATCGTGGTGGCGCTGTCGCATTCCGGTGTCGGCCCGGCACAGTATGCGGAAAACCTCGAGAACGCCTCGCTGCTTCTTGCCGGCGTTGAGGGTATCGACGCCATCGTGACCGGCCATAGCCATCTCGACTTTCCCGGTCCGAAGTTTGAGGGGATCGAAGGCGTGGACAATGCCAGGGGCACGATCGGCGGCAAACCGGCCGTGATGGGTGGCTTCTGGGGTTCGCATCTGGGGCTCATTGACCTGCTTCTGGAGCGGGACGGGCAGAGCTGGGTGGTGGTGAATGCGACTTCCGAAGCGCGCCCGATCTTCAAGCGGGTGGAACGCCAGACCGAGCCTCTTGTCGAAAGCAAAGCGGAAGTTGAAGTGGCTGTGCGTGAAGACCACGAAGCGACGCTGAAGTATGTGCGTACGGCTGTCGGCAAGACATCCGCGCCCCTGCATTCCTACTTCGCGCTGGTGGCCGACGACCCATCCGTGCAGATCGTGAGCCAGGCGCAGATCTGGTACATCACCGACATGCTGAAGGACGGTGAATACAGGGATTTGCCCGTGTTGTCGGCAGCAGCGCCCTTCAAGGCCGGCGGTCGCGGCGGCCCGGATTATTACACGGACGTGCCGGCTGGCGATGTGGCGATCAAGAACGTCGCCGATCTTTATCTTTATCCCAACACGGTGCAGGCGGTTCTGGTGTCGGGTGCGGATGTGAAGGAATGGCTGGAGATGTCCGCCGGAATTTTCAACCAGGTGGAACCTGGCAAGGCAGACCAGCCTCTGCTCGATCCATCTTTCCCTTCCTACAATTTCGACGTGATCGATGGCATGACCTATCGGATCGACCTGTCGCAGCCGCCGAAATACTCATCCAAGGGAGAGCTCCTGAACGCGGATGCGAGCCGTATCGTGGACTTGCAGTTCAATGGCGAGGCGATCGACCCGGCTCAGAAATTCATCGTAGCGACTAACAATTATCGTGCAGGCGGTGGCGGCAACTTCCCCGGTATCGGCCCTGACAAGGTGGTCTTTGCTGCCCCTGACACGAACCGTGATGTGATTGTGCGCTATATCGTGGAGCAGGGGACGATCAACCCGACGGCTGATGCCAACTGGGCCTTCAAACAACTACCGCACACATCAGTCCTGTTCGAGACAGGGCCCAAGGGAGCGGAGTTCGTTTCGAGCATCAAAGGTGTAGCAATTGAATCCGCCGGCGAAGGGCAGGAGGGTTTTGCCCTCTATCGCATTACGCTCTAGGCAATGGAGTTCCTGAAAGGCCGGGCTTTGCGCTCGGCCTTTTTTCTTTCCGGAACAGCCCTTTGCTCGATGACTTTGAGAATTTGAATCCACTCCTGCGGCGTGACGATGCATTGACATTCGGGCCCTGCAGCGCGATTTGCGGACACGATTTCAGGAGGCAGGCCCGTGATTCGACACATCGTTTTCTTCAGTGCCAAAGATGAGGCGGATGTGGGCCGCATTGCGGAGGGGCTTGGTATGCTGGCCGACATTCCGCATTCGGATTTTTTTGAAGTCGGTCTCAACCGCAAGGTCGATCAGATCGGCACCGAGGTGGATGTCATTGTTTACGCGGAATTCCGCGACGAAGCAGCGCTCGCCGCTTACAAGGCTCATCCGACCTACCAGGCATGCACTGCAAAAGTGCGGCCTCTTCGGGAGATGCGCGTCGCGGCGGATTTCGTTTCCAGAAAGTCCGGCTGACAGGGGTGCTCAGCCTGCATTCCTGACTGATTTATACGCGAGGAGCGCGCGTTCGCGGGCTGCCCTGTGGTCGACTATCGGGCGTGGGTAGGTTTTGCCGAGTTCTATCTCAGCCTTCTCAAGAGCGCTTTGAGGAGCTTTCCATGGCTGATGCAAATGTTTGTCGGGGAGGGCGGCGAGTTCGGGCACGTATCGGCGCGCGAATTTTCCCACCGGGTCGAATTTTTCTCCCTGCAGAACGGGATTGAAGATGCGGAAGAACGGTGCAGCATCGGCACCGGACCCTGCCACCCACTGCCAGTTGGCCGGGTTGGAGGCGGGGTCGGCATCAACAAGTGTGTCCCAGAACCATTCCTCGCCTTTGCGCCAATGGATGCCCAGATGTTTTACGAGGAATGAAGCGACAACCATCCTCGCCCGGTTGTGCATCCAGCCGGTCTGCCAAAGCTGGCGCATGGCCGCATCGACAACGGGGTAACCCGTTTCGCCGCGCTGCCAGCTTTGCAGCGCATTCTGGTCGTCTCGCCAGGGAAAGGCGTCGAAATTACGGTTGAAGTTTTCTGTGGCAAATTTCGGGTTGTGGAACAGGAGGTGCCAGCAGAATTCGCGCCAGCCGATCTCCCTGCGAAACGTCTGCAGATCCTCCTCGCCGATCTCGCTTTCACCTTCCAATGCCTGCCAGATCTGAAATGGGGTGATCTCACCATGCGCAAGATGCGGTGAGAGACCGGAGGTGCCAGTTTCGGCCATGAGGTCGCGACGGGATCTGTAGTTCTCGCCGGTGCCGTTGATGAAGTCCGCCAGTCTTTCGCGCGCGCCAGCCTCGCCTGGCGTCCAGCTTTCCTGCAGGCCTTTCGACCAATCGGGCTTCTTTGGAAGAAGGTTCCAGTCTTCAAGTGCGTCGCCCGGCAAATCATCCCTGTAGGGCGTGATCATTTCGGGTGCGTCGGCCGGTGGGCGCGGGTGTATGGATTCCATCATGGAACGCCAGAAAGGCGTGAAGACCCGGTAGGGGCCTCCAGATCCGGTCTTCAAACGCCAGGGCTCGTGAAGCAGGTGCCCGGAGAAACTGTCCGTTTCGATCCCGCGCTCTTTGAGAGTGGCTTTCAACAGAGTGTCGGTTGCCATGCCTGCGGGGTCGTAACGCCGATTCCAGTAAACGGCGCCTGCATGGGTTTCCTCGGCCAGCGAAATGGCGATCTCGACCATGGGGCCGGCACGCAGAACCAGGTGCAGGCCAAGCTTTCCGAGCTCTTCCCTCAACGCCGCAAGACTGTGGTGAAGCCACCAGCGGCGCGCGCCGCCGAGTGTTCGAGCGCCTTTGCTTGTCTCCTCGAGAACAAAGGCGGCGACAACCGGACGCCCTGTTCCCGCGGCGGCGCAAAGGGCAAGATTATCGCTGAGGCGCAAATCATGCCGGAACAGGAGCAGCACCGGACGCTCATCATCGGGGACCATGCACTCTCCCATGCACATGAGGATCAATCATCGTTTGTGGCGTTGAGTTGTTCGGGGCGCAAGCCCTCACGGCCACCTTCCTGCGTCTTTAGAAGCCCCTTCGAAAGAGCCCATGTTCTGAGTGCTGTGAGGAGCGCCTGCTCACGGGTCATCCCGGCGCCCTCCATGGCGCTGAAGCGGTCGAGGGCCGCAACGATGTCGTTTGGAAGCGCGCGCGATAAAGTGGCCAGCGAGGTATGAGGCCGTGTGTCAGGTTGCTGTTTCATGGTTCCCGCCCGAATCTGGTGTGTTCACATACAATCGGTGCGGTTTAAAAACGTTCCGTCGATCTCAGGCAGCTCACGCATCCGTGTTCGGGTCGTGCACAGGGACGGGCGTGTTCGAGGGACAGCATTCAGCAAGAGCGCCGACCTACGGCTGGGAATGCTGCCAGAACGGGCGGAACGCCTGCAATCGCTTCCAGTCTTCGATCGTGGCGGGCCAATCATAGACGCTGCGTGTTTCACAGGCTCCCAACAGGCGGCCGATGGCGCGTTGCGCGGACGGGTCGTTGATGGAGGAGAGTGGCGGCCTGCAGAGAATCAACTGGGTCACGGCTGCGTCGTTCAGACTGCCAAACATCGTTTGCAGCGTTTTCAGCCGGCTCGATAATCGCTTCACATCGGCAGGCGCGTAGAGGGGGCCGAGGAACTCTATCGCATAGCGGAGCTTTTTCAGCGCCTTGCGCAACGCGTGTTTCTGATCCGTGGCGAAGCTCTCGATCCCTTCAGCCCGGGTGAGGAGGTGGTTCCACCGTTTTTCCAGTTTCTCATCTGCCAGATCTTTGAGTTTTCGGTTGGGTTTTGCCGGTGTGCGAAGACCTGTCTGGATCAATTCGGAGAGACCAAGCAAAAAGACGTTCACGCGCTCTGTAGACAGCGTATGCCGGAGATCGGCACGAACCTTACGGGCGTGCCGCTCAAGTGTGCTCAAAACGAGGTTTGCGCCGGGTTCCCGGTGAATTCTGGCATAGAAAGGGCGGGCGACATCGTTGAGGACGACGTCAAGATCGCGCAAGCGCCCGACCTCGTGGCCCAACCAGCGTGCCTCATTTGCAAACTGGATAACAATGGAGGGTTCGATCACCCTGTTGAACAGGGAAAGCGCGCTGCGCAGCCTCCGAAGGCCAATGCGCAATTGATGTGGGCCTTCCATATCCTCGGTTTTCCGGACAGCCTCGATGTTTGCTGAAATCTGCGCCAGACATTCCTGCAGCATGTCCTCGGCTGCTTCGCCAATGCTGCTCTTTCGGGTAATCGGCACGCGAACTGCCTTGCGGGGCACGGCAGGGGGCTCAATGTAACCGTGTTTGGCCAGGAGAACACTGCGTGCCGCCTTGGAGAAGCGGGAAAACCTCAGGGCGCCATCCGGCAGTATCATGCGTGCGCCTCTGTAGAGGCCGGTTGGGTGTCCCTCGATCAACTCGATCTCGAGCTCATGGAGAGGGGCGCTGCGTCCTGCTGCCTTCACGGCGCCGCTGTCTAAAGCGATTTCGGCTTTTGTACCGTCGTCGAGATGAAGGTCGACCTGCGTGCGGCGTATGCGGGTTTCAGCAACCGTTTGGAGTTGGGTGTTCTTAACGAGCCGTGTGATGCGATCCCGGACTTCCTCGTTTTCGATTGCATCGATGGAAACCACGCCCGCAGGAACCATCCGCTCGATTTCGGTGACCCTGGACAGACCGCCTTTGATGGAGCCGTCGAGCTTGATCGTTTGCAGCCATTGCGTGCCCGTGCACCGAAGACGCAGCGTAATTCCATTTTCGCGCAGAGCACCTTCCGACGTGTCGAAATAGAGGCTGTGCAGATGCCGTGTGCCGCGTATCCTGCGTGTTGCGGTAGGTAGTCGCTCGATGCGCGCGAGAGTGTCGGGCACTTGCTGTTTCTCCAGCAAAAGCTTCAACTCGATTTCTGGCAAGAAAGATCCCCGCAAATTCCGCAGTGCGAGCACGCTCGGCTACGGTTTATACTAGACCGGATCCATACAGGATGAAACGTTCTTGCGGCGCAAACCATTCGCGCTGGCCCGGGTTTCGTGAGGAGTTGCAAGGATCAGGTGGTGACAATTAGCACGCAAAGGCGGCAAACCGCCAGCGAACGCAGTCCGGCCGAAAGGCGGCTGGCACAATATCGGACGGCTCTTGATAAAGAATGGCTCCCCGGGCCGGATTCGAACCAGCGACCAACCGGTTAACAGCCGGTTGCTCTACCACTGAGCTACCGGGGAATGCCTGTGCTCGTGCGAGTGAGCGTGCCTATAGCAAACCAAATTCAGCTTTGCAAAGCGCCAATTGTGATTTTCGCGGTTTTTTTCAGGTCGCCCCTCCCATTGAGGGATTTCGCAACGCATATGGAAGGTCCGGCATTGGCATGGAAGATATTGGTGGGCCGCCAAGGGGCGATGGTACGACGCATGGTGCAGCGAAACACAGATACGGCGGCGGGGAAGAACGGACGCCCTTCGGTCTCTCTCATGGGCAAGCGGATTCCCATCCCCCGGTCACGGCTCGCCCGAATCGGGGGAGGCTGCATGCTGGTGGTGCTCGGGCTGTTCGGATTTCTGCCAGTGCTTGGCTTCTGGATGATTCCCCTTGGCCTGCTCATACTATCCTATGACATCGCATCGGTACGCCGCCAAAGGCGCAAAGCCACCGTGTGGTGGAACAGGCGGAGAGAAGGAAGGCAGCGCTCGCGTGGCGGGTGACCGGATTGCGACAGTGGAAACGAGCTGTCTCCCCGGTTATTTTCGTGGCAATCACATTTGCCCGCTTGACGAGGAATTGGACGCAACCTATTGAACAGCCCGGTGCCGCTTGCGGCATGGCCTCGTGGCGGAGTGGTTACGCAGAGGACTGCAAATCCTTGCACCCCGGTTCGATTCCGGGCGAGGCCTCCAATTCTTCTTTCCATCCAGTATTCTCAGCACGTTGGACGGCGACGAACCGCGCTTTTCCGTGACGCGGGGATGAGGCATTCTCGGCCTATTTGCGGCTCCAGCATCTGATCTGCACATCCGAAAGTCTGCAGCCCTCATATTGCTTCTCGATCACCCAGCGGCCACGGCTTACCGTGAAGGACGACCAGTAGTATCCCTTGAAGAGAAAGCCGAGGTTCAGAAGTTGGGCCATCGGACGCACCTCCTTCGAGGCTTCGATCCGGGCGTCAAGCCTGTATCGGCAATAGAACGGTCCGTTCTTGGTCGACAGACATCTGTCCAGATCGAGCGCGTGGATCTTCAGCTTCGCATCTTTTAGAATCAAGGCATTGGCTAGCTGCAGGCGAAACTGAAGATTTCGGTATTCGGCCGCTTCGATCTGCCGTGCGCTCGGGCCGCGCAACAGATCTATCCTGCCCGCATCCGCGTAGCGCTCTTCCTGCGGGTCGGGAGGGGCTTTCGCAGGCTCCCAGGGGATGACGGCGTGATCTTCGTGGAGCGTGCCAGGCTCAACAGACACATGCAGTTTGGCGAGGCTGCCTGACGCCCGTCGCCCCGCAATGTAGAAAGGGAACTTGACGGGAACCATGGCGCGCGGGCAGTGCCTGCCACCCGGTTGAGCCTGGGGACGGAAAAAACGATCCCTGGGATGGACGCAGTATGAGTAGGGGCCTCGAGAAAGCGGATATTGCCCGCCGGCCCGGAAATCGGGATTGAACGGAACGGCACCAAGGCGCCCCTTCTTGTCTATATAGGCCACCAGAACCGACATTCTGTCCATTTTCGGAGCTTCGCGCTTCCAGCATTTGCGCGATGTCAGCTGCGTCCATCCGCCGACAGCCCTGTAAGGCGAATTGAGGGACGATTCCGCGTGAGCGACGAAAACCGTCTGTTCGCCCGAATTGCAAACCTCAAGGTCAAGGGCGGTAACCGGCGCGATCAGCATCAGCTGAAACAAAATTGCAAAAGACAGGTATGCTTTCATCTCGTTCTGCCCAAGCCTTGCTCTGCAAGGGAAAACGGTGCCGGATATCGCTGCGAACGCAATTCATGAATTCGACTTACCGGGATACCCCTGCCGGATAAATGGGCGGCTTCCTCATCTGCGCGATGCGCCGGGGCGCAAGCGCTCCAGCACAGGACTGTCGACAGAATGCAGATTTTGGCCGGAACGCGATCAGCCAGCAGGAAGAAGCTCCAGGCAGGAGATGAACGCGCGGTCCAACCTGCGGAACGCTCAGGCCTGCGGATGGAGACAGACTGTCAATATGGCTGACGTTCCCGGCCACGGACCATGATGATAGACTTTCTCAAAATCAGATGTTTGCCACGAAGGATGTTGTCATGAGCTGGAATCCCGCTCTCACGCCGGGCTGTCCGAATGATATCGAGGCCGATTCCATCGAAACGCTGATCGTTCCGCGGGCGCGTGACATTGGCGGCTTCGAGGTGCGTCGGGCGCTGCCTGCACCGAAGCGGCAGATGGTGGGACCGTTCATCTTCTTCGATCAGGCGGGCCCGGCGGAGTTTCTGACCGGTCAGGGGATCGATGTCCGGCCCCATCCTCATATCGGGCTGGCAACCGTGACCTATCTCTTTCGTGGCGATTTCCATCATCGCGATAGCATCGGCTCAGATCAGATCATTCATCCCGGCGCGTTAAACTGGATGGTGGCCGGGCGGGGCGTTTCTCACTCGGAACGCACTAGTGCCGCTTCACGGCAGGGGCCACACAGCCTATTTGGCATTCAGACTTGGGTGGCGTTGCCGGAGGCAATGGAGGATGCAGAGCCTGTTTTCGAACACCACGGGAAGAAGGCGCTTCCCCAAATCGACGACGATGGCGTGCGTCTGAGGCTCATTCTGGGGAGCGCCTATGGCCAGACGGCACCCGCGACGGTCTATACCGACACGTTCTATGCCGATGTAAAACTGGACGCCGGCGCGCGTTTCCCACTGCCGGACGATCATGAGGATCGGGGCGTTTACGTCATCGAGGGGGAAATCTCTGTGGCGGGGCAGGTTTTTGAAGCAGGACGCATGATGGTTTTCCGGCCAGGTGATCCCATTACGGTGGGGGCAGGAGCGAAAGGCGCGCGTCTGATGGTGCTTGGTGGTGCCACAATGAGCGGACCGCGATACATCTGGTGGAATTTCGTCGCCTCCTCACAAGAGCGCATAGAAGCGGCCAAGGACGACTGGCGCAGGGCAGACTGGGGCGCGGGGCTTTTCGACCTGCCACACGGAGACGACCAGGAATTCGTTGCGCTGCCCGGCTGAGCGGTGAAGCGTCGCATGCCTGCGGTCCCTTGCAACATGGCCAGACCTTTCCGCTTGCGCCGGAAGCTCTTTCGGCAGGTGTCAGTGGTCCACGACTGGCTGCCGCAGAGCGATTGACAGGGGCGGCGGCAGCCGTTAGCAAACCCTTCAAATCGTTGTTTTCGCCGAAGCGGGAAACCTCTCCTGCACATCGCGCGAGAACAGGCTTCGGGATCTGACGCATGACAATCGATTTCTCCCAGCAGCGCGCCAATATGGTGGAAGGGCAGTTGCGGACGTCCGATGTGACGAGCAACGCACTTTTGACAGCGATGGGTGAGATTCCGCGTGAGGCCTTTGTGCCGGGACGCAAGAAAGCACTCGCCTATATTGACGAGGATATCGAAATCGCTTCGGCTGCCGAGGGGAACGGCGCCCGTTATCTGATGGAGCCTGCGGCTTTCGGCAAGCTTGTTCAGCTTGCTGACGTGCAGTCCAGCGACGTGGTTCTCGATGTCGGCTCGGGCACGGGCTATTCTGCAGCCGTGCTATCGCGCCTCGCGAGCTTTGTTGTCGCGCTGGAAAGCGACGAGGCGCTCGCGGGGATGGCGACCGAGGCGCTCAGCGATCTCGGATGCGTCAATGTTGCCGTCGTGGGCGGTGCCTTGCAGGGTGGATATGCAGACGATGCACCCTATGACGTGATCGTCATAGGAGGGGCCGTTGACCGTGTTCCGCAGAGCCTTCTGGATCAATTGCGCGATGGGGGACGTCTCGTTGCAGTGATCGGTGAAGGAAACGCGGCGCAGGCGCATCTTTTCGTGAAGGACGACGGCATCGTTTCGAGCCGTCCGGCCTTCAATCTCGCAATCAGGCCGCTGCCCGGGTTCCAGGAGGAGCCGGCATTCATTTTTTGAGGTGAGACTTGTTGCTTTCCTGCAACGGAATTGATCAAGGGATTGATGTAACATCTATTTAAAGAGCGCCTGATTTGGGGGTGGGGGACTTGCTGTTATCGGTGTCTCCCGGGCGTGGACACCGGTCGAAAGACCGGAACACATAAGTCGGGGTGGTGGTGTCCTGAAAGACGCGGCTGCCGATAACAGTCCGAGGTTGACAGATCGTGCCTTTTTATCGTCGTTTCCTTATCCCCCTTGTGGCCTCATCCGCGTTGATTGCGACGCCAGTCACCGTTTCCGCCGAGACCATTCTGGGTGCTCTGGCAAAGGCTTACGAAAACAACTCCACCCTCAATGCGGAACGTGCAGGCGTTCGAATCACGGATGAAGATGTCGCCATCGCGAAATCCGGCATGCGGCCGCGTGTCCAGGGTACGGCTTCGCTCGCTCTGACCCACAATGACGGCACCGACATTCGCACCGGCGAATTCGGTATCTCGCTTACGCAGCCGATTTTCGATGGTTTTCAGACGCGCAACAATGTGGAAGCTGCCGAGGCGTCCGTGCGGGCGGCCAATGAGGCCTTGAGAAATCAGGAACTCGACACGCTTTTCAACGCTGCCAGCGCCTATATGGATGTGATTCGTGATCGCCAGATCGCGGCGTTAAGGGCGCAGAATCTCGAATTTCTGGAAGAGCAGGTCCGTTCGGCCCGCTCGCGCTTCGACGTGGGTGAGGGGACCCGGACCGACGTTGCACAGGCCCAGGCCCGGCGGCAGGCCGCTCTGGCTCAGCTCAGTGCGGCACGTGCGGCGGTCACATCCAGTTCGGCTGTTTATCGCCAGCTTATCGGCGATGCGCCCAAGGACCTGAAAGCGGCCGGACCTCTGACGAATTTGCTGCCGAAGAATTTGGACAGCGCGCTTGCGCTTGGCCTCGCAGAGCACCCGGTCATCAAGGCGCGTCAACACCAGATCGACACCGCATCTTTCCGTGTAAAATCTTCCGAAGGTGCTTTCCTTCCACAGCTTTCCGGCTCGGTTGGGCTGTCACACAGTTATCGGGATACCTCGCCAGGCCTCTCGAGCGATGGATCGAGCGACAGTGCACGCATCGGGCTGAACCTGACTGTGCCGATTTACCAGGGCGGTCAGGCCTCTGCTCAAGTACGCAAAAACAAGGAAACGCTTGGCCAGGCGCGCATCAATCTTGATGTCAGTCGCGACCAGGTTCGCGCGGCCGTCGTGTCGGCATGGAGCCAGTATCAGGCGGCGCGGGAATCGCTCGCGGCCAATCGTGAACTGGTGCAGGCCGCACAATTGGCACTCAATGGCGTGATCGAAGAGCGCAATGTGGGGCAGCGTACCACGCTCGATGTCTTGAACGCGCAGGCGGATGTGATTGATGCAAAGATCAATCAAGTGAACGCGGAGCGCGACATCGTGGTTGCCAGCTTTGCGATTCTGTCGGCGACCGGCCGGCTTTCCGCCAGCCGGCTCGGGCTTCAGGTCAGCGAGTATCGCCCCGAAGAGCACTACCAGGCAGTCAAGGACAAATGGTACGGCCTGCGTACCCCAGATGGTCGCTGAGAGCTGCCTGTTACGCCTCGGGTGTTGCTCACCTCTTTCAAAAATTGAGCCTTGATGGAATGCCGGTCTCCGTTGAGCCCGGCATTCTTGTGTGCAACCCGAAACTGCATGGGGACGGGGATTCTCATGGGGCTGACCGTGCGTTACGCTGGTCCATATGATTCGACCGTCTGTTCCGGCGCCCGGATAGATCTGAAATCTTCGTTCCGGGCAGGCAGGTGAGGCGGACGCAGTTGGAGGCGGCAAGTTTTACGATGTCACAGGGTTTTGGGGCGCAGAAGATGGAAGCTGCAGTCGAGGCGCTGACTTCCAACGGGAGTCAACGTGAGCCCTCCATGGAGGAGATACTCGCCTCGATTCGGCGCATTATCGAGGATAATGACGCTCCCTCAGCAAAATCTTCCGAAAAAGCGGTTCCCGAGCCTGTTGCTGCGAGCGAAGCTTTGACACAGCGGAACGAGGCCCATGGCCGGGGCGATGCACCGAGCCGGCAGCCGAGCCCGGATCGCGAAGAAGCTTCGCCCGTCCAGCCGGTCAGGCATGACGAAGCGCCGAGCGCTGACACGTCGGGTGACGTTGAAACCTTCAAGTCGGAGCTGCGGGAGACGTCAGTTTCGGAGGCAGCCTCTGATGCCGAGGCCCCGGGAGCGCATGTCGCAGGTTCATCCTCATCGTATGCCTCGACAGTCGATCGCGGGCTGATGCAGCGGATCGCCGAGGTTGACGCTGTACCGAATGCGCCAGCTTCCGTTGAGAGCGCTGGTCGCGTCGAGAATAAAGCGCATGAGAATGAACCGCGCCTGCCGGCTGCTGCCGAGCGGGCTGATGAAGCGAAGCAAGGCATTCTCTCAGAATATACCGGCCGCAAGGTCGCTGCGGCGTTCGGAGAGTTGAACGAAGCCTTTGAAGCCAGCCGCCGGCGCAATTTCGACCAGATGGCCGAAGAAATGCTGAGACCGATGTTGCAGGACTGGCTCGACAACAATCTGCCGACCATTGTCGAACGTCTCGTGCGCGAGGAGATCGAGCGGATTGCGCGTGGCGGATAGACCGCACCGCCTGCCGGTTGACTTGACCTGACCCTTCGGCTTTACACCGTTCTGTGAAGAGACCAGATTGCTGGTCTGTCGCTTTGCTGTCTTTTGATGGGTGGCGAGGTGATCGTTTGTTGATTCCACGCAGTTCCGGAGGGGCCTTTTCCATGTTTCCGGGATTGCTCTAGCGCGGAAACCCTTATGCTTGAGAAGACTTACGACGCGGCAAGCGTCGAGCCGAAAATCGCCGCTCGCTGGGAAGAGGCCGATGCCTTCAAGGCCGGAGCCGGCGCGGAAGCGGGTGCGGAATCCTTCACCATTGTCATTCCGCCACCGAATGTGACCGGCTCGCTGCATATGGGCCATGCTCTCAACAACACGTTGCAGGACATCATGGTGCGTTTCGAACGCATGCGCGGCAAGGACGTTCTATGGCAGCCAGGCATGGACCATGCGGGCATCGCCACGCAGATGGTGGTTGAGCGTCAGCTCATGGAAAAGCAGCAGCACCGCCGCGACATGGGGCGGGAAAAATTCGTCGACAAAGTCTGGGAATGGAAGGCTGAGTCCGGCGGCGCAATCATGAACCAGCTCAAGCGGCTGGGGGCCTCCTGCGACTGGTCGCGTGAACGCTTCACCATGGACGAGGGACTTTCAAAGGCCGTGGTCGAGGTCTTCGTTTCACTCTACAAGCAGGAACTCATCTATAAGGACAAACGTCTCGTAAACTGGGACCCGAAACTCCTGACGGCGATTTCGGATCTCGAGGTCGAGCAGGTCGAGACCAACGGCAACCTTTGGCATTTCCGCTATCCGCTGGCTGATGGGCTGACCTATGAACATCCCTACAAGCTGGACGATGAAGGCAACCGGGTCACCTGGCGGCCCTCCGACGGCCAGCCGGATGGCTATGAGACGCGGGACTATGTGGTGGTTGCCACGACCCGCCCGGAAACCATGCTGGGCGATTCCGGTGTTGCGGTGCATCCTGAGGATCCACGCTACAGGGAACTGGTGGGAAAGAATGTGCTGTTGCCACTGGTTGGACGGCGCATCCCGATCGTCGCCGACGACTATCCGGATCCGGAAGCGGGCACCGGCGCGGTGAAAATGACGCCTGCGCACGATTTCAACGACTTCGAGGTAGGCAAGCGCCATGATCTGGCACAGATCAACATCATGGCGACCGACGCCACGCTCACCCTTAAAGGCAATGAAGCTTTTCTCGAAGGGCTGGAAGGTGCGGACGCGCCGCTCGCGCGCACGATCGCCGAACTGGATGGTATCGATCGCTTCGAGGCGCGCGAGAAGATTGTCGCAATGATGGAGGAGGCGGGGCTTCTGGAGAAGGTCGAGCCCCACAAGCATACGGTGCCACACGGCGACCGCGGCGGAGTGCCGATCGAACCATTCCTCACCGATCAGTGGTATGTGGACGCGAAGACCCTGGCGAAAACGGCCATTGCTTCCGTTCGCGAGGGCCGTACCAAATTCGTGCCAAAGACCTGGGAGAAGACCTATTTCGAGTGGATGGAGAATATCCAGCCATGGTGCGTTTCCCGCCAGCTCTGGTGGGGCCATCAGATTCCCGCGTGGTATGGACCGGATGGGCAGGTCTTCGTCGAGAAGGACGAAGAAACCGCGCTTGAAGCTGCAATCCAGCACTATATCTCGCATGAAGGGCCCTGGAAGGCCTGGGTTGAGGAGAAGCTGGAGAATTTCAAGCCCGGCGAAATTCTCACCCGTGACGAGGATGTGCTCGACACCTGGTTCTCATCTGCTCTGTGGCCTTTTTCCACGCTGGGCTGGCCGGACAAGACGCCTGAGCTGGCACGATACTACCCGACCTCGGTTCTGGTGACAGGCTTCGACATCATCTTCTTCTGGGTCGCCCGGATGATGATGATGGGCATGCACTTCATGGAGGAGGAGCCGTTCCACACGGTCTATGTCCACGCGCTGGTGCGGGATAAGAACGGCGCCAAGATGTCGAAGTCGAAGGGCAATGTCATCGATCCGCTCGAGCTGATTGACGAGTATGGCGCCGATGCGTTGCGCTTCACGCTTGCAATCATGGCAGCGCAAGGTCGTGACGTGAAGCTGGACCCTGCGCGTGTGGCTGGTTATCGCAATTTCGGCACCAAGCTTTGGAATGCGACGCGTTTTGCCGAGATGAACGGTGTCAAGCGTGACGAGAACTTCCGCCCTGGCAATGCGAAGCTTGCCATCAATCGCTGGATCCTGACCGAGCTGACGCGGGCCGCCAGGGGAATTACCGAGAGCATCGAGGCCTACCGCTTCAACGAAGCGGCGGGGACAGCCTACCGGTTTGTCTGGAGCCTGTTCTGTGACTGGTATCTGGAGCTTCTGAAACCTGTTTTCGCAGGGGATGACGAGGCCGCCAAGGCCGAGGCCCGGGCCTGCGCGGCCTACGTGCTTGAAGAAACCTACAAGCTTCTTCATCCGATGATGCCGTTCATGACAGAGGAACTCTGGGCACATACGGGAGGGGACGCTGGCCGGGAGAGCGTTCTGGCGCTGACCCGTTGGCCGGCACCCGACTTTGAGGACGAGGATGCGGCAGCTGACATCAACTGGCTTGTGGACCTGGTGTCCGGCATCCGTTCGGTGCGCGCCGAGATGAATGTGCCGCCTTCCGCCACTGCACCGCTAGTGGCAGTCGATGCCGATGAGGCAACGCGCGCGCGCATTGCACGGCACGATCCGGCAATTCGGCGGCTTGCACGCGTGGGAGAGCTTGGTTTTGCCGGTGAGGCGCCGAAGGGATCGGCGCAGATCGTGCTCGGCGACACCACGTTCTGCCTGCCGCTCGGTGACCTGATCGACCTGTCGGCGGAAGCTGCCCGGCTTGAAAAGGAGATCGCCAAGACCGCGGCGGAAATGCAGCGACTGGAAAAGAAGCTTGGCAACGAGAAGTTCGTTACGAATGCGCCGCAGGAAATCGTTGCGGCCGAGCGCGAGAAACTGGCTGAATTCGCCGATGCGAAGGCGCGGCTGGAAGTGGCGCTTGCCCGCGTGAACGAAGCGGGCTGATCGACCACTATTCCTGCGTTTGACATAGGCTCCCAAGCCGCGTTCGCCCTGTGCGGTGAGCGCGGCTTTCTCATTGCGCCGTATGATTCGTGATCGGGTGGCGAAGACGCGTGTCGGAGACGTTCCGCGCGACCGGTTTGTGACGGTTTCGCGAAATCTCCGGCGGGTGTTGCTATTGTGCAACTGGTGTCGAATTTGCGAATTCGTTGGAGCAAAATGTGTCGATTTCAGGGGAATTTTAAGGCCATCGCGGCTTTGCTGAGCCAAGGCGAGCAGGTTGTCACGCCAATATCCGATAGGCGTATTACGTTCACGTAAGCGTGAGGTGCGACAAGCTGTACAGTAACAATTGAGGTTCGGGATGGCGCTGCTATTCTTGAATGAGCAATTGGAGGAGAGGGGATCTCATGCGTTTGGTTCGCATTCTATCGGCTTCGACCGTTCTGGCTGCGGCTATTGGTTCAGCTCAGGCGGGCGGTTTTTCGCGTGGTACTGCTGACACCGACATCCTTTATGAGGATGGTAACTTTAACATGCGTGCAGGTGCGATCATCGTCGTTCCGACGCAGAAGTTTTCCAAGTCGACGAATCCGGCTCTTGTGGGTACGGATTATCTGGACACCTATGCCATTCCTTCCGGTGCTGTGAAGTTTAAGGTTTCAGACAATCTCTCATGCGCTGGCACCTATACGGATGTCTATGGTGCTGCCTCGACATACGCTTCGCCCTTCGGTCCGGCGGGCAAGCTGTCAGAGAAATTTACGGTTACCGAATTCGGGGCGACCTGTGCCGTGTTCATGAACATGGGGAAGGGGCGACTTGCCGTCCTGGGCGGGGCGTTTCTTGAAAAGTTCAACTATGACTTCCTCGGTGGCGCGGGTGCTCTTGACGTAGATCTCACGAGCAGTGCCGTGGGGTGGCGGGCCGGTGTCGCTTACGAAATACCGGACATCGCGTTTCGCACCGAGCTTATGTATCGTTCGGGCACGACGCATGATGCCACCGGCAGCGGCAATCTGATGATGGGACCGGGTGTAATCGTCCCGGTACCGGCTGCGGGAAATGGTGAACTTCCGCAAAGTGTGGAATTGAAAGTTCAATCCGGCATCGCACCTGGCTGGCTTGCCTTTGGTTCTGTCCGTTGGACTGACTGGTCTGTTAATGAAACGCTGAACCTCAATGTGACCGGCGTCGGCACCAGCCAGAACCAGTATTACTGGCGGGATGGCTGGACCGTCACCGGTGGTATTGGCCACGCGTTTACAGATAATGTGTCGGGCCTCGTCAGCCTTCAGTGGGACCGTGGCGTCTCGACCGGCTATGATTTCCGCACCGACAAATGGCTTTTGGCCGCCGGTGTCAGCATGAAGGATTCTCTTGGTGGGGAACTCCGCCTGGGCGGTGCTGTATCTTATCTGGCCAGCGCCGAGGCCACGAAGGGGATCGAAATCGGCAATGCCGTGGATTCAGGTTGGGCCGGCATCATATCGGCCAACTACAAGGTCAAATGGTAGGCCCCATTTATCGATATCGAGGGATTGATCCCATTTCCCCCAAGACCCGGCTTCGGCCGGGTCTTTTGGTCTCGGGAAGGAGAAGCGGTCTTCCAGCGGGATGAGCGGGCAGGCGGCGGCGGGTGACAAGACTTGTATTGTGACGGGTTTTGCCGCACATAAGAGCAGTCACCCGATCCGGGCCCCTCTGGCAGGCAAGGCGTTGCCTGTGATGTCGGATCGAACGACAACGCGCAAACGCGGCGCAAACCTCGTATCTCTCCATGACAATGCATGACTGGCTTTGGCCCGGTTTTCTGGCCTTCGTGGCCGTAGTCCTCTTTTTCGATCTCTTCGTTCTCCATCGGCGCGATCACGTCATAACGACGCGTGAAGCGATGAAGACAGTCGCCGGTTACGTCGCACTTGCCATGATTTTCGCCATGGGCGTGTTTTACTTCGGTGGCAAGGACCGGGGCGCGGAGTTTCTGACCGGATATCTGATCGAACAGGCGCTTTCCCTCGACAACATCTTCGTCATCGCGCTCATATTCACTTATTTCAAGGTACCTTCCGAGGCGCAGTATCGCGTGCTCTTCTACGGCATCCTGGGCGCGATCGTGATGCGTCTTTCGCTGATCGTTCCGGGCGTGAAGCTGGTTGATCAGTTTATGGTCATCGGTATGGCGCTGGGGGCGCTTCTCGTCTTCTCCGGCTTCAAGATGATGACGTCCGACGAAGAGATGATCGACCCGGGGGAAAGCCGGATCGTGAAGCTCTTGATGAAAACCGGGCGTGTCACACAGGAATATGAAGGCTCCCGCTTTCTGACAAAGCGCAACGGCGTTCTTTTCATGACGCCGCTTTTCGTCGTTCTGGTGACAGTGGAATTCACGGATCTGATCTTTGCGGTCGATTCCATTCCGGCCGTTCTCGCCATCTCCAACGATCCCTTCATCGTCTTTTCGTCCAACGTGTTCGCGGTGATGGGATTGCGCGCGATGTTCTTCGTTCTCTCCGGCATGATGCGAACCTTCAAGCACCTCAAAACCGGACTCTCTCTGGTTTTGATGTTCATTGGCCTCAAAATGCTGGTTGCGCACTGGATCAAGATTCCCTCACCGCTGGCTCTCTCTGTCACGGTGCTTCTGATCGGAGGCTCGATCGTCGCCTCGATCATCGCGCGAAAGCGTGAGGAACAGGGAATGCAGTCGTGAATCTGCCATGACGGGCAGGGCGCTTTGTGCGCCCTGTTTCCACTGCTGACAGCCCCTGACTGTTGTGCACAGGGCAATGTGTTCATTTGGCAACAGTTTCTCAATAAGCATTCGGTTAAGAATGGGGTGGGACGAAACGCCAATTTCCCGCCATAAACCCGGCGCATCGAAAATGCTCGATGGCGCACGGGTCACAACCGACTGTTCAGGAGAAGTGCCGCGCGCTGCGGCTGGGGTAATTATGGACGCAAAAGCAATTTCGAAAGACAAACTTCCAAGCCGATACGTCACTGTTGGGCCGGCAAGGGCACCGCATCGCTCGTATCTCTATGCCATGGGGCTTTCGGAAGAAGAGATCGCCCAGCCGCTGGTGGGTGTTGCAACCTGCTGGAACGAGGCTGCGCCCTGCAACATTTCGCTGATGCGTCAGGCGCAGGTCGTCAAGAAGGGGGTGGCGGCTGCTCACGGCACACCGCGCGAATTCACTACCATAACGGTGACGGACGGCATCGCCATGGGACACCAGGGCATGAAGTCGTCACTCGTGTCGCGTGACGTCATTGCCGATTCCGTCGAGCTCACCATGCGCGGTCACTGCTACGATGCTCTGGTCGGCCTGGCAGGCTGCGACAAGTCGCTTCCCGGCATGATGATGGCGATGGTGCGGCTCAACGTGCCATCCGTGTTCATTTATGGCGGTTCGATCCTGCCCGGCACCTACCGCGGCCGGCAGATCACGGTTCAGGATGTGTTCGAGGCCGTCGGCCAGCACTCCGTGGGATCGATCTCCGACGAGGATCTGAGCGAGATCGAGCAGGCAGCATGCCCTTCGGCCGGTTCCTGCGGTGCGCAGTTCACGGCCAACACGATGGCAACGGTTGCCGAGGCGATTGGCCTGGCTCTGCCCTATTCCTGCGGCGCGCCTGCTCCTTATGAGATGCGTGACCGGTTCAATTATGCATCGGGTGAAAAGGTGATGGAGCTCATCGCCAAGCAGATTCGTCCGCGCGATATCGTGACCCGCAAGGCTCTGGAAAACGCGGCGGCCGTTGTTGCAGCCTCGGGCGGTTCGACCAACGCCGCGCTGCACTTGCCAGCGATTGCGCATGAAGCGGGTATCGAATTCACACTGTTCGATGTGGCGGAGATCTTCAAGAAGACGCCTTATATTGCCGACCTGAAGCCGGGCGGGAAATATGTTGCAAAGGACATGTTTGAAGCCGGCGGTATCCCGCTCCTCATGAAGACGCTGCTGGAACACGGATATCTGCACGGCGACTGCATGACCGTGACTGGCCGCACAATTGCCGAAAACATGGAGCATGTTCCGTGGAATGCAGATCAGGATGTGGTTCGTCCGGCGAACAATCCGATCACGAAGACCGGCGGTGTGGTTGGCCTTAAGGGCAATCTGGCGCCTGAAGGCGCGATCGTTAAGGTCGCAGGCATGAAGAACCTCACATTTTCGGGTCCGGCGCGTTGCTTCGATTCCGAGGAAGAGTGTTTCGCTGCCGTGACCGAGCGGAAGTACAAGGAAGGCGAAGTACTGGTCATTCGCTACGAAGGCCCGAAGGGCGGACCGGGGATGCGCGAGATGCTCGCAACCACGGCAGCCCTCTACGGTCAGGGAATGGGCGACAAGGTTGCGCTCATCACCGATGGCCGGTTCTCGGGCGCGACCCGCGGGTTCTGCATCGGTCATGTTGGGCCGGAAGCGGCAGCATGCGGGCCAATCGGCCTCTTGAAGGATGGCGATGTCATCACCATCGATGCCGAGGCCGGCACGATTGACGTGGCGCTCAGCGATAAAGAACTCGCAGAGCGCGCAAAGGAATGGAAACCGCGCGAGACGGACTATCAGTCCGGCGCGATCTGGAAATATGCCCAGACGGTTGGACCGGCCCGTGATGGAGCTGTCACCCATCCGGGGGCAAAGAAAGAAACGCACTGTTATGCGGATATTTGAAGCAGGGAAAACAGCTGTTCTTGCCGGTCTGGTGGCGTCCTTTGCGGCGCTGCCGGGCACCGCTTATGCACTGGACGAGAACACTGTTATTCAGGAGCAGGAAAAGCGTAGCCCCTGGGCCGTGTTCCGCTTCGCTTTCTCTGCTTACAAGCGGGGCGACAAGGAAGAGGCCCTTGAAGCCTATCGCTATGCCGCCGAGAACGGTCAGGTTGGTGCGCGCTGGAAACTGGCCCGCATGTATGCCGAAGGTGACGGTGTCGCCCGCAACGATCGGGAAGCGTTCAAGTTTTTTTCTGCGGTGGCTCAACAGGATGTGCGACCGGGCAGTCCGGACGAGACCTATGTTTCGGACGCGCTTGTGGCGTTGGGCAAATATCTGAAAACGGGCATTCCCGATAGCCCGATCCGCGCCAATCCTCTTGCCGCGCAGGAGCATTTCATGCGGGCGGCTGCGACCTACCGGAATCCGGAGGCTCAGTACCAGGTTGGCCGAATGTTTCTGGACGGTGAGGGCGTGGCCCAGAGCGTGCAGCAGGCTGCACGCTGGTTCCAGCTCGCTGCCGAGAAGGGGCACTCGGGCGCACAGGCCATGCTCGGGCATATCCTGTTCGAAAGTGGCCGCGTGGTAAAAGGTCTGGCGATGATGACAGCGGCGCTGGACCGTGCCGCGCCGAACGATGTTGGCTGGATCAGGGCCATGCAGGAACAGGCTTTTGCTCTGGCTGGAGAATCAGACCGGCGCACTGCAATCGCGCTGGCGCATGATCTGCGCGAAAACGGCTTCGATTGATCGGCAACACGGCGGGCGCCTAGTGCCCGCCAGACTGTGCGCGATAACGCGCCACTGTCATTGGGACGGCGTTTTCCAGAAGCTTCGACGTCTGGAAGCAGGCCTGATCGAGAATTTTCCAGGATGAATTGTTGAGAACCATCTCGCACCGAGCCAGGCGCGGTCCGTCCGGCAGTGTGAGGCAGGCTGTTTCTCCCTGACGAAAAGCCGCTCCATTGGCGCGGCACTGGCAATCGGCCGCAGAGGAGCCTGCGACTGGCAGGGAAAGCGTGACCGCCAGAGCGGCGATCCCTAGGTACCGCAACGTGGGCATAACAGGATCATGTTAACACCGGGCGCGGCACGTGGCCATTGACCCGGGTTAATTCGGCCCGGGGCGTTCAGGCTGGGCGCAATTTCAGATCAAGAACGACAGGGACGTGGTCGGATGGCTTTTCCCAGCCGCGCGTGTGCTTTTCAACCGTGACGGCACCTATGTAATCGGCGGCTTCGGGTGAAAGCATCAGATGATCGATGCGGATGCCATTGTTCTTCTGCCAGGCTCCTGCCTGATAGTCCCAGAACGTGTAGACGCCATCATCCTGATTGACTGCGCGCAATGCGTCGGTGAAACCCAGAGCGCCCAGCCGCCGGAAGGCCTGCCGGCTCTCGGGACGAAAAAGGGCGTCGCCCACCCATGCCTCGGGGTTCTTTGCATCTTCTGGTTCGGGGATGACGTTGTAATCACCAGCCAGAACGAGGGGTTCTTCCAGCTTGAGGCGCTCGGCACTCCACTTTTCAAGACGCTCCATCCAGCCGAGTTTGTAGGGAAACTTCTCGCTGTCGACGGGATTGCCATTCGGCAGGTACAGCGAAACGACCCTGAGAACTCCTCTATCGGTGGAAAACACGCCCTCGATAAAGCGGGCCTGCTCGTCACTGTCGTCACCCGGCAGACCGCGATTGACCTCGTCGAAGCGCAGTTTCGAGAGGAGCGCCACACCGTTGAAGCCTTTCTGGCCGTGGGTCTCCACATGGTAGCCGAGCGCTTCGATCGGCTCGCGTGGAAAGAGCTCGTCGACGGATTTGATTTCCTGAAGACAGGCGATGTCCGGACTGGACTCTTCAAGCCAGTGCAGAAGATTGTCGATGCGCGCCTTGACGCCGTTGATGTTCCAGGTAGCGATCTTCATGGGGCCCTTCCACAACTCAACTCTTTCTTAGGTGGGTCGGGAATGCGCCGCAACCGCCTTGTGCAGGATACTGACAGACTGTGCCGAGCGACGCTCCAATCAGGCTTCAGCCTTTCCGGAAGCGAAACGGCAGACCTGACAGGAGGGCGCGCACATAGCGTTTGCGCTGATAGAAGCCGTTGAGTGACACGCGCGGCAGCGCTGTCATAGCGCTGGCGGATGTCCGGGACAGGAGGCCCGGCCTCGTGGTGACTGCGGCGGCAAAACCTGATTGCCGTGCGGCTGCGATCTCGCGTGGACCGACAGCGGACGGATAGCCGTAGGGGTAAGCAAAGGTTGTCGGTCGCGTGCCCACATAGTCGCAAACCTTCGACGCTGAATCATCCATTTCCGTTTTCAGGCGCCTGGCATCCACCTTGGTCAGATTGGCGTGCGTGAGTGTGTGCGCGCCGAAGCGGGCAAGCGAATCTGCGGCGAGCCCGGCAAGTTCGCTGGCGTCCATCGTCAAACGCTCGGTGATTGCCAGCGGGTCTATGCCATGAGCGAATGCCAGAGCGTCGAGCCGGTCAATCGCAGCGTCTTCGTCTTGCGCTTCACTTATGGCGTTTGCCAAACGATCGAACAGCGCGACCCGTTCGGCACGGTGTTCAATGCGCACGCGCGCATCAATTCCGAACGCTGAAAGATCGACATCGTTCGTGTTCATGACGAGTTCCTGAGCGGTCTTCCACCAGATAGACCTACTTCGCTCGACGAAGCCGGATGTGATGAAGACCGTGTAAGGGACAGCCTGCCTCCGGAAAACAGGCGCGGCGAAGCGTGCATTGTCCCGATAGCCGTCATCCAGAGTGAAGCAGACATACCGGCTTGTGTCCCGGGGGTCGGCAAGCCGCTCAGGCAAATCTTCGAGTGCAATGGGTATCAGGCCCTCTTCCCGGCAGACCTGGATGGCCTCTTCAAGGAAGGCGGGCGTTATGCTCAACCAGGCATTTGGCACCCAGCTAGCGGGGCTTTCAGAATCCACATGGTGGAGGGCAAATATGACACCACGTTTTGGGTTGGCCAGAGGCAACCCCAGGTGCAGAGCCAGGGCCGTACCCTCCAAGCCGGCGCGGATCAGCTCGTATCGGGCAGACCTTTTGAGAGCTTGAAGAGAGGGCATCAGGGGTCTGGCGTCTTTCGATCAGTGTGGGCGGCTGAGGAACATCGAGCTCCGGCTTGTTGCCTCAAGCCGAAACAGGCGCGATCCAAGCAGAAAATGTTGAAGAATTCCCTTCGGTAGATGTCTGGCTTCGTGTTGCAATTTGTGCTTGAAATCTGGCTGTCTTTCAAAAAAATATAGATAGATGCGCGCGCGTTTGTGCCCGATGCTTCGCCAAAAAGATTTCAGAAGATCTGAAGCAACCGGGGAACGACATGACACAAACGACGATGAGCGACGGCGATGCAGTGTCGCGCGCGGACTTGAGCAATCCCGAGTATACACCTCCGCTTATTCAGGCGGTGCCACTTGGGATTCAACACGTGCTGGCAATGTTCGTCTCCAACGTGACGCCGGCCATCATCGTGGCAGGTGCAGCCGGTTTCGGTTTCGGGTCGAACTCACCGGATTTTCCCAATCTCATCTACATGATTCAGATGTCGATGCTCTTTGCCGGGATCGCGACACTGTTCCAGACCATTGGTATGGGGCCGGTGGGCGGACGCCTGCCTATCGTTCAAGGCACAAGCTTCGCGTTCCTGCCGGTGATGATCCCCATTGTCGCGGGGCAGGGCGTGGCTGCCATGGGGGCTCTGATGGGAGGGGTCGTCGTGGGCGGTATCTTTCATTTCTTCCTCGGCAGTTTCGTGGGGCGCCTTCGGTTTGCGCTGCCGCCGATGGTGACGGGGCTGATCGTTCTGATGATCGGTCTGTCGCTCATTAAAGTGGGGATTCAATATTCTGCTGGCGGTGTACCTCTGATCGGAAAGCCTGAATATGGCAGTCTGCAGAACTGGAGCGTTGCGCTGGTTGTGGTCGTGGTCACATTGCTCCTGAAGTTCTTCACGCGTGGCATGTGGTCGATTGCCGCTGTGCTCCTCGGTCTGGTCGCGGGCTATATTGTGGCCCTGGCCATGGGCATGGTGAGCTTCTCCAATGTGGGCAACGCATCCTGGGTGGCGATTCCCGTCCCCTTCAAATGGGGCTTCGAGCTGGCTCTGCCGGCCATTATCGGCATGTGTTTCATGGCCGTCATCTCAGCCATAGAGACGGTCGGCGATGTGTCAGGGATCACCAAGGGGGGAGCCGGCCGCGAGGCGACGGAGAAAGAAATCTCCGGCGCTACCTACGCGGATGGGCTCGGTACGGCCATAGCCGGTGTATTTGGTGGTCTGCCAAACACCTCGTTCAGCCAGAATGTCGGTCTTATCTCCATGACGGGTGTGATGAGCCGGCATGTGGTGACCTATGGTGCGATTTTCCTGATCCTGTGCGGGCTCATGCCGAAGGTTGGAGCGGTGATTTCGACAGTGCCGATCATGGTGCTCGGCGGAGGCGTCATCGTGATGTTCGGCATGGTCGCGGCGGCCGGTATCAATATGCTGTCGGACGTACACTGGAATCGCCGAAACATGGTGATCTTTGCCGTTTCACTCTCTGTGGGGCTGGGGTTGCAGCTCGAACCGGGGGCGTTGCAGCATCTTCCGAAGACCGCGCAGATACTCATGACTTCCGGCCTCTTGCCGGCTGCCTTCCTGGCAATTGTCTTGAACCTTATCCTGCCACAGCACGCCGGTGCGGAACGGAATAGCTGAACCGCAACTGACCCGTTAGACGAAAAGCGCCGCGGAAAAATACGCGGCGCTATCCCGGAAAAACGGTGGTTTGGGAAGAAAGCTCAGATCGAGAAGCTGGTTCCGCACCCACAGGATGCAACGGCGTTGGGATTCCTGATCTGGAAGGACTGACCGATCAAGTCATCGACAAAGTCGATCACCGATCCACCCATATAAACGAGCGACAGATCGTCAATGAGGACGGTTGCTCCATCCCGCTCGATGGCGTGATCGTCTTCATTGCGCTGGTCCGTGAGATCAAAAGCATAGGAAAAGCCAGAGCAGCCGCCACCTTCCACCGAGACGCGCAGAGCAATCTTGCCCGGCTCGTCCTTCAGAATCGTTGCGATGCGCTTTGCCGCAGCTTCCGTTAGTTCAACGCTCTTCATTTCCGTTCCCGCGTCCATGCCCATGATGGTTGTCCTGACGGTCACCTTGCGTTCGTATTCATTGAATAGGTATGAAGCCGAAGGCGGCAAGTCAACCTGAGCGACGCGGTCGGATTTCAGGCGAGGACAAAGGCAGGCCGGGGCGGGCTGCCCGAAAGGATGTTGCGGAGCATGGGAACGGAACAGGGTTTGAAAAATATCGGTTTCGGCTATCGTCCGCGCGCCGCATACGCGACAGACCCGGCGGCCTCGCGCGGCCGGCTTGTGATGGAGCCCGAGAGCCCGACACGAACACCTTTTCAGCGCGACCGGGACCGGATCATCCATTCTACGGCGTTTCGTCGCCTTAAGCACAAGACGCAGGTCTTTATCGCTCACGAGGGCGACCACTACCGCACGCGCCTGACCCACTCCATTGAAGTGGCGCAGATCGCGCGTGCTCTTGCGCGCGCGCTTTGTTGCGATGAGGATCTCGCCGAGGCCATCGCTCTGGTGCATGACTTCGGCCACACGCCCTTTGGGCACACGGGAGAGGACGCGCTCGACGAACGCATGGCACGGTGGGGTGGTTTCGACCATAACGCGCAGTCTTTGCGGATCGTGACCGAACTTGAAAGCCGCTATGCAGAGTTCGATGGTCTCAATCTGTCGTGGGAAACCCTGGAGGGGCTGGTCAAGCACAATGGCCCGCTCACGAATGGTGAGGGCGAAGGGCTCGATGGTCCTGTTCCGCAATCCATTCTCGACTATGTCGCCCGCCACGACCTGGAACTGGCCCGTTTTGCCGGGATCGAAGCGCAGTGCGCGGCGATTGCGGATGACATTGCCTACAACGCGCATGATATCGATGATGGTTTGCGTTCCGGGCTCCTGACGCTTGAAATGCTGGAAGCGGTCGGTCTGCCGGGACAGATTCTTGGAGAGGTCGAACGCCGATATCCCGGCCTTGATCCGGTGCGCCGTGGGCACGAGCTCATGCGCAGGCAGATAACGGCGATGGTGGAGGATGTGATCGTGGCTTCGCGACAGCGGCTCGAGGTTCTGAAACCTGCCAATACGGACGCTGTGCACGATGCAGGTTTCACGATTGTTGCATTCTCGGATCACATGGCGGCGGAAGAAAAGGAACTGAAGCGATTTCTCTATGCCAATCTATATCGCCATGAGGCGGTTGTGGCGGTCCGTGCGCATGCAGACCGGATCGTAAAGGACCTGTTCGACGCCTATTTCGACAATCCGCGTGAGATGCCCGAGGGGTGGCGAGATGGCCTTGATATGGCAGAGGATGCCGAAAAGGCCCGGCTGGTGGCCGATTTTCTCTCCGGCATGACAGACACCTACGCGGTGAAAGAGCACCAGCGCCTGTTTGACCAGACTCCTGAATTGAGCTAGTGCCAACCGCAATTCCGCCGCGGTGCGGACGACAAAGATCTTTTTTTCAGGACATCGTCCATGAACATTTTCGCCGATTTCACAGATCGGGTCGCCAAGACCATTGAAGCTCTCAATCTGCGTACAAGCAGCGGTGAGGCGCTTGACCTTTCGCGCGTGGCCGTCGAACCACCGCGTGATGCAAGCCATGGCGATGTGGCAACCAATGCGGCCATGGTGCTGGCAAAGGCCGTCGGTGAGAATCCGCGGGCACTGGGTGAGAAGATCGCCAAAGCATTCGAGGCCGATCCCGACGTGGCCGCGGCCACGGTGGCGGGACCAGGTTTTGTGAACCTGAAGCTGAGCGACGGTTTCTGGCAGGCGCGGCTCGGCGAAATTCTGGATCTTGGCACCGATTATGGCCGCTCGCAGATGGGACGGGGCGAGAAGGTGAATGTCGAGTATGTTTCGGCAAACCCGACCGGCCCCATGCATGTAGGACATTGCCGTGGCGCGGTGGTGGGCGATGCGCTTGCCAATCTCCTGTCGTTCGCAGGCTATGACGTGGCGCGGGAGTATTACATCAACGATGCGGGCGTGCAGATCGACGTGCTTGGACAGTCGGTGATGTTGCGCTACCGCGAGGCGCTGGGTGAGAAGATCGACGAAATTCCCGCGGGTCTTTACCCGGGAGATTATCTCAAACCGCTGGGCCAGGAGCTTGCCGGGGAATTCGGCACGAAACTTCTGGAAATGCCCTCCGCCGAAGCGATGACGATCGTCAAGGACAGGGCTGTCGAAAGCATGATGGCAATGATCCGGGACGATCTCGCCGCACTGAACATTCGCCATGACGTGTTTTTCTCTGAGCGCTCGCTGCATGCAGGTAATGGCGGGATGATCCGGTCGGCGATCAATGACCTGACCATGAAGGGGCATGTCTACAAGGGTAAATTGCCGCCACCCAAGGGGCAGAAGCCTGATGAGTGGGAGGATCGCGAACAAACGCTTTTCCGATCAACTGAAGTAGGCGACGATATTGATCGCCCATTGATGAAATCGGATGGCAGCTTCACCTATTTCGCGGCTGACGTGGCCTATATGAAGGACAAGCTGGACCGGGGCTTTGAGCACCTGATCTATGTGCTTGGCGCCGACCATAGCGGCTATGTGAAACGGTTGCAGGCCGTTGCCCGGGCCCTGGCCAGGGACAAGGTGGACCTGACGGTGCTTCTTTGCCAGCTGGTGAAGCTGTTTCGTGGCGGCGAGCCTGTGCGCATGTCCAAGAGGGCAGGGGAGTTCGTCACGCTTCGGGAGGCGGTGGACGAGGTGGGGCGTGATCCGATCCGCTTCATGATGCTGTATCGCAAGAACGACGCCTCGCTCGATTTCGACTTTGAAAAAGTGACGGAACAGTCCAAGGACAATCCTGTCTTTTATGTGCAGTACGCGTCCGCGCGAAGCCACTCGGCATTCAGGCAGGCAAGCGAGCAACTCGGCGTGAAGGAGTTCAGCCGTTCCGAGATGAAGGCCCAGCTTGGCAAGCTTACCGATGAAGGTGAAATGGCCTTGGTACGCAAGCTGGCGGAGTACCCCCGACTTGTCGAAAGCGCCGCCCAGGTGATGGAACCGCACAGGTTGGCATTCTATCTCTATGATCTGGCAAGCCTGTTCCATGCGCAGTGGAACAAGGGCAGCGAGACAGCCGACTTACGTTTTGTTAAGGTTAACGATCCAGAATTGACCTATGCCAGACTGGGTCTGGTGCAGGCAGTTCGCGATGTGTTGACATCCGGGCTTGCGTTGATCGGGGCCGAGGCGCCTTCTGAGATGCGCTGACCCCATCCCGAAAGGGGTGCGGTAGTCTGTCACCTTTTGCCCACATTGCGCTGGTACCCGACAATTGTACGACGTCGCGGGCGTCTACCGAGTGTGAGTGCGGAAAAAAGCATGGCAGATCATAGCTCGAACCAACGCGCGGATAGCGCCGTTTTTTCTGAGGACGACCCATTTGCGGAACTGACCCGCATTATGGGCCACGATCCACGGCGCGCCGAGGCGTCCGGCAATGAGGCCGAGCAGGAGGGCGATGACCTCGCGCTTGAGCTCGAGAACGAATTGCTTGGCGATCTGGCAGAGTTTTCCGACGAGGTTCATGAGGAAGCAGTTCCCCACGACGACTGGCAGCCTCAGCCATCGAGCGACTGGCGTTTCGATGCTGATGAGGCGGCGCAGGCTCCTGACGAGCCTGCAGTTGATATTGCGGCCGATATGGCCGACGAACTCGACGAGAGTTTTGCTGCCAGTTTTGAAAGCGAAATGCGTCTGGAACCTGCTGACGACCTGTCGGCGGCTTCGACCCTGGAGGAAGAAGATATCAGATCTTCTGAGCCCTCAGAAAGCCTTGATGAGCAGCGCTTTGAATCTGAAGCGGCGGAGCCGCACTTCTCCGGCTTTGATCTGGATATGACCGATTCCAGTGCCCCTGTTGCCGAAACAGGGTTGGCCCGTGAAGAGCGGGTGGAAGGGGCAGCGGAGGGTGATGACCTGGCCTTCAGCGATCAGGACTTCGCTCAACTAGACAATGAGCTCGAAGCCTCCCTTGCCAATGAGGA
Organism: Nitratireductor sp.; assembly: GCF_017794765.1. Classification (GTDB taxonomy): domain Bacteria; phylum Pseudomonadota; class Alphaproteobacteria; order Rhizobiales; family Rhizobiaceae; genus Nitratireductor. The sequence goes on along the minus strand of NZ_CP051236.1, from coordinate 2,888,222 downwards.
TTGGTTCCGTTCAGAGAACGAGGTCGCAGATCAGACCCTCGAAACCACGGATGCCGAGGCTTCTTTTGCGCATCAATCCGACGATGCGGCGATTGACGAGAAACAGGAAACACCCGAACCCGAGGATTTTTTTGAGCCGCAGAGTGCTGCAACTGATTACCCTGCGGAGTTCGATGATATGGAAGACACCGGGCAATCTGAAGTTCCGGTGAGTTTCGATCCGGCTGCAGACTCAACCGCCAGTGCAGACCCGTTTCTTTCGCCACAGGCTTTCGCCTCCTCGATCGCTCAGGGAACCGAGCGGACCAGTGCGGTCGCCGGAGATGTCGCGTACGAAGACCACGATTTTACCGCGAGTCTTGAAGAGCAGCTTTCGGCAGGGGCTGCCGATGAAATGTTGCCTGTGGAGCCGGCCATGCAACCGCAGGCGGACGAGAGCCTGCAGGGCGAGAGCGCGTGGGATGTATTCGAGGCCGTTGAGCCGAATTCAGAACTGCCGGTCGAGGATGATCCAGTGGATGCCACTCTGTCTGCGCCTTTCTGGCAGCAGCCGGAGCATTCTCCTGGCACCCGGTCCCCGGCAACCGAACCATCCGTGCCGCATATCGACACTGTCGATGTGCCGGGAAATGAACGGGTGCAGGTAGAGGACGCTGCTCATATTCCTGAGTTCGTAAGCGAACCCGAGCGCATGCCCGAGGCGGAATCGGACGATCTGGAGCTAGCTTTGGCACGAGCCTTTGGAGACAGCGAAAGTCTCCCCGCCGCAGCACCCAGGGATGTGAGCGACGAGCCTTTTGCAACCGTGCCCGACGACGCATATACCGCTGCTGCCCTGCAACCGGGAGAGCAAGCCCGGGACGAGGAAGATTTCGGCTTTGAAACTGCCTTTGCAGACAGTTTTTCCGAGCCGGAGAGCTTTGCAAAGCGCGACGAAGAGGGCGCGAGCGACAATACACAATCGGACGCCTCGGACGCCTTCGTGGTTTCGGATATGAACTCCTGGGGAGAGGCTTCGGGAGAATTCGAGCGGGGACACGGTTCTTTTGCTCCAGAGACCGCAGCCGGCGTGGCAGCGCGTCCCGGGCTACTCGCGAGCCGTCGCAACCTTGCAATGCTTGGGGTGGCGGGTGGCGTTGCCATTCTTGCGCTTGTCGGTTTTTTCGCCTTCAGCGGCGGTGGCGAAGACAATTCCGCGCCGGTGGTGGTCCGGGCCGATGACGAGCCCATCAAGGTAAAGCCGGAAAATCCTGGCGGAGAACAGGTCCCCAATCAGGATAATCAGGTCTATCAGAGGGTATCTGGCGCCGAGGCAGGCGGAGACCCGGTACAGGAGCGGCTTGTTTCGACGGCAGAGGAACCGGTTGATGTGCCGCAAGCCACGCCAAAGTCGGAGGAGCGGCTGACGCCGGGCGCCGGTGATACGGTCACTCCGACAAGCGAGCCGGTGACGGCAATGACGCCGCGCCGCGTGCGCACCATGGTGGTTCGCCCGGACGGGACTATCGTTCCTCGTGAGCCGGAGGCGCCGGCGCAGGACACCGAAACTGCCGTGGCAACCGGCAATGACGCCGTTGTTGGTCAGCCGGTTCCGGCTGCGGATGCACGGCAGCAGTCTGGTCAGGAGACACCCGCGGATGCACGGCTGGCAAGTGCAGATCCGCTAAGTGAACCAGCCGTGGAGACAAATGCTCCGGCGGCTAGCGTCCCCGACACCGCGCCCGTCCCACCCTCCCGCCCAGCAGCGCCTCCGTCGCAGCCGCAGCGGTCCGTTGAAACAACTCAGCCCGCTCAGGTGGCGGCGGCGCCCAGCCAGCCAGCGCAACCCGTCGCGCAGGCACCGGCACCTGTGACCTCCAGTGCGGATGGCTGGTCTGTACAAATTTCGTCACAGCCAACCGTGGAAGCGGCGCAAAAATCCTACCAGGATATGGCGCAGCGTTATGGAAGCCTATTGACAGGAAAAGGGGTCAACATCGTCAAGGCTGATATCGCGGGAAGGGGAACATACTACCGCGTCCGCATTCCTTCATCCTCGAAGGACGACGCAATCCGCCTTTGCTCGCAGCTCAAATCGGCCGGCGGAAGCTGCTTCGTTTCGAAGTGACGTCGAACCACGACGATCCAGAACCGCCGCCATTGTGCGGCGGTTTTTTGTTTTCTTTTCCAGATTCCTCTGCCCGGCTATCCTGATGTCATGAGCGAATCAAAATCCATGATCCTCGGCGCGACCGGGAAAACACTGACTGCAGATGAAATCGCCTTCTATCGCGATGAGCGCCCATGGGGGTTTATCCTGTTCGCGCGAAATATTGGCGAACCCTCACAGGTAAGCGATCTTGTCGCATCCATGCGTGAAAGTGTCGGGAGACCGGATGCACCGGTTTTCATCGATCAGGAGGGGGGCAGGGTGCAGCGCATGCGTCCTCCGCTGGCGGCGAATTACCCCACAGCGCGTGAACTGGGCCGGGTTTTTGCAAGGGACCCGGCACTGGGGGTGCGTGCGGCCTGGCTGATGTCGCGTCTTCATGCAATGGATCTCAGGCGTTACGGGATCACTGCGGACTGTCTTCCGGTGCTCGACGTCCCCATTTCAGGTGCGCATGACGTGATCGGGGACCGCGCCTACGCTCATGACCCGCAGACGGTGATCGCACTCGGACAGGCGGCGAGTGACGGGCTGATGGCGGGGGGCGTTCTTCCCGTGATGAAGCATATACCGGGTCATGGGCGGGCCTTTGCGGACAGCCACAAGGCACTGCCCGAGGTGACGGCGTCACTGGAGGAACTGCGCACACACGATTTCGTGCCTTTCAAGGCGCTGGCTGACCTGCCGATGGCGATGACCGCGCATATTGTCTTCCATGCGGTAGATCCCGAACGCCCGGCAACCACATCCGGGAAGGTGGTGCGCGACATCATCCGTGGGGAGATCGGCTTCGACGGACTCCTCATGAGCGACGACGTGTCCATGCACGCACTTTCTGGGGATTTCTCAGAACGGGCCGAAGCAATCCTTGCGGCGGGCTGCGATCTCGTCCTTCACTGTCACGGCATTATGCCGGAAATGCAGGCTGTCGCCGAAAAGGCGCCTGAATTGTCGGGCAAGAGCCTGGAGCGGGCCAATCGTGCACTGGCTTGCCTCAATCCGGGGGACGATACGGAAGAATTGGCCGCGCGCGCGGAATTCGAGGAGTGCTTCGCGGCGGTCGCTTGACGATAAGGGTCAATGACGCTTGGCGCAGAACGCTGAAAAGACGGCCGTCAAACCGGCACCCATGGACAAGCTGTGGGACGATCAGGCAAAGGAGCGTGGTGTCTCCGAGCCTGCGCTGACGGTTGACGTCGACGGTTTTGAAGGTCCGCTCGACCTGCTTCTCCATCTGGCGCGGACGCAGAAGGTGGATCTGGCGCGGATTTCCGTGCTGGCCCTGGCCGAGCAATACATCGCTTTCGTCGAAAAGGTCCACAAGATGCGGCTGGAGCTGGCCGCCGACTACCTGGTGATGGCGGCCTGGCTCGCCTATCTGAAATCCCGCCTGCTGATCCCCAAAAAACCGGAGGACGAAGAGCCGACCGGTGAGGAAATGGCAGCACTTTTGCAGTTTCGGCTGAAACGCCTGGAAGCGATGCGAGATGCAGCGGCCCGACTCGTTAATCGCAATCGCCTGGGCCGGGACGTGTTTGCCCGTGGAATGCCGGAACCGGTGATCGTTCAGAAGGAAAGCGCTTTTGCGGCCTCGCTCTACGACCTTCTCACCGCTTATGCCTCGCAGCGTCAGCGCCGTGCGGTTACCAATGTGCGCATTGCCAAGCGGGGTGTCTGGTCGCTCAAGCAGGCGCGTGAAATCCTTGTTCGAATGATCGGCGAATTCGGCGACTGGACTGCGCTCGATCATTTTCTCATCCGCTACATGACCAATGCGGAGGACCGGGCGACAGCAACTGCAAGCTCTTTCGCCGCCTCTCTTGAACTGGTGCGGGAAGGAGCGCTCGAAATTCGCCAGCAGGAGCCTTTCGCCCCCGTCTATATGCGGACGGGCAAGAAGGCGCCAGCCAGCCTTTTTGAGAACGCCGATGACTGACAACAGCAATGTGGTTCCCTTTGTCGCCAACGAGGGCGAGCAGGAAAACGACACCTCTCAGGCGCGTTCGCCGCATCTCGTCGAGGTCAAACGGATGGTGGAGGCCATTATCTTCGCAAGCGCGGAACCGGTGGCCGAAAATGCGCTGGCTGAGCGTCTGCCCGATGGAACCGATGTTGCTCAAGCTCTTGCCGAACTCCAGAAAGACTATGAAAAGCGCGGGGTAAACCTGGTTCGCGTTGAAAACAGCTGGGCCTTTCGAACGGCAAGCGATCTGTCGTTTCTAATGAACAGGAACGCTGTTCAGCAGCGCAAATTGTCGCGTGCCGCGCTCGAAATGCTCGCGGTCATCGCCTATCACCAGCCGGTGACACGCGCCGAGATTGAGGAAATTCGCGGTGTCGAGACATCCAAGGGCACGCTCGACATTCTGCTTGAAACGGGCTGGGTCAAGATGCGCGGTCGCCGCCGCACACCCGGACGCCCGGTAACCTACGGAACCAGCACGGAATTTCTGGATCACTTTGGGCTGACGGAACTGCGCGATCTACCGGGCATCGATGAGCTGAAAGGGGCCGGGCTGCTTTCTGCCAGAATGCCGGCCAATTTCTCGGTGCCGCAGCCAATGAGCGATCCGGACGAACTCACAGAAGATGAAGATCCGCTGACGGATATCGACCTGGAAGAACTTGGTCTGTTGACACCGCTCGCTGAGGATGATTGACGGAAGTCCTGCGGGACAGGGGCCGCCTGCGATCCATCCAGGGATACCGGTGCATGGACATTAAGAAGCAAAGTTCGGCGCGTGGAACGGCCGGCGTCAGCTTCGCGGCGCGTCTTTCTTTCCAGAATATCAGTCATGCCTATGCTTCGGGAGCGCAGACGCTCAGGGATGTCTCTCTCTGCGCAGAGCCGGGTGAGGTGCTTTGTCTTCTCGGCCCATCGGGGTCCGGCAAGACGACCCTGCTCAGGATTGCCGCCGGCATCGAGGCGCAACGCTCCGGCCAGGTGTTTCTGAACGAGCGGGAAATTGCCGGACCCAGTGTTTTCCTGCCGCCTGAAAAGCGCTCGATAGGTCTGGTGTTTCAGGATTTTGCGCTGTTTCCGCATCTGACGATTCTCGACAATGTGCGTTTTGGACTGACCGCGCTTTCGGGTGAGGAAGCCCAGAAAGAGGCAATGATCGCGCTTGAGCGCGTCGGGCTTGAAGGTTACGCCGGTGCCTATCCGCACGTGTTGTCGGGCGGTGAGCAGCAGCGTGTTGCCCTTGCACGTGCGCTGGCGCCACGGCCGGCTGTGCTTTTGATGGATGAGCCATTCTCAGGGCTCGATTCCCGTTTGAAGGACAGTGTGCGCGCGGAAACGCTCTCCATTCTGCGGCAAAGCCGTGCGACCGCCGTTGTGGTGACGCATGACGCAGAGGAAGCGATGCGCATGGGGGACCGGATTGCGCTGCTCAAGGATGGTAAGCTTGTCCAGGTGGGGACCGCCGAAGAACTGTATCGACGTCCGGCCGACGTCTTCGTCGCCAGCTTCTTTTCGGAGATCAACGAGTTTGAGGGGCAGGTACATGGAGGCGGCGTGGAAACGCCTCTGGGGCGTTTTCCGGCAGGTGGTCTGGAAGAGGGGACGGACGCCACGGTGGCTGTACGCCTTTCCGGCTTTCAGGTGGATCAGGAACGGGGCTCCGTACCGGCACGCATCGTTTCGCGCCGCTTCCTCGGCGTGGTGGAGTTCCTCGAACTTGCGATACCCGGGGCTGACCATCACGTGCGGGCGCGTGTGCGCTGCGGACAGTTGCAGCCGGGCGTGCGAGACATCTGGCTGAACGTGATCGAGAGCGATGTTCTCGTATTCGCGAGACAATCGTTTGAAACATCGCGCGAAAGCGCATAAATCAAATCAATGGCAATTGGTGAAAGAGACTGATCATGGGTTCCTTTTCAATCTGGCACTGGCTTATTGTGCTCGTCGTGGTGCTGCTTCTTTTCGGACGCGGCAAGATCCCCGAGCTGATGGGCGACATGGCCAAGGGCATCAAGAGCTTCAAGAAGGGCATGTCCGACGATGATGAGGACACGACCAAGACGGTCGAACATCAGGCCGATGAGCCGGTGAAGGAAGCGACCAAGCCGAGCAAGAAGAAGTCCGGCTGATTCGCCGCGTTCCGCGCAGCGTTTCCACTTCCTGCTATCCGTTTCCGGTGACCTATGTTTGATCTTGGCTGGCCCGAAATCATGGTGATCGCCATCGTCCTGATCGTCGTGGTCGGGCCGAAGGACTTGCCGCGTATGCTGCGCACCTTCGGGCGCACGACGTCCAAATTGCGGACTATGGCGGGCGATTTCCGCAAGCAGTTCGATGAGGCGCTGCAGGAGGCGGAGCTTGATGACGTCAAATCCCTCGTGGACGACGCACGCAAGCTCGATCCGCGCAACGAGATCAAGAAACATCTCAACCCGATCGAGAAGGTGGGGCAGGAGATCCGCTCCGGACTTGATGCGGCGATGAAGCCGCAGGCGGCGAAATCGGGCACGCCGGCGTCCAAGGAGCCGCAAGCGGCGGCGCCGGCAAAGGCGGGCGCGACCCGCATGCCGGGTGAGGCAAAGCCCAAGGCTACAGCGGCGAGCAAGACGGGAACTGCACGGAAAACGGCAGCAAAGCCAGGGGCGGCCAAAGCACCGGCAACAAAGCCCGCGACGACGGCCAGGCCAAAGGCAGGCAGCAAAACCAAGGCGACGAGCAAAACCAAAACGGCGGGCGCGACCAAGCGCGCTCCGGCAAAAAAGACTAGCGGAGCCAAGTCGTGAACGCCGAACGTGACGACGATATCGATCAGTCTTCCGCGCCGCTGATCGACCACCTGATCGAGCTCAGATCGCGTCTGATGTGGGCGCTTGCCGGGTTTTTCGTGGCGTTCCTCGTCTGCTTTTTCTTTGCCAAGCAGATTTTCAATTTGCTTGTCATCCCGTTCCAGTGGGCTACCCAGTGGGCGGGGCTGGACGCGGACAAGGTGGACCTGATCTACACCGCGCCGCAGGAATTTTTCTTCACCCAGATCAAGCTTGCCATGTTCGGCGGACTGGTGCTCGCTTTTCCGGTGATCGCCATGCAGGTCTACAAGTTTGTCGCGCCCGGTCTTTACCGCAATGAGCGGCGGGCCTTCATGCCGTTCCTGATTGCTTCGCCGATCCTGTTTCTGATCGGTGCAGCGCTCGTCTACTTCTTCTTCACGCCGATGGTGATGTGGTTCTTCCTGTCGATGCAGCAGGTGGGGCCGGACAATACGGTGCAGATTTCGCTCCTGCCCAAGGTTTCCGAATATCTCGGGCTGATCATGACGCTGATCCTGTCCTTCGGCCTGGTGTTCCAGCTCCCGGTGGTGACGACGCTGATGGCGCGGGTGGGGCTTCTGACCTCGACTGGGCTCGCCGACAAGCGCAAATATGCGATCGTGGCGGCCTTTGTGGCGGCGGCGATCCTGACGCCACCGGACCCGGTGAGCCAGATCGGTCTTGCGCTTCCGACCATCCTTCTCTACGAAATTGCCATCTGGGCCGCCCGTATGGTCGAGCGCCAGCGCGAGAAGGAAAAGACCGCGCAGGACGAGACCGACGATGCGGACCAGCCGACCGCCTAGATTTGCAGGCTTTCCTGTCGCGTTCGAGGCGGTTCACCGCAATCTCTCCGCGATTGGAAATCTGACATGCTCGACATCAAATGGATTCGCGAGAACCCGCAGGCGCTGGACGAAGCGCTGAAAAAGCGCGGCGCGGACCCTGAAAGCGCGAAGCTTATCGCGCTCGACGAAGCGCGCCGCCAGCACCTTACACAGCTGCAGGAAGCGCAGGAGCGCCGCAATGCCGCCTCCAGGGAAATCGGCAAGGCCATGGCCTCCGGCGACAGGGAGCTTGCCGAGAAGCTGAAGGCCGAGGTGTCGGAGCTGAAGAGTTTTGTGCAGGATGGCGAAGCCGAGGAGCGGCGCCATGACGCCGCGCTGAACGACGCGCTGGCGCGTATTCCCAATGTTCCGCTCGACGATGTGCCTGTCGGCGCTGACGAGAACGACAATGTGGAGGTGCGCAAACATGGCGAGCCGAAGCGCGCCAACTGGGCCAGGGAGCATTTCGAAATCGGTGAGGCGCTCGGCCAGATGGATTTCGAACGCGCGGCGAAGCTCTCGGGCTCGCGCTTCACGGTGCTTTCCGGGCAGCTTGCGCGGCTTGAGCGTGCGTTGGGGCAGTTCATGCTCGACCTGCACACGCAGGAGCATGGTTATACGGAAGTCCAGCCGCCGCTTCTGGTGCGCGACGATGCGATGTTCGGCACCGGGCAGTTGCCGAAGTTCAGCGAGGATTTGTTTGAGATAGCTAATGAAGCGTCCGCATTGAGAATCAGACAGGAGGCAATGAAAGTGCTTGCGGAGAACTGGTCTCACATAGCTGATGTTTCAAGGCAGTCAGAGAGTGGTCTCGGTGAAGGAAATTTCAATCGAGACTTGTTGGAATTGAATTTACTTGCTGAGTCTGAAGGCACGGGAGCCAAGCTCGCCGCTATGGGCTTGGAATGGGATGCTTTAAAGATTGAGGCTGTTCGGGGAGATAGAAAGTGGCTGATCCCGACGGCAGAAGTCTCGCTCACCAATCTGGTGCGCGAGGAAATTCTCGATGGCGAAAAGCTGCCCCTGCGCTTCACCGCGCTGACGCCATGCTTCCGATCGGAAGCCGGGTCGGCCGGACGCGACACGCGCGGCATGCTGCGCCAGCATCAGTTCTACAAGGTGGAGCTTGTCTCGATCACCGATGCCGAAAGCGCGATTGACGAGCATGAGCGCATGACGGCCTGTGCCGAAACCGTGCTCAAAAAGCTCGATCTTCCGTTCCGCACCATGGTGCTGTGCACCGGTGACATGGGCTTTGGCGCACGCAAGACCTATGATCTGGAAGTATGGCTTCCGGGGCAGAACGCCTATCGTGAGATTTCGTCCTGCTCGGTCTGCGGCGATTTTCAGGGGCGGCGCATGAATGCGCGCTACCGGGTTGCAGGCGAGAAGCAGACGCGCTTCGTGCACACGCTCAACGGTTCGGGAACGGCTGTTGGCCGGGCGCTGATCGCGGTTCTGGAGAATTACCAGAACGAGGATGGCAGTGTCACGATACCGTCAGCGCTGAAACCCTATATGGGCGGCCTGGAGAAAATCGAAGCATTGAAGGATTGAGACTTTGCGCATTCTGTTGACCAATGATGATGGCATTCACGCGGAAGGGCTGGCGACGCTGGAGCGGATTGCCCGCACGCTGAGCGACGATGTGTGGGTGGTGGCGCCCGAGACCGACCAGTCGGGCTTTGCCCACTCGCTGTCATTGTCCGAGCCGCTCAGGATGCGCAAGATCGACGACCGGCATTTTGCCCTGCGCGGCACGCCCACCGATTGCGTGATCATGGGTGTGCGGCACGTGATGGATACGCCGCCGGACCTGATCCTTTCCGGCGTCAACAATGGCACCAACATTGCCGACGACGTGACCTATTCGGGGACTGTTGCCGGTGCGATGGAAGGAACGCTTCTTGGCATCCCGTCCTTTGCATTGAGCCAGGCCTACGATTTCACCGACGAAAGCCGCTACATTCCCTTTGCGACGGCAGAGGCGCTTGCGCCGCCGATCCTCAAGAAGCTGATCGAACGCCCGATGCCTGAAGGCGTTCTGGTCAACATCAACTTCCCCAATTGCACGCCTGAGGAAGCCAAGGGCACACTCGTGACCGTGCAAGGCAAGATGGTCCATGGTCTCAACGTGGAAGAACGTCGTGACGGACGCAATTATCCCTATTACTGGCTGCGCTTCGGGCGCAAACAGGCCGACATTCGCCAGGGCAGTGATCAGGCGGCGGTGCGCGACGGTTATGTTTCGGTCACGCCGCTGCATCTTGATCTGACGGCGCATGAGGTGCGCGATCAGCTGGCCAAGGCACTGGCATGAACGAACCGTGGCAGGAGCGAGAGAGCTTTGCCGCCTTCATGCTGCGCATGCGCGCCAGCGGTGTCGGCAGCAAAGAGCTCTTCGCCGCGATGGAAGCGACGCCGCGCGGCAGCTTTCTCCCATCGGAGTGGTACGCGCTTGCCTGGACCGACCGAATGGTGCCGATTGCCTGCGGCGAGGCCATCGAAGGTTGCGACTTTCAGGCTCAGGTGATTGATGCGCTGGGGCTGTCTTCCGGGCATCGGGTGCTCGAGATCGGCACAGGGTCCGGGTTCACGGCAGCCGTGATGGGACGTCTGGCAGGGAGGGTCCTCACACTCGACCGCTACCGGACGCTGGGAGCGGAGGCGCAGTTGCGCTGGGACCATCTGGGCATCACCAATGTGGTTGCCCGCCATGCCGATGGAGCGGATGGGGCGTCCGCTGACGGGCCCTTCGACCGAATCGTTTCCTGGGCCGCTTTCGACGAATTGCCGCGACGATTCGTGGATCAGCTCTCGACGGGCGGGATCATGATTGCGCCGATCGGCCCTGGAAACGATGTTCAAAGCGTTGCCAAACTGGAGAAAGTTGGCAGCAGGTTTGAGCGGACGGATATTGCGGAAACCCGCCTCCAGCCTCTTCTGAAGGGTGTTTCGTCAGCGATCTGAAACCGCGAGAAGCTACCCCATTAGACAATTTCCGCGCGCGGCTTAACCGCTGAGTAACATTAACGCGATTTAATTGCTCGTGTTCAGGTATTGGGTACGCGGGTAGTCAAATGCGTTGTATTGCACGGAATTTCGATCGCGCGCTTTTGCGCGGAGCCGCCGTCATCTTGATCGGCGGTGTGGCGGCAGGATGCAGCTCAGACCTCTCGCGCTTCAAGTCCAGCGACTTTGCTGATGCGCGATCGACGAATCGCAGTGTGGCGATGGCGCCAGCCAGCCAGCCTTATCCCGGCGATATGGCGAGCGGCCTTGACACTACCTACACAGGATCGATCAGCAGGCAGAGCGGGGGACCCCGACCGTCTGCCTCTGTGGGAGGCGCGATGCAGCAGCCTTTGCCGGCGCCCGCCAATACGGCGGCTCGCGCTGCGACCCGGCCAGTCGACCTGACTTCACCCAGTATTGCCAGCGGCAGTGTGCAGCGTCAGCCTATCGCGGCACCGACGCAGTCGGCACCGGTGGTGGCTGCTGCTCCGCAGCCGCAGCTTGACCGTACTCCGACCGGATCCATAGCGCGTCAGTCGGCGCAGGCCCCAGCCCGCAGTGGCAACAGCAGCGATAGCGGCTGGAGCGATGTGGGAGGGACCACCATCACCGTGCGCGAGGGCGAAACGGCTTACAATCTGTCACGGCGTTTTGGCGTTCCCGTGGGGGCAATCCTAAGTGCCAACAATCTTTCGAGCGCGTCCGATCTGAAGGCCGGGCGCAAGATCGTCATCCCCACTTATGTTTATTCGCGCCGAGCGCCGGTCTCTGCACCGGACAGTGATGCGCGCGCGCAGCAGCAGGCTGCACGTCAGCCGATCCCGAACGAACCGGCGCCGCAACGCGAGCCACAGGAACGCCTTGCGGTGCTGCGTGAAACGCCGCGGCCAAAACCGCGACCGCAAGGTGCTGAAACCAACAATACGGCAGCCAATACCCAGAACACAGGTGGCAACATGGGTGCTTCGCCTGCCACTTTGGGTGAGGGGGGCTCCTATACGGTTGTTTCAGGCGATACGCTTTATGGCATCGCCCGCAAAACCGGCGCGAGTGTCGGCGCTATCAAGGCGGCAAACGGTCTGTCGGATGGATATCTGCGGGTGGGGCAAACGCTGGCCATTCCTTCCGGCAATGGCGGCCAACAGACCCAGGTGGCAAGTGTGTCCCAGCAGAATGTCGACAGAACAACGACGAGTGCCACGACACGCGAACCCGCGCCGGCGGTGAAAGCCTCCGCGCCGCAGGCAACCTCTACCACACAGACCCAGGTTGCGGCAGTTGCAACGCAGAGCAATGATGTCGCGCCGGATTCCACGGGAATCGGCAAGCTGCGCTGGCCCGTTCGTGGACGGATCATCTCGGATTTCGGCAGTACGTCCGGTTCGGCCCGCAATGACGGCATCGACATCGCCGTCCCGGCAGGCACACCCGTCAAGGCTGCGGAAAACGGCGTTGTGATTTATGCCGGCGACGGCCTCAAGGAGTTCGGAAACACGGTTCTGGTGCGGCACGACGATGGCATGGTGACGGTCTACGGACATGCCAGTGCGCTTCGGGTCAAACGTGGCGAGAAGGTGCGGCGCGGTCAGGAAATCGCGCTGTCGGGCATGAGCGGCAGCGCCGATCGTCCCAAACTGCACTTTGAAGTGCGTAAGGATGCGACACCCGTCAATCCGAGCGGCTATCTGGAATAAGCGTTCCCTGGATAACGAAAAAAGCTGCGGCCTGCCAGACCTCCGGTCAGGCCGCCTCTTTGACCCGCCCGGAAGGGCGGGTTTTTGTTCACGTGTCCAAACGTTTGCCGAGACGACCGGCAAGGTCCTGGATGAACTGCCAGGCCACGCGACCAGACCGGCTGCCGCGCGTGGTTGCCCATTCAAGCGCTTCAGCGCGGAGCGCTTCCGGAGCTATATCCAAGCCAAAATGAGCAACATAGCCGCGGACCATTTCGAGATAATCGTCCTGCGAACATTTGTGAAAGCCGAGCCACAGCCCGAAACGATCCGACAGTGAGACCTTCTCCTCCACGGCTTCCGACGGATTGATTGCCGTGGAGCGCTCGTTCTCTATCATGTCGCGCGGAAGAAGGTGACGCCGGTTGGATGTGGCGTAGAGAATAACGTTGGCCGGCCGGCCCTCGACACCGCCTTCCAGCGCCGCCTTCAGCGATTTGTAAGATGTGTCGTTCTGATCGAAGGACAGATCGTCGCAGAACAGGATGAAGCGGAAAGGGGCGACCTTCAGAAACGCCATAAGCTGAGGAAGTGTTTCGATATCCTCCCGGTGGATCTCCACCAGTTTCAAAGGTGGCTGTCCGCTGGCGGCAGTGCGGTTGACCTCCGCATGGACCGCTTTGACGAGGGACGACTTTCCCATGCCCCGGGCACCCCACAAGAGGACGTTGTTGGCCGGAAGGCTTTTGGCGAACCGGTCAGTGTTGTCGGCGAGAATATCGCGAACGCGGTCGACGCCGCGAATGAGACCCAACTCTACCCGATTGACGTTTTCTACGGGTTCCAGGGCTTTTCGCTCTGCCTGCCAGACGAAACAGTCGGCAGCGTCGAACCGGGGAGGCACAGCAGGTGCGGGACCGAGATTCTGGATCGTAGCGATTAACCTGTCCAGCTTCTCACTCAACACTTCGATGGTCTTGTCGGACATGATTCCCTCACGAAGGAGCATGCTGTCATGAATTGCGTACCGTACGGTACGGTTCTTTCATAGGGGCGCGGTATTTGCAAGCCGGGAAGGGGGCATTGCGGTACTGAGTGCGGAGCGGGAGTGCACAAGCCCTCAGAAGTCCGTGCGCAGAGACGGTGAACAGTTGCAATGGATAGGCGAAAGTCTATATTCCGGCCACATTTATGACCAGCCGGATGTCCGGCGCATATCAGGAGTTTTCGATGTTCATCACCCCGGCATACGCACAGGCTGGCGCAGGTGGAGCGCCTGACATCTTTGTCAGCATCCTGCCTTTCGTCCTGATCTTTGTGATCATGTATTTCCTCATAATCCGCCCACAGCGGCAGCAAATGAAGAAACGTACCGAAATGCTGGCCGCTGTTCGCCGCGGCGACACGGTGGTTACGGGTGGCGGCCTTGTCGGAAAGGTGACGAAGGTCATCAACGATGCCGAGCTTGAAATCGATCTCGGCGGCGGAAACAAGGTGACGGCCATGCGCTCGATGCTTGCCGAGGTGCGCGTGAAGGGCGAACCGGTGGCTGACAACAGCCAGGCCGCCAAGAAATAACCGCAATATGACGTGATTGCCGGAAAGGGCCGGCAAAACGGCCCTTCCAAACCGAACCGACGAGGCCCCATGCTACATTTCTCGCGCTGGCAAACGATCCTCATATGGCTGGCCGTGGCGCTTGGCGTCGCCTATGCGGCGCCGAACATCATACCGCCATCATACTTGTCCTCGATGCCAAGCTGGGCGCCTTCACGGCCGATGACGTTGGGTCTCGACCTTCAGGGCGGTTCGCATATTCTTCTGCAGATCGAAAAGCAGGAACTGATCGAAGAGCGCATTGTCACAACACGTGACGATATCCGAAGGCTGCTGCGCGAGAAGCGGATCGGCTATACCGGGCTGACGGGATCAGGCCAATCCGTGCAGGTGCGCATTCGCGATGCCGGTCAGGTGGCGGAGGCCAGGGAGGCACTTCGCGATCTGACCCAGCCGGTTAACTCGGGCCTGTTCGGCGGGGGCACCGTCACCGAACTCCAACTGACGGAGCCGGAGCCGGGGCTTCTGCGTTACTCATTGACGGAGGAGGGGATCAACTACCGGGTTTCCTCTGCCCTGTCGCAGTCCATCGAGGTGGTGGGGCGTCGTGTCAACGAACTCGGTACGACCGAGCCGATCATTCAACGTCAGGGTGAAGACCGTATTCTGGTTCAGGTGCCGGGTCTTCAGGATCCTCAGCGCCTGAAGGACATTCTCGGTCAGACGGCCAAGCTTACGTTCCAGATGGTGGACCAGTCGGTGCCGGTGCAAGAGGCGATCAACGGACGCCCGCCAATTGGTACGACGATCAAGTATTCGGTGGATGATCCACCGGTTCCCTATCTGATCGAGGATCGGGTCATCGTCTCGGGTGAAAACCTCGTGGATGCGCAGGCGACATTCGATCAGCGAACCAACGAGCCTGTGGTGAGCTTTCGCTTCGACACCAAGGGCGCGACCCGTTTTGGCCAGGCGACGCAGGAGAATGTCGGGCGGTTGTTCGCCATCATTCTTGACGATCAGGTCATCTCTGCCCCGCAAATTCGCGAGCCCATTCTGGGCGGCACAGGGCAGATATCGGGAAGTTTCGACGTTCAGTCGGCCAATGACCTGGCAGTTCTGCTGCGCGCGGGCGCGCTGCCGGCAACGCTGACAATCATTG
Organism: Nitratireductor sp.; assembly: GCF_017794765.1. Taxonomy (GTDB): domain Bacteria; phylum Pseudomonadota; class Alphaproteobacteria; order Rhizobiales; family Rhizobiaceae; genus Nitratireductor. The sequence continues at coordinate 2,873,069 of NZ_CP051236.1, read as the reverse complement.
AAGAGCGTACGGTGGGTCCGGGCCTTGGGCAGGACTCGATCGACGCAGGCAAGATCGCTTCGGTCATCGGTGCTGCACTCGTCGTCCTGTTCATGATCGCAGCCTATGGGCTGCTCGGTGTGTTCGCCGTCGTGGCGCTCGCGGCGAACGTGACCATGATCATCGCGATCCTTTCGGCGCTCGGGGCAACCCTTACGCTTCCCGGCATTGCCGGTATCGTTCTGACGATTGGCATGGCGGTCGATTCCAGTGTGCTTATCTTCGAGCGAATACGCGAGGAGCGGTCCGGCGGGCGCTCATTGATCCAGGCAGTAGACACCGGTTTCTCCAAGGCTCTGGCGACGATTGTGGATGCCAATGTGACGACACTGATCGCCGCCATCATCCTTTTCTATCTCGGATCCGGACCGATCCGCGGCTTCGCTGTCACGCTTGCCATCGGTATCGCCACGACCGTGTTCACAGCCTATACGCTGACACGCTGGATCGTGGCCGACTGGGTGCGCCGTCGCCGTCCGAAGGAACTGCCGCGCACACCGCTGCGTTTTGTACCGGACAATACCAGCGTCAGCTTCATGAAGTTGCGGCGCCTCACCTTTACGCTCTCGGCCATTGCTTCGATCGCGGCGGTGGCGTTGTTCATGACCGTGAACATGAACTACGGCATTGACTTCAAGGGCGGTTCTTCGATCGAGGTCCAGTCTCGCGAAGGCCCGGCGGATCTAAGCGATATTCGAGCCCGTCTTTCCGATCTCAACCTTGGCGAAATCCAGGTTCAGGAATTCGGCGATCCGCGCGAGGTGCTGATCCGGGTTCAGGCGCAGGATGGCGGTGAGAATGCGGAGCAGACCGTGATCACCAAGATTCGCGGTGAGCTTGAAGACGCTTATGAATTCCGCCGTGTCGAAGTGGTCGGGCCGACAGTCTCTGGTGAACTCGCACGCGCCGGCACCATAGCGGTGCTCGTATCGCTGATGGCGATCCTGATCTACATCTGGTTGCGGTTCGAGTGGCAATTTGCCGTGGGTGCGATCCTGGCGACGCTGCACGATGTGATCATGACGGTCGGGTTCTTCGTGATTACCGGGATCGAATTCAACCTTTCGAGTATTGCGGCAATTCTGACAATTGTCGGCTACTCGCTGAACGATACCGTGGTCGTCTATGACCGTGTTCGCGAGAATCTCAGACGGTTCAAGAAGATGCCGCTGCCGGAGCTTCTGAACCTGTCGATGAACCAGACGCTCTCGCGTACCATCATGACGTCGGTGACGACGCTACTCGCGCTTGCGGCTCTGTTTGTCTTCGGCGGCGAGGTTATTCGCTCCTTTACGGCGGCGATGATCTTCGGCGTGGTGATCGGCACTTATTCATCGATCTTCATCGCAGGGCCGTTGCTGATCCTGTTCCGCATGCGCTCCACTGGTGCGCTGGGGGCGGAGCAGGCTGACGATGAAGCAGCCGGCTCGGAGACGGCCGGACAGCTGCCGGCCAAGTGATGGCGGGCGGTATCGAAATCCGCGCGGCCCACTTTCCGGGCCGTGCTCCGATTGATGCCTATGGCAATGGCGGTTTCCGCTTTGCCGACATGTCCCACCGTGGCTCGATCCTGTGTCTCCCTTCGGGCATACACGGGTGGGATGTCAGAGGTTTCCGCGATCTGGAGGAGGCGGATCTTGCCCGCATGTTCGATGAAGCCGGTGAATTCGACATCCTGCTTGTTGGTACGGGGGAGCAGCTTATTCCGATGCCGGCTGAGCTCCGCAAGCGGTTTCGCGAGGCCGGTGTGGCGGTAGAAACAATGGCCACCGGCGCGGCGGTGCGGACTTACAATGTGCTTCTGGCCGAGGACCGGACTGTGGCTGCAGCGCTGATCGCTGTCGATTAAGATGGCTGACGGGCATCAATACGTCGTTTCTCTGGTGCGGGAGGCTGACCCGGATCGCTATCTTTCGGTCCTTTATGCTCCAGCAGAAAAGCGCTCAGCCCTTTTTGCACTTTACGCGTTCAACGCTGAGGTGGCAGGAATACGGGACCGCGTGAGCGAAGCCCTGCCAGGCGAGGTGCGGCTGCAGTTCTGGCGTGATGTTCTGACGGCACAGACAGCATCGGAAAGTGCGGAAGGCTCGCCGCTTGCGGTAGCACTGCTCAACGCCGTTCGTTCTCATCAGCTTCCGGTCCAGCCGCTGCTGGACCTCCTGGAAGCGCGCACCTTCGATCTTTATGACGATCCGATGCCGAGCCGGAACGACCTGGAAGGCTATTGCGGTGAAACTGCATCTGCGCTGATCCAGCTTGCCGGTCTGGTGCTTGACACGCCTGCTGCAATGCGGTTTTCGGCGGTTGCCGGGCATGCTGGCTGTGCGCAGGCCATCGCCGGGCTCCTGCGTATGCTACCTATCCACCGCAGGCGCGGGCAGTGCTATGTTCCAGGGGATTTGCTCGCGGCTGCGGGAACCACGCGCGAGGCGCTGTTGAACGGAGAGGACAAGGCGGGATCGGCGCGCGCGCTTGCCGCGATGATTGCGCTCGGCAGACACCATGCGACCAGGTTTGAACAAGGGGCGAAAGATCTTCCAGCCAGCCTGCGCCCGGCGTTTTTGCCTGCAGGGCTTTCAGGCGCTTACCTTGATCGTCTCGAGGCCAGGGGAGAGGCCGTTCTTGATGAAATTGTCTCTCTTGCTTTATGGCGGCGTCACTGGCTCATATTGAAACGCGCTGCGAGAGGCTGGCGATAAGCTGCTGCCCCATTTGCGCCGTTCTCACATGTTCGTGTTCGCCCCGCGGTCCCGATTGAGGAAATCTCTTGTCAGAAAAACTGAATAGAACCCATGCGGGCATCGGCTGGCTGGCGTCACTGCAGGAAGCCGTTTCCGCGATGGGAGAAGCTGTCTCACGCTTTCCGGTTACTGTCGGCTTTCTGCTTCTCACGGCGGCCCAGGCGAATGCCATCGTTGCCGACAACACTCTGTTTTCATCCCGGCTCTTCGGCGTTGTGCCTCAGGAAAATCAGGTCTTTGCGTTGATTGCGGCGGTGCTTGCGTCATTTGCCGCAACGCTGTTTGCCCAATCCAGGCGCCTCTCGGTGTGGCCCTGTTACATCCTGCCCGTTCTCGCCGGATTGGCAGCCTTCACCGTGATGTGGCCACCCATAAGTGCGCGAACCGTAGAGTGGGCTTTTCTTCTCTCTCTGGCGACATTCGTACCCGTCGCGCCCTTTGCTGGCAGAGGGACAGGCGCCGCCTTCTGGATGTTCACGGCACGCCTGGCTTTTGCGGCTGCGCTCGCGATCCTAGCATTCGTCCTCTTCGGGGGTGGTGTTTCTGCAATACTGGCGAGCCTCACACACCTCTTCGGTATAGACATACCCAACGATCTCTACGGGCACATCTGGGTGTCCATTGGGCTCTTCGTTGCTCCGCTGTTCGGTCTTGGTCAGACCCCCTTTGTGTTCAATGAGGAGCCCGGCGGGCGCGAACATGACATGATGCAACATGGAATGCGGGCGCTTGGCGACTTTGCCGCTGTTCCGCTTCTCATCATCTATGCGGTAATCCTGCATCTCTACACGGCAAAGATCGTTGTAACCGGAGAGGTACCGCAGGGGCAGATCGGCTGGTTGGTGCTTACCTATGGTGTCTGTACCGTTGCGGTTCTGCTTTTGACCAAACCGTTTCTCGATACGGCACGCGCGCCGACCCGATTTTTCGTGCGATTCTGGCCGTTGATCCTTCTGGTCCCGCTTGGCCTTCTTTTTTACGCTCTGTGGTTGCGCGTGAGCGCTTTCGGATGGACTGTGGAACGCTATTTCCTGGGGCTTTTCGGCGTTGTGATGCTCGCTCTGGTCATCCTGCAGACGGTCCGACCTCTGCGCGGCGATATTCGAGTGGTCGCAGGCCTGCCAGTCATCGCGCTTCTCATTGGCAGTTTCGGGCCTCAGGGGGCTGTAAACTGGTCCATCAGTTCGCAACAGGCGCGCTTTCTTCATATCGTCCGTGGCGAGCCTGAGGACCTTCAAACGAAGGCGGAAGCGCTTGCCGTTCTGCGCTATCTCGGTGGAGAGAATGCCGAGCTTGGCGTGGCTCCCGAAGGGTTCGCGCCGTCTGGAGAGGAAAGCCTCTATCGGCAGATTGCCCATGCGTGGAATCTGGATCCGGACAATGCCGTTCAGCGTGGGCGCCAGGGGTTTTCCTATAACAGCGGTACAGCAGTCACCGTTGCCCTGGATGGGTTCGATGTACTTGTTCAGAACGTACAGCTCTACAAGGAAGATACAGCGAGCGTCTCATTGTCCCTACCAGGCGGAACCCGTCTCAGGCCGGTGCTGAAACCCAACGCCGTATCGCTGGCGCCGGAAGCCGGCGCTCCCATTCTCTTCAGGATCGATGCAGCGAGAATCGTCGAGCTGTCCTCGAAAGTCGATCAATCGGCTGTATTGCGCCTCGAGGCGGAAGGCAGACAGATCGTGCTGATCCCCACGTATCTTTACGCCCGTTCATATCCCGAAACAGTGCTGGAGAATTTCTCAGGCGCGATTCTGTTGCGAAGCAGAGACTGGGAGTAGGGTTTAGCGGACTGTTGCAATGCCCCGGAAAGAAGAAGGGGTGCGCGAACCGCACCCCTAATAACCTGCACATCAGAGATTTCTCTGGACCGAACTATTCGGCTGCCTCAGCTGCGGGAAGCCCATCAAGCCATGCCTTGAAGTCCACCAGTGCGCGCGCTGTGAGTGCCTTCTTCTTTGCTACTGATTTTTCCTTGCCGCGAAGTCGCTTGCCTTCCGGCTTGGGAACTTCGACGGGAGGGAAAAGGCCGAAATTGACGTTCATCGGCTGGAATGATCGCTTGCCGGGTTCGTCATCCGAAAGAATGTGTCCGCCGGTGATGTGGTTGAGCAGGGCACCGAAAGCGGTGGTCGCTGGTGGCACGGGAATAGGGCGGCCCAAGCGTTCGGCAGCAGCAAAGCGACCAGCGATCAATCCCATGGACGCGCTTTCCACGTAGCCTTCGCAGCCGGTGATCTGGCCGGCAAAACGAAGTCCTGGACGGCTCTTCAGCTGCAAAGTGCCGTCCAGAAGGGTCGGAGAATTCAGATAAGTGTTGCGATGCAGCCCACCGAGGCGGGCGAACTCGGCGTTTTCCAGACCAGGGATCATACGGAAAATGCGAGTTTGCTCACCATACTTCAGCTTCGTCTGAAATCCGACCATATTGTAGAGCGTGCCCAGCGCATTGTCCTGCCGCAGTTGGACCACCGCGTAGGGCTTCTGATCGGGCATATGCGCATTGGTCAGCCCCATAGGTTTCATCGGACCATGACGGAGCGTTTCGGGGCCTCGCTCCGCCATTACCTCGATCGGGAGGCAGCCGTCGAAATAGGGCGTGCCTTCCCACTCCTTGAATTCGGTCTTGCCGCCATCGAGCAAAGCTTGAATGAATGCTTCGTACTGCGCCCTGTCCATGGGACAGTTGATGTAGTCCTTGCCCGTACCGCCGGGGCCGACCTTGTCATAGCGAGACTGGAACCATGCCACGTTCAGATCGATGGAATCGAAATGAACGATGGGGGCGATGGCGTCAAAGAATGCGAGAGATTCGGCGCCGGTAGCCTGCGAGATCGCTTCTGCAAGTGCCGGTGCGGTCAAGGGACCCGTGGCAATAATTGCCAGGTCCCAGTCCTCGGGCGGTAGGCCGGTGATCTCTTCGCGTTCGATGGTGATCAACGGGTGGGCCTCAAGCTCTGCCGTAACGGCTTGTGAGAAGCCGTCACGATCCACTGCAAGCGCACCGCCGGCCGGCACCTGATTGGCGTCGCCCGAACGCATGATGAGCGAACCCGCCAATCGCATTTCCGCGTGGAGCAGGCCGACCGCATTGGTCTCTGCGTCATCGGAACGGAAGGAATTGGAACAGACCAGCTCGGCCAAGCTGTCGGTCTTGTGAGCATCGGTGCCGCGCACCGGTCGCATCTCATGCAAAATTGCGGGAATTCCCGCCTGTGCGATCTGCCAGGCAGCTTCTGAACCGGCAAGACCGCCGCCAATGATGTGTATCGGTTTCATGGGGAGGAGATAAGCTGCCATGCCGGGGAATGCAACGCCATAGGACGAGGAGCGCTAACCAAATATGCAGCGTGCCGTCGGGAGCGCTTCCCTCGTGAATAAACGCAGCTTAAACTACGTGCATGGGGCTTGAAATTTTACGTGTTGTATCGGTTTGCGTTGCGTTGGCACTCCTCTGGGCAGGCGGAGCGAAGGCGGAGCGACTGTATGTGTGCAGCGGTTATGGCTGCTTTTACAAGAAAAGCATGACGATCGACGCCGGGGTCAGGCGGAGACTGATTGCCATCATGGCATCAGGCAAAGCGTCTGCGAGAGCTGAACGGGCAGCCGTGGCAAAGGCGGTGCGCTATTTCGAAACTTTGGCAACGCGGGTTATCGGAGTGAGGGACGATCCGAAATCGGCACCCGGCGGTGCTCATGTCTATGGCCAGATGGATTGCATCGACGAGTCGCGAAACACGCATACGCTCCTGCGCTATCTGGAGCGGCATGGGCTTCTTCGTCATCACACAGTCCGGCGAAACTCCGCGCGCGGATTCTTCCTCGACGTGCGTTACCCGCATGCGACAGCCGTGCTTCGAACGAAGAGCGGTGAGGATTGGGCGGTGGATAGCTGGTTTGAGCCGGCCGGAGGCACGCCGGACATCATGAGACTGACCGAATGGAAAAAACGCGGTGTGCGCGGGGAACGCTGAGGGACGAAAAAAAAACGACACCCGCCGAGGGAGGAGGTTCGGCGGATGTCGTTATGGGATGACCGGCAATTTTGGGAGGAGGAGGTTGCCGGTCTATTCGCCAGGGTTGGGAGGAGGTAACCCAAGCGAAATCTATGAAACTCAAATCCTGACAGGCCCCATATAGGAGGCTTCTGCCCGGAAACAACACCCGCCGAGGGAGGAGGTTCGGCGGGTGTCGTTTTGGGATGACCGGCAATTGGGAGGAGGAGGTTGCCGGTCGGTTCCTTCGGGATTGGGAGGAGGATAACCCCAAAGGAAACTCTAAAACTCTGTGTGGCGAGCCGTTTCCGGCTCTGCCGCCCGTTTCAACACCTGCCGGGGGAGGAGATCCGGCAGGTGTTGTTTTGGGTGACCGACAATTGGGAGGAGGAGGTTGTCGGTCATATTCGTCAGGATCGGGAGGAGGTGACCCTGGCGAAACTCGAAATCTCGAATGCCCTTAGAGGGACTTGCGCGCCACGAAGGGGATGTCGCCGCGGGAGATGCCCAGATCGTTCAGCTCACGATTGGAGAGGCGGCTCAGCTCGGTGACGGTCTGACGGTAACGGCGCCAGTTGCGGTAATTGCGGATGATGTTCATCTCAGTGCTCGCTTCGTTTGAATTCCGTGTTCGTTTGTTGAGCCTGAGATAGTCCCTTACCGCTCAGCTTTGAAGTGCCAATGTTGCATGACAGCAATGCGATTTGTGCAATGCAGCATGGCGCTTTTGCGGCTGCGTTGTGGCCGATGTTCGGCCGGGATATAATCGGTTTATAAATGAGTGCGGAAAAGCGCGCGCCCTGTTCATGTCCGGCCGATCGGAGAAAGGCATAAAAAAGCCCTGAATCTTGCCAATTTTGCTTTGATAGACTAGGTGCAGGTGATATAGAACCCGCGCTTTCGGAAGCTTAGGGCGCTCCTTGGGTTTTTCGAAGCGGGTGTGGTGGAATTGGTAGACACGCAGGATTTAGGTTCCTGTGGCGCAAGCCGTGGGGGTTCAAGTCCCTCCACCCGCACCAGAAGGGCCATTCCCGGTAAGATTCCCCGACAGGAAGAGCGGTGGGCGCCGTGAAAGCGGCGGCAAAAGCGAATACAAAGGTATGATGGATGCAGGTAACCGAAACTCTCAACTCAGGGCTCAAGCGCGAACTTAAGGTCGTCGTTCCTGCAAAGGACATGGAGGCGCGCCTTAGCCAGCGTCTCGATGACGCTAAGGGCAAGGTCAACCTCAAGGGGTTCCGCCCCGGCAAAGTGCCCGCACAGCACCTGCGCCGCGTCTATGGCAAATCCTTCATGGCTGAGGTCGTGAACGAGATACTTGCGGACACGCAGAGCATCCTGTCGGACCGCGGCGAGAAGCCGGCCATTCAGCCGGAAATCTCAATGACCGAGGACGAGAAGGAAGCCGAAAAGGTTCTGTCCGGGAACGCCGACTTCGAATTCTCGATGTCTTACGAAGTTATCCCGCCGATCGAACTCAAGAGCTTCTCCGATATCAAGATCACACGTCAGGTTTATGACGTGACGGACGAAGAAGTCGAGGAGCAGGTCCGACGCGTTGCCGATTCTGCCCGCACCTATGAGGTGAAGAAGGGCAAGGCGGCCGAAGGCGACAAGGTCAAGCTCGACTATCTCGGAAAAATCGATGGTGAGCCTTTCGATGGCGGCGCCGCCGAGGATTCCGAAGTCGTTATCGGCATGAACCAGTTCATCGCTGGTTTCGAAGAGCAGCTTGTTGGGCTCAAGGCCGGCGATGAGACCACGATCAAGGTAACCTTCCCGGAAGAATATGCGGCTGCGCATCTGGCCGGTAAGGAAGCCGAATTCGATATCAAGGTCAAAGAGATCTCCAAACCGAACGAGCTGGAGATCAATGACGAGACCGCAAAGCAGCTGGGGCTGGAATCTGCCGACAAGCTTCGTGAGATCGTTCGCGGGCAGCTCGAGAACCAGTTCGGCCAGGTGACGCGCCAGAAGGCTAAGCGGCAGATTCTCGATGCACTGGATGACGCCTACAAGTTCGAAGCACCGTCCAAGCTGGTGGAAGCCGAGTTCGAGAACATCTGGAACCAGGTGACCCGCGATCTCGAGGCCGCCGGCCGGACCTTCGAAGACGAGGACACGACCGAGGACGAGGCGCGCGAAGAGTATCAGCGCCTGGCCGAACGTCGCGTGCGTCTGGGGCTCGTACTTTCGGAGATTGGCGAGAAGGCCGAGGTAAAGGTCAGCGATGAAGAGATGCAGCGTGCACTCATCGAATCGATCCGCCGCTACCCGCCGCATCAGCAGCAGGAAATCTACGAGTTCTATCGTCAGAACCCGCAGGCGATGGCCAACATCCGTGCGCCGCTGTTCGAGGAGAAGGTTATAGACCATCTGCTCGGTGAAATCTCCGTCACTGACGAAAAGGTTTCGCGCGACGAATTGATGGCGGACGACGAAGACGAGGCCGAGGCAAAGCCGGCAAAAAAGGAGAAGGCTGCTCCGAAGAAGAAAGCCGCTCCGAAGAAGGCTGCGGCCAAGAAGAAGGAAGAAGGCGAGTAATCCTTCTTCTTTAATCGGACGATCAGAAAAGGCCGCTCCATGAGCGGCCTTTTACCTTTGAGGGATATTCTCTTGCGGCACGATCAGATAAGACGAAGCCCCTTGAAACTCGCATGTCCCTTTTTGCCAATGATGATGTGATCGTGAACCGTGATGCCCAATGGTTTGGCGGTGTCGACGATGGTTTTCGTCATGTCGATATCGGCGCGGGAGGGCGTCGGGTCGCCTGAAGGGTGGTTGTGAACGAGAATGACCGCCGTGGCGGCGAGCTCCAGGGCGCGACGAACCAGCTCTCGCGGATAGACCGGCGTATGATCAACGGTGCCGGTCTGCTGAACCTCGTCGGCAATAAGCTGGTTCTTCTTGTCGAGGAAAAGGACGCGGAATTGCTCTCGGCTCTCATGGGCCATTACCGCGGTGCAATATTCAATCACCTGTGACCATGAGGTCAGGAGCTGGCGGTCGCGCAAGTCTGCCTTAAGCATCCGCTGAGCCAGGGCAGCGGCCACCTTGATATCGCGGGCGGCGGCCTCTCCTATACCGTCGACTTCCTGCAGCAGGCGCTCCGGGGCGCCGAAAATCTCGGGAAGCGAGCCGAAGCGTTCCAGCAAGGCTTTTGCCGGACCTTTCGTATCTGCACGCGGTATCGAGCGGAACAAAAAGAGTTCCAGTAACTCATAATCGGAAAGCGCCGTGCTGCCAGCTTCTGCGAAGCGCTGCCTCAAGCGGTCCCGATGTCCATGATAATGCGGCTTCATGCCGGATTTTCGAGTGGGTACAAGCGGCCGTTCGGCCAGAAAACCGTGGTCGTCGTCCTCTTCCATGAAATGTCCCCGCCACTGTTCCATGGGAACGTGCGGTTTGCCGATGACGCACGTCCTGATGGCAGTCTAGGCCGGGAGACCGGGCCGGTCGAGCCCCGCGGGCGAAAGCGTGAAAATTTCGCAGCCGGTCTCTGTGACACCGATCGAGTGCTCGTACTGGGCTGACAGTGAACGATCGCGGGTCACCGCAGTCCAGCCATCAGACAAAACCTTCACGTGCGGGCGACCGAGATTGATCATCGGTTCAATGGTGAAGATCATGCCGGGACGCATTTCGACACCTTCGTTCACACTGCCATAATGCAGGATGTTGGGTGCGTCATGGAACAACTGACCGACCCCGTGGCCGCAAAAGTCGCGCACAACCGAACAGCGTTCTCCCTCCGCATAAGACTGGATGGCCGCTCCGATCGCGCCCGTGCGTGCACCGGGCTTTACTGCGGCGATGCCGCGCATAAGGCACTCATGGGTGACCTCGAGGAGCCGTTCGGCGGCGCGCTTGATCGTGCCGACGGGATACATGCGGCTCGAATCTCCATGCCAACCGTCGAGGATATAGGTGACATCGATGTTGACGATATCGCCATCGCGCAGCGGTTTATCATCCGGAATCCCATGGCAAACCACGTGATTGATGGAGGTGCAGGTGGATTTTGTGTAACCGCGATAGTTCAACGTCGCGGGGATCGCTCCGTGATCCATACCGAATTCAAAAACAAACCTGTCAATCTCATTGGTGGTCACACCTGGTGCAACCCGGCCTGCAAGCTCGTCCAGGCAGCGTGCGGTCAGGTTCGATGCCCGGCGCATGCCTTCGAAGCCTTCCTCGCCGTACAGGCGAATCTGGCCAGTGTTTCGCATCGGGGCGGAGTCTGCTTCGAGGTAGGTGACCATGAGGTTTGAATCGCTTGCACTTCGATTGGATATGGTTGCCGGATTTTGCTGTTTTTATTGCACGATGTCTATCAGACGATCGGGCTTGATTGCTTCAGGGGTGATTTGGCACTTGATGGCGTAAGCTTCAACCCCGGCCTTGTCAGCGAGTGCAAAAGCCTTTGCGTAAGCAGGATCGAGATCGCCGCACAAACGAAAGCGCTGGCAGTCGCCTCTTTGTACCAGATAGATCATGACCGCCCGATGGCCTGCCTGGCGCATAGCGGCAAGTTCGTGCAGATGCCGTGCTCCGCGCTCCGTCACTGTATCGGGGAATTCCGCGAGACCTTCTTCGCGCATGAAATGCACATTCTTCACCTCCACATAGGCGCGGGGACGCCGAGGATCTTCCAGAAGCATGTCGATGCGGGAGCGTTCCCCGTAGCGCTGTTCGCGCTTTAAAGTGTCGTATGTGGCAAGGTCGGAGACCAGGCCTGCATGGATTGCTTCCTCGGCAAGTCTATTGGGCAGTCCCGTGTTTATCCCGACCAGGGTGCCGTCAGCCTCCACGATCTCCAGACGGTGGCGATATTTGCGCTTCGGATCATCGGAGTGGGAGAGATAGACGCGCGATCCCCTGGCCGTCAGCCCGAGCATGGAACCGGTGTTCGGTACCGAGACCGTGAGCTCAGTGCCGTCCATGAGCATGACATCTGCCAGGAAGCGCTTGTAGCGGCGGACCAGGCGTGCCTCGATCAGCGGTGCTGAAAATTCCATGAGGGCCTTTCGATGCGTATCTGCTTGGGATTGCGGTGTCTTTGCAGGTTGATCAGTTGCGCGCCGGATGCCGGGACAGCGCGGCAGCGCGTTTTCGATAGTATGGGCCGAGGACCAGTGGCGTCAGATACATGGGTATCTGGTAGCAACCGATGAACAGCAGAAGCGAATCGGTCACGCCGGCGGGGAGGGCGGTCAAGAAGAGGCCAATATTGCGGTTACCAGCAGCAATCCCCAATGGCGCTGCAATTGTCTTCCAGCCAAAACGTTCGAGCAGGACCGTTACGCCGATCTGCAACAGGAAATTGGCCGCAAAGGCAATCGCGAGATTGAGGCCTACCCGTGCCGGATCAACAAAAATCGTCTCACCGACCGCCGACATGAGACCGATCACCACAACACTCATGAGAATGGCAGAAAGACCGTCAATCGACCGGATCGCAACCGGCGTCGGGTTTGCGAATGCGAAACGGCGAAGAATAAAAGCTGCGGACACGGCAAGCACGATGACAGCCAGAAGCCGGCCGGCGGCCGCCAAAATCACGTCTGCGCTGCCAAGCGCGGGTGTGAGCCAGAAGACGGGCAGAACCGTCAGCGGCAAGAGTGCGGTTCCAAGCGTCATAACCCGCATGGCTGGGGCAGGATCATTGCCGGTCATGATCGCCAGATGCGGGCTCCCGGAAACCGGAGCAGCAGCTGCCATCAACACCAGCGCCGTAGGCAGGACGCCTTCCCAGCCGGTCGCCAGGAACACCAGCGCGAAGCTGATGGGTAAAAACAATTGAAAGGCGAGGGTGGCAGCAAGCGAGTGGCGCAGCTCACCGAGCGCACCGACAAGGGCCTTCGGTCCCACCCTCAGGGCTGCCAGAAAGAGCAAAGCTGCAATCATTTCGGCGATCCAGGGTTTTGCCGCGTGCGCAGCTGCCGGCGAGGCGGTGCCGACCAATAGCCCTGCGATGAGGAAGAACCGGGCGCGCGAGGCGGCAAAACCAAGCGCCTTTTCGGCAACAATCAACGGGCCCTGCATTTCACTGCCTTCCTGCTCATGCCGGTGAAACCGTTACGCCACCATCGCTCAACAAACCATGAGCGAGAAGTACGCGGGCTGGCAGGTCGGGTCAAACGCCAAGGAATTCCATTGGCCGATCTACGATGTCAGGAGGTAAAACTGGCACGCCCAACGGGACTCGAACCCGTGTTTCCGCCGTGAAAGGGCGGCGTCCTAGACCGCTAGACGATGGGCGCGCTCAAGACGATCCGGCTTATAGTGAGCTTCGTTGCCGGGGGCAACCCGTCTTGTGATGGTTCCATGCTTTTTTTGTGATTTATTTTCTGCGACGGCAGCGCCAGTTCCAGTCGCGCTCCGGGCCGACGTCCACATGCACCGATTTTGTATGACAATAGGTGCCCACGCCACCACGACCGGGCATAGAGCGGACATATTTGGCCAGTTCCCACTTGCTGACGCCATCAATCTGGATGTCGGCGGCGGCGCAATACATGTGGAGAGACTTACGGGCGCCGCGTACACGGCGATTGTAACTGGGGCTGCGATAACCCGATGTGACGACGATTCGTTTGCCGTAATGCCGTTCGATCGCCTTGAGCATGCCGACCAGGGCAGGTTTCAGACAGGCGGTATCAACGCTTTCACGCTGTTTGAGGAGACCATTGGGAGCAAGTCTCGCCATACCGGCAGCCGAGGCGACCTGGTAAGCTGGCTCCTCCTCGTAAATATCTGCGTCGGCATCACCGCTGCCTGTCTTGCTTGAGAACTCGAACAGGCTTTCGCCCTGCCGTACCCCAGGGAGCGCTGAGCCCATATTGACCGATGCCTGCACGGGCTTCGTGTCGGGTGAAGCCGAGGCGAGCATAACCTTCGACGTCTCCGCGGGCTTGGCTTTGCTCGTGTCGATCAGGGGGCGAGTGGCTTTCTCCGCTGCTTTTGCGGCTTTCGGTTCCTTGGCAGAGAAGAAGGCTGAAAGGAAACTCTGTCGCTTGGACGCTGATTCGCTTTCGGGCGGCGGTGTTGCATCGGCTGCTGAGACCTCATCGGAAGTGTCTTCCGGAACAGGAGAGGCGGTTGCCGTCTGTGTAGGGGCACTCTCGGTCGGAGAGGCGGTTTCCTCTGACGGGCTCCCGGCGGCGGCAGTCTCGGTTGCCGAGACAGATTCCTCCTGCGCAGCCGCTGCTGTCTCTGCCGAAACCTCTTCGGTGGACGCCACCTCTTCTTTTTGGCCAGGACGTTCGGAGGGGAGAGGTACCGAACCCGAGGTTTCCGATCCGTCAGCGCCGTCGGCGGCTGCAAACAGGACGCCATCGCTGGTTGACAGATCAGGCCCGCTGTCGCCGCTCTGCAGCGCAGTCGGCGCGAGGCCAAGTTGGGTTACGGGGTCAGACGTGGTGGAGCAGGAGGCCAGAAACAGCGCGCAAATTACACCTGTCAGACTGATCCGACCATGGCCCAACACCGTCATACAGCGTTTTCCGCTCTCGTCCCCCAACAACAGAAATATGCCCCTCAATTGGTTGTATTAAGCACGCAACGGTGAACCGAATTCGGATCGCAAATCTGTAGCAAGTGCTTGTCTTGCCTGCGAATCCCAGCCCGATGAAGAACCATATAGGCGTTAGAAAACAATTGAGGCAAGAACATGTTTCATCACGAGACTACGTCAAAGTTCATTCAAGGCCCCTAAAAGCATTGTTTCATGCTGTCATTTTGTGTGATTACGCGCGGATGCGCACGTATTCTCCGGGGGCATCGCCAAGCGTCTTCTTGTTCTTCGCAGGGTTACGGGCTTTCACCTGTCGGCTGTCCTGCGACATCATCCAGCGTTGCCATTGGGGCCACCAGGAGCCGCCATGCTCCCGGGCATCTGCCATCCATTCATCAAATTCGCCACGGGGCTCCCGGCCGGTCCAGAACTGGTACTTTTTCATTTCGGGCGGATTGATGACGCCTGCTATGTGCCCTGAACCTGCAAGAACGAACTCGACCGGCCCTCCGAAAAACCGGCTGCCAAGGAAGACGGATTTCGCAGGCGCTATATGATCCTCACGCGTGGCAAGGTTGAAAATCGGGATTTTTATATCTTCGAGACGAAGGGTTTTGCCGCGCAGGACAGCGCGGCCGCGCGAAAGGTTGTTCTCAAGATAGCAGTTGCGCAGGTAGTAGGAGTGGTTGGCGGCTGCAAGCCGGGTGGAATCGGAATTCCAGTAAAGGAGGTCGAAGGGCAGCGGAGCCTGGCCGCGCAAGTAATTGTTGACGACATAGGGCCAGATCAGATCGCCGGCGCGTAGCATGTTGAATGCGGTAGCCATGCGTGTCGCGTCCAGGTACCCCCGTTCGCGCATTGCCGAGTCCAGCGCCTGGATCTGCTCTTCGTCGACGAAGACCTTTAGGTCTCCTGCAAAGGTGAAATCCACCTGTGTGGTTAGAAAGGTGGCGCTGGCAATGCGGTCATCGCCCTCGTTGGCCATCAGGGCAAGGCAGGCTGCCAGCAGCGTTCCGCCGACGCAATACCCCATGGCATTGACCTGTTTTTCTCCTGTCGCGGCTTGGATGGTGTCGAGGGCAAACTTTATGCCCCGGTCGATATAATCTGCCCAGTCGTAACGTGCGTGGCGTTCGTCAGGATTGATCCAGGAAATGACAAAAACCGTATGTCCCTGCTCAACCGCCCAGCGAATGAAGGAACGTCTGGGATTGAGGTCGAGGATGTAGAATTTGTTGATCCAGGGGGGGACGATGAGGAGTGGCCGCTTCAATACATTCTTCGTCGCAGGGGCGTATTGGAGGACTTCGACCAGATCGTTGCGGGCAACGACTTTGCCCGGCGTCGTAGCCAGATTCTCGCCGATCTCGAATTTGGAACTGTCGGACTGGCGGAGTTTGAGATCGCCTTTTCCAGCGGCAATGTCTTCGGCAAGCATGCGCATGCCGCGCACGAGGTTTTCCCCATCGCTCGCCATTGTCTCGCGATAGAGCTCGGGATTCGTCAGGAGAAAATTCGACGGTGACAGGGCCTGACTCATCTGCTCGACGTAGAACCGCGCCTTGTGGCGCGTTATGTCATCGAGCTCATCAGCGCCATCCACCAGCTCGGCGGCCCAACGTGCGGTTACGAGATAGGCCTGCTTGAGAAAACTGAAAAAGGCGTTGCGCGCCCATTCGGGGTCCTGGAAACGCTTGTCGGTGGCTGGGGTCGGAACGTAGTCACCGACGTTCTCTTCGCTCAGCCGGCGGATGGCATTTGCCCAGATGCCCATGAATTCGGCGAAGAGACGTGTCTGAGCTTCCAGCGCACGAGTGGGGTCGCCCAGCCAATATTCACTAACCCGCGAGAATGTCCTGATCATGTCGGCAATCGGCGCGGCCGTTATGTCGCTCGTCTCGCCCTTTTCTCTCGCTTGCGTCCAGGAGGCCGCAGCCTTGCCGAGTTCCTCAAGCGCGCGCGCCAAATTTTGCGCCAGACGTTCGGGATCTTTTGCGAAATACTGCTGGAGCGTTGAGTCTGCGTGGTTTCCTGCGCCGTTGGTCTGCTTTTCCTGAGCCATAATTTGCGCCTGCAACCTGAACGCGCCTTTCAAGCGGCGCGGTGTTAACGTAATCTCACGGGAGGCTCCCCCGCGACCATCATGCATGGTAGTGGCTTGAATCGGAAGAGAATATGAAAATCAGAGCTCACCGCGGTTTTTTTCGCATCACCGAAGTACTTGGCCTGGCGGTTTCCCTCTCGCTGACGCTCGGTGGATGTGTCAGCGCAAGTCTGGAAGACGCTGTGCCATCCGCGGCGATCAGGACGCCAACACCCTTGCCGAGGCCTGGGTCGCAGCCCGCGCCAGAGGTAACGTCCGCCCCTGCTGTGCGCAATACCGGCGCTTATCCCGATCTCAACATCCCGCCGGAATCGGCAGCGACGCCGATTGATGCCACCGAGAAGGACGCGCTCACGCGCGATCTCTCCGCTGTGCGGGAACGTCTGGCTGTCCGCGCTCCAGGCAACAACGCCGAAGCCGAGGCGGCACGTCTGCGCCGACTTGCCAAAACGCATGCCGAGCGGCAGCTCGAGGAAATCGAAAAGAGCGAATAACCTCTGCTCTCCTTCCCCTCGACCAGTCGAGGGAATGGGTATATGAGGACCGGTCACCGGTCTCGCGTCACCTGCATCGAGGTATGATGATGGAAGAATTTCATAAAATCCGTCGGCTCCCGCCCTATGTTTTCGAGCAGGTGAATCGCCTCAAGGCGAGTGCGCGTTCGCGCGGTGCCGACATCATCGATCTCGGCATGGGAAATCCCGATCTTCCAACCCCTCAGGCCATTGTTGACAAACTGTGTGACGTCGTGCGCGATCCGCGTACACATCGCTATTCTTCTTCGCGCGGCATTCCCGGTCTTCGGCGGGCGCAAGCGGCCTATTACGAGCGTCGGTTCGGCGTAAAGCTCAACCCTGAAACCCAGGTGGTCGCGACCCTGGGGTCGAAGGAGGGGTTTGCGAATATGGCCCAGGCGATCACTGCGCCGGGCGATGTGGTCCTGTGTCCCAATCCGACTTACCCAATTCACGCTTTCGGTTTCATTATGTCGGGTGGCGTTGTGCGTGCCATCCCCGCCGAACCTGACACGAATTTCATTCCGGCGCTCGAACGTGCCGTGCGCTATTCGACGCCGAAGCCTATCGCGCTCATCCTCAATTACCCGTCGAATCCGACAGCCTGCATGGCGTCGCTGGATTTTTACAAGGATGTGGTCGCGTTTGCGCGCAGAAACGATCTGATCATCCTTTCTGATCTTGCCTATTCGGAGATCTATTTCGAGGGTAATCCGCCGCCTTCCGTTCTGGAAGTGCCCGGCGCGATGGACGTCACGGTGGAGTTCACCTCCATGTCCAAGACTTTTTCCATGCCGGGCTGGCGCATGGGGTTTGCGGTCGGCAATGAGCGGCTGATCGCTGCGTTGTCGCGCGTCAAATCCTATCTGGATTATGGGGCGTTCACACCGATTCAGGTGGCGGCTGCGGCTGCTTTGAATTCCGATGGCACGGAGATTGAAGAGGTCCGCGAAGTCTATCGTCGCCGCCGAGATGTGCTAGTGGAATCGTTTGGCCGCGCCGGCTGGGACGTGCCGCCTCCGCCAGCTACCATGTTTGCGTGGGTGCCGATCCCGGATGCCTACAGTGAACTTGGCTCTTTGGAGTTTTCCAAGCTTCTGGTGGAAAAGGCCGAGGTGGCGGTTGCACCTGGCATCGGTTTTGGTGAGTTCGGGGACCAGTATGTGCGTATCGCGCTGGTGGAAAACGAGCACCGGATCCGGCAGGCTGCTCGCAGCATCAAGCGCTTCCTTGCAACCGCACCGGAAAACACTGACAACGTCATCCCGCTCGGCGCCCGACGCTGAGTCTTAATCACTGAACTATCGAGAAGGAGCACGCCGCATCATGGCCGAAGCGTTGCGTATTGGAATTGCGGGTTTGGGAACCGTAGGCGCTTCCGTCGTGCGTTGCATGACGGACAAGGAAGCGGAACTGACCAGGCAATGCGGACGCACAATGGCCCTGACTGCAGTTTCTGCACGTGACCGCAATCGCGACCGCGGCATCGAACTGGGCAATGCGCAATGGTTTGACGACCCGGTCGAGCTGGCCGGATCCGCCGAGATCGACGTGTTCGTCGAACTGATCGGTGGCGACAGCGGTGCTGCCTATGATTCCGTGAAGACGGCATTGGAGGCGGGGCGTCACGTGGTGACGGCGAACAAGGCATTGCTGTCCAAACACGGTGTCGCGCTGGCGGCGATCGCGGAGGAGAAGGGCGTTCTTCTCAACTACGAAGCCGCAGTGGCCGGCGGCATCCCCGTTATCAAGACCATGCGTGAAGCGCTCGCCGGGAATGAAGTGAGCCGTGTGTTCGGCATCATGAACGGCACGGCGAACTACATTCTGACACGCATGGAGGAAGAAGGGCTCTCCTTTGAAGACTGTCTCTCAGAAGCGCAGCGCCTTGGATATGCCGAAGCCGATCCCACCTTCGATATCGAGGGACACGACACGGCACATAAACTCTCGATCCTTACGAGTCTCGCTTTCGGCTGTCAGATCTCTGCTGACGACATCTACATGGAGGGCATCTCCAATATCAGCCAGGCAGATATCCGGGCTGCGAGCGAACTTGGCTATCGCATCAAGTTGCTGGGCGTCGCCGTCAAGACCGAGAGCGGGATCGAGCAACGGGTCCATCCGACGATGGTTCCCACGCACTCGGTGATCGCGCAGGTGCATGGCGTGACCAATGCCGTGGCGATCGAAACCGATGTGCTTGGCGAGCTTCTGCTTTCAGGACCTGGCGCAGGCGGAAATGCTACAGCCTCTGCGGTCATCGGCGATATGGCCGACATTGCGAAGAGCCGCCCGGGTTTTCAGCACGGTCCGGTCTTCGGGCGTCCGGCGGCCAAGCTGAAACCCTACAAGCGGGCGCGAATGCGCTCGCACGAGGGAGGGTACTTCATCCGTATGACGGTGCATGACCGCGCCGGTGTGTTCGCGGCCATTGCCAAGCGCATGGCCGATAACGAGATTTCGCTCGAATCGATCGTCCAGCATGCCGATGGCGGCCTGCCGGACGAGCAGAAGAACGTGATTCTCGTCACTCATGAGACAACGGAAGCGGCCGTTCGCAAAGCGGTTGACGGTGTGATGAAGGACGGTCATCTCGTGGACAAGCCGCAAGTTATCCGCATCGAGCGGGCAGCCTGACGCACATTTCGAGCCTGTCACATTTATTCAATCGATTCATGTTTTTGACGGGGCGACCGGGGTCTTGCCGTGCCGCGCCGTCTTTGCCACAAGAAGCCGCCGCCCATGGAAGGCGGTGAACATCAGGATCTGGATACATGTTGAAAGCCACGCAGGCGGGTCTCGACCGCATACTCACACTGGAACTCGTTCGTGTGACGGAGCGCGCGGCTGTGGCTGCGGCAAGGCTGCGTGGCCGTGGCGACGAAAAAGCGGCCGATCAGGTTGCCGTAGATGCGATGCGCTCGGAGCTCAACCGCCTGCCGATCAAGGGCACTGTGGTGATTGGCGAAGGCGAGCGCGATGAAGCGCCGATGCTCTATATCGGAGAAGAAGTGGGTGTGGGCGAAGGTCCTGAGGTCGATATCGCGCTCGATCCGCTTGAGGGCACCACGATCTGCGCCAAGAACCTGCCCAACTCTCTGGCGGTAATCGCCATCGCCGAGCGAGGCAGCCTGCTTTACGCGCCCGACGTCTACATGGAAAAAATCGCTGTCGGTCCCGGTTATCCCGAAGGCGTCGTCGATCTCGATGCTCCCGCCGTGGAAAATATCGAGGCGCTGGCAAAGGCCAAGGGTGTGCCAGTCAACGAGATCACTGCCTGCATTCTCGACCGGCCCCGCCATGCGCGTCTGATCGAGGAAGTGCGCGGAACGGGTGCTGCGATCCGGCTGATCGGCGACGGTGACGTGGCCGGCGTGATTCATACGACCGATCCGGATGAAACCGGGATCGATATTTATCTTGGCATCGGCGGTGCGCCTGAGGGTGTTCTGGCGGCAGCCGCATTGCGCTGTATCGGGGGGCAGATGCAGGGACGCCTGCAACTCAATACCGAGGAAAAGATCGCGCGCGCGGCGAAGATGGGCATTTCAGACCCAAACAAGGTCTATCGCATGGATGAGATGGCTAAGGGAGATGTGTTGTTTGCCGCAACCGGTGTGACGGATGGCAACCTGCTTTCCGGCGTCAAGTTCGGCCGGGACCAGATATCCACGCACACCATTGTCATGCGTTCCTCCTCTCAGACGGTGCGCGAGATCATCGCCCGTCATCAGGACCTGGACAAGTTCTGAGAACCTCAAGGCCGCTTGCCATTGTTCGTCCTCTGTGAAACCTAGTCGGCGATGACTGGCGACAAGCGATACTTCCTGGATGTACGGCACTCTGCACGCGGCCTTGCGTGGGAACATCGGCTGGACCTGCGCGGCGAGAATGTCGCGCTGGCGATGGCGCAGACCCATGGTATTCCCGAAATCGTTGCGCGCGTTCTGGCTGGCCGCGGGGTGGAGATGGACGAGGCCAAGCGGTTTCTCGACCCCACAATTCGTGATCTCCTGCCCGATCCAGCGAGCCTGACCGACATGGAGAAAGCCGCCGAAAGGCTGGCTCGCGCTGTTCAGCACGGCGAGAGGGTCGCGATCTTCGGCGACTACGATGTCGATGGCGCTGTTTCCTCGGCCATGATGAAGCGCTTTCTGGCGCACTACGGCATTGCATCCGAAATCTACATTCCGGACAGGATTTTCGAGGGCTATGGACCAAATCCCGAGGCGATGAGAGAGCTCGCTGGCAGGGCGAGCCTGATTGTCACCGTCGACTGCGGGGTCAACAGCGCCGCCGCCATCGCAGCGGCGACTGAGGCGGGCGCCGACGTGGTGGTTCTCGATCATCACCAGGTAGGCGGCGAGTTGCCGGAGGCGGTCGCGGTGGTGAACCCGAACCGGGAAGATGATCTATCGGGGCAGGGCTTCTTGTGTGCCGCCGGGGTTGTGTTCCTGGCTTTGGTGCAAACGGTTAAACGTCTTCGCCAGGAGAGGGCGCCCAAGGCAGCGCCGGATCTGCTGGGGCTTCTTGATCTCGTGGCGCTTGGAACGGTGTGCGATGTGGTGCCGCTCGTGGGTGTCAACCGCGCCTTCGTGGTGAAGGGGCTCTTGGCCGCGCGTCAGATGAAAACGCCGGGACTGGCAGCGCTGGCACGCGTGTCGCGCATCGGCGAACCACTCAACCCTTACCATCTCGGCTTCATGATCGGGCCGCGCATCAATGCCGGTGGCCGTATAGGCAACGCGGCTCTGGGCAGCAATCTGCTCGCCAGCGACGATCCGGCCGAAGCCGCGAAAATCGCAGAGACACTCGACCGGCTGAACACCGAGCGTCAGGACATGGAAACGGTGATGCTCGCGGAGGCGAAGGCCGAGGCGGACGCGGAGTTGATGGCCGGTGAGGGGCCCGCCGTGCTTGTTACCGCGAGCGATCGCTGGCATCCGGGCATCGTCGGTCTTCTGGCGTCTCGTCTCAAGGACCATGCAAGGCGACCGACCTTTGCGATCGCTTTCGATCCGAGCGGCAAGGGCACAGGCTCCGGGCGCTCGATTCCGGGTTTCGATCTGGGCAAAATTGTTCGTGAAGCCGTCTCCGAAGGGCTGCTGGTCAAAGGCGGCGGCCATGCCATGGCTGCCGGGATTACCATCGAGCGCGATAAGCTCGGGCCGCTTCGGGCGTATTTCGAGGAGCGAGCCGCTAGCGCGGTGAAGAAGCTGAGGGATGCCGAAAGCCTGAAGATCGATGCTGCACTCTCTGCCGATGGGGCGAATTTTGCGCTGCTCGATGCGTTGGAGACCGCTGGGCCATTTGGTTCTGGTCACTCGACACCGGTTCTGGCGCTGCCGCGCCACCGCCTGGCCGATGCGCGCATCGTGGGCAACGGTCATGTGCGTGTTGATCTGCGCTCCCAGACAGGTGCGCGTATGGAGGCCATTGCCTTCCGGGCCGCCGAAACTGACCTCGGCAATTTCCTTTTCGCCAACCGCGGCGCGACGATCCACGTTGCGGGGACGCTGGCGGCCAATCACTGGAATGGAACGAAGCGCATCCAGATGCGGCTTCAGGATGCGGCCAGCGCATGAAAGCGCGGGTCACCCCAGGACGGTGATGATCCGGTCGAGCTCTGAGAGGCGGGCCTGGGTGGTCTCGTAGCCGATCGCAATGGCTTCATCGGCACGGTGGAACTCCGTAAGGCCGATGTGGCCGAGCTTGGGCTGGAGCGACAGGTCCGGCGGGTCGCCCGCCATACGGGCGCGCGAAATTCGATCCTGAATGATGTTGAAGGCTTCGACCATCACACCGGTAATGCCGAGCCGCTGATCGCGCTGATGCGGGCCCTTTTCCACCACAAGCGGAGCTTTGTCGCCTTGCTCCGTTTCCCGGGGCATATCTGCTGCATGCTTGATGACTGCCGCGCGTCCAAACAGATCGTAATGGAGGTTGACGGCCATGACGAGAGGCTGCTCGTAGGTTCGGCAGGCAGAAACAGGGACCGGGTTGACGAGTGCACCGTCAACAAGCACTCGACCGTTGCAAGTGACTGGTTCGAAAACGCCAGGCAAGGCGTAGGAGGCTCGCATCGCGGTGATCAGCGACCCGCTCGATAGCCAGATCTCGTGGCCGGTGCGAATTTCCGCTGCGACGCAGACAAACGGCTTTGAGAGATCGTCAAAGGTCACGCCCCGTAGATGCTCTTCCATGCGCGCCGTGAGCTTCATGCCGCCAAACAGACCGCTGCCGCCGAAATTGATATCGAGCAATCCGAAGATACGCCGCTTGGTCAGGGAGCGGGCAAAATCTTCCAGTTCATCCAGCTTTCCCGCCAGATAACAGCCACCCACCAGCGCGCCGATGGAGGTGCCGGCAATCATGCCAATGGGGATGTTCGCTTCGTCGAGCGCGCGCAGTACACCGATATGGGCCCAGCCGCGTGCAGCGCCGCCGCCGAGGGCAAGGGCGATACCGTTGCGAGGATTTGGTGCAGGCACCCGCTCGGCCACGGGTGGTTCAGGCGAACCCAAGTCGCCCTGCCTGCTGTCTTGCTTCCTGCGTAGAGATGCCCAATCGAGCATGATCATCTCCTCGTCCCCTTGGCATCATGCCCGGGAACTGTATCAAATTGGTGAATATGCGTCGCTTTGGCGAACCGAACGGTTCAACGCTGCCTCACCGGGGAACCTGGCGGATATGCCAGACTCTAGATGTGCGTTCCCGAGAAGAAAGTCTACGCCGCAGGCGATCAAGAAATCGAGACCGACTTTTGGTCAAGCGTGTCCGTCTTTGTGATCCAAAGGCTTCATGCCGAGGTCGATCAGAACCGCCTTGCCATCACGCACGGAGACGTTTCTGTAGAAACAGGAACGCCGGCCGGTGTGGCAGGTTGCGCCATCGCCGGCAACCTTCACGCTCAAATGCACCGCATCCTGATCGCAGTCCGTGGCGATGGAGACAATGTGCTGGACGTTGCCGGAGGTCTCGCCCTTCTTCCAGAGCTGACCTCGCGAGCGCGACCAGTAATGGGCAATGCCGGTCTGTAGTGTCATCGCCAATGCCTCGGCATTCATGTGTGCAACCATCAGGATTGCGTTGGTTTCGGCATCCGTTACCACCGCCGTAAGAAGGCCGTTGGCGTCAAAGCGCGGCGAAAAAGCCGCGCCTTCTTCAAGCGCGGCCTTGTCGGATGGGGCCGGAGGAAAGCTCAATGTCGTCATCAGCGGTGATTGTCGCGCAGCATGGTCATGAAGCGCGCCTGCTCCTGAAGATCTTCTCGATATGCGCCCGTAAACGTGGTGGTGAGCGTGACGGAGCCCTGCTTGCGGATACCGCGCATGGCCATGCACATGTGCTCGGCCTCAACCAGAACGGCCACGCCGCGTGGTTTCAGAACATCCTGGATCACATGGGCAATCTGCGCGGTCATGGCTTCCTGCGTCTGCAGGCGGCGCGCGAAGATGTCGACGACGCGGGCGATCTTGGACAGGCCGACCACCTTCCCATCCGGCAAATAGGCTACGTGCGCCTTGCCGATGATCGGCACCATATGATGTTCGCAGTGCGAGTGGAACGAGATGTCCTTGATAAGGACCATGTCGTTGTAGCCCTGCACCTCTTCAAAGGTTCGCCCCAGTTCCTCGGCGGGGCACTGATCGTAACCGGAGAACATCTCGCGGTAGGCCTTGGCCACGCGCTTGGGCGTTTCGACAAGGCCCTCACGGGCGATGTCGTCACCGGTCCAGCGCAAAAGGGTGCGCACAGCGTTTTCCACCTCTTCTTGAGATGGACGATCAGTAGCCGGCTTGTCCATGTAAGATTTTGTCTCCGCGATTTTCTCACCCTTCTCGGCATGAGGCGGAAAATTCTTGATAACAGCGTCCATAGAAGGCGTCTCCCGTAGTCCCTGTCTCGGCAGGGACGAGTTGAACGGTTCACGGCCTTATCCAGCGGGTAATGGAGAAAAATCTCAGCCCGGCCCGACAGCGGCGTGCGCGAAACTGGCACCCACAACGGCATCATGCCTTGTCGTGGGCCCACAGCGTTCATTATATAAGTGGCTTGAGGCAGAAGGGAAGGTGCCGAAGCGACTTTGATGTGTTTCGGTTGCGGCAGAACGGAAATTCCATGCTCGATGACGTCTACAACGCGAAGATTCTTGGTTTTGCCGGCAATATTCAGCGCATCGGGCGGCTGGAAGCGCCGGATGCTTCTGCGAAGGCGCATTCCAAGCTTTGTGGTTCGACTGTTGTGGTCGACCTCAGGGTTGAAGATGACACGGTGGTCGATTTCGCACATGAAGTAAAAGCCTGCGCTCTTGGACAGGCTTCATCGTCAATTATGGCTGCTCATGTGCTGGGAGCGAGTTTCGGCGAGTTGCGGCAGGTCCGTGAACAAATGTACGCCATGCTCAAGGAAGAGGGTGCACCGCCATCCGGTCGTTTTGAAGACCTGAAATATCTGGAGCCGGTGCGTGGCTACAAGGCACGTCATGCGTCCACGCTGCTGACGTTCGATGCGGTGGTGGATGCGATCGACCAGATCGAGAAGGCGCGCGCGGGCGCTGCCGCCTGACAGTATGTCAGACGCCGCGCGAAGCCGAAACTGGCAGGGTCCCTGGCCCAAAACCCCGGGGCGTGTGGTGGGCACGGCGCTGGTGCGGTTCTACCAGCTCACTCTGTCGGGTTTCATCGGCAATTCCTGCCGGCATTTCCCCACCTGTTCCGAATATGCTTATGAGGCGATTGCGCGCCATGGTCTGTGGGCTGGCGGCTGGATGGGGCTTTTTCGCCTCTTGCGCTGCGGGCCGGGCGGTACCCACGGTGTCGATCCGGTGCCGGATCGTCTAGGGAACCGCCTGAAATGGTGGACACCGTGGCGCTACTGGCGGCTTTAAACGACCCGAAAAGGGGTTTACGCCCCGGGCTGATGGCGCTAAACGCCCCTTGCTTACATACACCAAGACCACCCGCGCTCGTTGGCGGGACTGGATAAGGAGAAGTCTCTGATGGCCGAAGCCGTTTCCCTGAAATTTCCCGATGGATCCGTTCGCGACTATGACGCGGCAACGACCGGTGCCGATATTGCCGGCGGCATTTCCAAATCGCTTGCCAAGAAGTCCGTCGCCTATGCGCTGAACGGAACCGTTCGCGACCTGTCCGATCCCGTCGGCAAGTCCGGCGACATCGAGATCATCACTCGTGACGATCCACGCGCGCTGGAGCTCATCCGGCATGATGCAGCCCATGTGCTTGCAGAAGCCGTACAGGAATTGTGGCCCGGCACGCAGGTCACCATCGGCCCGGTGATCGAGAACGGTTTTTATTACGATTTCGCCCGCAATGAGCCTTTCACGCCCGAGGACCTGCCGGTTATCGAGAAGAAGATGGCGGAGATCATTGCGCGCAACAAGCCTTTCACAAAGGAAGTCTGGTCGCGTGAAAAGGCAAAGAAGGTGTTTTCCGAGAAGGGCGAGAGCTACAAGGTCGAACTAATTGATGCGATCCCCGAGGATCAGGATGTCAAGATCTATGCGCAGGGCGACTGGTTCGACCTTTGCCGCGGTCCGCACATGGTCTCGACTGGCCAGATCGGCAAGGCATTCAAGCTGATGAAGGTGGCCGGCGCCTATTGGCGCGGCGATGCCAACAATCCGATGCTGACCCGCATCTATGGTACGGCCTGGCAAACCCAGGAGGAGCTCGACCAGTATCTTCATATGCTGGAAGAGGCCGAAAAACGCGATCACCGTCGTCTCGGACGCGAGATGGACCTTTTCCATTTCCAGGAAGAGGGTCCGGGCGTTGTCTTCTGGCATTCCAAGGGCTGGCGCATGTTCCAGAACCTTGTCAGCTATATGCGCCGCAGGCTCGCGACCGATGGCTATGACGAGGTGAATGCGCCGCAGGTGCTCGACAAGAGCCTCTGGGAGACGTCTGGCCACTGGGGCTGGTACAAGGAAAACATGTTCAAGGTCGAGTGCGCGGACGACGAGGCGGAAGACACCCGTACGTTCGCGCTGAAGCCGATGAACTGCCCCGGTCACGTGCAGATCTTCAAGCATGGCCTAAAATCCTATCGCGACCTGCCCATTCGTCTGGCTGAATTCGGCAATGTGCATCGCTATGAGCCGTCCGGCGCGCTACACGGGCTGATGCGCGTGCGCGGCTTCACGCAGGACGATGCCCACATCTTCTGCACGGAAGAGCAGCTCGCCGCCGAGTGCCTCAAGATCAACGATCTGATTCTGTCCACCTATGCCGATTTCGGCTTTGAGGAGATCACGGTCTATTTTTCCACGCGGCCTGAGAAACGTGTCGGTTCCGATGCGCTATGGGATCACGCCGAGGAAATAATGAGCAAGGTTTTGGTGCAGATCGCCGAGCAGTCGGGCGGACGGATCAAGACGGCGATCAATCCTGGCGACGGAGCGTTTTATGGTCCGAAGTTCGATTATGTGCTGAAGGACGCCATTGGCCGCCAGTGGCAGTGCGGCACAACACAGATCGACTTCAACCTGCCGGAGCGCTTTGGCGCGTTCTATATCGATCAGGATTCGGAGAAGAAGCAACCGGTGATGGTTCACCGGGCGATCTGCGGGTCGATGGAGCGCTTCCTTGGCATTTTGATCGAAAACTATGCAGGACATTTCCCGCTGTGGTTCGCGCCTGTGCAGGTGGTTGTGGCAACGATCACCTCCGATGCCGATGAGTATGCGCTCAAAGTGACGGAGACGCTGAAGGAAGCAGGGCTGCTTGCGGAAGCGGATCTGCGCAACGAGAAGATCAACTACAAGGTCCGCGAACATTCGTTGGCCAAGGTCCCGGTCATCCTCGTCTGTGGCAAGCGTGAGGCGGAAGAAGGCACGGTCAATATCCGCCGTCTTGGCAGCCGCGACCAGGCATCCATGTCGCTGGCTGATGTGACAGCGATGCTGGCGGATGAGGCAACACCGCCTGACCTCAAGCGCAAGGCTGCGAAGGTGGCGGCTGCCTGAGGCCATTCAGCGCGTCATTCCGGAAAAGCCGTGCCACACTGCGCGGCTTTTTTCATATGCAGTGAAAGCCGGATCAATCCGGAAACTGGTTGCGCGTGTCCAGCAGGTCTGTGGGAAGGAGTTCCACGTCCTGGTTACGGCCGGGGATGACAGAAAAATCTCGTTGATAGATTCTGTCACGGTTCTTGGCGACAATGGTGTAATCACCCTCGGCGAGTACCATGGACGCATAGGCGCTGACGGTTTCGTAGACGATCTCACCCGTGTCGGTAAGCACCGACCAAGCGGTGTCGGCAATGGCTTCGCCGCCGCGTTCGCGCACGAGCTTCATCGTGAGATCGGCAGCGCGGTGCTCGACCGTTGCCTCCGTGAGTTTTCCGGCTTCGACACGAATATCGGAGCGGATGACGGCGTTCATGGCGCCGTATTTCGCGACCACATGATATGTGCCTGCATTGAGACGCACGATGCTGCCAGGCTCAACGTCTGGCAGGATCAGGGTGCCGTCCCCGATATTGTCCTCGCCTGCTTCATAGATTGAGAAGCGGAGTTGATTCTGGGGAATTCTTACGCCGCCGGGGAGGATTGCGTTCAGCTTTAGGCCACCCGCATCGAGGAACAGATCCTCACGCATCGGCTCACGTCCGACCGTTATCCTCTTTGTGACACCGGCTCGGCCGTAGGCTGCATGAACCAGATAGCTCCCGGGGGCGAGCTGGAAAACAGTGTTGCCGCCACGTGCGGTTGCCACAAGCGGAAGCTTCTCATCGGCTCCTGGTTGCGTGCCAAAAATGCGCCACACGAGACCATTCGGGATCTCATCACCACCTTCTTGCAGATGTGCGACAAGTGTTACCTCACCGGTCTCCGCAGTGGCGAGGGCGTCGTCCACTGAGGCCGGTGCATAGTTATTGAGGCCGGGCAGGCGTAGAAGACCGTCGACTTTTTCTGCCGCGTCTTCCTGTGCATGAGCGGAAAACGCCATCAGCGGAGAAGCACACAGGGCAAAACAGGAAAGTATCGATCTTAAAGGACTGCGCATGTCTGACATGAAGCCCAAGGCGGTGGCAATTTCAAGGCGATTGTGCGATCTGAATTCCACGAAACGAAAGCTCTCGCAGAACACTCTGCCTGATTCAGGCCATCATATCCTACAGGAGACAGAAAATTGCACCCATCCGTGCTTGATTTCATGCTTGCGCGCCGCTCGACGCCGGTGAAGGATCTTGCGGAACCGGCTCCGTCCGACAAGGAAATCGAGACCATATTGAAGGTGGCCTCGCGGGTGCCCGATCATGGTCGGTTAACACCCTGGCGTTTCATCCTTTACCGGGGCGATGTCAGAAATCAGGTGGGTGAGGCTTTGGCGGCTCGCGCGATGGAGCGGGAACCGGACTTGCCAGAGGCACGAATCGAGCAGGAGCGGACCCGCTTTTCGCGGGCCCCGCTGGTCATTGGCGTGATTTGTGTCCCGAAGGACAGCCCGACAATTCCCGAATGGGAGATGTTCCTCTCCGGCGGCATGGCTGCAATGAACCTGATGATTGCCGCCAACGCGCTGGGTTATGGGACCAATCTCATCACGAACTGGTATTCGGATGATGCCGAAGGACGCCGCATACTGGGGCTTGCGCCGCAGGAGCGCGTGGTTGGCTTTGTGCATATTGGCTCCTATGAGGGGGAACTTCAGGAGCGCCCGCGTCCGGACCTTGTTGATATTGTCTCCGAGTATACCGGACCGTGGGAGGCATGATGTTTTACGAACCGTCCAAGGGGCATGGGCTTCCCCACGACCCGTTCAAGGCTATTGTATCGCCGCGCCCCATTGGCTGGATTTCCACGCTGTCGCAGGAGGGGATAGCCAATCTCGCTCCCTATTCCTTCTTCAACGCGATCTCGTCCAATCCGCATCTGGTGTTTTTTTCCTCCGAAGGAGCGAAAGATAGCGCGACGCACGCCGAGGAGAATGGTGAGTTCGTCGTCAATCTCGCCAGCCGACATCTTGCGGAGCAACTGAACGCCAGCTCGGTCGATGCACCACGCGGTGTCAATGAATTTGCCTATGCGGGGCTCACAGAAGCTCCTTCAAAGCTTGTAAGGCCGCCGCGCGTGGCTGAATGTCATGCGGCGCTTGAATGCAGGGTAACCGAGATCCGACGCCCGCTGGGTCTCGACGGATCTCCGGCAGGCGTGATTGTGGTTACCGGTGAGGTGGTGGGAGTGCATATCAGCGAGGCCGTGCTGAAGAATGGCCAGTTCGATGCCGTCGCCGCAAGCAATCTGGCGCGTCTGGGCTATCGCGATTATGCGGCTGTCACCGAGACTTTCGAGATGACACGGCCTCAATGGAAGGGTGACTGAACTTCCTCGATCAAACCGTTGAAACCTGCGCGGCACGTTCAAGCACGCGTTTGGCAAGGGCGAGGTGCGGGCGGTCGTACATGCGTCCACCGATGTTGACCACGCCTGCATTGCCTGCGGCCGAAAATGCCTCCACCACCGCGCGCGCTTCCTCTACCTCTCGAGCGGAGGGGGTGAAGATGTCGTTGATGGGCTCGATCTGGGCTGGATGAATAGCCATCTTGGCGACGAAACCATCGCGTGCGGCTGTGCGGCATTCTCTCTCAAATGCTTCTGTGTCGGAGAAATTGGGAAACACGGTGTCAATGGCCGGAACTCCCGCTGCCGCCGCAGCCAGAAGCGTTATGCTGCGTGCGAGCTGGAATAGTGGTGTATAGCTGCCGTCTTCATGGCGAGCGGTAAGCGCGCCGATATGTGCGGAGAGATCTTCGGCTCCCCAGGTGAGCCCGCAAAGGCGTGGACTGGAGTTGCGATAGCTGGCTGCACTCAGAACACCCAGCGCCGTTTCCGTGATAATCGGCAGAATGCGTGTTTGTCCGTCTGCAACCCCGATTTCCGCCTCGTGAACGCGCAGCGCCGTTGCAAGACGCGCCACGTCGCCGCCGCCTTCGGCCTTGGGCAGCATGATGCCATCCGGTTTGGCTTTCATGACGCCTGCGAGATCATCATTGATCAATCCGGAGGTCAGGTCATTCACGCGCACAAAGAGCCGGGCTTTTGTGTGCGCTCGCGCGTGTTCCAGAAATACCGCGGTGACGCGACGAGCTTCTTCCTTCTTGTCTAGACCTACAGAATCTTCCAGATCAGCGATCAGAACGTCGCACGACGTGTGCAGAGCCTTTTCAAGCTTGCGATCAGAATCCCCTGGAACAAAGAGCAGAGAGCGCATGTTCAAGCATTCTTCTTGAGGATCATCGCCTGGCGCAGACAGCGGGCCACGAGCTTGTCGTCCTGATTGAAGGCGCGATGCTCAAACTCCACGATGCCCCGATCGGGTTTTGATTTCGATTCACGCACCGACTTCACCTCCGTCTCGACGCGGATGGTGTCGCCGTGGAACACCGGGTTCGGAAAACTGGTGTCGGTCATTCCAAGGTTGGCTATCGTTGTGCCGAGCGTGGTGTCGTGGACCGAGATTCCGATCATCAGACCGAGGGTGAAGAGTGAGTTGACCAGAGGTTTGCCCCATTCAGTTTTCTGTGCAAAATCAAAATCGATGTGCAAGGGCTGAGGGTTCAGCGTCATGGTTGAAAACAGCACGTTGTCGCTTTCGGTGACGCTTTTGCGCAGTGTGTGTTGAAACACCTGTCCTGGCTGGAATTCCTCAAGATAAAGGCCCGCCATTGGGCTCCTCCCGTCCAAAGCATGATCTGTCTCTTGATAGGGGGGGCGGGCGCAGGCCGCAAGTCGGCACTTATGGTAAACGTTTCCTATACGAATTCACGCTAGGTTTGACTTAGTCAGGGCGGGAGTGTGACTTCGTGCAGGTGGTTCAGCATTTTCTCAAATGGACGCAGACGGCAAAAGTGGCCGAACGAGCGGGCGCGGCGGCGGCCCTCGCCAGAGCTTATCTCGATGGAGAACTGCCGTTCGATGATCGCTACGCGGCCGAAGCCGCGCTAACGGCTTTGCTCGACGATCCATCTTCCAAGGTGCGATTCGCGCTCGCAGAGGCGCTTTCCATGAGCCGGCACGCACCCGTACAGGTCGTGGCGGCTCTTGCCTCCGATCAGCCCGACGTTGCCGCGCCGATCCTGGCGCGCTCGCCGGTTTTGTCCGACACCGATCTCATCGATCGGGTCGCGGACGAGAGAGAGGCCACCCAATGCCTTATAGCGCGCCGTGCACATCTGAGTATGAGTGTTTCGGCCGCCATTGCGGAGGTTGGGGCGCTCGAGGCTTGTCTGGCACTGGCGGAAAATTCGAGCGCGGACATCGCGGCCGTGAGTTTCCGCCGCATGATCGAACGCCATGGACACGACGCGCGCCTGCGCGAAAAACTGGCTGCGGACCCTCGTTTGCCATCGGATTGCCGTCACGTGCTCTTGCGACAGCTGGGTGAAACCTTGCGTGACGCTCCTTTCGTGCGAGCGCTGGTGGGCGCGGCGCGGGCGGAAAAGCTCACCCGGGATGCATGTATCCGTGCTTCGCTTACGCTGATCGAGACCATTGAGGCTGAAGAGCATGGGGCAATGGTCGAGCACCTCCGCATTCAGGGGGAGCTGACAACCAGCTTCATCGTCCGACTTGTTGCCCATGGGAAGATCGACTTTTTCGGTCATGTACTCGCAACGTTGACAGGGGAGTCTCTGGCACGGATCGGGGGGCTTCTGGTGAACGGACGGGATTTACCGTTGGCCGCGCTTTTTAAGAAAGCAGGTCTCGCAAAGCCTGTTCATGCACCGATCACTCGAGCCTTGGCCGTGTGGCGTGAGGTTGCGCTGGGCAAAAGGGTAGCGGGCGCCCAGGAAGTTTCCTGGCTGATGCTTGAGAGCATCGGTGCAACGCCGGGACAGGGCGGCCCTGCAGCAGATGCTGCAGAACTGGCCGGTCTCTTGCGGTCCATTCATCTCGATGCCCTGCGCGAAAATGCGCGCATTCAGGCGCAGGCGATAGCAGCGGCCTGAAGAATCGGGCGGATTAGATATCCAGCTCGTCGGCGAACTCTGCGTTTTCCTGAATAAAGCGGAAACGCGCTTCCGGTTTGGTGCCCATCAGGGAATCGATGGCGCTCTTTGTCGCTTCCTCGCCATCGAGAACCGACACGCGCAGCAATGTGCGTTTGGCCGGATCCATGGTCGTTTCCTTGAGTTGGCTCGCCATCATCTCGCCAAGACCCTTGAAGCGCCCGATCTCGACTTTGCCGCGTCCCGTGAATTCCGTTTCCAGAAGCTCGTCCTTATGCGCATCATCGCGCGCATACATGGTCTTGCCGCCCTGGCTGATGCGGTAGAGCGGGGGTACGGCCATGTAGAGATGCCCGTTCTCGATAAGCTGCGGCATCTCCTGGTAAAAGAAGGTGATCAGCAGAGAGGCGATATGCGCGCCGTCGACATCGGCGTCCGTCATGATGATCACGCGATCGTAGCGCAGATCGTCTTCTCGGTATTTCGACCTGGTGCCACAGCCGAGCGCCTGAACGATGTCGGAGATTTGCTGGTTGGCGGCGAGCTTTCCCGTGCCCGCACTTGCCACGTTCAAAATCTTGCCGCGTAGTGGCAGAACGGCCTGACTGGCGCGGTTGCGAGCCTGCTTGGCGGAGCCGCCGGCCGAGTCGCCCTCAACGATGAAGATTTCAGCGCCCGCTGCAGCTCCCATGGTGCAGTCGGCGAGCTTTCCGGGAAGGCGCAGCTTGCGCACCGCACTCTTGCGGCTGACCTCCCGCTCCTGACGGCGGCGAAGTCGCTCGTCGGCGCGCGCGACAACCCAGTCGAGAAGCTTCGAGGCTTCCTGCGGGTTTTCGGCCAACCAGTGATCGAACGGATCGCGCACGGCGTTTTCAACGATGCGCATGGCGGCAGCCGTTGCGAGCTTGTCCTTGGTCTGGCCAACGAACTCCGGCTCGCGCACGAAGACGGAGAGCATGCCGGCGGCCGAGATCATCACGTCTTCGGAGGTGATGATGGAAGCGCGCTTGTTGCCGGTGAGCTCGGCATAGCCGCGAAGACCGCGCAGGAGCGCGTTGCGGAAGCCGGTTTCGTGGGTTCCGCCTTCGGGCGTGGGCACCGTGTTACAATAGGAATTGAGCATGGCGTCGCCGCCATACCAGGTGATGGCCCATTCGACTGCGCCATGTCCTGAGGTTTTCTCGCTACGGCCGGAAAAGACTTCCTTCGTGACCTGAAACTGCCCGTCAAGCGAGGCGATCAGATAGTCCTTCAGACCGCCGGGGAAGTGGAAGGTGGCCTTGTCCGGTGTCTGGTCCTTTTCACCGATCAGTTCGGGTGCACAGACCCAGCGGATCTCGACACCACCGAAAAGATACGCCTTGGACCGTGCCATGCGGTAGAGGCGCGCAGGTTCGAACCTGGCGCCCTTGCCGAAGATCTGCTCATCCGGCTTGAAGCGCACCTTCGTGCCGCGACGGTTGTGAACGTCGCCGAGCTTTTCGAGCCCGCCCTGCGGCAGGCCGCGCGAAAAGGTCTGACGGAAGAGCTGGCGATTGCGCGCCACTTCGACTTCGAGGAGTTCGGAGAGTGCATTCACGACAGAAACGCCGACGCCATGCAGACCGCCGGAGGTCTCGTAGACCTTGGAATCGAATTTTCCGCCAGCGTGCAGCGTGGTCATGATGACTTCGAGCGCCGATTTGTCCCTGAACTTCGGGTGCGGGTCGACCGGGATGCCGCGGCCGTTGTCGGTGACGGAGAGAAAGCCTTCCGCGTCAAGCTCCACTTCGATGAAGGTGGCATGACCGGCCACCGCCTCGTCCATCGAGTTGTCGATGACTTCGGCGAAGAGGTGATGCAACGCCTTGTCGTCGGTGCCGCCGATATACATGCCGGGACGTCGGCGAACGGGCTCAAGTCCTTCCAGAACCTCGATGTCTGCGGCGCTATAACCCTCGCTGGAGCTCACGGATGAGGCAGAAGGCGCGGGCCGCGATGCGGCCTTGCGCGCCGGTGCTGCCGGCTCCGGTGCTTTCGCACGTTCCACATTTGCGGGCATTCCGGCGAAGAGGTCGTTGTTGTCGTCCATGAAGCGTGTGGTGTCCTGTCCGCGAATCACATCGCAGTTTGCCATGGTTTCCAAGGCAAAGCGAAGCCTGTTCCGGTTCCGTTCGGAGTGTGTAGACGACGCTTTAACAGAAAGCGCGGGGCCCAGCCAAGAGCCGTAGGCAAAATGAGCGATCATCTCCCCATCGCGGGGAGATGATCTGTGGGGCAAGCGTCAGCTTGCCAGCGCTTCGATGGGCGGGCAGGCGCAGACCAGATTGCGGTCGCCACCGACATTGTCCACCCGTGATACTGGCGGCCAGTATTTGGAAGCGGAAGCGAGCGAACCTTCGGGGAAGGCGGCTTCACTGCGGCTGTAGGGGTGTGTCCACTCGTCGCCCATCAGCTCCATGGCGGTGTGCGGAGCGTTGACCAGCGGATTGTCGTCCCTGGGCCACTCGCCCTTTTCCACTTTCGTTGCTTCCCTGGCGATGGAGATCATCGCCTGGCAGAAGCGATCAACCTCGCTCTTCGGCTCCGATTCCGTCGGCTCCACCATCAGTGTTCCCGCAACGGGAAAGCTCATGGTGGGGGCGTGGAAGCCATAGTCGATGAGCCGCTTGGCGATGTCGTCGACGGTGATGCCGGCACGATCCTTGAAAACGCGCGTGTCGAGAATGCACTCATGCGCGACCCGGTCATTGCGGCCCTTATAGAGCACGGGGTAGTGCTCCTTCAGCCTGTGAGCGATGTAGTTGGCGTTGAGGATTGCCATTTCCGTCGCCCGTTTGAGTCCGTCTCCACCCATCATGCGGATATACATCCACGTGATCGGCAGGATCGACGCGCTGCCATAGGGCGCGGCCGCCACCGCCTGGCCGCTGCCCAGAGCCACATGGCCCGGCACGAACGGCTTCAGATGTGCCTTGACGCCGATGGGTCCGACACCCGGCCCTCCGCCGCCGTGGGGAATACAGAAGGTTTTGTGCAGGTTCAGATGGCAGACATCCGCGCCCAGATCGCCCGGACGGGCAAGACCGACCATGGCGTTGAGGTTGGCGCCGTCGAAATAGACCTGGCCGCCATGCTCGTGGATGACCGCGCACATGTCGCGCACGCCCTCCTCGAACACGCCGTGGGTTGACGGGTAGGTGAGCATGAGAGCGGCAAGCCTGTCTGAATGTTCCGCCGCCTTCGCCTTCAGATCGTCCTGGTCGATATTGCCATCGTCGGTGCAGCGCACGACCACCACCCGCATACCCGCCATGGAGGCAGACGCAGGATTGGTGCCATGGGCGGAGGAGGGGATGAGGCAGATATCGCGATCGGCCTCGCCGCGCTCGGCATGATAGCGGCGGATCGCCAGAAGCCCGGCATATTCGCCCTGGCTGCCGGCATTGGGCTGAAGCGAGACCGCATCGAAGCCCGTGATTTCCGACAGCCAGCGGTCGAGATCATCGATCATCCGGCGATAGCCTGCCGTGTGCTCGGTCGGAGCAAACGGATGCAGGCCTGCCACTTCCGGCCAGCTCACGGGCATCATCTCGGCTGCAGCGTTGAGCTTCATGGTGCAGGAGCCGAGCGGGATCATGGCGCGGTCCAGTGCCAGATCCTTGTCGGCGAGCCGGCGCAGGAAGCGCATCATTTCCGTTTCCGAGCGGTGGGCATGGAAGTCGGGCTGGGTGAGAAAGCCTTCGTCGCGCGCTTTTGACGGCGCGAGCCGCGGTGCATCATCCGGCAGTTTCGCGCCGAACAGGGCGGCAAGGGCTGCAAGATCATCTTCGTCGGTGGTCTCGTCGATATTGATCCCGATCCGATCCGCGTCGATTACGCGAAGGAGACGGCCGCCAGCCTCGGCTTTCTGGGCGATTTCCTCGGCCTTGCCCGGAACGATGGCGGTCACCGTATCGAAGATCGTGTCGCCCGCAAGCCCGATGCCTGCGGCTTTCAGCGCTGCATGAAGACGTGACGCACGCGCGTGGATGCCTTCGGCAATGGCAACGAGCCCTTCCGGTCCGTGCCATATGGCAAAGGCTGCTGCCATATTGGCAAGCAGGGCTTGCGCAGTGCAGATGTTGGAGGTCGCCTTGTCGCGGCGAATGTGCTGCTCGCGGGTCTGCAGTGCGAGGCGGTAGCCCGGACGGCCATGTGCATCGACGGATTGGCCGACAAGGCGACCCGGCATCAGGCGCGTGAGCTTGTCGGAAACGGCGCAGTAAGCTGCGTGCGGTCCGCCGAAACCCATGGGGACGCCGAAACGCTGCATCGAGCCCACCGCGATGTCTGCATCGAGCGATGCCGGCGTTTCGCTGAGAAGGAGGCCAAGAGGATCAGCCACCATGATGACAATGGCGCCCTTGTCTTTGGCTTCGGCGATGAGTGCGCCGTGGTCGCCATAGACGCCATATGTATCCGCCCAAGGCACGATAAGGGCGAATGTGTCTTCGTCGATCGTGTTGCCGTCGACCTCGATGCCCAATGGTTCGGCGCGGGTGACGACCACATCATGCGTTTGCGGATGGAGTTCACCGGCGAGTGCCAGCCTGTTGCGTCTGGAGCGATGGTGCCGCCAGGCAATGCCCACGGCCTCAGCCACTGCCGATCCCTCATCCAGAAGTGACGCCGAGGCGACAGGCAGGCCAGTCAGTTCCGTCACCAGTGTCTGGAAGTGGAACAAAAGCTCCAGGCGGCCCTGGCTGATTTCCGACTGATAGGGCGTGTACGCCGTATACCAGGCCGGATTTTCGAACAGATTGCGCTGTATGACCGGCGGCACCTTCACGCCGTGATAGCCGGTCCCGATAAAGCTCTTCAGCACCTTGTTCTGGCGCATGGCGGCGCCGAGCTCGTTGAGGGCTTCGGTTTCGCTGGCTGCCTGCGGCAGGTCGAGCGGGCGGTCGAAGCGGATGGAATTTGGCACCGCCTGCGTGATCAGCGTTTCCAGTGAGGGAACACCAAGCGTGGCCAGCATGGCCTTGGTTTCCTCACCGCGCGGGCCGATATGGCGGGCGGCAAAAGGGAGCGATTTGGCGGGCATGGTGTTTCCTCAGGCAATCGACGCCTTGTAGGCGGCTTCGTCCATCAGGCCTTCAAGCTGGCTTTCGTCGGAGAGCTTCATCTTCCAAAGCCAGCCATCGCCGGTTGGGGCGGAGTTGATAAGCGCGGGGTCGCTCGCAAGAGCATCGTTCACCTCGGAAATCTCGCCGTCGGCGGGCGCGTACACGTCGGATGCAGCTTTCACGGATTCCACCACAACGGCTGTGTCGCCCTTTGAAAGCGTCGCGCCGGTTTCGGGCAGTTCCACGAAAACCAGATCGCCGAGTTGTTCCTGCGCATAGTCGGTGATGCCGACGGTTGCGACGCCGTTCTCGACTTTGATCCACTCGTGGTCTTCGGTGAAGTAGGTCTGGCTCATCTGGCTGTTATCCTTTTTTGTAGCGCTGCGGCGTGAAGGGAAGGGGATGAACATCGAGTGCGATGCGGTTGCCGCGCACTTCGGTAAAAAGACGGGTGCCGGGTTCAGAGAGCGATCTGGCCACATAGCCCATGGCCACCGGATGCCCAGCCGATGGGCCAAACCCGCCGGATGTGACGCGACCGACCGTCTCGCCCGCGTCGCTGATCAACAGTGCACCGGCACGGACCGGCTGACGCCCTTCCGGCTTCAGACCGACGCGCTTTTCCACTGCGCCGTCCGCGATGATTTTCTGCAATGCCTGCGCGCCGATGAATTTGCCTTCTTCTCGCAGTGCCTTCGGGACGGCCCAGAGGATGGCTGCACTTGCCGGATCGGTGTTTTCGTCAAGATCCTGACCATGCAGGCACAGGCCTGCTTCCAGGCGCAGGCTGTCGCGGGCGGCAAGACCGACCCAATGGACGCGTTCATCGTCGAGCAGCGTGCGGGCGAAGCGCTCGGCTTCATCGAGGGGCAGGGCGACCTCGAAACCGTCTTCACCGGTATAGCCCGAGCGGGCTGCGAACCAGCCCTCGCGGGGTTCTGTGCCGGTCATGAAGGTGAGGTCGCTCAGATCGAGCCCGGCTGCAATCATGACGGCCTCGGCTTCGGGCCCCTGTAGCGCCAGGAGCACACGTTCAAGCGGGGTGAACGAAACCTCGAACTCGGTAGCAATGGCGCGGAAATGCGCTTCGTCCTTGTCCGCATTGCCGGCATTGGCAACCACCATAAAGCGGTTTTCGCCAAGGCGGGTGACAATCAGATCGTCAATGATGCCGGCGTTCTCGTTGAGAAGAACGGTGTATTTCGACTGGCCTTCCTTCAGGGCGGCTGCGTCGAGGGGGCAGGCGCGCGACAGGAATTCGCCAGCATCTGAGCCTTCAACCTCGAAAAGCTGCATGTGGGAAATGTCGAAGAGCCCCGCGCTTTCGCGCGTGTGAAGATGCTCTTTCATCACGCCGGCAGGATAGGTCAGCGGCATGCGCCAGCCGGCAAACGTGCCGAACCGGGCGTTTGCCTCTTCATGCAACGCTTCCAGCGGCAGATGTTTCTGAGGTTTCGTGTCGCTCATCATTCCTCCAGAATCGCACGCATGCCGCGATCAGCGACATGTTCGTGCCCCTCTGTCGGAAGCCTGAGAGACTCGCGCAGCCGGAACCCTGTCGACCACGCTTACACCTTCGGCGCGGGGATCGCTCCCCGACTTTCCAGAGTGTCTTGGCCCGCCTACGGTTCTTTTGCCTGAGAGATTTCGGGCGATTTCCCCTTCGGCGTCCGCTCCGGCACATGCCGGTTTGGCTCTCTCCCGCAGACAGGCAGGGCTTCTGCCCTCGACGGCTGGAAACTAGCGCAGGCCGCGGTGTTTGTCACCTGCCATAACGCTGACTGTTGTTTTGGCATCACGCTTTCTGTGCACAATGCCTCACCGACCTGCATTCCTGGGTCAGCCGGCGCCTTGCGCACGGGCAAGATCCGTCTCGATCCGGGCGATGATACGATTGGTTTCTTCCTGGAGCTTGCGGATGCGTTTCAGATTGGCTGAAACCGCGTTCACGAGTTCCGAGCGGCTTTCGTCAACAGGCGAGACGCCGACGCCGTGCAGGAGCCAGGAAAGGCTTACATTCAGAACGCCTGCGAGCATGGCCAGACGGTTGGCACGGGGCTGAGATCGATCGCTTTCCCACGCCTGGATCGTCGCGGCCTTGACGCCGAGGCGACGGGCAAGCTCTGAAACCGAGAGGCCCATGGCGTCGCGAGCCCTGGAAAGACGCCCCCCCATCGTGTCCCGGTCGGGTGACTCTGCATAGATGTGTGCGGTGTCCTGCACCAGTCGGCACCTCCGATTTTTAAACGAACATCGTTGGCTGGATGCCCCCGCCTGATGGCGGGATTTCGCGAGGAAGCATGCCGGAAGCGACGCGCCGGCACAAGTTTGTGTCGCCGCGCCGCTTGTCGTGAGGCTAAAACGCTTTTTGTGACAGTGATTTAGGTAAAAAAGGTAAGAGGATGATTCATGGGTTTCATGCGTTGAATCAGCTCAATCGCCAGCAAGGCGCCTGGCGTGCCAGTCGAGGTGGTCATTCATGAAGGTCGAGATAAACAAATAGGAGTGGTCATAGCCCTCGCGCATGTTGAGCGTGAGCGGAATGCCCGCCTTCGCGCATGCCTTTTCGAACAGCCATGGCCGCAGACCCTCGTCAAGGAAACCGTCTGCCGAACCCTGATCGATGAGGAGTTCGGGAAAGCGTGCGCCATCGGCCACAAGTGCGCAGGCGTCGTATTGGCGCCAAACCGCCGGGTCCTCTCCGAGATATTTTTCAAGAGCCGGTTTCGACCAGTCTGCTGTCGAGGGTTCGACGATGGGAGCGAAGGCAGAGCAGCTTTTGAACCGGTCGGGGTTTTTAAGCGCGATGGTCAGCGCGCCGTGCCCGCCCATGGAGTGGCCGAAAATGCCCTGGTGGCTCATATCAGCCGGGAATTTCTTTGCGATCAGCGCCGGCAGTTCCTCTGTGATGTAGGAATACATGCGGTAGTTCTGGGCGAAAGGCTCCTGTGTGGCGTCCACGTAGAACCCGGCACCTTCGCCGAATTGCCAGTTGTCCGCCTCGTCCGGCACGTGATCGCCGCGCGGGCTCGTGTCCGGGCAGACGATGATCAGGCCGTGCTCTGCCGCCATGCGCCGGTATTCGCCCTTGTCCATGACATTCGCATGCGTGCAGGTGAGGCCGGACAGATACCACAGAACGGGGCGGGGACCATCAGCGGACTGAGGAGGCATGAAGACGGCGAAGGTCATGTCGCACTGGCAGGTCTTAGATGCATGGCTGTAAACGCCCTGAACCCCGCCGTGCGAGCGGGCGGTGGAGACGGTTTTCATAGGTTCAGTCCCTTTGTTCTTTCACGGCGCGCCGCACGGTGCGGTCGAGCGCCTGCAGAAAATCGGAGCGGTCGCGGGCGGTGAAACCGGGGTTGTATCCCTTGATCTCTCCGGATTCGCGGAGATCCTGCTTGAGGTTGCGCATGGCAACCGCCATGCCGATGGTTTCTGGCGTGAACGGCCGGCCGGTGGGGCCAAGCACATGCACGTCCCTTTGAACGAGGCGGGCGGCCAGCGGCACATCGGCCGTGATGGCGATGTCGCCCTTAACGGCATTCTCCGCGATCCAGTCGTCGGCGGCGTCGGCGGTGCCGGGCACCACCACATGCCGCACCATGGGATCGCGTGAAGGGCGCAGCCCGCCATTCGAGACATAGACGATGACAAGCCCGTGCCGCTCGGCGACACGGGCTGCTTCCGGCTTCACCGGACAGGCATCTGCATCCACATAGATGGTGGTCAAGGTGATGGCCTCAGTAGACCACCACGGAGCGGATGGATTCGCCCGCATGCATGAGATCGAAGCCCTTGTTGATCTCGTCGAGCGAAAGCGTGTGCGTGATCATCGGGTCGATGTCGATCTTGCCCTCCATGTACCAGTCGACGATCTTGGGCACGTCGGTGCGGCCGCGCGCGCCACCGAAGGCAGTGCCTTTCCAGGTGCGACCGGTGACGAGCTGAAAGGGACGGGTGGAGATTTCCTGACCCGCGCCGGCCACGCCGATGATGATGGACTCGCCCCAGCCGCGATGCGCGCTTTCCAGCGCCTGACGCATGACATGGACATTGCCCGTGCAATCGAACGTGTAGTCCGCGCCGCCGATCTGATCCGCGCC
This sequence comes from Nitratireductor sp., assembly GCF_017794765.1. GTDB lineage: Bacteria > Pseudomonadota > Alphaproteobacteria > Rhizobiales > Rhizobiaceae > Nitratireductor. The sequence continues at coordinate 2,830,979 of NZ_CP051236.1, read as the reverse complement.
GCGCCTGGTCAGGTTGACGAGATATGGAACGAGGTCTTCGCCGACTTCCTTCGGATTGACGAAATGCGTCATGCCGAATTTTTCGCCCCACGGCTTCTTGTCATTGTTGAGGTCGACGCCAATGATCATGTCGGCTCCGGCAAGCCGCAGGCCCTGAATGACATTGAGGCCGATGCCGCCGAGGCCGAACACGATGGCGGTCGCGCCGATTTCCACCCTGGCCGTGTTGATGACGGCGCCGACACCCGTGGTCACGCCGCAGCCGATATAGCAGATCTTGTCAAAGGGGGCGTCGGGATTGACCTTCGCCACCGCGATCTCGGGCAGCACAGTGAAGTTCGAGAATGTCGAGCAGCCCATATAGTGATGCAATTTCTCGCCGTTGATGGAGAATCGGCTCGTGCCATCCGGCATCAGCCCCTGGCCCTGGGTGGAGCGGATAGCGGTGCAAAGATTGGTTTTCTGCGACAGGCAGGACGGGCATTCACGGCACTCGGGCGTGTAGAGCGGGATGACGTGATCGCCCTTTTTGAGGCTTGTCACGCCAGGGCCTACATCGACGACAATGCCAGCACCTTCATGGCCCAGAATCGCCGGGAAAATGCCTTCGGGATCGGCGCCCGACAGAGTGAATTCATCCGTATGGCAGATGCCGGTTGCCTTCACCTCGATCAACACTTCGCCGTGGCGAGGACCATCGAGGTCCACTTCCATGACTTCAAGTGGTTTTCCTGCCTGAACGGCAACAGCGGCACGGGATTTCATGGACACTTCTCCTGCAAGTCCGGAATCTACAACGAAAGTTTCAGGAATCGTTTTGGACCGCAAGCCCGATCGGGCAGCAGGTTCTCGCAAAGAGACAAACCCGCTTCTCGTGCGAGAAGCTCGGGAAACGCTTGAGCACGAGCATGCAAGGCCATAGAACAGTGACAAAGCTGTTCGCTGGGGGGAAACACCGTTCATGTTCAAGAAGATCCTCGTTGCCAACCGCGGTGAAATCGCCTGCCGGGTGATGAAGACAGCAAAGCGCATGGGCATAGCGACCGTTGCAGTCTATTCCGATGCCGATGCGGACGCCGTACATGTGGAGATGGCAGACGAGGCGGTGCATATCGGCCCGGCCGCCGCCAATCAGAGCTATCTGTTGGGTGAACGGATCATTGCCGCATGCAAGCAAACCGGCGCTGAAGCCGTTCATCCGGGTTACGGGTTTCTGTCCGAAAATGCCGCCTTCTGCGAGAAGCTTGAGGCGGAGGGGATTGTTTTCATCGGACCCAAACCGAAGGCCATTCAGGCCATGGGCGACAAGATCACGTCCAAGAAGATTGCCGCAGAGGCCGGGGTGTCAACGGTTCCGGGTTTCATGGGCCTGATCGAAGACGCCGAACATGCGGTGAAGATCGCCGGTGAAATCGGTTATCCGGTGATGATCAAGGCATCGGCGGGCGGTGGCGGCAAGGGCATGCGGATCGCGTGGAACGATGCGGAAGCGCGTGAAGGTTTTGAACGCTCGAAATCAGAGGCAGCATCGTCTTTCGGCGATGACCGCATTTTCATCGAAAAGTTTGTCGAAGAGCCGCGGCACATTGAAATTCAGGTGTTGGCCGACGCGCATGGCAACTGCCTTTACCTCGGTGAGCGCGAATGCTCCATTCAGCGCCGCAATCAGAAAGTGGTGGAGGAAGCGCCGTCCCCATTTCTCGATGCGGAGACCCGCGCTGCCATGGGTGCACAATCGGTGGCGCTCGCAAAAGCCGTTGATTATCAGAGTGCTGGCACGGTCGAGTTCATCGTCGACAAGAACCGGAATTTCTATTTTCTGGAAATGAACACACGCCTTCAGGTGGAACATCCCGTGACAGAGCTTGTCACCGGCATCGATCTGGTGGAGCAGATGCTGCGGGTGGCGGCGGGAGAGGCGCTGTCCTTTGGACAGGCGGATGTAAAGCTCAATGGCTGGGCCATTGAAAGCCGTATCTATGCCGAGGATCCGGTGCGCAACTTTCTGCCTTCCATCGGCCGGTTGACACGGTATCGCCCACCACGGGAAGGGCGCTTTGGGGACGCAGTGCTGCGTAACGACACTGGTGTCACCGAGGGCTCGGAAATCTCCATGTTCTACGACCCGATGATCGCCAAGCTGTGCACCTGGGCACCCGAACGCCTGGACGCGATCAACGCGATGAGTGAAGCGCTGGATCGTTTTGTCATCGACGGTATCGAACACAACATTCCTTTTCTTGCCGCGCTGATGAGCCATCCACGCTGGCGTGAGGGACGCCTGTCGACGGGCTTTATCGCCGAGGAGTTCTCTGAGGGATTCTCGCCACCTCGTCCCATGGCAGGGGAGCGGGTGGTCCTCGCCGCAGTGGCGCTCGCCGTGGAACTTCTGCGGCGTGACCGGCTGGACCGACTGGCTGACCGGCTGGCGCCTCACTCGGGCGAGTTGAAGCGGGATTGGGTGGTGCGACTGGACGACGATTACCTTTCCGTCAGTGTTGTCGAAGGCATGATTTCGATCCCGCTGGAAATGGACATTCAAATCGACGGTGCTGATCCACTGACGGTGCGCTCCAGTTGGCGACCTGGAGAGCCGGTCTGGGAAGGGGAGGTCAATGGCCGTGCCGTTGCCGTTCAGGTGCGGCCTATTCTGAATGGTGTGAAGCTCGCGTGGCAGGGTGTCTCTGCCGACGCTCGCGTCATGTTGCCAAGAATTGCTGAACTCGATCGGTTGATGCCGGTGCGTGAAGCGCCGGATACATCGAAGATGCTGCTCTGCCCGATGCCGGGGCTCGTGGTATCCATCGCGGTGAGCGAGGGGCAGGAGGTCAAAGCCGGTGAGACACTGGCGGTTGTGGAAGCGATGAAGATGGAAAACGTGCTGCGTGCGGAGCGTGATGCCACGGTATCGAAGATCAACGCTGCGCCGGGTGACAGTCTCGCCGTGGACGCGGTCATCATGGAATTCGAATAGGAGCTTTTTCTGAATGGCGGAAGGAACCATGCGGGCAGCGGTGCTGTTCGATCTCGATGGCACGTTGACCAACCCGTTCGCAGGAATATCGAACTGTATCCGCCATGCGATGGAGAAGATGGGATGCAGGGCTCCGGATGATGATGCGATCCGATCTCACATCGGACCGCCCTTGCAGGTAACATTCGCCGACTTTCTGGAAACGGATGACAACGCGCGCATATGGGAGGCGGTCGGGCACTATCGTGAACGCTATCAGCGGATCGGTAAGTTCGAAAACGAACTGATCCCCGGCATCAAGGATGTGCTCGCCCATTGCGTTGAGGCGGGGTATTTTCTGTCGGTGGCGACATCGAAGCTGGAGCGTTACAGCAAAGACATCATCGCCCATTTCGGCCTCTCGGAATATTTTCATGCCATTCATGGTTCCGCGCCCGATGGGAGTAACTCAAACAAGGCGGACCTGATCCGGCATATTCTGGCGACCGAACCCATCGATCCGTCAAACGTCGTCATGATCGGAGACCGGCTTCATGATGTCGCCGGTGGCAATGCCAACGGCGTTCCGACCATCGGCGTATTGTGGGGGTTCGGTGACAGGGCTGAACTCGAAGAGGCTGGTGCAGTGGCTGTTGTGGAGCGGCTTTCGCAGCTTACCTCTGCGATCGATCGGGTTCTGGTACCTGCACCGGCGATCTGACCCCTGAATAAGTCGTTGGCGGCCGAGCGTCGGCCTTTACGCTCGATGCTCAATACGGAACAATGTCGATCTGAGTCTTCAGGAAAGAGACGGCATCGATTCATGGCGAGCGACCGACGTTTGCGCGATCCGATTTTCGCGGCAGCAGAGCGTGTGAAAAACAGGCCCGAACGGCCATTCATACATCTGCGTGTGCATTCGGCCTATTCGCTTCTTGAAGGAGCGCTGCCGCTTGGAAAGATCATCGGCCATGCGCTGAAAGACGAAGCGCCGGCGATCGCAATTACCGACACGAACAATCTCTTCGGTGCGCTCGAATTCTCACAAAAGGCCTCAAAGGAAGGGTTGCAGCCCATCGTCGGTTGTCAGCTTGATACCGCGTTTGAGGATGCGCTGACGGAGGCCCGCCGCGGCAATGGTCGTAAAGGCGGGGGCGCGCAGTATGAGCCCCTGGTCCTGATCGCGGCTACCAGGGAGGGGTACTCCAACCTCGTGCGCCTGGTGAGCCGGGCCTATCTGGAAAACGAGCCCGGCGAAGCCACCCACATAACCACGGAATGGCTGTCCGAACTTGCTGAGGGGATTATCTGCCTGACCGGAGGACCGCGCGGACCCATCGGAGCGGCGCTGAAGGCTGACCGGCAGGAGGTGGCCGAGCAGCGACTGCTTTTCCTCAAAGAGTGTTTCGGCAACCGGCTCTATGTGGAACTGGAGCGGTTTGAGGGCTACGACCGGGCGCTGGAGGCGGCTACTGTCGACCTTGCCTACAGGCATGAATTGCCGCTGGTTGCCACCAATGAGGCGTTTTTCCCTGCCCGTGACGATTATGAAGCCCATGATGCGCTGATTGCCATTGCGGAGGGGGCTGTTATCGCCATGGATGACCGCCGGCAACTCACGCCTGACAATTACCTCAAGAGCCAGGCGGAGATGGCCAGGCTCTTTTCCGATTTGCCCGAGGCCATCGACAACACGATCGAGATCGCCCGGCGCTGTTCCTATTTCACGCAGACGCATCCGCCGATCCTGCCGCGCTTTACGGGCGCGGATGCCGTCGATGCGGAAGCCGCCCTACAGGCTGAAGCGGATGAGCTGCGTCGGCAGGCCCATGAGGGGCTGGAGCGGCGAATCGAAACGCAGGGGCTGGCGGAGGGCTACACGCGCGAGACTTACGTCGAGCGGCTCGACTATGAGCTTGGCATCATCGAACGCATGAAGTTCCCCGGATACTTCCTGATCGTTTCGGACTTTATCAAATGGGCCAAGGCGCAGGATATTCCGGTGGGGCCGGGGCGTGGGTCGGGTGCGGGCTCGCTTGTCGCCTATGCGCTTACGATCACGGACGTGGATCCCCTGCGCTTCTCGCTTCTGTTTGAGCGCTTCCTCAATCCCGACCGCGTGTCCATGCCCGACTTCGACATCGATTTCTGCCAGGATCGTCGTGAAGAGGTGATCCGCTACGTGCAGGAGAAGTACGGCCGTGATCAGGTGGGCCAGATCATTACCTTCGGTACGCTGCAGGCCCGCGCCGTACTGCGTGATGTGGGGCGCGTGCTGCAGATGCCTTATGGGCAGGTGGACCGGCTGTGCAAGATGGTGCCGTCCAATCCGGCCAACCCGACGCCCTTGCCAAAGGCCATCGAGGACGAACCGCGTTTTGCCGAGGAAGTGGAGAAGGAGCCGATTGTCGGCACGCTTCTCGACTATGCGCAGAAGCTGGAAGGGCTCTACCGCCACGCCTCCACGCACGCTGCCGGCATCGTGATCGGTGATCGACCGCTATCGGAACTGGTTCCGATGTATCGCGACCCGCGCTCCGACATGCCGGTCACCCAGTTCAACATGAAGTGGGTCGAGCAGGCGGGACTGGTCAAGTTCGACTTTCTCGGGCTCAAGACACTGACGGTTCTGGAAACAGCGGTAAAGCTCATCCGCCGGCGCGGGATCGAGATCGATCTGTCGCGCATTCCGCTGGACGACCCGGACACTTACGCCATGCTCTCACGCGGTGAGACGGTCGGTGTGTTCCAGGTGGAATCGGCGGGCATGCGCAAGGCGCTGATCGGTATGAAGCCTGACCGGATCGAGGACATTATCGCGCTTGTGGCGCTCTATCGTCCGGGTCCGATGGAGAACATCCCGACCTACAATGCGCGCAAGCATGGCGAAGAGGAAATCGCTTCGATCCACCCCAAGATCGACCATCTGGTGAAGGAGACGCAGGGCGTTATCGTCTACCAGGAGCAGGTGATGCAGATCGCGCAGGAGCTGGCCGGCTACACGCTCGGACAGGCTGACCTTCTGCGCCGAGCCATGGGCAAGAAGATCCGCGCCGAGATGGAAAAGCAGCGCGGCATCTTCGTGAAGGGCGCTACCGAGCGGGGCGTTTCCAAACCGCAGGCCGATTTCATCTTCGATCTTCTGGCCAAATTCGCCGACTATGGCTTCAACAAGTCGCACGCCGCCGCCTACGCCATCGTCTCCTATCAGACGGCCTATCTGAAGGCGCATTACCCGGTCGAGTTCCTGGCCGCGTCCATGACCTATGACATGGCCAACACAGACAAGCTCAACGATTTCCGGCGCGATGCCATGCGGCTTGGGATTGAGGTCGTTTCTCCCTCGGTGCTGACGTCGCATCGGCCCTTCGAAGTGGGCGAGAACAAGATTTACTACGCGTTAGCCGCGATCAAGGGCGTGGGCGATGCGGCGGTCGAGCACATCGTTGAAAAACGCAATGAAAAGCAGTTCGAAAGCCTTGAGGATTTCTGTGCCCGCATCGATCCCAAGATCGTCGGCAAGCGGGTCTTCGAAAGCCTTATTCAGGCTGGGGCCTTCGACTGTTTCGGGCATGACCGGGCCGCCCTTTTTGGTGGGATAGACCGCTTGATGGGGATGGCGGCGCGCGCTGCCGAAGATGCGGCGATGGGGCAGGGCGATATTTTCGGCATGTCAGGGGGCGGTGAGCCGCAGAAAATTCACCTGCCGGCGGTCGAGCCATGGTCGGCCGCCGACAAGCTCCACCGGGAATTCCAGGTTGTCGGCTGCTATCTCTCGGCACATCCGCTCGATGAATATGCCGAAATCCTTGAGAAGATGCGGGTGCAGAACTGGGCCGATTTCCAGGCCGCGGTAAAACGCGGCGCGACGGCCGGCCGGCTTGCCGGCACCGTTACGTCCAAGCAGGAACGGCGCACGCGTACCGGTAACAAAATGGGGATCATTCAGCTCTCCGATGCCACCGGCCAATATGAGGCGGTGCTGTTTTCCGAAGCTTTGGCGCAGTACCGGGATCTGTTGGAGGCGGGCTCTTCCGTGGTCATCATGGTGGGGGCCGAGAACAGACCTGAAGGTGTCAATCTGCGTATACAGGCCGTGCAGTCTCTCGAAGAGGAAGCCTGCCGGATGCAGAAGGCGTTGCGGATCTATCTTCGTGATCCCAGGCCCCTTCCGGCGATCTCCTCGCAACTCACGCAGCGTGGCGACGCGCAGGTGAGCCTGGTGGTGATCAAGGATGGCGGCCAGGGGGAAATCGAGGTCGGTCTGCCCAACCGGTACCGCATATCGCCACAGATTGCTGCTGCGATGCGGGCTGTGCCGGGTGTCGTCGAGGTAGAACTTGTTTAAGGTCTGATTGCCGCCGAGCCGGGCGGAGCGCAGAAGGAAAAGCCGGCAATCTGCCTGGCTTTCAATCCTCTTCATCACGCTGCGGCCGGCCAGCCTTTCCCTGTCGGAAAGTGTAGCCGGTCTCAACGGCCTGTTTGCCGAATTTCTCGCGCAGACTGTCCATTGCACCCTCTGCGAGGGCACGTTTGTGGGAAAGGCGGTCTACAAGATCGGGCGGATCGGCCTTGGCTGCATCCGTAAGATCACTCACCCCAATGCCGAGCAGGCGAAAGCGAGTGCCGTCGATTTCGCGCTTCAGCAGTTCGAGCCCGGTATGAAAAATCCGGTCGGCCAACCGGGTCGGGTCTCCCAGTTGTCGGTTGCGCGTACGGATACGGAAGTCGGCGGTTTTGAGTTTTAGGACAATCGTACGGCCTGCAATATCCGCTTTCTTGAGGCGCGCTGAAACCCGCTCCGAAAGCGCACGCAGCACCGGAACCAGATCCTCCGCAGTCGACAGGTCGATATTGAACGTGGTTTCCGAAGAAACGCTTTTCGCCTCACTGCGTGGCTTTACGCTACGGTCGTCCAGTCCGCGCGACAGGTGATAAAGACGATCTCCCATGGTTCCATAGCGGCGCATGAGGTCGCCGCGCTCCATGGTCTGCAATTGCCCAATGGTGTTCAGTCCGTCCCGCGCCAGCGTTGCGGCAAAAGCCTTTCCCACACCCCAGATCAGGGTTACAGGCTTTTGTGAGAGAAAGGAGAAAGCTTCTGCTTTGCCGATGACCGAGAAGCCTCTCGGCTTGTCCAGATCGGAGGCGACCTTGGCCAGGAATTTGCAATAGGAAAGCCCGACCGAAACAGTGATGCCGACATCTTCTTCCACCTGGCGAGCAAAGCGGGCGAGCACCAGTGCCGGTGGAGCGCCGTGCAGTTTCTCGGTACCGGAAAGGTCAAGAAAGGCTTCGTCGATGGAAATGGGCTCGACCATCGGGGTGAGCGCTTCCATCATCGAGCGTACCTGGCGGCCGACGCGCGCATATTTTTCCATGTCGGGCTTGATGACGATGGCTTCCGGGCAAGCTTCAAGAGCTTTGAACATGGGCATCGCAGAGCGTACGCCGTTGATCCTGGCAATGTAGCAGGCTGTCGACACGACCCCCCGTTTCCCGCCACCGATGATAACGGGCCTGTCGCGCAGCGCCGGATTGTCACGCTTTTCGACTGCAGCGTAAAAGGCATCGCAATCGATATGGGCCAGGAAAAGATTTTCCAGTTCCACATGGTCGAGTATGCGCGGACTGCCGCATGACCGGCAACGCCTGGACGCAGTCTGCGCCGGGCTCAGGCAATCACGACAAAGGCCGTGCGGAAGGGCGTTGACAGGCATGGCGGACCATGTGAACATAAAGTGAACATGCATATTACTGGAAACGCCGGCGCAGCACAAGTTGCGGCGTGGAGGAGGGCCGGGTGGTCTATGAAGTCGCGCCTCTGTCACCGGAGAGATGACCGGTATTTGAGGAACTGTTTGGCAAACAGGGGGCCTGCTACGGGTGCTGGTGTACGCATTTCCGGCTGCCGCCGGCGGTGCGGCGCGAGAACAATCGCGAGCGCAACAAGGATCACATCAAGGCGCGGATCGAAGCTGGTCCGCCACCCGGACTGCTACTGATTGAGAACGGCCGTGCCGATGGCTGGATGCAGATCGGCCCTCGCGGTGACGTTCCGGAATGGAACAACAGGGGCCGGGTTTCAGCACCGGTGGAGGATGGCGATGCCGGAGATCCCGAAGTCTGGGCGATATCCTGTTTTTTCCTGAGACCGTCTGTGCGACGAAAGGGGCTGTCACATCAGCTCGTTGCTGCGGGGATCAAGCATGCCCGACTTGAAGGAGCCCGTATTCTGGAAGCCTGTCCGATATCCCACTCCAAGGATTCGCGCTCCATCGGTCTGTTCGTCGGGGCGACACGGGTCTTTGAAAAGGCAGGTTTCAAGACGGTTGTGGAGCGCAAGGCAGGCCGCCCTCTCATGCGGCTGACACTGCAATCTCCGTAGCCGTCCTGGCTGTACCATCAGGTCGCGCCCGAAACAGATTCCGGCGGCGCACGAAGCGCTTCCGACCGCGAATGACCATGTGAGAAAGCTTCTTGGCTACAGCGCGAGCGAGCGGGCGATCTTTTCACCGGCCTCCTTCCAGTGCTCCACCACCGTGATCCCCTCGGGGATTGGCGGCATGAGCGCGCGGACGGAATTGTCGGCCATGAGATGAAAAAGATGAGCATCCTCGACCGTGTCGCGCACGGAAACGAGGTTGTAATACATGTCATCCACGAAGGCGACGGGGCGGGGATGCTCTCCACGCAAGCGCTTGATCGCAGGACCCTTGGCGCGTTCAGTCGTCAGCAGCGGATAGTGCATTTCAAGTTGATCGAGCAAGGTGCGCCGCGTCTGCCTATACCGGTGTGGCATGGCGGTCAGGAGCACAACCTGGCTCGAAGTGGAAAGGCGCGCGATGGTTTCTGACGCATCTTCGGCGAGTTTCTGCCAGTCGTGCTGAACCTCGAAGAAGGAATCGACGAGCTGTGCAACCGTTTCGTCGTTGGCGCGCTTACCAGAGGACAGGTCGACGACGTTTCCGTTCAAGCCGAAACTTTCTAGCTTCAGTTCGAAGCCGCGGGTGCGCAGGTATTCCGGAAACGGTCTGATGAACTCCAGGATCACGTCGTCAACGTCCAGCACAAGGAGAGGGTCGTTGCTTAGGGATAGTTCGTCAATCTGCCTGGCGGTTTCAGGATCAATCGTCATGTGTTTTTGTCCAAAGTGGTATTAAGGCTGGATGTCGTAGAATGTGTTGCCATGCGGCAGGAAGGATGGTGCTCGCGCAACGATCTCCGGAGCGATGCCGCTTTCCTCGGAAAAACGCAGCAGAGTCGGTTCGTGCGCGAGGACGAATTGCAAGACCCCCGCCAAAAAACCTGGTTCGGCTGCCACCACGCGGATCTGGTTTGCCTCGATACCGGTAAGTGAGAGAAACCGGGGGAGGAGCTGATCGTCTGCCGCAATAAAAGCAAGGGCGGAAACGGCGATGGTCTCGGCGTCCTCTCGTTGCATGGTAGAACCTCTTCATTGGACATGAAAAGCCATTGTGGCCTGTCGATCAGACGAATTGCGCGCCGATCCTGGGGCGCTATGCTGTAAAGCTACGATTCGCAGGCGCCCATTACCGATTCATAAATCAAATCGTGCAAGGGTGGGGCCGGAAATTTCGCGGTTTGACGCGGTTTGAAGTGGTGTCGGCGAGGGCTGGTGACAAGCGGCGACGCGGGGTTGAGTGGGACGGGGTGAGATGCCGAAGAAAGTCATGATCGTCGAAGACAACGAGCTCAACATGAAGCTCTTTCGCGATCTTATCGAGGCAAGCGGCTATGACACTGTGCGGACCCGTGACGGGCTGCATGCGCTCGACCTTGCACGCGAGCACCGCCCGGACCTTATTCTGATGGATATCCAGTTGCCGGAGGTTTCTGGGCTTGAGGTCACGAAATGGCTCAAGCAGGATGATGACCTCCATGCGATCCCCGTTATTGCAGTGACGGCCTTCGCAATGAAAGGCGATGAGGAGCGCATCCGGCAGGGCGGATGCGAAGCCTATATCTCGAAGCCGATTTCCGTGCCGAATTTCATCGAAACGATCAAATCCTATCTGGGGGATGCCTGATGCCTACGGTTGGCTTCCCGAAGACATTCGTGAGGAGCCGGCCATGACCGCGCGCATTCTGGTTGTCGACGACGTCCCGTCCAATGTGAAGCTGCTCGAAAGCCGGCTCCTGGCCGAGTATTTCGAGGTTGTCTGCGCCCATAGCGGGGCAGAGGCGCTTAAAATCTGCTCCGGTGGGACGGTGGATGTCGTCCTGTTGGACGTCATGATGCCGGAAATGGATGGCTTTGAGGTCTGCCGCAGGCTCAAATCGGACGATGCCACGCAGCACATCCCGGTCGTGATGGTGACAACACTTGGCGAAACATCGGATCGGGTACGAGGGCTGGAGGCCGGCGCTGACGACTTCCTTTCAAAGCCGGTGGACGACCTCCAGCTGGTGACGCGAGTAAAAAGCCTGGTTCGTCTGAAAATGCTCACGGACGAGTTGCGGCTGCGCACCGAGACGATCGACAATGTGGGTTTTGAACCGGGTATGGAGGACGACCGGCGCGGCGTGCCTCCCATTCTGTTGATCGATGAGGATATCCGCTCTTCTTCCGCGGTTTCTGCCATGCTGCAGGGACGTTTCTCTCTGGATGTGGAGGACGATCCGCAGGCCGGATTGTTTCGTGCTGCCGAAGGCGGTTATGAATGCGTTCTGGTGACCTCCAACTACACGACCTATGATCCGCTGCGGCTTTGTGCCCAGCTGCGGGCGCTGGATCGCACCCGGCTTCTTCCGGTGATGCTGGTGGTCGAAAGGGAAGAGGAGGCGATGATTGCGCGGGCGCTGGAACTGGGAGTGAACGACTATATTGTCCGCCCGGTTGACGAGCAGGAACTGCAGGCGCGTCTGCGGACACAGCTGAGGCGCAAGCGCTACAATGATCGTTTGCGCTCGAGCGTCAGTCAGAGTTTTCGTATGGCCGTCACCGATCCACTGACGGGCCTTCACAATCGCCGTTATCTCGAAACACACTTGCCGAAGCTCCTGGCGCGCGCCGTCGCGCGGCGACGGCCTTTGTCGGTGATGATGGCCGATATAGATCGGTTCAAGGCAATCAACGATCGCTGGGGTCATCCCAGTGGTGATGATGTGTTGCGCGAGTTCGCCGACCGGTTACGCCAGAATATCCGCGGTATTGACCTGATTTGCCGGTTCGGCGGCGAAGAGTTCGTTGTGGTGATGCCGGATACCGAGCATGACGTGGCAGAGATGGTGGCGGAGCGCCTGCGGGTTGCCATTGCCAGCGAACCCTTCACGGTCGACGGAGGCAAAAATGCGATTGCCGTTACCACGAGCGTGGGGGTTGTCGGTTGCGCAGATGGCAATGATGATCCGGCTGATCTGATAAAGCGCGCGGACATTGCGCTCTATGATGCGAAGAGCAAAGGTCGCAATCGCGTGGTGGCTTCTGCCGCCTGAAGCCCGCCACAGAGAAAGCCACCACAGGTCCGGTGGTAGTTGATAGCCCTGCCTTCAGGTTTTGGAGGGAGCGTCATTCCCTTGCGCATTGCGGGTACGCTGCAGCACGAAAGAGTGATGATGCATTCCACCAATTTGGGGGCTGACGGAACGCCACATGCGCCCCATATTTAACCCTAACGCCAGTGAGTTGGCGGGAATGGTTAAGTAAGTATTGATTTTCTGACCGCCCTGCGCAAATCTCTCGGCCGAAAGGGGCGGGTTTACGTCTCGGCGTTGCCGGGCAGCCGTCTCGGGATACCCCATGATGCTCAGGTCCGCCGCATCTCCTGGGTCCGTGGGGTCGGCCGGCCGGCGCTGGTTGATAGTGGCCTCCTCGTACCGCTGCCAGTTTGCCGACCGGCCCCCAGTTTCTTCAAATCATGATCTTCGGCTTCCGGGGTTCTCGGAAGGTTTTCTGCAACGCGCAGTCTTCGGGTCTCGCGGGATGCTGATTTCTCAAAAAGAAAACGCCACCCGAAGGTGGCGTTTCAATGCAATACGGTGAAACCGGATCTATTTGATCTTGGTTTCCTTAAACTCCACATGCTTCTTGGCGATGGGGTCGTATTTCCGCTTGGTCATCTTGTCTGTCATCGTGCGGCTATTCTTCTTCGTGACGTAGAAGAAGCCCGTGTCCGCCGTCGACTGGAGCTTGATCTTGATGGTCGTGGCCTTCGCCATATCTGTCGTCCGTTTCTGGTGGTTTGTCGGTCGCGCAAAAGCAGAATCTCTCCACCAGCGCTTAAAGAGTCTGGCGGACACATAAAGGGTACGCGCGGAAAGTCAAGCCGGGTTGTGCGAGTGGCGGGCAGGAACGGTGCTCAACCGACCTGCCTTCCCCCTTAAGTCATCGATACAAGGAGCTGAGCGGTTGGGGAAATATCAAAATTTCTGACCACGATCTCATGGCTCTTTCGACATTACTTTCGAAAGAGATTTTCGATGCCCGGCGATAGCTGTCCAGAACTGAACGGTGCAATGAGGTGTTACTTTTGTATCAATTTATTAACAAATAGCGTTTTCCCGGAATGACGGGAAATATATTATGAAAGAACTTATTTATTCATCAAGATTTGGATTCTTTGGCGCTCTCTTTCCTGCCTTGTTTAAGGAGGGCCTCTTTCTAGTAGTCATTTTAGGACTGTTAGGCGGCGGTGCAGATGCTCAAACTCCACCTGATTTCGGAACATGCGATTCCCGAATGTGGCTGTCGCAGGGAAATCAGACCCGCCTTAATGCAATCAATACAACCACCAACCCGTTCACTTTTGTGAATCAAGGAGGGGTAACGTTCGCATACAATGGAACCGCCTTCAATCCAATAGATAATTATGGCTATGCGGTAAATAATAACTCACCAATTCTTTATAGAGTTGGTTCCAACGGTGCCGTGCAGAGCCTTGGTTCAATATCAGGGGTTCCATCCACATTAAAAGTTAACACGGGGGAGATATCAGATGATGGTTCTTATTACGTTTATGGAAGAACGCACGATAGATATATATATAAAGTAAATATATCTACAAGGTCAGCTACCAGGATTACGTTAAGTAGGAGTGTTTTTCTTTCCGATATGGCGTGGTCGAATGGCCTCCTTTATTCCAAGGAAGGCAACTCATCTCAGCTCATTTCTATCAACCCAGTCACGGGGGCTGTCACCAATGTCGGCAATACGGGTCTTTCCACCTCTAGTAATTTTGGAGCCATGTTCGGCGCGCCGAACGCCGTGTATGGCTCGGGCAACGATGGAGAGGGCTTCTTCGAGTTCGATCTCGAAACCGGACGGGCGACCCGCATTTCGAGCGCACCGGGTTCGTCAGTCAACGACGGTCTGAAATGCGCTACCACAAAACTCAGCTTTCAGGCGGATATAAGCATCTCAAAGACCGATGGGCAGGAAGCCTATACGCCCGGCGACGACGTGACATATCAGATAACAGTAAGGAACAACGGGCCATTCGGTGCTACAGATATCGGAATAGACGATCCTTTGCCGGCGGGTATCACGTCGGCAAGCTGGACATGCGCCGGCTCTGGTGGCGGTGTCTGCGATGCCACGAGTGGCACTGGCGCGCTTGACAATCAAACGGTCAGTCTTCCTGTAGGCGGCTCGGTTACCTACAACTTTACGATCCCTGTGCCTTCGGACTTTTCCGGTGACCTCACCAACGTGGCAACGTTGAGACTTCCCGACACGATCATAGACACTACCCCGCCGGACAACAACGATTCCGATGTCGATCGCGAAGCCTCGATGTCTCTTATCAAGGATGCGGTACACGACGATGCCAATGGAAACGGGCGGGCCGACGTCGGCGAGACTATCAACTACAATTTTACGGTTGAGAACACCGGTGACGTGCCCCTGACCGATGTGGTTGTAACGGATTCCAAGGCAACGATTTCCGGTAGCCCAATTCCAACATTGGCTCCCGGTGCGATCGATACCACCTCAGTGACTGGTACCTACACAATTGCGGAAGCTGACCTAGTCTCCGGGAGCATTGAAAATGTTGCCTTATTGACCGCGAAAGATCCGGATGGCGATGAACTCTCGAAGCCGTCGCGTCCACTCGATGGCGAGGTGGGAGATTCGACGAGCATCGAAACGCCGCTGGAGGGCGAGTATGATTTCGTCAAGGAAGCGGTACATGCAGATACAAACAGCAACGGGCGTATCGATGCGGGGGAGGTGCTTAACTACAAGTTCACAGTCGAAAACACGGGTAATGTCTCACTGACCAATGTGGTCGTGACGGATTCGCGAGCAACGGTTTCAGGTAGTCCGCTGGGCGGCCCGCTGGCGCCGGGGGCAATCGACACCACAAGCGTCACGGGCACTTACACCGTCACGCAGGCGGATATCGATGCAGGAGACCTCGACAATGTTGCCTCATCGACAGCAAAACTCCCGAATGGAAGCGAAATCGGCAAACAGTCTCGTCCGCCTGGTGGTAGTGAGGGCGATCCGACCAGGCCGCCTGGCGATCATGACCCGGTCTCAGACTATGATTTTGTCAAGGAAGCCGCGCATGACGACGCGAACGGGAATGGGCGGGCGGATGTTGGAGAAGTGGTCAACTACACGTTCAAAGTGGAGAATACCGGCAATGTAACACTGACCGATGTGGTTGTGACCGATTCTAAGGCGACGATCTCCGGTAGCCCGATCCCATCGCTTGCACCGGGCGAGATCGATACGAACTCCGTAACCGGCGTTTATACGATCACCGAGGCAGATCTTGCGTCGGGCAGTGTTGACAATGTTGCATCGGCCATAGCCCAAAACCCCAAGGGCAATGACATCCCCAAGCAATCACGCCCGCCAAATGGCACGGAAGGTGACACAACGAACATTGAGACGCCCACTGAGGGAGACTATGATTTTGTGAAGGAAGTGGAGCATGTGGATGCCAACGGTAACAACCTGATTGATGCCGGCGAAGTGCTCAACTACAAGTTTACCGTTGAAAACACCGGCAATGTCTCGCTTACCAATGTGGTCGTAACGGATTCGCGGGCAACAATTTCGGGCAGTCCGCTTGAAGGACCACTGGCACCGGGAGCAGTGGACAGCACGAGCGTTACGGGCGTCTACACCGTTGTTCAAGCGGATATTGATGCAGGTGATCTCGATAATGTCGCTTCATCAAATGCAAAGCTCCCGAACGGCACCGAAGTCCCCAAACAGTCTCGTCCGCCTGATGGCGAAGAGGGTAGTCCAACCCAGCCGCCTGGAGGTATTGCTACGGTTTCTGACTACGATTTTGTCAAGGAAGCGGTGCTGGACGATGCCAATGGTAACGGGTTTGCTGATGCGGGTGAGTTGATCAACTATAAGTTTACGACAATCAATACCGGCAATGTCACATTAACGGACGTTGTGGTCACAGACGACAAGGCGGAAATCACAGGCAGTCCAATTGCCACGCTTGCACCGGGTGTAGTCGATACCAGCGTGACTGGTACACATGTGATCACACAGGACGATATCGATGGTGGTTCCTTCGAGAATGTAGCAACCGCCGTCGGTAAGAACCCGCAAGGTGAGGATGTGCCGAAAGAGGCACGTCCGCCGGATGGTCAGCCTGGCGAAGCGACCATCATACCTTTCGCCACCAACCCTTCGGTTGAACTGGATTTGCAGAGTTCATGGAACGACACAAATGGAAATGGTTTTCCTGATCCTGGAGAGCCAGTCACCTATTCTTTCGTGGTTCGAAACACTGGCAATGTGACGCTGAAGGATCTTGCAATTGCTTCACTTAATGTGGTGCCTGAGGGTGGTGCAACACCACCTATATCCGTTCCTCCTCCTACCGGTGTGCTCATGGGGCTTGCGCCCGGTAGTGAGGATGTTTCCCTACCTACAGTTTCCTATCCTTTGACACAGGCAGACATTGATGCTGGTAGGATTATTGCGACAGCAAGCATTGGCGGGCAGGCTCTCAATGGAACCCCAGTGGTGGATGCATCCGACGACCCAGCCGAGATCGGCAATATTGACATTGAAGATGATGGTGAGCCGGATGATCCGACACCCACCCCTCTGCCACAAGTTGCAGCTCTCGGACTTGAGAAGACCGGGGTTTTTCAGGGAGCTTCTGGCCGGCTCGCGAAACCAGGCGACACCATTCTCTACACGTTGACTGCAACCAATGAAGGCAACGTAACTGTTTACAATGTCTCGCCTCAAGATTCCGGACCACTGTTTGGTGGGGTCCCTGGGACCGGAACGATGACATCGTTCTCCCCGCCGAGTGCCGATCTCGGTGCGGGTGGGAGCGTGGCCTTCACCGCCAAATATGCCGTGACGCAAAGCGACATCAGTGCGGCCCAAGGGCTCAGAGACGGTATTCAGAATTCGGCGACGGTGTCTGGTATTGACCCCAACGGGCAATCTGTACCTTCGCCTGTTGCGGAAGCAGCTGTAGACCTGCCTGGATACGCAATCAGCAAAATGACTTCTTTGGCTGAAGTTCGGCGGGGTGATCGGGTCCCTTACACAATCAATGTGAAGATGCTCGGTTCTGTGGGCGATGCTGCAGTCAACATCGTTGATATGACCCCACCCGGGCTGACCTTTGTACGCGGATC
Organism: Nitratireductor sp.; assembly: GCF_017794765.1. Classification (GTDB taxonomy): domain Bacteria; phylum Pseudomonadota; class Alphaproteobacteria; order Rhizobiales; family Rhizobiaceae; genus Nitratireductor. Next base: position 2,813,428 of record NZ_CP051236.1, on the reverse strand, counting down.
CGCAAAGCTGGATGGCGCTGCGGTGGAACCAAAAACCGAAGGGCGGAGGCTAGTATTTGAGAATGTCGTGTTGCCCGCTGAGGGCGAGATGATCATCGAGCTCCAACTCTCCGTGACTGGTGCTGCCAAACCCGGGGAATATGTAAACCGAGCCTGGGTCGAGACCTCGGCTGGTGTCATGGTCTCTCGTGTTGCTACGGTAGCGGTGGAAGTTGTGGTGGAGGCCCTCTTTGACTGCGGCGACATTATCGGAAAGGTTTTTGACGATAAAAACCGCAATGGTTACCAGGACAAGGGCGAGCCCGGTCTGCCGGGGGTGCGTGTCGCGACGTTGAAGGGACTGTTGCTTACGGCGGATGACCACGGGCGGTTTCATGTGGCCTGTGCGGATCTACCGGACCAAAAGATCGGCACGAACTACATGATGAAGCTCGATCAGCGTTCGTTGCCTTCCGGATACCGGCTCACGACGGAAAACCCGCGTGTTGTAAGGCTGACGGCCGGCAAGGCATCGGAATTTCTGTTCGGAGCGTCGATCGGTAGGGTTGTGCGACTTGATCTGAGTGACGCCGCATTTGTTGGCACCTCTCAGGAGCTTAAACCCGAATGGCGTGAGCGCATCAAGCAGATGATTGTGCTCCTCGACCAGGAGCCGTCTGTTTTGCGGTTGGTGTATTCGGACTCTCATGGAAGCCAGCGGGCGGGGCTCAGGCGCCTTCGGGAAATTCGCAGGCAGATCGCTTCTGAGTGGCGCAAGACCGGCCGCGGGTACCGTCTCGAGATCGAAACGAGGCTGGGAACCAAAGCCACTCAACGCGGTGACCGGCAAAAGGCATTCGATCGCAGGTAGCCCCTCAATGTTGGTGGTGCACACCATGCTAGCACCACCAACTGTAATACTACCTCTCTGTAACTGACGTATCGCGTTCATCTCTCCTAGTGCTCCGACACTTCGATTTGCGAACGCTGTTTCAGTCTCTCGTTCCCGCGTCTGGCCAAGAAGGCCCAATCAGAAACCGAACCGTGGACGATAGTATGACGAGGCTTGTCATGTTCAAGAAGCTCCAGACGACGTCGCTCGAGCCGCAGGGTGCGGCAAGCGCATCCAGATCCTTTCAAAGCTTTGCCGGGGCCGTAGGCGGTCTTTTGACAGGCCAGCGAGGGATAAAGAAATTGCCTCAGCTGCAGCGGCGTTCCAACTTTACACACTGCAGCAGGCAGCAGATTAGCGGGAAGGCGCAAGCCGCGATCCGCACGATGCTGCTCGCGCTCATTTTTGCCTTAGGATTGCTGGCACTCGGCGAGGGGCCAGCGAAAGCACAGGAAATCCCTCCCACGTCACCCTGTACGCCAGGGCTCGGTCAAACACCGCCTGGGTGGTCGAACGGGCAAGGTACCCCAGATTGTTCAACGCGAGCCGAATGGGCCGGCTCATATGCCTGGAATAGTGCGCCACTTCCTGTCGTACCGACAGGGGATACTACCTTTACCTCCATGATTGGTGGGCCGGACTGGCAGGAATCCATTCGCACCACCATGAACGGGCTCGTGCCAGGTCGGACATACCGAATTCCGTTCTATGCGATCGGGCGAGGATCGACCGCCGGTTCGCGTCCAAACGCCTGTGAAGGGCTCAAGCTAACAACGAGCGGCACGGATGAAACGATTCTGTTTCCAGATACGACTGCCTGGGGGCAGGCCGTGTTTGCTTTTACTGCGGTGTCGAGTTCCCAGACGCTCGAAGTTGCCGCGGACGGGTCTTCCAACTGCCTGATCAGCTTCGCGTTGGGGGCGGAAGTCATCGAGATCATCAAAACGGTTTCGGAAGGCGATAAGCCAGGCGATGTTTTGACGTTCACGATGACGGTGGAGAACCAGGGTATTGGCCCTTTGACCGGCGTTTCGATCAGCGAAGACAATCTGGTGCGGGCTGATGGCACGCCGTTGACACCCGACAGCGGTCCGACATTCGTGTCCGCTACATCCGGCTCGTCCGAGGGGACGCTGGTTGAGGGGGAAACAGCCACTTACACGCTAACCTACACGTTGACGCAGGAAGATATCGACGCCGGCGGACTGTTTAATCAGGCGACTGCGGAAGGAACCGACGAGAGCGGAAACCTTTTCAACGATATTTCCAGCGATACGGCAGGGGTTGACGAGAATCCCACAACTGTGTCGATCCCCCCAGGCCCCGACTATGACTTTGTGAAGCAAGGGGAACTGGAAGATTCCAACGGCAATGGTCAGGCGGATGCCGGGGAGCTGATCAACTACACGTTCAGCATAGAGAATACGGGTAACGTGACGCTCACGGATATCGTCGTGTCGGATAACAAGGTCGCAGTCTCCAATAGTCCGATCGATTCGCTGCTCCCGGGGGAGAAGCGGTCAGATTTGGCCGGTGTCTATGCGATTGAGCAGCAGGACATCGACAACGGATTCGTCGAGAATCTGGGAACGGCAAATGCCAAGGATCCACAGGGCTTGGACATTGAGCGGCTATCCAGGGCGATTGAGGGCGTTTCCGGTGACCCGACGGTGATCACTTTCCAGGCAAATCCCGGCCTCGAAGTGGACCTGATTGACGAATGGACCGACGCAAACGGAAACGGGTACCCCGATCCGGGTGAGCCGGTAAGCTACACGTTTGTGGTGCGCAACACCGGGAATGTAACACTCGACAACGTTGCATTCTCATCATTGCTGATCGGTTCGAGTACATCCACATCTCCATCCTCAGCGCCTGTTCCGGGCGGTAGCCTGTCGGGTTTTTTGCCCGGTAGTGAGGACAGGACGACATTCACAACCACGTATACGCTAACCCAGGCCGATATAGATGCCGGCGGGATTGTTGCAACGGCCAACGCAGAGGCGACCGGACCCAACAACACACCCGTCTCCGACATATCTGACGACCCGGACGAAGCCGCTGATCTGGATGTCGAAAGTGACGGGGAGCCCGACGATCCCACCCCAACGCCGTTGCCGCAAATAGCCTCCCTGGCGCTGGAGAAATCCGGCGGGTTCCAGGGGGCGGACGGACAGTTTGCTGAACCGGGCGATACTATCCTCTACATGTTTGAGGTTACCAATGACGGCAATGTAACGGTTACGGATGTCGTGCCATCCGATGCCGGGCCCCGGTTCAATGGACAGCCCGGCAGTGGTGAATTGTCATCATTCTCACCGTCCAGCAGTGAACTGGGGGCAGGGGAGAGTGAGACGTTCACGGCGACGTATACGGTGACACAAGATGATATCGACGCCGCTCAGGGTATCGAAGGTGGAGTAAAGAACACGGCGACCGCAACAGGCAACGATCCTTCGGGGCAGGACGTAGACTCGCCCGAGGATGACGCTGTCGTTGACCTGCCAGGTTATTCGATCAGCAAGGTGACGCCTATGGCAGAAGTAGCCCGCGGCGGCCGTGTGCCATACACTATCCGCGTGAAGTCCCTGGGGCTTCCAGGGGAAAGCACTGTCAATATCATCGACATGACCCCATCCGGTCTGACCTATGTGCGCGGATCGGCCATGCTGGACGGCAGTTCTGTCACTCCCAAAGCGGAAGGGCGAAAGCTGACATTCGAGAATGTGACGCTGCCCGCGGGAGGAGAGGTGTCGATTGATCTCGAACTGGGCGTGACGTCGGCAGCCAAGCCCGGCGAGTATGTTAACCAGTCTTGGGTCGAGGATCTGTCCGGCGCGACCCTGTCCCGGATTGCTGCAGCAACCGTCGAGGTGATGGTTGAAGCGTTTTTTGATTGTGGTGATATTATCGGAAAGGTGTTCGACGACAGAAACCGCAATGGATACCAGGATGCCGGAGAGCCGGGTCTGCCCGGTGTCCGGATCGCGACGGTCAAAGGATTGTTGTTGACGGCAGATGATCACGGGCGTTTTCATGTGGCTTGCGCGGATCTGCCCGATCAGCGGATAGGCACGAACTACATCATGAAGCTTGATCCGCGCTCGCTTCCGTCCGGCTATCGTCTTACGACGGAAAATCCACGCGTTGTTCGCCTCACCGCAGGTAAGGCATCGGAGTTTATGTTCGGCGCTTCCATCGGGCGCGTGGTGCGACTTGATTTGTCGGATGCTGCCTTTGTGCCAGGGACCCACCACCTGATGACCGAGTGGCGGGGCCATGTTTCCCAGCTTATCGATCTTCTGGATCACGAACCTTCAGTTCTGCGTCTTGTTTATGCGGAAGGCGGAGAAGGGAGACGACTTGCAAAGAGGCGTATCAATGCGCTGCGCAGACTGGTTGCAAACGAATGGCGTGATGTCGGTCGGCGCTATCAACTGGATATCGAAACGCGTGTGCAAACCGAGGCCCCCCGCGGCTCGAGGCCCGCGAGAAACGCTGTCTATAGATAGACTCTGGTGAACACCCGGAAACAGTATCCGGGTGTTCACATTCTGCTTCCCATGTCACTTTTAATCGCGAAGGACGATGCGGTCGCCGCGCAGATCGAAACCATCCAGTGTGTTTATGAAGCTCATGCCGAGCAGGCTCTGCTCGAGGCGTCCCGGTTGTGCGATGTAAATCGGCATATCGCTTCGCGAGATGGCTCCTATACTGATCGTTTCAGCACGGGCGCGGGCTACCAAAGTGGTGCCGTTGGCAGTTGCGACTGGTGTCTGGAAACGCAATCCCTCCGGCTCGAAACCTGCCGCGCGTGCATCCGCATCCGCCAGTACGATACTGCTCGCGCCCGTGTCGATCAGCATGCGCAGATCGGTACCATTCACATTTGCGATAACCTCGAAGTGCCCACTGGCAGAACGCTCGACAATCACGTTTATCTGGCCGTCTTTGCCCACCGTGGACACAGGGCTGCCGGGTATCAGGCCAGCCGTTACGCGGCTTGCAATATCCTGAAGCTCGTAGCGGTACTGATAGGCCGCGACCAGCGTTAAAAGCAAAAAGGCCCAGAAGGCGAGGGTTCTTGCAACTTCCCCGATCCGCATACCCGACCCCAAAAAACCTGCGAGAAGGACGGCTGCCCAGAGACCGAGATACAGGGTGGCTGCGAATGCCGAGCTTTCCAGGCCCAATACCCGGCCTGAATCATGGTTGGCGATCAGAAGGATCAAACCGCCTCCAAGCAGCGCCATGGATATCCAGAACAGGCGCATGGCTATTGGCCCTCCCGTCGCTGGCGAGCGATGCGGGCACGTCGGGTTTCGCGGCGTGGTCTGCGTTCCACCGTTTCCAAACGTCTCGGAAGTTCAGCCATGATTGTATCGCGCTCCTGCGAAGTCAGTGAGAGCCAACTGGCAATCTCGGCGCGCGTGCGCCCGCAACCAAAACAAAACCCGGATTTCACATCGATCGAGCAGACAAGGATGCAGGGGGATCTGATGTCGACCATCATCTTTCCATCGTTTCAACAAGACATGGGGCATCGTGTCCATTGACGCAAGCTATCAGCGCGGTCTGTCTACCATTGCGCTTGACGCTGTTGGTGGCTATCTCGTTTCCGACACCAAACGGGAACCAGATTTATGCCCATTTCCGGAATGCCTTTCGATGACGTCCGCTCTCTGCTTTCCCAACTGAACGTGCCTGACAGCAAAACAGCCGAAGCGATGGCAAGGGCGTTCGCCCGGGCAGGTTACACCGGGGAAGAACTGGGACGGTTGCACGAGATCGGCGTCTGGCTCTCTCGCACACGTGGCGCGGTGCCGCCCTTGATCGGCAAATCCGGTGTTGCACTCTACGCCGCGACACATGGCTTTGCAGAGAAGGACCAATCCGAGCAGCGGGCGCGGGTTGATGCGGTCGCAGCCGGGGCTGCTGCGGTATCGCATTTGTGCGTGGCCAATGATCTTTCTCTCAATGTTTTTGATCTGGCGCTTGATTTGCCGTCCAGCGACATGCGCAGGGATGCCTCATTGGACGAACGGGCATGTGCTGCAACGATCGCGTTCGGTATGGAAGCCACGGCCGAAGGGGTCGATTTACTCTGTGTCGGGGCATTGGGCTCGCAGGCCACGGTTGTCGCAAGCGCGATGCTTCTCGCCCTTCTGAAAGGAGAGGTGGGACAACTAAACGAGCCTGATCGGGACGTTGTTTCCCAGGCGCTCTCCTTTCACGCCGATCACCTGACGGATCCACTTGAAGTGCTCCGGCGGCTGGGGGGACGGGATATGGCCGCGCTGACGGGCGCCATCCTCGCAGCCCGGGCACAAAACATCCCTGTTATTCTTGACGGTTTGCCGGCTCTGGCAGCGGCTGCGGTTCTCTACAAGTTGGCGCCGCATGCGATTTGTCATTGCATTCTCGCAGATTGCCACAGTCCATTTGAGAAATGGGCGGCCCAGCAAGTCGAGCTTCAGCCGCTGCTTGAACTGCGGATTGCAAGGGAGGCGGGATGTGCCGGCGCTGTGGCTGCTGGTCTTGTCAAGTCAGCTGCTGCGCTTGCCGGTGGGGTTGCAGAGGTTGCCCGGCGTCTGGGCTAAGCGAAACACTCCCGCCGGGGGGCTCAAGCGCTCCCGCTTGATGCGCGCCTGCGTTCGGTTGGAACAGCCGGGAGTTCCTCCATCACGCGCGAGCGGGGGAAGGCGACGATAGCGTCGGTGCCTGAGCGAAGTCTTGAGTTGAGTTCGAAAACTCCATTGTGCAGGGCTGCCAGGCCCTGCACGATGGGCAAACCGAGCCCGGTACCCTGTTCCGCGCTCTTGATGGCTATGGACCCCTGTCCAAATGCAGAGAGTACCACCGCCAGTTCGTCTTCCGGGATGCCGGGACCATTATCCTTTATGGCGATGTACTGACCGCCACCTGCTGTCCAGCCGACCCTGATGTGGACGGAATTGCCCGTCGGACTGAACTTGATCGCGTTGGATAGAAGATTGAGGGTGATCTGGCGCACTGCGCGTTCATCGGCGAATAGTTTCAGTAGCGTAGGCTCGACGTCGGTCCGGAAGGAAATGTCCTTGCCACGCGCCTTCATTTCCATCAGGCGGCAGCAATCCTCCACAATAGCGCCGAGGGAGATCGGTTCCTCGTTGAGCCGGTAGCGTCCGGCCTCTATGCGCGAAAGATCGAGTATCTCGTTGATGAGACTGAGCAAATGCCTCCCGGAACTGTGTATGTCATTAGCGTAATCGCGATAGGTCGAGTTCTCGAGTGGTCCCAGAACCTGGTTGGCCATAACTTCTGAGAAACCGAGAATGGCATTGAGCGGCGTTCGAAGCTCATGGCTCATGGAAGCGAGAAAACGCGATTTTGCCAGGTTGGCTTCTTCTGCGCGGCGGCGGGCTTCGTCCGACATGGATTTGGCCGTTTCCAGCTCCCCCACCAGCGCATTCTTTTCGCTCTGGAAAGAAAGAAGCGTCAACGCCGCACGGTTTCGATGGTGCGCAACATAGGCGAGGAAGGGGAGCGAGGCGGCCAGAACCAGACACATCATCATCGAACCCGTTGTCGGATCACTGCTGACCTTAAAGGCGAACAGACAGACCGGCAGCGCAAATGCGGCCACCAGCGCACCGCTAAGGTTCGCCGTGACGATGGCGGCTCCCGCGATCACGAGAAGCAGAACCGCACCCTGCATTATCTGTGGTTCGGAGAGTGGGCCATGGGGTAGAGGCAGAAATGCGAAATACGCCCATCCAAGGCCGCTCGTGAAATGGGCGGAGAAAAGCCATTGCCGCATGCGTGTGACTTCAATCTCATTCTCCGGCATCCGCTCCAGACGACGTGCGAGAAAAATGAGTGGTACATAACCGGCAAGACAGCTTAGGGCCCACAGAGACGTGGCTTGGGGATCAAGCCCGAGATAAATTCCGCCAAGGCTAATCGCCAGGATGAGCAAAGTCGGCTTGATGATGTTTGAAAGAATGTCGCGCGCGTGCAGTTTCAGCATGTCGCGATTGAAGTCGGGGGGGCCGAGGCTTTGAGACAGCCGGTCACGCGTACGGCGCACGGCAAGCCCCACATTGCTGTTGCGATGCGGCTTGGTGCGGTCCACAATGAACTTGTCGGCGAACTTGTCAGCCGATTTTGACGCTTCCGCCACCATGACCCGTTTTTGAATTCCCGCTATTCACCGCTCAACTTATTCGTGAATGATTAAGAGACCCTTCAAAACATGAGAGGCCGCCGAAACAGACGGAGCCGCGGCCGCAGGTCAATCCGCATCGTGGATGTGGTGCTGACGCTCCTGTTTTTGGGCGGAGTAGCGCTCTTGGTCGATAGATTGCAGCGCTTTGGGGGCCAGACACTGACAGGTGTCGTGATCGTTCATGACGGCGATACGCTGACGGTCGCAGGCGAGCGCATTCGCCTTGAAGGCATCGACGCGCCCGAATTCCAGCAACGCTGCACCCTAGGGGGCAAGGAATATGCATGCGGGCGTGAGGCGCTTCGGGCTTTGCGTCGGTTGGTCGGCGGGGCGGAGGTAGTCTGCGAAGGCTTTCAGCGTGATCGCTATGATCGCCTTCTGGCGCGCTGTAAGGTGAATGAGACGGATATTGGCGAAGCGCTCGTTGCGGCGGGATGGGCGCTCGCCTATGGCGATTATGACGCGGTCGAAGCGGAGGCACGCCGGGCACAGCGCGGCATATGGGGGGGCGGATTCGAAGCGCCACGCGACTGGCGCGAGGAGCATCATGGAGAGCCGCGCCCTGGTGACGGCGATCTGTTGAGGCGCCTTTGGGGGCGACTCGTGAGATGGTTTTCAGGTGAGGAGTAATCGAAACATGAAGCTCTATGATGGTAACCGGGCGCCCAACCCTAGGCGTGTGCGGATATTTCTGGCGGAAAAGGCGATCGACGTGCCCATCGAGCCGGTGGACATGGGAGCCATGGAGCACAAGTCTGAAGCGCTGACGCGTCTCAACCCGCTGCAGCGCTTGCCCGTACTGGAACTTGATGACGGGACGGTTTTGACCGAAACCGTTGCCATATGCCGCTATTTCGAGGGGCTCCAGCCTGAACCCGCGCTTTTCGGCACGGGTGCGCTGGGCGTCGCCACAGTCGAAATGTGGCAGCGCCGTGTTGAGATGCATCTGTTTTATCCCATTGCGCAAGCCTTCCGGCACCTGCATCCGGCCATGAAGGACTGGGAGGTGCCGCAGGTTGCGGAATGGGGGGAAGCAAACAAACCCAAGGCCCTGCAGTTTCTTACCTATCTCGATGAGGCCCTGGCCGATCGCCCATTCATCGCGGGTGATGAGTATTCGATTGCCGATATTACCGGGCTCGTCAGCATTGACTTTATGAAGCTTGCGCGCATTTCAGTTCCGGACGGGCTCGATCATCTGATGCGCTGGTATCACACGGTTGCCGGGCGCCCGAGCGCGAAAGCCTGAGAGTTCAAACGTGCAGACGCCGCCTCTCGAGCCATTGCTGGCGCGAATTCGCAGTTGCCGGATTTGCGTGGAACAACCGCTTGGCGCCCCTCTGCCGCATGAGCCGCGGCCAGTTGTGGTGGGGTCGAACACGGCTCGTATCCTCATTGCCGGGCAGGCACCGGGGACGCGGGTCCATGCCTCGGGTTTGCCGTTCGACGACCGGTCCGGTGATCGATTGCGTGACTGGCTTCAGGTGGATCGATCTGAATTTTATGATCCCGCCTGCTTTGCCATTGCCCCGATGGGATTTTGTTTTCCCGGACTTGACGCCAAAGGCGGCGATCTGCCACCACGCCGGGAGTGCGCACCGGCCTGGCGGGCGCAGTTGATGTCGGCAATGCCTCAGATCGAACTTGTTCTTGTTATCGGCCAGTATGCCCAGGCTTGGCACCTTGGGGCCGAAAAATCCAGAACCCTTACCGAGACGGTGCATGACTGGCGTCGACTGCTGGCGCTCGACCTGTGCCCCCGCGTGTTGCCGCTGCCTCATCCTTCATGGCGCAATACAGGATGGTTAAAAACGAATCCCTGGTTTGAACGTGAATTGTTGCCCGTCCTGCGTGAGGAAATTCATCGGCTTCTTCCACGGAAATGAGGAATATCTGATCGCAAAACTCGCTTTGAAGGCAAAAAATTTCTTGTTACCTTGATAATCTCTTGCCATTTTAGGAAATCATTTTCTCCGGAGTTCCTCATGGACCGCCTTGATCGCAAGATCCTGCGTTTGTTGCAGGAAAATTCAACCCTTGCCGTAGCCGATGTCGCAAAAAAGGTCGGGCTTTCCACCACACCATGCTGGCGGCGTATCCAGAAGCTGGAGGAAGAAGGGGTTATTCGTCGGCGCGTGGCGGTGCTTGATCCGGAAAAGGTCAATGCCCGGGTAAATGTGTTCGTGTCGATCCGAACCAACATGCACAGCCACGAATGGCTGAAGCGATTTTCCGAGGTGATCCAGCAATTCCCCGAGGTAGTGGAGTTTTACCGAATGAGCGGCGAGGTGGATTATCTGCTTCGTGTCGTGGTGCCGGACATCGCCGCTTATGACGCATTCTACAAGAAGCTGATCGCGAAGATCGAGATCCGCGACGTTTCATCCACATTCGCGATGGAGCAGATCAAATATACGACCGAGCTTCCGCTCGACTATCTTGTCCTGGACAAGGATTCAGGCGGAGGCAATGGTGGCTGAGCTGGCTAATTCCCGCCTTTGACAACACTGCGCCAGGGATTGCCGGGCGAGGGCGCTTGCCATGCCGGCGGGCTGCTGTTTGGGTTAACCGCGGCGCGTCGCATCGTGAAGCCCGACTCTATGATCGCTGCGCCGTCCAGAATGAAAAGCTGAGTTTTTTCAAGAACGGGCTGCAGAGCCCCGGTTACGGTCACCGGTTCGTAGTTGGAACTTAAGCGGTAGGGGGTCGATGGCACGACCCGAATGACCTGACTGGGGGATGGTTGCTGCATGTGGCTGCAGGCACCGGGGCGTGCCACCAGGATGAAGGAATAGACAAGCTCGCCTTCCAGGTCAGCGGGCAGAAGGTAGCCGGAGAGGCTGACCGTCTGCCCGCTGAAATCGGTCAGGTGAGCCCTCTTTTTCTCATCCGGAGCGGACGAGGCAAGATCTGCCCAGGTGACGGGCCGAACACCTTCCGGTTGCTCCGGGATTTCGGAACCGGTAGCCATTGAAGCGATACAGGCCGATGCGGGCAAAGCTGTGAGCAATGTTGCAAGATATGCCGCGCACCGGCTGGTCATTGTTGGCCCCTACTTCGCGAGTCGGGCAAGCAGGGAGGATGTATCCCAGCGATTGCCCCCCATCTTCTGGACGTCCTTGTAGAATTGATCCACGAGAGCGGTGACGGGCAGGCTCGCGCCGTTGCGATCGGCCTCGGCCAGGCAAATGCCCAGATCCTTGCGCATCCAGTCGACCGCGAAACCGAAGTCGTACTTGCCTTGGTTCATCGTCTTGTGACGATTTTCCATCTGCCAGGAACCGGCTGCTCCCTTGGAGATGACGTCGACGACTTTCTCAATATCGAGCCCGGCTTTCTGGCCGAAATGAATGCCTTCAGCCAGCCCTTGCACCAGCCCTGCGATGCAGATCTGGTTGATCATTTTCGTTAGCTGTCCGGCCCCCGCCGGCCCCATCAAGCCAACCATACGGGCGAAGGATTCGATCACCGGTTTTGCTTTTTCGAAGACTGCTTGTTCGCCTCCGCACATGACCGTTAAAACACCGTTTTCCGCGCCGGCCTGTCCGCCTGAGACTGGTGCGTCGATGAAACCGAAGCCACGCTTCTCAGCCTCTTCGGCGAGCTCACGCGCAACTTCGGCAGACGCGGTGGTGTTGTCGATAAAAACCGCGCCCTTTTTCATGCCATGGAAAGCCCCATCCTGGCCGAGTGTCACCGAGCGAAGATCGTCGTCATTGCCCACGCAGGCGAAGACGAAATCCTTGTCGATTGCAGCGTCCCGGGGCGTCGGCGCGTGCGCGCCTCCATGCTCGTTGACCCAGCTCTGTGCCTTCGCTGCGGTGCGATTGTACACCGTAACCGTATGCCCCCCCTTGTTGTGAAGATGTGCGGCCATCGGATATCCCATGACCCCGAGCCCGATGAATGCGACGTCCGCCATTTCGAAAACTTCTCCTTGTATGCTGTGTTGCGCGCGTCAGCGCTTCAAATGCTTGGTAATTCGACGCTCGATCCAATCAACGGCGTTGCGGAGGACCTCGACGAGACCAAGATAGATGATGGCAGCCCATATGTAAGTCTGGAAGTCGAACGTGCGTGCGTAGGCGCGACGTGTCTCGCCCATCAGGTCATAGACCGTGATGATGGCGACGATGGCGGACCCCTTGATCATCAATATGATCTCATTGCCATAGGGCCTGAGCGCGACAATGAGCGCCTGGGGGAGAATGATCTTGCGCGCGGTCTGGAACCTCGACAGGCCGAGTGCGGCGGCAGCTTCCCATTGTCCCTTGCCGACACTCTCGATGGCACCGCGCAGAATTTCCGCCTGATAGGCGGCAGTGTTGAGCGTGAAGGCGAAGACGGCACAGTACCAGGCTTCCCGGAAGAACGTCCACAATCCGACAGCCTGAAGTTCAGGTCTGAAAGAGCCAAGTCCGTAGTAGACCAGGAAGGTCTGGGCGAGCAGCGGGGTCCCACGGAAAAAATAGACGTATGCATAGGCGAGGGCGCCTATCAGCTTGTTCTTTGAAGTGCGTCCAAGGGCGATGGGCACGGAGAGGATTGCGCCGAGAAAAACCGAAACAACGACAAGCTGGACGGTGATCCACAGGCCCGAGAGATAGCGCGGTGCGTAGCGCGTGAAAATATCCGGATCCCAGGCGTTGATCATGAAGCCCAGAACAGCAAGGCCGAGCGCGGCCCAGATCGTCAGCAGGACCACGCCGATTGTGCGGGCACGCGTCCAGCCCTCTTTGATGACGGGCGGGCGCTCGACTGCGGCTTGTGTCTCAGCACTCATCGCTGGACTCCGTGGCGTTTGGTCCAGCTCTCGATCATGCCCAGGACGATTGAGGACAACATGGCCAATACGAGATAGAGGAGGCATGCGATCCCGAAGAACAAGAATGCTTCCTTGGTGACGCGTGCGGCGATGCCGGTCTGACGCAGGATATCGGCGAGGCCGATCACCGAAACGAGCGCGGTATCTTTCAGGAGGATGAGCCAGAGATTGGAAAGGCCAGGCAGCGCCAGTCTCAGGAGCTGAGGCAGGATGATGAGGCGCATGGTCTGCGGGTTAGAAAGCCCGATCGCTTGACCGCCCTCATACTGACCCTGTGGGATGGCCCGGAAGGCGGCCAGAAACACTTCGCTGGCGTAGGAGGAGAACACGGCGCCGAGCGCGACCATGCCTGCTACAAAAGCGTTGATCTCTATACTAGCGTCCGGATTGAACAGCCGCACGATTTGCTGCAGGCCAATCTGCGCGCCGTAGAAGACCAGAAAGAGCGTCAAAAGCTCCGGCAGACCGCGAAAGATCGTCGTATAGATGTTGGCCGCGAGACGTAAGGTCTTGTCGCTGGAACGTTTTCCCAACGCGACGAAAAAACCGATCGCCAGTCCAAGCGGTAACGTTGCCAGTGCCAGAGAAACCGTCAGAAGCACGCCCTTGGCGATATCATCGCCCCAGCCTTCCGGCCCAAAACTCAAAAGGGTCCAGACCCTTTCCATCTCCCAACACCCCTGTCCGAACCGCCTGACCCGGCATCTAGATGCGAATTGGCGATTTTTCTTGTTCGAGCTCTGTCACCAGAGCCGCATGCAATTCAGGCGGCCGAACTCCCGGAGGCGGCCGCCTGTGACATTAAATCAGGACATCGCAACGACGCTCAGTCGCCGTAAGCGTCGAACGTGAAATACTTGTCGTTGATTTCCTTGTATTTTCCATTTTCACGAATGGCTGTAATGGCGGCATTCAGCTTTTCGCGAAGCTCGTCCTCACCCTGCCGCACAGCGATGCCGATGCCGGGGCCATAGATGTCCTCACGCGGGGTGAGTGTACCCAGAACCTTGCAGCAGGCGCCGTCGTCGCTGTCCAGGAATTCCTGGAGAACGATGATGTCATCTATGACCGCATCAAGTCGCCCATTGACCATGTCGAGTTTGTATTCCTCAGCGGTCGGATAGACCTTCACATCGCTGTCGGTGAAGGTGGTTTCGGCGAAATTCGCGTGGGTGGTCGAACCCTGCGCGCCGATAACCTTGCCGGCCAGATCCTCCGGTGAGGTGCCGGCAATATCTGATTCCTTAGGCACGACCAGAGCTGGCGGCGTGTTGTAATACTTGTTGGTGAAGTCGACCTGCTTCTTGCGCTCTTCCGTGATCGACATGGACGCGACGATTGCGTCGAACTTGCCCGCTTGCAACGCGGGAATAATACCGTCCCAGTCCTGCGTGACGAACTCGCATTCAGCCTTCATCTCGTCGCAAAGCGCTTTGGCGATATCGATGTCGAACCCTTCAAGGGAGCCGTCTGCGGTCAGGTTGTTGAAGGGAGGATAGGCGCCTTCGGTGCCGATCTTGAGCTTCATCATGTCCTGGGCATGAGCCGAGCCCACTACCAGAGCCAAAGCTGCCGCAGGCAGTGCAAGCGCGATACGCCTTGAAATATGCATTCTGGTTCCTCTCATCTAATTATCTACCGCTTCCGGCCTCCTGCCGGGCGGAACATGAAGCCGGATATTCCCACCGATCCTATTCAAATTGCAACCTTAAAGGTGACTGGTCCCATGCAATGAATGGACGGATCGTGACCCTAACGCGCCTGCTCGCCGATGCCGGTGTGGCTGATGACAAAGTCGGCAATCCGCTCCACATCTCCGAGATCAAACCGCGGCAGATCCCCAGTCTCAGTCTCGTAATCTCCGGCAACAGCGACGATGGTCGGGTCTGCCACTGCCAGGCAGGTCTGATCGCGCGCTTCACGCCGCCTGCATTCCAGCTTGGGATGATTTTCGCGTTTGAAACCTTCGATCAGGACGAGGTCGCACGGTGAAAGGCGCGCGAGCATTTCGGTCAGGGTCGGCTCTTGTGCACCCTCCAGTTCGTGAATGATCGCCCAGCGTTTTGCGGAGACGATCGCCACCTCCGAAGCCCCGGCGCTTCGATGCCGGTGAGAATCTGTGCCTTCATGATCTATGTCGAACGCATGGTGTGCGTGTTTCAGCGTGGCGATCCGAAAACCGCGTTTCGTCAACTCCCTCACAAGTGCCGCCGTCAGAGTGGTTTTTCCGGAATTCTTCCAGCCTACAATGCCAAAAACCGCCTGTTTCACGTCGCTTCCCTTCGGTGCCTTTCACGCGCTGTCTGGAGATCTTCGGGCGTGTTGATGTTGAAGAACGGATCGGCCTCGGGATGGCAAGCAAAGTCCACCAGAGCCGCGTTGTGTTGATCGCAGGCGTAGGCGCGGATCCGGCGGGTTCCGCCGCTGGCAAGATGGCGGGCGAGGTCATCGGCAAGGTGTACAGGCCAGAGAGCAAAGACCGGATGAAGTGCGCCGTTGCTGCGTGCGATTGCCGGTCCGCCGGAAACACGGGTGGCCTCCATAAGGCGCGTAACAAGGTTTCCGGGAAGAAAAGGCGTGTCTGCTGCCGCTGTCACGATATGTGATGGTCTGGGAGTGCTGGTTTTTGCCCATTCAAGGCCGGCGAGAACGCCGCCCAACGGACCCATGGGTTCGGGGAGGGGATCGGGAACCACCTCAAGCCCAAGCGGGGCGAACCTGTGCGGGTCGCCATTGGCGTTGAGCACCATGCGGTCAACCTGAGGCGCGAGCCTCTCCATCACCGTCTCAATGATCGTTGACGCGTTGAGACGCAGCAATCCCTTGTCGCCGCCACCCATGCGCTGTGCCGTTCCGCCGGCAAGGATTACTCCAGCAACGCCCAAGCCCATCGTCTCCCTCAGATGTTTCCTGCCTGGCGGGCCACATAGATCACGTAGAGCGATGCGACGATGGCGAGCGTGGAAGATGCAAGCATCACCCATATTAGCGGGAATGGCCCGGTTTCCGGAGAAAGAACAGCTCCGGCTATCACTGAGAGCGCCGCTCCGCCGCCGATCTGCAGCGCTCCGCCGAGGCCGGAGGCCGAACCGGCAAGATGCGGCCGGACGCTGACAATGCCGGCATTGGCATTTGGCATGGTCATGCCGTTGCCGATACCGACGAAAAACGATGGGCCGAAAAGCGACATCGGATGAAAAAGCCCTGCTGCAAACAGCACCAGTGAAAGAACGAGGCCGAGAGAGGCAAGAATATTGCCCGCTAGCATCATGGGATTGATGCCGATGCGCCTTGAAAAACGGCCTGAAAGGAAGTTTCCGATCATGTAACCAACCGAGATCAGGATGAAATACATCCCGTATTGCGATGGCGTCAGATCAAGGATTTCGGTGGCGACGTAGGGTCCACCCCCAAGAAAGGCAAAAAAAGCGCCGGATGCCATGGCAGCCGTTGCCGTGTAGCCCCAGAAGCGCCTCGCCCGGAAGAGCTCCGGATAATTCCTTACCTGTGCGGTCATGCTGGCGGATGGGTTACGGTTTGTCTCGCCCAGGTCGAGATACACCACGAGGAACGAGATGATCCCGAAGCCGAGGATCAGGTAGAACGTTGCTTTCCATCCGTAAAGCTCATCCAGAAATCCTCCGATCAGGGGACCGAGCATGGGGGCGAGCGTCATGCCCATGGTGATGTAACCAATGCGGCTGGCCGCTTCGTCCGCGCCAACGGTGTCGCGCACGATTGCCCTTGAGAGAACCATGCCGGCGGCCGCGAAGGCCTGCATCACCCGGCAGATCAGGAAAATGGTGATGTTGGGCGCCATCAATGCCGCGATGGTTGCCAGAATGAATATTGCGAAGCAGGTGAGCATGACCGGACGGCGACCGAAATGGTCCGAAGCGGGGCCGATCCCCAGCTGGAGGACGGCTGTGGCCGCAAGGTAAAGCGAGACCGCCAGTTGAACGATGCTGTAGTCCGCCTGGAAATACTCTGCCATGCCGGGAAGGGATGGCAGAAAAACGTTCATGGAAACGGCCGCCGTTGCGGTCGCGATCACGAGTGTCACGATGTGAGGTGGTGTTGCGGAGCGGGATAAGATTTTTTCCATAACGTCTTGCGAACCTTGCATGTTCATCGGCCTGAGAACTTTGGCCGAGTGTTGCCGGCCTTGTCGGGAGATGCTCACTTTGGCCGGCGAAGTTGGGCGATTTGCTGAAGCACGTCATGTGCCTTCAGTGGCCATTCCAGGACTGGTGCTTTTAGCGGCTGGTTTTGTCCGGTTGACGATCTGTTCGCGGTAAAGCGTGTAGAGACCCGAACATACGACCAACAACGCGCCTCCAATCATTACGCGATCGGGCCAGTCGGCAAAAAATACGATGCCAAGGCCGATAGCCCACAGGAGTGCTGTGTAGCGGAACGGGGCTATGAAGGAGAGCTCGCCAACACGCAGCGACAGCACGATGAAATGGTAGCCGCAAACGATGCACAATGTGGCGCCCACGAGAACAGCGAAATCTGTTCCGCTCATCGGGGCCCAGCCCCCGTAGGGTACGAGTAAAACCGCGCCGGCGCTCGTCACCGAAGCGGCGGTTGCCGCCGAAATCAGGGGCGAGGGAATATCGGGTGGGATCTTTCGGGTGGTGAGATCACGCATCGTGGCAAAGGCGACCGCTGCGACGCCGTAAAGCGAATAGGCGTTGAAGGCACCAAAGCCAGGGCGGATGATGATCAGGATGCCGATGAACCCCACCAGAATCGCGCTCCAGCGGCGCCAGCCGACGGGCTCGCCCAGAAAGAAGGCTGCGCCGAGTGTGACCGCCAGAGGAAGCGCCTGCATGACGGCTGAAAGGTTTGCAATCGGCATATTGGCAAGGGCCGAAAGGAAACATATGGTCGCGCCGGTCTCTCCGGCGACGCGCAATGCCACCATGGGGTGGAAGATCGCACGCGGCGCCTTCAGTGCCTTCCAGTGCCAGGCCAGCAGAAGCATCACCAGTGTGGCCATGACCCCGCGTACCAGCATGACCTGCGCCATGTTCATGTTTTCGGCCACGAGCTTTGTCAGGCCGTCATTGACGGTGAAACCAGCCATGGCAATGGACATGAAAAGCGCACCGCGCGCATTTGGCGAAAACGACACGACCACCTCGCGATGCACAGTGGCGAACACGCGGCGGTTTTCAACGCACTGTGCCCACCTGGAATGAGTTCCTATGGTCTTCGGGAAAAACGAATCCCACCTCCACTACGGGATCCGATGCTAAGTATACCTTATGGAATTGGCAATCGGTTCATGGCTGAAAAACCGGAGGCTGCGATCTAGCCGCCGGTGACGCTCATATGCCGTGAGACCGACGGGCGGTTGGTACGCCGGTCAATGATGAAATCATGCCCTTTGGGCTTGCGGGCGATGGCGCTGTCGATGGCTGTTGCCAGAAGGTCGTTGCCTTCCGATGCTCTGAGAGCGGCGCGCAAATCGGCTGAATCGTCCTGGCCAAGGCACATATAAAGCATGCCAGTGCACGTGATGCGCACGCGGTTGCAGCTTTCGCAGAAATTGTGCGTCATCGGTGTGATGAAGCCGAGCTTTCCGCCGGTTTCAGCGACTTCGACATAGCGCGCCGGGCCACCTGTTTTGAAGGGAATGTCTTTCAGTGTGAATTGCCGCTCCAGTTGAGCCCGAAGGAGGGACAGCGGAAGATACTGGTCCGTGCGGTCACCGTCGATCTCGCCCATGGGCATCGTTTCGATCACGGTCATATCCATTCCGCGACCATGCGCCCAGCGCAACATGGCGGGAATTTCATCTTCGTTGAACCCCTTGAGTGCCACGGTGTTGAGCTTGATCTTCAGGCCGGCTTCCTCTGCTGCGTCAATGCCGCGCATGACCTTTTCCAGCCTACCCCACCGGGTGATTGCATGAAATTTGTCCGGGTCCAGCGTGTCGATCGAAACGTTGATGCGCTTCACTCCGCAGTCGGCCAGCTCACCGGCAAAGCGCTCGAGCTGAGAGCCGTTGCTTGTCAAGGTAAGCTCGTCGAGCGCACCGGACTTCAAATGTCGCGAAATCTGGCGCACCAGATGCATGATGTTCTTGCGTACCAGCGGTTCTCCGCCGGTCAGACGCAGGCGTCGAACGCCCTTTTCGATGAAGACGGTGCAGAGTCGGTCCAGTTCCTCGAGGCTGAGCAAATCCCGTTTGGGGAGAAATGTCATGTCCTCCGCCATGCAATAAACACAACGAAAATCGCAGCGGTCGGTCACCGAAACACGCAGATAGTCAATCGCGCGCCCGAAAGGATCGATCATGGTGCTCTGCGTCATGGGCTCGCTTCCGCTGGCATTCTTCATCGGGTTGGTACTCTGTTATGTCGTGACACAAGGTTCGCTGGTCAAGCGCTGCAGGCTAGCATTGGTGCAATCGTCCGGGCAATTGCAGGGCAGGGCTTTTCAGTTGGACCAAAGGCGAATAGGTCTACATCCGAAAGGTGGTGGCGGATGAAACCTCCCAAGGAACTACGTGTTTCAAAGGATCGTGCCGTGATGACGGTTCTGTTTTCGGATTCCGAACCAGCAGAGTTGTCGGCTGAAATGCTTCGCGTGCTATCCCCCTCGGCTGAGGTTCAGGGACACTCGCCCGAACAGCGCGTGACAGTTTCTGGAAAACGGCATGTAACCATCAGTCGGGCAGAGCCCGTCGGCAACTATGCTGTTCGGCTTGTGTTCAGCGACGGGCATCAAAGCGGCATTTTCACCTGGGTCTATCTGCATGAACTCGTCACGAGCAAACAGGCCAAGTGGCAGTGGTATCTGGACGACTTGCAGCAAAAAGGATTGAGCCGTGATGCTTGAGCAGGACGCACATTCCATTACGTCGATTGACGCCCTTGAAGCGCTTTACGGGACGCCCGGCCAAGCCTCACTCGTCAAGGTCACGGACCGGGTGATACCAGAGTATGCGACGCTGATCGAAGCGTCGCCCTTCGTCGCCCTCGCCACCATCGGGCCTGAGGGGATTGACTGCTCGCCGCGCGGCGACAAACCCGGCTTTGTGCGCATCCATGATGAGCAAACGCTGATGATGCCCGACCGGCGCGGCAACAATCGTATGGATTCGCTGCGCAATATCGTTCGTGATGAACGGGTTGCGTTTCTCTTCCTTATTCCAGGTACGGGAACCACGCTGCGCGTCAACGGTCGTGCGAGGCTTTCGGCCGATCCGAACCTGTGTGCTTCATTTGCCGTCGACAAAGCCGCACCGCGTTCGGTCATCGTCCTTTCGGTGGATGAGGTTTACTTCCAGTGTGCGCGGGCGATCGTTCGTTCCGACCTCTGGAACAGCGAAAAGTATGTGGATCCGAAGGACCTGCCGACGCCCGGGCAGATTCTCCAGGTGACGAGCCGGGCGGAGATCGACGGCGCTTCCTATGACAGGGAGTGGTCCGGCCGTGCCCGAAAGACCATGTGGTAGTTTCTCTCAGCGGTGAACGAGAATGTTTACCAGCTTTCCGAAGGGGTCCCGGGTGTAGAAGCGTCTGACGCCCCAGGGCTCTACAGCTGGCCCGTACTCAACCGGGTATCCTGCCTTCCGGACCCTCTCAAGTGCCTCATCGAGATCGTCCACCTCTATGGAAAGATCGGGCACTGGCGTGTCCGATCCGCCCTGTGACATGACACTCACCTGCAGGCTCATCTTCTCCTGCGCGCCGTAGGTTGCGATCCAGCCCTGGTCCATCAGGATGTCGAGCCCAAGGACATCGGCATAAAATTGCTTCGCCTTGTCGATTTGGTCCGAGGCGATGTTGGCGACAATTCGCTTTACTTTCACGTCAGGCTCCGTTCAGCTTCACCCTGTCTTCTTGAGGTTTGGAAGAAACACGGTCAACAGGCCAAGCAGCGGCAGGAAGGAGCAGATCTTGTAGACGAACTCGATCCCCGAGCTGTCCGCGATGATCCCCAGCACCGCTGCTCCGAGGCCGCCGAGGCCGAAGGCAAAGCCGAAGAACATGCCGGCAACCATGCCCACACGGCCCGGCAGCAGCTCCTGCGCGAAGACCACGATCTGCGGGAAAGCGGATGCGAGGATAAGGCCGATCGCGACAGTGAGGATCGGAGTCCAGAAGAGGTTGGCGTAGGGAAGAGCCAGGGTGAACGGCAAGACGCCAAGAATGGAAAACCAGATCACCGTCTTCGATCCGATACGATCACCGATCAATCCGCCCAGAACGGTTCCGGCCGCGACCGAGCCGAGGAAAACGAACAGAAGGATCTGCGACTGCTGGACGGTGACGCCGAATTTTTCGATCAGGAAAAAAGTATAATAGCTTGAAATTCCTGCCATGTAGACGTTCTTCGCGAACACCAGTGAGATCAGAATCGCAAGCGACATGGCGATCTTGCCGCGTGGTAGGTTGAGGGCCGGAGAAGGTCCTGCACGTTTTGCAGTGCGCTGGCGGTATGCGGCATACCATGCGCTTACGCGCCACAGAACGATCATGCCGAGGAGTGCTGCGAGAGAGAACCACGCGACACTGCCCTGACCCCTTGGTACCACGATAAATGCGGCGAGCAGCGGACCGATTGCCGTGCCGGCATTGCCGCCCACCTGGAAAACCGCCTGCGCCAGCCCATACCGTCCACCCGAGGCGAGACGCGCCACACGGGAGGATTCTGGGTGAAAGATTGCTGAGCCCAGTCCAATGAACATAGCGCCGATCAGGAGCAGCGAGTAGTTGGCGGCCGTCGCCAACAGAAGCAATCCGATGAAGGTCGAACCCATGCCAACCGGCAGGGAGTAGGGCATGGGTTTCTTGTCGGTGGTCAGCCCGATTGCCGGCTGGAGCAGCGATGCGGTCACCTGAAATGCCATGGTCAAGAGACCGATCTGCCAGAAATCCAGCCCGTAATCGCTTTTCAGCATTGGATAGATCGCCGCAAGCATCGACTGCATGATGTCGTTCAGCATGTGGCAGAAGCTGACGGCCATAAGTACCGCGAACGCGGTCTGTTCTGCTGGTACGGAGGGCCGGTCGGCGGTGGTGTCGGTCACGTCAATGCTCCATGGGAAGAGGCTGCCAATTGAAGGGCAGCCGCTTATACGCCTCTTGCAAATGACCTGCCTCGGTGATTTGGTCTAGTTTTTTCGCAAGTGGGCCAAATGAATTCTCCCCCCAGTCCCAATAAGGTTGTTTTCAACAGGGACCGGCCGGTCGACGATGAAAAGCGTCGCTCATGGCTCGAGGAAGTTGAGGGCGATCTTGTCATCGGTGAAATCGCGCAGGCGGCACATGCCGAGGTGCCGGTCCACCGACACAGGCGGGGGCAGCTCCTTCATGCCAGCCGCGGGGTGGCGCTGGTCAAAACAGGGTTCGGCCACTGGATTGTACCGACCGGACAGGCGATCTGGATACCCTCGGGGCTGGAGCATGCGGTGGAGATGATGACCGATGTGCGTATGCAATCGGTTTATGTTCTGCCTGAAGCGATCCCTGATTTGCCATCGCGGCCCCGGGTTGTCCGTATCACCCCGCTTATGCGCAGCCTTCTGGAAGAAGTGGCGTCGCTGCCACATGTGGCTCAGCCGACCGGCCGGAACGGTTTGCTCTACGAGCTCATCATGCATGAAATTCCGCGTTTGCCCGAACTGCCGCTGGGATTGCCATTTCCGTCTGACCCGCGGCTTGCGCGTATGTGTCGTGCCTTTCTTGAAACACCGGAAAGTCGCGTCACCATTGATCAATGGGCGTATTCGGCGGGCATGAGCCGCCGCACGTTTACTCGACGTTTCAAGCAGGAGGTGGGGCTCAGCCTCTCGCTTTGGCGCCAGCAGGCCAGCCTGTTTGCTGCGTTGCCGAGGCTGGCAAGCGGAGAAGCCGTGACCACTGTGGCTTTGGACCTGGGCTATGAGAGCGTCGCTGCCTTCACGACGATGTTTAAGCGAATGCTGGGTGCATCGCCGCGCAACTATCTGAAAACACCGGACGCTGAAAGCGACACGTAAGAAAGGCAGCGTCGGTCGAAAACCGGCTCTTCAATCTTCGGCGAGCGCCTCACTGATGCGGCGCATTTGCTCCCCCATCGCTTCACATTGTGCAGGCGTCGATTGTGCCATCACGCGATCAATGAGCTTGGTGTAAACCGCAAGCGCTTCCATCAAGCGCTCCTCGCCATCCGGCGTCAGGTAGAGGCGTAACACACGCCGGTCATTGGCGTCGTTTTCGCGACGTACCAATCCCTGTGTTTCAAGTTGGGGCAACAGCATGGTGATGTTTGAGCGTCCGACCAGAAGACGCCGGGCGAGATCATGCTGAGATTGGCCGGGATGACGATAGAGGTTCATCAGCATGTCGAGTTGCGCAATCTTCAGGCCGAGGGGCTCGAGCGACTTGCTGAGCGCTCGCACAATGGCTTTCTCAGCACGTGCAACGGCGATCCATGTGCGAAAGCGCGGATTGTCCCAGGGGAGTTCTTGTATTTTGTTCATGATTGAACTAACTTTGTTCATGCTTGAACATTATCTGGGTTTCCACCATGACTCGTTTCAGCCTGCTCATCCTGAAACACCTTTTTGGCACATTCGAATATGTCGCGCCAAGTCTCGGCGGTCGTGTGGCGTTCTGGTTGTTTTGCAGAACGCCCGACCCGAGGCGACTGACAGAGAAGGAAAGGCGTATACTCGCCCAGTCCAGGGAGTTCATGCAACAGGCACGCAGACACTCGCTGACGACGTCGCATGGCGAGATCGTCGCTTATGAATTCACGAATTGGGGCGCTCGGCGCGATGGTCCGGCAGTACTGGTTCTTCACGGGTGGCGCTCACGTTCGGAACATATGCGGGTGATAGTGGAAGCATTGCTTCAGCGAGGTTTTCGAGTCGTTTCAGTCGACTTGCCTGGCCATGGAGCGTCAGGTGGGAGAAACCTGAATCTACCCAAGGCAGTTGCTGCGGTAAGTTCTGCCGCTCAATGGCTGGGGCCGTTCGATGCCATGGTGGGGCATTCCTTTGGTGGAGCGGTTGCGCTCAATGCGATTGCGGGTTCCGTCGGGGGGATCGCGCCCGTGCGTGTGCGACGTCTGGTGACCATTGCGTCACCCAATGCGCTTCCAGAGCTCTTCTCACAGTTCGGTGCTTTTTTCGGTCTTGGTCAACGGACACAAAAGGCACTTGAAGGTTGTGTCGAGGACATCGCCGGAACGCCTTTGCAGGCGTTCGTCGCTGCTGATCAATTGCGGCAGATCCAGATTCCCACACTTGTCATACACGCTCCGGAAGACAAGGAGGTGCCGGCATCGGATGCGAGTGCAATGGGCGGGGCGGGGGAGCATGTCACCGTGGTATGGGCGCCCGGCCTTGGACATCGCCGCATTCTTGCCGACGGAGCCATTGCTGCACGTGCCGCGGCCTTCGTGGCAACGCGCAGGTCCAGATGGTTGAAGCCATCTGCCACTGTAGCATTAGAAGATTGTTTACCAGTCTCCGATTGAGCGTGAATTTCATAACAATTTTATCGATCAGCCCGCGACCTTGTGGCGGAGACCTGTTATTTTGGTTGTGAAACTGACTATTCTGGTTGTGGCAACGAGTTCGAATCTCGGCGGGGTGATCGATTATGTTGAAGTCCATGCGCAAAAGCGGGCTGACCTGTATGGCGGCTATGCTGTTCGCTGGAGGTGTGGGGCAGGCCCATGCGCAGTCGGATAATCTTTTTGACATGCTCTTCGGAGGGATCAATCGAAAACCTGCCCGAGTCCGAAGCGAGCCCCCGAGGCCAGTCAAGCCCGCTCCGGTAAAGCGGAAGCCTGCCAAAGCGCCGAGGATTGCCGGTCCCTCATACTATAGCTACAAGGCGGAACCGCTCGCTCATGTCGAGTTTTCCGAGATTTCGCTCTCGCCGGCTGAAGGGGCATTCGCGCCGACCCTTGAGGGCGTATCCTTCCGGGAAGCCCTACCCATGGTGGAAGGGGTCGAGTTATACGCGGAAAAGGACATTGCCCAGGCAATCGTAGCGTTTTACTCGAAGAATCCCGACTTCATTTGGGTTTCCGGTTACCAGGTCAACGAACGGGCAAAACGCGTTCTGCGGGTGCTCTCGGAAGCCTCCAGCCACGGGCTGTCCGATGTCGATTATACGGTCGGGGTCCCTTCGAGCGACTTTTCCTACGACGACATCGCAAGCCGCCAGAAAGAGCTGATCCGCTTCGAGATGACGCTAACCGCACGTGCTCTGCGGTACGCGCGTGATGCGCATGCTGGCCGTGTCAATCCCAACAAGCTCTCCGGTTATCATGACTTTCCCGAGAAACCGATGGATCTGGTTCAGAGCATTGGCTTCATGGCGAACATGACGGAGGCGGATCTCTATCTTGAGGGTTTGCACCCGCGCAATGACGTTTATCGCCAGCTTCGTGCCGAGCTGGAGGTTTTGCGCGGCGCTGCCGAGCGGGAGATCATCGTTGACCCGAAGGCGTTTGTCCGACCCGGTGGAAGATCTACTGAATTCGCCAAGCTACTCAAAATCATCGAACGTGATGCCAGCGATGCCTTTCTGGAGGCTCATGGCGCTGTTTTGAAGGAGCATCAGGGCAGTGAAGCGTACGATGATGCCCTTGTTCCGGTGATCAAGGCCGCGCAGGAAATTCACGGTCTCAAACCGGATGGCATCATTGGGCCACGGACGGTCGCGGCGATCGCGGGCGTTTCAAAAACCGCGCGGATCGAGAAGGTGCTTTATGCGCTCGAACGGTTGCGCTGGCACCCCTCGGAACTGGGTGATACGCGCGTTGTCATCAATGCCGCCGCCTTCAACGTCGATTTCTTCGAGAATGGAGAACCGCGGCTTTCCATGCGCACGGTGGTTGGACGCAATGCCAATCAGACGAGCTTCTTCTACGACAAGCTGGAAACCGTGGAGTTCAACCCATACTGGGGCGTTCCGCGGTCCATCATCGTCAACGAGATGCTTCCGAAGCTCTGGCGCGACCCGAGCTATCTCGACCGGAATGGCTATGAGGTGATCAACAGTCAGGGACGCAAGGTCTCGTCTTCCGCCGTAAACTGGGGACGCTATGGAGCGAATGTTCCCTACAGCGTTCGCCAGAAGCCCGGACGCAGCAATGCGCTGGGCGAACTTAAGATACTCTTTCCCAATCGCCATGCGATCTACATGCACGACACACCGGCCAAGAGCCTGTTTCAGAGAGACACGCGCGCGTTCAGCCACGGCTGTGTTAGGCTTGCGGACCCGCGCGCCATGGCGGCAGCGGTCCTCGGCATCTCTGTTGACGAGGTCTCGCGCGCTATCGAGACCGGCGACCGCAGCCGTCCCACCCGGCGCAAGGTCGAGCGCGACATACCGGTCTATATCGGCTATTTCACTGCCTGGCCGCAGACGGATGGGGTGATTGCCTATCATGGTGATATATACGAGCGCGATGCGCACTTGAAAGCTGCGCTGGAGAAGACCACGGATCTGCGTTCTTCCAGCATCTGATTGCGCCCCGCCCCGGCGGGAGATACCGCCCGGCGGACCGAACATGCCACCGGTCAGTCGCGCCAAAATGTCGGAACCAGGAGAACCACAACTGCGAGGATTTCCAGCCGGCCGAGCAGCATTGTCCCGGAAAGGACCCATTTTGCGAAATCGCTGAGCGGTACGAAATTACCGGCGGGGCCGATCGTCGTCCCCAGTCCGGGACCAACATTGGTCAACGCGGTGAGCGAACCGGTTATCGAGGTCAGGAAGTCAAGACCTGTTGCAGCCAGCAAAAGCGTTGCCACCACCCACGATATCAGAAAGCCGGTCACGAACAGAACCACGGAGCGCTGCATCTCTTCGTCGACGACGCGTTTGCCATACCGCAGGGCCTGGACGGAATGGGGATGAATGAGCAAACGCAGGCCGTTGCGCAGCATCGCTCCCAGAATGAGGAAGCGGTATGCCTTGACGCCGCCGGAGGTTGAACCGGAACAACCTCCCAAAAAGGTCGCAAAAAAGGCCAATGTCACTGCGAACGGCCCCCAAAGCGTATAATCTTCGCTGGCAAAGCCGGTCGTGGTGATGATCGAAGCGAAATTGAAAGCGGTGGACGCAAGAATGTCGTCGAATGGATCACCGCTGGCAAGGCGACGCTGTACGGCCAGAACAAGAACGATCACCGCCACATAACTCAGGAAAAGCCTGATCTGCGGGTCACGCAGGGCGTCAAGGCGCCCACGCGCGAAGAACAACACCAGGATTGAGAAGGGCAGGGCGGCGAGCAGCATGAAGACTGTTCCCACCCACAACACGGCATTGCCTTCAAAATAGCCAAAGGATGCGTCATGCGTGGAAAAACCACCTGTCGCGATGGTGGTCATGGCGTGGTTGACCGCATCAAAATTGCTCATGCCGGCGGCCGCATATGCAAGGGCGCAAAGCGCTGTCAAAAGACAGTAGATGCCGACAAGCGCGATGAGAAAGCTGATGAAGCGTTCAAAGGGACGGTTCTCGATGTCCGATGATTCGACCCGAAAGTAGGAAAAGCCACCCACCTTGAGCAGCGGCAGCAGGAAAAGGCCGAGCGCGACCACGCCAATACCGCCAATCCATTGCAGGATCGAGCGCCACAGCAGCAGCCCGGGAGGCAGGGTGTCCAGTCCGGCGATGACGGTCGATCCTGTGGTGGTGATGGCAGACACCGATTCGAAAACGGCCTCGGCAAGGTCGAGTTTCAGCGACGCCGTGTAGAATGGCAGGGCACCAACCAGGCCAAGCATTAGCCATAGCAGCACCACGACCAGAAACGTCGACTGCGTGGAGCCACGAGTGAGCGGCGCACGCGTAGCTGCAGCAATTGTGAGGGCGATGGCGCCCGTCGCCAACGAGCAGACAACGAAAATCTGCCAATCATCATTTCCGTAATAGAGATCAACTGCAGCTGGGAGAAGCATCGAAGCAGCGACATAAACAGCGAAAATCGCCGCTGGATAGGTGGCCGTCCGGATCGTGGATGGTTGCACTTTCTCTACCTCGAAATGAACCGGCTCCGTGGTAGAGGAGAATGCGCTCCAAGGAAAGAGACACAGGAGAAGTGCAGACATGCGCAATCGGCATGACTGTGGGTACTGGTACCCGGTGCGTGATGCCGGTCAGTCCCTTACGCAATAGAAACCGGCACTTTCGCTCGCACCGTATTCGGGGTGCGTGTCGATGACGTGAGAAAGTGAAGGAATATTCCAGCGGTCAACGACCCGATAGCCCATCCCTTCGATCGCTTCCAGAAACGAGGCCTCGCTACGGATGTGGTAGGGGACCAGTGCCGGCCCGATCCGTTCCAGCGTGACGATGGTTTTTCCCTTCCGCAGTGCCACCTTGTTCAGGAGCAGATGTTTTGGGAGCGCCACCAGACGTCCCAGAAGAACGGCCAACGGAAGATCGAGATATTGCAACAAGCCTGATCCGAGAAACAGGTCGTAGGGGCCGCGATCGTCCAGGCTGCCCGTAAAGCGCAAACTCCAGATATCATCGTCGCGCGCGCGTTCTTCTCCAGCTTTGACAATGGCAGGCAAGTCGTAAACGGTCCATTCAAGGCAGTCGATTTCAGGCAGAATGCTTCTGAACGCGCGGAATTTCGTGCCCATATGGCCACCTGCATCAAGCAGTGAACGGATGTCTTGCCGTAGTTGACTGAGCCAGAACAGAACCGGGTAGTCCCACGGCATCAATCGGCACATCTGCTCGAAAGCCACGCCAGCGACTGCGTCATGATCGTACCCGGCAAGACCGCGCCGGCTGGCGGCGCTCAAGGCATCGTCATAGTTGGCGTAGACGCCGGAGAAGCGCACCGAACGATGCGCGACCATCCGTATGCGGCCCGCCGCCGCCCGAAACGGCAGGAGCGCTGTTCCATGCGCTTGTTTGAGGCCCTGTTTGAGATGGTTCAGCGACATTTTCGGAGATTTTGGCCCGTTTCGTCCGTTTTCTCAAAAAAGCGGATGTTCTGACGAAACCGTAACCTCAGCGGCCTGCATCTACCAATTCATCAATCCGGCTGAGAGGAGAGCCAATCGGGTTAGAGAGCAGGGAGGACGCACAATGCCGAAGGCTTCAGACCGGAAAACCATGCTTCTTCGCCAGCGCCCAGATCTCACGGTTCGTGGCGATCAGACGATTGATGGAAGTGGTGATGTTGGCGATTTCGGCATCATCGATTGCATCGACCTTTCCATACTTCAGACGGTCGCCGGAATCCGAAATCCGCATGAGTAGTGTCGAGACATTCTCTCCGGCGTCATCGAAGGAATAAATGCAGTGATTGTACTTGTTCCGAAGCCTGGCCTCACTCATCATGCTGCGTGTGACGCCTAGAACGTCCTGACGTATCTGCGGATCAGTTCGACCGAGCTTGGCGAGGCGTTCAACCAGATCGACACGGGCTCTGGAGGTGTTGAGGGTCAGGAAAATCACCGTGGCGGTTTCCATGTCCACCCGGGCGAGCCCCGCGATAAGATGGATCAGAAGACTTTCCGTGTTGGTCCATGTGTAGTTCAGCTGTCCCAGCAGGGTCAGTAAGTCGCGGAAACGCGGGTTGCCTTCCTTCATCGCAAGACTTCTCGCACTCAGCTCGGATGGCTCAATGAAGCCATGCTAGCACTGCTGATTTCCAGCGTCCACGCTGCCACTGAAAAGCCGTTCAGTCCTCACGGAAGGCGCGGTTCATGCTGTCCATGATTGGTTTCGAGAGATATTCGAAGAAGGTGCGTTCCGTTGTCTGGATCAGAACTTCCGCTGGCATGCCCGGTGTCGGCAGAAAACCCCGGACACGTGCGAGTTCGCTTGGTGGCAGGCGCACGCGCGCAAGATAGATCTCGCTCTTGTCGGCAGCGGACTGATCACGCAGAGCGTCGGCGGAAACATAGAAGACTTCGCCCATCAGGACAGGTGTGGTGCGCTGATTGAGTGCGGTCAGTCGGACCGTGGCCTCCTGGCCTACTCGCACGCTGTCGATCTTGGTGCGCGGTATCTGGGTCTCGATGATCAGGGGAACATCGGAAGGCAGGATTTCAGCGATACTCTTGCCGCTTTCGATGACGCCACCCGGGGTGTGATAATAAAGTCTTATGACGGTACCGGTAACGGGCGCATTGATAGTGGCGCGGCGCAAGACGTTTTCGGCTGCGCGTGATTGTTCGCGCACCGCATCAAGCTCTGCTTCGATTGCCTGCAGCTCATCGAGGGCGGCCTGTCGATAGGCTGCAAGGGTTTGAGCTGCCTGCTGACGGTACCGGGCGATCTGCGCCTGCGTTTCATCCACCTCGGCGGCAAGGCGTCCGATCTGTCCCTCAGCTTCGGCCATGGCCCGTTTGATCGCCGAAATCTCCGGTTTGCGCATCAGCCCCTGCTCATAGAGCTTTTGCTTGCCGTTGAACTCGTCGGAAAGAAACGCAAGTTGGCGGGTGAGTGCCTGATGCTGAGCCTCGTAGCCGCGGCCGCGAATTTCAAGTGCGGCGATGTTGTTGTTCAGCAGCTCAATTTCACTGTTCAATTTACGTTTTGAGGACGCGAAGTTGAGTTTTTGGCTATCGAGGATTTCAGCGACTTCCGGATCGATCATTCGCTCCGTCAGCTCGTCAGGAAAGTCGATATTATCCCTTTCCTGATACTCTGCGCTCAATCGGGCGACGATGGCCAGCAGGCGGGCGCGCCGGAGAAAAAGCTGCCGCTCATTGGCAAGAGCTGACGTCTCATCAAGCTGCAACAAGGGTTGACCGGCGATGATATGGTCACCTTCCGAAACAAGAATTTCCTTGATGACGCCGCCTTCGAGATGCTGGACGATCTTGTTCTGACCAGTGGCGACGAAACTGCCCTGCGAGATGACGGCCGCGGCCAAAGGGGCAAAGCTCGCCCAGACACCGAAACCGCCGAAACAAAGAATCAGTAGAACGACCCCGGCTATGGATTGCTTGCGTATCGAACGCGGAACTTCCGCGTACCATGTCATGTCCTGGAGTTTTGCGATATCTGAGGAACTCATCGGAAGCCTGCCTTCAGGGAAGCTGAGTGGCCAGAGGGCCATTTTGCAATTGACCGGCCTGATGGGCTGCAAGGGCGCGCAGCACGTCCTCGCGGCGGCCGAACATGGAAATCGTTCCGTTCGTCATCAGCAGGATCTTGTCGACATGCTGGAGCAGGGACGGGCGCTGGGTGATCACGACCGCAGTGATCCGGTTCTGCTTGGCATGCTTCAACGCCCGCGCAAGAGCGGCATCGCCGGCGCTGTCCAGGTTCGAATTCGGTTCGTCGAGGACAATCATGCGCGGATTGCCGAAGAAGGCACGGGCGAGGGCGATACGCTGCTTTTGTCCACCTGACAGGGGGGAGCCGTCGGCCGCCACGATTGTTTCGTAACCTTGCGGGAATGTTGCGATCATCTCATGCACATCGGCGAGAATTGCCGCCTGATAGATTTCCTGATCCTCCACATCGTCGCGCATGCGCGCAATGTTGGCTTTGATCGAACCGGGGAAGAGCTGAACGTCCTGCGGGAGATAACCGATATTGTCGCCGAATTGCCGCTGATCCCAGTTGCGCAGGTCCATGAGGTCCAGCCGGACGCTGCCCGAGGTGGGCAATATCGACCCCACGAGCATTTTGCCGAGCGTCGTCTTTCCTGCGCCGGAATTGCCGATCACGGCGAGGGAGTCCCCTGGTCGCAGAGAGAAATTGATGCCGTTGAGAACGACCCGTTTCGTGCCCTGCGGCACATACAGCACCCGTTCCACATCCAGCCTGCCTTCGGGCTTCGGGAGAACCAGCCGTTCGAGATTCAGGGGAGAGGAGCGGAGCAGCGTGCTGATCCGCCGGTAGGCTCCCCGGGAAAGAATGAACTGGTTCCAGCCTTCGATTGAACCTTCTATCGGCGCCAGTGCTCGGCCTGCGATGATGGAGGCAGCGATCACCATGCCACCGGTTATGTGTCCCTGGATGGCGAGATATGCCCCCCAGCCAAGCAGGGCCACCTGCGTCAGAAGGCGGATGGCGCGCGAGGTGGCTGCTGAAACGATGTTGCGGTCCTGTGCCTTGACCTGAGCCTTCAGCGAACCGGCCGTGTCCTGCCCCCAGATCTTCACCGCTTCCGGGATCATCGCCAGAGCGTTGATGATCTGCGAATTCCGCGCCATGGAGTCGAGATGCAGATTGGCTTTGCTTTGATAGACATTCGCTTCGCCAAACGGGGCGGCTGTGGCGCGCTGGTTGATGAAGGCGACCAGGGTAAGGAGGAGTGCCGACAGGACCACTATGCTTCCCAGATGAGGATGGACCAGGAATACGGCCAGCACGAAGATCGGGGCGAAAGGGATGTCGAGGAAGGCGAGCAGCGTGCCTGACACCAGAAATGAGCGCAGTTGCTGCAGGTCGCCGAGGGTCTGGTACTCGCGTCCGGTTCCGTGCAGCGAAGCGCGCGCCGCCGCACTCAAGATCGGCGCCCCCAATTGAGCCGCGACCTCGACCGCAGTGCGCATCAGGATAAATCTTCTTATAGCGTCGAAAACGGCCTGGAGCAGCACCGCGCCCACGATGACAATCGTCAGCATAATGAGCGTATCGGTTGAGCGACTTGTCAGAACGCGGTCGGAAATCTGAAAGAGATAGATCGGGATGGCGAGGACGAGGATGTTGCTCGCATTGGTGAAGAGGAGCACCATGAGCATGTTTTTGCGAACCGCTGACAGGCCCGCGGTGAGGCTCTTTGAAAAGTCTACTGGACCAAGCCGGCGGTGAAACGAGCCTTTGGCGCCGCTGCTGTTCGCCATTTCCGCAGTTTTGCCGCTTGATCGAGCTTCATGGACTTCGCTTTGCCCGGGGGCACTTTGGGGGTGCTGAACCGGTGCCTCGGCGGGAATGTCGTCGGGACACGCTGACCTGGCAACCGGTTTGTCCTCGGGCGTCCCAGACGCGTTGTCATCTCCGGGGATGAAATCGTCAGTGGATTTTTCCTTCCCCACTTCCGGGCTTTGCTTTGCAGCCCGCGCATCCACTTCCCTGAAAATGCGTGAAATCTCTTCATCGGCAGCGCGCAGAATACGCTGCTTGCGCGCTTGGTCTTCCATGCCTGGCGCGCAGGACGATGCATCATTCACATGGGCCGGTCGCTTTGTAGGTTTGTCCAGCATGTTGTTCCCCCCGGCTCTCTGCTATCCAAGCATTGTCTGCATCACGTCCGCTGTGCCACCGTCAGGGTTGGAGGCATTGGACGGATTTTGGTTAGCGTCTCCTTCGCCTGGCGCTACGAGATCATCGCTCAGAAACACCACGGCCTCGCTGATCAATGCGTCAGCACTCTGCGTATAGAGGTTGGTATCGCTGGAGATCAGTTCAGCCTGAATGAGCAACTCGTCCGAATAGACAGAGCCCGCAGTGTAAGTCGTCGAGTTAACGCCCCCATCGATAATGGACGCCTGGTTGACGAGTGCGTTGGAGCCGGTAGAAATCTCCCATGATGCATCGGCGTGCGCCGAGCTCTGGCTTTTTGCAAGCGCGACCTGGTCTGCATCACCCAGCACATTGGTCTGGCTGACATATTGTAGATCGACCACGTCGCCGGAAATGTAGAGAACCCGAATGGCTGGCACTCCGGCAAAATCCACTGACGAAAGAAGCGATTGCGGGGCAGGGCCTGCCCCACCGGCCAACTGGTTCAATGCTTCCATGTAGGACGGGGGCATCGCATCGAACGACATTGTGCCATACTGGGTGATGGAAGCCTCGTTCCAGAGGAGATTTCCGCTAGTCGACAACGAGGCAGAACCAGCGGTCTGAAAGTCGCCGACCGTTCCCACGACATCGTCGTCCAGAAGGATGTTTGTCTGGCTTATGATGTTCGCGTGGTAGACATTGCCGCCGACGATGATGAGGTCATAATAATTGCCCAGTTCGGCAAGCGACGATGCGTTGATGACGGTGTTGTTGCCGAGAATGATCTCCGTTCCGCCACCGGAAACCGACATTATGGTTATGTCGTTGTCTTCCACGAAGCTAACCTGCTTGATCCAGTTGGTCAGCATCAGGTCGCCGTCGATTCTTGAAACCTGCCAGTGAGTCGGGAACACAGGGGCACCTTCTGCATTCTGGAGACCGGCCGGAGGCGGGTTGTCGATCGTCTGGATGGTGGCCGTGTTGAAAGCTTTGGTTGGCGTTTCGATCAGCGATTTCCAGCCGTTGAGCGCCGCGCTCGTCGTGTCGTTATCGCTCCATACGTTCAACTGGCTGATCGCGTTGAAATGGACATAGTCGCCGGCTACCGCGAGTACGGGAGCTCCGTACCAGTCGTTCACGAGGGTCGCTTCATTGACCAGGACGTTCGCTCCCGCCTCTACATGCATTGTCGATTGCGTTGAGAAATCGGTCTCGACCGGGTCCGCGTCTTCATTTCCCGTGATTTTCTTTGGGAGATGCGCTTCCAAGTCAGGTAGTTCCTCGACTTCCTCACCGTTCAGAAAGCTGCCTTCGAGAGATTCGCCCCGCAGAACAATCACACCGTCACCTTCGCCAAGTGTGCTGATGAACGCATCGGCGAGGTCGGGAGCATGGATTATGAAGTCGCCGATCTCCGCCGCGGAGCCGGGCTCCTCAAGATCGGAAAACGGCTGTAGAGGCGAGGCTGCCTCGATGAGGTTTGCGAGTGCCGCGTCAGCGTCAGCGACAGGGGTGAGGCGTAGTCCGTGATTTCCTATGCTCAGATAATCATTGTCCTCCAGATACGCCTGCTGCTTGAGATAAAACGCGAGGGAGCCGGGCGGCTGGTATTCGGCAAAGAACTCCGTGTCGCCTGCCGAGGAGGGTGTGCCGCCAACTGTCGGAACAGGACCAGCGCTTTGGCCGCCGAGCTGGAAGGGGATTGGATTGTAACGCACATGGACAATGACATGAGCGTCAAATCCATCGGTTGGCGGTGGAGTGTATTCGATCTGTGGGGAGAAGCCTTCAAGGGCGTAAGGGCTGACAATGTTAATCTTCACATTGAGAAGTTCGTTTGGCTCAAGAGTGGTGTCGGGCAACGCCTTGAAGTCTTCATAGTCCAGTCGCAGCCTGGCTTCCTCAACGGCCTGGGAGAACAGTCCTATGAAGTGGGCGATAGCTTCCGTGGTTTGATCCATATGCATAAAGCATCACCTTGCTTCGACCTGGCTGGATCGACATTCTGCCGACCATCATTGCCTGTGCACCGCTCGAAAGGTGCGGAGGTTTGCGGGTGTCAGACGAAGGGTGAATGGCGCAAACCTCCGATTCCGGCGCCCAGGGGGGTGGGCGCCGGAAGTCGCTTGTCGTCAGGCGTCGTCTTCACCGACGACGGTGCTGTTGAGATCGCCGCCTACCACTGTGGTATCCACGGTGTTGCCGAGCACGTTCGCGCCCATGACGATCTGCTGATTGAAGGCACTGGTGTCGACAAGTGCATCCGCACTTGCTTCTGAGATGCCATTCACATAGCCGTCATCGCCATTGTTGGAACCCCACATGCCACCGGCGCCGCCTGCGCCGCCTGCACCTGTGGTCGCGATGCCGCCCATGCCGCCGGCGCCGCCGTTGCCACCTGAGACCGGTCCGGCCCATGCGTCACCAGCGTCACCGCCGATAGCAGAAGCCCAACCGCCTGCGCCGTTGCCACCATTTCCACCGTCGCCACCGCGTGCAGCGCCCAGGCCGAAGCCTTCTCCTTCGCCAAGGCCGAAGCCGAGGCCT
The DNA here is from genome assembly GCF_017794765.1 of Nitratireductor sp. Classification (GTDB taxonomy): domain Bacteria; phylum Pseudomonadota; class Alphaproteobacteria; order Rhizobiales; family Rhizobiaceae; genus Nitratireductor. Next base: position 2,777,801 of record NZ_CP051236.1, on the reverse strand, counting down.
GCGCCGCCATCGGCTGCGCCGCCCAGGCCACCTATACCGCCCATGCCGCCTACACCGCCGTCGCCGCCGGTGCCTGTTCCGCCGTTGCCGCCGGAGCCTTCACCGCCTGCAGCACCGGTACCGGTTCCGCCGGCCCCGCCAGCGCCAGCTGCGCCGCCTGCACCACCTGCGGCTGCGGCCGCATCGGCGGCAGCGGCTGCGTCTGCTGCACCGCCAAGTCCGAGACCGCCGGAAGCTGCGGCTGCATCGGCTGCAGCTGCGGCGTCTGCTGCAGCGTTTCCGCCGCTGCCGGCTTCACCGCCCGAGCCGCCTTCGCCACCGGAGCCTTCACCGCCGGCGCCACCCGTTCCGGTACCACCTGCGCCACCTGTGCCATAACCGCCCAGGCCGCCTGCGCCACCAGTTCCGCCTGCGCCGCCGGCACCACCTGTGCCACCATCGCCGCCAAGACCGACGCCGACGCCCAGACCACCAAGGCCGAGACCCGTGCCGGTCGCCGTTCCGCCTGACCCGCCTGCAGCGCCGTTACCGTTGCCGCCATAGGCTTTGGCGTCGTCAGCCATGCCGCCGCGGGCATAGCCACCGTCGGCATAACCGTGCGCACCATTGCCGCCATCCGCGTCGGCATCGCCGCCGCCTTCGCCACCGTCGCCGCCGGCTACGATGCCATCATCGGCTGTCGCATTGCCGCCCGTCGCATGGCCGTTCTGATTGAACGCGGCCTCATTTGAGACGTTCGGGTTCTCAAGAGTGTCATTGTCGACCAGATCGTTCACCTGACCGATCACGAAGGCGTTGTCGTTTCCACCGCCATTGAGCGAGTTGTTGAGAATGTCGTCGAACGACATGTCGTCGCCCGGGTCGTATGAAATCTCGCCATCGCGGTTGATGAACAGCTGGTCGACCGTTCCACCTCCGTAGATGTCCACATCAGCGAAGTCGTTGTCGGTAGGCACAAAGCCGTCCAGACCGACGTTCACGGATGTGTTGACCGAGGTGGCGACGTTGGTGGCCACGTCGGTATTGTTGGTCGCATTGTTCTCGGCGTTGTTCTGCGCCGCATTGCGGGCATTGTTGCTGGCAGCATTGTCAGCTGCATTGGTGGCCGCATTTTCAGCAGTGTTGCCAGCCTGATTGGTTGCTGCATTCTGCGCCGCATTGGATGCGACGTTCGTACCGGCATTGTTGCTGGTGTTATCGGCATCGTTGGTAGCGCCGTTGTCCGCATTGTTGCCCGCGGTGTTTTCCGCTGCGTTGATTGCGGTCTGTTCCTGGCCCTGATGCTGCCATTCACCTTGATGCTGATGTTGATGCTGGTCCTGGTCCTGATTGTTGCCAGGCCAGCCAGGGAAGAAAACGCCAAAACCGTTTTGCTTGGGCATGATCGTGTCCTCATCCTCAAAATGAGAACCGTGTGGACACGATCACTGTTCATCTCTCAGGTGATATTGTGTCTACACGGTCCTGCTGTTTCGCGACCCAAGGGCCGCCTTTGGAAGTGCAGAGCCACGTTCGGACATCGAATGAAGATGCACTCCTCCCTCTGCCGGATGAGACCCGTGAACCAGGTGTGAATCCCCACCGCCCACATCATCGTTGCGACCCATGAACAGTTTTCACGTCAGGGACGGGCTTATCCGACGGGAGGAATTGTCGTGCCGGGGCAGCGAACAAAAAACCTGCAAATTCGGTCGATTGGGGCGCACCGAGGCCTGACCATAGGTCCACCCACCACATCAAAATGGGTAGAGACGGGGTAGCCAGGTTTGGGTGAGTCGGGGAACGCATGGCCGGAATATGCCGCTTTCCACAGCTTTGTACCTATAAGGCTACTGTACGGGATCGCAGCGATTCGACGGGCCGTCAGTATGGGAGACCTGTCAGAATCGGAAAGTCCAGTAGAGACAGGCGAGAGTAGCCACGCCGAAGCCGATAAATGCCAGTGTCCGCAGGAGCACATTGCGCCTTAGAGTGTCGAGCGAAAGATGAGCCGCTACGATTCCCGCGGCGAAAAGGAACTGCCAATCGAGAAGCGCTCGCAGTGCTTCCGTATTGCCGAAAGCCAGTCGCGCTCCCTGGACACCGACTATCGTCGCCAAAAGAACAACAGCCGCCAGATAGACCGGGGTCGTGCCGCTTGCATGGACCACCGCTGCTGCCCGGATGGGCAGTATCGTGACCAGCATGGCTGCGAGGGCGTAGAGAGCGGCCAGTGGCACGAAGCTTGTTGCGCTGGCCAATCCGTCAAGCCTTTCATTGCCGAGGCTGCCAAAGCCGTATCCCTTGATCTGAAGCGCAAACCCAAGGGCTGCCAGCGATCCCGTTAAAACGGCAACGAGAAGAAAGGCGGACGCTGTGCGGTTCATGCGGGATCACTCCGGTATTCAGTCACTCCCTCCGCTTAGGCTGATCCGCGGGTCTTGAAAAGTCTGGAATCGCAACTTCAGCGCAAGGTCTCGGCATCGTTGGCGCGCCACCATCGCTATAGCGGGTGCGTTCTACCCGCGGCAAAGAGCCGTATGCACCCGCTCAGGAGTTGGCGACTTTCTTGCGTTCCTCGCGCGCGAGGCGGCGCTTCTCTACCTCATTGAGAACATAGCAGGCGTCTTCTGCCTCAGATTTGCTGATACCGGCCACGACCGTCATGCCGATCATTGCCGGTTCGTTTCGCAGATTGTCCCAGACAGTCCAGAGCTCTGAGGGGTCCAGGATTATTTCGTAGCGGGATGTCATCTCCCGTCTCCTGCATCGGGTTGATCTCCATGCCTTGCCTGTTAGGAGATCAATGATTCTGATGAAGGAGAAGTAAGTAAAAACAATAAGATAAGAATAAAATTCTAATGATCCGGCCGGGCGTGATGCCGCGGAAAGCGTGGCCGTCAGGTCTGTCAGAAAAGCTGAATAAGGTAAGATGCGATGGTGGGCGCGGCAGGGATTGAACCTGCGACCCCACCCGTGTGAAGGGTGTGCTCTCCCGCTGAGCTACGCGCCCGCTGACGAAGTATCGTCAAGCGAGCCGCGATATAAGGGGCGGGGCGGGGGGGTGTCAAGCGGGCTTTCGGCCCTGCAGTCAGGATGCTGTCGCGGCAATCAGATTTTCCACCATTTCGACCGTCAGCTCGTCGAAACGGGAGATCACGCGCGAGGGCTCGAATGTGCTTACGTGCTGATCGGTATAGCCGAAATCGACCGCAATGACGGGGATGCCGGCGGCCTTCGCGGTGTCGATATCCGTACGCGAATCGCCAATCATCACTGCCCGTTGCGGATCTGCGCCTGCCATGGCAATGGTCCTCAGGAGATGGCCTGGATCGGGTTTGCGCATGGGGAAGGTGTCGCCGCCACATATTGCCCGAAAATGCCCGACAAGACCGAGCGCTTCAAGAAGCGAAAGGGACATGCCTTCCAGCTTGTTGGTACACACAGCCGCGGTGTACCCGGCCGCCCGAAAGCGTTCGATGGTCTCGATTGCTCCTGGAAAGGGGCGGGAATGTCCGGGAACGTTGGCTGTGTAGTGATCGAGGAAGATCGCCTGAAGTGTGTCCAACTGGTCCCTGGAGAGATGCCTTTTGCGGAGGGCGAAAGCCCGCTCGATCATCACGCGGCTGCCAAAACCGACGATACGGTTGATGTCTTCCTGTTTCACCGGCTCCATGTCGACAGTCTCGAGGCAGTGATTGAGGCTGTCGAGCAGGTCTGGAGCCGTGTCGACCAGTGTTCCATCGAGATCGAAGACAATGATTGGCGCTGACATGATGTCCCCTTCGTTGAGTTTCACTGGGATACCGCGCAAGGCTGGGTGAAGCAAGTTGGGTACTGTCCGGGCGCAGGTGCGTAGGCCTGCATTGCGGGGAGCGATAAAACGGGTTAGGAACCGCTGAGATACGACCGGGGGCGAAATGTCGGCGGATATGCGGGAATTGAAGATCGAGGCTGCTCGGGCTGCACTTGATCAGGTTGAAGATGGTATGCGACTCGGAATTGGGACAGGGTCCACCGCCGAGGAGTTCGTCCGCCTGTTGGCCGAACGTGTTGCTGGTGGCCTGTCCGTGATCGGTGTTCCCACTTCCGAACGCACGGCGGCGTTGTGCAGCGAACTTGGTGTGCCGCTTACCACGCTCGAGGAAACACCAGAACTGGATCTGACTGTCGACGGTGCCGACGAAATCGGGCCGCAACTCGGGCTGATCAAGGGAGGCGGAGGTGCGTTGCTGCGCGAAAAGATCGTGGCAGCGGCTTCCGAACGGATGATCGTCATTGCCGACAAGTCGAAAATCGTTGAAACGCTCGGTCGTTTCCCGTTGCCGATCGAGGTCAATGCGTTCGGCCTTGGCGCCACGGTGCGGGCAATCGGCAAAGTTGCACGCCAGCTCGGACTCGACGGGAGCCTGGAGGTTCGGGAAAGGAACGGAGCACCGTTCGTTACGGATGGTGGCCATCTGATCGTCGATGCATCTTTTGGCCGCATTCCCGATCCAAGAGCATTGGCAAGCGCTTTGAACGCCATACCGGGTGTTGTAGAACACGGCCTGTTCCTGGACCTTGCGGACACCGCCTTCGTGGCTGGTGATGGCGAGGTGCGAACCCTCGGGGCCGCATGAACAAGAATGGAGTGAGAAACATATGAATCTGGCAACCCGCATCCGCCTTGTTGCAGCTTCCGCAGCCGTGGCGATGACGTTCGCTTTCACCCCTGCCGGAGCGCAGGAGATTTCCGCTTCGCATCTTGCCGCGGCGCGCTCCGCGATCGATGCGATCAATGCGACAGATGATTTCGATGGCGTTCTGCCACAGGCGGCGGCGGCCTTGAAGTCCGAGCTCATTCGCAAGAATCCGGACATGGTTGCACTGATAAATGCCACGGTTGACGAAAAGGCCATTGAGCTGGCGAGCCGCCGGGTCGATCTGGAGCGCGAAGCAGCACAGGCTTATGCCCGCGTCTTCTCGGAGCAGGAGCTCACCGAGATTGCGCAGTTCTATACCTCTCCCACAGGCATGAAGTTGATCGAGGATGGACCGATCGTCACTCGCGAGGTTCTGAAGGCTGGTGAAATCTGGCGTCGCGGTATCGCGCGTGATCTCGCTCAGATGGTCGGGCAGCAGATCCAGGCTGCAACCGAAGCGACTGGAAATGGTGAGGCGTCCGAGGAGGGCACGAAAGCTCAGTAAGCTTTCGATCACGAAACAGTTAGAGCCCGGTCTTCGCACCGGGCTTTTATTCTTCTGCCGGCGTTTCTAAGTGAATGCGGCGATGCAGCATTCCTGTTGCTGCGGAGCTCGAAAAGCGCATGGGCGTGGCGAGCTCCTGATGTTCAAGGGGCGAGGATCAGACAATGAGCGATTTCGATTACGATCTGTTTGTGATTGGCGGTGGATCCGGGGGGGTGCGCGCTGCGCGCCTTGCAGCGGGGCTTGGTAAACGCGTTGCGATTGCCGAAGAGTACCGCTTCGGCGGCACATGCGTCATTCGCGGCTGCGTACCCAAAAAGCTCTATGTCTATGCCTCGCAGTTTCCTGAGCATTTCGAAGATGCCGCCGGGTATGGCTGGTCGGTCTCCAAACCCACGTTTGACTGGAAAACGCTCGTCGCCAACAAGGACCGTGAGATCGCCCGGCTTGAAGGGCTCTATCGCAAAGGGCTCGAGAATGCCGGCGCCGAGATCTTCGAGGCGCGCGCCACGCTGGTGGATCGGCACACGCTGGATGTCGGTGGAAAACGCGTGACCGCGGACAAGATCATCATCGCCGTCGGAGGTCGCCCCAATCCTCACCTGGCGCTTCCAGGCCATGAGCACTGCATTTTTTCCAACGAAGCATTCGATCTGGAAAAACTGCCTGGCTCCATCATCATCGAAGGTGGCGGCTATATTGCCGTGGAGTTCGCCAACATTTTCCATGGTCTCGGCGTCAAGACGACCCTGGTTTACCGGGGCAAGGAAATTCTCTCGCGTTTCGACCTGGATCTGCGTCGTGAGCTTCATGCTACGATGGAAGCCAAAGGCATCAACATCCTGTGTCAGGACGTCCTGACGAAAGTCGAAAAGCGCGGGGAGGGAGACCTTCTCGTTCAACTGAAATCCGGTGCCACCCTTGAGGCTGGTCAGGTGATGCTTGCCATCGGTCGCATCCCCAACACAGAAGGGCTCGGGTTGGAGGCCGCCGGCGTGACGACCGGTAAGCTTGGTGAAATCCCGGTCGATGGTTTTTCCCGCACCAATGTCGACAATATCTGGGCTTTGGGTGATGTGACCAACCGGGTGCAACTGACGCCTGTCGCAATCCATGAGGCAATGTGCTTCATCGAGACCGAATACAAGGGCAATCCGACCGAGGTCGACCATGACACGATTGCCACGGCGGTGTTCTCCCAGCCGGAAATCGGCACGGTCGGGCTTTCCGAGGACGAGGCTGCACAGCGCTTTGAGACGCTGGAGATCTACCGCGCGAGCTTCCGTCCCATGCGTCATACGCTTTCGGGCCGTCAGGAGAAGATGCTGATGAAGCTCGTCGTCGACGGCGAAAGCCGACGGGTTCTTGGTGCGCATGTTATGGGGCCGGATGCCGGCGAGATGGCACAAGTGCTGGGGATTGCGCTCAAGGCAAGGCTCAGCAAGGACGACTTTGATCGCACCATGGCAGTGCACCCGTCTGCGGCAGAAGAACTGGTGACGATGTACCAGCCGACTTATCGCGTCGAGAAGGGCCATCGGGTCGACTGACATGGGGAAGAGCGTGGGCGCTGTTGGTCTGGTCGGGTATTTCGGCTACGGGTCGCTCGTCAACCGCGATACCCATCGCACCGAGATACTCGATGCCCAGCCCGCGAGGCTCAAGGGCTGGCGTCGGCAGTGGGTGCGGCGTGATGCCGGGAGCAGTCGAGCGCTTTTGAGTGTCAGGCGTGATAGCTGTTCTACAATTGATGGCTTGCTTGTCATTGATCGTGCGGAAAATCTGGCAGCAGTTGATCTGCGAGAAGAGCGTTACCGGCGTGTGCGGCTCGACGCAGCCGAGCTGGAGCTATCCGCAGATTTGCCGTCTGATTGCCCCCTTTACGTCTACGAGGCGTCCGCTGCGCTGGGTAACGTTCGCCTGGAGATCATACAATCTTATCTGGATGCGGTGCTTCAGGGCTTCCTGCGGGAACACGGCCGTGCCGGGGTCGAGCGATTTGTTCGCGACACTGATGGGTTCGATGCTGCAGTGATCGCGGATCGCAAGACGCCGACTTATCCGCGTGCGGTGACGCTTGAGGCCGAGGAAGAGGCGTTCTTCGATGCACTTTTAATGCAGAAAATTCCTGATTTTGCATCTTTCGTGCGTTAGTGTTTCCTCTGTGCCACAATTGCGGGCTAGTATCGGGCGCTTCCTTTGGTTAAGAAGCGGCCTTCCAGTATCCGTCTTTGAGATTTCAGCGGATAGAGGGCATGATCCTGTAGCAACTGTCGAGTAAGCAAGATGACGAAGTGGTCGCCGAATTCGTGGAGAAACAAGCCAATCCAGCAGGTTCCGGCCTATCCGGACGCTGACGCCCTGGCCGAGGTCGAGGCACGCATGGCCACGTATCCGCCACTCGTTTTTGCTGGTGAGGCCCGCAAGCTTAAGAAGCATTTAGCTGCGGTGGCCGAAGGCAACGGTTTTCTGCTTCAGGGGGGCGATTGCGCCGAGAGCTTTGCCGAGCACGGCGCGGACAATATCCGAGACTTCTTCCGTGCGTTTCTGCAGATGGCCGTGGTCTTGACCTATGCCGGATCACAGCCTGTCGTGAAGGTCGGGCGCATTGCCGGCCAGTTTGCCAAGCCGCGTTCCTCCGATACCGAAACCAAGGGCGATGTGGTTCTCCCGAGCTACCGGGGCGACATCATCAACGGCATCGAGTTCAACGAAGCCTCGCGCATCCCCGATCCTTCGCGCCAGGAGATGGTCTATCGCCAGTCGGCCGCGACGCTCAATCTGCTTCGTGCCTTCGCACAAGGCGGTTTTGCCAACCTCGAAAACGTTCACAAGTGGATGCTGGGCTTCCTGTCCGACAGTCCGCAGGCGGAGCGGTATCAGGAATTGGCCAATCGTATCTCTGAAACGGTCGACTTCATGCGCGCTATCGGTATTACCGGCGAAAGCACGCATGCTCTGCGCGAGACGGACTTCTACACCAGCCATGAGGGTCTGCTTCTTGGCTATGAGGAAGCGCTCACGCGTGTCGATTCCACCTCCGGCGACTGGTATGCCACCTCTGGTCACATGATCTGGATCGGCGACCGCACGCGCCAGCCCGATCACGCGCATGTGGAGTACTGCCGTGGCATCAGGAACCCGCTGGGCCTGAAGTGCGGTCCTTCGCTTACGCCGGACGGCCTGCTGGAGCTGATCGACATCCTTAACCCGGAGAACGAACCGGGCCGCCTGACCCTGATTGCCCGCTTCGGTGCGGACAAGGTGGGCGAGTATCTGCCCAAGCTCATTCGGGCGGTGGAAAAGGAAGGCCGCAAGGTCGTCTGGTCCTGCGATCCCATGCATGGCAACACTGTCACCGCCGCAGGTTACAAGACACGGCCCTTCGATCGGATACTCAAGGAGGTTCAGACATTCTTCGAGGTGCACCGCGCCGAGGGATCGCATCCGGGTGGGCTGCATGTGGAGATGACCGGCAAGAACGTCACCGAGTGCACGGGCGGTGCGCGCGCCATTCGCGATGAGGAATTGCAGGATCGATACCACACGCATTGTGATCCGCGTCTCAATGCCGATCAGGCGCTGGAACTGTCCTTCCTGGTGGCGGAGCTTTTGAAGAAAGACCGCGAGTCATTGCCGGCCGGCAAGGTTGCCAACGGGTGAAACGGATTGAGCCATTGCTTCAGCGATAATTGATGTCGCGTGCGGCGTGCCGCTGGTAAACATGGTCCCTGATACGACTTGATCGTGATGGGAGAGAGCCATGACAAAAGAATGTAGCGGATCGTGCCTGTGCGGTGCGGTCCGTTTTCGTACCAGGGGCGCATTGCGCGGGGTGGTTTATTGTCATTGCTCGCAATGCCGCAAGCAGACGGGGCTTTACTACGCAGCGACGGATGTCGACGTCTCCAACGTCGTCATCGAGGGCGAGGATCATCTCACCTGGTACGCGGCTTCCGATTTTGCGCGACGTGGATTTTGCAGGACATGCGGTTCGGCCCTGTTCTGGAAACGGCTTGAGGCCGAGAAGATCTCCATTCTGGCTGGTGCATTCGACCCGCCTTCCGGACTGACTGCTGAAAGCCATATATTCGTGGCCGACAGAGGCGATTTTTACGATATCTCGGATGGGTTGCCGCAATATCTGCGCGGTAGCCCCAGCGTGATCGTCGCGGACGAGTGTGAGGAGAAGTGACTGAAGTTCCGGAGCCTTTGAAGCTTGAAACGCGCGTCGGCCTCCCCGCGGACCTGCGTTGTCTCGTGGAAAAGTACCCTCGTGAGGACTGGCAGACACACCCCAATCTTGGCGAGATGGCGCGGTTCTGGCTGCAGCGCCATGACATGTTTCGTGAGCTTGGCGGAATGTTGAAGGCCGGTGTCGCAGACTATCGGGAGGATAAGTTCGCTTCGCATGATTTTGCGCGCTGGTTTGCTCCGAGGCTGCGGTTTTTTCTTCAACAGCTTCAGGGGCACCATCATATCGAGGATACGCACTACTTCCCGGTTTTCGCGAAAGCCGAGCCGCGCATGAAGCGCGGCTTTGATTTGCTCGATAGCGATCACCATGTGATCCACGATGCGTTGGAGCGCAATGCACAGGCCGGCACGTCCTTACTGCAGGCGCTTCAGGCAAACAACGGTCGCGAACGCTTTTCCGCAGACGCCTATGCGAGCGAAAACGAGGTGCTGCTCGCCATGCTCCTGCGTCATCTGGGCGATGAGGAAGACCTGATCATTCCGCTCATTCTCGATCGCAGCGAAGAGGGGCTGGGTGTCGGTATCTGACCAGAGCTGCAGTGTTGCCAGCAGGGGGGGCAACGGCTACACGCTTAAGGCACTTCGCGTCCTCAGATACATCGAACAGGAACGTCATGGCCCCCAAGTCTGCCCCTTCCGACATTCTGCGCATTGCCACCGCTCAGCTCAATCCGATTGTGGGCGATGTGGCTGGCAACCTGTCAAAGGCACGAGAGGCAAGGGCGGATGCAGCCCGTCATGGTGCCGACCTCCTTCTCTTCACCGAGCTTTTCATTGCCGGTTATCCGCCGGAAGATCTGGTGCTGAAGCCAGCCTTTGTCGACGCGTGCGAAAGGGCGGTTCGCGAGCTTGCTGAAGAGACAAGGGATGGTGGTCCGGGCGTCATCATAGGGGTGCCGCTGAAACGCGACAGCGGGCTGCACAATGCGGTGATGGTGCTGGATGGCGGCGAGGTGGTCGCCGAGCGCTTCAAGCTCGACCTGCCCAATTACGGCGAATTCGATGAAAAGCGTGTCTTTCAGCCAGGCCCGCATATGCCGGGACCCGTGAATTTTCGCGGTGTCCGCATTGGAATTCCAGTTTGCGAGGACATCTGGGGCGACCTCGATGTTTGTGAGACGCTGGCTGAATCGGGCGCAGAGTTACTCCTTGTGCCGAACGGCTCGCCCTATTACCGCGGTAAGGTTGAAGTGCGCCATCAGGTGGTCATTCGTCAGGTCATCGAAAGTGGGTTGCCCATACTCTATGCCAATCAGCTTGGCGGACAGGACGAACTGGTCTTCGACGGGGCGTCCTTTGCCATTCAGGCTGACAAGTCTCTCGCGTTTCAGATGAGCCAGTTCGAGGAAGCGGTTTCCATCTCGACCTGGAAACGCGAGGGAGAGGGGTGGCGCTGCGATGACGGTCCCATGTCGAAAATCCCCGAGAAGGAAGAAGCCGACTATCGAGCCTGCATGCTGGGCCTGCGCGATTATGTAAACAAGAATGGCTTCAAGAATGTCGTTCTGGGTCTTTCGGGGGGCATCGATTCTGCCATTTGTGCCGCGCTGGCGGTCGATGCACTGGGCGAGGAGCGGGTCCGCTGCATCATGATGCCGTACCGCTATACTTCCAAGGATTCGCTCAAGGATGCGGAAGACTGTGCCCGTGCGCTCGGCTGCCGCTACGACATCGTTCCCATCTTTGAACCGGTGGATGGGTTCTCCAACGCGCTTGGCCAACTCTTCGAGGGAACCAAAGAAGGTGTGACGGAGGAAAATCTGCAAAGCCGCACCCGCGGCACCATCCTGATGGCCGTCTCGAACAAGTTCGGCTCCATGGTCGTGACCACGGGAAATAAATCGGAGATGTCCGTCGGCTACGCCACGCTCTATGGCGACATGAATGGCGGCTTCAACCCCATCAAGGATGTGTACAAGATGCAGGTCTATGCCCTGTCGGCCTGGCGCAACACGACCGTTCCGCCCGGCGCGCTCGGGCCTTCGGGTGAGGTCATTCCGCAAAACATCATCGACAAGGCACCGTCTGCCGAGCTTCGTCCGGATCAGACGGACCAGGATTCCCTGCCCCCCTATCCGGTGCTCGACGACATTCTGGAATGTCTCGTTGAAGGAGAAATGAGTGTCGACGCGATCGTGGCGCGCGGGCACGACCGCGAAACGGTGCACCGGATCGAACATCTTCTCTATATTGCCGAATACAAGCGCCGGCAGGCTGCACCCGGTGTGAAGATTACCCGGAAGAATTTTGGCCGTGACCGCCGTTATCCGATCACAAACCGATTCAGGGATCGCTCCTAAGTGTATGCTTTCCTTGCTTCCTTACTTCTCTTGAGAAGGCACCGTATTCGATTGCGCTTCCAGCTCCTTCCGGGTTGAATAGACCCGGTCAACGAGGCCCCAGTCACAGGCTTCCTGTGCAGTCATGAAGAAATCTCGGTCGAGCGTGCGCTCCACGTCCTCTTCAGTGCGCCCGCAATGGTCCGCATAGAGCCGGATCAGCCTGCGCTTCAGCTTCAAAATATCTTCTGCGTGGCGCTGCACGTCGGATGCCTGGCCACGAAACCCGCCGGAAGGCTGGTGGAGAACGATGCTGGCATTGGCAAGGGCCGCACGTCGACCAGGCGCGCCCGCCATCAGGAGGAATGATCCCATGGAACCTGCCGTGCCCATGCAAACAGTTGCCACGGGACTGTTGATGAAGTTCATCGTGTCATAGATGGCAAAGCCGCTCGATACGACGCCGCCCGGCGAGTTGATGTAGAAGGAAATTTCCCGTTCCGGGTTTTCCGATTCCAGAAACAGGAGCTGCGCGCAGACGAGCGCGGCCGAATCGTCATTCACCTCGCCATTCAGAAAGATGATCCGCTCCCGCAGGAGCCGGGAGTAGATGTCGAAAGAGCGTTCGCCTCTCGGTGATTGCTCCACGACCATGGGGACGAGCGCCATCGTGTCGCGCATGCGCGAATCTCCTTGTTGTCGATGTCGTTAGGATGGACCTCAGGCGGCGAGCGCCGTGGGGCTTCCATTGCTGTTTGCCGCCATGCGGGGCAGGGCGCGCGGGCTATGGGTCAGTCGAAACCAGGTCTTTCCGTTTTCTGCCGGCCGGATTTCGAAGGTCACCAGGGTGTGCGGCATATTCGTCTCGGTGTCGCGCCAGGCATAGCGAACCCTGGAAAAAGGTATCGTGTCGAGAATTTCATAGTCCCGCGTGCCTGTTGCTTCATCCGGCTTCCCAAGCCAGATTTCTACCAGCTCGGGAATGGTAATCGCGCGCCAGACCTTCTCGGGAGATGATTCCAAAAAATACTCCAGAACGATGTTTTCATTTGCATTATCGTCTTTGGCGTCGCTCATTGATCCATCTCCCTGAGCAGCGTTTTGAGTTTGTCGACCCGCGCCGGCCAGAAGGCGCGATAGCGTGTCAGCCAATCAAGCACCGGCTCCATCCCTCCAGTCTTGATGCGATAGCGCATCTGCCGGCCCAGTTTTTGTTCTTCGATCAACCCAGCGCCGCGTAAAACGGCGAGATGCTGCGACACTGCGGGTTGCGACATCGCCAGACCTTCGCGCAATTCGGTCGCGTTACGCTCGCCGCCGCACAGTCGCTCCATAATTTGCCGCCGCGTGGGGTCCGCCAAAGCTTTAAATATCTCTGCTTCCGTCATGGGTATAAACATAAGTTGATTCTTATGTTTTGTGCAAGAGGGCTTGTGTTGACTGGCCCATTGCGCATTCGCATTGGCGGGCTAGGATGCGCCAAACCGCATCTGTGGCAGTCCCACGACCTCACGGGTCAAACATCAGAGCTTTTCATGTCCTACCTGAACTTTCTTCGCGAGAACGCGCGCTGGCTTGCGGGCGGATTTCTTCTGACGCTATTTTCGTCGTTCGGGCAGACATTCTTCATTTCGCTTTCTGCAGGTGAGATCCGCGAAGAGTATGGCCTCTCCCACGGCGCGTTTGGCACGCTATACATGGTGGCGACATTGGCCAGCGCATTCACCCTGCCGCGACTGGGACAGATCGTTGACCGCTACCCGGCGCGCAAGGTCACTCTCATCATCATTCCCCTTCTGGCGCTGGCCTGCATCTTCATGGCGCTATCGCATTCACTCCTCGTTCTGGTGGTGACGATCTACATGCTGCGGCTGTTCGGGCAGGGGATGATGACGCACAATTCATTGACGGCGATGGGGCGCTGGTTTTCTGCGCAGCGCGGGCGCGCGGTGTCTGTCGCGACCCTCGGCCACAATGTGGGCGAGGCAATTCTGCCATTGGCCTTCGTTGCGGTGGCTGCTCTCGTCGGCTGGCGCAACAGCTGGTTCATTGCCGCAGCCCTGCTTCTGCTGTTTGCGTTGCCGGTCATTTCCGGCTTGATCGCCGTTGAGCGTGCGCCACGCGCCAGCGATCCTGCCGAACGTCGCAGCACCACACGCGACTGGACGCGCGGCGAGGTTCTGCGCGATCCCGTCTTCTACCTGCTCCTGCTAGGTGTCATGGCGCCGGGCTTTATCGGCACCACGATCTTTTTCCATCAGGTTTATCTGGTGGAATTGCGTGGCTGGTCGCTGGAGGTGTTTGCCTCTTCCTTCACCTTCATGGCCTCGATGACGGTTGTATTCGCGCTGATCTCCGGACAATTGATCGACCGGTTTTCTGCGGTCGCGCTTCTTCCCGGCTTCCTCATTCCACTTGGCTCGGCCTGTCTCATACTTGCGGCCAGCGATGCCCAATGGAGTGCGTTTGTCTTTATGGGCCTGATGGGTGTCTCCTATGGGTTTTCATCCACTCTCTTCGGTGCGCTGTGGCCGGAGGTCTATGGAATCAGGCATCTGGGTTCCATCCGGGCGCTGACCGTGGCCATCATGGTCTTCGCAACCGCCATGGGCCCGGGCATTACCGGATTCCTGATTGATCGCGGCGTCAGCTATCCGCTTCAGATCGGGATAATGGGGATTTACTGCCTTGCAGCCTGCGTGATGCTTCTGTTTGTATCCCGTGGCCTCGCTGCCCGACAGCTAACCGCATAGTCGGTTCTCCTTGCCAATTGCAGCGCTTTTGGATAGGCCCGCACCCATGACCGTCACCGTTCGTTTCGCGCCGTCTCCGACCGGCCACATCCATATCGGCAATACGCGCACCGCGCTCTTCAACTGGCTTTACGCGAAGAAGCAGGGTGGGCGATTTATTCTGCGTTTCGACGATACGGATGTGGAGCGTTCCCGAAAGGAATACGCCGATGGCATCGCCCGTGATCTCGATTGGCTCGGGATCAACCCGGACCTCACCGTCGCCCAGTCTGATCGTTTCGCCCACTACGACGCGGCCGTCGAGAAGTTAAAGGCCGCTGGTCTTCTTTATCCCTGCTACGAGACCACGGAAGAACTCGAGCGCCGCCGCAAGATCCGGCTTTCACGCCGCCTGCCACCTGTTTATGGCCGTGAAGCGCTAAAGCTAACCGACGATGAAAAGGCTGCAATGGAGGCCGAGGGGCGCAAGCCGCACTGGCGCTTTCTGCTGCCGAATTACTCTGACGACCCATTTGCGCCCAGCCGAACTGAGGTGCATTGGGATGACGTTGTCCGCGGTCCGCAGACTGTTGATCTCGCTTCCATGTCGGATCCCGTACTGATCCGCGCCGATGGCACGTATCTCTACACGCTACCCTCTGTGGTCGATGATATTGATCTAGGCGTGACGCATATCATCCGCGGTGACGACCATGTAACGAACACGGGCGCCCAGATTGCCCTGTTCCGGGCGCTTGAGGCGCAGCCGCCGGCTTTTGGACATCACAATCTTTTGACAACCGCATCGGGTGAGGGACTGTCAAAACGTACAGGCGCCCTTTCCATCGCCAGCCTGCGTGAGGCCGGAATAGAGCCCATGGCGGTCGCTTCTCTGGCGGTGCTTATCGGCACGTCGGAGAACGTGACGGCGGCCCCCTCAATGGAAGAACTGGCCGCGCTTTTTGACCCGACTTCCACGTCTCGGTCGGCGGCGAAATTTGATCCTGCTGAATTATCGGGCCTCAGCCGACACCTCATTCAGGCTTTGCCATTCGGCCAGGTAGCAGCCCGTCTTTCGCGGCTGGGCATCGCCGGGGAGGATGCAGAGGCTTTCTGGCTCGCCGTCCGCGGCAACCTTGAGACGGTTTCCGAAGCAGAAGATTGGTGGCGGATTGTAAAGAAAAGCCCGGCCGAGCATGCGGATCTGCCGATAGAGGATCGGGAATTTGTCCGGGCCGCCGCAAAACATCTGCCGCAGGAACCGTGGGATGCGGACACCTGGCGCGCGTGGACCGGAGCAGTCAAGGCCGAGACCGGGCGCAAGGGGCGCGGGCTCTTCATGCCGCTGCGCATTGCCCTTACGGGGCGGGAGCAGGGTCCGGAGCTCGCAGGTCTATTGCCTCTTTTGGGTCGGGAAGAAACGCTGGCCCGACTATCCTGACGCGGCGTTGGGCTGCTTCATCATCGAACGAGCGAGATTGAGGAGTGTCGTCCAGGATCGGTCCTGCGACTTCACTTTGTGCTGACTCCTGTTTCGGAGGCACCGCCACATAAAAGCTTGATGTCGTTTCGCCGGTTGTCTCCTTGGCCACCACCTGGGTGTCTGACGAGTGAGTGGTCTCTTGAGTTGAGGCGCTCTCGGTATCGACCGCTTTTTCTCCTGCCAGGATTGTAAACCGTCTGTCCTTACGGCAGCTGCACGTTTCGCGAGAAACCCCTGTTCGACGGTAGCTGAATGCTTTCGGCAACTCACGGTACGGGGTGCCGTCTGCCGTCGAAATCATGTCCTCGGCTTCCTCGTTCAAAACGTCATGTGCATAGAGTGCGACTTCTGCTCCAGGGCAACGCGCCATGCAGGTCTTCTCATCCCGGGAGAATTTGTCCCTGGACACTGAAAACGAGATTGGGAAATAGTACCCGTCGCACGACCGCACGCACATGGTTTGAAAAACCGTGCTGGGGCGCTGCCGCTTGCGGGCCGCCGATGGCGTGCTTTGCTTGCTGCGCTCTTTGCTTTTTTTGCGCGTTTTTACGGCACCCTTGTCATAGCAATCGTTGGCTTTCAGCCTTGCCTGAATTCGCGAGCGTTGAGCTTCGGAGCCGCCACCGATACGGCCTTGCTGCCTGCGCAGTTTTGCGAGGTTGTTCTCCATGCTCGCAGCCGACTTTCTCAGCTGAGCGCATTCAGGAATTCGATTGCCGAAAATGCCGAAGCCACATTTCGCCTGCTTCATGCGCGCACGCACGATGCCAAGCTGTTGTTGCTGCTTCGCTATGGCTCGAGAGTAGTTCCGGCTTTTGCTGGAGGATCCGGAGGGCATGGCTGCGAGCCGCGCTTCAAGTGTCTTGCAAATGCGCGATGCCGTTTGGGCAGGAGAAATTGTGATCGCTACGACTGGCATGGCTGTAAAAGCCAGTAAAATCAATCGCAACAGGTATCTACCACCCAGACGCATCTTGTGCCCCGCCTGCACTTTCCGGCTGCCGCGCGAGCAGTCCGCATCGCGCTTTGCTATACATCACCGGTTGAGCCGCGAAGATAAGGCAACCAGGTTAAGCTACGGTTAGAGACATCAGTCTTTCTCCGATGCGCCTCTCAATTCATTCCGGCGCGCGACTGGCACTCAGCTGGTCATGACCGCCTTGCTTTTTTGCAATGCTTCCACGGCTGCCAGAGCAGTCATGTTCACAACCCCGCGCGAGGTGACCGAAGGTGTCAGAATGTGCGCGGGCATGGCCGTTCCAAGCAGGATAGGACCGACATGCAGCGCATCAGTCATGATCTTCAGCGTGGTTAGCGTGATATTGGCTGCGTCAAGGTTCGGGAAGACGAGAAGATTGGCCTCGCCGGAGAGCGACGCCTGCGGAAAGACGCGCTGGCGCAACACTTCCGAGAGCGCGGAATCGCCGTGCATTTCACCATCGGATACAAGATCGGGCGCGACGCGCTTCAGCGTCAGAGCGGCTTCGCGCATCTTGATCGAGCTCTCTGAATCGCGTGAGCCGAAATTGGAGTGCGACAACAGCGCCGCCTTTGGTTCGATGCCGAAGCGCCGAATTTCTTCGGCCGCCAGGATCGTCGTTTCCACGATCTCGGATGCCGTTGGGCAAAGGGTGACATAGGTGTCGGTGAAGAATGTTACACCGAACTGCGAGATCAGCATGGAAAGGGTGGAGAGATCGCACACGCCGTCGCGCTTGCCGATGATCATGTCGACATAGCGCAGGTGTTTTTCAAAGCGCCCTTCAAGACCGCAGATCATGGCGTCGGCCTCATCGCGCATCATGGCGATGGCGGCGATGACCGTCGTGTTGGTGCGGACGAGTGTCCGAGCAGCCTCCGGTGTCACGCCGCGCCGGCCCGCCAGTTGCACCAGCAGATCGACATAGTCGCGATAGCGTGGGTCGTCTTCCGGGTTGATGATGGCGAAGTCCTCGCCGGGTCGAATGCGCAGGCCATAACGCTTCAGGCGCGTTTCCACCACGTGCGGGCGGCCGATGATGATGGGCTCGGCAATGCCTTCCTCGATCACGACCTGTGCTGCCCTCAGAACACGCTCATCTTCTCCGTCCGCGTAGATGACGCGCTTCGTTCCCGCGACCTTGGCTGCGGAGAATACGGGTTTCATCACCAGGCCCGAGCGGAACACGAAGCGGTTCAGCCGATCGAGATACTGGTCCATATCCTCAATCGGGCGGGCTGCGACACCGCTTTTCATCGCCGCTTCCGCAACCGCCGGTGCAATGCGCAGGATGAGACGGGGGTCAAAAGGTGAGGGAATAAGGAAATCCGGTCCGAAGATGGGCGTCTCGGCGGAATAGGCGCGCGCTGCGACATCAGAGGGCTCTTCGCGAGCCAGACCGGCGATTGCCTTCACGGCGGCACGCTTCATCTCCTCGTTAATCGCGGTCGCCCCGACATCGAGCGCTCCTCTAAAGATGTAGGGGAAGCACAGAACGTTGTTCACCTGGTTCGGAAAGTCCGAGCGCCCGGTGCAGATCATGGCATCGGGCCTTGCCTCACGTGCCACGTCCGGCATGATTTCGGGCACGGGATTGGCGAGCGCGAGGATCAGCGGCTTTTCGGCCATGTTCGCCAGCATTTCCGGCTTGAGAACACCAGCCGCCGAGAGCCCGAGAAACACATCCGCGCCGCCAATCACGTCAACCAGCTTCCGGGCGTCGGTATCCTTCACATAGGGCGCTTTCCAGCGATCCATCTCTTCCTTGCGGCCTTCGTAAACGACACCGTGCCGGTCGGTCAGCCAGATGTTCTCGGTTTTTGCGCCGAGCGAAACAAGCAGATTGAGGCAGGCAAGCGCAGCCGCTCCCGCACCGGACGAAACGATCCTGGCGGTAGCAATGTCCTTGCCAGCCAGTTCGAGACCGTTCAGCACGGCAGCGGCCACGATGATAGCGGTGCCATGCTGATCATCGTGGAATACGGGAATGCCCATGCGGGCCTTCAGCCGTTCCTCGACTTCGAAGCATTCGGGCGCCTTGATATCTTCCAGGTTGATGCCACCGAAGGTTGGCTCGAGGGCAGCGATGGTTTCGACCATGCGGTCGATTTCGGGCGCGTCGATCTCGATGTCGAACACATCGATGCCGGCAAATTTCTTGAAGAGGACAGCCTTGCCTTCCATTACCGGCTTGGATGCAAGTGGACCGATATTGCCGAGCCCCAGCACTGCCGAACCGTTGGAGACCACGGCCACAAGGTTCGCTCTGGCCGTGTAGTCGGCAGCGCTCTTCGGATCGTCATGGATTGCCATACAGGGGGCGGCTACGCCGGGCGAATAAGCCAGGGCCAGATCGCGTTGATTGCCCAAGGGCTTGGTCGCCTGGATTTCCAGTTTGCCGGGGGTGGGGTAACGGTGAAAGAAGAGCGCGGCTTCGTCGAATTCTGATCGCTGCTGCTTCTTGTTGTCGGACGACATTGGCGGCTCCACATTATGGCTCTGGCGGCGTGGCCGTTTGGCTTGCGGCATTGCATCCAAGCGTCGCCCAGACTTTTGAAAAGATCGCGACGCTTACATGGTCTGATTCATCTCCTGTGCTTAGGCGCTCGCAGAGGCTTTTTCCAGCGTTGAATGTCGCGAAGCAGTTTCATGCGCTGGAATCATGTGCCGACCGGATATTTCGTGGTCTGATGGAGCCGATTTTCCGTATTGAAACGGTAGTCGTCATATGTCTGTGACATGAATCGGGCCATAGAATGCACGACTTAACAAGGCTCAGGCGGGACAATGACCGGCGCTGAACACCGCAGATTTCGTGCACTCTTCATCTCAGACGTTCACCTCGGCTCGAAACCGGCGAAAGCCGAGTTTCTGATCGATTTTCTGCGCTACCACGATGCAGAGAAGATCTATCTGGTCGGTGACATCGTCGATGGCTGGCGCCTCAGGCGATCATGGCACTGGCCAGCAGCACACAATGACGTGGTGCAGAAGCTCCTGCGCAAGGCGCGCAAAGGAGCCGAGATTACCTATATCGCCGGGAACCACGATGAATTTCTGCGCTCGTTTCAGGGCGTCCATTTCGGCGGAATCGTCGTGGCAGACAGGGTGGTTCACGAGACGAGCGACGGACGTAGGTTCCTCGTCATTCACGGCGATCAGTTTGACCAGGTCGTGCATAACGTACGCTGGCTCGCCTATCTCGGCGACAAGGCTTACGATCTTGCCATAGTCGTCAATCGCGTGATCGGGCGCGTACGGCGTGTGCTTGGGCGCCCTTACTGGTCTTTTTCCTCATGGGCGAAGATCAAGGTCAAGAAGGCTGTAAAATTCATAAGTTCGTTCCAGGATGTGCTTGCGCAGGAAGCCCAGCGGTCCGAGGTTGATGGTGTTATTTGCGGCCATATCCACCATGCTGCGATGGAGGATATCGGCGGGGTCACCTACATGAACACGGGAGACTGGGTGGAGAGTTGCACAGCCCTGGTGGAACATTTCGATGGTCGTTTCGAAATCATTACGTGGGCACAGATTCTCGATGCGCAACCCGTTGCCGGCGACGTTCGGGAAAACGGTGTGGTGACTGCGTTCCAGAGAGACCGGATCAAGGCCGCCTGAACGACCCTGACCCCCGAAGCGCTTCTAGCCCCGGAACAATTCTAGCCCCAAAGTTGAGGCGATGGCGGCGAGACCAGCGAGCCGGAATAGGAAAGCCCATGGGGGCGATCCTTGGCCAGAAGCAGTGGCCCGTCCAGATCCACGTAGTCGGCGCCCTGTGCAAGAAGAACAGCCGGCGCCATGGCGAGCGACGTACCCACCATGCATCCGACCATCACGCCGAAGCCCATTTCACGGGCGCGGTCTCGCAATTCCAGTGCGGCGGTAAGGCCGCCCGTCTTGTCGAGTTTGATGTTGACGAAGTCATAGAGCCCCGCGAGGTCTGGAAGGCTATCGGCGGTGTGGACGCTCTCGTCCGCGCAGATTGGCACAGGATGTGGAATTTCGCGCAGGATCTCGTCTTTTCCGGCGGGCAGGGGCTGTTCGATAAGAGCAACGTGGAATTCCGCCGCCGCCAAAATATTCTCGCGGATATTCTTCTCTGTCCAGCCTTCATTCGCATCCACGATCAGGCGGCTGTCGGGGGCAGCGCCTGCGACAGCATGAATGCGCGCTGCATCATTTTCGCCGCCGAGCTTGACCTTCAACAGCGGGCGGGTTGCGTGCGCGCGCGCCTGGGCAGCCATCTCCTCGGGTTCCGCAAGAGAAATCGTGTAGGCCGTCTGCAATGGGCGCGGCGGAATGGTGCATGCGGTTACGGAAGCGCGCCGACCGGAGAGTTTCGCTTCCAGATCCCACAATGCGCAGTCGACAGCGTTGCGCGCAGCTCCGGCAGGCATGGATTTGACAAGATCGGCGCGGGTGATGCCGTTGGCGATGTCTCCACGCACTGCTTCGATCTGGCTGATCACGCTCTCTTCAGATTCGCCGTAACGAGGGTAGGGCACACATTCGCCCTGCCCACGGACGCCGTTTTCACTCACCGTGCAGGTGACGACTCGCGCCTCCGTGCGCGACCCCCTGGAGATCGTGAAAACGCCAGCTATGGGAAAGCTCTCGATGCCTGTGGCCAATTCGCGTGTCATTTCCGCCCTTCTTCTCGCAAAAATCTCAATTATCAGAGGAACATGCCTTATATGGAGGCTCTGTGAGCCGGCAAGCGGTTCCCTTTGGACCTGCTCCACACTAATGATGGTGCCATGTTGACCAATTCCGTTGACGACGCAAGCGACGCGGGGAGCCCGGCCGGCCAGAGTGAGGAACCTCACCTGGAGACAGGCACCGAAGACGGTGTGCTTTCATGCCGCCTGACCGGCGCCTGGAACACACGCACCGTTGCGCGGGTCGATGCCCGTATGCGCAAACTGGAAGCGCAGGATGAGCCACAGCGCGTCCTGATGGATCTTTCCGGTATCAGCAGCCTCGATACGGCAGGAGCCTGGATCATCGAGCGCCTCGTCTATGCGCATCAGAGGCGCGG
Source organism: Nitratireductor sp. (assembly GCF_017794765.1). Lineage (GTDB taxonomy): Bacteria > Pseudomonadota > Alphaproteobacteria > Rhizobiales > Rhizobiaceae > Nitratireductor. The sequence continues at coordinate 2,755,864 of NZ_CP051236.1, read as the reverse complement.
GGCCGAGGTCTCGATCAGCGGCGAAAGCGAGGCCGCCAAGATACTTCTGCCGGCAGTGCGGGGCGCGGTCGAACAGGACAGCGAAAGCAGGCCTCAGGAAAAAGGCTCGCTGCTTGTCAATCTGTTGGGGCGTATCGGCCACGCAATGTACGAGGCGCGGGACGATATCGTCTATGGCGCTCATATTCTGGGGGCTACCATAGGCGGCGCCCAGATGAAGCTTGGCCGCGCGCACGCCATTAATCCAGCCGCCATCGTCAACCAGATTGATCGGATGGGGGTGGGCGCGGTGCCGATTATCGTGCTGATGTCGGCCATCGTCGGCGCCATCATCGCCCAACAGGGTGCGTTCCAGCTGCGTTATTTCGGCGCGGAAATCTTTGTTGTCGACCTGGTTGGGATCCTCATTCTGCGCGAGCTCGGGGTGCTGATGACCGCGATCATGATCGCCGGCCGTTCCGGCAGCGCGATCACCGCTGAAATCGGCTCCATGAAGATGCGCGAAGAAGTGGATGCGCTGACCGTGATCGGTCTTAATCCGGTCGGTGTTCTCGTCTTTCCACGTCTCGTGGCACTCATGGTGGCAGTTCCCTGTCTCACCATCGTTGCCAATTTCGCAGCGCTCGGCGGCGCGATGCTGATCGCCTGGCTTTACTCTGGCATCCCACCGGAGGCATTCATCGATCGTCTGAGGGATTCCATCGATCTCTCAACGATTTTTGCCGGCTTGATCAAGGCACCCTTCATGGCTCTGATCGTCGGGATTATCGCTTCAATCGAAGGCATGAAGGTGGGGGGGAGCGCAGAGTCACTGGGAACACATGTCACCGCGTCGGTGGTCAAGGCCATTTTCGTGGTGATCGTCGTGGACGGAATGTTCGCCATTTTCTACGCGGCAATCGATTTTTAGGTGGCGGGATGGTGCTGATCGAACAACGGCAGGAAGAGCAGGCGGCGCAATCCCGGGATGTGGTTCTTTCCGTGCGTGATGTGACAGTGGGGTTCGGTGACACGCTGGTGCTCGACGGTCTTTCGCTTGACGTGTACCGTGGTGAAATTCTGGGCTTTGTCGGGGCTTCGGGCGCGGGAAAGTCTGTACTGTTGCGGACGATCCTCGGTCTTATCCGAAAAAGATCGGGAACCATTCACCTGCTGGGACAGGATCTCGATGCGGCGACGGATGAAGAGCGGCTGAAAGTCGACATGCATCAGGGGGTGCTGTTTCAGCACGGCGCGTTGTTTTCAGCACTCACGGTCCTTGAGAACATCCAGGTGCCGATGCGTGAATATCTGGATCTGCCGCGCGCACTGATGGATGAACTGGCTTACCTGAAACTCGAGCTCGTCGGCCTGCCGCGTAGTGCGGCGCCGAAATATCCCTCCGAACTCTCGGGCGGCATGATCAAGCGCGCAGCGCTTGCCCGCGCGCTTGCGCTGGACCCGGATATCGTATTCCTGGATGAGCCGACCTCCGGTCTTGACCCGATCGGCGCGGCCGAGTTCGATGAACTTGTCGGGAAACTGCGCGACACGATGGGCCTGACCGTCTATATGGTCACGCACGATCTCGATAGTCTCTTGACGGCGTGCGACCGCATTGCCGTTTTGGGTGGCAAACGTGTGCTCGTGGAAGGCACGGTCGAGGACATGCTTGCATGCGACGATCCTTGGGTGAAAGCCTATTTTAGAGGAAAGCGGGCTCGGCAGATCGACCGTACCGCGAGAGATTAGCAGGTTACCATGGAAACCAGAGCCAACTACGTTCTTGTCGGCTTCTTTACCGTGCTGGTCATTCTGGCTGCATTCGGTTTCGTGTACTGGAGCGCGAATATAGGGGACCGGGGCGATACGGCTGTGCTGCGGTTCAGAATTCCTGGCTCTGCATCCGGTCTTTCGCGTGGCAGCGCGGTGCTCTTCAACGGCGTAAAGGTGGGCGATGTTCGACGCGTTTATCTGGATCTTTCCAACCCAAGCGTTGCGATCGCCGATGCGGAGGTCGACCGCCTGACCCCGATCACACAATCCACGAAGGCAGATGTCGGATTGGCCGGGCTTACGGGCACGGCCAACATCGAGCTGACCGGTGGTAACCCCAGAGAGCCCAACCTCTTTGATCTGGCAGAAGAGCAGGATACGGTCGCGGAAATTCAGGCGAGCCCTTCGGCTGTCACCAATCTTCTTCAGACCGCGCAGAGCCTTTTGACGCGGGCCGACAATGTGGTGTCGCAGCTTGAAGGATTTACAAAGGACGCCCGGCAACCGCTGACGGACACGGTCAAAAACGTCCAGCGATTCTCCGAGGCCCTGGAGCGCAACGCGTCCGGCATCGATTCATTTCTTGCGAATGTGAGTTCGCTTTCAGAGACAATCTCTAACGTGTCGGGTCAACTCGACAGCACTCTGAAGGCCGCCGAGGAATTGATCGCTTCGGTCGATCGCGACAAGATTTCATCCATGGTGAGCAATTTTGACGAGTTTTCCGGTCGACTGGAGAAGGCGAGCCGCAACATCGATACGGTCATGTCCAGTGTTGAGGAGACCGTGCGCTCGATCGGTACATTTTCGACCAACGCCAACCAAACGCTAGCCAAGCTTGATGGTGTTCTGGACAGCGTGGATCCCGCTACGGTGAAATCCGCCGTCGGAAATTTCGAAGAGGCAAGCGCCACGGTGAACCGGGCAGCCAAAAGCATCGCCGATGTCAGCGAAACTGTGGACAAGCGCAAAGAAGACATCGATCAGTTCATAACCAATGCCAGCGAACTGGCCAGCCAGCTGAACAGGTCGTCGGTGCGGCTGGATTCGGTTCTCGCCAAGCTCGACGGCATGCTCGAATCCGGTGACGGTGAAGGCCTCATGGCCGATGCGCGTGAGACACTCAAATCGTTTCGCAAGATGGCTGAAACACTTACGGTTCGGGTCGATGCGATCTCCGGAAATCTCGAGCGCTTTTCGGGCGGCGGATTGCGAGAAGTCGAGTCGCTGGTGCGCGACGCTCGCCGCTCCATCAACCGGATTGAAAGTGCTGTCACGGACTTCGAGCAAAACCCGCAGCGCATCATAACCGGCGGAGAGGGGACAATTCGTCGTTACGACGGGCGGGTGCGACGTTGACATTCATGCGGCATCACCCCAAACCAGTTGGGATAGGGCCTTTAGTTTTTTGAACGATTTCAGGGGCTGGTCCCGCCGGGTTCACCGGCGTTCGGATTGAGGAGCGGTTGTTGAGGACGAGGGCGAGGATTATTGCGCTGCTGGCGCTGGGGGGCGTTCTGTCCGGCTGTGCTGCCTTGCCAGGTGGCGGGCCTGCGCCTGTCGATGCGTTTGACCTCACCACACCCTCGGTGTCGCAGGATGGGCGTCGCGTCAGCCGGAAGCAAATCCTGGTTACTGAGCCCACCGCCATAAAGATGCTGGATGGGCAGGATATTGTCGTTAAAACGTCAAGCGGCGCCATCCAGTATCTTGGCGGTGTGCGGTGGGCAGATCGCCTGCCGAGGATTGTCCAGACGCGTATGGCCGATCTCTATCAGCGCTCGGGCCGCTTTGGAGGTGTCGGTATGCCAGGCGAGGGTCTGGCTATCGATTACCAGATTCTGGCAGACCTGCGCGCCTTCAATGTTCGTGTCGACGGGCAGGATCGCGCTGAAGTCGAGATCTTCGTTCGCATTCTGAATGATCGAAACGGGGTGGTGCGGGCTTCCCGCATATTCAGCGCGTCGGTGCCCGTGAGCGGAAACGGCGGGCAAGCGTTCGCCTCGGCGCTCGACCGTGCCTTCGGCACGGCCATGGCCGGGCTGGTGGACTGGACTGTCTCCAATATCTGAGGCCGAAGGCCTGCTTGGCTCAAAAGCGGCTGATCACGGTGGCTCCGACAGATTGGAAGCGGTTCATTTCCATCAGGGCGTGGATTGATTCTTCAAGGCTGATCTCTCGTCCCACAAGCTGATCTGGAGCGAGTTTACCCGATTGCACCATGGCCAGCATCGCGTCGTATCGATGTGCCTGCATGCCGTGACTGCCAAGCAGTTCCAGTTCATGCGCGATGATTCTGGCCATTGGCACTTGCGGAGTGCTGTGTTCGGCCAGCATCAATCCCACCTGAACATGCCTGCCACGTCGACGCAGGCAAACTATGGAGTTGAAGCAGGTCTCGGGGTGACCCAACGCATCGATTGAGAGATGCGCGCCACCATTTGTCAGGTCGAAGATCGCTTCAGCGACACTGGGCACCTTGGTGGCGTTGATGGCCTTTGTGGCGCCAAGTCGACATGCAAGTTCAAGCTTGTCGTCGGCGATGTCTACAGCTACCACATTTGCTCCCAGTGCGTCGGCTATCATGATAGCGGAAAGTCCGACGCCTCCGCAGCCGTGGACTGACACCCATTGACCGGCAGAAACCCTGCCTTGATCCACCACCGCCCGAAACGACGTTGCGAAACGGCAGCCAAGGCTGGCCGCGGTCACGAAATCCATGGTTTCAGGCAGTGCGACGAGGTTGAGGTCGGCCTGATCGATGGCGACGAATTCTGCAAACGAGCCCCAGTGGGTAAAGCCCGGTTGGAACTGATTGTGGCAGACCTGCTGGTGGCCAGCGTGGCACTCGGGGCAGGTGCCGCATCCCCCGACGAAGGGAACGGTGACCCGATCGCCGATCTTCCAACGCTGAACATCCTTGCCGATGGCTTCCACTGTGCCAGCCAATTCATGACCGGGGACATGCGGTAGCTGGATATCCGGGTCATGCCCCATCCAGCCATGCCAGTCGCTGCGGCAAACCCCAGTGGCCTGGACCTTGATCACCACGCCGTGGTTGACCGGCGTCGGGTCGGGCAGGGTAGCGATCCGCGGCGTTTGCGCAAAACTTTCGAAAAGAACGGCTTTCATACGGATCTCACAATGGCTGAAATCTTGAGGTCAGGGTTACCAGAGCTGCCGATGATGTGTCAGGGGCAAAGGGATTGTCTTGTTCCTGCAGAAATTGTGCGTTGGCGCAACCGATGTCTGACTGCAGGAGACGCGGATCCGAATCCTGCTATCGCAAAAGAAAACGGGCCCTCATGGGGCCCGTTCGCTCATTTGGATTCTAAACCGACTTCTAGCGGAGGCGACCGCTGGCATGAGCCAGCATTGTGTAGACCTTGCCGGTGTCGGAGGTCAGATAGGTCTGGGTCATCATATTGTCGCGATCGGATCGGGAGACATCCCGCAACAGTTTCTCGAAATCGCGGCAGTACAGATCGACTGCAGCATGAAATTCGGGATCGGAACGATACTTGTTCTGAATCTCATCGAACGTCTGTTGTCCCTTGAGCGTATAGAGACGCCGCGTAAAGACGTTCCGCTCGCCGCGACGATAGCGGTCCCAAAGATCGATCGACGCTTCATGATCGATGGCCCGGGCGATATCTACGGAGAGCGAGTTCAGCGATTCCACAACATGCAGGGCTGACCGGTCTTCTTTCTGAACGGACGAGGCCGGGCGTTCGCGCTCGTCGCGACCTTCGTCGTTTGAAGCGCTGCGCAGGAGGTCGCGAATCCAGCCGCCGCCTGCTGCTGGCTGGCTGGCTGGCTGCGGCGCACGCGCGGTCTCCGTGGGGCGCGGCGCCGGAGCGGTGGTCTGCCGCGGTCTCTCGATGACGGGCTGCGCAGCTCCAGCCGGTGCCTGCGGAGCAGGCGAAGGCGACGGCTGGCGCAGTGGAGGCGTGTCTGCCGGCAGGCGATTTTCGCCCGCTCGATCCCGTCCATGCATCCGACCGGACTTGGATACGATATCAGAAAGCTCCTTCAGCGCGTTCACCTGCTCCGTGATCGCGTTGCGCATAGCCGAAGTGGATTGCTTGGCTTCTGCCGGCAATTCGGCAATGCCGCGCTTCACGTCACTGCGCGTCTGCTCGAGTTCGTTGCGGATCTCGGCAGCCGTGCGCCGGATTTCTTCTGTTGCTCCGCTAAAGCGGCTTGTGGCAGCTTCGACGACCTCGGCAATCGACTGACGGATGCCTTCGACGGACTGCTGCGTGCGCCCCTCGGCTGTGGTGAGCGTGCGGGCAACAAAATCCTCGAACGCGTTCATGGTGCGCTCGATGTGCTCGGATTTTTCCGCAAGGCCGGAGGCGAGGGCTTCCAGCGCTTTCTGGCGATCCTCAAGATTGCCGCTCAAGCCCGATTGCGCGCGCTCCAGAAGCTCCGATGCTGTCTCCAGCACCTTGCTGTGATCTTCGAAGCGGCTTGCTATGGCCGAGATTTCGCGAAGTGTCCTGTCCGAGAAGTCGGCCAGACGACCGGAATTTGCATTGATGAGGCTCGCCGAATTGGAGAAGGTCTCGGCAGCCTTTTCCGCATTCTCAGCAAAGCTGGTCGCAGTGGTGCTGAGGCGTTCGTCTACCTCAGAGAGATTCTTCGACGCCGTGGAAATCAACGCACCCAAACGCTGGCCAGAAACGCCGAGTTTCTGAAGAAGCTCGTCGATATGTCCGGTCAGGTTCGTCTGTACATTTTCGAAAGCCGACAGAGCTTCGTTCGTCCGGTTGGTCAGCGCATTGAGGAGAGCAGCGTTCTCGGACTGCAGACGCTGCGTCGTTTCCGTCGTGATCGCCTGAATGCTGTCACGCAGCTCGCCGCCGCTGGCAGCGAAACGTTCCACAAGCGGCTTCGCCGTCTCATCCAGGATACGGGACATTTCGGCGGTGCGACCCGCCAGGATGGCGTTGAGCTCGCGGGTGCGTTCTTCCAGGCTCGATACGGTTTCGTTCGTACGTTTGCCGATATGCTCGTCGACCGATGCAAAGGTCTGAGCGATCGTGTCGGCAGTGGAAACGAGGCGGGCCTGCGTGGTGGAGAGCTGCTGGTTGACGTGTTGCGCAACCGATTCGGCGCTTTCGCGCAGACGCGTATCGGCTTCGTTGATGCCTCCGGAAATCGCGCTGGCGATCATGCTTGCACTGTTCGACAGGCGTTCCTGAAGTTGCGAAAGCGATTCGCTCATGGCACTGGCACGTGCGTCGAGCTCGGCCGATGTCTGGTGGGTGCGGGCGATGACGCGCTGGTCGAAACTCTCGAAGGTCTTCGAGAGATCTTCGGTGCGCGCCGTGAGCTGCTCGGTGGTCTGGTCGACCCGGTTCAGAAGCTTGCGATCCGCTGCATCAAAGGTGTCTGTGATTGTCTTGGTATGCTGCGACAACGTCTCCGCGGTCGTCTCAAGGCGTGCCGCGATCCGGCCGTCGACCTCTGCGAAGGTTTGCGCGAAGACGCCGGCACGTTCGGTAAAGCGAGCCGAGGCATCGTCAAATGTCCGGTCGATGTCCTCAATGCGTGCGCCGAGGGTTGACGCGGTCTGCTCGGCGCGCGCGGCAATACGCTTGTCTGCATCTTCGAACACCTTGGCTGCTTCCTCGTTCAGTGTCGAGGTTGCCTCTATGACCTTGTCGCGCAGGGCGCCTGCAACGACAACGGCGCTGTTCTCCAGGGTGCTGCGGACATTTTCCACGCCAATGGAAAGCGCTTTTTCCATTGTCTGGGTGCGCTCTTCGATGATCCCGGTCTGCTTGGTGAAGATCTCGTTGACGCGGATCGCTTCGTCTTCGATCACGGCGTTGAGCGCGGTGCGGTGTTCATCGATCCTGGCAATGTTGGCGTCGAGCGCTTCACCAAAACTATCGCGTGTCTTGGCTAGCTGCTGCACCTGCTCGCCGATCCCGGCTTCGAAGGTGGCGCGTGCCAGATCGAGTTTCTCCATATCCGTGCTGAATGCGCCGGAGAGCCGCTGGTGTGTCTCCTCGAAAGCCTGGATTTGACGCTGCGCGGCCTCGCTCATGCGCGACTGGGTTGCGTCGATACGCTCAATGCCTTCGTCGAACTGGGCAGCCATCTGCGACCAGTTCTGGTCGAGACGTTTGCCAAACTCACCTGCGGTGTTTTCCAGCATGATGCTGGTCGAGGCCACAAGGTCGGACAGCTCGCTGCTGAGGGCGGTTTTGCCTGCCTCGACAGCCGCCGAGACCTCGTCCTTGCCCTGGGCGAAGGTGTTCGCGATCTCCCGGGTTCGTTCGACCAGGGTCTCGTTGATGCTACGCGCCCGAGCTTCGAGAGCGGAGTTCAGCTTCTGAGTACCCGCGTCCAGCGCCTCGGCGCGCGTGGTGAACTCGGCGATAAGAGCCCGGCCACGCTCGGTGACGGCGTTTTCCAACTGTCCGAGACGGGTGTCGAACTCACTCGTCAGAGATTCGGTTGCCTCGCCGAGCGAAGACATCAGAGCGGAACTGCGGGTCTCGAACAGCGAACTGAGCGAGCGTGTCGTCTGGTCCGTGCGCTCGGCGAGGGTCGCCATGCGCTCATCGAACAGATTGCCGAGTGTCTGCGCGGCTTCCTGCGTTTCCTTCGTGAGTGTGCCGAGACGCGAATCGAGAACCTTTGTCAGGGTCTGTTCGGCATCCTGCGTGTTCTGGCTGAAGGTGGAGATGCGCGAGTCGAGAACGCTGCCAAGCTTGGTGGCTGCTTCTTCGGCGCCATCGGCAAGCGCGGAGACGCGTGAATCGAGCAGGCCACCAATCTTCTCGGTGGCTTCGTCCGTCCTCTGCGCGAGGGTGGCCATCCGTGTGTCGAACAAGGTGGCGAGGTTATGGGTCGCATCTTCCGTGCCCTTGGTCAGGGAGGCGATGCGGGTATCGAGAAGGCTTGCCACGGCATCGCCCGACGTCGTGATCCGCTCCGAAAGGCTTTGGATCCGATCGTCAATGCCCTTGTGGAGGTTTCCACCCGTGCCCTCGAGCTGCTTCAGAAGGGCCTCGCTCGATGCGTTCACCGAGGCTGCAAGTTGTCGGGATGCATCGGCAATGGTCGCGCGGATGCGCTCGCCGGCCGTATCCAGTTCATCTTTCAGAATCTCGTGTGCGCCGGCAATGGACGCACGAACGCGTTCTGCGTGGCCTACAATGCCTTCGCGCTCAGATCCGAGGCCATCCACCAGATGGCGGATGCGCGTTTCGTTTTCCGAATAGGCGCGCTCAAGTTCACTTACCTCGGTGTGTACCAGTGTTTCGAGTTCCACGGCGCGCGAGAGGGTGCGATCCATGCCGTCACCCATCGCCTGCACTTCGCGACGAACCGCCTGGCCAACGGTCATAATGCGTTCGTGGGCAAGGTTTTCTGGTTCGGCAAGGCGGAAGGCTGCCTCAGCCATTGATTGCGCGGCCAGCCTCATCTCCTGAGCGCGGCGCACCATGACGGCAAAGCCCCAGAACAGGATGACCGGTACGACAATGCCTACGAGCAGCGCGATTGCATGCGGTGCCGCCAAAAGGGCATCGGTAGAGCGGATTTGCCAAAGATCGGGGCCATAGAGCATCTGGCCGAGGAGAAGGCCGCCGCCAATCCAGAGGGCCGAAAGGATGGCGACGAGCCAATAGGCAGTGTTCGGGGCGCGACGGTCGAACTTGCGCATGACTGCACTGAAGTCGCCGGCCCGGTCGTCGTTGGCGGGTGCAAATGGCTGGGCAGCAGTGTGCTCGGGCTCGGGATCGACCGGTGTGAGGTTCTTCCGGTTGGCAGGGGTTTCCTGGGATTTCTCGGGCCTGGCGACGGTGCTGCTGGCTTTCTCAGGCGCAGCGGCGGTCGAAACCGGAGTGCTCGCCTTTGCGCCCGGGGCATTTTTAGCCGTTTCCTTGGAGGATGGCGCGGTGTCTTTCTTCTCGCTCACGGCGACTTTCTCGTCTCCGTTCTGATCGCGATTTTCGCGCGCGAGTTCCTCGGCCGCTGCAGAAATCTGCGCTTCCAGGTCCTCCATGGAGGCGGCGATGTCCAGGTCGCCATTCTCCAAGCCGTCTGCAAGCTCCAGGTCGAGGGCATCCTCGAGTTCCTTCGCAAAATCGCGCTTGGGTTGATTCTTCTTTGCTACTGTACGCGCCATACCGCCAAACCTCAGCTACTCTCTGCCGGAGCCTCATACGCAAACCAGAGGAACCTCGTACTCCGACACTATGCCCAAAATGAGCCAAGCGTATCGTAATGGGACAAGGCTCCGTTGAAAACACGCAATCGGTCGGATGTGTAAAAGTTTAAACATAAGGTTAACGACGTTTATGGTGAAACAGTCGCTTTGCACTGAAGCCGTTAACCCGTTGTCCATCCGGCATTAATAGGGTGTGAAAGGTGACGTAGAGGAAGTCGGGGATCAGGGTGCAGATCATTTCAGGTGGGCTTTTTGACGAGGGGCATTCAGCAAGGGGCGCGATACCGTTCGATCTGAAGCATCTGGCACGTCAAACCATGGGCGATGAAGTGTTGGCGCTGGAAATCCTTGGTATGTTTCGGCGACAGATCGAGGGAATGAGCGAGCGCATGCGTGGATGTGACCTTCAATCGAGACGCGAGATGGCACATGCGCTTGTCGGTTCTGCGCGAGGAGTTGGAGCAGGGGCGATTGCTGCCTGCGCTGCGGCGATCGAAAAGAATCCGGCAAATGATGAAGGCATAACGCAATTGGCGAAATTAATCTGCGAAGCCAATGAATTCATTTCGAGATTGCGATAATCTTTCACCGCAGGCGCAGCCATGGATTGCCTTTGCGGTCCAAAAAACATAAGTGAAACGCGAAACTTGGGCGTAGTGGCCTATGTGCTGTTGCCTCCAGTGCCTCGCCCCGCAATTTGCGACAATCCCACCAACTGCTGAGTGCCCGCATGCCGAAGATTACCTATATCGTCCCCGATGGCACGCGCTTCGATGTCGATGCCGACAACGGATCCACGGTCATGGAAAACGCAATTCGCAACGCCGTGCCCGGCATCGAAGCGGAGTGTGGCGGGGCCTGCGCCTGTGCGACTTGCCACGTCTATGTGGGTGAAGAGTGGTCTGACACGGTCGGACAGCCTGAAGCCATGGAAGAGGACATGCTGGACTTTGCCTACGAGGTTCAGCCGACGTCACGTTTGTCCTGTCAGATCATTGTGCGCGACGAACTGGACGGTCTCGTTGTTCGCATTCCCGAGCGACAAGCCTGACTTGTTGGCTTTCGCAAGCCAAGGGGCGTATCGAAGCGCTTTACCCGGGGTTTCGCCCTTTTTCGAGCTGCTCCAGCCGGTAGTTTAGCAGGCGCATCAATCGCCATTCGAAATTGCCGCTTTCGATCCGGTCGAATCGCGCTTGTGCTGCATCGTGTTCCTCGAGCTTCTTCTGTGTCACGCGTTCGGCGCGCGCCTGGAGCGTTTCACACGAGGCGTGCGGGGCAAGATCTCCGATTTCGCGTTCTATGCTGCGTGCGTAGCGTTTGGCGATCCCCAGATGGCTCTCTTCATGGCGTTTGATGTCTTTGGAGAGTGTGTCCCAGACGAGAGCGGTTTCCGGGCCAGCGGTCTTGCGGTTGCGCCAGCGCGGAAGGAAAACGCGCGCATCGACTGTGACTTTCACGTCGGCGATGCGGCAACGGCGCTTGTGTTCCTTGTACGTAATCCTGGTCTTGAACTCCATACGCGTGGCGCCGGGGTGACGTTGCCCGGTGCTTTGCACATGGGGCCCCCGTGAACGGAGCTGTTGCTCTATCTCGCTCAGCGTTTTCCCGCCGATCGAGAAGTAACTATAGGTGCGGGAAATGTCGGCGCTTTCGGCGGGCCATGCAACAAAGGCCAGCAGGGCGAATGTCAGCGTGATGCGTTTCATATTGTCTCCCAAAAACACCCTGCGACTTCGGCCGCACGATGACAAGCCTGGCCTGAGCGGTTTCCGACTCGCTCCGTCAAACACATTGCGGTTGATTTTGGCGGCAATGAGCCGCAAAAACGCCTGATTGTGATCCGGAGGCTGAAAGCCCTATGACTTTTCCTGTCTGGAGACTTGCGCATGGGCGCGAACTTGTTCTCGGACCAGATGCCATCATCATGGGCATTTTGAACGTTACACCGGACAGTTTTTCCGATGGTGGCGCTTTTGTGAGTCTGGAGGCTGCTCTCCGTCAGGCCGAGCGATTAATCGGAGACGGGGCACATATCGTCGATATTGGCGGTGAATCGACGCGTCCAGGCGGTGCCCCTGTGTCCGCAAGCGAAGAGCAGGACCGGATCTTGCCGGTGTTCGAAGCGCTCGCCGGCCGCGATGACATTTTACTCTCTGTAGACACCTATCGGGCCGAGACAGCCCGGCTTGCGGTCGCGGCGGGAGCGCATATCGTCAATGATGTCTGGGGGCTCCAGCGTGAGCCGGGTATTGCGGCTGTTGCTGCGAAAAGCGGGGCAGGGCTTGCCATCATGCACACGGGCCGCGAGCGTGAGAAGCTGCCTGATGTAATTGCAGACCAGTTCTCGTTCCTGCGGCTCTCTCTGGAGATTGCTCGTCAGGCAGGTGTCAGAGACGAACAGATCATACTGGATCCGGGATTTGGCTTTGCCAAGGATACGGCGGAGAATGTCGAGATCATGGCCCGTTTCGAAGAACTGGCAGGGCTTGCCTTTCCTCTCCTTGTCGGTACATCGCGGAAGCGCTTTGTCGGGGCTGTCACAGGCCGGGAGAGTGCCGAAGCGCGGGATGTGGGAACAGCCGCGACCAGTGCGCTGCTGAGAATGAAGGGCGCGGCCGTTTTTCGCGTGCACAATGTCGCAATCAACAGGGATTCCCTGAGAATTGCGGATGCTATGCTTGCAGCTCAGAGATAGGCCGGTGAGGCGATGATGTATGTAATCCGGATGAAGAACTGCGCTTTCTTCGCGCGACATGGCGTGCATGACGAAGAGGAGCGCCTGGGGCAGCGTTTTTATGTGGACGCGGAGCTGACCGTAGAGCCCGGGAGGGCACTTAGCGACGATTCCCTTGAGGGGACAGTTGATTACGGCGCCGCCTTCAAGGTCATTGAAGAGATCATTTCCGGCAAACGCCGCTTTCTGATCGAGGCGTTGGCACTCGAGGTAGCGAAGGCCCTTGCTTCCCGTTTCCCGCAGATCGCGCGCTCCGAAATCACGATACGCAAGCCCAACGCACCCGTTCCCGGGGTCTTGGACTATGTCGAGGTTTCCCTGGCCTGGCCCCAATAAGATGCAGGATGTCTATTTGGGGTTGGGTGGCAATGTCGGCGATCCACGTCGCGCGATGCAGATGGTTTTGTCCACGTTGGATGCCAGGGATGATACTGAAGTCCGTTTAGTTTCATCGCTCTACCGAACGCCGCCGTGGGGCAAGCTTGATCAGCCTGATTTTCTCAACGCCGTTGCCTGGGTGCGCACCAGTCTTGCTCCGCACCCGCTCCTTGAACAATGCCTGACGATTGAGCGCGCGCTCAAGCGCGTGCGCCAGGAGCGGTGGGGACCGCGCCCCATCGACGTGGACATACTTTTTTATGGAGACAGGGTCGTGGATGACGCCGGGTTGACAATACCTCATCCGCGCATGGCTGAGCGTGCGTTTGTCCTGGCTCCGCTGGCCGAGATCGCGCCGGCGCTGGAGATCGGCGGACGATCAGTCAGGACACTTCTGGAAACGCTTGATCAGAGCGGCATGGAGCGCATCACACGGGACGGATGGTGGTGGCGCGAGGGCAGCGCATAGAAGGCAGTCGACAAGCGATTCTCACTCTATAGAGGCGAGAACGCCTCTCTATCGTGCAGTCGGTTATTGGCGAGCGATGGCTTCAATGCCACCGGAATCCGTGCGCTTCAGCTTCATTCCGATCACAGGAACCATGTCATCGTTCACCTGCACGGATATCGTGATGTGCATGGTATTTTTGTCGCTGATGCGCGCGCGCATGGCACCGCTCAGTGAGGAGCGGTGAAGCGCGAAGACCACATCGTTCCCAATGACCTTGCCTCCGGTAACATCGAGACCCTTTCCGGCTGCGCCATCAAGGAATGTGCCACGGTAGCCGCCTTTTTCGCGGACAACACTGGCCTTCATTGGTTGCGTGAAAACCCCGACACGGCAAGTTCCGTCCAGCGCCATCCCGATATTTTTCTCGGGGGTGCCGCCGTCGAAATTGCAGACGAATTTCGTTCCCTTGTACTTGCCGGCGACGATTTCGCCCGGGCCAGACCAGCTTCCTTCGACGGACTGGAAAAAACGCCTCTCGCTTTCTGAAGCTTCCGCCGCGCCGGCCAATCCGGACATTGGGGCTGCAGCAGCGGCCAAAAGGGCAAGCTTGAGCGCGAATTTCAGCATGAGCTAAATGACCAGGTCTGGTTGAAACAAAATCTGACGGGAATCCTGCCGCAGATTGGTTAAGGCTTTATCTACCATACCGGGGCGATTCGGTGCAGCCGCTGTGCGCATCAAACCCTGGCGCCCAGACATGATGTTTGCCGGGTGTGTCTTTTGAGACTCACCTGGCTGCCTCGTGTGTGCGGAAGAGTCGTTTCCGCCTACGCGCTGTCTTTGCTCGCATTCTTGGTTGCAGTGAAACTCGTCAGCGCTTTTAGGAAATCTCCCACACCAGGCCGCGGAATGGCGTTGAAGGGCAGCGGCCGGGCTGCATCCATTGCAGCAATGCCGATGCGCGCCGTCATCATGCCATTGACCACGCCTTCGCCGAGTTTTGCAGACAGGCGCGCAGCGAGCCCGTGGCCGACGACCTGCTGCACAAGGGTTTCACCCGCAGCCATGGAGCCGGTGATTGCAAGATGTGCGAGAATGCTGCGCACGAGACGCATGAATCCTAGAAATCCGGGCCGCGCGCCGTAGAGGTCGGCGATGCGTCGCGTCAGCCGCGCGGCCTCGAAAAGCACATAGACGATATCAACAAGTGCACGGGGGGAGACGGCTGTTACCACCGAAACCCGCTTGGCAGCATTCAAAACTTGCGTGCGCGCCAACGCATCGAGGGGGGCAAGGAGTTCCTTCTCGGCAACTGCGAGCAGGTCCGCGCCGTCGATCACATCATCGTTCAGACCGTGGAGAGTCTTGCGTCCGGCCGCCGTCTCGGGTTTTTGCGCAAGAAGACCCACGAGATGTTCCACCGTTTTCCGGGCTTCTCTGGCGTCATTTCGAAGGATCGCATCCGTCGCATCCCGACGCAGGGCTTCGATGGAAGCGAGCCGCATGATGCCGAGCACCTCCCGAACGATGATTGCCACGAAGGCAGCCAAAGCGATCGCGGCCACGCCCAGCGCCAGCCAGCCAAGCCAGTCGGCACGGTTGAAAAGATCTCGGATCAACCGGTCGGTCCAAAGGCCGATCGCCAGCGAAATGAGAATTCCGAATGCTGCGAAGAACACACGCCCGAGGAGGGATCGGCGGCGAGGCGGGACGGGTGGTGGGTCAGTGAATGCCGGGTCCGGGCAGGCAAAGAAATCGTCGCTTTCGGCGACCACCGCTACCGCCTTGCCCGGCTCGATTGACCGGGGTTTCCGTTTGGTCGCCGGCTTTTCGGGATTGGCGGATTTCGGTGGATCGATGCGAAATGAAGCGGGCGCTCTCTTCATGCAAGATGGTCTCCGACGAGAAACTGAAGGGCCCGGTCAAGTCTGATATGCGGTAGTGAAAGGGTAATGCCTTCTGCCGTCCGTTCCAGCCGCGGTGGACGGAACCGCACAAAACGAAGCGATTGTTCTGGAGCGGGGCTGCTGCTGTCTTGATCCGGTTTCGGCTGTTGAAAGATCAGGCCGGGCTTTTCGGGCAGGTCGCCCGGAAAAACAGCCGTTTCCGTTTCGCCGTCGAATGTGTCGCCGGCGATGGTCTCACCCTCGAGAGGTGTTCCGATAATGACAGGCAGTGTTTCCCTGCCTTGTCTCACAGTTCCTTCGCGTGTGGCCCGTACGGCTGCCATTGCGAGGACGTCCACCGTGGCGCCGGAGAAATCGGCCCTGGCAATGGCGCGGTCGGCGAGCCTTCGCACGATCGCCTGCAACCGGTCATGGCTCTCATGATGAATATGATCCGCCTTGGTCGCAGCGACGAGTATCCGGTCAATGCGATGGGAAAACAGCCCGGTCAGAAGATTTCCACGCCCCTGACGAAAGCACGAAAGGATCTCCGTCAGTGCCCGTTCGAGGTCGGTCACCGCCTCAGCTCCGGCGTTCATGGCCTGCATTGCGTCGATCAGAACGATCTGGCGGTCGAGCCGGGCGATGTGCTCGCGGAAGAATGGGCGAACTACATGCGTTTTGTAGGCCTCGTAACGTCGCTCCATCATGGCGTGGAGTGAACCGGACCTGGCCTTTGTGCCAGGCTGGACGTTGAGAGGAGCAAAAGTCAGGGCTGGAGAACCTTCAAGCTCGCCAGGCATCAAAAACCGGCCGGGCGGCAGTGTCGAGAGTGCACGGTGATCGGATTTGCAGGCACGCAGATAGGATGAGAAAGCCTCGAAGAGTCTACGTGCCGTCATTTCATCGGCTGGTTGGTCCGGGTCGCAATCGCGCGTCTGGCCACGCCACTCCTCCGAGAGATCGGCTCGTACAGGCAGGACTGCCATCTCCAGCGCCTCACGGCTGAAAGTCTCGTAATCCTTCAACAGGAGGGGGAGATCGAGAAGCCATTCTCCAGGATAATCAACGATATCGAAGGACAATTTTCCGCGCGACAGCAGTCGATTCCATGCCGATGCGGACTCAAACTCCACGGTCAGGCGGAGTTCGGAGATGGCGCGCGTGGATTCTGGCCAGACGCGGTTTTCAACAAGCGCGGCAATGTGATCTTCATATTGAAAACGAGGTACGGCATCGTCGGGCTGATGTTCGAGATAGGCTTTTGAAATCCGACCCGAGCTTTGTGCTTCGAAGAGGGGCAGGCGACCGCCATGCAGCAGATTGTGCACGAATGCGGTGATGAACACGGTCTTGCCTGCGCGCGAAAGCCCGGTGACCCCAATTCTAAGCGAGGGCGAAACGAGACCGGCAGCGCGACCGGCGAGCGTGTCGAGAGCAATCCGCGCTTCGTCTGTGTATGTGGTCAATGAAGCCAAATGGCGAAATCCTCAAAAATCGCAAGACCTTGCATATAGGAACCCGAAGCCGTGATTGAAGAGCGTTCCCTCAACGATCCGGTTTCAGGAAGGCTTCGAGGCGCCCGCCATTCCGTCGCACCTTGGAAAGCGGGCCCTCGAAGCTGATCACCGCGAGGCCGCAAGTGGGAAAGCCGGAAGCCGTTGCCTGCATGGCCTGTTGATCCCCCGCGGCAGGAAGTTCGAATGCAAGATCCTCCATCATCGGATTGTGCCCTACCACCAACAGTGTGCTGGCCGCCGGAGCTTCGCGCACGGCCTGGAGGTAATCGGCTGCGTCGGAATTGTACAATTCCCGGATCATATTCGTTTTGGGCGGTTGCTCGAAGAGCGTTGAGACGACGGACTCCAGGGTTTCGACGGCACGCCTTGCCGGCGAACACAAAACCAGATCGGGAATCAATCCGCTGGTGCGCATGCGCTGACCGAGTTTTCTGGCGTCAGTCTGTCCCGAATGGGTCAAAGCGCGCTCGAAATCCGACATGCCGGGCGCCGCCCAGCCGGCTTTCGCGTGACGGAGCAGGAGGAGCCGGGACATTAAAGAAATCCGGAAAAAACTGGAGGAAACGTGCCTGATACACTCCAGATCAAGCCGAGAATGGGAAGTTTTTCTGTCATTTCACTCTCCGTAGAACTCCTTCCAGCCTTATCGGGAGTTTATACGCATCGCGCATCTGGAGTAGGAGATATCCACTTTTTCCGCCGCAATTAACAAAAGCGTGAAGCATGCGGCCTTTGTGCTTGTGGTTGTGGGGGCGGGTGAATATATAGGCGCGGGCGTCACAACATCTCAGGGTGACTCGATGAATGAGCTCAGTAATGCCGAATACGTGCCCACCGAGGACGAGCCCTTCATGAATGAGCGCCAACGTTCATATTTCCGTGCGAAATTGTTGCGTTGGAAAAGCGATATTCTGAAAGAAGCGCGTGAGACCCTCGAGGCACTGCAACAGGAAAGTGCAAACCACCCGGACCTCGCAGACCGAGCGTCGTCCGAAACGGATCGTGCAATCGAATTGCGAGCGCGTGACCGTCAGCGCAAGCTGATCTCCAAGATCGATGCCGCCCTGCAGCGGATCGAGGAGGGGACTTACGGGTATTGCGAGGAGACGGGTGAACCAATTTCACTGAAACGTCTCGATGCGCGCCCGATCGCCACGTTGTCGATCGAGGCACAGGAACGTCATGAACGTCGTGAGAAAGTCTATCGCGACGATTGATTTTTGTTACAGGCTTGGACGGAAGTTTGTCTTGTTTGTACGCGCCACCCTCCGGGTTGGCGCTTTTTTCTTGCCTGGAATGCGCTCGAATGGGAGGTGCCCGAAAAGGGCTGTCGCCAATCGTCAGTGCTTTTGCTCCGAAAGCTCTTCGAGCAGCCTGCTCATTTCATCTTCGAGTGTGTGCTCGCTGGCGCTCTCCTGAGGGCTGGAACGCTCCGCGCGTGAAACATCGAGGTCGACAACAGGGGCGTCACTGGTGCGGGGCGCTTGCACCTCGTCCTGTGTTTGCGGGCGTTCACTCAAATGATCGGCTGCTGGCTCGCGCTTTGGGGCGGAGGGCGTTACCGCGGCCAGAGTACCAGCCGACGTTGCAGCAACGGCGGGCCGTGCAGAGATCGATGTGACAGATTCACGGAGAGGCTGCGCCCCCTCTGCCGGGTATCGACGCGGGGCGGGTACTGGGGTTGGGGCCGGAGCGGACGCTGGTGTCGGCCGGCTGGCTATCTGGATCTCACGGTGCGGCGTTGCAGGCCTGCGCTCGGGCTCCGGCGTTTCTTTTTCTCCCGAAGAGGGCGCGGAGGAGGTCGTATCTCCCTCGCTGTCCGGTTCACCGACGATCAAAGGTTCCGGTTCCGCCGGTGACGGTCGCTCTTCGCGGGTATGGACACTGGGCTCAGATTGAGCAGAAGGCGTTCCTCCGATATTGGCTTCAATCACCAGATCGGTCGGTCCGCCTATGAGAATAAGATGTTCGACCTCGTCGCGGCGCACCAGGACAAGGCGCCTGTTATTGTCCACAGGAGTGGCGTCCGTTACTGCCAGACGTGGCTGCCTGCCCCGTGTACCAGAAATGAAGGTTCCGGCAGTAAAACGACGATTGACCCGTACAAAAACGAGAAGAACAATCGCGACGGCAACGAGAATGATCGTCCAGAAGGCCGCGGTTGCGTAAGCCTCTCCAAATATTCCCACAAGCCAATCGCGCATTCGTTCACTCCACTCTCAATTTGATCCGTCAGGTTATGCGTCCCGCAGGTAGGCGGCAACCCATGGGAGAGCTGCCGCTGCACGGTACCATGGTTTTCAGCAGCAAAATTCGCGCAAAGAATGGCGATTTGCGTTTCGATTACACGTGTACGCTTGCAGATGCCGGGAGCCCTGATATATCCCGGTGAGGCCGGGTTCGCGTGGAGCCCGGCGGGAATTGGGCGCGACAAACGGGAAACGCATGGCCAAGCAGACCGGGGGAGAAATCCACGCAGCACCGATCGTAGACCAAAGCTCTCGACCAGGTGCCATTACGCGTCTGATCATTTTCATTTTTATTCTGACGCTTTCCGCGGTCGCTTTTTCCGTGTTCCGCGAGCGCCTCGGCGAGCCGTTCCTGCTTGGTCTTCTCGGCATTTTGGCAATGATAGGTGTGGGTTTCCTGTTCGCGACGGCTATTGGCTTCGTGCAGGTCGCCCCGCGTTCGGCAGGCAGTGAACTCTCCAGGGCCTTTGTTGATTCCATGGAGGAGGGCCTTGTGGTTGCGGACACCAAGGGCCGCATCCTTTACGCGAATAATGCTTATGCACAAATGACGGGAGCGACATCGGTGGCCGATGTCAAGACCGTCGACGCGCTGCTGGCGGATAACCCGGAAGCAGCGTCGGTGGTGGAGAAGCTCTCGGCGGGGCTGCGTGATGGACGTTCAGGCGATGGAGAGTTCCGCCTCTCTCGTTCCATCCGTCCCGGCGGTGCATTGGGCGCGCGCTGGTACAGGACATGGGCGCGTATTTTCAAGCTGCCAGGCTATCGCCAGCCTGTGTCGGCGTGGCAAATCGCGGATATTTCGGAAGAGCGTGCCGAACAGGAACGCTTTTTCCTCGATCTTCAAAAGGCGATTGATCATCTGGATCATGCGCCGGCTGGTTTTTTCTCTGCCGATCCGGATGGGCGGGTGACTTATATCAACGCCACGCTTGCGGAGTGGCTGGGCATTGACCTCGCCAACTTTGTACCGGGTGCGGTGCGTTTGCCACAGATCGTTGCGGGCGATGGCATGGCGCTGATCAATGCGGTGAAGGCCGACCCTGGAACCGCACGCAATGCCGTGATCGATCTCGACCTGTCGACCGTGGATGGCGAGGTGCTTCCAGTGCGGTTCATGCATCGCGTAACTGCCAGCCGCGAGGGAACTCCAGGTGCCACCAGGACGATCGTTTTAAATCGCCAGCTGGGCGAAGACGCATCCGCGGACCTTCGGGCTTCGGAAGTGCGTTTCACCCGTTTCTTCAATTCCACACCGATGGCGATCGCATCCGTGGATCATGAAGGACGAATCCTGCGCACCAACGCGCCATTCCTTTCGCTGTTCTCGCGTGTCGTGGACAGCGATGCTGTGGAACGGCATATCCGGCTCGATGCCGTTATCCATGAGAATGATCGTGAGGCTTTTGCCGTAGCACTCGAAAGGGCGAAGCAGCGCCAGGCAGAAATCGCGCCAATCGACACGATGCTGCCGGATGATGCCGAGCGTCACGTTCGCTTCTACGTCAATCCTGTGGTCGATCACGAAGGCGGCGAAGGCGCTGAGGAAGCCGCAATCGTGTACGCCGTCGAGACCACGGAGCAGAAGGCCCTCGAGGCCCAGATGGCGCAGAGCCAAAAGATGCAGGCAGTGGGACAGCTCGCCGGCGGCATCGCTCACGATTTCAACAATGTCCTTACAGCCATCATCATGGCTTCGGACCTGTTGCTGACCAATCACCGTCCATCCGATCCCTCCTTCCCGGACATCATGAACATCAAGCAGAATGCCAATCGCGCGGCTTCGCTCGTGCGGCAACTTCTTGCGTTCTCGCGAAGGCAGACCCTGCGTCCGGAAGTGCTGAACCTCACGGACGTGCTCGCGGATCTGAGAATGCTGCTTGCGCGCCTTGTCGGCAGCGAGATTTCCCTGTCCATCGAGCATGGGCGTGATCTCTGGCCGGTGAAGGCGGATATCGGCCAGTTTGAACAGGTTGTCGTTAATTTGACGGTGAATGCTCGTGATGCCATGCCGGACGGTGGCAAGCTCGCAGTCCGCACCCGTAACATCTCGGCTGAAGAGTGTGCCCAATTCCCTTATCGCGAGATGATCGCTGCCGATTATGTGGCCGTGGAGGTGAGTGACACGGGCACCGGCATTGATCCCGAAACCATCAAGAAAATCTTTGAGCCGTTCTTCACGACCAAGGAGGTGGGCAAGGGAACCGGCCTTGGTCTTTCCATGGTGTATGGCATCGTCAAACAGACCGGTGGCTACATTTTCTGCGATTCCGAGCTGGGTGAAGGCACGACGTTCCGTATATTCCTGCCACGTCATGTTCCGACCGAAGCCGAGAAAACAGCCGAGGAGGCTGCCGTTCGTGGAAATGATGCAGCAAAGGCCAGAGAAGAGAAACGTGATCTCTCTGGTTCAGCGCGCGTGCTTCTGGTGGAGGACGAGGATGCCGTGCGTATGGGCAGTGTGCGCGCTCTTTCTTCGCGCGGCTATGAGGTGCACGAGGCGAGTTCGGGCGTTGAGGCGCTTGAGATATTCGAGGAACTGGACGGGAAGATCGATATTGTCGTTTCCGACGTTGTGATGCCTGAAATGGACGGGCCGACGCTGCTTGGTGAACTGCGCAAGGTGCAACCCGACATCAAGTTCATCTTTGTGTCGGGATATGCCGAGGACGCATTTGCCAAGAACTTGCCCGAGGACGCGCAGTTTGGCTTCCTGCCCAAGCCATTCTCTCTGAAACAGCTTGCGACTGTTGTGAAGGAAATGCTGGAGGAAACCTGATCGGTGAGGCCGCAAAGCAGCGCTTGCGCGGCCTGGTGGGTTGGGGTCTCAGACTGAGACTCTGCGTCGGACGCGGTTTTGCGCTCCAAACAGTCTTATGTAGCGCTCGATTTCTGCGGGGTCGCCGGTGGCCTTTTCCGGATTGTCGGATAGTTTGACCGCCGGTTGGCCGTTTGCGCGGCTAACCTTGCAGACGACTGAAATCGCTTTCAGACCGTCGACTTCCGTTGGTGCGCAATTTTCGAAATCATTGGTGAGATTCGTGCCCCAGCCGAAAGCCATGCGTACTTCGCCTTCGAAGTGCCGGTAGGTGTTCTCGATCGTGTCCACGTCGAGGCCGTCTGAAAAGATCAGCAGTTTGTCGCGGGGATCTTTTCCGTGCTTGCGCCAGAATTCCATGATGCGTTCTCCACCCTCAATGGGAGGAGC
This sequence comes from Nitratireductor sp., assembly GCF_017794765.1. Taxonomy (GTDB): domain Bacteria; phylum Pseudomonadota; class Alphaproteobacteria; order Rhizobiales; family Rhizobiaceae; genus Nitratireductor. The sequence continues at coordinate 2,733,492 of NZ_CP051236.1, read as the reverse complement.
GCTGTCGGGGCGGAAGCCAGTCCAGTCCGCCACCCATGGTGGCGCGTTGCGCAGAAACGTTTCCGTGCCGAATGCGTCGGGAAGCACGATCAACAGATTGCCGCCGTAATAGCTTTGCCAGTCTTCGAGTACCCGATAGGGGGCCTGCAACAGCTCCGCATCGGTTTTGGCCAGGGCAGCCAGCACCATCGGGAGTTCGTGAGCGTTGGTGCCAAGCGCTTCCAAGTCAGTGTCCATGGCAAGGAGCACATTCGAGGTGCCGGTGAACGAATCTCCGATGCCTTCCTTGAGAGCTTCCACACACCAGCGCTGCCACAGGAAGGAGTGCCGCCGCCTTGTGCCGAAATCGGAAATCTTGAGCTCGGGCAGCTTCTTGAGGCGCTCGACCTTCGCCCATACCTTCGCCTTGGCGCGTGCATACAGAACGTCGAGCGCAAATGGACCGAGTGAGCGCATGGCAGCGCGCGACCGTAACTCGTTGATAATGGCCAGGGCCGGAATTTCCCACATGGTGGTTTCCATCCACTTGCCATGGAAATGCAGCTCGTATTGACCACCACGACGGGTGAGCTCGTACTCGGGTAAACGGAAATCTGCGAGCCAGTTGAGGAACTCTGGCTGAAAGATCTGCTTGCGACCGTAAAACGTGTTGCCGGCGAGCCAGATCATTTCCTTTTTGGAGAAACGGATAGCGCGCGCGTGGTCCAGTTGCTCGCGCAGCTCTCCTTCATCGATCTCATCCGCCAGGAGAACGGATTTGTTTCGATTGATGAGGGAGAATGTGGCATCCACGTTCGGATAAAGGCCCCAGATCATCTGCAGCATCAGAAGCTTGTAAAAGTCCGTGTCGAGAAGGCTGCGGCAAATCGGATCGAGCTTCCATGCGTGATTGTAGACGCGGCGCGCGATATCGGTTTTCGGCATGGGATCGTTTCCTGAGTGTGTCGGTCACCGGTTCGCGGCGTTTGATCGGCAGACCACACCGGCAAACCGGAATTGTCAACGACCGCCGGCGTCAAACTTGCCTCAATCGCCGCCGCGCTGCGGTCGAACGATCTCTACCGTTGCCATTCTTCAGCTTTGAGGCAATTGCGAAACTGATGGTTAAAGTTTCGTTAACGGATGGGGTGGAGACTGTTTGCGGGAGGAGTCTCGAGGAGATGAGTATGGTCTACTCTGGCTTTTCCACGCGACAACTGGCTTGCAGTGGTGCTTTCCTGTTGGGGGTTTTAACTTCATCCTGGACCGTGGCTGTAGCGCATGAGGCGCCGAGCGGGTGGCGATATCCCTATGCCTGTTGCTCCGACCGCGATTGTCAGCAGGTCTCGAACGCAGCCATCGAAGAGAGACCTGAAGGCTATGTGATCAAGGTGACAGGTGAAGTTCTGCCCTATACGGACAAGCGTGTGCGCAATTCGCCTGACGGGGTGTTTCACTGGTGCTCCGTCGCGGGCAAGAAGGATGGTCGCACCATCTGCCTGTTCGTGCCGCCGCGCAGCTTCTGACAGACTGTGAGACCGGGCGCAGGACAAGACCTCAAAGCGGGATGTTGTCGTGCTTTTTCCAGGGGTTTTTGAGGTCCTTGTTGCGCAGCATCCTTAGTGCGCGCGCGATGCGCATCCGTGTGGAATGAGGCATGATCACCTCGTCCACATAGCCGCGTTCGGCTGCCACGAAGGGTGAAAGGAAGCGGTCTTCGTACATTTTGGTGTGTGCGGCGATCTTTTCGGGATCATCGATGTCCTTGCGGAAGATGATTTCCACAGCACCTTTGGCGCCCATCACGGCAATCTGGGCCGAAGGCCAGGCGTAGTTGATGTCTCCGCGAAGATGCTTGGAGGCCATCACGTCGTAGGCACCCCCGAACGCCTTGCGGGTGATAAGGGTGATCTTCGGGACGGTTGCTTCTGCATAGGCAAAAAGCAGCTTCGCGCCGTGCTTGATCAGACCGCCATACTCCTGCGCGGTGCCGGGTAGAAAACCGGGCACATCCACATAGGTGATTATCGGAATGTTAAAGCAATCGCAGAAGCGGACGAAACGGGCGGCTTTTCTGGATGCGTCGGAATCCAGAACACCCGCCAGCACCATAGGTTGGTTGGCAACGAAACCAACCGTGCGTCCTTCAACGCGACCGAAACCGGTGACGATGTTCTTGGCGAAAGACGCCTGTATTTCGAAGAAATCCGCCTCGTCGCAGGATTTCAGGATCAATTCGCGAATGTCGTAGGGTTTGTTGGCATTGTCCGGGACCAGCCGGTCCAGGGAATAGTCGGGGTCGGACACGGACTGGAAGCACTCCACCTCAGGTAGCTCCCCCGTGTTCGAGGTTGGCAGAAAGTCGATCAGGCGACGCATCTGCAGAAGCGCTTCAACGTCGTTGTCATAGGCACCGTCAGCTATTGAAGATTTGACCGTGTGGACAGATGCTCCGCCGAGTTCTTCCGCTGTCACGGTTTCGTTGGTCACGGTTTTGACCACGTCCGGTCCAGTGACAAACATGTAGGACGTGTCGCGAACCATGAAGATGAAGTCGGTCATCGCGGGGGAGTAGACATCGCCACCGGCACACGGCCCCATGATGACCGAAATCTGGGGAATGACGCCGGATGCGAGGACATTGCGCTGAAAAATTTCGGCGTAGCCGCCGAGCGCCGCCACGCCTTCCTGGATGCGGGCACCGCCGGCATCGTAAAATCCGATGATGGGCGCGCGGTTCTTGAGCGCCATCTCCTGGACCTTCACCACCTTCTCCGCATGCGCCTCGGAAAGAGAGCCGCCGAACACTGTGAAATCCTTGGCGAAAACGAAAACTGTGCGGCCATTGACTGTGCCCCAGCCCGTCACGACACCGTCGCCGGATATACGTGTTTTTTCCATGCCGAAATCGGTGGATCTATGCTCGACAAACATGTCGAATTCTTCGAACGATCCCTCGTCGAGGAAGATCTCGATGCGTTCTCGTGCCGTCAACTTGCCTTTGGCGTGCTGGGCATCAACGCGCCGCTGGCCACCACCTTCGCGCGCGGCTGCACGCCTACGTTCCAGCTCGAGAAGAACCTCTTTCATGCTTGTCTCCCCCCAAAGGCGATCAATCAACGGCTCCAATGCTGTTAGCATGGTGTCATCGGCAGGCAAATACGCCGTGCGTCCCATATGACGCACGGCGCGTTTGCAGATTTTACCAGCTGCCGGTGTTTTCCATGGAGGCCCAGGGTTCGGCCGGTTCCTTCGCGCCACCCTTCTGAAGAAGTTCAATGGAGATCCCGTCGGGCGAACGAACAAATGCCATGCGACCGTCGCGAGGGGGGCGGTTTATGGTGACGCCTGCCTTCATCAACCGGTCGCACAAAGCGTAAATGTCATCTACTTCATAGGCCAGGTGCCCGAAATTTCGGCCGCCCTCATAATTCTCCGGATCCCAGTTGTAGGTGAGCTCGACAAGCGGCGCCTGGTCCTCCCTGGCGCGCGATTGATCCGCAGGCGCGGCGAGGAAAACGAGGGTATAGCGCCCTTTTTCATTCTCCGAGCGGCGAACTTCAGTCAATCCGAGTTTGTTACAATAGAAATCGAGCGATTCATCAATGTCTTTTACACGGACCATGGTGTGCAGATAACGCATCTTGTCTCTCGCTTGCTGGTTTACGTATACGGTACGGAGGGTCTACCCGTTCTATTCGGCAATGTTGCACGTTAACCGGTTGTGCCGTTTCGCCGAAATCTCTCAAATCCAGCTGATTTCACCTGCTGTTGAAAATCAGAAACTGGGTCTTGCTATGCCACAAAGCGCCAATGCTATCTTTGAAACACACAGTGAGTCGGGCGGACTTGAGAAAAGGCTTGATGGGATGGACGACAAGTCCTCGACAACCAAGAGGTACGAGGCTGGCGATAAGGCGCCCAAGGCGGATGACGCCGCGGAAGCCGGGGAACTCGTAGAGATCTCCGGGGCCATTAAATGGTTCGACGTGGCGAAAGGCTATGGCTTTATCCTCCCTGACGATGAAGAGCATGGTGATGTGCTACTTCACGTAACTTGCCTGCGCAAGGATGGGTTCCAGGCTGCGCTGGAGGGGGCGAGGATAGAATGTCTTGCCCGCCAGGGCGACAAGGGGCTCCAGGCTTTCAAGGTCGTTTCCATTGACCTTTCGACGGCGACGCATCCCAGCGAGGATCAGGCTCCGCGAACCCATGTTTCGGTGGTTGCGGAAAGCGGGTTGGAGCGGGCGCTTGTCAAATGGTTCAACCGCACGAAGGGGTTTGGTTTCCTGACGCGGGGCGAGGGCACTGAGGACATCTTTGTCCACATGGAGACCCTGCGCCGTTACGGACTGACAGAACTAAGGCCCGGGCAAGTGGTTATTGTTCGCTTCGGCCGTGGCGAAAAAGGCCTTATGGTCGCCGAGATTTATCCGGACAACGGTACGCCTCCACCCACGCACTAGCGCTTGCAAGGCGCGCTCTGGAGAGTGCCGAGAATGCCGAGTTTCCTTTCACGCTTGCCACTTTACGTTCGTTCGTCCGGTCTCACGCTGCTTTTTCTGATAGTCGCACTCAATAGTGGTGTTGCCCAGAACTCTGCAATGCGATTGCCAGTCGATCCAGACCCATTGGTAGTTTTGACATCGGCTGGCGAGGTTACTTTCAGTATCGAGATTGCTGATGAGCCGCTGGAGCGCCAGCGCGGGTTGATGTTCCGGCAGTCCATGCCTTCCGACCGTGGCATGCTTTTCGTATTCCCGACGGAAAGCAGACAAGGGTTTTGGATGCAGAACACACCGCTGGCGCTTGACCTGCTTTTCATAGGCGCGGATGGAGAGGTCCGGGCAATCGCGCCCGGGATTCCGTTCTCCACGGCGTCCATATCGCCCGACGTGGAATCCCAATTCGTCCTTGAACTGCTGGCCGGAACCGCGCAGAAGGTGGGTATCGAGGTCGGTGATCGTCTGCGCCATCCGCGGATTGAGACTGCCGGCGCACAATAGGCATCAATGGCGTTTTCCTGGATATGCAGTCTTTCACACATGACGGGTTCGACCTCTTCTTCATAGATGAAGGACAGGGCGACCCAATTCTTCTGATACATGGTTTTGCTTCCACGCATTATGTGAACTGGGTGGTACCCGGCTGGGTGAAAACCCTGCGTGATGCCGGCTTCCGCGTGATCGCACTCGACAACCGCGGCCACGGGAGCTCGACCAAGAGCCATGACCGGGACGATTATACCCCTGCAAAAATGGCTGGTGACGCTGCGGCGCTGCTTGAGCATCTCAATGTGTCGAAGGCCCATGTGATGGGCTATTCAATGGGAGCCCGCATTTCCGCGTTCCTCGCTCTGGGGCACCCGGAAAAGGTTGCCACTTTGATCCTGGGGGGACTGGGACTGGGGATGACTGAGGGCGTCGGAGAGTGGGACGAGATTGCCGAAGCGCTATTGGCTCGCGATCCAGCCAGCATCCAATCCGAGCGCGGTCAGATGTTTCGCAGGTTTGCCGACCAGACGAAAAGCGATCGTGAGGCGCTTGCCGCCTGCATCGCAACCTCGCGTGAACTTTTGACCCCCCAGGATGCGGGCAGGATCACAGCACCAACGCTCATTGCCGTGGGTACCCGCGATGACATCGCCGGTTCGCCCCAAGGTCTGGCGGATCTGTTGCCCAATGGCATCGCGTTTGCCATTGAGAGACGGGACCATATGCTGGCAGTGGGGGACCGCACATTCAAGGCGCGTGCGCTGGCATTTCTGGAGGAGCACCCTCTTGATCGAACGTAGAGCGATTTCATTTATCGGTGCAGAAAACAATCGTTTGACCGGCGACATCTGGGATGGTGGCGGCCAGCCTGTGGTTTTTTTGCACGGTGGCGGCCAGACCCGCCGTGCATGGGATGCCACGGCGCGGGATGTGGCCGGCCGTGGCATGCGCGCGATAGCGGTCGATCAGCGCGGTCACGGTGAAAGCGCCTGGGTGGATAGCGGGAATTACGGCTTTCACCATTATGGCGCGGATGCAGCTGCGATCTTTCGACAGGTCCAGGAGCAGTTTCACACGCAGCCGGCAGCCGTCGGAGCATCGCTTGGAGGGCTGGCCTCCCTGACGGCTGAAATGCGCGATGGTCCCTTGCTGGACGCGCTGGTTCTGGTCGATATCACACCGCGTCTCGATCCGGCTGGCGTGAGCAAAATTCAGGGTTTCATGGGAGAGCGGATGGAAGAGGGGTTTGCATCCCTCGAAGAAGCGGCTGACGCCATAGCAGCCTATCTTCCGCATCGCGCTCCCCGCCGCTCGCTGGAAGGTTTGCGCAAGAACCTGCGTCAGGATGAAGACGGCCGCTATCGCTGGCACTGGGATCCAGCCTTTATCAAGGGTGCGGCGAATATCAATTCAGGTGCCGAAGCGCTGATGCAGGAACTCATTGCGGGTCTGCCGCAACTGCAGCTTCCTGTTCTTCTTGTCCGCGGAATGCGCTCTGAGCTGGTGCAGGAGGCTCATGCCCGGGAGTTTGTGACGCTTGCTCCCGCTGCATCCTATGTGGATGTCGGCGGCGCCGGCCATATGGTTGCGGGTGATCGAAATGATGTGTTTGCAGCCGAGATTCTGAAGTTTCTGGGCCGCGACCAGGCCGCCTGATCGCTCAACGACCCTTAAAACGTGCTGGGCGGCGTTCGCGAAATGCCGAGCGCCCCTCCGCGTAATCCGCACTTTCAAAGGTGATATCACCCAGTCCCTGGGCACGCGAGAAGTCCTCTGCGCGGGAGGTCAGGGCCGCGGCGATGGAAGCCTTGGAGGCGTGAATGGACAATGGAGCGTTGACCGCGAGCATTGCCGCTATCTCATCAGCTCTGCTGACGAGAACGTCCGTGGGAACGATCTCGAGAAGAAACCCGCATTCCCTTGCCCGCGCGGCGTCGATCCGTGCGCCGGTGAATGTGAGGTAGCGCGCCATCTGTGCTCCAGTGGTTGCCACAATGTCTCCCATCGCCTCAACCGGATAGGCGAGGCCGAGGCGTGCTGCGGGAATTGCAAAGAGCGCATCGGGTGTTGAAATGCGCAGGTCGCACGCAGCGGCCAGACCGAAGCCACCACCAAAACAGACACCGGAGATCGCCGCAATGGTCGGCAGGCGCGTGTTGCGGATGGCGGCGAATGCTCGCGCATTCAGGTTCTCATACGCCCGCGCCGTTTCCGCGTTCCGGCGCACAGTGTCGAATTCCGCGATGTCGGCTCCTGCGCAGAAATTATCGCCTGCACCCCGCAAAATGATGACGCGTACCGTTTCATCGGTCTCAAGCTCTTCAATCGCCTTGACCAGATCGTGCCACATCGCCTGTGAGACGGCATTCATCTTTCCAGGGCGGGAGAGAAGGACCGTGGCGACACCCTCGGTGCAGGAAACACGCAGGGCTGGCTCACTGGGATGCGCTGGCACGGTCATGCATCAATTTTCCTGTATCTATGCTCACGGATTTTTGCGGTTCAACTACCCCGGCTTCTGACGTATGTTTGCGTGCAAGGCAAGCTTGTGCCTTTTTGTGAGCTTTGCTGGCGGGTGACGCCAAGCGACGACCGCTCGGATGCGGAAAAAATTTGAGATGGAGCGACCTAGGCACGATGGTAGAGACGTGTGGTGCTCCGGGTGGAGAAATCCAATGAATGCATATAATGCTATTCGCCAACGCAGTTCCGGGAAAAGCACACCGCAGCCTGTGGACCCGATCTGGTATGCAGTGCGCGAGGAGGCTGAAGCTGCGGTTGCCAATGATCCGCTTCTTGCAGCGTTTCTCTACGCGACGATCCTAAACCACGATGATCTCGAGAACGCGGTCATACACAGGGTGGCCGAGCGGCTTGACCACCCGGATATGGGCGCGGACCTGATCCGCCAGACATTCCACGCCATGTTGGATGCAAGGCCTGAGTGGCGCACGAGTGTGCGTGTCGATATTCAGGCGTATTACGACCGGGATCCGGCCTGCGATCGGTTCTTGATGCCGGTGTTATATTTCAAGGGGTTTCATGCGATCCAGACTCACCGCCTGGCTCATTGGCTGTGGAATGAAGGACGCCGGGATTTCGCCCTATACCTGCAGAGCCGTTCTTCGGCCGTGTTTCAGACCGACATCAATCCGGCTGCTCGCATGGGGAAAGGAATTTTCATTGACCATGCGACAGGGATCGTGATCGGTGAGACGGCCGTGGTTGAGGACGACGTTTCTCTGCTGCATGCGGTAACGCTCGGTGGCACCGGCAAGGAAACTGGCGACAGGCATCCGAAAATTCGCCGTGGCGTTCTGATTGGCGCCGGGGCGAAGATCCTTGGAAATATCGAAGTTGGCCATTGTGCACGCGTTGCGGCAGGGTCCGTGGTTTTGAACGATGTGCCTTCCGCAAAGACGGTCGCGGGCGTTCCCGCCAAAGTGGTCGGCGAATCCGGCTGCAGCGAACCCTCCCGCTCCATGGATCAGATAGTCCACGGCGGTGACTGACAGGAAGTTCACTGCCTCTGGACGGACTGTCATATCAGTGCGTGTATCTCGGATGGCGGGCGTTGGCTTTGCTGGCACGGGGAGGATGGCTGTTGACCCGCAGGGGCTTTCCGGCTGAAATTCCGGTTTCAGGGTTTACAGTGGCGCCGGGCTCATGTCAGAAGCGCCCGACCGCAGCATTGCCGCCGGCCCGCCCAGTGGACTACCAGTGGGTTTGATGGCGGCACTGCACGAAATTTGAAGCCGCGCATCGGAGCGTCTCACTCGATGTTCGTATCTGCGTTGCGCAATGCACTGGAGATGTTTCTTGAATCCCGAGGAAATCAGAAAGCTGGAAGCGTATTTCAAACGCACCTTCAACAATCCTGCGTTGAGCGTGAAGGCGCGTCCGCGCAAGGACGATTCCTGCGAACTCTATCTTGGAGACGAGTTTCTCGGAATCATCTTCAAGGATGAGGATGAGGGAGAGCTTTCCTACAATTTCTCAATGGCCATTCTTGATATCGATCTGTGATATCTGCCAGCGAGCATAAATCCTCAAACGGCCTGCACGCTCTGGCGTGTGGGCCTTTTTGCTGCAGGCTCCAGAGGAAGTTTCGGTATCAATCAGATGTGTTGAGGAGGCGCGACGCTTTCCGCCTTATGGTCCGGTCGAGAACCTGCCATTCACCGAGAAGCGAAGCCGGGAAGCGATAGGTCAGGCTTAGTCGATTCCCGAGATTGATATCGCGTTCGCAGGGTGCAAGAGCCTCTTTTGCGGCAGCTCCCGTCAAGCAGCGGGCCACGAAAGGCTGTGCTGCATCGTTGGCCTCCGCTATTGCAAGAACCTCCCCCGTGTAACCCGATTCCTTCTTGAAACGATGGAAGCGGACATTGCCGGGCCCGGCAATTGAGCGGGCTTCGATTATCTGGCGGTAGACAGGTTCCAGTCGACTGCTCATGTCTCGAGACATGACCTGCTCTTCGAATGTGAGGAATATGATATTGCGGGAGCCATCGACATGATTGAAGTCGTCCCGCCGGTCGGATGTATATCCTTCGAGTTCGGGCCAGGACAGATATAGGTCAAGACGTAGCGTCACACCGTCCATCCGCGCGCTTTTGAAGCGTATCGCGTTTTCGGGGACTGTTAGTACGTTGTTCCGGATCACGATTTCGCGGAGGCGTTCCGAAGCGGTGTGCCCAGCATCGGAAAGAGAAGCTCCATACCAGTGTCCGAAGCCGAGGATGCCGAGAGACAGGACCAGGAGAAGCAGGCAGAACTGGAAAACGCGGAACGCAAAACGGTTCCTGCGTGAATCCATCACTGCTCGGGGATCTCCTGTGTTTTCGCCGGTCGCCAGTATCGTGCCCTCACACATGTCTTCCGCACCGGAAAGAATCAGCATCAAGCCTCTGAATATTAATGGAGCCTTGGATGGACATGGTAAAGGGAGTGTAAAAGCAGGTTCAGGGATACCCTCTGGGTTGCAGCCGGGGATTTATCCGATGGCGGTATTCTGCTTTGCGGTGGGATGTTGCAAAGTGCGAACTCATCGAACTGGAGTGAATTATGCCGATTTACGCGCTGGCGGGTGAAAGCCCGATTTTCGAGGATAGGGAAACCAACTGGATTGCGCCGGATGCGTCGGTCATCGGCCGGGTGCGCCTTGGCCGCAACGCTGGCATCTGGTTCGGTGCGGTGCTGCGTGGCGACAACGAGCCCATTGAGATCGGGGAGAACACCAACATTCAGGAACATTCGGTTCTGCACACGGATATCGGCTTCCCGCTCACCATTGGACCTGGCTGTACGATTGGTCACCGGGCGATACTGCATGGCTGCAGAATTGGCGAAAACAGCCTGGTCGGCATGGGGGCCATTGTTCTCAATGGAGCTGAAATCGGTAGAAACTGCCTGGTGGGCGCGGGAGCACTCGTGACTGAGAACAAGAAGATTCCAGACAATTCGCTAGTCGTGGGTTCGCCGGCGAGAGTGGTGAGGGAGCTCGATGACGAGGCTGTGCGAGGCCTTCAATGGTCATCGGCTCATTATGTGGAAAATGGTCGCCGTTTTCTGGAAGGGATGAAGCCAGTCTGAGGCGCCGACAAAAAAGCGGAGCCGACCCATGGGGTGGGCCGGCTCCTGAACCCGGTCGTTGGGGACGGGGAGGTGGGGACTCGACCGGGTGTCCCAAAACGGACCCACCTGCGCGGAAGTCAGAAACGCAGGAAGGCCCGTTGGATGTCAGTCTGTCATGGGCGCATCCCGTCCATCGCGCCCATGAGTATGGAGTGTGTCAGCGGCTCGAGGCAACGCTGCCGACAGCCATGGAACGTCCATCATTGATGGAGACCCACTTGCCGGAATGAGACGCCGACTGGCGTTTCAGATAGGTGTAGTCCGTATCGGTCCAAACTGAAACACGCGCTTCCAGATTGTCCAGAATATAGTCTCCCATGCTGGTGACGACTGTCAGCACCGCATGTCCGTCACCATTGGGCTGACGCACAACCGTAATCAGAAGATTGCCGGCAGGGACACCAGCACGAATGAGGCGCCGGCGCTTTTCCAGAACATAGTCCTCGCAGTCCCCATAGGCTTGCGGGTAGGACCAGTATTCTTCTATGCCCCACATCTCCATGTCGGTGCGCGGCAGAACCGTCGAGTTCACCGCATTGTTGACATCGATCATCGTCTGCCAGAGCTTCCGTGTGAGCTGCACCGGCCGCGGGCGCGCTGTCGTCTGGCGGCATTCGTCAGCTTCGCGCTGGCAAAGTTCATAGTGTCCGATCGGCTGACTGGTGAGCCCGCCAACCTTCATGAAGTTGGGTGTGGCGAACGCGCTCGTGCTGAGCGTTCCGATCACCACCGCGGCTGCGGCGATAAGCCGTGCGCTTTTTGAAGTCCCCATTTTCTTGTCTCCCCGTTTGAGGTGACAATGACAGAGGGGAATTTATTCCAGGCAAAATTGCATAGTATAAATCGCGCTAAATTCGATTTGTATTTGGGTTTAATAAGAATAAAACTTGAATGTATTTTGATTTTTATTTGATTCAAATTCATATAAAATTTTACGGAATTCAAAGGGCATTTCGAACGCTAACTGGAGTGCCCGCGCTAACGCGGTCTTCTTCATTAAAGCTACGGCGGCGAAGGGGCGCGGTAACTGCGCGAGAGATGGGGGGGCTGTCTTGGGATACGGGGCAGATGCGGCCATGGCTGCACCGGTGTGTCCCTTAAGGGTACCGGGGAGGGGCGTTCAGCAGCGATTTTGTGGCCGAATGCATGCCTTTGCGGCTGTAGAGAGCCTTAACGGCTTTCCCTCATTTGTGCGGGCGGCTTACAATAAACCGTGTGCCCGAGAGGCCGGAGATGTCATGGTCGGAATATTCGATGACTTGACTGCACGGCTCGGCGCGGCATCAAACTCAGGCATCCGCCGGCAATGAGAATTCGGCTTCAAGGGCCTGACGGTCCTGTATGCTGGCGAATTCGATGGCGACGCCGTCGTCGAAGTGGCGGACCACCTGACCACGCATTGTGCCGATATGAACCTGCGTTCCACGTTCGGGCCTGACTTCGCTCTCAATTGCAGCGCCGGAGAGCGAAAGATCGATAATGCGGCAGCGGTATTCACGACCGTCCGGCAGACGCAGGACGCTGATCGGATTGCGTGGTGCGATGCGCTCGTGGCGGCGATCTTCAGGCAGATCCAGTTCGTGTTTGTTGGCCAACCAGGTGAGCTGGGCGGCAAGCTTGTCGCGCTTGCGTTCCGACGCGACCACCGTCATGGCGAAACCGTCACGATTGACACGGATAATTTCACCTTCGATGCGACCGACATGATCGAGATAGGCAATAACGCGCTCGCCCTGGCGTCCGGACCGTTGGGCGATAAGGCAGACATCACCCGGCGACATGTCGGTCACCCGGCAGGCGTGCTCGCTACGGTCCTCCAGCATAAAGCGGCCATAGATCGACACTTTCACGCGTTGAAAACTGCGTCGCTCATCGTCCAGATTGGACCGGTTTATCGCCGCTGACATGGTGGTATGCGCTCTTCGCTCTGGCGGTTCTTGCTGCCCTAAATTGGCAGCGCGATGTTACGCCCAAGCGGTTAACAAGCGGTAAGAGGCAACTATGCGTTGCGGCCTCCGTCAAAAACCACCAAATGACGGAAGCGCCGGCCCTGTCCGGGTTCAATCAGGCTGTCAGTGATAGAGCGCTTTTCAGGTACCAGCGGGGGCACCTCGACCGCGGGTCGATTTTTCAAAAGAACCGGTTCCCGATCGGCATCGATGAGGCGCAGCGACGTTACTTCGCAGTCGACGAGGATTTCTGCACCCAGCCAGAAGGGTTTTTCACAAGCCAGGAGGGACCCCATGGCGCGGGGACTTTCCATTCCACCTTCCAGTGGCAGCAACAAAAGCTCGAAAGATGCCTTGTCGCCCGCCCCGTTCTTTCCCTCGAAGGTAAGAATGACAACGGATTTCATGTCAAAGACACTGCGGGCGAGTTTTCCCACCACCGTCTGGTCACGGCCGGTCCACAAGGAAGCGAAGGAAAGCCCCTTTAGTTCTTTTCCAAAAGTGGCACACAAACGGGTGCCGGCGAGGCGGAAGATAGCTTCACCCCGCGCATCCTTCTCAAGAATAAACGTGTCAGCCAGCAGGGATTTGATCTCTGCAGGTTCCACTTCCGTACGCCTGGGGGCCGGACGATTGCCACGCAACCTGTTCCAATATTGGAACAATGTCACCGAACCATCATGTCTCATGCCTCTTGGCTCCTTACTTTCGGCCCGGGCCTGTCTCATAGGCGGACAGGTGCGGGCATTTTCAATAGCGACATGTGGATGGGTGCAGGTTGCGTGCCAAAGCGACCGGGGTTGTTCACCTCACCGTTTTGTTAAGGTTAAAAAAGAGTTTCAATTGTGCGCTTTCGCGGCGGCTGGCAGTGTTCTACCGACAGCAGGGCCGAATCATTGGCAGGGAAATACGGGCTGGGCCGAAGTTCTAAACAGAATACGAACCGGCAGGGGGGCTCGACAAAGCCGTTCAGGGTGTAAACCTGAACGGCTTTTTTCCGTCTGACAGGTCTGCTAGGCAAAATCATGGATAGAGAAGAAGAAGATCGCGCAAACCGGGCTGCAGCAAACGGCACCATGCCGAACCACAGCGATGGCGGACGCGAACCTGTGTTCAATCTGGCGCCCGTAGTCACAGGCCTTGGCCTTTTGTGCATCGCAATCTACGCGGTGGAAGCACTTTGGCTCAACTTCGATCAGCAGATCTGGCTGATGGTTCGTTTCGCTTTCCTTCCCTTTCGTTACACGGGACCGGTGGCGCTGGATGTCTATGCCTTTACCAGTCCGGTTACCTATTCGTTCCTGCATGGAAGCTGGGGCCATTTGCTTGTGAACATGGTCTGGCTTGCCGCGTTCGGCTCACCGCTTGCCAACCGAATTGGCACGATCCGGTTTCTGTCTTTCTGGGTTGCTGGTGCTTTGGCAGCGGTGGCGCTCCACTTCGTCCTTTATCCTTCTTCGATGGTCCCGCTCGTCGGTGCTTCCGGTTCGATCTCGGCGATGATGGGCGCAGCAGCTCGGTTTGCCTTCCGGGTCGACCGCCGGGCATCAAAGCCGGCATTCACCGGCCCGGTCCTGCCTGTATCAGTGGTTTTGAGGTCGCGGATGGTACTGGTCTTTCTCGGCGTTTGGATGATTGCCAACCTGGTAACGGGCGTGTTTAGCGACACCGTTGCCAACGGACCTCAAATTGCTTGGGAAGCACATATCGGCGGCTTTCTTCTGGGATTTTTCGGCATCCGGGCATTTGAACCCGGCCACGCCGCCCGTCACTAGATCGTGTGACCCGTTGAGCACCTGATGGCAATGCGACACTTGCCAAGCCGCCTTGCTCGGCGCAACATTGGCTTGTTGCGAGGAGAAGGAGATTGCCATGACGGTGAAGGCCATTCTGGATGCGAAAGGGCGCAATGTCGTCACCATCGCCCCGGACATGAAACTCGCGGACGCAGCGCAGCTTCTGTCACAACGGGGTATCGGTGCGGTTGTGGTGACCGAGGCCGATGGTCGGATCGCCGGCATATTGTCGGAACGCGACATTGTGCGCGTCATTGGCAGGGACGGTGCCGTTGCTCTCGATCAGTCGATCTCCAGAGTGATGACGTCGAAAGTGCAGCGCTGCCATGAACAGAACACCATCAACGAGGTCATGCAGATCATGACAACGGGTCGCTTTCGCCATCTCCCAGTGGAGGAAAACGGGAAGATCGCCGGCATCATTTCCATTGGAGACGTCGTCAAAAAACGGATCGAGGATGTGGAGCGCGAGGCGGAAGACATCCGCAGCTATATAGCCACGGCCTGAAAAATGAGAGGCTGCCTTTCGGCAGCCTCCTTCAGTCTAGCGATTGTCTCCCTGTGAGCGAACCAGCTCCAATCCGCGTCTTGTGATGCGGTACGGACCACCATTGCGCGACTGGATTGCGCGTTTGCGTTTGATTTTTCTGAAGATGACCACGTCGAGGCCGGGGAAATACCAGCCATCGCGGGTAACACAGTTCAGTTCGACGATTTGACCGCGGTCATCTTTCTCGATGTCTATGCGGCCACCCTGCGCCAATATGTGCAGGATGCGCTGTTCTGCGCGGGAAATGTCCATCTCTTGAATTCCCATGGGAAAAAACCAGTGGCCGAATGGCCACAAAACATCGCCGCGCCATCTAGCGATGGTGCGGGGTTTCAAGGTTTTCTCGCCCCGATCCTGTGTTGGTTCAGGTTCGGGGCCTCACCGGGCCTCAAGGCTGATGGACATAAAAACTCCGTTGGTTCGGGGTTTTCATAATGCAAACTGTGGCAGGAATAAAGCGCTCGGCTTGCCACATGGGAGTGTTTGGTCTAGCGAATGCGCATCCATCTTCGAACCATCCGACTGCACGGCACCGTGAACCATGACAATCATCGATACGCGCACGCCCGATCCCAAGCGTTTTATCTCCGGAGCCACTGGCGACTGGGAAATTATCGTCGGCATGGAAATCCATGCGCAGGTTACCTCTGAAGCAAAGCTCTTCTCGGGCGCCTCGACGTCTTTCGGCGCTGAGCCCAATGCCAATGTTTCTCTCGTGGATGCGGCCATGCCTGGCATGCTTCCGGTGATCAATGAAGTGTGCGTAAAGCAGGCAATCCGCACGGGGCTGGGCCTTAAGGCGCAGATCAACCTGCGCTCCGTTTTCGACCGCAAAAACTACTTCTATCCGGACCTGCCCCAGGGCTACCAGATTTCCCAGTTCCAGCAGCCGATCGTCGGCGAGGGCAAGGTGACTGTCTCGGTCGGCCCAGCCAAGGATGGCTCGTTCGAGGAGATCGAAGTCGGTATTGAACGTCTGCATCTGGAACAGGACGCAGGCAAGTCGATGCATGACCAGCATCCGACCATGTCCTACGTGGACCTAAACCGATCCGGCGTTGCGCTGATGGAGATTGTCTCCAAGCCTGACATTCGTTCGGCAGACGAGGCCAAGGCTTTCCTGACCAAGCTACGCACCATCGTGCGCTATCTGGGCACTTGCGATGGCAATATGGATGAAGGGTCAATGCGGGCCGATGTCAACGTCTCGGTACGCCGGCCGGGTGGTCCCTTCGGTACGCGTTGCGAGATCAAGAATGTGAACTCCGTGCGTTTCGTCGGGCAGGCCATCGAATCGGAAGCGCGCCGCCAGATCGCCATCCTTGAAGACGGCGGTACGATTGATCAGGAGACGCGTCTCTTCGATCCCGTAAAGGGTGAGACCCGCTCAATGCGCTCCAAGGAAGAAGCGCATGACTATCGTTATTTCCCCGATCCGGATCTGGTGCCGCTGGAGTTCGATCAGGCCTATGTGGATGCGCTTGCAGCCGATCTTACGGAACTTCCCGATGAGAAGAAGGCACGGTTCATCAAGACATTCGGCCTCTCGGAATATGACGCATCCGTGTTGATCGCGGAGAAGGCCACGGCAGACTTTTTTGAGAAAGTTGCCGAAGGTCGAGACGGCAAGGCCGCAGCCAACTGGGTCATCAACGATCTGCTTGGCGCGTTGAACAAGGCCGGGCAGGGGATCGAGGACACAAACGTTACTCCCGACCAGCTTGGCGGCATCATCGACCTGATCAAGGATGGCACGATTTCCGGCAAGATTGCCAAGGACTTGTTTGAAATCGTCTTCACCGAGGGTGGGGATCCGCGTGTCATCGTTGAAGAACGCGGGATGAAGCAGGTGACGGACACGGGTGCCATCGAAAAGGCTGTTGATGAGGTCATCGCGGCCAACCCCGACAAGGTCGAGCAGGCCAAGGCCAAGCCGACGCTTGCCGGCTGGTTTGTGGGACAGGTGATGAAGGCCACGGGCGGCAAGGCCAATCCACAGGCGGTCAACGCGCTTGTGAAGGAAAAGCTTGGGATCGATGCCTGATAGCGGCATGGATTTTTTCGTACGCACGGCGAGCGAGCGCGACTTGCCAGCCGTGCGTGCGCTCCTCATCGAGACCTGGCACGACACCTATGATCTTCTCTATGGGCGCGAGCGCGTGGTGGAGATTACGAATTCCTGGCATTCCCCTGAAGCGCTGAAAGCACGATTGAAGAGGCCGGACTCAGAATTCGTTTTGGCCGACAGTGGCCAGACTATCGGCGGAATGGCGTTTGCCGTGGCCGAGAACGAGGGCAGGAGTATCAGGCTCCACCAACTCTATGTGCATCCCTCTTGCCAGGGAAACGGTATTGGACTGGCGCTTTTCTCCGAAATTGCTCAATGCTTCCCTGAAGCGCGTGAAATCACGCTCGAGGTTGAAGAGGCAAACAGCAGGGCGAGAGCATTTTACGAACATCTGGGGTTTGAGCAGGTTGGGCGAAGCGGCGATTGCGGCGGGGCGGGTTTCGAATTGCCCGCTCTCGTTTACCGGCGCGAACTTTGATGCTGGCGGACGACCAGACAAGCACTGAACCGCTGTTGATACGAATCGCCGAAAAGCGTGACGTGGCGGCCATCGTCGCACTCTTCGCCGCAGATGCGGTGGGTGGCCACGGCGATACGACCGAAGCGGAAGCGGCAGGGGCTTATCTTGCGGCATTCGAGCGCATCAGCTGTAGCCCGAACGATACGCTTTACGTGGCCGAACTGCACGGCTCTGTGGTTGGGACCTTTCAGACGACGCTCATTCCGGGCATGCCGGGTCGTGGCCGCACAAGTTTTCAGATTGAGGCCGTACAAACGCGGCAGGACCTGCGCGGCCGGGGAATAGGCGCGTCCATGATCCGTCACGCAGTTGAAAAGGCGAGGGCATGCGACGCCCGCCTGGTACAGCTTATGTCCAATGAGACGCGCAAGCGCGCGCACGGGTTTTATGAGCGGCTTGGCTTTGCCAAAAGCCATGTCGGTTTCAAGATGAAGCTGAAATGACTCTGGAGCATCGACTGGAGGTCTTGCCTTCCGGCGCAGCGGACGCCATAACGCCAACCACGAGCCATCTCTGACGATGACAGCGAGCGACTTGAGGACGCCATGAAGAAGTTTCTGCTTCAGTTTTTCACCTGGTGGAACGGCCAGACGCTGGGCACGCGCTTCCACACCTGGCGCAAAGGAACGCGCGTCGGTGAAGACGAGTTCGGAAACACCTATTATGAGGGTGGCAAGGATTCCGAGGGGCGTACGCGTCGCTGGGTGATCTATAACGGCATTTCCGATGCTTCGCTCGTGCCGCCAGGCTGGCACGGCTGGCTGCACCATCGAGTTGACGTGGCACCGGTCAACGAGAACTACACGCCGCGCGAATGGCAGAAACCGCATCTGCCCAATCTGACCGGATCGCCTGCGGCCTACCGTCCGAAAGGCTCGATCGCCACTGCCGCAGATCGCCCGCGCGTGACTGGCGATTACGATGCATGGACGCCGGGTGGCTGAGGCTTCTCGCTGATCTCGCCACAATTGCGTACTAGATTGCCCTGCGTCCATCCGGACGCACAAAGGACGATCTAAACTATTGATGGAGCATCGGAATAGCCCGAAAACCGGATTCCACTTTTCGGTCCGATGCTCTAATCGTAAGCTTTACCGGCTGACGGGCGATTCCGCACCGTCATCAAAGGTCACAAGCGAACAGGACGGGTGTAGAGCCACATGAAGTCAGGCCAGAAGAAAAACGCCGGTTTTGGGCTGATTATGGCATTGGGACTGGCGATGCTGGCGACTGCGCCGGTCGAGGCCGCCAGAATCAAGCATCCGGTCGCCGAGTTCACGGGTATCGACAAGATCACCGGGCGAATCATCTCCTTTGACGTTTATATGGACGAGACGGTTCAGTTCGGTGCACTACAGGTCACGCCACGGGTCTGTTACACTTCAGAAGAAACCGAAGAGCCGCGTACAGATGCGTTTGTGGAAGTGGACGAGATCACTCTGGACAGAGAGATTCGCCGCATTTTCACAGGCTGGATGCTCGCAGAAAGCCCCGGTCTGAATGCTGTCGAGCACGCGGTCTACGATGTGTGGCTCAAGGGCTGCAAGGAAGACACAGACGTACCGCCGCCAGAAACCAACTGATCGCTACGGATTGAAGCGGGCTTCACCGCCCTGCAGTGCTTCGTGCAGGAGTTGTTCATAGCGAGCTCGAGGCACATCTATCGCCCCAAACTGTTTCAGATGCGGCGTGGTGAATTGTGTATCGAGAAGCGTGAAGCCTTGCGCGCGCAGGCGTTTCACGAGATGAGCGAGGCAAATCTTCGAAGCGTCAGTGCGGCGTGAGAACATGCTCTCGCCAAAGAACGCGCGCCCCAGTGTCACGCCATACAGGCCACCAACCAATCCGTCGTCCGTCCAGGCTTCCACTGTATGGCAATGCCCGTTCTCAAACAGGAGCCCGTAGGCTTCGCGGATGGGAGCGTTGATCCAAGTCTCGTCGCTGTCGCGCCGCGCTTCTGCGCAACCCTCGATCACACCCTCAAAGTCTGTGTCGAAAGCAATGCGGAAAGTGTTGCGACGCAATCGCTTCGCCAGACTTTTGGGAACATGAAACGCGTCCAGGGGAATGATCCCACGCGTCTCCGGCCGCACCCAGAATACCTCCGGATCGTCCGCGCTTTCCGCCATCGGGAAAACCCCGGTGGCATAGGCGCGAAGAAGAAGATCCGGAGGAATCCGAAATCCTGGTGCGAAAGGTCGTGCCATCGTGTCCAACCGGCGAATTGCCGGAGAATCACAGCGAGCGGCGAGCCTTAGCTCGTCTTTGCCAGGTAATTCTCCAGCCAGTGGATGTCGTAATCGCCGTTGGCGATGTCGGGATTGCCCACAAGATCCTGGAACAGCGGCAGTGTGGTCTTGATGCCGTCAACCACAAACTCGTCCAGAGCGCGGCGCAAACGCATCATGCACTCTACCCGGTTGCGACCGTGCACGATCAGCTTGCCGATCAGGCTGTCGTAATAGGGCGGAATGCGGTAGCCCGAATAGACGCCGGAATCCACCCGAATTCCCAGACCGCCTGGTGTATGGAAATGCGAGATGGTGCCAGGCGAGGGCGTGAAGGTGCGCGGGTCTTCGGCATTG
Source organism: Nitratireductor sp. (assembly GCF_017794765.1). GTDB lineage: Bacteria > Pseudomonadota > Alphaproteobacteria > Rhizobiales > Rhizobiaceae > Nitratireductor. Next base: position 2,713,417 of record NZ_CP051236.1, on the reverse strand, counting down.
ATGCGGCACTCAATAGCGTGCCCCTCGAAGCGAACTTCGTCCTGCGTGCAGGAAAGACCGCCGCCAGAGGCGACGCGAATCTGCTCGTGCACCAGATCGATGCCTGTGATGGCCTCGGTGACCGGATGCTCCACCTGGAGACGGGTGTTCATCTCGATAAAGTAGAACTCACCGTTCTCGTAGAGAAATTCGATGGTGCCGGCCCCCGAATAGCCCAGGTCGGCAATTGCCTTTGACACGACCTCGCCGATGCGATTGCGCTGCTCGACATTGAGGGCAGGCGAATTGGCTTCTTCCCAGACCTTTTGATGGCGGCGCTGGAGGGAACAGTCACGTTCACCCAGATGAATGGCTTTGCCGGCGCCGTCGCCCATCACCTGCACTTCAATGTGACGAGGCTTTTCGAGATATTTCTCGATATAGACCGCATCGTCGCCAAAAGCGGCGCCCGCTTCCGAGCGGGCGGTGGAGAGCGCTTCGGCAAGGTCGGCTTCCGTCTTCGCGACCTTCATGCCACGACCGCCGCCGCCGGCGGAAGCCTTGATGAGCACTGGATAACCGATGTCAGCGGCAATCCGCTTGGCTTCCACATCGTCCGTCACGGCGCCTTCGGAGCCGGGAACGACAGGGATTCCGAGCTCTTTCACCGTTTTCTTGGCAGTGATCTTGTCGCCCATAATGCGAATATGTTCCGCAGACGGCCCGATGAATGTGAGATTGTGCGCTGCCAAAATCTCGGAGAACTTGGCGTTTTCGGAGAGGAAACCGTAACCGGGATGAACGGCATCCGCGCCGGTGATCTCGCATGCAGCCAGAATCTGATGGATATTCAGATAACTGTCGCGCGAGGGCGGCGGCCCAATGCATACGCTTTCGTCGGCAAGGCGCACATGCATCGCATCCGCGTCGGCCGTGGAATGGACGGCGACGGTCTGGATGCCGAGCTCCTTGGCGGCGCGCAGAACGCGCAGGGCGATTTCGCCGCGATTGGCGATGAGGATTTTATGAAACATGCGCGCCTGCCCCGGACTACTCGATCACAACCAGCGGCTCGCCGAACTCGACCGGCTGGGCATCCTCGAAGAGGATCGCCGTCACGGTGCCGGAGCGGGGAGCAGGGATCTGGTTCATGGTTTTCATCGCTTCGATGATGAGAAGAGTCTGGCCTTCCTTCACGGACTGACCGACCTGGATGAAGGGGTTTGCCCCCGGTGCGGGCGCCGCATAGGCTGTTCCTACCATCGGAGAGGGAACGGCGTTCTTGGAGTCGGCCGGGTTTGCCGCGGGAGCTTCTTCCTTCGGTGAAGCCACCGGTGCAGCAGGAGCAGGAGCGGGGGCTGGTGCTGCATAGGTCTGCACTGCTGCGGCGGCCTGTTTGGCCACGCGAATCCGCAGATCCTCCTGCTCGACTTCGATTTCAGTCAGATTGGTGTCGTTCAAGATCGTCGCAAGCTCGCGAATGAGTTGCTGATCGACCCCCGTCTTCTTTGTCGACATATTCTTATTCCTGCCTTGTTCTCAATCGGGCTGGCTTGCGGCCACCGCATCCAGCGCGAGTACATAACCGATTGTGCCCAAACCGCAAATCATGCCTTTTGCGGCCGGAGCGATCATCGAAACGTGGCGAAAGGCCTCGCGTGCGTGAATGTTGGAGATATGCACCTCGATCACCGGCAGCGGGCTGACGGCGCGGACCGCATCATGAAGGGCAATGGAGGTGTGCCCATAGGCACCGGGATTAATGATGATCCCAACCGCACTTTCGCCAGCTTCATGTATCCAGTCAACGAGGTCGCCTTCGTGGTTGGACTGGCGAAACTCGACATGCATTCCAAGTGCTGAAGCCTTCTTGTGGCATGATGCTTCGATCCCTGCCAGGGTATCGCCGCCGTATATGCCGGGCTCACGTTTTCCGAGCGCATTCAGATTGGGCCCGTTCAGTATGAAGACTGTTTTCGCCATGAAATTGTCCCCTGGCCCTTCGCGACACGCTCTATACGCTCCTCTATAGAGGGCTTAGACCGTGCCGCAAAGATGGCAAGGGGCTTCTTTGTCTGTCCACAGCGCGCTCAACGCGCCGATCAGTTGCTTTGTGAGCGTGCCTGGTCGATTTTCTCGGCAAGAACGTCCTTGCCGAGGGCGCCGAACACAACTTCGTCGCCGATCACATATGCGGGCGTTCCTGTGACTGCAAGCTGATTCGCCAATTCGTAGGTTTCGGAAAAAATCTTTTGAATCGCAGGGTTCTCCATTTCCTTGCGCAGCGCTCCTTCTTCGACCCCATTCTCGACTGCGATCTTGATGGCCAGTTCACCGTCGGCGCGTGTCTCGGCGCCTAGGAGCTGCTGGTGAAACCCGGCGTATTTTTCCGGCGCGATGGCATGCACCGCCATCGACACCACATGCGCTTCACGTGATTGAGCAGAAAGGATCGGGAACTCCTTGAGAACGAAGCGGACATCATTGTTTTCTTCCACCAGTGCCTGCATGTCAGCCATGGCGCGCTTGCAATATCCGCAGTTGTAGTCGAAGAATTCAACGACCGTTATGGCTGCGTCCGGATTGCCGACCACACCGTCATAGGGGCTATTGAAAAGCTGGTCTTTCCTCTCCTCCATCACGGCTTTCTGAGCCATTTTTTGCTCTTCACGCTGCTTGGCCTCAAGCGCATCCTGAACCTCCAGAAGAAGTTCGGGATTGTTGAGCAGATAGTCGCGGATAATCTGTTCCACTTCCGGTTTGCCAAGCGGCGCCGCAGTCTCGGCCTGTGCAGCAGAGCTGAATATCGTGAGGGGCGCAAGCAAAGCGGCCGTGGCAGCGAGCACTCGGATTTTTCTCGTGAAGATCATGTCATGTTCCGATTCATCTGTTTGGGTGAGCGGGTGCACTCATGCGTCACTCATGGGTGCGGATGAGGCCACAAAGGTTCATCTTAACCCGGTTTCTTGAACTGAATGATGTCCTGCGCCCGCAGCCAGCCAGGCGTGCCGCGTTTCATGCGCTTTTGCGCCCGGGTCGCGAATATTTTCGCATCCTGATACTTACCGAGATGAAAATAGCCTTCCGCCGTCGCCAGTTCGGCTGCAGCGATTTCGCCGATCTGCCCGTAGGCCTGGGCGAGGTAGCGATAGCCATTGGCAAATTCGGGCTCGCGTGAAAGGCCGGTCTGCAGCTCCGAGGCAGCCTTTCTCACCAGATCCGGCTTGCCCGTCGCGAGCAGGGCCTGCCCGTAGCCGACCTGCAGCAGGCCGGGGGTCCCAGGCGCAAGTGACAGCGCCCGCGCATAGGCGTTAGCTGCTTCCTCGGGTCGGTTGGCCTTTATGAGAACATCTCCGCGCAACTCCTGGAGGTACGGGTTGCGGGGCATCTGGGAAATCAACGCGTCGACCTTTTGCAAAGCGGTACGCGGGTTGCCGGTGAGATATGTGGAGATCGCATCGCCATAGCGCGCAGGGATGCCGCGGGGATCGCTGCGGAAGAGACGTTGCACAGCCTGACCGCCCTCCATATAGGCGGCAATCTTGGCTCGCATCATGTCATGACGAAGCTGCAGCTCCGGGGGATCCTTGCGATCAAAGTGCCTGCTTTTGCGGGCGAGCTCCTCCAGATTGGCAATGCGTTCGCGCGGCATCGGATGGCTGATCTGATAGGGGTCAACATTTACACCCGCGAGAGCCATGCCGCCGGCCAGACGTTCGAATGTCTTGAGCATTCCTCTGGCAGACTGTCCGGTCCGATTGAGATAATCAATCGCGGTCCGGTCGGCGGTGGCTTCTTCAGAGCGCTGATAGCCAAGCAGGCTGCGCCGCGCCATTTCGGCACCACCGGCCGCCATGCCGACGCCAGCCGTGGCCAGACCGCGCGAGTCAGAAGCAGCTCCGGCGACACCTGCTCCAATGCCAATGAGGGCCGATACGATCGCCATGGTCTGGGCACGTTTCAACTGTTGGCGCAAACGCTCCTGGTGACCGCCCGCGATATGGCCGGCTTCATGGGCAATCACCCCGATTACCTCGTTGGGTGTGTCCGCGTCCGTCAAGGCGCCGGTGTGAATGAAGATCCGGCGTCCGTCGACGAACGCATTGAAACTGCGGTCGTTGACCAGGACGATATCGATACCGGATCTGGAAAGGCCTGCCGCTTTAAGAATCGGGCGGGCGTATTCCGAGATAAGAGCCTCGATTTCCGCGTCACGGACAACGGTCACCCGGGCCTGCGCGAATGCGGCAGGGGCCGAGACGACGGTCAGATAAGCGGCAGCGAGAAATAGCGTAATCGTTCGCGTGACAGTCATGTAAGCCATGGTTTTTTTCTCAAGCATCGCGAAAGTGGTAGACGAGCATGAGGGCAATGGAAAGGCACAACCGTGTGTGATCATGGAGTTGTGATCCATCGCGTCGCTATGTCACCAAACGCAAAAAGCCGGCGCAGGGCGCCGGCTTCCTGTGGTGAAATAACGAAAGCTGGAAGCAGATTTCGGTTTCCTTTGATCTTCGAACTGAAGGTCGGGTGCCTTTTGGACACCCATACCCGGTTCGCGATCTAGAAGAAGCTTTTTCGCTGCCACCAGCCGGTTTTGCGCGGCCGATCAGATTCCGAGGATTCTGATGACGAGACCACCGGTTCGACTTCTGCCACGACACTGTCACCCGCGGGAGCTTCGTTTTCTTCTGCCTTGGGTTTCGCCGCGGTCCTACGCGTGGAAGTTCTGCGTTTCTTCGCAGCCGGGGGCGCAGTCTCTTCAGACGCAACCGTTTCGGTAGACACGCTTTCGGCAGACTTCTCCTCTGCAGGGGGCGTTGCGCCATTGCCTGTTTCGTCTGGCGCGTTGTCCTCAGCGGCAGGAGCAGACGTCTTGCGTGTCCGTCGGCGGGGTTTCCTCGCCGGCTTTTCCTCGGCTGCAGGTTCCTGCTGCGTGTCGGCAGGAGCCTCCTGTTCAGAAGTCTCCGCCGATGCCGCTTCGGTGTTGTCCGACGTATCGGCTTGTACCGTTTCGGATGCGACGTTCTCGCCATCCTCCGCGACATCCTGCGGCTGGCTTTCACGGCGGTTCTTGCGCCCACCCCGTTTGCCGCGATGACGCTTCTTGCGCTCACCCTCGGCATTTTCAGCGGTCAGGGCCTCGCCGGCTTCTTCCGGAGCTGCAGGCTCATCTCCTGTGTTCCCGCCGGATGCATTCTCTTCAACGGCGCCGTGCTCGGAGCTCTCGTTTGCGCTCTGTTCGGTCGCAGCCTCGCCGTTGTTGTTGCGATTGCGACCTCCGCGCCGCTTGCGCTTGCGCCGACGTTTGCGAGGCTCGCCATCCTCACCATTGGTGGTTTCGTGGGATGGAGTGGCGGCTTCTTCCGGTTCCGCGACCTCGATCGGAGCTGTCGGAACGGGCTGCTCCATGCCGGACTTGTCTGCCGGTTGCTGTTTTGTGATTGCGAAATGCTGCGCTCCGACCTCATCATCCGCTTCCACGGTGATGTGCACGCCAAAGCGGTTTTCCATCTCAACGAGGTTGGCGCGCTTGTGGTTCAGCAGATAGAGCGCTGTCGGCGTGGGTGTCCTAACAGCAATGTTGTTGCGGGAATCCTTGAGGAGATACTCTTCGATAGAGCGAACAACGAAAAGCGCCACCGAGGAATCAGAGCGGATATGCCCTGTGCCACCGCAATGGGGGCATGGCTGCATCGTGCTTTCAAGAACGCTTGCACGAATGCGCTGACGGGACATCTCCAGAAGACCGAAATGCGAGATCCGCCCCACCTGGATGCGCGCGCGGTCGTTTTTGAGGCAATCCTTCAGCCGCTTTTCGACTGCGCGGTTGTTTCGGTTCTCCTCCATATCGATGAAGTCGATAACGATCAGGCCCGCGAGATCCCGCAGTCGCAACTGACGCGCAACCTCTTCCGCGGCTTCCAGGTTGGTCTGGAGCGCGGTGTCTTCAATGGAGTGTTCCTTTGTTGAACGGCCGGAATTGACATCGATCGCGACCAGCGCTTCGGTCTGGTTGATGATGATATAGCCGCCAGATTTCAACGTTACCTGGGGCTGCAGCATCCGGTCGAGCTGCGCTTCAATGCCATTGCCTGCAAAGATTGGTGTCACCTCACGATAAGGCTGCACAACCTTTGCGTGGCTCGGCATGAGCATCCGCATGAAATCCTTGGCTTCGCGATAACCTTCTTCGCCTGCCACCAGAACTTCGCCGATATCCTTGTTATAGAGATCGCGCACGGAACGCTTGATCAGACTGCCTTCCTCATAAACAAGAGCAGGGGCGGTCGATTCGAGCGTGAGGCTGCGCACTTTTTCCCAAAGGCGCATCAGATAGTCGTAATCACGCTTGATCTCAGCTTTGGTGCGGTTGGCACCCGCCGTGCGCAGGATTACACCCATGCCCTGCGGGACATCGAGCTGCTTCACAACGTCCTTAAGACGTTTGCGATCCTGAACGTTGGTGATCTTTCGTGAGATGCCACCGCCGCGCGCAGTGTTCGGCATCAGGACGGAATAACGACCGGCAAGCGACAGGTATGTGGTCAGCGCCGCGCCCTTGTTACCGCGTTCTTCCTTGACCACCTGGACAAGAAGTATCTGGCGGCGCTTGATGACTTCCTGGATCTTGTAATTCTTGCGGGCGGCACGACGTGGTGCCTGGACCTCTTCCAGCGCGTCATCGGCGCCAACGGTGTCAACGTTGTCTTCCTCTTCGTCGACATTGCCGTCGTCGCTATCGCCATCGTCCCTGGAGCGACCACGACGAGAGCGCTTTGCACGGGGCTCCTCCGAAACGACGTCTGCGGCCGCCTCAGCAGCGATGGTTGTCGATTTTTCGCCGCCTTCATCCTCGGAGGTGTCGTCGTCTCCGGAGACATCTATCTTTTCTTCTTCGGCGGTAGCGTCATCCTGCCTGGCAGTCTTCTTCCGGGTATTGGCGCGGCGACGTTTCCGTCCACCCTTCTGGGGCTGGCGCTGCTCGCCTTCTTCCTCGTCCTCATCTGCCTTGGCTTCCGCAGCCTCGGCTTCAATGAGCGCCTGGCGGTCCGCTACAGGAATCTGATAGTAATCTGGATGAATCTCGCTGAAGGCGAGAAAGCCATGCCTGTTTCCACCATATTCGACGAATGCGGCCTGAAGTGAAGGTTCGACGCGTGTTACACGCGCCAGATAGATGTTTCCGCGAAGCTGCTTCTTATCCTGAGATTCGAAATCGAACTCTTCGATGCGATTACCGCGAAGGACGACAACCCTTGTTTCCTCCGGATGGGAGGCATCTATTAGCATTTTGTTCGGCATAAATTCTTGTCTCCCCGGCAGGGTGCGATTGTCGGGCCGGACTCCACGTGTGTCGCCGCAAGCCAGTGTGACAATCTGTGCCGGATAATCTGAGGTTCGTCGGCGTTGAAGGCCGCGCGAAATTGGACCGGAACACCGATTTCGCGGTGCGCTTTAATCCGGATCTATTTCCAATCGCGCCTGAAGCCATTCCATCGCCCGGCAGAACCGTTTCAACCAAGGCCCGGATTTACGGGCCAGCTATTGCTCATAGCGAGCCGGCACGGACGTTTCTTAAGGTCCGGCCGTTTCCTACGTCAGAGCTCTCATGTCTGGAGAATGCCCTGAAAAATTCCTTCTGAATCACCGCCCGTTCCGGTTTGCGGCGGCGGAAAAGGTTCGCCCCGTTGCTCATCGCCGTTTGTCAGCAGGGACTCAAACCAAGGACGCTTATCGCGATGATTCATAGATGCTTTTATGATTTGACAGTTGTATTGGCAACCCTGATTTCTATTGGTGGGCTGGGCTGGAGGCTGACGGGGAACCCGGTCATCGATTGCCCAACGGATGTGGAGAGCGCATAAAAATTGGGAGTTTCCGGGCGATTCGAAGGAAAAACGCCATTTTTCTCATGGGGAATCGATATCGATTCGATGAAGATTCGCACAACGCATCTCAAAGAGGCGGTTTTGCACAGACCAACGCTATTCATTGGGGCTTTTCTCGCGGCGATCACTCTTGTTTTCAACAACGCTTTCGGTGGTGAGCCTGCCCTCAAGGCGCATGACTACAAGATGGCAGGCGACGCGCAGTACACTCGCATTGTCGTTCATTTCGACCAAAAGCCCGAGTTTCGGTGGTTTCTTCTACGGGATCCCAGCCGCTTGGTCGTTGACCTGCCCTTGACGGAGTTTTCCTTCGATCCTCTTGAACTGCGTCCACGCGGTCTGGTTGCAGCCGTCCAGTATGGTGCAGTGGACGCGGAGCGTGCGCGACTGCTTTTCCGGGCGGTGGGGCCGTTCTCCGTCGAGAAAGCCGAGGTTATGAAGAATGAAACCTCGGAAGGATTTCGCCTGATCTTGGAATTGCGGGCGAGTTCGGCTGATGATTTCGATGCAGCGCTGCGTGCGAGCATGCTGAAACCGGGGGCGGAAGAGCCGGGGGAGGGAGCGCCGGCGATACAGGATCGCTTTACCGTAGCGCTTGATCCGGGACATGGCGGCGCGGATGGCGGCGCGCGCGGTATCAATGGAACGATCGAAAAGCAGATCACGTTGCTGTTCGCGCTCGAGCTGGCCCGGAAACTGGAAGAAACGGGGCGTTACCGGGTGGTCCTTACACGTGAAGACGACCGTTTCCTGCGTCTTGACGAGCGGGTTCGGATCGCACGGGAGAAGGGCGCGGATCTGTTTGTCTCGGTGCATGCCGACGCAATCGCCATCCGTAGCGTGCGAGGCGCAACCGTTTATACGGTGTCTGACAAGGCCTCGGATGCCGAGGCGGCGGCGACAGCTGCCCGCGAAAATCTCTCGGATGAAATTGCTGGCAAAGTGCCCGAAGAGGAGCAGGATGAAGTTGAGGATATTCTTGTTGATCTTATCCGGCGCGAAACACATGCGTTCTCCATCCGTTTTGCGCGCACTCTGATCGGCAAATTGTCGGACACGGTTCAACTGGTGAAAAATCCGCACCGATACGCGGGTTTCCGGGTCCTTCGTGCCCCCGATATTCCCTCGGTGCTTCTGGAACTTGGCTATCTGTCGAACCCGGAGGATGAAGCGCAGCTTCGGGATCCCGAGTGGCGTGCCGAGACGATGGACGCAATCGTTGAAGCTGTCGGCTACTTTGCGAAGGCGAATGGCGCGGCGGGTGGATGACGCAAGGACGTTGCAAGTCTGCAACGCTTGAAATGATTAATTCAGCCAGAGGTTCCGCCGTTTGTACCGCCGCATTTTGCCCACAAGACTAAGGCAGTAAGAGCCAATGCAAGATTTTCCGGAAACACCGGGTGCTCCGGGCGGAAGATCATGACAAAAAGTGGTATTATAGAATCGCTGGCGGCGAAGAGGACGAACTGTCTGGCAATGACGAGGCGCGGTTTCGTCATTTGTCTTCGCGATGCGGTTGGAATTTGAAAGACGGCTCTGGCGGTTTGTGGCTTTTGCAGCAAAAGGGCTACGCCAGAGTATGAATTGGAGCGGGCATGGTACGTCTCATCGGGTATTTCTTTGGCGTTGGCATCGTGCTGGCGTTGCTGGTGGCAGCGGGCATCGCGCTTTATGTCGGCGATCTTACAAAAGATCTTCCAGACTATGAGGTCCTGGCGAAGTATGAGCCACCTGTAACCACCCGTGTTCATGCCGCCGACGGCGCACTGATGGCGGAATTTGCGCGCGAGCGCAGACTTTATCTTCCCATTCAGGCCGTGCCTGACCGGGTCAAGGCTGCCTTTCTCTCTGCCGAAGACAAGAACTTCTACAAGCACCCGGGCGTTGACGTAACAGGTCTTGTGCGTGCCGTGATCACCAATATTCAGAATTTTGGTTCCGGTCGCCGGCCCGTGGGAGCGTCGACCATTACGCAGCAGGTGGCAAAGAACTTCCTGCTGACTTCCGATCAGACCATGCAGCGCAAGATCAAGGAGATGGTGCTCTCCTTCCGTATCGAGCAGGCCTATTCCAAGGACCGTATTCTTGAGCTCTACCTGAACGAGATCTTTTTCGGCCTTGGTTCCTATGGCATCGCCGGAGCGGCCCTGACTTATTTCGACAAGTCGGTCAATGAACTGACGCTTGCCGAAGCAGCCTACCTGGCCGCCCTGCCGAAGGGGCCATCCAATTACCACCCTTTCCGGTACACGGAGCGCGCCATTGAGCGGCGCAACTGGGTGATCGATCAGATGGTCGAAAACGGTTATGCAACTGCCGAGGAGGGTGAGAAGGCCAAGGCGACCGGTCTTAATGTTTCTCCCCGGCGGCGCGGGACCTATCTCTTTGCCGGTGAGTACTTCACGGAAGAGGTTCGTCGCGACATCATTTCGCGCTATGGCGAAGACGCGCTTTACGAAGGCGGTCTGTCGGTCCGGACGACACTCGATCCGAAATTGCAGCTTTATGCCCGCAAGGCGCTGCAAAACGGTCTCATCCGCTACGATACGCTGCGTGGTTATCGCGGACCGGTGACCCAGATCGACGTCTCCGGCGATTGGGGCGTGCCGCTCGGAGAGGTCGAGGCGTTGAGCGATGTTCCAGAATGGAAGCTTGCTGTCGTTCTTGGAACTGAAGATGACAAAATTTCTATAGGCATCAAGCCGGAGCGCACAGTGTCCGGCGCACTCTCGGAAGAACGCGAAACAGGTACAATCGCGCTCGAAGACATGAAGTGGGCCATGCGGCATGTCGTCGATGGCGAACGTCTTAAGGCCAACAAGCAATCGGACGTTCTGAAGCCCGGTGATGTGATTTTCGTCGAGAAGAAGCCGGACACGGAGCGGGCTTGGGAGTTGCGTCAGGTGCCGGAAATCGAAGGCGCCCTGGTGGCCATGGATCCCCATACGGGACGTGTTCTGGCGATGGTCGGCGGCTTCTCCTATGCCGATTCCCAGTTCAATCGGGCGACGCAGGCCTATCGCCAGCCAGGTTCGGCCTTCAAGCCCATCGTTTACGCTGCAGCACTCGACAATGGCTATACGCCGGCTTCGGTCGTGCTCGATGCGCCAATCTCGATCCAGGTCGGCAATGAGGTCTGGGAACCGAAGAACTATGGTGGAAAATCCGCCGGTCCCTCGACATTGCGAGCTGGTATCGAACGTTCGCGCAATCTGATGACTGTGCGCCTGGCAAAGGACATGGGCATGCAGCTTGTGGCTGACTACGCGGAGCATTTCGGTCTTTATGACAAGATGCTCCCTGTGCTGGCCATGTCCCTTGGTTCCGGGGAGACGACGGTCATGCGTATGGTCTCTGCTTATGCGGTGATGGCAAACGGCGGGAAACAGATCGTTCCGTCATTGATTGACCGTATTCAGGACCGCTACGGGAAAACGGTCTACAAGCATGATCGTCGCGAATGTGTGGGTTGTGTCGCAAGCGAGTGGAAAGGGCAGGAGGAACCAGAGATCATCAATGATCGTGATCAGGTTCTCGATCCCATGACCGCTTATCAGATCACCTCAATGATGCAGGGGGTGGTGTCGCGCGGTACAGCGGTGACAGTTTCCGAGCTCGGCCGCCCGATTGCCGGTAAGACAGGGACGACGAATGACGAGAAAGACGCATGGTTCGTTGGCTATACACCCGACCTCGTCGTTGGCGTGTTCATGGGCTACGACACCCCGCGTCCTATGGGGCGTGGCTCCACCGGTGGTGGTCTCGCTGCTCCGATCTTCAAGGAGTTCATGGCGAATGCGCTGAAGGATATGCGCCCCGTCGATTTTCAGGTGCCGGAGGGCATGAACATCATTCCCATTGATCGCAAGACAGGAATGCGCGCCCAGGCCGGACAGCCCGGCGTCATAATGGAAGCTTTTAAACCGGGGACGGGTCCTGCCGACAGCTACTGGGTGATTGGCATGGAGGATCTCGAGGGAGCTGGAGGCCCCCGGGTCATTTCTCCGCAGGCCAACCGTGCCGTGAACTCGGGCGCTGGCGGACTCTACTGATATTGTTGCCTGATTGTGAGCGTGTCTGCTTTACACAAGCGGGCACGCTCCATATGGTCCGACGCGATTCAGAATACTGTTTCTGAAAAAATCCAACAAAACCGAGGTGTTGATCTGCAATGCGCGCAGAAACCGAAAATCTTGTCGACGAAATCAGGCAGGCCATAAGCCTGCTGAGGAGGCATCTTTGACTGGGATGAAGCGGTAAAGAGACTTGATTATCTCAATGCTCGCGCTGAAGAGGCCGACCTGTGGAATGATCCGCAGGAAGCCCAGAAGCTGATGCGCGAGCGTCAGATGCTCGAAGAGAACATCACCAGTGTCCGCAACCTTTCGCAGGCGCTTGAGGACAATGTCGGCTTGATCGAACTCGGCGAGGAAGAGGGCGACACTTCCGTGGTTTCGGAAGCAGAAGCCGCTCTCAAAGGTCTGAATGAAGAGATCGCCGCCCGCCAGGTGGAAACCTTGCTTTCCGGCGAGGCTGACGGCAACGACACTTATCTGGAAATTCATGCCGGTGCTGGCGGTACCGAGAGCCAGGACTGGGCGCAAATGCTGCTGCGCATGTACACGCGCTGGGCAGAGCGCCGTGGCATGAAAGTCGATGTGATGGAGGTCCATGACGGCGAGGAGGCCGGCATCAAGTCGGCGACCCTTCTGATCAAGGGGCGAAATGCCTATGGGTGGCTGAAGACAGAGTCGGGCGTGCACCGCCTTGTCCGTATCTCCCCCTATGACAGCAATGCGCGACGACACACCTCATTCGCCAGTGCCTGGGTCTACCCCGTTATCGATGACACGATCGACATCGATATTCCCGATTCCGAGGTTCGCATCGATACATACCGGGCGTCAGGCGCGGGCGGTCAGCACGTCAATACAACAGACTCGGCTGTCCGCATAACACACATCCCGAGTGGCATTGTGGTGCAGTGTCAAAAGGAGCGCTCACAGCACAAGAACCGCGCTACCGCCTGGGATATGTTGCGCGCGCGCCTCTATGAGGAGGAGCTTAAAAAGCGTGAAGACGCAGCCAGTGCCACAGAAGCTTCCAAGACGGATATTGGCTGGGGCCACCAGATTCGCTCCTACGTCCTGCAGCCCTATCAGCTGGTGAAGGACCTGCGTACGGGCGTTGAGAGTACGAGCCCCCAGGATGTACTCGACGGCAAGCTGGATGCGTTCATGGAAGCTGCACTGTCACAACGGGTTCATGGCAGCAATGGCGCGGAGGTCGAGGACCTGGCATAGTTTCCAGCCGTCTCAGCACCCTACGATATACGGGCGGACGCGAGGCGTTCGCCCGTTTTCATTTTCAGGTGTCGTTCTGGAGATACTTGGCGATCTTGCGCCCTGCGGTGAGAAAGCGGGAGGGATTTATGGCGGTACCGGATCTGCGCACTTCATAATGGAGATGTGGTCCTGTGGAGCGGCCGCTCGAGCCGACCTTTCCCACCTTCGTACCGACCTCCACCCTGTCACCGGTCTTTACAAGAATCTTGCTCATGTGGGCATAGCGCGTCGTAAGACCGTTTCCGTGATCGATCTCTACCATGCGCCCGTAACCGCCGTTCCAGCCCGCTTTTACCACTGTTCCGGAGCCGGTCGCATGGACAGACGCGCCGCGCCGTGCTCGAAAGTCGATACCCGAATGATGGGCGAGGCGGCCGAGAAACGGATCCTTGCGTGCACCAAAACGGCTCGATACCTGCGCCCCGGGTGCCGGGCTCGCCAGAGGTAGACGCCTTGCCTTGGCCTTGATTTCATTCAGACGGGACAGGGCTTCATCCAGTTCCCGCACCTGGTCCTCAAAAACGAGAGCGGTGGTGGACGCAAGAAGCGGACCGCCGACACTCTCTTCTCGGTGGTCGCCAGGGATTATCAAACCGACATCTTCCAGCGTGCCGGCAATGGCATCAGCGGTCTGATAGGCGTCGTCGGCAAGCAACCTCACACTGTCGATCTGATCTGTCTCGATGGATTCCAGTGCGCGATTGAGCTTTACAAACAGGTAGTCTGCCTTGTCGGCAGCCGACAGTTGCTCACTCTTCTGAGCCGACCGTGAACGGAGCGGCCAGGGTGGCGAACCTGTTTGCGCAGGAGCAAATGAAGCGACCGCGATGCTGCCGGTCTTCGTCGGATCGAGCAGTGGTTCGATCTCGGCCTTGATTTTCGGCCGTGGTTCCGGCACGGGCGCGCTATCCGGCAACAGATCGGCTCCTGCACGGTTGAGCACCGGATCGAGCCGGCTTTGACGCTTGGTGAGCTGATCCTGCCGTGCAAGCAGCTCGCCGACCTTTTCCTGCATGAATTGCTGATCGAGAAGCTGGCGGCTGGTGACGCGGTCAAGTTGAGCGCGCAGGGCGGAAATCCGATCTTCATAGGCCTGCTGAAGTCGCGCCTGTCGTGCAACGGTGGCACCGATCAGGTCGTCTCGAAATACGAGATAGGAGGTGGCAAGAAGATATCCTATCGCAAGCGCGGCAATGGCAGAACCAGCCAGGGCGGCGATCCATGGCCGCACCGTGAAATGCCGGATCGTGTCGCCCCGCGCGATGATAATCGTGTGGGGTTCCTTGCGTTTACCGAAAACCGCAGATTGCTGTGAGTGCATCGAGAATCGAACTTGTGTTCAGGGGACCGTGTTCGATGCCGATTACACTTGATTAGGGTTAACAAAGCTTTTCGCGCTACGATTGAAGGGGGACAAAAGCACAATAGCTGGTGCGGCATGGCTCCTGTCAGAATACAGGTTGCGGTTGCAGCAGGGGACTGGCTGGCAATGAAGGAATCTAACGACCTTCCGTTTCAAGCGTCTTGACAGCGTCGAGCACGGACTGAGCATGGCCTGGCACTTTTACTTTGCGCCATGATTCCGCAACGTGACCGTCACGGCCGATCAGGAAAGTTGAGCGCTCGACACCCATATATTTGCGCCCATACATGCTTTTTTCGACCCACACACCGTATGCCTGAAGCGTTTCCTTCTCCTGATCGGAAACGAGAACCACCGTGAGTGCGTGTTTGCTCTTAAACTTGTCGTGGCTCTTGGGGCTGTCTGGCGACATTCCCAGAAGGATCGTATCGAGAGCATCGAATTCCGGCTTGAGCGCCGTAAAGTCGATTGCTTCCGCGGTGCAGCCGCTGGTGTCGTTTTTGGGATAGAAGAACAGCACGACGTTTCTCCCGCGGAAGTCCGACAGTCGGATTTCGCTGCCACCATCTGCGGGCAATGCAAAGTCCGGTGCTTCGCTTCCTTTGACGGGTCCTGTCATTTTCTTTCCCCTGTTTGTGGATAGGCGATGAAAGGGAGAGATATAATCATGTCAGTGGATTCGTCCATGGCTGCGAGTGTCGACGGGAACGGTTTTGGATCAGCAAGGTGCTTCTCACAGAAAGATCAGGTTCAAGCGCGGCGAGATAGCGGCTCTGGAAACTTACCCCTCTACCCATGACAGGGCGCGGCGGGTTCTGCGGCGTTCCGTGTTCTGGCTTTGGTTGAGGCGCTTTATTGCCGGTTTTGCAGGGGTGGTTGCGCTCGTTGTTGTTCTTGGACTGACGCTTCAGCTCGTCGGGACGGGCTCGATCGGCCAGGAGCGGTTGCGGTCGGCTGCGCAAGGAGCCCTGACCACGCTTGCGGGGTACGATGTCGAGACATCCATGGGGGCCTTGCGATTGGTCCCGAGCGATCGCAGCCTGATTGCCCTTGAGATAAGGGACGCGCATCTAACCAAAGCCGAAACCGGTGAAACACTGATCGACGCGGATGTTCTCCGATTCGGCATCAGGCTGCTGCCATTGCTCAAAGGGCAGATAAAGGTCGGAAGCGCAGATATTGCGGGTGCGCGTGTGCAGCTTGCCGCGCTCTCATCGCGCTCCGAGGAGGTGGCCGAGGTCGCGCGCTGGAAAAAGCCGCTCGATCCCAGTCTGGTCGAGAAAGATGTTTTTGACGGTCTCAGACGTGTCTACGCACTGACCGAACGCATGGGAACTCGATACCTGCGCCTGCGTGATGTTGAGGTGATCCTGGATGACACCTCCAGGCGGAGTATGAAGATTGATATCAATGCTTCCATGGCGCCTTCAGGAAAGCTTGATTTCAAAAGCACTATCGCGCTCGACGACCGTGGCATTGAAATTTCTGGAACTGCCTTGCGCCCCGTGCGCGATGGGCCGATCCAGTCAGTGGATGTCGAAATTTCGGCACCCACGCCGTCGCTTCTGGAGACTGCGCGGGCCGTTTCCGGTCGTGATGAACGCACCAGGGGCCTTCTTGAGTCAGTTCGCATATCGTTGCATGGCGGCGAGCGCAAGATCGGCAATGGCCGGCTGAAATTCGAACTGGAGCTGGATAACGCTCCCTTTGATCTTGGGGACGATGGGGTGTTGACCGCAACTGGCCGCATCCGCGCCGAGGTCGGAGACGATGAGGGCATGATCGTCATCAATCAGGCGAACATGGTTGTCGGACGTTCTGCTTTCAATTTCACGGGGCGAATTGTTCCTGTCGAGAATTCCAGCGCCGGGAGTGCGGTCTATCGTTTTGATCTTGCCAGCGGTCAATCCACGATCGCGCCGATCGATTCGCCTGAAGCCGCGGTCCCCTTCGTAGCAGGCGTTGCCGGGCGTATCGACACTGGAAATGGTCGCATCGTCGGGGACACGATCCGCATCGCCACCACATCCGGCGTGATCACCGCAAGTGCTGCGGTCACCTTTCAGGCGGGCAAGACGCCAGGCCTGTCGCTTGCCGTCTATACCGAAGGAATGCCGACCCATGAGGTCAAGCAGTTCTGGCCGTGGTTCGCCGCCTCGGGAGCGAGGGAGTGGGTGCTGGGAAATCTCTTTGGCGGTCGGGTTGTCGAGGGCAATCTTCGCCTGCGCGTGCCTCCGGGGCGTTTCGGCAATGGCAAACCGCTGAACAATGAAGAAGTCAGTGGATCCTTCGCTGTCTCTGATGCGCGGTTCGACATCGCCGGCCGCATACCGCCCGTGCGAGACGCGGTCGGTCGCATCGCGTTTCAGGGCTCAGACATCGATATCGCGATTGAGGCGGGCACGGTCTTCATGCCGAGTGGGCGGAAAGTGGCTGCCAGCAAGGGATCGCTCACGGTTCGCAATGCTCATGTGAAGCCACGTATCGGCAAACTTGAAATAGACGTAGCCGGTAAGGCGCCTGCCATTGTTGAGCTGGCTTCATATGAGCCTATCGATGTGTCCGACAAGATTGACCTTGCGCCTCAGGATGTGACCGGTGATGTGACCGGGCATGTGGTCGCGGATATCCCTTTGAGCGATGGCATTCTGCGCGAAGATCTCGGCTGGCAGGCTACACTGGAATACAAAAACCTTTCGATCACGAAGCCTTTTGATGGACAGATGGTTGCTGATGCCAATGGCGTGCTGATTGTCGAGCCGGGCAGGGCGGACATTTCCGCCTCCGCAACGCTGAACGGCGTACCGGCACGCCTGGAACTCGTCGAGCCTATCGGAGAGTCCGGGCTGAAGCGGTCACGCAAGATCGAGCTGACGCTCGACGACAGGATGCGCAACAAAGTGGTTCCCGGACTGGATGGTATTCTCTCCGGACCTATGACAGTGGACTATTCCGAGCTCGCCGATGGGCGCAAGGCGCTCACCGTAAAGCTGGATAAGGCGCGGTTGACGCTTCCATGGATCAACTGGAGCAAGGGTGCGGGAATCCCTGCGAAGGCGTCCTTCATTCTCGAAGAAACGCCGTCGTCGATGGAACTGACGAACTTTAGACTGACCGGAGAGACATTTTCAGCCGAAGGGCGCCTTACTATTGCTGGCGGCGAGCTCTCCAGCGCCCGGTTCGACAAGGCAAGACTGAACCGGGGCGACGATTTTTCTGTCTCTGTCGACCGGTCGGGCAGGAACTACAAGGTAACCGTGCGTGGTGCATCATTGGATGGGCGCGCGATGATCAAGCATTATCTTGCAACCGGGCGGGGCGCTACCGATAGCGGAAGCGGAGCAGGGGCTAGCGCCGGCGTTACACTTGACGCGAAACTTGCCAGCGTGACCGGTTTCGGCGGTGCGGTTTTGCGGGATGTAATCCTGAACTACACGTCTGCCGCGCAGAACTCGGGCCGTCTTGACATGTCGGCCACAACGGCGTCCGGCGGGAAGGTGACGTTGACGCGGGCCCCAAGCGGTATCACCGCCAATTCGTCGGACGCCGGCGCTGTCATGCGTTTTGTCGACTTCTACGAGAACATGGAAGGCGGGCAGATGGCACTGTCGCTGAGCGAGGGCAAGGGCGGTGTATTGAGTGGCCGTGTGTCGGCAGAAAACTTTTTCATCGTCAATGAAACCCGTCTGCGCTCGCTTGTCTCTGCAACCGAAAGCAATGGCGAGGTGGACGCCAATAGAATCAGCTTTGAACGCGGCTATGCCACGGTGCTGAAAAGTCCGGGGCGACTGGAGTTGAGAGATGGTGTTCTGCGCGGGCCGTTGATCGGCACGACCTTCCAGGGGACGCTGTTCGATGCGAACGACAACATTGCGATCACTGGAACGTTCATGCCACTCTACGGTCTGAACCGCATCTTTGGCGAAATACCGGTGTTTGGCGAGATCCTTGGAAACGGTCGTGATCGCGGACTGATCGGAATTACCTATCGACTGTATGGCAAGCTCGCCGAGCCTCAGATGGAAGTAAATCCCATCTCGGCCATCGCCCCCGGAATTTTCCGGCAGATATTTGAATTTCGATAAAAAAAGTGCGCCCGGCTGGGCGCACCGTAATGTTCTGAAGCGTTAAACAGCGTCGATCTAGACCGGACGCAAAAGCACGTGTTTTTTCTTCCCGAGGGAGAGTTTCACTACGCCTTCCTCTGTGAGGTTGTCGATGGTCACGGCCTGTCGGTCATCGCTCACGGGCTGGTCGTTCAGACGCACGGCTCCGCCCTTTACGTGACGGCGAGCTTCGCCGTTGGACGCGGCCAATCCTGCCGTCACAAAGAGCGAGAGCACACCGATCCCATCCTCGAGGGCGGAGCGTTCCACTTCTATTGTGGGAAGCGTCTGCGCCAGCGCCCCTTCCTCGAACGTCTTGCGCGCGGTCTCCGCTGCTTCTTCAGCATCATCGCGGCCGTGAAGCATCGCTGTCACTTCGGTTGCCAGGATTTTCTTGGCTTCGTTGAGTTCGGCGCCCTGTAGCGCGCCGAGCCGCGCAATCTCGTCCAACGGCATGGTGGTGTAAAGTTTCAGGAAGCGCTCGACATCTGCATCCTCGGTGTTGCGCCAGTACTGCCAGAAATCATATGCACCCAGCATCTCCGGGTTGAGCCAGACGGCGCCCTCGGCACTCTTGCCCATCTTGGCGCCCGACGCGGTGGTCAGGAGCGGCGAGGTGAGGGCGTAGAGCTGCGGCGTGCCCATGCGGTGGCCGAGATCGATGCCGTTGATGATGTTGCCCCACTGATCGGAGCCACCCATCTGCAGGCGGCAACCGAGCCGCTTGTTCAGCTCCACATAGTCGTATGCCTGGAGGATCATGTAGTTGAATTCCAGGAAAGAGAGAGACTGTTCACGATCGAGGCGCAGTTTCACGGAATCGAATGACAGCATTCGATTGACCGAGAAATGGCGGCCCACATCACGCAGGAACTCGACATAGTTAATGCCCAGAAGCCAGTCGGCGTTGTTGACCATCAGTGCGTCCTGTGGTCCCTCGCCGAAGGTGAGGTAGTTTGAAAACACCTTCTTGATGCCGGAAATGTTCTCGGCGATCGTCTCCGGCGTCATCAGCTTGCGCGCCTCGTCCTTGAAGGACGGGTCGCCGATCATGCCCGTGCCGCCGCCCATCAGTGCAATCGGGCGGTGTCCTGTCTGTTGCAGCCAGTGCAACATCATGATCTGGATAAGCCCGCCTGCATGCAGGCTGGGTGCCGTGGGGTCGAAGCCGATATAGGCCGTTACCGTCTCGTTCCGAAAGAGTTCATCGAGACCAGCATCGTCAGACGTCTGGTGAATGAACCCGCGTTCGCTGAGCGTGCGCAGGAAGTCGGATTTGAAGGCGGTCATGGTCTTTCAGGCTCTTTGATTTTGGCGGATGCGGCGATACAGCATGCCGTATCCGCAGAACGGTTTACTTCAGGCGTTTGGGGCGGGGCTCGGAAAGTTCACCGCGCAGTCGGCGGTCAAGATAATCCGAGCACTCGCCAATCAGTTCGTCGACGTGATCGGTGTAGAAGTGGTTCACGCCAGGCATGGTCTTCTGCGTAATGGTGATACCCTTTTGAGACTGCAGTTTGTCAACGAGGCCCTGAACGTCGGCAGGCGGTGCAACCTTGTCGGCGTCGCCATGAATGATCAGGCCCGAGGATGGGCAAGGCGCGAGGAAGGAGAAGTCGTACAGGTTTGGCTGCGGCGAGATGGACATGAAGCCTTCGATCTCGGGACGGCGCATCAGGAGCTGCATGCCGATCCAGGCACCGAAGGAGTAGCCCGCGATCCAGCAATTTTTCGAATCGGGATGCAGCGACTGAACCCAGTCGAGCGCCGCGGCTGCATCGGAGAGCTCCCCGGTGCCGTGATCGAATGCTCCCTGGCTGCGGCCGATGCCACGGAAGTTAAAACGCAGTGTGGTGAAACCCCGGCTTTGGAACATGTAGAAAAGATCGTAGACGATCTTGTTGTTCATCGTGCCGCCGAAATGCGGATGCGGATGCAGGATGAGCGCGATCGGAGCGTTCTTTTCCTTCGACGGCTGATATCGTCCTTCCAGACGTCCGGCAGGCCCGGCAAAAATGACCTCAGGCATGAGTACTCCACATTGGGCGCCGCAGCATTTCAGGTTCCACGGGGAACGATGCCCCTTAACCCTTGACGCGACGCCGACGCCTCCATAGAAGCTAGTTTAGAATTGTTCAAAATTGATGGCGCGTAAGCAACCATCATATCGGCAAGCCGGGTAAATAGGACGGCTCGCCCTGAAAATTCAAGGAAATTACGTCAAGGTGGGCAAGTTTGGCCTCAATGACGTGAAGCAGACAGCGGATTCGCGGAGAAAAGCGCAAGATCAATGTCGGCAACTCGAGCATATCTCGACTTCAATGCCAGTGCGCCGCTCACCGAGCGCGCAAGGGCGGCTGTGCTTGACGCGCTGTCCATGCCGGGGAATCCATCTTCCGTTCATACCGAGGGCAGGGAAGCCAGGCGCATACTGGAACAGGCTCGCACGCATGTGGCCCGTCTCGTTGGCGCGCGGGCGGAGGATGTTGTCTTTACCTCTGGCGCGACCGAGGCGGCAGCGATGCTTCTCACACCCTACTGGACCATGGGACGCGCACCACTCGGCTTTTCAAAGCTTTATGTCAGTGCTGCGGATCATCCGTGTTTTTTGAAGGGTGGCCGGTTTTCATGTAATCAAATCAAGATCATACCTGTTCAATCTGATGGATTGATAGATCTTGGCGCGTTGAACTCTCTGCTGGCTGGGCATGATCGCGATGCAGGTCTGCCGCTGGTTGCCGTACATGCGGTGAACAACGAAACGGGCGTCATTCAGCCTATTGAGGAAATCGGACGTCTGGCCAAGGCGAATGGCGCCACGACGATCTTTGATGCAGTACAGGCCGTGGGCCGTATTCCTCTGGATATTTCCGCCGGTTACGCTGATTATTTTATTTTATCGTCGCACAAGATCGGCGGTCCCAAGGGAGCGGGAGCAGTGGTCGGGAATGCCGACCTGATGATGCCGCGGGCGCTGATCGTCGGTGGCGGTCAGGAAAAAGGGCATCGGGCGGGAACCGAGAATCTCGCCGCCAATGCCGGTTTTGGCGCGGCTGCGGCGGAGGCTCTTGGAAACCTGGAGCGTGTCGATCTCATGGCCGAGATGCGGGATCGCTTCGAGAGCGCCGTTTTGAAACGTATACCGGATGCCGTGATTCACGGACGGGATGTAAATCGTGTTGCGAATACCAGTTTCTTTTCCATTCCCGGCATGAAAGCCGAAACAGCCCAGATAGCTTTTGATCTGGGCGGTGTGGCGCTTTCTGCGGGGTCTGCATGTTCATCCGGACGGGTTGGGCCAAGCCATGTCCTTGAAGCTATGGGGCTGGGGAACGAGGCAAGCGCGCTGAGGGTCTCCATTGGTCACTCGACCACTGAAGATGATCTGGCATTGTTTGACAGTGTTTTGGCCAATATCGCCACGCGGAGGAAGAGCTCTCCGAAGGCCGGGATGAAAGCCGCGTGAAGCGGCAAAGGGAAAAATCGAGGGTGAAGAGAATAAAAATGGAGAAAAAGACACATATTTAATATGTGACCGGATGAAACGTCCGCTCCGAAGCACTACATCAGGTTTGCCACAAGGCAATCAGGGTGTGCAAATTTGAAGACGGCCGGGCCTTGACCCCGGCATGGATGGAGAACGCATATGCCTGCCGTGCAGGAGACGATTGATCAGGTCCGCATGATCGATGTGGACCAGTATAAATATGGTTTTGAGACGCTTATCGAAAGCGATCTGGCGCCCAAAGGCCTGAATGAAGACATCATCCGTTTCATTTCGGCCAAGAAGGAAGAGCCGGAATGGATGACGGAGTGGCGCCTGAACGCCTACAAGCGGTGGCAGGCCATGGTAGAGCCGAGCTGGGCGCGGGTCAGCTATCCGAAGATCGATTTTCAGGATCTGCACTACTATGCAGCGCCGAAAAATCAGACCGGCCCGAAGTCGCTGGACGAAGTCGATCCGGAGTTGCTCAAGACCTATGAAAAGCTTGGTATCCCCTTGAGGGAGCAGGAAATTCTCGCCGGCGTGCGCAAGCAGGGCGAGCCAAGCGAACTGGAAGAAAACCCGAGCGACAATGTCTATAGCTCCGGACGTGTGGCGGTTGATGCGGTGTTCGATTCCGTGTCGGTCGTGACCACGTTCAAGGAAGAGCTTGCCAAGGCCGGCGTGATTTTCTGCTCGATCTCCGAGGCGATCCGCGAGCATCCCGAGCTGATCCAGAAATATCTGGGCTCGGTCGTACCGGTATCGGACAATTACTATGCTGCGCTGAACTCTGCCGTCTTCACGGATGGTTCCTTCGTGTATGTGCCGAAGGGCGTACGCTGCCCGATGGAATTATCAACCTATTTCCGCATCAACGAGCGCAATACCGGTCAATTCGAGCGTACGCTGATCATCGCGGAAGAGGGTGCATATGTGTCCTATCTGGAAGGCTGCACCGCGCCGCAGCGCGACGAGAACCAGTTGCACGCAGCCGTGGTCGAGCTCATTGCGCTGGACGATGCGGAGATCAAGTACTCCACGGTCCAGAACTGGTATCCGGGCGATTCCGAGGGCAAGGGCGGCATCTACAACTTCGTCACCAAGCGCGGCGACTGCAGGGGCAAAAACTCCAAGATCTCCTGGACCCAGGTCGAGACCGGTTCGGCGATTACCTGGAAATACCCGTCCTGCATCCTGCGTGGCGACAACAGCCGCGGCGAGTTCTACTCGATTGCCGTTTCCAACGGCCATCAACAGATAGATTCCGGCACCAAGATGCTGCATCTGGGCAAGAACACGTCGAGCCGCATCATCTCCAAGGGCATTTCCGCCGGCCATTCCCAGAACACCTATCGGGGACAGGTTTCGGCCCACCGCAAGGCGGCCAACGCCCGCAACTTCACCCAGTGCGACAGCCTGCTGATCGGCAATGACTGCGGCGCGCACACGGTGCCTTACATCGAGGCGAAGAACGCCACCGCGCAGTTCGAGCACGAGGCGACTACGTCGAAGATTTCCGAGGATCAGCTGTTCTACGTCATGCAGCGCGGCATTCCCGAGGAAGAGGCGATCGCGCTCATCGTCAACGGCTTCGTCAAGGACGTCATCCAGGAGTTGCCGATGGAGTTCGCCGTCGAGGCGCAGAAGCTCATCGGTATTTCGCTTGAAGGTTCGGTCGGCTGAGGCCGGCGCATTTGTTTGGAAAAAATCATGCTTGAGATCAAAAACCTGCACGCCCGCATCGCCGAGGATGGCACCGAGATCATCCGTGGCCTCAACCTGTCTGTGAAGGCCGGCGAAGTGGCCGCGATCATGGGGCCGAACGGCTCCGGCAAGTCGACGCTGTCTTACATCCTTGCCGGTCGTGACGATTACGAGGTGACCGAGGGCGAGATCCTCTACAATGGTGAGTCCATTCTGGAGATGGACCCGGCCGAGCGTGCTGCCGCCGGCATTTTCCTCGCTTTCCAGTACCCGCTCGAAATTCCGGGCGTTGCCACGATGGAGTTCCTCAAGACCGCCATCAATGCACAGCGCAAGGCGCGCGGCGAGGAAGAGCTGAAGATCCCTGAGATGCTGAAGCGGGTTCGTGCTGCCGCCGACGAGCTGGAGATGAGCATGGACATGCTCAAGCGTCCGCTCAACGTCGGCTTCTCCGGTGGCGAGAAGAAGCGGGCTGAAATCCTGCAGATGAAGCTTCTGGAGCCAAAACTCTGCGTTCTTGACGAGACCGATTCCGGCCTCGACATCGATGCGCTGAAGATTGTTGCCGATGGCGTAAACGCCCTGCGTTCGCCTGATCGCGCCGTGCTGGTGATCACCCACTACCAGCGCCTTCTCGACTACATCGTTCCGGACACGGTTCACGTTCTCTACCGCGGCCAGGTCATCAAGTCTGGCGACAAGGATCTGGCGCTGGAGCTGGAGAAGAACGGATATGCCGGCGTCATTGACGCAGCCGCTTGAGGTGATGAGATGAACCTTCATACTCAAAACACGCTGACGGAGGCCGAGACGGCGCTGGTCAACGGCTATTCCAGCCGATTTTCCGACCTGCCGGGTGATGCCGACGTCACCGTCCGTCGCGATGAGGCACTCGAGCTTCTCAAGCAGGGCCTGCCCACGCGCCGTGTCGAAGCCTGGCACTACACGGATCTGCGCCGGCTTCTTTCCGTGGTTCCGGATTTCAAGCCGGTCGCCAATGCCGAGGCCGTTGCGCCGCTGATCGAAAACGCGCTCATTCTGCCGGTGCTGAACGGCGCCTCACATGGTCGCCCGGCGGGACCCGAAGGGCTCACCGTTGCCACGCTCGCCGACAAGCTTCAGGAAGGTGCACTGTCTGCCGAATGGCTGACGCCCTCCGACCGATTTGATGCAGTCGGTGCGATCAATGCGGCCTTTGTTTCGGATGGCTACTGGCTCAACATTGCCGAAGGTGCTGAGCTCGATCGTCCTGTCGAGCTTCAGAATATCCATGCGGGCGGTCAGGTGCATGGCCGTTTCGTGGTCAACGCGGCAGCCGGCTCAAAGGCGACCATTATTGAGCGTCAGACCGGTGTTGGCGATGCGCTTGCTTCTTCCGTCACCCACCTGGATGTCGCCGATGGCGCGCATGTGTTCTGGATTCTGCTTCAGGAGCAGCCGGACGATGCGGCCTATCTTGGCCAGTTCACCGCTTCGTTGGGCAAGGATGCGAGCCTCACGCTCTTCATCCTCAACAGTGGCGGCAGGCTGGTTCGTCAGGAGGTCAAGGTTGCAGCGCGGGGCGAGGGCTCCGAGTTCAGGCTTCGCGGCGTGAACCTGCTTGGCGGTGAGACCCATTGCGATGTGACCATGGTGCTCGATCACCTGGCACCCGACACGGTTTCCACCGAGACCTTCCGCAATGTTGTCACGGGCAAGGCCAATGGCGTGTTCCAGGGCCAGATCCGCGTTGCGAAGGTCGCCCAGAAGACCGATGCCAAGATGGCCTGCAACACGCTGTTGCTGTCCGATGATGGCGGGTTCTCTTCCAAGCCGGAACTCGAGATCTTCGCCGACGATGTGGCGTGCGGCCACGGCGCGACAGTGACCGATATTGAGAAAGAGCATCTCTTCTACCTGATGGCGCGCGGCATCGACGAGAAAACCGCACGCGGTCTGCTGGTCAAGGCGTTCGTCGCCGAGGTGATCGAGGAGCTCGAGGACGAAACCGTGATCGAGGCGCTGGAGGCCCGGCTGGTCGACTGGTTCGCCGAGCACGGCTAATTCTAAACCACTCACGCCCGCCTTTCTGGACGAGGGGCGGGCACGCGGGGTTCGAAATGGACCAGAAGGTCGAAACTATGCGTTATGACGTTGAGGCCGTTCGCCGGGATTTCCCCATCCTTGCGCGCGAGGTTTACGGCAAACCGCTCGTTTATCTCGACAACGGCGCATCGGCGCAGAAACCGCAGGCGGTCATCGATGCGATTACGCATGCCTACAGCAATGAATACGCCAATGTTCATCGCGGCCTGCACTTTCTCTCGAACGCTGCCACGGACGCCTATGAAAAGGCGCGTGAAACGGTTCGGCGCTTCCTGAATGCGGAGAGCACCGATCAGATCATTTTCACCAAGTCGGCCACCGAGGCGATCAACACCGTCGCCTACGGCCATGCGATGCCCAATATCGGCGAGGGCGATGAAATCGTTCTGTCGATCATGGAGCATCACTCCAATATCGTGCCATGGCATTTTTTGCGCGAGCGCCATGGCGCCAGGCTTTCCTGGATCCCGGTCGATGAGGAAGGCGCGCTCACGGTCGAGGCTTTCGAGAAGACGCTGACCGACCGCACGCGGCTTGTCGCGATCACGCATATGTCGAATGTTCTCGGCACGGTCACACCTCTCAAAGAGATCATCCAGATCGCGCATGAGCGTGGCATTCCGGTTCTCGTCGATGGCAGCCAGGGGGCCGTTCATCTCCCGGTCGACGTGCAGGCGCTCGATTGCGATTTCTATGTCTGCACCGGGCACAAGCTCTACGGTCCTTCGGGCATTGGCGTGCTCTATGGCAAGAAAGATCGCCTTGCGGCCATGCGGCCCTTCCAGGGCGGCGGAGAGATGATTGAGGATGTGACACTCGACAATGTCACCTACAATGATCCGCCGCACCGCTTCGAGGCGGGCACGCCGCCGATCGTGCAGGCCATCGGGCTTGGCGCGGCACTGGACTACATCGAAGGCATTGGCCGGGAGGCGATCGCAGCTTATGAGGCGGACCTTGTGCGCTACGCGCATGAGCAGCTTGGCCGCATCAACTCACTGCGTATTTTCGGCAATGCTCCGGGCAAAGGGGCTATAGTCTCTTTTGAGCTTCAGGGCATCCATGCGCACGACGTGTCAATGGTGATAGACCGGGCCGGCGTTGCCGTCAGAGCCGGGACGCATTGCGCGCAGCCGCTCTTGAAACATTTTGGCGTGACCTCCACATGCCGTGCATCGTTCGGCATGTACAACACACGCGAGGAGGTCGACGCCCTCGCTGAAGCGCTTGAGAAAGCGCGGCGTTTTTTCGGGTGAACAAGATGACTGACACACCGCAGGATACCGAGCAGACGGCCGGGACCACGGCCCCGCAGGAAACGGAAGCCAGGACGTCGTCCATTCCGCAGGAAGAGCTTGCACGCCTGACAGATGACATCGTCAGCGCGCTGAAGACCGTCTACGACCCCGAAATCCCTGCCGACATCTATGAGCTCGGCCTGATCTACAAAGTCGATATCGAGGATGACCGCTCTGTAAAAATCGACATGACACTGACCGCTCCGGGCTGCCCGGTGGCCGGAGAAATGCCCGGCTGGGTCCAAAATGCCGTAAGCACGGTAGAAGGTGTCAGCGACGTTGAAGTGACGATGGTTTTCGATCCGCCCTGGACACCCGATCGCATGTCCGAGGAAGCCCAGTTCGCCGTTGGCTGGTACTGAGGTCTGCACTTGCAACGCTGCGCGTTCTTGCCCATCTTGAGAAGAGAACCTTTCCGCGAGCCTTTCACTCGCCGTGAATGGAGAATTTGATGAGCCGATTTCAAGTGATGACCATGACCGACGCGGCTGCTAGCCGCGTACGCGAGATCGTTGCCGTCCGTGAAGGCGCGATCGGTGTGCGCGTCGGCATCAAGAAGGGCGGCTGCGCGGGCATGGAATACACGGTGGACCTCGTCACTGAGGCGGACCCCAAGGATGACCATGTGGAACATGAGGGTGCGCATGTTTATGTCGCCCCGGAGGCTGCCCTTTTTCTGCTTGGCACCGAGCTTGACTTCGAGGTCACCAAGCTTCGCACCGGCTTCACGTTCAACAATCCCAACCAGACATCGGCCTGTGGTTGCGGCGAGTCCATCGAGTTGAAGCCTGCAGACCTGAAGGCGCTTGCCGAAGCGCGCGGTACTGCCTGACAGACTCTCTGTGGACGACGACGCCATACGTGATATGTTTGCGGGCCTTGGCCCGGTTACGATCCGACCCATGTTCGGCGGCAAGGGAATTTACCATCAGGGCATCGTCTTCGCATTGCAGGTCAATGGCGAGATATTGCTGAAGGCTGACGCCCAGACCGTCCCGATGTTCCTGACCAGTGGTTCCAGGCAATGGATACCTGTCGGCGGGAGAGGGCGCGGACCAGTCGCCATGCCTTACTGGTCCATCCCTGAGAGCGCGATTGATGA
This sequence comes from Nitratireductor sp., assembly GCF_017794765.1. Lineage (GTDB taxonomy): Bacteria > Pseudomonadota > Alphaproteobacteria > Rhizobiales > Rhizobiaceae > Nitratireductor. Next base: position 2,685,056 of record NZ_CP051236.1, on the reverse strand, counting down.
TCCTGATGAAATGACGCTCTGGGCTCACCGCGCCTTCGAGGCGAGCGTGCGAAGCGGGAAAAAGTAGCTCGTCTCGTAAAAAAAAGCCGCTGCAGGAAAATACCGGCAACGGCGTTGTTTATCGAATGATGCAGCTCTGATTCAGGTCTTCACCGGGATCTTCATGAAAGCGGGCACATCCTCACCGAAGCCGACTGTTGTGTCGTCCTCGCGTTGATGGCGACGCTGCTCTTTGGGCTGCTCCGGCTTGTCCTGTTTCGCCTTGCGTTCGGCGTTTTCGGATTTGATGTCGCGCTTGCGCGATTTCTTTCCGGAGGACTTTCTCTCGTCCCCTGCCGTATCGGCTTTCCCACTGCGCTTTGTTCCGTGGCCGCGCTTGTCGTCGTCGGCACTTTCGTCCGCGCGCAATGTGGACAAATCACCGTCCAGCCATTCGACTTCCTGGCCAATCAGTTTTTCGATTGAATCCATGTATTTGCGATCAGCCTTGGTGATCAGCGTGAAGGCAGCGCCCTCGCGGCCTGCACGACCGGTACGGCCGATCCGGTGCACATAGTCATCGGCGTGGGTGGGAATGTCGAAATTGAACACGTGGCTCACAGCGGGGATATCGAGTCCGCGCGCGGCAACGTCAGACGCGACGAGCAGCTTCAGATTGCCCTTGCGGAAGTTCTCCAGCATCGTCATTCGCGCACGCTGATCCATGTCTCCATGGAGCGCGCCGGCGTCATACTCGTGACGAACGAGAGAGCGGAAGAGCGTCGCCACTTCACTCTTGCGGTTGCAGAAGATGATCGCGTTCTTCAGCGTGTCGCCCTGAGAATCGATCAGCGACCGCAGGCGCTCGCGTTTCTCCCAGGGCTTCGCGCCGCATTTGACAAAACGCTGGGTGATGTTCGTGGCGGTGGTCGCCGGGCGCGAGACCTCGACACGCACCGGCGCCTGTAGAAACTGCTCGGTGAGCTTGGTGATCTCAGGCGGCATGGTGGCCGAGAAGAAGAGGGTCTGCCGTGTGAAGGGTATCAGCTTGCAGATGCGCTCGATGTCGGGGATGAAGCCCATGTCGAGCATACGGTCTGCCTCGTCGATAACAAGAATCTCGACACCCGTCAGAAGCAGTTTTCCGCGCTCGAAGTGATCAAGAAGGCGACCAGGTGTTGCGATCAGCACATCGGCGCCGCGCTCCAGCTTTTTCTCCTGCTCGTCGAATGAAACGCCACCGATCAGAAGCGCGATGTTGAGCCGGTGGTTTTTGCCATATTTGACAAAATTCTCCTCGACCTGCGCGGCGAGTTCCCGTGTCGGTTCCAGAATGAGTGTCCGGGGCATGCGTGCCCTGGCGCGTCCGCGCTCCAGTCGCGTAAGCATGGGCAGGACGAAGGATGCTGTCTTTCCGGTGCCCGTCTGAGCAATCCCCAGAACATCCTTGCCGCCCAGAGCATGCGGTATTGCGCCTGCCTGGATCGGTGTGGGTTGCGTGTAGCCCGCATCGGCCACGGCGGAGAGGACCTTCTGGGACAGACCCAGATCGGAAAATGTCAACGCTTCCTGAGCGGTGTCTTGTTCTTCTGCTGGCACGTTTCGGCTGTCTTTGTTTCTGCGGCGTAGTGCCGCCTTGTGAGGCCTTGGAACCTCGAATCCCTCGAGGGCGTACGGCTTGGAGCGTTCGATGTCAACAGATCACTTGCCGTAAAGTCAGCTATTGTTCAGTAACGGAACTGCTCGGAAAGGATGCGTTCGTTCCACGAATGGCTTTCGTCGAACAGCACGGTAACGGTTTCCTCGTGCGATTCGCGAACCATGACTGACACGACCGACTTGATCTCGGTATGGTCGGCGACCGCATTCACCGGGCGCTTTTCAGGCTCGAGAATGTCAAAACGCACGGTCGCCTGGTTGGAGAGCAGTGCGCCACGCCAGCGGCGCGGACGAAACGGACTGACCGGAGTGAGTGCAAGAAGCGGCGCATCAAGCGGAAGGATTGGGCCGTGCGCGGAAAGATTATAGGCTGTGGAGCCGGCGGGCGTTGCAACCATTACGCCGTCACATATCAGCTCTTCGAGGCGTACCTTGTCATCGATGGCAATCCGGATCTTGGCCGCCTGGTAAGACTGACGCAGAAGTGAAACCTCGTTGACGGCAACTGCCCTGACCTTGTTGCCATCGGCGTCCAGAGCCTCCATCTGGAGGGGGCGTACGGTTTCAGGAATTGCTGCGGCGACCCGCTCTCGTAAACCGTTCTCACGGTATTCGTTCATCAAAAAGCCGATCGAGCCGCGATTCATCCCATAGATGCGCTTTCCCGCTCCCATCGTTTCACGGAGTATATGCAGCATGAAGCCATCACCGCCGAGCGCCACGATGACGTCGGCGTCCTCGGGGCGTTCCTGGCCGTAGAGCGCTGACAACCGCTTCGCCGCTTCCCGGGCATTGTCGGTGTCGGCGGAAACGAAGGCGAGGGCCATTGGTTGTTGGGTCATGGCAATCGGACTGCCTTGGATTAGCGGCGGGCTGCTATCGGTTAGCACGTGAAGGTTCGCCTGCAAAGGCAATCGAACTCGCATTCATGTGGGGATCGTATATGGTCGATGCCAGTTTTGATTTTACTCTCGCGCACTTTGTGCTAACGGAGCGCCGGATGCCCTTGTAGCTCAGTTGGTAGAGCACCTGATTTGTAATCAGGGGGTCGGCGGTTCGAGTCCGTCCGGGGGCACCATCCTTTCCGTTGTCCGGCCCGGAGACATGGGTAACAGATCGTACCCAGGACATGGGTGACAACCTCGTGCCGAAAGCAGCGGTGCGCAGCAGAACGCCTAGAAGCAGATCGCTTAGAAATCGTCGCAGCTCTCGCCGATCTGGGTCTGACGGCTTTCCTTTATCTTTGCTTCCCTGATGATAAACCGTTCGTTCGTGAGAACGGAGTTGCTGGGAAAATCATAGCAGACGGTGACGACTGCTTCATCGTTCGTTTCCTCGTCTACACGATAACGGATGCCGGAGCCGTTACCAGCGGCTTCCTCCCACGCGTCGATGGATTCGAGAAATTCTTCCTTTGTCTGTTCAATTCCGATGTCGTTGAGAATGATCCGAGCATCATCGGACAACAGGTCGGAGAGCGCCTGCTGGTCGGCGGTGCGCAGGGCATCGAACCAACCTGCCAGGACCTTGTTCTCCTCACCCAGGGATTGGGAGACGGTCAAGGCCATGGCGGCAATGATCAACTGTAAGCGGTGCAGCCTCATTGGCATCCCAGTCCCGTACGATTGTGTTCTGTCAACGCCGCCATTCTATCGGTAACGGGGCGATACGGAAATCCCGCACCGATGCCAGGGTTTCATCCGCCTGAAATGATGTTCAGATGCCTGCAGGCAGCGTAGAGTGAGACCGCGGCCGCATTCGACACATTCAACGATCTGATGGCTCCAGGCATGTCCAGGCGCGCCAGGGCGGAGACGGTTTCACGGGTTTTTTGCCGGAGGCCTTTTCCTTCTGCCCCCAGCACCAGAGCGATCCGGTCCGCCTGGAACGTGTTTTCCAGCGGCTCGGGGCCTTCGGAATCGAGCCCAATTGTCTGAAATCCGGCCTGGGAAAGCTCCTCGAGTGCCTCGGCGAGATTGCGGACCGTCAGATGGTCGATATGTTCGAGCGCGCCGGAGGCTGCCTTGGCAAGAACGCCGGATTCGGCCGGGCTGTGGCGCGCAGTCGTCACCAGGGCGTTCACGCCGAAAGCCACGGCAGAACGCATGATGGCGCCGACATTGTGCGGATCCGTGACCTGATCAAGCACGAGGACGAGAGCGGCTCCGTCCAGATCCCGAAGCGGCTTGTGGCTCAGAGGCTCGGCTTCCAGGAGCACCCCCTGATGGACCGCATCAGGCCCGACAAGCCGGTCAATCTCGCGCGGTTCGACCGTTTCGACCGGAAAGGGCAGGGACGTCAGGTCATTCAGTTCCAGACGCGCGGAAGCGTTTCGGGTGACATAGAGGCGCCTGATTCGACGTTGCGGATTTTCGAGAGCTGCGCGAACGGTATGGAGGCCGTAGAGGCGGACAATGCCATCGTCGGTATTGATGTCGGCGTGAACAGGGGCTTTTCCTCCGCGCTTCTGCGCGGCGCGCTCTCTGTGCGCGCGCCGCAGGCGGGCATAATGGCTGTCTTTCGGGGTTCTGGAATTTTGATCGTCGCTCATGGCGTTTCTATAGTCCGGCGGCGGCATTCTGGAAACCGGATTTACAGGATGAAAGTTTTTCGACGAAGAATTGCGACAGGCGGTTGACACCGGTGAGCGGCCTCGTCATAAGGCGCATCGCGGAACGGAGCAGGGCGATTTGCCTTTCGAAATTCCGCCACGTCGCTGAAGCTCCGACGGAAACGGAGGGGTGTCCGAGTGGTTAAAGGAGACGGACTGTAAATCCGTTCGCTATGCGTACGCTGGTTCGAATCCAGCCCCCTCCACCACCGTCGATCAGAGCCAGCGAAGCGAACCCGGCGGGTATAGCTCAATGGTAGAGCAGCAGCCTTCCAAGCTGAATATGCGGGTTCGATTCCCGCTACCCGCTCCAGCTTACTCCGTGTTTTCGACTTCGTTTGAACGTCTTTGCGTTGCCTGTCTCTCTTGGCATCGGCGAGAATGTTCAGCCGCAGCGGGTGGCTTCGTGGCGTTTGCGCAGCCAAAAGGCGCGCGATGACCCCTGAGATGGTAAAGGGGCTTGTAATTTATCGACTTTGTCGGTAATCGCCCCGCATCTAAAACCCAAACGCATCCACGGCGCCAAAGGAAGTTGCAATGGCCAAAGGTAAATTTGAGCGTACGAAGCCGCATGTGAACATCGGCACGATTGGTCACGTTGACCACGGCAAGACGTCATTGACGGCAGCGAT
>NZ_CP051236.1:1598034-2679255 GCF_017794765.1 Nitratireductor sp. | reverse complement strand
GATCGTGCCGATCGCCATGGAAGAGAAGCTGCGCTTCGCTATCCGTGAAGGCGGCCGCACCGTCGGTGCCGGCATCGTCGCATCGATCACTGAGTGATCGACGCGGCGTTGCCGAAAGCAACCGACGCGGATAATGCCAAAACGGGCGCAAGCGCGTTTTGGCGCGGTACCGGCATCGTCGCATCGATCACTGAGTGATCGGCGCGGCGTCGCCGAAAGCTACCGACGCTGCCAATGCCAAAACGGGCGCGAGCGCGTTTTAGCCCGGTGCCGGCATCGTCGCATCGATCACGGAGTGATCAGGCAGGAGCCATTGTCACAAATGACGATGGCGACACCTATGATTTTCAGGCGGGGCGCTGGATACAGCGCCCCGTTTTTTGTGCCTGAAGGGTGAGGGGACTGAAGGGTGAGGGACAATGGCGAGAGTGCTTCTTGGCCTGTTGATCGTTTTCGTGTTTGCGGGCCTGCCGCAGGTATCGGCGGCGCGAAACTGTCCCGGACGCCCGCCGTGCAAAGGGTGCGGCTGTAAGGGCGGTCCCGGATATCGCGCACCGGATGGGAAGTGCGTCAGTTTCAAAAATCTCCACCGCAAATGCGGCACGCCGCCTGAAAAACGCTGTATCTTTGAAAACGCCCCAGGCACGGGAGCGAACAAAAGCTGCGCGTTGAAAAGTCCGCGAAAAAAGTGAGGTTTTCGGCGAATGAAGGCAAACTACTTCTTGAACTGAAAATGCGTTTGGGCAATAAGGGCGCCGATAGGGGTATAGCTCAGTTGGTAGAGCGGCGGTCTCCAAAACCGCAGGTCGGGGGTTCGAGCCCCTCTGCCCCTGCCAGGACATCGCATTGAAGAACCGGACCGGATCGCCTTTTGGGCGGCTTGCAGCCACAATCTCCAGTGGGGGCTTGCAAGAATCGGACTTCGGTTCTATGTAGGTCAAACAGACACGCGGTGCGTGGAGCCGGGAAAGCGGCTTTACGCGCCTTTGTCGTATGGGTGGAATATGAGAATCGATTCGGTTTTTGTGTTTCTTCCGCGGCTTTTGGGGCGGCTTTGTCAGCCCCTTGCATCTCTCCCGATCCGATCGGGGACAATAAATAACCTGGCTTGCCAGGCTTCAGAACCAAGAGCGGCATATGGCGTCGAAAACCACGAATCCTTTCACGTTTCTTCAGCAGGTTCGGTCCGAAACCGCGAAAGTAACGTGGCCCTCGCGGCGTGAGACACTGATCTCTACAGTGATGGTCATCGCATTCGCCACACTGGCGGCGATTTTCTTCTTCGCTGCCGACCAGCTCATGGCCTACGGTATCGAGCTCATCCTTGGCATTGGCGCCTGACACTGGACGATTGACGGAGTGCGATTGAAATGACTGCGCGTTGGTACATCGTCCACGCCTATTCCAACTTTGAGAAGAAGGTTGCCGAATCCATTGAGGAGCAGGCCCGCCAGAAAGGGCTGACCGGCAAGATCGAGCAGGTTGTCGTTCCGACCGAGAAGGTGGTGGAAGTGCGCCGTGGCCGCAAGGTCGATGCCGAGCGCAAGTTTTTCCCCGGCTATGTTCTCGTCAAGGCGCAGCTCACCGATGCCGTCTTCTCGATGATCAAGAACACGCCGAAAGTGACCGGCTTTCTTGGCGATTCCAAGCCGGTGCCGATCACCGAGGCGGAGGCCGAGCGCATCCTGACCCAGGTTCAGGAGGGTGTTGAACGCCCCAAGCCCTCGGTCACCTTCGAAATCGGCGAGCAGGTGCGTGTGGCCGACGGCCCCTTTGCTTCGTTCAACGGTTCCGTTCAGGAAGTGGACGAGGAGCGCTCGCGACTCAAGGTCGAGGTTTCGATTTTTGGACGGGCCGTGCCCGTCGACCTGGAATTCGGTCAGGTCGAAAAGGGCTGACCGTGTTGCCCTTTGAGGGGCTTCGTCGGTGGAAGGGAAGGGTGGCTTAGCCGGCTGCTGATTTCCGGACCACCAAACTGCAGGTGCCGGCCGATCCTTTGCAGGATGGTCGGCGTGAACGACAAGGCAGATGAGATATGGCTAAGAAAGTTGCAGGCCTGCTCAAGCTTCAGGTTCCCGCGGGTTCGGCGACGCCGTCGCCCCCGATCGGTCCTGCGCTTGGTCAGCGTGGCATCAACATCATGGAGTTCTGCAAGGCATTCAATGCGCAGACCCAGGAGATGGAGAAGGGGTCGCCGATCCCGGTCGTCGTGACCTACTATCAGGACAAGTCTTTCACCTTCACGATGAAGACTCCGCCGGTGAGCTACTTCCTCAAGAAGGCGATCAACCTGAAGTCGGGTTCCAAGGAGCCGGGCAAGTCGGTTGCTGGCAAGATTTCGCGCGACAAGGTGCGTGAAATCGCAGAAGCCAAAATGAAAGACCTGAACGCGAACGACGTCGATGCGGCCATGCGCATGGTCGAGGGTTCCGCGCGTTCCATGGGCCTGGAAGTGGAGGGCTGACGATATGGCGACGAAACTTTCCAAGCGCATCGCAAAGGCGCGTGAAGGCATTGACCGTGACAAGGAATACGCTCTCGATGAGGCCGTTGCGCTTCTGAAGGACCGCGCAACCGCGAAGTTCGACGAGACCATCGAGATCGCGATGAACCTCGGCGTCGACCCGCGTCATGCGGACCAGATGGTTCGCGGCGTCGTCAATCTGCCGAACGGCACGGGCCGTACGGTTCGCGTTGCCGTGTTCGCCAAGGGCGACAAGGCAGATGAGGCCAAGGCTGCCGGTGCCGACATCGTCGGTGCCGAGGATCTGGTGGAGATCGTCCAGAAGGGCGAGATCGATTTCGATCGCTGTATCGCGACGCCGGACATGATGCCGCTGGTCGGTCGTCTCGGTAAGGTGCTCGGTCCGCGTGGCCTGATGCCGAACCCGAAGGTTGGCACCGTGACGCCGGACGTTACGGCTGCGGTCAAGGCTTCCAAGGGCGGCGCTGTCGAGTTCCGCGTCGAGAAGGCCGGTATCGTGCATGCTGGCGTCGGCAAGGCTTCTTTTGATGCCAAGGCCATCGCTGAGAATGTACGCGCTTTTGCGGATGCCGTGATCAAGGCGAAGCCGGCGGGTGCCAAGGGCAACTACCTGAAGAAGGTTGCCATCACCTCGACCATGGGCCCTGGCCTGCGCATTGATGTGGCGAGCCTGACGGCTGCGTCCTGATAAGATTTCGGGGAGGGCGCTCTGGCGCCTTCCCCAAGACTTTCCGCACCCTCGGGTGTGGAAGCCGGAAGGAAACTTCCGGAACATCCTGTCCGAGATTGCAGGCGGTTCGCCTTAATCCCTTTTCGGGGTCTGCATGAGACGGGTGGGACCGGAGACCGGGGCTTGCCCCGTTTGAAGGTTCGAACCGTGTTGGCCTTTTGTCCGATGCCGGAATTCCGGTTGGCGAAAGGGGACAGGATCCTCGAGCGTCGCTTGGGTGATCCGAGTTTGCGGATGCCCTGCGGCAAAAGGCAAACCGGCGGATGCGTCTTTCGGGACTTTCCGTCAAATGGAGAAGGCAGTGGACAGAGCGGAAAAACGCGAATTCGTCGCGGATCTGAATCAGGTGTTCAGCAACACCGGTTCGGTCGTCGTGGCCCACTATGCCGGTCTGACCGTCGCACAGATGAACGATCTTCGTTCGAAGATGCGCGGCGCAGGTGGCACAGTCAAGGTTGCGAAAAACCGTCTCGCCAAAATCGCCCTTCAGGGAACCCCGTCCGAAGGCATTCAGGCCCTTTTCGAAGGCCAGACCCTGATTGCCTATTCGGACGATCCGGTTGTCGCTCCTAGGGTCGCCAATGACTTCGCCAAGGGCAATGACAGGCTTGTCATTCTCGGCGGTGCCATGGGTGAGACCGCGCTCGACGCCGACGGTGTGAAGGCACTCGCCTCGCTGCCGTCGCTGGACGAGCTCAGGGCGAAGCTGGTCGGCATGATTTCGACGCCGGCTACCCGGATCGCACAGGTCGTCAACGCGCCCGCGGGTCAGCTCGCGCGCGTCTTCGGCGCCTATTCCAAGAAGGACGAGGCGGCGTGATGCCGGTCCTCAAGACCAACAACACAGTTCGAACACAAAAGGAAATGTACAATGGCTGATCTTGCTAAGATCGTTGAAGACCTGTCGAGCCTGACCGTCCTCGAGGCGGCTGAGCTTTCGAAGATGCTTGAAGAGAAGTGGGGCGTCTCCGCTGCTGCTCCGGTGGCTGTTGCCGCTGCTGCAGGCGGTGCTGCCGGTGGCGAAGCTGCCGAAGAGAAGACCGAATTCGACGTCGTTCTCGCCGATGCTGGCGCCCAGAAGATCAACGTCATCAAGGAAGTTCGCGGCATCACGGGTCTCGGCCTGAAGGAAGCCAAGGACCTCGTTGAGTCCGCTCCGAAGGCGATCAAGGAAGGCGTGTCCAAGGACGAAGCCGAGAAGATCAAAGAGCAGCTCGAAGGCGCTGGCGCCAAGGTTGAGCTGAAGTAATTCGGCGTCCGGCCCGCACGGATTTCCGATCTGTGCGGGCCGGAACACTGAAGACGGAATCCAAACCTCTTTCCTGTAGGCCGCAAGCGGCTTTCAGGAAACGGGTTTTTATCCGTTTGGATTGACCGCCGGAACGGCGGTTCACGTGGTGCATGCAAGCCAGGCAGGGCAAGGAGCGACGATGGCCGAGACCCAAACGTTTAATGGTCGCAGGCGGGTACGCAAGTTCTTCGGAAAGATTCCGGAAGTTGCGGAGATGCCGAACCTTATCGAGGTTCAGAAGGCATCCTATGACCAGTTCCTGATGGTCGAGGAGCCCGAGGGCGGGCGTCCTGACGAGGGGCTGCAGGCGGTGTTCAAGTCGGTTTTCCCGATTTCGGACTTCGCCGGAACGGCGATGCTTGAATTCGTGAAGTACGAATTCGAGGATCCCAAGTTCGATGTTGACGAGTGCCGGCAGCGCGATCTGACCTTCGCTGCGCCGCTCAAGGTGACGTTGCGCCTGATCGTCTTTGATGTCGATGAGGACACCGGCGCCAAGTCAATCAAGGACATCAAGGAGCAGGACGTCTATATGGGCGATATGCCGCTCATGACGTCCAATGGCACCTTTATCGTCAATGGCACCGAGCGCGTTATCGTCTCGCAGATGCACCGTTCGCCGGGTGTGTTCTTCGACCACGACAAAGGCAAGTCGCATTCGTCGGGCAAGCTTCTGTTTGCCGCGCGTGTGATCCCGTATCGCGGTTCCTGGCTCGACATCGAGTTTGATGCCAAGGACATTGTCCATGCGCGCATCGACCGCCGCCGCAAACTGCCAGCGACGTCGCTTCTGATGGCGCTTGGCATGGATGCTGAAGAGATCCTGTCCACCTTCTACGATCAGCTCACCTATGTGCGCGATGGTGACAATTGGCGTGTTCCCTACTCGGTTGATCGGTTCAAGGGTCTGAAAGCCACGACGGACCTGATCGACGCCGACAGCGGCGAGGTTGTCGTTGAGGCTGGCAAAAAGATCACGGCGCGTCAGGCAAAGCAGCTCGCCGAGAAGGGCCTGAAGGCCATTCGTGCGACGGAAGACGACCTGCTGGGCAATTATCTGGCGGAAGACATCGTCAATCCGGAAACGGGCGAGATTTTCCTCGAGGCCGGTGACGAGATCGATGAGAAGACGCTGAAGGTTCTGCTCGAGACGGGCGCGACCGAAGTGCATTTTCTCGACATCGACCACGTTAATGTTGGCGGCTACATCCGCAACACGCTTGCTGCCGACAAGAACGAGTCCCGCCAGGATGCGCTGTTCGACATCTATCGTGTCATGCGTCCGGGCGAGCCGCCCACGCTCGAAACGGCGGAAGCGATGTTCCATTCGCTGTTCTTCGATGCCGAGCGCTACGACCTTTCGGCCGTTGGCCGCGTCAAGATGAACATGCGTCTCGAACTGGACGCGGAAGACACCGTGCGCGTTCTGCGCAAGGAAGACATCGTTGCCGTGGTCAAGACGCTTGTCGAGCTGCGCGATGGCAAGGGCGAGATCGACGACATCGACAATCTCGGCAACCGTCGTGTGCGTTCCGTCGGCGAGCTGATGGAAAACCAGTACCGTGTCGGCCTCCTGCGCATGGAGCGTGCGATCAAGGAGCGTATGTCCTCGATCGAGATAGACACGGTGATGCCGCAGGACCTGATCAACGCCAAGCCGGCTGCTGCCGCCGTGCGCGAGTTCTTCGGTTCCTCGCAGCTCTCGCAGTTCATGGACCAGACCAACCCGCTGTCAGAGATCACCCACAAGCGTCGTCTTTCGGCACTTGGACCGGGCGGTCTGACGCGTGAGCGTGCTGGCTTTGAGGTGCGCGACGTGCACCCGACCCACTATGGCCGTATCTGCCCGATTGAGACGCCGGAAGGCCCGAATATCGGTCTGATCAACTCGCTCGCCACATTCGCCCGCGTCAACAAATACGGTTTCATCGAGAGCCCGTATCGCAAGATTGTCGACGGCAAGGTGACCCAGGACGTCGTCTACCTGTCCGCAATGGAAGAGGCCAAGCATTACGTTGCTCAGGCCAACGCTTCCATCGGCGAGGATGGCAGCTTCACGGATGAGTTCGTTATCTGCCGCCATGCCGGCGAAGTGATGATGGCACCGCGTGAGAATGTCGACCTGATGGACGTGTCGCCGAAGCAGCTTGTGTCGGTTGCGGCAGCACTCATCCCGTTCCTGGAAAACGACGACGCCAACCGCGCTCTCATGGGTTCGAACATGCAGCGTCAGGCCGTGCCTCTGGTGCGTGCCGAGGCGCCGTTCGTCGGCACCGGCATGGAGCCGATCGTTGCGCGCGATTCCGGCGCTGCGATTGCTGCCCGCCGGACCGGTGTCGTCGATCAGGTGGATGCGACCCGTATCGTTATCCGTGCGACGGAAGACGTGGACGCATCGCGTTCGGGCGTTGACATCTACCGCCTGATGAAGTTCCAGCGTTCGAACCAGAACACCTGCGTCAACCAGCGTCCGCTGGTGCGCGTGGGCGACCGGGTCAACAAGGGCGATATCATCGCGGACGGTCCTTCTACGGATCTGGGCGATCTCGCACTTGGCCGGAACGTGCTTGTCGCGTTCATGCCCTGGAACGGCTACAACTACGAGGATTCCATCCTCCTGTCCGAGCGTATCGTTCGCGATGACGTCTTCACTTCCATTCACATCGAGGAATTCGAGGTGATGGCGCGTGATACGAAGCTTGGACCGGAAGAAATCACGCGTGACATTCCGAACGTTTCGGAAGAAGCGCTGAAGAACCTCGACGAAGCCGGCATCACCTATATCGGTGCCGAAGTTCAGCCGGGCGACATTCTGGTTGGCAAGATCACACCGAAGGGCGAAAGCCCGATGACGCCGGAAGAAAAGCTATTGCGCGCCATCTTCGGTGAGAAGGCTTCGGATGTTCGCGACACGTCCATGCGCATGCCACCCGGCACGTACGGAACGGTCGTCGAGGTGCGCGTCTTCAACCGTCACGGCGTCGAGAAGGACGAGCGTGCGATGGCCATCGAGCGCGAGGAAATCGAACGCCTTGCCAAGGACCGCGACGACGAGCAGTCGATTCTGGATCGCAACGTCTATGCGCGTCTCGCCGAAATGCTCGAGGGCAAGCAGGCGATCGCTGGGCCGAAAGGCTTCAAGAAGGGGGCGACCCTTTCCGCCGACGTTCTGGACGAGTATCCGCGTTCGCAGTGGTGGCAGTTTGCTGTCGAGGACGAGAAGCTTCAGGAAGCTCTCGAAGCCATGCGTGCCCAGTATGACGAGTCGAAGAAGGCGCTTGAACAGCGCTTCATGGACAAGGTCGAAAAGGTGCAGCGCGGCGACGAGATGCCGCCCGGCGTCATGAAGATGGTCAAGGTCTTCGTTGCCGTGAAGCGCAAGATGCAGCCCGGCGACAAGATGGCTGGCCGTCACGGTAACAAGGGTGTGGTTTCGCGCATCGTGCCGGTCGAGGATATGCCGTTTCTTGAAGATGGCCAGCATGTGGATATCGTGCTCAACCCACTGGGTGTGCCGAGCCGCATGAACGTCGGCCAGATTCTGGAGACCCATCTGGGCTGGGCGTGTGCCGGCATGGGGCAGCAGATCGGAGATCTGATCGACAGTTATAAGGAGAGCGGAGACATCAAGCCGCTGCGCCAGACGATCGAGTCGATCATTCCGGACAACGACCGTAACGAGCCGGTACGTCAGTACGACGATGAGAGCATTGTTCGCCTTGGCGAGCAGATGCGTCGCGGCGTGTCCATCGCAACGCCTGTCTTCGACGGCGCGCATGAGGCTGACGTCAACATCATGCTGGAACAGGCAGGCATGCAGACGAGCGGGCAGGTGACACTTTACGACGGGCGTACGGGTGAGCCGTTCGATCGTCAGGTCACTGTCGGCTACATCTACATGCTGAAGCTGCACCACCTGGTGGACGACAAGATCCACGCCCGTTCGATTGGACCGTATTCGCTCGTGACCCAGCAGCCGCTGGGCGGTAAGGCGCAGTTCGGCGGACAGCGTTTCGGTGAGATGGAGGTCTGGGCGCTGGAAGCTTATGGCGCTGCCTACACGCTGCAGGAAATGCTGACCGTGAAGTCGGATGACGTGGCGGGCCGTACCAAGGTTTATGAAGCCATCGTGCGCGGCGACGATACGTTCGAGGCGGGCATTCCGGAGAGCTTCAATGTTCTCGTCAAGGAAATGCGCTCTCTTGGTCTCAATGTGGAGCTCGAAAACTCCCGCATTGACACCGGCGAGACAGAGCAACTGCCCGACGCTGCGGAATAAGCGTTATCGCGTGTCGCGGGGTACACTCTCGCGACACGCAATCGTCGTTCGCAAGGCAGCTTAGCGGCCAAGCATTTGAACCGGTGGGACACGCGGCGGCAGTATTCACCGAAGTTTAAAAGGGACAAGGCGTCCCGAAAAGGAGATCGGCATGAACCAAGAGGTCATGAATCTTTTCAACCCTCAGGCGCCGGCACAGACTTTCGACTCGATCAGGATTTCTCTGGCTAGCCCCGAGAAAATCCTGTCCTGGTCGTATGGCGAGATCAAAAAGCCCGAGACCATCAACTATCGTACGTTCAAGCCTGAGCGTGACGGTCTCTTCTGCGCGCGCATCTTCGGTCCCATCAAGGACTATGAGTGCCTCTGCGGCAAGTACAAGCGCATGAAGTACAAGGGCGTCATCTGCGAGAAGTGCGGCGTGGAAGTCACGCTGTCACGTGTTCGTCGCGAGCGTATGGGCCATATCGAGCTGGCAGCACCTGTCGCTCATATCTGGTTTCTGAAGTCGCTGCCTTCGCGCATCGGCACGCTGCTCGACATGACCCTTAAGGACATCGAGCGCGTTCTCTATTTCGAGAACTACATCGTGACCGAACCGGGGCTGACGGCGCTCAAGGAAAACCAGCTCCTTTCCGAAGAAGAGTATCTGATTGCGGTTGACGAGTATGGCGAGGACCAGTTCACCGCCATGATCGGTGCCGAGGCTATTCATCACCTTCTGGAATCGATGGACCTCGACAAGATCGCCGGTGATCTGCGTTCGGAGCTCGCATCCACGACATCCGAGCTGAAGCAGAAGAAGCTTCTGAAGCGTCTCAAGGTGGTCGAGAACTTCCTCGAGTCCGGCAATCGCCCTGAGTGGATGATCATGAAGATCGTCCCGGTCATCCCGCCGGATCTGCGTCCACTGGTGCCGCTGGATGGCGGTCGCTTTGCCACCTCCGATCTCAACGACCTTTACCGTCGTGTGATCAACCGAAACAACCGTCTGAAGCGCCTCATCGAACTGCGCGCACCGGGCATCATCATCCGCAACGAGAAGCGCATGCTTCAGGAGGCGGTCGATGCATTGTTCGACAATGGCCGCCGCGGGCGCGTTATCACCGGTGCCAACAAGCGTCCGCTGAAGTCGCTCTCCGACATGTTGAAGGGCAAGCAGGGCCGGTTCCGTCAGAACCTGCTCGGCAAGCGCGTCGATTACTCTGGCCGTTCGGTGATCGTGACCGGACCGGAGCTCAAGCTGCACCAGTGCGGTCTGCCGAAGAAGATGGCGCTTGAACTCTTCAAGCCGTTTATCTATGCGCGTCTTGATGCAAAAGGCTACTCGTCCACCGTCAAGCAGGCGAAGAAGCTGGTCGAGAAGGAAAAGCCGGAGGTGTGGGATATCCTCGATGAGGTTATCCGCGAGCATCCCGTTCTTCTGAACCGCGCGCCGACGCTGCACCGTCTGGGCATCCAGGCGTTCGAGCCCGTGCTGATCGAAGGCAAGGCGATCCAGCTTCACCCGCTGGTCTGCACGGCATTCAACGCCGACTTCGACGGTGATCAGATGGCTGTTCACGTGCCGCTTTCGCTGGAAGCCCAGCTTGAAGCGCGTGTGCTCATGATGTCGACCAACAACATCCTGCACCCGGCCTCCGGCGCACCGATCATCGTGCCGTCGCAGGACATGGTTCTCGGACTCTACTATCTGTCCATCATGAACCAGAACGAGCCGGGTGAGGGCATGGTCTTTGCCGACATGGGCGAACTGCACCATGCTCTGGAGAACAAGGTCGTCACGCTGCACACCAAGATCAAGGGGCGGTTTAAGACCGTCGATGCGGATGGCAATCCCGTCTCGCAGATCCATGAGACGACGCCCGGACGCATGATTGTTGGCGAGCTTCTGCCGAAGAACCACAACGTGCCCTTCGACATCTGCAATCAGGAACTGACCAAGAAGAACATCTCCAAGATGATCGACACGGTCTATCGTCACTGCGGTCAGAAAGAGACAGTCATCTTCTGTGACCGCGTGATGCAGCTCGGCTTTAGCCATGCCTGCCGCGCAGGTATCTCCTTCGGCAAGGACGACATGGTCATTCCGGACACCAAGGAAAAGCTGGTGGCCGAGACCGAGGCGCTCGCCAAGGAATATGAGCAGCAGTACAATGACGGCCTGATCACGCAGGGCGAGAAGTACAACAAGGTCGTCGACGCCTGGGCCAAGTGCTCGGAGAAGGTCGCCGACGAGATGATGAAGCGCATCAAGGCAGTCGAGTTCAATGAAGACGGCCGCCAGAAGCCGATGAATTCGGTTTACATGATGTCGCACTCCGGTGCCCGCGGTTCGCCGGCGCAGATGCGTCAGCTTGCCGGTATGCGTGGCCTCATGGCCCGACCGGATGGCTCCATCATCGAGACGCCGATCATCTCGAACTTCAAGGAAGGCCTGACCGTGATGGAGTACTTCAACTCCACCCACGGCGCCCGTAAGGGTCTGGCCGACACTGCCTTGAAGACAGCAAACTCGGGCTACCTGACTCGTCGTCTCGTCGATGTTGCACAGGACTGCATTGTCACCGTGCCTGATTGCGGCACCGAGAAGGGCCTGACCATGCAGCCCATCGTGGACGCAGGGCAGGTGGTTGCCTCCATCGGTCAGCGTGTGCTTGGCCGTACGGCTCTCGACGACATCATCAATCCGGCTACCGATGAAGTCATCGTTTCGGCAGGGCGCCTGATCGATGAACGCGATGTTGAAGCGATCGAGAAAGCGGGCATCCAGACGGTGCGTATCCGCTCCGCGCTTACCTGTGAGGTTCGCAGCGGCGTATGTGCGGTTTGTTATGGGCGCGATCTGGCGCGCGGCACGCCGGTCAACATCGGTGAGGCGGTCGGCGTTATTGCAGCCCAGTCCATCGGCGAACCGGGCACCCAGCTCACCATGCGTACCTTCCACATGGGCGGAACGGCGCAGGTGGTTGACCAGTCGTTCTTGGAGGCGTCCTTTGAGGGCACCGTCAAGATCCGCAACCGCAATGTGGTGCGCAACTCTGAAGGCGATCTCATCGTGATGGGCCGCAACATGGCGGTTCTGATCCTTGATGAGAACGGCGAGGAGCGTGCAAGCCACCGCCTTACCTACGGTTCGCGGCTCTTCATCGACGAGGGCGACAAGGTCAAGCGCGGTCAGCGCATCGCCGAGTGGGATCCTTACACCCGTCCGATGCTCACCGAAGTGGAAGGCACCGTGGCGTTCGAGGATCTGGTGGATGGCGTTTCCGTTCAGGAAACAGCCGATGAGTCGACCGGTATCACCAAGCGCGAGGTCATCGATTGGCGGTCGACGCCGCGCGGTGCGGACCTGAAGCCGGCGCTGACGGTGCTCGATTCCAAGGGCAAGGTGGCAAAGCTCGCCCGTGGTGGCGATGCACGCTTCCTTATGTCGGTTGAAACGGTTCTGTCCGTTGAGCCGGGCTCCAAGGTCAAGCCGGGCGACGTGATTGCCCGTATTCCGACCGAGAGCGCGCGCACCAAGGACATCACCGGTGGTCTGCCGCGTGTGGCAGAGCTGTTCGAGGCGCGTCGTCCGAAGGATCACGCCATCATTGCCGAGATCGATGGCACGATCCGTTTCGGCCGGGACTACAAGAACAAGCGCCGTATCGTCATCGAGCCGCATGACTCGACACTGGAGCCCGCGGAATATCTCATTCCCAAGGGCAAGCCGTTCCATCTCCAGGATGGTGACCAGATCGAAAAGGGCGATTTCATTCTCGACGGTAATCCGGCACCGCATGACATTCTGGCGATCAAGGGCGTGGAGGCTCTGGCTTCTTACCTGGTCAACGAAATCCAGGAGGTCTATCGTTTGCAGGGCGTGTTGATCAACGACAAGCACATCGAGGTGATCGTTCGCCAGATGCTGCAGAAGGTCGAGATTACGACACAGGGCGATTCGACCTATATTCCGGGCGACCATGTTGACTCGGTCGAGTTCGAGGAGATCAACGAGCGCCTGGTGGAAGAGGGCAAGAAGCCAGCCGAAGGTCAGCCGGTTCTGCTCGGCATCACCAAGGCATCTCTGCAGACGCCGTCCTTCATTTCCGCGGCCTCCTTCCAGGAGACCACCCGCGTGCTGACCGAGGCGGCTGTAGCCGGCAAGATCGACACGCTGCAGGGCCTGAAGGAAAACGTCATCGTGGGTCGCCTTATCCCGGCCGGTACGGGTGGCGCCATGAGCCAGGTTCGCCGCATCGCACGTTCGCGCGACGATCTGATCCTGGACGAGCGACGCAAGAGCTCCGGTGCCGAAATAGCCGATCCTATGATCGCCGACATGACGACGAGCCCCGCCGAGTAATCGGCAGCGCTCATCTCAAAAATGCAAAGCCGGGCCCTGTGCCCGGCTTTTCTTTGGTCGATCCACCGGCGTTGTCGCGTGCCTGTTACCCAACCGGATCATGAGACCCCCGGGCGCCCCTTTCGCCCGGTTTATGGAGAAGATCTCATGTGCAGGAAGCTAGTTTTCGCTGCAACAATGTCCATTTTGGCGCAGTCTCTCGCCCACGCAGACGCCGTGATAAAGCCAGCCTTTCTCGGCGAAATCGTCCTTCCCAGCGGCCTCATGATTTCCGGCATCGAATTCGGTGGCATATCGGGTCTCGATTACGATGCGGAGACGGAGGTGTTTTATGCGATTTCTGATGACCGGTCGGAGAAAGCACCGGCGCGTTTCTATCGGCTGAAGCTTCTGATCGAGGAAGACGGCGTGAAGGGGGCGGACATTATCTCGAGCCATGTGCTCCAGGGAGAGGATGGCGCGCCGTTCGCACCCAAGACCATCGATCCGGAAGCGATCCGCTTCGACGGTACGCGGCAGAGCGTGTTCTGGTCGAGCGAGCGCGACGCCGCGGGCAATCCGGCGCTCTACGAAGCCAGAGCGGACGGCGCGTTCAAGCGCAGCTTTACGATCCCTGGAGCATACCTGCCGGATGCTGCCGGTGAACGCGGCATCCGCAACAATCTGGCATTTGAAGGGCTGGCGCTTTCCGTCGACGGAAAGACTGCCTGGGTGGCGACCGAAAATGCGCTTGCACAGGACGGGCCAAAGGCGACGCCTGAAGCGGGAAGCCTGTCGCGCATCCTGGGTTTTGACGTGGAAAGCGGGGAACCGGTCGCCGAGTATGTCTACGAAACCGGCCCGATCCACCGGAAGTCGGACACGGAGCCCTACTACAACGACAACGGCCTGACGGAGATCCTGGAGATCGACGCCGGCCGGTTTCTTGCGGTCGAGCGTTCCTTTGCGCTGGGGGCAGGTAACGAAATCAATCTTTATCTTGTGGAGACGGCGGGTGCGAGCGACATTCTCGGCGCAGAAAGAATTGCCGACCTTGATGTTGACGTTGCGACACTCAGGAAGACGCATGTCCTGACGATCGGCGAAGGGGATTTCGGTCTCGACGTGGACAATATCGAAGCGATCACCGAGGGGCCGGAGGTTGGCGGCAAACAGACCCTCGTGATGGCCTCCGACAACAACTTCAATCCCAACGGACAGTTCACGCAGTTTGTCGTGTTTACGCTGGAGCCGGGGCTAAACTGAAATAAAGCTTTGCCTGCCGAAAAGGCCCGGGCATGAGCCGGGCCTTTTCGGGTGCTGCTTCAACGCGGCAACTGCTTTCCTACGCCTTTGGCTGTCATGCGATCACACCCGACTGCAAGCACCTAAATTGGTTCGTCAAACGTAACGATCGCGATTTCGCCTTCAAGCGCCCCCTGCCAGGCTGAGAGATGTGGCTCCTCGTCGGGCTCGCCTTCCATGTCACCGATGCGATCAAGCTCAGCTTCCGCATAGCCTTCGCGAGCGAGGGCTTCCAGCGCGAGTCGCACCGCGGTATCGTCATCGGGAGCAAGCAGCATGATGTGAACGCCTTCGCTTTCCTCGCCCTTCTCGCGCCAGACACGACCGGTGATGATGGTGACTGCCCGCTCTTCAGATTCGTCCATAGTCTTTCCTGATTCTTGCAGGGCAGCGTGGGCCCCGGTTGCGAGCCTGTTTTTCGCACGGAGCCTGTTAGAATGACAGAGGCATGGTGTGGTTTCGCTTCGAAAACCGGCCTGATGGAGCAATAATCTGTCGTCGTGACAAGCAAGTGCTTCAATGCACGTCTGTGCGCCAGATATTTGGGCGGGTGGGGTTGACGGTTAACCGACATGCGAGTAATACCCGCTTCGTCCGAGCCGATGTGAGGCTTTTTCTTTCGGGGCGACGCGCCCTGGATCAGGTCTCAAACAGGGTTCGTTTTTGCGAGCGACAGAATTTGCGGCGCATGAAGCGGAAACGCTTCCTCTGCTGTATGTCCGGGCAAGACCGTTGATGCGGTTTGCAGCCCGGATTTATGCATGAACGCAGACTGTTCTTGAAGCGGCCCTCGGGCTTGAGACACGGAATTGTAACAAGGGAAGGTTTGATGCCTACCGTTAACCAGTTGATCCGCAAGCCGCGCGTTGCGCCGGTTAAGCGCAATAAGGTTCCGGCCATGCAGGCCAACCCGCAGAAGCGGGGCGTTTGTACGCGCGTTTACACAACGACGCCGAAGAAGCCGAACTCGGCTATGCGTAAGGTGGCAAAGATCCGCCTCGCCAACGGGTTTGAGGTCATCGGTTATATCCCGGGTGAGGGGCATAATCTTCAGGAGCACTCCGTGGTGATGATCCGCGGCGGCCGTGTGAAGGACCTTCCGGGTGTGCGCTACCACATTATCCGTGGTGTGCTCGACACGCAGGGTGTCAAGAACCGCAAGCAGCGTCGTTCCAAATACGGCGCCAAGCGTCCGAAGTAGGTTTCCCGGCTTCGGCGCTTTGTTTTTGAGCCGGGCCTTCGAAGGTAAGAGACGAAAAACATGTCCCGACGCCATCGCGCAGAAAAGCGAGAGATCAACCCCGATCCGAAATTCGGTGACACGGTTGTTACGAAATTCATGAATGCCATCATGCTTGATGGTAAAAAATCCGCTGCCGAGCGTATCGTTTACGGTGCATTCGAGCAGGTGGAAGAGAAGCTGAAGCAGGAGCCTGTGGGTGTGTTCCACCAGGCGCTGGAGAATGTTGCTCCGCACGTTGAGGTTCGCTCGCGCCGTGTTGGTGGTGCGACCTACCAGGTGCCGGTCGATGTTCGTCCCGAGCGTCGTCAGGCGCTGGCCATCCGCTGGCTGATTTCTGCGGCACGCAAGCGCAACGAGACGACCATGGTCGATCGCCTTTCCGGCGAGTTGCTCGATGCAGCCAACAATCGCGGCACTGCCGTCAAGAAGCGCGAAGACACGCACAAGATGGCTGAAGCCAACCGCGCGTTCTCGCACTACCGCTGGTAGCCTTACGGATCGAAGAGGTACACGACGATGTCCCGCGAATATAAGCTCGAAGACTACCGCAACTTCGGTATCATGGCGCATATCGACGCCGGCAAGACGACGACGACCGAGCGCATTCTTTTCTACACCGGCAAGTCTCACAAGATCGGCGAAGTGCATGACGGCGCTGCGACGATGGACTGGATGGAGCAGGAGCAGGAGCGCGGGATTACGATCACGTCTGCTGCCACGACCACCTTCTGGGAAGGCCGTGACGGCAAGAAGCGCCGCTTCAATATCATCGACACGCCCGGGCACGTCGACTTCACCATTGAGGTTGAGCGTTCGCTGCGCGTTCTCGACGGCGCCGTTGCGCTGCTCGATGCAAATGCCGGTGTGGAGCCGCAGACGGAAACCGTTTGGCGTCAGGCTGACAAGTATCGCGTGCCGCGCATGATCTTCTGTAACAAGATGGACAAGATCGGCGCCGACTTCTACCGTTCGGCGGAGATGGTCAAGACCCGTCTTGGTGCGCAGGCTGTCGTGATGCAGCTCCCGATTGGCGCCGAGAACGATTTTGCCGGTGTCGTGGACCTCATCGAGATGAAGGCGCTTGTCTGGCAGTCCGAAAACCTCGGCGCTGCCTGGGACGTGGTCGACATTCCTGCCGATCTTCAGGAGAAGGCGGAGGAGTATCGCGAGGCTCTCATCGAGGCGGCTGTCGAGATGGACGAAGCCGCGATGGAGCGTTACCTCGAAGGCGAGATGCCGTCGAATGACGAGATCCGCAAGCTGATCCGCAAGGGCACGATCGAGGTCAAGTTCTTCCCGATGTTCTGTGGCTCTGCCTTCAAGAACAAGGGTGTGCAGCCGCTGCTCGACGCCGTCGTCGACTTCCTGCCGTCTCCGATGGACGTACCGTCGATCAAGGGCATCGACCCCAAGACCGAAGCAGAGATTGCTCGCAAGTCGTCTGACGAAGAGCCTGTCTCCATGCTGGCCTTCAAGATCATGAACGATCCGTTCGTCGGTTCGCTTACCTTCTGCCGCATCTATTCGGGTGTGCTGAACAAGGGTGCGTCACTCGCCAACACGGTGAAGGACAAGCGCGAGCGTATTGGCCGTATGCTGCAGATGCATTCCAATTCGCGTTCCGATCTGGAAGTGGCTTATGCCGGCGACATCGTTGCTCTGGCTGGCCTCAAGGAGACCACGACGGGTGACACGCTTTGCGACCCGACCAAGCCGGTCATTCTTGAGCGCATGGAGTTCCCGGATCCGGTGATCCAGATCGCCATCGAGCCGAAGACCAAGGGCGACCAGGAAAAGATGGGCCTCGCGCTCAATCGTCTGGCAGCCGAGGATCCGTCCTTCCGCGTCAAGTCCGACGAGGAATCCGGTCAGACCATTATCGCCGGCATGGGCGAGCTTCACCTCGACATCATCGTCGACCGCCTGAAGCGTGAATTCAAGGTTGAGGCCAATGTGGGCGCTCCGCAGGTTGCATACCGCGAGACGATCACCCGCGAAGCCGAAATCGACTACACGCACAAGAAGCAGTCCGGTGGTTCGGGTCAGTTCGCCCGCGTCAAGATCGTGTTCGCGCCGAACACCGAGAGCGAGGAATTCGAGTTCGAATCCAAGATCGTCGGCGGTTCGGTCCCGAAGGAATACATTCCCGGCGTCCAGAAGGGCATCGAGAGCGTTCTTTCTTCCGGTCCGGTTGCAGGCTTCCCGATGCTCGGCGTGAAAGCCACGCTGATCGATGGTGCCTATCACGACGTTGACTCCTCGGTTCTCGCCTTCGAAATCGCCGCTCGCGCGGCATTCCGTGAAGGCGCCCAGAAAGCTGGCGCTCAGCTGCTCGAGCCGATCATGAAGGTCGAAGTCGTGACGCCGGAAGAGTATGTGGGCAGCATCATTGGTGACCTGAACGGGCGTCGTGGCCAGATTCAGGGTCAGGAAGCACGCGGTATCGCCACGGTTATCAACGCCATGGTGCCGCTGGCCAACATGTTCAAATACGTCGATACGCTGCGTTCGATGTCTCAGGGCCGCGCCCAGTACACGATGCAGTTCGATCACTACGAGCCGGTTCCCAGCGCGGTGGCGCAGGAGATCCAGAAGAAATACGCGTAATCCGCTCAGACACGTTCGTTACGGATTATCGACAGTTGAAAGAGCCCGAACGGGCACAAGGAATGGAGAGCTCACATGGCCAAAGGTAAATTTGAGCGTACGAAGCCGCATGTGAACATCGGCACGATTGGTCACGTTGACCACGGCAAGACGTCATTGACGGCAGCGATCACGAAGTATTTCGGCGAGTTCCGCGCCTATGACCAGATTGATGGCGCACCGGAAGAGAAGGCGCGCGGGATCACGATTTCGACGGCGCATGTGGAGTATGAGACGGATGCGCGTCACTACGCGCACGTGGACTGCCCCGGCCACGCCGACTATGTGAAGAACATGATCACGGGTGCGGCWCAGATGGACGGCGCGATCCTGGTTGTTTCGGCAGCCGATGGCCCGATGCCGCAGACGCGCGAGCACATTCTTCTTGCCCGCCAGGTTGGCGTTCCGGCGATCGTGGTTTTCCTGAACAAGGTGGACCAGGTTGACGATGAGGAGCTTCTGGAGCTTGTTGAGCTCGAGGTTCGCGAGCTTCTTTCGTCCTACGACTTCCCGGGCGACGACATTCCGATCGTGAAGGGTTCGGCGCTTGCTGCTCTTGAAGACTCCAACAAGGAGATCGGCGAGGACGCGATCCGCAAGCTGATGGCCGAGGTTGACGCCTACATTCCGACGCCCGAGCGTCCGGTTGACCAGCCGTTCCTGATGCCGATCGAGGACGTGTTCTCGATTTCGGGCCGCGGCACGGTTGTGACGGGTCGCGTCGAGCGCGGCATCATCAAGGTTGGTGAGGAAATCGAGATCGTCGGCATCCGTCCGACGACGAAGACGACCTGCACGGGCGTTGAGATGTTCCGCAAGCTTCTCGACCAGGGTCAGGCCGGCGACAACATCGGTGCGCTTCTGCGCGGTGTCGAGCGTGAGGGYGTTGAGCGCGGTCAGGTTCTGGCCAAGCCCGGTTCGGTGACGCCGCACACGAAGTTCAAGGCAGAAGCCTACATYCTGACGAAGGAAGAGGGCGGCCGTCATACGCCGTTCTTCACGAACTACCGCCCGCAGTTCTACTTCCGTACGACGGACGTGACGGGCATCGTTCACCTTCCGGAAGGCACGGAAATGGTGATGCCGGGCGACAATGTGACGGTCGACGTCGAGCTGATCGTGCCGATCGCCATGGAAGAGAAGCTGCGCTTCGCTATCCGTGAAGGCGGCCGCACCGTCGGTGCCGGCATCGTCGCATCGATCACTGAGTAAGAACGGCAACCTTCCGGCGCGGCGCGGTTACCCGCGTCGCAGCGGAACAAGGAAGTGACACATGAACGGACAGAATATCCGTATCCGCCTCAAGGCGTTTGATCATCGCGTTCTTGATGCCTCGACGCGGGAAATCGTGTCTACGGCAAAACGCACGGGCGCGAACGTGCGCGGCCCGGTGCCGCTGCCCACGCGCATCGAGAAGTTTACTGTTAACCGGTCTCCTCATATCGACAAGAAGAGCCGCGAGCAGTTCGAGATGCGCACCCACAAGCGGCTGCTCGATATTGTCGATCCGACGCCGCAGACGGTCGACGCGCTGATGAAGCTCGACCTCGCTGCTGGTGTGGATGTCGAGATCAAGCTCTAGGGCGCAAGACAAAAAGTCAGGAACCCGAGCCTCTGACCGTGAAAGCGGGTGAGGGGCTGGGAACCCCGAAAGGAAATCGAACCGATGCGTTCAGGTGTTATCGCACAAAAGATCGGTATGACACGCGTCTACAACGAAGCGGGCGAGCATGTGCCCGTGACGGTTCTGCGCATGGAGAACTGTCAGGTCGTTGCGCAGCGTACCGAGGAGAAGAACGGCTACACGGCTGTTCAGCTTGGCGTTGGACTGGCCAAGGTGAAGAACACGTCGAAAGCGTTGCGCGGCCATTTCGCGACCGCTTCCGTCGAGCCGAAGGCCAAGGTGGCCGAATTTCGTGTGTCGCCCGACAACCTTCTGGATGTCGGCGCAGAGATCACGGTCGAGCATTTCGTCCCCGGCCAGAAGGTCGATGTGACGGGCACCTCGATCGGTAAGGGCTTCCAGGGTGTCATGAAGCGTCACAATTTCGGTGGCGGCCGTGCAACCCATGGTAACTCGGTCTCGCACCGCTCGCATGGTTCAACCGGTCAGCGCCAGGATCCCGGCAAGGTGTTCAAGGGCAAGAAGATGGCCGGACACATGGGCGCGCACCGCGTGACCACGCAGAACCTGGAAATCGTGTCCACGGATACCGAGCGCGGTCTTATCCTCGTTCGCGGTGCCGTTCCCGGTTCCAAGGGCGCCTGGATTACAGTGCGCGACGCCGTCAAGGCTCCGCTGCCAGACAACGTGCCGATGCCGGCCGCTATCCGTAGCAATGGCGCTGCAAAGGCTGAAGAAGCTGCCGCCACTGAGGGGGCTGAATAATGGACATTAAAGTTACGACCCTCGCAGGCAAGGATGCCGGGAAGCTGAAGATCTCCGACGAGATTTTCGGACTTGATCCCCGCGAAGATATCCTGCACCGCGTCGTGCGCTGGCAGCTCGCCAAGAAGCAGCAGGGCACGCACAAGACCAAGGGACGCTCCGAGATTGCGCGTACCGGTGCAAAGATGTACCGCCAGAAAGGTACGGGCCGCGCCCGTCACTCGTCGGCTCGTGTACCGCAGTTCCGCGGCGGTGGCCGTGCTCATGGCCCGGTCGTTCGCGACCATAGCCACGATCTTCCCAAGAAGGTCCGTGCGCTCGGTCTGAAGCACGCTCTGTCGGCCAAGGTGAAGGACTCCAGCCTTATCATTATCGATGATCTGGCCCTCGCTGACGGCAAGACGAAGTCCCTGGTGGAGAGCTTCGCCAAGCTCGGCCTGAGCAACGCTCTGCTGATCGGCGGCGCGGAAGTCGATGCCGGCTTCAAGCGTGCTGCTCAAAACATCGCCAACATCGACGTTCTGCCGGTGCAGGGCATCAATGTTTACGACATTCTGCGCCGCGGCACGCTGGTCCTTTCCAAGGCCGCCGTCGAGGCCCTTGAGGAGCGTTTCAAATGACGGAGCTTCGCCACTATGACGTGATCGTCAGCCCGGCGATCACCGAGAAATCGACAATGGCGTCGGAAAACAACCAGGTGGTCTTCAATGTGGACCGCAAGGCGACGAAGCCGGAAATCAAGGCTGCTGTCGAGGCGCTCTTCGGCGTCAAGGTGACCGGTGTCAACACGCTTGTTCGCAAGGGCAAGGTGAAGCGTTTTCGCGGAACGATTGGCCGCCAGAGCGACGTGAAGAAAGCGATCGTCACGCTGGCCGAAGGTCATTCCATCGACATCGCGACTGGCCTCTAATCGGGCGGCGAGGAAGAGACAATGGCACTGAAGAAGTTTAAACCGGTAACCCCAGGCCAGCGCCAGCTGGTCATCGTTGACCGCTCCGGCCTTCACAAGGGCAAGCCCGTGAAGGGCCTGACCCAGGGTCTGACGGGCAAGGGCGGCCGCAACAACACGGGTCGCATCACCGCTCGTTTCCAGGGCGGCGGTCACAAGCGCACTTATCGTCTGATCGACTTCAAGCGTCGTAAGCTTGATATCTCGGCGACGGTGGAGCGTATCGAGTACGATCCGAACCGTACCGCGTTCATCGCGCTGGTGCGTTACGAAGATGGCGAGCTGTCTTATATTCTGGCTCCGCAGCGCCTGGCTGCCGGCGACAAGATCATCGCCAGCGACAAGGCGGTCGACGTAAAGCCGGGCAATGCGATGCCTCTTTCGGCAATGCCGATCGGCACGATCGTGCACAACGTCGAGATGAAGCCCGAAAAGGGCGGACAGATTGCACGCTCTGCCGGCGCTTATGTTCAGCTCGTCGGTCGTGATCAGGGCATGGCGATCCTTCGCCTTAATTCGGGCGAACAACGCCTGGTCTCTGGTCGCTGCTTTGCAACCGTCGGCGCCGTGTCCAACCCGGACCATGGCAATGTCAGCCTGGGCAAGGCCGGTCGTAAGCGCTGGATGGGCAAACGCCCGCACAACCGCGGTGTCGTCATGAACCCGGTCGATCACCCCCATGGTGGTGGTGAGGGCCGTACCTCCGGTGGCCGTCACCCTGTGTCGCCCTGGGGCAAACCCACAAAGGGCATGAAGACCCGGTCGAACAAGTCGACCGACAAGTTCATCATGCGCTCGCGCCACAAGCGCAAGAGCTAAGGAAAGGTAGCGGCAAGTGTCCCGTTCAGTCTGGAAAGGCCCCTTCGTCGACGGCTATCTTCTGAAGAAGGCCGAGAAGGTGCGCGATAGCGGCCGTAACGAGGTCATCAAGATGTGGAGCCGTCGCTCCACCATTCTGCCCCAGTTCGTGGGTTTGACCTTCGGTGTTTACAACGGCCAGAAACACATTCCCGTTTCCGTCTCCGAGGAGATGGTCGGTCACAAGTTTGGTGAATTTGCTCCGACCCGCACCTATTACGGCCATGGGGCGGACAAGAAGGCAAAGAGGAAATAACAATGGGCAAGGCCAAAGCGCCGCGCAGGCTTGCTGACAATGAGGCCCGTGCCGTATTGCGCACGATCCGCGTCAGCCCGCAGAAGCTGAACCTCGTTGCTGCGATGATCCGCGGCAAGAAGGTGGCGACCGCGCTCGCCGACCTGGAGTTTTCGCGCAAGCGGATCGCCGAGACTGTCAAGAAGACGCTGGAATCGGCAATTGCGAATGCGGAAAACAATCACGACCTGGACGTGGATGCGCTGGTCGTGGCCGAAGCCCATGTCGGCAAGTCGATCGTGATGAAGCGGTTCCATGCGCGTGGCCGTGGCCGCGCCAGCCGCATCGAGAAGCCATTTTCGCATCTGACGATTGTCGTGCGTGAAGTGGAAGAGAAAGTGGAGGCCGCCTGATGGGTCAGAAAATTAATCCGATCGGGTTCCGTCTCGGTATCAACCGCACGTGGGACTCTCGTTGGTACGCCAATGATCGCGAATACGGCGATCTTCTGCACGAGGATTTCAAGATCCGTAACTATATCGAGAAGGAGCTCAAGCAGGCTGCCATCTCGAAGGTCGTGATCGAGCGTCCCCACAAGAAGTGCCGCGTGACCATTCACTCTGCGCGTCCGGGCCTTATCATCGGCAAGAAGGGTGCGGACATCGAGAAGCTTCGCCGCAAGGTCTCGCAGATGACGAATGCGGAAACGCATCTGAACATCGTCGAGGTCCGCAAGCCGGAGATCGATGCCACACTGATCGCTCAGTCGATCGCTCAGCAGCTGGAGCGCCGCGTTGCGTTCCGCCGCGCCATGAAGCGTGCCGTTCAGTCGGCCATGCGTCTCGGTGCCGAGGGTATCCGCATCAATTGTGCGGGTCGTCTCGGCGGTGCGGAAATCGCCCGTATGGAATGGTACCGCGAGGGCCGTGTTCCGCTGCACACGCTGCGCGCCGATGTCGACTACGGCACGGCCGAAGCAAAGACCGCTTATGGCATTTGCGGTGTGAAAGTCTGGGTGTTCAAAGGCGAGATCCTCGAACATGACCCGATGGCTTCCGAACGCCGTGCCACCGAGGGTGACCAGGGCGGTAGCAGCAACCGGCGTCGCGAGAACGCTTAGGAATTTTGGAGTAGAGAACGATGCTGCAACCAAAGCGCACAAAGTTCCGCAAGCAGTTCAAGGGCCGTATCCACGGCGCTGCCAAGGGCGGCACGGAACTCAACTTCGGGTCCTTCGGTCTGAAGGCTCTCGAGCCGGAGCGCGTTACCGCGCGCCAGATTGAAGCGGCCCGCCGCGCGATCACCCGCTACATGAAGCGTCAGGGTCGCGTCTGGATCCGCATTTTCCCGGACCTCCCGGTCACTTCGAAACCGACCGAGGTTCGTATGGGTAAGGGCAAAGGCTCCGTTGACTATTGGGCCTGCCGTGTTAAGCCCGGCCGCGTCATGTTTGAGATCGATGGCGTTGGTGCAGACATTGCGCGTGAAGCGCTGCGTCTGGGCGCTGCAAAGCTGCCGGTCAAGACGCGCTTCGTGCAGCGTATTGCAGAGTAGGAAAGGCGAACGCTATGAAGGCTGTTGATGTCAGGGCGATGACGCCGGACCAGCTCACTGACGAGCTGACAAAACTCAAGAAAGAGCAGTTCAACCTCCGCTTCCAGAAAGCGACCGGACAGCTCGAAAAAACCGCGCGCGTGAAAGAAATCCGTAGGGATATTGCGCGCATCAAGACAATCGCGGCCGAGAAGTCGGCCGGCAGCAAGGCCTGAGGACAGCGAACATGCCAAAGCGCGTTTTGCAGGGCACCGTGGTGAGCGACAAGAACGACAAGACTGTTGTCGTCCGCGTCGAGCGTCGCTTTACCCATCCGATGATGAAAAAGACGGTGCGTATGTCCAAGAAGTACAAGGCGCATGACGAAGAGAATGCGTGCAAGGTCGGCGATGTGGTCATGATTCAGGAGACCGCGCCGATTTCGAAGGACAAGAATTGGGTCGTCCTTAAAGACGCCCAGGCACAATAAACATTGAAATTGCCGGAAAGCGGAGTATCTGAACCGCTTTCCATTGAACGAGAAGGCGGCCAGTCATGATTCAGATGCAAACAAACCTCGATGTGGCGGATAATTCCGGCGCCCGTCGTGTCATGTGCATCAAGGTGCTTGGCGGTTCGAAGCGGAAGTATGCCTCCGTGGGCGACATCATTGTCGTCTCCGTGAAAGAGGCGATCCCGCGCGGCCGCGTGAAGAAGGGCGACGTGATGAAGGCGGTTGTTGTGCGTACGGCGAAGGATATTCGCCGCGCTGACGGCAGCGTCATCCGTTTCGACAAGAACGCAGCCGTTCTCGTCGACAACAAGAAAGAGCCCGTTGGCACGCGTATTTTCGGACCGGTTCCGCGCGAGCTTCGCGCCAAAAACCACATGAAAATCATTTCACTCGCGCCGGAAGTGCTCTAGGAGGCCGGGGATATGCAGAAGATTAAAAAAGGCGACAATGTCGTCGTTCTCGCCGGCAAGGACAAGGGCCGTACCGGCGAAGTGGTGAAGGTGATGCCAAAGGAAGACAAGGCGCTCGTGCGCGGTGTCAACCTGGTTCGCCGCCATCAGAAGCAGTCCGCCCAGGCAGAGGGCGGTATCATTACGAAGGAAGCGCCAATCCACCTGTCGAACCTGGCGCTGGCCGACCCGAAGGATGGCAAGCCGACCCGCGTTGGCTTCAAGGTCCAGGAAGACGGCAAGAAGGTGCGCGTGGCGAAGCGCTCTGGAGAATTGATCGATGGCTAATGCTCAGTACCAGCCGCGCTGGAAGAAGAAGTATGATGAGGTGATCCGCAAGGAACTCCTCGATACTTTCAAGTACGACAATGAGATGCAGGTGCCGCGCATCGACAAGATCGTCATCAACATGGGTGTTGGTGAGGCGACGGGCGATTCCAAAAAGCCGACCTCGGCTGCTGAGGATCTCGCCAAGATCGCCGGTCAGAAGCCGGTCATCACGCGTGCTTCGAAGTCGATTGCCGGCTTCAAGGTGCGTGAGGGCATGCCGCTCGGCGCCAAGGTGACGCTCCGCAAGGACCGTATGTATGAATTTCTGGACCGCCTCGTGACGATCGCGCTACCGCGCGTCCGCGATTTCCGCGGTCTGAACCCGAAGAGCTTTGACGGACGTGGCAACTTCGCCATGGGCCTGAAGGAGCATATCGTGTTCCCCGAGATCAATTACGATCAGGTCGATCAGATCTGGGGAATGGACATCATCGTTTGTACGACTGCAAAAACCGACGACGAAGCGCGGGCCTTGCTCAAGGCCTTTAACTTCCCGTTCCGGCAGTAACGGCAGGCGAGAAGAAGGACACTTTAAATGGCAAAAGTCAGCGCAGTCGAAAAGAACAAGCGTCGACGCAAGATGGTCGATCGCTACGCTGCCAAGCGCGCAGAGCTGAAGGCGATCGTCAAGGATCAGTCCAAGCCCATCGAGGAGCGCTTCCAGGCGCAGCTCAAGCTTGCTGCTCTCCCGCGCAACTCGTCCAAGACTCGCATTCGCAACCGCTGCGATGTGACCGGACGTCCGCGTGCGTATTATCGCAAGCTGAAGATGTCGCGTGTTGCATTGCGTGAACTGGGCAATAACGGGTTGATCCCGGGCCTGGTCAAGTCGAGCTGGTAAGGGGTAAGAACGATGTCCGTGAATGATCCGCTCGGCGATATGCTGACCCGTATCCGCAACGCCATCGGCCGTAACAAGCCGAAGGTTTCTACCCCGGCTTCGCGTCTGCGCGCCCGTGTGCTCGATGTTCTCAAGGCCGAAGGGTATATCCGCGACTACAGCCAGGTCGACTACGACAATGGCAAGTCCGAGATCGAAATCGAACTCAAATACGCCGAAGGTGGCTCCGTGATCCGCGAGATAGCGCGTGTTTCGAAGCCGGGCCGTCGCGTGTATGTGTCGGTGAAATCCATCCCGCAGGTCGCCAATGGTCTTGGTATCGCCATCCTTTCGACGCCCAAGGGCGTGATGGCCGATCATGAGGCGCGCGAACAGAATGTGGGCGGCGAGGTGCTCTGCCAGATCTTCTGATCCGGCAGCAGGCACACGCAAAGAACGAGGGCAGACAAATGTCTCGCATTGGCAAAAAGCCGGTCCCGGTTCCGCAGGGCGTCACTGCTCAGGTCGAGGGCCAGACCGTGACGGCCAAGGGGCCGAAGGGTGAACTGAAGTTCGTCGTCAACGACGAGGTTCTGGTGAAGCTCGAGAATGACGCGATCGCTGTCGACCCGCGCGACCAGTCCAAGGACGCGCGCTCCAAATGGGGTATGTCGCGCACGCAGATCGCAAACATCCTTCAGGGTGTGAAGGATGGTTTCGAAAAGCGTCTTGAGATCAACGGCGTTGGTTATCGTGCCGCGATGCAGGGAAAAAACCTGCAGCTTTCGCTTGGCTACAGCCACGAAGTGATTTACGAGGCTCCGGACGGAATCAGCATCAGCTGTCCGAAGCCGACCGAGATCGTGATCGCAGGCATCGACAAGCAGGTCGTTGGTCAGGTTGCGGCCGAGATTCGCAAGAAGCGTGGCCCCGAGCCGTATAAGGGCAAGGGCGTCAAATATGCGGACGAGACGATCGTTCGCAAAGAAGGCAAGAAGAAGTAGGAACTCGAACCATGGTCTCGAAAGTCTCCGTCAAGCGGCGTGCGGGACGTGTTCGCCGGAAGATCAAGGCGGTCTCCAATGGCCAGCCCCGTCTTTCGGTCTACCGTTCCTCCAAGAACATCTACGTTCAGGTTATCGACGACGCCAAGGGCCATACGCTCGCGGCTGCTTCGACCCTCGACAAGGATCTCAAAGGCCAGATCAAGACCGGCGCCGATTCCGCTGCTGCTGCAGCCGTTGGCAAGCTGGTTGCAGAGCGGGCCAAGAAGGCAGGCGTAGAGGAAGTGGTCTTTGACCGCGGTCCTTACCTCTTCCACGGTCGCGTCAAGGCTCTTGCCGATGCCGCCCGTGAGGGTGGTCTGAAGTTCTAAACTGTTCGGGCGCTTCTAAACGGAGCGCCCGGATTATCATTTTCAACCCCGTGCTTCCGGAAAAGAACAAGGAAAAGGGCAATGGCACAAGGACGTAGGGACGATCGTCGCGACCGCGAAGAGCGCGATAGCGAATTCGTCGACAAGCTTGTACATATCAATCGCGTCGCCAAGGTGGTGAAGGGCGGCCGTCGTTTCGGTTTCGCCGCACTCGTCGTGGTCGGCGACCAGAAGGGCCGCGTCGGCTTCGGTCATGGCAAGGCCCGTGAGGTGCCGGAGGCCATCCGCAAGGCGACCGAAAGTGCCAAGCGCGACATGGTTTTCGTTCCGCTGCGCGGGGGCCGTACGCTGCATCACGATGTTTCGGGCCGTCATGGCGCCGGTCGTGTTCTCCTGCGTGCCGCCAAGCCCGGTACCGGCATCATCGCCGGTGGTCCGATGCGTGCTGTGTTCGAGACCCTCGGCGTTCAGGACGTGGTGGCCAAATCGCTCGGTTCCTCGAACCCCTACAACATGGTTCGTGCCACTTTCGATGCCCTGAAGCATCAGTTGCATCCCAAGGACGTTGCTGCCCAGCGCGGCATTAAATATTCCACGCTCCAGCAGCGCCGCGGCGCTGCTGCAGGCAGCGAGGAATAAGGATCACGGCAGGTCGGCCCGTTTACTGACGGGCTTTGATCGCCAGGTTTGCAAGGATTGATGAAAATGGCAGAGAAGAAGAAGGGCAAGACGGTCACCGTTGAACAGATCGGCAGCCCGATTCGCCGCCCGGCCAGCCAGCGTCAGACGCTGATCGGCCTTGGTTTGAACAAGATGCACCGCCGTTCCACGCTCGAGGACACACCGTCCGTGCGCGGTATGATCGCGTCGGTGCAGCATCTCGTCCGCGTCGTGGACGAGGCCTGAGGATCCCAGGAGCGATATTATGAAACTGAATGAACTCAGGGATAAAGAAGGCGCCACCAAGTCGCGCAAGCGCGTAGGGCGTGGCATCGGTTCGGGTACCGGCAAGACCGGTGGTCGCGGCGTAAAGGGCCAGAAGTCACGCTCAGGCGTGTCAATCAACGGCTTCGAGGGTGGTCAGATGCCGCTCTATCGGCGCCTGCCCAAGCGCGGCTTCAAGAACATCTTCGGCAACGACTTCAATGAAGTGTCGCTCGGCCGCATCCAGGCCGCGATCGACGCCAAGAAGCTTGACGGCAAAGCCGTCATCGATGTGGCTGCGCTTGTGGCTGCCGGTGTTCTTCGCCGCGCGAAGGATGGTGTTCGCGTCCTCAGCGACGGTGAACTGAAGACAAAGGTTACGCTCGAAGTTGCCGGCGCCTCCAAAGCCGCCGTCGAAAAGATCGAGAAGGCCGGCGGAACGGTCAAGCTGCTCGAAGCAGCGGCCAAGGCCGAGTAATCTGATCCACAAGCGGCGGGCGATTGTCCGCCGCTTGCATCTATGCCTGTCAGACCCTATTTCGGGTTTTCGACAACGTGCGCCCGTGTCGATTCGGATATCTGCGAGGGGCACGACGAAGCGGAGAATACTTCATGGCATCGGCAGCGGAACAGCTTGCGTCCAATCTCAATTTCGCGGCCTTCGCGAAGGCCGAGGATCTCAAGAAGCGCATCTGGTTCACGCTCGGCGCGTTGCTGGTGTACCGACTTGGTACCTACATCCCGATGCCGGGCATCAATCCTGATGCTTTTGCTCAGGCCTTCCAGCAGCAGTCTGGCGGCGTGCTGGGCATGTTCAACATGTTTGCCGGCGGCGCGGTAGAGCGTATGGCGATTTTCGCCCTCGGCATCATGCCTTACATTTCCGCCTCCATCATCATGCAGCTCATGACGTCGGTCGTTCCGTCGCTTGAACAGCTCAAGAAGGAAGGCGAGCAGGGCCGCAAGGTCATCAACCAGTATACCCGTTATGGCACTGTCATTCTTGCGACAGTTCAGGCCTATGGCATCGCCGTGGGGCTGGAGGGCGGCGCGAACATTGTTGCCGATCCGGGCTGGTTCTTCCGTATTTCGGCCGTCATCACGCTGGTTGGCGGCACCATGTTCCTGATGTGGCTTGGCGAGCAGATCACCGCTCGTGGCATCGGCAACGGCATCTCGCTCATCATTTTCTCCGGTATTGTCGCTGGTCTGCCTTCGGCCATTGGCGGTACGCTTGAGCTTGGTCGCACCGGCGCTCTGTCGACCGGCCTGATCCTCGCGATCATCGTTCTGGTTGTGGCGGTCATTGCCGTGATCGTGTTTTTCGAACGCGCCCAGCGCCGCCTGCTGATCCAGTACCCCAAGCGCCAGGTCGGCAACCGCATGTTCCAGGGCGATACCTCGCACCTGCCGCTCAAGCTCAACACCGCTGGCGTTATCCCGCCGATCTTCGCGTCGTCGCTGCTCCTGCTGCCTGCGACTGTCGCCGGTTTTTCCGATACGACACAGCTCCCTGGCTGGGCATCTACCATGCTGGCCTCGCTCGGTCACGGTCAGCCGCTGTTCATGTTCCTCTATGCTGCGCTCATTGCTTTCTTCGCGTTCTTTTATACGGCCATCGTGTTCAATCCAAAGGACACAGCCGATCAGTTGAAGAAGCATTCGGGCTTCATTCCGGGCTATCGTCCCGGTGAGCGCACGGCTGAATATATCGACTATGTGTTGACGCGTATCACCGTTATCGGTGCCATTTATCTTGTCTTGATCTGCCTTCTGCCTGAGTTCCTGATTTCGGCTACCGGCGTTCCCTTCTATCTTGGCGGCACGTCGCTTCTGATCGTGGTGAGCGTTACGCTCGACACGGTTGCCCAGATGCAGGGACATCTCATTGCCCATCAGTACGAAGGGCTGATCAAGAAATCCAAATTGCGTGGGGGTAAGAGGGGACGATGAGGCTTATACTTCTTGGACCGCCGGGAGCGGGTAAGGGCACGCAGGCCCAGCGGCTGGTCGAGAAGCACGGCGTTCCGCAACTCTCCACAGGTGACATGTTGCGGGCCGCGGTTGCGGCCGGAACGGAAGTTGGCAAACGCGCGAAAGCGGTGATGGATGCCGGGGAGCTGGTGTCCGACGAGATCGTGAACGCAATCGTGGCGGAGCGAATTGATCAGCCGGATTGCTCGAACGGTTTTATTCTCGACGGATATCCACGCACCCTTGCACAGGCTGATGCCGTTGAGGCGATGCTGGCTGAACGTGAGGTCAAGCTTGACGCGACGATTGAGCTGGTTGTCGATGACGCCGCTTTGGTGGGGCGCATCGAAAAGCGCGCGCAGGATGCCATAGCTGCCGGTCAGGCACCGCGCAAGGATGACAATGCGGCGGTCTTCGACGAGCGATTGCGCGAATATTACAAGAAGACTGCAGCGCTCATCGGCTATTACCATGCCAAGGGTTTCCTGCGGCGGGTCGATGGAATGAAGTCGATCGACGAGGTGACAGTGGAGATCGAGCAGGTTCTCGCTTCGCTTTGAACCTGCGCTTTCTCCGGCAGCGCTTGACTGTGTGGTGTTTATCGATTAATGCCACTCGGTCTCCTGATCGAACGAATCGTTGGTCGGGCCATCAGGCTCGGCCTTCTTGTTTGTAGGAACAATCATCTCCCGCAAGGGCCGGCCTCCACCGGACGCGGGTAAACGAAGCGCCGGGAGACCGGCTCACATGGAGAAGAAGATGGCCCGTATTGCAGGCGTCAATATTCCGACCAACAAGCGCGTCGTGATTGCGCTTCAGTACATCCACGGCATCGGTCCGAAGACCGCTGGGGATATCGTGAAGCAGGTGAACATTCCGGCTGAGCGTCGCGTCAGCGAGCTCACCGATGCCGAGATCCTCGCCATCCGCGAGACGATCGACCGCGATCTGCGCGTTGAGGGTGATCTTCGCCGCGAAGTTTCGATGAACATCAAGCGTCTGATGGATCTGGGCTGCTACCGCGGCCTGCGTCACCGTCGTTCGCTTCCGGTCCGCGGCCAGCGCACGCACACCAATGCGCGCACCCGCAAGGGCCCCGCCAAGGCAATCGCCGGCAAGAAGAAGTAATTGAGTGAATAGCGAATAGCGAATAGCGAATAGAAGCCGATCTTATTTTTACTCGCTACTCGCTAACCACTATTCGCTTCTCCAGGTGGAGCCGCTGGTGTTACGGCGGTGTAGAGATCGACTGAAAGGAACAATATGGCTAAGGAAGCCGCACGCGTTCGGCGTCGCGAACGCAAGAATATCTCGTCGGGTGTTGCTCATGTCAATTCGAGCTTCAACAACACGATGATCACCATCACGGATGCGCAGGGTAATGCGATTGCCTGGTCGTCTGCAGGCGCACAGGGGTTCAAGGGCTCGCGTAAGTCGACGCCGTTTGCCGCCCAGGTTGCTGCGGAAGATTGCGCGCGCAAGGCTGCCGAACATGGCATGCGCACGCTTGAAGTCGAGGTTTCCGGCCCTGGTTCGGGTCGCGAGTCCGCGCTTCGCGCGCTGCAGGCGGCAGGCTTCACCATCACCTCCATTCGCGATGTGACGCCGATCCCGCACAATGGTTGCCGTCCACGCAAGAAGCGCCGCGTTTAATCAGAGTTTTCCGCAAGAGCGTTATGGCGCTCCTCTGTGGTTTCCAGAGCGCCCGTCACGAATGGATGGTGGCGGGGTAACGGAAGGAACCCGGAATGATCCAGAAGAACTGGCAAGAGCTTATCAAGCCGAACAAGGTCGAGTTTTCGTCCAAGGGCCGCACGGTCACCACGCTGGTGGCTGAGCCTCTTGAGCGTGGCTTTGGCCTGACGCTCGGCAATGCGCTGCGGCGCGTGCTGCTTTCGTCACTGCGCGGCGCGGCTGTGACCGCCGTGCAGATTGACGGTGTTCTGCACGAATTCTCGTCGATCCCCGGCGTGCGCGAAGATGTGACGGACATCGTCCTGAACATCAAGGAAATCGCGCTGTCGATGGAGGGCGAGGGACCCAAGCGCATGGTTGTGCGCAAGCAGGGACCCGGCACCGTGACGGCTGGCGATATCCAGACTGTTGGCGATGTGGAGGTTCTCAACCCCGACCACGTGCTGTGCACGCTGGACGAGGGAGCGGAAATCCGCATGGAATTCACGGTCGACAACGGCAAGGGCTATGTGCCGGCCGAGCGCAACCGTGCCGAAGATGCGCCCATCGGTCTGATCCCGGTCGACAGCCTTTACTCGCCGGTAAAGAAGGTGTCCTACAAGGTCGAAAACACCCGTGAGGGCCAGGTTCTCGACTATGACAAGCTTACCATGACCATCGAGACCAACGGTTCGGTGACGGGCGAGGACGCAGTGGCTTTCGCTGCACGCATCCTGCAGGACCAGCTTGCGCTGTTCGTCAACTTTGAAGAGCCGCAGAAGGAGCAGCCCGCTGAACAGGTGGCCGAGCTTGCCTTCAATCCGGCACTTCTCAAGAAGGTGGACGAGCTGGAACTTTCGGTTCGCTCTGCAAACTGCCTGAAGAACGACAACATCGTTTACATCGGCGACCTGATCCAGAAGACGGAAGCCGAGATGCTGCGCACGCCGAATTTCGGCCGCAAGTCGCTCAACGAAATCAAGGAAGTGCTGGCTTCGATGGGGCTCCACCTCGGCATGGATGTCGAGGACTGGCCGCCGGAAAACATCGAAGAACTCGCCAAGCGTTACGAAGACCAATACTAGGCCCGCAAAGCCCGCAAGGTTCGGGCGACGGGGATTGAAGGAGAAAGGCCATGCGTCACGGAAAATCCGGCCGCAAGCTGAACAGGACGGCAAGCCACCGCAAGGCGCTTTTTGCCAATATGGCGGCTTCACTGATCGAACATGAACAGATCGTCACCACTCTGCCCAAGGCGAAAGAACTTCGCCCGATCGTGGAGAAGCTGGTGACGCTCGGCAAGCGCGGCGACCTGCACGCCCGTCGGCAGGCCATTTCGGCCATTCGCGACGAAAGCCTGGTCAAGCGCCTGTTCGACACGCTTGCTCCGCGCTACGCTGAGCGCAACGGCGGCTACACCCGCATCATGAAGGCGGGCTTCCGCCATGGCGACAATGCACCGATGGCTGTCATCGAGTTCGTCGACCGCGATGTCGAGGCGAAGGGCGCTGCAGACCGTGCGCGTGTTGAAGCCGAGGGCGGCAACGAAGAGGCGGAAGCCGCGTAATTCCGGCTTGCCTTGAACGTTCTTGA
This sequence comes from Nitratireductor sp., assembly GCF_017794765.1. Lineage (GTDB taxonomy): Bacteria > Pseudomonadota > Alphaproteobacteria > Rhizobiales > Rhizobiaceae > Nitratireductor. Next base: position 2,645,329 of record NZ_CP051236.1, on the reverse strand, counting down.
AAAAGGGGCTCCGTGGCCCCTTTTTTGTTGCGCAGTTTCTGTTCTTCCTGGGGCAGAGCCTTTCAATGTGCACAATGCTCTGAGAAAAGCTTTTTGCGTCAGTGCTCAATCATTTGCATTTTCGAGAATCGGATAGAGGCCAGGCATATGCGGATGCGTTCTGTTTTCCTAAGCGTCGTTCTTTTGGCGTCTTTTGCCGGGACCGTTTTAACGGGCTCGGTTCAGGCGCAGCAGGATGAGGGGGGGACCCTGCGCGGATTTCTGTCCGATCTGTTAAGTGGGGATGCGCGCAACGAGCTCGCTGTCCCACGGGATGGGGGGACAGAGCGCCGGGTTCCGTTCGGACGGGCCGATATTCAGTTGTCCTTCGCGCCGCTGGTCAAGGAAACTTCGCCTGCCGTGGTGAACGTCTACGCTTCTTCCACCGTTCAGGTGCGTTCGCCTTTCATGGGCGATCCATTCTTCGAACAGTTTTTTGGCCGTCCGCAGATGCCGCCGCGGGTGCGTTCTTCCCTCGGCTCCGGCGTGCTTGTCGACCCGAGCGGCGTGATCGTGACCAACAATCACGTCATCAGCGATGCCGATGAGGTCAAAGTTGCGCTTGCTGACGGGCGGGAGTTTGAAAGCGAGATCCTGCTGAAGGACAAGGCGCTCGATCTCGCGGTCCTGAAGATTTCCGGCGATGAAGCCTTTCCGGCCGTTGGATTGGGGGATTCCGACCGTCTGGAAGTGGGTGACCTCGTGCTTGCCATCGGCAATCCCTTCGGTGTCGGCCAGACAACAACCAGCGGCATCGTTTCAGCGCTCGCGCGCAGTCATGTGGGCGTGTCCGATTTCGGTTTCTTCATCCAGACCGATGCGGCCATCAACCCCGGCAATTCCGGCGGTGCACTGATCGACATGCGCGGCCAGGTTATCGGCATCAATACGGCCATTGTCAGCCGCAGCGGCGGTTCCATCGGCATCGGTTTTGCAATTCCTGCCAACATGGTGCGAGCGGTGGTGAACGCAGCTCTTTCTGGTGCGGAGACCTTTGAGCGACCCTTCTTCGGTGCGTCCTTCGACCCGGTAACGGCGCAGATTGCCGAGGCGCTTGGCATGGATCGTCCCGTTGGCGCACTGGTCCGTGAAGTGGCACCGGACAGTCCTGCCGAGCGCGCCGGTCTGCGTCCCGGCGATGTGGTGGTCGCCATGGATGGCGCTGATATTCAACATCCCGATGCGCTTGAGTATCGCCTCGTCACGCATCCGCTCGAGGAAGAAGGTGTCATTGGCGTGTTGCGCGACGGGCAGACGCTGGAACTGGGCTTCGAGCTCGAGCGCCTGTCCGATGGCGATGGACCGGCGCCTATCACGCTTGAAGGGCGGGGGCCATTTGCCGGAGCGGCGGTCGCCACCCTCGAGCCGCGTCTCGCCCAGCGTCTGAAACTGCCCCTGAACAAGAAGGGGGTCGTCATTCTGGAGGTCGACCGGCGTTCACCCGCGGCCAGCGTAGGTTTGCGCCCGGGCGATATTATCCGTGAAGTCAATGGTATCGACATTGAGGATGTGGAGACGATGCGGGTCGTCGCGGGCGATACAAGCCGCCGCTGGGCCTTTGCCGTTGAGCGGGACGGGCGCATACTGCGTCAGCGCCTGCGCTTCTGATCTGCCTGTTCGATGAATAACCGATGAGTGATCTCTTTTCCAATCCCGATGAAAGCGGCTTGCGCGTCAGCCGCCCGCTGGCTGATCGCCTGCGTCCACAAAAGCTCGAAGAGGTGGTGGGGCAGGAGCACCTGACAGGCCCCGACGGGGTTCTCACCCGGATGATCGCAAGCCGCTCGTTGGGATCACTCATCTTCTGGGGCCCACCGGGTACCGGCAAGACCACCGTCGCGCGCCTTCTGGCGGGTGAAACGGATCTGGCCTTCGAGCAGATCTCGGCGATCTTCTCAGGCGTTGCCGACTTGAAGAAGGTGTTCGAGGCGGCCCGTCTCAGGCGAAGTCAGGGGCGGCAGACGCTTTTGTTCGTCGACGAAATCCATCGCTTCAATCGCTCGCAGCAGGATTCCTTTTTGCCGGTGATGGAGGATGGCACTGTCGTGCTCGTCGGAGCGACGACGGAAAACCCGTCTTTTGAGCTCAACGCCGCTCTCTTGTCGCGGGCGCGTGTGCTGAATTTCAACACACTTGGGTCCGAGAGCCTCTCGCGCCTGCTCGAACGCGCTGAAGCGCTGGAAGAAAAACCTCTGCCACTGGATGAAGAAGCGCGGGCGGTTTTGGTACGCATGGCCGATGGTGACGGACGTGCTTCGCTGACGCTTGCCGAGGAAGTGTGGCGTGCCGCTCGTGAAGGCGAGGTATTCGATGCGGAGGGGCTGCAGCGTGTCGCCCAGCGCCGTGCGCCCGTCTACGACAAGGGGCAGGATGGGCACTACAATCTGATTTCCGCCCTGCACAAATCCGTGCGCGGATCCGATCCCGACGCCGCGCTCTATTATCTTTGCCGCATGTTCGATGCGGGCGAGACGCCGCTTTACATCGGCCGCAGGCTGGTGCGCATGGCTGTGGAAGACATCGGTCTTGCCGACCCGCAGGCTCTTGTCATCGCCAATGCGGCCAAGGACGCCTACGAGTATCTCGGATCGCCGGAGGGCGAGCTCGCTCTGGCGCAAGCGTGTGTCTATCTGGCGACGGCACCGAAATCGAATGGCGTCTACACCGCTTTCAAGCAGGCCTTTGCCGATGCGAAGGCCAATGGGTCCCTGCTTCCACCGAAGCACATCCTCAACGCGCCGACCAAACTCATGAAGGAGACCGGTTACGGGGCCGGTTATGCCTATGATCACGATCAGCCGGATGCGTTCTCCGGGCAAAACTACTTTCCCGAAGAGATGGGGCGCAGGCGCTATTACGACCCGCCGGAGCGCGGTTTCGAACGCGAGGTTCGCAAGCGGCTGGACTATTGGGCGCGGCTGCGCAAGGAGCGGGGAGAGCCGTGATGTCAACGCTTGTTGATTTTTGCGCAACTTCTGCGAAAAGGGCGACATGAACCATCTGCTGATCGTTGCTGCCGGCGGGGCAATCGGTGCCAGCCTGAGACATCTGACCGGCCTTGCTGCCATGCGGTTGCTTGGGGCTGCCTTTCCCTGGGGAACGCTGACGGTCAATCTGGTCGGCTCGTTCGTGATGGGGGTGTTCGTCGAGTGGCTTGCACGACGGGCAGGCGCTTCGCCGGAATTGCGACTGTTCATGGCGACAGGGCTGCTCGGTGGGTTCACGACGTTTTCGGCCTTTTCGCTCGATGTTGCCGTTTTATGGGAACGGGGCGAGGGGTTTCTGGCCGCATCTTATGTGCTCTTGAGCGTCTGCGGCGCCATAGCCGCACTGTTCGCGGGGCTTTATCTGGTTCGGCATTTCGCCTGAGGCGATGATTTTTAATGGATAGGTGAAATGGCTGGCGTACAGCAGATCGAAGTGGACAGGGACGAAGGTGGTATGCGGCTTGACCGTTGGTTCAAGACGCATTTCCCAGGCCTCGGTTTCGGCCATTTGCAAAAGCTCCTGCGCTCCGGCCAGATCCGCGTGAGTGGCAGCCGCGCCAAGGCCGATACCCGTCTTGAGCCAGGGCAGGTGGTGCGCGTGCCTCCTCTCGATGTGGACCGCAAGGGCGATGGACAGGCCACCGCCCACAGCCTGCGCAATACCGGCGATGCCGAAGCGCTTTCACAGATGCTGCTTTACGAAGACCCCAAGGTTTTTGTGTTCAACAAGCCGGCCGGCCTTGCCGTTCAGGGTGGTTCGGGCGTGAACCGCCACGTGGATGGCATGCTGGAAGCGCTCCGCAACAAGAAGGGCGAGAAGCCGCGCCTGGTGCATCGCCTTGACCGTGACACGTCGGGCGTGCTTGTGGTGGCGCGTACCCGCCAGGCGGCCATGCGGCTCGCCGAAGCTTTTCGCGCGCGTGATACAAAAAAGACCTATTGGGCACTCGTGAAGGGTGTACCCAACAGGGATGAGGCGCGCATCTCTACCTGGCTTGCAAAGGAGCAGACGCCGGAGGGAGACCGCATGCGTGTGGTCAAACATGGCGAACCGGATTCCGATCACGCGGTCTCGAACTATCGTGTGGTGGAGCGTGCGGGGTCTGAGCTCTCCTGGCTGGAGATGGAACCCTATACGGGCCGCACGCACCAGCTTCGTGTTCACGCAGCTCATATCGGGTGCCCGATCATCGGTGATCCCAAATATTTTGAGGCGGACCAGAACTGGGAGTTTCCCGGCGGCATCCAGAAGCGCCTGCATCTGCATGCGCGCCGCATCATCATTCCGAACCCTGGTGGTGGCAAGATCGATGTGACGGCGCCGCTGTCTCCCCATATGCGCCAGAGCTGGAACCTTCTCGGGTTTGATGAAGCATCCGCAGAGGAGGGCACATGACGGCGCTCTCTCCCGGTTCGACTTCCGGCCGCCACGATGCAATTGACGCGTTCGCCACCATCATCATGCTCGGTCTGACCCTGACATGGGGCGTCAATCAAGTTGCCATCAAGTTGGCCAATATCGGTTTCAACCCGATGTTGTCCATGTTTCTGCGGTCAGCCGTGGCCACACTGCTCGTCTTCCTGTGGTGCCGCTATCGTGGCATTCGCCTGTTCGAGCGCGACGGAACTCTGTGGCCCGGAGTTCTGGCGGGCCTTCTGTTCGGATTTGAATTCATCCTCGTCTTCTTCGGCCTCGATTATACATCAGCGGCTCGCGGAGCCCTGATGCTCAACACCATGCCGTTCTGGGTTCTGCTTGGCGGCCACTTCTTCCTAGGCGAAAAGATGTCGGCGCTGAAATTTGGCGGGCTTCTTCTTGCCTTTGCAGGCGTCGTGCTTGTCTTCTCGGACAGTCTCAGCCTGCCGGGACCCGATGCGCTCTTTGGCGATGTTCTGTGTCTTGTCGCAGGCATCGCGTGGGCTGCAACGATTGTCGTTATCAAGCAGTCCAGCCTGTCCAATGCGGGAGCGGAAAAGACACTGCTCTATCAGCTGTCCGTCTCTGCCGTTGTCACTATTCCGTTCATCCCTTTCGGTGGGGCGCTTTTGCGTGAGGTAAGCGCTCTGGCAACCGGCGCGCTGGTTTTTCAGGCGGTGTTCGTTGTCTCCTTCACCTATCTGGTCTGGTTCTGGCTGATGCGTCGTTACCCGGCATCGGGGCTCTCCAGTTTCGCATTCCTGACGCCTGTCTTTGGCGTTATGTCGGGCGGCCTCCTTTTGGGCGAACCCCTGACCATCAAAATCCTTCTGGCTCTCTGTCTGATCGCGCTTGGACTGACCGTGGTCAATCGGCCGCGCCGTCGCGTCGTACCCGCATAGCGAAAAGACAAACACACACTATATGTAGGCCCATGCGTGACCTTTTGAACGATCTTGAAAGTGGAAAAACCCCGGCGGAGCTCGACCCGATCCGCCGAGCCCAGAGCACCATTCGCAAACCATTACCCAGACGGTTCTACAAGGAAGTGTCGGTAAATGCCGAGGAGGTGGGTGGTTTTGCGGTTCGGCTCGACGGCAAGACAGTCCGAACCCCGGGGGCAGGCGCTGTTCTTCTGCCCAACGAGGCGACAGCGCTTCTGGTGGCTGCGGAATACGAGGCGCAGGGTGAGCACATCGACCCGGCAACGATGCCTGTGACGCGGCTCGTCAACACGGCGATAGACGGCGTTGCCGTTCACAGCCAGGCTGTATTGGAGGATGTTCTGCGCTACAGCACAGGCGATCTTGTCTGTTACCGTGCAGCTTCTCCGGAGCGACTGGTGGCATTGCAGGCAGAGGCCTGGGATCCGGTTCTGGACTGGGCTCAGGAACATATCGGCGCGCATTTCGTGCTGGCGGAGGGGGTGATCCATGTGGAGCAACCCCGAGAGGCAGTTGCCGCTGTCAGCGCCTATCTACGCCAGAAAAACGAGCCCTTCCGGCTTGCCGCTCTGCACGTGATGACCACTTTGATGGGATCGGCGCTGCTGGCACTTGCGGTTGATGCCGGCGCACTCGACCCCCGGGCCGCGTGGAAGGCCGCCCATGTGGACGAAGACTGGAACATCTCGATGTGGGGAGAGGATGGCGAGGCTGCACAGCGCCGCGCCTTTCGCGAACGGGACATGATGGCCGCCGCAAAGCTTCTGGCCGCGCTCGATTGATGCGGGTAGCAGGGCTCTCGCCAGGGGCTACCGTCCCCCAAACATCTGATAGATGACGCCGGCGATTTCGCTTTCCAGTGGGAACGAGAGCATGCCCATGACCGAGTATCCAAGCAGCCAGGGCATCAAATAAAACCGGATCATGAAGAAGAACCAGGCGACGTAGACTGGCACCAGCGGTTCCAGCAGGAAACCCGGCGTGATGGGCCGAAACAGCTTCAGTATCGGATTGGTAACGCGCACGAAAAAGCGCATGAAGAAAAAGCTGGAGTCTTCGGGCAGGAAAATGCCCATGGCAGCACGCCCGATCAGCGTCCACATGATGACGCCCAATACGTAGTCCAGTACCAATACCCAGATTGGAAATGCAGCCATGCTTTCCTGCATCAAGTCTCTCCCAGGACACGATTCGGGGGCGGGTTATCCCGCCCCCGATATGCGACCATAACGTGGTCAGTGCTTGTCCGAAAGGATAGCCGGGCCTGTCGGCACACGGGTTTCTTCCACCATGCGCTGGATTTCTTCATCCGGTGCTGGTGTGAGCAGCGTTACCACAACCATGGCAACCAGGCTCACCGCCATGCCGACTATGCCGAAGCGCAGATGGTCGAGACCGAACCAGGGCGCTCCGCCAGTGTAGACATAATAGAGGTAAAGGCTGCCTGCGATGAAGCCCGCGGCCATCCCGGCGACCGCGCCAGGCCTGTTCGCCCGTTTCCACCACACACCGAGGGCGAGCGGGAAGAAAAGGCCGGAACAGGCAAAGCAGAATGCCCAGGCCACGGCACCAAGGATGCCCGTTAGCTGCAGCGAAGCGATCAGGGCGCCCAGGGCACCGATGCCGACGAGCAGGATGCGGGCAACGATGAGCCGAACCGCCGTATCCGCTTTCGGATCGATCATCTTGTAATAGAGATCGTGGCTGAGCGCGTTGGCGATCGCCAGAAGCAGACCGTCGGCGGTTGACATGGCTGCTGCCATGCCGCCGGCTGCCACCAGGCCGGAAATCACATAGGGAAGCCCCGCGATCTCTGGTGTCGCAAGCACAACGATGTCAGGCCGCATGAAGAACTCGTTGAGCTGCAATATGCCGTCAGCGTTCTGGTCGGCAATCGCAAGGAAGCCTACACTTGACCAGTTCTGAATCCATGCCAGCGACGCCACCTCTTCAAATGGCTTGCCGATGATGGCAGTTGGCAGGTTCGGATCAAGAAGCTGCAGTTTGGTGAGTGTCGCCAGTGCCGGTGCCGTAAAGTACAGAAGGAAAATGAACAGCAGCGACCATGCCACGGATTTGCGCGCCGACCGCACGGTCGGGGTTGTGAAATAGCGCATCAGAATGTGGGGCAGGGAAGCCGTTCCGCACATCATGCACAGCGCGAGTGTGATGAACTTCCATTCTGCATAGTCACCCACCGGGCCGGTATGCGGGGTTGTGAGCACTGAGAGGCCGGGTATGGCTTCGGCTGGCGGGTTCAGGCCGTACTGGGCCTCGAAATTCGCCATGTTTGCTGCCGCTTCGCCATAGGTGAAATGCGGGATGAGACCGAATCCCTGGGCATTTGACATCCAGATCACCGGAACCAGATAGGCAATGATCAGCACGATGTACTGTGCCACCTGCGTCCACGTAACGGCGCGCATGCCACCGAGCATGGAACATAACAGGATGCCCAGAAGGCCGAACCAGACACCATAAGAGAATGGAATGTGAAGCGCGCGCGCGGCGATGGTGCCGGTTGCGTTGATCTGTGCCGTCACATAGGTGAAGGATGCCACGACCAGAACGATCACGGCGCACAGGCGCGCAAGATTGCCGCCATATCGGGTGCCGATAAAGTCCGGGACCGTGTAGCAGCCGAACTTGCGCAGATAAGGCGCCATCAGCGAGTTGACGAGAACATAGCCACCGGTCCAGCCGACGATGAAGGCCATATAGCCGTAACCGCCGAAATAGACGCCGCCGGCAAGGGCGACAAACGATGCGCCAGACATCCAGTCGGCCGCGGTCGCCATGCCGTTATAAACGGCGGGAACCTGCCGCCCGGCTACATAATAGGCGTCCACTTCCATGGTGCGCGAAAGCCACCCGATAAGGGCGTAGATCGCGATGGTGAAGGCGACGAACAGGATGCCGATCGTGTCGGCCCCCACGCCTAATTGTTCCAGAACCGCCATCAACAGGATGAAGGCAAGGAACCCACCGGTGTATATCGCATACACCCGGCCGATATTATCGATGAACCGTCCCTGAATCAAAGCCATGCCGGTTCCTCCCTATTCTTCTTCGCCGAAGCCGAACTCGTCGTCGATGGCATCCTGGCGCCAGTTCTGCACCCAGATGATGACGACGAAGGCGATCAGCGAACCCTGGGCGATCATGTAGAAGCCGAAGGGGAAGCCAAGAAATGTGAATTCGTTGAGTGTCGAAACCATTGCTGGAACGACAAGTGAGAAGAAAGCCCACAAGGCCAGAACCACGATAGTCAGGTTCCTGGTTTTGGCCCAGTAACGATCCCTCACATCACCTGCGTCATTAGCGGACATGGTGTCCTCCTCCCTAAAAACGTCAGCGACGAAAGTCGTTAACTGCCGCCATTGCGGTTCTATGGATTAGGAATCACAATGGCATGTCTCAAGCATTGGGCATCTTCTGAGCAATGAAAATCGAGACATTGGTCGTATGACAGGAGGATATGTCTTATGGGGATTGCGTGGACCAGGGGGGTAGCGTTTCTGCGTGAAGCGGCGGCAAGACTGACGCTCAAACGGGACCACGCGCCGATTGATACGGTGGACGCGCTTTGCACCTTCATTGCCACGCGTTCCTCGTTTGTCGCTCAGAAAAAGCTCTACGGCTATCTGAAGGCGCGCATGGGTACGCGCTATCCGTCGATGTTCGAGGATGATGTCTTCGTCCAGTCCATCAACGTGGCCAAACTTCATGTCTTCGCGGCCTGCCTCTCCGATCTCACGCTTCACACCGTCGCGAAGGTTGCTTCCAACGGTGCATTGGAGCGGGAAGATGCGTCCGCGCTTGCCCGCCACTGCCATACACAGGGGCTCGCCCACAACCGCGAGGCACTTCCCCAGTCGGAAACGGTGGATGAATGGCGCGAAACATTTGAAAAGCGCATCGCCGATACCCACTGGCAGAATGTCGCCGTCGATGGAGGGGCTTTCACCGAGAGCCCTCAGGCGCTTTTCCGTTGGGCGCCGATCGCCGATCAACTGAAACGTCATGACAGGGAAATCGTGGAGAACTCGATCCGCTTCGCGTTTGGCGAAGTGACGCGCGCCTTTCGTGAGCGTGCCGATCTGCCCGCTCTGGCCCGGGGCTGGATGAACCAGCAGGAAAACGGTTGAAAAAAAAGGCTCCGTCCGTGGACGGAGCCCTGGAATCGCCTTGGGAGGAGCGATTAGACCGAGTAATACATTTCGAACTCGACCGGGTGCGGCGTCATCTCATAACGCAACACTTCCGCCATCTTCAGTTCGATATAGGCATCGATCTGATCGTCGTCGAACACACCGCCTGCTTTCAGGAAGCCACGGTCCTTGTCGAGGCTCATCAACGCTTCGCGCAGCGAGCCACAGACGGTCGGGACCTTCTTCAACTCCTTCGGCGGCAGGTCATAGAGATCCTTGTCCATGGCCTGGCCGGGATGGATCTTGTTCTTGATGCCGTCGATGCCGGCCATCAGCATGGCTGCAAAGGCGAGATAAGGGTTTGCGCCCGGGTCGGGGAAGCGGACCTCGACGCGCTTGGCTTTTGGTGAGGATCCAAACGGAATGCGGCATGAAGCGGAGCGGTTGCGGGCCGAGTAGGCGAGCAAGACCGGGGCTTCAAAACCCGGAACCAGACGCTTGTAAGAGTTGGTGATCGGGTTGGTGAAAGCGTTGATAGCCTTGGCGTGCTTGATGATGCCGCCGATATAGAACAGGCAGTTTTCCGACAGGCCTGCATATTCGTTGCCAGCGAAGGTCGGCTTGCCTTCCTTCCAGATCGACTGGTGCACATGCATGCCCGAGCCGTTGTCGCCATAGATGGGCTTCGGCATAAAAGTGGCTGTTTTGCCGTAGGCGTTGGCAACCTGATGGACGCCATATTTGAACTTCTGAACGCTGTCCGCGCTCTTCAGCAACGTCTCGAACTTGATGCCCAGCTCATGCTGGGCAGCGCCGACCTCGTGGTGATGCTTTTCGACGATCACGCCCATCTCGGAGAGAACCGTCAGCATCTCCGAGCGCATGTCCTGAGCCGAGTCGATTGGAGGAACCGGGAAATAACCACCCTTGACGCGCGGACGATGGCCAAGATTGCCTGTCTCATACTCGGCATCGTCGTTGCTTGGCAGTTCGCTCGAGTCGAGCTTGAAGCCGGTGTTGTACGGATCGGCCTTGTACTTCACATCGTCGAAGATGAAAAACTCCGGCTCCGGGCCGATGTAAACGGTGTCGCCAAGCCCCTCCGACTTCAGGAAGGCCTCTGCCTTCTTCGCCGTTCCGCGTGGGTCGCGGTTGTAGGCCTCACCCGAAATCGGGTCGAGGATGTCGCAGAAGATCGCCATGGTCGACTGGGCGAAGAACGGGTCCATATGGGCCGTATCGGTTTCCGGCATCAATACCATGTCGGACTCATTGATGGCTTTCCAGCCGGCGATGGACGAGCCGTCGAACATAACGCCGTCGGCGAACATGTCCTCATCCACGGCGGAGACATCCATGGTGACGTGCTGCAGCTTGCCTTTGGGATCCGTGAAGCGCAGATCGACAAACTTCACGTCGTTTTCCTTGATCTGCTTCATGATGTCTTGTGCAGTGGTCATATTCGCCTTCCTATTTGCGATGGTCTTGCCTGATGATCCCGGAGGTGTTCCGGGAAAGAGAATAATTGCGGATCAAACGGCGTCGGCACCGGTCTCGCCGGTACGGATGCGGATGACTTCTTCCACGTTGGTCACGAAAATCTTCCCGTCGCCGATGCGACCGGTCTGGGCAGCCTTGCGGATCGCCTCGATTGCAGCATCCACGGTTTCGTCCGCCAGGACGACTTCGATCTTCACCTTCGGGAGAAAGTCGACGACATATTCTGCCCCGCGATAGAGCTCGGTGTGCCCTTTCTGGCGCCCGAACCCCTTCGCTTCGATCACAGTTATGCCCTGAAGACCGATTTCCTGAAGGGCTTCCTTCACTTCGTCGAGCTTGAAGGGTTTGATGATCGCTTCGACCTTTTTCATGCCTCGGTGGCCTCCAAATGAGTTCAGGAACGGTGAGCCCGTGCCCCTTGTTGTTCCGGTTCGAATAAAGCACGAAACATGCCAACTCCGATCAGAGTCTTGCACGATCCGTGCCAATCGCTGCATTGTGCCTCCCGAAAGGCATAATCACACGGGTTTTCAGGCAGCGAAACATCGCGTGCTGTGCCTCTGAAAAGCACCAAGGGACACATGCGGTGCGCTGTACAGTTTGGCGGCTGCTTAAAAAATATGCAATGCGCTGAAGAAAGCGGCAATATGTGATGCAATTAGAGATTTTAACGCCTGAAGAGATGCGCAGGGTGGATCGCGCTGCGATCGCTGCGGGGGCGCTTGACGGATATGGCCTCATGAAGAATGCGGGGGCGGCGGTGGTGGATGAAATCCTTGCTCGTCATGCTGATGCGGAGGGCTTTCTCGTCCTGTGCGGCCCGGGTAACAATGGGGGTGACGGCTATGTGGTTGCGCGCCTCCTGACAGAACGAGGCCTGAGCGTTCGCGTTTTTGCCAACGCCGAATCGGCCTCGGGCAGCGATGCCGCGATCGCACTTATGGATTGTCCGGTTAAACCGGAGCCATTGGCGGCTTTCGAAGCCAGTCGAGGGTGGCTTGTGGTGGATGCGTTGTTCGGCGCAGGTCTGACGCGTCCCCTGGAAGAAATGGAGGCCGGGATCATCGGAAAGGTAAGCAGCAGCGGGCTTGCTGTGGTCGCCATCGATCTGCCCTCAGGTGTTTGCGGATTGACAGGAAAGCCACTTGGCGCGGCCTTGTCGGCGGATCTGACCGTCACCTTCTTTCGCAAAAAGCCCGGACATCTGCTCGTGCCGGGGCGGCAAATGTGCGGTGATCTCGTTGTTGCGGATATAGGCATTGCAGACAGCGCGCTTGATACTGTTGGTCAGGCACTTTGGGAAAACCAGCCTGCTTTGTGGCGGGAAGCCTTGCCGAAACTTCGCGTCAGCGCTCACAAATATTCGCGCGGTCATGTGGCCGTGATTTCTGGCGGGGCCACCTCGACAGGGGCGGCGCGACTTGCTGCGCGGGCAGCGGCGCGCGCAGGGGCAGGGGCCGTAACGGTTCTTTCGCCCGCCAACGCGCTTTCGGTTCATGCGATGCATTTGACGTCGATCATGCTGCGCAAAGCCGACACCGTAAGCGAGTTGCGGGCCTTTTTTGTCGACCGGGGACCCACCGGGACCGTTCTCGGGCCAGGCGCCGGCACAGGGGGACGAACGCGCAGTTTCGCACGCGCTCTTCTCGACAAGGCGAATGACGCAAGCGGATTGGTCTTCGATGCCGACGCACTCACGGCCTTTGGCGGCATGCAGGATGTGTTTTTTGGCATGATCAGGGCTTCCGCCGGCAAGGTTGTTCTCACCCCGCATGAGGGAGAATTCGTCCGGCTTTTTCCCGATCTTCACGACGGAACAGAAACTTCGAAACTGCAGCGAACACGGGAGGCGGCCGTGCGATCCGGGGCGACCCTTGTGCTCAAGGGACCTGATACGATTGTGGCGGCACCCGACGGGCGAGCGGCGATCAATGTCAACGCCACGCCACACTTGGCAACGGCCGGATCGGGCGATGTACTGTCGGGGATAATCGCAAGCCTTATGGCTCAAGCGATGCCGGCTTTTGAAGCGGCATGCGCGGGCGTCTGGATTCACGCAGAATGCGGTCGGTCACTCGGGCGCGGTCTGATCGCCGAAGACCTGCCTGAAACGCTGCCGAATGTGTTGCAGGAACTGTTTCGAGAAAACCCGTCCTGACCTGCAGGCATCGGCAACACCCCGGGCTTCCTTCCACATTCAAGCTTCAGGCCACACTCACGTTTCAGGAAGCCATGTGCGAGAGGAAAAATGCCTCTCCGCCGCAGGTCAATAACGGCGCATCAAGCCAACCAGACGCCCTTGAACCTTGACCCGGTCAGGACCGAATATCCGTGTTTCATATGCCGGATTGGCAGCCTCGAGGGCGATCGACGCTCCCTTCCGCCGAAAGCGCTTCAGGGTTGCTTCTTCCTGATCCACAAGGGCAACCACGATCTCGCCGGGGTTGGCAGTCTGGGTTTCGCGGATGATGACGGTGTCGCCGTCGAAGATGCCTGCCTCGATCATCGAATCGCCCTTGACCTCCAGCGCATAGTGGTCACCACCGCTCAGCATGTCCGGAGGGACGGCGATGGAATGGGTCTGGTGCTGGATGGCATCGATCGGAACACCCGCAGCGATGCGCCCCATGACCGGCACCGAAACGACACCGGCAAGAGAGTCGTCATTGCTGGCTGCCGGCTTGGGCTGGGATGGTGGCGCTTTGCCGAGGCTGCCTTCAATGACGCTCGGCGAAAACCTGCGTGCGCCGGCATTCAGGCCCGGCGCAATCGAATCGGGCAGGCGCAACACCTCGAGCGCACGGGCGCGATTAGGAAGGCGGCGGATAAAGCCGCGTTCTTCCAGGGCGGTGATCAACCGGTGGATGCCCGACTTGGACGCAAGGTCCAGCGCCTCCTTCATTTCGTCGAAGGATGGTGGAATTCCGGTCTCCTTCAAGCGCTCATGAATGAACAGGAGAAGTTCGTGCTGCTTGCGGGTCAGCATGGTAGCCACCGAGAATCAGTTAAAAACAAAACCAGAACATACTCTATATGTTCCAGTTGTGTTCCGCAACTCCCGGCATTTTCTTTCGATTTCTTGCGTTATGGCGCATGGAACAGGGCCTTTGCGCCGTCCGCGACGAACTGCACGGCCAGAGCTGCAAGTATCACGCCCAGAAGTCTTGTCAGGATCGATCGTCCTGTCTCGCCGAGGAAGCGGTCCACGCGCTCTGCAAGTGTGAACACAGCGTAGGTAATGGCGATCGTAGTGAGAAGAATTGCCAGCAATGTAGCGGTTCCGGTGAGGCCGCTGAAGGATCCGGAGAGAAGCACGGTGGCAGAAATCGCTCCGGGGCCGGCGATCAGGGGGATTGCCAGCGGAAATGCCGCAATATTTCGGATCATGTCCCGGGTGATGGCGCGTTCGGCGCTTTTTTCGTGGCGCTCCTGGCGGCGTTCAAAAATCATCTCGAACGCTATGAAGAAGAGAAGCAGACCGCCGGCCACGCGGAACGCCGGAAGTGTGATGCCGAAAACGGAAAGTATGGCGCTGCCAGCCACGCCGAAGAGCGCAAGAACGGCGAAGCCGATGATTGCGGCGCGGACGGCGACCTGATTGCGCTCTGAACGGTTCATGCCGACCGTCAGCGCAAGAAAGAGTGGCGCAAGACCTGGTGGGTCCACGGTCACGAGCAATGTGACGAACGCGTTGAACAAGGTCTCGTAACCTGACATGGGGTCCTCCCTTGTGACTGTCTAGCCCAGCCAGGAGGGTTCGGAAAAGCCCTGATTGCCACCTCCAGGCGCCTGACTGCGGCGATTTGTCGGTGCCTCCATTCACAGACCTGCCATATGCATCTGAAATTGCGTTGGATTTCCTTTGCGCCAATCTCTGCTCCGATTGGAGAATCAATGGCGTTTCATATATAAGAAGTCAGTGATTCCTTATTTTGTGTGTGATCCGATTTGACTGACCAGACAACGCCGACCGGACCGGGCGAGCCCGACGATATCGAGCCGATTTCCATCATCGAGGAGATGCAGCGCTCCTATCTCGATTACGCGATGAGCGTCATCGTGAGCCGCGCACTCCCGGATGTGCGCGACGGTTTGAAACCGGTGCACCGGCGCATTCTCTACGCCTCGCACGAAAGCGGCTATCACTGGAACCGCAAATATGTGAAGTCGGCACGTCCTGTCGCCGATGTGATGGGTAAATACCATCCTCACGGAGATGCGGCGATCTACGATGCGCTTGTGCGTATGGCGCAGCATTGGTCCATGCGCCTGCCACTGATCGACGGTCAGGGCAATTTCGGTTCCATCGATGGCGATCCGCCGGCGGCGATGCGCTATACCGAGTCCCGGTTGACAAAGGGCGCCCACGAGCTTCTCGAGGATATCGACAAGGAAACGGTCGACTTCCAGGACACCTATGACGGGTCCGGCAGTGAACCTAAAGTGCTTCCGGCCCGTTATCCGAACCTTCTGGTCAATGGTTCCGGTGGCATCGCGGTTGGCATGGCGACCAACATTCCGCCGCACAATCTGTCGGAAGTCATCAATGGCTGCGTGGCCATGATCGACAATCCGGCGATCAGTCTGCCTGAACTGCAGGAGCTGATTCCGGGGCCGGATTTCCCCACCGGGGGCCTTATCCTCGGACGGTCCGGAATCCGCAGTGCCTATGAAACCGGCCGCGGCTCCATCATGATGCGCGGCAAGGTGGCCATCGAGCCGGCGCGCAACGATCGTGAAGCCATCGTGATCTCGGAAATACCCTATCAGGTCAACAAGGCCTCGATGATCGAGAAGATGGCTGAACTGGTGCGCGACAAGCGCATCGAGGGTATCTCCGATATCCGTGACGAGAGCGACCGCCAGGGCTATCGGGTCGTGGTCGAGTTGAAGCGCGATGCAGTTGCCGATGTCGTGCTGAACCAGCTTTATCGGTTCACGCCGCTGCAAACTTCATTCGGTGCGAACATGGTTGCGCTGAATGGCGGTAAGCCTGAGCAGATGAACCTGCTCGATCTCTTGAAGGCCTTTGTCCATTTCCGCGAAGACGTCGTCAGCCGCCGCACCAAATACCTGCTGCGCAAGGCGCGCGACCGCGCGCATGTGCTGGTCGGTCTTGCCATCGCTGTCGCCAATATCGACGAGGTGATCAAGCTTATCCGCCATGCGCCGGATCCGCAGACGGCGCGCGAGCAATTGATGGAGCGTCGTTGGCCCGCGGCTGACGTGGAAGCCCTGATCCTTCTGATCGACGATCCGCGGCATCGGATCAACGAGGATGGCACCTACAATCTTTCCGAGGAGCAGGCCCGCGCGATCCTCGAACTGCGTCTGCAGCGGTTGACAGCACTCGGTCGCGATGAAATCGCCGACGAGTTGAACCAGATCGGTGCAGAAATCAGCGATTACCTGGAAATTCTGGCATCGCGCGCCCGTATTCAGCAGATCGTCAAAGACGAACTCATTGCCGTACGGGACGAATTCGGCACACCTCGCCGGACCGAAATCACCGAAGGTGGAGCAGACCTCGACGATGAGGACCTGATCCAGCGCGAGGACATGGTGGTCACCGTCACCCGCAAAGGTTATATCAAGCGCGTGCCTCTATCGATCTACCGGGCGCAGGCGCGGGGCGGCAAGGGCCGTTCGGGCATGTCGACCAAGGACGAGGATTTCGTCACGCGGCTGTTTGTCGCCAACACGCACACACCCATTCTGTTCTTCTCCTCGCGCGGTATCGTCTATAAGGAAAAGGTCTGGCGCCTCCCGGTCGGAACGCCGCAATCCGTCGGCAAGTTTCTGCGCAACATGCTGCCGCTGGAGGAGGGCGAAAGCATCACGACGATCATGCCGCTGCCTGAAGACGAGGAAAGCTGGGGCGCGCTTGACGTCATGTTCGCCACCACCCGGGGAACGGTGCGCCGCAACAAGCTTTCAGATTTCGTACAGGTCAATCGCAACGGCAAGATTGCGATGAAGCTGGACGATCCAAATGACGAGATCCTCGGTGTCTACACCTGTACAGAGGATGATGACGTGTTGCTGACCGCAGCTTCGGGCCAGTGCATCCGCTTCTGTGTCTCGGATGTGCGCGTCTTTGCAGGCCGCAATTCGATCGGCGTGCGCGGCATCAATCTGGCAGAGGGCGACCGCGTAATCTCCATGGCGATACTTTCCCACGTCGAAGCAAGCCCTGCCGCACGTGCCGCCTATCTGAAGCAGGCAGCGGCAGAACGCAGGCAGGCGAACGGGGATGAGGAAGAAGTTGCTCTCACCAATGAGGAACTGGGAGAGGAAGAGAGCCTTTCGCCCGAACGCTATGAGGAACTGAAAGCTCGCGAACAGATGGTTTTGACCGTCAGCGAATTCGGTTACGGAAAACGTTCTTCAAGTTATGATTTCAGGGTGACCGGTCGAGGCGGCAAGGGCATTCGAGCCACGGATGTCAGCAAAACCGATGAAATCGGCCCCTTGGTTGCCGCATTCCCGGTGGAGGAGGACGATCAGATCATGCTGGTTTCCAATGCCGGGCAGGTTATCCGGGTTCCGGTGAACGGAATACGTATTGCCAGCCGAGCCACAAAGGGTGTTACCATCTTCAATACCGCAAAGGACGAGAAGGTGGTTTCGGTAGAGCGCATTTCGGACACGCAGACCGAAGATGAAATTTCAACAGGCGATGAAGCCGTAGAGAGCGAAGTGGTTACGGAACAGGGAGATGGTGCTGCAGAGTGATCGGCTGCGGTACCAACTCAGACTTTTTCACCGCCTCGCTTCGGGTTTAATGAAAGCGACGGTTGGCAGAGCTGCGGACGCGATTCTCCAGCTTGATGCGGCTGGCTTCTTCATGGAGACCGACGACGGTGGCAATCAGCATCGCGACGGTCATTGCGGCAGCGAGCGTAAAGATCAGCATGGCTTGTCTCCTTTTGGTCTATTAACGTAGAGAGCCGCGATTTGGTTTCATTCTTCAACGCGGCGCCCCTGCAGGCATTGGTGACCTGACTAGCCGATTTGGTTCAAACCGCTGTTGAATGAGGCGTTCAGGCGTGGTTCATCTTTTTCCGCCGAAGTGGTTCTGGCTCGAGCCCAAGAGGCGCGATTGGCGAATTGCCAACGCCTGCTAAGATGGATACAAGCACGCCATGACCGAGCGAACAGCTTTCTATGCGGGGTCATTCGACCCTCTCACAAACGGCCACCTCGATGTGCTCAAGGGTGCGTTGACTGTGGCCGACAAAGTGGTCGTCGGGATCGGCGTTCATCCGGGCAAAAAGCCGCTTTTCAGCTACGAAGAGCGCGTTTCGCTGATTGAGCGTTCTGCGGTGGCCGAATTGGGTCAAGACGCCGGGCGGATCGAGGTCGTGGCGTTTGACAAACTGGTGATCGACGCCGCGCGCACACAGGGTGCCTCGATCATGATCCGCGGTCTGCGCGACGGCACGGATCTGGACTACGAGATGCAAATGGCCGGCATGAACGAGACCATGGCGCCGGACCTGCAAACGGTTTTTTTGCCGGCCAGCCCGTCCGTGCGCACCATTACCGCCACACTTGTCCGTCAGATCGCTTCCATGGGTGGAGACATCGCGCCATTCGTGCCTTCCGTGGTACTGGCAGCGCTTAAGGCCAAATTCCCCGCCTGAAACCAAAAGGAGAGTTTTATGCAGCTTCGCAAGCTCGCTTCGTCTGCGCTCGTGGTCGGTGCCCTTATTGCCGGCCTCGGCATGGCTTCAGCCGCCGAGCCGGAGAATACGATGATTTTAAAGCTCAGGAACGGTGAGGTGACCATCGCATTGCGGCCAGATCTTGCGCCGAAGCACGTTGAGCAGGTCAAGGCCCTTGTCGAGGAAGGGGCCTATGACAATGTCGCTTTCCATCGGGTGATCGACGGGTTCATGGCGCAGACGGGTGATGTTCAGTACGGCGATGTCGAGGACGGCTTTGATGCCCGGCTCGTCGGTACCGGTGGTTCGGACAAGCCAAATTTGCCGGCGGAGTTCTCTGAGGCAGCATTCACGCGCGGCACCGTCGGAATGGCGCGGTCTCAGGATCCAAATTCCGCCAATTCTCAGTTTTTCATTATGTTTGCGCCTGCGGAGCACCTGAACGGACAATACACGGTGATCGGTGAGGTCGAATCGGGCATGGAACTGGTCGATGCGATAAAGAAGGGCGACGCGGCGCAGAACGGTATGGTGCAGAACCCGGACAGGATTCTGAGCGCACGCATGGCAGGCGACGACGCGAATTAAGCGCATCGACAATAGAAAAGGTTTAAGAATGGCTGATATCAAGGATCCGGAAAACACCATCGTGATGGAGACGACCAAGGGCAAGGTCATCATCCAGCTCTTTCCGGACGTTGCTCCCGAACATGTGAAGCGCATCAAGGAACTGACGCGCGACAAGTTCTACGATGGCATCGTTTTCCACCGCGTCATCGATGGTTTCATGGCGCAAACAGGAGATCCGACCGGCACGGGCATGGGCGGATCTGACAAGCCGGATCTCAAGGCCGAGTTCTCAAACATGGCCCATGAGCGCGGTACCTGTTCGATGGCCCGGTCGCAGAATCCGAACTCCGCCAACTCCCAGTTCTTCATTTGCTTCGACAAGGCACCCTGGCTTGATCGACAGTACTCTGTCTGGGGGCAGGTAACCGAGGGCATGGACAGCATCGACAAGATCAAGCGTGGCGAGCCGGTCTCAGAGCCCGACTCCATCATCTCCATGCGGGTCGCGGCGGACGTTGCCTGAGTTTTTATACCGGGCGGCGGAAAGGTCGCCCGGTCCTGTTTGCCGGCCGGTTTGCGATGCGTGTAGACATCTTTGATTTCGAGCTGCCGGAGGAGCGGATTGCGCTGCGACCTGCCAGTCCGCGCGATTCCGCACGGCTTCTGAAGGTCGAGGGCGGGGCCCTGAGCGATCACGTGGTCCGGGAGCTTCCCGAAATACTTCAGCCCGGCGATGCGCTGGTTTTCAATGACACAAAGGTCATTCCCGCCCGCCTCAGTGGTGTTCGCCGGCGAGGGGAGACCGAGGCGCGCATCGAGGCAACGCTGCATATGCGTGAAGGGCCGGATCGCTGGCGCGCATTCCTGAAGCCGGCAAAGCGCGTGAACGCAGGCGAGCGCATCCAGTTTGGCCATGATGGTGAAAGCTGTTTCCTCGGTACGCTTGAAGCGACAGTAACGGAAAAGGGCGAAGGGGGCGAAGCGCTCCTCGTGTTTGATTTCTCAGGTCCGGTTCTGGACGAGGCGATCGCGGCTGTGGGCTACATGCCGCTGCCACCCTATATCGCAGGCAAACGTGCAGAGGACGAGCGCGATGAAGTCGATTACCAGACGATTTATGCCCGTGAAGAGGGTGCGGTTGCGGCACCGACGGCCGGTCTCCATTTCACCCCGGAACTGATGCAGGCGCTGGACACAGCCGGGATCGAGCGCCATTTCGTGACCCTGCATGTAGGAGCGGGTACCTTTCTCCCAGTCAAGGTTGACGATACGGACGACCACAAGATGCACTCCGAATGGGGTGAGGTGGATGCCGAGACGGCGGAAGCCTTGAAGGCGGTCCGGCAACGGGGCGGGCGCATTGTTTCGGTAGGCACCACCTCGTTGCGGCTCCTGGAAAGCGCGTCACAGCGCACCGGGACACTTGAGGCATGGTCAGGCGCGACTGACATCTTCATCACGCCTGGATATCGTTTCCGCACGGTTGATATCCTGATGACGAACTTTCATCTGCCGCGCTCGACGCTTTTTATGCTCGTTTCGGCCTTTTGTGGAACAGAGACCATGAAGCGCGCCTATGATCATGCGATCCGCAATGAATACCGCTTCTATTCCTATGGTGATGCCAGCCTGCTTTTCAGGGACGATCAGTCGTGAGTGACCAGTTCACCTTCCGCCTTCTGGCGACGGATGGCGATGCCCGACGTGGCGAAATCTCCATGCCGCGCGGTACGATCCGTACCCCCGCCTTCATGCCGGTGGGAACCGCAGGCACGGTCAAGGCAATGTATATGGATCAGGTGCGTGACCTGGGTGCGGACATCATCCTCGGCAATACGTACCACCTTATGCTGCGTCCGGGTGCGGAGCGGATGGCGCGGCTTGGTGGATTGCACGAATTCGCGCGCTGGCCATACCCCATCCTGACGGATTCGGGCGGGTTTCAGGTCATGTCGTTGGCGGACCTGCGTAAAATCACCGAAAAAGGCGTTACCTTCCGCTCGCATGTGGATGGCCAGGTGTTTGAAATGTCGCCCGAGCGCTCGATCGAGATTCAGGGCTTGCTCGGCTCAGACATCCAGATGCAGCTCGATGAATGTGTTGCATTGCCGGCGGAAGACGCCGAAATCGAACGCGCCATGGAGCTGTCTCTGCGCTGGGCGGAACGCTGCAAGTCGGCGTTCGGTAATCAATCTGGCAAAGCGATGTTCGGCATCGTCCAGGGTGGAGACAAGCCACATTTGCGCGAGCGTTCGGCGAAGGCTCTCGCTGCAATGGATCTGAAAGGCTATGCCGTCGGCGGGCTGGCCGTGGGTGAACCGCAGGCGGTCATGCTCGAGATGCTCGAGGCCACCTGTCCGGTTCTACCGGTCGAAAAACCGCGCTATCTGATGGGCGTTGGAACCCCAGACGACATCTTGAAATCGGTTGCGCGCGGCATCGATATGTTCGATTGCGTGATGCCCACCCGTGCGGGGCGGCATGGACTTGCCTACACACGGCGCGGCAAGATCAACCTCAAGAATGCCCGCCATGCCGAGGATACGCGTCCGCTGGATGAAGAGAGCGCTTGCCCGGCTGCGCGGGATTATTCGCGTGCCTATCTTCATCATCTGGTGAAAGCAGGAGAGTCGCTTGCCGGCATGTTGCTCACCTGGAACAACCTCGCATACTACCAGTCTCTCATGCAGGATATCCGCGACGCCATCGAAACCGGTCGCTTTGCCAAGCGATCAGCGGAAATCCGCACGGCCTGGGAAGAAGGCGATATTCCGCCGCTTTGAACAGGTTTGCTCAGATAATGAGCAGGACTGGCCATTTGCAGCGTATGAATTGGGCATTGTCTTCCGTTCTCTGCTCCCGCTGTCGTAACATTTAGAAACAACTTGCTTTTTTCCGGCTTCCCCGCTGAAATACTCCTGAGAGGAGCATTTCTTGACGCCATTTGACGAGATGCGCCTGGGGGGCCAGGCCCGAGATCCCTACGAAGATTACCAGAGCTGGTTTGACCGGCAGGATGCCAAACGCCTGAAGCAGAAGGCGGGCGACGCGGAACGGGTTTTCCGCAGAACCGGTATCACCTTTGCAGTTTATGGCGATCAGGAGGCGGCGGAGCGGCTGATCCCGTTCGACATTGTTCCACGCATAATTTCCGGCAAGGAATGGCGCCGGCTGGTCCAGGGTATCGAGCAGCGTGTTCAGGCGCTCAATGCGTTTCTCGAAGACATCTATCATCGACAGGAAATTCTGCGTGCGGGGCGCATACCCCGCGAAATCATCTCCGGCAATGAGGCGTTCTTGCCGGAAATGATCGGCGTAAAACCACCTGGAGGGGTCTACACCCACATCACCGGTGTCGACATTGTGCGCACAGGTGAAAACGATTTCTTCGTTCTGGAAGACAATGCCCGCACCCCTTCCGGGGTCTCCTATATGCTGGAAAACCGGGAGACCATGATGCAGCTCTTTCCCGAGCTGTTTCAGCAGGTGAAGGTGAGGCCGGTTGAGAACTACCCGCAGCTCCTGCGCGATTCTCTCGCCTGCGTTAAACCGGAACTTTGCGATGGAAAGCCTACCATTGCCGTTCTGACGCCCGGTAGCTTCAATTCAGCCTATTTCGAGCACGCTTTCCTCGCCGACCAGATGGGCGTGGAACTGGTGGAGGGATCGGATCTCCGCGTGGTGGACGGCCATGTGGCCATGCGGACCACACAGGGCTACAGGCGTATTGATGTTCTCTATCGCAGGATTGACGACGACTATCTCGACCCGCTGACCTTCCGGCCGGATTCGGTCCTTGGTGTGCCGGGCATCATGGATGTCTATCGCGCCGGCAAGATCACCATTGCGAATGCTCCGGGGACCGGGATATGCGACGACAAGGCGATCTATTCCTATATGCCCGATATTGTGGAGTTTTATACAGGGCGCAAGGCGATTTTGCCCAATGTGCCCACCTGGCGCTGCTCAGAGCCGGACAGCCTTGCTTATGTTCTGGAGCATCTTGACGAACTGGTGGTCAAGGAAGTCCACGGATCCGGTGGTTACGGCATGCTCGTGGGACCGGCGGCCTCGAAGAAGGAGAGGACGGCTTTTGCAAAGAAACTGAAGGCCCGCCCGAAAAACTACATCGCCCAGCCGACGCTGTCGCTCTCCACCTGTCCGATCCTGACCAGCAAGGGGCTGGCGCCACGCCATGTGGATCTGCGTCCCTTCGTCCTCGTGTCGGATCGCATACGGATCGTACCGGGTGGACTTACGAGAGTGGCATTGAAGAAGGGATCACTCGTGGTCAACTCCTCCCAAGGGGGTGGCACCAAGGATACCTGGGTTCTCGATGATTAGGGCGCGCTGACATGCTTCTTGGACGTTCAGCCAACGGTCTTTACTGGATGGCCCGTTACATCGAGCGGGCGGAGAATATGGCGCGTCTGGTCGACACCGGGCTGAGGCTGGCGTTGACGCAGACAAGCGCCTCATCCGACGAATGGGCCTCGGTTCTCACGAGCGCTGGTGTGCGTGATTTGTTCGAACAGGACAATGATACGTTCGATACGGCCACGGTTACAAATTTCCTGCTCCGGGACACGGCGAACCCTTCGAGCGTACTGTCCTGCATGGATACGGCGCGCATGAATGCACGGATGGTGAGAACCGCACTGACGCGGGAAACTTGGGAGAGTGTCAACGAAGCGTGGATGGCCATGCATCGCATGCTAAAGCGCCGAGTGGACGAGCAGGACCTGCCTGCCGTTCTCGATGCGGTCAAACGCGAAACCGCACTTATACGCGGTGCATTTCAGGGCACCATGTTGCGCAACGAGATCTTCGATTTCGCGCAAATGGGTACGATGATCGAACGCGCCGACAACACTTCCCGCATACTCGATGTCAAATACTATGTGCTGCTGCCATCAGCTGCTTGGGTCGGTTCCCCACTCGATAACATCCAGTGGCAAACGATCTTGCGTTCGGTTTCTGCCTTGCGGTCATACCGCTGGACCCATGAAGGCGATTTCAATCCGGCGAACATCGCCGATTATCTGATATTGAACCGGCGTATGCCGCGCTCCCTGGCGTTTTGTTACCGGCAAATCTGCGATTCTTTGGGCTATCTGGCAGATGAATATGGTGTGCGACAACGTTGCAACGAGATGGCTGATGCCAAGTACGAGAAACTGAAAACGGCCGCAGTTTCGGATATATTCGATGAAGGCTTGCACGAATTCCTGAGCGATTTCATCCGCGATAATGCCGCTTTGGGCAATCAGATCGCGACAGATTTCCGCTTCTACTGAGGGCAGTCCGATGCGTCTGAAAATCACGCACCGCACGGAATATCGCTATGATGCGCCTCTTTCCTATGCGTTGCAGCGCCTTCGGTTGTGCCCTCAAAGTGGCCCGACCCAGGACGTGCTCGAGTGGTCGCTGAATACTGAAGGCGCAACACAGGAAGCGCAATTCATCGACGGGTTCGGGAATGACACGCGGCTGGTGAGCATAGAAGGCGGGCAGAACACGATTACGCTCGAAGCATCGGGTGTCGTGGAAACCCGTGACACTGCAGGCGTCACGGGCAAACACCAGGGGCTCGCTCCGCTATGGCTATTTGAGCAGCAGACCGCCCTTTGCACAGTTGGACGTGGCGTATCAGCACTCGTGCGGGATATCACAGGCGCCACGGATGTAGAACGTCTGCACGCGCTTATGAGTGAGGTGCGCGAGCGTGTTGCCTATCGGGTCGGGGTGACGGATGCAGCCACCACGGCGGAGGATGCAATCGAAAATGGTGAAGGCGTCTGCCAGGATCATACGCATATTTTTCTGACGTCTGCTCGACTGATGGGCTTTCCGGCGCGGTATGTAAGCGGGTATCTGCGGATGGATGACAGTGATGATCAGGCCGCGAGCCACGCCTGGGCCGAGGCGCATCTAGAGGGGCTCGGGTGGGTGGCCTTTGACTGCTCCAACGGAATTTCGGCAGACGACCGTTATGTCCGCGTTGCTACGGGCCGTGACTACCGCGATGCGATGCCTGTGATGGGGATCCGGATCGGCCAGGCTCAGGAAGAGCTTGCGGTTCAGATCACGGTGGAGCAGTAGTCTTTCTGAACGAATCTGAATGAGGCACGGTCCAGATGACCTATTGCGTCGGGCTGAAAACGCAGCATGGCCTGGTGTTCATGTCGGACACGCGGACGAATGCCGGCGTGGACAACATTTCCACCTTTCGCAAGATGCATTGCTGGCAAAAGCCGGACGACCGCGTTTTGGTGCTGCTTTCGGCGGGTAATCTGGCAACCACGCAGGCCGTGGTCAGCCTGCTCGACGAGCGCACCAAGGCGCCCGATGAACGAACCCCGTCCATGATCGAAACGCCGTCCATGTATCAGGCGGCCCGTCTGGTCGGTGATACGGTTAAGGAAGTTATCCGTCAGTCGGCGCCCGTCGGACAGAGTGCTGACGCTTTCGGTGCCTCCTTCATCCTCGGCGGCCAGATCCGCGGCATGGCACCGCGCCTGTTCCTGATTTACCCGGAGGGGAATTTCATCGAGGTGAGCGCCGATACGCCGTTCTTCCAGATTGGCGAGACCAAATATGGCAAACCCATTCTGGTGCGTGCGTTCGATCCGGCCATGAGCCTGGAGGAAACGGTGAAGCTCCTGTTGGTTTCCTTCGATTCCACGCTGAAGTCCAACCTGTCCGTCGGCCTGCCAATCGATCTTTTATACTATAAGAACGACACATTCCGCATCGGCTACGAAAAGCGTATCGAAGCCGACGATCCCTATCTGCGGGAAATCTCGGAGGGCTGGTCCGACGCTTTGAAGAGGGCTTTCAAGAGTCTCCCTGATTTCAAGCGCTAACGTGTCCGGCAACCCGGCTCATGTTTTTGCGCACGTCAGATCGCGAAGTCTGCTGCCTCTCTCAAGCTGACAGCTGAGATCCGATAGGTGCCGTCGGGCTGTCGTTTCAATGTGTAGACTGCCTCATGGCTTTTGCCGTTCGGGCCGGTCGTCAGTACGCGCTGGACAACGGTTGTTGCATCCGGTTCGATCGCTTTGCCGAAAGTTAAGCTGCGGGGACGGTAGACCGGTTGATAGCCACGTGTGACCATCTCCATGAACCGGTCGACCGTCGGAAAGAGCTCCCTGATATTCGGTGCGGCATAGGTGTAGGCCCGCGCATCGTCGCCGGCCCGAAAGGCTTCGATCTGGTTTCTGATGGAGGATTGCGCCGCGCGGATTTCTGCTTCGCCTGCGAAAGCGA
Organism: Nitratireductor sp.; assembly: GCF_017794765.1. Lineage (GTDB taxonomy): Bacteria > Pseudomonadota > Alphaproteobacteria > Rhizobiales > Rhizobiaceae > Nitratireductor. The sequence continues at coordinate 2,618,785 of NZ_CP051236.1, read as the reverse complement.
AAACAGGTGCAAGCAGTGTCAGCGTGATGGTCGGCAGAAAGTTTTTCATTTTGCGGTTCTCCCATTTCTGAGCGTGACCGACTTTTTCATTGAGACAGTCCCGCATTTCAGTCCGGTTTGAAGTCACGAGGTGCGCGCGGGAATGGTTTCACGCGTGATGACGGCCGCTATGACTGCAATGTGTTTTGGGGGCGATTGGGGTCGCAGAGACCTTGCTCTATTTTCGTTTTTAGAATTAAATTGCCAAAACGAACATTGAGATCCCGATGAACCCTTCCTTCTTGACGCCACGGCTGGCAGAAATCCTCGAGCAGGCAAAGGAGCATGGCCGCGTTCTGGTCGACGATTTAGCCGAACAATTCGGTGTGACACCGCAGACGATACGGCGTGATCTCAACGAGCTTTGCGATCGACGCCTCCTGACCCGGATTCACGGCGGAGCCCTCCTGCCTTCCGGGATAGAAAACATGGAATATGAAGCGCGGCGCAAAATCGCCTCGGAGGAAAAACGGGCGATAGGCCAGGCAGCGGCGCGGATCATCCCCGACAGAGCGTCGCTTTTTGTGAATATCGGTACCACCACTGAGGCCGTAAGTGATGCGCTTCTTGATCATGAAGGTCTCATGGTCATCACAAATAATATAAATGTTGCCAATAGGATGCGGGTTTTTCCTTCGTTCGAAGTCATCATTGCCGGTGGTGTGGTGCGCGGATCGGATGGCGGGATCGTTGGCGAAGCTGCGGTTGATTTCATCCGTCAGTTCAAGGTCGACTACGCGGTCATTGGTGTCTCTTCCATCGATCCGGATGGCGCGCTCTACGATTTCGATTTTCGCGAGGTGAAGGTGGCGCAGGCCATCATCGCCAATGCGCGGCACGTGATCCTGGTTTCGGATTCCACCAAGTTCGAACGTGGTGCGCCGGTTCGGATCGGTCACTTGTCCCAGGTCGACACATTCATCACGGACCGTTGCCCTCTGCCGGCCATGCGGGGGCTCTGCGAAGAGGTGGGTGTCCGGTTGATCGAGACAGAATGTTAACGAATAATGATTTTCGTTTGACATTCATTTTTCTTTCGAAATAATTCTTTTATCTCCAAGGCAGGAAAGTTTCCTGTGATCCGAGAGGCAGGGGAGAAACGCGTGCCCGCTTCCAAGTTCGCCCGTTCCGAGATTTTCGACGTGTTCGTCATTGGCGGCGGGATCAATGGATGCGGCATCGCCCGCGATGCTGTCGGGCGTGGGTACTCCGTGTTTCTGGCGGAAATGAACGACCTGGCGAGCGGGACCTCATCAGGCTCTACCAAGCTCATTCACGGCGGGCTGCGCTATCTCGAATATTACGAGTTTCGTCTCGTTCGCGAAGCTCTGATGGAGCGTGAGATACTGTGGCGCAACGCGCCGCACATCATCTGGCCCATGCGTTTCGTTCTGCCCTTGCACAAGGGCCTGCGGCCGGCCTGGCTCATCCGCATCGGGCTTTTTATCTATGATCATATCGGCGGAAGGAAGCTGCTTCCCAAGACCCGCACGCTCGACATGCGCACCGATGCGGCCGGAGAGCCGCTAAAAGAGTCCTATCGCCGGGCGTTCGAGTATTCCGATTGCTGGGTCAACGATGCCCGCTTTGTCGTACTCAATGCCCGGGACGCTGCCGACCGGGGTGCCGATGTGCGGGTGCGCACACGCGTGGTTTCAGCAGAAGACGAAAACGGTATCTGGAAAATCCGGATTCAGAACCTTTTGACGGGTGAGAAAGAAACAGTGCGTGCGCGCTACCTCGTCAATGCCGCCGGCCCGTGGGTCGATCATGTCATTTCGGGGGTGCTCGGTCAGAATGACGTTCAAAATGTGCGTCTGGTGAAGGGCAGTCACATCGTTGTTCGGGGAAAGTTCGACGATCCTCGCGCCTATTTCTTCCAGAACGCCGATGGGCGGATCATCTTTGCCATACCCTATGAGGGCGAATTCACGCTCATTGGTACCACCGATCAGGACTATGAAGGCGACCCCAGGGAGGTCGCGATCAGCGACAGCGAGATCGATTATCTGTGCGCTGCCGCCAGCGAGTATTTTGCCGAACCGGTAAGACGCGACGATATCGTGTGGACGTATTCCGGCGTGCGTCCGCTGTTTGATGACGGCGCCTCGAAAGCGCAGGAAGCTACGCGGGATTATGTGCTGAAATCGGAGACTGCGCGGGGTGGGGCGCCCATGGTGCATGTGTTCGGCGGCAAGATAACGACTTATCGCAAGCTGGCTGAATCTGCGCTGGAGAAAATCGCCGAATCCATCGGCGCAAAAGGTCGACCATGGACCCATTCGGCCACGCTACCGGGTGGCGAGTTCGCTTTTGACGGTTATGAAGCGCAGGTAGAAGCGCTGCTGCGCGACTACGCGTTTCTCGATCGTCATCATGCGGCCCGGCTAGTCAGGCTTTACGGCCTCTGTGCCCGAGAGATTCTCGGGGATGCTCAATCGCTGGGCGATCTCGGACGGCATTTCGGCGTCGATCTTTACGAAACTGAATTGCGCTATCTGGCCGCTCATGAATGGGCGGTCAGTGGGGAGGATGTGCTTTGGCGCAGAACCAAGCGCGGTTTGCGGCTGACGCCGGAGGAGGCGGCAGAAGTCGACAATTACATGCGTGAGATTTCGGGAATGCAAGACCAGGCGGCCAACGCTGGGGGAGGACATGCTTGAACTGCGCAATGTTTCAAAGGTCGTTTCCGGCGAAACGCACATAGATGATGTTTCGCTGCGGCTGGAGCCGGGCTCACTCAATGTGCTGCTCGGACCGACGCTTGCTGGCAAAACCAGCCTGATGCGGCTCATGGCCGGGCTCGATCGGCCCACATCCGGAAGTGTTTGGATGGAAGGAGAGGATGTTACCGGCATCCCCGTCCAGAAGCGCAGCGTCGCCATGGTCTACCAGCAGTTCATCAACTATCCGGCGATGTCGGTTTACGAAAACATCGCATCCCCGCTGCGTGTCGCGGGCTTGGAAAAACGGGTCATCGAGGAGAAGGTACGGCAGGCCGCCGGTCTTCTGCACCTGACACCGCATCTGGGTCGGACGCCGCTGGAGCTTTCCGGCGGTCAGCAGCAGCGCACGGCGCTGGCCCGCGCCATGGTCAAGGAAGCGCGTCTCGTGCTTCTGGATGAACCGCTGGCCAATCTGGATTACAAGCTTCGAGAAGAGCTGCGTGCCGAATTGCCGAAGATATTTGCAGCGTCCGGCGCCATCTTCGTCTACGCCACCACCGAGCCCAGCGAAGCGCTGCTTCTTGGTGGAAATACCGCGACCCTCAGCCAGGGCCGGTTGACGCAGTTCGGGCCAACCATCGACGTGTTCCGCAAACCGGTCGATCTCGTGACCGCGCGCACCTTCTCCGACCCACCTTTGAATACGGTTTCGGTGTCAAAGGCGGGCGGACATTTTTCACTCGACAATACTGTTCAGTTGCCTGTGCCGCAGGGCCACGAAAGTGCGCCCGACGGTCCGTACACGCTTGGCTTCCAGCCGCATCACCTTTCTCTTGCGCCTCGCGAGCCCAATGCAGTTTGTGTTCGTGCCAGTGTGTCGGTGACCGAAATCACCGGGTCTGAAAGTTTCGTTCATCTTGATTTCGCGGGCCACCGATGGGTGATGCTGGAAGAGGGCATTCACCGTCTGGAGGTGGGCGAAACCGTCGATGTGTTCATCGATACGCGCCACATGCTGGTGTTCGATAAGGCGAACCGGCGTGTCACGACCGGCAACAGCCGGGCTGCATAGGAGGCGGGAATGGCGCGAATTGATCTCAACAACATCCGCCACGCCTATCTGCCCAACCCTGCGAGCGATGACGATTATGCCCTGAAGCGGGTCCACCACACGTTTGACGATGGCGGGGCCTATGCGTTGCTCGGTCCATCGGGTTGCGGCAAGACCACGCTTTTGAACATCATTTCGGGCCTCCTGCGTCCGACGGAGGGCGAGATACTGTTCGATGGGCAGAATGTGACGGACCTGTCCACCGAAGCCCGCAATATCGCGCAGGTGTTCCAGTTTCCGGTCGTTTACGACACGATGACGGTCTACCAGAATCTTGCCTTTCCCCTGCGCAATCGCGGCGTTGCGGCCGACGAGATCGAACGGCGGGTGCGCGAGACGCTCACCATGATCGATCTGGCAGACCGGGCCGATCAGAAAGCCAAGGGTCTGACCGCCGACGACAAACAGAAGATCGCGCTCGGCCGCGGGCTGGTTCGCTCCGATGTGAGCGCCATTCTCTTCGACGAGCCGCTGACGGTGATCGACCCGCATATGAAATGGGTGTTGCGCTCTCAGTTGAAGGAACTGCACCGGCGTTTTGCCTTCACCATGGTCTATGTCACCCATGATCAGACCGAGGCGCTCACCTTCGCCGATCAGGTCGTGGTCATGAATGAGGGCGAGATTGTTCAGATCGGCACGCCGGAAGAGCTTTTTGAGCGCCCCAACCACACCTTTGTCGGCTATTTCATAGGCTCTCCGGGCATGAATGTTCTTCCCGTCCGGATCGACGGGCAGGGCGCTCATATCGGCGACCATTCCATCGCTCTGGAAGGGCAGATCCCGGAAATGCGGGATGCGAGGATGGAGCTGGGTGTGCGTCCGGAGTATGTGCGTATTGGCGAAAAGGGCATCCCCGCTAAGATCGTGCGCGTGGAAGATACCGGGCGGCGCAAGATCGTTCATGCGACCGTCGAGGGAGAGACCGTGGCGGCGATCGTTCCCGAAGGTGCTGCCCTGCCAGGCGAACCACACATCAGTTTCGATCCCGCAGGTGTCAACATTTATGCGGATTCATGGCGCGTTGATCCAGTCTCCGCGCGTCAGGGAGGGGCGGCATGACCAAGACATGGAACAACCGCGCCTGGTTTCTCGTCCTGCCGGTCCTGTTGCTGGTGGCCTTTAATGCCATCATCCCACTGATGACCGTTGTGAACTACTCGGTACAGGAAACCTTCGGCAACAATCTGTTCTTCTTCGAGGGAACGAAATGGTATGAGGACGTGCTCACTTCCGAGCGTTTTCATGCCTCGCTGTTCCGGCAGTTTCTCTTCACTGGGATCATCCTGCTCATCGAGGTGCCGCTTGGTGTTGCCATCGCTCTCACCATGCCCCGTTCTGGCCCCTGGGTGTCGGTCTGCCTCGTGCTGATGGCACTGCCGCTGCTCATCCCGTGGAATGTGGTGGGCGCCATGTGGAATATCATGGCCCTGCCGGATATCGGCCTTCTCGGCTATGGGCTCAATGCACTCGGCATCCCCTACAATTTTACTCGCCAGCCCATCTCCGCCTGGTTCACGGTGGTCCTGATGGATGTCTGGCACTGGACGTCTCTCGTGGTGCTGCTGGCCTACGCGGGCCTGCGTTCCATCCCGGAGGCTTATTACCAGGCAGCCAAGATCGATGGCGCGTCGCGCTGGTCGGTCTTCCGTTACATCCAGCTGCCCAAGATGAACCGCGTTCTGACGATCGCAATTCTCCTGCGCTTCATGGATTCCTTTATGATCTACACCGAGCCCTTCGTCTTGACCGGCGGTGGGCCGGGCAATGCCACGACCTTCCTGTCCATCGATCTGGTGAAGGCGGCGCTTGGTGAGTTCAATCTCGGCATCGCTGCCGCCATGAGCATCATCTATTTTCTGATGACACTTCTGGTGAGCTGGATCTTCTACACGCTGATGACCCGGGGAGAAGACCAATGAGAGTGACCCGCTGGCTCGTTCCAACGCTCTACATCATCTTCCTGCTTCTGCCGATCTACTGGCTCGTGAACATGTCGTTCAAGACGACCAACGAGATACTTGGTGGCTTTAGCCCTTGGCCGAAGAACTTCACCATCGACAGTTATGTGGAGATTCTCACCAATCCCGTCTGGTACAACGGTTACATCAGCTCCATCAGTTATGTTCTTATAAACACTGTGATTTCTGTCGCCTTCGCGCTACCTGCTGCCTATGCGTTCTCGCGCTATCGTTTTCTGGGTGACAAGCACCTGTTCTTCTGGCTTCTGACCAATCGAATGGCGCCGCCGGCGGTTTTCGCCCTTCCGTTCTATCAGCTTTATTCCGCCGTCGGCCTGTTCGATACGCCCTGGGCCGTGGCGCTCGCGCATTGCCTCTTCAACATTCCGCTGGCGGTCTGGATCCTCGAAGGCTTCATGTCTGGCGTGCCCAAGGAGATCGACGAGACGGCCTATATCGACGGATATTCGTTTCCGCGCTTCTTCGTGAAGATCTTCATGCCGCTGATCGCGTCGGGTATCGGGGTCACGGCCTTTTTCTGCTTCATGTTCTCATGGGTGGAACTGCTTCTGGCCAAGACACTGACCTCCGTCGCCGCCAAGCCGATCGCCGCCGTGATGACCCGCACCGCCAGCACATCCGGTTACGAGCTGGGCCTTCTGGCGGCTGCCGGCGTGTTGACGATCATCCCGGGCGCGATCGTGATCTGGTTCGTACGCAATTACATCGCCAAGGGCTTTGCCCTCGGGCGCGTGTAGGGAGAAAATGATGCCCCATTGGCTCGATCTCACATGGATGGCCTGGACGTGGCAGACGGCCGCATTCTTCCTCGTCATCTTCGCGTTTCTGTGCGCCATGACGATCTGGGAGTGGGCAAGCCCTGGAGGCGGGCCACGGCACGGCGTTCTTGGTCTCGACACCACAAGGGGCGACCGTCTTTTCATCTCATTGCTGGGCAGCGCCTTTATCCACCTGGGATGGCTTGGGTTGTCCGACATGCCGCTTTGGGGCGGCACGATTTTGTCTCTGGTCTATGCCTACGCGGTCTTCCGCTGGGTGTAGGTCCCGGACAAAGCAAAGCGGGGCGCAAGGCGTCCCGCGAACCGGCGGACAGGGGTCTCGAAACGGGCTCTACAACCGCCAGACCATGTTCACACCGTGAATGTGGAAACAGGAGGAGGAGTTTGAAATGAAAGCGCATTTGAAGACTTCTGTCGCAGCGCTTGCCTTGCTCTGGCTGCCCGGCCAGGCGATGGCGGACATGGCGGCTGCGGAAAAGTGGATCGACAGTGAATTCCAGCCTTCCTCTCTCAGCCGTGAGGAGCAGCTGGCGGAAATGGAATGGTTCATCAAGGCAGCGGAACCGTTTCAGGGAATGGAGATCAACGTACTCTCCGAGACCATCCCTACCCATTCCTACGAGTCCGAAACGCTGACCAGGGCATTTCAGGAGATCACGGGCATCAAGGTCAACCACCAGCTTCTGGGCGAAGGCGAGGTGGTGCAGGCCGTACAGACCCAGATGCAGACCAACCGCAACCTCTATGATGCCTATGTCAACGATGCAGACCTCGTGGGCACGCATTCGCGCCTGCAAAGTGCAGTCAACCTCACCGACTGGATGGAAGGCGAGGGTGCAGACGTCACGTCTCCGACCCTCGATCTTGAGGATTTTATCGGCGTCGCCTCTGCTACGGGACCGGACGGCAAGCTCTGGCAACTGCCTGATCAGCAGTTCGCCAATCTCTACTGGTTCCGGAAAGACTGGTTCGATCGTCCTGAAATTAAAGAGAAATTCAAGGAGAAATACGGTTACGAGCTGGGCGTTCCAGTCAACTGGTCGGCCTATGAGGACATCGCTGATTTCTTCACCAATGACGTAAAGGAAATCGACGGCGTTCGTGTTTACGGTCACATGGATTACGGCAAGCGGGCACCGGATCTCGGCTGGCGCATGACCGATGCCTGGCTCTCCATGGCCGGTGCCGGTTCCAAAGGCCTGCCCAATGGCCGCCCGATCGATGAATGGGGCATCCGCATGGAGGAGGGGTCGTGCAACCCTGCCGGCGCCTCCGTTAGCCGTGGTGGTGCCGCAAATGGACCTGCCGCCGTCTACGCCATCCGCAAATGGGATGAGTGGCTGCGCCAGTATGCGCCGCCCGGTGCCGCCGACCTCGACTTCTACCAGTCGCTGCCGGCGCTCAGCCAGGGCAACGTCGCCCAGCAGATATTCTGGTACACCGCCTTCACTGCCGATATGGTGAAGCCGAAGAGCGAGGGCAACAACACCGTCGATGACGAAGGCAATCTGCTCTGGAAGATGGCACCGTCACCGCATGGCCCCTACTGGGAAGAGGGCATGAAGCTCGGCTATCAGGATGTGGGCTCCTGGACGCTGTTCAAGTCCACACCCGTCGATCGTCGCAAGGCGGCCTGGCTCTACGCCCAGTTCGTCACCTCGAAAACGGTGGACGTGAAGAAGAGCCATGTCGGTCTCACGATCATTCGAGATTCCACGGTGAATCACGAATCCTTCACCGAGCGCTCTCCGAAGCTCGGCGGTCTCGTCGAGTTCTATCGCTCGCCGGATCGGGTTCTGTGGACGGACACGGGCGTCAATGTGCCGGACTATCCAAAGCTCGCCCAGATCTGGTGGCAGCAGATCGGCGACGTGAATTCCGGCGCCTTCACCCCGCAGGAGGCGATGGATCGACTGGCCGGTGAAATGGATATCACCATGGCCCGTATGCAGGCCGCTGACGAAAGCGCCAATGTCTATGGCGGTTGCGGTCCACGCTTGAACGAGGAAAAGGATCCGTCCGAGTGGATCGGTAAGGGCGGCGCAAAAGCCAAACTCGAAAACGAAAAGCCCCAGGGCGAGACCATCGTTTACGAGGAAATCGTCAAGCGCTGGCAGTAGAGCCGGTTGCAACACGCCTGAATGGCATCAAAATGGACGGGGAGCCGGCACGCCCGGCTCCCCGTTTGCCAAAGAGCTTCAGACCGATCCGGAGGACCAATGAGCGGTTTTGTATTGGCGATAGACCAGGGCACGACATCCAGCCGGGCAATCGTGTTTGATGCTTCAATGAAGCCGGTGGCGACCGGGCAGAAGGAATTTCAGCAGCACTACCCGAATTCTGGCTGGGTGGAGCACGATCCCGAAGACATCTGGAAGGGTGTTGTGTCGACCGCGCGCAGCGCCCTGCGCAAGGCGAAGCTGGAAGCGTCTGATGTGGCAGCCATCGGGATCACCAATCAGCGCGAAACCATCGTTGTGTGGGACCGCGAAACCGGCAAGCCGATCCACAACGCCATTGTCTGGCAGGACCGTCGCACGGCCCCCATGTGCGAAAAGCTGAAGGCGGATGATCTGGAGAAAACCTTCACGCAAAAAACCGGCCTGCTTCTCGATCCCTATTTTTCCGGAACCAAACTCGCCTGGATCCTTGATGAGGTTGAGGGGGCGCGTGAACGGGCGGAAAAGGGCGAACTCCTTGCCGGCACCATCGACACGTTTCTGATCTGGCGGCTGACGGGCGGCAGGGCGCATGTCACGGACGCCACGAATGCCTCGCGCACGCTTTTGTTCAACATCGAGACCAATGCCTGGGATGACGAACTCCTGAAAATTTTGCGTGTGCCGAAGGCACTCTTGCCCGAGGTGAAGGACAGTGCGGACAATTTTGGCGTCACCGAGAAGAAGCTATTCGGCGCGGCGATACCGATTCTCGGCGTTGCCGGCGACCAGCAGGCAGCCGTCATCGGTCAGGCCTGTTTCGAGCCTGGCATGCTCAAGGCAACCTATGGCACCGGTTGCTTTGCCGTGCTCAACACCGGGCAGACGATGGTGTCCTCCAAAAACCGTCTCCTCACCACCATTGCATACCGGTTGAATGGCGAGACGACCTACGCGCTTGAAGGCTCGATCTTTGTTGCCGGTGCTGCCGTCCAGTGGCTGCGCGACGGGTTGAAGATCATCGGCAAGGCTGCCGATTCGGGCGCTCTGGCCGCCAAAGCAGACCGTACGCAGCAGCTTTATCTCGTTCCTGCCTTTGTCGGGCTTGGGGCCCCGCACTGGGATGCGGAAGCGCGCGGGGCGATCTACGGCCTGACACGCAATTCGGGCCCGGCTGAATTCGCACGCGCAACGCTCGAATCGGTCGCATACCAGACACGCGACCTGCTCGATGCCATGCGCAAGGACTGGCAGGACGGGGCGAGCGATACGGTGCTGCGGGTCGATGGCGGCATGGTTGCCAGCGACTGGATGCTGCAATTCCTGGCCGACATGCTGGACGCTCCGGTCGACAGGCCGACTCAACTCGAAACCACGGCTCTGGGTGCTGCATGGCTTGCGGGATCGCGGGCCGGTGTCTGGCCTGGCGCCCGGGAATTCGCTGCCGGCTGGAAGCTTGACCGTCAGTTCTGCCCGCAGATGGATGCTGCCGAACGCGAGAACAGGCTGAAGGGCTGGCGTGATGCGGTGCGCAGGACGCTTAGCACGACGTGAATCCCTTGTGGACAGGGCGCTTTGACACGGGAACAAAAAAGTCGGGCGAAAGACGCTTTTTTCCGGTTGACCGCAGATAAGCCCCTCTCTATGTTCCGCCGCAATTTCCGGGGTTCCTTCGAACCCGGCGGGAGCGCGTAGCTCAGTTGGTAGAGCAACTGACTTTTAATCAGTAGGTCCAGGGTTCGAGCCCCTGCGCGCTCACCAAAAAATTTCACTATCCAGATTGAAAGTATCATTCCGCACCCCGATGTGATGCAGGGCATCCATCGCGACGGTATGCCACGCAAAGGTGATTGGCGTGTGTGAGTGCGTCTGCTTATAGGGGGGTACGCATTCAAAGACGCGCGGGTTAGCGCTTTCAGTTTGAGACGAAGCATGGCGATTGATGTCGGATATTTAAGCGCGGCGGGTGCTGGAGCACTGTCATTTCTTTCACCCTGCGTGTTGCCGCTCGTCCCGCCTTATCTGTGCTACATGGCCGGCGTTTCGGTTGAGCAGTTCCAGGGTGAGGGGGCTGGCAAGGCCAGTCCTTCCTCCACGAACACCACGCGCTTTGCGCTCTTCTCCGCATCTCTTTCATTCGTGCTTGGCTTCACCACGGTCTTTGTGCTTTTGGGGGCCGGCGCGTCTACCATTGGCGCCGTCCTGCGGACATGGCAGCAGGAACTCGCCATCGTAGCGGGCATCGTCATTATCATCATGGGGCTCAATTTCCTTGGTGTGTTGCGCATTCCGTTCCTGTCGCGCGAGGCGCGCATACAGGCGGGCGGAAAACCGGCTACCAAAATCGGCGCTTATGTGATGGGGCTGGCCTTCGCATTCGGATGGACGCCGTGCATCGGTCCGGTGCTCGGCCCGATCCTGACACTGGCTGGTGGGCGCGAAACCGTGGCCGATGGCGCATTGCTTCTGGCGGTCTACTCACTGGGCCTTGGTGTGCCCTTTCTTCTCGCAGCGCTGTTCTCAGGAAGCTTCATGCGATTCCTTTCCCGCTTCCGCATGCATCTGGGGCGTGTGGAGAAGGTGATGGGTGGTTTGCTTGTGCTGGCCGGTGTTCTTTTCTTAACCGGCGGCATGCAATCCATGGCCTTCTGGCTTCTTGAAACCTTTCCAGCGCTTGGTAAACTCGGCTGAGAGTGGATTGGTGCCGTAAGGGCAGGATGCTAAGAAAAGACGAATCGTCAAAAGCATTACGGGCATCAATCCATGAGCGAACGCACCTGCCTTTCGGTTATTCTCGCAGCGGGCGAGGGCACGCGCATGAAAAGCGCCACGCCAAAAGTGCTGCACAGAATTGCCGGGCTGGAGATGCTAGGCCATGTGACCCGGGCGCTCGATGCAGCGGGTGCCGGCGACAAGGCGCTGGTTGTGGGGCATGGCGCCGAGGCGGTGACACGTGCAGCCGAAGGCTTTGCTCCCGGTGCCGAGACATTCGTTCAATCGGAGCGGCTGGGCACTGGTCACGCAGTGCTGGCGGCACGCGCTGCGATTGCCCGCGGTTACGACGATGTTCTCGTCACCTTTGGCGATACACCGCTTATCTCGCTAGAGGCTCTTGAGGCGCTGCGCGCGGGGCTTTCGGATGGTGTAGACGTTGTCGTCATGGGATTTCGCACCGAGCAGCCCACCGGCTATGGGCGGCTGATCGAAGATGGCGAGGCATTGATTGCAATCCGCGAAGAGAAGGACTGTACCGACGAGGAGCGTTGCATCACCTTCTGCAATGGCGGTGCAATGGGGATTGCAGGAAACCAGGCACTCAAACTTCTAGAGGCCATTGGTAACGACAACGCCAAGGGCGAATATTACCTGACGGACATCGTCGAGATCGCAACCGCGCAAGGATTGACGGTGCGCGCGATCGAGGCCGACTATGAAAGCGCGCTCGGCATCAACAATCGCGCCGAACTTGCTGCAGCAGAAGCAATCTGGCAACAGCGTCGCCGCAACGCGGTGATGCTTGACGGTGTGACCCTGATCGCACCCGAAACCGTCTATTTTTCGCATGACACCGTCATCGGTCGCGACACGGTCATCGAGCCGAATGTTTTCTTCGGTCCTGGTGTGACGATCGGAGAGAACGTCACCCTCAAAGCCAATTCTCATCTTGAGGAAGCCCGTGTCGATACGGGCGCCTCTATTGGCCCCTTCGCGCGCTTGCGTCCGGGAGCCGAGATCATGGATGGCGCGAAGGTTGGCAATTTCGTCGAGATCAAGAAAGCGCGCGTGGAACCGGGTGCCAAGATCCCGCATCTGTCCTATGTGGGTGATGCGCGCGTGGGGGCGAAGGCCAATCTGGGTGCAGGCACCATCACCTGCAATTATGACGGTTTCTCAAAACATTTCACCGATATTGAACCTGGGGCGTTCGTCGGGACCAATTCATCTCTGGTTGCACCGGTCACTATCGGTGCGGGCGCCTATGTGGCGTCGGGCAGCGTGATCACAGAGTCCGTGCCCGCCGACGCGCTGGCTTTTGGCCGTGCCCGACAGTCCAACCGGGAGGGGCTGGGAAAGCGTCTGCGCGACCGGTTGGCGGGGCTCAAGGCGCGTCGCTCAAAGACATGAGGCAGGGGCATCGCAAAGCAGCCTTTCTGGCTTGATACGAAGTGAAAGACTTGTTGATTTTCATCCTCTTCTTCCGCGTCCTAGAAGAACTGCGTGAATCGGGGATCGACCGTTTGGTGGGAGGCTGAGACAGCCATATGTGTGGAATTGTGGGCATTGTCGGGCAGACGCCGGTGGCGCCGCTCATCGTCGACGCGCTGAAGCGACTTGAGTATCGCGGATATGATTCCGCCGGCGTCGCAACCCTTGATAATGGCAGGCTCGATCGACGCCGCGCCGAGGGCAAGCTGGTGAACCTCGAGAAGAGGCTGGGGGAGGATCCCCTTGGGGGCCTGATTGGCATCGGCCACACGCGCTGGGCAACCCATGGCGTTCCCAACGAGACCAACGCGCATCCGCATTTCGCCGGCGACGTGGCCGTCGTTCACAATGGGATCATCGAAAATTTCGCGGAATTGCGCGACGAGTTGAAAGCCGATGGTGTCTCGTTTTCTTCGCAGACCGATACGGAGGTCGTTGCACATCTCGTTGCGAGCGAACTGAAAAACGGATCTGTGCCGCAGGACGCGGCCTTCGCGGCGCTGAAGCGTCTGCGCGGTGCCTTTGCCCTGGCGATCATGTTCCGCGGTGACGAAGACATGATTGTCGGCGCTCGCAATGGTCCCCCGCTTGCGGTCGGCCACGGCGAGGGGGAGATGTATCTTGGTTCCGATGCCATCGCGCTTGCGCCTTTCACAAACACCATCACCTACCTGGAGGATGGCGACTGGGTGGTCGTGCGCCGTGGGGGCATGGAGATCTTTGGCATGGATGGCCAGCCGGTCGAACGCGCGCGTCAGCAGTCCGTCGGCACCAGCCTTCTCGTCGACAAGGGCAATCACCGGCATTTCATGGAAAAGGAAATCCATGAACAGCCGGAAGTCATTTCCCACACGCTCGCCCATTATCTCAACTTCGCCGAGGGGGGAGTGGCGGAATTCGATCTGCCCTTCGACTTTGCGAAGATCGAGCGTCTGGCGATTTCAGCCTGCGGCACGGCCTACCTGGCCGGATTGATCGGCAAGTACTGGCTGGAGCGCTATGCACGTCTGCCGGTCGATATCGACATTGCCTCCGAGTTCCGCTATCGCGAAATGCCGCTGCCGAAGAACAGCGCGGCACTCTTCATCTCGCAATCCGGCGAGACGGCCGATACGCTTGCTTCGCTGCGCTATTGCCGGGGAGAGGGCATTCCGATCTCGGCTATCGTCAATGTGCGGGAATCGACCATAGCGCGTGAAAGCGACGGCATTTTCCCGACGCTCGCCGGCCCGGAAATCGGCGTTGCCTCCACCAAGGCATTTACCTGTCAGCTCAGCGTTCTTGCAGCGTTGACGCTCAGGGCAGCCAGGGCGCGCGGCACAATCACCGCAGACGAAGAAAAGACGCTTGTGCGCCAGCTTTCCGAAGCACCGCGGTTTGCGTCGCAGGCGCTCAAGCTGAGCGCGAGCATCGAGAAAGTCGCGCGCGAGCTCTCACATGTGCGTCATGTGCTTTATCTCGGCCGCGACACAAATTACCCGCTGGCGCTGGAAGGTGCGCTGAAGCTCAAGGAAATCTCCTACATTCACGCCGAGGGTTACGCAGCCGGCGAATTGAAGCATGGCCCGATCGCGCTGATCGACGAACAGATGCCGGTGATCGTGATCGCTCCACATGATCGTATTTTCGAGAAAACCGTTTCCAACATGCAGGAGGTCGCCGCGCGCGGTGGTCGCATCATTCTGATCACGGATGAGAAAGGCGCGAAAAACGCAACGCTCGATGCTCTGGAAACAGTGGTTTTGCCGGATGTTCCTGAGTTCGTCGCGCCGATCGTCTACGCATTGCCGATCCAGATGCTGGCCTACCACACGGCCGTCATCATGGGGACGGATGTGGACCAGCCCCGCAATCTGGCAAAATCCGTTACGGTCGAATAGCAGGCAAGGGGCTGTCATACAGCGGCCCGAATTCCTATTCTATTGTTCAGCCTGGTGGCGTAATGTCCACCGGGCTGTTCTTCCTTAATCCATCACATTCGAGGCCCGTTTCCGCATCATGATGACTCGCCTGCGCAACTACTTTCTCACGGGCTTCATAGTCACCGCGCCCCTGGCGATTACCGCCTATCTCGCCTGGTCGATGATCGGCTGGGTGGATTCCTGGGTCAAACCCTATATTCCCTTCCGCTATAACCCTGACAATTATCTGCCATTTGCGGTTCCGGGTTTCGGGTTGATTGTCGCTCTCGTCCTGATCACGCTGATCGGGTTTCTTACAGCGAATTTCATTGGGCGCACAATCATCGCCACCGGCGAGAAAATCCTGGGGCGCATGCCCCTGGTGCGCAGTGTTTACCGCGGTCTGAAGCAAATCCTTGAAACCGTGCTTTCGGAAAGATCGGACACTTTCAAGAAAGTCGGCCTCATTGAATACCCCCGGAAGGGGCTTTGGGCGCTTGTCTTCATCGCCACCGAAACGCGAGGCGAGGTCCAGGCGAAGATCGATGACGATATGGGACAGACAATCGCAGTCTTCCTGCCCACGACACCCAACCCGACCTCCGGTTACCTTTTATTCGTGCCAAAGAAGGATGTGATTGAGCTGAAAATGACGGTGGAGGAGGGGGCCAAGCTTGTCATTTCGGCTGGTCTTGTGGCACCGGAATATCAGGCAAAGACAGAGACGCTTGCCGCCGAGGCGAAGGCGAAAGCCGCTCAGCCCGCCCGCAGCAAGCGAATCGCCTCGTCGCGTCCGAACAAATAAAGGAGAAGCCTCAGCGCTTCGCCACGTGGGGATTGGAGATCCGGATCGCGTGACAGGATTAACCGCGCATCGTCGCGGGCGGCCTGCAAAAGGTCCACATGGGCCTCGATCCGGGCGACGCGAAATCCCGGCGTCCCTGACTGCTTCGTCCCCAGAAGATCGCCTTCACCGCGCAATTTGAGATCTTCTTCCGCAATGAGGAAACCGTCTTCCGTTTCCCGCATTACTTCGAGCCTGCGGGTTGCTGTCTCCCCGAGCGGCCCCTTGTAGACGAGAACGCAGGAGGAGGCGAGCGCACCGCGCCCCACACGTCCGCGCAACTGATGCAGTTGCGCCAGACCGAACCGTTCGGCGTGTTCGACCACGATGATCGTCGCGTCGGGCACATCCACGCCCACCTCAACCACGGTGGTGCCGACAAGAATGCGTGTCCGCCCGTCCTTGAAGGCACGCATTGCATCATCTTTGTCGCTGGCTTTCATACGTCCGTGAATGAGACCGACCCTGTCTCCGAACACCTTCTGCAGCGAAGCGTGACGGTCCTCTGCAGACATCAGTTCAAGTTCTTCGGATTCCTCCACGAGCGGGCAGATCCAGTATACCTTCTGGCCTTCTGAGAGCGCTCTTCTGATCCGGTCCACCAATTGCGGAAGACGCTCTACCGGCAGTGTGACGGTTCGGATCGGCTGTCTGCCGGCGGGCTTTTCTGTCAGGCGGGAAACATCCATGTCACCGAAAGCGGAGAGCACGAGTGTCCGGGGGATCGGAGTAGCCGTCATGACAAGCATGTCGGGTGCATTACCCTTGGCCGTCATGGCCAGACGCTGATGCACGCCAAAGCGATGCTGCTCGTCGACGACGGCGAGCGCGAGATCCCTGAATTGTACTGTTTCCTGAAAAAGCGCATGCGTGCCGATCACGAAATCGACCGCTCCGGACGCGATCTCTTCCAGAATGCGCTGGCGCTCCCGTCCCTTTTCACGTCCAGTCAGGATTGCAACGCTCAGGCCAGCGGCCTCTGCCAGGGGCGTGATGGTCGCTGCATGCTGGCGGGCAAGAATTTCGGTCGGTGCCATGAGAGCCGACTGCCCGCCCGCCTCGGCAGCGCGGGCCATGGCGAGGAGTGCCACAACGGTTTTGCCTGCACCCACATCCCCCTGCAGCAGGCGCACCATGCGCTCATCGCTGGCCAGATCCCTGAGGATGTCGCGTACAGCGTCTTCCTGCGCGGCCGTCAGCGAATAGGGCAATGCTCGGCGGATGCTTGTTTCAAAACGCCCGTCGCCATTCAGTGGTCGGCCGGAAAGGCGTTTCACCTTTGCACGCACCAGCGCGAGCGAAAGCTGCCCTGCGAGAAATTCATCATAGGCGATACGCCGCCAGGCGGAACTTTCGGGCTGAACGTCCTCCAGTGCCTGCGGATGGTGAAGCGTTTTCAGCGCATCATTGAACGACGGCATCCGGTTTCGTGACAGAAAGCTCTCATCCTGCCACTCGGGTAGATCTGGCAGACGTTCCAGCGCTTGTGTGATGGCCCGGCGCAATACTTTTGCCGAAAGACCGGCGGTCAGCGGATACACCGGTTCCAGCATTGGCAACGTGTGAGCGTCAGCCTTCGGAACGACGAAATCGGGGTGCACCATGGACGCGCGGCCGTTGAACCATTCCATCCGACCGCTCACCAAAACCTTTTCGCCTTCCGGAAGTATTTTCTCGATCCACGGCGTCCGCGCATGGAAGAAGGTGAGGGCGATCTCTCCCGTTTCGTCGAAGGCGAAGACCCGATAGGGCACATTCCTGCGTCCGGGGGGAGAGGGGTGATGCCGCCCCACCGTCAGATCCAGCGTGACGATCGCTCCCTCCTGCGCATTGGCAATGCCAGGGCGATTGCGCCGGTCGATGAGCGAGTGCGGCAGCACGAAGAGCAGGTCGCCGACGCGAAGTTCACGCCCGGCCGCATCGCCGGGGGCGATGTTTGCCAGAAGATCGGCGAGTTTCGCGCCAACGCCATCGAGCGCAGTCACGGGAGCAAAAAGGGGATCGAGCAGTGTAGGACGCATACTGTCATGATTAAGGGTCAAATTCGCCGACGCAAGGCTGACAGACGCTCATGCACACGCTATATCCGCCCGGGCGACCGACCGCTGCAGAGCATGAAAGCGAAACCATGACAGGCACCACCCGTTCCAGCCACGATCTCGACCCGCGCCGCCGACGTGCGCTCGTGCGCTCCTGGCGCCGTGGCATGCGCGAGATGGACCTCGTTCTGGGTGGGTTTGCAGATGCCGAAATCGACCGGCTCAGCGACGATGAAATGGATCAGTTCGAAGCCATTTTGAACGTGCCGGATACCAATCTCTTCAAGTGGGTCACGGGTGAACTTCCGGTGCCGCCAGAATATGACACGCCGTTGTGGGGCCGCATCATCGCATCGCAGGGACGCTGAGGCAGGACGTCGATGAAACTCATCAAAGCTTTGAAACTGCCGCGTGCGGGTGCTGGCGCTGTTACCGTCGACGGCGTTGCGGACGGGTTTGAAGCATTCGCCCTGGCCGCCGCTGCGCGTGAGGTGGCGCCTGACGGGCCGATCATCTTCGTCCTGCGTGACGGGCAGCGTCTGCCATCGCTCGTCGATACGCTCCGCTTCGTGGAACCCGGTCTGCCGGTCCTTGATCTTCCGGCGTGGGACTGCCTGCCCTATGACCGGGTGTCGCCCGGCGCCGATGCCGCAGCGCGCAGGCTCGCCGCGATGGGAGCGATGGCGGAGCTACGCAAAAATCCACACCGTGCGGCAGTGATTGTCAGCGCCAATGCGCTGTTGCAGCGCATGCCACCTGCAGACCAGATCGGAGCACAGGGCTTTTGTGCCCGGCCGGGCAATCAGGTCGACATGACGGCGCTGACGGCGCGGCTTGAAACAAGTGGTTTCGAACGCGTTTCCACCGTGCGCGATGTGGGGGAGTATGCGGTGCGCGGCGGCATTCTCGATCTCTTTGCGCCCGGATGGGAAGAAGCGCTGCGCCTCGATTTCTTCGGCGATACGCTCGAATCGATCCGCGCATTCGACATCGCCACCCAGCGCACCACCGGCCAGCGCAAGGAAGTCTCGCTTCAGGCCATGAGCGAGATCACGCTTTCTCCTGAGGTCATAAGCCGGTTTCGCCGCAACTATATCGAGACCTTCGGCGCTCCCTCGCGCGATGACGCGCTTTACAGCGCAGTCAGCGAGGGGCGGCGTTTTGCCGGAATGGAGCACTGGCTGCCACTGTTCCACGAGCGGCTTGACAGCGTGCTCGACTATTTGCCCGAAGCGCCCATCGTGTTCGACCATCTTGCTGAAGAGGCGCTTGGCGAACGGCATGCGCTGATTGTCGATCACTATGAGGCCCGCCGTACGCAGATGGAAGGCACGGAGCTCGGTGGCGCCGTGCCTTACAAGCCGGTTCCGCCCGAGACGCTCTATCTCGATCCGAACGAAATAAATGCGGCTGCAGCCGAAAGGCGCGTGATTCACTTTACGCCCTTTGCAACGCCAGAGACCAGCAAGGCGCGCATCTACCATGCGGGCGCAGAGGCCGGGCGCAGTTTTGCCGAGGAGCGCGCCGACCCCAAAGCTAATGTGTTCGATCACGCGGTCAAGCATATCGGAGCGCTCCGCGCCAATGGCAAGCGTGTGATGATTGCGGGATGGAGCGAAGGCTCTGCCGAACGGCTGTCACAGATCCTTGCCGAACACAATCTCGGCAATGTCGCTCGCATCGACACACTGGCAGAACTGGAAAAACTTGCGCCTGAAACGGCAGGTATCGGCGTTCTGCCGCTGGAGGCTGGCTTTGAAACGGCTGACCTTGCCATCATTGGTGAACAGGACATTCTGGGCGACCGACTGGTGCGTCGCGCCAAAAAACGCAAAAAAGCCTCGGATTTCATCTCTGAGGTGGCCGCACTTTCGGCCGGCGACATCGTCGTTCATGCCGACCACGGCATTGGCCGTTTCATCGGTCTCAAGACCATTGAGGCGATGGGCGCGCCGCATGACTGCCTTGAGCTGCGCTATGCCGGTGATGACCGGCTGTTCCTGCCGGTCGAGAATATCGAGCTTCTGTCCCGCTACGGCTCCGATGGGCCTGACACCATGCTCGACAAGCTTGGCGGTGTGGCCTGGCAGTCGCGCAAGGCCAAGCTGAAGAAAAAGCTTCTGGAGATGGCGGGGCATCTTATCCGCATCGCCGCTGAGCGCGAGATGCGTCCCGGAGTCAGGCTTTCTCCGCCAGAAGGGCTTTATGGCGAATTTGCCGCGCGCTTTCCCTATGAGGAAACGGATGATCAGCAGGCGGCCATTGACGCCGTGATCGACGATCTGGGGTCGGGTCGTCCCATGGACCGCCTGATCTGCGGCGATGTGGGTTTCGGCAAGACGGAAGTTGCGCTGCGCGCTGCCTTTGTCGCTGCGATGGAGGGGCTGCAGGTGGCTGTGGTGGTGCCAACGACACTGCTCGCCCGCCAGCATTTCAAGACGTTCCGCGACCGTTTTGCCGGCCTTCCGCTGCGCGTCCGGCAGGCATCGCGCCTAGTCGGCACGAAGGAGCTTTCAGAAACCAAGAAAGGCATTGCCGACGGTACGGTCGACATCGTGGTGGGCACTCATGCACTTCTGGGTAGTTCTGTTTCGTTCAAGAATCTCGGTCTTCTTATCATCGATGAAGAGCAGCACTTCGGCGTGAGGCACAAGGAGCGGCTGAAGGAGCTGAAATCCGATATTCACGTGCTCACACTGTCAGCAACGCCGATACCGCGCACCCTGCAATTGGCGTTGACGGGCGTGCGAGAGCTGTCGCTCATTACTACGGCGCCCGTGGATCGCATGGCAGTGCGCAGCTTTATCTCACCAGTCGATCCGCTCGTCATCCGCGAGACGCTTCTGCGCGAGCGTTATCGCGGCGGGCAGAGCTTTTACGTCGTTCCGCGCATTTCGGACCTGGCGGAGGTGCGCGCGTTCCTTGAAGAACATGTGCCGGAACTGAAAGTGGCCACGGCCCACGGGCAATTACCGCCCGGCGAACTCGATGACATCATGAACGCCTTCTATGACGGGCAATATGATGTTCTCCTGTCCACCACAATCGTGGAATCTGGCCTCGATATCCCGACAGCGAACACGCTGATTGTGCACCGCGCTGATATCTTCGGCCTTTCGCAGCTCTATCAGTTGCGTGGGCGCGTGGGGCGCTCCAAGGTGAGGGCCTATGCGCTCTTTACCCTGCCACCCAACCGGACGCTCACATCAACCGCTGAACGGCGGCTCAAGGTGCTCCAGTCGCTCGATACGCTTGGCGCGGGCTTCCAGCTTGCAAGCCACGATCTCGACATTCGCGGCGCCGGTAATATTTTGGGCGAAGAACAGTCCGGTCACGTCAAGGAAGTTGGCTACGAACTTTACCAGCAAATGCTGGAAGAAGCGGTTGCCGAACTGAAGGGATCGGACGAGGCGGTCGATACCGGCTGGTCGCCGCAGATCACGGTCGGCACTGCCGTCATGATTCCGGAATCATATGTTTCAGACCTGCAGTTGCGGCTCGGCCTCTACCGCCGCATCGCAGAGTTGGAATCGCCCGAAGAGATTGATGCCTTCGGTGCGGAACTCATTGACCGTTTCGGCCCGCTGCCTCAGGAGGTGGAACACCTCTTGAAGATCGTTTTCATCAAGGCTCTGTGCCGCAAGGCCAATGTGGAAAAGCTCGATGCCGGCCCCAAGGGAGCTGTGGTGCATTTCCGCAATCAGGAATTTCCCGAGCCGGTGGGGCTCGTACGCTTCATTGGCGAACAGGGTACGCTGGCAAAAATCCGGCCCGACCAGAGCATCGTTTTCATTCGCGACTGGCCGACGCCTGAAAAACGTCTTGCAGGTTCCGCCGTTATCATGACGCAGCTTGTGCGGCTGACCGAGAAAAAGGCAGCCTGAGGGAAAGCTCTGCTTTATGACGGACTTGTCTTAGTCCTGGCCTTCGCCGAGAGTGCCGTCGGCCTTGGCCTGGGCGACCTGCCGGATGGCATCGGCAAGTGTGGCCGATTCCTGTGCCCCGACCACCGCGTAGCGGCCTTCAAGGAGGAAGCAGGGTACTCCGGTCACTCCCATCTGCTGAGCCGTGGCGATCTCCTGTTCCACCTCTGCCTTGTCAGCATCGGTTGCCAACAGCGTTTCGACCACGGCAGCATCCATGCCCGCATCCCGTGCAGCCTGGACGAGCACGGCGGAGCCTCCGATATCCGCGCCTTCTTCGAAATAGAGCGCGAAAAGACGTCCAACCAGCAAATCCTGAACACCCGGTTCGGCGGTCGCAGCCCATCGGATCACCCGATGTGCGTTGAGCGTGTTCGGAGAGATCTCAATGGCTTCGAAATTGAAATCTATCCCTTCCGCCGCCCCGACAGTGCTGAGTTGCTCATGCATCTGACGGATGCGTTCTTCGTCCCCGAATTTTCCCGTCAGATATGCCTGACGGCTCTTGCCTCCCGAAGGTATGGTGGGGTCGAGTTGAAAGGGCCGCCAACGGATATCGACAGCCAGTTCGGGCACGACTTCCAGCGCTTTCTGCAGGCGCGCGCGCCCCACATAGCACCATGGGCAAACAACGTCGGATACGACATCGATGGTTACGGGAAGAGACATGGTCTTTGCCTTAATCTGCGTCTGGTTTGTGCCACCAGGTCTGCAGTTTGTATCCGTAGAGTGGTGTTTTTTCCGGGTGTGCCAGATCGTTCCAGTAAGCCACCCACTCGTCGCTGTCGTGCTGCATCGGCACGACATAGGCACCCGACATCAAAAGCCGGTCGAGCGCGCGTACGGCTGCAGCGTAATCGTCCATGTTGCGCGCGTTCAGCATCGCGTCGATCATGGCGTCGATTGCCGGGTCGGCAGCGCCCGACAGGTTGAAACTGCCCTCGGCCTCTGCGGCGGAAGATCCCCAGCGGTTGATCTGCTCGATGCCGGGTGACAGCGAACCGGAAAAGCCTACCGATGCAATGATCACATCGAAATCATAGCGCTGTTTGCGTTGCTGCGCCTGTGAATCGTCAAGCAGTCGGATCGATACACCGATGCCGATCTTCCTCAGTGCGCGCTGGAAAACGGCGGCCAGTTTCTCACCTTCCTCGGACGTGACGAGGATTTCGAAGGTAAGGGCCTCGCCCTCGGCATTCACCAGAGCGTTGCCTTCGAGACTGTATCCGGCCTCCTTCAGCATTTTCAGCGCTTCACGCATTTCATTGCGTCCGATCGGATCGCCGCCCATCTCGGCCTTCCCATAGGTGCCGTCCATAACCTCGGGCGTCACCCGGTCGGCATAGGGTTCAAGAAGGGTGCGCTCGCGCTCATCCGCGGGTCTCCCAAGCGCCGAAAGGTGAGAGCCCTGCCAGTAGCTTAGCGTACGTTCGTATTCGCCACGCAACACGTTCGTGTTGACCCAGCCGAAATCGTAGAGTTTGGACAGGGCACGGCGCACCTTCGGGTCGGAAAATTTCTCGCGTCTGGTGTTGAAGAAAAATCCCGTGACTGCCGGCGGCACGCCATTGGTAAAGGTTTCGCTGACAACCTTGCCCTCGCGCGCGGCCGGAAAGTCGATGCCGTGCTGGCGGCGGACCGGATCGGACTCGGCATAGACCGAACAAATCCCCTTCTTGAACGCCTCAATCATCGAATTGGCGTTCAGGAAATATTCGATCGTGACCTTGTCGAAATTGTCGAAGCCCCGTTTTGACGGGATGTTTTCACCCCAATAATCCGGGTTCCGGGTAAAAACGATGCGGCGGCCGGGTTCGACTTCCGAGATGCGATAGGCGCCGCTGCCAATGACCGGTTTCAGCGTCGTCTGATCGAAGGTTTCGATGTCGAAGGCATGAGCCGGAATGATCGGCGTCATCGCGATGATCAGCGGAAACTCTCGATCCGCCTTGTCGTTGAAGGTGAAGCGTACGCTGTGGTCGCCTGTTTTCTCGATCTTTTCGATCTTGGCCATCCGGCTGGAATAGGGTGGCCGCCCTTTTTCCGTGTAGGCTTCATAGGTGAAGATCACATCCTCGGGCGTGACGGGCTCGCCATCGGACCAACTGGCATCCGGATTCAGGTTGAACTCCGCATAGCTGCGGGATTCGTCCATCTCCACGCTTTCGGCGAGAAGCCCATAGAGAGAGAAGGGCTCGTCAGCCGAGCGCATCATGAGCGGTTCGAACACCAGATTGCCAAAAATCGTGTCGATCACGCCCCGCGCCGTGGTGCGCATGCTTTTCAGGATGAACGGATTCAGATTGTCGAACGATCCGACCACACAATAGGTGACGTCTCCGCCTTTTGGCGCATCGGGATTGACGTAGGTGAAATGTTTGAAATCAGCCGGCAGTTCCGGTGTTCCGTGCATGGCGACGCCGTGCATCGGTTCAGCTTGCGCCAGGGCGACACCGGATGCGATCAGGCTGGCAGAAATTGTGAAACGAAGGATTTTGAGGGCTGCAAACATCGACGCACCTTTGGCGGGGAACTCAAGTGGATCCATGCGGATTCATGATTCGCCGGGGAGCGTAACACACCGCGTGCGTTTTCCGGGGCATCCGGCGGATCGTGTGATGTTTGCCGCACCTTGTCACAAAGTCCAGCGAAATGCTTTGACGGGCTGGATTCGTACCGCATGGCGGTGTAACACGCGGCCAAGGGTCATGCTGTCGCCGCATTTTAACAACAGGTGACGCATGGATCGATATTCTGGCGCTGTGCATTTAGAGGAACTGAGCCATATGAAAAGCCTGAACGCGAAAGCAATCCGCACCCTGTTCGCCCTTGCCGGCGCCGCCTGTGTGGCCGCAAGCGGAGTTGGTGTCGCCGCCGCGCAACAGCAGCAGCCGCCGCAGGGCTGGTTCAAGGCCTGCACCAAACAGGAAGACGTGGATATCTGCAACGTGCAGAATGTTCTCGTGGCAGAAACCGGCCAGATGATCACCGGCGTCAGCCTCATCGAGGTGAAGGGCAAGGTAAACCGCAAGGTTTTCCAGATCACCGTGCCGACCGGTCGCATGGTGCCTCCCGGCATCGGCCTGCAGATCGACGGTGGCCAGACGCAAAAGATCGACTATGCCATCTGCCTGCCGGATCGCTGCATTGCGGAAGCACCGCTGACCGATCAGCTCGTCGCCTCCTTCAAGCGCGGCTCGGAACTGACGCTCACATCCGTCAACTTCCAGAACCAGCCCAACCCGATCAAGATGACGCTCTCCGGCTTCACCAATGCCTATGACGGTGACCCGCTGCCGCAGTCCGACATCGAGGATCGCCAGAAGAAGCTTCAGGACTTCGTCAACAAGAACAACGAAGAATTTACCGAGAAGCTGCGCGAAGCGCAGGAGAAGGCGAAGAAGGCTGAATAATTTTCATTCTCCTTCGGAATCTCTAAAAAAACAGGGCCTTCGCGGCCCTGTTTTCATATGCGCTTCAAAAAAAGTCAGTGATGCATGCGCTCGCGGGGCTCGTAGTGGCCGTCACCGGTTTCCACGAAGAATTCCGCCAGTTGCGGGTGGCGGACAGGCACGCCGGATTCATCGGGCATCAGATTCTGCTCCGAAACATAGGCCACATACTCCGTCTCCTCGTTCTCGGCGAGAAGATGGTAGAAGGGCTGATCCTTGCGTGGACGCACTTCCTCGGGGATCGCCTGATACCAGGCTTCGGTGTTGTTGAATTCCGGGTCGACATCGAAAATCACGCCACGGAAGTCGAACACCCGGTGGCGGACGACCTGGCCAATGCGAAATTTTGCAGTTCCAATAGTTTGCATAATGTACCTCTGGCTTCCTATGTGGCGCAGCAGCGGTGACAATTCAATCCCGCAGTCTTGACGGACAGGGCGCTTGCGGGCTAGCCGGCACGCATGGGCGATGCGTTTTCCCGCCGTTTTCGCGGATCGGTGAACCGGGCGGTGGCCCAAACAGGGATGGGCCATGACCAGTGTCGCAGGACTTGTTCTGCCGTTTTTCGGACTGATTTTCATCGGTTACGCCGTTGCCCGGCTGAAACCGCATCCGGCCGATGCGCTCGGCTGGATGAACACCTTCGTTATTTATGTGGCGCTCCCGGCGCTGTTTTTCCAGCTTCTTGCCAAAACACCCATCGAGCGCCTGACGGAGTGGGGCTATATTCTCGGTGCGGTGGCCTCGACCTATATTGTCTTCGGCATCATGTTCGCAGGCTCACTGCTGATCAGCCGCAGTTCGATCGCCGAAAGCACCATCAAGGGGCTTGCCGCCAGCTACGGCAATATCGGCTATATGGGGCCTGGCCTGGCGCTGCTTGCCTTCGGGGAAGAGGCGGCGGTTCCCGTCGCGCTGATCTTCTGTTTCGAGAACATGATCCACTTTGCGGTAGCCCCCATGATGATGGCGATCTCGGGCGGTAACCGTGAGAAACCGGGCCGGCTCGCTCTCGAAGTGGTGCGCAAGATCGTGCTGCACCCGTTCATCGTCGCGACTGCGGCGGGGGTAGCGGCGGCGGCTCTCCATTTCGTGCCTCCGTTGCCGGTCGAGCGTCTGCTTGCTTATCTCGCTTCCGCGGCGGCGCCGTGCGCGCTGTTCGCCATGGGGGTCAGCCTTGCGCTCCGGCCGCTAAAGCGTGTGCCGCACGAGGTGGGCGCCATTGTCGGTCTCAAGCTCGTTCTCCACCCGGCGATCTGCTACCTCATGCTGAGCTGGATCGGCGATTTCTCGGAAAGCTGGGTGTTTTCAGCCGTGCTTTTGGCTTCGCTCCCCACAGCCACCAACGTCTTCGTCATCAGCCAGCAATACGGTGTGTGGATGGAGCGCGCATCGGCGAGCGTGCTCATCACCACGCTTGTTTCGGTGGGGACTGTCACCGCATTGCTTTACGCCATCACGAACGGGATTCTGCCACCGGATCTTTTCCCCTGAACGGAAGGAGTGCGGAAAAACCGCTGCCGGGCCGCATGCCTTCGCGCATGAAGAGGGCCCGCAGCGGCGGAATGCTTCCAATGATAGAAAGGCCTGCGCTACGGGCAATCTGTGCCGGCAGAAATCCCGACAGAAGCGAAGCGTTCAGCAGATTGACAGAGTTGCTGCGAGCCAGAACGTCCGGACGCCGTGCAGCATGATAGCGGCTTAACGCACCGGCGGTGCCTGGATCGTCGGGAAACGCGTTGGCCATTGCAACGAGATCCTCCACGTCCCGAATACCAAGATTGAGCCCCTGTGCCGAAATGGGCGGGAACACATGAGCGGCTTCGCCGACGAGCGCGACCCGGTTCTGCCCGAAACGCGACGGCATCAGCGTGCTCAGCGGATAGATCTGGCGCCCAGGCTCCACGGCGACGCGACCCAGCATCGATGAAAACCGCTCCTCGATCCGGAGCGACAATTCCTCGTCGCCGAGGCTGTTCATCCGTTCCGCGTCCTCGGGACGAAGCACCCAGACAAGGCTGGACCGCATTCCGGGAAGGGGAACCTGCGTGCATGGGCCGCTCGTTGTGTGAAGCTCCGTTGAAACGAAGCCGTGCTGACGGGCATGTTCGAAGTTCAGCACGAGGGCGGCCTGCGGCAAGGCGCGTGTCTTTGCAGAAATAGCGGCAGCCTCGCGCGCCGGCGAGCTGCGCCCGTCAGCCGCGACGACTAGTTTTGCTGCGAGTTGCACACCGTTGGCAAGCCTGGCAATCACGTGGTCGCTTTCGCACGCCCATGTTTCAACAAGGCTTTCGTGCCATTCAATCGATGGTGAGGCCTTCGCCGTCTTTGAAAGCTCTTCCGTCAGGCGCGCATTTGGGATGTTCAAGCCAAAAAAATCTTCGCCGATCTCTCCGGCGTGAAACGTCACGGTGGGGCTGCGCACCAGACGCCCCGTAGCGTCCACAAGCCTCATGGCGCGCAGCGGTGCGGTCTCCGGCAAGAGTCCGTCAAGGACGCCGAGCGGCCCGATCGCATCAAGTGACGGGCGCATCAGCGCAACGGTTCTCCGGTCGCGCCCCTCAGGGAGGGGGCCCACCAGCGTCACGGCGTGGCCGTGATGTGCCAGCATCAAGGCGGCGATCAGGCCGGCTGGCCCTGTTCCAGCGACGATAATTTTGCGCTCTTGATCGCCCACTGCTTCCATCCAGTTCAGTTTCTGTCTTGATCGCCAGGATCGTTTCCTGTCTTTGTCATGATGGGGCGGTTCGGTGCAAGCTTCAACGCGGCGAAAGAACCCAGTCAGTTTCATGAGGGCCGACATGAGCAGCGAGCATGAGGACCTGACCGCTCTGACCGGTTCCCGGCGCACGGTCTACCGCACCGCGCGTCACGCATATCCGCTCTCGCTTGCCGCACTCCTTGTAGCCTTAGCAACTGCTTGGGTTGCACTTGCGCTGATGGGAATGCGGCTGGCGGTGGCTGACCCACGGGCGGCGGGGCCGGGTGCCGGCTGGCTCCAGCTCTTTCCAGATTTGGTACTGCCATCCTCCTTCGAGGCATTTCTGGCCCTTTGCCTTGTCCCGGTGGGCGCCGGCGGCGGTTGGATGGCCTTCCTAGTGTTGACGTTCATGTGGTTTCTCATGGCGTTTTCCATGATGCTGCCGTCGGCAGGTCCGCTGCTGCGCACCTATTGCGAGATCGCTGACACTGCGGCCCGCAAGGGCGAGCGTGTAGTGCACCCATTTGTGCTCGTGGCTGGTTACCTCTCCGTATGGCTTGCCGCGTCACTCGGTTTCGCCACTACGGCGCTCGTCGTTTCCTGGTTGTTGCCCGGCGGTTCAGCACTCTCTCCATGGGGCGGTCTTGCTGGTGCTATCGTTCTTGCAGTTGCCGGGCTTTATCAGTTTTCTGACCTCAAGGAGGCCTGCCTCGTCAAGTGTCGCAATCCTTTCGCCACTCTGTTCGGGCGCTGGAGTATGCGGCCGGCATCGATCTATCGTCTCGGGCTCGAGCAGGGCGCATGGTGCCTTGGCTGCTGCTGGGCGCTGATGCTGGTCATGTTTGCCGTTGGCCTTATGAATGTGTTCTGGATGGCGCTTCTGGGTGTATTCACCATGGTGGAAAAATCTGGTCATAGTCGTGTTTTCACACGCGTTTCAGGCGGGCTCCTGCTTGTGTGGGCGCTCGCGCTTCTTGTAATCTCATTCTAGAAGAGGGGCAGACGCCATGGGAATGAAAGACTGGGCGCTGAAAGGCGAGCTGGTGCTGTCGTGCAATTGCACCGTGTTCTGTCCCTGCGTGCTCTCGCTGGGCAACCACCCTCCCACGGAAGGATACTGCCAGACCTGGGCCGGTTTTCGGATCGATCAGGGGCATTACGGCGAAACGGATCTCTCAGGCATCAATCTCGGTCTGGTGATGGAAATTCCCGGCTATATGAGCCGTGGCAACTGGACCGCCGGCATCTTTCTCGATGAGCGGGCCTCGATCTATGCCGAAAAGGCGATCGGCAGGATCTTTTCGGGCAAGGCGGGCGGAACGACCGGGCTTTTGTCCATTCTCGTCGGTCAGTTTCTGGGCATACAACGCGCGCCGGTTCACTATGAAACCGATGGGAAGACCCGAATTTTCCAGATTCCGAAGATCATCGACGGTGCGATCACGCCCATTGCCGGCAAGGATTCCGATGGCGATACCGTGATCACCAATTCACAATACTGGATCGCGCCGGAAATCACGGTCGCGCGGTCTGAGAAGAGCCGTATGCGTGCCTTTGGACGCAACTGGAATTTTGCCGGGCGTTCGGCGGAAATATGCCCGCTCGACTGGCGCGGACCTTAGGCACAGAGCATGAAGACCAAGAAAGTAACGGCCCCGCAAGCCAAGGCGTTTTCCGTTCACCTCCTGACGGCGTCAGGTTCATTTCTGGCATTCCTGTCGCTGGTGGCGGCCAGCGAGGAACGCTGGGTAGCCATGTTCTGGTGGCTCGGTTTCGCGCTGTTCGTGGACGGCATCGATGGCCCGATAGCACGCAAGCTCGATGTGAAGCAGGTTCTGCCCACATGGTCGGGTGATATGCTCGACAACATCATCGATTACGTCACCTATGTGCTCATTCCTGCCTTTGCGCTCTACCAGAGCGGCTTTATGGGCGAGGGACTATCCTTTTTGTCGGCGGCTATCATCGTTGTCACCAGTGCGATCTATTACGCCGACACAGGCATGAAAACGCGGGAAAACTTCTTCAAGGGTTTTCCCGTCGTCTGGAACATGGTCGTTTTTACCCTGTTTGTGGTCGAGCCAGGTGAGTATGTCGCATTCGCCGTGGTGCTGATCTCCGCCGTCACGACCTTCCTGCCGGTTTTCTTTCTTCATCCTGTTCGTGTGCAGCGGTTGCGCGCACTCAATCTTTCGGTTTTTTTCGCCTGGTGTGGTTTGGGCATTGTCGGACTGGTTCAGAATCTCGATGCGTATCCGCTGGTGCGGATTGGTATTGCCGCGACTGGCCTTTACCTCTTTGTCATCGGTGGGATCATGCAGGCTTGGCCGAATCTGGGCAAAGGGCGTAAAGGGTAATAGGGCGGTCGCATTTGAATCTCTTTCAAGCAACGCGGCTCTAATGCGCTGCAAAGTCGTCTGCCTATGATCGAGTTGGGAACAAATAAAAATGTCCGAAATGGGAGCCGGCGTGGATCATTCACACGAAGGCAAGGGCGGCGAGCTTCTCGAAGTTCGTGGGCTGACAAAGATATTCGGGGCGTTGAGAGCCTGCGATGCGATCGACCTTTCTATCGGCAGGGGTGAGATTCACGCGCTTCTCGGCGAGAATGGTGCCGGCAAGTCGACGCTGGTGAAAATGCTGTTCGGGGCGCTGGAACCGGCCGCGGGCGACATTCGCTGGAAGGGAAAGCCGGTTTCCATCCAGTCGCCGGGCGAGGCTCGTGGTCTCGGCATCGGCATGGTGTTCCAACATTTTTCGCTGTTTGAAGCGCTGACGGCTGCTGAAAACATCATGCTGTCGCTGGATGACAAGACGCCTATCCTGCAGGTGGCGGAACGGGCGCGCGAACTTTCCAAGGCCTATGGCCTCCCGCTCGATCCTTTTGCCCATGTGGGCGATCTTTCGGTCGGCGAGCGGCAGCGCATCGAGATTATCCGCTGCCTGCTGCAAAAGCCGGATCTCATCATCCTCGACGAACCCACTTCCGTTCTCACCCCGCAAGAAGCCGATCGGCTCTTTGAAACGCTGGAAACCCTGCGTGACGAGGGGAAGTCGATCCTCTACATTTCCCACCGGCTCGAAGAGGTGAAGCGGCTTTGCGATCGTGCGACCGTGCTGCGTCATGGCAAGGTGGTGTCCCATTGCGACCCGAGGCAGGAAACGGCCGCCTCACTCGCCAAAATGATGGTCGGGGACGATGTCGATACGGTCCGGCGAACCGGAAGCCTGGATCGTAAGGGTGAGGCACTTCTGGAAGTCAAGGCGCTTAATCGGCCGGCCGCTAATCCTTTCGCGATGCCCCTGCGAGGTATCAGTCTCGAAGTTCGTGCCGGCGCGGTCATGGGCATAGCGGGCGTTGCGGGCAACGGGCAGGGGGAATTGTTCGAGGCGCTGTCCGGTGAGGTGCTTCAGGACAAGGCCGATGCCATTCGCATCCGCGGTACGAATGCAGGGCGAACGGGTATTTCCGGTCGCCGCCTGCTTGGAGCGGCCTTTGTGCCGGAAGAGCGGCTGGGTCATGGCGCTGCGCCCCAGATGCGCCTATCCGAGAACCTTTTTCTGTCGCGCCATGTCACCGATAAGCGCGCGCTCGTCGGGATGTTCGGTACGGTGCGCGCGGGTGCTCTGGCGAAGGCTGCTTCCCGCATCGTCAAGGCCATGGATGTCCGCAAAAGCGGGGTGGATCCCGAGGCCTCGGCCCTTTCCGGTGGCAATCTGCAAAAGTTCATCATTGGCCGCGAACTTGATCGCCAGCCTGCAGTCATCGTCGTGAACCAGCCCACATGGGGCGTGGACGCCGGTGCAGCTGCGCGTATCCGGCAGGCGTTGATCGATCTTGCGCGCTCGGGTTCGGCGGTTCTGGTCATCTCTCAGGATCTCGATGAGTTGTTCGAAATCTGCGATACCGTAGCCGTCATGCATGATGGACGTCTATCGGCGCCGATGCCGATTGCCGAGGCAAGTTTTGAGAAGATCGGCCTCCTGATGGGCGGTGCGGAGCCCGAACGCTCAGGCCTGCCTGAAAACACGGAGACCGCATGATGCGCCTGGAACTCGTCAAGCGCCCGCAGCACTCCGTTCTGTTCAGCGCCATCTCGCCATTGATCGCGCTGGTGCTTACCATGATCGCCGGTGCGATCATGTTCTCCATACTGGGCAAAAGCCCGATCGATGCGCTGTATTATTATTTCATCGACCCACTGCGCGAGACATGGTCGCTGCATGAACTGGCGATCAAGGCCGCACCGCTGATCCTCATCGCCGTTGGGCTGTCGGTCTGTTTCCTGTCAAACAACTGGAACATCGGCGCCGAAGGGCAGTTCATCGCAGGCGCAATTGCCGGCAGCATCCTGCCCGTGGTGTTTCCAGATTTTCAGAACTGGCTCGTTCTGCCGCTGATGCTCGCCATGGGCCTGGCCGGTGGTGCTGCCTATGCAGCCGTTCCGGCTTTTCTGAAGGCCCGCTTCAACACCAATGAAATCTTGACCAGCCTTATGCTGGTTTATGTGGCCCAGCTCTTCCTGGACTGGATCGTGCGCGGTCCCTGGCGCGACCCCGGCGGCATGAACTTTCCCGAGACGCGAGACTTTCATGTTTTTGCCGTTCTGCCCGAACTGATGCCATCGGCGGGCAGGGCCAACTGGGGCATCGTCTTTGCCGTTCTGGCAGCCGTGATCCTGTGGTTCGTGCTGCGCAAGACCCGCAAGGGATTTGAGATCCGCGTTCTGGGCCAAAGTCCGAGGGCAGGGCGCTTTGCCGGCTTTAGCTCTTCGCGGATGGTCATGATGGCCTTTCTGATCTCCGGAGGCCTGGCCGGCCTTGCCGGTATCTCGGAGGTCGCAGGCGCCATCGGCCAGCTTCAGCCCTCCATTTCGCCGGGCTATGGTTTTACCGCGATCATTGTAGCGTTTCTCGGTCGACTAAACCCGCTGGGCATCGTGGCGGCCGGCTTCGTTTTGGCTCTTTCCTATCTCGGGGGCGAGGCCGCGCAGATCTCACTCGGTCTTTCAGACAAGGCGGCTCGAGCGTTCCAGGGCATGCTGCTCTTCTTCGTGCTTGGCTGCGACACTCTTATCCACTACAGAATCCGGCTCGCCGGGCGCGCGGTGCGGGGCGGGGAGGCCGCCAGAAATGCTTGAGTCCGTTCTGATCACCATCGCCACCGCAGCAACGCCGCTTCTGATCGCCGCCATCGGCGAACTGGTGGTGGAGCGCTCCGGTGTTCTCAATCTCGGCGTGGAAGGCATGATGGTGATGGGCGCCGTGACCGGCTTCGGCGTCGCCATTACCACGGGATCCCCCTGGCTCGGTGTCTTCGCGGCCATTCTGGTCGGTGCGGCCTTTGCGCTTCTCTTCGGGTTTCTGACGCTGTCGCTCGTTACGAATCAGGTGGCAACGGGTCTGGCGCTGACGCTGCTGGGGCTCGGTGTTTCGGGCATGATCGGCGAGGCCTTTATCGGGTTGCCGGGTGTCAAGATGGCCCCGCTGGTTATTCCCGTCCTGTCCGATCTGCCCGTGATCGGGCGTTTCCTTTTCGCTCAGGCTCCGCTTTTCTACATCTCGATCCTGCTCGTAATTGGCGTCAGCTATTTTCTTTTCAGCACACGTGCCGGCCTTACACTGCGGTCGGTGGGGGACAATCACGATTCCGCCCACGCGCTCGGCATCAGGGTGATTGCGGTGCGCTATGCGGCGGTTGTCTTCGGCGGAGCATGCGCCGGGCTCGCGGGCGCGTATCTCTCGCTGGTCTACACGCCGCAGTGGATCGAGAACATGACAGCCGGTCGCGGCTGGATTGCGCTGGCGCTGGTCGTCTTTGCATCGTGGCGCCCATGGCGTGTGCTGGCGGGAGCCTATCTCTTCGGCGCTGTCTCAATCGGCCAGCTGCATGCACAGGTGATCGGTGTTTCCGTGCCTTCACAGTTCCTGTCCGCGTTGCCCTATCTGGCGACTATCGCCGTTCTTGTACTAATCTCGCGAAACCGGCGACTGACAATGGTCAACACGCCCGCATGCCTCGGCCGGCCTTTTGTGCCTGCCAGATAAGCCCTGCACTCAGTCAACAGAGAGGACGTCAAAATGAAAAAACTCGTTCTGGCACTTGCCGCTACCACTGCGGCCATCGCCTTTGGCGCCGCGCCCGTCGCCGCGCAGGACAAGACCAAGGCCTGCTGGATCTATGTCGGCCCCATCGGCGATTTCGGCTATTCCTACCAGCACCATCAGGGCCTGCTTGATGTGGAGGAGCATTTCGGCGACAAGGTCGAGACAGCCTATCTTGAAAGCGTCCCGGAAGGCGCGGATGCCGAGCGCGCGCTCGAGCGTTTTGCCCGCTCGGGGTGCGATATCATTTTCGCAACGTCCTTTGGTTTCATGGATCCGGTACAGAAGGTTGCCGCCAAGTTCCCGGACATCAAGTTCGAGCATGCCACCGGCTTCAAGCGCGATCACCCAAATGTCGCCACCTTTAACTCGCGCTTCCACGAGGGGCGCTACGTTCAGGGCGTAATCGCTGCGAAAATGTCCGAGAAGGGCGTAGCCGGCTATATCGCCTCTTTCCCGATCCCCGAAGTGGTCATGGGCATCAATGCCTTCATGCTCGGTGCGCAGTCGGTCAATCCGGATTTTCAGGTGAAGATCGTCTGGGCCAACACCTGGTTTGATGCCGGCAAGGAAGCCGACGCCGCCAAGGCGCTGCTTGACCAGGGCGTCGACATCATCACCCAGCACACCGATTCCACCGCACCTCTTCAGGTGGCAGCAGAGCGCGGCATCAAAGGGTTTGGCCAGGCATCCGACATGATCAAGTTCGCGCCGGAAACGCAGCTCACCTCGATCGTGGATGACTGGGGCCCATACTATATCGAGCGCGTTCAGGCGGTCATGGACGGTACCTGGGAGCAGAACGATGTCTGGGGCGGGATGAAGGATGGCCACGTCGTCATGGCGCCGTACACGAACATGCCCGACGATGTTAAGGCGGCTGCCGAGGAAATCGAGGCAAAGATCAAGGATGAGGGCTTCAACCCCTTTACCGGTCCTGTCTACAAGCAGGATGGCACGCTCTGGCTTGAAGAAGGACAGGCGGCACCTGACGGAGAAGTCCTTAGCATGAATTTCTACATCAAGGGCATCGACGACAAGCTGCCGAACTGAGGCGGCTCACCGTTGTTTGAGCGAAAAGGCGGCTTCGGCCGCCTTTTTTGAATCTAACAGATCGAACGGGGCAATCTGCTGACAGTCTCCTGTCAGCAGCAGGGTGGTAAGGTCGGGCCACATACAAAGAGGGATATCCGATGTTGATTTTCTACCATGCACCCTGGTCGCGCTCTTCCAGTATTCTCTGGCTCCTTGAGGAGTTGCAGATCCCTTACGAACTGGAGATGATCGACATCCGTGCGCGCGGAGGTGTGCCCGAGAGCTACCGTTCCATTCAACCCAGCAAGAAGGTTCCCGCTATTGTTCATGACGGGCAGGTTGTGACCGAGCGCGCGGCCATAACCATTTACCTGGCCGACAGGTTTTCACAGGCCGGACTGGCGCCTGCGATGAACGATCCTGACCGTGCGGCCTATCTGACAGCGCTGGTATATTGTGATGCGGTCTTTGACCCGGCGATCTGCGCTCAAGTGCAGAAACTGAAATACGCGAGCAACGAATATCCGTTCGGCACTTTTGCCGATATGCTCGCCTATATCGAACGCCGGCTTGAGAACCAGCCTTTTGCCGCAGGAGAGCGTTTTACCGCCGCCGACACGCAGCTCGCATCCGGAATCAATTACACCATGAACATCCTGCGCGCCCTGCCTGAGAAGCCGGTTTTCAAGGATTATCTCGCACGCGTGGAAACACGACCTGCCTATCGCAAGGCACAGCAGTTGGATATGGAACTGGCTGCCAGCGTACCGTTCTTTTCCGGGCAGGGGAGCTGAGAGAAGAAAAAATGGGCCGTCAGGCCCATCTCTCACGTATTTACGGCGTCCTCAAGGAGCGTTTCAATGAAACGTGGAAGGGCAAAAGCCGCCCGATGATGCGCCGGTGTGTAATAACGGGTCTCGATCCCCGCCATCCGTTCCGTGAGCGTCGCCTCACTGACCGAAAGTGCTTTCGGATCGTCGCTCGACCAGCCCAACGTCATGTGCCCGCCGAAATAGGTGGGTACTGAAACGAGGTAACAGCTCGCTGTCTCGAATACCGAAGAAAGGCCCTTCATCGCCTTGGAAAACTCCTCAGGCTGAAGGAAGGGAACACCGTTCTGGGACACGACGATGCCTCCCGGGCGCAGGATGCGCTTCAGATTCCGGTAAAAATCGGTGGTGAACAACACCGCGCCCGGACCTGTGGGATCGGTGGAATCGACGAGTATTACGTCGAAACGCTTATCGGTTTCCGCCGCAAAAACCGCGCCGTCGGCAATCTCTACCTGGAAACGGGGATCTTCAAAGACTGGCGCATTGAAATCGGCGAAATGCTCACGCGAGAAATCGAGCACCGAGACATCGATTTCCACCTGGGTGAGGGTGCCGACGCGCTTGTGCTTCAGCACTTCTTCCGCCAAACCGCAGTCGCCGCCGCCGATGATGAGAACATCGGCGGGGTTTTCATGAGCAGCGAGCGGTACGTGCGCCAGCATCTCATGATAGATGAACTCGTCCCGGCTGGTGACCTGCACCGCGCCGTCGAGAACGAGAACTTTTCCGAAGACCGGGTTCTGGATCAGCGACAGCTGATGGTGTCCCGTTCCTTCCTCGTAAAGCACCTCGTCGACATCGAAAACCATACCGATGCCGTCATGGAGGGTTTCCGATATGGTTTTTCGATCGCTCACGCGTTTCGTCCCCGCAGCAGCTCGTTCACATCCATACGGCCAGGAGCGAATGCTTTCTTCAGCACGTCAATACACCGTTCCGGTTGCGCGTCACCGCACATGAAAATGTCCAGTGCTGCATATTGCCTCTCCGGCCAGGAATGAATCGAAATATGACTTTCGGCCAGCACAGCAACGCCGCTTATCCCGCCATTCGGCTCGAACGGGTGCAAGTGGATATGCAAAAGAGTCGCGCCGGCTGCGTTCACGCAGTCGATCAGCGTCTTCTTGATGAACGGCAGATCGTCCAGGCGTTCGGCCTCGAACAGATCCACGATAAAATGAGAGCCGGCGCAAAGAACGCCGTCCTTCTCGATAAAGTGATCCTTGTCGTCGCAAACCGCAGATGCGGCCTGCGCGGTGGTGCTTTCTTCCTTTTGGGCGGTGTTCAGTACAACTGAATCCATCCCCAATTGGAAAAGGGCGTCTTGAGACATGGCGTCCTCTCCAACCAGCAGATGCTCAACCTGATCATTCAGGAATGTGGCCCGTATATATGCAACGAAACTGGGGACGCAAGCACAATCACGCGCGACATTCAGAAGGCATATTCATTCCCGTGGCGGTTTGCGGAGCGTTCCAGTCTCAAAATACTTTCATATGATATACGATGGATTTTATAATATTGCCGGTTCTGTATCAATATATAAGAGGTCAAAATTTCACAAATCTCACAGTTTTAGTAAATCTAATGTCATGTATATTGACCATGTAACGCATTTCGAAAATCAATATACATTGTATAGTTTCATGAATGATATTTTATCCGATTGGTTATGCGCGAATAGTTTAGATGCGGCCGTTCTTCGACGCAATCTGGTGGATCGCCCGCTTCCGATTTTTTTGATCGGGGTGGGGGCGGAAGCCGGAGAAAAACATCTCGACGTGCCCGGAGAGGTGGCCTGGGAGATGGCGGCGCGGGCGCTTGCGGCAGGGGTCCCCGAATTATCCAGGTTGATTCGAACTGTCGAAACGCGTGTGCCGAAGAGTTTTGAGGTTCAGGAGGGTGGGGGAGGCCGTGCTTTCACCTATGACCGGGGGCGAAAGAGCTTACCCCTCGTGAATTGTCCCTACCGGGGGACTGCTTCGGATATTCTCACCGTCACGCACGAATTCTCTCATGCCCTGCAAATTGTCGCTTCGGGCAGCACCACGATGCCGCCAATGGCTCGCGAACTGTGCGCTTTTGTGGGGGAGCGACTGCTCCTGGGGTGGATTCGCGAACATCAGCCCTCATTATCGCCACTGATGGAAACTGCATGGATGGCCGACAATTCCGGCTATCTCGGAAAAAATCTCCTCTCGCTCGTCGGGGCACTGGAGTGCGGAGGGGAAGCTTACGACTACGCCTGGAATTACCCGATAGCCCGGCTTCTGGCGCAGGCGGTTGTGCAGGAGTGGACCGGTAGCGAGATCGCTTCGCTCTTCAAAAGCGGTGCGCAGGCACCTTCACTCCTAACCGACATTCTTGATCGTCCGAGCATTCTTCCGCAGCGATACGTTCTGCCAGCGCTTGGCGATACAGACGGAAGTGTCGCCAGTCTCTACCGCCAGATCGGCGGGCTTCTGTTGCTGGACCTGCAGGATCCGGAGGCAGGCGCCTTCGATGAAGCCATCGGTGTGAGATATGCGCGCCTTCTCGAGTGTATGCAGGGACGCAGGGTCTTTCTGGCACTCGATCGTCAACAGGTGCCGCTCGGATATGTCCTCTGGCAGCGTGGCGAAGAGGGCGAACCTTTTCGGTTCGAGCGCCGGATCGCAACGACCCAAAGGCTTGCAGACCTTCTCACTTCCTTTGAAAGCCATTGCCCGCAGGTGGCGGCTGAATTCCGTCGTCCAAAATCTGGGCACGTTACAGGAGGGCCTGTGTGATGTCGCCGATTGATCTATATTCGGGTGTCGGGTACGCGTTGGAACTCCTGGCGCGCTCCGAAAACCACCGGGATTTCCCGGTAAAGCGCTATCTTGAAGTGGAGATCCTGCCGCCGCTGCATCTCGGTCAGGCACGATTTTATCTCACCCCGGACGGCCTGCCCACCGGTCTTGCCAGTTGGGCGTTTATCGACCTGGATACGGAGCAAAGCATCCTTGAAACAGGGCGCGCACTGGCTTTCCATGAGTGGCGATGCGGTGACCGTCTGTTCTTTAACGATTTTCTTGCCCCCTATGGCACGGCTCGGGAAATCATCTCCGATCTGAGAAGGAATATTTTTCCCGGCCGCCGCGCGACCAGTGTGCGCAGACACGCCGATGGTGCGCTTCGCAGCGTCAAACACTGGAAGAGCACTGCCTAAATCGAACATGCGAGCCGAGAGCCGTTCGGGCGGCTTCGGCTTCGAAGGAATGCCCCCGATGCTTTCCATGTCGGGTGCATGCCGGCGAACATTATTCGCCGGTCAAACCGCCGGTTATCCGGCTTCATACTCAAAAGTACATTTGAAATAGGGATATTGGAAATGTTTGAAGATTTTCAGATTGATAACCCTGGTATTGACGCACCGGTCAGCTTCGGCGGCGGCGGTGAGGAAGCCGATAGTCTGGGCCACACTGTCGGTGCGGCTGTCGGTTCTCTCGTCGGCGGCGCCATTGGTGGGTATTTCGGAAGCGTGCCGGGCGCCGAGCTCGGTGGCACGGTTGGAAACACCGTTGGTGGCCTCATCGGCGGTGCCATCGAAAGCGCGGTGGCCTGATCCCAGGCCATTTCTGAAAATGTAAGTCAGAGCCGAATTGCCGGCACTGAAAAGGTCGGGGCCGTGGAAGAACCACGGTCCCGGCTGCGGATGCCCCGCTCGACAGGTTCCACTATGACGATACGATTGCCGCCGAACGAACAGGGTGTACCCCTGTCGTGGTTCCTAACGACGCTGCGCAAGCATATTCCGTTGTATGCAGAGCTCACGTTCCTGGCCGTCTGTGTGCGGCTGATCGGGCTTTTGGAACCCTTCGTGTTCCAGGTGGTGATTGATCGGGTGTTGCCGTTCCAGCGTGAAGCATCCCTGATCGTCATCATCATTGTCATGGTTGGCGCCAACGCGTTCCAGGTCTGCTTCAATCTGCTTGCAGCTTTTTTGGGCGTTTCAGTTGCAAACCGTCTGACCCTGGAACTGGGAACGCGGTTGTTTGATCATCTCTTCCGGCTGCCACTGCGGCATTTTCGGAAATGGCCGGTGGGAGAAACTCTGTCGCGGATCGGAGAGACGGACACAATCCGGGCATTTCTGGTTGGTCTGACAACCGGCGCTTCACTGGATCTGTTCTTCACTTTTCTCTACGTCGCGGTCCTGCTCTCGATCTCCGGAAAGCTGACTCTCGTCGTGGCCGTGGCTCTCCCACTTCAGGCGGCTTTGTATCTGTGCTTTGGCCCTGTGCTCCGAAAACGCCTGCGTGTGCAGTTCGATACGGGCGCTCGCCATCAGGCTCGG
The DNA here is from genome assembly GCF_017794765.1 of Nitratireductor sp. Lineage (GTDB taxonomy): Bacteria > Pseudomonadota > Alphaproteobacteria > Rhizobiales > Rhizobiaceae > Nitratireductor. The sequence continues at coordinate 2,578,692 of NZ_CP051236.1, read as the reverse complement.
CTGGTTGAGAACCTCACCGGGATGACAGCGGTGAAGGCCCTGACTGCGGAGACCGCGATGTTGGGGCGTCTGCGTCAAACGCTATCCAGAACACTGCAGGCGGCGCGCGGGGTCTACACGATGAATGCCGTCAGCGGCCAACTGGCCATGATATGTGAAAAAGGCGTTTTCATCGGGGTAATCTATGTCGGGGCGCAGCAGGTGTTCGCCGGCGAACTGACACTGGGACAACTCATCGCATTCCAGCTCATTGCAGAAAAGGTCGCCGCGCCGATCGCGGGCTTCTCAAAACTGTGGCAGGACTGGCAAAATCTTCGTGTCTCGCGTCAGCGATTGGGCGACATCCTGAGCAGTGAGCGTGAGCCATTCGGTGAGAAAAAACGGCTCCCGAACGGGCTCGAACCCCGGCTGGAGTTCCGCTCCGTCTCCTTCTCCTATGCCATCGATCAGCAGCCGGTCCTGGACAGTGTCGACCTTGTTGTGGAGCCACACACATGCACCCTTGTGGTCGGGCCATCAGGGGTAGGGAAATCGACATTCGGGCGCCTGGCAGCCGGTCTGGAGAAGCCGCAGGCCGGAGCGATCTGTTTTGGGGGCGAGGATCTCGGCGACTTCGAACCGGAGAGCGTTCGCTCCCGGATCGTTTATGTTCCTCAGGAACCCTATCTCTTTTCGGGGACGCTCCGCGAAAATCTGCAGCTGCGATGCGCAAACGCCACCGACGCGACGCTGCGGGATGCGCTGGCGGTCGCGGCCGCCGATGATTTTGTTGACCGATTGCCGCTCGGGCTCGATACGCCAGTGGGAGAGCAGGGGAATGCCTTGTCTGGCGGGCAGAAGCAACGCGTCGCCATCGCTCGCGCCGTACTTCAAGGTCCTTCCGTTCTCGTACTCGACGAACCGACCAGCGCGCTCGATGAAGCAACACAACATCGAATGGTCAGTGCGTTGATGCAGCTCCGCGAAAAGATGACGGTCATCGTGATTACCCACCGTCCGGATGTTTTTGCGCACCGTGATCGGATCATCGACTTTGCTGCGGGAACCAATCATGCGTGTGTTTGACAAATCGGGCGCCGCCTCACCGACACTGCATCTTACCGTGTTCATCAGTACGGCCGTCTTCATCATCGGTCTCATCGCCGCCTGTTTGCTGCGTGTCGAGGTGACCGCCCGTGGGTCTGTCCGGCTCGTTCCGCTTGACAGGGTCCAGGTGGTGCAAGCCGAATATCCCGGCTCGGTTACGGGGATCCTCGTGCGCGATGGTGTCAGTGTGAAGCAGGGTGAACTGTTGCTCACGCTTGACGCCACCTCAGATGAAGCGCAACTCGCGACACTGCTTGAAGAGGCGACCCGGCTGAAACGCGAGAAAGTCCGGCTCGCCATTTTTCTGTCGGAACTGGTTGAAATGCGCGATGGGAAAACCACGGGAGAACCTGACGGGCATGTCCTTCCGCCTTTGGCTGAAGACGACAGTGACGAGGCCATGCAGACGCGCCTTCTTGATGCCGAGCTCAGGGACTTTGCCGATGGGCTGGCGGCGGCCGATGCTCGCCTGGATGTCAATCAAAAGGCCCTGGACGTGCTCCTGGGCAGGATTGCCCAGGCAGACACTGCACTCGCCGTGCAGGAGGAGCGGCTTCAGGCCGCTGAGAAACTCATGAAACGCGGCATTTCTTCACGCGAGGCCTATTTGAAGGTTCGTTCAGCCTATGATGATCTTCGCAGCGAAAGAGACGTCGTCGAGCGGCAGATTGCGAAAACGAAAGCGGAGGCATCTGTCTTGAAAGCTGAGCGGGCAGGGCTCTTCAGCGCGAACTACAACAGAGTTATGCAGAAGCGGGACAAGACTGATGCGCGTTTGGCCGCGTTGAGCCAGGAGCGCAGGACTCTGGAGGAGCGGGTCGCGGCAGCGCAACTGCGCGCTCCCCTATCGGGAACGGTCGAGCAGCTCGCCATAACGACCGTTGGAGGTGTTGTTCAGGCCGGACAGGATTTGCTGCGGGTGGTGCCGAAGGACAGCCCGCTCGAATTTGAAGCCCTTTTTTCGAATGAAGACAGCGGCTTCCTTGAGACGGGGCAAAAGGCACGCATCCGTCTTGATGCTTACCCCGCCGAACGATTTGGTGCGATGATGGCTACGATCACCGACATTGCGAGCGATTCGATTGAAGTTGGAGGCGGTGCCCGCTGGGGGTTCGTCGTGCGCATGAGACCCGACGGTGATGCGCTGCAAACCCCGACAGGCAGTCTTGCCCTGCGACCGGGAATGACCGGCAGCGTCGATGCGATCACCGGGGAACGCCGTTTGATCAGCTATTTTCTGGCGCCAATCACGGCTCAGTTCAGCCAAAGTCTGGGAGAGCGCTGACCGGACCTCTCAAATCACTCTCCCGACACTTGGGCGGATGGTTTCGCAGACAGGCTTGTTGTATTGCTTGGCCCGGGCTGTGAGATGTTTGGGGGAACAATGCCGGACGGTACGATTTTTTTGGAAAGCACGGATTTGCGTGTGCGGGTGTCACCACGCTTTGGTGTGCTTCTGGACGGATATCATCGTAATGGACAGCCGTTCATGCGGCCGTTTGCGGGCGAGAAGGATGCGTTCGGACCGACGGATACGGCATGTTTCCCGATGGTGCCTTTTTCCAACCGGGTTGGCGGGAATACATTCGACTATGAAGGTCAAACCTATACGTTCGAACCCAATGACGTACCCCCATTCTACATCCACGGCGAGGGCTGGAAGAGCGACTGGAGCGTGATGGAGCGGACTGCTTGTTCCGTTGCACTTGAGATGCATCATGAGGGGAGTTCATGCTCTCCTTACACCTATAGGGCGGCGCAGCGGTTTACGCTTGACCGTAATTGTCTGACGATGTGGATCGAGGTGGAGAACAGGGGCGGGGGCGCCATGCCGTTCGGCCTTGGCCTGCATCCATATTTTCCCCGAACGCCCCGGATGACCCTGCAGGCGCACGCGCTGTCCTGGTGGACGGAAGATGATTACCACGTTCCGGACGAGAACCTGCCGCTGCCCGAAACAGTAGATTTTTCAGAGCCGCGGCTCCTGCCTGATCATGGGCTCAACAACTGTTTTGAAGGATGGGACTGCCGGGCCAGGCTGAACTGGCCCGAGCTCGGGCTTGGGGCGACCATCGATGCAGACCCGATCTTCTCACGATATATGCTCTTTTCACCGCCGCCTGATTTCGAGTTTGTCTGTTTTGAGCCGATGTCTCATACGGCAAACGGTTTTCATCACGCCGATCTCGGTGGCCTTCGTCGTCTTGCTCAAGGCGAGACGTTGGCGGGCAGCATGCGCCTGACGGTGGAAGAAATTGCGTAGGTAAATCTGATCACATTTCCGGAAGGCCCGTTTCGGGAGCCGCGATGCGCAGCTGTGAGCAGGGCGCTTGATTGCGGCCTAATTTCGCAAGCCAACACGTTGGTTTCATTCGCATGTCGTGCTTCAACCTTGAACCTACCCCGATCCGTCAAGAGATCGCATAAGATAGATTATGGAACTTAATATGCATGGCTTCAGCCGTCCGACTGCTCGTTTATTGCGCGATATCGGCTTTCTCCACGCCTGCGGCGTTGAAAAGCGCGGCCGGCTCTGCGGAAAATACCGCGTCGTGAGCTCCTGCCGCCGCCCACACCACATCGAACGCCAGAAGGCTCTCGTCCCCAAAGCGCGCAACCTCATCGGGCTGCCCGAGTGGTGACACGCCTCCGATCGCGAAACCTGTTACATCTCGAATATGCCGCGGATCCGCGCGCCTCAAGGTTTCACCGACCAGCGCCGCTGCCTTGGCGGTGTTCAACTGACGGCTGCCCGAAACCAGGAACAGATAAAGCTTCTGGCTCTGTTCGCCCTGAAAAATCAGGGATTTCACGATCTGCGCGACGCTGCAGCCACATTGGCTTGCGGCTTCTTCGGCGGTTCGCGTGGATTCGCCCATCCGTTTGATTTCGATTGTCAGCCCGGCAGATTCTGCCGCTTGCTGCACGCGTTTGATGCTCTTGCTCATTCCATGTCCTCCTCAATGGGCAATTCGAGCACCATGCCGTCAAAAGCCGGTTCCACATGGTCCGGCGTCTCCCGCAACACGGTCTCATAGTCGAGCGGTATATGCATATGTGTCAGCACCGCGCGTCTTGGTGCGAGACGCTCAATCCAGTCCAGCGCTTCATCAAGCGAAAAATGGCTCGGGTGCGGACGATACTGCAGTGCATCGATGATCAATGTGTCGGCGCCTGAAATCAGCGCCGGAGTGTCGTCTGGAAACGCGCTGACGTCAGGACAATAGGCGAAGCCGCCAACGCGATATCCAAGTGAAAGAATATCGCCATGTATCTGAGGCAGCGGAATAAATGAGATTTTACCGCCAGCGCCCTGAATGGAGAATTCCGCCTCATGACTGATGGGACATGCCTTCAGGATCGGCGGATAATTGCTGCCCGGCGGCGTTTCGAAGCAATAGCCAAAGGCTTCGTTCAGACGCTCCAGTGTCGGCTTGTCCGCATAGACATCCATCAGATGGCGTTGGTTGAGGACATAACCGCGAAGATCGTCGATACCGTGTATGTGATCTGCGTGAGGATGGGTGTAGACGGCCGCATCCAGCCTGTCGACGCCGGCAGAAATCATCTGCTCCCGGAAATCCGGTCCCGTGTCGATCACAACACGCGTGGTGCCGCCGTTCTTGGAGATGCGTTCGACCATTGCAGCGCAGCGGCGGCGCCGGTTTCTTGGATTGTCAGGATTACAGGCGCCCCAGTCTCCGGTGATCCGTGGCGTTCCCGGCGACGAACCGCATCCCAGAATGGTCAGGCGCAAAACATCGTTCACCGCAAGGCGTCCCGTGGCACTTTCGTGAACAGCCGGAAAAAGTTCTCCGTTGTCAGGCGAGCCGTTTCTTCGTCGGAAAGACCGATGGTTTCGGCCAGGACATGCGCCGTATGCGCAACAAAAGCTGGCTCATTGCGCTTGCCGCGTCTGGGTACGGGCGCAAGATACGGCGCATCGGTCTCGACTAGCAGCCGGTCGCGCGGCACAGTTTTGGCTATGTCGCGCAATTCCTGCGAATTGCGGAACGTCAGAATACCCGAGAACGAGATATAGCCACCCAGCTCGACGCCTGCTTTGGCAAGGGAAGCGCCGGAAGAAAAACAGTGCAGAATGAAGGGAAAGGCCCCCTTCCCTGTTTCGTCCTTGAGAATGGCGATCATGTCGTCATCGGCATTGCGCGCATGAATGACGAGCGGCAAACCTGTCTGGCGAGCCGCCTCGATATGCGTGCGAAAGCCCTGAGCCTGGGCGTCGCGCGGAGCCTTGTCATAGAAATAGTCGAGTCCGGCTTCACCTATGGCGACCACCTTGCGATGGCCGGCAAGCTGAACAAGTTCGTCGGCTGTCACGTCCAGCTCCTCATCCGCATTGTGCGGATGAGTGCCAACGGAACAAAAGACGTTCTCATGCGCCTCGGCTATCGCCCGAATGCGGTCAAACTGACGCACGCGGGTCGATATCGTCACCATGAGGCCGACGCCGGCTTCACCAGCACGCTCGATGAAACCCGCCCGATCCTCCTCGAAATCGGGAAAATCCAGATGGCAATGGCTGTCGACCAGCATCTATATCAGGCCCCCTCACCGTCCGCCTTGGGTTCGACATAGCGTGGGAAGACCGGCTGCGGAGCCGGTAGGGCGGTGCCGGACACCAGGGCGTTTGCCTCTCCAAGATGGGCAAACGAACGCGCGTCTTTGTCGACGGCCAGAAGGTCGAGCAGCTTCTCGGCCGAACCCGGTATGAAGGGCTGGCAGAGGATGGCCACACGACGCACCAGCTCGGCGGTCGTATAAAGGACGGACTGCATACGCGCAGGGTCCGTTTTCTTTAGCGCCCAGGGTTCCTGCCCTGCGAAATAGCGATTTGCCTCGGCCACCACGTTGAAAATCGCAGCGAGCGCCTGATGCAGAGCCTGGGTCTCCATGGCCGTGCGCGCCGTTTCGAGCGCCTCGCCAGCGCGCTTCAGAATGGTCAGGTCCTCCTCGCCAGGCGTGCCCTTCTCGGGCACAGCACCGCCGCAATTCTTGGCAATCATCGAAAGCGAGCGCTGGGCAAGATTGCCCAGATCATTCGCCAGATCAGCGTTGGTGCGGTTGACGATGGCATCATGGCTGTAGCTGCCATCCTGGCCAAACGGCACTTCGCGCAGGAAGAAATACCGCACCGCATCGAGCCCGTAATGCTCGATCAGTGCGAAGGGATCGACCACGTTGCCGACTGATTTGGACATTTTCTCCCCGCGGTTGAACAGGAAGCCATGAGCGTAGACGCGTTTGGGCAGCTCTATGCCCGCTGACATCAGGAATGCCGGCCAGTAGACGGCATGAAATCGCACGATATCCTTCCCGATCACGTGCACATTCGCCGGCCAAAAGGACCAGCGCTCGGCATTCGTGTCGGGATAGCCTGTAGCGGTGATGTAGTTGGTGAGCGCGTCGACCCACACATACATCACATGCTTTTCGTCGCCAGGCACGGGAACGCCCCAGTTGAATGTCGAGCGCGATATCGAGAGATCTTTCAGGCCCGAGCGCACGAAGCTCATCACTTCGTTGCGGCGTTCGGCCGGACCGATAAATTCTGGATTGGCCTCGTAATGGGCGAGCAGCTTGTCCTGATAGGCGGAAAGACGGAAAAAATAGGTTTCCTCCTCGTTCCATTCCACGGGGGAACCCAGAGGTTCTCGGCGTACGCCATCCTCGCCGACCGTCGTTTCGCTTTCGTCGAAATAGGCTTCCTGCCGTACGGAGTACCAGCCAGAATAGCGATCCAGATAGATGTCGCCATTGTCGGCCATCTTTTTCCAGATCGCCTGGCAGGCGCGATGGTGCCGTTCCTCGGTGGTGCGGATGAACTGGTCATTGGAGCCGCCCAGCGCGGCAATCATGTCCCGGAAAACGGCTGTGTTGCGGTCGGCGAGCGCCTGGGGTGTGATGCCCTCCTTGTCCGCGGTCTGCTGCATCTTCAGCCCGTGCTCGTCGGTGCCGGTCAGGAAGAACACATCCTTGCCATCAAGCCGCTGGAAACGCGCCATCGCATCTGTCGCGATCACCGTATAGGCATGCCCGATATGGGGTTTGCCGTTGGGATAGAAAATGGGCGTGGTGATGTAAAACTTATCGCGAGCCATTGGGAAGAACGTCCAGAAAACAAATTGCTAGATGACGCCCAGATAGCGCATCACGCATGCTCATGCCAGCCCAACGGACGTCTTCATGCGTTGAATGCGGCATTAAGCTTCGCGGCAATGCCGGAGGCATGCTGCTTGCGGTCGAGATTGAATGTTTCCGCATCGCGGATTGCCGTGTTTATCTCGTCCCAGAGGTCGGCTGCCGCCGCAGCGCCCCGCGTGTCCCCGGCTTCGGCTCGCGCTGTAGCGAACTGATTGATCATGTCGAGCACCGTTCGGTTGAAGATCGAGAATTGAACGTCCCGCTCGCGTCCGCTGACGGCTTCGCCGAGACGCAGCGCTTCGGCGGCGTCGAAATTGCGTCCCGAGACCAGTTTGTGCAGAACATCGGCAATTTCGGCGCCGCCGAACTGCGAAAGAAGAATCGCGTTGCGCACACTGCCTTGCGCTCGTGCAGCGATCTCCTCATCGCTGCCGCCATCGGCGGTGCCCAACGAGCGCAACAGTCCTGCAAGATCCGCTGCCGCAAGCGGTTGAAGGCGTACGATCTGGCAGCGCGAGCGGATTGTGGGAAGGAGCCGCCCAGCCGAATGGGTGATCAAAATGAAGACCGTTCGCGGAGGCGGTTCCTCAAGGCTCTTCAGAAGTGCGTTGGCAGCACTGATGTTGAGGTCGTCTGCCGGATCGACGATCACGACCCGGTACCCGCCATCATGCGGCGTCAGGGACAAAAACCGCTGGATGCGGCGGATTTCATCCACTGTGATGACGGTCTTGAACTTCTTGTCCCGTTCCACGAAAGGCCGCGTCAGATGCAGCAGCGAGGGATGTGCATCCTGCGCGATCAGTCGGAAAGCCTGCGATTTGGGATCGGGCACAGACAGGTGCTCTGGTGCATCTTCCGCTCGTGGATAGGCAAAAAGATGATTGGCAAGATGAAAGGCGAGTGTTGCCTTCCCTATGCCGGGAGGACCGGCAAAAAGAAGCCCGTGATGCAGTTTACCCGCCCGGTAGGCGCCGGCCAGCATGTCGGCCACCCGTTGATGACCGACCAGCAGCGGATTTTCCGAGGGCTCTGGGATTTCCGGCAATGTATCGAAGCGTTCCGGCGCGGTGCGTTCAAACATCAGGCCTCGCTCCTTGCACCGCGCATCTGGGACTTGGCCATGGCCTGTTGAACGGCCCGCTGAACGGCAGTGGTGACCCTGTCGGCGGGCATCGCTGCGTCGATCACCACACAGCGCTCCGGTTCCGCCTTGGCGATTTCGAGAAACGCTTTTCTTCGGCGGCGGTGCGTGGCGAGCGCTTCCTTCTCGAAGCGATCCGGCGCTTCGGTTCCACGTCTTGCATTGGCCCGCCGCAGCCCCTCCTCAGGGTCGATGTCGAGGATGAGCGTCAGATCCGGCACCATGTCATTGACCGTGACACGCTCAAGACTTTGCATGAAATCGCGATCGAGATTGCCTGTTACGCCCTGGTAGACTCGCGAGGAATCCAAAAAACGGTCGCACAGAACGATAGTTCCCCGTTCGATCGCCGGGCGGATGACCTGCTCTACATGGTCGGAACGTGCTGCCGCGAAAAGAATGGCCTCCATCGCCGGCCCAAACGGCTCAGCCGCCCCCGACAGGAGAACATGCCGAACCGCTTCTGCCCCCGAAGAGCCGCCGGGCTCACGCGTGATCATGACATCGTGCCCCTGCTCTCGCAGACTGGCCGCAAGCTGCGTGATCTGAGTCGATTTTCCAGCCCCCTCGCCCCCCTCGAATGTAATGAAGAATCCGCGAGACAAGAGATGTTGTTCCTCTTCCAAATTGCGCGCGGCGTCATTGCCGACCGAAACCTACTTAGGCCTTCGTCTGGTGAAGGTCCATGCTGATATGCGTTGTGTAAACGGCTGTTTGAACCGAGCCCCTGTCAGGAGCGGTATTTGCGTAGCCAGCCGATCAACAATTCACCCACAGCGTCAAGCGCCCGGTCTGGAAGCCCTCCTTTTCCGACACGTTCTGCCGCATAGAGAGGCGTCTCCTGGCTCAGCGTATCGCCGATCCAGACCTTGAGCGTACCAACCCGGTCGCCCTCTTCCACGGGAGCCGGGATCGGGCCCTGATAAACGATGCGCGCACGCAAGCGGTCTGCATTGGTGATGGGGCGAAAAATGGCGATCGGCCCCTCGGCTCGCACGGCCAGCTCGGGCTTGTCACCTCCGAAAACCGAAACCCGGCCAATTGTTTCGCCGGCTTTGAAAAGCTCGATCTTTTCAAAGGCACGAATGCCCCAATCCAGCAGCTTGCGGGCTTCCTCCGCCCGTTCGCTTTCGCTTGAAAGTCCGCTCATGGCGGCAAACAAGCGGCGCCCGTTCCGGTTCACCGCACCAACGATTGCATAGCCGGACGCTTCCGTGAACCCGGTCTTGAGACCTTCGGCCCCGATATCCATGCGCAGAAGCGGATTGCGGTTGCGTTGCAGAATCTTGTTCCAGGTGAAGGATTCCTGAGAATAGTATTTGTAGAACTCCGGATACTCCCGCTGCAGATGCATCGCCAGCGTAACCAGGTCCCGCATCGTGACATACTGCCCTTCGGCGGGCAGGCCCGTCGCATTCACAAAGACCGAGTCTCTCAAGCCGATCTTTCTCGCCCGCTCGGTCATCAACTGGGCGAAGTTCTCTTCCGAACCGGCCATTCCCTCGGCGATGATGATGCAACCGTCGTTGGCAGACTGGACAATCACGCCCTGGATCAACGCTTCGAGCGGCACGGAGGACTTGATTTCAGCGAACATGGTGGAGGTGCCGGACACCGCTCCGCCGGTCCGCCAGGCATGCTCACTGACATAAAATTCGTCGCTCAGCGAAAGCCGCCCGCTCTTGATGGCGTTGAAGACGACTTCCATCGTCATCAGTTTAGCTAGTGAGGCAGGCGGTATGCGCTCGTCGGGATTCTTCGAGAAAAGCACCGTTCCGGTCTCTGCCTCGACCAGATAAGCCTGTGCTGCACGGGTTTCGAAAAGCTGGGCCATAACTGCCTGGCTTCCCAGCAGCAGAAGGCAGCAGGCAAAAACAAGTGTTCTTTTATACGCGGCAAACAAGACAACGCCCCCTAGCGCAGGAATAGCTCCTGAAACTAGCGGTATGAGAGCCTTAAAATCAACCGCCGGCGGCGGTCTGTATCGTGGCTATCGCACGATGAATGCGTCATCCGCGCCGCTCGCCCAGGCTGCCTGCAGAAGCGTGTCCACAAGCGACTGCCCACTGGGGGTGACTTTCAACGCGTAATGCACTTCATCTGCTTCATCGTATACGGTTTCAATCTGCGTCTTGCCGTAGGCTGCCAGTTCCCGTGCCCGCAGCTCGGCTTCTGCCCGCTCCCTCCAGACACCCACGCTCACAAACGTGCCGGCATCCTTGGGAAGCTCGGATTGAAGCGTTACGTTTTTCTGCCGCCACCAGCGTGTGACGTCTTGTGAACGCAGCGCATTGTCTTTCAGGACGCTGTCAAAGGCGCCTGCTGCAGCGCTGACACGCTGGTCTGCATAGGAAAGTGCCGCCACATCCTGCGGAACCGCCTCGAGCGGCGCCGTGCGCGGACGATCCGGCACGATCGGCCCCGAACTAGGCAATTCAAACGCTGATGATGCCGCAATCGGTGTGGGTGGTGTCAGGCCGGGCTGGCTGGCAAAGGCATCGGCGGCCCTCACGCCTGGAAGTGTCGCTGTCGGTGTGGGACCATTCATGGCCACCATCACACCGGTGGCCAGACCATCGGAAGGATCGGGCGCGACGCCGCCTGGCCTGTAGGATGCCATCAGATATTCGTCGTCACGGCCTTCCAGCGGAGCGGGACCCACATACTCGACCTTAACCTGAGCCACGCCGGCGCTCTGGTAATCGAGAAGTTGTGCGGCACGTTTAGACAGATCGATGATCCGGTTGTGCGCGAAAGGCCCGCGGTCGTTCACTCGCACGAGAACCGAACTGCCGTTGTTCATATTGGTTACGCGCGCATAGCTGGGCAGCGGCATCGTTGGATGCGCGGCTGTCAGATGCGTCATGTCATAGATTTCGCCATTGGCTGTCAGCCGGCCATGAAACGCGTCACCATACCAGGAAGCTGCACCGACCTTCTCATAGTCGGGATCTTCCTTGGGATGGTACCACTTTCCCTTGATTTGGTAGGGCTTTCCGACCTGATATCGCCCCCCGCCCCGGCGCAGATTGGAGGATTTTGTGGAAATACGCGGACTGGCTTTCACGCCATATTCGGATTCTGCGAAGTATTCTTTGGATTTGCTTTTGCTGACCGCAACCTTCGGCGTTGTGGAGTTGCATGCGGAAAGCAACACTGCACAAGCAGCCATGGCAATGCCGGATGATAAGCGTCGGCTTGATATGCGGCGCGCGGCAATCGGAAAACTCATGCGCCCGCATCTCCCCCAGGCATCGAAATCTCGTTCATGGTCGCGAGATATCCCCACTCATCAAAAATAACCGGAATCACGGCGTTCCAGTCTTCAACAGTACAGGATGCCCTCCGCACCCTGACCCGAAATACCTTAGCAAGCTGTTAATCATTTGTGGCAGCAAAGGGGCAATTCGTCAAAATTGCGGTCTGTGGCGACATTTCATGGATGAGGTTTACGGTAGCGACAGACACGACACCTGGCGAGCCCGCCCACGAGGGGCGTTGCCTGCCGAAAGGCTCTGCGAGCGAGCCAGTCGAACAGGCATCAGATTCAATTAATCAAGCAATATCAAAAGCTTCATTTCGCTTTCTAACGGATGAACTGATCGACGAAATCGCTTCCCAATCCTACCTTTTCATAGTGTTTACGACACATTTCGATCTTCGTGAAAACGTCCTCGAACCCCTCATGTCTGCCCCAGGGATCGACGTAATACATCACCCCGTTCACCTGAAAGAGCGTGATCATCTCTTCGACGTCCTCGGGCACAACGAGCGTATGGGTTTCGCCCGGCGGCTCATAGACATAGCCTCCCTCTTCGGCCACCCAGTCATGCTCGAGATAGTGCCATCGTCCCTTGATCACATAGCCGTGCACAGGGTTGGGATGGCGGTGGCGGGCCAGAACACCCGCCTTGCGCACCTTCAGAAGGTTCACCCAGTAACCCTGCGAAGCATTGAGGCAAAGCGGCCGAAACCATACCTGCTCGGCCTGCGGAACCCACACCCGGTCGTCTTCCGGAATGACGCTGGGAACCACGATGTCACTACCCGCCTCCGGTGGCATGGGCAGTTGATATGGCATTCTCTTTTCGTCTTCGCTCTGAGCCATTTCTGTCACTACCTCGCTTACATGACGCCAAACGTTTCGAACGCCTCGACGGCGGGCATGCCTTCGCGGATCGCGTTCCCGACCCGGTTTTCCGTCTCGGCCTTTTCGAGCGAGCGGCGCACCACCTCGTCCTCGGCATCGCGCGGGATGATGAGGACACCCTCGCGGTCGCCGAAGACAAGCGCGCCGGGCTCCACCCTGATGCCCTCGATCTGAACCGGCGAACGGAAATCGATGACCTTGCCGCGCGGACCCTGATCCTGCGCATAAACGCCACGGCAAAACGTCGGGAAGCCGAGCGCTTCGATGCCGTCGGCATCACGCACGTAACCGTCGAGCACGGCGCCGGCCGCTTTCAGGAAGCCGGCCCTTGTCGCCATGAGCTCGCCCCAAAGCGCGTAACGCAGTGATGCACCAGTGGCGACATAGACCTCTCCCTGCTTGAGATCGTCCAGTGCCTCAAGCATGAGTCCAAAGGGCTTGTGAGCGAGCGGACCGCGTGCCTCGTCTCCCCCTTTTCCGAACACGTCGGCTTCGAGAACCGGCATGGCGCGACCGACCATGACCATTTTCTGCTTCAGCGGTGCGATGCCAGCCGGAAGGAACTGGTTTTGCAGGCCCATCTCATCGAGAATGTCGCCGAGCACAGCGGTAAAAAGCCGCTCGCGCATCAGCGCGAACATTTCCGTGTCGTTGGCGTAGGTTTTGTTCATCAGGGGATCCTTCTTCAAGAGGCCGAATAGCCACCATCGACAGGCAGGATGACGCCGGTGACGAAGGCAGCTTCGGGAGATGCGAGAAAACGGGCGGGGCCAGCCAGATCATCCGGCCTGCCCCAGCGTTTCATGGGTGTGCGCGACAGAATCTGTTCGCTGCGTGCTGCGTCTTCAGTCAGCGCCCGCGTCAGGTCGGTGGCGATCCAGCCTGGGGCGATTGCGTTGACGCGGATGCCGTCGGCTGCCCAGGCAATGGCCAGCGACTTGGTGAGCTGCGCCACACCACCCTTGGACGCGGCGTAGGCCGGTGAGGTGGCGCTGCCAAAATAGGTGAGCATGGATGCGGTGTTGATGATGCAGCCACCGGCGGCCTTGAGCGCTTTATGGGCAGCCTCGCAACAGCGCTGCGTGCCGTTGAGGTTGATGTCCAGCACATCTGCGAAATCCTTTTGGCGGAACTCCGCTCCGTTGCGCCGGATGATCCCGGCGCAATTGATCAGTACATCAAGGCGCCCGAAGCCGGAGAAGAATGCGGCAACTGCGTCGGCATCCCGCACATCGAGCACTGCCCGCTCGACATTCTCCGGCAGGCTGGCGAATACGCCGTCTTCGTGGCCCGTGGCAACAACACGTGTGCCCTCCTCGCCTGAGAATCCTGCGGCGATGGCGCAGCCGATGCCACTTGATCCACCGACCACGACAACAGTTCTCGTCATGTGTTCACTCTCCAGTTGTTTCAGCACGGCGCGCACGGGTTGCCCTGTAAAGCGACATACCGATCAGCAGCGCCCAGATCGCCAGTGTCAGCACGCCCAGCGTTCCGCCGATGGGGCGCGCAAAAAACTCCGTCAGCTGTCCGTCCGCCTTGATGATCGACTTCATGAAGTTTTCCTCGACCAATTGTCCGAGGATCAGCGCCAGGATCATGGGTGCCAGCGGAAAATCATTCTCCTCCAGAACAAAGGCGATGAGGCCGACAACCAGCATGACCCACACATCAAAAAGCGTGTTGTTGGCGGCAAAGGCACCGATGACACAAAACAGAAGGATGATTGGAAAGAGAACGTCCTGTGGGATGCTGAGCAGACGGCGCGAGCCGTAAACTGCCGCCAGACCGAGCGGCAGCATAAGCAGGTTCGCAATGATGAAAACCGCGAAAATGGCGTTCACCAACCCGGTGTCCATTACGAAAACCATCGGTCCGGGCGTGATGCCCTTCATCAGGAGGACGCCGATCAGGATCGCGGTGATCGTGTCGCCGGGAATGCCGAAGACAAGGCTTGGTACATAGGCCCCTGACAGTGCTGCGTTGTTGGCGCTTGACGCGCTGACAATGCCCTCGGGATAGCCGGTGCCGAACTTTTCGGGAGAACGGGAGAATTTTTTGGAAAGCGCGTAGGCAATCCACGCTGCGATGTCGGCGCCTGCTCCGGGCAGGGCGCCTATGACGCTGCCGAGCAAGGAAGAACGCACGACCCCGCCCTTGAAACGCCAGATGGTGCTGCCAACACCCGACACCATGGCGCCAAGTCGTACTGGCGGCGGCGCAGGCAAGCGCGAGGGGCGCGCGACCTTGCGCAGGATCTCGGTGATGGCGAACATGCCGATAAGAACAGGGATGATGGACACGCCGCCGATCAGTTCGGTATCGCCGAACGTGAAGCGCTTGACACCCATCACCACATCGATGCCAATCGTGGACAGCATCAGGCCGATGCACAGCGAGAGAACGCCTTTGACCGGTGAGCTGCTGGAAACGAATATGGCGCAGGACAGTCCAAGCAGAGCCAGCCAGAAATACTCGTAGCTCGAAAAGCCGAGCGAAACCGCCGCAATCTGCGGTGCCGCGAGAATGAGGACGGCAACACCGACAAGGCCGCCAATGGTGGAGCACAGCATGTTCACGCCCAGCGCCAGCTCTACCTGCCCTTTCTCGCGCATGCGATAGGATTCATCCGTATAGGCCGCTGACGCGGGTGTGCCGGGTATTCGCAGGAGCGCGCCGGGAATATCGCCGGCAAAAATCGCCATCGTTGTGGCTGCGACAATGGCGCCGATGGCAGGGATCGGATCGAGAAAAAAAGTGATCGGGACGAGCAGTGCGGTGCCCATGGTCGCGGTCAGCCCGGGGATCGAGCCGATCATCAGACCGTAGGCGGAGGCGGCCACGATGATGAAGAAGACCTGCGGCTGAAGGACCTCGCCAAAGGCTGTCAGAACGGCATCCATCAGTAGATCACCTCGGTCAGAAGGCCGAGCGGCAGCGGCACACGCAGGAGATAGGCAAACAGCAGCCAGAGAGCGGCGGTGCCGAGCAAGGCGATGATGGCCGCACGCAGTGGCCTCCCCGTCGTGACGGTCAGGAATGCGCCAAGCAGCACCGGCACCAGAAGCGGAAACCCGATCGGCTTGCTGAGATATGTATAGGCGATCACAAAACCCGGGACCCAGGCCATGCGATGAAATGTGGCCGAACCGCGCATCCAGTCAGCCACGACAAGAAGCGGCGCGTGGCTGCGAACGCCGCTCCAGATCAGCGCAAGTCCGCACACCATCATCACAGCCGCAATAATGGTGGGAAACGTGCCGGGCCCGTAGGGTTGGTCCGGCAAAGTGGGGAAGCCGCGAGCGGCAAATAGAATGAGTGCCGACAGGAGGACGAAAACGCCTCCCGTCACGGCGTCGTTCATACGCATGATCCAGGCCTCCCCATTTAAGGTTACTGCTTCAGGCCAAGCTTCTCGATGACTTCGGCGTTGCTCTTGGAGGCATTCTCCATGAAGGTGCCGAACTCATCTGCAGGGAGCCACCGCACGCCGAAACCGCGGCTGCTCATGAACTCCTGAAACTCTGCGCTCTGATAGACCTTGTCGAGCGCTGCCTCGACCTTGCCGGCGATGTCTGCGTCGAGTCCCTTTGGCCCGACAACACCGCGCCAGGTGCCACCAACCGAGGCGGTGCCCACGGCTTCCTTGGCGGTTGGTACATCGGGGTAGGAAGCAAGGCGCTCATCCGCCAGGACGGCGAGCGTCTTCACAAGACCCGCATCGCGCATGGATGCTGCTTCCGGCAGGGAGGAAGGAACGACAGCCACGCCTCCCGAAACCAGTTCCTGAAAGCCGGGAGCAGCGCCCTGGCTGGGCACAACGGTCAAAGCGGTCGGGTCGACGCCGTTGTCATTCAGGAAACCGGCGAATGCCAGATGATATGCAGCGCCAACGGGGAAACCGGAAGCTTTGAACTTGCCCGGATTGGCTTTGATAGCCTCGAGCGCCTGGCCTGCATCTTCCCACTCGCTATCGGCGCGTACGTTGAAGGCGGACGCGTCGAAGTTGACCAGGGCAATCGGTGTCACATCGGCCGGGGACGCTTCAGACGTGCCGATCGCGGCATAGGTGGTCAGTTCCGCAGTAGCGAGCCCAAGCGTGTAACCGTCCGGATCGGCGTCGATCATCGCCGTATGTCCCACAATACCGCCGGCCCCGGTGCGGTTGACCACGTTGACCGGTGTGCCGAGTACATCCTGCAGGCCTTTGGCGAGCATGCGCCCGACGGCATCGGTGCCGCCGCCGGCGGACCACGGAACAACTAGCGTAATGGGACGCTCCGGGTATTCTGCAAACGCCGGGCCGGCGAAGGCCACGGTCGCTGCAAGCAGCGTCGTTAAGGTTGCGTATTTCATTGCTTCTCCTCCGTTGATTGGCATTCCTCAATGCCGATTGTCGGTTCACGCTGAACCGAAAAGCTCCTTCGTGTCGGACAGGCTCTGCTCGAGCAGCCGCTCCATGGCGGAGCGAGCCTGATCCGGGTCGTGTGCGGCGATGGCTTCGTAGACGAGCCGGTGGTTCTTGAGATTGCCCTCGAAATTTCCCGGCTGTTCGATGAGCGCCTCGAAATTGGCGCGCACCGCGTGGATGATCGAGCGAATGATGGACTGAATGAAGCGATTGTTCGCTGCATCTGCCACAGCAAGATGGAAAGCGACGTCGACCCTGACCTGTTCTGCGGTGCTGCCGCTGCCGCGTTGCTCTTCCATGTCACGATAGGCCGCGGCGATCGCTTCGACCTGGTTCGGAGCTGCTGAACGGGCTGCCTCGAAGGCTGCCGCCGGCTCGATCGTCTGGCGTGTCTGGACAAGTTCCTCCATGAAATCGGAGTCGGCGCGAAACAGTGCGCCGAACCAGTCGATCACATCGGGATCAAGCACATTCCATTCTGCCCGCGGTAGAACCACGGTTCCCCGGCGCGGCGCAATGGCCACCATCGATTTGGCCGCAAGCAGCTTCATTGCCTCTCGAAGCGTATTTCGAGAAACCGCAAAGCGTGATGCGAGTTCGGCCTCCAGCGGCAGACGTTGCCCCTCCGAAAACTCTCCCTCAACAATTGCCTGACCGATGGCCTCTGCCGTGATGAAGGCTCCCGACCTCCATTGCGACCCAACCCGCGACGTCATGGCTCCTCCCTGCCGTCATTGGTAGGATCAATGAGCCTTGAATCTCAAATTCTGTCAAGGGGGCTTATGGGTAGCCGTGGCTTGATGGCTGCCATCTCCCGGGGAGAATGTTGCGGGAGGCGAGGTTTTGGGGCCCGGCAGGTGCGGGCAAATCTGTTAGGATGATCGCCCTCAGCGCGACGTTTGTTTGCTGCTGCGGGAGCCGGCTCGGGCGCGTTGTGCGAATTCTACAGGCATGAAGCCGAGATTGCGCAAAGCCAATGTGCGGGAGCGTTGTCGCGCTTAAATGCGAACTTCGTCATCAAATCGGAGACGATGCGATCGTCATTGCCGGTGTAGAGTGCAATACGATTTTCCGCTCGCGCGTCGATCACCGCGCGCACCGCGTCGAGCGTCCGATAACGGTTGAACGGCGCCATCTTGACCGCCACCACATCCTCGATTTCGGTAAGGCGACATTACCTTAAAGGCATGATGTTGTTAAATTATCTGATAGATATGAGAAATCCCGGCAAAGGATAATGGCGGAGGGAGTGGGATTCGAACCCACGAGACGGTCACCCGCCTGCCGGTTTTCAAGACCGGTGCCTTCAACCGCTCGGCCATCCCTCCGGGCATTGATTTCGTTAGCTTTTTTTTGGAACAGCAGTATCGCCTGGTCAGAGCGATGCGATCACTTTGCTACCGAATGCCTTTTACGGCTTCGCCTTTACCGCGCCTCGTATTGCGGCGTCAACCTGTTACGATGCATCAGGGCTGCGTCCGCAGGATGAGGTGCCATAATGACTGGGCGACTGTGCCTCAGGCTTACGACGGCGGGCCAGGCTCTGGAGCGTTGTGCGAAGGCCCGGAAAGCAATTCGCCAACCGGGCCTCCCCCAAATCGCAGAAGCGATCAGTTTACCTGCAGATTTGCAGCAGACGCGCGTCCGCGATTGTCCTGCTCAAGATCAAACGTCAGGGACTGACCTTCAACCAGGCCTCCCAGTCCAGCCCGGTCCAGTGCGCTGATGTGAACGAATACGTCGCTCTCACCATCGTCGCGCTCGATGAAACCAAAGCCTTTTTGACCATTGAAGAATTTTACTTTGCCCGTTGGCATGGTGGCGATCCTTTATAATCTCGACCAGAAGAACACGCCCCGCAATCAGCAGGACGCAACAAATATCGATTTCAGGAACGAGAATGGCGGGTCGAGTTTGGTTGACGCCGCCCGAAGCCAAGCCAGGCCCTAATAACGATCAGGCGAGATTGTGCCCGGAGTATGGCTTATTCAAGGCCCACTCGTTCTCAGCCGGATTACGAAAGAAATGGTTGGCAATTATCGGCTGACAGTGCCTATGCTGGTCAATGACTTCTGATCTCGAAAATCTGGCCCGCAAGCTCTACACTGACAGCAATGGACGCAGTTGGGCCGACGAGAGTTGGGATCTCCGCGATAAATGGATGAGCGCGGCGCGCCAGCGATTTGATGCCAATGGGAACCGATTACCGGAGAGTGGTCAACGTGACGGTCCCCCTTCCCGGCTACCTGAAGCGCCGCCGGAAGGAACAGCAGGCCTACGGCGCCCGGAAAAGCGAAAAATGAAATCCGTCTCGGCCCTCCCTGCCAGGCAATCGATATCGGAACGGCGGGCTGAAGAGACGAACACCAATGCCAGGAAAATCCTGCAGCATGAAGACACGGAGCGTCGTGAGAAAACCGAGCGCCTGAAGCGGGCACGGATTGCCGCTGAGCTCGCGGCGATCAAGGACAGTGCACGCTAGGCAACAAAAAAGCGGGCCAGAGCCCGCTTCCCTTCGTTCCTGAGACTTACGCGGGTGCCGGTACCTTCATGGTCACCACACAGTCTTGCAGGTCAAATCCAGAGCCGTTCACCGGAGAACCTCACCGCACATCTTGCAGGACGTTCCGCACCAGACCAGCATCTGATTGGAACCGTATGGGCCTTTTCTTGCCGGATGGCAAGAAAAAAATCTTGTAGCTCGACTTTTGCGCGAAACAGGCGCATCGTAATTCATGAAAACAATTCACCTTATCCTATCAGAGACGGCGTGGTTCGTTGCCATCGGCATCATGATCTCGATTTGTGCATGGTTCGCATACATCGTTCTGATCAGCATTACTTGGTAAACTCAGGATCAGACGGCGGTGCCACGTGGCGCGCCGGCGCTTCAGTCTCTCGCGCAACAGGATATCCGAGATGCATGTTGATCCGGGCATTGAACAAAATTGTCTGCCACGGCTAACTCCGGCCGGTTCCCAAGAGGTAGAGACCACTCAATACGGGCGGCGTATCGAGGTCGACGGCACCTGGACAGTCTATCACGTCTTCACCGGCGTCCCTGCCCTGCAGGCAGAAGTTCCTGCGATTGGCCTGTCGCGCATCGTCGCAACAGACCTCATGATCCGGAACAATCAACGACAGAAGAGACCAGTCGGTCTTACCGGGAAGTCGATGAGGACGTCGGTGTGGCGCAGTCCGCGTTCCCTTGGCGCCGCTGCGCTGAAAATGCTGAGCGGGAAAACAATCCGACATTGACCCACCACGTGGTTCAGAAGTCCTTCGCGGTGACCAGGTATGCCGCTTGGCGACCGCGTGCGTAAACCTTTCTGGCAGCATCGTAGACAGTCCCACGAGCGCCATCAAAGACCTGTAGAAGTTCACCCTCGTTTATCCCGTTCTCTGTCGAGACGAGTGCGTTGGCCTGAACAAAAAAAGATACTTCAAACAATCCATCATACCCGAGGAAGCGGACGCATCGTCTGTTTCTGTCATAGCTTCTGGCCTTGTTTGGAAAATCCAGCACCATCATTCCATCTTTCGTTGCGAGAGGTGTGAGCCATACCCATGCCAGCCATTGCCCGAATGAAACCGCGCGATCAGCAGCTTTTTAGAGATGGAAGCCAGCTCACGTTCTTATGGCGCTCCAGACCAGCGCGAAATTTTCTGGCTGTCGCCGCACCTTGGAAAAGCTTGCCGACGATGCCGGCATGGTCCGCTTCAACCCTGCGAACAAAAGCAGCGTCGGGCCTTTCGGGGGCAATCTTCCCGCCCTCGTTCTCCCAGGTATCAAGGTCGTCCGGCGGAGACCTTGTTTCGGGTCTGCGTGTCATGACAGTTTCCGATCTCTATCGAGCGCATCTTCGAGTTCTCTGGGGTCGATCTGCTTCATCTGGCTTTTGAGGGTTTCCGTGCCGACAGCCGGCAGGTGAATAAAGGTCGATACACCTCGCCAAGCGAGCCAGGACAACCCCTCTATAATCTCTTCGTCTCGTTCAACCTGATATTCGCCAGCCGGCAATTGCTGATCGAAGCCACCCAGAAGAAAACTCCCCTGAAACCGAACTGTGTACCTGATTGTGCGTGTAAGCATGGCTGCATTCCCTACGGGAGGAGCGCCTTCCTGCTCGACCGTTCTTTCGTGACGTAATCCAGGAGTTTTCTGATTTGGGCGAGATAGCCATTCGCCTGCAGAGCGTTTCCCGGGCCGCTGGCCGACTTTGTAACTGGAAGGCAGCGTAAAACAACCTGCGGCGTCAGCAGCGCCTGATGTTGATGGTCTACCTGCATTGAGTTCGAAATGAGGCGCCCTTTCGCCTGGTATGCAGCTCCAGTCGGGGAGCTTTCCAGTCGGGTTGACCAAAAAATCCGGCGGGAGCGCCTGAAGAATTGGCTGGCAACAAAAAAGCACCACCAGTGCTCTGAAGCAAAACGATTAAATGAGACAGCACACAACAAGGCCTGCGTGGTTGACCGAATGTCAATTCCGGGCTTCCAAACGCTCGACCATTTCACCGGTCGCGGTCTGGCGCTTTTGCGAGCAACCCCGGCTTGCCGGCAGCTCGTTTCATTCAGGATGGCGCGAGTGATGCCGGGGCCTTGGTTGCAGGCCCCTCCAGGGAGAAGAGCCAGCGATTTGCTTCCCATGCCGGGCATGCTTAAAAATGAGGTGCAGACTCACCGGCGCACGCGCGCCAACAGGCAGCTTTTTCATGGCAGACATGACTCCCGTTTTCGACGGTCACAATGACGCGCTTCTGAGACTTTATCAGAGCGGACGGCGGGATGCCGAACAACTTTTCCTGCAGGGAATGGATGGCGGGCACGTGGATCTTCCGCGAGCCCGAAAGGGAGGTCTGGCGGGCGGGCTCTTCGCGATTTTTCCACCGCCGCTTTCAAACATGAAAGTGAACGGAAAACGTCCGCAGGATGTAACCTTTCCTCAGCTTGGGCAGTCGGATGCGCTGACCTCTACGCTCGCCATGGCTGCATTGCTGCAGCGTCTTGAACGTGCATCTGAGGGCCGCCTGGCCATATGCCGCAATGCGAGTTCAATTCGTCAGGCGATGGCCTCGGACACTTTGGCCGCCGTATTCCATATCGAAGGCGCGGAAGCGGTGGGGCCCGATCTTGACCTGATAGACGTTCTCTATGCTGCCGGTTTGCGTTCGCTCGGACCGGTTTGGAGCCGTTCCAACATTTTCGGTCATGGCGTTCCGTTCCGCTTTCCCTCCTCTCCTGACATCGGCGAGAGTTTAAGCGAGGCCGGCAAGGCGCTTGTGCGCAAGTGCAATCGGCTTGGCATTCTGGTCGATCTCTCCCATCTCAACGAAAAGGGGTTTCGTGACGTTCAGGCGATCAGCGATGCGCCGCTTGTCGCCAGCCATTCGAACGTTCATGCCATCTGTCCCCAGTCCCGCAATCTGACGGATTGGCAGATGTCCGCGATCCGTGAGACAGGTGGTCTGGCAGGTCTCAATTTCTCTGTCAGCTTTCTGCGGCCCGACGGAGACACCAACGCCAATACGGGTCTCGACATTCTCCTCAAGCACCTTGACGCGATGCTTGAGGCACTTGGTGAAGGGGGTGTGGCGCTCGGATCCGATTTCGATGGCGCACTCGTGCCGCGGTCAATCGGAGACGTTACCGGCCTGCCGAAACTGATCGAGGCCATGCGCGTGCATGGCTATGGAGAGGAGTTGATCGAGAAAATCGCCTGGCGCAACTGGCTGCGCGTGCTCGAACGCACGATCGGATGAGGCGGGGCAATTCCAGGGGATGGACGTCAATTTTTCATGCCGAATGCGCAACAACAGTCAGTCGGAGCGTTTTCGCGTGTCAACGATAAACGGAATGCTCAGAATACGGGAACACAAGATGCAGCCCTCAAGGGATATCGCAAGACTCCTCGAAATCATGAAAGCACTTCGCACCCCACAGACCGGTTGTCCGTGGGACGTGGAGCAGGACTTCGCTTCCATCGCACCCTACACGATCGAGGAGGCCTACGAGGTCGCTGACGCGATCGAACGCAATGATCTAGACGACCTGCGCGAGGAACTGGGGGACCTTCTGTTGCAGGTCGTATTCCACGCACGCATGGCAGAGGAAGAAGGTCATTTCGATTTCGGGGATGTGGTCGAGGCGATCACCCGCAAGATGATCCGTCGTCACCCCCACGTGTTCGGTGATGCCGAGGCGCGGAGCCGCGGGATGGCGAAAGGCATGTGGAATGAGATCAAGGCACAGGAAAAGGCCGAGCGTGTTGCGCGGCGTTTGCAGAATGGCAACCCTGAGGAGTCTGCGGCCTATCTGGATGATGTCCCACGTGCCCTGCCCGCCCTTATGCGTGCTCACAAACTTCAACAACGCGCCGCCCGCGTCGGTTTTGACTGGGGCGAGAACGGTCCGGTCCTCGACAAGATCGAGGAGGAGATCGGTGAGCTGCGTGAAGCCCTGAAGGAGCAGGATGACGCTCACGCGGCAGAGGAGTATGGTGATCTTCTGTTTGCCGTGGTCAATCTGGGACGCCATCTGGGTTATGATGCGGAAGCCGCCCTCGCCCACACAAATGACAAGTTCCGCAAGCGCTTCGACTTTGTGGAAAGTGAACTCAAAAATGCCGGGCGTTCACTGGAGGAGGCGGAGCTGCAGGAAATGGAAACGCTTTGGCAGCGCGCTAAGACTGCAGCCCGCTGAAGG
Source organism: Nitratireductor sp. (assembly GCF_017794765.1). GTDB lineage: Bacteria > Pseudomonadota > Alphaproteobacteria > Rhizobiales > Rhizobiaceae > Nitratireductor. The sequence continues at coordinate 2,555,037 of NZ_CP051236.1, read as the reverse complement.
GGCTGCCGTTAAAGCACCAGGGCTACCACGCGTTGACGCATCTAATGCCGGGAGGGCTTGTTTCCGGAAAGCTGCTCCTGCATGTCCTGCTTTGCCGCTTCCGTCATCCGTACTTTCAGTGAGATGCTTCCATCGTCATTGTTCGTGCGCTCGACGACGTCACCATTGCGATAGACCCAGTCCAGGAGTGACATCCGTTCCGGTGCAAGATCGATCGAGGTCAAGACAATCTGTCCGGAAATATGCTCCTCGATCAACGCCAGGAGATCGGGAATGCCCTCTCCCGTGATCGCGGAGATTGCCAGCGGGGCGTCGTCGGCGCGCATACCCTCCAACAGGGCCCGGCGTCGTTCCGGATCAAGCCTGTCAATCTTGTTCCAGACCTCCAGAACGCGTGTCCGGTCCGCGGCGTCCACACCCAGGTCGCCGAGAATGGCCTCGACATCCATAGCCTGAGCTGCCGTATCGGGATCAGCGATATCCCGGAGATGTACGATCAGATCCGCTTCGATCACCTCTTCCAGCGTTGCGCGGAACGCAGCGACAAGATGGGTCGGCAGATCGGAGATGAAGCCGACCGTGTCCGAAAGAATAACCGTCGTGCCGTGAGGAAGCTGTACCCGGCGAAGGGTAGGATCCAGCGTGGCAAAGAGCATGTCTTCTGCCATCACGCTTGCCCCGGTGAGCCGGTTGAACAGCGTCGACTTGCCAGCATTGGTGTAGCCGACGATGGCAACGATGGGGAACGGTACCTTCCTTCGTTTTGCACGATGCAGATCGCGCGTGCGCCGGACCTGTTCCAGATCCTTCTTCAGGCGCATGATGCGCTCCTGGAGCTGGCGTCTGTCCGCTTCGATCTGTGTCTCACCCGGACCACCCATGAAGCCGCCGCCGCCGCGCTGCCGCTCCAGGTGGGTCCAGCTGCGGACCAGGCGGCCGCGTTGATATTCCAGATGGGCCAGATCGACCTGAAGCCGTCCTTCCTTGGTACGCGCGCGGCGCCCGAAAATCTCCAGGATCAGCCCCGTTCTGTCCAAAACCTTGGCCTTGAGCGCCTTTTCGAGGTTGCGCTGCTGGACCGGTGTGAGTGGATGATCGATGATCACCACTTCCACCGCCTGCTCTTCCACCCGCGCAGCGATCTCTTCCAGTTTGCCCGTGCCGAGCAATGTCGCAGGCCGAGGTGTGTGCACACTCACGATCTCGGCAAAAACCACATCGAGGTCGATCGCTTCCGTAAGACCGATCGCCTCTTCATGGCGTGCTTCAGACGCGCGCGAAGAAGCCGCACCACTCTCGGTGGCACGGCGCTCCGACGGGAGGACAGGCGTGATGACGGCGGCTCGCGTGGAGTCGGGACCAAAAGTCGACCGATCGCCGTCGCGCGCTGCTTCGTCTGGCTTGCGTTTTTCGGTCAATCAGGAGTCCCGATTGCTTTCCTCGGCGTCGTAAAGCTGAACGGGCTGGCTCGGCATGATCGTCGAGATCGCATGCTTGTAGACAAGCTGCGAATGTCCGTCGCGGCGCAGGAGCACGCAGAAATTATCAAATGAAGTAACAATGCCTGTCAGTTTGACACCGTTGATGAGGAAGATCGTCAGAGGGTTCTTGCTCTTGCGAACGGTATTCAGGAACAGGTCCTGCAGGTTTTGAGTTCGTTCCGCCATTTTTGGTCTTTCACCCATTCGCTGCCTCAGGGCAGCCAGTAGCGCAAATATGACACGCTCCTGTCAAGAAAGTCTGTGACAGGGACTGCATGATCAATTGATGCCTATGTTCATCGGTTGCACCGAGCCGCATCATCATGCGCGTTGGTTAACAGCTAGGACTTTTTTCCGCAATCGCAAAAAACGCGTCCCGCAGGGAGCGGGCGACACTGCCGGGATGTCCGTTGGCCACCGGTTTCCCATCGATGTTGACCACCGGCATCACGACGCTCGTGGCACTCGTCACAAACGCTTCGCGGGCGTTCTGCGCTTCTTCGACTGAAAAAGCACGCTCCTCGACCCTGAGCCCGAGATCGTCGGCGACCTTCATCACGGTGGCCCTGGTTATTCCGCGCAAAATGCCGAAATCGGCCGGACGGGTCACCAGATGTCCGTCCCTGGTAACGATCCATGCATTGGTCGATGCGCCTTCCTTGACCGTTCCGTCCGGATCCACAAACCACGCTTCCTGCGCACCGGCATCGACCGCGGCCTGGCGTGCCAGAACGTTCGGCAAAAGACCGATGGTCTTGATATCCACGCGTTCCCAGCGGTTTTCCGGCACGGTGATGACCGTCATGCCCTTTTCGGCCTTCTTTGCCGCGGCGTTCGGATCCATGCGCTTTGCCGTCACCACCAGGGCGGAGCGAACCGGCGTGGTGGGGAAAGCGTGGTCACGCGGGGCCACGCCGCGCGTCACCTGCAGATAGACCATGCCATTGCGCACATGGTTGCGGCGGATAACTTCGCGCATGATGAATTCCAGCGCCTTGCGCTCGACTGGCCAGTCCATGCGAAGCTCACGCAGCGAACGGTCGAGCCGGTCAAGATGCCCCTTCATGTCGATGATGAAACCACGGGAAATCTCGCACACCTCGTAGACGCCGTCAGCGAGCTGATAACCACGATCTTCCACGTGAACCATCGCGTCACCGTGATTCGCATAACGCCCGTTCACATAAGCAATGCGTGGCATGTCACACTCTCCGTCTGATGAAATCTGCCGGCTGGAATCGTCGCCGCAAAAAAGAATGGTTTGTTTTGCCGCTCTGCGGGAGCTTTTTCAAGCAGCTCAGAAGAACTCCAGGCTGACACGGAACATCTGTTCAACCTGACGGACCGCACTTTCGAGTGCAAAGATCACCACCCGGTCCTTCGGCTTGATCTTCAGAGACCCGCTCGGCTTGATCACCGCACCGTCGCGATAGACCGCGCCGATGCGCATTCCATCGGGGAACTCCACCTCGCTGAGCGGCGGACCGACAAGCGGCGATGTTTCCAGGGCCTCGGCCTCGATGACCTCGGCTGCGCCACGCTGAATGTTGTGGACGGCGCGAATGCGGCCGCGTCTGACATGCTGAAGAACCTTGGATATTGTCACGGAGCGCGGGTTCACATGCGCGTCAATCCCCAGCGTTTTGGCAAAATCGTGATAGGTCGGATTGTTGATCAGAACCAGATTGGAGCGGCACCCGAGACGCTTGGCAATCACGCTCGACAGGATGTTGACCTGATCGTCATTGGTCAGCGCCACCATCAGGTCGGCATGCTGAATATCGGCTTCCAGAAGCAGCTTTTGGTCAAGTGCGCTTCCATGCAGAACAACGGTGCGACGCAGCTTGTCGGCCAGCGCAACTGCGCGTTCGCGCGTGTTCTCGATCACCTTGACCTTGGTGCGGCTCTGTTTCTTTTCCATGGCGCGCGAGACATAGAGGCCGATGTTGCCGCCACCGGCGATGACGATGCGCGTCGCCTCGCGCTCCTCATGCCCAAAGAGACCAAGCGTGCGTCGCACCTGATCCTTGGTTGTCACCACATAGGCCAGATCACCGGCAATGAGCTGATCGCCCGAATGCGGGATGAACAGCTTGCCCTCGCGTGAGACGCCCACCACGGTCGATGGCAAGTCGGGGAAGAGTTCCGTCAGCTGTGCCAGCGGCGTGTTGATGACCGGACATTCCTCGAGGCATTCGATCGCTACCATCGATACCTTGTCGTCGGCGAAGCTCACCACATCTGTCGCACCGGGCAGTGCGATGCGGCGCATCACCATTTCGCCAACTTCCACTTCCGGCGAGATGATCACGTCGATGGGCAGATGATCGCGCGAGAACAGGTCCATATAGTGCGATTGCAGATATGACTGCGAGCGAATGCGCGCGATTTTGGTCGGCACATTGAAAAGCGAATGCGCGACCTGGCAGGCGACCATGTTCACCTCGTCGAACAGGGTCACGGCGATGATCATGTCGGCTTCGCTTGCGCCGGCAGAGGCGAGCACGTCGGGATGTGCGCCATGGCCGACAAAGCCACGCACGTCGAGCGTATCGCGAACGGCGCGAATCAACTCCGGCGATGTATCGATCACGGACACGTCGTTCTGCTCTGCCGCCAACCGTTCCGCGATACCGAAACCGACCTGCCCCGCGCCGCAAATAATGACTTTCATCGCCTGTTCCCTGCCTCAACAATGACCGAATGACGGGTCTGCAAGGCTCCTGCTAAAACCTGAGAGGCCCCGCCGGAATTGTGGGGTATCCGGCGGCGGTTCTGATCTTCGCCCTTTCCCTCCGGGCTCGTTCCGGACGGAGGCAAAGGGCGCGAACAAACCACTAGCGCTTTTCCAGTGACATGAAAACACCTGGATAAGGCAGGGTCTAAACGCCCAGAGATTTCAGTTTGCGATGAAGCGCAGAGCGTTCCATGCCCACGAATTCTGCCGTGCGCGAAATGTTTCCGCCAAAGCGGTTGATCTGGGCAAGCAGATACTCCTTCTCGAAGAGTTCGCGTGCCTCGCGCAATGGCAGGGCCATGATGTGCTGGTCCGACTGCGTCGGCAGACGCGGCATGACATCGCCGATTTCTGCTGGCAACAGGTCTGCGGTGATCGGTGTGTCCGGCCCGTCACCCCGCGTCAGGATCATCAGCCGCTCGATATTGTTGCGTAGCTGGCGGACATTGCCCGGCCAGTTGTGCGCCTGGAGAACGGCCATCGCATCATTGCCCAGCGGACGCGGCTTGATGCCCGCCTGCTCACCGATCTGCTGCATGAAATGATCGACAAGCAGGGGGATGTCCTCGCGTCGATCCGCCAGGGGCGGCACAACCACCGGCACCACGGCGAGACGGTGGAACAGATCTTCGCGGAAGCGGCCCTCGGCGATCAGGGATTCAATATTCTGCGCCGTGGATGAGATGATGCGTACGTCCACCCTCACCCGTCGTGTGCCACCAACGCGCTCGAACTGCTGGTCCACGAGAACACGCAGGATCTTGCTCTGCGTGCCGAGCGGCATGTCAGCCACTTCATCGAGATAGAGGACGCCGCCGTGAGCTTCCTCAAGGGCTCCCACCTTTCTCTCGCCACCGTCGGATTCGGTGCCGAACAACTCGATCTCCATACGCTCAGGCGTAATGGCTGCGGCGTTCAGCGTCACGAATGGTCCATTGCTGCGTGGTGAGGCGGCATGGATTGCCCTGGCGACCAGTTCCTTGCCTGAGCCGGACGGTCCTGTCAGCATGATCCGGCTGTTGGAGGGGGCGACACGCTCGATCGTCTGGCGCAAATGGTTTAGTGCCGCGGACTCGCCAACGAGATCGTATGAGGCGCCGCTCCGCTTCTTCAGATCGCTCATCTCGCGCTTGAGCTTGGAAATCTCCAGTGCCCGCTCGCAGATCAGGATCATCCGGTCGGTCTTGAACGGTTTCTCGATGAAATCATAGGCACCGCGCTTGATCGCCGAAACCGCGGTTTCGATTGTGCCGTGACCGGAAATCATGACAACAGGAACGTGGGGGTGCAGTTCCTTGATCTTGTCGAGCAGCGCCAGTCCGTCCAGCTTGGATCCCTGTAGCCAGATATCGAGCAGGATGAGGCGTGGAACCCGTTCCGAGATCGAGGCGAGCGCACTGTCGCTGTCGTGAGCGGTTCGCGTCTCATGGCCTTCGTCGCTCAGAATGCCGGCAACGAGTTCACGGATGTCTTCCTCGTCGTCTACGATCAGAATGTCGGAAGCCATTTTCTACCTTCTTGTCGTCTCAGCGGTGCCACCGGCGTCTCCGGCGGCGGGAAGTATGATGCGGATCATCGCGCCGATGCCGTCATGGAAATCAGCCGGTGCGTCGTGCAGTTCCAGCCGCCCCCCGTGATCCTCGATGATCTTTTTCACGATGGCCAGGCCAAGGCCCGTCCCCTTTTCGCGCGTGGTCATATAGGGTTCGAGCAGACGCTGGCGGTTTTCCCGCGGCAATCCCTTGCCATTGTCGATCACTTCAACCTGGATAAAGCGGCCGTTCATGCCCGCATTGATACGGATCGCACCCGGCTGACCATTGTTTCGTTCGGCGGCGTCGATCGCCTCTGCGGCGTTCTTGATCACGTTCCCGAAGGCCTGGCCCATCAAACGAGCGTCGAAACGCCCCATTAGCGGGGTCTCCGAGATATGTCGTTCAAAGCTGATCTCGTTGCGGGCGACCTCCACCAGAAATGAAGCCTCGCGCAGCGGTTCCCTCAGATCGAGGTGCTGGATGTCCGGCTTTGGCATCCGCGCAAAAGCCGAGAACTCATCGACCATTCGTCCGATATCACCGACTTGCCGGATGATCGTATCGGTACACTGATCGAAGATCTCCCTGTCCTGTTCGATTACCTTCCCGAACCTGCGGCGGATGCGCTCGGCAGACAACTGGATCGGAGTCAGCGGGTTTTTGATCTCATGAGCAATGCGCCGTGCGACATCCGCCCAGGCCATTGATCGTTGTGCCTGCATCAAATCAGTGATGTCGTCGACCGTTACCACGTAGGAATGCTCATCGTCCTCGTTGACACCCTCTTCCGTCGTGATCTGGATGTTGAAGGTACGTTCCGATCCCCCCCGAAAGAAAGTAGCCTGTTCGCGGTAGACGGGTCGGCCCGTCTTGCGCCCGGTCTCGAACACGCGCCCGAGATGCGGCAGAACAGCCGAGAGATTCCTGTTCACCGCTTCGTGCGCAGAAATGTCGAGCATAGCCTCGGCGGAGCGGTTGACCATGGCAACCGAACCGTCCGCCTCCACACCGATAACGCCCGCACTGACGCCGGACAGCACCGCCTCGGTGAAGCGGCGCCGCTCGTCAATCACGTCCTTGGCGGCGATGAGCTGATCGCGCTGCGATTTGAGCTGTTGCGTCATCTTGTTGAACGTGTCGCCGAGGAGACCGACATCGCCGTCGGAGGATCGTACGGGAACGGTGACGTCGAGATCACCGGTGGACACCGCTCCTGCCGCGCCAATCAACTGGCGTATCGGACGCACCAGGCGGTCCGCAACAGCGATGCCTGTCCAGATCGCTGCAAGGACGATCGCCAGTGTCACGACGAGATACAACAGCGCAAAAGCGATTTGTGTGTTGCCGCGATTTCCTTCGAGAGAACGGTACTCATCCGTGTTGGTGCGTACGATCTGTCGTGCTTTCAAGACCTCGGGATCCAGCAGCGCGCCGGTATAAAGATAGGCGTCGGGGATATCCTGAAGTTTGTAGACAGCAGTCACCAGATTGGTCCCGCCAATTTCATTGAAGGCGATCTGGGAGCTGTTGGCGATTTCCATCGCCTTGCTTCCGGGACGCGGCAGCGGAATATCTTCCACCATCTGCGCGCTCATGATCACAGAACCGTCTTCGCGGACCAGTTCGGCATCCGCCAGCCCGCGGAGCATGGCTTGGCGCGTCATGAAATCGCGGAAGCCATATCGGTCGAGATTGTACAGCGTGCGCGCCTGATCAAGCCGAACACCCATGCTCTCCGTCGTGCCCTGCAGGCTTCGCGCATTCTGCTGCACATAGGCATCGGCGATCGAGAGCGAGGAATAGACGATTACCTTCGTGCGGAGTTCGAACCATCGGTCAAGGCCGAGTTCAAGCGTGACCGAGGCGATTACCGCCACAAGGATCGCGGGTATCGCCGCCACCAGAGAGAACATCGCGATGATGCGCACGTGCAGGCGAGACGCCGCCCTCTGGCCTTTCCGCGATTTGTAGATGCGCAGGCCCTCGAGGACGATCAGCCCGAACAAAAGCATGATGAAGGCGAAATTCACCGTGATTAGGAGAAGCGTTGTCTGCTCATCCGGTGTAAAAGGCGTCAGCCCCAGAAGCACCGTGAAAGAGACTGCGGCCGTCAGAAGTGCACCGAGTGCTGCCGCGACGCCGACATAAAACGTGGCCGAACGCCCACGCCGCACAGGCGAAGCCGCAACAAAAGGCTGCGTCGGCGAACTTTCAGACAAGCTTACCATAACTCCCGCTTCTGCTCTCCAGCACCGCCCGAATGTTGCACATATGCAACGACTGTCACCCGCTGGCAACAGTTGCATTTCCCAACATTGCGGCATTGCTGGGGCAAAATGGGGATCTGCGGGATCGGAGAACAGTCAGCGGGCGAGTTTTCCCGCGTTGTTAGCCAGCGCCACGATAGATGTTGATTCCATAGTCGCGAATCTTCTTACGAAGGGTGTTGCGGTTGAGCCCGAGGAGATCTGCGGCCTTCAGCTGGTTTCCACCGGTAGCCGTAAGTGCAGCGATCAGGAGCGGCTGTTCGACGTCGGAAAGGACCCGCTGATACAGCCCGGCCGGTGGAAGCTGGTCGCCGAACTGCCCGAAATAGCGTTGAAGATGCTGCTCGACGGCCTGCGTCAGTGTTGTTTCTTCGAGAAGCGCTTCCTGCTGGCTTACCCGCAAAGCACCAGCGGCGCGCAACTCCTGTTCAATGATCTCGGCAGAGATTTCATCCTGCGGATAAAGAGCCGCCAGGCGCCGCACCAGGTTTTCCAGTTCACGCACATTGCCCGGCCAGCGATAATTTTTAAGCCGGTCGAGCCCGTCCGATCCAATGCGCTTGGCCTGCAATCCTTCCTGCTCGGCCCGCGCAAAAAAGTGCCGCACGAGATCGGGTATATCCTCGGCCCGCTCACGCAACGGAGGCAGACGCAGCGGCACCACATTGAGCCGATAAAACAGATCCTCGCGGAAAAGCCCCTGATCGATCAGCATTCTGGGGTCCTTGTTGGTGGCAGCCACGATGCGCACATCGGTCCGGATCGGGGTGCGCCCGCCGACGGTCGTATACTCCCCCTGCTGCAGCACGCGAAGGAGGCGTGTTTGTGCCTCCATTGGCATGTCGCCGATCTCGTCTAGAAAGAGCGTTCCGCCTTCCGCCTGTTCGAAGCGACCGAAGGAGCGCGCCTGCGCACCGGTAAATGCTCCTTTTTCATGTCCGAAGAGCTCGGATTCGATGAGGTCGCGCGGGATGGCGGCCATGTTGATCGCCACAAAGGGCCCCTTTCGCCTGCGGCCATACTCATGAAGCGCTCGCGCCACCAGTTCCTTGCCAGTGCCGGACTCTCCACTGATCATAACAGTGAGGTCGGTCTGCATCATGCGCGCCAGCAGGCGATAGATTTCCTGCATGGCAGCCGAACGACCGATGAGAGGCAGGGCGTCGGGCGCTTCAGCGCTCGCGCTCTCCTTCTGATTCGATTTCGGTTCCGAGAGCGCGCGTCCGACGATGTTGACGAGTTCTGTCAGGTCGAAAGGCTTAGGCAGATACTCATAGGCCCCCACTTCCGAGGCCCGGATCGCGGTCATGAACGTATTTTGCGCGCTCATGGCAACGACCGGGAGGTCGGGACGGGCCTTGCGGATTCGCGGCAGCAGGTCGAAGGCATTGCCGTCGGGCATCACCACATCAGTGATCACCAGATCCCCCTCGCCCGCAGAAACCCAGCGCCAGAGCGTCTCCACGTTCGAGGTCACCCGCACGTCGTGACCCGCGCGTGAAAGTGCCTGATTGAGCACAGTGCGGATGGCTGCGTCGTCGTCGGCGACGAGAATGCTGGTCATGCGGGCGTATCCTTTTCATTGACAAGGACATCCTTGCGGCGCGCTTCGCGCCAGGCAGGCATCAGGATGCGGAAAACCGTGCCGCGCTGGCCGGACGATTCGCACTCGATGACGCCGCCATGCGCACCGACGATCTTGGCGACCAGCGCGAGCCCCAGACCGGAGCCATTCTGTTTGGAAGTCACAAAAGGATCGAAGATGATTTGGCGCAGGTCCTCGGGAATCCCCGGCCCATTGTCATGAACGCAGAATTCCAGCGGCAAGGCCACACGATCCGGTGAGCCCGGAACTGACAGACGAATACCCGGCCGGAACGCGGTCGTCAGCCTTATCTCGCCATCGTCCCTGTCGCCGATCGCTTCAGCGGCGTTCTTCACCAGGTTCAGGAACACCTGGATCAACTGATCACGGTTTGCCCATACGGGCGGCAGGGAGGGATCGTAGTCCTCGACAATACTCACCTTGCGGGCAAAGCCGCTTTTGGCGACCGCCTTGACGTGATCAAGCACCAGGTGAATGTTGATCGGGTCGCGCTCCACCGGGCGTTCGTCTGAGAACACTTCCATGCGATCCACCAGCGCGACGATCCGGTCCGTCTCCTCGGTGATGAGGCGTGTCAGCGCCCGGTCTTCGTCGGAAACCGCGTGTTCGAGCAATTGTGCGGCACCGCGAATGCCCGAAAGCGGGTTCTTGATCTCATGGGCGAGCATGGCTGCCAATCCCGTTACCGACCGGGCTGCCCCACGATGCACCATCTGCCGGTCGATCTTGTCGGCCATGGAGCGTTCCTGCAGAAGAAGCGCGACCGCGCCCGGCACTTCCGAAACAGGTGCTGCATGGATATCCACCATGCGCTCCGCCCCCAGCCGCGGCGAGGAAATGTCGACGCGATATTCATTGATGGCCACACGCTGCTCGCGCACCTGTTCCACAAGCGCAATCAAGGGGCTCCCGAAGGGAACGAAATCTTCCAGCCGGCTGCGGGCAAGGATGGAGGCGCCCGAGCGAAAGAAGTCCTCCGCTTCCGCATTGACCTCGACCATGAAACCATCGCGGTCGATCATCACCATCGGATGCCTCAGCGTGTTCAGGAGAAGACTGGCGGGGCCGATCTCCATGCGTGTGGGCTCCTCCTGTCTGTTCATGCGGCCAGACGCTCCTCGTGTCTGCGAAAAAGCCCGCGCAGAAGGCGCGAGACCTCGCGATGATCGGTCCCCGTCATGATCGCCTTGCGGCTTTCTGCATCGATCTCGCCAAGATGCCGGTCCATGTACCAGCCAAGATGTTTGCGCGCGTGCCGTGTGCCATGCTCGATGCCGTAAAGGGCGAGCATCGCCTCGTAATGATCGATCACATAGTCGGCGAGGTTTTCAGGCCGGCGTTCGGCATTGGCAGCAACCGCTCCGGCCGTCCACGGCGCGCCGTAATGCGCACGGCCGACCATCACCGCATCCGCACCGGATGCGGCCAGGATGCCCGCAGCATCCTCTGGCGTGGTCACGTCGCCATTGGCCACGACCGGGATGCCGACGGCGTCCTTCACCGCCGAAATGGCCCGCCAGTCCGCCTTGCCCTTGTAGAACTGGCAGCGTGTGCGTCCGTGTACCGTGACCATTGCAACGCCTGCGTCCTCGGCACGGCTGGCGATGTCCGGAGCGTTCAGCGCATTCTCGTCCCATCCAAGCCGCATCTTCACCGTAACGGGCACCCGTACCGCCGCGACAACCGCCTCGATCAGGCTCAGCGCATGGTCGGGTTCACGCATCAGCGCAGAGCCGGAGTAACCGCCCGTCACCTTCTTGGCGGGGCAACCCATATTGATGTCGATGATATCGGCGCCTTCAGCTTCCGCGATCCGCGCGCCTTCGACCATCCAGCGCGCCTCCCTGCCCGCAAGCTGCACCATGTGCACGTCCACCTCCGGACGGCGCAGACGGCGGGCCGATTCGGCTTTTCCGCGCGCGAGCTCGCCGCTCGCCACCATTTCGGACACCACAAGGCCGGCTCCATGCGCATGGGCCCGCGCACGAAAGGCAAGATCGGTCACGCCCGACATCGGCGCCAGAAACACCCGGTTGCGGATCGTCACGGATCCGATCGTGAGCGGTGTCGAAAGAAATTCAGTGGATGAGATGCACAAAATTAAAGCACCTTTTGTTTGTGCTCATTATTTAGCCACTTCAAGCCCGGCCTGCAACACACAATTCGCGCGGAATAGGTGGCATGCAAATTCGGCTGGCCTTTCGCGGCGTGTCTTATTATGCGTCTGCCCTATGGACAAGCAGATGCACCAATCCGAGACCCTTGCCGAGACGAACCCCGTGGCACCGCGTTCGGCGGGAGAAGTCGCTGCCGTCATCGTCGCCGCAGGCCGGGGCGAGCGCGCAGGCCAATCCACCGAGGGACCCAAGCAATATCGCCTGATCGGTGGCAAGCCGGTTCTGCGTCACACGCTTGAGACCTTCCTCTCCGATCCCCGTATCGGGCGCATCGTTGTCGCGATCCATCCCGATGACGAGGCTCTCTTTGCGGAGGCGATAGCCGGGCTTTCCAGTCAGCGTGTCCAGGCGATCCATGGCGGTCATTCAAGGCAGGCCTCCACGCGGCTCGCCCTGCTTGCGCTCTACGATCCCGCCCCCCAGACCGTCCTGATTCACGATGGTGTGCGTCCGTTCATCGACCGGGAGCTGATCGACCGGATAATCAACACGGTGGAGGAGGGTCAGGGCGCGTTGCCCGCCCTGCCCGTCGCCGACACGGTCAAACGGGCCGGCCCCGCGGGGTTCATCGCCGAAACCGTGCCGCGTCACGATCTACATGCCGCCCAGACCCCGCAGGGCTTTCCTTTCGCGCTGATCGCTGCGGCCCATGAGCGCGCGCACAAGCTCGGTCGCGAGGATTTCACCGACGACGCGTCGATCGCCGAATGGGCAAAGATTCCCGTTCGCCTGGTTGCCGGCGCCGTCGACAACATCAAGCTCACCTGGGCGCGCGACATTGCTCTGGCCGATGAGCGCCTGAACCGCCCGACCGCATTCCCCGATGTGCGTACCGGCAATGGCTATGATGTCCACACCTTCACCGATGGCGATGCCGTCATTCTGTGCGGTGTCAGCATCCCACACACGAAGCGTCTCGCCGGCCATTCGGATGCCGATGTCGGCCTGCACGCACTCACTGACGCGCTGCTTGCCACCTGTGGCGCCGGTGACATCGGCACGCATTTTCCCCCTTCGGACCCGCAGTGGAAGGGTGCTGCCTCGCACATTTTCCTCGAACATGCGGCCCGCATCGTGCGCGAGGCGGGCGGACGCATCGCCAATGCCGATGTCACAATCATTTGCGAAGCACCAAAAGTCGGCCCCCACCGGGAAGCCATGACGGCAGCACTCTCCGCCATGCTCGGCATCGCGCCGCACCGCATCTCCATCAAGGCCACCACCAACGAAAAAATGGGTTTCATTGGTCGCGAGGAAGGCATAGCGGCCATTGCAACGGCCAGTGTGATCTATCCCGGCGAGGTGCCGGCATGAGCGAATACGAGGAACGCGCCCGCGCGGTTCTTTCCGCCTGCAAAGCGCGCGGCATCATGCTGGCCACCGCCGAATCCTGCACCGGCGGCATGATCGCCGCAGCCCTCACCGACATCGCAGGCTCATCCACTGTCGTCGATCGCGGCTACGTCACCTATTCCAACGAAGCCAAGATGGACATGCTCGGCGTCCTGCCCGAAACACTCGCCACCCATGGTGCCGTTTCGGAAGAGACTGCTCTCGAAATGGCCTCCGGCGCGCTTGATCGCTCGCGCGCAGGCGTGGCGGTTGCCGTCACCGGCATTGCCGGGCCCGATGGGGGCTCGGAGGAGAAGCCGGTTGGCCTCGTCTGGTTCGGTCTGGCGCTTGAGGGACGTCCGCCCACTGCACAATCGCACATCTTCTCTGGTCAGGATCGCGCAGCCGTTCGCTCTTCCACTGTGGAAATGGCGCTGAATCTGGTGCTTTCATCCCTGAAGAACGCTTAAGCGGCTGCTCCGTAGACCACATCGGCACGGCGCTCGAAGGCTTCGGAAAACATGCGGAACGCGCGATCGAACATGGCGCCCATGACCGCGCCGAGCATGCGGCTCTTGAATTCATATTCGATAAAGAAGTGGATGTCGCATTCGGCCTCACCGGCCGGCTCAAAGCGCCATTCGTTCTTCAGAAAGCGAAAAGGCCCATCGACGTAGCGGACATCGATCGCCGCTTCCTGCGGCTTGAGCGTGACCTGGCTCGTAAATGTCTCGCGCAGCGCCTTGTAACCAACCGTCATGTCGGCGACCAGAAGCGTCACCCCGTCACGTTCCTTTCGAGTGCGTACGGTCAGTGCCTCGCACATGGGTACGAACTCGGGATATTTCTCCACATCCGCGACCAGCGCAAACATGTCTTCAGGCGTGTGCGCCACCCGGCGCACGGTCTCGAATTTCGGCATCAGTTCGCAGCAGGACCCACAGCGTTCAGGCGCGCATCACGCGCTGCCTTCAGCTTGGCGAAATCCTCGCCCGCATGGTGAGAGGAGCGTGTCAGAGGGCTCGACGACACCATGAGGAAGCCCTTCGTGTAAGCCACAGTTTCATAGGACTTGAATTCTTCGGGCGTGACGAATTTTTTCACCGGATGGTGCTTGCGCGTCGGCTGCAGATACTGGCCGATGGTCATGAAGTCGACATTGGCCGAGCGCAGATCGTCCATGAGCTGCAATACTTCGTTGCGCTCCTCGCCAAGCCCCACCATGATCCCGGATTTGGTGAACATGGTCGGATCCAGCTCTTTCACCTGCTGGAGAAGGCGCAGCGAATGGAAATAGCGCGCGCCGGGGCGCACCTTCAGATAGTTGCCCGGAACAGTCTCCAGATTGTGGTTGAACACATCGGGTTTTGCCGCAACCACGATTTCCAGTGCACCGTCCTTGCGCAGGAAATCCGGTGTCAGGATCTCAATGGTCGTTTCGGGCGATGCCGCGCGGATCGCGCCGATCACGTCGGCAAAGTGCTGCGCACCGCCATCGGCGAGATCGTCCCGGTCGACCGATGTGATAACCACATGCTTGAGCGCCATCTCGCGCACGGCCTTGGCGACGTTCTCCGGCTCGTTGATGTCCACTGGGCCGGGAATGCCGGTCGCGACATTGCAGAAGGCACAGGCGCGAGTGCAAATCTCCCCGAGGATCATGAAGGTCGCGTGCTTCTTGTCCCAGCATTCGCCGATATTCGGGCAGCCGGCCTCCTCGCACACGGTCACGAGCTTGTTGGACTTCACAATCTCGCGGGTCTCCAGATAGCCCTGCGAGGTCGGTGCCTTGACCCGGATCCATTTGGGCTTGCGTAGCACTTCCTGATCGGGCCGGTGCGCCTTTTCAGGGTGCCGCGGACGCGGCTTGGCAGTGACAGTATCGAGAATCGTGACCATGTTTGTCCTATCGCGCCCGGCTGGAAGACGAGCGTCCGAATACCCAGAGGATCAGGATCGCGCCAACAATGGCGATCACCAGATTGCCCAGAAAACCGTAGAACGAAATTCCGACAAGGCCGGCAAGCGTTCCACCGACAAAGGAACCGGCAATGCCGACAAGGATGTTGGTGAAGAACCCATGCTCGCGGTTCATCGTTTTCTCGGCCACGTAACCGGCCAGAAAACCGATCACGAGAAGGCCGAAAAAGCCGACGCCGGGCATGCCCAGAAGACCGTAGCTTTCTTCCATCATCCTGCTCCTCGTTCAAAGTTCCCCCGCATATAGTCCAGTTGGTGCGGGGGAAACAGGGGTTCAGCCCGTTTTAGGCGTTGAGCGTGCGCCCATAGGCGTCCAGCACACTTTCCTTCATCATCTCCGAAAGGGTCGGATGCGGGAAGACGGTGTGCATCAGCTCTTCTTCCGTGGTCTCAAGGTTCATCGCAACGACAAAGCCCTGGATCAGCTCGGTCACTTCCGCGCCGATCATGTGCGCGCCCAGAAGCTCACCCGTCTTCTTGTCGAAGATCGTCTTGATGAAGCCCTGATCCTCGCCAAGGGCAATCGCCTTGCCGTTGGCGACGAACTGGTAGCGGCCAACCCGGATGTCGCGACCGGCTTCCTTGGCTTTCGCTTCCGTCATTCCGACGGAGGCAACCTGCGGATGGCAATAGGTACAGCCCGGAATGAGCCCCTTGTCGAGAGCATGCACGCCAGGCACACCGGCGATCTTTTCGATGCAGATCACGCCCTCATGCTCGGCCTTGTGCGCCAGCATGGGCGGGCCTGCCACATCACCGATCGCATAGATGCCGTCGACGTTCGTGCGCCCGTATCCGTCAACGACCACGCAGCCGCGATCCGTCTTCACACCAAGCGATTCGAGGCCGAGATTTTCGATATTGCCCTGCACGCCAACGGCGGAAATCAGCTTTTCGGCCGAAATCTTCTCAACCTTGCCGTCCTTGGTCTCCACATGGGCGGTGATCCCGTCCCTGCTCTTCTCGACCTTCGCAACCTTGGCCTCAAGCTTGAACTTGATGCCCTGCTTTTCGAACTGGCGCTTTGCGAACTTGGAGACCTCAGCATCCTCAATCGGCAGGATCTGCGGCATCAGCTCTACCACGGTCACCTCCGCACCCATGGTGCGGTAGAAGGAGGCGAACTCCATGCCAATGGCGCCGGAACCCATCACGACCAGCGATTTCGGCATCGTCTTGGGAACCATTGCCTCGAAATAGGTCCAGATCTTGTCGCCATCGGGCTCAATACCCGGCAGAACGCGCGGGCGCGCGCCCGTGGCGACAATGATGTGCTTCGCCTTGTAGGTGCCGGCACCCTTGGTGTTCTTCGGCATGGGTGGCTGCGGTTGCATCGCCTTTTTCGAAGGCTCGGAAACGACCACCTCACCCGGCTTGGAAAGCTTCGCCTCGCCCCAGATCACATCAATCTTGTTCTTTTTCATCAGGAATCCGACACCGCCATTCAGGCGCTGGGACACCTTGCGCGAACGGTCCACAACGGCGTCCACATCGGCCGAAATCTTGCCTTCAATGGTCAGTCCGTAATCCTTGCCGTTTTCGGCATAATGCTTGATCTCGGCCGAACGCAGCAGAGCCTTTGTCGGGATACAGCCCCAGTTCAGGCAGATGCCGCCCAGATGCTCGCGCTCCACGATTGCCGTTTTTAAACCAAGCTGTGCAGCACGGACGGCGGTGACATAGCCGCCGGGTCCCGATCCTATGATGATAACGTCGTAATTTTCAGCCACAGCTGGTTTCTCCTTGTCGTCGTATCATTGTCCGGGCGCAGCTTTGGAACGGCCGCGCCCCGAGAGTTTTCAGGTCCGCGCAGCCCCGCGCAGACCAAAAGCGATGAGCAATAGAAACACGCCGTTGGAAAGCAGTTCCACGGCGAGCAGAATGCCCAGGATGGTCGCTGCAGCCCATGGCATGTCCGCCAGTATCATCACACCAAGCAGCAGCGAGACGATGCCTGAAAAGAGCACCCACCCCCAGCCGGAGAGCGGCCGGAATGCGAACGCATACATGATCTTCACCACACCGAGCACCAAAAACATGATCGCGACCAGAATGGTAAGCGATATGATCCCCGCGGCCGGTTTGACGATGATCGATATGCCCACGGCAAGCGTCAGCGCCCCGAGCAGAAGTGCCCACAAAAAGCCGCCCCAGCCACGAACACGGAAGGCCTGCACGATCTGGAGCACGCCAAACAGAACGAAAGTCCAGGCCGCGAGTATCGCTGCCGTCATGGTTGCGGCGAACGGATTGGCAAGCGCCAGAATGCCGCCAATCAAAGAGACTGCTCCAAGCAGTGCCAGCCATCCCCACGACGCATGTACGCTTTCATTTCCCAAAGTGTTGGCCATGCTCAACCCTCCTTTTTCAAAGTCCAAGCATGTCTCTCACGACCGGGGCGAGCCCCCGGCCAATGGAGCTCGTGTTTTCCGCGTCCAGGTGAACGCCGTCAAGCGGGCTTGTGCGTGCAACAGAAGCGGCATCGAAAAAGCCCGTACCGGTTTCCCTGGCGAGCGATGCATAGAGGGTGGCCAGCTTGGCCGATTCGATACGAGCGCTCTCAAACAAAGCCGCGAAATCGGGATCAGGCGTTTCACAGGCCGGCGGAGGCGACATGATGAGGACCTTCGGTGCCGGTTCTCCCATCGGATAGTCATGCCCGCGCACTATGTCGATCAGGCGCTGCATGCCCTGTTTGGCTCCAAATGCGTGGCCGCAAATGAAGGGCTTCATGTCGTTGGTGCCCAGCATGATGACAACCAGATCGAGCGGCGCATGGCTGGTCAGGAGCGTGGGCAGAACGCGTGCGCCATTACGGTCGGCGCCCGAGGCGAAGTCGTCGAAAACCGTAGTTCGGCCATTCAGCCCTTCGGCAACCACGCGTGCCGTGCCGCCAAGTTCCGCTTCAAGAACGCTCGGCCAGCGAACGTCATGGGCGTGCCGCCCGGGGCCGTCAGGGTCATACCCCCATGTCAGCGAATCGCCAAAGCACAGGATGGTCTTCATCATTTGCCCCCGGGGTAGCAGTCCATACGGTCCCTATATCAGCATCGTCAGCGGGTTTTCGATGACCTTCCTGAAGGCCGCGAGAAGTTCGGCGCCGAGCGCACCGTCCACCGCGCGGTGATCGGTCGAAAGCGTCACCGACATCACCGTTGCAACCTTCACCTCGCCATCCTTCACCACGGGCCGCTGCTCGCCAGCACCCACCGCAAGGATCGTCGCATGCGGCGGGTTGATGACGGCGGCGAAGTCCTTGATGCCGAACATGCCGAGATTGGAAACGGCCGTGTTGCCGCCCTGATACTCTTCCGCCTTCAGCTTGCGCGAGCGCGCCCGCGTGGCCAGATCCTTCATCTCGTTGGAAATCGCCGACAGCGTCTTCTCGTCGGCGCGGCGGATGATCGGCGTGATCAGGCCGCCGGGGATCGACACGGCAACGCCCACATCGGCGTTTTTGTGTTTCACCATGGCGCTCTCGGTCCAGGAGACATTCGCCTCCGGCACCATGGCGAGCGCTTTTGCGTGCGCCTTGATGACCATGTCGTTGACCGACAGCTTGTAAGCCGGCTTCTCGCCATTCTCACCCTTCACCTTCGGCGCGGCCTCGTTGAGCTGCTTGCGCAGCGCCAGAAGCGCGTCGATCTCGCAGTCGAGCGTCAGGTAGAAATGCGGGACGGTGGATTTCGCCTCAACCAGTCGGCGGGCGATGGTCTTGCGCATGCTGTCATGCGGGATGAGCTCGTAGGAGCCCTCCTCGAACAGTTTCATCACCTGATCGTCGGACATGGCCGGCTGAGCGGACGGAGCGGCAGAAGCTGCGGCGGCTGCTTTCGCGCCACCATCCTTTTCAGCCGCTTCCACATCGGCCTTGACGATCCGGCCCTTCGGACCGGAGCCCGAAATGGCCGAAAGATCGAGCCCGGCTTCCTTCGCCAGACGGCGGGCGAGCGGGGAGGCAAACACACGCTCGCCATCGCCTGCCGGCGCCGCTTTCGCTTCCGCAGGCTTTGCCTCGGATTTGGCAGCGGGCGCTTCTTCCTTTGCAGGCTTTTCAGACTTGGGTTCAGGCTTGGAGTCGGAACCGCTCTCGGCAGCTTTCGCCGCCGCATTGGCATCCTCGCCCTCCTCGGCCAGAACCGCGATCAGCGCATTCACCTTCACGCCTTCGGTGCCTTCCGGCACCACCAGCTTTGCGACGGTGCCCTCGTCCACCGCTTCCACTTCCATGGTCGCCTTGTCGGTCTCGATCTCGGCAATCACGTCGCCTGGAGCAACGCTGTCGCCCTCCTTGACCATCCATTTGGCGAGATTGCCCTCTTCCATCGTTGGCGAAAGGGCAGGCATGGTGACTTTGATCGGCATGGTGTCCTCCCCTTAGCTGCGATAGGAAACGGCTTTCACCGCCTCGACCACTTCGGCGACATTCGGCAGCGCCAGCTTTTCAAGGTTCGCCGCATAAGGCATCGGCACATCCTTGCCAGCAACCGTGATCACCGGCGCATCGAGATAGTCAAACGCCCGCTGCATCACCTGGCTGGCGATATGCGCGCCGACCGAAGACTGCGGGAACCCTTCCTCGACCGTCACCAGACGGTTGGTCTTCTTGACGGATTCGATCACCGTATCGAGATCCATCGGGCGGATCGTGCGCAGGTCGATCACCTCCACATCGATGCCCTCGCCCGCCAGTTCTTCCGCCGCCTTGACCGCATAGGTCATGCCGATGCCGAAGGAAACGATGGTGGCGTCCTTGCCTTCCTTGTGGATGCGCGCCTTGCCGATGGGCAGCACGAAATCATCCATCATCGGAACGTCAAAGCTCTGACCGTAGAGAATCTCGTTTTCAAGGAAGATCACCGGGTTCGGATCGCGGATCGCGGCCTTCAAAAGCCCCTTCGCGTCCGCTGCCGTATAAGGCATCACCACCTTGAGCCCCGGGATATGGCCGTACCAGGCCGCATAGCACTGCGAATGCTGTGCGGCCACGCGGGCAGCCGCCCCGTTCGGTCCGCGGAACACGATGGGCGCACCCATCTGGCCGCCGGCCATATAGAGCGTCTTGGCTGCGGAGTTCACGATCTGGTCAATCGCCTGCATGGCGAAGTTGAACGTCATGAATTCGACGATCGGCTTCAGCCCGGCAAAGGCCGCACCAACGCCGACGCCGGCAAAGCCGTGCTCGGTGATCGGCGTGTCGACCACGCGCTTGTCGCCGAACTCCTGAAGCAGCCCCTGGGTCACCTTGTAGGCGCCCTGATATTCGGCCACCTCTTCACCCATGACGAAAACATCGCCATCGCGGCGCATTTCCTCCGCCATGGCATCGCGCAGGGCTTCGCGCACGGTGGTCGAAACCATCTCCGTGCCCTCGGGAATGTCCGGATCGGCGGCGATTTTAATTTCAGGTGCAGCAGGGACCGAAGCGCCGCCGGAGGGTTTTTCTTCCGTTTCCGTCTTTGCCGTTTCGTCTCCCGATGCATCGGAGGCAGGCTTCGAGGCTGTCTTGTCGAGATCGGCCTCGCTTTCGCCTTCACCCAGAAGAAGCGCAATGGCGGTATTGACCTTCACGCCTTCGGTGCCTTCGGCGATCAGGATCTTGCCGAGCGTGCCTTCGTCCACGGCTTCCACTTCCATGGTCGCCTTGTCGGTTTCGATCTCGGCGATCACGTCACCGGGCGCGACGGCATCGCCTTCCTTCTTGATCCATTTGGAAAGATTGCCCTCTTCCATGGTCGGAGAGAGCGCGGGCATGAGAATTTCGGTTGGCATGTCGGCCCTCCCCTCAAAGCAGAATGTCGGTGTAGAGTTCGGATACATCCGGTTCCGGATCCGTCTGCGCGAATTCGGCCGAATCACCGACGATCTCGCGCACCTCCTTGTCGATGGCCTTCAGTTCGTCTTCGTCAGCCCATTTGTTCGCCACCAGACGCTGCTTCACCTGCTCGATGGGATCATGTTCGGAGCGCATTTTCTGCACTTCATCCTTGGAGCGGTATTTGGCAGGATCCGACATGGAATGGCCGCGATAGCGATAGGTCTGCATTTCCAGAATGATCGGCCCCTTGCCCGAACGGCACCATTCCACGGCCAGATCGCCGGCGGCCTTGACCGCGCGCACATCCATGCCATCCACCTGAATGCCCGGGATCTTGAAGGAAAGACCGCGATGGGAGAAATCGGTCTCCGCCGAGGAGCGCGCCACGGCCGTGCCCATGGCATAGCGGTTATTCTCGATGATGTAGACCACCGGAAGCTTCCACAGCGAGGCCATGTTGAAGCTCTCATAGACCTGGCCCTGATTGGCAGCGCCATCGCCGAAATAGGTGATCGAAACGCTGTCATCGCCCCGATAGCGGTTGGCGAAGGCGAGCCCGGTGCCAAGCGGCACCTGCGCGCCGACAATGCCGTGACCGCCGTAAAATTTCTTCTCCTTGGAGAACATGTGCATGGAGCCGCCCTTGCCCTTGGAGTAGCCGTTGCGGCGCCCCGTAAGCTCGGCCATCACGCCGCGCGCTTCCATGCCCGTTGCGAGCATGTGTCCATGATCGCGATAACCGGTAATCACCTGGTCGCCGTCCTTCATGCTCATCTGCATGCCGACGACCACGGCCTCCTGGCCAATATAAAGGTGACAGAAACCGCCGATCAGGCCCATGCCATAGAGCTGGCCGGCCTTTTCCTCGAAACGACGGATCAGAAGCATTTCACGATAGGCGTGAAGCTCCTGTTCCTTGTCAAAATCTTCCGGCTTGGGTGGCTTGGGTGCCTGAACAGCACTCCCTGACGCCCCTTTCTTGGTCGAGCGTGACCTTGCGGCACTTGTCTTGCTTGCGGCTCGCGCCATGCCTCTACTCCCTAGCTGACATTCCGGGGAATTTGTGCAACGGTAGAGTCAGGCATTGGTTGCGCCGTGAGCCTCCCGTCATCTCCCGCTTATGGTAGATGAAGCTAGCACGTGGAGCAAAATTCGGCCATTCAAAATCCGCATAGCTGCCATGCAGCTAAACGATTGGATTTTCACATATTATTGTTGATTAAGTGAAATTCAGTTAATTCAACGATCAGCGCCAATGAGGATAATGACCTCATTTTCTCGCGCCAGATTGAGCGCACGACGCGCCTGTTCGTCGAGCATATCCTTTTCAAGACTGCCATCGTTCACCAGAGCAACCCTGTGCTCAAGCTCCTTGCGCTTGGCGACAAGTTCATCAAGCCGGGCCTGCGCTTCGGCGATCCGTGTCTCAAGCCTGTATTTCGAGTATATGCCATAATCGCCGTGATAGGCGTGAAAGCCAAAATAGGCGAGAAAAAGCCCCGTGATCGTCGGAACGATCAGACGGCCAGTGTTGCGGCGTTTGTGATGACGTGTCCACATGCGGAAAAACCCTTCTCCCGCATGTGACCATATGTTGCTTAAAGGACCGTTATTTCCCTACGGTCACCTGAAGACTTTATCCGCGCAGGATCGATTTTCCCGCGTAGCGCGCCTGCGGGCCGAGCTCTTCCTCGATGCGGATGAGCTGATTGTACTTCGCCGTGCGATCCGAGCGCGCCAGCGAACCGGTCTTGATCTGCCCGCAATTGGTGGCAACGGCCAGATCCGAAATGGTCGAATCCTCGGTTTCGCCAGAACGGTGCGACATGACTGCCGTGTAGCCGGCCTTGTGCGCTGTCTCCACCGCGTCGAGCGTTTCAGTCAGCGTGCCGATCTGGTTCACCTTCACCAGAATCGAGTTGCCGATCCCCATCTTGATGCCATCGCGCAGGCGCGCCGAGTTGGTGACGAACAGATCGTCGCCAACGAGTTGGGCTTTGTCGCCAACCAGGTCGGTGAGGATCTTCCAGCCCTCGAAATCGTCTTCCGACATGCCGTCTTCGATGGAAATGATCGGATAGTTGCCGACGAGCTTTGCAAGATACTCGGCCTGCGCCTTGCCGTCGCGCGTCTGGCCTTCGCCTTCGTAGACGTATTTGCCTTCCTTGAAGAACTCGGTGGCAGCACAGTCGAGTGCAATGGCCACGTCCTCTCCCGGCTTGTAGCCGGCCTTCTCGATGGAGGCGAGAACGAAATCCAGTGCGTCTTCGGCGCTTTTCAGGTTCGGCGCAAAGCCGCCCTCATCGCCCACATTGGTGTTGTGGCCGGCATCCTTCAGCCCTGCTTTCAGTGTGTGGAAGATTTCCGAGCCCCAGCGCACGGCCTCGCGGATCGAGGATGCGCCGATGGGCATCACCATGAATTCCTGGAAATCGATCGGGTTGTCGGCATGGGCGCCGCCATTGACTATGTTCATCATCGGTACAGGCAGGACATGCGCGGAAGCGCCGCCCACATAGCGGTAAAGCGGGAGATTGGAGGCTTCGGCGGCCGCCTTTGCAACCGCCAGCGAAACGCCGAGGATCGCATTTGCGCCAAGACGGCCCTTGTTGGGGGTGCCGTCCAGATCGATCATCGCCTGGTCGATCTGCATCTGATTTTCAGCTTCAAGCCCGCTCAGGGTCTCGAAGATCTCGCCATTGATGGCATCGACTGCCTGCTCGACACCCTTTCCGAGATAGCGCTTGCCGCCATCGCGCAGTTCCACGGCCTCATGAGCACCGGTCGATGCGCCCGAAGGCACTGCGGCACGCCCCATCGAACCGTCTTCCAGAACCACATCGACCTCGACGGTGGGGTTGCCCCGGCTGTCCAGTATTTCGCGTCCGACAATGTCGAGAATGGCAGTCATTTTAGCTCTCTCTGATCTGAAGGTTGTCCCCGGCGCCCGTCACCGGGAGGGTATGTTCGCGCTTTTCATAACGCAGGCGGACGAAAACTCAATGTCGCGCCCGGTCTCAGTTCGCCTTGGCAATGCGATCGAACGCCATCAGGCGCTCAAGAAGCCCTTTCATCTCGTGGAGCGGCACCATGTTGGGCCCGTCCGAAGGCGCATTGTCGGGATCCTGATGTGTTTCCATGAAAACGCCAGCGACACCCACCGCAACCGCAGCGCGCGCAAGCGTTTCCACAAATTCTCGCTGACCGCCAGACGAACCTCCACGGCCTCCGGGCTGGGCGACCGAATGCGTCGCATCGAAGATAACCGGTGCGCCCATAGCCGCCATCTGCGGCAGGCCGCGCATGTCCGAAACAAGCGTGTTGTATCCGAACGAGGTACCCCGCTCGGTCGCCATCACATTTGGATTGCCCGAATCCGTCACCTTGGCGATCACGTTTTCCATGTCCCAGGGAGCCAGAAACTGCCCCTTTTTCACATTCACCACCTTGCCGGTTTTTGCTGCGGCGATCAGGAGATCGGTCTGGCGGCACAGAAATGCCGGGATCTGGAGTACATCGACCACTTCGGCGACGACCCGGCACTGCTCCTCGGTGTGAACGTCCGTAATCACCGGGACATCGAATTCCTTGCGGATGTCGGCGAAGATCGGCATGGCCGCATCCAGCCCCGCCCCGCGTTTTCCCGAGAGCGACGTCCGGTTGGCCTTGTCGAAGCTGCTCTTGTAGACGAGCCCGATGCCCAGTTCGTCCGTCATTTCCTTGAGTGCGCCTGCCATGTCGAAAGCGTGCTCACGCGTTTCCATCTGGCAGGGGCCGGCGATCAGCGCCAGCGGCGCGTCATTGCCGAACACGACCTTTCCGACAGTCACACGCGGATTGGGTTTCATGGGGAAGACTCCTCAAAGACAAAAACTGCGCCCTGCCCGGCTGCCGGCGGCACGATGATGCGACCGTCGTCTTCGGCGTACAGAACAGCCTGCATGGAAAGGTGTGACCGCAATCCGGCAATATCCGGACATTGGAAGACAATCGCCGCGAGATCGAGCTGGCCGTGCGGAGCCGCACGGTCGAGGCCAAGATCGGCCTTGTAGCGTTCCAGTGTCATCACGGTCAAAACCGCATTCCCTAGTGGCAGATCGAGCCCGTCCCCCTGAACGGGTTCAGGGGATGCGCCGGAGAACCGCTTCAGAAATCCTGCATGCGTTTCGGGGCTTGCGGCGAGCAGGATGATGCGCGCGGTGCCGGTAACGCCATTTAGATGCGTTTCCAGCGCGCCGCGCCCGCCCGAAGGCAGGTTCACACGCTGGCAGGTGAAGAAGAAATGCCCGTCAGCATCCTTTGGGGCGGCGAAGGCAAGCCGAAATGATGCGGTCGCCTCCTTTCCCGAAGCATCGCGGAACGGACGCGAAAAGGAAAGCGGGTCGCCAGCCGAAATTCCGCCATCCACAAAGCGCTCGTGATCCTCGTCGGCGTCATCGGTACCAAGAACAACGGCGGAGAAGCCCTCGTCGCCGAACACCTTCCGAAATTCTTGGTCGCGCTTGACGAAGACGTTGCCCGCTTCTTCGGCCTCGCGTGCTACCTTCGGATCGACGCGGCTCAACGGTTCCAGATAGGAGCCGTCCTTGAAAAACACGCAGCAATTACCGGTTCCAAAGGGATGGGCGGCATCGGGTGCGACGGTAAAACCGAGCGTCTTTAAACGCTCTCGCGCAACCGCCAGATGAGCGGTTGGCAACACACAATGGTCGAGATTGCGCGAGGAAGTCACGTCGTTTTCAGAAACCATGCACCGCATGTGCCCCAAGCCCCGGCGCTTTGCAAGTGCTCCACCGGTGAAGAAAGATCACCCCGCTGCGGCGGCGGGGTGAGAATATCAAACGAGACGCGACTGCTCTACAGCTGCTTCGATGAAGGAAGCAAAGAGCGGATGCGGCTCAAAGGGCCGGCTTTTGAGCTCGGGGTGATACTGCACACCGATGAACCAGGGATGATCGGGATATTCAACCGTCTCGGGAAGCACACCGTCGGGAGACAGACCTGCAAATACAAGCCCACACTCTTCGAGCTTCTGACGATAGCCGATGTTGACCTCATAGCGATGGCGGTGACGCTCGGAAATCTCTTCCGAACCATAGATCGCCGCGATCTTGGAGCCTTCGACAAGTTTCGAATCGTAAGCGCCGAGGCGCATGGTTCCGCCGAGATCGCCGGAGGCCGTGCGCTTCTCCAGCATATTGCCCTTGAGCCACTCGGTCATCAGGCCGACGACCGGTTCGCTGGTCGGGCCGAACTCGGTTGACGAGGCATTTTCAATACCTGCCAGCGAACGGGCAGCCTCGATGCAGGCCATCTGCATGCCAAAGCAGATGCCGAAATACGGCACCTTGCGCTCGCGTGCGAACTTGGCGGCGAGAATCTTGCCTTCCGCGCCGCGCTCTCCGAAGCCGCCCGGCACCAGGATGCCATGAACCTTCTCAAGCCACGGAGCCGGATCTTCCTTCTCGAAGATTTCCGCCTCGATCCATTCGAGCTTCACGCGTACCCGATTTGCCATGCCGCCATGCGACAGGGCCTCGATCAGCGATTTGTAGGCATCCTTCAGCCCGGTGTATTTGCCGACGACGGCGATCGTCACCTGGCCTTCGGGATTGTGGATCCGGTCCGCCACCTCGTCCCAGCGCTCCATACGCGGCTTGGGGGCAGGATCAATGCCGAACGCGGCCAGCACTTCCGAATCAAGCCCCTCCCGGTGATAGGCGAGCGGCACGTCGTAGATATGCGCCACGTCCAGCGCCTGAATCACGGCTGATTCGCGTACATTGCAGAAGAGCGACAGCTTGCGCCGTTCTTCCGCGGGGATTTCCCGGTCCGCGCGCACCAGAAGAATGTCGGGAGCAATGCCGATGGAGCGCAGTTCCTTGACCGAATGCTGCGTCGGCTTGGTCTTGAGTTCGCCGGCTGCCGGAATCCAGGGCATCAAGGTAAGATGCACATAGACCGCGTTGCCGCGCGGCAGTTCATTGCCGAGCTGGCGAATCGCCTCAAGGAACGGCATCGCCTCGATGTCGCCGACGGTTCCGCCTATTTCGCACAGAACGAAATCGTAATCGTCATTGCCTTCGAGGACGAACTGCTTGATCTCGTCGGTAACGTGCGGGATCACCTGCACCGTGGCGCCCAGATAGTCGCCACGACGCTCTTTTTCCAGAATGTTCTGGTAGATCCGGCCTGTGGTGATGTTGTCCTGCTTGTTGGCCGAACGCCCGGTAAAGCGCTCATAGTGGCCAAGGTCCAGGTCTGTCTCGGCACCGTCGTCGGTGACGAAAACCTCACCATGCTGATAGGGCGACATCGTGCCCGGATCAACATTCAGGTAGGGATCGAGTTTACGGATGCGAACGCGGTACCCACGGGCCTGTAACAGCGCGCCAAGGGCTGCTGCTGCAATGCCTTTTCCGAGGGAGGAGACCACGCCGCCGGTTATGAAAACATATCGCGCCATGGGACTCATCGCTTAACCGGACACAGGCGATTCCGCCAGCAAAAAATAACGAGACGCAAATCTTTTTGCGCACCGCGGTGAATAAGTTCTGCGATTGGCAAAGCCGGCCGCTGTCGAAGCGACCGGTCAACCTCGCGAACCGGGCTTACTGCCCCGTGGGAACCTGATCTGCAGGCTCAGCGTCAGCCGGAACCGTAGGTTCTTCGGTAGGCGCGGAAGCGCCCGCACCGCCCAGCTGGTCAAGAACGCCGCCCGAACCTTCCGTCTGCTCGCTGCCGGCGGGGATGCGATCCAGGATATCCGTGGGGCTCGCGCCGTAACGGGCGATCAGAGACAGAGCGAGAGACGTCGCGAAGAACGCTGCCGCCAGAATGGCCGTCGTGCGCGTCAGGGCATTGGCAGCGCCGCGTGCGGACATGAAACCGGAACCGCCGCCGATGCCAAGCCCGCCACCCTCGGAGCGTTGCATGAGGACGACGCCAACCAGCGCGACCACGACGATCAGATGAATGACGATGATAACGGTCTGCATGTTTCCTTCCGGCTCTCCGGCTCGAAGCGTCCGCCTCTGTGCGGACGCGGCTCATTACACGGCTTTTGCCGATTTTCCAAGACCGGCAGAAATCCGTATCCTGGTACCTGAGTGTTTTTCCAGAAAACGGGACAGAATGCACCGTTTTCAAGGCGTTTGTGACGGTTTTCGGTCAAACCCGCCGGAATTCCCGAATTCCCGTCAAACCCACCCTCACATAGGCGCTTGCGGTGACAACGCAAGCGTTTTCTGTTCTCTCAAACCGGACACGCGGCGGCAATCGCAAGAAAATCCACCGCCTTCAGGCTCGCCCCGCCGACGAGCGCGCCATCCACGTGCTCGACCGAAAGCAGTTCCGTCGCGTTGCCCGGTTTGACCGACCCTCCATAAAGAAGCCGCATCGTCCCGGCCTCTTCTCCCAAAAGCTTTTCCAGTTCGCCACGAATGTGCCTGTGTGCTTCAGCAACGTCCTCAACCGTTGGCGTCAAGCCGGTCCCGATGGCCCAGACAGGTTCGTACGCAACCACCGTGTTTTTCGCCTGTGCGCCTTTGGGAACGGACCCGAGAATTTGCCGTGAGAGAACCGAAAGCGTTTCGCCCGCTTCGCGCTGCGCCTTTGTCTCGCCGATACAGATCACCGCCGTCAGTCCGGCACGCCAGGCAGCTTCCGCCTTGTCGGACACGAGGGCGTCGGTCTCGCCGTGATCGGTACGGCGTTCCGAATGGCCGACCAGGACATGGGTCGCACCCGCATCCGCCAGCATTTCTGCAGAAATGTCCCCCGTATGCGCGCCGGATGCGGCGGTGTGGCAATCCTGCCCACCAAGGTGAACCCTGCCATCCAGCGCCTCCCGCGCCCGCGTCATGAGGGTGGCGGGAACACAGATCAGAGCATCGGCGCCGCCAAACGCCCCCTCAGCCATTGCCTTCAGCTCGCCGATATCGGCGCTCATGCCGTTCATTTTCCAGTTTCCAGCGATCAGAGGGCGAATTCCGGGCGTCATGGGTCGATGTCCTCAACAAAAACAAACTCGGGAGCTTCCCTAGCAAAAACACGGGCTGATGCAAAAGCAATTGGGGTGGCAATTCCCACTCCGCTATCGACACTTGGCGTCTGGGACGCTATTGCGCTTCGTTGGGAACACTACCCCAAACACACCAAGGAACTTCGGAAAAGCCATGCTCGACAGTCTGAGAAATGCCGCCTCCACCTGGATCGCCAAGCTGCTCCTGGGCCTTCTTGTCGTGAGCTTCGCTGTCTGGGGCATCTCCGGACAGGTTCTGAACGACCAATCCCGCAACGTCCTGTCAGCCGGAGATTCCTCCGTTTCTATGCTGGACTTCCGTCTCGCCTATGATCGACAGATCAATGCGCTGTCGCAGCAACTTGGCACACGCGTGACACGCGAGCAGGCTGTTGCCTTCGGTCTGGATGACCAGGTGCTGCAGCAGCTCGCCGCCGGCGCCCTTCTGGACGAAGAGGCACGCCGCCTCGGCCTTGGCCTTTCCGGAGACAAGCTTGCCCAGCTGACCGCGGACGATCCCGCGTTTCGCGGACCTGACGGTCGGTTCGACCGGCAACAGTTTGATTTCGTGCTGCGCCAGATCGGCATGCGCCCGGAAGACTATCTGAAGAACCGCGAGCAGGTGGCCATCCGCCAGCAGATCGTCGAAGCTGCGACGGACGGCATGAGTGTTCCGGATGAGCTGTTCAAGAATCTTGCGCTCTATCGCGGTGAAGATCGCACCGTCGAATATCTCGCGGTGCCGCGCTCTCTTGTGGAGCCGGTAGCGGATCCTGATGATGCCGCTTTGCAGGCATGGTTCGACGAGCGCAAGGACAACTACGCGGCTCCCGAATACCGCAAGTTCAGCTATGTCAAGCTCGAGCCCTCCGACATCGCCGATCCCGAGGCCATTTCGGACGCGCAGGTGCAGAAGGCCTATGAAGACCTCCGCGATCGATTCACGACACCGGAAAAGCGCACGATTGACCAGATCGTGTTTGCCGACCGCGCTGCAGCTGAAGCGGCGCTGAAAGACCTGCTGGACGGCAAGAGTTTCACGGAAGTCGCATCATCGGCGGGCAAGAGCAGCGCAGACACCGCCCTCGGCACCCTGTCCCGTAGTGAAGTGGCAGATGATGCCGTGGCTGAAGCAGCGTTCTCTCTGGACGCAAACCAGTTCAGCGATGTGATCGACGGTGCTTTTGGCCCCGTGATCGTTTCTGTCTCAGAGGTCCAGCCGGAGGTCGTGCAGCCACTCAGCGAAGTTGAAAGCGAGCTTCGTCAGGACTTGGCGCTGGAAGAGGCTGCCCGGGTTCTGCTTGACGTGCATGATGCCTATGAAGACGCGCGCGCCGGTGGCGCATCGATGGCGGAAGCTGCGGAAAGGCTAAGACTTTCCATGCGCACGATTGAAGCCATTGACGCCAGCGCCCGCCGTCCCGACGGCTCGATCGTTGGCGATCTCCCCGTTTCGGCTGAACTTCTGCGTGAGGTGTTCGAAAGCGATTCCGGCATTGAAAACGCCCCTCTCTCCATGGGCGGAAATGGATTTGTCTTCTATGAGGTCGAGGGCATCACCCCTGAAAGAGACCGCTCGCTGGATGAAGTGCGCGACCAGGTTACGCAGGACTGGCGGAAGGCCGAGACGGACCGGCTTCTGGCCGAACGTGCGTCTCAGTTCGCCAAGCGACTTGAGGAAGGTGCTTCTCTGGACGAAATCGCAGAGGAAATCGGCCAGGAAAAACAGATCAAGCGCGGTCTCAAGCGCAACGCCAACGACGCCGATCTGGGACAGGCTGGTGTCGCTGCGGTGTTCTCCGTCCCACGCAACGGAACAGGCGTTTTTACCAATCCTGCAGGGGATGGTCAGTTCCTGTTCAAGGTGACGGAAGTGTTCGAGCCCGCCAGTGCAACCGCCGAAAGCGTTTCCGACAATCAGCGGGCCGCCATGCGATCAGCGCTTGCCGATGATCTGCTCGACCAGATGGTAGCGCGCCTGCAAGGCAAATATCCGGTAACGGTGAACCGGGCCGCCATGCAGGAAGCACTGAGCTTCTGAGGCCTGCGATGAACGCTTTCAAGTCATACATCGCAAAGGTCGCTTCCGGTGCACCTTTGAGCTTTGACGAGGCGCGGCAGGCTTTCGGCATCATGATGTCGGGTGATGCAACGCCAAGCCAGATCGGTGGCTTTCTGATGGCTTTGCGGGTGCGTGGGGAAACCGTGGAAGAGATTTCCGGTGCAGTGGCAACCATGCGCGACAAGATGCTGCCGGTTTCCGCGCCTGACGACGCGGTGGACATCGTTGGCACCGGGGGGGATGCTTCCGGTTCCTACAATGTGTCCACCTGTTCCGCCTTCATTGTTGCGGGTGCCGGGGTCCCGGTGGCGAAGCACGGAAACAGGGCGCTCTCATCGCGCTCGGGTGCGGCTGACACGCTGGCCGCCCTCGGCATCAATATCGAGCTGACCCCACCGGGGATTGCCGACTGCATCAACGAGGCAGGGCTCGGCTTCATGTTTGCGCCTGCACATCACTCTGCCATGCGGCATGTGGGGCCGTCGCGGGTTGAACTTGGAACCCGCACGATCTTCAACCTTCTTGGACCGCTTTCCAATCCGGCCGGTGTCCGACGCCAGTTGATCGGAGTGTTTTCTGCGGAATGGGTAGCTCCGATCGCCAATGTGCTCAAGCAATTGGGCACGGAAGCCGCTTGGGTCGTCCACGGTGCGGGCCTTGACGAAATGACAACCGCCGGAACAACACAGGTTGCAGCCCTGGAAAACGGTGAAATCCGCCATTTCGAACTCACGCCCGAAGACGTTGGTCTCAAGCGGGTTACCATGGCCGATCTGAAAGGCGGCGAAGCAGCTTACAACGCGAAAGCGCTGAAAGCGGTACTCGAAGGTGAGAAGAACGCCTACCGTGACATCTGCCTGTTGAATTCCGGTGCCGCGCTGGTGGTGGCGGGGCGTGTAAAGACGCTGAAGGATGGAATTGCGCTGGCTGCTGAATCGCTTGATCAAGGGCACGCACTCACCACCTTGAACCAACTGATCGACGTTTCGAACAGGGGAGCCCCCCAGGGTGGCCACGAGCAATGACGACCGATATCCTGCGCAAGATCGAAACCTACAAGCGCGAGGAGATTGCAGCCGCCAAGTCCGTTGTGCCCCTGCCCGAGCTTGTGGCCAAAACACGTGATGTGGAAGCGCCGCGCGGTTTCGCTGACGCGTTGTTCCAGAAACAGGCGGCGGGACGGTTCGGTCTGATCGCCGAAATCAAGAAGGCCAGCCCTTCACGCGGACTCATCCGCGCCGATTTTGATCCTCCCCGGCTTGCCGCAGCTTATGAGGAAGGTGGCGCTTCCTGCCTATCGGTGCTGACTGACGGCCCATCCTTTCAGGGGGCGCCGGCTTTTCTGGAAGCAGCGCGCTCCGCATGTGGATTGCCGGCGCTGCGCAAGGACTTCCTGTTTGAGCCCTATCAGGTGTATGAGGCGCGCTGCTGGGGTGCTGACGCGATCCTGATCATCATGGCCAGCGTATCCGACGATGAAGCGCACGCCCTCGAAAACACCGCGCTCGAACTCGGTATGGACTGCCTGATAGAAGTGCATGATGAAGAGGAACTTGAGCGTTCGCTCAAACTGTCCTCGCGGCTCATCGGCATCAACAACCGCAATCTCCGCACTTTCGAAACCTCCCTCCAGACCAGTGAGCGCCTCGCTCCGCTTGTACCCGCAGACCGGCTCGTGGTCGGCGAAAGCGGCATCTTTACCAATGAAGACTGCCGTCGCCTGGCGCGTGCGGGTATGAACACTTTTCTGGTTGGCGAAAGCCTGATGCGTCAGGATGATGTCGCTGCAGCAACGCGGGTTCTGTTGGGCCTCGATGCGGCCAATCAGGCGGACTGACCGATGAGCGGCGAAACCGGGAAGCTGACGCATATCGGCGCTTCCGGCGAAGCGCATATGGTGGATGTCAGCGGCAAGCAGGAGACAAGCCGGGAAGCTGTCGCCGAAGGCGTTGTGCTCATGCAGGCGCAGACGCTTGAAGCCATTCTTTCAGGCAATGCGAAGAAAGGCGATGTGCTGGCCACTGCGCGCATCGCCGGCATTATGGGCGCAAAGAAAACATCTGACCTGATCCCCCTATGCCATCCTCTGGCCCTTTCAAAAGTGGTGGTCGAGATTGAACCCGATACTGCCCTCCCCGGCCTGAAAGTGCGTGCCCGCGTCAGGGTCACCGGTCAGACGGGCGTGGAGATGGAAGCGCTGACAGCAGTCTCCGTTTCCTGCCTGACGATCTACGACATGGCGAAGGCGCTCGATAAGGGCATGACGATCAGCAACATTCGCCTTCTGGAAAAGACCGGCGGGAAGTCGGGCGACTGGCGGGCTCCGGAGCTTTCTGAATGACCCTCTTGCCGGTAGACGAGGCGCTGGAGCGCATTCTCGACGGCGTAAAGGCGCTGCCTGGTGAGCGCGTACCCATCGAAGAGGCCGACGGTCGTGTTCTGGCCACCCCGCTTTCGGCGATGCGCACGCAACCACCCTTTCATGCCTCCGCCATGGACGGCTATGCGGTGCGGGCGAAGGATGTCCAAACCCCGCGTGCCGTGCGGTTGCGTGTGGTTGGGGAATCGGCTGCAGGAAACCGGTTTCCTGGAGTTGTTGGCGCCGGCGAGGCCGTGCGGATTTTTACAGGTGCTCCGGTGCCTGAAGGCGCCGACACCATTCTGATACAAGAGAACGCCACCTCTCTGGGCGATGACTTTATCGAAGCAACGAGCGCGGTGGCGATCGGCCGCCACATCCGCAAAGCCGGGCTTGACTTCCAGGAAGGTGACACTGTCCTTGAGCAGGGGCGCCGGCTTGGGCCCGCCGGTATTGGCCTGGCCGCTGCCGCTGGCCATGCGTTTCTTTCTGTAACCGGGCGCCCACTGGTTGCGATCATCGCCACGGGTGACGAACTGGTGAGACCGGGAGAGACTTGCGGTCCGGATCAGATTGTCGCTTCGAACGGTTTTGCGATTGGAGCACTGGCGAAGAACGAAGGTGCCAGAATCCTCGATCTGGGTATTGTGAGCGACGACACAGCTGCAATTTCAGCCGCTGTGCGAAAAGCTGCAGATGCCGGGGCGCACGTCCTGGTCACCCTTGGCGGAGCTTCGGTCGGTGCCCGCGACCTGGTACGGCAGTCCCTGCTCGACGCTGGTATGTCGCTCGACTTCTGGAAGATTGCCATGCGCCCGGGCAAGCCATTGATGTTTGGCAAGCTTGGAGAGATGCGCGTTCTCGGCCTGCCTGGCAACCCTGTCTCAAGCCTGGTCTGTGCGCATCTCTTTCTGCGTCCGCTTGTTGCCCGGTTGGGGCAGCGCAACCACACACCCGATTTGCGCGCGGCAGTTCTGGCGACGGCGCTGCGTGAGAATGACGAGCGCCGCGATTATATTCGCGCTTCTGTCGCTGCCGGCCCGGAAGGGCTGATCGCAACGCCGTTTCCCGTGCAAGATTCTTCCATGCTCACGACACTGGCCGCGGCCAATGCCCTTATCGTCCGGGAACCCGGGGCGCCGGCTGCCGAAGCGGGCTCGCGTTGCCGAGTGCTGATGCTTGGCTGATTTCCGGCCCGGAGCGAACGTGTTCCTCTTGGAAGGACGCAAGGCGTGGGGAGCCTCTCTTCCGGTGACTGGTTTTTTTTGGGGGGGGGGAATGAAGGCGCACAACACCCGACGGGCGCGGAATATATGGGGTTTTATTGCCCTGTTCGACCAGGAATGGAGACCTTCATCTCCTTGCCGCCATATCCGTGAACCGCGTCATGGGCTCGGACGGTGACATGCGTGAGACCACCCGGCAGCGCAATGCCGGACAAGCTCCGGGTGAATGGCTGCTCGTTGACATGCGGGTGCAGAAGTTTGCGCGAGCCAAGGATATTGCCGGCATCGTCGAGCACATCCCATCGGTCTGCATAGTGTTCCCAACCTTCATCGGAATGCACGACGGTAACCTCAAAACTATAGGTTCCGGCTGATTCGGCGAGGACGTTGACATTTACGACGTCCGCTTCACCAGCGAACGCTGTCGATGCGAACATAAGCGCGAACATAAAGGAGCCTGCACCGCCCGCCCGAAAACCATGTCTGGCTCCATGGTGCGGGCTGGCCATGCCGGGTCTCCACATATCAAAGTATCCGATCAGAACGGGATTTCGTCGTCCAGGTTCTGTGAGTAGCCGCCACCGCCGCCACCGCCGCTATCGGCCGGGCCTGACTGGCCGAAATCAGAACCGCGGCTGCCGCCGCCGCTATAGCCGACCTGATTGTCGCCACCCTGTCCACGCGTGTCGAGCATCTGCAACTCGCCGCGGAATTTCTGCAACACAACTTCAGTCGTGTAGCGTTCCTGACCATTCTGGTCAGTCCATTTACGCGTCTGAAGCTGGCCCTCGATATAAACCTTCGCGCCCTTTTTCAGATATTGCTCGGCCACCTTGGCGAGGTTGTCGTTGAAGATCACAACATTGTGCCATTCGGTGCGCTCGCGGCGCTCACCCGACTGGCGATCGCGCCACGTTTCGGAGGTCGCAATGCGCATATTGACCACCGGATCGCCGGAATTGAGCCGGCGGATCTCGGGATCAGCACCCAGATTTCCCACCAGAATGACCTTGTTGACGCTGCCCGCCATAACGCTTCTCCACGCTTGTCCGAAATCTGCCGCGCACTTTATCGCAAGCCGGTCTGCCGCGCGCTCCCCGCCTGCAGTGCCCCGCCTCTCGTCCACAGCTCATTTGTTCCTATTATGTTCACATTCATGCGACAGCGTCAATGCCGCCTGTTCAGTGGAACTGGATCCTAGATAAAGGGAACGATCTCATGGAGAAAGCCCCGCCGCCTGTTGGTCGCACGGGGCTCCGGGTCTTCAGACCCTCCATACCGGGAATGGTTTACCGGTGTCATAAGGCAGGGAAGTATCACACCCCTGTCTTCAAATAGATTCAGTTTTCGGGGGGCAGCCAGCCGCCAGCGTTGTCGTGCCTGCCGGCGATTGCGTTCTCCAGAAACGCCATTCGCCATGGACCGGTATCGAAACACATTTTTCCGCGCCAGGCGGCGAATGTGTCGCGAACCGATCAGCCGGCTGTGGCTTCGCGACCGAGGCGAAGCCCGGTGGATCGGTCAGGTGGAGTCATGCCTTCCTCCTTCTTCGCGTTTCGCCAATTGCTCGGCATCAGCCCGCTCAAGCGGCCCATGCTTGCAGATATGCCCACCGGCATCTCCGCGGAGCACCCAAACCGCGAGCGCTGACTAAAATATACTGCGCCTTCAGGCTCCTATGGTCAAGCAGATGCCCTGCAGCGCCCTGAAATGTGATCTGTGTAACGCCGGACGCAGATCTGTCAGAATTGTCAGGAGAGCGTTCGTTTTTTGTTCTTTTTGCTTGCGGTGGGCCGGGCGACGCGTGTTAAAGGGAGGATGCGTGTTTGTCTGCGTCTTGAGCATGCTTCTGAGCATATTGGGGAGCATTTCGGAGAGCGGCTCGGACGCGCGCGGCGGAGCGCTGTCGGCACGATGTCATTCTGGCCCGGATGTCGACATTTGCATGCCGCTTCCTACATGATGCACAGACCGGCATGCGGCCGGCCGATCCAGTTTCTCAAAACAGGCAGCGACGGGGCATGCCAGAACACAAATTCATTACCATCCGCGGCGCGCGTGAGCACAATCTGAAGAATGTCGATCTCGACCTGCCGCGCGAGAAGCTGATCGTCATGACGGGCCTTTCGGGTTCGGGAAAGTCGTCGCTCGCCTTCGATACGATCTATGCCGAGGGGCAGCGGCGCTATGTGGAGAGCCTTTCGGCCTATGCGCGTCAGTTCCTGGAAATGATGCAGAAGCCGGATGTGGATCAGATCGACGGGCTTTCACCAGCGATTTCCATCGAACAGAAGACAACGTCGAAGAACCCCCGCTCCACCGTTGGTACGGTGACGGAGATCTATGACTATATGCGCCTGCTTTTCGCGCGGGTGGGCGTGCCCTATTCACCGGCAACCGGCCTGCCCATCGAAAGCCAGACGGTCAGCCAGATGGTCGACCGGGTGATGGCGCTTGAGGAAGGCACGCGGCTTTATATTCTCGCCCCCATCGTGCGCGGGCGCAAAGGCGAATATCGCAAGGAAATGGCCGAGCTCCAGAAGAAGGGGTTTCAACGCGTCAAGGTGGACGGCACGTTCTACGAAATTGCCGAGGTGCCGGCGCTCGACAAGAAATACAAGCACGACATCGACGTGGTGGTTGACCGCGTCGTGGTACGCGATGACCTGGCGACACGCCTTGCCGACTCGCTTGAGACCTGTCTGAAGCTTGCCGAAGGACTGGCAATTGCCGAGTTTGCCGACAAGCCGCTTTCCGACGAGGCAACGGCCAGGGGCGGTGGGGCGAACAAGTCAAAGAACGAGACGCATGAGCGGGTCGTCTTTTCGGAAAAGTTCGCCTGTCCCGTATCAGGTTTCACGATCCCGGAGATCGAGCCGCGTCTGTTTTCGTTCAACAATCCGGCGGGCGCCTGCCCCACCTGCGACGGGCTCGGCAGCCAGCGCGCCATCGATCCGAACCTGGTGGTTCCGGACGACAATGCGATCCTGCGCGAAGGCGCGATCGCGCCCTGGGCAAAATCGACCTCGCCCTATTATCTGCAGACGCTGGAGGCGCTTGGCCGTGAATATGGCTTCAAGGTCGGCGACCGCTGGCGCGACCTGCCGGCGGAGGGACAGGATGCGATCCTGAACGGCACGGGGTCGAAGAAGATCGTTTTCGATTATGATGACGGCCTGCGCAGCTATCGCACCACGAAGCCGTTTGAGGGTGTGGTGGTCAATCTCCAGCGTCGCTGGAAGGAGACGGAATCGGCCTGGATGCGCGAGGAGATCGAGCGCTACATGTCGGCCCACCCCTGCCCGGCCTGTGGCGGCCACCGCCTGAAACCCGAGGCGCTGGCCGTGAAAATCGACGGTCTGCATATCGGTCAGGTCACAGAAATGTCGATCCGCAAAGCGGGTGCATGGTTCGAGGATCTGCCAAAACGTCTCAACGACAAGCAGAACGAGATCGCGGTTC
This sequence comes from Nitratireductor sp., assembly GCF_017794765.1. GTDB lineage: Bacteria > Pseudomonadota > Alphaproteobacteria > Rhizobiales > Rhizobiaceae > Nitratireductor. The sequence goes on along the minus strand of NZ_CP051236.1, from coordinate 2,516,972 downwards.
GTATCCTGAAGGAAATCCGCGAGCGGCTGCGCTTTCTCAACGATGTGGGGCTCGACTATCTGACGCTGTCGCGCAATTCGGGCACGCTGTCAGGCGGCGAGAGCCAGCGCATCCGGCTTGCCTCGCAGATCGGCTCGGGTCTGACGGGGGTTCTCTACGTGCTTGACGAACCGTCCATCGGCCTGCATCAGCGCGACAATGACCGGCTTCTGGCAACACTCAGGCATTTGCGTGACCTCGGCAACACGGTGATCGTGGTCGAGCATGACGAGGATGCAATTCTGACGGCGGACCACGTGGTCGACATCGGGCCGGCGGCCGGCGTTCATGGCGGACAGATCATCGCCGAAGGAACCCCGCGCGACATCATGGCCAACCCGGCCTCCGTCACCGGCAAGTATCTGACCGGTGCGATGGGGATCAAGATGCCCGAGCAGCGCCGGGAAATCCCCAAGAAGCGGCGTATCCGCGTGGTGGGGGCGCGTGGAAACAATTTGAAGGACGTGACGGCGGAAGTGCCGCTCGGCACGTTTGCCTGCGTCACCGGCGTTTCGGGCGGCGGCAAGTCGACACTTCTCATCGAGACGGTTTTCAAAGCCGCGTCTCGGCGGATCATGGGGTCACGGGAACAGCCCGCCGAACACGACAGGATCGAAGGCCTGGAACATCTCGACAAGGTGATCGACATCGATCAGTCGCCGATCGGACGGACCCCGCGCTCCAACCCGGCAACCTATACCGGTGCGTTCACGCCAATCCGTGACTGGTTTGCGGGCCTGCCCGAAGCAAAGGCGCGTGGCTACCAGCCCGGACGCTTTTCGTTCAACGTCAAGGGCGGTCGCTGCGAGGCCTGCCAGGGTGACGGCGTGATCAAGATCGAGATGCACTTTCTGCCGGATGTTTACGTGACCTGCGATGTCTGCCACGGCAAGCGCTACAATCGCGAAACACTGGAAGTGACCTTCAAGGGCAAGTCTATTGCCGACGTGCTGGAAATGACGGTGGACGAAGGGGTGGAATTTTTCGCAGCCGTGCCCGCCGTTCGCGACAAGCTGGTCACCCTGGCCCGTGTCGGCCTCGGCTATATCCATATCGGGCAGCAGGCCACGACCCTTTCGGGCGGTGAGGCGCAGCGCATCAAGCTCGCCAAGGAGCTCTCGAAACGGGCCACTGGACGCACGCTCTACATTCTGGACGAGCCCACCACCGGCCTCCATTTTCATGATGTGGCAAAGCTGCTTGAAGTGCTGCATGAGCTGGTCGATCAGGGCAACACGGTCGTCGTGATCGAACACAATCTGGAAGTCATCAAGACCGCCGACTGGATTCTCGATCTTGGACCGGAGGGCGGCGATGGCGGCGGCGAACTGGTTGCCTCGGGCTCCATAGACGACATCATGGCGGAACCGCGCAGCTACACCGGCAAATTCCTCAAAGAACTTCTCGAGCGCCGGCCTGCGGGCAAGGCACAGGCAGCGGAGTAAGAGACCCATGACTACTGGCACCATTCGCGCGGGCATGGGCGGCTGGACGTTTCAGCCTTGGGAAGGAACATTCTACCCGGATGACCTGCCAAAGAAGCGGCAGCTCGAATATGCCTCACGACAGGTGCCAACGATCGAGGTGAACGGCACCTATTACGGCAGCCAGAAACCGGCGACCTATGCCAAATGGGCGAGTGAGGCGCCGGAAGGGTTTGTGTTTTCACTCAAAGGCAACCGCTTTGTGACGAACCGTAAGGTGCTTTCGGAAGCATCTGAATCTCTTGAGAAATTTCTTGGCTCAGGCATTTCCGAGATCGGGGAGAAGCTCGGCCCGCTCGTCTGGCAGTTCGCTCCTACCAAAAAGTTCGACCCGGAGGATTTTGAGGGATTTCTGCAGCTTCTACCATCCGAGCGCGACGGGGTTCGGCTCCGACACGTTCTGGAAGTGCGCAACGAGACCTTCTGTACGCCGGAGTTTCCTCAACTCGTGCGCAAGTATGGTGCCGCGATCTGCTATGCGCATCACAACACATATCCGGAAGTCGCCGATGTGACCGGTGATTTCGTTTATGCCCGTCTTCAGCGCGGCGAGGACGATATTCCGACAGCTTATGCTCCCACAGAGCTTGATGCATGGGTCAAGCGCGCGAAGCTTTGGGCCGAGGGCGGCCAGCCAGACGACCTGCCTCTCATGGACCAGGCCTTCACGCCGGAGAGAGAGCCGCGAGATGTGTTCGTCTATTTCATCCATGAAGGAAAGATCCGCGCGCCGCATGCCGCCAGAGCATTCATGGAGCGTGCGGGCTAGCTCACCGTGGGCAGTGCCGTTCTTTAAGTCTTGGCGCGACCGGTCACAGGTCGGGGCGCGGGCTAAATAAAAGCCTTTGATCTTTGACTTAAGGCTCGGTTTTTTTTACGAGTTTTTATCGGGTTTCCCGGAAGTTTTCCGGGTGCGTTTGTATGGTCCCAGGCCGCGAGCGGCGCGTGAAAACTGGCGCTGCTCATGCCATGGTCGATAGGGTTCACTGATCGCAAAAGCAATCCTGATCAGGGACGGATCAGAACCATTGTGTCCTAACCGTATCTCGGCGCTCCCCCGTCGAGCCAGGGTACGCGCCGTGATTGTTTGTGCACGACCGGCCTTACACGGTCGATCGATACGCGCATCATTGATGACGATGAGATCCGTGGCCCCACACAGTTCATGAAGAAGCAGGCGGGACGTGGGCAGCTCGGTTTTCATCACATGCGCAATGATCGCTCCACGTTCATGGCGCAGCACGCAGAAAGCATCGTTGCACAGAAAGTGATTTGTCGTCGCCCGGGCGAGGAGCGCGGCCGTCCCCGCTCCTCTCAACACTTCCGGTTTGCGGACTGCTTCTGTTCCGGCAGCTCGCAGCCAGTTTTCCAGAGAAAACGCGTTGGGTCTCTTGCGGTTGACTGTAAGGGCGCCATCGTGCGCGCGCACAGCCACCAGTCGCGCATCTTCGGATACGAAAACATCAGGCAGACCGCGCGCTGAAACGAGGATGAGCCCCAACACAAGAAAGGGCAGCGCAGCCAACCGCAGTCTGGTCGTTGTCATGGTGAGGATTGCAAGCGCAGCGGTCAGGCTCAGCGTGGCGGAGAGTGGTATCGCGCCGGTCGCATCGAAGGGGGTTTGCTCAGAAAACCACCGGGCGATGCCCATGACCGTCGAGATACCCCACCCCATCAAGGCCAATGGCCATCCATCAAGGTTGAGCGGCATTGTGGCTATCGCCGCCACGGCCGAAGGCATCACCACCAGAGAAACCACGGGCATTGCCGCCAGGTTGGCTCCAAGAGCAAGTGGCGATGCCCGCTGGAAATGCCACACACCATAGAGGGTTGTCGCTGTCCCGGCGATCAGCGATGTGAGCGCGATACCGCCGATAGAGATGAAGATGAGATGGACGAGCCTCGCAGTGCCTTTCCGCTCCACATACGGTTTTCGGGAGAGCCGTTTGGCGCGGTGCGCATTCCACGCCGCATAGCCGGCGATGAGTGCCGCAGTTGCCGAAAAAGACATCTGGAAGCCCGGTCCCACGACTTCGTGGGGCGTCGTGACAATCACGATCAGGGCCGCAACAGCCAGGTTGCGCATGGTTAAAGCAGCGCGATCGAACAACAGGGCCAGGAGCATGACCGCGAGCATGAGAAAGCTGCGCTGAGCCGCCACACCGCCACCGGAGACGAGCAAATAGAAGAAACAGACAAGCAGGGCGACAGCCGCTGCGTATTTGCGCACCGGATGACGCGAAGAAAAACCGGGGAACAACGCGAAGCCCAGCCTTGCAGCGCCAATTATCGTGAAGGCCGCGAGTGCCATGTGCAGCCCCGAAATGGCAAGAACATGCGCCAATCCGGCCCGACGCAGATCTTCATTGTAATGTTCCGGTATGCCCCCTCTCATCCCGGTAATCAGCGCCGCAGCCACCTCTCCTTCCGCTCCTCCCACCCGGCTGCGAAGTCTCTCGGCAAGAGACTCCCGCAATCCCTGGAGCGTGGATAAAGCCCACTTCGCTCTTCCGAATGGCCGGTCGATCTCGACACGCTCCGGCTCCCGCATGAAAAAGCCCACAGCCCCGAGGCCGTCAAAATAGCTCTCAAACGAAAAATCGTAGGCGTGCGGGCGCACCGGACCCGAGGGTGTCATGAGGCGCACGAGGCCCTGAACTCCATCGCCCGGGCTCAATCCGTCTGGGATGGAGCGTGCCGACAAACGCGCGCGCTCCGGCGCATAGCGCAAGTGCGGGCGTTCGGTGGCAACCACATCCACGGTCAAACGAGAGCGCCCGTTCGCTCGCGGCTCAATGCTGACCACGCGGGCCGTAAGCCGCGTCGTCACGTCGGCACCGAGCATGGGTGTGGCGGCCCGCCAGGTTTCGACCTTCGCGCATGAAAGCCCGAGAAGAACGATCAATGCGGCAAGGGCGGCGACACGAAGAACAGGTTTTCCCGACGCCAGGAAAGCCACAAGGGTGAGCGCGAGCAGACCGCTGACGACAGCATAGGCTGGCGGTTCGACCGGCAATGCGAAATATGCAAGTGCGCCGCCGCCAAGCAGGACAGGGAGCCAAAGGAACAGCGTGCCTCTAGATGATTCCTGCGAGAGTGCAGCGTGTATCCCTGCACTCCACGTCTGCCAGAGCGGGGCGAGCAAAACGAGCTTTCGTGCTGCAACCGGCGCATACACGGGGCGCGCCGGCCACACTCCAATGCTCTGTGTTGCGTCTTCAGCTTCCGGCGTTTGCGCGCCGACAGCGAACTGGGCCCGCTCGTCGCTCTCTGCAACCGCCAGTTCGCCCCCCATCGCCTGGCCTCCCCGTGCCATGCTTGCGCCCCGACCGTTCTATGCTACATGACAGCCAGCCAAAGACCACCTGCGGTATCGCATACCTTTCAAAAGGCCGTGAGACCGCATCAAATCCCGGGATAGATTCATGAGCAGACCCGTCGTCACGCGCTTTGCGCCCTCACCCACCGGATATTTGCACATCGGCGGTGCGCGAACGGCCCTATTCAACTGGCTTTATGCGCGCCATACCGGCGGGAAAATGCTGTTGCGCATCGAAGACACCGACCGGCAGCGTTCGACCGAAGAGGCCACCGCCGCAATCCTCGACGGGCTTGCCTGGCTCGGACTCGATTGCGATGGCGAGCCTGTCTCCCAGTTTGCGCGGGCAGACCGGCACCGCGCGGTCGCGGAGGAGCTCGTTGCCAAGGGAGAAGCCTACTACTGCTACAGCTCGCCCGAAGAGCTGGAAGCGATGCGTGAGAAGGCGCGCGCCGAGGGGCGCCCACCCCGCTATGACGGTACCTGGCGTGACCGTGATCCGTCGGAGGCTCCTGAAGGGATCAAGCCGGTCATCCGTATCAAGACACCGCAAGACGGGGAAACCGTCGTCGAGGATCAGGTGCAGGGCATGGTGCGCTTTCCCAACAAGGATCTCGACGATTTCATTATCCTGCGTTCCGATGGATCCCCCACATACATGCATGCCGTGGTGGTGGACGACCATGATATGGGCGTCACACACATCATCCGCGGCGACGATCATCTGACCAATGCCGCACGCCAGACAGTGATCTACAGGGCCATGGGCTGGGAGGTGCCGGTGATGGCCCATATCCCGCTTATTCATGGGCCAGACGGCGCGAAACTCTCCAAACGGCATGGCGCGCTGGGCGTCGAGGCTTATAGGGAGATGGGTTACCTTCCCTCGGCCTTGCGCAACTATCTGGCACGATTGGGCTGGAGCCATGGAGACGACGAGATCATGTCCGACGAAGACATGATTCGCTGGTTCGACATCACCGACGTGAACAAGGGCGCCGCACGCTTCGACTTCCAGAAGCTGGAAGCGCTCAACGGCGTGCATATGCGGCAGATGGACGATGCAAGGTTGCTCGACATTCTGATCGATACACTGCCGTATCTCGAAGGAGGAAAAGCACTCCTCGACGCTCTGGACGAGACGCGGAAAGACCAGTTTTTACAGGCTCTTCCGGGCTTGAAAGAGCGCGCCAAAACCTTGGTTGAACTTGTTGATAGCGCGGGCTTTCTGTTCGCGGAAAGACCGCTCTCAATCGATGAAAAAGCCGATCAGCTGCTGGATGAGAATGCGCGTCAACTGCTTGCGGAAATTCTTCCCGTATTGCAAAATGTCGACGATTGGACCCTTGCGAATATCGAAGCAGCTGTCCGCGCTTTCGCGGAACAGACCGAACGCAAGCTTGGCAAAGTCGCCCAACCGTTGAGGGCAGCGCTCGTCGGGCGCACCACATCGCCAGGCATCTTCGATGTTCTTTCCGTTCTTGGGCGAGAGGAGAGTTTGGCGCGAATCCGCGATCAGGCTGCCTAGCTTCGTCCCGCAGAGGATCAGGCTTGCGGACTGGGTTTGATCACCAGGGGTGTGCTGCACTGCAATATTCAGATGCTGCACGCGCTTGGCACCACGGGGGAAATGCGTTAGCTATTTCGCGCGCTCGACCGCCGGCAATATTGTTTGGGCGACAGTTTTCTGGCGCCAAGTTCCTTGAAGTGAGAGGTGATTGCGATGACCAAACCAACTGCGAAGCTGGAAATTGGCGGCCAGGAAAACGGGCACGAATTCGAGATTTTGAAGGGTAGCGTGGGCCCGGATGTCGTCAACATCACCTCGCTCTACAAAGACACCGGGATGTTCACTTACGATCCGGGCTTCACCTCCACGGCAAGCTGCGAATCGAAGATCACCTATATTGACGGCGATGAAGGCATCCTTCTCCACCGCGGCTATCCGATTGAGCAACTGGCCGAGCACGGCGATTTTCTGGAGACCTGCTATCTGCTGCTTTATGGCGAACTGCCAACCAAGGCGCAGAAGGAGGATTTCGACTACCGCGTGACGCACCACACAATGGTGCATGAGCAGATGAATCGCTTCTTCACCGGTTTTCGCCGTGACGCGCACCCGATGGCGGTTATGTGCGGTGTGGTGGGCGCCATGTCGGCATTCTATCACGATTCCACGGATATTTCCGACCCGCATCAGCGCATGGTGGCTAGCCTGCGCATGATCGCGAAAATGCCGACCATTGCGGCGATGGCCTACAAGTATCACGTCGGGCAGCCCTTCGTTTATCCGAAGAACGACCTCGGCTATGCGGCGAACTTCCTGCACATGTGCTTCTCGGTCCCGTGCGAGGAATACAAGGTGAACCCGGTTCTGGCGCGCGCCATGGAGCGGATTTTCATCCTGCATGCCGACCACGAGCAGAACGCTTCCACCTCGACGGTGCGTCTGGCCGGCTCTTCCGGCGCCAATCCGTTTGCCTGCATCGCCGCTGGCATCGCCTGCCTGTGGGGCCCTGCCCATGGGGGCGCAAACGAGGCGGCGCTCAACATGCTGGACGAAATCGGTTCGGTCGATCGCATTCCCGAGTTCATTGATCGCGCCAAGGACAAGAACGATCCATTCCGCCTCATGGGCTTTGGCCACCGGGTCTACAAGAACTACGACCCGCGCGCGAAGATCATGCAGAAGACCTGCCACGAGGTGTTAAGCGAACTGGGCATCAAGGACGATCCGCAGCTCGACATCGCCATGGAGCTGGAGCGTATCGCGCTGACAGATGAGTACTTCATCGAGAAGAAGCTATACCCGAACATCGACTTCTATTCCGGCATCACGCTGAAGGCACTGGGTTTCCCCACCACCATGTTCACGGTGCTTTTTGCGCTCGCGCGCACCGTCGGCTGGATCGCCCAGTGGAAAGAGATGATTGAGGATCCGAAGCAGAAGATCGGTCGCCCGCGCCAGCTCTACACGGGCGCAACCCAGCGCGACTATGTGCCGATCGCCAAGCGCTAAGCTCTGATCGACGACAAAAATGCCCCGCTGTCATAGGCGGGGCTTTTTTTTATGCGGGTCTGGTTCAGGCGGCGCGTGCGATGTGCCGGAGCACCACCTGCGCGGCGATCTCGCCGGAGGGTCTTTCTGTAGCCAGAGCGTCGGCGATTTCCTGGAAACCGGACATCTGTGCGGCGCGCGCGGGCTTTTCGTCCCACAATGTCGTGACCTGACGGGCGAGATATGACGGCCGGATATATTGATTGAAATGTTCAGGCACGACCGGCCAACCGGCGATCAGATTCGGCAGGGCCGCAGACCACACCGTGATCAGCGGAATGAGCGCGCGCGCCGCGAAATCCGTCTTGTAGCAAAGGATCGTCGGCACGCGCGCGAGAGCCAGCTCCAGAGAGACGGTTCCTGAACACGCCAGTGCTGCATCTGCCTCGGCGAAGGCCTGCCATTTGCGCTCGTGATCGAGGATGATCTCGGGTTTTTGGGGCCAGTCCTTCACCGCAGCCTCGATCATGGACGAAACGTGCGGAACGGTGGGCATCACCACACGGAAGTCGTGACCGGCGTCATGAAGGTGGCGCACGGTTTCTCCAAAAGGCTGGAGAAGACGCGAGACCTCGCCACGGCGTGATCCAGGCAGGAGAAGCAGGGACCGCTGCCCGTCAGACGCTTTGGCCGCCCCTGACAGATGCGCCTGCGCCGCAGCCAGAATATTCGGCTCGCTTGCCAGGCGATGGCCCACGAAGGTGCCGGTCGGGCCGCCGAGCCGTTCCAGTTCCGCCGGTTCGAACGGCAAAAGGCAGAGAACCTCGTCGACATGCGGGCGCATGGCAGGCGCCCTTCCCGGCCGCCACGCCCAAACGCTTGGACACACGTAGTGGATAATCGGGATGGAGGGTGCGAGCGCGCGCACCTTCTTTGCGACGCGGAGGCTGAACTCCGGACTGTCGATGGTGATCAGGCAGTCGGGCTCTGCGTCAGCAATGGCCTTTGCCGTCTGGCCGATGCGGCGTATTAGTCTGGGCAGGTCGCGCACAATGGCGCTGATCCCCATCAGGGCGATTTCTTGGGCATCAAAAATCGAGTCCAGACCGTGCGCGATGAGTCCTCGCCCCCCAACCCCCATAAGCTCGACATTCGCCCCGCTCATCCTGCTCAGCGCCTCTATGAGGTCTGCCCCCAGAAGATCCCCGGATTCCTCACCGGCGATAATGGCAATCCTCAAAGGGCGGCGATCAGCGTTCATCCTTCGCCTCCGGATCAAGTCCGATCACGAACAGGCCGTGCTCGTCTGCCAGTCTGACCGTGGTCGCATAATCAAGAATCAGCGAGCGTCCGGCCTCGACCCCGACACCGGCGAGCCCGGCAGCATGTGCCGCCTTTATCGTGTCAGGGCCGATGGTCGGCATGTCGGCGCGTTTTTCCTGATCCGGCTTGGCGCATTTCACAAGTGCTCCACCCGTCTTTCCCGCAAGGCGACCATGGTGGCGCATGCCTTGCATACGCTCAAGCAACCCTGCAGTTCCTTCAATCCCTTCCAGAGCCACAGCCCGGCCGCCCACAGCGATCGCCGCCTGACCGATGTCGAGCGAACCGATCACCCGGGCTGCCTCATAGGCGGCCTGCAGATCCATTCTGTCCGATGCTTTCGGGCTGATGCGGGTCATTACACCTTCCGGCGCGAGAAGCTCCGGCGCAATCTCATGCGCGCCCAACACGCGAATTCCCCTGGATTCTATATACGCTATCACGGCGCGCAGGAGCCCGTCGTCCCCTTTCGCGTAAGCGGTCACGAGTTTGGGAAGAGCGCGAAAAACGTCCCATCCCAACCTGACTTTCACAATGGGCGGCCGGCGGCTCACGCCTCCGGCAAGCACGAGATGCGTCACGCCGGCGCGTTGCAGCTTTGGCAGGAACAATGCCAAGCGTTCGGCGGGGGCTGGCCAAAGGTCGAACTCGGCGACATTCTCGCCACCGAGCCAGTCTGCTTCACCTTCAATGGCAATGACAATCGGCCTGTGCCCGCCCTTAACGAGAGTGCGGACCACATCCCGTGGCAGTGCTCCGCTGCCGGCCACAACCGCGATGCGGGAGGCCTCCGGCAGAACCGGTTGTTTATCAGCCTGTATCATCATCCTCGGAGGCGCCTCTGCCACGCGCCGGGAGGGTGAAGTGACGCTTGTCCCGGCCACCAACAAAGGCAACAATATCGCCGATCAGCTGTGAAGAGGGATAGGCGCTGCGGACAGCGCGGGCGTTCTCATCCAGCGAATTACCCTCCGCGAAGAGCATCCTGTAGGCCTTCCTCAGGGCTGCAATATCCTCTCGCGGCATGCCGGAGCGTTTGAGACCGATGAGATTGAGACCGCGCAGACATGCGCGATCCCCCACCGCCATTCCGTAGGGGATGACATCGCCCACCACGGCGGCAAAGCCGCCCAAAAATGCGTGATGGCCAATCCGCACGAACTGATGGACTGCGGCATAGCCCGAAATGATCACATGATCGCCAATCTCGGCATGACCGCCGAGGCCGGCATAATTCGCCATGGTGACATGATTGCCCACATCGCTGTCGTGGGCCACATGCGAGTAGGCCATGAAGAGGCCGTGCGAACCGACCCTGGTCTTTCCGCGACTGGTGTCCGTGCCGGCATGAAAAGTCACCCCTTCGCGGATAACGCAGTGCGCCCCGACCTCGAGCGTGCTCTTGCCACCCTTGTGCTTGAAGTTTTGCGGGGGGGCACCAAGAACGGCCTGCGGATAGACCTGGCATGCCTCGCCAAGTGTCGTGTCGCCCATGATGGTCACGTGGCCGATCAGTTCCACGTCATCGTGCAGCCGGGCGCCTGAAGATACGTGGCAAAAAGGTCCGATACGAACCCCCTGGCCCAGTTCTGCGCCAGGTTCAATGACAGCCGAAGGGTGAATGACAGTGTCGCGCGGCATGAAATTCCCGTCAGCTCGCCTGTTCCACAGACATCATCGCCGAAATGACGGCCTCGGCAACCTTGGCCTCGTCCACCTTGGCGACGCAATCAAACTTCCAGATGTTCCCGCGTTGTTTAACCTTGGTCACATGGATCTCAAGACGGTCGCCGGGAACCACCGGCTTGCGGAACTTCGCGTTATCGATGGTCATGAAATAGACCAGTGAGGGACTGTCGTCGCCGGCATTGTTGATGCAGATCGCGCCAGCAGTCTGCGCCATCGCCTCAACGATCAGGACGCCCGGCATCACCGGTTGCGTCGGAAAATGCCCCGTGAAATGAGGCTCGTTCATGGTGACATTCTTGATGCCGATGGCGGAACGGTCGCCATCAATCTCGATGATCCTGTCGACCAGAAGAAAAGGATAACGATGCGGAAGTAACCGCATCAGATCCATGATATCCAGGCTTTCAAGCGTGGTCGAAGCGGTGTCACTCATCCCCGTCCCTCATCTTCTTTCTCTTCCCGTCTACCAGCCCCCGCAGGGCAGCCAGCTCGCGAAAGGCCTCGCGTATCGGCTGGGCGGGAGAACCGGCCCAACGCTCGCCCGGCGGCACGTCGTTCATGACGCCGCTGGATGCGGCAAGCTGCGCACCGGTACCAATATTGATATGATCAGCAATGCCGACCCTGCCACCCAGCATGACGAAATCGCCGAGCGTCACGGATCCCGAAAGGCCACAGTTTCCGGCGATGATGCAGCTTCGGCCGATGCGAACATTGTGCGCCACCTGCACCAGGTTATCGATCTTCGTCCCCTGCCCGATAACCGTATCAACGAGAGCGCCGCGGTCCACTGTGGTGTTGGCGCCGATCTCGACATCATCCTGAATGACGACGCGGCCGATCTGCGGCAGCTTTTCAAGCCCCCTGGCACCTGGCAAATAGCCGAACCCATCCTGGCCGATCCGGACGCCAGCGTGAAGAATGACACGGTCGCCGACCATGGCGCATTGCACCGAAGCGCCGGGCCCCACATAGCTGTCCCGGCCGATCCGGGTCGAGGTTCCGATCACGGCGTTGGGGGCAATGATCGTCCCACGGCCGATCATGACGCCTCTTCCGATGACGGCACCGGGTTCCACGATCACGCCATCCTCGAGAACGGCATCGGCCGCGACGCTCGCCCGGTTGGAAATTCCGGTCTCTCCGGTCATCGTTCCGGGGCTCATGGCCTGAGGGAAGAGAAGGCGCGCTATCTGCGCAAAGGCCGCCTGCGGCTTATCGGCGATAAGCACCGCCACGGTTTCCGGACAATGCCCCGCCGCCTCGCGCTTGCACAAGACAGCAGCGGCCGTCGTGTTGCGCACGAGCTCGGCGTTGCGCTTGCCCTCAATAAAAACCAGCATGCCGGCACCGCCGTCAGATGCGGCAGCAACGCCCTCGATCATAACCTCCGCCAACTCGGGGCGAGCGAGCTCGGCTCCCGTCAGCGAGGCAACCTCGCCTGCCGTAATGCGGCGTGCGGGAGGAAAAAAATCAGGGTCCTTCATGGAAACCTTTCGCCCGGACCCAAAGGGCCCGGGCTAAACGGAACTGCTTCAGCAACACGCGGCCGTTAGAAGCGTGTCGAGATACCGAAGTTGAAATGCTCCACGTCGTCGGATTCTTCCTTCAGGACGGGGTAGGCATAATCAACACGCAGCGGACCGAAGGGCGACGCCCAGATCAGGCCGGCGCCGACCGAAGCGCGCCACTGCATATCGGTTCCGATCGCCCCGGCAACATCGCTGCCGTAAAGCGTGGCGGCATCGGCAAAGACCGCGCCACGAAGACCGAAGCTTTCGGGCAGGATCGGGAACGGGAACTGCGCTTCCGCGGAGGCATTGAAATAGGTCGTGCCGCCGACGTGATCGATGCCCGAACCGGAGGAGTTCTGATAAGGGCCAATGCCGTTGTAGTCAAAGCCGCGAATGATGCGGTCGCTGCTCGAGAAATGGTCGAAGACGCGCAGGTCGCCATCAAGCGCCTGAATGTGGCCGGCTCCCACCGTGAAGAGGCCGACCAGGTCAAGCTCTTCCGACAAGGTGTGATAATAGGTGCCGCGCGCGGTTGCCTTCACGAACTTGGCATCACCACCGAGACCGGCAACCTCGAGCGTCAGGTTCGCATAAAGACCCGAATGCGGGTTCTTCATATCGTCGATCGTGTTGTAGATCAGCGAACCGCTGACCGACGACTTGATCCACTTCTCCTGACCGATCGCTTCGATCAAAGCTTGTGCAAGATTACATTTCGTCGGGTCAATCGGATTAGCGTCACAGCTGCCGATGCCCGTATATTCCTCCTGAGAGAGGTTGTAGGCAAGCTGCGTGGACAGTGCCTCGGTGATCGGAAGACCGAAGCGAACCGTCGCACCTGTCGTGTCGCGCTCATACTTGTCGTCGAACTTGCGGGTGCGGCGATAAACATCGAAACCGGCCGAGATGCGGCGACCGAGGAAATATGGCTCGGTGAACGAGAACGAATAGTCGCGCGAATCCTTGCCGCCGCCTGCGGCTACGCGAACATACTGGCCGCGGCCCAGGAAGTTGCGCTCCGTGACAGAGCCTTCCACGGAGAAACCGCCGCTGCTGTCGACCCCACCGCTGGTTGAGTAGCCAGCACCGATGGAGAATTCACCGGTCGATTTCTCAACCACATCAACGACCAGAATGACCTGATCGGGCTGCGACCCCGGAACGGTCGAGATATTGACCGTCTGGAAGAAGTTCAGCGCTTCAAGACGGCGCTTGGCACGCTGCACCAGCACCTGGTTGAAGGCATCGCCTTCGCTCAGGTCGAACTCACGGCGGATGACATAGTCGCGCGTACGCTGGTTGCCGCGGATTTCGATGCGCTGAATGTAGGCGCGCGGTCCCTCATCGATCGAATAGACGACATCGATCTCACGGGTTTCGAAATTGCGGTTGCCACGGGGCGTGACCTGCGCAAACGCATAGCCCATGCCAGCGACATGCTCGGTCAGGGCGATAATGGAATCTTCGACATTCTTGGCGCTGTAGACACTGCCCTGACGGGTCTCGATCTGCGAACGCAGGGTTTCCGGATCAATGCCGGAGATCGTGCTCTCGACATCGATATTGCCAAAGCGATAGCGCTCGCCCTCTTCCACGGTAAAGGTCAGGGTGTAAGCGTTCTCGGTCTCGTCGAGATCGGCAGTCGAGGAAATAACACGGAAATCCGCATAGCCGCGATTGTAATAGAAACGACGCAGCGTTTCCTCGTCCGCGCGCAGACGGTTGTCATCATAGATGTCATTGCGCAGCAGGAAGGAAAGGAAGTTCGACTGCTTCGTCGAAATCACGTCTTTCAGACGGCCATCGCGGAATGCATTGTTGCCGACGAAATTGATCGCGGCAATCTTCGTGCGTCCACCTTCCTGCACCTCGAAGATGACATTGACGCGGCCATCCTCGAGTTCCTGGGTGCGTCCGCTGACGGTCGCGTCGTCGCGACCAATGCGACGATAGGCTTCGCGGATGGTCTCCTCATCAGCCTGAAGCGCCTGATTGGAGAAGGACTTGCGAGGCTGCAGCTGTACGGCGCGCGCCAGATTCGCGTCCTTGATCTTCTTGTTGCCCTGGAAGATCACCTGATTGACGATCGAGTACTCGTCGACAGTGACGACCAGCGCCCCGCCCGACTGACTGATCGACACATCCGCAAAAAGGCCGGTGGCGAAGAGCCGCTTGACGGCGTCGTTGACATCGTCCTGCGAGAAGGAACGCCCCGGGCGGATGTTGATGTAATTGCGAATGGTTTCCGCGTCGACGCGACGGTTTCCACGCACCTCGATTCGGCTGACCGTGGCAGCATGCGCCGCCTCCATCGTGGCCAGCTCGACGGCGATCGTCCCCGTCATCGCCAACCCCGCCGAGAGGGCCACTGCCGAAACGGCGTTCTTAAAGCTCGAAGATGCCTTCATTGGGCTTGAAAACCTCTATTCTCTTTGTCCCCGCAGCGAGAAATAGGAACAATCTTGCAAAGCAGCTAACCTAATAGCCAGATTTTTCCTACACGCAAGCCTTCTGGTTAATTTGCGTTTACGAACCACCGCTTAGTGGCATTCGCGTCACGCCAAAATCAAAGCCATGGTAAATATCGTCTCAATTTTTACACATTTTGCCTTCCCGCGCCTCCCTAGCATCCAAACAGGTCGTTCCAAAAAACAAACCCCATGAATGCGAGAACGGCGAACAGACCAACACGGTAAACCGCGTCCATGACCTTCTCGGACACGGGACGGCGCATCACAGCTTCTATGGCGTAGAACACCAGATGCCCGCCATCAAGGGGGGGAATGGGCAAAAGATTAAGAACGCCTATCCCGACTGACAATAATGCAACAAGTTGCACCAGCCATTCGAACCCGAGTTGAGCCGCTTTTCCGGCCATGTCCGCGATCTTGACCGGCCCGCCAAGCTGGCATCGATCTTCCCGACCGGCCACGAAGCGCTTGAGAAACTGGCCGGTGCGGTAGATCACATAGCCGGTTTCACGCACCGCTTCACCGAGCGCCTCGATGGGACCGAACTCGATCAGGCGGGGCTGGCCCATCTCCTGATCGTTGACGACACCGATCACGCCAATCCGCACTGTGTTGCCCAGGGCATCCTTCTGTTCGAGAAGCTCAGGCGTGGCTTTCAGGACCACTTCCTCTTCGCCCCGGCGAACAATGAACGCCAATTCATCGCCTGCGCGGCCCGAAACGATGCGCTGGACATCGCCAAAGGTGCGCACCTGGCTTCCGTCGACCGAAACAAACCGGTCCCCCGGCTGAAACCCGGCGACAGCGGCGGGAGTGTCAGGGCGCACTTCGGCGACCATCGGCTCCATGACATACCGACCGAAGCCAGCAAACATGACCGCGAACACGGCTATGGTGAGAAGAAAATTGAAGAATGGACCGGCGAACACCGTCGCCGCACGCTTCCATACAGGCTGGGTGTGGAAGGCCACACGCAACTCGTCGGGCGACAGATGCTCGGTTGATTCGGGGTCGGGCGTGCTGGTCACCGACATGTCGCCGGTGAACTTCACATACCCCCCGAGGGGGATTGCCGACAGTTTCCAGCGTGTGCCGTGCCGGTCGTTGAACCCGAAGAGCTCAGGGCCAAAACCGATCGAGAACGCCTTCACCCCAATGCCGCACCAGCGGCCGACGAGATAGTGTCCCATTTCATGAACGAACACGACCACAGTCAGAACGAACAGGAACGGGATGATCGTTCCGACCAAAAGGCCGTTCGTGCTGAAAATGGAAGTCATAAAGTCGATCACGTCAGTCTCACTCGATCGCGGTTTGCTTCAGTGTTTCAATCTGGAAAAACTATCGGGACTTTCAGAAGGTCTGCCGCATTGTTCCAATAAGTTTCCGGTTAACGCGGACACGTGCCCCAAAGAGCCTCCCGAATCCCGGCTTACCCACACTCCATGCCATCGCGGCAGATCCAAGGCAAATGGTTCCGGGTTCCTAAAACCTGAAAAGAGCGTGAGCCGGGTAGTCTCCTCCGCCCAACAGCGCCGCCAGAAGATAAAGGGCAAGGGCCGCCGCCATGAGCCCGTCCACCCGGTCCATCACCCCGCCATGGCCGGGAATGAGATTGCTGGAATCCTTTACGCCACTGCGGCGCTTCAGGGCCGATTCGAACAGATCGCCAATCTGCGATATCACCGCCAGGACAAGTGCGATAAGGGCAATCAACACAGTGCCATAAGCCGCACTCTCATGGAGTGCGAATGCGCCGCCTGCAAGCACGGCGAAAACCGTGCCGCCGACCGCGCCGCTCCATGTCTTCCCCGGGGAGATGGAGGGGGCAAGCTTCGCCCCACCTAGGGTTCGGCCGGTAAAATAGGCCATGATGTCCGTTGTCCAGACGACTGCGAACAGAAACAGGATCGCAAACAGCCCCGACCGGTCATCGGCCCTTAGATGAACAAGCGCCAATGTGGGCGCGGCTGCATAGGCAAGCCCTGCAACCATTCCAAAGCCGGTTCTGGATGCCCAGCCGTGCATTGCGAGGATGAAAAGTGCGGCCGCCAGACCAAGAAACAGCATCGAAGCCGACTGGTCGAAAACCATCAACGTCATGACCGCAGCAAGCAATGTACCACCGAGAACGGTGTGCATGCTGGCGCCTCGCTCCGGGCGCATGGCGCACCATTCATAGAAAATCGCGCCGGCCATGGCCGCGCCCATCAGGCGAAAAGGCAAACCGCCAAAATAGGTAATCAGCAGAACGGCGAAGCCTAGAACGACCGCCGAAATGATACGCAATTGCAGATTGCTTCGCGGGCGGCGGGGCGCCGGCATTTCTCCCTCGCCACGCCCGTTCATAGGACGGCTTCGCGCGCTCCGACGCCGCCAAAGCGGCGTTCGCGGGCATTGAAGGTGGTGATGGCAGTTTCAAGATCCGCGCGACCGAAATCCGGCCAATGACAGGGCAGAAAAACGAACTCGGCATAAGCGGCCTGCCAAAGGAGAAAGTTCGACAGACGCTGCTCACCGCTTGTTCTGATGATCAGATCCGGATCGGGAATGCCGGCGGTATCGAGGTAACCACCGAAAGCTTCCAGATCGACCGCATCGGCCTCCAGTCGGCCCGATTGCACGTCATGCATCAGTGCTTTCGCAGCCCTCAAAATCTCGTCGCGAGCGCCGTAGTTGAAGGCGATCACCAGGTTCATTCTGGTGTTCTCCGCCGTGAGATTTTCCGCCTCCAGCAACAGCGACCTGATGTCCTTTTCAAGGTTCTCCCTGTCGCCGATGATGCGCACGCGAACACCGTTCTGATGCAGCTCGGCAAGATCGCGGCGAATGAACAGGCGCAAAAGCCCCATGAGGTCGTTGACCTCAGAAGGCGGCCGCGACCAGTTTTCCGACGAAAAAGCGTAGACGGTGAGCCAATTAATGCCCAGTTCGCCAGCCGAACGCACGGCGCTGCGCAGCGCTTCCACACCGGCGCGGTGCCCGGCCCGGCGCGGGAGGCCCCGCGCTTCGGCCCAGCGACCGTTTCCATCCATGATTATGGCTATGTGCGCCGGCTTCAAATGCTACTCTCCCCTCGCCTCGTGAGCACGCTGCAGTGGCTAAACCTGCATGATTTCGGCTTCCTTGGCGGCGAGCAGCTTATCGATGGCCGAAATCGTCTCATCCGTCATCTTTTGCACCTGATCGGACTGCGCGTGCAGCTCATCCTGGCTTATGTCGCCATCCTTTTCGGCCTTTTTGAGGTGCTCCATGCCGTCGCGGCGCACGTGACGTGCCGCAACCTTCGCGTTTTCCGCGTATTGATGCGCGATCTTGACGAGTTCCTTGCGACGCTCCTCATTGAGCTCAGGCAAGGGAATACGCAGCGTCGATCCGTCCATGATCGGGTTGAAACCGAGATTCGATTCGCGGATGGCCCTGTCCACGGCGTTGATCATGCTCTGATCCCAGACCGCGACCGAGATCATGCGCGGCTCCGGTACAGAAACCGTCGCAACCTGGTTGATCGGCATCGCCGAGCCATAGGCCTCCACCTGAATCGGGTCGAGAAGATTGGCGGAAGCCCGGCCCGTCCTCAGCGAAGCCAAGTCGTGCTGGAAGGCACTCGTCGCCCCGTCCATACGCCGCTTTAGGTCTTTAAAATCAACGCCGTCGGCCATCATCAAATCTCCTTACGCACCGGCACGCTGTTCTGGTTCGGCGTCATCGGACACGATGGTGCAATGTCCGCCGCCTTTCAAGATGGCGTTGAACCCGCCCTCTTCATGAATCGAGAAAACGATTATCGGAATGTGGTTCTCGCGCGCAAGAGCAATCGCAGCAGTATCCATGATGGCCAGGCCATCTCTGATCACCTGAGCGTGACTGAGTCGCTCGTAGCGCGTCGCATTCGGATCCTTGCGCGGATCGGCGGAATAGACACCGTCGACCTGTGTTCCCTTGAAGAGCGCATCCGCGCCGATCTCCGCCGCCCTGAGTGCTGCCGCCGAATCCGTTGTGAAAAACGGATTGCCGGTGCCGCCTGCGAAAATCACCACCTTGCCTGCATTCATGTAGCTCGTGGCCTGGCGCTGTGAGAAGCTCTCGCAGAGCTCGGGCATGGCAATGGCTGACATGACCACGGCATCGACACCCATCTTCACCAGAGAAGTGCGCAGCGCCAGAGAATTGATGACGGTGGCGAGCATGCCCATGTGATCGCCCGTTACCCGGTCGCCGCCCTTGGAGGCCACTGCAACGCCCCGGAAGATGTTGCCCCCGCCGATAACGACTCCGACTTCGACGCCCAACCTGCGCGCTTCCAGAATATCGCGGGCGATGCGGTCCACCACAGACACATCGATGCCGAACCCCTGCTCGCCCATCAGGGCCTCGCCGGATGCTTTCAGGACAACGCGCCGGTAGCGTTTCTCAGTCATCTTCAAAGTCTCCAAATTTGACCCTGCGTTACACGAAGGGCGCCGCGTTGTCACGCGGCGCCCTTCGTCTTCAAACAGCTATTCGCCGGTCTCAGGACTTGACGGCAGCAGCCACTTCAGCCGCGAAGTCGGTCTCCTCACGCTCGATGCCTTCACCAAGCGCGAAACRGACGAAGCTCACGATCTTTGCCGGCGCGCCGATTTCCTTTTCGGCTTCGGCAAGCGCTTTCTCGACGGTAAGGTCCGGGTTCATCACGAAAGCCTGCTTCAGGAGAACAACCTCCTCGAAGAACTTGCGCAGACGGCCTTCGACCATTTTCTCAATGATGTTCTCCGGCTTGCCCGACTGACGAGCCTGGTCGGAGAAGATGTCCTTCTCACGGGCAACGGCTGCCGGATCGACATCGGCTTCGGTCAGAGCCAGCGGATTGGTCGCTGCCACATGCATGGCGACCTGACGGCCGAAAGCACGGGCCGCGTCGGCATTGCCCGTGGTCTCGATGGCCACCAGCACACCGAGCTTGCCAAGACCGTCGGTCACGGCATTGTGGACATAGCTTGCAACTGCACCATTTTCGACGGACAGCCTGGCCGAACGGCGCAGCGTCATGTTCTCGCCGATCGTGCCGATGGCGTCCTTTACCGTGTCGGCTACAGACTTTCCCGTGGCGGGGTAAGTTGCGGAGGAAACTGTCTCGATCGAGCCGTCCGTACCGAGAGCGACGGTAGCGATGTTGCTCACCAGTGCCTGGAAAGCATCATTGCGGGCAACGAAGTCGGTCTCGGAATTGACCTCGACGACGACAGCACTGTTCGCGTCGGATGCAACGCCGATCAGGCCCTCGGCTGCCGTGCGGCCAGCCTTCTTGTCGGCCTTGGCAATGCCCTTCTTGCGCAGCCAGTCCATGGCTGCTTCCATGTCGCCATTGTTCTCGGTCAGGGCCGTCTTGCAGTCCATCATGCCTGCGCCGCTCTTCTCGCGCAGTTCCTTGACCATTGCTGCTGTAATGCTCATCGTCGCCTCTTCATCAATCTTGTTGAGCATCTCCGCTTTTCGCTGAAACGCGAAAACGCTCTATCTCGTTGTTTTCATGCAACTCCGGACGGAAAGCCGATCTGCAGCATTCCTGGAATTGCTCTAACAAAAACGGCCGCGAAGCCTGTTGTCTGCCGCGCGGCCGTTGCAGGGAATCAGCCCCACATTTTCGGAACGGCGCTGGTTAGGCGTCCTTGTTTTCTTCTGTTGCCGGCGTTGCGGCTTCATCGTCGAGGGTCGGCTCTGCAGGAGCCTCGACGGCCTCGCCGATATCAAGGCCAAGGGCGCCCTGCTGGCGCTCAATGCCGTCGATCGCTGCCTTGGCTACGAGATCGCAATAAAGAGCGATAGCACGCGCCGCATCGTCGTTGCCCGGAATCGGGTAGTCGACGACATCCGGATCGCAGTTCGAATCGACGATTGCGACCACCGGAATGCCAAGACGCTTGGCCTCCTGCACGGCAATCGCTTCCTTGTTGGTGTCGATCACGAACATCAGGTCCGGCGTGGAACCCATGTCGCGAATACCCCCGAGAGCACGGTCGAGCTTCTCACGCTCGCGCTCCAGATTCAGGCGCTCCTTTTTGGTGAAGCCCTGAGCATCGGCTGCGAGCAGTTCGTCGAGCTTGCGCAAACGCTGGATCGAGTTGGAGATCGTTTTCCAGTTGGTCAGCATGCCGCCGAGCCAACGGGCATTCACATAATACTGTGCCGAACGCCTGGCAGAATCGGCAACGATCTCGGACGCCTGACGCTTGGTGCCAACGAACAGAATACGGCCGCCCTTGGCGACGGTGTCTGAGACGGTCTTCAGCGCCTGGTGCATCAGCGGCACGGTCTGGCTGAGGTCGATGATGTGAACATTGTTGCGGGCACCAAAGATGTAGTTGGACATCTTCGGGTTCCAGCGGTGGGTCTGGTGACCAAAGTGAACACCAGCTTCCAGAAGCTGGCGCATGCTGATATCGGGCAGTGCCATTCGTTATCCTTTCCGGTTGAACCTCCACGGACCGTCAGGCGGAAACCGCCACCGGAGGCGCTGGTCGGATGTCTCCCGACCGGAACCAAGATCCGTGTGTGGAATGCGCGCGCATATAGAAGCTTATGGCGCATAATGCAAGCGTTTGGCCGGCAAATGGGCCTATTTGGTGCAATCGGCCCCGTCTTTCGTCTCATCGAACATCGTCAGATCGACAAGCTGGCCGCGAATCGAAAACTCATCATAGTTCATCTCGAGGCTTCGCGTGACGCCGCTCTCATGCAGTAAAAAACTTATCTCGTAATCGGGCAAAGCCTCGCCACGCTCCTCGGTTGGATCGAAATAGGCAATGCTTACCGGCCAGTAGGACTGGTTCTCGAGCCGA
The DNA here is from genome assembly GCF_017794765.1 of Nitratireductor sp. Classification (GTDB taxonomy): domain Bacteria; phylum Pseudomonadota; class Alphaproteobacteria; order Rhizobiales; family Rhizobiaceae; genus Nitratireductor. The sequence continues at coordinate 2,495,314 of NZ_CP051236.1, read as the reverse complement.
GCGGCGGCCGATCGCTCCGGGTCGTTTTTCTCAATTGGTTTCGCCTTGCCGATCGTTACCGAGGTCATCATCACCCGATCAGCATCTTCGGAGCTGTCGTAGAGCGTGGTCTGATAGAAGCCGCCGCCGGATTCGGCCTTTGCCAACACTTCTTTCATGTGCCGTACGGGAAACTGTGTCCGCTCGAGCTTCTCGCTGCGACGTTCAGGCCTGGACAGCTCCACCAGCGTCTCGCCCTCTTCCAGACGGGCGACACCCTTCACCTCCCGGTCCAGCATGTTGTCGAGATACATCTTGTTGACGAACTGGAAGACCTTTCCCTCACCATCCTCATAGGTGGTGGTCTGCTGGTCCGAAAGCCGCGATGCATCATCCGTTTCCAGACGCATGACGAAACGAAAGGTGGTGGTGTACCCCTCGCAGACCGACCCGGCGAACTCGTAGACCATGCGCCCGGAAATGCCGTTTATGCCCGATCGATCGCTCGCCTGCTCCAGTGAGAGGTCATAAATGGCCCGATGCGGCAGCAATTTCGGCGCCGCCTGAGCGAGGCTTGCCCCAGCGACCGGAACAGAAAACAGGGCCAAGGCAAAAAGGCGCAATGAGCGCATGAACGACCTCCGGTATTCGGCATTTTACGGTCGGAGCACATCGTGACCGTCTGGATGGTTCCGTTTGAACGAGAGTCGTGGCGGAAGCGTGGCAAATATGCAACCTCTCCCCCTGCGGCACATTCCCCCTCAGTGTGGATATGATTGCGAAAGTGTCGCAACTGACGTTTAGTTTTGTCTGCTACGGATTTGCCGTGGTGACACACATTGAAATGCCGGGAGACCAATATGGCACGTGAAATCGAGAAAAGATTGCTGGAACTGGGTGTCGAACTGCCCGAAGCGGCAGCGCCTGTGGCTAATTACGTGCCCTTTGTGCAGACCGGATCGTTGCTGATGACCTCCGGACAGCTTCCCATCAAGGACGGCAAGCTGATGGCGATGGGGCTTCTTGGACGTGAACTGGGAACCGAGGCCGGCAAGCTGGCAGCCAAATGGTGTACGGTTAATGTGCTCGCACAGGCACGGGCAGCCCTTGGCGATCTGGAACGGATCAAGCGTGTGGTCCGCATTTCCGTCTATGTGGCCTCGACCCCGGATTTTACCGACCAGCATCTCGTCGCCAACGGTGCTTCGGATTTCCTTGTGGCCGCTCTTGGAGATCGCGGACGCCACGCGCGCGCTGCTGTCGGCATGGCTTCCTTGCCCATGAATGCGCCGGTCGAAATAGACGCCATTATCGAGGTCGCCGAATAATGCCCGTTCTGGACTGGCTGACCGCACGCCCCATAGCGCATCGCGGTCTGCATGACATGAACCATGCGCGCTGGGAAAACACGCTTTCGGCGTTTGAGGCAGCCGCTAGTGCCGGTTATTCCATCGAATGTGACGTGCATCTATCATCTGACGGTGTTCCCATGGTCTTCCACGATCATGCGCTGCGTCGACTGACAGGGCAGGATGGAACGATCGCAGGAAAACTGGCGATCGAGATGGGCGCATTAAAGGTCGGCGACACCGCCGATCATGTGCCAACGCTGCGCGAGATGCTCACACTGGTGGCGGGGCGTGTTCCGGTGGTGATCGAGCTGAAGGGCGCAGAAGGGCATGACGATGCACTTGTCGCCAACGTGACTGAAGCACTGCGGGGGTATTCCGGCTCGGTCGCCCTGATGTCTTTTGATCACCGCCTCGTCCGCCAGCTCGCACATTTTGCTCCCCATCTGCCACGCGGGCTGACGGCGGAGGGGCCTTCCCCAGCAGCGATGGAGGGACATTTTTCCATGCTGGCGCATGATATTTCCTTCGTATCATACGCAGTGGATGAATTGCCGAACCCGTTTGTCACCTTCGTGCGCGAGCGCCTTTCCATGCCTGTCATCACGTGGACGGTGCGCGATCCGGAGGCCATCAAACGTACCTTTGCATACGCCGATCAGATGACGTTCGAAGGGTTCACGCCCTGACCGCCGCCGCGTGGCGGACCTCTTGAAGCGCTCCCCATGCGCGCTTAGTTAAACCTATGACGAAAGCAAAAACGGATGCGTCCATGTCGGGCGAAGTGACGCTAACGGTTTCGCCGTCGCTCGCCGATGTGCCGGAAGCCGACTGGGCGCCACTTACCGGAGCTCGCCGGGACGCGGCGGAAACCTCCTACAACCCCTTCGTGTCCCACGCCTTTCTTTCTAGCCTGGAAGACAGCGGGTGTGCTGTGCGCGAAAGCGGATGGCTGGGTCAGCACCTGCTTCTGCGGTCCAGCGAGGGCACCCTGCTCGGCGCGGTTCCGTGTTACCTCAAATCGCACAGCCAGGGAGAATATGTTTTCGACCACGGCTGGGCAGATGCTTTCGAACGTGCCGGCGGCCGGTATTATCCAAAACTGCAGATTTCAATACCTTTCACCCCTGCGGGCGGTCCCCGCCTTCTGGTTCGCGACGGCGCGCCTCTGGAAACCGTTCGGCAGGCGCTCGCCGAAGGGATCAGGACGCTGACGGAGAGGCTCGGCATTTCATCGGCCCATGTGACCTTTGCAACCGGCGACGACATCGCGGCGCTCAAATGCGCAGGGTTTCTCTTGCGAACCGACCAGCAGTTCCATTTTTTCAACCGCGACTACCGCACCTATGATGATTTTCTCGACACACTCGCTTCACGCAAACGCAAGGCCCTTAAAAAGGAGCGTCGCACCGCTGTCGAAAACGCGATCGGGATCGATTGGCTGACAGGCCGTGACCTTACCGAGGCCGTATGGGACGATTTTTTTAAATTCTACACGGACACGGGAAATCGCAAGTGGGGCCGGCCCTATCTCAACCGCCGCTTCTTTTCGCTGATCGGCGAACGCATGGCCGACGACATCCTCCTGGTCATGGCGCGAAGGAATGGGCGCTACATTGCCGGCGCCATCAACTTCATTGGCTCAGACACGTTGTTCGGTCGAAACTGGGGGTGCATCGAACACCACCCCTTTCTGCATTTCGAGGTCTGCTATCATCAGGCGATCGAGTTTGCCATTGCGCGCGGGCTGAGGCGGGTGGAAGCCGGGGCACAGGGCGAGCACAAGCTCGCGCGCGGCTACGAGCCGGTCACCACGCGGTCGGCCCATTTCATTCCCCATCCCGGCCTGCGTCGCGCGGTGGCACAATATCTGGAGATGGAGCGGCGCGACGTGGCAGAAATCCAACGCGTTCTGGAAGCGCACACGCCGTTTCGCAAAGGCTGAGCCTGATCAGTGCATGACGGATTTCGAGAAGAGATTGATCACCAGTACACCAGCAATGATGAGACCAACGCCCAGGAGTGCCGGCACATCGAGCGCCTGCTGAAACCACAGCCAGCCGATGGCGGTGATGAACACGATCCCGGCGCCTGACCATAACGCATAAACGATGCCGACCGACATGGTGCGCAGTGTCAACGAGAGGAAAAAGAAGGCAACCGCATAGCCGATGAGCGTGACCAGTGAAGGTGCGAGGCGCGTGAACCCTTCCGTCTGCTTAAGTGCGGTTGTCGCAACCACCTCGAAAAGAATGGCAACGATCAGATAAAGATAGGTCACGCTCTGCACCTTTTAAAAACCCGGCTTGGAAAACCCCGGCGAATCGGCCTGTGTCAGGAGTTGACGGCACGGACATTAGCGCAGAAAAATGCCGCCGCAATTGCCCGAGACGAGAGGTTCCCATGACCAGTGCCGCCTATGACAAGGACAACGTTTTCGCCAAAATTCTGCGTGGCGAACTTCCCTCTCACAAGCTCTATGAAGACGACGAAACATTCGCGTTAATGGATATCATGCCGCGTGGCGATGGCCATTGTCTGGTGATCCCTAAAAGACCCGCGCGAAATATCCTCGACGTCGAGGAAGACAGTCTTGCGGCCGTGATGCGCACCGTGCAGAAACTTGCGCGCGCGACAAAAGCTGCCTTCAACGCAGATGGCGTGACCATTCAGCAGTTCAACGAGCAGGCGGGGGGCCAGGTCGTGTTCCATCTTCACGTCCACATCATTCCGCGCTTTGACGGGGTTGCCCTGCGCCCGCACACCGGCGAGATGGCGGATCATGCCGTTCTTGCAGAGCAGGCGGAGAAAATCCGCGCCCAGCTCTAGGGGAGATCGCCACAGGAGCGGCAGTCATCAGCCGATCAGGTAAAGCCCGATCAGAAGAACAGCTTCGGCGACGGCGATCCCGGCGAGAATTTGTTTTCGTGACAGGAGGTAGGCGGCAAATCCTGCGATGGCCGCCCCCACCCGCAGCGCAAGGGAAGAATCGGCGAGCGCGCCGGAAGGAAACACGATGAGATTGGCGATCACGGCAGCCACGAGGGCGGTCGCGATACAGCGCACGAAGACGAGGATGTCGGATTCATCAGACATCTTGCCGCCGAGATAGACACCCAGGTAGCGCCAGGTATCGGTTGCAAGCCAACCGGCAAGAAGAATGAACAGATAGGGCCACCACCAGGTATCGAGCGCGTCGAAACTCACTTGCCTGTCCCTCGTTTCAGACGCGTGCGGTGCCAGACATAGGCGGCGCCACCGGCAATGCAGCCTGCGGCAAGAAGGTCGAAACCGGGCAGCAGCAAGTGAAACACCGGTCCGCTGAGCAGTCCCAGAACCATCGCCACGTGCCCTGCCCGTTCACGCGCCGAGCCCCAGAGAGATGTCAGGAAGTAAATCGGCGTCAGGAAGAAAAGCGCTGCCGTCACTTGCACCGGCAGACTTTCGGCAAGAAGGAAAACGGTCGCCACCACACCCATATTCACCAGCACAAGCGTGGTTCCGATACCGGTGTAATAGGCCGTTCTGAGATCCCTCGGCACATTCCTGAAACTCTCCATGGCGAGAACCCATGAAGTAATCGCCACGAAGTGTGAAAGAGCGTACAGCACCCATTTCCGGGTACGCGGCCCGCGCATCTCCGGGGTCAAGGCAACAACCATCGGAGCCAGACGTACCGAGGAAAGCGCGACGGCGAAGGCTGCAGCAATGAGGCTGTTGCCGGCGATCATCGCGCCGATCAGCACCACCTGTGCTGGCAATGCCCAAACAACACCAGTCATGAAAACAGTCTGCGGCAAGGTAAGCCCGGCCTCGCGTGCAAGGCCGGCAAAACCCACAAAGGCGCTCACAAGCACCAGGCCGGGAACCGAGAAGCAGCGGCGCACCCCCCGCAGATACCAGCTGATGTGGCTTTCTTCGCTGCCTGATTCGGCTGTCGTGTTCTCATTCATCGGCGCACGACCTAGCACAGCATGACGCGGCGTGCGATACGACGAAGGCGTGGGTGCTTGGGACACCCACGCCTTCGAAATTGGTCCACTTCAGGCCTGCGCCCGATCATCAACCCTTACGCGGCAATTGCGGCACCAGGCTGCGCTTGGGTGGTTCCTTCGGCTTCTGTGCCTTGGGTTTCGCCGCCGCTTTGGGCTTGCGGGTTTTCCTGGCAGCGGGTTTTGCCTTTTTTCTGGCCGGCACCTCGTCGCGGGGCTTGATTGGAGCATCGTCAGGGACCGCATCGAGTTTCAGACCGCTCTCACCAACATCATCCTCTGCGACCGTAACCCGTACCGTACCGCCCTTCTTGAGGCGGCCGAAAAGCACCTCCTCAGCCAAGGGCTTCTTGATGTGCTCCTGTATGACGCGGCCAAGTGGGCGTGCGCCCATCCGCTCGTCGTAACCCTTGTCCGCCAACCAGGCGACCGCCTCCTCCGACAGGTCAAAGGTAACGCGGCGCTCGGCGAGCTGCGCCTCAAGCTGCATGACGAATTTCTGCACAACCTGATGGATGACCGGAACCGGCAGAGAGCCGAACGGGATAACGGCGTCGAGGCGGTTGCGGAATTCCGGCGTGAAGAGGCGGTTGATTGCCTCCATATCGTCGCCTTCGCGTTTCGACGATCCGAAACCGATGGCCGGCTTGGCGAGATCGGCTGCACCCGCATTGGTCGTCATGATCAGGATCACATTGCGGAAATCGATGCTCTTGCCATTGTGATCGGTGAGCTTGCCGTGATCCATCACCTGCAGGAGGATGTTGAAAAGATCCGGGTGCGCCTTCTCGATCTCATCGAGGAGAAGCACGCAATGCGGATGCTGATCGACACCGTCGGTCAGCAGGCCACCCTGATCGAAACCGACGTAACCCGGCGGGGCACCGATCAGGCGTGAAACCGTATGGCGCTCCATGTATTCCGACATATCGAATCGCAACAATTCGACGCCAAGCGATGCAGCAAGCTGTTTGGCGACCTCGGTCTTGCCAACACCCGTGGGGCCCGAGAACAGATAGGAGCCGATCGGCTTTTCGGGCTCTCTCAGACCGGCACGCGCCAATTTGATCGCAGAAGAAAGCGCGGTGATGGCGGCATCCTGTCCGTAAACGACACGCTTCAGTTCGTCCTCAAGCGTCGCCAGAACCTTCTCGTCATCGGCCGAAACGGTTTTCGGAGGAATGCGGGCCATGGTAGCGATCGTGGCCTCGATCTCCTTGACGTTGATCGTCTTGCGGCGTTTCGCTTCCGGAAGCAGCTTCTGCGAAGCACCGGTCTCGTCCAACACGTCGATCGCCTTGTCTGGCAGTTTGCGATCGTTGATGTAGCGCGCCGATAGTTCGACCGCGGCCTTCACCGCTTCGTTCGTGTAGCGAACCTTGTGGAAGTCCTCGAAATAGGGTTTCAGACCCTTCATGATCTCGATCGCATCCTCAACCGTCGGTTCGCTGACGTCGATCTTCTGGAACCGACGCACCAGAGCGCGATCCTTCTCGAAGAACTGGCGGAACTCCTTATAGGTGGTCGAGCCGATACAGCGGATCGCGCCGGACGATAATGCGGGTTTCAAGAGATTGGATGCATCCATTGCGCCGCCAGAAGTCGCACCGGCGCCAATCACGGTGTGGATTTCATCAATGAAAAGGACCGCACCGGGAAAATCCTCCAGCTCCTTCACAACCTGCTTCAGACGTTCCTCAAAATCGCCGCGATACCGGGTGCCCGCCAAAAGCGAACCCATATCGAGCGCGAAAATGGTGGCGTCTGCCAGCACATCCGGCACATCCCCCTCGACGATGCGCTTGGCGAGCCCTTCGGCAATCGCCGTCTTGCCGACGCCGGGATCCCCAACATAGAGCGGATTGTTCTTGGAGCGGCGGCAAAGCACCTGAATCGTACGATTGATTTCGGGCGCGCGCCCGATCAGCGGATCGATGCGCCCGGCCCGCGCCTTCTCGTTGAGATTGACACAATAGGCCGTAAGCGCATCCTGCGCCTGCTTCTTCTTGTTGCCGTCTTCAGCCTCTGCACCAGGTGCGCCGGACTCCTCGTCTTCTGCACCACGCGGCGTTCTTGCCTCCGACCCGCCAGGCCGTTTGGCGATGCCGTGACTGATATAATTGACCGCGTCGTAACGCGTCATCTGCTGTTCCTGCAGAAAATAGGCTGCATGGCTCTCGCGTTCGGCAAAGATCGCGACGAGCACATTGGCGCCCGACACTTCTTCGCGTCCCGACGATTGCACATGGATGACGGCGCGCTGGATAACGCGCTGAAACCCGGCAGTCGGCTTGGAATCCTCATCGTAGCCCGTGACAAGGTTGTCGAGCTCGCCGTCAATGTATTTGATCACTGTCTCCTTGAGCGCATCCAGGTCGACATTGCAGGCGCGCATCACGGCTGCGGCGTCCGAATCGTCGATCAGCGCAAGAAGCAAATGCTCGAGCGTTGCATACTCATGGTGGCGCTCATTGGCGAACGTAAGCGCCTGATGCAGTGCCCGCTCCAAGCCTTGGGAAAAAGCCGGCATTCAGTACCTCATTTCTTTTCCATCACGCATTGAAGCGGGTGCTGGTGTTGTCGGGAGAAGTCCATCACCTGCGTTACCTTGGTCTCAGCCACTTCAAACGTGAACACGCCACATTCACCAACACCGTGATTGTGTACGTGCAGCATAATTCTGGTCGCGGCTTCGCGATCCTTCTTGAAGAAGCGCTCAAGCACATGAATGACGAACTCCATCGGGGTGTAATCGTCATTCAGCAACAATACACGATAGAGGCTCGGTTTCTTCGTCTTGGTTTTCGTACGCGTGATGACCGCAGTTCCGCGATCGGAACTGTCACCATCTTTCTCGCCATCCTGCATTCGCCAGACGTCGTGCTGCATGGCTTCACCGATATTCAAAAATTCCATTCCCTATGCCGAGCCCTTACGTGGGACATGTAGGTACCCTTCCGACAATTTTAAGCCCTTATCCGTTCCTGACAATATGGGTGAAGGGGTTTTGCGTTCAAAACTACGCCATCATCAACCTGGATGGTTCAGACATTCATTCCAACCGGCATCCGGGCCGGTCAATCATTCGATTTCGAGTCAATGTTAAGAAATTCCGTCAACGAATAGCTCACCATAAACGGATTGGTAACGCCGCCGCCGATAGGGTGATGGGAAATGGGCCTGCGAGTGGGGATGCCTCGCGGCCTGAAACCAGATGCAAATGGGTGTAATCGTGCGTCAGGCGTTGTTGGGTAGAGCGAATCTTGTGCGGCTCTCAGGCAAGATTCTCACTGCACTTTTCATTTCCGGTATCGTCATGCTGGGCGCGGCAGAACAGGCTTCTGCGAACGCCAAATATGCTGGCATCGTCATGGATGCGAAGACCGGCAAGGTTCTCTATGAATCAAATGCCGATGCTCCACGGTATCCTGCCTCGCTGACGAAGATGATGACCGCCTACATGATCTTCGAGGCACTTTCGACAGGCCGCATCAGCAAGGATACCCGCATTCCCGTGTCGCGGAACGCAGCGGCCGAGCCACCGACCAACATCGCGCTGCGTCCCGGAGACAGCCTGACTGTGGACCAGGCCATTCGGGCGCTGGTGACCCGTTCGGCAAATGATGCTGCGACCGCCGTGGCCGAGTTTCTCGGCGGGTCGGAAGCCAAGTTCGCTTCAATGATGACAGCGAAGGCGCGACAGCTCGGCATGTCCCGTACCACGTTCAAGAACGCGCATGGTCTGCCCAACAGCCAGCAGAAGACAACCGCGCGCGACATGGCCAAGCTCAGTATCGCCCTGCGCGAGCATTATCCGCAATATTACAGCTACTTCCAGACCAGGTCCTTCACCTACAAGAAGCGTCGCTACGGCAACCACAATCGCCTGCTTGGGCGGGTCAAGGGTGTCGATGGAATCAAGACTGGTTATACCCGTGCTTCCGGTTTCAATCTTGCCAGCTCCGTGCAGGCGAATGGCCGCAGCATCGTTGCCGTGGTCATGGGCGGCCGCACGTCACGCAGCCGCGATGCGCACATGGCAGATCTTATCGAACGCTACCTGAACCAGGGGTCGACCGGACGTGATCGCATGCTGATCGCCAAGGCTCCCGGTGGTGCCCGCACCGCGCTCGCTGCAATGATCCCTGGCAGACAGGTTCCACTGCCGACCGAACGGCCCGAAGTGGAAACGCTTACTGCTTATGCGCCCGAGCAGCCGATTAAGGCCGCAACTGTGGTCAGCGCCTCCGCGCCACGCCCGAGCGCTCCGGTCGCTGCCGTCGATCCCATGCCGACGGCTTCTACGGCGCCAGAAGCGCAGGGCGCGGGATCCATCGGTGGCTGGGTCATTCAGGTTGCCTCGATGCCCAGCGAGGATGAAGCGCTGATGTTCCTTGCCGAAACAGAAAAAAAGGCAGGAGCAGTGCTCGCAAGCGCCGTGCCGATCACCGAGACCTTCGAGAAGGGTGGTGTGACCTACCACCGCGCCCGTTTTGTCGGGTTCGCGAGCAAGTCCGACGCCTGGGGGGCCTGCGCGTCGCTTAAGAAGAAGAGCATCTCCTGCTACGCCGTGCAGCAGTAAGACCGGAGTTTTTGATGAGTCAGGATAGTGTAGCGCGTACCGGGAACTCACTCATGAGCGGACAGCAAAACGTCGCGGGCCTCGTTGATGCGGGCAGCAAGAGACGAGGTACCTCCCATGTCGGGATGCAGGCGCTGCATCAGGCGGCGGTGAGCCTCTCTGATCTGCGCAACGGACGCACCTCTTTCAAGACCAAGGACCTCATAGGCCTCCTCCTCGGTCATGGGGCCCGTGCCCGACGCAACTCCCTCCCCCCGGTCGCCATTCGGTTGCGCGCCATCGCGCCAGGTGGGGAATTCGCTGTCAAGATAGGTTTCCAGAAGCCTTAGGCTCTCTTCATCGCTTTCAAGCTCCGTATAGAGCGAAAGCAGCTCCTCCAGTGTCATCTCTGCGAGCCGGCGCCCTTCGTGCCGGCCGGCCAGAACCACCCCGGACAATGTTCCACTATCGTGATCGAGCTCCATTTCGAGCGCTGCCGAACGCACCGTAGAGCTCTGGCCAGGCTTCTTTTTCTGTCCCATCTTCAAACGCGCGGAACCGAACCAGGCGGCCGCAGCAGAAATCAACATTCCCCCGATCCCTGCCCTGCCGGCGAAAAGCATGATGACACCGGCAAGCGCCAGCAAAGCCGGACCGGCCATCCGCAAAGTGTTGGCCACCCGCTTCGGGTTTGCATTCAAGAGCGCGAAGCTGCCCAAAGTCAGTAGCAACAAGAGCGCGAAGAAGAAGAACGGGAAGCTCATCGGTCTTTGTTATCGCGCAGATGTTCCAGCATCCTGCGATCCTCGGGTCTGTTCCGGTCGCGGAGTGCCTTGAGACCGCCCGTCGCATACACCGCGACGGCGGACAGCAGTCTGCCGAGTTCGGCCGCGGACCGCGAATCGAAGCGAAACCATGCCCCCTTCGACAGACGGGCGATCTCGCGGAATGCCCGTTCAGCAATCGGATCCTGCCCTTCCTGAAAGACGAAAACCGGCACGCCGCTCAGGCCAAGACGCCCGGCCTTGTCCGATAGATCGTCGACGCTCTCTTCCATGGCGTCGCCAATATAGACGAGCGCGTTTACCTTCTCGCGTGCGGTTTCCTTGAGAGCGTGCGCCAGAACCTTGCCGATCTGCGTGTGGCCGCCACGGCAGTCAATCCTGGTCATGAGCGTTTTCAAAGCTTCGGTATCACGCACGAAACGCGAGGCGCGGCTTTCGCCAAAACCCCGGAAGTAAACGAGCTGGACATTGAGTGAGCCCGCTTTGCCCACGGCATCGAACATCTCGGCCTGAAGTTTGCAGGCAAGATCCCAGGTGGGCTGCCGGCTCATTGTCGCGTCCAGCGCAAGAATGAGCCGTCCGCTGCCGGGACCGCGCAGCGGCGCAAGTGCGCGCGCCTGCCGCACGAATGCATCAATGGCTCCCGATGGTGATCGGGTGTCGGCGGGCTTTGTCTCTGCGCGACGCGGCGCGGGCATTTTCTTTTCGCTCATAGGAAGAAAGATGGGCGTCCTCGAACTGGTTGCAAGGCTCATCGTAAGCCTGCGCCAGATCGGGCGCTACAGCAAGCCGAGTTCTGTCAGTTCGCGGCGCAGTTCCAGAGGCATTTCCGCATCATCTCCGGCGCTGCCGAGATCCTGTGGCGCGTCCTTTGGCTCGAGATATCGCCAACCCTGGAAGGCACGGCGTGGCTGAAACTGCGTGCGCACCAATTTGGGCTCCAGCACCAGATGACAGCGCGACACACCTTCTGCATCACGGAACGGCCGAATGTCCAAAAGTCTTTGACGGCACTGAACCGTGCCTTTGATCACCCAATATAGAGATCCGCCTTCGGTCAGCTCTTCGACACGCTTTGGCACCATGCGCGTGGTGTGAAACTGCTCAGCCGGCTCGCCGCGTGCCTGCTTTTCCCGCAAGCGAAGCACGATCCAGTCCTGCAACTGCTCGACGCTTTCGCAGCCGACGCACAATTTGATCAGGTTGAGTGCCATTGTTCAAATGTCGGGCGCTGCCCTGCCGAGGTCAAGCTCGATGGCCGGCTCTCCACAGCGTTGAGAAATATTCAGCATTCCACGACGTTGACCGCCAGTCCGCCCAGGCTCGTTTCCTTGTAGCGCTCGTTCATGTCCACGCCGGTCTGCCGCATCGTTTCCACTGCAGCATCAAGCGAAACAAAATGCTTCCCATCGCCCTTGACCGCGAGAGAAGCGGCCGTAACAGCCTTGACCGAGCCGAGAGCATTGCGCTCGATGCAGGGGACCTGGACGAGCCCTGCGACTGGGTCGCAGGTCATGCCCAGGTGGTGTTCGAGCGCGATCTCAGCGGCGTTCTCCACCTGTTCGGGTGTACCACCCAGCACGGCGGCAAAGCCCGCTGCCGCCATGGCGGAAGCCGAGCCGACTTCGCCCTGGCAACCGACCTCCGCTCCGGATATGGACGCGTTATGCTTGACAATGCCACCGATCGCGGCTGCCGTCAGAAGGAAATCGCGGATACCGTTGGCATCGGCATCGACATGAAACTTCTGCCAGTAACGCATGACCGCAGGCACCACGCCCGCCGCCCCATTGGTGGGTGCAGTCACCACGCGGCCGCCGCTGGCGTTTTCCTCATTCACGGCCATGGCGAAAACGGAAAGCCAGTCGTTCGCCGCAAGGGGATTGGGGCGATTTTGACGCCAGTCTTCATCCAGCCTGTCATGCAGCTGCCGCGCACGACGGCGCACATTCAGGCCGCCGGGCATGATGCCGTCCTGCGAAAGGCCGCGTTCAATGCACGCGTCCATGGCCTGCCAGATGCGGTCCAGACCGGAATCGAGCTCCGCCCGGGTCATATGTGCTTCTTCGTTCGCCCGCTTCATCTCGGCGATCGATAATCCGCTTTCGGCAGCCATGGCCAGCATTTCGCGAGCGCTCGCGAAGGCGAACGGCACATTGCCGGCCTCAGGCTTGCCTGCATCGCTCTTTAGTGTCTGCAACTCTTCCTCGGAAACAACGAAACCGCCGCCGACGGAGTAATAGATGCGTCTCAAAAGGAGCCTGCCATCCGCGTCATAAGCATTGAATGCCATGCCATTCGCATGACCGGGGAGAGCCACTTTCTTGTCGAGCACGAGGTCGCTTTGCGGATCGAACTGGTATGGCTGATGCCCTTCAGGCCGGACCATCTTCTCGGCTGCAATCCTCGCGAGCTGTTCATCCATGCGATCAGGATCGACCGTCAGAGGATTGTAACCTGCAAGTCCCAGTATTACGGCCCGGTCCGTGCCGTGGCCCACACCGGTAAAGGCAAGGGAGCCATGCAGGCTGACACCCAGCCGGTGCACGACACTGCCGGTCGGGCGCGGCCAGTCATCGCCGGCGACCTCGGCCAGAAACCGCTCCGCCGCCGTCATGGGCCCCATCGTGTGCGAACTGGAGGGTCCGATGCCGATCTTGAACAGGTCGAAAACGGAAAGGAACATGGGCGAAGGCTCCGGATGTGGCCAGACGAGGAACTCCCGCGGTGTGCAAGCCCCCCAACGATGGAGAAGGAGCGCGCTGACACGACCGCGACACCGCATGATGTAGGCGATTTCCCCAAACAAGCAAAGGGCGCAGCGATTGTGCTGCGCCCTGTGACTTTAAAGAACCGATGTTGTGCGGTTTTGCTGGTAGTTCAGCTTGCCGTTGCTACGACCGCTGCCGTTTCGGCGCCAATCAAGAGCCATGCCAGAAAGATGATTCCCGCAAGCCCGATCACTGCTTTGGCGGTTACGCCCCAGCAGGATCTCTCAACGCTATCGTCCATGCATATCCCGTTTTTCTTAATTCAATCTCCGAGCGGGATAATCCCGATCGCCGATCTGTGACCGCGGGAGATACTCCTCCGCGTAGGCTTCCGCAAGTCCAAAAACGGCGAAATCGCGACCAGAGAACTGTTGTAAAACCCCGGAAAAAGAGGGTTTATCAGCATAATCAGGGACTTGTGCCGGTAAAGGAATTTTCAACAGGTGTGGCAAAATGCGGACATTTTTGCTGCAATGCACCATCTCTCGCCCTGAAAGGCACTCGACTCACGGCGCGGAAGGCTTTGGCCCCGGAAATAGCTCATCCGTTCTGCCAGCTACTCGATAGGCCATTAGGCCGATCCACTCACGTATGCCAAGGGTCGTGTTCCGCAGGGAATCAAGTGCGTTGTCTTCAGCCAGGCCCGGCGTTTCGTTGCCGGCCGTTTTGTAATCCACCGGCCAGGGCGTTACCGGAAGTCCGGCTTTTCGGAACACACCGACAGCGCGTGGCATGTGAAAGGCGGAGGTGACGAGAAGCCAGGTCTCGCCTGCGGCCGGCTCAACCAGTTTTCTGGAGAAAACGGCGTTTTCATAGGTGTCGCGCGAACGGTTTTCCAGAACAAGGCGGTCTGCAGCCACGCCAAGCGCGGTCAAGAGACGCGGTGCGGTGTCCGCATCGCCCTCTCCGGCCAGAAAGACAGCGCCCTGCCCTCCAGAGATCAGGATCTTAGCCTGCGGAAACCGGCGCGCGAGGATCGCGACTTCGACAAAGCGATCCCCACTGGAGTTTAGCTCATGGCCGCCCCGCGCCATGTTGATGGAGCCTTCCAGTCCGCCGCCGAGAACAATGATGCCATCGACGGAAACAGGTATAGGTACGGGCTTCTGAAAACGATCTTCAAGGGGCCCGAGCACCAGTGCACCGAGCGTCGTCCATGCTGAAAGAACAAGCACCAGAAAGGACAGGCCGCCCGCCGCCATGGACAGGCGGCGCCAACCGAAAAATGCGGTGAGAAGCGACACTGCGATAAGGATCGCAACAAGGCTGAGGGGCTGAAGGAACAGCCAGCCTATTGCGGAAACGAGGTGGAACATGGCGCGGCCCCTGTTTTAGAACAAAGCCGCACCATGATGACTACCACCACCTGTTCGGTGCAAAACGCCCCGCGGCCTGTTCGATCACATGCGCCGTACGGAACAGTGTCTCTTCGTCAAACGGCTTGCCTATGAGTTGGAGGCCGAGCGGAAGGCCTTTTGGGTCGAGGCCGGCCGGTACGGCAATCCCGGGCAAGCCCGCCATGTTCACCGTGACGGTGAAGATGTCGTTGAGATACATCTTTACCGGATCGGACGCCATATCCTGATCCGCGATGCCGAAGGCCGCCGAAGGTGTAGCTGGCGTCAGGATGGCATCGACGCCCTGATCGAACACCTGCTCGAAGTCGCGCTTGATAAGCGTGCGCACCTTCTGTGCCCTGAGATAATAGGCATCGTAATAGCCCGCAGACAGCACGTAGGTGCCGATCATGATGCGGCGCTTGACCTCGCGGCCAAAACCGGCCGCACGGGTCTGCTCATACATGTCGGCAATGTCCCTGCCGGGCACGCGCAGGCCGTAGCGTACGCCATCATAGCGCGCCAGGTTTGACGAGGCTTCGGCAGGCGCAACGATATAGTAGGCCGGCAGCGCGTACTTGGTGTGCGGCAGGGAGATATCGACGATCTCCGCGCCCGCATCGCGCATCCAGTCAATGCCCTTCTTCCAGAGCGCTTCGATTTCCTCCGGCATGCCGTCGAGACGGTATTCACGCGGGATGCCGATCTTCAGGCCTTTGACCGACTGGCCAATGGCAGCTTCGTAATCCGGCACCGGCAGGTCGACGGAGGTGGTGTCCTTGTCGTCCACAGAGGCCATCGATTTCAAGAGAATTGCCGCGTCGCGGACGTCGCGCGCAATCGGCCCTGCCTGATCAAGTGAGGAGGCGAAGGCCACCGTGCCCCAGCGCGAGCAGCGGCCATAGGTAGGTTTGATGCCGACCGTTCCGGTGAAGGCGGCGGGCTGGCGGATCGACCCGCCCGTGTCCGTTGCGGTGGCACCCGCACACAGGAAGGCGGCCACAGCGGCGGCAGACCCACCCGACGAACCGCCTGGAACGAGATCGGCATTGGAGCCTTCGGCGCGCCAGGGATTGATGACCGGCCCGTAATAGGAGGTTTCGTTGGACGATCCCATCGCAAACTCATCCATGTTGAGCTTGCCGAGCATCACCGCGCCATCCGCCCACAAATTGGCCGTGACGGTGGATTCGTATTTGGGCTTGAACCCGTCAAGGATGTGGCTTGCTGCCTGGGTGTGAACGTCCTGCGTTGCAAACAGGTCCTTGATGCCGAGCGGAATGCCTTCCAGGGGACCGGCTTCGCCTTTTGCAAACTTTTCGTCACTCGCCTTTGCCATGGCGCGTGCCTTGTCATGTGTGACAGCCACATAGGCGTTGAGCTTTTCGTTGGCTGTATCGATGGCCGAAAGATAGGCCTCGGTCAGCTCGGTGGCGGTGAAGGCCTTTGTGGCCAGCTTCTCGCGCGCTTCGGCTATTGTGAGTTTGGTGAGCTCTGTCATGGAAGATCCGTGAAAATCCGGCGGCCCGTCAGGGCAAATGGGTTGGGAAGCGGGGCGTTCTTATTCGACCACTTTGGGCACGACGAAGAAATTGTCTTCCGAGGCCGGCGCATTGGCGACGATATCGTCAGCCTTGTTGCCGTCGGTCACGCCGTCCTGACGCTTCTTCATCGCCATCGGAATGACGGAGGTCATCGGCTCGACGCCCTCCACATTCACTTCATTCAACTGCTCGACGAAACCGAGAATGGCATTGAGTTCACCCGTCATGCGCTCGGCATCGGCCTCGTCAACGGCAATGCGGGAAAGGCGCGCAACACGCTTCACGGTATCGATGTCCACGGACATGGTTTTCTCCAGGCGCTTATTGGCTGCGCCCCGGCTATAATCGGCACGCGGGCGGCGTGCAACCGCCAACGCGCTCCGACGCACCGGATTTGCTAAAGGGTTATGCTCTCGCCGACTTTGAGCGTCGGTACGTTCACGCCCGATCCTTCCATTCCGTCGATGAATTTCTGCGCCGTTTGATCGATGATCGGGAACGAGCCAAAATGACAGGGCAGAACCGTCTCGAACTTGAAGTAGCGACGGCAGGCAAGAGCAGCCACAGCGCCCCCCATGGTGAAGCGGTCGCCGACGGGTACAAGACCGATTTCGGGCTGATGCAACTCATGAATCAGCGCCATATCGCTAAAAATATCGGTGTCGCCCATATGATAGAGCGTCTTTTCATCGGGGAAATGAAGCACCAGGCCTGCAGGATTGCCCAGATAGGTGTTCGCACCGCCCTCGCCCGAAGAAGATGAGGAATGCTGCGCGTTGACAAAGGTGGTGGTGAAACCGCCGCAATCGACCGTGCCCCCATGGTTGCCGGGGTTGATCCGGCTCTGGTCGACACCTTTACCCACAAGAAACATGCAGATCTCGAAATTGGCGACCAGCATCGCTCCGGTGCTTTTCAGAATATCGACCGCATCGCCGATATGATCGTCATGGCCGTGGGTGAGCAACACATGGGTCACGCCATCGGACGGGCCTTCCCATCCACCGCTCCAGGAGGGGTTGCCGCTGAAAAACGGATCGATCAGGATGTGTGCGTCACCCGCATCCACGCGAAATGCCGAATGGCCGTACCAGGTCAGCTCCATGCGATTGTCCTCCATTGTCTCTGTCGCGCAGCGCACTCGATGGCGGCTATCGCACATCGGCAGCTTTCCGTGTAACCGGTGCAGCGCTAAAACGATCCCTCAGTCCTAATCGGAGAAGATGGTTTTGTCAGTGGTTGACCTGCAGGAACTCCCCGCTTTTCTCGAAGCAGGCCAGACACTGGCCGGCCTCGATCTCGGCACCAGAACCATAGGGCTTTCAGTCTCCGATCGAGGCCTGTCCCTTGCCACACCACGGCAGGTGATCATGCGCAGGAAGTTCACACAGGATTCCGAAGCACTGATTGCGGCTTTCGAGCGCGACAATGTGGGCGGGATTGTCATCGGCCTGCCGGTGAACATGGACGGAAGCGAAGGACCGCGTGCGCAGTCGACGCGCGCCTTTATCCGCAATTTCGAGCGGCTTACCGACCTTCCCGTCGCCTTCTGGGACGAACGCATGTCGACGGTCGCTGCGGAGCGAGCCCTTCTGGAGATGGATGTGTCACGGAAAAAACGGGCCGAGCGGATCGATTCGGCCGCTGCCGCCTTCATTCTTCAGGGCGCACTCGACAGGTTGCGCGCTTCCGGGCCCGCCTCATCCACACGATAAGCCGCCCGTTTCTCTTTGAACCAAGTCCACAGGGCGCGCCGGCGCCGGAACGCGATGATGGCCAGAAGGATGAAGCTGTCGAGCACGCAGGCCCGGGCTACCATGCCTGGAATAATGGTCGGGTCGATGCCCAGAATGTTGCCGTAAATCCGAAACAGCAGGTCATTCATCTCCCGGCTGAAAAAGCCGAGGCCGAAGTTGATGTCATGATAGGACAGTCCATACCATCCCCAGAACAGGCCGAGCGGGAGCGCCCAGAAAATCAGAAGATAACGCATTACGGGCTCCGATGATCGTTGGCGGGCGGCGAGAAACGCAGCCGCTGCCTGCGGGCAACACGCCACGCCATGGCTTCGTGAGCGGCATCAATAATCTGCAGTGTCGAGACCCGGGACATGGGCGCTGCGGCCGGTACGGTTTTTTCCTGTTCCGCGATCCCCTCCTCCCGCCGCATCACCAGATGAGACGCCAGAACAGCGAGGAATTTCATCGTTGTGGCGGTCGAGGGCGAGAACGCGGTTGCATTTGAGGAAAGCCCTGCATGAAACACGTCGACAAGCAGCATGACCAATGCAGCGGCGCAGGCCAGTCCGGCAACGTTTGCCGTCTCGTGCCGGTCTCCATTTTCAAGCACAGACACAAAGAGCGTCCACGTGAAAAGCGCGGCCACCAGCGCGTTGCCCAGCACAATACCCAAATGGCCGAAGAATGTTGTTGCTTGCCAGGCGGTCTCAGCACCCAGAGCGCCAGCGGGCACGATAATGCCTTCGGCCTGCGCGGCTGACCAGGCGGCCAGACCGAAAATGACGGCCCAGTAGACAGACAGAAGGATAGAAAATGTGCGGTTCATGACTCTCGTTCCCGGATAAAAGTCACACTGAACCGCCGCAAATCTCCCTGCAACGGTTACCAATCATTAAGGTTAACTTTCACAGGCGCGGAGAGTGGGGCTCCGGCTTTACAGACCTGCGGCCGGTCATTAGCAATAAGATCCCTTCTCTTCCCGGTTTCCCATGTTCGCCATTTTCGAAAGCACCCTGCCGATTTTCCTGGTCATCATTGCGGGAAACGCGCTGCGCCGGACACCGCTTATCAGGGACGAAACGTGGCCGGGACTGGAGCAGCTTTGCTACTGGTTCCTGTACCCGGCGCTGCTTTTCATCACCATTGCCAATGCGGACTTCTCAAAACTCCGGCTGGACGCCCTGCTTGGGGCTCTGATGGTCTCGGTCCTCGTGATGATCCTTCTCGTGCTGGCCATATGGCCCCTGCTGAAAGCAAGCGGATTGATCAGGCACAGTCAGTATTCTTCGCTCTTCCAGACTGCGGTACGCTGGAACGGCTTCATGGCGCTGGCGGTCGCGCAGAAGCTCTTTCCTCCCGAAGGTGCAGCCGTGGTCGCACTTGTGATGGCGACGATCATCATCCCCATCAACATCGCCTCGGTGTTCGTGGTCACACGGTTTGCGGACCGCAGCGCACCGTGGTCAAGGGTCCTTCTGGACGTGGTCCGAAACCCGATGGTTCTGGCGGCGGCGGGTGCGGTGGTTCTGCGGTTCATGCCCTTCGGACTCTACCCGCCTTTGAACCAGACGCTTGATCTGGTCGGTCGCGCTGCGCTCGGGATGGGGCTTTTGACCATTGGCGCCAGCCTGCGTCCCGGCGATTTCCTGGGCGCACCGGTAGCCCTGTGGACCTCCGCCTTTCTGAAACTGATCTTCTTTCCGGCGCTCATGATTTCGATGGCGCTCGGTTTTGGCGTCACTGGACCGGCGCTCGACTACCTGGCGCTCTGTGCGGCGGTTCCCACCGCCATGAATGGCTATCTTCTCGCACGTCAACTCGGTGGTGATGCACCACTTTACGCGAGTATAACCACGCTGCAGACAGCGCTCGCCTTCTTCACGATGCCGCTTGTTCTAACGGTTGTCGCTCAGCTCGCGTCCGGATAAAGCACATCGAGGATGGAGGCCGCATCGTGCCGCGCATCCAGCATTCCGTAAGTGCTGCGCCACTGGCCGGCAAGACGCGTCTCGATGAAGGCATCGGCAACCCTTCCGGCACCCATGCGTTTCAACTCGGCTGCGGCTGCCGCCAGGGCGAGCTGTTCGGTCAGGATGCGGGCCGACCCCTCATCCGTCTGACACACGCGCGCAGCGGCGGCCAGAACCTCCAGCGTTGCGCCGCCTTTTTCGCCAAGGTCTCTGCCAATCATCCCAAGCACATCGTCAAAAAGCCCGGCATTGCGCTCGAGGACGCGCAAAACGTCAAGTCCCATCACGTTGCCGGAGCCTTCCCAGATCGCGTTGACCGGGGCTTCACGGTAGTGACGGGCGAGCGGGGCCTCCTCGACATAGCCATTGCCGCCCAGGCACTCCATCGCCTCATAGGTGACGGCGGGCGCCAGCTTGCAGACCCAGTATTTGACCACCGGCGTCATGACGCGGGCGAAGGCCGCATCACCGCGGCTGTCGGCGGCCTCGTCAAAGGAACGGGCGAGCCGCATCGAAAGCGCCGTTGCCGCCGCGACGTCAAGGGCCATGTCGGCAAGCACCCGCATCATCAGCGGCTGCTCGATGAGCCGCGAGCCGAAAGCCTTACGGTGGCGCGTGTGATGCACGGCTTCCGCCAGTGCCGCACGCATCATGCCCGCCGAGCCCAGTGCACAGTCGAGCCGCGTCAGCGTCACCATGTCCATGATGGTGCGGATGCCACCACCCGGCTCGCCGACCAGTTCACCCATTGTGCCGTGGAATTCCACCTCTGATGAGGCATTCGAGCGATTGCCGAGCTTTTCCTTGAGACGCTGGAAATGCAGGCCGTTTCCGGCGCCGTCCTCCAGCACCCGCGGCACCAGAAAACAGGACAACCCCTGATCGGCCTGCGCCAGCACCAGAAAAGCGTCGGACATTGGCGCAGACAGGAACCATTTGTGGCCCGTCAGACGATAGATCTTTCCTTCAAGGCGTTCGGCCCGCGTGGTGTTTGCGCGCACATCGGTTCCGCCCTGCTTTTCGGTCATCCCCATGCCTATGGTGATGCCGTTTTTCTGCGCCACTGGCTTGTTCGAATGATCGTATTTGCGGACGGCCACGCGTGGCGCCCAGCGGCGAAACAGCGTGTTGTCCGCCATCAATGCCGCAAGCGAGGCATTGGTCATGGTCAGCGGGCATAGATGACCGCATTCGAGTTGTGCCGTCAGATAAAAGCGCGCAGCACGTATCTGATGGCGATGTCCTGCCTCGGATTCCGTCTTCTCCCAGATGGAGGAATGGAGCCCGTTGGCGGCGGAGCGACGCATCAATGCGTGATATGCGGGATGATATTCGACGAGATCGAGCCGGTTTCCATACCGGTCATGGGTTCTGAGCTGAGGCGTTTCGGCATTGGCCAGACGGGCCAGATCAAGTGCCTCCTGATTACGCACGAAACGCCCAAGCGTATCGAGTTCCTTGCGCACAGGTTCTGAGAACCGCTCTGCCACCTGCATCAGCAAGGGATCGCTGCGCCAGGCATTGGTGCCGGCGATCGGAGGCGACTGGTTGGTTACTTCATGCGTCACGGCTTCACTCTATCACAACAAAAGCAGCGCGTCGGGAATCAACGCACGCTCAACGACCCATAGTGGCAAGCACACCTTGCCAATCGATGAAAGCTTGATGACCCACAAAAACACAAAAGCTGTTATTTGTGCCCGGTAGACGGGTTCGGCACGCGATGCGCGCTTGCAGCGGTTCTGGCGGCAGCCTATAGCAGGCTCTTGAGATGACAAACGCCTCTTTCCCACTTTACCCACACCGCCACCTGCTTGGCATCAAGGGGCTGTCGCCCCTCGACATCGAAACACTTCTCGACCGTGCCGATGCGGCCGTTGCGATTTCAAGGCGGCAGGAGAAGAAGACTGCCGCGCTGCGCGGCCGTACACATATCAACCTTTTCTACGAAGCCTCCACACGGACCCAGTCTTCGTTCGAACTGGCTGGCAAGCGGCTCGGCGCGGATGTCATGAACATGTCCGTCGCAAGCTCTTCGACCAAGAAGGGCGAGACGCTGCTTGACACTGCGATCACGCTGAACGCCATGCGGCCGGATATTCTGGTGATCCGGCACGCTGCGGCCGGCGCTGCGGCGCTCCTCGCCCAGAAGGTTTCATGCTCAGTCGTCAATGCGGGCGACGGCGCTCATGAACACCCGACACAGGCTCTGCTCGATGCACTTACGATACGTCGCGCGAAAGGCCGCATTGGCGGGCTGACCGTGGCGATCTGCGGTGACGTTCTGCATTCACGCGTGGCGCGCTCGAACATCGTTTTGCTGAACGCCATGGGCGCGCGGGTGCGGGTCGTTGCACCCTCGACGCTTCTTCCCGCCGGCATCGGCCAGATGGGAGTGGAACCCTTCACGAGGATGGACGAGGGCCTGAAGGGAGCGGATATTGTGATGATGCTCCGATTGCAGCGCGAACGAATGGCAGGATCGCTCATTCCCTCGGTACGGGAGTATTTCCGCCATTTCGGCCTGGATTCGGAAAAGCTGAAGGTAGCCAGGGATGATGTGCTGGTAATGCATCCGGGCCCCATGAATCGAGGAGTCGAAATCGCCTCCGAGATCGCAGACGGACCGCAAAGTCTGATTCAGGAACAGGTGGAAATGGGCGTTGCCGTGCGGATGGCCGTGATGGAAGCGTTGCTTGACCCAAGACGTGACACCGAGGGAGACATGACATGAGCGCGACCGTCTTTCAGAACGCTCGTGTTGTCGATCCCTCGCGTGACATAGACGAAAACGGTTCGGTCATCGTCGCCGACGGCAAAATCCTTGCCGCAGGTGCCGATGCCCATAATCAGGGCACCCCTGAAAACGCTGAAATCGTCGATTGCCAGGGGCACGCTGTCATCCCCGGTCTGGTGGATTCGCGCGTGTTCATAGGTGAGCCCGGCGCGGAACACCGTGAAACCATCGCCTCAGCAAGCCGGGCCGCAGCAGCAGGCGGCGTGACGTCCGTCATCATGATGCCCGATACCTCCCCGGTGATCGACGATGTGGCTCTGGTGGAGTTCGTCAAACGCACCGCACGCGATACGGCGACCATCAACGTGTTTCCTGCTGCATCCGTAACCAAGGGGTTTGCGGGAAAGGAGCTTTCGGAGTTTGGGCTTTTGCACGAAGCCGGGGCCGTGATGCTTACCGAGGGGCGTTCGACAATCGACAACGCACTGGTGATGCGGCGTGCCCTCACCTACGCCCGCGATCTGGGCATTACCATAGCCCACGAGACACAGGATCCGCATCTGGCCTCCTCAGGCGTGATGAATGAGGGACTTTTCGCGAGCTGGCTCGGGCTTCCCGGCATTCCGCGCGAGGCTGAAACCATACCGCTCAGCCGGGACCTGATGCTCGCCACCCTGACCGGAGGCCGCTACCACGCCGCGAAAATCTCCACCGCAATGTCGGCAGCGGCCATCGCACGGGCCAAGAATGAAGGAGCGGATGTCAGCGCAGGCATCTCGATCAACCATTTGACGCTGAACGAAAACGACATCGGCGATTACCGCACATTCTTCCGGCTTTCGCCGCCCTTGCGCACAGAAGATGACCGGGTCGCCATGGTGGAGGCACTGAAAACCGGGGTTGTCGATATTATCGTTTCCTCGCACGACCCGCAGGACGTGGACACAAAGCGCCTACCGTTTGCCGAAGCCGAAGCCGGTGCCATCGGTCTCGAGACATTGCTGGCAGCATCATTGCGCCTTTATCACAATGGCGACCTGTCACTGATGCGCCTCATCGAGTGTCTGTCCACCGCACCAGCGCGATTGTTCGGGCTTCCCGGCGGCACACTCAAGCCGGGTGCGGACGCTGATCTTGCACTGGTGGATCTCGGCGCGCCGTGGATCGTACGCGAGGCAGACATTCGATCGCTGTCGAAGAACACATGCTTTGAGGGCGCACGTATGCAGGGTCGGGTCTTGCAAACAATGGTTGCAGGCCGCACAGTATTCACGGCCTGAGCGAAAGAAGGTTCGAGGGAGAGAACCAGATGCCGGATCCCATCAGTTGGCAGATTGCGCTGCCCTATCTCGCCGCAGCGCTCTTGTTCGGTTATCTGCTCGGATCCATTCCGTTCGGCTTGATCGTTACACGCCTCGCCGGTCTTGGCGATGTCCGCAAGATCGGTTCGGGCAATATCGGTGCAACCAATGTGCTCCGCACAGGCAACAAGAAACTCGCTGCCCTTACGCTCCTTGGCGATGCACTCAAAGGCACGGCTGCCGTTTTGCTTGCCGGTCTTTATGGCCCCGATCAGGCAATCGCGGCAGGGCTTGGCGCGTTTCTCGGCCATCTCTTTCCTGTCTGGCTAGGCTTCCGTGGCGGCAAGGGAGTGGCAACCTATCTCGGCGTCCTGATTGCGCTCGCCTGGCCGGGTGCCATCATTTTCGCCGCGGTCTGGCTCACCGTGGCCTTCGTCACGCGGTATTCGTCGCTTTCGGCGCTAGTCGCCGCGCTCGCCGTTCCGGTCGGACTTTACCTGCTGGACTATGTTCAGGTGGCTGAACTCTTTGTGTTGATGAGCGCGATCGTGTTTATCAAGCACCGCACAAACATATCGCGTTTGATGGCGGGGACTGAAACACGCATCGGGGGCAAGGGGTGATGAGTGCTGGCGAAGGCGCTCGGCTTAGCGACCGTCAGCGCCTCGCCTGGTTGCAGCTACTACGCAGCGAGAATGTCGGCCCGGTCACTTTCCGCCAACTCGTCAATCACTTCGGTTCGGCCGAAACCGCGCTAAAGATGTTGCCGGAGCTTGCGGCTCGCGGCGGAGCGACGCGGCGTATCGTTATCGCCTCCCTCGCGGATGTGGAGCGGGAACTGGAAGAAGCAAGACGCCTGGGCGCCAGTTTCGTCGCTGTCGGGGAACCTGAGTATCCCCCGTTAATGCGCCGTATGGACCAGCCGCCCCCACTGCTCGCGATGAAGGGGGATCTTTCCGTTGCACTCAGGCCGACAATCGCACTGGTCGGAGCGCGCAACGCATCACTCACCGGCATAAAGATGGCAAGGCAACTGGCGGCCGACCTCGGAAAGGCCGGCTTCTCCGTCGCGTCGGGACTTGCCCGCGGGATCGATGCCGCGGTCCACCAGGGCAGCCTCGACAGTGGCACCATCGCTGCGCTTGCCGGCGGTCTTGATCGCCCCTACCCGCCCGAAAATCTCACGCTTTTTGAGGAAATTGCGGAACGGGGAACCGTGCTGAGCGAAATGCCGTTCGGCTGGGTGCCGCGGGCGCGCGATTTTCCCCGCCGTAACCGCCTGGTCGCGGGTCTCGCCTTTGGTCTTGTGGTGGTCGAAGCGGCAAAGCGCTCCGGTTCTCTCATAAGCGCTCGGCTGGCCGGAGAGATGGGACGGCTTGTCTTCGCCGTACCGGGATCACCTTACGATCCACGCGCGGGCGGCACGAATGCGCTCCTGAAAGACGGTGCGATCCTGGTCACCGAAACCGATGACATCGTTTCGCAGATAATTCCCCTGTTGGAGAAACCGCTGCCGAGAACAGAAAGCCTTGAAGAACCCTCGCCTGTCTCGGCGGCTCCGCCTCCCAGCGATAGCGACCGTGATAAAATCACTCAGGCACTGGGCCCCACCCCCGTGCTGACAGACGATATTATCCGCCATACCGGCCTTCATCCCTCACAGGTTCTCACCATTCTGCTCGAGCTTGATCTTGCCGGTCGGCTTGAGCGGCATTCAGGAAGCGCGGTCTCGCTTCTTCCCGGGAACATCTAGCCCCCTCGCATTCCCCTGAAAACGACAGGGCTGGTCGCCGCGAATAATGTCGCCGGCCTCAAGATACGCCATCTCAATCATGTATGCGAGCAGGTCACATCGCTCCGCAAGCGCCATGGTTCGCAACTGACCGAGCATTGCCTGCATATAATCAAGTGCGTCGGTTCGGCCCCCACCACAATGTTCGCCCATTCGCCGACACTCCCTTCCAGCGCGCGGCACCCCTGGTGTTGCCCGATATCCGCCGTCCCCGATCATTCTCCATTAGGACCCAGATGAAGTATACACACCATTATAAACAAATAAACGGAAAATTTACGATAAACAAAAACTGTCCACAGACCCTTTCCAGCGGACGAAATTCCCGTTGACCCTTGACCGCACGGCAAAGCACGGCCATGTGACGAGGCTGGATTCGTTCAAATTGCGAGGCGCCGCCAGATGCCGGACGCCTGCGGGGAAATCTGAAAGCTTATGGATCTCGTTATCGTCGAGTCGCCGGCCAAGGCGAAAACCATCAACAAATATCTGGGTTCGAACTACAAGGTTCTGGCTTCGTTCGGCCATGTCCGCGACCTTCCACCCAAGGATGGCTCGGTGCGTCCTGACGAGGATTTCGCCATGTCGTGGAGCGTGGACAGCCCCTCCTCCAAGCGACTAAGCGACATCGCCAAGGCTGTGAAGGATGCCGATACGCTGATACTCGCCACCGACCCCGACCGCGAGGGAGAGGCGATTTCCTGGCATGTGCTGGAAGTTCTGAGGCAGAAAAAGGTTCTCAAGGACAAGCCGGTGCAGCGCGTTGTCTTCAACGCCATCACCAAGAAGGCCGTGCTCGACGCACTGGCCCATCCTCGTGAACTCGATGCGCCGCTCGTCGATGCCTATCTTGCGCGCCGCGCACTTGATTATCTGGTTGGTTTTACACTTTCGCCCGTCCTGTGGCGGAAGCTGCCTGGAGCGCGCTCGGCGGGCCGCGTCCAATCGGTAGCGCTGCGCCTCGTCTGCGACCGCGAGGCGGAGATCGAGCGCTTCATCCGCGAGGATTACTGGCAGATTGCAGCAAAGCTCTCCACGCCGCGCCAGGAGAGTTTTGAAGCGCGCCTGACGACCATCGACGGTAAAAAACTGCAGAAGCTCGATATCAAGAGCCAGGAGCAGGCCGACGACATCACTGCGATGCTTGAGGGCGCTTCCTTCAGAGCAGTCTCCGTCGAGGCGAAGCCCACGCGTCGCAACCCCGCGCCGCCCTTCACCACGTCGACCCTGCAACAGGCCGCGTCCTCGCGTCTCGGCTTCGGTGCCTCGCGCACCATGCAGGTGGCGCAGCGCCTCTACGAAGGCATTGACATCGGTGGTGAGACGGCAGGTCTGATCACCTATATGCGTACCGACGGCGTTCAGATGGCGCCTGAGGCGCTCGATCAGGCGCGCAAGGCGATCGGCGCCGAGTTCGGCGAGCGCTATCTGCCCGAGAAGCCGCGCTTTTATTCGGTGAAGGCCAAGAATGCGCAGGAAGCGCACGAAGCCATCCGCCCGACGGATTTCTCCCGCACGCCCGATCAGGTGCGCCGTTATCTCGATGCGGATCAGGCTCGTCTCTACGAAATAATCTGGAAACGTGCCATCGCCAGCCAGATGCAGCCTGCCGAGATTGAGCGTACGACGGTCGAGATCGTTGCCGAGAACGGGGCTCGCAATGCCGGGCTGCGTGCCGTCGGATCGGTCATCCGGTTTGAGGGTTTCCTTGCCGCCTATGCAATCGACAAGGACGAAAACGCCGAGGATGAGGAAAGCCGCCGCCTGCCTGAAATTCACGAAGGCGAGATGCAGACGCGCGAAAAGATCGACGCCACCAAGCACACGACCGAGCCGCCGCCGCGCTATTCGGAAGCCTCGCTCATCAAGAAGATGGAAGAGCTCGGCATCGGCCGCCCCTCTACCTATGCGGCGACGCTCAAGACGCTTGAGGATCGTGACTATGTGACGATCGAGAAGCGCAAGCTCATGCCGCAGGCCAAGGGCCGGCTGGTCACGGCATTTCTGGAAAATTTCTTCGAACGCTATGTGGAATACGACTTCACCGCAGATCTTGAAGAAAAGCTCGACAAGATTTCCGATGGCCAGCTTTCATGGAAGGAGGTTCTGCGTGATTTCTGGCAGGATTTCTCGGGCCATGTGGACGAGATCAAGGAACTTCGTGTCACCAATGTTCTCGATGCGCTCAACGAGGAACTGGCCCCGCTCGCCTTCCCCGCCAAGGAAGACGGCAGCGATCCGCGCGCCTGTCCGCGCTGCGGGAGCGGCCAGCTCTCTCTCAAGCTCGGTCGCCACGGTGCGTTCGTCGGCTGTTCCAACTATCCCGAGTGCGGGTTTACCCGCCAGTTCGGGGAGGCGGGCAATGGCGAGAATGGTGAAAACGGTCTCGACGGCGACAAGGTGCTCGGCAAGGACCCGCACACCGAAGAGGAGATCACGCTGCGCTCCGGCCGGTTCGGTCCCTATATCCAGCGTGGTGAAGGCAAGGAAGCCAAGCGGGCCGGGCTGCCGAAGGGCTGGGCGCCCGAATCCATCGACATCGAGAAGGCGCTTGCGCTTCTGTCGCTGCCGCGTGATGTCGGCCAGCATCCTGAATCCGGCAAGATGATCTCCGCCGGCATTGGACGCTACGGCCCCTTCCTGCTGCATGACGGCGCTTATGCCAATCTGGAAAGCGTCGAGGATGTGTTCTCCATCGGGCTGAACCGCGCCGTCACGGTGATTGCGGAGAAACAGGCCAAGGGCGGGCGCGGACGTTCGACGCCGACAGCTCTCAAGGAGCTTGGCGATCACCCCGACGGGGGCGGCAAGATCACCGTCCGCGACGGGCGCTACGGCCCCTATGTCAATCACGGCAAGGTCAACGCGACCCTTCCCAAGGGCAAGGACCCGATGGACGTGACGCTCGAGGAAGCGCTCGAACTGATCGCGGCCAAAGCATCCAAGGGCGGCAAGAAGAAGCCGGCGGCGAAGAAGAAAGCGCCGGCCAAGAAGGCGACCACGGCCAAGAAGACCACCGGGGCAAAGAAAAAGACCGCAGCCAGGAAAGAGGAATAACGCCTTGGCGCGCAGCATCTCCGGCAAGTCGAAATCGAAGGCCCGGTCGGCCAGCACACAAGCGGCCAAAGGGTCGTCCGGTTCGGCATTGCCCAGTCGCGACGAAGTGCTGCGCTTTATCAAGGACAATCCTGATCGCACGTCGAAGCGCGACATCGCCAAGGCGTTCGGTCTCAAGGGCGGCGACCGTATCTGGCTGAAGGATATTCTGCGTGACCTTCAGGACGAGGGACTTTTGAAGAAAACGCGCAAGCGCCTTCTTCGTCCGGGCGCGCTGCCTCATGTGGTAGTGCTCGACATATTCTCGCGCGACGCCGCCGGCGCGCTTCTGGCAAGGCCCGCCGAGCGCGAGGATCAGGATGAAGGGGAAGGCCCCCTGCCCCTCGTGGAAATCCGCACTCAAAAGGGCGGCAAGCCTGCTGGCATTGGCGACCGCGTGCTGGCCCGCGTTTTCCCCACGGATAATGGTGAAGGTCCCGCCTATACGGGCCGCGTGATGAAGGTCTTCGAAAAGCGGCGGCAGAGCATTCTTGGCGTCATCCGCAAGTCGAAGGATGGCGTGTTTCGCATCGAGCCCGTCGAGCGCACCCAGCGCGAACTCGTGATTGACGGCAACGATCTGAACGACGCGCAGGATGGCGATCTGGTGGAGATCGAGCCCATTTCCGGCGGGCGCTACGGCCCCGCGCGCGGCAAGGTGATTTCGGTCATCGGTTCGCTTTCCAGCGAAAAGGCGGTCTCCATGATCGCCATTCACGCGCACGAGATTCCACATATCTTCCCCGAAGGGGTGATCGCCGAGGCGGAAGCCGCAAAGCCCGTCACGCTTTCAGGCCGCGAAGACTGGCGCGACCTGCCGCTCATCACCATCGACCCGGCCGACGCCAAGGACCACGACGATGCGGTCATGGCTGAGCCTGATCCGGACGGGAAAAACCCGGGTGGCTTCATCGCCACGGTCGCCATTGCCGATGTGGCACATTATGTGCGGCAGGGTTCCGCACTCGACCGGGAGGCCCTGAAACGCGGCAATTCCGTCTATTTTCCGGACCGTGTCGTTCCGATGCTGCCGGAGCGCATTTCCAACGATCTGTGCTCCTTGCGCGAGGGCGAACCGCGCCCTGCGCTTGCCGTACGCATGCGTTTTTCTGCGTCGGGGCGGAAGGTCGGCCACAGCTTCCATCGTGTCATTATGCGCTCGGCGGCGAAACTCTCCTATCAGCAGGCTCAGAAGGCCATCGACGGGGAACCGGACGACAAGACCGGCCCGCTTCTTGACCACATCCTCAAGCCGCTCTGGGCGGCCTACGCCGTCCTGAAACGCGGGCGCGATGACCGTCAGCCGCTGGAACTCGACCTGCCTGAGCGCAAGATCCTCCTGAAGGAGGACGGCACTGTCGATCGCGTGGTCGTACCGCCGCGTCTCGATGCGCACAAATTGATCGAAGAATTCATGGTGCAGGCCAATGTGGCTGCGGCCGAGACACTTGAGGCCAAGCGTCAGGCGCTCGTCTACCGCGTCCACGACGCCCCATCGCTTGCCAAGCAGGAAGCCCTGCGCGAATTTCTGCGCACCTTCGAGATCTCGCTCGCGCGAGGGGCGCAGCTCAAGCCCGCCCAGTTCAACGCGATCCTCGCCCGCGTGCGTGACACGGAACACGAGCAACTGGTCAACGAAGTCGTGCTGCGCTCGCAGAGCCAGGCAGTATACGCACCTGAAAACCTTGGCCATTTCGGTTTGAACCTACGTCGCTACGCTCATTTCACCTCGCCCATCCGCCGCTATGCGGATCTGATCGTCCATCGCGCGCTGATTGCGGCTCTCGGGCTTGGCAAGGACGGGCTGACACAGGACGAGGAATCCCGGCTGGAAGAAACGGCTGCTCTCATCTCGGCAACGGAGCGCCGCGCCATGGCCGCCGAGCGCGACACGGTTGACCGGCTTGTGGCCGAGCATCTGTCGGGTCGTCTGGGCGAAGAGTTCGATGCCCGCATCTCCGGCGTGGCCAAGGCGGGACTTTTTGTCCAGTTGCCGCAATACGGTGCCGATGGCTTTGTGCCTGTCTCCACACTGGGAGACGAGTACTATATCTATGACGAAGCACGGCATGCCATGGTGGGTGAGCGCAGTGGGCGCGGCTTTCAGCTTGGTGACAGCGTGTCGGTGCGGCTCGTCGAAATTGCGCCGCTGGCCGGCGCCATGCGGTTTGAAATGCTGAGCAAGCCCGAGAAACTGCCGGGGTCGATGAAATCGTTTCACAAGGCCAGGGGTCGCCCAGGCCGCACCTCGGGTAAGAGCCGCCGCGCCTCGCAGGGCAGGAGACGATAATGGAAGAGAATATCTACGGCGGCGCAGCAACTGAAAAGAAGCCTGAACGCCCGCTTGTGGAGGCCATGAAACGCGGCTTCATGGGACGCTGCCCCAATTGCGGCGAAGGGAAACTTTTTCGCGCCTATCTGAAAACCGCGGACAAATGCCCTGCATGCGGCGAGGAATTCCACCATCACCGCGCCGATGACCTGCCCGCATATCTGGTGATCTTCATCGTCGGCCACGTCGTTGTCGGCGCGTTCATGGGGATGGAGGCGTTCACCGATTGGCCGGGCTGGGTGCATCTTTCGATCTGGGTGCCGGTCACGCTGATTATGTCTCTCCTTCTGATCGGCCCCATCAAGGGTTCGATCGTCGGGCTCCAATGGGCCTATTACATGCACGGGTTCGGCGATGAAGACGAACCGGCAGACACACACCCGGAACTGGAAAAACATTCTTAGGAGAAGGCCATGAGCGAGCGCCCCAATCGCATGGATGGTCTCGACAAGGCCGCCGTCGATCGCGCTGAGGCAAAGGATTTTTCGCTCGGCGGCAAGCCCATGCGGCCACGGGATGCGGCGACGCTCATCCTGCTTGACCGAAGCGGTGACGAAGTGCGCGTTTTGATGGGACGTCGCCATCGCAAACACGCTTTCATGCCCGGCCGCTTCGTGTTTCCGGGAGGGCGTACCGATCCCGCCGATGGCCGCATTCCCGTGGCCGCGGGCCTGCACCCTGACGAAGAGCGCCGGCTGATCGGCACCGGATCACGTGCGACACCGGCGCGGGCACGCGCCGTCGCCATGTCGGCCATTCGCGAAACCTATGAGGAAGCCGGTCTGCTGATCGGCGAGAAAGGCCCTTTCTCCACCACGGCAAAAGACTGGCAGGGCTTTGCCACAAACGGCGTCTGCCCCTCGCTCTCCGGCCTGCGTTACATCGCCCGTGCGATCACGCCGCCCGGTCGTGTGCGCCGCTTCGACACCCGGTTTCTGGCCGCGTGGCGTGACGATGTGGCGGTGGAACTGCCCGATGGCGGCCCGACCCACGAGCTGGAGGAGCTGGTATGGCTTTCCATTCCCGAAGCCAAGGAAACCGAGGTTCCGCTCATCACCTGCACGATCCTCGATGATCTGGAACAGCGTCTCAAGGTTGATCCGGAGCTCAAGCCGGGAGCGCCCGTACCCTTCTATTCCATGCGCTACAACCGCTTTGAGCGGAAGCTGATCTAGGGTCAGGACTGGTGCGTGGTTCGACAAGCTCACCATGAGGGACGGTGGCGCTAGCGAACAATGCCTCTCTGCCGCTGCTCCAGATAAAGCCCGGTGAAACCCTCCCTCATGGTGAGCTTGACGAACCACGCACAGGCATTGCAGCAACCGATCAAGCGAAACATTGAGATAAAGGAGTGGCGACCTAGCCTAAAGCAGACTCCAGCCAAAACGGGCGGCCACGATAATCATGAAAATGCCGAACGCCGTTTCGAGCTTCCTCTTGTCGAGCGCATGGGCGATCCGCACACCGAGCGGTGCCACGAGGAGCGTGATCGGTATGATGAGCAGGACGGCAATCCAGTTCACATAGCCGGTGGAGGCCACCGGCAGCAGCGGCTCGCCCCATCCGGCCCAGACATAGCCGAAGAGACCAGGGATCGAGATCAACACGCCCACCCCCGACGAGGTCGCCACGGCCTGGTGCATGGGACGGTTGAACAGCGTCATGAAGGTGTTGTTCAAAACACCGCCGCCAATGCCCATCAACGTGGAGAGGAAACCGATCAACGCTCCCACCAGTGAACGGGCTGGATTGCCCGGAATCTTGGTTCCAAGATGCCAGGTCTGCCGGTTCAAAAGCAGCCGGATACCCACCAGACAGGCAATCACCGCGAAGATCGCCCGCAACCCGCTGCTGGACACATGAGCCGCGACAAGCGATGCCAGGACAACACCAGTCGGCACGGCAATGACGAAGCTGCGCAACAGATCCATGTCCACCGCGCCCCGCAGATAATGCGCGCGGAAGGAGCGCAGGGAGGTCGGCACGATGATGGCAAGCGACGTGCCGACGGACAGGTGCATGCGCACCGCCTCATCCACGCCAACAAGTCCAAACACCTGATAAAAAACGGGGACCAGGATCGCACCGCCGCCTATGCCGAAAAGACCGGCGAGGATGCCTGCCACGACGCCCGCCGCCGCCAGTGCAGCAGAAAACATGGCGATTTCGCCCATGGGCAGGTTCATGACGCCCCCTCTCAGACCCGACGCAGCGTCGCCTAGCTAGCGTTGATGCGGGCCAAATGCAATTTCCATTTGTCTCGGGATCGTTCTCAGGCCGCATCGCGTTTTGTAGTGAGGTCAACGGCCGCAAATGCCTCACGCAGGACATCCCCTCCCGCCCCCGGCCTTGTGGCCTTGCTTGAAAGGATCTGCCTATAGCGGCGTGCACCGTCAAATCCGTGAAACAGGCCGATCATGTGTCTTGTCACATGCGACAGCCGGCCGCCCCGCGCGATATGCTGATCGGCATAGTCGGCCATAGTTTCAATCAGCGCGTCAAAGTCTACCGGCTGCGACGATACCCCTTCGAGAAAGGCATCGACATCCGCCAACAGCGCCGGATTCTGATAGGCCGCCCGCCCCAGCATCACGCCATCCACATGCTCAAGATGCCGGCGCGCCTCTTCGAGGGTAACAATGCCGCCATTGATACCGATGAAGCGGTCCGGATTCCCATGTTTGAGGCGATAGACACGATCGTAATCCAGCGGCGGAATCTCCCGGTTCTCCTTGGGGCTCAACCCCTGTAACCAGGCTTTGCGGGCATGCACCCAAAGCGCATCGGCTCCCGCTGACCAAGCCGCATCGGCAAGTGCATCAAGCGCCGTTTCGGTATCCTGGTCGTCCACGCCGATCCGGCACTTGACCGTCACCGGTACGGAAACCCGTGCCTTCATCGCCGCAACACCCGCCGCCACGACGTCCGGCGTTTTCATCAAACAGGCGCCGAAGGTTCCCGACTGGACCCGGTCCGATGGGCAACCGACATTGAGATTGATCTCGTCATACCCAAAGCCAGCCCCGATCTCGGCAGCTCGGGCGAGTTTTTCAGGATCGGATCCCCCAAGCTGAAGTGCAACGGGGTGTTCGCTCCCGTCAAAGCCGAGCAGGCGCTCACGATCGCCGTGAATGGCAGCGTCGGCAACAATCATCTCGGTATAGAGAAGCGCCAGGCCCGTAAGTTGCCGATGGAAATAGCGGCAATGGCGGTCCGTCCAGTCGATCATCGGCGCAACGGCGAACACCGATTTCTTTAGGCACCAATTTGTTTCATTTTTATCAGGACCTTGCGGCACCTTCTTCTCCGTCTTTCTCACATTCGTTTTGTACCAGTTCCACCTGCTTCGGAGCTGGATTTGGCACAATGTACCAAATTGCATCCCCGTGAACCGAACAAGGGAGCGATAGTGGGCACAATTACCGCGCGCAAGTGCAAGACGGCAGCGTCGGCTACGTGGCGCGAGTGCGGGTTATGCGGGATGGCGCAATCTATCACCAGACGGAGACTTTTGACAGACGTCCCGCCGCGGCGGTCTGGATGAGAAAAGGGAGTGTGAGCTCGCAAAGCCTGGCACCATCGACGAAATCAGGGTCGCCAACCCGAGGCTAGCAAAGATCATCGACACGCAAGGCGCCATCAAGGAGGTCGGGCGGTCGAAGGCACAAGTGCTCAGGTCGATCGGTGACCGCCTCTCAAGAACTCAACAAGCTGCTGGATAACGCCTTGTTCTCTGGTGCTTTCTTCTACCAATGCGGCTGTGCCGGAAAAAATATCGCCGCAAAATTAAACCATTGAAATCACTATGATATTTCTAACAACAAGTTTCTGTTCTCGCTCTCTGGATTCAAAAGACCGCCGGTTGGATATACGCAGAAACGCACTCTTCCAAAGTACTGCCAATTGCCAGTAGCAGGTATTCGGAGTTGTCAACCTTCGCTCAGCCACGGCGTTTCCCATCATCGCCGCGGGTGTGAAGTTTAAGAGCAGCCCTGGCCGCGTGGCACCCCGCAATGTAGCCAAAAGTCAGGGCGGGGCCGAGCGTAATCCCGGCGCCCGGATAGGCGCCGCCCATGACCGAGTTCATGTCGTTTCCGCAGGCATAAAGCCCTGGCACTGCGCTGCCGTCGGTGTCAAGAACCTGGGCATCGGCATTCACGGAAAGGCCCATTGATGTGCCGATATCGCCAGGATAGATCCGGATCGCGTAATATGGCGCTTTGAGCGGCCGTAAGCAGGGATTTGGCTTGTTGTCCGGGTCGCCGAGATAGGTCTGGTAGGCGGTATTGCCCTTCCCGAATGCACTGTCGGTTCCGACCGTGGCATCGCGATTATAGTGGTCCACCGTCTCGGCCAGTGCCTGTTCCGGTACACCACACAGCGAGGCCAGTTCGCCGAGAGAAGCCGCACGCTTTAAATAACCCGAACGAATATGCGGCCGGTAGGAAGCCGGAAACGGCCGAACAGCGCCGAACCCGTATTTCCGCAAATTGGCATGGTCACAGACCAGCCAGGCCTCGTGCACGCCGCTCGCGAGCATTCCGCTGACAAAATCATGATAGGAAGATGCCTCGTTGACAAAGCGGCGACCGGTATTGTCGATCGCGATCAGGCCCGGTTTGGCCCGATCGAGGAAGAGATGCGGAAAGGGCCTATGACCGCCCTGAGCGGGGATCAGCGAGACGGGTGCCCAAAAGGCAGCATTCTTGTTGGACCTGCGGAAATCCGCCCCAACCGCCTGTGCCGCGCGGATTCCGTCGCCGGTCGCGGGTTTGGGCGACATCGAGTAATGCGCTGATCCTTCCCGTACATGGGCCATAACCTCTCGGCGCATGGTCTGCGAAGCCGGAAAGCCACCAGTCGCCAGGACTACGCCAACACGGGCGCGGAATTCCGTTCCGTCATCGGCCGCGAAACCCGTGACACGGCCATTCTTGTAAAGCAGTTGGTCGAGCGCGACGCCCGTCCGGATCCCGATGTTGCGCTTGAGCACCGAATAGGCCAGACGGCCCGCGACCGCCTGACCAAGCACAAGCCGCGTTCCGCGATGATATGTCAAACGGTCCCGCAGATGGCGCGCAAGGAGCCTCAGGGCATGCAGGGCGGAGGTCGGCCTTCGCGTCAAATTCATGAAGTGACCGATATCGATGCGGTTGAGAAGCATGCCGCCGAGAACCGTGAACTCGTCGATCGGGTCTTTTAAACGCCTGAAATGATCCCCCAGTAATCTGCCGTCAAACGTGCGGGCATCAAGAACGCGTCCGCCCATAGCGGCGCCCGGACTGTCGGGATGGTAGTCCGGGGAGTATTCGCGGTGCTCGAACTGCAGGTCGGTGTGCGTCTCCATGAACTCGACCATCTCTGGCCCGTTCTTGAGAAAGGCATTCACCACTTCCGTGTTCATTGCGTTACCGACTTCACCGGCTATGTAGCGCAGCGCATCCTCTCTGCTGTCGGACATGCCCGCCGCGCGCATCTTGGGGTTGTCGGGTATCCAGATGGCGCCGCCGGAAACCGCGGTAGAACCGCCGAACTGCGCATCCTTTTCGAAGATCGCGACCGTCAGGCCAAGCTCATGGGCAGTCAGCGCGGCGGCCATGCCGGCCGCGCCGGACCCGATAATGACGAGATCGAATTCCTCGTTGCAAGCAGATTCAGATTTCACCGTATTCAAACCGCTTCCTCCGGACGCGGATAACGTCCGACGGCCCAACCGCCATCGACGCGGAGCACCTCGCCGCTGATGAACCCGGCATCGGGGCCAGCGAGGAACAGGATCGCCGATGCCACCTCCTCGGGCTGACCGACCCGGCGCAGCGGTGATTGCTCGACGAAAATCTCGTGACGCCATTTCTCCGTATGGATACGATCCTTCGTCATCGGCGTCTCGATAAGCCCCGGCGCGACCGCGTTGATGCGTATGCCCTCGGGGCCGAAGTCGGTCGCAATCTGCCGTGTCAGCGTCGCCACCGCGCCCTTCGAGGTCGAGTATGCCGCGCTCCTGGTCGCTCCGATTTCGGCATAGATCGAGGCCACATTGACGATCGCCCCGCCTTTGCCGCGCATCAGGTCGACACCGAGCTGGCACATGCGGAACAGCGAAACGAGGTTGATTTCCAGCATGTGGCGCAGATCGTCCACGCCCGTCCGGTCGAGGCGATCTCCGCCGCCGATGCCTGCATTGTTGATCAGCACAGACAGAGGTGCGGGTATCGATGCCAACGCCGCCTTGAGTTTTTCTTCCAGTGCAATGTCGGTCACGTCGGTGAGCAGGGTCCTGCCCCGACGGCCCAGCCTGCCTTCCAGGGTGCCGAGCAGCTGGTCATCGCGATCGACCGCCAAGACATTGGCGCCCCGGTCAGCAAGCAGCAGCGCGGTCGCACGCCCGATGCCCGATGCCGCGCCAGTCACGATCGCTGTCCGTCCGTCGAATGACTTCATCTCAGCCTCCCAGCGCTCCGCCGAGCGACCGGCCGCCGTCGACGACCAGGACCTGGCCGCTGATGAAGCGGGCCTTCGGAGAGCTCAGGAACGCCACCGCCTCGGCGATGTCTTCCGGTTTGCCAAGATTCCCGCCGGGCTGCATGCCGCGGAGGGCTTCGAGATCGCCTTCAGGCCGCGCCTTCAGCATGTCCGTTTCGATCACGCCCGGGGCGACGGCGTTCACGGTGATACCTTTCGGGGCAAGCTCGAGCGCAAGCGAGCGGGTAAAGCCCGCGACCGCCGCCTTCGAGGATGCATAATGGATGTACTCTTTCGCACCGAGCATGGCGCGCGACGCGATGTTGACTATGGCACTGCCCTCACCCATGGCCCGGGTCGCCAACTGGCAGAGCTTAAACATCGCGACGAGGTTCACCTCGTACATGCCGCGGAAGTCCTCTGCGTCGAGTGTATCGAAAGGCTTTACGTTAAAAATGCCAGCATTGTTCACCAGCCGGCGAACCCGCCCGGCTTGCGAGACGATGTCGGCGAGCGCCTGCTCGTCGGTGATGTCAGCCTCTACGGCCTCCGCCTTCAGGCCCGCCGCGACCAGAATCTTGGCAGCATCGCGCGCCTTGTCGCCCGCAAGATCGACTATCAGGACATCGTCTCCCGCGCGTGCCAGCGCCTTAGCGATTGCCAAGCCAATGCCGGCTCCGCCGCCGGTCACGATGGATTTCATCTCGCTTCTCCGTTTTCGCGGCAGCAAATGCCCGGGCCGGAGGATCGCTGCGGCCCGGGCGGTTTCGTGCCGTACCCGTTACTGGCCGAAAGCTTCCAGATCGATCTTGCCGTAGACATGCTCGCGGATCAGACTGGCGACGGCTTCCGGATCGGTCTGGTCGATGCCGGAAAGACGCTCCTTCCAGGCTTTCTCCGCTGCGAGGAAATCCTCTATCAAGCCCGACGGATCGGCAATTCCGCGATCATCCACGGACTTCTGCGGCAGGGCATCGATGAAGTCCGCCTGGAACGAGGCAAGCTTTTCAGCAAGATCCGTGCCCGGCTCGTCAATCGACAGGCCGCGTTCGCGCGAACCCTCCAGGGCTGCCGCCACGTCGGCCGCATACGTGACCTGCGTGCGCGCAAGACCAAGGGCCATCGTGTCCAGCAGTACCTTGCGCTGTTCGATTTCAAGACCCTGCCAGAAGCTC
The DNA here is from genome assembly GCF_017794765.1 of Nitratireductor sp. Classification (GTDB taxonomy): domain Bacteria; phylum Pseudomonadota; class Alphaproteobacteria; order Rhizobiales; family Rhizobiaceae; genus Nitratireductor. The sequence goes on along the minus strand of NZ_CP051236.1, from coordinate 2,456,392 downwards.
GGGTTCAGTACATAGGTCGCGCCCATCACAACGCCCATCGGCAGCATCGTGACGCTCTTAGCCACCTCCCAGAACTTGTTGCCCTTGTCGAGGTTGGTCGGATCGGACATGGTGCAGTCCAGCGAGCCGCGGCTTAGACCGGAATAAACGTCGCCGATCGGCACGGAGACCGGAACGCCGCCAATCGCTTCAACCCATGCAGTCTGCGCACCGCCCGCCGTGCGGATCTTGCGACCCTTGGCATCTTCGAGCGAGACCAGCGGCTCCATGCACATGAAGTTGTAGACCGGGGTCGAGTAACCACCAACGAAAATGCCGCCATTGGCTTTCCACTCGTCACTCAACTGGGCATTCGTGATGCCCACCTCGGTGTAGGCCAGCGCCGCCGCCATTGCATCGCTGGCGGTGAAAACGAGGTCGTTGAGTACATTGTTGACCGGCAGTTCGGACGGGGTGTAGCCCGGATAGACTACGCCGAGTTGGGCGACGTTGTCGCGAATGCCCTGCATCGTAGACTTGGCCGGCACCAGAGCCCCACTCGAATAGACCTCGAAGGTGATCTCGCCGCCGGACGCCTCCGCGATGTCCTCGGCGAATTTCTGATAGGGCTGCTCGTTCAGGATATGCACCGGCGTCAACCAGTTGGTCGCCAGGTAGGTGTCGGCCAAGACCGGAGCCGCCTGAGCGGTGACGGCCAGGGCCATGAGGGATGTCGTCAGCTTCTTCATTTAACTCCTCCAGTTGAAGATCCGGCGAACCGGGTATTGTGTTCTCCTCACCCAGAAAGCCCGGGCAGCCAGAGTGTGATGATCGGAAAGGCCACGAGTAGAACGATAGTGAAAGCGTCAGCGAGGATGAACCACGAGACGCCCTTGAAGATGGTGCCCAGCGGTATGCTGTCGCCAAGGCTCGACCGGATGACATAGACATTCATGCCGACCGGCGGGGKAATCAGCCCCGTCTCGAGCAACTTTACCGCCAGTACGCCGAACCAGATCGCGTTGATGTCGAGACCGTGGATGATCGATGCCAGAACCGGGATGGTGAGCAGCAGGATCGAGATGCTTTCGAGAAAGCATCCGAGGACCAGGTAGAGGATGCAGATCAGGATGATCACGGTTGTCGCGTCCAAGCCGGCCAGTTGCTGCGACACCCATACCGGCAGGGTCGACAGGGCAAGGAAGCGCGAGAACAGCGCGGCGCCAACAACGATGATGAAGATCGTCGACGTGCTCTGCGCGGTGTCGATCAGCGCGTGCGTTAGCGTTTTCACGCTCAGCGTGCCGCGGATCATCGCGATCGCGCAGGCCAGGAAGGCCCCTATCGCGCCGGCTTCGGTCGCCGTGAAGATACCGGAGAAGATGCCGCCGAGAACGCCGGCAATCAGCACTGGCAGCGGCCATGTCTCGCGCACCAACGCGAGCTTCTCGCGCCATGTCGTCTGCGTGTCGAGGCGCGGCGCGAGCGACGGGTTGAGCATGCAACGGATCGTGATCATGCCGGCGAATACCAGGCCCGAGAGGATACCCGGGATCAGTGCGGCGAGGAAAAGCGCGGCGATGGAGACATCCATCATCAGCCCGTAGACGATCAGCAAAACGCTCGGCGGGATCAGCGAGCCCAGCGTGCCCGCCGCAGCAACTGAGCCGGAGGCGAGCGAGGGCGCGTATCCGGCCTTCAGCATCTCCGGTACGGCGATACGCGAAAAGGCAGCCGCGGTTGCGACTGAAGAGCCGCTGGCCGAGGCGAACAGCGCGCTGGATGCGATGCTCGCCGTCGCCAGCCCGCCCGGCAGGCGGTTGAGGAAGACCCGTGCCGCATTGAACAGGCCAGATGTCAGCCGGGCGCCGGAGGCGATGTAGCCCATCAGCAGAAACATCGGGACAGCGGAGAGATTCCAGTCGCCGATCAATTCATAGGGAATGGCCTTGGAGATACCGATGGCCGGCATCGGTCCCATCATGGCCCAGATCCCGATGAACGAGGTCAGCCCCATGGCGACGCCGATGGGAATACGAAGGCCGATCGCGATGAGCGTCGCTGCGATGCCTATCAGACCTATGTCCAGACGATCCATGGCGACACCTATGCCGGGTCTTCGATCTCGGCATGTGGCGCGACGCGCCCCGCGAGAATCTCGATGAGACGGATGGCCATGACAATACATGCAAGCGCCAGGCCGATTGGCAGCAGGAACTTGGTCGGCCAGATGACGACGCGCCAGGTACCTTCAACAACTTCGCCGATCTTCCAGGACTGGACCGCGATCCCCCAGGACAGCCAGGCGAGGCCGCCGTAGAAGACGCCGGATAGAAGCGTTGCCAGCAAATAGACCCAGCGCTTCAGCGTATTCGGCAAGAGAGCGTAGAGCAGCTCCATGACGATAGAGCCCTGGCGCACCTCTACCCAGGCGAGTGGCAGGAAGACCGCCGCGACCATGTAATAGCTGGCAACCACTTCCGCAGTGCCAGGGATCGGTCGGTTGAGCAGATATTTGCCGAGCACGTCGGCTGTGACGTGCAGCATCATCAAGAACAGCGCGAGCGCGGCCAGGCCGGCAAGCAAGTGGCTTATGAATCGGGTTAATTGCATGTCACTGCATCCGGTAGCCGCCATTGACGTCAATGACACCGCCGGTGATGTAGGCGCTGTCCGGACCCGCCAGGAATGACACCGCGCCCGCGACGTCCTCCGGCGTTCCGATGCGGCCTTGCGGGATGGACTGCGCCACCGCCGCGTCATCGGCCTCGTTCAGCGAGAGGCGCAGCATCGGCGCGTTGATCAGACCCGGCGCGACCGCGTTGACCGCGACGCCGATCGCTGCCCCCTCACGGGCGGCGGCTTTCACGAGGCCGAGCACGGCACTCTTGCTGGCGATATAGGCGGAACTCGATCGGTAGCCGCCCAACTGGGCGGCGACCGATGAAAAACCGATAAAGCGAGCACCTTCGACCGGGTTTGCCTCGCGCAGGCGAAGGAATTCGCGCAGGAGGAAGAAAGTGCCGGTGCTGTTGACCGCCTGCGTTTTCTGCCACTCCTCGGTTGACAGCTCGGTGATCGGACGGCGGGCGCCATTCTCGTCGAGGATCAGAATGCCCGCAGCGGCAACGACGACGTGGATCGGCCCATATTCGCGTTCGATATCGCCGAAGGTCTTGTGGATGGCCACCTCGTCGGTGACGTCCAGCTTTCGCGCTAAATGCGGGCCGGACGGCAGCCGCGCGGCGAGATCGCCGACCCTTTCCTCATCCAGATCGCACGCGATAACGGTGAATCCGTCGCATGCCAGACGATCACAAACCGCCCGCCCGATTCCACCCGCTGCACCGGTTACCAACGCCAAGCCCGACAAGCCAAACTCCTCCCATTCGCCCTCGGAGCCTAGATTGAGTCCAATAATGCGATTTTTGTCAATATAATTTCTCAAATACCGCTAAATTGTATCCATTTATTGCGTGTGGCCAGTTGCAGAATGGGTCTCTTGGAGGCATGATCCGGACAACAAATCGATGGGAGAAGGGTGCTGTCTTGAAAGGAAAAACCGCAGCGGGCGAAGCGACCGCCGCCCTGAGGGAGATGATCCTCTCCGGTCAGTTGCATCCTGGGCAGCCGGTACGCCAGAACCACCTATCGGAGCTACTGGGCATTTCACGCACGCCGCTGCGCACGGCGATGGCGACGCTCACGCAGGACGGCTTGCTGAGCTACGAGGAGAACCGGGGCTACCGGGTGAAGTCTTTCTCTGTCGACAGCATCATCAAAGTTTTCGAGATCCGCGCCGGACTGGAAGCCATGGCCTGCCGGGCAGCGGTGCGGTGTGGAATCGACAATGCGACCATCGAGGAACTGGACCGCCTCGTGACGATCGGCGACCGTATCCTGTCTTCAGGTTCGCTCGATGTGGCGGATCTTCCCGAGTATCGCCAGTTCAATGTCCGGTTCCACGACACGATCATCAACGCGGCCCAGAATCCCTGGCTACACGAATTCGTCGGCAGGACCCACAATGTTCCGCTGGTCTCTGATCGCATCATCCTGTGGGAGGCGGACGATTTCGCCCTGATCCAGCGCTCGCATGACGATCACCACCGCATCGCCCGAGCACTCCGAAACAGCGACGGCGAACGCGCCGCCGCCATCATGCACGAACATGTCCAATATGCCGGAGAGGCACTCGTTGATCGTCTCCGCAACGACCCTGAGGAGACCTTCAGGAAACTCGCTTTTTCGCCTCCAACTGCCAATACTTGCCAGAAAGACCAGTAAATGACACTTCGCGTATTCTTCTCGCCCGCATCCCCTTTTGTCCGGAAGGTATTCGTCGCCGCCCATGAAAAGGGCATCGCGGACCAGCTTGAGAAGCTGCCCTCCAACGCCTGGCCGGTGAAACGCGACCCGGTCATCGTTCGTGAGAACCCGTCCGGCAAGGTGCCCACCGCACTGCTCGACGATGGCACCGCGCTGTTTGACAGCCGGGTGATCTGCGCCTATGTCGATTCGATGTCAGGCGCGATGCCGCTGCTGCCGGAAGACCCCGCCAAACGTTTCCAGGCGATGACGCTCGAAGCCCTCGCCGATTCCATCCTCGATGCGGCCCTCCTGTGCCGTTACGAATCGGTGCTGCGTCCTTCCGAATTTTACTGGCAACTTTGGCACGACAGTCAGATGGAGAAGGTCGACAGCGGCCTGGACGACCTACAGAAACGTTGGTTGCCACACCTCACCGGCGCACCTACGCTTGGCAGTATCGCTGTCGCATGTGCACTGGGCTACCTCGACTTTCGCTTTGCCGACAAACCATGGAGGAAAGATCGCGCAGACCTTGCGGCTTGGTTTGCTGAATTCTCATGCCGCCCGTCGATGAAAGCGACAATGCCAGAGTAATGGCCAATCGTCGGGGCACCGTTAGTTGTCGCGCATTGGGTACTGTCTCGCTTGTGGCGGATACAAGTGGATATAGCCGGCAAGCCATTGGAGACAGCTGGTTTGTCGCCGAGCGTCTGGTTTGATGACGAAGAGCCGTTAACGCAGTCTTCGACGAAGGCGGGTTCGGACTGCCGAACCTCGCCAGGCTGTTGCCTCCGTGGACCAGCTCGGATCGCCGCACCCGCACAGATGCCCGCTACTCGAGCATTCCTGCAGCATGCGGAACTCCCTCGATGACTTCTCGAACCAACTGAAATACTCCCTCCAGCTCATGCATTGGAATGCCACCGAAGGCGAGCCGCAACGCCTGCGGCACTGCAACTGTCGTCGCAAATGGCTCCGCACTGGAAGCCAAAATGCCATGCTCCTTCAGGCGCGAAACAACTGGCTCGGCCCGAGCACCCTTTTCCAACGGCAACCAGGCGAAGCCTGCGTTGCGATGAGAAAGAATGGCCGACCTATTCAAAACGCTGTGGCAAAGCTTCTGGCGCTCTGCGCCATCACGCCGCCGAGCCATTTGAGAGCTGGCGAGCGTGCCATCTTCTATCCAGCCCGTGGCAAGACCGGAGATAAGCGCCGGGGCATTCCAGGTGGTCGCCCGGATGGCTTCGAGCAGTCGGTCTGTGTACAGCGCAGGGGCGATCACATAGCCCAGGCGTAGCCCTGTCGCGAGATTCTTGGAAAAGCTCCCAACGTGAAACGTTCGCTCCGGCGCGAGGGAGAGGAGACTGGCCGGAGGGTCCGGCTCCAGAAAAGCATACGCCGCATCCTCGATGATCAGCAGGTCGTTCTCACGTGCAACCTCAATCAGGCGCAGGCGCGTCTCCTCATTCATGACCGATCCCAGGGGGTTGTGAACTGTTGGCATCAGATAGACGCAGCGCACTTTTCGTTCACGACATTGTCGTTGCAGATCTTCTGGATCCATCACGCCGCCCTTCCCGTCGACCGGAACGAGTTCGAGCCCCTGCAACGCGGCAATGGATTTGAAACCTGGATAGGTCAGGGTGTCGAGTGCGATCCGTTCCCCGCGCCGAAAAAGCCCGAGAGCGAGTATCGCCAGCCCGTGCTGGCCACCGGACGTGACGAGAAGGCTTTCGGGGTCGACCGGTCCAAGGGTCGGCGAAAGGCTTTCGGCGATGATCCGGCGCTCGTGCCTTCGCCCGCCGTGCGGCTGGTAGCGTAGCATCGCCTCCAGGTCGCCACTCGCGGCAAGCCGCCTTAGGCCCGATCGCAACTTATCTGCATCGGCTGCGTCACCTGGCATGTTGAAAACCAGGTCGATGAGGTCATCGTTGGCGATCTGCCGGACCCCAAGCGCGGGTGGCAAAGCCAGATCCCGCACGAACGTGCCGCGCCCGGCTTCGCCGACAATCAAGCCCCTGCGCTCCAACTCGCCGTAAGCCCGCGTCGCCGTGGCAAGTGCCACCTTGAACTGCTCTGCAAACGCGCGATGTGTCGGAAGCTTCGTACCCGGAGCCAGCTTGCCATCCTGAATCGCATTCGAAAGCATGTCGGCGAGGCGAATGTATCGAGGTTTTCCCATATCCCGAATGTATCCAGTACAATTTAAAAATTGTCATACTAATTTCCTCATGGCATAGCAATCCCGATTGAATTCTTGAGGCCCCCGATGTCCAGAAACATGTCAGCTTGCCTTCTTGCCGCTGGTCTCTTCACGGTGACGTTCGCCGTAAACCTTCAGGCTCCGCTCTATGATGCCTACGCGGCGGAAAGTGATGTCGGAGCGACGGCTGTGACGGCCGCGTTCGCGGCCTATGTCGGAGGTCTTATGCCGACCCTGTTGCTACTCGGCGGGCTCTCGGACAGGATAGGACGACGGGGCCCCATCGCCCTGGCTTTGATACTGGGCGCTGTCGCAACAGCACTTCTCGTGCAGGCACCTAGCTGGACAAGTCTTGTGGTCGCGCGTTTCCTGCTGGGGATCGGGACCGCTCTCGCGACGACCAGCGGGGCCGCCTACATGACAGAAATTCTAGGCCAGGATCGCGCGAAAGGTGGCGCACTCGTCGTCACTTCCGCCACATCGCTTGGCTTTGGAGGGGGCGCTTTGGCGACAGGTATCAGTCTTGGACTGCAAGGACCAACGCTTCTGCCAGCCAGCTACATCGTACTCTTTGTGGCAGCTCCCGTCCTTGCCGTGATTGCCCTCGGGCTGCCTCGGGTTGACAGCGCCAAACCCGTTTCCCTTCTGCGCCTGCCTGTCTTCCCCTCCGGCACTTGGGTATTTGGGGCAGCAATGGCGCTGGCCTGGTCCACAACCGGGATGACAATCGCGGTCGTTCCGCTGGAACTTGCCGCTAACGACCTTGGCGGATGGACGGGACTCGTCATCTTTCTGGCGATCTTCGTGGGTTTCCTTTGTCAGCCGATTGCCCGACGCATGACCAATGGCGATGCGCTTGCTCTGGGATTCGTTTTGATCCCACTCGGCTTCCTCGTCCTCCTCGCCGGAGTATTTTTCAAGGTTTTGGCATTCGTTCTCGCTGGCACATGCATCACCAGCGCTGCAAGCTATGGCTTTACCTATCTGGCTGCACTGGCAGAGGTTTCGCTACGTGCACCGGATGACAGGGCGCGGGCTACAGCGGGATTGTTCGTGTATGCATATTTCGGGTTTTCCCTGCCGGTTATCGCCAGCGGCGCACTGGCAGACATGCTCGGTCTGTTCCTGGCAATGGTAATTTTTGCAACCCTCCAGATCGCGGTCACCGCGATCATCGTCATCACGTGGAAAAGGACGGGTGTTTCACCCGCCGTCGCCCTGGATGCCGGATGACATTGCGCTTCCGGACGCCAGATCGGCGAAATATGTTGATCGTACACCCATTCTGATTGTCGCAACTGCTGGGAAAACGCACCATTCGATGGCTTCTTCGGGTGCTTCAAATATCTGGAGAGCCCGGTCTCAGGATCCGACCCGCCATACGCATTCCAAAGAAGAAGCCGCACTCACCGTGTCTTGCTGCCCACACAGACCCGTGGCGTTTCTCGCTCCTGCAGATTGCAGACGTCTCAAATCAATCGAGGATCGACCTGTTTACCCGTTCCGGTTTGCAGGGAGGTCAGGACTTCGGGGGCGCTTCAACAGCTTCGTTCAACGCGTGGCGGTCATCATCGCTGCCTTCAGCGCTGCAGCGCCTTCAAGCACCACGTCCACGGATGGGGAGAATCCTGCGGCCAGCATCCGCCGCGCCATCACGTGTTCGCCCGGGCGATTGACGGTTTCCACAGCAACAAGTCGACCGCCCGCATAGAGATAAACGGCAAAGGCACCACTCTCAGGATCGCCAGTGATCACCTCAGCGTCCACGCTGAAGGAAAGCCCCGCCATCTGCAGCTTGCGCTCGCCCTGATCGGACCAGAACCATGGTACCGCATCGTGGACTGCATCCTTGCCGAGCATGGACTTTGCGGCGATACGCGCCTGGTCGGTGGCGTTCTGGACCGATTCGAGGCGCAACCTGCGCCCCGAGCCGCCCTGCGGGAAGGAAACACAATCGCCGATGGCATAGATGTCATTGGCGCTGGTGCGGCAGGAAGCATCCACATGAATACCGTTGTCGCAGACAAGGCCGGTCGATTCGGCCAGTGAGGTGTCCGGCAGTGCTCCGATTCCCACCAACACCAGATCAGCGGGAAGCGCCTGGCCCGAGGATGTCATCACGGCACGTAGTCTGCCATCCTCGCCATCGAGCCGCTCGACACCGGTATTGGTCATTATTCTGACGCCGAGGCCCTCATGATAGCCATGCATATGGTCTGCAACGGGTTTGCTCACGGCGCGACCGAGGATGCGTTCGGCCGTTTCAAGAACGGTTACATTCTTTCCCGCAATGATGGCTGTAGCAGCCACCTCAAGCCCGATAAAGCCGCCGCCGACCACAACGACGTTCTGTGCGGATGCCAGGGCATCGCGCAGCAGACGGGCATCGGCGCAGTCACGCAGATAAAAAATGCCCTCGAGTCCAGAACCCGGCACCGACAGCCGGCGGGGTTGGGCGCCTGTCGCAAGCAGGAGCTTGCTCCATTCAAGCTGCCTGCCATCGTCCAGCGTCAGCGTTCGGGCACCCTGATCGATGGCCGTGGCACGAACGCCTGTAAGCAACTCGATATTATGGGTTTCATAGAACGCCTGCGCCCGCAGGATCTGAGGCTCCGCATCGGCGGCCTTCAGAAAAGCTTTCGAGAGCGGTGGTTTATGGTAGGGCAGTTCGGGATCTTCCGAAACAAGCGTTAGCCGCCCGTCAAAGCCTTCCTCGCGCAGGCTCGATGCGGCCTGCACGCCCGCGTGGCCAGCGCCGATGATGATGATGTGCCCGTCCAGTGTCTGTCTCCCGCCTCGAGCGATCCCAGAATACCAAGGCACGACATAGTGAGCGTTGGCTCCTTGAGCAAGCCCGGGCCGGGCACTCCGCCACCACCACCACCACCACCTCCTCCTCCTCACATTGATTTGGAGTATCGCATAGTTTTGCCCTCCGGCGGGGCTCATGCCGGAGGGCGCGCTGCAACAACCCTGTCTAGAACAGGGCCGCGGTCTTTTGCAGCGTTATCCAGACACCCCAAAGAATGGGGATGCCGACGACGGCCCAGGCGGCCAGCGTCTTGCCATCGAACCCGCCCTTGCCGATGCCGAAAGAGCCGGTCGGGCCGGCATCGGCTGCCGCAGACTTTGCCTGGAGCCTGGCGACTTCTTCCTCCGGCATGTACCATTTCTCCGAAAGTGGCTTGACGAGCATGTTGCAGATCAGGCCGAGAAGCAGCATTCCGGCCAGGATGTACATCGTAAAGTCGTAGACCTGCTCGCGCGGAATGCCCGCATTGAGCTGCGCCTCGCGTATGTAGTTCACCACCACTGGGCCGATGATGCCGGCTGTCGCCCACGCCGTCAGCAGCCGGCCATGTATCGCACCAACGAACTGCGTTCCAAAAATGTCAGCGAGATAGGCCGGCACTGTGGCGAAACCTCCCCCATACATGGACAGGATGATGCCGAACATCAAAACGAAGAGGACCTGGCTGCCCATATGGGCTGCAGAAGGCGCCAGCGCATAGAGCACGATGCCGATCAGGAAGAACGCGTAATAGGTGTTCTTGCGCCCGATCTTGTCCGACAGCGAGGCCCAGAAGAAGCGACCGCCGATGTTGAACAGCGAAAGGAGACCGGCAAACCCCGCAGCAATCGCGGCAATGGCAGATTTTTGCGACGCATCGAGCTCGTTGAAGGTCAGCTCCGGCAATCCGAGCAGCCGTCCGCCGAAAATCTCCTGAAGCATGGGCGAAGCCATGCCGATAACGCCGATTCCGGCCGAAACATTGAGCGTGAGCACAGCCCATATCAGCCAGAACTGTTTTGTCCTGTGGGCGTCACGCAGATGGACATGTCGCGAAGTGATCATCGACTTCGCACTCTTCTCCGGGGGCGTCCAACCCTCCGGACGCCAGCCCGCAGGCGGAATGCGATAGCCGAACGCGCCGCCCATCATGAAGACGAAATAGATGGCTGCCATGATCAGAAAGGTCTGCCAGACACCAACGGAACTGGCGGTTTTGAACGTGTTCATCAGCATATCGGCCAAAGGCGCGCCGATCATGGCGCCGCCGCCAAAGCCCATGATCGCCATGCCCGTCGCCATGCCGCGCCGGTCCGGAAACCATTTGATCAGGGTCGAGACGGGCGAGATGTAACCAAGCCCCAGCCCGATGCCGCCGATCACGCCGGCGCCAAGCCACATCAGCCAGAGCTGATGAAACATCACGCCAATGGCGGCAACGGCGATGCCGCCGCACCAGCAGAAGGCTGCGACCACACCCGCCTTGCGCGGGCCCGCTCTTTCGAGCCAGCCACCCCAGATCGCCGCAGCCGAACCGAGCAGCACGAAGAAGAGCGTGTAAATCCAGCCCAGATCCGAAACCCGCCAGTCACAGCTCGTGGTGAACAGCGCACTGACAAGCGTCATGTCTTCGCACACGACACGCTGGGAAATGCCGATGGCCTGCGTCAGCGGCAGCCAGAACACGCTGAAACCATAGGCCATGCCGATGCACAGATGAATCGCGAGGGCAGCCGGTGGCACCAGCCAGCGGTTAAAGCCCGGCTGGGCGATGATCCTCTCCCTCTCGAGTATGCCGCCTTCCGGGGCGCCGGATAATGTTTCACTTGCTGCGGACATAAGTCTCCTCCTCCTGCCGGGTGTGCCGGCAGCCGTCCTGCTGGTTAAACATGTGATGATCCCGATTGATGTGGCCTGCCGCCCTCCGCGACAGGCACTTCCGGGTCGGGACCCGGATGTCGATAGCGTCCTCCTCTTACCTCGACTTGAGATAAGCAACGCTCGTGCCAGTAAGCACGCACCAAGGATTTCAGATACTTATCGGCTGCGCGGTTGCCGAAATGGACAATTTGTCCAAAACGTCAGGACATTTTGTCCGGCGCGTTCAACGGGCTTCGGGTAGCCAGATCGTGAAGCGGGTTCCCTTGCCCGGTCTGCTTTCGACCGAGATCTTGCCGCCCTGACGGCTGATCAGGGTCTGGCTGATCGACAGACCTAGACCGGTTCCTTCCCGTCGCTTGGTGGTGAAGAATGGATCAAAGATCTTCTCCAGCATGTCGGGTGTCATGCCGACACCGGTGTCGGTGATCTCGATAACGAGCCCCTGCCTGCCTTCAGGATCCTCATCACGGCTGACGATTGAAAGCACTCCCCCATCGGGCATGGCGTGAATGGCGTTTACGATCAAGTTCACGAGCACCTGCTGGAGTTCAGTCCGGTTCATCAAGACAAGCCGGGTCGCCAGATGATCCTGCGTGACGGCGATTTCCGCCTTGTTGAGAAGATGCTGAACGAGCGGCAGCGTGTCCGTGATCACGTCTTTTGGGGAATGACGCTCCAGAAAACCCGCATATTCTTCCGGCTTGGCAAACTGAAGTAGCTTGGTCACGATCTGGCTGATCCGGTGGACCTGTTCGTCAAGCAACCGGAACTCGGTTCGCGCCTCGTCGGCGCGCTCACCCATCACCTGACGCACCACTTCAAGATTGCCCTGGATTACGGCAATCGGATTGTTGATTTCATGCGCCACACCGGCGGTGATTTCGCCAATGGCCGCCAGCTTTTCCGACATGATGAGTTGACGGGTGGTGGCCTCCAATTGCCGGTTTGCGAGCCGCAGTTCGCGTGTGCGCTCCTCCACCCGGGCGTTCAGTTCCTCGTTCCAGGCGCGCAATTGCCTGTCGCGCTCCTGCAATCGCTCCAGAAGCAGATCGAGATGCTGCGCCACCCGGCCGATTTCATCATCGACGCCATGAATGCCCGTGCGCGCTCCCAGATCCCCGCCTTCCACCTCGGAGATGGTGCCTGCCATGCGCTCCAGCGGCTTGAAGATCGAACGCGCCCAGCGCAGGAACAATGGAACGCTCAGAGCCGTGATCGCCAGAAACGCAACAGCGATTGTCAACAGCGTTGCGTATTTGGCTTCCGTGAAGGGTGCTTCCAGAAAGCCGACATAAAGCATCCCGACACGCTTGCCGAAGCTGTCGGTGATCGGCTCATAGGCGGAGATATACCAGTCATTGACAACAAAAGCGCTGTCGAGCCAGACGCGCCCCTCGCCGAGCACCGCAGAACGCACGATACTCGACACGCGCGTGCCGAGCGCCCTGCGCCCCTCGAAGAGCCGGACATTCGTGCTGATGCGCACATCGTCGAGGAAGAGCGTTGCGGTTCCCTGGCTTCCCTCTGGCAGGCTCGCCTCCCGATAGACGAGATCGTTGATCGTGTCGATGAATTCGAGGTTCCGGTTCAGGAGACTGCCGCCGACAAGGGCAGCGGGACGCCCTCCGGGCAAGCGCACCGGCGTTGCCGAATGAACGACCATGCCGCGCGTTTCGGCTGCGCGGTCCGTGGGCACGGCATTGGCCGTGGGCACCAGCTCCAGCCGGGCGCGCGTAGCCAGCACCGGCGCGATTGAAGCCAGTTCATCCTCGGAAAATATGTCGATCCCTGTGGACGCTTCTCCCGAAAGTGCTGCCTCGATGATCGGCCAGTCGGAGCGCGGAACGCCTGCAAGCTTCGGCGCCGATGTCACAACGCTGCCATCTGCAGGGATCAGATACACAAAGTCGAGATTGAGTGCGCGGCGATGTTCTTCCAGGAGCGCTTCCAGACCGCCTCCGCCAGCCTCCACGACATCGCGAAAACGTGCCGAGCGGCCCAGCGCCGTGATGCGTTCGCCAGTGTTTTCCAGCAATCGTGCGAAATATTGATGGGCAATCGTCAGGTCGCCATTGACCTTGGAGATCAGCGCGGCATCGAACTTCGCGTTCCACCGATAGACTGCCATGCCCAGAAGCAGAGGCAGGATCACAAGCGTGGGTAAAAGCGCGATCACGAGGAGGCGAAAACGGACCGACCGCCCTTGCCCCCCGCGCCGGTCAGGATCTAATCGGTCAGACATTCCAGACGGCACATTTGCGGTCGATCGTCTTGCGGGAAATGCCGAGCTGGCGCGCGGCAGCCTCCCGGTCGCCGCCCAGCCGGTTCAGCACGGCAAGTATGTGGCGACGCTCGATATCGGCAAGACTTTCCCCACCCTCGACGCTGTCGGGCACGGCTCGGATCCCACCGCCGAAATCGTGCGGGAAACGGCCGAGAATCAGTGTCCGCTCTATGAGATTGCGCAATTCACGTACATTGCCAGGCCACCCATAACTCGCAAGGGCAGCTCGTGCATCCGCCCCAATGGGCACTTTGGGCATTCCAAGCTGTTGAGAGAGCTTGGTCATGAACAGGTCGGCAAGTTCCTGCACATCCTCGCCACGATCCCTGAGCGGGGGCAGATGGATCTGCATCACGTTGATGCGGAAGAACAGATCGGCGCGAAACTGGCCGGCTTCCACCAGTTTTTCGAGTTCGGCGTTGGTTGCAAAAACAAAACGCAGGTCGACAGGAATTTCGCGTTCCGATCCCACAGGCCGGATGCGCCGGTCCTCGAGCACGCGCAGAAGCTTGCTCTGCGTGGCTGGCGGCAACTCGCCGATCTCGTCGAGAAACAGGGTTCCGCCCTGCGCATGCATGAAAAGCCCTTCGCGTGCCGCCTCCGCGCCGGTGAAGGCACCCCTGAGATGGCCGAACAACTCGGTCTCGATCATGTCGGGTGGAATGGCAGCGCAGTTCACGGGCACGAAGGGCTTGTGAGCCCGGTCCGACAGTGAATGGAGAGAGCGCGCAGCAACCTCCTTGCCAGTACCGGACTGGCCCGTCAGAAGCACCGAGGTCGGCAGCGGCGCAACGCGGGCAATCGTCTCCCGCACGTCGCTGATCGTTTTGGATCCACCGATCAGCTTGTCACGCAGGAGCACGTGATCGGAGGTCGATTTCAGTTCATAACGCAACACATAGTTTTCGCGCTGGAGCCGCATCTGGTCGAGACAACGCGCCACCGCGTTCAAAAGCTGGTTGGAGCGGAAGGGTTTCAGAATGAAATCCACAGCACCGGCGCGCAGCGCCTGAATAGCAGTCTCCAGATCCGCGTAGGCCGTCATCAAAATGGCATTGGAGAAAAAGCCGATAGCGCGCTGCTCGGCCAGCCAGTCAACGCCATTCTTGCCTGGCATGATGTTGTCGAGGATCACCACATCGTAATGGTTGGTGTCGAGCTTGCGCGATGCCTCCTCGGTGTCGGCGGCCTCGTCGAGCCGATTGCAGCGGGGGCCGAGCGTCCGCGAAAGAAAGTTTCTCATGCCCGGCTCATCGTCGATCACGAGAATGGAGGCCTGAGCCAGCCATGGGCCGAATTCCGGATCCGCCGCCGTGTTGCGTGGTGCTCTTGCCGCCTGTCCGCTCGCCATATCCTCCCGATCCCCCTCCGGTGTGGAGCCGCATGATTAGCCAAGCTTCCGTGGAAATCAAATAGGGTTTCCCCTACTCCCCGCCGCCCAACTGGAAGGATTTGCGCCACTGATCCAGAAATGCCTTCCGCTTTGCCTGGTCGAGCCCGACCAGCAGCGCCGGGGAAAGCGCAATCGGCCTGAACGCAGCCTCTTCAGCCGAGGGGCCGGCTCCCGTGTCGATGCGATTGAGCATGGCCGGACCGTTGAGCGACGAAAAAAGACGGGACGGGCCCGAGAGGAGGCGCTGCCCCGTATCGGTCAGCGCAAGCGCGATCAGCGCATTGGCGGCGCGCTTGTTGCGGGCGTGGCGCGAAACAAGAGCCGCACGCGACAATGCCAGTGTGTAATCGGAAGGGAAGATGATGCCGATGCGCGGGTCCTCCTCCTGCCGGGCAAGCGCATAGGATCCCAGAACATTGTAGCCAAGCACGAGCCGGCCGGTGCGAACACCGTCGATCACCTCGGAGCTGCAACAGAAGAGTCGCGCGCGGTTCTGACCAAGGCTCTCGAGCAGCCGCCCCCATGTGGAGGCCTGCGAGGCGTCCTCGAAAGCGAAGATATAGCCGACACCGGAGCTCTCGATGTCGTAGGTGCCGATGCGGCCTCGAAAACGCTCGGTCTGACGCAGAAGATCGACCAGCTCGAAGCGGTTGCGCGGAACTTCTTCCGGCTTCAGTCCTTCACGGTCATACACGATGACGGCCGGCTCGTAGGTAAGACCGACGAGTTCATTGCGCCATGACGCCCAGTCGGGCAGATCGGGCGGCAGGCTGAAGCGGAATGGCTCCGAGCATCCGTCATTGACAAGCCGTACCTGCTCGGGAATGGCCGACGAAATGACGGTGTCAGCGAAAAATTCTCCCTTTTCACAAGCATCGGCGACGGCGGCGTAAAGATCCAGACTGGTCATTTGCCGATAGATGACCGCAGTGGAAGGGTTGGTGCGCTGAAACTCGCGGATCAGCGGTTCTATGAAGACAAGATCGGTGACACTGCCGATAACAAGCGTTTCGGCTTCTTCACCGGATGCGTCGAACCGCGTGTCTTCCGCCATGGCCGATGGCGGCACAATCCATGCTGCCAACAGACACAGTCCGAAAATCAGGCGTCTCATGATGCTTTTGTTCCTTCCCGGGCGAGCGGCAGATCAAGGCTGATGGTGAAGCCCCGCTCCTCACGATCCAGCGTGATGCGGCCGTGGTGAAACTCAGCGACCTCCCGGACGATGGCGAGCCCCAGCCCGGCGCTTTCCGGCTTGTTGGGATTGATTGCAAAACGATGCCCGATTTCGCTGGCGTCGCTGACAGGCAGCCCCTCGCCCGCATCGGTAACCGCAATGCGCGCCCGGTCGTCGCCCACGGTGACCACGAGATCGATGGGCGGCTTTCCGTGCGCATGCGCGTTGTTCAACAGGTTCTTGATCGCTTCACGCAGGCTGAACGCATCGCCACGAACCATCACGGGTTCCTCCGGCAGATCGAGCCTTATGCGCGGTTTGCGCCCGCCTGCGATTTGCACAAAGTCGCGCTCTGCGCCAACGGCAATGCGGCGCAGATCCAGCGGCTCGAGCGGAGCGGTGTCGGCGCGATGCGTCACGAGCGCGTGGCTCAGAAGCTGATCGGTCAGACGGTTCAGGCCGATCGCGCGGCTGCGAATGCGGCGATGCAGCGTCTTCAGGCGCTGTGGATCGTCTTCGTCCAGGGCGAGTTCGCTATGCGCTCTCAACGCGGTGATGGAAGTGCGGATCTGGTGGGCGGAATCGGCGACGTAATCCTGCATGGCACGCACACGGCGGTCGAGCCTGCCCATGAAGCGGTTGATCGCGGCAACCAGCGCCGAAACCTCGTCCGGCGCGTGCATGGAGAATGGCGAGAGATCGAGCGGATCACGTTCCAGGATCGCTGTTTGAATGCGTTCGAGCGGGCGCATGGCATAGCGCATGGCAAGCAGCGCCAGGATCAGGATTGCAAGACCGGCACCGGCGATAACGGCAACTGCCTGGGTGACCATGCTGCGCGCCAGTTGCTCACGGCTTCCGGTCGTGTGCGCCACGATGATATGGATGTCGCCGCTCACCGCCCGTTCCGCGAGCCGGCGCAGCATGACGAGTGCGCGGACCCGCTCGCCCCCGAACTGGACTTCGTAGGTGTAGCCGCCTTCCGGGATGGTGGCCGCGTCAGGCAGCGGGAAATCCTCGTATCCGGTGAGTGTGGTGCCGTCGGGCTGCGTAACGCGGTAGAACACGCGTTCATCCTTGGCGAGCGACAGGAGTTCGAAAGCCGACACGGGTATATCGACACGCACCTCGCCTTCGACAACAAAGATGCGCTCCGCGATCTGCAGCGCGGCCCCCTGCAGGAGCCGGTCAAATGCCTCATTGGCCGCCTGTCGGCCATAACCATAAGCTGCCCAGATCGTGGCGGCCACGGCCAGCGTCAGCACCAGCGTGAGCGAGATCGTCAAACGGTAGACGATTGAAAGGCTGCGGCCGGGCAAGGCCTGACGTACGGGGTGCCCCATCACGTTCCCGATTCCATCGAAACCGCCTGATAGCCAAGGCCGCGCAATGTCCGGATTTCAAGACCGGATCCCTCGATCTTTCGCCTGAGGCGACCGACATAGAGCTCGACCGCATTCGGGTTGCGCTCCTCGTCGTGGCCGAACAGCCGGGTCAGAAGATCTTCTTTTTCAAGCACACGGTCGCGGTTCGTCAGAAAAATTTCCAGAAGGGTCTGCTCGCGCCGCGTCAGTTCGCATGGTTCCCCGTCGATCAGGACCCGCCGGGCGGCCATGTCAAAGGTCAGCTTGCCAACAGACAATGTGCGGTCGGCATCGCCGCTGCGCCGGCGGACGATGGCGCGAATTCGCGCTTCCAGTTCGCCCAGATCGAATGGCTTGATCATGTAGTCGTCGGCGCCCAGATCAAGCGCATCGATCTTGTCGTTCGCGGCAAGGCGTGCTGTCAGAACCAGAACCGGAACGCGGTTTCCGGCCGCACGCAGTTTCTTCAGGAAAGCAATTCCCGATCCATCCGGCAGGTTGATGTCGAGCACGATCAGATCGTGATGGGCCATGGCCACGAAGTGTTCGGCATCCTCGAGCGTTTCGGCGCGATCGCTCACATGGCCGGACTTCTCCAGCCGCCTCTCAATGGCTTCCGCGACATCGCGCGTATCTTCGACAATCAGGAAATGCATTTTTCCGGACAATGACAGCTTGTTGACAGGGTCACCCTATAGGCTCTCCTTCGTCATGAGAACAATCTCCTGACAAACCGTTCCGTCCACTGGGAGGTCGGCGGTATCAAAAAGATCGAGACAGGTGGCGCTCTTTCGTGGCGCGCCCGCTCGGGAGGAGGAAAATCTATGAAAAAGCTGCTCGGCCTAGCGGCCGTCTTCACGCTCGCATCCAGCCTGTCGGCCTTTGCGTTTGAGCCCAACAACACCGAATGCATTGCGCCCGCCAATCCCGGCGGCGGCTGGGATTTCACCTGCCGCCAGGTGGGCAAGACCTTGCAGGATCTCGACCTCGTGCCCGGCACGATGCAGGTTTCCAACATTGCCGGCGGCGGCGGTGGCGTCGCCTTTGCTGAAGTGGTCGGCAAGCGAAACTCCGAAAACAACCTTATTGTTGCAGCCTCTTCGGCCACGGCCACGCGCCTCGCGCAGGGTGCGTTTCCGGGCAACACCATGGATCAGGTGCGCTGGATCGGTTCGGTCGGTGCCGATTACGGGGTGATCGCGGTTGCCAAGGATTCGCCGATCAACACGCTCCCCGAGCTCATGGAGAAGATCAAGACAGATCCCTCCTCGGTTTCGGTTGCGGGCGGCTCGGCCGTCGGTGGCTGGGATCATCTCAAAGTGCTGATCGCTGCATCCAAGGCCGGTGTCGAGGATGTCCGTCAGGTGAAATACGTTGCGTTTGATGGTGGTGGCGAGGCGGTTACCCAGCTTCTGGCCGGCTCTGTTCAGGCCTTTACCGGTGACGCATCGGAAGCCAAGGGATTTGTCGATTCGGGCGACATCAAGGTGATTGCCGTCCTTGCACCGGAACGCCTTGAAGGCGATTTCTCGTCCTTCCCCACGGCACGCGAACAGGGCATCGACGTGATCGGTGCCAACTGGCGCGGTTTCTATGCGCCCGGTGAAATGTCGGATGAAGCCTATGACTACTGGGTCAATGCCGTCAGCAAGGTCTATGCATCCGACGAGTGGAAAGAGATCATGGCTCAGAACGGTCTCGCTCCGCTCGACCTTCAGGGCGACGAGTTCCAGGCCTTCGTGAAGGAATCCATCGATTCCATCACCGATCTCTCGAAGCAGATCGGCATCGTGAAGTAACCACCGGAAAACTCGCTCGGGCCTGCCGGGAGCATCCTGCAGGCCCGAATTGTATCGAGAACAATCAGGGGAGCGTGTCCGTCATGAGCGACCGTATCTTCGGGGTCTTCGGCTTCCTTCTCGCTGTCTTCTATATCTGGCAGGCAACGCAGATCGAGCTGAGCTTCATTTCCGATCCGTTCGGACCAAAGGCCTTTCCATTCATGATCGGCACCGTGCTTGCTATTTCCAGCACGATCATCGTCCTCAAGCCGGACACCGAACCCGAATGGCCGACCTTCGCGCGCCTTTTCGAGATAGGCATGGCCACTGCCGTCATGGTGGCCTATGCGCTTTTTCTCAAGGAGTACGGCTTTGTCGCCTGCACCGCGGTTGCGGCAAGCTATCTCTCATGGCGTCTTGGCTCCAGCCCGGTTTCGGCCATCATCGCCGGCGTGCTGATCGCCGTCGGCATCTACGTCATTTTCCATCTCGTCCTGGGGCTGTCGCTGGCACGCGGCCCCTGGGGCTTCTGAGGCGGGAGGCCCAATATGGACACACTGGCATCACTCGCGGACGGGTTTGCCGTCGCGCTCACCTGGCAGAACCTTATGCTGGCGCTGATAGGGTGCTTTCTCGGCACCATCATCGGCGCGTTGCCGGGTCTTGGCCCTTCAAACGGCGTTGCAATCCTCATTCCGCTCGCCTTCACGCTCGGCCTTCCCGCCACACCGGCCCTCATCCTGCTGACCAGCGTCTATTATGGCGCCATGTATGGCGGGCGCATCTCGTCGATCCTGCTCAACATCCCGGGCGATGAACCGGCGCTGATGACAACGCTCGACGGCCACCCGATGGCGAAGGCCGGCAAAGCCGGCGAGGCGCTCGCGATCTCCGGCCTTGCCTCCTTCATCGGCGCGTTTTTCGCCACTTGGGGGCTGGTCTTTCTGGCGCCGCAGCTCGTCAAGGTCGCGCTTTTGTTCGGCCCGGCGGAATATTTCGCTCTCTTCGTTCTCGCCTTTGCAACGCTCGGCGGCATTGCCAGCCGCAATCAGGCTAAAGCAGCGCTCGCTGCCGTCATCGGTCTCGGCATAGCCACCATCGGCGTTGACGGTCAGACCGGCGTTCCGCGCTTTTCCTTCGGTGAAGTGCATTTATACGACGGGATCGACTTCCTCGTCGCCATTGTCGGCCTTTTCGCTCTCTCGGAAGTTTTCATCTTTCTGGAGCACCGTGCCGGCAGCGGCGCCGACGACAAGGTGGTAAAAGTGGGCCGCATCGTTCCACCATGGAAGATGGTGCGTGAAACACTGCCCGCCATGGGCCGGTCGACGATCTTCGGCTTCATCGCAGGCGTCCTGCCGGGGGCCGGCGCCTCGCTCGGCTCGTTCATCTCCTACACGTTCGAAAAGCGCATCTCCGATCGCAAGGGCACGTTCGGAAAGGGCGACCCACGCGGCGTGGCAGCACCTGAAGCCGGCAACAATTCGGCCGCCGGCGGCGCGCTCGTGCCGATGCTCGCGCTCGGCGTACCCGGTTCCGGCACGACGGCCGTGCTGCTTGCCATGCTGCTTGCGCTCAACATCACGCCCGGCCCCCTGCTCTTCCAGCAGAACCCGGATGTGGTCTGGGGCCTGATCGCGGCACTCTTCATCGGCAACATCATGCTTCTGGCCATGAACCTGCCGCTGGTCTCACTCTTCGTGCGGGTGCTTCTGATCCCGACCCGCTATCTTATGCCCGCCGTGGCCATGATCTCCTTCGTCGGCATTTACGGCATTTCCGGCTCGACCTTCGATCTGGTGGTGATGGTTATCTTCGGCGTGATGGGCTGGGTCCTGCGCAAGCTCGACGTCCCGCTGGTGCCGATCATTCTCGGTGTGTTGCTGGGCGACCAGATGGAAAAGAACCTGCGCCGCGCCATGACCATCCATGATGGCGACTGGACGATGCTGTTCAACTCGTGGCTGGCCATCGGCCTCTGGACCTTCGCCATTGTCGGCTTTGTCCTGCCGCTCATCGTCGGGCGATACTTCCGTCCGAAGATCGCGGACGAGGCCATCGCCGAAGGTTCGGACCCAGACTGAGCTGAATTGCCTTTCAGCTTCCCGAGGCGGCGTGGCTCCTGAGCCGCGCCGTTCTCAATGTGAGGAACCCCGTGGCAAGCACGATGATGAACGCACCGATCACCGTGTTGAGACTGGGGATTTCATCGAAGAAGACATAGCCGACAACCCCGGACAGAATGAGGCTCGAGTAGCCAAGCGGTCCCAGAAACCCGGCATCGCCCAGCCAGTGGGCGCGCAGAAAGCAGAATTGCGCAGCTTGCGAAAATACGCCCACCGCCAGAAGAAACGGCCAGTGCCCCGCCGCGACCGGCTGCCAGCCGGAGAGCGCCGGAAAAGCGGTGATAAGCGCAAGCCCACCTGTGTAAAACAGCATCATGACGACCGGCGGCGTACCCTTGAGCTGTCTTGTGACAATGATCGCCCCCGTCCCCGCCAACACGGCAGCTAGTGCAGCCAGAAGTGCCGGCGTCCACGGCACATTGCCCGGACTCGCGGCAATGAACGCGCCCACGAGGCCAAGCCCCGCCGCCAGCCAGCGCGAGCCTGAAACCGCTTCGCGCAGGATCAGGGCCGAGAGCGCCACCAGAACAACGGGCCGCGTGAAATTCATGGTCATGTAGAGCGCCAGCGGCAGATGCGCGACGGCGTAGAAGCCGCCCGTCAGCGCCACGGCCGACAGGAACACCCTGAACAGGTGCAGCGGAACGCGGTCGATCGACCGCAGAACCTGCCGCTGACGCGCCAGCCACGGCAGGATCAGGCAGAACCCGACCAGCGCCCGGAGAAAAACGAGTTGCCACGGCGGATAGCCCGCGCCCAGCGCCTTGACGATGGATATGGCCCAGATGTTGAGGCCCATATCCGCCAGAAGCCAGGCGCCGGCGCGCAGATTGTCCTTTGCCGTAGCGCCTGCGTTCACGGCCGCGCCACAAGGTTCGCCATCAGGCGGAACGCGCCCGGCACAAGCTTCTCCATCTGGTGATGCAGAATGAGCGCCACATGCGTGTGCCGCCCCTTGCCGATCCGCGCCGAAAGGAGCGAGCCCTCATGCGGTGCCTCGTCGGGATCGGCCATGGAGAGAAGCGGCTCATATGCGTCATCCCAGCTTCTGGCAAAATAGAGCCCGCGCTCCTTGTGCCAGTCCTGCCAGTCCTCATCCGTGATGCAGTTTGGCGTGTTGAGCAGTGAATGCCCGGGCAGGAGGTGCGTTACCTGCGCATTCTCGTCGGTCACGCGCCAGCGCAGTGACGGCTTGCCGATCTCCAGCCGGCGCGGCGGCACGGTTGCCGGATCCCAGTCGTCCCAGGGGCGGTGATAGAGGGTGACGAGATTGCCACCTTTCTCCACCCAGCGATGCACGAGCGGCATGGCATTTTTGAGCGCCGGTCGCGCACGCATGGCAAAGATGCCCACCACCATTGTGTCGATGTTTTTCAGGCCTTCTTCCGTAAGGTCGCTGTCCGCCAATTCGGTCGCATCAAGCCCCATCGCCTGCAGCCAGTGTCCCACCCGGTCGTTGCCGCCACCGACATAGCCCACCCGCACATCCGGCAGTGCCACGTCCAGAACACGTACCGACAATTGCGCAGGAAATGTGCGAGCACGTTCACCTATATGTGGATAGGCAATATGTTTGGCAGTTTCGGCCGGCGCCCCGTCAATCTCCAAGGAAAGATTGTAGAGGCCAGGCGCTATGTCTTGCGGCGACTCCACAAGAAAACCGCCGGAAACCGGTGTCGCCGACCACCCGGACGGCAGTTCCAGCCCCGCTTTTGCCGACTGCGGAAAAAGCCCCGAAACACGCAGCTCGATCTGGCGGGTGGCTGCCGCCGCATTGATCAACGCGCGGTCGGGAGAAAGTGTCGCTGACCGTGCAGGAAGCACGACCGGTTCTCGTTCGAGTGGCAACAGCGTCTCAGAAGAAACCCCATCGACGGTCACTCCGACCCGGATGGCCGGCAGGCGCGCCACGCCGGGGCGATAGAAGGCCGGATAACAATCCGTACTTTCGGCATCCACCGGCACCTGCACAACGCCATCCGCAAAGCGCCAGCCCTTCGGCAGAACCGGCGATACATCTGAAACCGGCCCGGAGCTTTCAATCGTCAGCGCGACACTGTCACCAGGCCGCAGGACATCGCGTTCAAACCAGGCGCGCACCTCCACGCCACTGGCAATCCGCATGACGTGGGAAAGCTGCACTTCCTTTGCCGCGAGGCGGTGTTCAACCTCTTCACGTGCATTGTCAGGGCAGGCATCGCGGGCGACGCGCACCGCCTTGAGGGCCAAGGCTGCCTGACGCGCCACCTCTCCCATATCCGGAAATGCCTCGAACGCAGCCTCGCAGGCCGCCTGTGCCTCGTCCAGATGGGCGGCGATTTCTGGTGCTCCGGCAAAGGAAGCCAGATCAGCCAGCGTTGCAGGCAGCCCGTCCGTGATCCGGTTATCCGGCCCATTCACCTCGGAACGCACCAGATGCAGCGGCCAGTCGCGCTCTTCACCGTGTGGCACCCAGCGGCCCATGCCCTGTGTCAGATGGAAAGCCCGCGACTGCTCACCGATCTGCGCCCAGCTCCACCCGGTTACCGGGTCTTGTCCGGTACCCTTGACCGTCAGCGTGGCGCTGGGCGGCGGCAAATCATCGTCGTAATTGTCACCTGCCCCCGACCACGCCGGTAGATATAGCTTTTTCACCTGCCACACCGGCAGATCCACGTCCGGGAATGTCGGGTCGGCGGCAGCGCTCATCACGTCATGGGCAAGCTCGGTCATCGCCCGGTGATGCCCGTGCTGGCCAGGGACATCCAGGAATGTGGGGCAGATGATGTCCGGTCGCTCGGTGCGGATGATCTCGACAAAGCGTTTGAGCGTGCGCTCGCGTCCCCATTTTTCAAGAGTCTCGGTGCCGCGTTTCGAGAACCCGAAATCGAAGATCGTGTCGTCGGGCGTTTCCGACAGCCAGTAGAGATTGAGGTTCAGCACATCGGCGGCGCGCTCCATTTCCGCCGTGCGTACTACGCCCAGATCGTGTGTCACCTCCGAGCCGATGGCGTTCTGCCCGCCCTCGCCGCGGTTTGCGCAGGCAAAGGAGAGCGAAATGCCATCGCGCAGGGCCAAAGCCGCAAGCATTTCCGACGTCTCGTCGTCGGGATGCGCGCCCGTATTCATGAAGGAGACGCAGGATTTCAGTGGCGCAAGAGCCTGCCAGAGCCTGACAATGAGCGGATTGCGCATCTGTGTGGCAATACGCTCCTGATCGGAAACGGGCATTTGTGAACCTCCCGGAGAATCATGTTTTTGCGGCAATGCGCGGTGTGACGGTGTCGTGGATGACGAGTGCAGCCCCGCCAAGCGCGGCGGTAAGACGTCCGCAGGCGCCCCGCTGGACTCTTGGTGTAACCCGCTCTGCCCGCGCGGCGACGGAGCCGCCGGGAAGATCAAGCGCGGCAATGAGATGGTCGAGAACCGCGTCCGGCATCGCGCCGCCCAGGATAACGGTTTCAGGATCGAAAAGATTCTCGATCAGGCCAACCGCCTGCGAAAGCGGGCCGGCCGCCTCCTCGATCCACTCCATCAATGGCCCGCTGCCTGCCCTGTAAAGGTTTTCGATGTCCGAGGCACTGCCTATCTCGATGCCGGCGCCTGCGAGCTTGGCGCGCGCAGCGATGCGGCTTGCATAGGTTTCGAGGCATCCATGATTGCCGCAGGCGCAAATCCGCCCCCCAGGGCGGACTATGACATGGCCGATCTCGCCGGCATTGCCGAATGCTCCGCGCTGGACCTCGCCCTCGGCGACCACGCCAAGCCCCAGCCCTGCCCCGAAATAGAGAAAGCAGAAAGTGCGCAGTCCTGTTGCGACGCCGCGCACGCGCTCCGCCACGGCGGCAGCGGTCGCATCGTTTTCCACCACCACCGGCATGTCTAGGGCGTCTTCGAACACGGCAACGGGATCGCTATCTTCCCAGCCGTGAAGTGCGGACTGGCCTGCGCCGGAAATACCAACCTTGCCGAAAGGGCCCGGCATCACGACACCAGCACCCAGAATTTTCTGCGTCTTTTCGCATCGTCCGTCGAGCGCGCTGGAACGAATTCGTCGTGCAACCGAAACAACCGTGGACGGTGCGTTGTCCGGCAACGCTTCGCGGGTGGTAAACAGCGTCTCACCCTCGAGGTTTACCAGCGCGCCGAACATCGCGTCCGGCCTGACCTCGATGCCGAGCGCCACCGCGCCGTCTGCATTGAGCCGGTATTTCAGTACCGGCAAACCCCGTCCCTCCGACTGTCGCCCGGCTTCAATCAGAAGTCTGTCTTCTTCCAGTTCGGCAATGATGTTGCTCACGGCCTGCGTGGACAGCCCCGATATGCGTGCGATCTCCGCCCGCCCGACGGGCTGCCGCTCACGCACATGCCCAAGCACCACCTGACGGTTGTGAAGCCGGGTGCGTTCAGCATTCGATCCTACAATGCGACGGGGGTTGTTGATCTTCATATTCGCTTATTAATTCAACTAACTTGAATATTCAACTTGATTGAGTTAATCGTCGATGAATGGACATGCCGCCTCGTGGAGACGGGTGAACAGAGGGTGACAGGCTGGCCGGGTACGCTCCGGGCAGCGATCAAAGGGAGCAAGCAGAATGAAACTCAACAGACTACGGACCTTCATGCTGGGTGCCGCAACTGCGGCCATGACCATGGCTGCTGGAGCAGGAGGCGCTTCTGCGGTCGAGATCGAGTACTGGCAGTATTTCTTCGAAGCCCGCGTCGATGCGATGGACAAGCTGATCGAGAATTTCGAGGCAGCCAATCCCGACATCACCGTCAAGATGACGCATTTTCCCTATGACAGCTATCGCACCAAGGTAGCCGCTGCCATTCCGGCCGGTCAGGGCCCCGACGTCGTCCAGCTCTTCTATGGCTGGCTTAACGATTATGTGGAAGCCGAGCTGATCCAGCCGCTGCCCGCCGACACCTTCCCGCCGGAAAAGATCGAGGAAGAGTTCTTCCCCATGGTCAAGGCCATGCGAATGGGCGACAGTTACTGGGCGCTGCCCACCGCCGTGCGCTCGCTGGCGCTGTTCTACAATGAACGCATGTTCGAGGAAGCCGGCATCGAGAACCCGCCTGCCAATCTCGACGAGCTTGTCGAAACCGCCAAAAAGCTTACCAAGAAGGATGGTGCAGGCAATCTGACAGCCGTGGGCCTGACCACGGGCATGACCGCGCAGGACCACCACTGGATTCGTGAAGTGCTGATCCGCCAGTTCGGCGGCGAGCCCTATCTGGATGACTACAAAAAGGTCAACTACAACAACGAGGCCGGGCTGAAAGCCTTTGGTTTCTATAATGATTTGCAGGCCAAGCATGGCGTGACCAAGGCTGCCTTCATGGATGAGCCGCAGGCCGCCTTCAAGGCGGGCCGCGCCGGCATGCACATTGACGGTTCATTCCGCATCGGCGCGCTTGAAAGCGTGCGCGGCCTCAAATGGGGTGTGGCCGAGCTTCCCGCCGGTCCCGATGGCACCAAGTCGAACTATTCCTCCTACTGGGTGAACGCGATCACCTCGAAGGCGGAAGGCGAGAAGTTCGATGCCGCCGTCAAGTTCATGGAGTATCTCACCTCCGACGAGGCCATGCAGATCTGGCTTGAGACCGTCGGCGAATTGCCCGCAAAGCCGTCCGCCGCCATGACCGACGAGAACATCAACCACCCGGTCTACGGTCCCTTCATCAAGGGTCTGGAATACGCAAAGACCACGGTCTTCGCCAATGAGAGCGCCCAGCGCCAGGCCATGGTGGACATGATGCAGCGCATCGAGCTGCAGGGTCAGGCGCTTGAAGAGAGCGTCGCGCAGGCCGCCGAGGAGGAGCAGAAAGTCCTCGACGAATATTACAAGAAATAAGGCCTTTCGGGCGTCCGGCCCGCCGGACGTCCAACGAAATTTCGGGACGGGGCCATGCGCTTTTACAACAATCTCACCATCTCGCAGAAGCAGATCGTCTGGGCCTGGATCTTCCTTGCCCTGCCGGTTCTCTTCTACGTCGTCATCCGGTTTTATCCGACAGCCAATGCCTTCGTTCTGTCCTTTCAGGAATGGAACCTGCTTGGCGACCGGAAATATGTGGGGCTTGAAAACTACGCAAAGCTGTTCAGCGATCCGGTTTTCTGGAAAGTGTTCAAAAACACCTTCCTGTATCTGATCCTGGGCACACCGATCAGCCTCGTCCTGTCCTTCATCATCGCCTATCACCTCGACAAGGTGCGTTTCATGCACGGCACCATCCGTGCACTCTACTTCCTGCCCTTCATGACAAGTGCCGTGGCCATGGCCTGGGTGTGGCGCTGGTTCTACCAACCGGTCCCCATCGGCGTGTTCAACAATTTCCTGGCGAGCTTCGGCATCAGCCAGATCGAATTCCTGAGCTCGACCACCAACGCCCTGCCCTCGGTTCTGGCCTGCGCCGTCTGGGCCGGTCTCGGCTTTCAGGTCATCATCTTCATGGCCGGGCTGCGCGCCATTCCGCAGAGCTATTATGAAGCCGCACGCATAGACGGCGTCTCCACCTGGACGGTGCTGAGCGAGATTACCATCCCGCTTCTAAAACCCACCATCGTGTTTCTCGTGGTCTTTTCCTCGATCGGCTTCCTGCGGATCTTCGATCAGGTGTTCAACATGACCACCAACAATCCGGGCGGGCCGCTCAACTCCACCAAGCCGCTGGTGCTTCTGATCTACGATACCGCATTCAACGGCTTCAACATGGGCTATGCGGCAGCGCAGACCGTCGTGCTCTTCACCATTCTGCTGGTCGTCAGCCTGATCCAGCTTCGACTTTTGAAGGATAGCTGACATGGCCAGCCAGGACATCGCCGTAAAGCCTTCCACCGACGCGCTTTTTTCCGGATCTTCACGCAACTCCCGGCGCAATATGGGCCAGTTCATCCGCTGGGCGCTACTGTTCGGCGGCGGCATTCTCATGATCATGCCCATCGTGTTCATGGTCTCCACCTCGCTGAAATTTCCCTTCGAGGTCTACAATCTCAACCTGATCCCGGAAGAGCCGACGATCGAGAACTACACCTATGTCCTCGAAGACGGACGCTTCTACCGCTGGTTCGTCAACTCGCTGGTGATTTCCATCGTCACCACCGCATCCGCCGTCTTCTTCGACGCGCTGGTGGGCTATGCGCTGTGCAAATTCAGGTTTCCCGGCCGCTACCTGGTCTTCATCGCCATTCTCTCCACGCTCATGATCCCGACCGAGATGCTGGTCATCCCGTGGTATCTCATGAGCAAGAGTTTTGGCTGGCTCGACACCTATTGGGGCATCATGTTCCCAGGCGTCATGACCGCCTTCGGCACCTTCCTCATGAAGCAGTTTTTCGAGACCGTTCCCGACGATTTCCTGGAAGCTGCACGCATCGACGGGCTGAACGAATTCCAGATCTGGTGGCAGGTGGCCATGCCGCTCGTGCGTCCGGCGCTTGCAGCCCTCGCGATCTTCGTTTTCCTCGGCAACTGGACCGCCTTCATCTGGCCACTGATCGTCACCAATTCGGTGGAGATGTACACGCTGCCGGTCGGGCTTTCGAGCTTCGGCGACGAGGTGGATGTGGCCTGGGAACTGATCATGACGGGTGCGGCCATCTCCACACTGCCGACGCTGGTCGTCTTCCTCATCTTCCAGCGCTTCATCATTCGCGGCGTTGTCATGGCCGGCCTCAAGGGATAAGCGCACGATGAGCCTCAACGAGAAATTCCCTCACCCCGTCTATAAGGACACGGTGCTCGCGCCGCTCTTTGAAGGCGTGAAGGCCAACTATGTGGGTGCGTTCCGCGCCATCAACCGTGCGCATCTGGTGATGCTTACGGAGAGCGGCATTCTCGCCCACGAAGATGCCGCCCGCATTGCCGGTGCGCTCGTCGATATTGACGAAACGGTCGATGTCGATGCCCTCACCTATACCGGCGAGGTGGAAGACTATTTCTTCCTCGTCGAGGCGGAGCTCAAAAAACGGCTTGGCCCGGATCTCGCCGGCATGTTGCACACGGCCCGCTCGCGCAATGACATGGACCACACGGTCTTCAAACTCACATTGAAGCACCATGCCGACACGCTGATCGGCAAGGCGCACGCGTTGGCTTCAGCCCTCATCGCCAAGGCCGAAGCCGAGCGCGACACGCTGATCGTTGCCTACACACACGGCCAGCCGGCCCAACCCTCCACCTTCGGGCACTATCTGTCGGCTGCAACCGAGGTGCTTCTGCGCGACATCGAGCGCCTGCAGGCGGCCCGCGCCAATATCGACCATTGCCCGATGGGCGCTGCCGCGATCACCACCAGCGGCTTTCCCATCGACCGCGCCCGCATGGCCGATCTGCTGGGCTTTTCCGAGCCGCTGCGCAATTCCTATGGCTGCATCGCCTCGGTTGACTATGTCACCGGCCTCTACAGCGCGATGAAGCTCACCTTCCTGCACCTTGGCCGCCTCATCCAGGACATGCAGTTCTGGTCAGCCTTCGAGGTGGGACAGCTCCACGTGCCCGGCAGTCTCGTGCAGATTTCATCCATTATGCCGCAGAAGCGCAATCCCGTGCCCATCGAGCATCTGCGCCATCTGGCGTCGATGACCTGCGGTCGCGCCGATGCGGTCGTCAACACGATGCACAACACGCCCTTCACCGACATGAACGACAGCGAGGGCGAGGTTCAGGTGGCCGGTTACGCGGCCTTCCAGAGCGGCGCACGCGTGCTCGACCTTCTGGCAGCCCTGATCAGCGCCGTTTCCATCGACGGCGAGCGCGTGGCCAGAAACATCGACGCCGCCTGCATCACCGTGACGGAACTCGCCGATACGCTGGTGCGCCGCGAAAACCTGTCCTTCCGGCAGGCGCATGAGATCGCCGCCGCCACGGCCCGTGCCGTGATTACCGCCGGCAAACCACTCGGCGAAGGTCATGACGCCTTCTCTAAGGCCTTCAGGGAACTGACCGGGCGCGACAGCACACTCGACCGCGCAGCCTATGGCGAGGCCGTCAGCGCGCGCCATTTCGTGGCGGTGCGCGAGCGTTTCGGCGGCCCTGCACCCGACGCCATGAACGAGGCGCTTCAAACCTATCGCGCCACCCTCACACGCCTTTCAGAACAACAGGCAGCGGACCTTGCCCGCGCCGAAAAAGCCGGAGCCGCGCTCGATGCCGCCTTCGGCGCTCTCTTGCAGGAGTAGACCCTTGGCCACCTTGTCCCTTCGCAATCTCGTCAAATCCTACGGCAAGGTCGAGGTGCTTCACGGCATCAATCTCGACGTGGCCGATGGTGAATTCGTCGTCTTCGTCGGCCCGTCCGGCTGCGGCAAATCCACGACCCTGCGCATGATCGCCGGCCTTGAGGAGATCAGCGGCGGCGAAATCCACATCGGCGAGCGCCTCGTCAACAATCTGGAGCCCAAGGAGCGCGACATCGCCATGGTGTTCCAGAACTACGCCATCTATCCGCACATGTCGGTGCGCAAGAACATCGGCTTCGGCCTGCGCACATCGAAGCTCTCTAAAGAGGCGAAGGACAAGCGCATTGACGAGGTGGCCGCCATTCTCGGCATGACCGATCTTCTCGAGCGCCGGCCCAACCAGCTCTCGGGCGGGCAGCGCCAGCGCGTCGCCATCGGCCGTGCCATGGTGCGCGATCCCGCCGTCTTCCTCTTCGACGAGCCACTCTCCAACCTCGATGCGCAACTGCGCACCCAGATGCGGCTTGAAATCAAGAAGCTGCACCAACGTGTTGGAAACACGATCATTTTCGTGACGCACGATCAGGTGGAAGCCATGACCATGGCCGACCGGATCGTGATCATGAAGGATGGCTATATCCAGCAGGTCGGCACGCCGCTCGACGTCTATCACAAGCCGGCCAACACCTTCGTCGCCCAGTTCATCGGCGCACCATCCATGAACATGCTGCCGGGTAACTGGGCCGGAAAAGGCGTGAAGCTCGGTGATGGGCTCGGCATCGATCTGCCCGAACGCAGTGCCCCCGAAGGCGCCGACGTAATTCTCGGTGTTCGGCCTGACGATCTTGTCGTGACCGGTGGCAAGGGGCTCTTCTCCGGCACGGTCAACATCGTGGAGCCGCTTGGCGCGGACACGCTGGTCTATGTCGGCGTCAACGGCCATGAGGTGATCGCAAAGGCTTCCGGCCGTGAGCCGCCGAAAGCCGGCGACACGGTCAAGCTGACGGCGAAGGCCGGCGAAATGCACCTGTTTGACGCCAAATCCGGGGAGGCGCTGCCGTGAAGCAACCCAACCGGTCAGGCCGCGTTCTGAGCGTGGGCCGGCTTTATTGCGATCTCATTTTCACCGAACTGCCGAAGATGCCGACACTTGGCGAAGAGGTCTTCGCCGGCGGCCTGTCGATCAAGCCGGGCGGCGGCGCGTTCATTACGGCTGCCTATGTCGCAGCTCTCGGTCGTCCTGTCGGTCTTGCCTCGGCATTGCCCTCCGGGCCATTCGCCGCCGCACTAATGGCGGAGCTTGAGGCCAGCGGCGTCGATCTTTCAGCCTCGCAAGCCATGCCCGATACACTCGATCCGCAGATCACCGTTGCCATGACATCGGGCACAGAACGCGCCTTCCTGACGCGCCGCGCCGGTCCGGCCGTGCCGGAGACATTTGCGGCAGCCATCGCCAGCGGCGACTTTGCCCATCTCCACATCGGCGAACTCGCCACTCTGGTGGAAGCTCCTTTCCTGCTCGAACAGGCGCGCGCCGCCGGGCTTTCCATCTCGCTCGACTGTTCCTGGGACGATGCGGTTCTGGCCAGAGACGATCTCGCCGCACTGATCGGTGCCGTGGACATATTCCTGCCCAACGAGACAGAGGCGCAGCGTCTTGCCATTGCCCCCGGCAAAAAGCCGCCCGCGCCGCTCACTGTCGTCAAGCGCGGGCCGGAAGGTTCCATGGCTATCAGCGCCGAAAACACGGTTTCAATGCCGACTCAGCCTGTCAATGTAATCGATTCCACGGGCGCCGGAGACGCGTTCAATGCCGGTTTCATCGATGCCTGGCTTTCCGGCAAACCGCTTGAACAATGCCTTGAAGCAGGCAATCGCTGCGGGGCGGAAGCCGTCATGCGGGTTGGCGGGGCAACTGACCTGCCCGATATGAGCGCACTGGTAAAGGCGGCCTCCTAGAGAGAGGCTGCCTCCACCTCTTCGCCGGCCCTTGCCTTAAGGCGAGCAAAACTCATGGCCACATGGGCGCGGCGTATCTGCCCGACGCTTTCGAGCGCCCCGCAGGCCACGGCAGCGGCAATGTCGGAGACTTCGCGCAGGAAAAAGCCAATCTCGCTGGCAAGCGTTTCTTCCGTGCCATCCTCGCCGGCGGCACGTTTCAGCCAGATCCTCGTCGTCTGATAATAGAGCCTTTCGGAAAACTCCTGCAGCGGTTCGTTCTCCGTCAGTGTCATGAGGAGATGGAAAAAATCCATATTGAGCTGCGCGAAGGCGCGCTGGCTGGGCGTTCTCACCAAAGCCTCGCAGCGCGTCTTCATGGCAGAGAAGGCGCGTTTGGCGTCTTCATCGGGCTCTGCCGGTGAAAGCTTGCCGATCAGTTCGGAAAGCTCCACACGCAGGCGATAGACCTGTTCCAGCGAGGCGATGTCGATATCCGTGACGATGGTGCCCACGCCATGGACCGAGCGCAGATAGCCTTCGTCTTCGAGCCGTGCGAGAACCCGGCGGATCGGTGTGCGGCTGGTGTCGAATTCCTCGGCGAGGTCCTCTTCGCGCAGCCGCATGCCCGGCGGATAGTCGAGCAGGCAGATGCGTTCGCGCAAAAGCGTGTAGATCCGCTCGAACCGCGCGCGCGCCTCGCCTGTCATCGCTCTGGCTCCATCGCGGTCAGCTCACCTTCCTGCTCAGCCGTTCAAGCATGCCAAGACATTCATCGAGCTGTTCCAGCGAGACGAACTCGTCTGCCTTGTGCGCCTGCTCGATGGAGCCCGGCCCGCAGATGACGGAGGAAATTCCGGTTTTCTGGAAGAGCCCCGCCTCCGTGCCGAACGCCACCACTTCCGCCTCGGTAAGGCCGGTAAGCTCCGAAACGATCTGCCGTGCTTCGGATTCGGTCACCGGCTCCAGCCCGTCCACTTCGCCGATTACATGGGTGACGATGTCGGAACCCTCAAAAACCGCCTGCATAGCCGGTTTCAGCTCGGATTCGACAAAAGCGCGGATGCGGTCTTTCACAAAATCCGCATCCTCATTGCGCACCGGGCGCATTTCCCATTCCACGGAGCAGTGGTCGGCGATCACATTGCGCGCCGCACCGCCCGAGATCGTGCCCACCTGGAGCGTCGTCCAGGGCGGGTCGAACCGGTTGCCCTTCGGCGCGCGCGTCTTCAGCTCCTCGGCCAGCGCCATGAGCCGCGAAATATAGCGCACCGCATATTCAACCGCATTGACGCCGCGTTCGGGCGAAGAGGCATGACCGGCAAGCCCGCGAAACTCGGTCGTGTATTCAAAACACCCCTTATGGCCTTCGATGATGCGCATCATGGTCGGCTCGCCAATGATGGCGACGGAGGGCCGGAGTTCGGTCCGCTCCAGTTCCTCCACGAGCGCGCGCGCGCCAAAACACCCCACCTCCTCGTCATAGGTGAGGGCGAAATGCAGCGGCCGTTTCAGGTCCAGCTCGGCAAAGTGCGGCGCCATGGCGAGCGTGCAGGCGATGAACCCCTTCATGTCACAGGTGCCGCGGCCATAAAGCCTGCCATCTGCCTCACGCATGGCAAAGGGATCGCTCGTCCACTCCTGCCCATCAACGGGTACCACATCGGAATGGCCCGAAAGTACGATGCCGCCATCCCCTTCGGGCCCCAGCGTGGCAAACAGGTTTGCCTTGTTCCCGCTCTCGTCCAGCGTCATTGAAAGCCTTGCACCAAGCGCGCTCAAAAGCTCGCTTGCATAGGCGATCATTTCCAGATTGCTGTCCGCCGAAATGGTGGGAAACCCCACCAGATCGGACAGGATGCGCGTCGTGTTGTCCAGCGTTTCGGATCGCATGGATCAGTTCTTCACGATCAGTTCGCGCGGGCGGCGGCAAAGCGCCTCGGCCGGGCCATCTTCCGTGATCAGGATGCTTTCAGTGATTTCCAGCCCCCAGTCGGCCATCCACAGGCCCGGCATGAAATGGAACGTCATGCCCGCTTCCAGAATTGTCTCGTCCTCGCGGCGCAGCGAGATTGTGCGCTCGCCCCAGTCTGGCGGATAGGAAATGCCGATCGGATAACCGCAGCGCCCGTCCCGCGTGATGCCGGCCCGCTCCAGCGCGCCATAGAGCGCATCGGCGATCTGGCCTGCGCGGTTGCCCGGCCGCGCGATCTCAAGCCCGGCCTCGATGCCTTCCACCAGCGCTTTTTCCGCATCCAGCATGTGCTGCGGCGGCGTGCCGAGAAAGACGGTGCGGCAGAGCGGCGCGTGATAGCGGCGATAGCAGCCGGCGATCTCGAAGAAGGTCGCATGCCCCTGCTCGAAACGCCGCCCGTCCCAGGTCAGGTGCGGTGCAGCGGCATCGGAGCCGGTCGGCAGAAGCGGCACGATGGCCGGATATTCGCCCCAGTCGTCATCCACCCCGCGGATCGCGTCCGCATAGATCTCGGCCACCAGATCGTTTTTCTTCAGACCCGGCTCGATGCGCTCGACAATGCCGTCGATCATCTTTTCCGAAATCCGCGCCGCGCGGCGCATGAAGACGATCTCCTCTTCCGATTTCACGGCGCGCTGCCAGTTCACCAGCGCCGTCGCATCGACAAAGGTCGCGTTGGGCAGTTCTTCCTTCAGCACCAGATAGGCCTTGGCGGAGAAATAGTAGTTCTCCAGCTCCACGCCTATCCGCTTGTTGCCAAAGCCATGGGCGCGCAAAATTTCGGCCAGATGCTGCATCGGATGCAGCGTGTTGGCCTGCACATAGTGGTCTGGATAGCGCAGCACCCGGTCGTCATCCATGTAGACGGTGCGCACGGCGCCGTTCCCGTCCATGGCGCGGCCCCACCAGAGCGGATCGGCATCCTTGAAGACGATCACGCCCTGATGAACATAGAACGACCAGCCATCATAACCCGTCAGCCAGGCCATATTGGAGGGATCTTCCACGAACAGAACGTCGATACCCTTCGCCTCCATGGCGTTGCGGGTCTTTTCGAGGCGAGCGGCATATTCCTGCGCGCTGAAGGGCATTTCGGTTGCTGGCATGGTTCCTCCAAAAGAGCAAAAACCGAACGCTTGTGCATCCGGCGAAACCGTACACCGGAAAGGCAATGCAATATTGTGTACAACTAATCCATCACCACATTTTCGATCCGGTGAATCGCAGGAAAACGACATCGAATGTCGCTACTTCTATTCCCGATCCAACGATGTTGTGTACAAATCAGCACCATCGCGCTGCCTCGCAGACAATCCGGGAGATTTTCATGAGCCACAGGGCAACGCTCGCGCTGGCAGATATTCTGGCTGCCCGCCGGCGGATCAGGGACATTGCATCGCTCAACACGCCTCTCCCGCCGTCGCCCTTTCTCAGCCGTCTTACCGGTGATGACGTCCTCCTCAAGCTCGAAATCGGGCAGGCAAGCGGCGCCTTCAAGCTGCGCGGTGCCGCCAATGCGGTCCTCACCCTGCCGGACGACGCCACCGGCGTCACCTGCTGCTCGACCGG
Organism: Nitratireductor sp.; assembly: GCF_017794765.1. Lineage (GTDB taxonomy): Bacteria > Pseudomonadota > Alphaproteobacteria > Rhizobiales > Rhizobiaceae > Nitratireductor. The sequence continues at coordinate 2,420,451 of NZ_CP051236.1, read as the reverse complement.
CAATCATGGCCGCGCCGTCGCCCATGCAGCACGCGCGCGTGGCCTGCGCGCCGTCATCTGCATGTCGAAGCTGGTGCCGGAGGCGAAAATCGCCGGCATCAGGGCGCTTGGTGCCGAAGCCCGCATCATCGGCGCAAGCCAGGACGAGGCACAGGTCGAAAGCCGCCGCCTCGCCGATGACGAGGGCTTTTGCGAAGTCTCTCCTTTTGATGACCTCGCGGTCATCGCCGGTCAGGGCACGATCGGGCTGGAGCTTCTGGAGCAGCGTCCGGATCTCGAAACCGTTCTCATTCCGCTGTCGGGCGGAGGGCTCGCCGGCGGCATCGCGTTCGCGCTGAAGACGATCAAGCCTTCCATCCGTGTCATAGGCATCACCATGGAGCGGGGTGCGGCCATGCACGCCTCGCTTGCCGCAGGAAAACCTGTCGCCGTCACCGAAGTGGCAAGCCTTGCCGATTCGCTCGGCGGCGGCATCGGGCTCGATAACCGCCATTCCTTGGCGCTCTGCCGCGATTTCCTCGACGATGTCGTGCTTGTCACCGAGGAAGAGATCTATCGCGCCATGCAGGCCCACTATTTCGAAGACCGTCTGGTGTGCGAAGGGGCGAGCGCCGTCGGTGCTGCCGCCCTCATGGCCGGCAAGATCGCCAGCAGGCCCGGCCCCACCGCCACGCTCATCACCGGCCGCAATGTCGACATGCAGATCTTCACCGACATTGTCTGCGGCCGCGATGTCGCGCTCGGCGACACGATCATCAAGGGAGCGCCCCATGCCGCATGACATTCTTGTCCTGACCGAAGCCGATCTGCGCAAGGCCGTCCGGCTCGACCTCGAAGCCATCGACGTGGTGGAAGAAGCCTTCTGCGCGCTCGCCTCCGGCGCGGTCATCATGCCGCCCATCCTCTCCATGGACATTCCGCAGGTGCATGGCGAAGTGGATGTGAAGACGGCCTATATCCCCGGCTTCGACGGGTTCGCCATCAAGGTCAGCCCCGGTTTCTTCGACAATCCGAAGATTGGCCTGCCGAGCCTCAATGGCCTCATGATCCTGTTTTCGGCGAAAACCGGGCTCGTGGAAGCGCTTCTGCTCGATAACGGCTTTCTCACCGATGTGCGCACGGCTGCCGCCGGCGCGGTTGCCGCCCGCCATCTTGCACCTTCGACGGTCGAGACCGCCGGCGTCATGGGCACCGGCGTGCAGGCCCGGCTGCAAATGATCGCCGCCCATCAGGTGCGTCCTTTCTCCCGCCTTCTCGTCTGGGGCCGCGACGCGGACAAGGCAAAGGCCTGCGCCGCCGATCTGGCCGAGAGCCTTGGCATCGACGCAAAAGCCGAGACGGACCCGGCCCGCCTCGTTGCCGAAAGCAAGCTTGTGGTCACCACCACCCCGGCACGAGAACCTGTTCTCAAGGCCGACTGGCTGCATTCCGGCCTCCACATCACCGCCATGGGCTCCGATCAGGAAGGCAAGAACGAGATCGAGCCGACGGCCCTTGCCCGCGCCGATCTCTATGTTGCCGACCGGGTGAGCCAGTGCGAGAAACTCGGTGAACTGGCAGCCGCCATCGGCGCCGGCGTATGGCATGACAACACGCCACCCGAACTCGGCGACATCGTTTCCGGCGCCAGAACCGGCCGCACCGGCGATGACCAGATCACCATCTGCGATCTCACCGGAACGGGCGCGCAGGACACGGCCATCGCCACTTTTGCGCGCGCCCGGGCCTTGACAGCGGGGGCCGGTACGACGATCCAGAGCTGATCATGCTCAAGCTCGACGATCGCGATCTCAAAATTCTCGGTATCCTGCAAAAGGAAGGCCGCATCTCCAAGGCGGCGCTGGCCGAACGCGTGAATCTCACGCCCGCCCCCTGCTGGGAGCGGCTCAAACGCCTTGAAAAGGCGGGCATCATCACCGGCTACCGAGCCGAAGTGGCGCTGGCGAAACTCGCTCCGCACATCGCCGTCTTCATGGCGGCGGAGCTTGCCGGCCACCGCGCGGAAGACTTTCAGCGATTCGAGCGCAGCGTGCAGAACATCGATGAAATCGCCGGCTGCTGGGCTGTTGGCGGCGGTTTCGACTATATCCTGCAGATCATCGCCCGCGACATCGACACCTATCAGCGGCTGGTCGACCGGCTTCTTGAGATGAATGTGGGACTTGCCCGCTATTTCACCTACATCGTCACCAAGCCCGTGAAACAGCCCGGCGCACTTCCCCTCGGCGTTCTGGTGAACGCCGATCCGCAGAAGGAATAGCGGGCGCGGGCCGCGAAGTTCAGAAGAAACGTCGGCAGCCCACGCCGAGATCGTCGGAAAATTTGGCAGCTCGGGCAGCATGATTCCAGTCGAACCGAACACTGGAAATCCGCTTGGGAGAAAGCCGATGTCCGCATTTGCAGCCCTTCAGAAAACCGCCCTTTCCGATCTCGCCGATCCGCGCCTGTTCCGCGAATACGCCTATGCGAACGGCCACTGGATCGCCGCTCCCGGCGACCCGGTGGTGGATGTCTACAATCCCGCGGATGGCGCGCGGCTCGGCTGCGTTCCGGCACTCACCGCAGAGCAGGTTGATGAAACCATCGAAGCGGCTCATGCGGCGTTTCCCGGCTGGGCGGCCCTTCTGCCGCAGGAGCGCGCGCAAATCCTGATGCGCTGGCACGATCTGATCGTCGCCGCCAAGGAGGACCTCGCCCATCTCATGGTTCTCGAACAGGGCAAGCCGCTCTCGGAAGCCCGTGGCGAGATCGACTACGCCGCCTCCTTCGTCTCCTTCTATGCCGAAGAAGCCAAGCGCGTTTCGGTCGAAAGCGTCGCTTCGCACCTGCCGGGCGCCGACATGCAGGTTTCGCGTGAGCCGGTGGGCGTCGCGGCCCTCGTCACGCCCTGGAACTTCCCCTCCGCCATGCTCACCCGCAAGGCGGCGGCGGCACTTGCCGCCGGCTGCACCGTGGTCGCACACCCGTCTTCCGAGACACCATTCTCCGCGCTCGCCCTTGCAGAACTCGCCGAGCGCGCCGGCGTGCCGGCCGGAGTCTTCAACGTGCTCACCGGCAAGGCCGCCGAAGTGGTTGGCGCGATGACGTCTTCCAGACATGTGCGCGCCCTTTCCTTCACCGGCTCCACCGAGATCGGCCGCCTGCTCTACGCGCAGTCCGCCCCCACGGTCAAACGCCTCGTCATGGAGCTTGGCGGCCATGCGCCCTTCATCGCCTTTGCCGATTGCGATCTGGACCATGCGGTCGAGAGCGCCATTTCGGCCAAGTTCGCTACCTCCGGGCAGGACTGCCTTGCCGCCAACCGCTTCTATATTGAGCGCCCCATCTACGACGCCTTCGTCGCGGCATTCACACGCAGGGTCGAGGCCCTGACGGTCGGCAACGGCCTTACCGATCCCGATATCGGCCCGCTCATCCATGAGCGCGCCGTCGCCAAACAGACCCAACAGGTGGAAGATGCATTGGCAAAAGGCGCACGTCTGGTAACGGGCGGAAAGGTGTCGCGGCACGGCCCAACCTTCTTCGAACCTACGGTTCTGGCCGACGTGCCCGAAACGGCACTCATCTTCCGTGAAGAAACCTTCGGCCCGATTGCCGCCTTCACCCCCTTCGACGACGAAACGGACGTGCTCGAAAAGGCGAACGACACCGAAACCGGCCTCGCCGCCTATCTGCACACGCAGGACCCCGGTCGCATCGCCCGCTTTTCGCGCGGTCTCGAATTCGGCATGGTGGCCGTGAACCGCACCAAGATCACCGGCGCGCCCATCCCCTTTGGCGGGGTCAAACAGGCCGGCCTTGAGCGCGAGGGCTCCCGCCATGGGCTGGAAGCCTTCACCAACATCAAATATGTCTGCCGCGACGTCGGTTGAGCAGCGCTGAATACACAGTTTGAGACGAACAGGAGAGTGACATGCTGTTGAAGAACGACCAACTCGACCAGTGGGACCGCGAGGCCTTCTTCCATCCCTCGACCCATCTGGCCCAGCATGCGCGTGGCGAAAGCGCAAACCGCATCGTGACCGGCGGCAACGGCGTCTATATCGAGGATCGCGACGGCAAGAAGCTGCTCGACGCCTTTGCCGGCCTTTATTGCGTCAATGTCGGCTATGGCCGCACCGAGATCGCCGACGCCATTGCCGAGCAGGCCCGGGAGCTTGCCTATTACCACGCCTATGTGGGCCACGGCACGGAAGCCTCCATCAAGCTCGCCAAGATGATCATCGACCGCGCGCCAGAGAACATGTCCAAGGTCTATTTCGGCCTCGGCGGCTCAGATGCCAACGAGACCAACGTCAAGCTGATCTGGTACTACAACAACATTCTCGGCCGCCCCGAGAAGAAGAAGATCATCTCGCGCTGGCGCGGCTATCACGGCTCCGGCCTGATGACCGGCTCGCTGACCGGGCTTGAGCTGTTCCACAAGAAGTTCGACCTGCCGCTGGCCCAGGTGGTCCACACCGAAGCGCCCTATTACTACCGCCGCCCGGACCATTCCATGAGCGAGGAAGCGTTCACCGCCCATTGCGTGGCCGAGCTTGAAGCGCTGATCGAGCGCGAGGGCGCGGACACCATCGCCGCCTTCATCGGCGAGCCCGTTCTTGGCACGGGTGGCATCGTGCCGCCGCCGGCCGGATACTGGGCCGCGATCCAGAAGGTTCTGCGCAGAAACGACATCCTGCTCGTCGCCGACGAGGTGGTGACCGGTTTTGGACGCCTCGGCTCCATGTTCGGCTCCATCCACTACGACATGGAACCCGATCTCATCACCATCGCCAAGGGCCTTACCTCGGCCTATGCGCCGCTTTCCGGCTCCATCGTCGGCAAGAAGATGTGGGAAGTGCTCGAGCGCGGCACGGACGAAAACGGCCCCATCGGCCATGGCTGGACCTATTCGGCCCACCCGATCGGTGCGGCAGCCGGCATCGCCAATCTCGAGCTGGTCGACAAGCTCGGCCTCGTCAAGAATGCCGGCGAGACGGGCGCTTACTTCGTCAACGCGATGCGTAACGCCATCGGCGACCATGTCCATGTCGGGGAAGTGCGCGGCGAAGGCATGCTGTGTGCCGTCGAGTTCGTGAAAGAGCGTGAGGACCGCACCTTCTTCGACGCTTCCGAGAAGATCGGTCCGCAGATGGCCGCTGCCCTTCTCGAACAGGGCGTCATCGGCCGCGCCATGCCGCAGGGCGACATTCTGGGCTTCGCGCCCCCGCTCTGCCTGACGCGCGAAGAGGCAGACACGATTGTCGATGCGACCGCCAAGGCCGTGAAGAGCGTTTTCAAGGCCTGACCCAATCTCCGGCGCTTCGGGGCCTTGCCCCGGAGCGTCAATTCGGCCATCTCTTCCTGCGCAGTTATCTGGGAGACTTTCATGGCCGATTTCGTTTTTCCGCCCGCCAACCAGCCGTCTGTTGCCGTTGCCGGCTCCGAGGCACGCTTTCCCGTGCGGCGCATCTTCTGCGTGGGGCGCAACTATGCCGCCCACGCCCGCGAAATGGGCCATGAGCCGGAGCGCGAGCCGCCGTTCTTCTTCACCAAGCCGGCAGATGCGGTGGTCGATACGGATACCGTCATCCCTTATCCAAGCCTGACAAAAGACCTGCACCACGAGATCGAAATGGTCGTCGCGATCGGCAAGGGCGGCAGCGACATCGATCCGGCCCATGCACTCGACCACGTCTACGGCTATGCGGTCGGGCTCGATCTAACGCGCCGTGATCTTCAGGGAGAAGCCAAGAAGAAGGGGCGCCCGTGGGACTGGGGCAAGGCGTTCGACCGCTCGTCCCCCTGCGGCCCCATCGTGCCCATTGCCGAGACCGACCACCCTTCCGAAGGCCGTGTCTGGCTCGCCGTCAACGGCGAGATCAGGCAGGAAGGCAACCTTGACGAACTGATCTGGCCTGTGGCCGACGTGATCGCGCTCTGCAGCCAGGCCATGGAGCTTAAGGCCGGCGATCTGATCTACACCGGAACACCCGCCGGCGTTGGCGCGCTTCAGCCGGGCGATAAGGTGGAAGGCGGTGTTGACGGGATCGGCGAGATCGCCATCACCATTGGCGAGGCGTGAGATGAGCGACATCGTCCTGCACAACTATTTCCGCTCCTCCACCTCCTTCAGGGTACGCATCGCGCTTGCCATGAAGGGCATCGACTATCGCTATGCCGCGCATCATCTGCGCCACGGCGAGCATCGCGGTGAGGCCTATCTCTCGGTCAACCCGCAGGGCCTCGTTCCGGCGCTTGTGTGGAGCGACGGTACGATGATCGCGCAGTCCATGGCGATCATGGAGTTTCTGGACGAGACGGCGCCCGAGCCCCCGCTCCTGCCTGCCGATGCGCCTGGGCGCGCGCGGGTTCGCATGCTCTCCCAGATGATCGCCTGTGAAATCCATCCGGTGAACAATCTGCGCATTCTGAACGCGCTGAAGGAGCGTTACGGCGCAGACGATGCGGAAGTCGGCGCATGGTTCCGCCACTGGGTGAACGCCACGTTCGAACCGCTTGAAAGGATGCTGACCGAGAGCCCGCAGACCGGCGTCTTCTGCCACGGCGATGCGCCGACCATGGCCGATATCTGCCTCGTTGCACAGGTGGCGAACAACAAGCGCTTCGACGTCGACATGGCGCCCTTTCCCGTCATCCAGCGTATCAACGACGCCTGCATGGAACTTGAAGCGTTCCGGAAGGCCGCGCCGATGAACCAGCCCGACGCGGAATAATTCAACCGGAAGGCCGCTCAGGCGGCCTTTTCCTCCAGAATCAGCATGATGATGGTTTCAGCGGCAAGTGCGGGCGTTTCCTCGCCCTCGATTTCCACCTCGCCGTGATGGCGAATGAGAAGCCGGCCCGGCGCCTTTTCCTCGATGCCCTTTAGCGTGCTGCGCAGCCGCACGCGGCTACCGGCCTTGACCGGCGCCAGAAAGCGCAGCCGGTCGAGCCCGTAATTGATGATTGTGCCCAGATGCACCGGCCACGCGCCGCAATCGTAAGACAGGCTCGATAAAAGCGAGAGCGTGAGGAAGCCGTGCGCCACGGGCTTGCCAAACGGGCTTTCGCGCTCTGTACGCTCGCGGTCCACATGTATCCACTGGTGATCGTTGGTGCAGTCGGCGAAACGGTCGATCATCGACTGGTCCACGACCACCCACTCGGAGATTGTGGGAGCCCCGCCGATCTCCGCTTCCAACACATGCGCGTTCATGGGCCCGGCCTTTCTGAGATAATTTCGCGTGCAAATCCCGATAGTCGCTGGAAAAGCGGCTTCGACGCTGGTTCCATCGCGGACCGCTTCCCATAATGACCCCGAATATTGTGCATTGCAGCACAAATAACAAGGAGGGCTTGGCGCAAGGCAAAATTGCGATGAAGGCCTTCATCAGCATAAAGTTGATCGACATTATCAGATTTGAGCCGAGTCACTCTGGAATTATTCTAAACAATAAGCCATATTGCGGGAACGATATGTGAAAGGACTGTTATGCGCCTAACGCGACAAACCAATTATGCGATCCGGATTCTGATGTATTGCGCCGCCAATGAAGGCCGGCTCAGCCGCATCTCCGACATCGCCGAAGCATACTCCCTATCCGATCTTTTCCTGTTCAAGATCCTGCAGCCACTCGTCGAGCACGGCTTTGTCGAAACCGTGCGGGGGCGCCATGGTGGCGTTCGTCTTGCAAAGCCGGCCGAGGAGATAACCTTGTTCGACGTGGTTCGGGTGACGGAAGACAATTTCGCAATGGCTGAGTGCTTCGAGAATGACGACGCCGACTGCCCGCTTGTCGAGAGCTGCGGCCTGAATGAAGCGCTGCGCAAAGCCCTGAACGCCTTCTTCGAGGTTCTGGCCGGCTACACAATCAGCGATCTCGCGGTGGCCAGGCCGGATATGCGATTACGTCTTGGCCTTGATGATTTACCCGAGCGTGCTGCCGCGCGCTAGAATCCGGAAGGTCGTCCCACACTGCAGTCCCTTCGTCAAAACGGATGTCGCGACGGGATCTGCGCGGATTGCGGCAATACATAGGGCCGATTTTCGGCAGGCGGCACACCCACCTGAATTCGGCACTCAAAGACATCGGACACAAGCCCGTCGTTGAAGACATCGGCAGGCGTTCCCGCCGCAACCACCGTCCCGCGGTGCATCATTGCTACCTGATCGGCGAAGCGCGCCGTAAGATTAAGATCGTGTAGAACCGCGAGCACACCACCGCCGGAGGCTGCGAACCCTGCCGCAATGTCCATGATGATGAGCTGGTGCTTGATGTCGAGGCTTGAAACCGGCTCGTCAAGCAGAAGGTAGCGCGGTCTGCCGTCGAGCACCGGCCTCCAGACCTGGCAAAGGACGCGTGCGAGCTGGACGCGCTGCTGCTCCCCGCCCGAAAGCTCCTGATAAAAGCGTCCGGCAAACCCTGAAAGGTCAACGCGCTCCAACGCCATCTCGGGAAGTTTTCTCTGCTCGGCCGGGCTCGCTCCTGACCGCCCGCCCAGAAGCCCCAGTTTCACCACTTCACGCACTGTATAGGGAAACGCGAGCGCGCTTGCCTGCGGCAGGACGGCCCGATGCGCGGCAGCCTGCCAAGGCTCCATGCCTTGCAGTGCTTCCCCATTGATCAGCACCTCGCCTTCAAAGGGAAGATCGCCGGAGATGGCCTTCAGAAATGTGGTCTTGCCCGATCCGTTGGGACCAACGATCGCCGTCACGGTACCGGGCTTTACCGACAGCGACACATTGCGGAGTATCGGCTTGCGTCCTACCCGCACTGAAAGATTATCGACCTCTATCGCCATCACAGATCCAGAATCCCTCTCTGGCGCAACAATATCCAAAGGAAGAACGGGGCACCCAGTGTCGCCGTTACAATGCCGATAGGGAGTTCGGCGGGTGCCACGACAACGCGACTGATCGCATCGGCCACCAGCAGAAGCACCGCCCCCAGAAGCGCTGAGGCTGGCAGAAGGTAACGATGTTCGGGACCGATGGTCAGGCGCAGGAGATGCGGCACGACGATGCCGACGAAACCGATGCTGCCGGCCACCGCAACCGAAGCCCCTGTTGCGGCCGCTACGGCCAGAATCGCACAATTCTTTACCCGCTGGACGCGCACGCCAAGATGGTGCGCTGTCGCCTCCCCCAAAACCATGGCATCAAGTCCACGCGCCAGAAATGGCGCTGCCCCCAGAGCTGCAAGAATGATCGGTCCCGCGGCCCAGATCTTGGTCCAGCTTGCTCCTGCCAGCGAGCCGAGCCCCCAGAATGTCAGGTCTCGCAGCTCCTGATCGTCGGCGACATAGACGAAAATGCCCGACAAGGCGCCCGCCAATGCGCCGAGCGCAATGCCGGCCAGAAGCATGGTGGCGATGGAGGTCTGGCCACGCCGCGTTGCCACCCGGTAAAGAAGCAGGGTCGACACGACCCCGCCACAGAAGGCGGCCAGCGGCAGTGCGTAAATTCCAAACATGCCGACTACCGGTGCCAGCACCGTGTTGCCGAGAACGATGACAATTATGGCACCTAGCCCGGCTCCGGAGCCGACACCGACAATACCCGGGTCAGCCAGCGGATTGCGAAACAGGCCCTGCATGACAGCGCCGGAAACCGCCAGCGAAGCGCCGATCAGGCTTCCAAGAACCACACGCGGCAGCCGAATGTCGCCGATCACCACACGATCGCGCAGTGAAAGGGCATCTGCCCCGCCGCCCAGCCATTCCGACAGCACAACCCACAAGGATGTTTCGGATGCGCCCCATCCAAGACTGAAGACGAACAAAAGCGCATAAAGCACCACAAGGGCCAGGATTACCGCCCGTGCCCGCGCCGAACGGTCACCGCCCGCCACGGCCTGCCACCGCCAACCGGGCGCGGATGCGACATCGTCACGTAACGCCATCTCAGTCGGTTACCGTTTCCGTCCGCTGCAAAGCGCGAGCGAGATCACGCACCGCTTCCGCGGTTCGCGGTCCAAAACCCAGCAGATAGGATCCGTCCATTCGAATCAGTGCCCTGTTCTCACCGGCGGGCGTGCTGGCAATCGCAGGGTGGGAAAGAACATCTTCAGACGCAAGATGATCCGCGCCACCCCGGGCCATCATCAGGACCACATCGGGTGCAGCCGAGATCACTGCTTCCGCCGAAACCTGACGATAGCCGGAGAACCTGTCCATCGCGTTCTCAGCTCCCGCCATGCGGATGATCCCGTCTGCGGCAGTGTTCTTGCCTGCAGCCATGACCCGGCCGCCCTGCATGCTGAGCACAAAGAGCACACGCTTTCCATCAGCTTGCGTTTGCGCTTCCCTCTGGGCGGCGTCGAGATCCGCCTGCACCTGACTGGCGAGCGCTTCTGCCTTTGCTTCCACGTTCAACGCCGCTCCAACCACGCGAATCTTGCGCAGGATCGCGTCCCGGTCATAGCCCTCCGGCACCATGACCACGGGGATGCGGGATGTCCTGAGCGCATCCATGGTCTCGACCGGGCCACTTCCCTCCATGGCCAGAATAGCGCTTGGCCCCACGGAGAGCACCCCCTCAGGTGAGAGCGCGCGCAGGTAACCGATGTCAGGCAGTTTCTTCGCTTCTGGTGGATAGGTGCTGGTCGTGTCCCGAGCAACGAGCCTCTCCTCTTCGCCAAGGCTGTAGATGATCTCGGTTATGGCACCACCAACCGCCACCAGCTTCGAGGCATCGGCAAATGGCCCCACTGCCTCGTCTGCGGTGGCCGGCGTGAAAGCTGCGCCTAGAGCAGCAAGTGTAGTCACCGCCAGCCGCCCCAGCCCTCTTCGCGTCATTGACGAAAGCGCTTCACGCATGGCCCGCCATCTTGTCTGGATCCTTGGCTGTTTTTCGTAATGCACGAGACCATCCCAATTTCTGAGTTCGCCAAAAGGGAATGGAGAGCCACGCTCCCCTTCCCCAAAATTACACTCAGGCCACCTGCCGGCATTCGAGCCGCGGCAAACCTTCAACCATGGAGCGCCAATCCGTTCGCTCGGCATGGCCTTCGAGGCGCTCTCCGAAGAATTGGGCGATCAACTGCCCATCCGCTCCATAAGCCTCGATCGACGTGACGTGTCCGTCCCTGGTCGGCTTGCGGACGGCCCACAGTTCCTTCACGTGGTCGGTTCGCAGATGGAGATTGAAGCCTGGATCGAGAATGTTGATCCATGGCCCCATCGGCTTCACTGTCTCGATCACGCCAGTATGAATCTGGATGCAACCGCTGCTGCCGACGAAACACATGATCGGCACGGCGTCGCGGACCGATGCATGCAGCATCTGCGTCAGGGCATCCTCCTGCAATCGCCAGGCATAGTCCTCACCGATCAGGTGAACGGCCTGATGACGCGTCAGGTTCAACTTGCGCAGAATGTTAAAGAGCTGATGCACATCCGTCATTGCGCTCCAGCGTTCGCGCAGGACATCCGCCGCCGGCAGTTCGTCGGTGGCGATCTCCTCCACGATCTTATCGGCCTGAATATCGAGCGGAGCCTGCTGATCGGGATGAAGAAGGACTTCGACCAGCTTCTGATAGGCGTAGAGGTTCGATTTCGGCCTCAAATGCACCTTGTGCACGGCATTACCGGCCTTGTCGAAAAACTGCAGGCTGCGCCGGACATCATCGCCATCGCGCTTTTCCACCGCAAAGCCAAACGACCAGCGGGAGGGAAAAATTCGCAGATCAATGTCGCGCCCCAGAACAAGTGCGTGCTGCGCGCCAACAGTGATTTTCTCGTAAACACCGACCTTTTCATGAACGGCGCTCTCATTTCGGGTCAGAGCCATGACCTCGCCGACGGTTTCAAGGGCCGGAAGAAGGTCGGAGACGCGCGGCTCGATACGGGTCACGCCATGGCCCACATGCGCGGCAAGCAATTCTGCTTCCGAAATGCCCAGCATCTCGGCCAGGTCCCGCTCGCGCATTTTGGGGTTTTCATCACGGGCGCGCCTGATCGCCTCGGGCGCGCGTGCTGTATGAACATTCATTCCACAAACCTATTTGTTGAGAATCAGCTTTCCCTGACGGGTGATCTTCAGGCGGTAATACGCGCCATGATGCTCGATCCCGATTTCGCGGCGACCTCCGAACAGATCCGTGCTGGAAATTGTCCGGTCAGGCGTAACGCCACCTTGCCTGACGGCCAGATGCTGTATGTCTGCCTGTCCGCGCGGGTCGATCGACAAATAGGTCTTCATTGGAAAGAACCTCCATTTTCATGTCACTGGCTTGGGCTCACATCGACAGCATGTTTTCTGCCATTCGCTTTCTTGACTTTTATTATCATATTTTATAGCCACCGCAATACCGGAGTGGAATTATCAAGATAAATTTCCTAGCCGGATAATCGTCGGCAAGCCAGCGCCAGCCGGCCATTTGCTGTGTTTGATTGCTGGAGAATCTGGAATATGCGGAATTACACGCGATACACGAGCCTTGGTCTGCTGTGCGGAACGTCAATGGCGACACTGGTCCTTGCGGTGAACGCCGGCGCGGAGGAAACGCCGGTGGTTTTGTCGGAGGCATCGGGCAGGGTCACCCTTCTCGACCGCATAACGGTGGTTAGCAGAACCGGCGAAAGCGCTCTGGAAACCATGGCTTCGGTAAGCCAGATCAGCGGCGAAGAGCTCGACCGCCGTATGGCAACCAACGCCAACGACGTCTTTTTCGGTGTTCCAGGGATCACGGTCTACTCGGATGGCCGCCCGGCGGTCAGCAACATCAACATCCGCGGCCTTCAGGACGCCGGCCGCGTCTCTGTCATCGTGGATGGCGCACGTCAGAACTTCCACAAGGCCGGTCACGACGTCTCCCGCATGTTCTGGCTCGACCCAATGCTCATCCAGCAGGTGGACGTTATTCGCGGACCGAGCGCAAACACGTTCGGATCGGGCGCGATTGGCGGCGTTGTCTATTTCGAGACAAAAAAACCGGATGACTTCCTGCGTGATGACGAGAATTACGCCCTGTCGCTTACGGGTCGCTATGAATCGAACGGTTCCGGCTGGACCACCAGCGCGATCGGCGCCTATCGCTTCAACGAAGCTGCGTCCATTCTCGGCAACATCGTTTGGCGCGACTATGGCGACTACAAGGATGGTGACGGGACGCGCGTCGACAATTCAGGCTTTGACGTGCTGAGTGGCCACCTCAAAGGAACCATCAGACCGACCGAGAACAGCGAACTGACACTGGGCTGGACCGGGTCTCGCGATGACTGGTCTTCGACCGAAACGCGAGACTATCTGCTCGACAGCGACACATTCACGGGTGAGTTCAAGCTGTCCGACGCCGAAGAGAAGTGGCTGAACCTCAATGTCAAGGCTGCCGTCAACAATATAGATCTGACCCAGACTGACACAGGCTCTCGCCCCGGCACATCCGCTTACGACTTGCGAACGACCAGTTTCGACATCTGGAACACATCCTACTTCGATACCGGGATGTTTGCCCATGAACTGACCGTCGGCGGCGACTGGGTCTATGACGATTTCACCTCCAGCGCGGCTTCTGGCGGATCGGACAGCTACAATCCAACCGGCACAAGACGTGTGTGGGGGGCCTATGTGCAGGACAAACTTTCCTATGACTGGCTCGAGATCGTTGCTGGTGTAAGATACGATTCCTACGAGCTTGAGGCTTCTGAGAAAAGCTCTGGCGACCGTTTCTCTCCTCGTCTCAGTGTCGGTGTTTCGCCGTTCAACGAGGGGGCCCTGTCCGGCCTTCAGATCTACGGCTCTTATTCCGAAGGTTATCGGGCACCCAACACTTCCGAGGCGTATATCACCGGTGGGCACTCGTTCCCTGGCTTCAGCTTCGCATTCCTGCCAAATCCCGATTTGAAGCCCGAAACAGGGAAGACGTGGGAAGCCGGGGTGAACTACAAGGCTGACGGCCTCTTCAATGCCGAGGATACACTCCGGATCAAGGCAGCCTATTTCCATAACGATATCGACGACTACATCACGATACCCACCTTCCCGGCAATTCCGGGCAGTGAGTGCGCCAGTCTCGGGCACACCATGTGTGCGCAGTATCAGAACGTCTATGCTGCAGAGATTCAGGGATTTGAACTGGAGAGTCGCTACGACGCCGGGCGCTACTTTGCAGGCCTGGGAATTTCCATCATTGACGGACACCAGACAGACCGGGACGGCGTGCGCTCCGACCTTACGACCATACCTTCGGCCAGCGTGACGCTCGATGGAGGGATGCGTTTCCTCGAACGCCGCCTGACACTCGGTGGCGAAGTCGAGTTCAACAAGACACCCAGCGGATCGACCTTTGCAGAAGATTATACCCTGGTGAATCTCTACGCCAACTATCAACCCAACGAAAACCTCCGGTTTGATTTCCGCGTCGACAACCTTTTCGATAAGCGGTACGTGCTGCCGATAGCCGACGTCTCCGATGGCATGCATGCGCAGCCTGGTCTGACCGTAAAGCTCGGTGCAACCGTGCGTTTTGGAGGATAAGATGTCATCTCGATTATCGCTTCTGGCTCATATGTCCGTCGCCGCCCGTATCGTGGCGGCGATGGTCGCCCCCCTGGCAATGACCTTGCCGGGGGCTGCGCAGGACGCTGTCGCCGGTTCGATCAGGCTCGAGCTTAACGCTCTCCAGAAAAGCGAAAAGGGCTGTCGCATTGCATTCGTGGTCGAGAATGCGATGGGAAAGGATATTGCCAAGGCAGCCTATGAAATTGCCCTCTTCACCAGGGAAGGTCTCGTTGACCGGCTTCTCATCCTCGATTTTCAGGACCTGCCCAGCGAGAAAACCAAGGTGCGCCGTTTCGATCTGGCCGAAGCCGATTGCGATGAGATCGGCCGCGTTCTCATCAACGACGCTTCGGCCTGCGAGGGCGACGGGATTGAACCTGGAGACTGTATCGCGCGGCTAGAAGCCACCAGCCGCGGCTCAGTCACATTCGGCAAATAATCTCCAGACATAAACCGACAGGAATGCCCCAATGTTCGACGGCGTCATCTCTTCCATAGGCTCCTTTCTCAAGCTCGGCGGCCCGGTCGTCGCGATCCTGCTCGTTCTGTCGGTCTTCGCCGTGGCGCTGATCCTTCTGAAGTTCGCGCAGTTTCAGCGCGAACGCGTCGGTCGGCACGGGCGTTCCAACCGCGCGCTCCATGCCTGGTTTCACCACAATCAGGGAGAGGCGCGGTCCATGCTTGCCAATGCCCGCTCACCGCTGGAGGAAACCCTTGCAACCACCATGCGCCTTGCCGCTGCAAAGGCGGACAGGGGCGCTATAGAAGACGAAATCAGCCGCCTGGCGCTTGGTCGTCTGCATGATCTGCAACGTGGGTTTCGCGCGCTGGACGCGATCGCCCAGGTGGCGCCTCTGCTTGGTCTGTTCGGCACCGTTCTTGGCATGATCGAAGCCTTCCAGAAGCTCCAGGAAGCCGGAAATTCGGTAGACCCGTCACTGCTGGCCGGCGGTATCTGGGTTGCGCTCCTGACAACGGCTTGCGGCCTTGCCGTTGCCATGCCGGTTTCACTTCTTCTTACCTGGTTCGAGACGCGTATCGAGAACGAGCGTGTCGCCATTGAAACGATGACGGCGACAGTCCTTTCCCACGCATCAATTGAAAAAGCAGAGGCACGCGCAGCCTCGGAAGAAGCCGGATCACCGCGGCCGGTGACAGGTGAAACCCATGCGCATTGACGTCGCAGCAGTCAGGAAGAGAAGGCCTCTGTCGCTCACATCGCTGATTGATGTGATCTTCCTGCTATTGCTCTTCTTCATGCTCACCTCGACCTTCACGCGCTTCGCAAGGGTGGAGATTTCCGGCGGCCCGGCCTCGGCATCCACTGGCGGCAAGTCGCCAGACGTGCTGATCCGCGTTGATGATCCGGCGGGCTGGCGCGTCAATGGCCGGATGCTCGCCGAAGAGGCAGCCATCGTCGAACTCGCACGCCTGAAGGAAGCCGGCGCGGAAACCGCCGTTCTCCTGGTGCGCGGCGAGCTCACATCCCAACAGCTGGTTGAGGCGGTGGAAAACATTCGCCGCAACACCGAACTCAACCTTTCCGTCGCGAGGTAATTTCCATGCTCCGCCTTGCCCGTCCGACGCAGCTCCGCCAGCGGGAAAGCACGATCGCTCTGATCAACATCGTCTTCCTGATGCTGATCTTTTTCCTCGTTGCCGGCACGCTGACGCCGCCGCTCGACAATGATGTCAGCCTGATTTCCACCGTCGAGGCCAATCCGTCAGAGCCGCCGAATGCGCTGTTCGTCACCGAAGAGGGTGAGATTCGCCTGCGCGGTAGGATTACCGATGCACAGGGTTTCATGCTCGCGCGCGCAGAAACCCTTGGTGAAGAGGCTGCAAGACAACTCGAGATCAAGGTGGCAGCGGACCGCAATCTGCCGGCCACCAAACTCGTCGACATTGTCGGCGCCCTCAAGGCGGCTGGTGCCAGCAGGATCAGCATCATCACGGAACGTGCGGCAGAATGAAAATGCGGGCATGGAAATGGGCCGTGGCGCTGGCCGTATCGTTAAGCCTTCACGCGGGGGCGGCAGTCTATGTGATGAGCCGCCCGACAGATGTCGAGATCGCCGGTGGCGGCTCCACGGAGATCGCGATCGCCGGCAACGCCTTTGCCGATATGGTTGCCGCCGGTAAAACAACCGAGGAAATCGTGCCGGTATCGCAGCCGGAGACAGAGCCGGTTCAGCCCGAAACGGCAAGAGAGGTGCCGCCCGAGGCACCGGTCGAAACCGTGGTTGACGAAGCCCCGGCCCCGGTCGTGGAGGCGGAGCAACCCGTTGCCGAGGTGACGGAGGCAGAGACAGCAGAGGCTGTCGAACCGGTCGAGAGCGCGCAGATTGTGGCAGCCCTGTCGGAAGCACCGGTTCCAACGCCCCGCCCCGCCTACACGCCGCCGCCCAAACCAAAGATCGAGAAAAAGCCGGTCCGCAAGGCCAAAACGGCACCGCCTAAACAGCGCAGCGCCGGCTCAAAGGGTCGCGACACTCAGGATGCGCGCCGTGGAACGGCGTCGGGAAAGCAGCACGCCGGAAAGGCCTCCAAGGGCCGACAGGTCGCGCGTGCCACGCAAAGTGGTAATGCGCGCGTCTCCAACTATCCCGGCAAGGTTGTCTCCAAACTGCGGCGTTCCCTTCGCTATCCCAGCGCAGCAAAACGCCAGCGGCTGAAGGGCGAGGTGCGTGTGCGCTTCACGGTCGCGCAGAATGGTTCGGTGAGCGGCATTCGCATTGTTAGCAGTTCCGGGTCGAACGTCCTCGATCAGGCCGCTCTCGAGACGGTGCGTCGCGCAGCTCCCTTCCCCCGGATACCGGCAGAAGCGGGCCGCTCAAGCTGGGGCTTCACTGTGCCATTGGCGTTTCGCCGCTGATCCCACACGGTCCGCGCAGCCGCCGGGCTGCGCGGTGAATTTTCAGCCTATACCGAAGCCAAAAGGCTCGCATTGCCGCCGGCCGCCGTCGTGTCGACACAGATGGCGCGTTCATGTGCAAAGGCCGCCGGGTAGATCGGCTCCACGATCAAAGGAACAATCGCCCCTTCCCGCGCGGCAAGCGTCCGGCGCAGGGTCGTCAGCCATTCAGCTTCGCCATTGGCGGCCACCAGATCAACGGCAAGAGCGGTCAGGATTTCAGGAGAAACCGTGCCGTCAGCGCCCTCCAGCGGAAGCCCCTGCCCCAGCAGCGGCTTGAGAATGCGTCGCGCTTCCGGGTGCACTGCAAGCACTGCGTTTCCGGCCGACAGTGCCTGCACGACCTGCGCCAGCAGGACCTCTTCATCTGCACCGAGACAGAGCGCACGGCCACGTGGTGTCAACATCAGCGTGTTGGCCTCGCCCGTCGGCCCCGGCAGATCGAGAGGCCCCTGATCCAGCGCCGCCGAGGCTGCCATCGCTTCCTGTGCCCTGCCACGCAGGAGCTTGCGCAGGACCGGGAGCCTGTCCGCGCGCGCTGTCCACCTGGTGTCCACTGCAGGCAGGAGGCGGTTCACCGCGTCGGCAGCCAGCACGGCCCCTGAAGGCTTTACCTGTTCAATCTCCGCACCACGCCGGAAACGGCGCAGATAGTGCGGGCCACCCGCTTTCGGCCCTGTACCCGAAAGCCCCTCACCGCCGAAGGGTTGAGAGCCGACGACGGCGCCGATCTGATTTCGGTTCACGTAGATGTTGCCCGCGTGCACGCGATCGATCACATGCTGAGCGCGCGCGTCAATGCGCGTGTGTAGCCCAAACGTCAGGCCATAACCCTTTGCGTTGACATCGGAAATAACTTTGTCGATATCATCCGCCTCAAAAGCGGCCACATGCAGTATGGGCCCGAAGATTTCACGCTCCAGTTCCTGGATTCCAGACACTTTGAAGGCAGCCGGCGCCACGAAACGCCCGCCATCCGGCACATCGAGCGCCGCGATGAGGCGACCATTGTCCGTCATACGCTGCGCATAGGTTTTGATCGTCTCGCGTGCTTCATCGTCGATCACCGGACCGACATCGGTCGAAACCTCCCATGGATCGCCGATGCTGAGAGCCTGCATGGCGCCCTTCAGCATCTCGAGGACCCGATCTTCCACATCCTTCTGCACATAGAGCATGCGCAGGGCCGAGCAGCGTTGACCGGCACTCTGGAAGGCGGAGGCGACTATGTCGCGCACGGCCTGCTCGGGGAGCGCGGTGGAATCGACGATCATCGCGTTGAGCCCGCCGGTCTCCGCGATCAGCATGGCCTCAGGTCCGGCATTGTCGGCAAGTTGCCGCTCGATGAGCCGCGCAACCTCCGTCGAGCCGGTGAAACATACGCCGGCAATGCGCGGATCAGCGGTCAGGGGGCCACCGACTGTCGGACCATCACCAATCAGAAGCTGCAGCACTTGGGCCGGCACGCCCGCCTCATGCATCACTGCAACGGCGCGGGCCGCAATTAGCGATGTCTGTTCGGCCGGCTTTGCAATGACCGCATTGCCCGTCACGAGTGCCGCTGCGATCTGTCCGGTAAAGATTGCGAGCGGGAAGTTCCACGGCGAAATGCACACGATCACGCCCCTCGCCCGCGTGTCCTTCTCAACATGTTCGGCTTCGCGGGCGTAGTAGCGCAGAAAATCCACCGCCTCGCGGACCTCAGCGATGCCGTCGGCAAGTGATTTGCCGGCCTCGCGCGTGGCAAGCGCGAAGAACTCCGCTGCGTGCTTCTCGTAGAGATCGGCGATATGGCGCAAAATTCTGCCGCGCTCTGCCACCGGCGTTTTCGCCCAGCCGGGCTGCGCCTGCAATGCGACGTCCACCGCCTCACTTGCCTGCTCCCGCGTGGCATCGCGAACCGTACCCACGGTTTCGGAGAGCCGCGCCGGATTGATCACTTTTCGCGTGTCTCCCTTTCCCTTTGCAGGGGTGATGGAGCGCGCTTCCCATTGATGCGGTGCGGCAAACGGCCCCCGGGCTGCATCAAGCTCGAGCATGGTCACCGGGTCCGTGATGTCCCAGCCCCTGGCGTTCTTCCGGCTCGGGCCGAAAATCTCCGAAGGGCGTTCGATGGCCGGATTGGCCGCATTCAGGGGCTTTTCCACAGCTGCAAGGGGATCGGCGGCAATTACTTCCGCGCTCACATCTTCGTCGACGATCTGGTGCACAAAGGAGGAGTTGGCCCCGTTTTCGAGCAGTCTGCGAACGAGATAAGCAAGCAGATCCTGGTGCGCACCCACAGGCGCATAGATGCGGCAGCGCGTCCCTTCACGCTTGCGCACGGTCTCGTGCAGCGCTTCGCCCATCCCATGCAGGCGCTGAAATTCAAAAAGCGACTTGTCAGAGGCCATCGCGAGAATGGCAGCCGCCGTATGGGCGTTGTGCGTAGCGAATTGCGGGTAGATGCGATCCGTCATCCCCAGGAGTTTACGTGCGCAGGCGATGTAGCTCACATCCGTGTTGACCTTGCGCGTGAAAACCGGGAAGCCGTCCAGCCCCATCACCTGAGCACGTTTGATCTCGGTGTCCCAGTAGGCGCCTTTGACCAGTCGCACCATGATCCGCCGGTCAAGCCGCTCTGCAAGCGCGTGGAGCCAGTCCAGAACAAATGGTGCGCGTGGCCCATATGCCTGCACCACCACACCGAACCCGTCCCAGCCGGCAAGGTCCTCATCGGCCAAAACCGCTTCGATCACGTCGAGCGAGAGGTCGAGGCGGTCCGCCTCTTCTGCGTCGATATTGAGGCCCATGCGTGCGTCCCGCGCCGCCAGGGCAAGGCTCTTCAGCCGCTCGATCATCACCGGCAGCATGCGTGCTTTCTGCGTTGCCTCATAGCGTGGATGAAGCGCGGAGAGTTTTACGGAAATACCCGGATTCTCGCGAATATCGTCCTGGTTGGAGTGGCGTTTCAGAGCAGCGATGGCGTCCGCGTAGGCCTTGTGATAGCGCAGCGCGTCCGCTTCCGTACGGGCCGCCTCACCAAGCATGTCATAGGAGTAGGTGTAGCCCTTTTCGACCATGGAGCGGCCGCGCTTCATCGCTTCCTCGATGGTTCGGCCAAGCACGAACTGCTCGCCCATCTCACGCATCGCGCGCGACACGGCAGTGCGGATCACGGGTTCACCCATGCGGCGCACCAGCCCGCGCAGGATCGCTTCAACACCGTCTCCCTCATCGTCCAGAACACGCCCCGTCAGCATCAGCGCCCAGGTCGAAGCATTCACAAAGATCGATGCCGATTCACCCGAATGAGCGGACCAGTCATGCGGCGCGATCTTGTCGCGGATCAAATCGTCCATCGTCTCGGCGTCAGGCACGCGCAGCAGCGCCTCCGCCAGACACATCAGCGCCACGCCTTCCTGGGTCGAAAGGCCATATTCGGAGAGAAACGCTTCCATCATGTGCATGTCGCTTGAAGAGCGCACCGCCCGCACCAGTTCGGCTGCATTGGCCGAGATCCGGTCTCTGTCTTCGTGCGACAGGTCGGCCAGGGCGACCAGCCTCCGCAGCGCCTCCGCTTCATCGACCAGGTAGTGAGCCCTGATTTCTTCTCGCAGTTTTTGCGGCGCATTCTTCTGCATGATGTCCTCGATTATGGAATGGCACTTACGGCGCTCCTACCGCCTCAGCGCAGCGATCATAACACAGGGACTTTGGCCATTCGGGCTAATCTATTGCTCTATTTAGGTCATATGGGCTATCTTTCCTTCGAATATCGGACCTTGAGAGCTGCATTTCATATGGAAACAGAACGTGTTGACCGCATCGACCGAAATATCCTCGACGCCCTGACCAGGGATGGCCGACTTTCCATCGCCGAGCTTGCGCGCCGGGTCGGTCTTTCAAAGACCCCGGTTCAGGCCCGGCTGCGCCGTCTGGAGAAGGAAGGCTATATTCGTGGCTACTCGGCAATCATTGATCGCGCACGCATCGGCGAAGGCCATATTGCTTTTGTTCAGGTAGAGTTGGAAGACACGCGTTCATCCGCACTTGCCGCCTTCAACAAAGCGGTTCTTGCCGTGCCCGAGATCGAGCAATGTCACATGACGGCCGCCGGCTTCGACTACCTGCTCAAGGTGCGGACGCGCGATATTTCGAGCTATCGCAAGGTGCTGGGCGAGCGTATCTCCGCCCTGCCCCATGTCGCCCGCACCTCGACCTTCGTGACCATGGAAACGGTCAAGGATCGCTAACGGGCGTCGTGTCCAGCGTATTGAGGAAGGCAATCAGCGCCTGCCGCCCGCGGTCCGTGAACACCACGCCGCGAATTTCGCTCTGCCCCGAGGCCGCGGCGGGTGCGCTGCTGTAGTGGTCGATCACCGCCTCAAGCGTAGCGATCTGCCCGGCATGCATATAGGGCGGTCGGCCTGCCACACCACGCAGCGAGGGTGTCTTGTACGCGCGCTCCATCGCGGTCGCATCGCGTTTCATGAAACGCAGGGCATCGCATGCATCGGGCATCGCGTCGCTATAGCGCCCCAGACAGTTGAACGGGTCGGATTGCACTGCAACGATGCCTGCTGCCCGCCCCAGATCCTCCGGCAGTCCTGCGACAGGTGGAACACCCGTGTTGTGAAAGTGGTCGTCCGTGAAACGCGGCCCGTTGTGGCATTCAAGACAATTGGCCTTGCCGATGAAGAGCCGAAGTCCCTCGAGTTCCAGATCACTGAAGGCCGCATCCCCTGTCTGCTCGCTCCCCGCCGCAACCGCCCTCGCAAACCGGTCGAAGCGGGTTTCGGTGGGTATCAGCGTGCGTTCGAAGGCAGCAATTGCCTTGCCAATATTGGCAAACACCCGGTTCACCCCGTCTTTCTGGGTTGGGGTCATCGCGTCCCAGTTTGCGCGTTCGGTTTCGCCTCCCACCGGACTGGCGTTTTCCGGAATTCCGGAGATATCGGGCAGCGCTCCGAATATTTCCGCATACGAATCCGCATGGGCTTCCGCGATATAACGGACATGGGCGGTGCGGTTTCCGGCATGTTCCCGCAGGTCCTCCAGAGGTGTGAGCGCCTGCGCCCAAAGACTGTCACGCCTCCCGTCCCAGAACTGCCAGATATTCCATGCAGCCCCCTCCAGAGGCATCGTTCGTCGGTCGGTCTCATCCGTTCCGAAACCGCGCGGGCGGCCGTCCTGAAACTGCTGATCGGGAATATGACATGTGGCACAGGAGATGGTTCCGCTCTCGCTGAGCCCTTCATCGAAAAAGAGCAGTCTGCCAAAATCTGCTGCCCGCGGATCATCCGCAAAGCGATTTCCCGGTGCAGGTGGCACGGGCCCCAGCGCATCGATTGAAAGAGATGCGATCTTCGCCTTCTCGTCCTCGCTCAGCGCAGTCGCGTCGCAGGCGGACAACGCAAGAAAACCGCACAGCGCGCCGATTGCAACATGGCGGCGTGCTGCCTTCATGTCACAGATCCAGATTGAAAACCGCCTCATCGAGCCCCGGATCGGCCGAGATCCCAATTCGGATTTCCCAGTGCCCGCCCATGTTGAAGCGCATCCCCTCCACACGATATTGCCCATCTCCAAGAGCTTCCGCCATCTGCGGCTCTGTCGGCAAACCGTGGCCGTGGGCCGGCATACCGCCATCGATCGATATGGAGGCATCGTTGACCGGCGTGCCGTCAGGTGTGGTGATCGTCACCACCCAGTCATGGGTTTCATGTACGGGTATGGGCTGGGCTTCGGTCTCGAACATGACCTGGTAGAAACCGTCCCTACTCACCGTGTTGTAGGCGACGTCGATTTCGGGTGCGGGTGGCGTGAAGAGCCGGTAAGCCGCATAGATTGCGGCAACCGCCATTAGAAGCCCGACACTCGCAAGCACGAAACGCCTCGACCCGGTTTTGTCCTGAAACGGCATCTGGTCCCTCCGACTCGTCAGGTGCACTACTTAACCCCCAGCCGCCACCCGGTGCCATAGGAACTCTGTCCCATCATTAAAAAAGCCAAGGAAAACCGGCATGTTGCTGACGGTGTTTATTGCTCGGGATAGAGGATCGGGGTCAAGCCCCTTGATCTCAACGATGCCGCATGACGAGTCCGAGGCCAAAACTGCACAATATTGCGCTCTCCTCGAATGACTATTCTCGCGTGTCAGTTACTCGTCATCCCACCAATCATCGCGCCGGGCGCTACAAGATGGATAAGCATTAACGCCTTGTCATCCTATAGTGCTCCGACGGCGAACCATCCCACAACACCGACAGGAAAAAGGTAAAGGTTCCCGGGAGTCCAACCAAACCCTGTCGCGGTGTATCCCATGATCTGAACGGCAGATGCGCCCCAGTTGACCGCAAAAGCAGGGCGATCGCGCTATGATTCACAGGCGATGATTTCAGACGGCCCGAGTCAGCCCCCCGTCTATGCGCAGGTTTTGGCCTGTCATATAGCCTCCATCTTCAGAGGCGAGCCATGAAATCAGCGAAGACACTTCCGATGCATAGCCATAACGGCCCATTGGAATGCGCGCCTTGCGATCTTCTGTTTCGGGAAGACTATCTATGAAGCCAGGAAGCACGTTGTTCATACGGATGTTTTGTGGCGCATACTTATCTGAGTAAAGCTTTGCGAAGGCTGCCAGCCCTGCCCGAAAGACGCCCGATGTTGGAAAGAGCGGGTCGGGCTCAAACGCCGCGAAGGTTGAGATGTTGATGATCGCTCCGCCACCCTGCGCTTCCATCAGTGGTGTGATGAGCCGTGCCGGTCGGATCACATTCATCAAGTAGACTTCCATGCCGTGATGCCAGTCTTCATCACTGATCTCCAGAACCGGGCCCTTCGGCCCGTGGCCCGCCGAGTTCACCAATACATCAACACGGCCCCAGCGATCCTTAGCACCCTCGATCAACGCGGTCAGGGCTTCGCCATCAAGATTGGAGCCGGTCACCCCAAAACCGCCTAACTTTGCACCGAGCGCTTCGCCCTTGCCTGACGATGAGAGGATGCCGACCTTGAACCCATCTGCGGCCAACCTTCGTGCTGCATCTGCACCCATACCGCTGCCTCCAGCCGTTATCAGCGCCACTTTTTCTACTGCCATGATTGAAATCCTCTATGATTTCTGGAGAAATGGCATGTATTTGGAGCGATTTCGATTCAGGTTTGCTGTTTTGAACCTGTAGAATTACTATTGTGCAATGACTGACCTTCCTCCTCTCAACAGCTTGCGCGCATTTGATGCAGCAGGTCGTCGCCTCAGTTTCCGCGCCGCTGCCGATGAGCTGGGCGTCACACAAGGGGCCGTTGCGCAACAGGTTCGCCAACTCGAGGCCCATCTGGATGTCATCTTGTTCGAACGTGTGCCGAAGGGCTTGGTGTTCACATCGGTCGGACGCAGCTTTCACAGCCGGATTGCAGGGGTCTTCGCGGATCTTCGCGCGGCAACCGCCGAGTTGAAGCCGGAGCCCAACAAAGTCGTCGTCAGCGTAACCCCAACGTTCGCCGCAAAATGGCTGATTCCAAATCTTCCAGACTTCACGGCAACGCACCCGGATATCGATCTACGGATCATGGCCACCGACAAAGTTTCAAGCTTTCACAGCGATGGGATCGACCTTGCGGTACGGCAGGGATCGCCGCCATTTGGCGCGTCGTTGGACGTGACTTTGCTTTTCAAGCAGACACTGATAGCGGTTGCTTCGCCAAAGCTTGCAGGCCTCGGCAGTCATCCGCTCGATCCTGAAGCTCTGTCCAAACAGCCGAAGATCCACGATACTCACGACCTATGGCCAAGTTATCTTGCGTTCTTGGGCGTGCAAGACCAATCGCCTCGCGGTCTTCGCTTGAGTCAGACCTCTCTCGCAGTGGATGCAGCCATCGCCGGTCAGGGTGTGGCCTTGGTCAGTCGATTTCTGGTGGCGCAAGACCTTGAAGCCGGTCGTTTGGTCGAGGTTGGTAAGATGTGGGAGGCCAGCGGAAATGACTTCTACGTCCTCATCCCTCGCACCGCAAAGTACAACCGGCCCGTGAGTGAGGTCATGTCGTGGTTAAAGACGCGCTCCGCTGAAGATGCCTGACGTCTTTAAACTGGTAGCGGACACACAAATCATCGAGACGCAAGGCAACTAGGTCCCGCAAATCGGTCATTCGCATCAGCAAAAGAGGCAACGACAGCAGTGAGTTCAAACACGCGTCCGATGGTCCGCATAAAACAATGCGTGAACACGACCTCCGAAAGAACGAAACCCACCGGGCCGTTCTTCAAACGCCCCCTTCGAGCAGCGTGAGTGGACCGAGAACATGTTCACAAAGTTGCAGAAATGGCGGCGCATCGCAGGCGGACATGACCGCTGTGCACAGACACCCGTGCCAGCGGCCTGCCTCGCATCGCCTCGCATCAATGTATCATCTTCCGGAGCAATCCGTGCCCCCTGCCCCTAGAGCCCCAATCCGCCGATGCAGACATATTTTGTATCGAGATAATCTTCGATGCCCTGATGTCCGCCTTCCTTGCCGAGGCCCGATTCCTTGAGGCCGCCAAACGGCGCTTCGACCGTGGTGATAATGCCCTCGTTTACCCCGACCAGGCCGTATTTCAGCCCTTCCATAACGCGGAAGGCCCGTCCCAGATCGCCGGTGTAGAAATAGCAGGCAAGACCAAACACGGTGTCGTTGGCAAGATTGATTGCCTCTTCTTCCGTCTCGAACCGGAACACCGGCGCGACGGGACCGAAAATCTCTTCCTGCATAAAGCGCATGTCGGGCGTTGCGTTGGAGATCACGGTCGGCTGGAAGAATGAGCCTCCCAGTGGATGGCGCGCGCCGCCGGCAGTGACCTTGGCTCCCTTGCTGGTGGCGTCCGCAATGAGCTCCTCGACCTTCTCGATCGCCTTCTCATCGATCAGTGGCCCCTGCTGGGTTCCTTCCTCAAGGCCCGACCCTACTTTCAGCTTTTCGGCAGCGGCCGAGAGCTTCTCTACAAACGTGTCGTAGATGCCCGCCTGCACGAAGAACCGGTTGGTACAGACGCAGGTCTGGCCGGAGTTGCGGTACTTGGCTGCAATCGCACCTTCGACAGCGCGGTCGATATCCGCGTCGTCGAAAACGATGAAAGGTGCGTTTCCGCCCAATTCCATGGACACCTTCTTCACCGTCCCCGCCGTCTTTTTGATCAGCGTCTTTCCCACCTCGGTGGAACCGGTGAACGTGATCTTGCGGACAAGCGGGTTCTCGCAAAGCTCATCGCCGATTTCAGAAGCCGCGCCGGTGACGATGTTCACGACACCTTTTGGAAACCCCGCCTCTTCGCACAAAACACCCCAGGCGAGCCCGGAATACGGTGTCTGCGAAGCGGGTTTGGCAACGGCAGTACAGCCGGATGCAAGTGCCGGGCCGAGCTTGCGCGCCAGCATTGAGGACGGAAAATTCCATGGCGTGATCGCGCCGATGACCCCGACCGGTTCCTTGGTCACCAGAATGCGTCGGTCCGCCCAGGGCGAAGGCACCACATCGCCATAGACCCGGCGTCCCTCTTCGGCGTACCAGAGAATGTAGGCAGCCGACATGCCCACCTCGCCCTTGGCCTCGGCAAGGGACTTGCCCTGCTCCATCACCAGGAGTTCGGCAAGTGCGTCCTGATTGTCCATAATGGCATCATGCAGTTTGCGCAGAAGCTTGGCACGATGGTCAGCGGAGGTTCTTTTCCAGGAACGGAAAGCGACGTCGGCGGCCTCGATGGCACGCCGGGTTTCGGCCGTGCCTGCCCGTGGCACGGTGCCGATCGTCTGGCCATTGGCGGGATTGACGACATCAATGGTCTGACCCGAATCCGCCTTCACCCAGGCTCCGTCAATGAAATTTGCCTGGCGCATGAAATGACTGGTCTTCTGAAGCATCTGCATCTTCTCCTGTGTTTGCGCGGCACCGTACCGTCCTCCGCTATCCCGGCTAGAGGCTAGCTGGCCTCATTGATAGAGCCAGTGAAGCACCGATAACCAGAACGCGGCCGATAGCACCGCCAGAGCCGTGGCGATGGTCATCGCGTTGGAAGCGAGCGCCTGCCCCGTACCGAAGCGCGAGGCAATCAGATACGGATTCACCCCTGACGGCAGGCTTGCAGCAATGACGGCGATCTGCGCGCTGAAGACCGGCAGGCCAATCACAAGCGCCACACCAAGGGCAACGGCAGGCATCAGGAAAAGTTTCAGCCCGGCAATCACGATTGCGGGCCGCACATCGCCCGAAATGCCAAACCGGCGCAATCCGAGGCCCATGGCGAAAAGCGCAACGGGGCCGGCGACATTGGCAAGCGCATCGACAAACCGGGTACCGAGAGCCGGCATTTGAAACCCCGAGAAACGCCAGAGCAGGCCTGCAACGATGCCGATGATCAGCGGACTGGAAAAAAGCTTTGTCAGAAACTCGCGGAGAACCGAAAGCGCACTCCCGCCCTTGCGACCGACAAGCGCGAACAGCAGAATCGACATTCCCATCATGATCGGCAGATGGATCGACACGATCAGCGACAGGATCTCAAACCCCTCCTGGCCGAACACGCCGAGCATGAAGGGGATGCCAAGAAGGACGAGGTTGGAAAAACTCGTGGAGAGACCGGCAACCACGCCGGCGCGGGCATCGCGCCCGAACAGATGGACAATCGTAAAATGCCCCGCCACCCAGGCGACGGCGACGGCGGTAAAATAGGTGGTCCAGAGGGCCCATGGCAGGCTGCCGTCAAATGCCGCCCCCGCCATCGTACGGAAAAGCAGAAGTGGCACAGCGATGGTCACGGCGAATTCGCTCAGGGCGTCACCCGTCTGCGGCTTTAGCAGACCGGTCCAGCCGGCCACATAGCCGAATGCAACAAGCCCAAAAACGAAGGAAACGGTTTCAACAAGCGGAGACATGCAGACTGTTTAGCCGCAATGGTTGCCAAGGGAAACCATCAGTCAGACAAATCCACTCAGGGCAGCAAGGCGGCTTTCAAGTCCGGTCCCTGTGCCTATATGCTAGGAAGAATAGTTTGAGGATTGCCCTATGCTTCGCCTGCTTGTTGCCATCATTTTTGTTTTCAGCGTCCTTCCAGCGCAGGCAACCGAGGCCGGGTGGGCGCTGTTGCGCAACGGCGGACAGGTCGTTCTGATGCGGCACGCGATTGCACCGGGAAACGGAGATCCGGCCAATTTCGACCTTGAGAAATGTGGCACCCAACGCAACCTTTCCGAGCGCGGACGCCTGCAGGCCCGACGCATCGGCGCGCTCATCGAGGCGCGCGCGGCGCCGGTGGAAAAGGTCCTGGCCAGCCGCTATTGCCGTACCCGCGACACCGCAACCCAGGCATTCGGCCCGACATTGATGGAAGCCTTCCCCGCGCTTGACCTGCCATCAGACGAGAGCGCCATGGAAAATCAGAAGGCGGACATTCTGGAGCGAATCAACAGCTACACCGGATCGGGAAACCTGTTTCTGATCACCCATCTTGAAGTCATCCAGGCGTTGATCGGTGCGCCCGCACGAGAAGGCGAAGCCATTATTTTGTCACGCGGAGGCGACAGTCTCGCCGTGGCCGCGCGCATCAAATTCAACTGATCGTGCCATCAGCGGTAGCTATAGCCCCTTTTCCTACCGGCAAAAACCGATTAGAGACCCCACGATCATCCTATTGTAAGAGAATCTCCCCAGACTGAGGGCCGCACGTGACGACATTCGACAAGGTTGCCGACATCATCGCTGAGACCAGCGAGATCGATCGCGAGAAAATCACACCCGAAAGCCACACCATCGACGATCTGGGCATCGACAGCCTCGACTTCCTCGACATCGTCTTTGCCATCGACAAGGAATTCGGCATTAAGGTTCCGCTCGAAAAGTGGACCCAGGAAGTCAATGACGGCAAGGTTTCGACGGAAGAGTATTTCGTCATGAAAAACCTCTGTGCCAAGATCGACGACCTGGTGGCTGCAAAGGCCGGCTGAGTTTTCCTGACAGTAGACCGTTGAAGGGAGCGGCATGAGCGCGCGCGACGTAGTTATTACCGGGATGGGCATTGTTTCCTCGCTTGGCGAGGGCGCGGACGCCCACTGGCAGGCGCTCACGGCGAAGACGCCCTCTCCCGTCCTCGATCGGGACCGGTTTGCGCCATACACCATTCATCCCCTGCCCGAGATCGACTGGGGCCAGCAGATCCCCCGCCGCGGGGATCAGCGCCAGATGGAGACGTGGCAGCGCCTTGGCACCTATGCTGCAGGGCTGGCGCTCGACGATGCCGGGCTCAAGGACGACGAGGCGCTCTGCGCGACCATGGACATGGTGGTGGCTGCCGGTGGTGGCGAGCGTGACGAGACCGTGGACGAGGCCATCCTCGCCGCATCGCTCGAGCGTGACGACCATGACATCCTGCTAAACGAGAAGCTCACCACCGAGCTGCGGCCGACGCTGTTTCTTGCGCAGCTTTCCAACCTTCTTGCGGGCAACATTTCCATTGTCCACAAGGTGACCGGTTCTTCCCGCACCTTCATGGGCGAGGAAGGTGCCGGTGTTTCGGCGATCGAGACGGCTGCCGCGCGCATCCGCTCCGGACAATCCTCGCATGTTCTGGTTGGTGCATCCTTCCAGACCGAGCATTCAGACATGCTGCTTGCCTATGAACTGGCCGGTTTTCTGCATCGCGAAGACTGGAAGCCCGTCTGGCAACGCGCAGATGCAGAGGGCGGCGGTGTGGTCACTGGTTCCGGCGCTTCTTTTCTGGTTCTGGAATCGCGCGAGCATGCGGAAAAGCGCGGCCGCAACGCCTACGCTTCGATGGGACCGGTGGTCTCACGCCGCACGCGCCGCCGGAGTGAACCGCTGGTCGCCGGTATCACAGAGATGCTTGATCGGCTTCCTCTGCCCCAGACCCCGGTTCTGGCTCTTTCGGGCGCATCCGGCGCCGATGCGGCAACGGCCGCCGAACGCGAAGCGCTTTCCTGTCACGACAACGTTGCGCTGCGCGGCTTCTCAACGCTCACCGGCCACATGAAGGAAGCGCAGTTTCCCTTTGCAGTGGCGCTTGCAGCGCTTGCGCTGCATCATGGCAACCCCTACCCGGCCTTCGACAGTGCAACCGAAGCTGCATTCGACGGTAGCCTCGATACCGTTCTGGCGACGTCCATTGGCTACCACTGCTACGAAGGCATGGGCCTCATAAAAAGGGCCTGACGCCCGCCGGCCCGGAGGATTTTGAAGAAAGCGATCCCGTGAAAACGACCGACAGCTTTGGAAGACCCGTTATCGCCGTCACCGGAATGGGTGTCGTCACCTCTCTCGGCCAGGGCCGCGCAGAGAACTGGGATGCGCTGATAAACGGGCGGTCCGGCATCCACCCCATCACGCGCTTTCCTACCGATCATCTGGCCACCACGATTTCCGGTATGGTCGATTTCCTGCCGTCGAGCACGAAAGGGGCGAGCGTCCACACGCACCACCTCGCCGATCTCGTGGCCGCGGAAGCCATCGAACAGTCCGGTCTGCCCGCCTCCGATTTCGGTGGACCGCTCTTTCTGGCAGCGCCTCCGGTCGAGCTAGACTGGCATCACCGTCTAGCGCTTTACGCCAAAGCCCGTAGTCACAACGGCAATCCCTCGCTCATCGAAGCAGCAAGGGAAGCCCGCGCCATGGAGCTTTTTGAGGAAAGCCAGTTCGGCACCATCGCCGACAGGCTTGCCGAGCGCTACGGAACACGCGGACTGCCCATCACCATGTCGACTGCCTGCGCGTCGGGTGCGACCGCGATCCAGTTGGGCGCGGAGGCGATCCGTCGTGGCGAATGCGACCGGGCGCTCGCCGTCGGTGCGGACGGATCGGCAACAGCCGAAGCGCTCATCCGTTTCTCGCTTCTGTCCGCCCTCACCACCCAGAACGACGCGCCGGAAAAGGCATCGCGTCCTTTCTCCAAGGATCGCAGCGGGTTCGTTCTGGCGGAAGGTGCCGGCGCGCTGGTGCTCGAATCTCTGGAAAGCGCCCTTGCGCGCGGTGCCGAAATCCTCGGCATCATGCGCGGCTGCGGCGAAAAGGCCGATGATTTCCACCGCACCCGTTCCAAGCCCGACGGCTCGCCCGCCATCGGCGCGGTCCGCGCGGCCCTGGCGGATGCCGGCATGGCCGAAGACGAGATCGAATATGTCAACGCCCACGGCACGTCGACACCGGAAAACGACAAGATGGAGCATCTGTCGCTTTCCACCGTCTTTGGCGAGCGCATGAAGACCACCCCAATATCCTCCAACAAGTCGATGATTGGCCACACGCTCTCTGCAGCCGGTGCCATCGAAGCCGTTTTCTCACTGATGACCATGCGTGAAGGCATCATTCCGCCCACCATCAACTATGACACGCCGGACCCGGCGATCGAGCTTGACGTGGTGCCAAACGTGAAGCGCGAAGCGCAGGTTTCGACCGTTCTTTCCAACTCGTTTGGCTTCGGCGGACAGAACACCTGCCTTGTCATGGCCCGCGAACCGGTCTAATCGACCGGGTTCAATTGCCCAAAACCATCGGAATTCATTATGCGCGCACTTCAACTCGTCGCCGATCGCAAGCTTGAGACAGTCGATCTTGCGCCGCCCCCGGCTCCCGGACAGGGCGAAGTGACCCTGAAGATCCGTGCCGTCGCCCTCAACCACATCGATGTCTGGGGCTGGCGCGGCATGGCGTTTGCCAAGCGAAAAATGCCGCTTGTGGTTGGAGCCGAGGCGTCCGGCGTGGTCGAGACGGTTGGTCCCGGCGTCAGCAATCTGCTTCCAGGCCAGCTCGTTTCCATCTATGGCGCACGCACCTGCGGCCTGTGCCGCCCCTGCCGCGAAGGCCGCGACAATCTGTGCGAACATGTCTCCGGCGTGCACGGTTTTCACCTTGATGGCTTTGCACAGGAAAAAATCAATCTGCCCGCACGTCTCCTCGTCCCGGCACCGCCCGGTGTGGACGAAATCGGTGCTGCCGTCGCGCCCGTCACCTTCGGCACCGTCGAGCACATGCTTTTCGACAATGCTAAGCTCGAGCCCGGCGAAACGATCCTCGTTCAGGCCGGTGGCTCCGGTATCGGCACCGCCGCCATCCAGCTTGCCAAGAGCTTGGGCTGCACCGTCATCACCACGGTGGGCTCCGAAGACAAGGTGGAGAAAGCCAGGGCACTTGGCGCCGATCACGTCATCAATTACCGCGAGGACCGCTTCGAGGGGGTTGTGCGCAAGATCACAAAGAAGCGCGGTGTCGATGTGGTGTTCGAGCATGTAGGCGCCGACACCTGGGCGGGCTCGCTCCTTTCCATGAAGCGCGGCGGACGCCTCGTCACCTGCGGGTCCACCTCCGGTGTTTCCACCAACATGAACCTGATGCAGCTTTTCCAGCAGCAACTCAAGATTTTCGGTTCCTTCGGCTGCCGCATGGAAAACATGGCCAACGCCATGCAGAAGATGGCGCGTGGGCTCTGCTCTCCGGTCATCGACACCGAGGTGAGCTTTACCGATATAGACAAGGCGCTTTCTCGCATGGAAGGCCGCGACGTGTTCGGCAAGATCATCCTGCGCGTGGACTGACCTGCGCCCCATGAAGCGCTTTCTCTACTCAATCGGCAAACGGCTCAAGACGCTGGAATACTGGCTCACCGCGCGCATGGTGATCGGTATTCTGACACTTCTGCGCAAGCTGCCGCCAGAAAAGGCGCTTGGTCTGGCTGAAAAGGTCGCCCGCAAACTCGGGCCCAAAGTAGGCCGTCATCGACTGGCAGTCGACAATCTGCGGCAGGCCTATCCCGAAAAGAGCGAAGCCGAGATCGAGACCATCGCCCTCGACATGTGGGGCAACATGGCGCGTCTTGCAACCGAGTATGTGTTTCTCGACAAGCTGTTCGATTTCGATCCGGAGGCTGAAACCCCTGGCCGTGTCGAGGTGGAAGGTGTTGAGATCTTCAAGCGCCTGCGCGACGAGAAGGGCGTTCCGCACATCTTCTTCACCGGGCATCTGGGCAATTTCGAATTCCTGCCGATCGCTGCCGCCCGCTTCGAGCTCGCCACCACATCGCTCTTCCGACCGCCCAACAATCCTTATGTAGCTGACTACATACTGAAAACCCGCAGCAGCGCCATGGGCGGGCTTGTGCCCTCACAGGCGGGGGCGGCCCTTCAACTCGCCCGCGTTCTGGACGATGGCGGCAATATCGGCGTTCTGGTCGACCAGAAATTCCGCAAGGGCGTGAAGACGCACTTCTTCGGCCGCGAATGCAAGACCAACCCGCTATTGCCCAAACTTGCGCGTCAATATGGCTGCGATGTCTACCCGGCCCGCTGCAAGCGCCTGCCTGGCGGCCGCTATCGTCTCATCGTGGAAGACAAGATCGCCCTGCCAAGGCAGGCGGATGGCATGATCGACATCGATACCAGCGCTCAATTGCTCAACGACGTTGTGGAGCGCTGGGTTCGCGAGGATCCCGGCCAGTGGATGTGGTTCCACAAGCGGTGGGAAATGTAGCCTGCCTCCGGACGTTCAATCCGTGACGACGATCCGCGTGTTGCGCGGCCCGACCTTCCGCACCAGCGAATAAAGCCGCTTCGCGTTGGCCGTATGCAGGCGCACACATCCATGTGAGGCAGGCCGCCCGAGCTTCGACACCGCATTGGTGCCATGGATCGCATAGCCACCATAGTAGAAGATCGAATAGGGCATGGGCGACATGTCGTATTTGCGCGAGTGCCACATCTTGTGCATGCGGGTGGGGCGCCACTGCCCCCGCGGCGTCACATAGCCGCGACGCGCGGTCGATACCCGCCAGCGGTGCAACACGCGTCCGCCATGCATGACCGTCATTGTCTGCTTCGACAAGCTGACTTTGGCCACGAGCCGTGCCGCAAAGCCTTCTGTTGCGCCGCCCGAAAGAATCAGGCCGGCCAAGGCCAATGCAAAGAAAAACCGTTTCATGAGCGCCCCCCGCTACATGTGTTAAGTTTCTACCCGTTGTCTTGACGCATCTAACGTCAATTCATGACAAAACCCCAAATGTCCTTGGTAAATAGAACTATACTGCCTCGTGCGCGACAAGTTCTACCTCTTCACATTTCCGTGCGCGCGCGATCTTGCCAAGCTGGCCACATGCCGCTCTATTGCCCTCATGAACGAACAGCTTGCCTTGGCGGTGCGGCGCAGGACGGACGACCTCGTCGCACTCACTTCCGATCTGATACGATTTCCCACGGTGAACCCGCCCGGAGACGCGTATACGCCGTGCTGCGAATACATTGCGCGTCGGCTGAAAGCCAGGGGCTTTGCCACGCAATTCGTCCGGGGTGTGGGCGCTCCGGGCGATTCAGACCGCTATCCGCGCACAAACGTCATCGCGCGGCGCGAGGGTCGCAGCCCCGGCGCCACAGTGCATTTCAATTCCCATATCGATGTGGTGGAAGCCGGTGAAGGCTGGACGGTCGACCCCTATGCCGCCGTCGTGAAGGACGGCAAGGTTTTCGGGCGTGGCGCCTGCGACATGAAGGGCGGCCTCGCTGCCTCAATCATCGCAGCCGAAGCGTTTCTGGAGATCTATCCGGATTTTCCCGGTGCCATCGAGATTTCCGGCACGGCGGACGAGGAATCCGGCGGCTTTGGCGGGGTTGCCTATCTTGCACGGGACGGCTTCTTTTCGAAGCCGCGCGTGGATCACGTCATCATTCCCGAGCCGCTCAACAAGGACCGCATCTGTCTTGGCCATCGCGGTGTGTGGTGGGCGGAAATCGAGACGCGCGGCGCCATTGCCCATGGTGCGATGCCGTTCCTCGGCGATTCGGCCATTCGCCACATGGGCGCGCTCCTCCATGCCTTCGAGGAAGAGCTGTTCCCTGCGCTGGACGCGAAGGAAACACGGATGCCGGTCGTGCCCGAGGGCGCGCGCCGCTCCACCATGAACATAAACTCGGTGCATGGCGGCCAGACGGAGGATTTTTTCCCCGGGCTCCCCGCGCCCAATGTGGCCCACTCCTGCCGCATGGTGATCGATCGCCGTTTCCTCATCGAGGAAGACATTTCGGAGGTGAAAGGCGAAGTGGTCTCCATACTGGAACGCCTGAAACGCGAGCGTCCGAAATTCGACTACTCAATGCGCGATCTGATGGAGGTTCTGCCGCTCATGACGGAAGAAGACGCGCCCGTGCCGAGCGCCATTGCTGCGGGTATTCGCGAGGTATTCGGCAAGGAACCCGAATATGTGATTTCACCTGGAACCTACGACCAGAAGCACATTTCGCGCATCGGCCACCTTCATGACTGCGTTGCCTATGGCCCCGGCATTCTCGACCTTGCCCACCAGCCCGACGAATGGGTCGGCATCGAAGATATGGTGCAGTCAGCCACCGTCATGGCGATGAGCCTCGACGTTCTGTTGCGCGGTGTCGTTCCGCCGCGATAAACCTCATTTCAATGCGTGATTTACAGCCGCGCTGAATCACGCTTCAATCCTGAAAAATCACACGGCCCTGCGGGAGAGAGACATGAACACGATCAAGTCCATTATCGGCGGCGCGACGCTGTTATTGGCTGCAGGAACGGCGGCCCTGGCTGCCCGCACCGATCTCGTGATCGGCGTCGTTCTGGAGCCGCCTCATCTCGACCCCACCGCCAGTGCTGCCGCCGCGATCGACGAAATCCTTTACGCCAATCTTTTTCAGGGCCTGACCCGCATCGGCAGAAACGGTGAGGTTTTGCCCGCGCTCGCCGAGAGCTGGGAGGTTTCCGACGACGGCAAGACCTACACTTTCAAGCTGCGCTCCGGGGTGACTTTCCATGATGGCACCACGTTTGATGCCGAGGACGTGAAGTTCACGCTGGATCGGGCCCGCGCCGAAAATTCAACCAATGCGCAAAAACAACTCTTTGCGGCCATCGACACGGTCGAAGTAATCGACCCCCAGACAATCCGGATCATGCTGTCGGCCCCACAGGGCTCCTTCCTCTACAATCTGGGCTGGGGCGATGCGGTCATCGTTGCGCCCGAATCGGCTGAAACCAACAAGGAAAAGCCGATCGGCACCGGTCCCTTCAAATTCGACAAATGGGCCAAGGGGTCGTCCGTCACGCTGGTGAAGAACCCGGACTACTGGGGTGAGCCGGTTGCGCTTGAAAAGGCCGAGTTCCGCGTTGTTCCCGATGCCGCCGCCGCCATTCCCGCGCTCTTATCGGGCGATGTGCAGGCTTTCCCGCAGATGCCCGCCGGCGATGCGCTTAGCCAGATCGAAAATGATCCGCGCTTCGTCGTTGCCATTGGTGCCACCGAGGGCGAAACAATCCTGTCCACCAACAATGGCAAGGAACCCTTCAACAACATCAAGGTGCGTCAGGCCATCGCCCATGCGCTCAACCGGGAAGAGATCATCGCCGGCAATGGTTCGGGCTACGGCACGCCCATCGGCTCGCATTTCTCGCCCGCCAATGAAGCCTACGTGGACCTGACCGGCACCTATCCCTACGATCCCGCAAAGGCGAAAGCACTCCTCGCGGAGGCCGGCTACCCCGACGGTTTCAAGGCCACGCTCAAGCTCCCCCCTCCGGCCTATGCGCGCGATGGCGGACAGGTCGTCGCCTCGCAGCTGCGCCAGGTCGGCATAGAACTGGAGATCATACCCGTCGAATGGGCCCAGTGGCTTGAACAGGTGTTCAAGAACAAGGATTACGATCTCACCATCGTCTCCCACACGGAGCCGAACGACATCAACATCTATGCCCGCGACGATTATTACTTCAACTACAAGAACCCCGCCTTCAAGGAAGTCATGAACGCGCTCGACGCAACCGCCGAGCCGGAAAAGCGGATCGAGCTCTATCAGACGGCCCAGAAAATCATCGCCGAGGATGCAGTCAACGGCTTCATGTTCCAGCTTCCCAAGATCGGCGTATGGGACGCCAAGCTTCAGGGCATGTGGGAAAACTCGCCCATTCAGGCCAACGACCTGACAGGGGTGAAATGGTCTGATTAAAGGCCGAAAGGATTTCCGCGGCCGATACAGGCCGCGAGAGGTCCGGACCTGACCATGCTCGCCTTTCTCGCAAAGCGCATCGCCATCGGCCTTGTCACTCTTGTAGTGGCGTCCGCCGTGGTGTTTCTGGTTCTGGAAATCGTCCCGGGCGACCCTGCCCTGTTGATGCTCGGCATGAACGCGCAACCCGAGGCGCTGGCTGCCCTGCGTGAGGAAATGGGCCTCAACCAGCCGGTTCTCCTGCGTTATTTCGGTTGGATTGCCGGCATGGCGCTTGGCGACTTCGGCAATTCCTATACCTATTCATCGCCGGTGCTCGAACTGATCGGCGAGCGCGTCCTGGTGTCTCTGCCGCTCGCGCTCATCTCGCTCTTCCTGTCCACGGCAATCGCCCTGCCCGTCGGGATTTTCGCCGCCTCAAGGCGCGGAAAGCCTGCTGACACAATCAGCATGGGCGCGGCCCAGATCGGTGTCGCCATCCCCAATTTCTGGTTTGCGCTCATCCTGATCTATCTCTTCGCCGTATGGCTTCGCCTCGTGCCCGCCGGCGGTTTTCCGGGCTGGGATGCAGGGCTGTGGGCCGGGTTCAAAGCCCTTCTTCTTCCAGCCATCGCTCTGGCGCTGCCGCAGGCGGCCATCCTCGCCCGCGTCACCCGTTCGGCCATGCTCGAAGTGCTCGGCGAGGACTATATCCGCACCGCGCGCGCCAAAGGCATGCCGCGCCGCATTGTCCTTTGGCATCATGCGCTACGCAATGCGCTCATCCCGGTGCTCACCATTCTCGGCCTGCAATTCGCCTTTCTGCTTGCCGGCACCATCATCATCGAGAATGTGTTTTATCTGCCCGGTCTCGGGCGCCTGATCTTCCAGGCCATCACCCAGCGCGATCTCATCGTCGTGGAAGGCGTGGTTATGCTGCTCGTCGCCACGGTCATCGCCGTCAACATTCTCGTCGATATCGGCTACGCCATCGTCGATCCGCGCCTGAGGACACGCCGATGACCCCGGATGCGCCGCCTCCTTCTCCTCCACCGGAGCGTCACTTCCTCGAGATGGCCTTTGCCAATCGATCCTTCGTGATTGGTGCCATCATCACCATCCTCGTTGCCGCGATGGCGCTCCTGTCCTTCCTGTGGACACCCTACGACATTACCCATCTCGTCGTTGCCGACCGCATGAAGGGCCTTTCGCTTGCTCATCCGCTCGGCACCGATCACCTCGGCCGCGACATTCTTTCCATGATCATGATTGGCGCGCGCAATTCCATCGCAGTTGCCATCGTCGCTGTCGGCATCGGCATGGGGGTCGGTGTCCCGCTCGGCACATGGGCTGCGGCCCGTGGTGGCCTGATCGATGAAATCCTGATGCGCTTCAACGATCTCGTCTTCGCCTTTCCCGCCCTCCTGTCAGCCATCATGATCACCGCCATTTTCGGCCCCGGCGCGATCAACGCCATCATCGCCATCGGCATTTTCAACGTTCCCGTCTTTGCCCGCGTGGCGCGCGCGGGTGCGCTTTCCATCTGGCCGCGCGAATACATTCTCGCGGCCCGTGCCGCCGGCAAGAGCAAGGCGCTCATCACCATCGAGCATATCCTGCCCAACATCGCTGCGCTGCTGCTCGTGCAGGGCACCATCCAGTTCGCGCTCGGCATTCTGGCCGAAGCGGGCCTTTCCTATCTCGGCCTTGGCGCGCAGCCTCCCATGCCTTCCTGGGGCCGCATGCTATTCGAGGCGCAGACCCGCATGATGATTGCCCCGCATCTGGCAGTCTTTCCGGGCCTCGCCATCGTGATAACCGTGCTCGGGCTCAACCTTTTGGGTGATGGCCTGCGCGACCTTCTCGACCCGAGACTGAGGCGCGAGCGATGAGCCTGCTTGAAATCGAAAACCTGTCGCTCTCGATCGCCGGTCACCCGGTTCTCAGAGATATAGACCTTCGGATCGCCCCGGGCGAAGTGCTGGGCGTTGTTGGCGAATCCGGTTCCGGAAAATCCATGACCGCCCTCACCGTCATGCAGCTCCTGCCGGAGCTCGCCCGCGCGAAGGGCCGCGTCACCTTCGACGGGGTAGACATTCTGGCAGCCCCCGAAGAGGCCATGTGCCGGCTGCGCGGCGATGATCTTGGCATGGTCTTTCAGGAGCCGATGACCGCGCTCAACCCGGTCAAGACGATTGGCGAACAGGTGGCCGAGGGCATTCGCTGGCACACGGGCGCCAATCGCCCGGACGCCGAAGCCCGTGCCCGGGCCATTCTCGACCGGGTCGGCCTGCCCGAGGCCAAATTCCCGCTCTCGCGCTTTCCGCACGAGCTCTCTGGCGGCCAGCGCCAGCGCGTCGTCATTGCCATTGCCTGCGCGTTGAAACCCAAGCTCCTGATCGCAGACGAACCCACCACCGCACTCGATGTCGTACTCCAGGCGCAGATCCTCGATCTCCTGCGCGATCTGGTGGCGGAAAATCGCATGGGTCTCATGCTCATCTCGCACGACCTTGCCGTCGTTGCCGACATGGCCGACCGCGTGAGCGTGATGCGCAATGGTGCGGTGATGGAAAGCGGCCCGACGGTCGGGGTTTTGAGCGAACAGAAACACCCTTACACGCGCCAGCTCGCAGAAGCCTCCACACACGTACCGGCCCGCGCACGTTCACAGGAGAAGGCCGAAAAGCAAGAACCGCAGCCTCTGCTTTCGGTTTCCGGCGTCACGCGCGATTATCCCGGCCGCCGCAAGGGGCTCTTCGCCAAACCCGAGCCCTTTCGCGCCGTTGACAACGTCAGTTTTTCCCTGGCGCCCGGTCACGCTGTTGCCCTGGTGGGACGTTCGGGCTGCGGCAAGTCGACCCTTGCCCGCATGATTCTCGCACTCGACCGGCCAACTGCGGGCGAGATCCGGCTGAACGGTGAAACGCTCGGCGGCAGGAGTGAGTACGAGCTTCGCCATGCAAGGCGCAACATGCAGGTGGTTTTTCAGGATCCTTATGGCTCGTTCAACCCTCGCCACCGGGTGGAGCGGCTGGTTGCCGAGCCTTTGCATCTGCTCGACCGGAAGCCTACGGCGGCACAGCGCCGCGAATGTGTTGCCGAAGCACTGGAATCGGTGGGTCTTAACGCGGGCGACATGCATAAATATCCGCACGAATTTTCCGGTGGCCAGCGCCAGCGCATTTCGATTGCCCGCGCCATCATCACCCGACCGAAGCTGATCGTGGCCGACGAACCCGTCTCAGCGCTCGACGTATCCATACGCGCGCAGGTGCTCGATCTCTTCGCCGATCTGAACCAGCGTCTCGATCTGACCTATCTCTTCATCACGCATGATTTGACAGTTGCCCGTGCCATTACCGACGATGTCATGGTCATGCATGAGGGGAGGATCGTGGAAAGCGGGCCCACAGCGACCGTCCTGCAAAACCCAAAATCGGAAGCAGCACGTGCGCTGGTTGCCGCCGCACCTGATCTGGAACGGGCTGTGGCTACCCGGCAGCGGGCCACTGGCGACTAGAAGCGTTGCTGCTGCAAACGTTCCACAAATCAGCGCGAGAGATGAGCGACTTCCTCAGTACCAAGTGCCAGGACGTCACAGACGCGTGTTGTAAGCCGCTCGGCCCGACAGCAGAGTTCGGCATCGCGCATTGCCAGTTCAAACAGGGTTTCTGCGAGGATAAGCCGCCTTGCATGGCTCAACTGTCGCAGATTCATTCTGGCCTGCATGATCTCGGCTTCCGACGTTAGGTCCACTAACGCAGACATGATTTCTGCGACCTCTTCTTCGGAGAGTTTAAGGGCGCTGGCGGCGAAGCGGCGCAGAACAGCTGCCTCCCGCGGCCCCACGGCCTCGTCGGTCAAAGCCAGCCGCAGCAACAAAAGCACTTCGGCAGCCATTGCGTTCATGGCGGCTGTCATCGCATGCCCTCCTGCATCTGCATCGGATTCTGCCGATGCGAACATGGCTTTCTCCCGGTTCCCTGCCCCATTACCACGACACCAAAGCGCCGCCGCGCTCCCGCAAAACTGCGCAAAACATTCTCAGACAGCTCCGCCGGCGGGACAGAGCTCAATTCGGACACTTCCAGACTGCTTTGCCGCGCGTCGTCGTCAAGTTCATTCCCTATCCATAGCGCCACAGCACAAAGCTTCATGTACAATCATCAATTCACCTTGCGGTCTCCATCCGCTTGTGCTGCAAGAAGCCATCTCATCGCTGGCTACCCCCTGAATATGTTTGAAGCAAGTCTCGAAATTCTCCTGCTGCTGGCGCTGGCAGCTTTCTTTGCCGGCTTTATGGACGCGATCGCCGGCGGCGGTGGCCTGGTCACCATCCCTGCATTGCTGCTCGCCGGGTTCCCGCCCGTGCTTGCGCTGGGTACAAACAAGCTGCAGGGGATGTTTGGGAGCGGCGCGGCTGTTTATGCCTATGCGAAAGCCGGTCACGTGCGCGTTTCAAGCCAGATTTTTCCCGCCATCTTCTCATTTCTCGCGTCCATCGCCGGCGCGCTTGTGGCCACTGTCCTGCCAGCCGAACTGTTGCGTGGTATGCTTCCATTTTTGCTCATAGCCGTTGCGCTGTATTTCGCGTTCAAGCCGAATTTGAACGATATCGATCGTGCCCAACGCATCTCACCATTCCTGTTTGGTCTCACCATTGCCCCGCTTCTGGGATTTTACGATGGCGCATTTGGCCCGGGAACGGGGTCGTTCTTCATGCTCGCTTTTGTTGGCCTTGCCGGACAGGGCCTGCTTAAGGCGACGGCGCATACCAAATTTCTCAACTTCGCGTCCAACGTTGGCGGCTTTGCAGCGTTTGCCGCAGTTGGCGCCATCGCCTGGAAGGTCGGGCTGATCATGGGGTTGGCGCAGATTGCCGGAGCCCGGATCGGTGCTGCTTTCGCAATGAAAAAGGGCGCGCGTATTATCAAGCCTCTTCTTGTTCTCGTCTGTGTGGCATTGGCAACAAGGCTTCTTATGGACGGCAACAACCCGCTTCTGCGATATATTGGCCTATAAGTTGCGACGAGCTTTAACGTACCCCTGCTTAAACCTGACCGGGGATACCCATGACACTCAATGCACCCTCAAAGCTCGTCTTTCTTCTCAGCCTCGTGATCGCCGTGATTGCACTTCTCGCGGCGTTGAACCTCCTCTCCT
The DNA here is from genome assembly GCF_017794765.1 of Nitratireductor sp. GTDB lineage: Bacteria > Pseudomonadota > Alphaproteobacteria > Rhizobiales > Rhizobiaceae > Nitratireductor. Next base: position 2,377,934 of record NZ_CP051236.1, on the reverse strand, counting down.
TCGTGCCGATCCCGTCATTCTGGATCTTGAGCCTGGCTTATATTCTTCTTGCCGGAGGCGCGGTGCTGAAGGGCTTCTGACCGTCTTTTCAGATGCGGCGGGCGGCAGTATCGTGCCTGGATGTATGATGGTTCAGGACTACCGGGTCTGACCACGGCGGCAGAGATTCTCCCGCCGGATCCTGACTGTTTTTTCCTGCGCCACCGTCGTCCGCAGCCGGCGTTCTGCGATGCCGTGCTTGGCATTACCGGTTATGCAGAAAGGAAAAAGGGACACTTTCGCCAGATCGAGGCTGCCTCTCTGGCCGTTCCCCTTATTTTCAGTTTCTCATCCTCCTTTGCGATTGCGCTCGGCAGGGTGCCGGAACAGCATGAACGGTTCGGTTGCTTCACATCCGGTCTTTTTGCCGGCCCGGCGATCATCGATTCCCGTGGCGAGAGCGCCTGTGTTCAGGTCGACTTCACCCCGACCGGCGCACACAGGTTTTTCGGCGTGCCCATGAGTGAACTTGCTGCCCGTATGATTCCGCTGGACGATATCCTCGGGCTGTCTGCCCACCGATTGCGTGACCGTCTGGAGGAAGAGCCCAACTGGGAGCGTCGCCTCGATCTCGTCGAAACGCTTGTCTACCGGCGCTTGCTTGAACAGCCCCCATCCGACCGACAAGCCGCTACGGCTATCGGTCACATCGCCGCAAGCCAGGGAACAGTGTCCATCACCACGATTGCAGCCGAACTCGATTGCAGCCGTAAACATCTCAACGAGATATTCCGCCGTAATGTCGGCATTGCTCCCAAAACCTATGCGCGCATGGTGCGATTTCATCATGTGCGTCGCCTCGCGATGACAGGTCAGCGCTCCTGGGCCGATATTGCACAGGAGTGCGGATTTTCCGATCAGGCTCATATGAGCCGCGATTTTCTGGAGTTTTGCGGCGAGACTCCATCCGGGTGGAAGCGCCGGTGCGCTGATCGGCGGTAACATTTCTTCAAGACGGGTCCGTGTGTCGCTGCCAAGCTGCTGCGTAAACAAAACGGAGACCATCATGAACCAGTTCGCCTCGCTTGAAGCGCCTCGCATCTATCCCACTTTTCGGTACCGTGATGCCGCCCGCATGATCGCGTGGCTAGAGAAAGCGTTCGGCTTCCGTGTTCACGCCCAGCACGAGCACGACGGCCGCATTGTCCATGCCGAACTTGCTCTTGGATCATCCATGATCATGGTCGGTGAAGCGGCGGCCGATGCCTATGGTGATCTCGTTGGAACAGCTGGCCAGGCGGGTGGAAAGTCCACTTATGTGGCGGTGGACGACACGGACCTGCTCTTTGCCAGGGCAAAGAACGCCGGCGCGAAAACCCTACAGAGTCTCCGCGACACGGAGTACGGCAGCCGCGATTTCATCTGCGCCGACCCGGAGGGCAATATCTGGTGTTTTGGCACTTACTGGCCCAAGGCGCATGAAAGCCCGACCGCAGAATAGTTTCAGCGTGCGGCTGCCAACAGAGCGTCGCAGTCGAGATGCTCCTCCAGCCTTTGCGCGATGTCGTCGAGCGCGGTTTCGACCTGTAGACGATAACCCGCGCCACCGGTCTGTATGCCGAACTCACTGAGAAAGCGGGCCCGAAACGGATCGGAACTGAACAGCCCGTGCAGATAGGTTCCCAATACCCGACCGTCCCTGCTCATGGCACCTTCCGCCCTGTCGCCGATCATGGCGACTGGGTGGGCACAGTCGGCCCCAAAGGTCCGACCGATGTGGATTTCATAGCCGCTGATCGACATCAGATATGGGCGTGAGACGGCTTCAACCTCGCGCAGCGCCTTCTGCGGCTGCATGACCGTTTCCACATCAAGCAGCCCGAGCCCCTCGACACGGCCTGCCGTTCCCTCAAACCCTTCCGGATCCTCGACGCTACGGCCGAGCATTTGATATCCGCCGCATAGACCGACAATGTGTCCACCGCGTTGCCGATGCGCCTTGAGATCCTCGTCCCAGCCCTGACGGCGCAGAAACGCCAGATCGCCGATGGTCGACTTTGACCCCGGCAGCACGATCAATTCTGCATCGCGCGGTAGCCGTTCGCCCGGCGGTACGAACACCACCTCCACTTCCGGTTCGGCGGAAAGCGGATCGAGATCGTCAAAATTGGCGATCCGCGAAAGCATCGGCACCGCAACCTTGAGCTTTGCCGGTAGCGGGCTCGAGCGCCGCGCCAGTGTGACGGAATCCTCCGGCGGAAGCCGATGCGCTTCTGCAAGCCACGGCACGACGCCGAAGGACGGCCAGCCCGTGAACCGGTGAATGGCGGCGATCCCGTCATCGAACAGCGAGAGGTCGCCGCGAAACTTGTTCACGATATAGCCGACGATCATGCGCCGGTCGGCTTCGTCGAGAATGAGATGGGTGCCGGCCAGCGCCGCGATCACCCCACCCCGGTCGATGTCCCCCACCAGAACAACAGGCACATCGGCCTGCGTGGCAAAGCCCATATTGGCGATGTCGCGTGCGCGCAGATTGATCTCGGCCGGCGATCCGGCTCCCTCGACAATCACCAGGTCGGCCTCCTTGCGCAACCGCTCAAAGGAGTCCATCACAGGCGCCATCAATGCACCCTTGCTGCGCTGATAGTCACGCGCCCGCGCCGAACCACGTGATTGCCCCTGCACCACAAGCTGCGCGCCCGTGTCGCTCTCCGGCTTGATCAGCACCGGGTTCATGTCCACGGTCGGCGCAACCCCACAGGCCAAAGCCTGCAGCCATTGCGCCCGCCCTATCTCTCCCATTTCGCTGGATCCGGGAATAGCTGCGATGGCCGCATTGTTCGACATATTCTGCGGCTTGAACGGGCGAACCTTGAGCCCCCGTCGTTTCGCCATACGGCAGAGCCCCGCCACCAGCACCGATTTGCCCACATCCGAGCCCGTACCCTGCAGCATGATCGCGCGCGCCATGGTCATCCCGTCTAAATCCTCACCGCGTTTGATGCACAGCGCCTGTGCCACACCTCGCATTGCGCGGTCCACTCAATGCACTAAACTGCTCGATCAGGGAAGGAATTCCATTTCGGGAGGACGTTATGGACGCCAGCGTTTCACAGGCTGCGGAGCAATTCGGGCTCAACGCAGACCAGCGCGCCATTCAGGAAATGACGCAGAGCTTCGCCGCCGATCGCGTCGCCCCGCACGCACTCGACTGGGACCGTGAAAAGTATTTTCCCGCCGATGTGGTGCGCGAGACCGGTCCGCTGGGGTTCGGCGGCATCTATGTGCGCGACGATGTCGGTGGCTCGGCGCTCGGCCGGCTCGACGCGGTGCTGATATTCGAGGCCCTTGCTGCCGCCTGTCCGGGCTTTTCCTCTTTCATCTCCATCCACAACATGGCCGGATGGATGATCGACACATTCGGCAACGAGGAACAGCGCCAGCGTTTCCTGCCGAAACTCACCTCGATGGAATGGCTCGCAAGCTATTGCCTGACCGAACCCGGTTCCGGCTCTGATGCCGCCGCCCTCAAGACCAAGGCCGTCAAGTCCGGCGGCGACTACGTGCTGAACGGCACCAAACAGTTCATTTCGGGTGCTGGCGAAAACGACATTTATGTCGCCATGGTGCGCACCGGCGAAGACGGTCCCAAGGGCGTTTCCACGGTCGTCGTCCCAAAGGATGCGCCCGGCCTTTCCTTCGGCCCGGCCGAGTTCAAAATGGGCTGGCACATGCAGCCGACCCGCCAGGTGATCTTCGAGGACTGTAAGGTGCCTGCCGAAAACCTTCTGTCCAATGAGGGCGCCGGCTTCGGCATTGCCATGGCCGGGCTTGATGGCGGGCGTCTCAACATCGCCGCCTGTTCGCTGGGTGGCGCCCAATCCGCGCTCGACAAGGCCCTTGCCTACACGAGCGAACGCGAGGCGTTCGGCCAGGCTATCAATCGCTTTCAGGCGCTCCAGTTCAAGCTTGCCGACATGGAAACCAATCTGCAGGCCTCACGGATGATGCTCTACACCGCCGCAGCCAAGCTGGACGCCAAGACATCGGACGCCTCAAAATGGTCGGCCATGGCCAAGCGGTTCGTCACCGACACCTGTTTCGAAATCGCCAACGACGCGCTCCAGCTGCATGGCGGTTATGGATATCTGCATGAATACGGCGTCGAAAAACTGGTGCGCGACCTGCGCGTTCACCAGATTCTCGAAGGCACCAACGAGATCATGCGCCTCATCATTGCAAGGCATCTGGTCGGCCGGAGCTGATCCCGCCGCCGAAACCGCATCGCCGCTCCCGGGAGGAATATATGGCAAGCATCGCATTCATCGGTCTCGGCAATATGGGCAACCCCATGGCCGCCAATCTCGTCAAGGCAGGGCATACGGTACTGGGTTTCGACCTTGTCACGGAAAATCTTGAAACCGCCACGCGAAACGGCGTCACGGTCATGGCCAGTGCCGCGGCGGCGGTGAAGGATGCGGACGTCGTTATCACCATGCTGCCTGCCGGCAAACACGTGCTGTCCGTCTATGCCGACATTGCTGCTAAGGCCCGCAAGGGTGCGCTCCTGATCGATTCCTCCACCATCGATGTGGAGTCAGCCCGCAAGGCGCATGACATTGCCTCCGAGCACGGGCTTCTTTCCATAGACGCGCCGGTGTCCGGCGGCGTGGGCGGAGCGGAAGCAGGCACCCTCACCTTCATGGCCGGCGGCTCGGCGGACGCATTCGCCAGGGCCAGTCCGATTCTCGAACCGATGGCGGGGCGCGTCGTCCATTGCGGTGATGGCGGCGCCGGTCAGGCCGCGAAAATCTGCAACAACATGATCCTCGGGATTTCGATGATCGCCGTGGGCGAAGCCTTCGTTCTGGCCGAGAAGCTCGGCCTTTCCCATCAGGCGCTGTTTGACGTGGCCTCCACATCCTCGGGCCAGTGCTGGTCTCTGACAAGCTATTGTCCCGTGCCTGGTCCGGTGCCTGCCTCCCCGGCCAACCGCGATTACAAGCCAGGCTTTGCGGCAGCCTTGATGCTCAAGGATCTGAAACTGGCACAGGAAGCCGCCCAGAGCGCCGGCGCTGCCACTCCGCTCGGCGCGGAGGCCACCCAGCTCTATACGCTGTTCAACGCCATGGGGCACGAAGGCTCCGATTTCTCCGGGATCATCAATTTCCTGCGCGGCAAGCAAAGCTGAAAATATAGAATGCCGGCAAAAAAAAGCGATTTTATACTTCGCGCTAACTTCCCGGTAACCATGAGCGGCTAGAAATGACGTCGAGGCGGCTTTGAAGCCTCCCCGACGCCGGATCAGGTCTCGCGTACCGGTACGGGAACTCTTCGCAGTGTTGCGTAATGGCGAAGAGAAGTATTCGAGTGATGTAAAACCGCGTCTCTTCCCGCCCGAAGACACGCGGTTTTTCCTTGTTGGATCGTCAGCTTTTACGAAGCTCCGCTTCGGCCTTATCCAATGCCACAGAAATACGGTCGCAGGCCATGTCGATGGTTTCGCGCGTCCAGATCAAGGGTGGTGACAGGATCATCGTGTCTCCAACGGCCCGCATCATCATGCCGCCCGCGATAGCGTGGTCGCGCACGCATGAAGCGGCGGCCCCTTCACCGGGAAAACGTTTGCGGGCTTCCTTGCCCGAGACGATCTCGATTGCCGCCATAAGGCCGAAGGAACGCACTTCGCCGACAATACCATGGTCGCCGAGGCGCGCCTGCAATGCTTCGGCGAGATAAGGGCCAGTGTCGGTGCGCACACGCTCTACCAGCCCTTCCCGCTCGATGATTTCCAGGTTCTTCAGCGCCACCGCACAGGCTACCGGATGCCCCGAATAGGTGTAGCCATGGAAGAACTCTCCGCCCTTTTTGACCAGCGTTTCGGCAATCCGATCACCAACCAGAAGTGCTGAAAGCGGCTGATATCCGGACGTCAGGGCCTTGGCTGTCGTGATCGTGTCTGGCTGAAGACCGAGCCGCCTGGCAGCAAACCACTCGCCCGTACGGCCATAGCCGGTGATCACCTCGTCCAGCATCAAGAGCACGTCATATTTCCGGCAGATGCGGTCGATCTCCGGCCAGTAGCTTTCCGGCGGGATCTTGACGCCGCCCGCGCCCATCACCGGCTCACCGATGAAGGCTGCAACGTGCTCCGGCCCAGCCGCGAGGATTGCATCCTCAACTGCCTTGGCTGCGCGCAATCCGAAATCATGGTCGCTCTCGCCCGCTTCCCTCAGATCAAACGCATAGGGCGGCATCACGTGGTCGATGTTCGGCACGGCGCCATAGAGCTGCCCGTGCATGGCCCCCATGCCGCCAAGCGACGTCGCCGCAACGGTGGAGCCGTGATAGGCCCAGTTGCGCGAAATGATGCGGTTCTTTTCCGGCTTGCCCTCAAGTGCCCAATAATGCCGCACCAGCCGCAGCGCCGTGTCATTGGCTTCCGAGCCGGACGACCCGTAAAAGACCTGATTGATGTTCTCCGGCGCGATCTCCGCCAGCTTCTGCGAAAGCAGCACCGGTGAAGGCGTCGAGCAGCGAAAGAAGGAATTGTAATATGGCAACTCCTTCATCTGTTCATAGGCCACTTCGGCCAGCTCATCGCGCCCGTAGCCAATGTTCACGCACCAAAGGCCGGCCATCCCGTCGAGGATCTCGTTGCCCTCCATGTCATAGACGAAAGGCCCATCGGCACGGGTGATGATGCGTGAACCGGCGGCCCGCAAATCCTTGTGGTCGGTGAATGGATGCAAATGGTGCGCAGCGTCCATTGTCTGAAGCTGCTTCAGCGAAAAATTCTGATAGGTCATGAGTTTGGCCTCTTCTGCTTGAAATGATCCGGCAACGCCGGAGCCTCGTTCAAACAGAAGCCGGAGGCGAATATCCGATGCGCGCACAAAGCCGCAGCAATTCCGCGTGCCGCGTACGCAGCGACGGTTTGGCCGCCGGCAAGATGCCATGTTCGTGGGTCGCACGGTGCTTCATGAGGAGACTCTAGCCGCACACGACTGCGCTGTTCAAGCAGGATTGCCCGTACCGCCCCACCCGCGCGGCGGCGAATATGTCGCATCTCTGACGCTACAGGTCGCCAGCCCTGCCGTATCCCGCCGATCTTGGCTCCATCATCGAGAATGTGCAGCAGTCACGAAGGATGCCCATGACGCAGGACCTCGCAACCGCTGATCCCGGCTCCGCCCGCTCGAGGCGCGGCGGGCGTGCCGCAAAGCGCGCCAGCACGTCACATTTCGAACAGCCCCCTTTTCGTCGCCTGGTCAACCCGTTCGAGCCCACGCGCATCGTTTCTGAAGACCAGCTTGAAGCCATACATCTGGCCTCGCTACGCGTGTTGAGCGAGATCGGCGTCGAGGTGCTTCATGACGAAGCGCGCGCGATCATGAAAGCCCATGGCGCCGATGTGCGCGCCGATACCCAGCGCGTTCATTTCGATCCCGCTTTGATCCTCGACTACATCGCTCATTGCCCATCCGAGTTCGAGGTCCACGCACGCAACCCGGCGCATAATCTCCATATGGGCGGCAACAGCCTCATTCTCGCGCAGATGGCGTCCGCGCCCAATTGCTCCGATCTCGACCGCGGCCGCAGACCGGGCAATCAGGAGGATTTTCGGAATTTCATCAAGCTCTCGCAGATGCACAACATCATCCAGTGCCAGGGGGGCTATCCGGTCGAACCCATCGACATTCACCCCTCCACCCGGCACCTGGAGTGCCTGCGCGACATCGCCACCCTGACCGACAAGGCCTTCCACATCTATTCGCTGGGGCGTGAACGCAATCTCGACGGTCTGGAAATTGCCCGGATCGTTCGCGGGGTCAGCGCCGAGCAGTTTGCCAACGAGGTATCCTGTTTCACCATTATCAACACCAACTCGCCACTCAGGCTCGACGTACCGATGATGGAAGGCATCATCCAGATGAGCCGCCACGGACAGGCCGTCATCATCACACCCTTCACACTGGCTGGCGCGATGGCCCCAGTCACCATCKCCGGTGCCGTGGTTGAGCAGAATGCCGAGGCTCTTGCCGCAATCGCCTTTGCGCAGATGGTCCGCAAGGGCGCTCCCGTCGGCTATGGCGGCTTCACGTCGAATGTCGACATGCGCTCCGGGGCGCCGGCTTTCGGCACGCCCGAATACATGAAAGCCCAGCTTCTGGGAGGACAGCTCGCCCGGCGCTACGGCATCCCCTATCGGAGCTCCAATGTCTGTGCCGCCAATACGGTCGATGCGCAGGCCGCCTATGAAAGTACTTTTTCGCTCTGGGGTGTCATTCAGGGCGGCGCAAACATGGTCAAACATGCCGCCGGCTGGCTCGAAGGCGGGCTGTGCTGCTCCTATGAAAAGATGATGCTCGACATCGACCTGCTGCAGATGGTGGCCGAGTTTCTGCAACCGCTCGATCTGTCGGAAGACGCGCTTGGTGTCGATGCCATCCGCGATGTCGGCCCAGGCGGACATTTCTTTGGCTCCCCGCACACACAGGCGCGTTACAAGACGGCCTTTTATTCTCCCATCATCTCGGACTGGCGCAATTACGAGACCTGGGCGCAGGCCGGCTCTCCCACCGCGATCGATCACGCCAACCGGCTCTGGAAGGAGCGGCTTGCCATGTACGAGCTTCCGCCGATGGAGGAAGCAATTCGCGACGAGCTTAACGAGTTCGTCGAGCGCCGTATCCGAGAGGGCGGTGCGCCTACGGATTTCTAGTTCCGATTCCAGTAACAGGTGCAACCTTATGAAATCCCATGCAAAAGCAGTTGTGATCGGCGGTGGCGTGGTCGGATGTTCGGTGCTCTACCACCTTGCCCGCGCCGGCTGGAGCGACGTCATGCTGATTGAACGCTCTGAATTGACCTCCGGCTCTTCCTGGCATGCGGCAGGCGGATTTCACACGCTCAATGGCGATCCCAACGTTGCGAAGCTTCAGGCCTATACGGTCCAGCTCTACCGGGAAATCGAAGAACTTTCCGGCCAGTCCTGCGGCCTGCACCTGACCGGTGGCGTCATGCTGGCCGACACGCCAGAGCGCATGGATTTTCTGCGCCTTGCCCACGCCAAGGGCCGCTATCTCGGCATAGAGACCGAGCTCATCACACCGTCTGAAGCCAAATCCATGTTCCCCCTCATGGACGAACGCCACTTCGTCGGCGCCATGTGGGACCCGGTCGAAGGCCATCTCGATCCCTCCGGCACAACCCATGCCTATGCGAAAGCCGCGCGGAAACTCGGTGCCGAAATCGTGCTTAGAAACCGAGTCACGGAACTCACGCAAACCTCTGACGGAACATGGAAAATTGCCACCAAGCAAGGCACGGTCGAAACCGAGCACGTGGTCAATTGCGGCGGCCTTTGGGCGCGCGAGGTGGGCCGCATGGCGGGCCTGGAACTGCCGCTTCTGGCCATGGAGCACATGTATCTCCTCACCGAGCCCATGCCGGAAGTGGAGGCTTTCAACCGCGAAACCGGCCGCGAGATGATCGGTGTGATCGATTTCAAGGGCGAGATCTACACGCGTCAGGAGCGCAATGGCATTCTGCTTGGCACCTATGAGAAGGCGGCGAAGCCGTGGTCGCCGCTCGAGACACCGTGGGATTTCGGCCATGAGCTTCTGGAGCCGGACATTGATCGCATCGCTCCTTCTCTTGAAGTGGGCTTCCGCCATTTTCCGGCGCTGGAAAACGCCGGCATCAAGCAGGTGATCAACGGCCCTTTCACCTTCGCCCCCGATGGCAACCCGCTTGTCGGCCCGGTTCAGGGTCTCACCAATTACTGGGTCGCCTGCGCCGTCATGGCCGGGTTCAGCCAGGGTGGCGGTGTCGGGCTTGCCCTTGCCAACTGGATGGTCGATGGCGACCCCGGATTCGATGTCTGGGGCATGGATGTCGCCCGTTTCGGCGAATGGGCAAGCCTGCGCTACACAAACGCCAAGGTGCGGGAAAACTATTCCCGCCGCTTTTCCATCCGCTTCCCCAATGAAGAACTGCCGGCAGCCCGCCCGGCGCAGACAACGCCGCTCTACGACATCATGGTGCGCGACAACAATGCGGTCATGGGCGATTCCTGGGGACTGGAAACACCCCTCTGGTTCGCGCCAAAAGACACCGAACCGAAGGATGTCGTCTCCTTCCGCCGGTCCAATGATTTTGCGCCTGTTGGGAAAGAGGTGCGCGCCGTGCGCGAGCGCGTGGGCATCACCGAGATCGCCAATTTTGCAAAGTATGAGATTTCGGGCACCGGTGCGCGGGCCTTCCTCGACCGTCTGATGACCAATCACCTGCCGAAGCCCGGCCGCATCGTCCTCTCTCCCATGCTCAACGAAGTCGGCAGGCTCATCGGCGATTTCACCATTGCCAACCGTGGTCCGAAAGACGGCATCGACCGCTTCATGGTCTGGGGTTCGTCAGCCGCGCAAATCTACCATATGCGCTGGTTCGAAAAGCACCTGCCGCCCGACGGCACGGTGCACGTCCATCGCTTCGACCAGACCCTTGTCGGTCTGTCGCTTGCAGGACCGAAATCCCGCGCCGTTCTCGAAAAACTGGTCGATATCGATATTTCGAAAGATGCCTTTCGCTTCATGGATTTCCGCGAAATGGCCGTCGCCGGCGCGCCCTGCATGGTCAACCGGCTCACCTACACCGGCGATCTCGGCTATGAAATCTGGATGCCGCCGGCCTGTCAGCGCCAGGTCTATACGGCGCTCAAGGGTTCGGGCGCCGAATTCGACATTGTTGATTTCGGCATGCGCGCGCTGCTCTCGATGCGGCTTGAAAAGAATTTCCCGACCTGGTTCCGCGAACTGCGCCCGATCTATGGCCCTTTCGAGGGAGGCATGGAGCGTTTCGTCAAGCTGGACAAGGGGGAGTTCATCGGCCGCGAGGCCGCCATAGAGGAGAAGCAGGAGGGACCGCGTCTGCGCCGTGTCTCCTTCATCGTCGAGGCCGAAGACGCCGATGTGATGGGCGACGAGCCGATCTGGGCGAAGGTCGGCGATCAGGATTTCGGCACCGTCGAACCGCCACACGGCTATGGCGCGCCCCGCTTCGATGAAGCTGGCAGGGAGATCGCCAAGGCCGGCACCAGCATGGTCGATGGCGCGTGGCGCGTCGTCGGCTGGGTGACCTCCGGCGGATACGCCCATTCGGTCGAAAAATCCATGGCGCAGGGTTATGTGCCGGCTGCTCTTTCCGACGACGAGACCACCGGCCTCTTCGAGATCGAGATCCTGGGCCGCCGCTGTCCCGCGCGCATCAATGTCGGGCCGCCCTTCGACCCCGCGGGTGAGAGAATGCGCAGTTAGGAGAGAAGCGCTGCTCGCAGCGACGCAACCGTTTCCGCGTCCGTTTTCCGGCTCGTGACATAAGGAAGCCCCAGTCGCCTCGCTGTCCAGCCGACGATACGCAGGCCATCGACACCAGGTTCGAAACGCTGTGCCAGCGCCCAGCTCCGGCAATCGACAGCACAGACATCCGCCCGCCCGTCCCGCACTGCTTTAAGCGAAGCGCGATGCCGACCCGTTTCAAGTGTTTCTGCAAAAAGATCAATGGTTTCATTGAACTCTTTCAGATCCTGAATCAGGGCGAGAAAGCCCGAGCGCGAGAGCACTTCATTATAGGCGAGGCGTGTTCCCCGCATGAGATCAAGCGGTAAATGCGCCCGCCCGTCTGCGGGCGCAGCGACGTCACAGCGAGCCACGCTCTTCCGCATCAGGATCACACTCGAATAATACGCCCCCTCACCGCCCTCATAGGCTGAATAATCCGGCTGCCCGATCACACACACATGCTCGGCCAGCCCCGCCTCCATCGGCCCCCAGCATGTCTGCGCCAGAAGCAGATGCGGGTTTCGCCAAAGTGCCTGCAGGTCACCGCTGCGCGTCAGGTTTTCTGGCGCATCGATGCCACGGGCGCGCAGCGCGTCGAGCCAGCTTCGCCATTGCGCATCGGTTTCATCCCGGCACTCGGGCCAGTCATACATGGGAAGGGCTGCAATCCATTCACTCATGCGCTTTTATTCAACGTCGCCAGTGCACAAGGCAAGCGCTCACTCCTTCACCGGCCTTGCCGGCACGGGCACTGTTCCCTGCCCGCCAATCCTGCGCCCATGCGCCCGCGGGCGAAAACCGCGCGAAGCTTCCGGCATGCGCCGCAAGACCGGATGCGGTACCGGCTCCTTGGCCTGAAAGGCGAAGTCCTTCAGAAGCGCCCAGTAACCGGCATAGCTGTAACCGCCATTCATGGCGAGCCACTCCGCCCGCCGCTCACGGTAGAGTGCGGGAAGCCGATACCACGGCACGCTCGGCATCTTGTGATGAACGAGATGCAGATTGTTGTTGAGAAACAGGAGCGATAACGGCGAGCGCTCAACAATGATGGTCCGCCCGTCCGGTCGTTCCGACCACTGATGCTCGGCAAAGGTGCGCAGCGAAATCAGCGATTGTCCGAGCCAGGCCGGCACGAGAACATAAAGCCACACCGGCATTCCGAAACCGTAGGCAATGATGGGCAGAACAACGGCCAGCCCCACCCCGTGCAGCAGCCAGGCCCTCCGCACACCGGGCGCATTCTCGCCGATCAGCCTCCATTCCGAAATCAGAAAGCCTGCATTCATGATTGCTGGCCCAAGCAGGAAACGCCCGATCATCGTGTTGTTGACTGTCAGGAGGCGCTGCGCCCAGACCGGCATTTCCTGATATTGCCAGAGGGCCCTGTAATGGCTCTCCGGATCCTCGAACGGATCGGTCAGCCGTTCGTCAGCATGATGACGCAGATGCAGCGCCTTGAACCGGCGATAAGGATAGACGAGCCCGATGGGCAGGAACACCAACGCTTCATTGATGGCAGAGGAGCGCGTGGGATGCCCGTGCAGACATTCATGCATGAGCGAACTCTGGAGCGCGATCGTCATTGTCAGGAGGGCCAGCGCCGCCAGCGGCCAGCCGGGCCACAGAGCAAACCCGGCCATCGCCCAGGCAGCATGGCAGGCGATGATCAGGGCAAAGGTCGGCCATTCCATTGCCGCGCGGCGTTTGCCCCGGCTTACGGTCGTCATACGCATTCTGTTCCGATTCCGCGCCMCCCCCGGTAGGCTTCATTGCCCGCCACAGCGGCGCTTGATTGATGCTGACAGAATCCTGTCAGTAGACGGAAATACACGCAATGCGAGAATGCGCACTATTCGTTGACAATGCGCACCAATCATATCAAGTGTTTACTTAAGTCATCGGATGTTTGAGCTGCAGGATGGACAAATCTGTCATCGACAAGCGTGATCTCTCGGGCACTTTCCGTGAGCGCCTGAAAACGCTGCTTCAACGCTCGGGTCTCAACCAGTCGGCCTTTGCTTCGGCCGTCGGCATAGACCGGTCCGCCCTCTCCCAGTTGCTCTCGGGTGCGTCCACCCGCCTCCCGCGCGCCGAGACGCTCATCAACATCGCCGCCGAACACAAAGTGTCGCTCGACTGGCTGCTGGGCCTCAGCCAGGACGAGGGCATCACCGGCGACCTGCGCGAAAGCCTCGAGATCGCCGAGGCTCAGGGCGGGTTCGACGACACAATGCTTGCGAAATGGCATGCCGAGGCTGTCGGCACCAAGATCCGCTACGTGCCCTCGGGCATTCCCGACCTCCTGCGCACTGAGGCTGTCATTCACTATGAAGCCGAGGCCATGCCGCAGCGCCGCGATACGCAGATCAGCGAGGCCCGGTATCGTGTGGACTATAACCGCCGGCCCGAGACCGACATGGAGGTCTGCATGCCCCGGCAGACCCTGGAGCTGTTCGCCAAGGGCGAAGGCGTGTGGCGCACCCTGCCCGAGCAGGTTCGGGCAGAACAGGTCATCCACATGGCGCGCCTGCTCGACGATCTCTACCCCACCTTCCGTCTGTTCCTGTTCGATGGTCGCCGCCGCTATTCCGCGCCCTACACGATCTTCGGCCCCTATCGTGCAGCCCTTTATATGGGTGGCATGTATCTGGTGATCAGCTCCACTGGCTCCCTTCAGCGCCTTACTCGGCATTTCGACGGGCTGATCCGCGATGCCGAGATCAATGCCCATGAGGCGGCCGGTTTTGTCAAAAGCCTTCGGCTTGGATGAGAATGGCGGATTGACGGACATAAAGATTTCTTTATATCCTTTCCCCATATCGAAGCCTCGCCCGAATGGAAGGCGCGCCCATGCAGTCCCAGCCCCTCGCGAACCCCATCGACGCGCTGCTTGCGGAACGGGGTGTTCTCCTCGCCGATGGCGCGACAGGCACAAACCTTTTCGCCATGGGCCTGGAATCGGGCGAAGCGCCGGAACTCTGGAACGAGCATGCGCCTGAGAAGATCGAAGCCCTGCACCAGGGCTTTGTCGATGCCGGCGCCGACATCATCCTGACCAATTCCTTTGGCGGCACGCGTCACCGGCTCAAGCTGCACAACGCACAGGACCGTGTCCACGAATTGAACCGCAAGGCAGCCGAGATCGCCTGCCGCATCGCCAAAAAGGCCGGACGCCGCATCATCGTGGCGGGCTCCGTCGGCCCCACGGGCGAGCTTCTCGTGCCGCTTGGCGCGCTCACCTATGAGGAAGCGGTGGACGCTTTTACCGAGCAGATGGAAGGTCTCAAGGCAGGAGGCGCGGAAGTGGCATGGATCGAAACCATGTCTGCGCCCGACGAGATCCGCGCGGCGGCGGAAGCCGCGATCCGGGCTGGCCTTCCCTACACCTATACCGGCTCCTTCGACACAGCCGGCCGCACCATGATGGGCCTTGCACCAAAAGACATTCACACCGTTGTTGACGACCTGCCCCAGGCGCCTCTCGCGGTCGGTGCCAATTGCGGCGTCGGCGCGCCCGACATTCTGGCGTCTTTGCTGGACATGACGGAAGCGCGGCCGGACGCCACAGTGGTCGTCAAGGGCAATTGCGGAATTCCGGAATTCCGAGGCACCGAGGTTCACTATTCCGGAACGCCCGAATTGATGAGCGAATATGTGCGGCTTGCCGTCGATGGCGGCGCGAAGATCATTGGCGGCTGCTGCGGCACCTCCTTCGAGCATCTGGCGGCCATGCGCACTGCGCTGGACGGACACAGGAAGCCCGCAAACCGTCCGGGCATCGAGGAGATCGTTGCCCGCGTCGGCCCCTTGCGCAACAAGGCGGCATCCGAAAGCGGCGCAGGCACCGGCACGCGCAGATCCCGGCGCGGGCGCGGTTAAGGGCCGCTGGACCAAACGAAAGCGGCTTGCCTGTCTGGCTGGTAGCGGTAAAAGCAATTCTTCGCCGAAGGCATCCTCCTTCCGCGCATGATTCCGGCAGGCGTTGAATGTTCCGCCCGCCATAAGGGGTAAACGACATGACTGCCATCGCTCCCGGCGTCCGCGCGCCGGCCAATCCGTGGACCGCCGAAGCGCGGGCGATGCTGGCGCTTTCATGGCCGATGGTGCTCACCAATCTGGCCCAGATCGCCATGACAACCACCGACGTCATGATGATGGGGCGTTTGGGACCGGATGCCCTGGCAGCGGGGACGCTCGGTTATAATCTCTATTTTGCGCCGCTCATCTTCGGCCTCGGCCTGCTGCTTGCCACCTCCCCCATGATGGCGAGCGCGCTCGGACGCAAGCTTCACGCGGTGCGCGACGTGCGCCGCACCGTACGGCAGGGGCTCTGGCTGGCCATCGTCGTCTCCATTCCGATCTGGCTCCTGCTCTGGCAGTCCGAGCGGGTCCTTCTGTGGATGGGACAGGAGCCAGACCTCGCTGCCGTGGCCGGCAGCTATGTGCGTGCGCTTCAATGGGCGGCTCTGCCCTTTTTCGGCTATATCGTCCTGCGTTCGTTCATTTCGGCGCTGGAACGCCCGGGATGGGCGCTCACCATCATGTTCATCATGGTGGCCTTCAACGTGCTGGCCAACTGGTGCCTGATGTTCGGCAATCTCGGCTTTCCGGCACTTGGTGTGCCCGGATCCGGCATCGCCACCACGCTTTCAAGTCTTTTGATGTTTCTCGGTCTCGCACTGGTCGTTTCCATCGAACGCCAGTTCCGCCGCTACCAGCTTTTTGGCCGCTTCTGGCGCTCCGACTGGCCGCGCTTCTTCGAGCTGATCCGCCTCGGTCTGCCAATTGCCGGAGCGATGACGTTCGAGGTCACGATCTTCAATGCCGCGGCCCTTCTGATGGGGCTGATCAGTGCGCCTGCATTGGCCGCCCACGCCATTGCCATCCAGATTTCCTCCATCACATTCATGGTGCCCATGGGGCTTGCGCAGGCGGCAACCGTCCGCGTTGGTCGTGCGTTCGGCGCGCAGAACCGGGACGCGATAACCCGCGCTGGCTGGACCGCTTTCGTCATGGGGGTTGGGTTCATGGCGCTGATGGCCGTCATCATGGTCACGCTTCCAGGACCATTGATCGGCGCTTTCATCGATCTAGATCTGGCCGAAAATGCCGACGTCATCGCCCTTGCCGTCACCTTCCTGGCTTTTGCCGGCCTGTTCCAGATATTTGATGGGGCGCAGGCGGTTGCTGCCGGCATGTTGCGTGGCCTGCACGACACGAAAGTGCCGATGATCTATTCGCTGTTCGGCTATTGGGGGCTTGGCATGACGTCGAGTGTGGTCCTCGCCTTTGTCCTCGGCATGGACGGGCCCGGCATCTGGATCGGCCTCGTAAGCGGCCTCGCCATCGTTTCGGTGCTGCTTTATGTGCGCTGGCTGAGGCGCGAGCGCCTCATGCCCTGGCTTCACCAGCCCCGTGCGGCTTGAATTTTCCGCGTTTGGCTTCGTCGATCAGCATATTCGCCACCTGCATGCGCATCATGGCATTCGCCCGCAGATGAGCAGGCACACGGTCGGGGTGATTGCGAAAGGCGAATTCCCGCCGCAACCGATCAAGGAGTTTCGGCTCGATGGCCTGGCTCAGACCGAGTTCACGGGCAATATCGTCGGGGTCGGTGGTCAGCGGTGGAGCCGGGGGCGGTTCTGCAATCTTGGTGTCTGGCTCGACCGGCTCCGCCGACTGGTGCTCGTCATACTCCACCTGCGCGCGCCGGTCGGTAAAGTTGATGCGGCCTGAGTGGAGTTCCTCCGCCACGGAAAGATAGTCGAGAGAATTGAGGCTCGCAGGCACACCGCCCGCATGCTCATTGTCTTCACTGATCAGTTCATCAAGCAATGCCGCAAAATCGCGGCCTCTCCCGATGGCCATGTCGCATCTCCCGCCGGTGCAAGAGCTCCAATCATCCAATCCGCACCAGGCGCACCCTTAGCGGCGGGCGGTTAAGAAAATGCATCTCTGCTCCACTCTATTTGAAACAGGCACAAAATGCACGACCCGCCCCTGAAGGTGATCACAATGTGGGCAATCTTCAAACGCTACTATCTGTGCGAATCGATGTTTCCCGCGTTACCCTGCAAGCCGTTTCGAGCCGAGGAGGCCCTGATGAAACCTGCTTTCGCCACCGTCGCATTCCTTGTTGCATTGCAAACGCCAGTCACTGCACAGGACGAACCCTATCTGGACGACCGTTCGACGCCGCAGGCCCTGTTGAGATCACTCTACAACGCGGTCAACCGCAAGGAATACGCCCGCGCCTACGACTATTTCGCAACGCCGCCCGCCGATACGCTCGAAGCCTATCAACAAGGCTATGCCGACACGGAACATGTCGAGCTTGCAATGGGAACAGCCACCTCCGAGGGCGCTGCCGGCAGCATTGTCTATTCACTGCCCGTGGCAATCCGTGCGCGGGCAAGCGGTGGCGACGAACGGGTTTTTGCGGGTTGCTATACGCTGCGCCTGTCAAACCCGTTGATCCAGGGAACACCTTACAATCCGCTTCATATCGAAAAGGCGGAAATGAAACCCGCTACCGGCGAACTCGCCAGCGTTCTGCCGCCCAGTTGCGGTGATGGCGCTCCGGATGAAACCGACGCCATTTTGGCCAGCGCAACGGCACTCTTCAAGTCTGTTTATGGCGCCAGCTGCCCCCAGGCATTCGAACAGGGACGCGACGAACAGGTAGAATCCTACACAATCGCCTTCAACTATTCGCATGAGAGTCTCGACACACCGAAACACGAGGCCAGGCTCTTCCGCTTCTATTGCGGGAGCGGCGCATATAACGAGATACACGCCTATATTCTGGCCGGTGAGGACGGCGAACTTGCCCCACTGCAATTCGCCACACCCGAAACGAGCGTTCAGTATGAGGACGATGATCCCGAGGGGAAGGTGGAGGACATCCGGACCATTGGCTATACTGCCGATAATACGCTTGTGAACTCGTCTTATGATGCTGATACGCTGACGCTCACCAGTTACAACAAATGGCGCGGCGTCGGCGACGCCTTTTCGTCAGGCACATGGATATTCCGCGAGGGTACCTTCACACTCGTCCGCTATGATGTTGATGCGTCGTATGATGGCGAGCAGGATCCCATCACCATTCTCGACTATCATACTGGACCCTGAAACCTTGCGTCATTGCTGCGCGAGCATCCAGTTCAGCGTTTCGCGCCAATCGGTCATGCGGATCGGCGTGCCATGGGTGCCGGTCTCGAAGCGCACGAAGCGCGCGGGATAACCCTTTGCCGATGAGAGGATTTTTCTAAAAAACGCTTCCTGCCGCTCGACCGGAAACACGCGGTCATTGCTGCCGTGACCGAAGAACACCGGCACACGGGCTGCAAAAGCCGGGCTCTTGAGAAACGCCTCATGCCACAGGGAGCCGAGCAGCAACAACCCGCCTAGCCGATCCACCATCGATGCATCTTCCGCCAGCCACCAGCACTGCACGCCGCCCATTGAGCCACATGCGACAAACACGGGCGCGCCCGGCGAAGCGGCCGCGTAATGGGAGATGAGCGCCGCGATCTGTTGCTTCCCACGTGCCTCGAAATCCGCGACATCAGGCGACAGATACAGCCCGCCGCTCTTCACCATCAGGTTCTTGATGCGGTTGAAATTGCCGCCGAAGGTGAAATCGTTCACACCCTGCCGTCGGTTGCCGCCCTGCCCATGCAGATAGATCACGATGGCGCTCGCGCCCCTGGTCTTCCCCACTGCAAAATATCGAACCGGCCCGGCTTCTGTCCGAAGTGAAAGCTCCTGCTGCGCGCTGCGCACACCAGTGGAGACATAGCGGCCCTCGACGCGGCGCTCCGGCACAGCATCGCGGCCATTGATGTCACGCATTTCCTGGTAGTCGACAACGCGGTAGGCGCCGCCATCACTTGTCCCAAGAAAAGCCGGATAGGCAAAGAGCCGGTCCTTGTGCGCAGCGAGTTCGAAAGCCTGCGTCGCTGTTACTCCACAAAACGCGAAAATGGAGAAAAAACAGAGGTTTGTAATGGAAATGAAACTCATTGATTCAACACGCCACCCGCTTTTTCCAGGGCCTCCGGCGTGTCCACGTCGATATGTGCCGCCGCACCCGTCTCCACATCGATCACCGAAACCAGCCCCTGTTCCACCACATGCCTTGCGCCCGTGTCGCCTTCAAGCCGCGCCACTTCGGCAAAGAGCACGCGTGGAAGGATCACCGGATTGCCGCGTTTGCCATTGTGGGTTGCCCGAACCACGGAATTGCCGCCCGCCTTCACAAACGCGTCCACGAGCCGGTTGAGATCCTCGCTTCCGATCTGCGGCATGTCCGCCAGCATGATAAGCGCACCAGCAGCCTCTTCCGGCAGTGCGGAAATGCCGGTTTTGAGAGAGGTCGACAGCCCCTCCTGATAGGCTCCGTTGATCGCAACGCGCAGACCAAGTCCGTCAAGCGCCGTCTTCACCCGCTCCGCCTCATGCCCGAGCACGGCCACAGCCCCTTTGATGTGGGCCTTCGCAAGTTCGGCTCCAGTCCGGCGCACCAGCGGCACGTCATTGAAACTGGCGAGGAGCTTGTTGTGGGCTCCCATCCGCCGCGACTGTCCAGCCGCCAGAAGCACGCCCCACACAGCCAACTCGCGCGACGGGGCTTTTCCTTCGCGCGGCTGAGGCCGCGTCGGAATTTCGGCGAGCAGCCCGCCGACCCCCATCCCGGCAATATCTGACGATAAAACGGCGATCCCGGCCATCAGCCGATCGAGTACCCAGTCGAAACCATTCGTTTTCGGGCTGCGCGCGCACCCGGGCGCACCGATCACCGGCTTGCCATCAATGGTGCCAATCACCAGGAGATTGCCCGGATCAACCGGCATGCCGACCCGCTCCACAGTCCCGCCGGCTTTGTGGATCGCAGCCGGGATCACGTCGTCCGCGTCACACACGGCCGATGCGCCGAAAACGAGCAGCATGTCGCTTTCATCCTTGAGCGCCGTGATGGCGCGCGCGACGGCGTCGGCCTCATGTGCAGGCCGCAGCTCGCGCGTGACATGGCTCCCCGAACGCGCCAGGCGCTCACCAGTGATCCGCGCCGTTTTGTCGAGTACGCTGTCTTTCAGGCCCGCCAGCGCCGTCTGCACCACGCCAACCGAATGCGGCCGGAACGGTGCAACGCGAAACACGTCCTCACGGATCTCGTCCACCGCCTCGTTCACCCTGCGAGCAGGGACGGCAAAGGGGATGATCTTCACCGTCGCCACCATGTGCCCTTCGGTCACCGGGCTGTAATCTGGCAGCGTGGCAAGCGTGATGGCCGGGTCAACGGCGTTCAGCCGGTCCACAGCCTCCTTGTCGACGATGAAGAGACCTGCCTTTTCAGCATAAAAGTTCACCCGCCCCGTGGAGGGAGGCCGCACGGCAATTCCGTCAACGGCAAGCCGTTTCGCCAG
The DNA here is from genome assembly GCF_017794765.1 of Nitratireductor sp. Lineage (GTDB taxonomy): Bacteria > Pseudomonadota > Alphaproteobacteria > Rhizobiales > Rhizobiaceae > Nitratireductor. The sequence goes on along the minus strand of NZ_CP051236.1, from coordinate 2,357,179 downwards.
CCGTTCTGCCGCCTGATCCTCGTCCAGATCGTCAGGTTCGAGCTTGGCCGCAATCACGGTCGAAACACCTTCCGCCCGCAAAAGTGCAATGTCTTCTGCCGTCAGCCGGTGCGCCTTGCGCAGGCGCGTGCCGCCGGCCAGCGTCGAATGCGCAAGCACCGCCCCTTCTGCCTCATCTATGGCTAGTGGCCCGAACCTCACGTCGAAACGCTCCCGGCCTCAAGCCCGCGCGTCCGCAGCGCCCTGATAACCGCGCCGAGCACCGCCACGGCGATCTCGGCCGGCGTCGCTGCTCCGATATCGAGGCCGATGGGCGCATCGATCCGCTCCAGCGCGGCGCTGGCGACGCCCGCATCCATCAAACGCTCCACACGCCTGGCATGGGTCTTCCGGCTTCCCAGCGCACCGATGTAAAAACACTTCGCCTCGAAGGCTGCCTTCAAGGCCGGATCGTCGATTTTCGGGTCATGGGTGAGAGCTGCCAGTGCCGTATAGGCATCGAGCGGCTGGCGCGCCAGCGCTTCATCCGGCCATTCGGCGTGAAGCGCCACACCGGGAAACCGCTCCGGCGAGGCAAAGGCCGTGCGCGGGTCGATGATCGTCAGGTCAAACCCGGCAATCTTCGCCATCGGTGCCAGCGCCTGGCTGATATGCACCGCGCCGATCACCACGAGACGCGGCGCGGGCAGATGCACGTTGAGGAAAAAATTCCGACCGTCGACCTCCGCCACACCAGATTTTCCGGAACGGAAGACGCGCGCCACGGCCTCACCCAGGGCTCCCGCCACCGCATCGCCCTCGCAGATCACCCGGTCTCGTCCGTCGCCCAGATCCGTCAACAGGATCGCGGCCCTGCGGTCGCGCCGCAGCGCGTTCAGCTTCTTCAGCGAATGCGGATCCACTAGCCAAGCCTCTCCACATAAACCCTGATGCGTCCGCCGCAGGAAAGGCCCACCTCCCAGGCGGTCTCGTCGGCGACACCGAATTCCAGCATGCGCGCCTTGCCCTCGGCAAGCACATCTGCAGCTTCTGCGATCACCGCGCCTTCCACACAGCCGCCCGAAACCGAGCCCTCGAAACTGCCGTCCGCGTCGATCACGAGATGGCTGCCAACCGGACGCGGCGCAGAGCCCCAGGTTTCAACCACGGTGGCAATCGCCACATCGCGGCCGGCCTTCATCCATTCCTCCGCGATCATCAGCGGATCGCGCGCATGGTCTCTTTCAACAAGATCAGACATTGGCGTTTCTCCCGCCTTTCATATGGGCACGCTGGAAGTGCCGTGCCAAGTCCCCGCTGCTTGTCGGTGCCGTCAGCGCGGCCACGAGATCACCAAGCGCGTCGAGCGTGTGCACCGCGCGCAGCTCATCCACATATGGCAGCATGGCCCGCATGCCGCGTGCGCGCGGCTCGAACCCGTCAAACCCGAGCAAGGGGTTCAGCCAGATCAACCGCCGGCAGGATTTCGAAAGCCGCTCCATCTCGCGTGACAGAACCTCGATATGGTCGCGCTCCAGTCCGTCCGTGATCAAAAGCACGATGGCGCCCTGCCCCAGAACCCGGCGCGACCAGAGGCGGTTGAAGTCACCGAGCGCCGTGCCGATCCGTGTGCCACCCGACCAGTCGCGCACGGTGTCTGACGCCTCGTGCATCGCTTCGTCGGGATCACGCCGGCTAAGCGCACGCGTGATGTTGGTCAGACGCGTGCCGAAGGTGAAACTGTGAACGCGCCTGCGCTTCTCCGTCAGCGCATGCAAAAAATGCAGGAAAACACGCGAATACTGGCTCATCGAGCCCGAAATATCCACCAGCGCCACCAGCGGTGGGGCGGTCTCACGCGGTGAGCGGAATTTCGGAAGGATCAGGTCCCCGCCCGTGCGCAGGCTCGACCGCAGCATGGCGTGAGGGTCGATCCGCACGCCATGGGGATCGGGTCTGAAGCGGCGCGTCGCTATCCTGTCGAACGGCAGGGCAAGGTCGCGCATCGCAAGGCGGGCCTCCGCCAGCTCCGCAGCCGACATCTGCGCGAAATCCTTGCCGCGCAGCACCTCCATCGCCGTAAAGGAAAGGCGCGCATCCAGCTCGAATTCCGGGCGTTTCCTGATGATCGCGCGCCGTTCCTCCTCGAGCGCATCTTCCGCACGGCGGTCGCCGGCGCGCTTTTTCTCGCGCAGCACTTCCGCCTCCTCGCCATCCTCGCCGCCGTCCGCATCGTCGCGATCCTCGCGACGGGCCCAGTAAAGACGGAACACGGCATCGAACACTGCGTGGTCCTCGCGCCGTGAAATCATGGTCGAATGCAGCGTCCAGTAGAAATCGGAGCGATTCTCAATGCCGACCGAAAGCACGGCGCGCACCGCATCCATCACTGACGCAGGCCCGATCCTGAGACCGGCGCGGCGCAGCATCCGGGCAAAGCCGACAATGCGGTTTGCAAGCCGCGCGCCCTCGGGTTCTGGCAGGGCGTCTTTGGGCATTGCCGGGGCGGCGGCCATTCAGCCGACCCTCACCTCTTCCAGAACCCGCACGCCCTCGCCCTCCTCCATCCGTGCAATATCGTCCTGGTATTTCAGGAGAACGCCCATTGTGTCGGACACGGTTTCGGCATCGAGCGCCTCCTTGCCCAGCGCGGTCAGCGCTGTGGCCCAGTCGATCGTTTCGGCAACGCCGGGGGCCTTGAAGAGATCGAGCTCACGCAATTTCTGAACGAACACCACGACCTGTTTTGCGAGCGTCGCGTTGGCATTCGGCACCTTGCGGGCAAGAATATCGAGCTCGCGCTGCGCGTCCGGGTAATCGACCCAGTGGTATAGGCAGCGCCGCTTCAGCGCGTCGTGGATTTCGCGCGTGCGGTTGGTGGTGATGACGACAATCGGCGGTTCGGCAGCCTTTATCGTGCCCAGTTCCGGCACGCTCACCTGAAAGTCGGATAGCACTTCCAGAAGATAAGCCTCGAATGCCTCGTCGGCCCGGTCAAGCTCATCGATCAGAAAGACCGGCGGTCCGCCGGTGCTGCTCTCCAGCGCTTCCAGAACTGGACGCCGGATCAGGTATTTTTCAGAAAAAACACCGCTTTCCATTTCCGCGCGGTCATCAATGCCCGATGCCTCGGCCATGCGGATCTCGATCATCTGCGCGGCGTAGTTCCACTCATAGACGGCGGAGGAGACGTCGAGACCCTCATAACATTGCAGCCGGATGAGTTTACGGCCGAGCCGGTCGGCAAGCACCTTGGCGATCTCTGTCTTGCCGACACCCGCCTCGCCTTCCAGAAACAGCGGCCGCTGCATGGTCAGGCTGAGAAAAAGCACGGTGGCAAGCGAGCGGTCGGCCACATAGCCGCCCTCGGTCAGAAGCGCCAGTGTTTCATCGATGGATTGCGGCAGGCCGCGGGTGCTCGATTGGGCCATCATTCCCCCAAAGTGTTTCCCGGATGGAGCTCAGGATCGAGAAGCTACAATACCCGGTAGCCGCGTTCATGATAGAGGAGCGGGCTGGATTTTTCGCCGATGCTGAGACCGGCAACCCGGCCGAAATAGACCCGGTGCGTGCCCAGTTCCACGGTCTCGACCACGTGGCAGTCGAAAACAGCCAGCGCGTCGGGAAGTGTGGGCGCGCCGGTGGCGATCGTTTCCCAATTCGCAAGAGCAAAGCGATCTTCGGGCGAAAGCCCGGTTAGTCCAGAGAATGCGTTGGAGAGATCCTGATGGTCCGCCGTCAATGTGTTGAGTGCGAACACACCATTCTTCACAAAGCTGTCATTGTTCGGGTTTTCGCGATTGAGGCAAACCAGCACCGTGGGTGGATTGTCGGAAACCGAACAGGCTGCAATGGCCGTCACGCCGCGCCTGCCAGCCGGCCCATCGGTGGTGACCACATGAACGGCGCCGGCAAAACGTGCCATGGCATCGCGATAGTGGCGTGGCTCGATCTCGTTGGTCTTAAGCACAGTCAACTCTTTTCAACTCTCATGCGCGATATAGGGTCGGTGGAGAGCCATACCAAGGCGCACCGATACCCGACAGTGCAAAAAGCAGAAAAAGCGGTACGCCAGCCGAACACTTCAGGCACGAGACTATTACCAGAAGTGCTTTATGACACAGTTATTTACCAGTTCAGCAGCTTTGCGGTTAAGTTCTGATGCCGGCGGGCTGATTCCCATGCTACTGCGTGACCGTCAAACGGGTAACTGAACCACGATATGCGTCGCTTCGCCATTTTCATCTTTTGCAGCCTCGCTGCCTTCAGTCAGCCTGCCGCCCATGCGCAGGAGCCGCTCGTGGGGCTGGCCGCGCCATTGACCGAGAATTTTGAGCTGCTTGGACAGCAGATGCGTGACGGAGCGCGTGTGGCGGCTCAGTCCACCGGTGCGCAGATCGTTGAAGCCGATACGCAGTGCAGCACTGAAGGTGGGCAGGCCGCGGCCCGCTCACTCATCGATCAGAAAGTGTCAGTGGTGGTGGGCTTTCTGTGTACAGACGCCATCGACGCAGCTCTCCCTCTCCTGGCGGAAGCCGGCATTCCCGTCATAACGCCCGGGGTGCGCACCTCAGCCCTGACCGATCAGCGCGAGCGCACAGGCTGGCCGATTTTTCGTACGGCACCGCGAGCTGATGCGGAGCGCGATGCCGTGGCTCGTCTACTCCTGCCCCGCTGGCGTGATGCCTTCTTTGCCGTTGTGGACGATGGGACGATCTATGGGCGCGAACTGGCGGAAAACCTGCGCGCCACTGCCGAGCTGCAGGAACTCAAGCCCGTCTTCCTCGATACGTTCCGCCCGCAGCTCGACAACCAGATCGCACTGGCCGGCCGCCTGAAACGCTCGGGCGCGACCCATGTATTCGTGGGTGGTGATCGCAGCGATATTGCCATTCTGGCTCGCGACGCAGCGGGCATGGAGTACGATCTGGTCATTGCCGGCGGCGAAGCGTTGCGCGCGGAGGAAAGCGCCATACCGCTTGCGGAGGGAACGCTGATGATTGGTCTGCCGCGGTGGGCCGATATTGCCACCGAGACCGCCAGAAGCGCCCTCGATGATGCAGGCATCGTTCCCGACGGATACGTTTTGCCTGCCTTTGCAGCCACCGAACTTGCCGTCGCCGCGCTTCGTGCCGGGTCCGGCCCCATCGTCCAGGCACTCCAGTCCGGCACGTTCCAGACAGCGCTCGGACCTTATTCCTTCGATGAGAAGGGCGATCTGGAGCAACCCCTTTACCGGCTGTTCCTCTTTGACGGGCAGACGTTTGAGGAGGTTGAGTGATGTGGCGCAAGGGGCCCCGCAACCTGATCACCGATGTGGCGGGGCTCACGGTCGGCAATCACACCGACCAGCGCGTCAAATCCGGTGTCACGACAATTTTGTGCGAAACACCTGCGACGGCAGGTGTTCAGGTTCTTGGCGGCGCACCGGGGACACGCGAAACCGATGCGCTGGAGCCGCATAACCTGGTCGACGGGGTGGACGCCATCACACTGTCGGGCGGTTCGGCCTTCGGCATCGATGCGGCGGCAGGCGTTCAGGCGGCGCTGCGCGAGATGGGCCGGGGTTTTGAAATTCTGGGTTTTCGCGTGCCCATCGTGCCCGGCGCCATCCTCTTCGACCTGCCGAATGGTGGCGACAAGGACTGGGGTCGTTTCTCCCCCTACCGGGATTTCGGCTTTTCGGCCGCCATGGCCGCATCACGGGATTTCGAGATTGGCACGGCTGGTGCTGGCACCGGCGCAACCACGGCCACGCTTAAAGGCGGCCTCGGCTCTGCTTCCACCTTGCTTGAAAATGGCATCACTGTCGGTGCGCTCGTTGCCGTGAATGCGGTGGGCTCCGTCACCGTGGGCGACACACCGCACTTCTGGGCCGCCCCCTTTGAACTCGATGACGAGTTTGGCGGTCTCGGCCTGCCTCATCCAATGCCGGCGGATGCTTCCGCCGTCACCACCAAGATGCGCACGGCGGCGCGCGGCAATACAACCATTGCAGTCATCGCCACCGATGCAAAGCTCGACAAACCTGCCGCAAAACGTCTCGCCATCGCTGCTCATGACGGTTTCGCGCGCGCCATCTGGCCGGCGCACACACCGGTCGACGGTGACCTTGTCTTTGCGCTATCGACCGGCCGCAGCGAAACGCCCCTTGACCTTGAAGCCGTGATCGATCTCAACGCCGCTGCCGCAGCAACTATGGCACGAGCCATTGCCAGGGGCGTTTTCGCGGCGAAACCGGACAAAAGTGATATATTTCCCACTTGGGCGGAAAAATCTGTCGTAGGGCAGTGAGACCAGCATTCAGCCGAAAGGAATTTCATCATGAAGCACTTTCTCATGGCACTGTGCGCCGCCACACTTCTTGCCACCTCATCTTCGGCTCATGCGGGAGATACGGCCTCGGTCGAGGTCCTCGGCTTTTCAGCGGACGGTGCCACATTCGCCTTCGAGGAATTCGGCATTCAGGACGGATCCGGCTTCCCCTACGCAAATCGCTATTACATCGACACCGCCAATGACAGTTTCCTCCCCGGCACACCCATCCGCGTGACCCTTGAGCAGGATGGTGCTGGCATTTCCGATGCACGCGCTCTGGCAAGAACGCAGGCTCAATCCGTCATTGCCGACACCATACTTGCTGAAAATCGTGGTTTCACTGCGGGTTGGAACGCCGTGACGGAGCAATCCGCAGATCCTTTCCGGATGGCCGTCAATCCGCGTCCGGTTTTTCCCGCCATCGACAGCCCTCTTGAATTCCGCCTGGCTGAACTGCCCATGCCGGACGGAGCAGAATGTTATGGTTTTGGCGAACCGGCCGGCTTCCGCCTCACCCGCATTGCCACAGAGGCCGGGGCTGAAACCGTGCTTGTGCATGAAGACAGTGCGATCCCACAGAGCCGCGGTTGCCCTCTCGGTTATGCAATCAGCGGCATCCAGACCTTCTATCCGGACGGTGGCACACCGGTCTTCGCAGTGATGATTGCCGTGCGCAAAGTGGGCTTTGAAGGGCCTGACCATCGATTTATCGCCGTTACCGGTCGGCTTTAGACGCTGATGTTCGGCGGCGACGAAAGCCTGGTTTCTCCGTGAGGCGGTGTCTGGTCAGACTCCGGCAGGCGCTGCCGTCGCCGATACTGGCATTGAAGGGCGCACTCGTCTGGGGCGTGCTCATGGGCGTCAACATGCTCGTGTTCCTGTGGTCACGCGGATGGCAGACATTGCCGCAAGTGACGGCGCTGACCTTCATCTTTGCGCTTGGTGCGGCTCTCGCTTTTCCTCTCGGCCACACTTTTCAGGCGCTTCTTGCACGCAGATCCGAACCGGAAACTCGCTTCGCTGCCGCGTTTGTCTCCTTCGCGGCCGCCACCATCTGCATCACAGCAGCGCTGTACGCGTTGCAGTATCGTGCCTATTACGCTCAGTGGCACGGTGATCCCTTTTCGATCCGGTGGATACTTCATTTCGTTTTCACCACTGCGGGTGCTGTCTATCAATTTGCCGTCATAGGGCTTCGCGTCTATTTTCCCTGGGGATTGGCTGCACTTTTTGCCCTCTCCTACCTCTATGCCGCCAAGCCGCGTTGAGGAAATCGCGCAGCTCTGCTAGTCAGGCGCCGACCCCACTTTCATGGAAGGCAAGGCACGCATGATCCCGCGCTATTCGCGGCCGGAAATGGCCGCCATCTGGTCGCCCGAGACCAAGTTCCGCATCTGGTTCGAAATCGAGGCCCATGCCGCAGACGCGATGGCTGAACTCGGCATTGTCCCGAAAGAGGCTGCCAGGACCATCTGGGACAAGGCCGGCAACGCCACATTCGACATCGACCGGATCGACGAGATCGAGCGCGAGACGAAGCACGACGTCATCGCCTTCCTGACACATCTGGCGGAGATTGTCGGGCCCGAGGCCCGCTTCGTGCATCAGGGCATGACCTCTTCCGACGTGCTCGACACCTGTCTTAGCGTCCAGCTCGTGCGCGCCACCGACATCCTGCTCGACGATCTCGACAAATTGCTCGCGGCTTTGAAGAAACGCGCCTTCGAACACAAGGATACCGTTACCATCGGCCGCAGCCACGGCATCCATGCCGAGCCGACCACATTCGGCGTCAAACTGGCGCAGGCCTATGCCGAGTTCGAGCGTTGCCGCACCCGCCTCGTCAATGCGCGTGAGGAGATTGCCACCTGCGCCATTTCAGGCGCCGTCGGCACTTTCGCCAACATCGACCCGAGCGTCGAGGCACATGTGGCAGAGAAAATGGGCCTGAAGCCGGAGCCCGTCTCCACACAGGTTATCCCGCGCGACCGTCACGCCATGTATTTTGCCACCCTCGCGGTGATTGCCTCTTCGATCGAGCGTCTTTCGGTCGAGGTCCGGCATCTGCAGCGCACCGAGGTGCTGGAAGCGGAGGAGTATTTCTCGCCGGGCCAGAAGGGCTCGTCAGCCATGCCGCACAAGCGCAACCCTGTGCTCTCGGAAAACCTGACCGGTCTTGCCCGCATGGTGCGCGCCTATGCCATGCCCGCCATGGAAAACGTGGCGCTCTGGCACGAGCGCGACATCTCGCACTCCTCGGTGGAGCGCATGATCGGCCCGGACGCCACCGTCACGCTCGATTTCGCGCTGATGCGTCTCACCGGCATGATGGAAAAGCTGGTGGTCTATCCCGAAGCGATGGAGAAAAACCTCAACAAGTTCCGTGGCCTTGTCCATTCGCAGCGTGTGCTTCTGGCGCTCACCCAGGCAGGTGTGTCGCGCGAGGATGCCTATCGGCTGGTGCAGCGCAACGCCATGAAAGTCTGGGAAGAAGGCGCCGATTTCCTTGAGGAACTTCTGGGCGACAAGGACGTTCGCGCCGCACTCTCGGAAGAAGACATCCGCGAGAAATTCGACCTCGGCTACCACACCAAACATGTGAACACGATCTTCGAGCGGGTTTTCGGCGAAAGCTGATCTTTCCGCCCTGAACGCAAGAACGCCGGCGCGTCACCCGATACGCCGGCGCTTTATTGTGTGGAACGCTGGGAGCTCGATCAGCTCGCCGGTGAAACGCGGATCACCGTGCCCCAGGGATCCGCAAACTCCATGCCCGCCGTCGCAGTCCTGCTCTTCAGTTCCAGCCAGGAAAGTCCTGCGCGGTGGGGATTGCGTTTTCCTGCCCCGGCGCTGCGCCAGCTGTTCGCGCCGATATGGTGGTGGTAGCCACCTGTTGCCAGAAACACGGCCTGCGATCCGTAGCGGGTCATCGTCTCAAAGCCCTGTGCCTCGTGCCACCAGGCCTCCGCCGTCTTCGGGTCGCCCACGCGCAGATGCACATGGCCGATGACGGTGTTCTCCGGCGCGCCCTGCCAGCCTTTATCCCCCGCGGGCAACGTGGACAGCAGGCTGGAAAAATCGAGCCGTTCCGTTGCCATTGCAATGCCGTCTTCGTTTTTTGTCCAGCTTTCGGGGTCGCGGTCGGCATAAATCTCGATACCGTTGCCTTCAGGGTCCGAAAGATAGAGGGCTTCGCTCACCAGATGGTCTGAAGCCCCTTCGATCTGCATGTTCCGGTCACGCGCAAAAAGCGCCCAGCGCGCCAGATCGGTGCGGTCGGGTAGCAGGAATGCCGTGTGAAAGAGCCCGGCCTCACGCGGGTTGTCCGGTTCGGCAAAGCGGTCCTCGGCGATCTCCAGCAGCGTGCGACCACCCGCCCCCAGCGCAATCGCGCCATCGTTGCTTTCCATTTCCTGAAAGCCCAGGATATCGGCATAGAATGCGGCCAATGCCCGCGCATCGCGTGCTCTCAGGCCCACGCGACCGATGCTCACCGGGGTGGTTGCAGCGAAGGGAAACCCGTCCATGGCTATATCTCCAATAATGCGGCAGCCGGCCGTTTCGACGGGCCACCTCGCGTTTCCCTGAAACTGGCGTGTCATACCCGGGCGCACAAGCATGTGTCGGGAGAACACTTCGTTCACAATTTCAACACCAATTATGAATTATCGTTCGAGACAATTCAAAATCGTGCTTCCAATTGGCGAACGCTTGCATGCAACCGTTACGATGGCTACATGGCCGGCCATGAAAGCTTCCGATGCAGACATCCTCATCATCCCCGGTTACACCAATTCGGGACCCGATCACTGGCAGACGCGGTGGCAATCCCGCCTGTCCACGGCGCGACGTGTCGAACAGGAAGCCTGGTCGAAACCAGTGCGCGAAGACTGGGTCGCCAATGTCGCAAAAGCCGTCAATGAAGCGGAGAAGCCGGTTGTTCTGGTCGCACATTCGCTGGGTGTCGCCACCGCCGTGCAGGCAATTCCTGAATTTACAAAACCCGTCGCCGGCGCGTTCTTTGTAGCACCGCCGGACGTGGCCAACAGCAGGATCAGGCCGAAACACCTGATGACGTTCGGCCCCTATCCGCGCGACCCGCTACCCTTCCCGTCCATCACCATCGCCAGCCGAAACGACCATTTCTGCGCGTTTGACGTCGCAGAGGATATTGCCGCGGCGTGGGGGTCGCTTTTTCTGGATGCAGGCGAATCCGGCCATATCAACGCCGAATCGGGATTTGGCCCGTGGCCGGAAGGCTCCATGACCTTCGCCAAATTCCTGCAGCAGCTCTGAACGCCTTCAGTTTTGAACGGAATCGCGGGCGGCCTGAAGCATGGCCGGCGCGCCCTGAGCCATATACGCCGCTTCCGATCCCATGGCGAACAATCTGAAACCCATGGCGTAGAAACGCCCGACAAGGCGCGGATCGACCACGTAAATGGCTGCGTGTTTACCGAGAGCCCGGGCCTTTTGAGCAATGGACGCAATCGCGGGCATCATCTCTTCAAGAGCCGGATCAACCGTCCTGCCGTTCGTCCAGGCGATGGAGAAATCCGACGGGCCAACCAGAACACCGTCAATACCCTCCACTTCAAGAATGTCGTCAAGCGCGGCAAGCGCTTGCCGGGTCTCGATCATGGCGAAGGCGACCGTGCCCGCATTGGCCGTCTCAAGCCAGGCCTGACCGTCAGACGCGCCTTCACGGGGCATTGCGAAACTAGGCCCCCAGGATCGGAGCCCGACGGGCGGATATTTCATCGCCGCTGCGAATGCACGAGCATCGTCGACCGAGTTTACCATCGGCGCGATCACCGCCTCCGCGCCCATGTCGAGCGCACGGCTTGCCATGTCGAAACGCCCTACCGGGATACGCACCAGAGGATGTCTGTCATTCAGCCGGATGGCGCCAATTCCGCGCAGCACGCTGTCTTCATGGTGCCCGCCATGCTGCATATCGAGCGTGACGGCACCGAAGTCGAGGCCAGCAAGGAGCTCGACAGTCTGCGAATCGGGAATGGAAGACCAGGCGGAGAAAACGCTCTCGCCTGCTTCAAGCCGGGCGGCCAGTGACGGTGTTGACACGGGCCTACTCGCTGTTCTTGACCTGCTCGATCGCCGTGGCGAGCAATTCGTCCATCGTGCGGCGAATCTGGTGATCCGACTGCTGAACGCCTGCCGCATCGAAATCCTTGCGCACCTTGCGGAACACGTCGTCATCGCCGGCTTCCTCGAAATCGGCATTCACGACTTCGCGTGCGTACGCTTCGGCATCGTCACCGCTTTTGCCCAGGAGATCGGCCGCCCACAGGCCGAGCAACTTGTTGCGGCGCGCCATGGCCTTGAATTTCTGGGTCTCGTCGTGAACGAACTTGTTCTCGAACGCGTCTTCACGGTCTTTCATATTGGCCATTTCGCAAATCCTCCGGCTCGGGCATCGTCTGGCGATGCGGAAACATCTGATTGGGAAGCAGAAACCAGAAGCCCCGTCCCGGGTCAATACGCTCGTTTGGCGCATCCGTTCTTTGCCGGTGGGGCACAAACTCGTTGGCTATCACAAATGGCAATTGTGGTATGAGTGGGTTTGCGCTAGAGACCGCGTGAAACGATGCATCCATGAAACTGCCGCATTGCGGAACTTCCGCGCGAAGTTTCCCTGTCTAGGCAACGGACCAGGAAAAGCCATGAACCGTCGTCGCCGCATTTATGAGGGCAAGGCCAAAATTCTTTATGAAGGCCCCGAGCCCGGCACCTTGATCCAGTTCTTCAAGGACGACGCCACAGCCTTCAACAAGAAGAAGCACGAGATTGTCGATGGCAAGGGCGTGCTCAACAACCGGATCTCGGAGTATATTTTCGAGCATCTGAACCGGATCGGCATCCCGACTCACTTCATTCGCCGGCTCAACATGCGTGAGCAGCTGATCAAGGAAGTGGAGATCATTCCGCTCGAGATCGTTGTGCGCAATGTCGCTGCCGGCTCGCTCGCCAAGCGGCTGGGCATCGAAGAAGGCACCGTTCTGCCCCGTTCGATCATCGAGTTCTACTACAAGGCCGATGCGCTGGACGATCCAATGGTCTCTGAAGAGCACATCACCGCGTTCGGCTGGGCAAGTCCTCAGGAAATCGACGACATGATGGCGCTCGCCATTCGCGTCAATGATTTCCTCACTGGCCTTTTCCTCGGAGTCGGCATCCAGCTCGTCGACTTCAAGATGGAATGCGGGCGTCTGTGGGAAAACGAGATGATGCGCGTCATCGTGGCCGACGAAATCTCTCCCGATTCCTGTCGCCTGTGGGACACCACCACGCAGGACAAGATGGACAAGGACCGTTTCCGTCGCGATATGGGCGGGCTCGTGGAAGCCTATCAGGAAGTGGCCCGTCGTCTCGGCATCATGAACGAGAACGAGCCGCCGCGCGGCAACGGCCCTGTCCTCGTATCCTCCAAAGACAACAAGACACGCCATTAGGCGTGGCAGGAAATTCAGGGAGTATCAAAGTGATCAAGGCCCGCGTCACCGTGACGTTGAAGAACGGCGTTCTGGACCCCCAGGGAAAAGCCATTGAAGGCGCACTCGATGCGCTTGGTTTCCCCGGTGTCGGCTCGGTGCGCCAGGGCAAGGTCTTTGATCTGGAGCTTGAGGGTTCCGACAAGGCCAAGGCCGAGAGCGACCTCAGCGCCATGTGCGAAAAGCTTCTGGCGAACACCGTGATTGAGGACTACACTGTCTCAGTTACCTGAGGTTGTGGAGAAAGACCGTCATGGGCGACGTCACCAATGCGCTGCTTTATGAGGCTCTCAAGAGCATGCAGGGTCGCCTGGACAAATTCGAAGCCGTTCAATCGGAGATCCGTCAGGAGCTGGTCTCCATCCAGGGGCATATGATTGCGATCCAGCAGGACACCCGCAATATCCACGGTATGCTCGAACGCCATGACGACAGCATAGAACGCCGCCTCGAACTCCGTGAAATGCCCGAAGGCCCGCAGAAACCATACGATCCCAGCCCAAGCGATCAGACCCCATGAAATCAGCCATCATCCAGCTTCCCGGCCTCAATCGCGACCGCGACATGATCGCCGCGCTTACCAAGATTTCCGGAAAGGCGCCGATCACCGTCTGGCAGACGGAGACCGAGCTTCCAGATGTCGACCTCGTGGTCATTCCGGGCGGCTTCTCCTATGGCGACTATCTGCGCTGTGGCGCAATCGCCGCCCGCATGCCGGTCATGCAGGCCGTGGCCGAGAAGGCCCGCAAGGGCGTGCTCGTCATGGGTGTGTGCAATGGTTTTCAGGTTCTCGTCGAAATGGGCCTCCTGCCCGGCGCACTGATGCGTAACGCCTCGTTGAAGTTCGTGTGCCGCGAGGTGAAGCTCGAAGTCACCAACGCCAGCACGCCCTTCACGCGAGGTTATCAGCAGGGCCAGATCATCCGCTGCCCGGTCGCCCACCACGATGGAAACTATTTCGCGGACGCCGAGACGCTGAAGCGGATCGAGGACGAAGGCCAGGTTGCCTTCCGTTACGCCGAGGGCACCAATCCCAACGGCTCGGTGAACGACATTGCCGGCATTGTCAGCGACAGCGGCAATGTGCTTGGCATGATGCCTCACCCCGAAAACCTGATCGAAGCCGCCCATGGCGGCGATGACGGCCGCGCGCTCTTCGCCAGCGTCCTTGGAAAGGCCGCCTGATGGGCCGCGCCGGACATTCCGGTTCAGATCCGCAAAACCCGGTACGTCGTGCCACCTGTGCGGCACTGATGACAGCGCTGCTTCTTCTGTCGGCATGCCAGACCGAACCTATGGGTGGCGCACTCAATCTCGAGGTCGATGCCTCCACTCCCGTAGCCGCTCTTCAGAAGATCAACAGCAATGGCGCAAAATGCTGGATGCGCTCCGGGGATCGTCGCTTCCGTAATCTCCACATGATTCCGGAGCTGGATACCCGGGTGGGGCGACCGCGGCTGTTGATCATGCGCAGCAAGAACCAGCAGGGGCTGCCCTTGCTGGTCATTGAAGCTTCCGGATCCCCGACGACAATTTCGACCTATGGACCGCTGGCGTCGACGCAGACCGGCGCCCGGATCAACGCCGATATCATGCGCTGGTCGGGCGGAACAACCGGTTGCTGAGCCAGGAAAACCACGCAATTGAGTTTCGAACGCCGTTTTGATGACGTTTGCAGTTTGACGATGGGCTCGCTACGGTGACCGTATTGGACGATGCAGGTGCTCTGGTCGCGCTTGCGTCCAGCCAGCGATTTGTAAGGAACCCCTGTGGATTCTCGCGCTGATGCTTTAGACTTAAACTTTAAATTTAGATTCTCATACTAATGCAAGCGCTCGCAAACGGCCCAGGGGAACCCGCATGACGAAAATCCTGAACATCGCCGGCTTCGTAGTCGGCTTGCTTGCGCTTGTCGTGCAATTCGCTCTGACCATCCCGGCTTCCATGGAAGCAGGGCGCAGTCTCGTCGGGTCGGTCTTCCACTACTTTTCGTATTTCACCATTCTGACAAATGTTTTGGTGGTTCTCGTCCACCTGGCTGCCTTTTCGGGTGTTCCGCGCTTCTTCACGCAGGCCTGGGTTCGCGCCGGAGTCGCGGTATCGATCCTTCTGGTCGGTATCGTCTATTGGCAGCTTCTGTCCGGGATCTGGCAGCCAGAGGGCCTTTTCCTTGTGTGCGATGTCGCGCTTCACTACGTCGCGCCGGTGCTCTATCTCATCTGGTGGCTGGTGGCCGGTACGGATGGCAGCCTTTCCTGGCGCCACCTCCCCCTTTGGCTCGCCTATCCGCTTCTCTATGTCACCTATGTCCTGGTTCGCGCTCCGATCGCGGGGGAAGTACCCTATTACTTTCTGGATGCACGGTTGAATGGATGGCCCAGTGTGCTCTTTTATCTAGCCGCCATTCTGGTCACTTTTGCCTTCCTTGGGCGTATTGCAATGCTGGCGGACCGCCTTATCGCAAGCGGAAAGCCCTCTCGCGCCAACGCCTCCGTATAGAAGCAGGCCAGCGCGCCCAAACCTCACAAACTCCCGGCTGCGAAATGCTCTGGGCAAGAGCCTGAGCCAATGGATTGACTGCGCCCATCGTTATGGCGATGACGAAACCAGCCTGATCATTCCCAGAACGACCGGAGACCTTCCCGACGGGCCTCTTCTCGCGAGACACCTATATCGCGCAATTGTTCGTCCGTGAGGTCGAGCAGAGCCAGCCTGCTGCGGCGCTTGTCAAACAGGGCTTCAATCCGTGCTACAGCGGAGCGCAGACCAGGTCTGAATGACTTCTTCGCTGGCTCCGGCGCCTCCGACCTGCATCCCTGATCAATTGTTTTGATTGCATCCATTGCATCACTCCTTCTACTGGAATGGAGCGATTGAACCTATGCATTGACTCCAATATGGGTGCAATATAGATAATTGTCACCATGACAAATTGGCTCCCAAACCTTCAGCGCGGATCCGGCCCGCTTTATGTGCGTCTCGCAGACCAGATCGAACGCGATATCGAGAATGGTACGCTCACGCCCGGAACCAAGCTGCCGCCACAGCGCAATCTTGCTTATGACGTTGGCGTTACGATTGGCACGGTAAGCCGGGCCTATTCTCTGGTTCGCCAGCGCGGGCTGGTTTCAGGAGAGGTCGGTCGCGGCACCTATGTGCTTGAGCGCATACGCACCGTCCGTCCGGATGGTGTGCAGGCACAGCCATTCGGCGGAACACGCAGCCCACTGCCAGAGCCGGGGAAGACCCGCATGGATTCCACTGCCGCGCCCAATGTTGGCCAGGCTGAAGTCCTGACGAGGATTGCAGAACGGATCGCCCGCGATTATCCGGCGGATGTGGCCAGCTACACGCGCACACTCCCCACGCGCTGGCTTGAAGCCGGCAGCCAGTGGCTTGCGCGCGGCGATTGGAACCCGCAGCCGGAAACCATTGTCCCCACGCTCGGCGGACATGCCGGCATTCTGGCAACCATTGCAGCCATGACCGTGCCGGGTGACCGGATCGCCTTCGAGGAATACACCTATTCGCATGTCGCCCGTAGCGCCACGGTGATAGGCCGCCGTCTGCTTTCGGTCGCCATCGACGAGGAGGGCATGGTGCCAGAGGATTTCGAGCGGGTTTGCGCCCAGCAACACCCCCGTCTGGTGTTTCTGGTTCCTTCGCTACACAATCCAACACTGTCGATCATGCCCGAAGCGCGCCGGCAGGCCATTGTGGATATCGCCAGGACGCACAATGTCTGGCTGATCGAGGACAATATTTACGGCGCGCTTCTCGACAAGTCGCCGCCTCTTTTCGCTTCCCTGGCGCCGGAGCGCACGTTTCATGTGGGGAGCCTGTCCAAGTCCATTGCTGCGGGCGTGCGCGGCGGCTGGATCGCCAGCCCCCTGCCCTATGTCTCGCGTGTGCTTACTGCGCACAAAATGATCACCGGCGGCATACCTTTTCTGCTTGCCGAACTCGCAGCCCAGCTCGTGCTTTCGGGAGAAGCCCGAAGCATTCACGCCCGCGTGCGTGCGGAGATCGCGGCCCGAGAGGCAATTGCCGCCTCCGTCTTTGCAGGAAAGGACTTCACTTCTCATCCGGATGCGCCATTTGTGTGGCTGAGACTGCCCGAGCCATGGCTGTCGAGCACCTTCAAACAGGCGGCAATGGAGGAGGATGTCCTGGTTGATGACGAAGACGAGTTCAAGGTGGGGCGGACCGGCAGCCCCCTGCACCGTGTCCGCATTGCCTTCACCGTACCCGAGAGCCGGGAGACCGTGACACGGGGGCTGAGGAAGCTCAGAAGCCTTCTCGACAATCCGATCAGCGGGTTTGACAATTACGGTTGATGAAAACCGGCAAAGGGAAGTGGATTATCCCGGCACAATACTGTAACGCAGGCCCCAGATAGCCTCAGACAGCTAAAGCAACCCTTTGCAGGGACCATGCCGACCACATGACCATTCCCAATCACATCCCCATCACCGAAGATCTCATCGCCGCCCACGGCCTCAAGCCCGACGAGTATCAGCGCATCCTCGATCTGATAGGTCGTGAACCGAGCTTCACGGAGCTCGGCATTTTCTCCGCCATGTGGAACGAACACTGTTCCTACAAGAGCTCGAAAAAATGGCTGCGTACGCTCCCCACTTCGGGCCCGCAGGTCATTCAGGGCCCTGGCGAAAATGCCGGCGTGGTCGATATCGGAGACGGCCAGTGCGTGGTCTTCAAGATGGAGAGCCACAACCACCCCTCCTATATCGAGCCCTATCAGGGCGCGGCCACCGGCGTCGGCGGCATTCTGCGCGATGTCTTCACCATGGGCGCGCGCCCGGTCGCGGCCATGAATGCGCTGCGCTTCGGTGCACCCGATCATCCCAAGACGAAGCATCTTGTGGCCGGTGTGGTTTCGGGCATTGGCGGCTACGGCAATTCCTTCGGCGTTCCCACGGTCGGTGGCGAGGTCAATTTCGATGCCCGCTACAATGGCAACATTCTGGTCAATGCCTTTGCAGCCGGCATCGCCGAAACCAACGCGATCTTCTACTCGAAGGCCGAAGGTGTTGGCCTGCCCGTCGTCTATCTCGGCGCCAAGACAGGACGTGATGGCGTCGGCGGGGCGACGATGGCGTCTGCCGAGTTCGATGAGGGCATCGACGAAAAACGGCCCACCGTTCAGGTCGGCGATCCTTTCACCGAAAAATGCCTGCTCGAAGCCTGCCTCGAACTAATGGCCACCGGCGCCGTCATCGCCATTCAGGACATGGGCGCAGCGGGGCTAACCTGCTCGGCCGTGGAGATGGGTGCGAAAGGCGATCTCGGCATCGAGCTCGACCTCGACAGGGTTCCCGTGCGCGAAGAACGCATGAGCGCCTACGAAATGATGCTCTCGGAAAGCCAGGAGCGCATGCTCATGGTGCTCCAGCCCGAAAAACGCGACGAGGCCGAGGCCATCTTCCGCAAATGGGGGCTGGATTTCGCCATTGTCGGCAAGACGACCGATGATCTGCGTTTCCGCATCATGCATCAGGGCGAGGAAGTGGCCAATCTCCCCATCAAGGAGCTTGGCGACGAGGCACCCGAATATGACCGCCCGTGGGTCGAGCCGAAGCAGAAAGCACCGCTCGCAGGGCCGGTGCCGGTAGCCGACATCGCAGAAAGCCTGCTCAAGCTTCTCAATTCGCCCGATCTCTCCTCCCGGCGCTGGGTGTGGGAACAGTATGACACGCTCATTCAGGGCAATTCGCTGCACCTCCCCGGTGGGGATGCCGGCGTTGTCCGCGTGGACGGACAGGAGAAAAAGGCCCTCGCCTTCTCGTCTGATGTCACACCGCGCTATTGCGAGGCCGACCCTTACGAAGGCGGCAAGCAGGCCGTGGCCGAGTGCTGGCGCAACATCACCGCCACCGGTGCCGAACCGCTCGCCTCCACCGACAATCTCAATTTCGGCAATCCCGAAAAGCCGGAGATCATGGGCCAGCTCGTCCACGCCATCAAGGGCATCGGCGAGGCCTGCACCGCGCTTGGCTTCCCGATCGTGTCGGGCAATGTCTCGCTCTACAACGAAACACTCGGCGAGGCGATCCCACCGACCCCGACCATTGCGGGCGTCGGCCTTATCCCGGACTGGCAAAAGGCAAGCCGCGCCGCCTTCTCCGCGAAAGGCGAAGCGATCGTTCTCATCGGCGCGCCGGAAGGCTGGGGCTCGCATCTTGGCCAGTCGGTCTATCTGCGTGATATTCATGGCCGTGCCGAAGGCCCGCCTCCCCCGGTCGACCTCGTCCACGAGAAGCGTACCGGCGATCTCGTGCGCGGCCTCATCCGTTCCGGCGCGTTGACCGCCACCCACGACTGTTCGGATGGTGGTCTTGCCGTTGCGCTGGCAGAGATGGCCATCGCCTCTGGCATCGGCGCCACCATCGAAACGCCCGAAAATCCGATTGCCGCCTTTTTCGGCGAGGATCAGGGTCGGTATGTCGCGACGACCGCAAACGTCGACGAGGTCCTGTCAGCCGCCAGAACGGCGGGCGTTGCGGCCGTGGTCATCGGCAGGACCGGTGGCGATGCGCTCACGCTGGGTGAAGCGTCACCTGTCGCGGTCACAACCCTGAAAGAGGCGCACGAGGCCTGGTTCCCACACTTCATGGACGGGGCCTGACAAGAGTCTGTCAGCGCGTCTCCGCTCCTGTTAGATTCAGGCAAAGTTCGGCCGGAGGCGCGCCGATGTACGACTGGAACGATCTGAAGTATCTCCTGGCTGTGATACGTGCCGGGTCCACCGCTGCCGCCGCCCGATCGCTGGGCGTCAGCCAGACCACGGTCGCACGCCGGCTTGATGCTCTGGAGCACGCCCTCTCCACCCCGTTGTTCGAGCGGATGCCGGAAGGTTTTCGGCCTACGAAACTGGCAATGGACCTTCTGCCTCTCGCCGAGCGGATCGAAGAGAGAGCCTCCCGGCTTTCCGATCTCGCCAGCGCCCACGCCCGTCATTCGCGTCAGGTTTTGAGGGTTTCAACCACCCCACTGCTTGCCGCCCATCTCCTGCCAGACCTTCTGGCGCACTACAGGCACGAGGTGTCTGAGATGACGGTCGAGATCGATACCAGCAACAATCCCTCCGACCTCGTTCACGGGGAAGCCGACCTGGCCTTGCGTCTTGGCACATTGCCCCAGAACCCGGAGATCATCCGGTCACGTGTAGGGATCAGCCACTGGACACTTTATGCAAGCCGCGATTTCGTGAAGACCCATGGCATCCCGGCTTCGCCCGAAGCGCTCATCGCCTGCCCACTGGCTGTCGGGGAAGGAGCACTCACCCGTATTCTCCCCCTGCAACGCCTTTCCGAGCTGCTTTCCTCACACCCGCCTGCCTATCGCTGCGACAGTCCGGAAGCCCTGATTGCGCTGGTCAGGGCCGGGCTTGCAGCCGCGCCTCTGCCGGTCTGGCTGGCGGCCCGGGACGAGACCCTCGTGCCTCTGCCTGTATCGGCCTGCAATGTCGCTGCGCCGATCTGGATGTTGTGCCACGAACGAAACCGGCATGTTCGCCACATTGAAGCCTTTCGCAAGGTGGCGACGCTTCGTCTCCGCGCGATGCGCCGCCAGTTTTCCGAACCGGAGAAAGCCCTTGATCAGGCAGCCCCTTCCTTGGATTTTACAGGCCCCGCCGCAACGGGAAACCCCAGCTGACGCGCTTGCGCAGCCGCGTCGCGCGCACCCCAGCGCTTCTGGACCTGATTGTTCCCGATCTCGAACCATTCCATGGCCACCAGTTCATAGCTGTTGCCCGTAGGGGCGTCGAAATCGAGGAACGGCGCGGTCCAGCGTCCCGTTTCGCGAAAACGGACGGCAGCCCGGTCCTTCTCCACCACGCAGTCCTCAATCACCAGTTTCATGTTGAGTGCCCCATGAAGCTGCCGCCAGATGGAGGCGGCAAACTCGAAGGCCCCCGTTCCGGTTACACCCTGAATTTCGCAGTCAGGGGCGAAGATCTGTCTCAAACGCTCGATGTCACCGCGGTTCATGGCATCCACATATGCGTCGATGACATCTCTTACGACCTGTTCCTTGCTCGCTACTGTCATGTCTGTTCCTTTGAAAAACCGCCCGTTCGGCGGCGCATCCTCATGCGTCTGATCGGGTGGACGCTTCAACGGAACTTGCCGCAGCCCCCTTCTGCAAATCTGTGGCCCAGTCCTGGCAATTCGTCCCGCTCGATTGACCTTGTCGGCGCCAGACGCCATATCTCGATTGAGAACATTTCAGGAGGCACTGCATCCATGGCCATGAACGCCGCCGACATTGAACGCCTGATCAAGGAAGGCATCCCTGACGCTCAGGTCACGATCCGCGATTTGGCAGGAGACGGGGACCACTACGCAGCGGAAGTGGTGGCGGAGAGCTTCAGAGGCAAGTCCCGCGTGCAGCAGCATCAGATGGTCTACAATGCCCTGAAGGGCAATATGGGCGGAGCTCTTCATGCACTCGCCCTGCAAACCAGTGCCCCGGATTGAGCGAGAAAAAAGTTTTTATCCGTTGGCGTTGCACCACAATGGATGGTGCAATACATAACGGTTTACAAGTGAAACGCCGGGCCTTTACCCCGGTCAGATGAGGATTTGCGATGACCGGCATCAACGAATTCATCGATAATGAAGTCAAAAGCAGCGACGTTGTGCTTTTCATGAAGGGTACACCCGGCTTTCCGCAGTGCGGCTTTTCAGGCCAGGTGGTTCAGATCCTCGACTACCTCGACGTCGACTATAAGGGCGTCAACGTTCTGACCTCCGACGAACTGCGTCAGGGCATCAAGGATTACTCCAACTGGCCCACCATTCCGCAACTCTACGTGAAGGGCGAATTCGTGGGCGGTTGCGACATCATCCGGGAAATGTTCCAGGCAGGCGAGCTGCAGGCTTTCCTGAATGAAAAGGGTGTGGCAGCCAAAGGCGCCGCCTGATTTCAATACCGGATTAGCGCCCCCGTCGGGCGCTTGTTTTTTCAGATGCGTTGGCGTTCGCCAGCGCATTTTTTCGCGTCGGTGACTGGTTTCCCGTTTCATTGCCGGCGCTTGTTGTGGCCCGGAGCGCGTTTTCTCGCTGCGGATGGGATCACGGCGTCTGCCTGCATAATCGTGGCCTGTTTGAGCCGCCAGCAGGGTTGATTGCGCATGCCTGTTGATCATTGGAGAGTGATATGAACAAGTCCGTTTCAAATGAAGCCCTGCAACCGCGGAAATCTCTGGGCCGGGCGGAATTCATTGCACTTGCCGCAGCGCTCATGTCGCTCAATGCGCTTGCCATCGACATCATGCTGCCGGCCCTTCAGCAGATCGGCGCCGAACTTGGCGTGGATGACGAGAATGCTCGCCAGTACATCGTGACCGCCTATATCGCCGGTCTTGGCGGCGGCCAGCTCGTTTTCGGTCCGCTCTCCGACCGCTTCGGTCGCCGCGCGCCATTGTTCTTCGGTCTCGTCCTCTATGTGTCCGCAGCGTTGATCGCGGCGATTTCACCCAGTTTCGCTTTCATTCTCGTTCTGCGCTTCCTCCAGGGCATCGGGGCAGCCACGACGCGTGTCATCGCCGTCTCCGCAATTCGCGACGTCTTCGGCGGCCGCCAGATGGCTGAAGTCCTTTCCATGGTCATGATGGTCTTCATGGTTATTCCGGTCATCGCTCCGAGCATCGGACAGATCATCATGATCTTTGGCGACTGGTCCGAGATCTTTCTCGCCATGGCTGTTCTGGCCGTCATCTTCGGCACATGGGCCGCGCTCCGGCTTCCAGAGACACTCGCTCCGGAGAACCGGCGCGAGCTAACCTTCTCGTCAGTGACAAAGGGGTTCGCCTACGTCCTGACCAACCGAATCGCTCTTTGCTACACGCTCGCGACGACCAGCATCTTCGGCGCGCTTTTCGGGTTCATCAGTTCAGCACAGCAGATCTATACCGACACATTCAACCTGGCCGACTGGTTTCCGATCCTGTTCGCCATCGGCGCCGGCCTCATGGCTGTTTCGTCCTTCACCAATTCGCGGCTGGTAGGGCGGATCGGCATGCGCCGCCTCTCCCATACGGCGCTTGTCGGGTTCACGCTCGTCAGCTTCCTGTGGCTGGTGCTTGCCATGGTCGGCTATATGCCGTTTGCACTATTCTTCGTGTTGTTCTCTGTCGCCATGTTTCAGTTTGGCTGGGTCGGTGCGAACTTCAATTCTATCGCCATGGAACCTCTGGGCCATGTGGCCGGCACAGCGGCAGCGACGCAGGGGTTCCTCACCACGCTTGGTGGAGGTCTGATCGGCGCTCTGGTCGGCCAGTCCTTCGATGGTTCCACCGTGCCTCTGGCCGCCGGTTATTTTCTCACCGGTGCGGTGGCCATCGTCCTTGTTCTCATCGGCGAACGGGGCCGCATGTTCCACGCGGTCAACCCGCCCGTGTAAGCCCCGCGAAGTCGAACAGTTTCCGATCGAGCAGGTGAGACGGGCGCGCATTGGTCAGCGCCCGGATCATCGTGTCCTTGCGACCGGGCATGCGATTTTCGATATCCGTCAACATCGCCTTCATGGCGTTGCGCTGAAGGCCGTCCTGACTGCCGCAAAGGTCGCAGGGAATGATGGGAAACTTCATCGCTTCGGCGAATTTCGCCAGATCCGTTTCCGCGCAATAGCTGAGCGGGCGAAGCACCATCACGTCACCCTCGTCGTTCAAAAGCTTGGGCGGCATCGCCGCAAGACGTCCGCCATGAAACAGGTTCATGAAAAAGGTTTCGAGAATGTCCTCGCGGTGATGGCCAAGCACGAGTGAAGAGCAGCCCTCCTCCCGCGCAATCCGGTAGAGATGCCCACGCCGAAGCCGTGAACAAAGCGAGCAATAAGTGCTTGATTCGGGAAGTTTCTCCGTCACCACCGAATAGGTGTCCTGGTATTCGATCCGGTGTGCGACACCGATACTGTCGAGATACTCCGGCAGAATGTGTTTTGGAAAATTCGGCTGTCCCTGATCCAGATTGCAGGCGAGAAGCTCAACCGGCAGAAGGCCACGCCATTGAAGATCCATCAGCACCGCCAGAAGACCGTAGGAATCCTTTCCTCCTGAAAGTGCTACCAGCCAGCGCTCACCGGGTTTCACCATGGCGAAATCTTCGATCGCCTGACGTGTCTGGCGCAACAGACGCTTGCGCAGCTTGTTGAACTCCACCGAAGACGGCATGCCGTACATGAACGGTGGTGTGTCTTGCGCTTCATCCGCCTCTGTGTCCGTCATATCGATCGGTTCTTTCGATTGCGCCAAAGTGGTATGCATGGACACGCCTCTGTCGGTACATATGATTTCGCGTCTTCCTATCAGAAGCCTTGCGGCAAGGCGACTTAACGAATAGGCATTTTCAACTTTCTGTTGGCAGAACATCGTTTGATGGAGATTGCGCGCGTGGCCCAGCGGCTCGACATTCTGGTTCCTTTCCTCAACGAACGGGAGAGCGTTGCCGGGTTCAGCGCCCTGGCAGGCGAGCTTGCCGTACAGGTCAAGCAGCGCTTCGACCTCGACACGCATTTCATCTTTATCGATGACGGAAGCACGGATGAAGGGGGCGCGCTCTATGGCGAGCACATGACCGGCCGCTGGTCGCTCATCACGCTTGCGCGCAATTTCGGCAAGGAAACGGCCATCCTTGCCGGCCTTGATCATTCCGAGGGAGATTACGTCCTCCTCATGGATGCCGACCTACAGCATACGGTGGACGTCGCTCTCGACATGATCGGTCGCATCACTGCCGATCCAGACCTCGACATGGTCTATGCAGTCCGCGCAGATCGTGCCGAGCGCCGCACACTGGGGCGTTACCTTGCCAACGGATTCTACTGGCTGATCAATATGGGGCAGCGTTACGAGATCCCGGCCAATGCCGGCGATTTCCGTGTCATGACCAGCCGCTTTGCCACTGCACTGCGCCAGTTGCGCGACCAGCGACGGTTCAACAAGGGGCTTTACGCCTGGACCGGCTTCAAGCAGGAGCGCATCCTCTACAAGCCGGCCGAACGGCAGGGCGGCGAAAGCAAATGGTCGCGCCGCCGTTTGATCGCCTTTTCGCTGGAAGGGTTCACCTCGTTCTCCGTTGTGCCCTTGCGCATGGTCTCGCTGTTCGGGACCGGCGTTGCGGTGCTCGGCTTTCTCTACGGCATCAAGATCCTTCTGGAGGTTCTGTTCACCGGTGTCTCCGTTCCCGGCTATCCCAGTCTGATCGTGGCGGTACTGGTCCTGGGCGGTCTCAACCTGGCTCTGACGGGCCTTGTCGGCGAATATGTCTGGTCCGCGTTGAGTGAGGCAAAGAACAGGCCGAATTATATCGTGAAGTCCATCACGGGCTCCGAGACCTCTGCACCCTCGGCCACGAAAGAGCGCAAGCCGCGCAAGGCAACCCATGGCTGAGCCCGGCGCCCGCTCGATCTGGCTGATCGCGGATGACTACGGCTTTTCGCCGGGCGTCAGCGACACCATACGTGCGCTACTGGAAGCCGAACGCCTGAGCGGCACCGGCTGCATGACCCTCTTCGACGACTGGCCGAGCGAGGCCAGCGCCCTTGCCACGATCGGTGGTCCGTTCGCGGTCGGCATGCATCTCACCCTCACAGATTTCCCTGCCCTCTCCACGGGCCGGACCATGCCGGACCTCAAGCGGCTTCTTGCAAAAACTGAAGCGGACGCCATCATGTCCGAAGCCGATGCTCAGCTCGCACGCTTTCGTGAGGCATTCGGGCGCGACCCCGATTTCATCGACGGCCATCAGCATGTCCATTTCCTTCCGCCCGTGCGGCAGTGGTTGATCAGGCAGTTTGCCGATGTTCCGAGTGACAAGCGCCCATGGTTGCGTGGTGCACCGACACTGCGCGCGGCCCCCGCTCTGGTGAGGGGCAAGATCGTTGTGGCGCGCCTGCTTGCACGCGACTTCGACGCCGAGATGCGGCGCCATGGTTTTAACGTCGAGGGACCGCTCTGCGGCTTTTACGACTGGCGCAGAGCCGGTGCTTTTGCCCGCGCGCTCGATCTCTTCCTAGACAAGGCTCCCAATGGCGCCGTTGTCATGTGTCATCCCGGCACGGTCGATGAGATCCTTCGCGACCGTGATGTGTTCACCGACGCCCGCAACGAGGAACGGGATGCACTCGCCTCGGACGCCTTCCCATTGCGCCTTGCCGGAGCGGGCCTGTCCCTGAGGCGCGAGCGGCGATGATCGAGCGAGATGACCACCCGGTCTCCACGAAGTTCGGCCGTTTCGCCATTGTCGGCCTTTTGAACACGGCGATCGATCTTGCGAGTTTCACCGCCCTTGTCGCTCTCGGACTTCCGGCACTTGCCGCCAATTTTCTCGGCTGGGCCGTTGCCGTGATCTTTTCCTTCGCGGTCAATTCGCGCTGGACATTCGAGCGTGCTGAACGATTCAACCTTCACAGGGCCTTTGCGAAATTCGCCATCAGCGGCAGCATCATCTCACTTGGATCGTCGACACTCGCCGTTTATCTCCTGCCACCGTTTACGGGCCTGTTCGCGGCCAAACTCATCGGCATTGTCGTCGGCGCGATCCTCAATTTTTTCGCCGCCCGCTGGTCGATCGAAAATCGGGTAATTTGATTCACTTTCAGACGAAACGGGCGGGTTTTAGCTCGAATTCCGGCAAACCGAGCCATTTTGGGAAAAACGGCTCAAAGATCGCTTCCGGCCGGTGGGACGAAGAATATCCGCACCGTCCAGCTTCTCTCTCCGCCGAATCCGGACACCGTCACATCCTGCGTATCGCGCCCGCCACTCGACAGCTCGACCGCCTTGTTCAGACACCCTTTCTGGCCTTCGAAGCAGGCAATCAGCATTCCTTTCTGAGCGACACTCTCTGGGGTGATCCAGGGCGTTAGCGCATAGGAGTTCGCCTGCATGGAATAGGGGCGAGAGGCCGTATAGAAGGTCATTCCGCTGGCCAGTATCTTGTCGCCGGCCACATAGGTGAGCGGCGTGTCGTACCGCGCATACCACGCACTCTCAATCTGACCTGCGAGAGTGCGAACCGGCACATTGTTGTAGTGCGAGGTGTTTTTCGCTTCCTCGGCATAGATTATCGGCGTCAAGGCGAGAAGACAGGCGCCATAAATCATCACGATCGCAGGAATGGCGGGCTTCTGCACCTCCAGGCGTCCAGCCTTGACGATCAACAGCAGAAAGGTGGGCGCCGAGAAGTACAGCGGCAGCGCCCACACCGAACTGAATTGCACGGTGAATACGATACCAAGCAGAAGTGTAAGCGCGAGGGACCCGAAGCCGGCCCACAAGAGCGCGCGCCCGGCCAGCGTGCTGCGCAACCCAAGGAATGGTCCAGCCTCAAACCAGGGACCGCGCCCGTTGCGCCGGATGGCAATCAACAAGACAAGAACGGCTGGAAGCAGATAGGCCAATAGGGCCGCGAGGAAACGCGGGGCGGAGGTGAGACCGATCCAGGGCGAGCCATCCCCCTGTTCAGAGACATAGGTCAACGGCAGAAAATCGTTCCCGGCCAGCCACAGAAGATGCGGTGTCATCAGCGCCAGGAAAACAAGGCTCGCCACCCAGACACCGGGCTTCAACAACAGCGTCCGCGCCTCGCGATCAAACAGCACATGAAGGCAGATGGCACCCAGAAGTGCGGCCGAAAAGTACTTGATCAGCATGGAAGCGGCAGCCAAGACGCCCAAAATCACGGCGTCTGCGAAGCGTTGCTTTTCCAGAAAGCGCAGGTAAAACCACACGGTCGCGGCCCAGAAGGGAAGCATGGCCGAGTTGGCGTTGTACTTGATCGCGAGAAATGTAACCGGCGGCAGAAAGAAGAAAAGTGCCGTGGCCAGAAACGCGCGCCATGGATCGAGAAACCGCGTGGCGATCCGCCAACTTGCAAACATGAGCGCTGCGCCATTGACCGCCGACAGGAGATAGTAGGCCCAGTCGACATTGGGAAACACGGCAAACCATGCCGCCGTGATCCAGGCAAACAGCGGTGGGTGCTTGTAATATCCCAGCTCCCAGGCGATGCCCCAGGAATAGTTCTCCAGCATGTCGCCAAAGCCATCGAGGTTGAGCTGGGTCAGGCTGGCATAAACCGTCCACAACGCGACGAAGAAGGCCAGCAACAAGCCCATTCGCACACTGGACGCCCCGGCCAGTCCTTTCATGGCATTACCCCGATAAATCTCTGAAGACAAAAAAGAAGGCGTCCGGCCAATGGCAGGACGCCCCCCTTCCGAATTACCCGCCGAAACGTATCAGCGCGAGTAGTACTCGACAACCAGGTTCGGCTCCATATGCACCGCATACGGCACGTCGGAAATCGCGGGCATGCGCAGATAGGTGGCGACCATCTTGTTGTGGTCGACCTCGACATAATCCGGAACATCGCGCTCGGCGAGCTGCGTGGCTTCCAGAACGATGGCGAGCTGCTTGGACTTTTCCTTGACCTCGATCACGTCACCGGCCTTGCAGCGGTAGGACGGGATGTTGACGCGGCGGCCATTGACCAGAATGTGGCCGTGGTTCACGAACTGACGCGCAGCGAAAATCGTGGGAACGAATTTGGCGCGGTAGACTATGGCGTCGAGGCGGGACTCCAGGAGACCGATCAGGTTCTCGTTGGTGTCGCCCTTGCGACGGTTGGCCTCGTCATAGGTCTTGCGGAACTGCTTTTCCGAAATGTCGCCGTAGTGACCTTTCAGCTTCTGCTTGGCACGCAGCTGCAGACCGAAGTCCGAGAGCTTGCCCTTGCGGCGCTGACCGTGCTGGCCGGGCCCATATTCACGGCGGTTGACCGGGGATTTCGGGCGACCCCAAATATTCTCGCCAAGACGGCGATCAAGTTTGTACTTTGCTGAATGGCGCTTGCTCATCGCATTCCCTTTCACATCAAAAACCCCGGAGCAAAACACTCCGGACGAAGGAAACGCGCCCTCCTCTGGCTTCCGTTTTCGAAACCTGACAGGACAGACCACGCACGCTGATGCGGCTTGTCCACGGGACACGTTAAAAAGCGCGGCAGCCGGAAAGCCGTCGCGCTTGTGCGGGTGATTATTGGAGACCGGGCCAAATGTCAACCGGAACCCTAATCCAGATAGCATTTGGGACGCAGGGGGCGAACATCCGTCAAACCAACATCGTGGTGCACAAGTTCGGGAACATCCCGCGGATCGATGGTGCGCCGCCGACGCTTTCCGTGCGCACCCGCTACTCTCGCCCATTTCAAAAACGAATGCCAGAGCGATGCGCGCGCGCCGGAGCCATGAAGGAAAACTTGTTCCATTGTAATTTTCCAGTTGCCTCAAGGAAAAGCTGAGTTGATTTCGCGCCTGAATTTCGCTCTTCTAAAGTGCAGATTCCAATCGAATGATCACCGGGTACCATAAGGAGAACTTATCCATGTCCGGTGCACTCCTTCCGCCACTGGCGGCGGTTCGCGCCTTCGAGGCAGCATCACGCCATGGCAGCTTCACCAAGGCCGGCGAGGAGCTGGGCATGACCCAGGCCGCCGTCAGCTATCAGATCAGGATCCTGGAAGACCGGATCGGCACGCCCCTTTTCGTGCGCCGGCCGAGACAGGTTACGCTAACCGAAACCGGCCAGCGGCTTGCGCCGGCCGTGAGCGACGCGTTTGAACGGCTTTCTGCAGCCTATGCTGACGCCCGCGGCATGATGGAAGGCACATTCACCATCAGCACCGCGCAAACCTTTGCCACCAACTGGCTTGTGGAGAACATCGATGCCTTTCAGACGCTGCATCCGACATTGTCGGTGCGGCTCGAAACAACGCAACGGCTAGCCGCTTTCAACACCGAGGATGTCGACATCGCCATTCGCGGCGGGCACGGCCCCTGGCCCGGGCTGGAGCGTCACCTGCTCATCGAAGCCGACTTCACTCCGATGCTGAGCCCAAGGCTTGCCGACACCGTTGGCGGCATCTCGACGCCGGAGGATCTTTTGAAGTTACCGCTGCTCGACCTCGGAGATCCATGGTGGACGATCTGGTTCAGCGCCGTCGATATCAAGATCGACAGTGACGACCGCCCCCCTATGGCGAAACTCGGAGGGCAGAGCATGCTGGCACGGGCGGCTATCGCCGGGCGCGGGGTGGCGATGCTCACACCTGCGCTGTACCGGACGGAACTGGAAGCAGGGCTGCTGCTAAGGCCCTTCGAACGCACGGAATCCGATGGTCTCGGATATTGGCTTGTCTATCCGGAGGGACGTCGCAACGCTCCAAAAATCCGGGCTTTCCGGGACTGGATTCTCCAAGCCTTGCGCGACGAAGAGATGGGCCGCGACAATGGTCGACAAGAACAGATGCCGGATCAGCGTGCCCTGAAGCCGAACCCGGTGACAAGACGGCGATAGCCCTCCACCGGGGCGCCGGAGGTAAAATGAGCGATGTCCTGCCCCCCCGCACCAGCAGGCACAGGCAAATCAGCCGCCAGCGTGAGGGCGCGCCTAGCAATCGCCTCGGATGTATCGATCCAGTCCACGGGCCATGGCGCGGTCTTGCGCATGCGGTTCACCAGAAACGGGTAGTGCGTGCAGGCCAGCACCACGATGTCGGTGCGCTTTCCGTCCTGCTCGACGAAACAGGGGGCGATTTCCCGCTCGACGGCCGCCTCATCCACATAGCCTTCGCGCATATACTGCTCGGCGAGAGCTGCCAGGTTTTCGCTGCCCACCAGCCGGACATGGCACTTGGCCGCATAGTCGCGGATCAGGTCGCGGGTGTATTGCCGCCTCACGGTGCCGGGCGTTGCAAGCACGGACACCAGCCCTGATCTCGTGCGCTCCGCTGCCGGCTTGATCGCGGGAACCGTACCCACAAAGGTTTGACCGGGGAACACCTCGCGCAATCGGTGGATGGCGAGCGTCGACGCGGTATTGCAGGCGATCACCGACATGGCTGGCCGATACGTCTCGAGGAGTTCCTCAAACAGCGCGACCATACGCTCGAGGAGCGCGCCCTCCTCCCATGCGCCATAAGGGAAGGCGGCATCATCGGCCACGTAGACATAGGGCCGGCCCGGCAGAAGAATGCGCGCTTCCTTGACCACGGAAAGGCCGCCAATGCCCGAATCGAAGAAAAGGATCGGCCGGGTTTCCATAGTCATCCCCGGTCAGGCGCGCCTGAGCCGCGCGGGTTTTTCGGCGAAAACTTCTCCAGCGAACTCAACACGCCGCGCAGCACCGCCAGCTCTTCCACGGTGAAGCCGGGACGCGTGAACAACGCCCGCAAATTGTCCATCATCTTCGGCTTCTTGTCCTCGGTTCTGAAATAGCCGCGCTCGTCCAGCACATTGTCGAGATAGCTCATGAGACTTTCAATATGCAGTTTCTCGGCGGGTGCGAGTGCAATGTCGGGCGGCCGGACGGCCTGATCGCCTGTCTTGATCCACTCATAGGACATGAGCAGAACCGCCTGGGCGATGTTCAGGGAGGCAAAAGCCGGATTGACCGGAAAGGTGACGATCTCGTCGGCAAGCGCCACTTCCTCATTGGTCAGACCCCAGCGCTCCCGCCCGAAAAGGATGCCGGTCTTCTGGCCACCGGCAAAGCGGTTTCGCAGATCGGCGGCGGCTTCGACCGGGCCGCGCACGGGTTTGAAATTGTCGCGCGGGCGCGCGGTGGTGGCCAGAACGAAGTTCAGATCCGCCACCGCTTCCGCCGGGGTCTCAAAGACCGTGGCCGCATCGATCACATGGTCGGCGCGGCTTGCCGCCGCACGCGCCTTCTCGTTCGGCCAGCCATCGCGCGGGCTGACGAGGCGAAGCTCCGCCAGACCGAAATTGGCCATGGCGCGCGCGACCATGCCGATGTTTTCACCCAGCTGCGGCTCCACCAGAATGATTGCGGGGCCTTCTGCGAGCATGTTTTGCTGTTTGTCTGTTCCTGCCATGATGGGCTGCTGTTACCCGCTTCATGCGCTGCGGTAAAGCACGCAATGATCAGTTTGCGAACATGGCGCTGCGGACAAGTTCGGGAATGATCGCGACCGCCTTCAGCGCGTCTTTCAGCGTTTTCTGCCGCGACGGAGCGAGCCGGTCGACAGCCATCCGGTTGGAGAGCGGTATGCCGGCAGCGATATCTTCCACCTGCTGCTCCAGCACACGCGCCAGGAGGAAGCGGTGTGCATCGCGCAGCGCGAGCAGATCGCTGCGTGGCATTGCAGGCAGATCGGCGAGTGCTTCCAGCCGGGCGCGTGTGGAGGCATGCGGCAGATGATGGCGAATTGCGAGCGCGCGGGCGAGTGCCGAGATCGGAAACAGACCGTGGAGTTTCAGATCCAAACGTCCATTGTCCTGCCGAAACCCACCAAAAATCGTGAAGGGATTGGCGACATTGCGCACGCTTTCACCCAGGAGCTTGGCGAATTCAACACGTTCCGCCCCCTTTTTCCATGCATGGGCCGCAAGCTCGGTGACCAGCCGTTCTTCGCCGTAAACCGCCCGAAGATCGTAGAAAATATCGACATTGAGGAGGTCCTGCGGTCTCGCCTTTGACACCCACCCACCTATACGTTCGCGCCAGGTTTCCGCTGACCCGCGCCAGGCGGGATTGCGCGCCATCACGCCGCCCTTGCAAAGAGGAATTGCTGCCGTGTGCAGATGGTCGGTGAACTTTTCCGCAAAAGCAGCAAACCAGCTGTCTTCGGGTCCATCGGGTGCACCCTTTGAAAAGATTATGGCATTGTCCTGATCGGCAGCCAGCAGGCTTTCACCGCGCCCACCCGATCCCAGAACCATCACGGCGAACGGTACCGGTGGAGCGCCCCGCCCCTCTGCTTCCATTTCACACAGCGCCATATGGCAGGCGCTCGCGGTGATGGAACACAGAATACCGGAAATGATTTCGGCGATAACGCGCGTGTCGGTCTCTTCATCGAGAAGCGCTGAAGCTATGACGGCGGTACGCGACCATGCGCCGGCGAGATCGGCGGGTGTTCGCGCATTTTCGATACGTGCCTGGAGATCGACAGCGGCTCCTGCCCGGAACTTCAGAAAATCACGCGAAGAGAGCACGCCGGCAAGGTTTCCGCTGTCATCCGAAACCGCCAGATGCCGAATTCTCTTTCGGCTCATCAGGCCCAGCGCCTTATAGAAAAATGCATCGTCCTCCACCGAGATCACCGGCTTTGAAGCAATGACCGACACAGGTTTGGCCAGTGTGTCGCGGCCCCCGGCGGCAATTGCCCGCAGGACATCCCGCTCGGTAACGATGGCATAGTCGGCGACGTGGCCGGCCGCTCGTCCATCCGCCGCAAGAAGAAGCGAACTGATGCAGCGCTCTGCCATGAGGCGAGCAGCGTCCAACACCGTGACGTCGTCACGCGCCACGACGGGCTCACGGGTCGCCGCTTCCAGTACACGATGGCGGAAAGCGTAGGGATCGATGGCTTCAAGCGCATGTCGAGCGGCGCCGCTGCGGCGCAGAAAAGGTTCGCTCCACCCAGCTTCCGCCTGCTGGCGCAGGGCCTGTGAGCGCAGGCTTGAGGCGCGCTCGGCCTCGGCGACCGTGCGAATGCCGCGTTCTGCGAGATGCGGCGCAAGCGCGATGAAGATTTCTCCCGCAATGCGCGCATCTGCGGTCGCTCGGTGGCGCCCGGACGTATCCACCTCCAGCCAGGCGGCGATCGCCTCCAGGGACGCATCGGGCAGGTGTGAATTGACAAGACCGGCAAGCATGCGCACGCAGAGCGTTCTTGGAGCCTGCCAGAGCAGACCGGCCCTGTGCGCCTCGCGCTCGAGAACGGCCAGATCGAAGCCAAGCGCATAACCAACGAGAAGGCGACCGCCCCGATACGCCTCAAAGCGCGGCCAGGCCTCGGCAAAATCGGGTGCCGTGCGCAGCATCTGCCCGGTAATGCCATGAATGGTGGTGGAACGCGGCGGGATGGGGACGCCCGGGTCAACGAGTGTCTCAAACGTATCGTCCGGCCGCAACTCTCCGTCCACCAGCGCCATGCCGCCGAGCTGCAGGATACGCGCTTCCTTAACATCAAGCCCGGTGGTCTCGGTATCGAAAGCCACCGCGTTGGCGGCGATCAGGGGTGTGGCGTCGGTGACAGGTCTCACAACACAGTCCAAACAGAAGGTTTTGAGTGAATTTGCACCAGAAACAGACCGAATTCACCCGCAGATACCACGCCTGGGACCAAAGTCTCACCTTTCGTCACATCGCGGTGTGGAACGGACCGCATGTGGTTCCGTAGGCGCAGACACCATGTGCCACCTGTTTACCGGTTTCGACCTGGCACTTTGGGAAAATGAAACCCGCTGCTTATCGCTGGATGGCGTGGCCACCAGCGTTCGGCTGGAGCGTTTTTTTCTGGCGCGTTCTGGAGAATATCGGTGCGCGCTGGATTGACCGTCAGCGGTCTTCTGGACTGGCTTTACCAGGAGTTCCCGGATGAAGGCCACGATCTCGATAGTTTCACCTCCTTCCTGGGCGTATGCTGCGGGCGCTTCCTTGCCCTGCAGCTCACAGGCGACATAACCGGTGGCCGGACGGTCTCCATCCGGTCGCTGGACGCAGTCTCCGTGCTGGCGCTCGAGGAAGCACACCTGCGCGGCAGGACAATGGTGGGAAGCGCATTTCAGATACCGGATGGCAGCCCGACTATGGGATCTGACTGAATATGAGCGATGCGTTGACGCCGCCGAAGCCGAAGGCGTTCGACAGAACATGACGGAGTTTCCGGTGGCTGGGTTTTCCGGCCACCATATCGAAACGGGACGCTGCTTCATCGGGGTTTTTCAGGTTCAGCGTTGCGGGCACCACCCCTTCGCGCAGTGCCATCACCGAAAAGATCGCCTCGATCGCCCCCGCCGCACCAAGAAGGTGCCCGGTGGACGACTTGGTGGCGGCGATGGCGAGCGCCTTCTCCCGACTTGCGAAGACGCTGCTGATCGCCGCGAGTTCCGCCGCATCGCCGACCTCGGTCGAGGTGCTGTGGGCGTTGATGTGATCGATGTCTTCGGCGGCCAGGCCGGCCATGGACAACGCCTGGCGCATCGCCGCGGCCGCGCTGCGCCCGTCAGGATGCCCGGCCGTCAGATGATAGGCATCCGCAGTGGTGCCATAGCCGGCCAGAACCGCCAGCGGCGTTGCCCCACGGGCGCGCGCATGACTTAGCCGCTCGATAACGAGAATGGCGGAGCCCTCGGCCAGAACGAAGCCGGCGCGGTCCCTGTCAAAGGGACGTGAGGCCTCTTCCGGCGCATGGTTGAAGGCGGTGCACAGAGCCCGGGAGGCGGCGAAACCGCCTATGGAAATCGGGTCTACCGACCCTTCCGCGCCGCCGCACACCACCACATCCGCCTCGCCTGTCAAAATCAGCCGCAAGCCGTCGCCAATGGCCTGCCCGGCCGCGGCGCAGGCGGTGACCGGCGCACCGATGGGACCAGTGAAACCGTAGCGGATCGATACCCAGCCGGCGGCGAGATTGGCCAGAAAGGCCGGGACCGTGAATGGCGACAGGCGACGCGGCCCCCGGGTCAGAATCGTCTTCACCGCTTCCGCCATCAGTGGTGAACCGCCGACACCCGTGCCGATGATGATAGCGGTTCTGGCGCGCGCGCCTTCATCCTCCGGCATCCAGACGGCCTGCGCCAACGCTTCGGCGGTTGCCGCCAGGCCATATTGGATGAAGCGGTCCATTTTCCTGATGTCCCTGGCGGCAACCCACTCGCGCGGGTCAAATCCATGAATGTCCGTCTCCTTGGGCGGAACAAGGCCAGCAATGGTGCAGGAGAAGCCGGAAACATCAAATCGATCATTGGTAACGATGCCGCTGCGCCCCTCAAGGAGGCGACGCCAATTGGTTTCAACACCGACACCCAAAGGGCTGACCACCCCCATCCCCGTCACCACTACCGGGTCTTTGTGGACCATTGCATTTTTTCCTCTTTAGCTTTCGCATTCATAAGTCGTGTAATTACACCAGTGTATCTACACTTTTTATTGCGGAAAAATATCGTGCCTTGCCTCACGCGGCTTAGCCCGATGTCAGTTTTTTAAGCGCGACGAGCATGTCCTGATGGTCGTGACCGGCGAGTAGCTCACGCAGCTCCGCCTGTGCCATTTGCCAATGGGGGGTGATCTCGGTAACCAGCCTGCGGCCCTGTTCGCTCAGAAGGAAACGGCGTCCATTGCCCCTGGTCGCGGGAACAGCGCGAACAAGACCCTTCTTCAATAGAAGTTCCAGATTGCGCAGAAGCGTGGTGCGATCGGTCGCCACCCGTTCTGCGGTGCGGCTGACGGGTTCGTCGAACTGCCTTGCAAGGGTGGCGAGGATGGCGAATTGCACCACCGAAACGCCGAAGGGACGTAACTGTTCATCATAGCGGCGCGTCATCGAGCGCGCCGCCATCACAGTGTTCATCAAAAGACAATCATCGGCCACATAATCCATCGGGCGGACAGTATAGTGTATCTACACGGTGTCAAGCGACAAAATGCCGGGTGGCTTCTTTGCGGTTCTCATCAGGAATGCTATAGGGCAGCCGACCTTTCGCGGGGGGAGTTCCTCTCTGCGCCTTTCAAACCACAATTGCGGAGCTTTTTCATGGGTAAGATCAAGGTGGACAATCCGGTCGTCGAGCTCGACGGCGATGAGATGACACGGATCATCTGGCAGTTCATCAAGGAAAAGCTGATCCACCCCTATCTCGACATCGATCTGAAGTATTACGATCTCGGCATCGAGGCGCGTGACGCGACCGACGACCAGATCACCGTCGATGCTGCCGAAGCGATCAAAAAATATGGCGTTGGCGTGAAATGCGCCACCATCACGCCGGATGAGGCGCGCGTCGAGGAATTCGGCCTGAAGCGCATGTATCGCTCCCCCAACGGCACGATCCGCAATATTCTCGGCGGCGTGATCTTCCGCGAGCCGATCATCATGAAAAACGTTCCGCGCCTGGTTCCCGGCTGGACGCAGCCGATCATCGTGGGCCGCCACGCCTTTGGTGACCAGTACCGCGCCACCGACTTCAAATTCCCTGGCAAGGGCAAGCTCACGATCAAGTTCGTCGGCGAGGATGGCGAGACCATCGAGCACGAAGTGTTCGACGCCCCCTCCTCCGGCGTGGCCATGGCCATGTACAATCTCGACGATTCCATCCGCGATTTTGCCCGCGCTTCGATGAACTACGCGCTGATGCGCAAGGTGCCGTGCTACCTCTCCACCAAGAACACGATCATGAAAGCCTATGACGGGCGCTTCAAGGACATCTTCCAGGAGATCTACGAGACCGAATTCGAGCAAAAGTTCAAGGAAGCCAAGATCACCTATGAGCACCGTCTGATCGACGACATGGTCGCCTCGGCGCTCAAATGGTCGGGCGGTTATGTCTGGGCCTGTAAGAACTATGACGGCGACGTGCAGTCCGACACGGTGGCGCAGGGTTTTGGCTCCCTTGGCCTGATGACCTCGGTGCTGATGACGCCGGATGGCAAGACCGTGGAAGCGGAAGCCGCACACGGCACGGTGACACGCCACTACCGCCAGCACCAGAAGGGCGAGGAAACCTCGACCAACTCCATCGCCTCGATCTTCGCCTGGACCCGTGGCCTCGCCCACCGCGCCAAGCTGGACAACAACAAGGAACTGGCGAACTTTGCCCAGACGCTGGAAAAGGTCTGCATCGACACGGTGGAATCCGGCCACATGACCAAGGATCTGGCACTGCTCATCGGCCCCGATCAGCCGTGGCTTTCCACCACCGGTTTCCTCGACAAGATCGACGAAAACCTGCAGAAGGCAATGGGATAGGCCCCCACTCCTTACGCATAGCAGATGATCAGGCCGCGGTTTCGACCGCGGCTTTTTCGTTTGGCAAGAAAAAACGCGGGCCTCTATGAGCCCGCGCATAGTCGATCTTCCGTCCCGGGCGTTGCGCTCAGCCTTCCATCGCGGCCTTGACGGCGGCGATGGCCTCGGCCGCTCTGGAACCATCCGGGCCCCCGGCCTGTGCCATGTCGGGGCGGCCGCCGCCACCCTTACCGCCGATGGCGGCGGAGGCAACACGGACAAGATCGACCGCGCTGAAGCGCTCGATCAGATCTTTCGTCACGCCAACCACGACGCTGGCCTTGCCTTCTTCCGAGGTCCCGACGAACACGGTGACGCCAGAGCCAAGCGAGGCCTTGCCATCATCGGCAAGCGGCTTCAGATCTTTTGGCGAAATGCCCTCGACCACGCGGCCCATGAAACCCACGCCAGCGACGGTTTCCCTGCCGCCCTCAGCGGCCCCGCCCCCGCCCAAGGCAAGCTTGCGGCGCGCTTCCGAGAGTTCGCGCTCAAGTCTGCGGCGTTCCTCAAGGACAGTCTCCAGGCGCGTGGCCACATCAGCGGGCGCGACCTTCAATGCGCCGGCAGCAAGTTTCAACTGCTGCTCCTGCTGGCCGAGATAATGTCGTGCGGCATCAGCCGTCAAAGCTTCGATGCGACGCACGCCCGAGGCGACGGCACCTTCGGACACGATACGGATAAGGCCGATGTCGCCCGTGGCCTTCACATGCGTGCCTCCGCAAAGCTCCAGCGAGTAGGTCTTGCCGGCCCTGTCGCCCTCGCGCGCGGTACCCATGGACACAACGCGCACCTCGTCGCCGTATTTTTCACCGAACAGCGCCATGGCGCCAGCTTCGATCGCGTCGTCGACAGCCATCAGGTGCGTCTCGACAGGTGCATTCTGCAAAACGATGGAATTGGCCATATCCTCCACACGAGCGAGTTCATCGTCCGATATGGGTTTTGGATGCGAGAAGTCGAAGCGCAGGCGCTCCGGTGCAACGAGCGAGCCCTTCTGCGCCACATGGGTGCCAAGCACTTCACGCAACGCTTCGTGCAGGAGGTGCGTGGCGGAGTGGTTGGCACGGATGCGCGTGCGACGCGCGTGATCGACCTTCAACGCGACCACGTCGCCGTTCCTGACCCTGCCGCTCTCGACACGGCCAAAATGAACGAGAAGCCCGTCGCCCTTCTTCTGGGTGTCGGTAACGACAATTGAAAAGCCTTCTCCCGAGATAAGGCCGGTATCGCCCACCTGACCGCCGGATTCGCCATAGAACGGGGTCTGATTGGTGACGATAGCCACCTCGTCGCCCTCAGCGGCCTCGTCAACCATGGCGCCGTCGAGCACCAGAGCTGACACCACGCCTTCGGCGTCCTCGGTCTCATAGCCGAGAAAATCGCTGCCGCCTGTCCTATCCTTGACCGCGAACCAGACGGCCTCGGTGGCCGCTTCGCCGGAGCCTGCCCAGTTCGCCCGCGCCTCGGCCTTTTGACGTTCCATTGCGTCATTGAAGCCGCCGAGATCCACATGGATGCCGCGCTGGCGCAGTGCATCCTGCGTCAGGTCGAGCGGGAAGCCATAGGTGTCGTACAGCCTGAACGCGGTTTCGCCGTCGAGAAGGTCGCCCTCTCCCATCCCGCTGGTGGCGTCGGACAGGAGCGTCAGGCCGCGCGCCAGCGTCTTGCGGAAACGGGTTTCCTCAAGCTTCAGCGTCTCGGTGATGAGCGCCTCACCGCGCACGAGTTCGGGATAGGCGCGGCCCATCTCACGCACGAGCGCGGGTACCAGGCGCCACATCAGCGGATCTTTCGCCCCCAGAAGCTGCGCGTGACGCATGGCGCGGCGCATGATGCGACGCAGCACGTAGCCGCGCCCCTCATTGGACGGCAGAACGCCATCGGCAATCAGGAAGCTCGACGCGCGCAGATGATCCGCAATGACCTTGTGGCTTGCATGCTGAGCGCCCTCGGCCCGTACGCCGGTTGCCTCCTCGGAGGCGTGGATGAGCGCGCGGAAAAGGTCAATGTCGTAATTGTCGTGAACACCCTGGAGAACAGCCGCCACGCGCTCCAGCCCCATGCCGGTGTCGATGGAGGGGCGCGGCAGGTTTACCCGCTCGTCCGGCGTGAGCTGCTCGAACTGCATGAAGACGAGATTCCAGATCTCGATGAAGCGGTCGCCATCTTCGTCAGGACTTCCGGGAGGGCCGCCGGGAATATGATCGCCGTGATCATAGAAGATTTCCGAACAAGGGCCACAGGGGCCGGTGTCGCCCATGGCCCAGAAATTGTCATTCGTGGCGATGCGGATGATGCGGTCGTCGGGCAGGCCGGCAATTTTCTTCCAGAAGCCCGCCGCCTCATCATCCGTATGGTACACCGTGACCAGGAGACGTTTGGGATCCAGCCCAAACTCTTTCGTCACGAGGTTCCACGCAAGCTCGATGGCTCGGTCCTTGAAGTAGTCGCCAAAGGAGAAATTGCCCATCATCTCGAAGAAGGTATGATGACGGGCCGTGTAGCCAACATTGTCGAGATCGTTGTGCTTGCCGCCGGCGCGCACGCATTTCTGTGCCGTTACCGCCCGATCATAGGGTCTCGTCTCCAGGCCGGTGAAGACGTTCTTGAAGGGGACCATGCCGGCATTGGTGAACATAAGGGTCGGGTCATTGCGCGGCACGAGCGGGCCAGAGGCCACGATCTCATGTCCGTTTTTCTTAAAATAGTCGAGAAAGGTCGACCGGATGTCGTTGACGCCACTCATGATTCAGCCTTTGCGAGAAGCCCGCCCAGACAAGCGGGGAACAGAAGCCCGCCTTTTAACGTCAGCGTCCGGGCCTGTCCAGAAATCCCGTCAGGATACGATCATACAGGCAGGTTAAGCCGGCATAAAAAAACACCGCCAGCAGCTGGCGGTGTTCTGATGTCACCGGATTGGATCAGGCCGGCTCCCCAGCGCTGACCGAACCCGCGAGAGTGAGAGCCCTATTCCTGAGCGTCCTGAGCGTCCTCAGCGTCCCCACCATCCTGGTCGCCCGGCCCCGTATCATCGAGGAATTTCTCGGCAATCAGGCCTGCATTCTGACGCAACGCCAGTTCGATCTCCTGCGCTGCCTCGGGATTGTCGCGCAGGAACTGCTTGGCGTTCTCGCGCCCCTGCCCCAGACGCTGGGAGTTGTAGGAAAACCAGGCACCTGATTTTTCAACGATGCCGGCCTTCACGCCGAGATCGATCAGTTCGCCCGTCTTGGACACGCCCTCACCATACATGATGTCGAACTCAACCTGCTTGAAGGGCGGCGCCATCTTGTTCTTCACGACCTTGATGCGGGTCTGGTTGCCCACCGTTTCGTCACGATCCTTGACGGAACCGATACGACGAATGTCGAGGCGCACCGAGGAATAGAATTTTAGCGCATTGCCGCCCGTGGTCGTCTCGGGAGAACCGAACATCACACCGATCTTCATGCGGATCTGATTGATGAAGATCACCATGGTCTTCGACCGGGAGATGGAGGCGGTAAGTTTGCGCAGCGCCTGGCTCATGAGACGGGCCTGCATGCCCGGCAGGGAATCGCCCATCTCACCTTCGATTTCGGCGCGCGGCGTAAGCGCGGCAACCGAATCGACCACAATCACATCCAGCGCACCGGAGCGCACGAGTGTGTCGCAGATCTCAAGCGCCTGCTCACCCGTGTCGGGCTGAGAGATCAGGAGATTCTCGAGATCGACGCCCAGCTTGCGGGCATAGACAGGATCGAGTGCATGCTCGGCATCGATGAAGCCGCAAATCCCGCCCTTCTTCTGGGCCTCGGCAACCGTGTGAAGCGCCAAGGTCGTCTTGCCTGAGCTTTCAGGACCGTAAATCTCGACAATGCGGCCGCGCGGCAGCCCGCCGATGCCCAGGGCAATATCGAGGCCCAGCGACCCGGTGGAGATGGTCTCGATCTCGACCACCTGATCATTGGCGCCAAGCCGCATGATCGATCCCTTGCCGAAGGCACGTTCGATCTGCGATAGCGCCGCATCCAGAGCCTTGGTTTTGTCCACCGAATTATCCTCTACAAGCCGCAATGAATTCTGAGCCATGATACAACACCCCTTCGAGGTCAATGGAGGCGGTTCCGCCAAATCCGCGATAGCCATCTGTACCCTTTTTGTTCTATTTTTGCAATAGGCAGTAGAGCATTGAAAAAACAGCATAAATGCATTTTGTTCTATTTTTGTACGCCTGAATTCACAATCTGTGCCCGCTCTCGGGGCTCAGATGCCCGGGCAGAGAGCGGGGGGATATCACCGCGCCAGGCGATTCGGGAAGCGGCCCGATGAACGTGACCAGCCCACCTCGACTCTTTGCTGTCGGCGGCGCCCACATGGACCGTCGCGGACGTCTCGATGCGGCACACATTCCCGCCACTTCCAACCCCGGACGCATGCGCGAAGAGGTCGGCGGAGGAATTTTCAATGCTGCGTGCATGGCTACCCGGCGCGGTGTGTCCGTATCGCTCCTTTCACTGCGGGGCGGGGATGCAGCGGGCGAAGCCGTGGCGCGCGCGGTGGAGGAAGCCGGTTTCGAAGATCTCTCGGCGACCTTTCTCGACCGGGTGACACCAAGCTACACTGCTATTCTTGATCATGACGGCGAGCTTATCACCGGTCTTGCGGATATGGCACTTTATGATGTTGCGTTCGCCAAGCAGATGAGCCGCTCGAAAACGCGGGACGCTGCTGCTGGGTCCGATGCCATACTCTGCGATGCCAACCTGCCCCTGGAGGCACTGGCGCAGCTCGCATCTATCCGCGGAGCCGCGCCTCTTTA
Organism: Nitratireductor sp.; assembly: GCF_017794765.1. Lineage (GTDB taxonomy): Bacteria > Pseudomonadota > Alphaproteobacteria > Rhizobiales > Rhizobiaceae > Nitratireductor. Next base: position 2,314,730 of record NZ_CP051236.1, on the reverse strand, counting down.
CGCGATCGCCGTCTCACCAGCAAAGGCCAGGCGGCTGATACCCGTTTTTTCCGGACTCTCCGTGCTTTTCATGAATGCGCGTGAGGCGCGCAGTCTTGCCGGGCTTCAGTCCGCAGCTTCGATCCCGCTGGCGGTGCAAGCGCTGCGTGATCTCGGCCTGCGCGCCGCCGTCATCACCGAGGGCAGCGCCGCCGTGACGGTATTCACGCCCGAAAACCAGTGGCAGATCGAACCGCCACAGCTGGATGCCCTCGTAGATGTGACCGGCGCCGGCGACGCGCTGGCTGGTGCAACCGTTGCAGCCCTGATCCGTGGCCTGTCCATTCAGGAGGCCGCACGCGAAGGCGTGGCCGCCTCTGGACTTGCTGTTGGCTCCGCCTCGGCAGCGCCCGAATTCGATAATAGCGCCTTCGATGCGGCGCTCGCGCGGGTGCCCGCCCCGCGACCTGTCTGATAAAGGAGTTTTCCCGTGCGTTCCAACAACATTATCGATGTCCATGCGCCGGTCGCCGAAGCCCTTGCCGAAGGCAAGCCGGTGGTGGCACTGGAGAGCACCATCATCACCCATGGCATGCCCTGGCCGCGCAACAACGAGATGGCCGGAGACGTGGAGGCACTGATCCGCGAGGAAGGCGCCGTCCCCGCCACCATTGCAGTGGTCGACGGACGGCTGAAGATTGGTCTGTCGGATCAGGAACGCGAAGCCCTGGCGCAGGCGACGGATCCGATGAAGCTGTCGCGCGCAGATCTGGCCTTTGCCATTGCCGAGGGGAAAAGCGGCGGCACGACCGTGGCCGCGACAATGATCGCCGCGCACATGGCTGGCATACATGTTTTCGCCACGGGCGGCATCGGCGGTGTTCACAAGGGAGCTGAGACGAGCTTCGACATTTCGGCCGATCTCGACGAATTGTCTCGGACACCCGTTATCGTCGTCTCTGCAGGGCCGAAGGCGATACTGGATACCGAGAAGACGCTGGAAGTGCTGGAAACCCGGGGCGTTCCCGTAATCGCCTTTGGTACCGACACAATGCCAGCCTTCTGGTCGCGCCAATCCCCCTATCCCGCACCGCTACGCCTCGACACGGCCGAAGCCATCGCGCGTTTTCAGGCGACCCGCGCGGCGCTCGGGATCGACGGCGGCATGCTGATCGCCAATCCGGTTGCCGCGGAAGACGAGATCGCTGCCGATGTGATGTCCGGACATATTCTGACGGCACAGCGCGAAGCGAACGAAAAAGGTATATCGGGCAAGGATGTGACGCCATTCCTTCTGGCCCGGATTCTGGAACTGACGGGCGGCGCGAGCCTCGTTACCAATATTGCGTTGGTAAAAAACAATGCGCGGCTCGCGGCGCGCATCGCCACGGCGATGGCCGCCGGATAGCATTTCCCAAAACGGAAAAGCCGCCAGCTGGTGCCGGCGGCTTTTCTGTCTTGCATATAGCGTGAGGGATCAGGCGCCGGTGAGCGGCGACAGGCGAATCTCCACGCGGCGGTTCTGTGCGCGGCCTTCCGGCGTCGCGTTGGAGGCGATCGGCTGAGCCTCGCCCTGGCCGATAATCGCAAAACGCTGGCTGCTCGCGCCCTGACCAATAAGGTAATTGGCAACGGCCCCGGCGCGGCGCTGTGAGAGCTCCAGATTGTAATTTGCATCGCCCGTGGAGTCGGTATGACCAAAGACGTCCACCAGCGTGCGATTGTATTTCTGAAGAACCAGAGCGACGGAATTCAGCGTGGAATAGAAGGCCGGCTGAATGTTGGCCGAGTCGGTTGCGAAGGTGATGTTGGAAGGCATGTTGAGGATGATGTAGTCGCCCTGGCGGGTGACACTCACGCCGGTACCCTGCAACTGGCCACGCAACTGCGCTTCCTGCTGGTCCATGTAGGAGCCGACCGCGCCACCGGCCAGTGCGCCGATGCCTGCGCCGATCAGCGCGTTGCGACGATCATCGCCACCGGCCAGAAGTCCAACGCCTGCACCCGCCAGCGCACCAAGCGCAGCCCCGCCGGCCGTGTTGGAGATCTTCTGCTGACCGGTGTAGGGATCCGTGCTGGTCACGCAGCCGGCAGAAAAGCCTGCCACGAGCGCAACCGCGATGGATTTCTTCAACATAGTCCGTATCCTCACTTTTCAATATCTGCGACTGGAATCGCGCGCAAATCGCCCCTTAAGCCCCCGTGTATCACAAATCGGGCGAAATTCGGCGCGGTTTTCGTCAAACTATATGCGAAGTTTAGAAAAATGCATCCCGTCGCGGACGTGTGCATCAATCGTTTCTGTAGAGCAGCCAGTTCTTCATGAACTTGCCCCTGGGAATGCTGGAGAACAGGGTAACGCGGTTGCGCCCGTCCACCTTGGACGCATAAAGCGCCTGGTCCGTCTTGGCGTAGAGTTCATCGGCATTGGCAGCATCGGTTGCCATGCATACGCCAAGCGATATACGAATGGGCCCGCACTTGCGAGCGCCGGATCCTACAACGAATTCGGCCTTTTCGACGGCGAGGCGCATCGTTTCCGCAAGTTTCACGGTCGCCTCCTCAGTGAGACCTTCCACGATGATGGCGAACTCCTCTCCACCCGTTCTCGCGACAAAACAGTCGTCTACGCACTGGGTCTTGAGAATCTGGGCGACGCCCTGCAGGATCTTGTCGCCAACGGGATGACCGTATTGATCGTTGATCGCCTTGAAACCGTCGATATCTGCAAGGATCAGCGCGTTGAACATGACAGAGCGCTGTTCGTCGAAGATGCCGGCCATGCGCTTGTCAAAGGCCCGGCGGTTCCAGATCCTCGTCAAGGGATCGGTATCGGCAAGGCGTTTGTACCTCTGGAGCTGCGTGCGCATTGCTTCAAGCTCGCTGGATTTTTCTTCCATGGCCTGCGTGATCTGACGTCCCTGGGCGATCGTCGTCTCCGTGGCAGCAGCCATGATGCCCACGATCTTGCGCATGAGATCGTGGGTAATGGCGCTGCGGCCGTTGAGCCCGTTGGAGGTCTGATCAAGGATCACACCGAACTTTTCCAGCGAACTGCGCTCGCGGCCAAGCAGCGACAGAATTTCCTGCGCTCGCGTGGCGATCTGCTCCTGCGCATCCTCGACGATGGCTTGCCGGTTGTTCTGCGTGAAGTATTTGAGAGCCAGCTTGTCCAGGGCTTCCTGGGTCGGGCGGCCGTTCAACGCTTCGAAATCGCGCACAAGATCGCGGTTCGAACCGGTAAAGACCTCGTAAAAAATCTCGTAATTGCGCGGCAGACCGGTCACCCCCATGCGGCGCATGGAGCCTGCAATCATGCCGGCAATGTCGGTGGGCCCCTTCTCCGGGGCGCCTGAAGTCTGCAACATGCGCCGTCCACCTTCCCCCAAAGGCATGACTGTCAGACACCACGCAAGAGTGGAGCCGATGACAACCGTGAGTACCCTATTTTACATCAGCTAACGCAGGGTTAACCTGCTGCGTCCCGAGAGGTTCAAACCGGGTCCCACACGGGCGAGAAGTCGTAGTCGCAGATGCGAACCCCTCGGTGCTGCAAGGCGGAGATAGAGCGCATTTCCTCAGCACCTAGCGAAAAATCGAATATGTCTGCGTTCTCGGCCAAACGCGCTGGATTGCTGGTCCGTGGAATAGCGATCACGCCTTCCTGCTGCACATGCCAGCGCAACACGATCTGCGCCGGTGTCTTGCCATAGCGTTCAGCCGGACCTGCCACCTCCGGTTGCGAGAACAGATCACCGCCCCGCGCCAGTGGGCAATAGGAGACCATTGCCATACCTGCGTCGCGGCACGCGGCATATACCCGGTCCTGCTTCAAAAAAGGATGATACTCAACCTGATTTGCAACGAGGGGGGCTTCGGAAAGGCGAACCGCCTCGGCCAGAAGATCTGTCGGAAAGTTGGACACGCCAATATGGCGCGCGGCTCCGATCGCCCTCACGCGGTTCAGGGCCTTCATGCTTTCAGTGAGGTCTACATCCGGGTTCGGCCAGTGGATCAACAGAAGGTCGACATGGTCAAAGCCCAGCCGCGACAAGCTCGCCTCTGCGGAACGCTCAAGGTCACCAGCCGCGATGTCGGTCCACCAGACCTTGGTGGTCAGGAAAACATCGTCCCGCTTCACTCCCGAGGCACGAATGCCCTGGCCAACGGCTTCCTCGTTGTCATAGGCGGCAGCGGTATCGATATGGCGGTATCCAACCTTCAACGCATGCGAAACGAGCTCCGTGCAGGCCTGCCCCTTCAAAGTCCAGGTTCCCATTCCCAGGACCGGGATGGATGCACCGTTCGTCTCAACTGTCTGCATTGAAAACCTCTCCGTCTTTCGGCCACTTTTAGCGCCGACTAATATAATCACAACATAAAACAATGATTATACCGGGGCGATTACACGATGCGGCACCAAGCGGCCGGCAAATCACGCATCGAAGCCATTGATATCGCGCGCGGCGGCGCACTCATCGCCATGGCAGTCTATCATTTCAGCTGGGACCTTGAGTTCTTCGGCTATATGGACGCTGGCACCACGGTCTCCGGCGGATGGCGTCTTTTTGCACGTGCCATCGCATCCTCCTTCCTGTTTCTGGTTGGCGCCAGCCTGTTTTTAGCTCATCAGAAACGTATCCGCTGGGCGGGCTTCCTGAAACGCCTGGCCATGATCACCGTGGCTGCGGCCGCAATCTCGGTCGCGACCTGGTTCGCTCTGCCGCAGGGCTTTATCTTTTTCGGGATCCTGCATCACATTGCGGTGGCAAGCCTGCTCGGTCTCGCCTTTCTGAGCTTTCCGGCCTGGCTTCTTTTGGGGCTCGCCGCCGGGTTTTTCGCTGCACCCCATGTGTTTAGCGCGCCATTGTTCGATACACCGGCTCTTTGGTGGGTCGGACTTTCCACGTTTCGTCCCCCGTCAAATGACTATGTCCCCCTGGTTCCCTGGTTCGGAGCCGTCATTGCCGGCATCGCCGCCGCCCGCATTGCAAAAGAGACAGGTTTTCTTCACGCGATTGCCCTTCTGAAGCCGGGGAACTGGCTGGCCCCCGTCGCCTTTGCGGGTCGCCATAGCCTCGCCTTCTATCTTCTCCACCAGCCAGTTCTCATTGCATGCGTCTGGGTGTTGGCCCAGGTCTGGCCGCCGGCAGTCGCGCCTGCCGATATCCGCTTTACACAAGAATGTACGCGCCAATGCGGGGAAGCGCGCGATGCAGGCTTTTGTGCAACCTATTGCGCGTGCTTCACCAACACACTGGAAACCGAGAATCGTCTTGACCTGGTCATGTCGGGCAAGCCGGGAAAAGAGATGCAAAGCCGCTTGAGCCAAATCGCAACCGAATGCACTATGCGTGCAGAAGCGGGGAGCGATTTCACGCAGCGGGACCTTACGAATGAACGACCCTGAACGGCAACCGGCTCGATTTCCATGGCCACCTGTCATCTATCTGGCGGCAATTGCCATCGCCGCAACGCTGGGCGTGTTCTATCCGCTGGGATGGTTCGGCCCGCCGCTTGCAGACATACTTTTTGCCATAGGCTGCCTGCTCATCGTCGGATTCGTGATACTCGACGTGCAGGCCATGCGGACGCTCCACAGGGCGGGAACGGCCATCCTGCCCACGCGCGGCGCAGATGCACTGGTCACGAGCGGGCCATTCGCGATCAGCCGAAATCCTATCTATCTCGGCAATTCAATGCTTCTTGCAGGGATCGCCCTGGTATCGGGCAATCCATGGTTTCTCCTGCTTCTCGCCATCGCCTGCTTCCTGACGCAAAAGCTCGCGATCGAGCCTGAAGAGCGCCATCTCGCAGTGCGATTTGGCAAAAAATATCGGGATTATCAGAAACGTGTACGCCGCTGGTTCTAAGCGGTCGCATCACAATCAGGTTGTCACACCAAGTTCCGCCAGGCGCTCCACGCAGGCTTCTTCCGCGCGCGCCAATTCTTCAAGTGTGTCTTCGAGATCCCGGCGCTTCTGGCGCAAATCCTGCTGCTTTTCAGAAATCCGGGCGAGCATGAGCTTCAGCTGCCCGATCTCTCCAGGTGGCGCCTTGTAAACCTCTATGATCTCGCGAATCTCGGCAATCGAAAAACCAATACTGCGTCCTCGCAAAATCTGCCGCACGAGGTGCCGGTCGGACGGCCGGTAAAGCCGCGTGCGACCGCGGCGAACGGGCTTGATCAACCCTTCATCCTCGTAAAAGCGCAGCGTCCGTGTGGAAATCCCGAACTCACGCGTCAGCTCGGTGATGGAGTAGTAATCGCGCATTGCGCCCTGCCCTTTTATGACGGCTCCCCTGACGCCCATGCCGGACGTTGCCCCAATGGTGAGTGCCGCATTATTCTTTTTCCGGATGATGCGGCAGGCTGTGACCTGCCGATGCCCGCCCCGCTTTATCTCCAAACTGGAGCATTTGTTTAGCGAGGAAAAACAAAGTCGCACGGTTCTTACGTAAAAGTCAATTTCCTGAACCTTATGTGTGGGAACTCCGGGAAAGAGCGCGCTCGATACATGGACGCGCACCGGCTGCCGGTTCGCCAAGGCGGACAATTGAGGCCGGATAACGCGGCGGACGAGTCCGTTGGCGGAACCGATGAATACAATTTCGGGAGCGGATGGGACAGCCGGCTTGCGCATATAGTGTGGGAAACCAGACAGTGAGCCGCCCCATCGGTCGCATGGACAGACGCCGAAGCGGGCGTGGCCCTACGGCACATTTTATCGCTGAGCTATGAAAGCAGGCCAGTTCGCGCAGATTGAGCAGGCGCGGGCAGAATGCTCTCTGACAAGGATCAACCAGCTTGCAACAGCGCCACGCCCATAGCGCCAGCGATGCGATGATCGACGGTTCCTATGCCTGGTTCCGTATGACGATTGCATTGCTTCTGGGCACATTCGGCACGGTGGGGCTGTGGGCGTTCGTGGTCGTTCTGCCACCCATCCAGGCAGAGTTTGGTGTCGATCGGGCGGCCGCCTCCCTGCCCTATACGAGCTCGATGATCGGCTTTGCACTGGGCAACGTGCTCATCGGGCGGTTTGCAGATCGAATTGGTGTGGCGCTGCCCGTGGCCATCGCGGGGGCCGTGCTTGGCGCAGGCTTTGTCGCCTCCAGCTTCACAACCGCACTCTGGCAGTTCGTCATTCTGCAGGGGCTGATCGGGCTTGGTGGATCGGCCTGTTTTGGCCCGCTTCTGGCCGACATCTCCCACTGGTTCGAAAAGCGGCGAGGAATCGCCGTGGCGGCAGTGGCCTGCGGCAATTATCTTTCGGGCGTGCTTTGGCCGACCGTCATCAAATTTGCGCTGGAACACACAAGCTGGCGGGTGACCTTTCTTGGCATCGGCATTTTCTGCATCGCCAGTATCGTGCCGCTGGCCATGCTCATGCGGGCCAGACCCGATGTGAATCAGGCTGACGACATCGCAGCCGCCCATTTACGGCGCCCCGGTGGACGAAAACCGATCGACCTTTCACCCCGAATGCTGCAAACGCTTCTGGTGCTTGCCGGGCTGGGCTGTTGCGTCGCCATGTCGATGCCGCAGGTTCACATCGTCGCCTATTGCATCGACCTGGGCTTCGATATCGCGCGCGGCGCGGAGATGCTGTCTCTCATGCTGGGCGCGGGAATCGCCAGCAGACTGGTCTCAGGTCTGCTCGCCGACCGTATCGGCGGTGTGCCGACACTGTTGATCGGGTCGGTTCTGCAATGCCTCTCGCTGTTCCTCTACATTCCCTTCAACGGGCTCGCCTCGCTTTACATGGTTTCGTTCATCTTCGGTCTGTCGCAAGGTGGCATCGTGCCCAGCTACGCGATCATCGTGCGTGAGTATCTGCCGGCGCGTGAAGCGGGTCAGCGCATGGGCGTCGTGATCATGGCCACCATTATAGGCATGGCACTTGGGGGATGGATGTCGGGCTGGATTTATGACCTGACAGGCTCTTATCAGGCCGCTTTCCTTAACGGGATCGCCTGGAACCTCGGCAATATGGCCATCGCCATTTTCATTCTCTACCGCGCGCGCCGCTCGGCAACGCCCCTGCCCGCCTGAACTAATGAACTATATCCCAAACCACCAGGTGGCGAGGCCGAGGAAAGCGAGGAAGCCGACCACATCAGTGACTGCGGTGACGAAAACCGCCGATGCCACCGCCGGGTCAGCGCCAACGCGATCAAGCAGGAGCGGAATGAGGATGCCGCCAAGGGCAGCGACGAACATGTTGATTATCATCGCCGCAGCAATGATGCCGCCCAGATTGTAGTCCTGGAACCAAGCGGCCGCGACCACGCCGATCAGCGTTGCGAAAACGACACCGTTCAGGAGGCCGACCCCCATTTCACGACGGATGATGCGGCCGGCATTGTAAATGTCGATGTCGCGGGTGGCGAGCGCGCGCACCGTGACGGTCATGGTTTGTGACCCGGCATTCCCACCCATGCCAGCGACGATCGGCATCAGGATCGCGAGCGCGACGACTTTCTCGATCGTGTCATCGAAGAGGCCGATTACGGAAGCTGCCAGGAATGCGGTGATCAGATTGACCATAAGCCAGGGTACGCGTGAGCGCGCAGCGGTCCAGACACGGTCGGAAAGCTCTTCGTCGCCGACGCCGCCGAGGCGCAAAAGGTCTTCCTCCGCTTCCTGCTGGATAACGTCGACCACGTCGTCAATAGTGAGCACACCGACCAGGCGTTCGTTCTCGTCAACAACCGCAGCCGACAGGAGATCGTATTTCTCAAAGATCTGCGCCGCTTCTTCCTGGTCCATCGTGGCCGGGATGGCGTGGCGCGTCTCGCGCATTATATCCTCGATTTTCACGCCACGTTTCGTGCGCAGGATGCGATCGAGGTCGACCGCGCCCACGAGCCGGAATGTGGGATCGATGACAAAAATCTGCGCGAAGCTTTCCGGGAGGTTCTGCTCCTCCCGCATATAATCGATGGTCTGGCCAACGGTCCAGAACGGCGGCACAGCGACAAACTCCGTCTGCATGCGCCGGCCGGCGGTCTCCTCCGGGTAGCCCAGGGAACGGCGCAGGCGCACGCGCTCCGTGAAGGGAAGCTCGGCCAGAATCTCATCCTGGTCCTGCTGGTCGAGGTCCTCCAGAATATAAACGGCGTCGTCCGAATCCAGCTGCTCAACGGCGCGCGCCACTTGTTGATTGGGCAGGTTTTCCAGAATTTCGAGACGGATTGCCTCGTCCACCTCGGTCAGCGCGGTGTAATCGAAATCATCTCCCATAAGCACGACAAGCGCGAGGCGCTGGTCGGGAAGAAGAGCTTCGAGAAGATCGCCGACTTCGGACTGATGAAGCGCACCGATCTCCTGACGGAGGGTAATGGTGTCCCGGTCGGCAATCGCTGCACCGATATGGGCCAGAAAGGGTGCCGCCACCACACCATCCGCATCATAGATGCCCATTGCCTCCGCGCCTTCGGCGCCGGCGTCTTCGTTCAGTCCTTCGGGTTCGCTCAAATGGACCTCCCTGGTGGGATGTGGGCTCTGCGAATGGGCGCAGTCTTCTTTCGGCAATACAGATGCGTGTGCCACACGGCAACCGGGGCACCATGCTTTCCGCCGTAGATTTTTGGCTGTGGCCGGGCCTTCCCGCGCGGCAGGAACACATCTCCCCCTCGAACGTTAATGCGTTGCGGCATAAGCTGGTTCCAGCCCGAGCAGGTTTTGCCGATCCGAGCCACCAAATGGAACAAAATGATGCCGCTTCTTCGCACCCTCCCCTTTTTCCTTATTCTCGTGGTCGGTGGCGGCCTCGCCGTCGGATATCTGACTGCACCCGGAACCTGGTATGAGGGGCTTGAAAAACCGGCGTTCAATCCGCCAAACTGGATATTCGGCCCAGTATGGGCTGTGCTTTATGTGCTGATTGCCGTGGCCGGGGCACGCATATGGCTGCGCGAACGCCGGAGCAATGCAATGCACCTGTGGTGGATGCAGCTTGTTCTCAACTTCGCCTGGTCACCCACCTTCTTTTCGCTCCACATGATCGGCCCCGCGCTCGTGATCATCCTGCTTCTTGCGGCCACGGTTATCGGCTTTATCATCGCGAGCTGGCGCGTCGACCGGCCTTCGGCCCTTATGTTCCTGCCCTATGCGGCGTGGGTCTTGTTCGCCGGTTTGCTGAACGGAGCAATTCTCACCCTGAACTAGGAAGGGATGCGCCCCAGTCCGGGCGCTCCAGAGCGACCTGAATGAGCACCATGAAAGTCCATTTCAATCGCATGGCCCTGGCAGCCTTCGCAGCGGCAATGCTGACGAGCACTCTGGCGCGCGCGGACGACGGGCCCGAGAGTGAAGCGGCACAGGCGCGGCAGGTTCGGATCCAGCGTGAACTGGAACGCAGCCGCGATATGCTGGAAGACCAGCACCAGGAATGGATGCGCAGTCAGCGGGACATCCCGCGTCTGACGACGCCCGGCCCGCTTGATCTCAATGTGCCGATCTACACATCGCCAGCCCGGCTTCAGTAAACGCCCATGGCGGCACCGCTCGTCATCACACCAAAAAAGACCGCGCGCCAGACGAGGCACGCGGTCCAAATGTGCTGGAAAACCTCAAGCAATGAGGCCCTGAAGGCAATCGGATTTATTCGGCTGCCTTGCGGGCCGCATCGAGCCAACCGTCAACGGTATCGCGGTTATCGGAAATCCAGTCAGAAGCCTGCTTCTTGATGTCTTCCGGCTTGTCAGCGCCATCGTTCATCGCCGCGTTCTGGGCAAAAATGTCCTCGAGCGGGATCGAAGCCGACTTGAGCAGCGTTGCAACAGCCGGGTTTTCCTCGAGGAACCCGGAATTGGCAACCGGCACGATGTCATTGGCCTCAAAGCCCATGACGCAAGGATCGGCAACACAGCCATCGATCCCGGCTGCGGCATTCTCCTCCGTGGCCTCTTCCGGAACCTGAATCCAGACAACATCCTCGCCGATCTTCAGCTCGTTGACCGTCCAGTTGGGGGTCCAGGTGTAGAAGAGGATGGGTTCGCCGCTCTCATAGGCCGCGACGGCATCCGCCATGGAGGCAGAGTAGCTCGCCTTGATCTCGTTGATGTGATCCTTGAGCTCGTATTTTGTCAGGTGATCCTCGATCGCCACCTCACAGCCCCAGCCGGGCGGGCAAGCCACGAGATCCGCCTTGCCATCTCCATCACGGTCAAAGGCTTCCTTCACCTCGTCCCGCTTGAAGTCGTCAAGCGACTTGATCTCGAACTTCTCAGCCGACGCCTTGTCGATGAGGTAGCCCTGAAGCGCGCCGCCGGTCGCAACCGCGCCGACGATCTCCGCCGTGGCCTCGAAAGCCGGACGATAGGTGTCGTGAATCGGGAACCAGCCGTTCACCCAAAGGTCGACATCGCCATACCCGACCGCCTGATAGAAAGGCGGATTATCGAGCGTGGTCGGACCTTCGACCGTGTAGCCGAGCTCTTCAAACATCTGCTTGTAGATTTCAGCGTGGAACCAGCCTGTGTCCCAGGTGGCCTGCGCCATCTTAATCGTTTTACCGGCACCGGGGCCGTCCTGCGCCATCGCCGGCATGGCGATGGAGCCAAGCAGCGCCAGGGCTGCGATTGCGGGAATGCTTCTCTTAAGACCAGTCATAACAAGCAGTCTCCATAAATTCGTGTTCGACAATTGTGGCAGGGCAGAGCCGCTGCCGTGAATGCGGAACGCCAGATCGCGCTCCGCGAGACGGGCGGTGCCCTATGCGGCCTTGCCCGCTTTTTCTTCGTCACCCGGCTTACCGAGCGCAAACATTGAGCGCAGTGTCTGCCAGAGCGAAGGCGTGTGCACGGCTTTCTTTTCGCCGAGCGATTGGGTGATGCGATCAAGGATAATCGCCAGAAGCACGATGCCGATGCCGCCTGCGGTCGCTGCCCCCACATTGAGGCGACCGAGGCCGGTATAGACTGTAAGGCCGAGCCCGCCAGCGCCGATCAGTGCTGCAATGACCACCATCGACAGAGCCAGCATCAGGGTCTGGTTGAGACCCGCCATGATGGTGCGTAGTGCCAGTGGAAACTGCACCTCCCACAACATCTGCCAGCGCGTGGAGCCGAAGGCCTCCGCCGCTTCGATCAGATCGCCGCGCACATTGCGGATTCCCAGATTGGTGAGGCGAATGATCGGCGGAAGAGCAAAGATGATCGTGGCGATGATGCCCGGCACCATGCCTACACCGAACAGCATCACGATAGGCACCAGATAAACGAAGGACGGGATCGTCTGCATGATGTCCAGAATCGGCCGTACAACGAAGAGCACACGGTCGCTGCGGGCACTCCAGATGCCGAGTGGGATGCCGATCATGGCGCAGAACAGCACCGAGGTGATGATCATGGACAGGGTGGTCATGGTCTCCGACCAGAGGCCGATCATGTCTATGAAGGCGAGGGCAACAAGCGTGAAAATGGCAACCCCGCGGCCCGCCGTACGCCAGGCTATCAGCGTGAGGCCTGCTGTGAACACCAGCATGGGCAGCCAGTGAAAGAATGCATCAAGCCAGCCGAGAACAGCCGTGATCGGTGTCTGCATAGCGCGGAAGAAGGGGCGGAAATTCGGTACCAGAAAGTCACGAACGAAACTGTTGACCCAGTCGTCGAGCGGTATCTGAACGAGATCGGCAGGGCTGATCATTGGCGTTCTCCTTTCTGTGCGGCGCCGGCGTCGGCTTCGTCCGTGGTGGAGACCACCTCCTCGCTTTCCTCGCCTGAAAGCTGAGAAAACACCGCCTGCGGTTCGATGACCCCGGCAAGACGGCCACGCTTATCGGCAACCGCTATGGGATAACCGGCGCTTGCAGCACCATAAAGCTCGTTGAGCGGCGTATCGCGCGAAACCGTGGGGACTTCCGTCACGAGCACTTCCGAAAGGTCCGTGCGGCCTTCTTCCCGGGCCGCGACCGCCAGTTCCTGATAGGTGACGAGACCAGCGATCCGGTCGTCCTCGACGACGTAGAGGGCGTTGCGATTGTGCTCCTCCATAAGGTCGAGCGCCTTTTCCGCTGCGTTCTTTTCACCCAGCTCAACGGTGATCGGGCGTTCGGCGACATGCGCGGCATCGAAAACACGGCCCCGGTCAATATCTCCGACGAAGGCGGCGACATAGTCGTCGGCTGGATTGTCGACGATCTCCTGCGCCGTGCCGACCTGAACAAAGCGGCCGTCCTTCATGATGGCGATCTTGTCGCCCAGCAGCAGCGCCTCATTGAGATCGTGGGTGATGAAGATGATGGTCTTCTTGAGCTTCTTCTGAAGATGAAGAAGTTCCTCCTGCATTTCGCGGCGGATAAGAGGATCGAGCGCGCCGAAAGGCTCATCCATCAGGAGAATTTGCGGATCGGTGGCAAGCCCACGGGCAAGACCCACGCGCTGTTGCATACCACCGGACAGTTCGTCCGGGTAGCTGTCGGCATAAGCAGCAAGACCGACCTGTTCCAGCGCGGCCAGAGCCTTTGCGCGGCGTGGTGTGGCTCCCTCTCCCTTGATTTTCAGACCATAGGCGGCGTTCTCGGCGACGGTCTTGTGGGGAAAGAGTGCGAAATGCTGGAACACCATGGTGATCTTCTCACGCCGCACCTTGCGCAGGCGCTCGGCAGAGCAGCTCGCCACATCGTCTTCGTCAATCAGGATTTTACCATAGGTGGGAGGGATCAAGCCATTCAGGGTTCTGACAAGCGTGGACTTCCCGGAGCCCGAAAGGCCCATAACCACGAAAATCTCGCCTTCGCGGACATCAAAACTGACGTCCTGAACGCCGACGGTCTGCCCTGTTTCCTCAAAAATCTCGATCTTGGTCTTATTCTGCTTCAGACCTTCGAGCGCCTGTTCTGGATGATCTCCAAATATCTTATAAACATTCTCGACCCGTAGCTTGGGTTTCATGATTCCTCTTGGCTGATTATTTTATGGAAAATGAAATACAGGTCGGACACCTGTAAAATATTTCACACACGCCTGCATTCTGTAGTCGCCGTTCGAGACTTCATTCTGCCTAGGGCGTCATGTGAAAATACCATACATGGGCACTGACATAACGCGCGTTATTTCGAATCGCAACAGTCAGTGAAAATTAATTCAGCATTCAATATAGCTGATCCCCAGCCTGGCGGCTTGCGGGGGTCCGTCCGCAAGAAGCGTTTCTTTCGACGAAATGACCTGCTAGTGGTAAGCCTGCGGGTGGGCGTCCATGACGCCATCAAGTGCATTTTAGAGGGACGAAGAATGAACGACCGCTACGACGCCTATGCTGCTGCAACCATCGTAACGTTCGGAGCCATCGTGATCGGCGGCCTGATGGCTGCTGCGCTCTCTTTCGGAGAGCGGGATGCGTTCTTCTTCGCGCTCGGAGCAGGCACCTCGGCATGGGGAGCGGGGTATGCGATGTTCCTCGATAAGGCGCGGGTGTTTGTCGGCCTCACGGCGTTGGCCGTGGCGATGTCAATCGCGGCAGCCATTCTGCTGGGCTTCTGAAGCCGGGAATGTGAAAAAGGGGCAGGTTGCCCTGCCCCTTCGACCAATCGGGCCTCACATGGCGGTCAGGCGGCTTCGGCACTCACCTTTCCTGTCCAGGCGGTGCGGTCGATATCCAGATCCGGGAATTTCTCGGGGTCGAGAACCGGTCGCTCGACACCTGCCTTCAGCTGCTCTCTGAAGTCTTTCAGTATCCTCAGGCCTGTGGGCAGAAGCATCATGATGGCGATGAGATTGACGAGCGCCAGGATGCCCATCATCGGGTCAGAGAAGAAGAACACCGCGGTCGCGCCGGGCGCCACCGCGCCCAGAAAAACGATCCCCATCACGATCAAGCGTAATGCGTTGATGGCCGCGGGGTGTTCGCTGATCACCGTCAGCGCGTTCTCTCCCAGATAGTAATTGTAGATGATCGAGCTGAAGGCAAAAAGCAGAAGGATGAAGGTCAGGAAGTACTGGGTCCATTCGCCAAGGTGAGAAACAAGCGATTGCTGAGTGAGGACAACACCGTCAATAGCCTCAGAACCCGGCGTGTATACATCGCCCAATAAAATGACGAAGGCGGTGCAGCTGCAGATTACCATTGTGTCGATGAATACGGAGAACGACTGGGTGATGCCCTGACTGATCGGATGGCGCACATCCGCCGTAGCCGCCACGTTTGGCGCCGAACCAAGACCAGCCTCATTGGAGAAGAGACCGCGCCGCAGACCCTGTGCAAGCGCGGCGCCCATGCCGCCACCGACAGCCTGTTCCAGACCGAACGCATTCATGACGATGGAGTAGAGAACACCGGGTAGTTCGGTGATGTTTAAAAGGATAATAATCACCGCCATCAGCAGATAGGCGATCGCCATGACGGGAACCACCACATCGGCGGCCCTGGCAATGCGGCGGATACCGCCGAAGACAATGAAGCCGGCGATCACGGTCAGAAGGATGCCCGACCACATCCGGTCGATCCCCAGGCTTTCCTGCGCCGCGCCTGCGACGGTGTTTCCCTGGAATGCATTGAATCCTATGGCGAATGCCGCGATCAGACAGATCGCATAAAGCACTGCGAGCCACTTATATTCCTCACCGAGACCATGAATGATGGACCGGGCCGGACCGCCGCGAAACGTGCCGTCCGGTTCGCGGCGCTTGTAGAGCTGCGCCAGGGAGCATTCGATCAGACTGGTCGCCATGCCCACCAGAGCAATCGCCCACATCCAGAACACCGCACCTGGCCCACCGAGCGTGATGGCCACGGCCACGCCCGCGATATTGCCGCCACCGACCCGCCCGCCAACGGAAACGAGAAGCGCCGCTCGCGCGGAGATCGCATTGGGGTCTCCGCTTTGATTTTTGGAAGAGAGGACGCGGAACATGCGCCTGAAGAACTGAAGTTGAACAAACCCGGTCAACGCGGTGATGAATATACCTAAGACGACAAGGATGGGGATCAGGGACCACCCCCAGGTTAAGTCTCCGATAACGCCGAATAAGCTCTCGATGAATGTCACTGTCGCACCCTCGCTTTTCGCTAATGCACTTTCCGGCCTCTCGGCCCATGCGGCAGAATAGCCCACAATCAAAAGCAGCACACCCAAAGAAACACACGTCCACAAGCAGACTGGTGCTCTGGGGCAGGAGTGGATCAATCTTGTCTTCACCCTGTCTGGGCTCCGGAAACCTGACGGCTTTAACACTTTCCTAACGCTCGCCTACAGCAACTGGGACTACCTCAATCAGCGTACTCGTCCCATTGGCCGGGTTGTGGTATCCCACCAGCACAATCAACTTGCCTATCGATCTGAACTTAACGACAGTTCCCGGGGGGAAAGCATGTCGCTCGCATTTGAGACCTGCGCACCGGTCGACTTTGTCGTCGAGGCGCAGACCTGCCGAGACGCGATAGAGCCGGCACTAAGGCGCATTGTGACGTCCGCACGGGAGCGTGGGTGGAGCCACCAACAGGTTCACCTCGCGCTCATCGAAATCGCGATCGCATCCATCAAGACTGAAAAGCTCGACATTGCCACGCTCGCACGCATGCGTCGCGCCGCGTGGTGCGCCACGGCAACGGATTGATCCACTTCCCGCCCCGCAATCTTCCAGGAGGCTTGCGTGCGCGCCGCCTTCGCGATTTGGGAAGGCGCGAGAACAGGTGTATGCCTGTGTCACCGATCAGGATGCCTCAAAATGCGTTCCTGCCCCGAAAACGACGCAGCCGCGTCGATTGTACGGTGGCGTGACAGGCGTGAAAGGCCCGATCCTCGGTCGGCGACGAGAACGCGGAAGAACAGTGTCAAATGCTCGACAAACCAGAAAACTCCCCGCTTCAGAGCCGCAAGCGGCAGGTGAAAACACCCGTGCGGTTCGATGCAGGCCGCAATGAACGCGCCAAGATCGGCTTTGTCCTTCTGCCGAACGATCAACTGGTGGAAGAGGACATGGTACGCATGGCCCCGCCAGGCGTCGGCGTCTACTTCTCCAGAGCACGGATGCCGCATGAAATCTCTACCGGCACACTTGCGCAGCTTACCGAAAGCCTTGCCGAAACAGCAGGCCGCATCTTGCCAGATGACAATCTCGACGTTGTTTGCCTTGCCTGCACCTCAGGCACCGTCGCGGTGGGTGAAACCCGTGTCTGCGCGGAACTCAGCAAGGGTGCGCCCACTGCCTGCGCCACTTCACTGATGGGCAGCGTGACAAAGGCGCTTGGGGCCCTGCAGGTGCGCCGCATTGCAGTGGGCACTCCGTATGCTCATGAACTAACCGATACCGTCGTTGGCTATCTGCAAGATAAAGCGGGTTTCGAGATCACGGCCTACGCAGGCCTCGGCCTTGACTACGACCGCGAAATGGTTCGGGTCACACCTGACTATCTTCTCGAGTTCGGCGCCAGTCTCGACACGCCGGATGCAGAAGCACTGCTGATAAGCTGCAGCGCGTTGCGGTCGCTGGAGATCGTCGAGACGCTTGAAAAGAAAACAGGAAAGCCCGTGATCGTCAGCAATCAAGCCATGATGTGGAACTGCCTGCGGCTTGCAGGCGTCGAGGATCGCCTCTCCGGTTTTGGCGAATTGCTGCGACAGTTCTGATCAGACACAGGATGCGCGGAGGGCAATTCTTAAGAGCGCAAAGAAATCGTGATGCATCGATTTTCGCGTCGGGGGATTACCCTGATGACGAATCGTGGCAAGAAACGGTTGATATGTTTCTGGAATTTCTAGATGCGCTCGCTCTCATAATCTCCTTTGTGGTGCTGTCCACCGCCATGGTGGAATTTCTGGCCCGCATGATCAGCCGCGTGTATCTTAACGGACACCCCAAAGCCGTATAACGCCCAGCGTGCGGATGCCTTTTGCCCGACAGCGTTCCCCCGGATCGGCAGGCGTGCGAACGCAGGGGCCTGCGGCTCTCGGGACGAATGTGCAGCCCAAACAAAAAATCTTCCTCGACGCAAATCGAAGAAGATTCCTTGTTCGCTCAATCGATGATCGAGAGCGAAAGCGCCCCACCCATCGCCCCCAACGGTCGGGACGCCCCTCGTTAGCACGCATACAAACCACGTGAATTAACACAGGTTAAGTTCGGCAAGGATTGCTGGAATGCACGGTCTGTCATCACAGCCAGGGGAACCGCGCCGGAGTGGCGTGTTCTCAAACGCGGTAGTTCCCTTTGCTTCGCCTTCAAGCATTATTCGTTCATTATCGAACCCGACACAGTTTACCTCGACCAAGCCTACGATCGAAGCTCGACAGGTCAGTCTCTCGAAGAGCCACCTGACAGAGGCACCGTCCCCGCGATTGAGGAGTGACACGGCTTTGGTGCTTCCGCGATTTTTGAAAGCGCGTGCACGGGCAGCGATGATCGGGTGAAAAACCAGCACTCATGCTGATTACGTTATCGCACCAATCCCCAATGCATTCCCAGACAGCTACCCTAGGTTGCCGATGGGTGGGTGGTGCTCTCTTCGCCCAGAAGGCTTGCTCCCACACTCTGCCCGGTAACCTTTCGCTTGACACGCACTGGGACGAAGCGGTTGGAATGACCTTTCTGCAGGGACTGAATTATTCGACTTTTCAGGCTGAAATTTCTGGGTACCGGTTTCGCCCGAATTGAAATCACATATGGAGGAGAAAGATGTTGTGGCGTGTGAGGGAGACCCCAAAACTCTGGCAAACCGTTCGCGAAATGCCATGGAACTCCTGGTGGGCCAATGAACCGAACTGGTTCCGGAGCTACCCTACAATGTTAACACGCGAAGAGATGCGAATGCTGAGCTGGGCAGCAGAGAACGCACCCCCCGGTCCGATAGTAGATCTCGGTTGCTTTCTTGGAGGCTCCACAGTGAGTCTAGCTGTCGGCCTGCGCCGATCTGGCAGGACCGACAAAATTCACTCCTACGATATGTTTCACGCAGGAGAGAATTTGCGCAAGCGGTTCTTTCCGGACTTCCCTGTAGATGCCGCGCGTCCAGACGATTGCCTCCCCGCCTTCCGCCACTTCACGTCCGAATTCTCCGATTTCCTGACCGTAAATCAGGGAGATATACTCAATGAAGAATGGCTAGGCGATGAAATATCCTTGCTTTTTGTTGATCTTTCAAAAAGCAGATCTATAAATGATCATATACTTAGTAATTTTTTCACAAAATTAAAACCAAAATCTCTTGTTATCCAGCAAGATTTCCTCTTCTTTAAAGATCCATGGCTTTTGCATAGCATGTATAAGCTACGAAAATACTTTGAATTTCTCTCCTACTGCCAAGAGCATTCCGTGATATTTGGGACAAAAATCGTTCCTTCGAAACGGGAAGTTCAGGCAGGCTACGCTCAGGAAATGTCTGTCTCCGATATCAAAGAAGCAGCGGAATATTTCCTGGCACTCTTTCCACACGCGCGACAGCGCGAAATGATTCGGGCCACAGTGGCATCCTTTGAGGCGTCGCCAAAAGCTCAGAAGGAGTGGGATTTCGGCAATCCGCTGAACTTGCCCTATCGAATGGTGGATCGGAACTAAGTCCGGGCCGTCGAATTTTATCTGGGCGTCATCGTTATACATTCACAGGCGCCGAGACGCACATTCCGTCATCTTCTTCTTACAGAAGCGGTGTCTCGGCTGGGGCCTTGCAAGCGGAATGTCAGATGGCAGGCAACACCAACCAAAGGCGCAATGTTCATCAGTCTATTTGGGAAATCAGGGCAGGCACAAGGCCTCAAAAAGCGCTGAGGCCAGACGCAGACGCCGGAAGGCCAGTAAAATTGACTATTCCAGAGCGAGCTTGGTGCGGTCGAGAAGACTCGAACTTCCACGGGTTGCCCCACAGCGACCTCAACGCTGCGCGTCTACCAATTCCGCCACGACCGCACGCAGCTGGAGGCCGGTTCACACCGGCAACGGGCATGTAGCAAATCGGATTTCGGTAAACAAGCGCCCTTCTTCAAAAAGACGAAAAAAATCATCTGAACCCACATGACCGCCGTGCACTGGACCCGTAACCGGTTTGTCTCCATATGTGTCGGGCAGTTTCAGTACCTGACGGGATGATGCGATGAGCGAACGCGGCCAGATCGACACGGAATTCCTGCCGCGCGTGGCGGGTGCGCCCGTGGAATGGCGAATCGAACCGGGTTTGACCGATTACGAACAGGCCGTCGCCTTTATGGAAGAGCGAGCCGGCCTGATTCGCGAAGGGAAAGCCTCTGAGCTCGTATGGCTGGTGGAGCACCCACCGCTCTACACAGCCGGTACAAGCGCCAATAGCGCCGACCTGCTCGAAAAAGGCCGCTTCCCGGTCTACAAGACGGGCCGCGGCGGCGAATACACCTATCATGGGCCGGGCCAGAGGGTCGCCTATGTGATGCTTGACCTGAAGACCCGCCGCGAGGATGTGCGCGCCTTCATCGCTGCCCTGGAAGCCTGGATTATCGCTACGCTGGAACGGTTCAACATCAAGGGCGAGCGGCGCGAGGATCGTGTCGGTGTCTGGGTGGTACGGCCGGACAAGCCGCCCCTGCCCGGGAGCCTGCCCGCCGAAGACAAGATTGCCGCCATCGGGATTCGCCTGCGGCGCTGGGTCAGCTTTCACGGCATCTCGATCAACGTCGAGCCGGATCTGGCTCATTTCGGCGGCATCGTACCCTGCGGTATAAGCGGTTATGGTGTCACCAGCCTGGTCGATCTTGGTCTGCCGGTGACGATGGAGGATCTCGACCTCGCGCTCAAAGCCGCTTTTGCCGAGGTGTTCGGCCCTGCGGAAAGCCGTTGACGCCCGGGACAGGTCCGGCATGAATAAGCGATGGCGCGATCGCAAATGGCTGGCAGTCGCGTCACGCAAGGCTTGAGAGCGTTTCGGCGATCCGGTTCGGGATGCGCGGCGCTCTGACGGAGGAGCGCCACGATGCGATTATCACATGCCCTTGGGGCCATTGCCCTCATTTCCCTCTCCATGACCAGTCCTGCAGCGATTGCCCAACAGGCGACCGATGCCCACGCACCCGAGAGCGCAAGCGGGCTTACATCCAAAACGACGGTTCACGCAAAAGAACAGATGGTGGCGGCCGCCAATCCGCTTGCGGCGGAGGCGGGTCTCGACATTCTCCGCAACGGCGGAAGTGCTGCCGATGCACTCGTCGCCGTGCAGACGGTGCTCGGTCTGGTAGAGCCGCAATCATCGGGCATCGGCGGCGGAGCATTCCTTGTCTGGTATGACGCTGAAACCGGGAAGGTCACAACCTTCGATGGACGGGAAACCGCGCCCGCCGCGGCAACACCAGAGCTGTTCCTCGACAAGCAGGGCGAACCGCTAGCCTTCTTCGATGCCGTGGTCGGCGGACGCTCGGTCGGTGCACCGGGGGTGGTGCGCCTGATGGAAACCATCCACAAACGTGCCGGAAAGCTTGAGTGGCCAACGCTTCTTGAACCGGCAATCCGGCTGGCGGAAGCGGGTTTTACTGTCTCGCCCCGGCTTCACGCTCTCATCGAGGAAGACAAGGGCCGGCTCGACACGCAACCTGCCGCCCGCGCCTATTTTTATGACAAGGATGGCGAGGCAGTCGCGGTCGGATCGATCCTGAAAAATCCGGACTATGCCGCAACACTGAAACGAATTGCCGAGTATGGAGCAGACGGCTTCTACAAGGGACCGGTCGCTCAGCAGATCGTGGCGGCGGTCAAGGCACATAAAGACAATCCCGGCCTTCTGACACTTGAGGATCTGGCGGGGTACGAGGTGAAGGAGCGTGACGCGGTATGCGCTCCCTACCGCGAATTTGAGGTTTGCGGAATGGGTCCCCCCTCCTCCGGCGCGCTGACCGTCGGGCAGATCCTCGGTATGGTTGGCACATTCGACCTGGGCAGTCTCGGCCCCGAGGACCCCGAAAGCTGGCGCATCATTGGTGACGCAACGCGGCTCGCCTTCGCCGACCGGGGCCGCTACATGGCCGACAGCGATTTCGTCAAAATGCCGAAGGGTCTTCTCGACCAGGAATATCTGAAAGCGCGTGCGGCACTGATCCGCCGTCCCACCGCCCTTGGCGCGGATGACGTGAAGGCTGGAGATCCGCCATGGGATAAAGCCGAATTGCGCATCGACGGCATGAGCCTCGAGCAGCCCTCGACATCGCATTTCGTTATTGTCGACAAGGCGGGCAACATCGCCTCAATGACGACATCGGTGGAAAGCGCTTTCGGCTCACGCCAGTTGGCGGCCGGTTTCATCCTCAACAATCAGCTCACGGATTTCTCGTTTGCGCCTGAAGCCGATGGCGAGGCTGTGGCCAACCGGGTCGAACCAGGCAAGCGTCCGCGCTCCTCCATGTCGCCGACGATCGTTCTGAAGGACGGAAAACCGCTCCACGCGCTTGGCTCGCCTGGCGGTAGCAACATCATACCCTATGTCGCGAACGCGATCATCGCACTGACAGACTGGGGCATGAACATGCAACAGGCCATCGACCTGCCGCATCTGACAAATCGTTTCGGCACCTACACGCTGGAAGCCGGCACCAAAGCCGAGGAGATGCAGAACGATCTCGACGCGCTTGGCTTCAAGACATCCATCGGCGACCTCAACTCCGGCCTGCACGGCATCACGCTCACTCCGGAAGGTCTGGAAGGGGCTGCCGACCCGCGCCGCGAAGGCGTGGCTATTGGCGACTAGTCAACAGCGTAGTTCAGAAATAACAGCTGCCGGTTTCTGCATGGCACGGTTTCATGGGAAGCAACACAGCACAGACAGAGAGGCGGGCCTTCCCGCCTCTTTCACATTCGGGCGGTGCCTGACATCACACGCACGGCACCGGCAAGCATCAAATGGCGCCGATCACCACAGCAGCCATCATGATAAAGGAACTGACGGCAACGAGCGAGACGACATCCTGGACAAGATCGGTCATTTATCCCTCCTGATCACTTTATAATCCCTTTATGTTCTATTTTTGTTCCATCGTCAAGCGCGATAGAAGGCGCCTCTTCCGGGCCTAGCAATCAGGGTTTACGTAGGGTTAATTCGCAAACAGACGTTCAGAAGCCCCTCGGTCGTCCGGAGGCTATCGACACGCAGGGACGCTGCTGATGCGTTACCCGGTCCAGGCGACAACCTTGCCGCCGCTCAGCGTGACGACGCGGTCCATCCGCGCGGCCAGTTCATGATTGTGAGTGGCGATCAGGGCTGCAAGGCCGGACTGACGCACGAGCGCCTCTAGCGCGTCGAACACATAGCCTGCCGTCTTGGGGTCGAGATTGCCGGTCGGCTCATCCGCGAGAAGAATACGCGGGGCGTTGGCGACAGCCCGGGCGATGGCCACCCTTTGCTGCTCGCCACCCGACAGCTCGGCCGGCCTGTGGCTCGCCCGGTGGCCAACACGCAGGTAATCAAGAAGCTGTCCCGCACGCTCCTTCGCCTCTGCCGGTGCCATGCCGGTGATCATCTGCGGGATCATGACGTTCTCTTCTGCGGAGAACTCCGGCAGCAGATGATGAAACTGGTAGACGAAGCCGATCTCGTTACGCCGGATCGCAGTGCGCGCATCATCCGCGAGCCGGCCGCACGCCTGACCTCCGACAATCACCTCACCGGAGTCCGGTGCCTCAAGGAGTCCTGCCAGATGCAGCAATGTCGACTTGCCAGCTCCTGACGGGGCAACCAGCGCCACCATCTCGCCCGTGTTCAGGGAAAATGCGGCATCCCGGAGGATGGTGAGCCTGCCCTCGCCCTCGCGGTAGCTGCGCTCTATGCCCTTCAGTTCCAGAATGGGTGCCGCCATCAGTCATACCTCAGAGCATCGACCGGATCGAGCCGGGAGGCCCGCCAGGCAGGAAAGAGCGTTGCCACGAAGGACAGAACCAGAGCCATGATAATGACCGCAACTGTTTCGCCCGCTTCCATCTTGGCCGGCAACTGGCTCAGGAAATAGAGTTCGGGATCAAAGATCGTGGTGCCTGAAAGCCAGGAGAAGAACTGGCGAATGGACTCGACGTTCCAGCAGATGACGACACCGAGAATGACACCGGCAAGCGTGCCGGCAACGCCGATCGCCGCGCCCGTCATCAAGAAGATGCGCATGATGGCCCCACTCGTCGCTCCCATGGTGCGCAGAATGGCGATGTCGTGCCCCTTGTCCTTCACCAGCATCACAAGACCGGAAATGATGTTGAGTGCGGCGACAAGCACGATCATCGTCAGGATCATGAACATGACGTTGCGCTCCACTTCGAGCGCGGAGAAGAAGGTGCTGTTGCGCTGGCGCCAGTCGGAGAGAAGGATGGGACGCTGAGCGGCCTCTTCCACCCTGGGGCGCAGGACGTCCACGGCATCGGGATTGTCGACGAAAAGCTCGATCGACTGCACCAGCCCCTCCGCATTGAAATAGAGCTGCGCCTCCTGGAGCGGCATGTAGATGATGGAAGAATCGTATTCCGACATACCGATCTCGAATGTGGCTGAGATCGGGTAGGTCTTCACGCGTGGTGTTGTCCCGAAGGGCGTAATGTCGCCATCAGGGGCAACCAGCGTAACGGAATCGCCAACCGTAAGACCCAGATTCTGCGCCATGCGAGAGCCGACAGCGAGCCCCTCACCTGCAGCAAAGCCGACAAGAGAGCCTTCCTTGATGTTATCGGAAACCAGTTCGAGACGAGACAGATCGTCTGCGCGCACGCCGCGCACCACGGCCCCCGTTCCTGCTCCGCTGCGGCCGGAAACAAGCACCTGCCCCTGCACCATCGGCATGGCGATGCGAACGCCCTCGACGCCCTCAATGCGACTGGCCACACCCTCATAATCATCCATCGGCATATCGATGGGCTGCACGATGAGATGACCGTTGACGCCAAGAATACGGGTAAGCAATTCGGCGCGAAAACCATTCATCACCGCCATCACGACAATCAGCGTCGCCACGCCCAGCATGATGCCAATGAAGGAAATGGAAGCGATCACCGAGATGACCGTCTCTTTCCGGCGAGAGCGAAGGTAGCGCCAGGCGATCAGCCGCTCGAAACGGGAGAACGGTCCGGCGCCGAGAGGTTTCCCCGGGGCGCTCTGCGTGGCTTCTCCGCTGGTGGCGGCTTCACTCATGGCTCGACCTCAAAGGCTCTTGCGCAAACGAAAATCGCGGCATCGCCTCATGCGACGCCCTGAGCGAGACGGTTGAGCGCATCTTCGACCGACAGGGAAACCCGCTCTCCGGAGGCCCGGTTCTTGAGCTCCACCTCGCCATTGGCGACACCCCGCGGGCCGACCACCAATTGCCAGGGAAGACCAATCAGGTCCGCGGTGGCAAACTTGCCGCCGGCGCGCTGGTCCGTATCGTCATAAAGCACATCCCTGCCCGCAGCCTGCAGCTTTCCGTAAAGCTCTTCGCAGATGCGGTCGCAGGCTTCGTCACCCACCTTCATGTTGATCAGGCCCACATCGAAAGGCGCGACGCTCTCCGGCCAGATGATGCCGTTCTCGTCGTGGCTGGCTTCAATGATGGCCGCCAGCAGGCGGCTTGGGCCAATGCCGTAGGATCCCATGGACACATGATGCTCCTTGCCGTCCGGACCGGTGACGGTTGCGTTCATCGGCTTGGAATACTTGGTGCCGAAGTGGAAAATATGACCGACTTCGATACCGCGCGCAGAAACTTTCTCCTCATCGGGAATAGCGTTCCATGCAGCTTCGTCATGCATCTCGTCGGTTGCCGCATAGGGCGTTGTCCAGGTGGTCACGATGTCGGCAATCTCCGCATCATTGCTGAAATCGACATCAGCGCCCGGCACTTGCAGATCGAGGAACTTCTTGCGGCAGAACACCTCGCTCTCGCCGGTGGAGGCGAGGATGATGAATTCGTGGCTGAGATCGCCGCCGATGGGTCCGGTGTCGGCGCGCATCGGGATCGCCTGCAGGCCCATCCGTGCAAATGTGCGCAGATAGGCAACGAACATGCGGTTGTAAGCGGCCTTCGCGCCCTCGAAGTCGAGATCGAAGGAGTAGGCATCCTTCATCAAAAACTCGCGCGAACGCATCACGCCGAAGCGCGGGCGCACCTCATCGCGAAACTTCCACTGGATGTGATAGAGATTGAGCGGCAGGTCCTTGTAGGATTTGACGTAGGAACGGAAGATGTCCGTCACCATCTCTTCATTGGTTGGGCCATAGAGCATCTTGCGCTCGTGCCGGTCGGTGATGCGCAGCATCTCCTTGCCGTAATCGTCATAGCGCCCGCTCTCCATCCACAGATCGGCCGACTGGATGGTGGGCATCAGGATTTCCTGGGCCCCTGCCCGGTTCTGCTCTTCGCGGATGATCTGATTGACCTTGTCGAGAACGCGCTTACCCAGCGGCAGCCAGGAAAAGCTCCCGGCGCCCTGCTGACGGATCATACCGGCTCGCAGCATCAGACGGTGAGAGACGATTTCAGCCTCACGAGGGGTTTCTTTCAGGATCGGCAGAAAGTAGCGCGACAGTCGCATATACGTATCCATGGAAGCGGCTCGGCAGAGCCTGTTCGGAATCAAAATGACAAACGGTTCAAGGCCGGTGTCTTAACCATTTCGCAACAGAATGAAAAGCCGAAGCCATATGGCCGCCCCGTGCTCCGTTCTTCAAAACCGCCACCGCAGAGCAATTTGATAACAAAGCATTTCAAAGGCAATTTTCCTCGTGACATTTCGTCTCAACTTGCTCTATGGTGCCCTCCCATAATAAGAGGGTGGAGCTGAAATTCATCCTCATTACGCGGTCAAAGTCTTGGGAGGATGCGGTCCAGGCGCGGTAACTCGCAGCCGCCGACGATGATACGGCAAAGGATCGGACGCGTTGAGTTAGCAAGGCCTTTGGGCCTTGCATTTTTTTTGGGAGAAGCCGCCCTGCCCCGACCGATGTCCAGGGCCCGGACACCCTCATGCCCGGCACCGTTCATGATCGAAGATTTCGGGTGCGTCCGAAACGGTTTTTGAGACCGTAAGCTATCGGTTCAGTCGAACCTGGGCACGACCCTTGGGATGTCGTCAAACGAGTATCCCAGACCGCGGGTCATCAGAACCAGAAGGCCGCAAATGAGCAGCGCGATGATCGTTGTGCGGATGAGTGCCCGCAGCATATGCGGCCCGCGCGGCGCGCTTTCGGTGGTGCCGAGTGTCACCTCACCGTCTTCCTCCTGCGTACGCAGGCCGAACGGCAGTGCAATGAAAAGCACCGTCCACCAGACAATGAAAAATACGGCGAGAAGAGAAACCCAGCCCATTGGTGAACCTCAGACCTGTTCGAGTTCGACAAGGGTGCCAGTAAAGTCCTTGGGGTGAAGAAAGAGGACTGGCTTGCCATGGGCACCGATCTTCGGCTGTCCGTCTCCAAGAATGCGCGCGCCATCCGCTTTCAGCCGGTCGCGCGCGGCTGAGATGTCAGCCACCTCGTAGCAAATGTGATGCATGCCGCCGTCTGGATTCTTTGAAAGGAACCCGGCAATGGGCGACCCTTCACCGAGTGGTTCAAGCAGTTCGACCTTCGTATTGTCGAGTTCAATGAAGACCACCGTGACACCGTGCTCGGGCAAGGCCTGCGGTACGGAAACCTTCGCGCCCAGTGTATCGCGATAAAGGGCCGACGCCTTCTCAAGATCAGGCACGGCGATTGCCACGTGATTGAGCTTTCCAAGCATCGGCTGACATCTCCTGCAATGCGGTGAGGTGACTGGCACCCCACCCCTTTGCTTATTGCGTGACGAAGACCGTCACAATGGGCTTTTTGCCCCATGCGGCATTTGCCGCATTGCGCACCGCACGGCGGACTGATTCCGACACCAGGTCGAGATCCTTGCGGCGGTTGCGCGGAATGCTGCGCAAAGCACCGGATGCTGCGTCCAGCATGATGTCCTCGAGAAGCTCTCCCCGCGCATCACGCTCGGCCACACCGATGGCGACGATATCGGGGTCGCCATCGAGATTGAAGCGTTCATCAAGCACGACATTGAGCACGACATGGCCGGCATAGGAAAGTTTGCGGCGATCGCGGATGCCCATCTCTTCATCGTCGCCCAGAAGCCGGCCATCCTTGAAGAAACGCCCATGCTGGACCTCGTCGATGATTTCGGCCGGTCCGGGAGCAAGGCGCAGCATGTCGCCATTGCGCACCTGCGTGACCTCGGGAATGCCTTCCATCGCGCCGAGCGAGCCCTGCGCTACCAGATGCGCGGCCTCGCCATGCACCGGCACGAGGATCTGCGGACGCACCCAGGAATACATGCGCTTCAATTCGCTGCGGCGCGGGTGACCGGACACGTGGACCAATGCGTCGTCATCCTCGATGATCTCGATGCCCATCTCGATCAGACGGTTCTTGGTCTCCAGAACCGCCTTCTCGTTGCCGGGGATGAGGCGCGAGGAATAGACCACCGTATCGCCCGCCGTGAGCGCGACATTGCGCATCTCGTCGCGGGCGAGCTTGGCGAGCGCGGCGCGGCTCTCGCCCTGGCTTCCGGTGCACAGAACCACAACCTTGTCGCGGGGCACATGCTGGAATTCGTCTTCATCCAGATATTCGGGGAGACCATCGAGATAGCCAAGCTCGGTCGCCACATCGATAACGCGTTTCATGGAACGGCCGAGCACGAGAAGCTGGCGACCGGCATCGCGCGCGGCCTCCGCGATAGAGCGGATGCGCCCGACATTCGAAGAGAAGGTGGTGACGACGACACGGCCGGACGCCGCCTCGATCACTTCCTTCAGCCCTTCGCCAACGGCCTGTTCGGTGGGCGATTCGCCTTCGCGCATGGCGTTGGTGGAATCGCAGACGAGCGCCAGAACGCCTTCATCGCCGATCGCGCGGAAGCGCGCCTCGTCGGTCTTGGGACCGATGGCAGGGGCCGGGTCGATCTTCCAGTCGCCCGTGTGCACCACCGTTCCCAATGGTGTGGTAATGGCGAGTGAAACCGGCTCGGGAATGGAGTGCGCGACGGCAATGGCCTCGATGCTGAACGGACCGATCTCGAATGTTTCGCCGGCCCTGAATATCTTCACCGGAACATCGGGTGCCCCGGATTCGGACTGGCGCTTGGCGTCGAGCAATCCGGCGGCAAAAGGCGTCATCCAGACATCGGACTTGAGCAGCGGCCAAAGATCGAGCACGGCACCGTAGTGGTCTTCATGCGCGTGGGTGATCACGATGCCACGCAGCCGATCGACCTCGCCACGGATGAAGCTGATGTCGGGCAAAACCAGATCGACGCCGGGAAGCTCCGGCCCCGGAAAGGTGACACCGCAATCAACAACGATCCATTCGCGTTTGGCGGCGGGCCCAAACCCATAGAGCCCGAAATTCATGCCGATCTCGCCGACACCGCCAAGCGGGCAGAAAACCAGCTCGGAATTTTTCAGATCGCCGCTCTTGGCCGGCTTTTTTGTGCTGGAACGCGCCATGGGTCCCCTTCTCTTAATCTGCCTGCACAGAGGCGACCGCGCCAAAATGGACGTCGCCTGCTGCAATTCTCAACAATGAACCGTCCGCCTCGCGGATGACGAAGCGACAGGCTTCGTCGATGGTTTCGAATGTGCCGCGCGCCACGCGCCCTTCGACACGGATCGACACGGGCGAGCCGAGGCCCGCCGCTCTTTTCAGCCAGCGGCTGCGAATGGCATCGAGCCCGCGACCGCCATTCCAAAGGCGACTGTTATCGACCCAGGCGTCCGAAAGCGCAAGGAACAGATCGCCCGCATCACCGCCAAACCCCAACGCCCTGAGCGAGGTTGCAGGATAGGGCGTGTTGTCCGGATGAGAGATGACATTCACGCCGATGCCCACCGCAATGGCGAACCGCCCATCGGGCAGAATGGTCGATTCCAGCAGAATGCCGGAAAGCTTCGCACCGTCGGCCAGAACGTCATTTGGCCATTTGAGAGCAAAGCGTCCACCCGGCATGTCGCCACCATCAGCAGCAACCGCGATGCGCTTTTCTGGCACGACTGCCAGAAGCGCATCGGACAGGGCCAGCCCTGCAACGAAGCCGAGCGTGGCCGCCGTGGCCGGCTCGAAATGACCGACATTCAAAAGCGTGGCGGCAAGGTTGCCGGGAGGTGTTGCCCATTCCCGTCCGCGCCTTCCACGCCCGCTCTCCTGTCTGGAAGCGACAACCCAGAGGTTGCCCTGATCGCCGGCGCGCGCATGATCCAGCGCCAGCGCATTGGTGGACCCGACGCTCTCATGGGCTTCCAGCCGATAGCCGGCCGTTTCCGCCGAAGGCGCCAGACGAAAGGCCATGGCCTAGAAGAAGGTCTTTGCGGCAGCCTCGGCGAAACGCCCGACAGGGCCACCGATCAGAACATAGAGCAGCACGAAGGCGCCCGACAGGAGCATCACGAAGCGCAATTCGCCCGCCATGGGCTGGAAGCCGCCCGCCGATTCGTCGAACCACATGATCTTGATTACGCGCAGATAGTAAAACGCGCCGACTACAGAGCTGACCACGCCGATGACCGCGAGTGCATAGAGTTTTGCGTCGATGGCGGCGAGGAACACGTACCATTTTCCCCAGAAGCCGGCGAGCGGCGGAATGCCAGCCAGAGAGAACATGAGAATGGTCATGATCGTGGCCATCATCGGATTGGTCGACGAGAGGCCGGCCAGATCGTCGATCTGCTCGACATTGCCGTCATTGCGGCGCATGGCCAGGATCACGGCAAACGTGCCGAGCGTCATGGCCAGATAGATGAGCATGTAGATTGCCACGCCCTTCACGCCAGCCTCGGAGTTTGCGGCAAGCCCGACAAGGGCGTAGCCCACATGGCCGATGGAGGAATAGGCCATGAGGCGCTTGATGTTGCGCTGGCCGATGGCCGCGAAAGCACCAAGGATCATGGAGGCAATCGCGATGAAGACGATGATCTGCTGCCAGTCGCTGGCAATTGGCTCGAACGCCCCCATGGTGACACGCACCAGAAGCGCCATGGCCGCCATCTTGGGCGCGGCAGCAAAGAAGGCTGTCACCGGCGTCGGCGCGCCTTCATAGACGTCCGGCGTCCACATGTGGAACGGAACGGCCGAAATCTTGAAGGCGAGACCGGCAAGCACGAAGACCAGACCGAAGACGAGTCCGAGCTGACGCTCTGCACCCGTCAGCGTTGCGGCGATGACGTCGAAGCCGGTGTTGCCCGTGTAGCCGTAGACCAGCGAAATGCCGTAAAGCATCATGCCCGAAGAGAGCGCGCCCAGAACAAAGTATTTCAGGCCCGCCTCGGTGGAGCGTGCGCTGTCGCGGTTGATGGCGGCAACGACATAGAGTGCCAGCGACTGCAGCTCGAGGCCGAGATAGAGCGCGATCATGTCGTTGGCCGAGATCATCAGCATCATGCCAAGCGTGGCCAGCATGATGAGAACCGGGAATTCGAACTTGTCGAACTTCTCCGCCTTGGCGAAACCGACCGACATGACAAGCGTCACCACGGATCCGACCAGCGTCAGGATCTTCATGAAGCGCGCGAACGCATCGCTCACGAAGGCTCCGCCAAAGGCGCGGCCATCGGCCGGGAAGATCACCATCAGCGCGATCACGGCGACCAGAAGCGCAACCGCAAGACCGGTGACGGTGGAATTGGCACGGGGGCCGGAAAAGACACCGACCATCAGGAGCGCCATAGCGCCCACCGCCAGGATCAGCTCCGGCGTTGCAAGGATCAGGCTTATCGTCAGATCAGGCGTCATTCGCTTTCAATCCGTTTACTGCGCGGCAGCGGTTGCCGCTTCCCGTGCCATGTCGGCCGACAGGGAGACATTGTTCACAAGTGCTTCGACCGAAACCGCCGTCGCATCGAGGATCGGTGCCGGGTAGACACCGAAGAAGATGACCAGCACC
Source organism: Nitratireductor sp. (assembly GCF_017794765.1). Classification (GTDB taxonomy): domain Bacteria; phylum Pseudomonadota; class Alphaproteobacteria; order Rhizobiales; family Rhizobiaceae; genus Nitratireductor. The sequence goes on along the minus strand of NZ_CP051236.1, from coordinate 2,282,940 downwards.
ACCAGCGGGTAGAGAATCAGCTTCTCGCGCGCCGACAGATCGAGCATGCCCTTGAGGCTTTCCTTGGTCAGCGAGCCGAAAATCACCCGGCGATAGAGCCAGAGCGCATAGCCTGCCGACAGGATGACACCGGTGGTGGCGAAGAGCGCGACCCACGTGTTGACCTTGAACACCGACAGAAGCGTCAGGAACTCGCCGACGAAGCCGCTGGTGCCGGGCAGGCCCACATTCGCCATGGTGAAGATCATGAACACGGTGGCGTATTTGGGCATGTTGTTGACCAGACCGCCATAGGCCGCGATCTCGCGTGTGTGCATGCGGTCGTAGATGACGCCGACACACAGGAAGAGCGCACCCGAGACGAGACCGTGCGAGAGCATCTGGAAGATCGCGCCCTGCACGCCCTGCTCGTTGATCGCGAAAATGCCCATGGTGACGAAGCCCATATGGGCGACCGAGGAATAAGCGATCAGCTTCTTGATGTCCTCCTGCATCAGCGCCACCAGAGAGGTGTAGATGATGGCAATGACCGACAGGGTGAAGACCAGCGGCGCCAGATCGATGGAAGCGACCGGGAACATGGGAAGCGAGAAACGCAGGAAGCCATAGCCGCCCATCTTCAGCAGGATACCCGCCAGGATGACCGAGCCGGCCGTAGGCGCTTCAACGTGCGCGTCAGGCAGCCAGGTGTGCACCGGCCACATGGGCATCTTGACCGCAAAGGAAGCGAAGAAGGCCCCCCATAGCCAATATTGCATGCCTTCAGGGAAAACATGGGTCAGAAGCGTTGGGATATCCGTTGTTCCGGCCTGCCAGTACATCGCCATCATGGCGAGCAGCATGAGAACCGAGCCGAGCAGCGTGTAGAGGAAGAACTTGAAGCTCGCATAGACGCGCCGCTTGCCGCCCCAGACGCCGATGATGATGAACATCGGAATGAGGCCCGCCTCGAAGAACACGTAGAAAAGCACGATGTCGAGCGCGCAGAACACGCCGATCATGAGCGTTTCCAGTATCAGAAACGCGATCATGTATTCCTTGACGCGGTGCTCCACCGCCTCCCAGCTTGCCAGAACGCATAGCGGCATGAGGAAGGTGGTCAGGATGACGAACAGCATGGAGATGCCGTCGACACCCATGTGATAGGAAATGCCGGAGCCCAGCCATTCGCGCTTTTCGACCATCTGGAAACCGGGCGTCGATGCATCGAAGCCGATCCAGATGAAAAGCGACAGGACGAAGGTGAAAACCGTCGTCAGAAGCGCGACATTGCGAATGTTGCGGCGCGCACCGGCACCGTCCTCCCGGATCAGGAGGATGAGAAGCGCACCTACCAGCGGCAGGAAGGTGACCGTGGAAAGAATTGGCCAGTCGGTCATGGCTTAGAACGTGCCTCCAAGCATCATCCAGGTAACGAGGGCAGCAACGCCGATGAGCATGGCGAAGGCGTAGTGATAGAGATAGCCGCTCTGCAGCTTGACGATCCGGTTGGTCACATCGACCACACGGGCCGAAATGCCATCCGGGCCGAGACCGTCGATGACCATGCCGTCGCCCTTCTTCCACAGGAAGTGGCCCAGGCGCTTGGCCGGCCGGACGAACAGGAAGTCATAGAGCTCGTCGAAATACCATTTGTTGAGCAGGAAGGTGTAGAGCCCGCTGAACTGCTGTGCAAGCCGCTTGGGGCGCTCTGGCGACCGGATGTAATAGACCCAGGCGACATAGAAGCCAAGAAGCATAGCGACGAACGGGGCAAGCTTCACCCAGACGGGCACGTGGTGAAACTCTTCCAGCATGTGGTTGTCGGGCAATGTGAAGAGCGCGCCCTTCCAGAAGTGTTCGTATTCGTGGCCGACGAAGAACTCCTTGAAGGCAACGCCGGCGAAGAGTGCGCCAACGGCCAGGATGAACAGCGGCACGAGCATGACCAGCGGCGATTCATGCACATGGTGCATCACATCGGCAGACGCGCGCGGCTTGCCGTGGAAGGTCATGAAGATAAGGCGCCACGAATAGAAGCTGGTGAACACGGCGGCCACGGTGAGCAGGATGAAGGAGAACATGGCGAAGTAGTTCTCGGCGGCGAATGCGCCTTCGATGATCGCATCCTTGGAGAAGAAACCAGCCGTGCCGATGACCGTCAACGGGATGCCCACGCCCGTAAGCGCGATCGTGCCGATGATCATCATCCAGTAGGTCTGGGGGATAAGCTTCCTGAGACCGCCCATCTTGCGCATGTCCTGCTCGTCGGAAACGGCATGGATAACCGAACCGGACCCAAGGAACAGGAGTGCCTTGAAGAAGGCGTGCGTGAACAGGTGGAAGATGGCCGCGCTGTAAAAGCCGGTGCCAAGGGCCACGAACATGTAGCCGAGCTGCGAACAGGTCGAATAGGCGATGACGCGCTTGATGTCGTTCTGCACGAGGCCCACGGTCGCGGCGAAGAAGGCCGTGAACGCGCCGACGAAGGTCACGACGGTGAGAGCCGTGTGCGACAGTTCGAAGATCGGCGACAGACGCGCGACCATGAAGACACCGGCCGTCACCATGGTGGCGGCGTGGATGAGCGCAGAGACCGGGGTCGGGCCTTCCATGGCGTCCGGCAGCCATGTGTGCAGCGGCACCTGCGCGGACTTGCCCATGGCGCCCATGAACAGAAGCAGACAGATCGCCGTCAGCGCGCCGCCCTTGTCCAGCGCGTAGCCGAGGAAGGTCAGGACCGGCTCGCCAGCCTCTGCGCCTTCGGCGGGCAGATAGGTGGCCGCATTGGCGAAGATGGTGCTGAAGTTCACCGAACCGAACAGCATGTAGACGCCGAAAATGCCAAGCAGGAAGCCGAAATCGCCGACGCGGTTGACGATGAATGCCTTCATGGCTGCGGCATTGGCCGAGGGTTTCTTGAACCAGAAGCCGATCAGGAGATAGGAGGCCAGACCCACGCCTTCCCAGCCGAAGAACATCTGGATCAGATTGTCCGATGTCACCAGCATGAGCATGGCGAAGGTGAAGAGCGACAGATAGGCGAAGAAGCGCGGCCGATGCGGATCGTGGTGCATGTAGCCGATCGAATAGATGTGAACCAGCGCCGAGACCGTGTTCACCACGATCAGCATGACGACAGTCAGCGTGTCGACGCGAATCGCCCACGACACATCCAGATTACCCGACGTGATGAAGGAAAGGAGCGGTACGGTGAATGCCTCGCCGCTGCCCATGGCGACCGAAAAGAAGGCCACCCAGGACAGAAGCGCGACAATAACCATCAGGCCGCTGGTGATCAGCTCGGACCCCTTCGCGCCGATGGAGCGGCCGAACAGCCCGGCAATCAGAAAGCCGATAAGCGGGAGAAATACGATCGCTTGATACATGGCCGTATGCTCAGCCCTTCATCATGTTGATGTCTTCGACGGCGATGGTGCCGCGATTGCGGAAGAAGACGACGAGAATGGCAAGACCGATCGCGGCTTCCGCCGCCGCGACGGTGAGAACGAAGAGTGCGAAAACCTGTCCGACGAGATCTCCCAGAACCGAGGAGAAGGCGACGAAGTTCAGGTTGACCGCAAGCAGGATCAGCTCGACCGACATCAGGATGATGATGACGTTCTTCCGGTTCAGGAAGATGCCGAACACGCCGAGCGTGAACAGGATGGCCGAGACGGTCAGATAGTGTGCGATGCCGATTTCCAGCATGATCAAAGTCCCTCGCCCGTTTCGACTTTCTTGATCTCGATCGCCGTTTCAGGCGTGCGCGCCACCTGGGCAGAAATGTTCTGCCGCTTGACGTTGTCCTTGTGGCGCAGCGTCAGCACGATGGCGCCGATCATGGCGACCAAAAGCACCATGCCGGCGATCTGGAAGAAATGGATGTAATCCGTGTAGAGAATGTCGCCGAGTGCCGCCGTGTTGTGTCGCACATCGATCGGCGGCGTTGGCTGCGCAACCTCGCCCGAAAGCTCGGGCGCGAAGGCATAGCCTCCCAGCACGATGACAAGCTCCGCGGCAAGGATGATGCCGACCAGCGCGCCCACCGGCGCATATTGCAGCGCTCCGCGCTTCAGTTCGGCGAAATCCACATCCAGCATCATGACGACGAACAGGAAGAGCACGGCGACCGCGCCCACATAGACGACAAGCATGATGAAGGCGAGGAACTCCGCGCCTGTCAGAAGGAAGAGACCGGCCGAGTTGAAGAACGCGACGATCAGAAAGAGCACCGAATGCACGGGATTGCGTGCCGCGATGACCATGAAGGCCGCCGCCACGGTGAGAAAGGCGAACAGATAAAAGAAAATCGCCTCAAGTCCTGTCAGCATGGTTCCCTCGGTACCTAGCCTGCCGCAACAAAACGCCACGGCTTTTCAATAAACCCGGCGCGCCGGGTATTCACGATGCTTCGTTTAGACGGGCGCCCTGCCCCCGTCCACAGGTCAAACCGTCACCGGTATGGTGCATCCAGCGCAATGTTGCGCGCCAGTTCCCGCTCCCAGCGATCGCCATTGGCAAGCAGCTTGTCCTTGTCGTAATAAAGTTCCTCGCGCGTTTCCGTCGCGAATTCGAAGTTCGGCCCCTCGACGATAGCGTCCACCGGGCAGGCTTCCTGACAAAAACCGCAATAGATGCACTTCACCATGTCGATGTCGTAGCGCACCGTGCGGCGCGTGCCGTCATTGCGGCGGGGACCCGCCTCGATGGTTATGGCCTGGGCCGGGCAGATCGCCTCGCACAGCTTGCAGGCAATGCAGCGCTCTTCGCCATTGGGATAGCGGCGCAATGCGTGCTCGCCACGAAAGCGCGGGCTGACCGGGCCTTTTTCATGCGGGTAGTTCAGCGTGTATTTCGGCGCAAAGAACTGCCGCATGGACAGGATGACAGCCCCGACGAACTCTTTGAGAAGCAGCGACTTGGCTGCCTGTGCAAGCGCACTCATCGATTTTCTCCGAAGCGTGTTTCAGGGATGGAAACTCTCATGGTCATGCCATCCCCGTGATTTTCAGGAAGGCCGCGGTGGCAACGACCATGAAGAGCGACAGCGGCAGGAACACTTTCCAGCCAAGGCGCATCAACTGATCGTAGCGGTAGCGCGGCACGAAAGCCTTCACCAGCGCGAACATGAAGAAGACCATGCACATCTTCAACACGAACCAGATCACGCCCGGCACCCAGGTGAAGGGCGCCATGTCGAGCGGCGGCAGCCAGCCACCCAGGAATAGGATGGTGGTGAGCGCACACATCAGGACGATGGCCACATACTCGCCGAGGAAGAAGAGCAGGAACGGCGTCGAGGAATACTCGATCATGTGACCGGCCACGAGCTCGGATTCAGCTTCCACCAGATCGAAGGGCGGGCGGTTCGTCTCGGCCAGCGCCGAGATGAAGAACACGATGAACATGGGGAACAGCGCCAGCCAGTTCCAGTCGAGGAACGTGTTGGGCAGGCCAAGCATGGTGCCAAGACCGTCGCCCTGGGCGAGCACGATGTCGGTCAGGTTCAGCGAGCCTACCGTGAGCAGGACGGTGACGATGACAAAGCCGATGGAGACCTCATAAGAGACCATCTGTGCCGCCGAACGCAGCGCGCCGAGGAATGGATATTTCGAGTTGGAGGCCCAGCCGCCCATGATCACGCCATAGACTTCCAGCGAAGCGATGGCGAAAACGTAGAGAATGCCGATGTTCACATTGGCAATGGCCCAGCCTTCATTGACCGGGATCACCGCCCATGCGGCAATCGCCAGAACCGAGGCAACGACCGGCGCCAGCAGGAACACGCCCTTGTTGGCGCCCGATGGGATCACCGGCTCCTTGAAGACGAACTTGAAAAGGTCGGCAAACGCCTGGAACAGCCCCCACGGGCCGACCACGTTCGGACCCCGGCGGCGCTGCACGGCGGCCCAGATCTTGCGGTCGGCATAAAGGATATAGGCGACGAATATCAGGAGGATGACGATCATCGCCACCGACTGCAGAAGGATCAGAAGCCCCGGAAGGACGTAGGTTGAAAAGAAGGTATCCATTCGTCTCTACTCGGCCGCCTGTTTTACGTCGCCGCGCGCCAGCGCCGAACATTCGGCCATCACGGCCGAGGCACGGGCGATCGGGTTGGTGAGATAGAAATCCTTCACCGGCGAGGTGAAGGGTGCCTTGGTAAGCCGCCCGCCAAGCTTCGCAAGCTTTTCGACATCGCCTGCATCGGCAGGCGTAACCGTGTCGATGGCCGCGAAATGCGGGAATTCAGCATAAAGGGCTGCGCGCAGGGCGGCCAGCGAATCGAACGGCAGCCTGTGGCCGAGCACATCGGACAATGCCCGCAGGATCGCCCAGTCTTCCTTGGCTTCGCCCGGCGCGAAACCGGCGCGGTTGGTCATCTGCACCCGCCCCTCGGTGTTCACATAGGTGCCGGACTTCTCCGTATAGGTCGCAGCCGGCAGGATGACATCGGCGCGATGCGCACCGGCATCGCCATGGGTGCCGATATAGACGGTGAAAGCCCCACCGATCGCGTTCATGTCGATCTCGTCGGCACCGAGCAGGAAGAGCACATCCATCGCGCCCATCATGCCCTTCATATCCTTGCCGCCCTTCCCTGGCACGAAGCCGAGATCGAGACCGCCGACGCGGGACGCCGCCGTATGCAGCACGGCAAAACCGTTCCATTCGGCAGACACTGCCTTGACCGAGCCGGCCAGCTTTGCCGCAAGGCCAAGGATCGCCGCACCATCGGAGCGGGCAAGCGCGCCCTGCCCCACGATGATCATCGGCCGCTTGGCCTTCTTCAAAACCGAAGCGAATTTGCCCTTGCCTTCGGCAAGTTCCTTGAGCGTCTCGGCACCGGTGCCGAGCATATCGTAATCGTAGCGCAGATCGCCCATCTCGCCGATCACGCCGATGGGGAAATCGCCCATGCGCCAGCGCTTGCGGATGCGGGCGTTGAGAACCGACGCCTCGAAGCGCGGATTGGCGCCGATGATCAAAAGCGCGTCGGCGTCCTCGATGCCCTCGATGGTCGGGTTGAAAATGTAGCCCGCACGGCCAAGCGCCGGGTCGAGTGCGGCACCGTCCTGACGGCAATCATAATTCGCCGAACCCAGCGACTGCATCAGCGATTTCAGCGCGTACATTTCCTCGACGGCGGCCAGATCGCCGGCAATCGCGCCGATCTTTTCCGGCTGGGCCTTCGATACGGCCTTGGCGATGGCATCGAACGCCTCGGGCCAGGTGGCCGGCTGCAGCCGCTTGCCCTTGCGCACATAAGGGCGGTCGAGACGCTGGGTTCTGAGGCCATCCCAGACGAAGCGGGATTTGTCGGAAATCCATTCCTCGTTCACCGCCTCGTTGATGCGCGGCAGGATGCGCATGACTTCGCGTCCACGCGTATCGACGCGGATAGCCGAACCAACCGCATCCATCACGTCGATGGACTGGGTCTTGCTGAGCTCCCACGGACGTGCCTGGAACGCATAGGGGCGCGAGGTCAGCGCGCCGACCGGGCACAGGTCGATCACATTGCCCTGAAGCTCGGACGTCATCGCCTCTTCGAGATAGGTGGTGATCTCGGCATCCTCGCCACGGCCGATCAGGCCAAGCTCGGAGATGCCCGCCACCTCGGTGGTGAAGCGGACGCAGCGCGTGCAGTGGATGCAGCGGGTCATGATCGTCTTGACGAGCGGGCCGATATATTTGTCTTCGACGGCGCGCTTGTTTTCCCTGTAGCGGGACGAATCCACGCCGAAGGCCATGGCCTGATCCTGCAGGTCGCATTCGCCGCCCTGATCGCAGATCGGGCAGTCGAGCGGATGGTTGATGAGCAGGAACTCCATCACGCCTTCGCGGGCCTTCTTGACCATCGGCGTGTTGGTGAAGATTTCCGGTGCCTCGCCATTGGGTCCGGGACGCAGATCGCGCACGCCCATGGCGCAGGAGGCGGCCGGTTTGGGCGGTCCGCCCTTCACTTCCACCAGACACATGCGGCAATTGCCTGCGATCGACAGACGCTCATGGAAACAGAAGCGCGGCACCTCCGCGCCCGCCTCCTCGGCGGCCTGCAGCAGCGTGTAGTGATCGGGTACCTCGATCTCCGTGCCGTCGACTTTCAATTTTGCCATGGTCGCTGTCCGCTTACCTCTCGCCCCTTCCGGAGCAAACCTTCACTTTTATTCCGCCGCCACCAGCGCCGGCCGGGCCTGATGCGCATTGCGGGTGAACTCGTCGATGCGCCGCTCGATTTCCGGGCGGAAATGACGCACCAAGCCCTGGATGGGCCACGCAGCCGCATCACCCAAGGCACAGATCGTGTGGCCTTCCACCTGTTTCGTCACATCGAGCAGCATGTCGATTTCGTGCTTCTGAGCCTGACCAACCACCAGACGCTCCATCACGCGCCACATCCAGCCGGTGCCTTCGCGGCATGGCGTGCACTGGCCGCAGCTCTCGTGCTTATAGAAGTAGGAGAGCCGCGCAATCGCCTTCACGATGTCGGTGGACTTGTCCATCACGATCACGGCGGCGGTGCCGAGACCGGACTTCAGATCGCGCAGGCTGTCGAAGTCCATCGGCGTATCGATGATCTCACTGGCCGGCACCAATGGCACCGAAGAGCCGCCCGGAATGACCGCCAGAAGATTGTCCCAGCCGCCACGGACGCCGCCGCAATGGCGCTCGATCAGCTCGCGGAACGGGATCGACATCTCCTCTTCCACCGTGCACGGGTTTTCCACGTGGCCGGAGATGCAAAAAAGCTTCGTGCCCTTGTTGTTCTCGCGCCCGAAGGAGGAGAACCATGATGCGCCCCGGCGAAGAATGGTTGGCGCAACGGCGATGGATTCGACGTTGTTCACGGTGGTCGGGCAACCATAGAGGCCGACATTCGCGGGGAATGGCGGCTTCAGGCGAGGCTGGCCCTTCTTGCCTTCAAGGCTTTCGAGAAGTGCCGTTTCCTCACCGCAGATATAAGCGCCGGCGCCGTGATGGACGAAAACGTCCATGTCCCAGCCGCATTTGTTGTTTTTGCCGAGAAGGCCCGCCTCGTAACACTCGGCAATCGCACGCTCGAGCGCCTCGCGCTCGCGGATGAACTCGCCGCGCACGTAGATATAGGCGGTGTGCGCGCCCATGGCGAAGCCGGCGATCAGGCATCCCTCGACCAGCGTGTGCGGGTCGTGGCGCATGATATCGCGGTCTTTGCAGGTGCCGGGCTCCGATTCGTCGGCATTGACGACGAGATAATGCGGGCGGTCGCCCGGCTCTTTCGGCATGAACGACCATTTGAGACCGGTCGGGAAGCCGGCGCCGCCGCGCCCGCGCAGGCCCGACGCCTTCATCTCGTTGATGATCCAGTCGCGGCCCTTGTCGATCAGGCCCTTCGTGTTGTCCCACAGACCGCGCGACTGCGCGCCCTTCAGGGAACGGTCGAACTGGCCGTAGATATTGGTGAAGATGCGGTCTTTATCCTGGAGCATGACTCAGTCCCTCACCTCGGCTTCTTGCCGAAAACTTTGATGTATTCGGCTTCGCCGCCCTTGGCGAGCGCCTTGGCCTGTTTGACCCAGTCCTCGCGCTCGATGCGGCCATGAAAGCTCAGATAACCATCGACCCATTCGCGCTCGGCCTTCTTCCACTTCGAAACCTGCTCGAAGGTGAATATGCCGAGATCGTGCAGAATGCCCTCGATCTTCGGGCCAATGCCGGAAATCATCTTGAGGTCGTCAGGTTCTGCCGGACGGGCGATGCCGGCCGGACGGTTCTTGTCTTCAAGCGCGGGCTTGGCCGGTTTTGCCGGTTTTGCGGCCGCAGACGCTTTGGGCGCGGTGGCGGATTTGGGCGAGGTGCCAGGCTTTTTCTTCGGAGCAGCCTTGGCAGAAACAGCGGCGGCTGCCGATGTCTTGCCATTGTCCGCCTTGACCGGTGACGGCGACTTGATCGCCGGATCGGTTTCGGTGGCAGACGTGTCGGGTTTGGCCGCGCGAGACGGCGGCACCTCGGTGCCTGCGGAAGCCTTTTTCCGGCTGCCGGCCTTCGCCTTCGTCTTGCCCGTAACGGCCTTTTCGTCGGTCAGCGCCGTCAGGCCGCTCGCCGGTGCCGAATAGATGCGGTCGATCTGCGGACCGGGCTTGATCGTGTCGCCCTTGCCGGCCTCGAATGCATCGATGATTTCTTCGAGGCGCTCGGGCGTCAAGTCTTCATAGGTGTCCTTGAAGATCATGACCATCGGCGCGTTCACGCAGGCGCCCTGACACTCCACCTCTTCCCACGACAGCGTGCCGTCGGCATTGGGGTGGAAGGGTTCCGGATTGATCTTCTTCTTGCACAGTTCGATCAGTTCGCCGGAGCCACGCAGCATGCAGGGTGTGGTGCCACACACCTGAATGTGGGCGCGGGTGCCGACGGGCGCGAGCTGGAACTGGGTGTAGAAGGTCGCCACTTCCAGAACGCGGATAAGCGGCATGTCCAGCATTTCTGCCACATGCTCGATGGCCGCGCGCGTGACCCAGCCTTCCTGCTCCTGCGCCAGCATCAGAAGCGGGATCACCGCCGACTGCTTGCGGTCTTTCGGATATTTGCCCAGCCAGCGCTTCACCTCCCCGTTCATGGCACGGGAAAAAGCGAAGCTCTGCGGCTGGACGGCTTCGTCTGCGAGACGGCGGACTGACATTTATCTGTCTACCTCACCAAACACGATGTCGAGGGAGCCAAGCACGGCGGCGACGTCGGCCAGAAGATGGCCGCGACACAGGAAATCCATGGCCTGGAGATGAGCAAAGCCCGGGGCGCGCAGCTTGCAGCGATAGGGCTTGTTGGTCCCGTCGGAGACCAGATAGACGCCGAACTCGCCCTTGGGCGCTTCCACGCAGGCATACACCTCGCCTTCGGGAACGTGGTAGCCTTCGGTGTAGAGCTTGAAGTGATGGATCAGCGCTTCCATCGACCGCTTCATCTCGCCGCGCTTGGGCGGGACGATCTTGCCGTCGGTGTTGGAGACAGGGCCGACACGCTCCTTGCCCAGCAGCCGATCAACGCACTGGCGCATGATCTTCGCCGACTGGCGCATCTCTTCCATGCGGATGAGATAGCGGTCATAACAGTCGCCATTCTTTCCGACCGGGATGTCGAAATCCATCTCCGGGTAGCATTCATAGGGCTGGCTCTTGCGCAAATCCCATGCAGCACCCGAACCGCGCACCATGACGCCCGAGAAACCCCAGGCCCATGCGTCCTCCAGCGTCACGACGCCGATGTCGACATTGCGCTGCTTGAAGATGCGGTTTCCGGTCAAAAGACTGTCGAGATCGTCCACCGTCTTGTGGAACGGATCGATCCAGTTGCCGATGTCCTCGACGAGCCGGTCGGGAATGTCCTGATGCACACCGCCGGGGCGGAAATAGGCCGCGTGCATGCGCGCGCCGCACGCCCGCTCATAAAACACCATCAGCTTTTCGCGCTCTTCAAAGCCCCAGAGTGGCGGGGTGAGCGCGCCGACATCCATCGCCTGCGTGGTGATGTTGAGGAGGTGGTTCAGAATGCGGCCGATCTCGGAGAAGAGCACGCGGATAAGCTGACCGCGGATCGGAACGTCAATGCCGATCAGACGCTCCACGGCCAGCGCAAAGGCGTGTTCCTGGTTCATGGGCGCGACATAGTCGAGCCGGTCGAAATAAGGCACGGCCTGCAGATAGGTCTTGTGCTCGATCAGCTTTTCGGTGCCGCGATGCAGAAGCCCGATATGCGGATCGACACGCTCGACCACCTCACCGTCCAGCTCCAAAACGAGGCGCAAAACCCCGTGAGCCGCCGGATGCTGCGGGCCGAAGTTGATGTTGAAGTTGCGGACGGAGTGTTCAGTCATGACGCATGGCCCCTTCGCGGCCAGAGCGAATAGCGAATAGCGAATAGCGAATAGAAAGCGATCCCGTCATGCCGATTTTTCCTGTAGTCGCCGGATCATTGATCTGATCATCTTTCCAATCTCTTCAGCCGCCTGGAGCAATTCCTGCAGCCTGCCTTCTTCCAACATATTCAAGCGCGACGCCAACATCAGATGCGTCTCTAATTCCTTGAGCGAACCCTGCGCGACACGCAGAAACTGAATGAAAGCTCCGGTAAGTTCACGCCCATGCCCTTCAGCAATGTTCGCCGGCACCGAACCGGCTGACCGTCTGATCTGGCTCGTAAGGCCGTAAATCTCTGATTTTGGAAAGTCGCTGGTTGCACGATAGCAGTCCGTAGCCAAATCCATCGCTGCTTTCCATATCAGAAGGTCCCTGTACGAGTTGATCGTCAACCGAGCCTCTCTATTCGCTATTCGCTACTCCCTATTCGCTTTCCTTCACTCTTTCGCCTTCTCATCGCCGGGCAGAACGTAATCCGTCCCCTCCCATGGCGAAAGGAAATCGAAATTGCGGAATTCCTGCCGCAGCTCGACGGGTTCGTAGACGACACGCTTCAGATTGTCGTCGTAGCGAACCTCGACAAAGCCGGTCAGAGGGAAGTCCTTGCGCAGCGGGTGGCCCTCGAAACCGTAGTCGGTGAGGATGCGCCGCAGATCCGGGTGGCCTGTGAAAAGGACACCGTACATGTCATAGATTTCGCGCTCGAACCAATTAGCCGCGGGAAACACTTCGATGGCCGAAGGCACGGGTGTGTCCTCATCCGTCGACAGCTTTACCCGGACGCGCTGGTTCTGGCGCGGCGACAGAAGATGGTACACCACCTCGAAACGCTTTTGCCGCGAGGGGTAGTCCGCTCCCGAAATGTCGATGAAAGCGAAGAACTGGCATTGCACATCGTTCTTCAGAAAATTGAGCACATCCACGATGTCGCCCGGCTCGACCAGGAAGGTCAGTTCGCCATAGGCAACGACCGCATCCTGAATCTGCGCGTCGAGTTTTTCCGTGACGTAGGCCGCCAGGTCCTTCAGCGCTTCGCTCATATCCGCCTCTAACGTTCGATCGTGCCGGTGCGACGGATCTTCTTCTGCAGAAGAAGAATGCCGTAAAGCAGCGCTTCCGCCGTGGGCGGGCAGCCGGGCACATAGATATCGACAGGCACGACGCGATCGCAGCCGCGCACCACCGAATAGGAATAGTGATAATAACCGCCGCCATTGGCACACGAGCCCATGGAGATGACGTAGCGCGGCTCGGGCATCTGGTCATAGACCTTGCGCAGCGCCGGCGCCATCTTGTTGGTCAGCGTTCCCGCGACGATCATCACGTCGGACTGGCGCGGTGACGCACGCGGCGCGATGCCAAAACGCTCTGCATCGTAGCGCGGCATGGAGATGTGCATCATCTCCACGGCGCAGCATGCCAGACCGAAGGTCATCCACATGAGCGATCCGGTGCGCGCCCAAGTGATGAGAGCCTCGGACGAGGTGACGAGAAAGCCCTTGTCGGAGAGTTCGTTGTTGATGCCTGTGTAGAAAGGATCATCCGAACCGACCGGGTTGCCGGTGTTCGGATCGATCAATCCCTTGGGCCGGGGCGCTACAAGCGTGTCGTTGTTCAGTCCCATTCCAGCGCTCCCTTCTTCCATTCGTAAATGAAGCCGATGGTGAGAATTCCGAGGAACACCATCATCGACCAGAAGCCGAGCCAGCCGATATCTCCGAACGCCACCGCCCACGGGAAGAGGAAGGCCACTTCCAGATCAAAGATGATGAACAGAATCGCCACCAGATAGAAACGCACGTCAAACTTCATGCGGGCATCATCAAACGCGTTGAAACCGCATTCATAGGCCGACAGCTTCTCAGGATCCGGATTGCGATAGGCCACCAGGAATGGCGCAACCACCAGCGCAAGAGCGACGACAAGCGCAACGCCGATGAAAATAACGATAGGTAGGTATGAACTCAGAAGCTCATTCATGGTCCGACTTTCCGTTGCCCGCCGCGGGCGAGGCTGCGTATCGAGGCCCGAGACCGGGATTTTGCGCCTACGGCCAAGGCAGCAAGGCTAGGCTCATGTTGCAACGCGGCGAGGGTTAGCGCAGGGCGCTTGGCGACGCAAGTCAAACCTTGGCCAGATTGCGGCATTGTCGCACGCATATCCGCCGTTGTTCACAAACAGCGCCCCTTCCGGCGTTCCGCCACAGCGCAGATAACGCACAAAATCCGCCTGTAAAGCGCCCTCTCCTTTCTGTCAGGAGACTCCGCTGCTTTGGAACAATCGGGTGGCATCCGCCTGGCCGACTGGTTAGGTCTGTTACAAAGCGAATGGCGGGGAAGAACGCAGGCATATGCGAAGAGAGCGACTCACACCGGCAGAGGTGCGGCGAATTGCCCTCGGCGCCCAGGGATTTTCCACATCACGCCCCCGGGGGCCCATTACCCGTCATCATATTCGGCGTACGCTGGCCCGCACCGGTTTGCTACAGATCGACTCGGTCAATGTGGTAGCCCGCGCACACCTCATGCCGCTTTATGCACGTCTGGGACCCTATCCGGTGGAGGTTCTGCAGAGAGCCCACGCGAAAAAACCGCGCATGCTGTTTGAATACTGGGCCCATGAGGCCTCGCTCCTGCCGGTTGAACTTCAGCCCTTTCTGCGCTGGCGAATGGAGCGCGCGCGGCGCGGTGAAGGCGTCTACAAGGGGCTCGTCCATTTCGCTCGCGAGAAAAGAGAGCTCGTCGAACGTCTATACAAAGAGGTGGAGAGCCGAGGACCGCTGGCTGCTTCCGAACTTGATGGGGAAAGCGGAAGCGGCGGCTGGTGGGGCTGGAGCGAAACCAAAAAAGCGCTCGAGTGGCTTTTCTGGTGCGGTCGTATCACCACCCATTCCCGCCGACCAAGCTTTGAGCGTCTCTACGATCTCCCCGAGCGTGTGTTGCCGCGCGATGTTTTCGATGCCCCCACTCCACGAGAAGATGACGCACAGCGTGCTCTGGTCAACATAGCGGCGCGCGCGCTCGGCGTTGCCAGCGAGCCGGACATCAGGGACTATTTTCGACTGAAACCCGATGTATCCAAGGCGCGTGTCGCCGAGCTCGTCGAGGATGGTGTCTTGTATCCCGTGGAGATCCGCGGCTGGCGCCACG
Organism: Nitratireductor sp.; assembly: GCF_017794765.1. Lineage (GTDB taxonomy): Bacteria > Pseudomonadota > Alphaproteobacteria > Rhizobiales > Rhizobiaceae > Nitratireductor. The sequence goes on along the minus strand of NZ_CP051236.1, from coordinate 2,267,909 downwards.
CTGCATACCTTCACAAGGACGCGCAGCTGCCGCGGCGCATCGATCGGGCCGCGCTGCTCGCACCCTTCGATCCAGTCGTCTGGGAGCGCGACCGGGCCGAACGCATCTTCGGCTTTCGCTATCGGATCGAAATCTATACTCCCGCTCACAGGCGCGAGCATGGCTATTACGTTCTGCCTTTTCTTCTGGGGGATCGCATCGCGGCGCGTGTGGATCTCAAGGCGGATCGGAAAGAACGGGTTCTGCTCGTTCAGTCGAGCCATGCAGAGCCCAAGGCCCCCGCCCACACGGCGGAAGCGCTGCGCCGGGAGCTTGAGCGTCTCGCGCATTGGCTCGACCTGGATTCGGTTCTCGTCATGCCTCGCGGAAACCTGGCGCAGCAATTGGGTCCTATCAAATGAGGATGCGGCGCTTGACCCATCGTCAACCACCAATCCTTCCGCCTCCCTGGTGCTTTTTGCAACCATTTCGGGATTTACTCTCACATTTACAAAACTTTTCGATTTTTTTTACAACCTCTGCTTTTTGAGAATGATGTCTTCTTTTTGTCAGATCGAAACTGCTTGCGCGAAACTGCTATCTGAATTTTGCAATCTCAAGGTGATATTCCCGATCCAGGCGCACTCAAAAGAATCCCACAAAACCCGAACTTTTCGAAATAGTACAAAAATACAAATCAAAATTGTGTAACCCAGAGTTGCCTTGAAGAAAAAATGTCCGCACAACTCAGCGGTTGCTTTTAAAAAATCCACAACCTGGCAGGTACAATCTCTAGTAATAAAACAAGGATCTCGTGTTTAATCTTTGTTTATTTCTGCTCATCAATCCTGTTCTCGGGCTTGGGAGTACTGGAAATGGACAAAAGATATTTCGTAAAATTTTTCCACCGATCAGACGGCACAGCAGCGCTTGAATTCGCCATTATTGCGCCGGTGTTCTTTCTCACCGTTTTTTCGATGATTGCTTACGGGATCTATCTAAGCGCCGCTCATTCCGTACAGCAGGTCAGCGCTGATGCCGCCCGTGTTGCAGTCGCGGGGCTCTCTCAGATGGAGAGGCAAACGCTGGCGCGTGATTTCATCCAACGGTCGATGACCGATCATCCATTCATCGACACGAAAAAGTTCGACATCCAGGTCGCGGACGATGCCGGTAACCCCAACCAGTTTACCGTTTCCGTCAAATACGATGCCAGCGACCTGCCGATCTGGTCGCTCTATTCCTACGTGATGCCCGACAAGGAAATTGTGGGGTACTCGACGATCCGGTTAGGAGGGCTGTGACATGCCCAGAACCCGCTTTTCACACATCAGCAGGTTCGCCAACGATCGCCGCGGAAATGTCGCAACACTGTTCGCCCTGTTTGTCCCCATCATGATTGGCTGTGTGGCACTGGGGGTGGACTATGGTAATCTCACCCTGCAAGACCGCAAGCTTCAGAAGACAGCCGACCTCGCTTCGATCGTTGCAGCTGCTGATATAGCCAGGGCTGAGAAAGCCGTCGCCCAGTTTTTCTCTCTCAATAACCAGGAGATCGCTCTCGAGACCGACGAGGGACTTCTGCTCGATGGTCGCTACCTGTCCGCCGATGAGTATATAGAGCAGGAAAAACACGGCATCGCGCGCCTGGTGCGCGGACGCTACTATCCCGACCCCTCCATTGCCACCAGTCTACGCTTTGTGGAGATGGAAACGTCGCCTGACGCCGCAAGGGTGACGATCAGAAAACGCGGTGACCTGTATTTCGGTGCGATATTCGCCGACCCGCCGGAATTGTCTGCGGTCGGTACCGCATCAGCAGAAAAGCTCGCGGGTTTCTCGGTCGGATCCCGTCTTGCAAGCCTCAACGAAGGTCTATTGAACGGCCTGCTTGGCGGTCTGCTCGGCACGACGATCTCGCTGAAAGCGATGGACTATGAGGGATTGCTCGACGCCGACATCGATATCCTTTCCTTCATGCAGTCTCTGGCAACACGCCTGGATCTGACCGGCCTGACATACAGCCAGATACTCGAAACCGACCTTACCCTGCCTGAATTGCTGTCAACCATGCGCTTGACGAGCGGCGTGCCGCCAACGGTTCAGAGTGTCCTCAGGACACTCGAGACGGCAACCGCGAAGAACAGCAATACCATCAGGCTGGAGCAGCTTCTGAACCTCGATGCAATTGGCGCGCTGAGCATAGCCACCACTGCTCCCTGGGAGATGAGGATTGCAGCGCTTGAAATGATTACCATGGCTGCCGCACTTGCCAATGGTGACAATCAGGTTGCAGTCGATGCCGGCTTAAATCTCTCTCCGCTCACCAATCTTTCGGTCAAGCTTGCAATCGGTGAACCACCCGCCGGAACGCCCAGCCATGCGCTGGCGCCCATCGGCACAGCCGTACGAACGGCACAAACGCGCCTGAAGGTCTCGTTTGAAGTCGGTATCGACCTGGTGGTCCTGAAAACGAAGCTACGGATTCCGCTCTATGTGGAAGTGGCGCATGCCGAGGCACGCATCGCCGATATCCAATGCAGCCCCTCGCAGCCAAATAAAGGCAGTGTCTCTGTTGACGCGATGCCGGGAGTGTTGGAGATCGCGCTCGGTGAAGTTGATGACCGTACTTTGTCGACATTTTCGGATCAGGCTCGGGTCAGTCCCGCCAGGATGATCGACGTTGGAGGCATCTTGAGCGTATCGGTCAACGGCAAGGCGCATGTTGAAACGCAGAACATGCAACCGACACGGCTGCGCTTCTCAAGTTCGGATATCCGGCAAGGACGCATCAGGAGCGTATCAACACGGGACATTCTGGGCTCGACAACCAGTTCACTGCTCGAAAACCTCCATCTCGACGTAGAAGTTCTGGGCGGGTCGCTTCTCGGCGGAACGCTCCTCAACACCACGCTTGTGAAGGGCACCGTCAAGGCGCTCCTCTCAAGCCTCTCGGAACCGATCGACGAACTCCTTTACAATGTGCTTGCGCTGGCTGGTGTGAAGATCGGCGAAGCCGATGTAAGGGTCACCGGCGTCAGCTGCAAACGCCCGGTGCTCGTGCAGTAGCTCCCAGGCACAATGAGTTGCCGCCTGCCCCGCGATCCAGATTGCGGGGCTTTTTTTTCTCCCTATGCACGGGTCGCCCGGCACCCACAGCAGCAATCACATCTCCGATTGGTACCAGGAGCAGAATGGGTGTAAGATCGCTGGTCTCGCCGCACTTGAAGCTTCAAGCGTGTGGCGACATGGAGGATATCATGAAACCCTATGCACTTCTTGCTGCGCTGATCGGCCTATGGCCGGCAGCGGCTTTTGCGCATGCATGCCCCAGCCTGATGAGCGAAATCGATCAGGCGATGCAGACAGCCTCGCTGTCAGAGAGCGATACGGCTCGTGTCAAGGAACTGCGGACAATGGGCGAGGAACAGCACAAGGCCGGCGATCACGACGCATCCATGTCGAGCCTTGAGGAAGCAAAGGCCCTGCTCGGCCTGTAGCCTCCGCCTGCATGATCTGACGTGCTTTGAAAAGCAAAAAAGCGGGCCCCGGCCCGCTTCCTTCGTTCCTGAGAGCCACCGGGTGCCGGTACCTTCACGGTCACCACGGGGTCGTTCGGATCGAATACAGTGATCTTCCGGGGAACCTCACCACATATCTTGCAGGACGTCCCACGCCGGTTCAACCACCGCTCGCCAGGAGATGGTGTTGCGTGGCATGCAATGCAAGAGCTTCTGTGAGGAAAGTCGTCACTATCCGTCGGCTGCGCCTGTACGATCAGGCCAGGGACAAGATTTACGCGGACCTCCAGCCTGGCTCCTGATCATGTATCTCGGAACGGTTGCGCCCCAGATGTTTGGCGCGATAAAGTGCCTTGTCGGCCTCTTCCATAAGAGTTTCGACATCAGCCGAACCATCGTCCGACGACGCCAATCCAACGCTCACGGTTACACTGATGGGGATCCCGCCGTCTGGCGTCACATGCCCCTGCGCAAAAGCGCGTCGTATCCGCTCAGCAACTTCAAGCGCCTGTTCACGAGTACATTTGGGTAGAAGGATGGCAAATTCCTCGCCCCCTACCCGGCCGATAATATCGCCAGAGCGCAGGCACGCCGAGATCTTTGCCGCCGCGATCGAAATTACCTGGTCACCGGTTGCGTGGCCGAAACGGTCGTTGATCGACTTGAAGTGATCGATATCCAGCATCAGCGCCGAATATGGATGGCATTGTTTGGCGCAGTACCGGGCAAGCTTCTGCGCCTCTTCGCCGAACGAGCGCCGATTGAGGAGGCTGGACAGGGGATCGTGGCGCGCGAGATGGGATAATTGTGCAATCAGATCTTTTTGCTTTGCCATAGCGCTGGCGAGCATCAAAGGCGCCAGGGTGATCAGACTGACACCGAGCCGCATCGATACAAGCGCTCCTTCCTCCGACACACCAACCACGCGGTCGAACAGATTGGTCGAGAGCGCGATCAGGCTCCAAAAGCTGAACACCGATGTCAAAAGGACTGTCACGAAGCGCGGATAGACAATCGCGGCCCACAGGAGGGCCGGCACGGGAAATGCGACGGCGCCGGGACCACCAATCTGGAAACTGGCAAAACAACTGAGAACCAGAGAAAGTACCGGTAGGCCGAGATAGGCCAGCCGCTTCGTCGACACACCGCGCGGGAATGAAAACAGGCGAGCGGTCAGAATGACCGGGAGGATGGCGACATAGTTCGCAAATTCGGTGACGAACCAGAAGCTCCACCCCCCAACAGCACTGCCGCCAAACAGCACAGGATTGGCGACCGCCCCCACAAAGCCGGCCAGGCACGCCCCAAACCCGATAGCAGAAATCAGTTGCGGAACAGACTCCGGCGTCTGAAGCTGGATCGCCTCGCGGGAATACATTCGCAGAACCGTGTAAGCCCCGCCGATACCGGCGAGATTGGCACCTGTCAGTATCAACGCCTTGTCCAGGGGCGAGCCGGTCATCAGATCAGCAGCGATGAAGCCCGCCGTCGCTCCCAGCCAACCCAGCGGGGTTGCGGTTTTGGGAAACCGCAGAAGCAGGCCGAGCATTACGGCGTTGGCGGGCCAGACGTTCGCCAGAAAATCGAGCGGGCGCGTGTAAATGCCAAAAAGGCAAGTACCGAAAATCACCACGCCGAGCAGAAATGCAGCCTGGACGGTCTCAAGGACAGATCCTCTGCGCGTTTCCTTGCGGGCTTCAATATTCGTCAGCACGGCTAAAGGCCCCCACACATTGAGGCAGCAGCTTAGTGCCCAATGATATCTCTCAGGTTAAGAGAAGCAGCCGAACGGCAGTTTTCGGCACCTCATGAGCGATGGTTAACGCTTCCGTGCAGAGAGCATTAAAGTTCGATCATTACACTCATTGTCATGAGCCTGACAAAGCTGTTCTCGTGTCTGTTGCGCGTTGCGCTTTTGCTTTCACCGGCAGCCGCCGCCGTGATCATGTTCGTCTATCTTCTGGACGTGGCGGAACGAACGGGCGAGCCACAGGCCGTGGACCCATTCCGCACAGCAACGATCCGATGACGGCGCCACTGGCCGTTCCGATGGGGCTGCCGGGCAGGCACATGCCTTGCCGCAACAGGCGGGTCGGACAAGCCGTATCGGCCGTACCGCTTGCCGCGCAATCGATACGCATGCGGCTCAATATCAAAGGTAGTCTGGAACTGGAAACGGATGTTCTGGGGCAATTATCCCCCGGCGCCACTTCTCCGGATTTATGGGAAGTGGCGCGAGTGACGGGGCTCGAACCCGCGACCTCCGGCGTGACAGGCCGGCACTCTAACCAACTGAGCTACACCCGCGCTTGAGGCGCTGTGCCGAAGCATCAACGCGTCGATGAGCGCTGAATTAGGGGGTTCTTGATGTGGTGTCAAGCAGCCAATCTGCAGTTTGTGAAACTTTCTTGATGTTGGTTCAATATGCGTTGGAGAAGGCGTTTTTTGCTTGCGATCCGAGCGCGAACCCCCTAAACGATCCGCTTGGAATGGGCGATTAGCTCAGTTGGTAGAGCGCTTCGTTTACACCGAAGATGTCGGCAGTTCGAGCCTGTCATCGCCCACCATTCCCTCCTCATTCCGCGAATGTTGCGACTTCTTCGCCCCGGCGCGTTGCCGTGCCGCTGACTTGTCCCCCTCTCCCCTGGAGTAGATGCGTGTCCGAGATTCGCAAATCCCGAAAAGACGACCTCGTCGACCTTATCGAGATCTGGCGGCGGTCTGTCCGCGCGACGCATGACTTCCTCTCTGAATCAGACTTCCGCGCGATCGAGGCCGACGTGGCCGGAACCTATCTTCCGGGTGCGGACCTTTGGGTCGCAGTCGATGAAGAGGATTCGCCCCTCGCCTTCATGGGACTCTGCGAAGGGCATATTGACAGTCTGTTCGTGGATCCGGATTCGCGCGGCACAGGTCTTGGTGCGCGCTTAATCGCACATGCGCGCGAGGTCGCCGGCAGACACATTACCCTGGATGTCAACGAGCAGAATGAGCTGGCACTTGGCTTCTATCGAAAGATGGGCTTCGAGGTGAAGGCGCGCTCGCCGAGGGATGGCGCAGGTCGCCCCTATCCGCTTCTTCATATGTCCCTTGAGGCATGCAAGACGCGCTCCAGACAGGCGGGGTAGGCCACCTCCGCAAGGGTGCCGGACAGAGAATGACGCCAGCGTCGCTCTCGTGTTTGAGACAAAAGAAAAGCCGGGCTGGAACCCGGCTTTTCTTGCATTCCCTTGAGGGCGCGATCAGCTGTTGACCGCGTCCTTGAGGCCCTTGCCGGCCGAGAACTTCGGCACGTTGCGAGCCGGGATCTGAACCGTAGCACCGGTCTGCGGGTTGCGGCCCGTTGAGGCTTCACGCCGCGAGACGGAGAAGTTGCCGAAGCCGACGAGGCGCACGTCCCCACCCTTTTTGAGTTCGCCTTCGATCACGGAGAAAACCGCATCGACCGCGGACTGGGCGTCGCCTTTGGAGAGGCCTGCCTCTTCTGCGACTGCGGATACGAGCTCGTTCTTGTTCATGTAATTACCCCTTCCTGATAAGGACCAAGTGATGCGACTCACTCGGCTCGAGGCAGTCTAGGGAGAACAATTGCCGCCACCAAGCAAGAAATGCTTTCAGGCGCTCTAAAACCCACGTTTTCTGCGGTTTTCGACAGAAAAGCCGGACAAAATGCCCGGCTTCTGATGATTCTGCCGAAAATACGGCGTGGAAATGCCTCAATCCCTTGCACCGCACCGGTTACGGGCCTTTGCTCAACCGGTGCGGCGAAACGGAATCAATGGGCGATTGTTTGCCCTTCGGTCCCGCCTGCAGCGACCTTTCCGGCCGGCTCGACGGGCTCCACCCATTCGATCGGCTCGGGCATGCGGGTAAGCGCATGTTCCAGCACCTCGCCGACGCGGCTTACGGGAACAATCTCGAGGCCGTTCTTCACGTTCTCGGGAATGTCTGCCAGATCCTTGGCGTTCTCTTCAGGAATGAGCACCTTCTTGATCCCACCGCGCAAGGCAGCAAGAAGCTTTTCCTTCAGGCCACCGATTGGAAGCACACGGCCACGCAGTGTGATCTCGCCGGTCATGGCGATGTCCTTGCGCACCGGAATGCCGGTCATGATGGACACGATGGATGTGGCCATCGCAACGCCCGCAGACGGACCATCCTTGGGGGTAGCGCCTTCCGGCACGTGCACGTGGATGTCCTTCTTGTCGAAGACCGGCGGCTCGATGCCGAAATCGACGGCGCGCGAGCGGACATAGGATGCCGCAGCGGAGATCGATTCCTTCATCACGTCGCGCAGATTGCCGGTAACGGTCATCTTGCCCTTGCCGGGCATCATGACGCCTTCAATGGTGAGCAACTCGCCGCCAACTTCCGTCCAGGCGAGACCCGTCACGACGCCAACCTGGTCCTCACCCTCGGCCTGACCGAAGCGATAACGCTGCACGCCCAGATAATCCGACAGGTTGTCCTCGGTCACTTCGACCTTGTCCTTGCCGCCGTCCTTCTTCGCGTTGCGCAGGATTTCCGTCACCGCCTTGCGGGCGAGCTTCATCAGTTCACGCTCGAGATTGCGAACACCCGCCTCACGTGTGTAGGTGCGGATGATCTGCTGGAGCGCGCCATCGGTCACGGAGAACTCATGCGCCTCCAGAGCATGCTCACGCACGGCCTTGGGCAGGAGGTGCCGCTTGGCGATCTCCACCTTCTCGTCTTCGGTGTAGCCGGCGATGCGGATGATCTCCATGCGGTCCATCAGCGCTGGCGGAATGTTCAGCGTGTTGGCCGTGGTGACAAACATCACGCTCGACAGGTCGTATTCCACCTCGAGATAGTGGTCCATGAAAGTCGAATTCTGCTCCGGATCGAGAACCTCAAGCAGCGCCGAAGAGGGATCACCACGGAAATCCATGCCCATCTTGTCGATCTCATCGAGCAGGAAGAGCGGGTTGGACTTTTTCGCCTTCTTCATCGACTGGACGACCTTGCCGGGCATCGAGCCGATGTAGGTGCGACGGTGCCCGCGGATTTCAGCCTCATCACGCACACCGCCGAGCGCCATGCGGACATATTCACGTCCCGTAGCCTTGGCGATGGACTTGGCGAGCGATGTCTTGCCGACGCCGGGCGGGCCGACGAGGCACAGGATCGGCCCCTTGAGCTTCTTCTGACGGCTCTGGACTGCCAGGTACTCGACGATGCGCTCCTTGACTTTCTCAAGACCGAAATGATCGGTGTCGAGCACATTCTCGGCAAATTCGAGATCGTTCTTGATTTTGCTTGGCTTCCTCCACGGTATGGAAAGCAGCCAGTCGAGATAGTTGCGAACCACCGTGGCTTCGGCCGACATGGGCGACATGGTCTTGAGCTTCTTCAGCTCGGCCTCGGCCTTCTCGCGCGCTTCCTTGGAGAGCTTGGTCTTGTTGATGCGCTCTTCCAGTTCGGCAGCCTCGTTGCGGCCGTCCTCGCCCTCGCCGAGCTCCTTCTGGATGGCCTTCATCTGCTCATTCAGATAGTACTCGCGCTGGGTCTTCTCCATCTGACGCTTGACGCGCGAACGGATACGCTTTTCCACCTGCAGCACGGAAATCTCGGCTTCCATGAAGCCCATGGCCTTTTCGAGCCGCTCGCGGACGGAGAGCGTGGCCAGCATTTCCTGCTTCTCGGGAATCTTGATCGCCAGATGTGAGGCAACCGTATCGGCCAGCTTCGAGTAATCCTCGATCTGGGTCGCGGCCCCCACCACTTCGGGCGAGATCTTCTTGTTGAGCTTTACGTAATTCTCAAAATCGGAAACGACCGAACGCGCCAGCGCCTCGATCTCGACCTGGTCCTCTTCCGGCTCCGGGAGCAGATCCGCGGTCGCTTCATGGAACTCCTCACGGTCGGTGAACTGCGAAATGCGGGCACGCGATGTTCCCTCGACCAGCACCTTTACCGTTCCGTCCGGCAACTTCAGGAGCTGCAGCACATTGGCAAGCGTACCGACGTCGTAAATGCCACTCGGATCCGGGTCGTCGTCCGCAGCGTTCATCTGCGTTGCCAGCAGGATCTGACGCTCGGCGCCCATCACTTCTTCCAGCGCCTTGATCGACTTGTCGCGGCCGACGAAGAGCGGGACGATCATATGCGGGAACACCACGATATCGCGCAGGGGCAATACGGGAAATGCGGTGCCACCAGCGGTCTTGGGGGTATCAGTCATGTTTCAGCCTTTTCAAACCGCGACCGCTCGAGAGCCGGCCACGGGTTTCAGTCTATCCGGCCAGAGCGTTATCCACCAGAAGCAACCGCATCTTTGCGCGATGTCCGTGTGGAAACCACCCCACCATTACTCCTCCCTTAGTTGGAGACATGAACCGAGAAGATCAAGGGCCTAGGCAGGATGCATGGACCGGACACACAGCCTGCAACCTCTGACCGTCCCGATTCGGTGGTTTTGGGGTACAACGACGCTGCAAAAACGCGAACGTCACCGAAGCAGGACTCCGGTGACGCAAACACTCAAACTTCCAGACGCGGACGTTTCGTCAGGCGCTGGCGTTACCCTTTTCCTGCTCGCGCTCTGCGTAAATATAGAGCGGGCGGGCATTGCCGGCGACAACCTCGTCGGAGATGACGACCTCCTGGACCCCCTCCAGCGCGGGCAGCTCAAACATGGTGTCGAGGAGAATCGCTTCCATGATAGAACGCAGACCGCGTGCACCCGTCTTGCGCTCGATAGCCTTGCGAGCGATCGCAGCAAGCGCGTTTTCATGGAAGGTCAGTTCCACATTCTCCATGTCGAACAGGCGCTGATACTGCTTGACCAGAGCGTTTTTGGGCTCGCTCAGGATCTGCACGAGAGCAGCCTCGTCCAGGTCTTCAAGCGTCGCCAAAACCGGGAGACGTCCAACGAATTCGGGGATAAGACCGAATTTCAAAAGGTCTTCCGGCTCCACCTGGCGGAAAAGCTCGCCCGTTCGACGATCCTCCGGCGAGGCCACCGTCGCGCCAAAGCCGATGGATGTCTTGCGGCCACGGTCGGAGATGATCCTGTCAAGGCCAGCAAATGCGCCACCGCAGATGAAGAGTATGTTGGCCGTGTCCACCTGCAGGAACTCCTGCTGGGGGTGCTTGCGACCGCCCTGGGGCGGAACGGAAGCAACCGTGCCTTCCATGATCTTCAGCAATGCCTGCTGCACGCCCTCGCCTGACACGTCACGCGTGATCGAAGGATTGTCGGACTTGCGAGAAATCTTGTCGATCTCATCGATATAGACAATGCCACGCTGCGCGCGCTCGACATTGTAATCGGCCGACTGCAGCAGCTTGAGAATGATGTTCTCGACATCTTCGCCCACATAGCCGGCTTCGGTGAGCGTCGTCGCATCGGCCATGGTGAAGGGCACGTCGATGATGCGGGCGAGTGTCTGCGCCAGCAATGTCTTGCCGCAGCCCGTCGGACCAATCAGCAGGATATTCGACTTGGCCAACTCCACATCAGCGTTCTTGGATGCGTGGGCAAGGCGCTTGTAGTGATTGTGGACCGCCACGGAAAGCACGCGCTTGGCGTGGCCCTGGCCGATCACATAATCGTCAAGCACTTCGATGATCTCCTGCGGTGTGGGCACGCCCTCGCGCGACTTCACCATCGAGGATTTGTTTTCCTCGCGGATGATGTCCATGCACAGTTCGACGCACTCGTCGCAGATGAAGACAGTCGGTCCCGCAATCAGTTTGCGGACTTCGTGCTGGCTCTTGCCGCAGAAGGAGCAGTACAGCGTGTTCTTGGAGTCCCCGCTGCCGTTGCTGGCCTTGCTCATGTCTTACGTCCTTTCACTACCCACCGGCATGTCGCCCCGTACCTGCCGGGCGGTCATGGACCCTGAAGATGGGATAACCTCCAGGTGGTCCACGCTCTGTCTTCGAAACGAACCACAAATCCGAAAACGCGGCAACCATACCGAGCCCCTGACCAGACCTTGGCTCTGGAAACTCAATATAGGTTTAACGTAGGCGTTCACACACCGGCTGCAAACACAAAAATGTGACAGAATTGACGCAATCGGCCGCAAATGCGCACCGAATCGCACCTCACCCGGCGCCTTGCCGGGCCCTGCGTTAATGAATGCCTGAACGGACCTCAGGATCCGGGCGCTTTCTCGACCGCTTCGCGCGAACTGATCACCTTGTCGATCAGGCCGAACTCCTGCGCCTCGTCCGAGGTCATGAAGTGGTCACGGTCGAGCGTCTTTTCAATCGTCTCGTAGTCCTGGCCGGTATGCTGGACATAGACCTCGTTCAGGCGACGCTTCAGCTTGATGATGTCCTGCGCGTGGCGCTCGATATCGGACGCCTGCCCCTGAAAACCCCCGGAGGGCTGATGCACCATGATGCGTGCGTTGGGCGTGGCAAAACGCATATCCTTGTGACCGGCGCACAGAAGCAGCGATCCCATGGACGCGGCCTGGCCGATACACAGGGTGGAGACCGGAGGCTGGATGAACTGCATGGTATCGTAGATGGCCATGCCCGAGGTCACCACACCGCCCGGCGAATTGATGTAGAGCGCGATCTCTTTCTTGGGATTGTCGGCCTCAAGAAAAAGAAGCTGCGCACACACGAGCGAGGCCATGCCATCCTCGATCGGGCCGGTGATAAAGATGATGCGCTCTTTGAGAAGGCGCGAGAAGATGTCGTAAGCCCGTTCACCCCGGTTCGTCTGCTCGACGACCATGGGCACCAGATTCATGGCGGTATCGACGGGATTCGGCATGAATATACCTTTCGGTTGGAAGTCGCACGCCGCAAATCCGGCGCGCGCAAAAGCGGCAGAATCGTTTGGTTCAAGGGGATAAATAGGATGCCCCCTTCCCCTGACGCAAGAGCAAGCGCGTATCAAGATGCTCGTCTGCTGCCGATTCGCCCGTTATGAATGGCGATTGGTGCCACATGGCATCGTCTGTCCTGGAAGCCGGATTGCCAGCAACATGCACTCCAAGCCTGCCTATCTCCAGTTCGACGCTGATCGAAAATCCGTCCAGCTCGACCCGCACCAGCCGGAATTCGTTTGCAATCCTTATGACGCCTACGCGTTCCTCCACGCGCAGGGACCGGCCTTCTTCTGGGAAAATTACGGCTTCTGGTGCCTGATCGATCATGACGGCGTCAATCGCGCGCTGCGCGACCGGCGCCTCGGGCGCCAGCAGCCCGACGGGCGCAAGCCGGACCCTGCGTCCCGAACGCATCTTGCCCATTTCGACGCGGTCGAGGCGAACTCCATGCTGGAGCTGGAACCGCCAGTCCATACGCGGCTCAGAAAACTCGTCAACCGCGCCTTCGTTTCGCGTCAGGTGGAGCGCCTGCGCCCGCGCGTCGAAGCACTTTGCCATGAACTCATCACCGGCTTCGAGCGGGATGGCGAGGCGGAGCTCCTTGCCACCTACGCAACGCCCATACCGCTGGTCATCATCACGGAAATGCTTGGCGTTCCGGGCGAAATGGGGCCGCAACTGGTCGAGTGGTCGCACCGTATGGTGGCCATGTATATGCATGGCTCGGATGAGAAAACCCAGCGCCGCGCCGACGCGGCCGCACGCGACTTCTCCGCCTTCATCCGTGCCTATGCCGTGAAGCGGCGTGCCTCTCCCGGCGATGATCTGCTAAGCCTTCTGATCTCCGCGAAAGAAGATGGTGAGCAGCTTTCCGAAGATGAACTAGCTTCGTCTGCGATCCTGCTCCTGAATGCGGGACACGAAGCGACCGTGCACCAGCTCGGCAATGCCATATCCACCATTCTTGCGCAGGGCGGCGACCCGCGCCGCTTCTTCGCCTCCGAGGCAGAGACGGCGGCCACGGTCGAGGAATGCCTGCGCTACGATCCGCCGCTGCACATGTTCACACGCTACGCCTACGAGACCGTTGAGGTCACGGCTGGCCTCACCCTGAAGCCCGGCGAAACCTTGGGGCTGATGCTGGGTGCGGCCAATAGCGACCCGCGCGCCTTCGATCATCCGCGCAACTTCCGGCCTGGACGTGGAGATCAAAAAAACGTCTCGTTCGGTGCCGGCATCCATTTTTGTATAGGTGCGCCACTGGCGCGACTGGAAATGCAGGTGGGATTGAAAGTTCTGTTCGAACGCCTGCCCCCGCTCGCTCTGAAGGCGCCACCGACCTATGGCGACACCTATCATTTTCATGGGCTTGAGCGGCTGGACTGCCGCTGGCATACTGGCTCTTGACGAGGCTCGGTCTCGCGCGAAATGGAAACGGCACGGGCCAAAGAGCCCGCGCCGCATAAAAAGCCAAGCAAGCGTATCTGGTTCAGATCTGGGCCAGCGCCTGCTCCAGATCGGCGATGATGTCTTCCACATCCTCGATACCGATCGACAGGCGTATCACATCGACGCCTGCACCAGCTGCAGCCTTTTGCTCATCGGAAAGCTGGCGATGCGTGGTGGACGCCGGATGAATGATCAGGGATTTCGTGTCGCCGATATTGGCCAGATGCGAGAATAGCTCCACGCTCTCCACCACCTTCACACCCGCATCGAAGCCGTCCTTCAGGCCAAAGGTGAAGACCGCACCCGCGCCCTTGGGGGAGTATTTCTTCATGAGGCCATGATTGGGATCATCGGGCAGGCCCGGATAGGAAACCCAGGACACCTTGTCGTGGCCCTTCAACCACTCGGCGACCTTGAGCGCATTGTCGCTGTGACGTTGCATGCGAAGGGCGAGCGTCTCGATGCCGGTCAGAATCTGGAACGCGTTGAAGGGCGAGATCGCCGGGCCGAAATCACGCAGTCCCAAGACGCGGGCGGCAATCGCGAACGCGAAGTTGCCAAAGGTCTCATGCAATACCATGCCGCCATATTCGGGGCGCGGCTCGGAAAGCATTGGATACTTACCCGACTTCGACCAGTCGAACGTACCGCCGTCGACCAGAACACCGCCCACGGAATTGCCGTGGCCGCCCATGAACTTGGTCAGCGAGTGCAAAACAACATCGGCGCCGTGCTCAATGGGGCGCAACAGATAGGGTGAGGCCATGGTGTTGTCGACGATGAACGGCAGGCCATGCTTGCGGGCGACATTGCCGATCTTCTCCAGATCCACGAAGGTGCCGCCGGGATTTGCGAGGCTTTCGACGAAGATCGCCTGCGTATTGTCATCGATCTGGCTTTCAAAACTGTCGAGGTCTTCCGGATCGGCCCAGCGCACATGCCAGTCAAAGTTCTTGAAAGCATGGCCGAACTGGTTGATCGACCCGCCGTAAAGTTTCCTGGCAGCGATGAAGTTCGCGCCGGGCTTCATGATCGTGTGGAAAGTGAGGAGCTGTGCTGCGTGACCCGACGCCGTGGCGAGCGCCGCCGTGCCGCCTTCCAGAGCCGCGACGCGCTCTTCGAGAACAGCCTGCGTCGGGTTCATGATGCGGGTGTAGATATTGCCGAAGGCCTTGAGGCCAAACAGAGAGGCGGCATGGTCCGCATCGTCGAAGACATAGGAGGTGGTCTGGTAGATCGGCGTGGCGCGCGCGCCTGTCGCCGGATCGGGCTGAGCCCCTGCATGCACTGCCAGCGTGTCGAAACCGGGCGTACGCTCACTCATGACTATTCCTCCAAAAAAACAGATATTCGTTCGGGGCATCAATACAGAGGGCGCCGTCGCAGGAAAAGGCGTTTTGTCCCTGTGGGCTGGCGTTCTTTGGAAAATCAGCGTTGACGTATGCCGAAACTCTGAAAACCTTTGCGCATGATGGGCTTTTTCGAGGAAATGACCCGGCTGTTCACACCGTTCCAGCCAATCTCGCGGGAGAGCCGGGCATACTCGATCTTCGGGCAGCGATCCATCACCACCTGGATCCCCTTTTCCTCCAACCTCCCGGCGGAAGCATCGTCACGCACCGTAAGCTGCATCCAGACCACCTTGGGGAGCGGGTCCATTGCCAGTATCTCATCCGTCACGCCGGGGATGGCGGCCGAAGGGCGGAAGATGTCGACCATGTCCACCGGTTCCGACAAATCGGCGAGACGGGCAACGACCGGTCGTCCGGCAATCTCCCTGCCTGCCTGCCCGGGATTGACGGGAAACACCGAATAGCCCTTGTCGATCAGATATTTGGTGACGAAGAAGCTCGGTCGCACCTCATTGGCAGATGCGCCGACGATGGCGACCGTCTTTACCGCATTCAGAATACCGGAGATGTAGGCATCGTCATATTTGTCGTGGTTCATCGTCGCTCCCGGAGATTCGCTTTGTCGGTGTTGTTCTTCTCCTCGGCTTGCCGCGAATGGCACCCGTCGGGCCAGCCCGATCTTGAAACCCCGGCCGACCGCATTCTCGGCGCAAACAAGCTTCATGATAAGGTTCTGCTTATTCCAGCCCGCAGTAAACCAGGGGTCGAACATGTTGAGATACGCAATACTCGCCATCGGAGCGACGCTCATCGCCAGCCCGGCAGAGGCAATATCCCGTTACACGTCAACTGCCATGAGCTGCGCCGAGGTGCAAGCGCGGATCGCGGCGGAGGGTGCTGCCATCATGCGTTATCAGTCGCGCAACAACCCCAGTCTCCCGCGCTATGATCGCTATGTGTCGCATGAGCGGCTTTGCCCCGTTGGCCATATCGGTGCCCGCGCTACCATTCCTGCGGCAGACCGCGAATCCTGCCCGGTGCTACGCTGCAAACCGGAAATCAGGGAGCGGCTTTTCCAACGTCCCTGGTTTAAATCCCACTGATTTTTCCTGCCGCCTTACAGGACAGATCAGGGCTCCATTCCGGTCGCTGATACCAGCCGGAATGATATACTTAAAAACAGAAAAAATCCTTTATTCATTTATGCTTATATCAACTTTTTCCCTGAACTAGCCTCAGGCATTACTTCCCGCCGCACCTCGCCGGTGCGCCATTTTTCTCCGGAGATGGCGTGACTTGCAACGATGTTCGGAAAGGGAAGCCATGCACAAGCTTTTGGTCACAATCCTGGGTACGGTCCTGCTGTTCCCCAACCAAAGTACATGGGCCGCAGGACTGACCTGTCAGCAAATCCAGGCGTCCATTAGAAAACACGGTTCAATCATTTTGCGCTACCCGTCCAGAAACGGCGGTCCCATTCAGCGTTATGATCGGTTCGTGGCAAATCTCGAGGAGTGTCCGGCCGCATTCAACACGTTGAAGGTTCGGCGCGTCCCCGCTTTCGATACGGATGCGTGCCCCGTGCACATCTGCTGGACGGATGACTGACGAAAACCGGGGCAGCCGCAAAATACAGACTGCCTGCCGTTATCGGCAGGCTCTTCTTATTTGCCCTGCCATTGCGGCGCGCGTTTTTCGATAAAGGCGCCAATACCTTCTTCCGCATCTCGCGCCATCATGTTCTCCACCATCACCCGCACCGTGTAGTCATAGGCCTGCGAAAGTTCCATCTCGGCCTGTGAGTAGAACGCTTCCTTACCGATCTTGAGCGTCAAAGGTGATTTGGAAGCAATGGTTTGTGCGAAATTCATCGCGGTCTGATTCAAGACATCCTGCGGCACCACACGGTTGACCAGACCGAACGAACGGGCCGTCTGCGCGTCGATCATCTCTCCCGTAAGCAGCATTTCCATGGCGTGCTTGCGCGAAATATTGCGCGACAGAGCCACCATGGGCGTCGAACAGAACAGGCCGATATTGACACCCGGCGTTGCAAACCGCGCTGTATCGCTCGCAACCGCAAGGTCACAGGAGGCGACAAGCTGGCAGCCGGCAGCGGTGGCGACCCCGCTCACCTCGGCAATCACCGGCTTGGGGTGGCGCACGATGGTCTGCATCAGGCTGGCGCACAGAAGCATGGTCTTTTCGAAGAACCCCCTGCCCCGGTCCGCGTCAGCACGGTGCGCCGTCAACTCCTTCAGATCATGGCCGGCACAAAACACCCTGCCTTCGGAGCGGAGAATGATGACACGCACCGCTTCGTCGTCGCGGGCGCGCTCGAGAGCGCCTTTCAGCGCCTCCATCATGGCAATGGACAGCGCATTGGCCGGCGGGCTGGCAAGCGTCAGCCGCAGGATGCCATCGGCCTCGCTCACAGCGACGGGTGCCTGTATCCTCTCCTGATCTGCAGCCGCTTCGGCCATGGTCTTCCTCCCTGCGTGTGATGCGTTGCCACCTTAGTGCCGCTTGTGTTGATCCGGCAATCCGGCAATTCTCTCATCGATTGGGCGCCTTCGCAAAGCGCCAGTCAGGCAAAATGGGGAGGACAAGGTTGATGGATGCACGCAGCGGTGGACAAAGGTTCCAACCGGTGATGAACGCCGAAGAAGTCAATTCATATCTGCGCGAAGTGTTTCCACAGGCCTGCAGCGGTGAGGTTCCCGACTATCGCGCGCTTAACGTCTCTCCGGGTGGCTGTACGGTGCGGCTTGAGGCCGGGTTCCGGCATCTGCGTCCCGGCGACACGGTTTCCGGTCCGTCTCTCTTTGCGCTGGCCGATATCGGCGGCTATGTGTGTGCGCTCTCCCATATCGGCCGCAAGGCGCTCGCCGTGACCACCAATCTCAACATAAACTTCATGCGCAAGGCCGGCCCCGGCACGGTGGACGGCCATTGCCGCATTCTGAAACTCGGTCGCCGGCTGATGGTTTTCGAGGCCGAACTGGTGGCCGGCGATACAGGCGGAACCGTCGCTCACGCCACCGGAACCTACTCCATCCCGCCCGCCGAATGACCCGTTCTGCCTCAGAAATGCGGTAAGCAGCGCTGATTTATGGCGGTATCTGGATACCGTAATTTCAACCTCTTGTTTTTATTGATGTTTTCATGACGCCGCCCAAAATATTGCACTTGACGTCCATCCCACCCCCCTATAGATAACCAGCGCTGCACCTTAACTGTCGTGCTGCATTGGTTTGCATTGCCTGAGCCTGCCGGGTTTCGACAATGTCAAACACAAGCAACAAGAAACGCCCAGCCTGAGGGCCGGGTTCATGAAAGTGGAAAAAGACCCATGAAAACCTTTTCGCAGAAGCCTGCGGAAGTGACGAAGAAGTGGATCCTGATCGACGCCGAAGGCGTTGTCGTCGGCCGTCTCGCTTCTATCGTTGCAAACCGTCTCCGCGGCAAGCACAAGCCCACCTTCACCCCGCATGTGGACGATGGCGACAATGTCATCATCATCAATGCCGACAAGGTTGTGCTGACCGGCAAGAAATACACCGACAAGAAATACTACTGGCACACGGGTCACCCCGGCGGCATCAAGGAGCGCACCGCGCGCCAGCTGCTCGAGGGGCGGTTCCCCGAGCGTCTGCTTGAGAAGGCCGTTGAGCGCATGATCCCGCGCGGTCCGCTTGGTCGCCGCCAGATGAAGAATCTGCGCGTCTACGCCGGCGCCGAGCATCCGCACGCCGCCCAGAACCCGGAGACGCTCGACGTCGCCGCCATGAGCAAGAAGAATGTGAGGGCCCAGTAATGGCCGAAATCAATTCCCTCGAAGAGCTGGGTGCGGCAACCGCTGCGCAGACCGCCGAGCAGGAAGCTCCGGTGCATGTGCAGAAGCTGGACGCCCAGGGCCGCGCTTACGCCACCGGCAAGCGCAAGAACGCCATTGCCCGCGTGTGGGTCAAGCCGGGCTCCGGCAAGATCACCGTCAACGGCAAGGAGTTCCAGGCATATTTCGCACGCCCGGTTCTGCAGATGATCCTGCAGCAGCCGATCGTCGCTGCCGACCGCAACGGCCAGTATGACATCGTCGCCACCGTCGTCGGTGGAGGCCTGTCCGGTCAGGCCGGTGCCGTCCGTCACGGCATCTCCAAGGCTCTGACCCATTACGAACCAGAGCTGCGCGGCGTCCTCAAGAAGGGTGGCTTCCTGACCCGCGACAGCCGCGTGGTCGAGCGCAAGAAGTATGGCCGGGCAAAGGCTCGCCGCTCGTTCCAGTTCTCCAAGCGCTAAGCTTCCAGAACTGCCGGATACGAAAAAGCGGGCCTTCGGGTCCGCTTTTTTCTTGCGCGGGTTTTGGCTTCACCCTACCCATCTGGATCATCACAGGAGAAGCGCCATGCCGTCGAAGTCGATCGACCACGCATTCACCGCCCGCACCCTCACCAGTGCGGCCAGCGACCCCACCTATGCGGGAGCGCTCTCCTTCATGCGCCGCAAGTTCACCAAATCACTGAAGGGCGCCGACGTTGTGGTCTGGGGCATCCCGTTCGACGCAGCCGTCTCCAATCGACCGGGCGCGCGCTTCGGTCCACAGGCGATCCGCCGTGCCTCGGCGATCTTCGACAATGACCCACAATATCCGTTTGGCGCGGATCTGTTCGCAGAAATGTCCGTCATTGATTATGGCGACTGCCTGCTCGATTACGGCAATCATCAGAAGACACCGGCGACCATCGAGCGCGAAGCGACGAAGATACTAAAGGCCGGCGCCTTTCTACTGTCGCTTGGCGGCGATCATTTCGTTACTTGGCCGCTGCTGAAAGCCCATGCGGCAAAGCACGGCCCGCTCGCGCTCGTCCAGTTCGATGCCCATCAGGACACGTGGCACGATGACGGCAAGCGGATCGACCATGGCTCCTTCGTCGGGCGTGCGGTGCGGGATGGCGTCATCGATCCGGCTGCTTCCATTCAGGTCGGCATCCGCACGCACGCGCCTGAAGATTGCGGCATTGCGATCCTGCATGGCTATGATGTGGAAGAGATGAAGGCCGCGGAGATCGCCGAAGCTATTCTTGCGCGTGTGGGCACCCGCCCCGCCTATATCACCTTCGACATCGACTGCCTTGATCCCGCCTATGCGCCAGGCACCGGAACCCCCGTGGCCGGCGGCCCGTCCAGTGCGAAAATGCTCTCGGTTTTGCGCCAGCTCGGCGCGCTCGACATGGTCGGTGCGGACATTGTCGAAATTGCCCCTGCCTACGATCATGCCGATGTAACGGCAATCGCCGGCGCGACCATCGCCATGCACTATCTCGGCCTTCTCGCAGTGAGAAGGCGACGATAAGAGCTGAAGCATCGATTCAAGCGCTTTAAGGATTGATTCCAAACGCGTGCGCAACCAGTTGAAACAAGACTCTTTTCCAGGACTGACATCATGACGGCGAAAATCTTCATCGACGGCGAACACGGCACCACCGGCCTGCAGATCAGGACGCGTCTGGCCGAGCGCCGCGACATCGAGGTGATCTCCATCCCCGCCGAGAAGCGCAAGGATCCTGCGGCGCGTGCGGAGTTCCTCAACAGGGCCGACATCGCGATTTTATGCCTGCCGGACGACGCCGCGCGTGAAAGCGTCTCGCTGATCGAGAATGACGCAACCCGCGTCATTGATGCCTCCACGGCTCATCGCGTCGCGGAGGGCTGGACTTATGGCTTTGCGGAGATGGACAGGGCGCAGGGCGCTGCGATCCGCGACGCGAAACGGGTTGCCAATCCCGGTTGCTGGCCGCAGGGCTCCATCGCGTTTCTACGGCCGCTCATCGGTGCAGGCCTTCTGCCCGCCGATCTGCCCGTCACTGTCAACGGCATCTCGGGCTATTCGGGTGGCGGCCGCAGCATGATCGAGGACTATGAGGCGAAGGGCGCCGAAGCACCGAAATTCATGCCTTATGGGCTCACACTCAACCACAAGCACCTGCCCGAACTGCAGACCTATGCGGGGCTTGCAGGCACGCCGCTGATGCAGCCGGCGGTGGGCAATTTCGCCCAGGGCATGCTGACCGCCCTCCCCCTGCAGCTTGGGCATCTCGACCGGGTTCCTTCAGCCGCGGAACTCCATGCTGTACTCGCCGACCATTACGGCGCGATTGAGGGCGGTGTAGTGAAGGTCGCCCCACTCGCCGCAATCGAACGCACGGCGGATATCGATCCCGAGACCCACAACGACACCAACACGATGACGCTGCACGTCTTTGCCAACGACGCCCGAGCGCAGGCGCTGCTCATTGCCGTCTATGACAATCTCGGCAAGGGCGCTTCAGGTGCAGCGGTGCAGAACATGGATCTGATGTTAAAAGGACTTTGAGCTTCTGCTCATGGCAAGAATGAAGGCGCGCCCCGACAGACGCGCCTTTCTTATTTGGTCGTTTATCTGAAATTATACGGCCGCGTAGACCTCGTCCTCGTCACGTTTGCGGTGTGACGGTTCAGGGAGAGGATAAGGCCCCTTGGTCGCGCGCCAGTGAGCGCAGACGAAGAAGAGCACGACAAGCGCCACCCCCTGATGCGTGAGCGCCACGTCGATGGGCACGACCATGATAAGGGTCATGATGCCGATGGCGGCCTGCGCCAACACCAGAATCCCAAAGAGGATGGTGCGGCGTGCATGTGGCGTCCCCGGTTCCCGCCGGATCACGAACACGATCTGCCAGAGCGCGAGGACCAGAAGCGCATAGGCGCCGAGCCTGTGTACAAATTGCACCATTTTCGGGTTCTCGAAGAAATTGATCCAGGCCGGCGTCTGCGCAAACAGTCCGCCCGGCACCAGCGCGCCGTCCATCAGCGGCCAGGTGTTGTAGGTCATTCCGGCGCGCAGACCGGCGACAAGACCGCCTAGGTAAATCTGGAACAGCACCGCGATCACCATCCAGCCGGCGAAGCGGCGCACACCTTCCTCCGCCCTGCCGGTGGAGTGCGGCGCAAGGCCACGAGCGACCAGCGCCGTAGCGGCGAAGATGAGGCAGGCGATGGTGAGGTGCGTGGCAAGCCTGTACTGGCTCACATCGACCCGGTCCACCAGGCCGGAGGCGACCATCCACCAGCCGACCGCACCCTGCAGGCCACCCAGCGCCAGAATGCCAAGAAGCTTCGGCTTCAGGCTGTTCTCGAGCCGCCCAGTCAACCAGAAAAAGGCCAACGGCAGCGCAAAAACAAAACCAACACCGCGCGCTAGCAGCCGATGCGCCCACTCCCACCAGAAGATGGTCTTGAAATCATCGAGGCTCATGCCCTTGTTGACCTGCTGGTATTCAGGAATCTGGCGGTATTTCTCCAGTTCCTCCTGCCATTCGGCCTCGCTCAGTGGCGGGATGATACCATGAATCGGTTTCCACTCCGTGATGGAGAGGCCCGATTCCGTCAGCCGGGTCGCTCCGCCGACGATTACCAGGGCGAACAGCGTCAAAAGCACAAAATAAAGCCAGAAGCGCACGAATTTGCGGTTGCGCAAAAGAGTCTCCTGCGAGACATCTGCCCTTGCAGCACTGGAAGCGGTCATATCCACAGCGTCAGCCATCGTCATTTTGGAAGTTGACCGTTGGTGAACCAAAGCCCTCTGACTTGCAAGTCGAACCACCCTTTGCGCGACAAGCCGTCGCGCCACGTCAGTTGCGTGATTGCATCCCCTCTTCCCGCGCTCTATGAGACGAGCAAAAGGTGTTTGTCATGCCCGTACGTCTGCGAAAATTCATTGGCATGGTCGCGCTCGTCGCGCTTGTAGCCATTTACGCCATCTTATCGACCGCGATTGCTGTCGCTCAGTTGGCTCAGTCAGGCCCATTGATCCACCTTGCCTATTTCTTCCTGACCGGACTGCTCTGGATCATCCCGGCCATGTTCATCATCCGCTGGATGATCGGCAAGCCCGAGCGCGACGCCTGAACCGTCGATTATTCCTTCACCTTTTATCGCTACACAGAAACGGCGCTGCCGGAAAGGCGGCTTCGATAACAGCGATGGAAGATGACGTTTGCCAGGCAGCCAGAGCGTGTTCCTCCCGCCGGCATGAAAGGCGGGAATGGTCTCAGCGTTGAAGTGTGCGATGCCAGCGCTGCGGTTCTGCGGCGCTACCGCGAGGACTGCGCCGAGGCCTGCTTCATGCCCGCCCAAAGCCCCGACTGGGTGTCAGCGTGGACCAGACACACGCCTCATCCTTCAATCATCGTGCGCCTTTGCGACGGGCAGGGACACTTGCTGAGCCTTGCGCTCGAGGTCGTTCAGAAGGGCCGCTTTCGCATCGCCCGTTTCATAGGCGACCGTCACGCCAACGGTAATTTTCCCGCCCTTCACGTTCGGCTTTGCGACGGTTTTCCCAAAACACATCTCACCGCGCTGCGCGATGGCATCCGGCAAGCCCGGCCGGAGATCGACGTTCTGGTTCTCGAACGACAACTGCGTGAGTGCGCCGGTCAGGACAATCCCCTGCTGGGCTGGCCGCATAGCGACAGTCCCAATGTCTCGCTTGCGGTCAACCTGGACGGGGGCTTTGATGCGGTGCTCGCGCGTTCCAGTGGCAAGCGGAAGCGAAAGCAGCATCGCTCTCAGGCACGTAAACTGGAGGCTGCCGGTAAGGTGGAGCGCCGTCTCGCCCGTTCACGCGCCGAAGCTGAAGTGATGCTTAACGCCTTCTTTGACATGAAGGCGCACCGCTTCGCCCAGATGGGCATTCAGAATGTTTTTGCACCTGACGCGGTGAAAAACGCGTTTCGCACACTGTTTGGTGATGCGGCTGAGACGCAAGATCCGCGCTTTGTGCTTCACGGGCTTGAAGTGGCCGGAAAACTCCGTGCCGTAACAGGCTCAAGTCGCACGGGCGATCGCCTAGTCTGCGAGTTCAGTTCAATCGCGGACGATGAACTGACCGATGCCAGCCCCGGCCGTTTCCTCTTCTATGAGAACATTCAGGAAGCGTGTTCGGAAGGGCTGAAAATCTATGATTTCAGCGTTGGCGACGAGTACTACAAACGTCTGTGGTGCGATCTGGAAACCATCCAGTTCGACACATTCGTTCCGCTTACCGGGAAGGGCCGCGTCCTGGCCTCTGGACTGTCCGCTGCCGCGCGCGCCAAGCATCTGATCAACAACAATCCCAGGCTCTGGCGGCTGGCGAAGGCACTGCGGCGCCAGCTTGGCTCAGCACATCGCTGAGCCTCGCCGAGAGGATCAGGCCGCGTCGCGCCCGGGAGGCGCAGGCGGCATGCTGTAGCCGGCAGGTGAAACCAGGATTGGCGCGTCGACGCCGCTGTCGCGGAGTTCGTCCAGCATCTCCAGAACGAGTTCACCTTCGTCCGGGTCGATCATGCTGACAAGCACTTCCGTATCGGACGAGAGCAGACGACGGATCGCCTGCGCATCCGTCGGCCCGCATTCGACGATGACGACATCGTAGGCGGCCGACAATGATTCCATGATGATGGGCAACCGGTCCGCCGCGCGCATGGCGCGCTGCGGGTCAGCCGTGCCGACGGGAATGATATGGCACTCCGAAAAGAGATCCGTATGGATCACGTCGGCAAATTGCGATTCGGAAGCGAGAAGGTTGGTGATCCCGGCATAGGCGACACTTTCAAGCATCGGCAAAGAGGCCGCGCCCGAAGCAGTGAGATCGAGAAGCAGAACGCGCAGGCCGGAATCGGCCACATCCCGCGCGACCAAAACCGATGCCGCGGCAGCCTCATCGCCTTCGGGAGAGATAAACAATGCGCGCGTTGCGCCGCCGGTCACCAGTCTTTCGGATGCCTGTTCGATGTCGATCTCACCGTAGCGTGCCACGCGCTTCCGCTCATGCTGCTCTTCCGGTTCTGGGAGGGGAGCGGAAACCACTTTTCTGGCAGGTGGCGCTTTCGGAGCCTGCGGCTTTGGCATATCGACCTCGACCAATGGCTCAGCACGCGGCATTCGTGCGGTCGCAGGCACCGGAGCAGCAACACCGGCGGTCGGGCGCATGGCGCGACCACTAAACAGCTCCTGCAGCAATGTGATGATGGCCATGATCAGCAGCGAGGCGACAAAGGCGGCAACCGTGATCGGCATGATTTTCGGGAAATATGGCTCGCTTGGCGTGATGGCACGCGAAAAGATCCGGACATCCGCGGGCAGATAATTGCGGTCGCTGCGAGACGCCGCCTCACGATAGCGTGTCAGATAGGATTCGAGCAGTTCGCGCTGCGCCGTGGCTTCCCGCTCCAGTGCGCGAAGTTCCACCTGTTCTTCTTCAGCAACAGCAGACGCTGCCTTCAGACGATTGAGTTCGGCCGTCAGCTCTTCCTCGCGCCGTTGCGCCGTTGCGGCTTCGGCCTCGAAACCAGCCAGCACCTTGTTGGCCTCGCTCCTGATCTGTGCGTCGAAATCGGCGAGTTGCGAACGCAGGGCGCGAATGCGTGGATGATTGCCAAGCAACGTCGTGGAAAGGTCGGCGATTTGCGCGTTGAGTTCCACCTGACGTTCACGCAAGCGCTGAATAAGCGGCGATGCCATGACTTCAGGCAGGGTTTCTACGGGAGCGCCACTTTCCAGTGCGCTGCGCACGGAATCTGCCTGCGCTGTCGCTGCGGAACGATTGGCGCGGGTGCGAGACAGCTCGCTAGACAGTTCAGCAAGCTGCTGCGTGGCCAGCACGGTGTTGTTCTGACCGAGCAGGAGATCGGACTGCGCCCGGTACTCTGCGACACGGGCTTCGGCTTCTTTCACGCGCTCGCGCAGATCCTGGATTTCCGGTTCCAGCCACTGGGTCGCACTGGTGTTCGACTGAAGCTTCGCTTCGCTCTGCATCGCGACGTAGGCGTCTGCCACCGCGTTCGGAATTTCAGCCGCAAGCTTGGGATCCTCAGAAGAAAACTCGATAACAATGACGCGTGAGTTCTCGACCCGGTAGACGGTGAGGCGCTCGCGGAACGCGCGTAGCACCTTTTCTTCCTGTGTTCCTTCGACCGGAGCGCTCTTGATGCCCGCCATCACGAGCAAGCCGGACAGAAAGGAACCCCCGCCGCCTTCAAACTCGCCGCGATTGGCAAGATTGTATTGCTCGGCGACGCTGGTGAGGATTTCGGTGGAGGTGATGAGTTCCACCTGGCTTGCCACGCCCTCCCCGTCAAGAATTGGCCGGTCTCCATCGTTCACGCCCTGCGGGCGCGTGTATACGGATTCGCGGGTCTCAATCAGAAGCCGCGTCTGGGCGCGGTATTGCGGTGTGACGGTATAGGTAACGGCAAAAACCAGTCCGGTGATGACAAGCGCGGCGAAGAGAATGCGTGGCCATTTGCGCCGGACACCGGCAAAAAGCCGGCTCAGGTCCACATCCACGTCACCATGCGCGATCTGATCGCTGTTCATCCAGTTGGCTCCCAATCTGCTTGCCGCCAAGGTAAACGGGCATAGTAACCAGCCGGTTAAAGCTGCGCGTCAGCCGTTCAAGGGCAAACGCATGCGCGTTATGGGGGTATAAGGCGCAGCTTTACCCGACATTAACCCTAACGGATGGATAAAACGAGCATGGTGCCTGCTCTGGTGGCGATTTCGCTTACGGATCAAGGGCGGGACTTGATGACGTCAGAGGTTTGCAGTCGGTCATGATGAAAACAGCCAAACTCCTGCCCGTGCTGGCAGCACTCGTTCTTGCTGCGGGCTGTTCGGGGTATCGCCCGGCACCGGCGGCCTTCCACGAAGCGCTTTACCAGCCATATGTTCTGGACGCCGGAGACTCGCTTCGCGTCACCGTTTTTGATCAGGACAACCTCACCAACACCTACAGCGTCGACCAGGCTGGTTACATCGCATTTCCGCTGATCGGTTCGGTACCTGCCCGGGGCAGGACCTTAAAACAGATTGAGCAGTCGATCGCCGGCAAGCTCAGGCAGGGCTATCTGCGTGATCCGGATGTGACGGTCGAAATTGACCGTTATCGCCCCGTTTTCGTGATGGGCGAAGTCGGGTCTCCCGGGCAGTATTCCTATGTTCCTGGCATGACAGTTCAAAAGGCTGTTGCCGCCGCCGGTGGTTTCAGCCCCCGCGCCAATCAGAGCAATGTCGACATCACCCGCGACATCAACGGCAAGGTGTTGACCGGACGTGTCGTCACCTCAGATCCGCTTCTTCCTGGTGACACTGTCTATGTCCGCGAACGCCTGTTCTGAAGCGTATCCGCCAACAGGGGTCGAGGCCGTGCCCTCTCGCGAGAGACTGAGGATCGTACACTGTTTCCGCTCTCCGGTCGGCGGAATCTTTCGCCATGTCCGTGACCTTTGCGATGCTCAGCGCGCTGCCGGGCACGAGGTCGGTATTATCTGCGATTCCACCACCGGCGGAAGCTATGAAGCAAGCCTTATCGCTGATCTGGAGCCGCGGCTTTCCCTTGGGGTGAAGCGCACCCCCATGCAGCGCCATATCGGACTGGGCGATCTCACCGCCGCGCGGCGTGCCTATGGCGTCGTGCGCGAGATGCGTCCCGACGTGCTGCACGGACATGGAGCCAAGGGCGGGGTATACGCACGGGTGTTCGGTACCTTGATGCGGATGTCGGGCCAGAGGCCCGCACGGATCTATTCGCCACACGGAGGGAGCCTGCATTATGCAGCGCAGACCGCTACCGGACGCTTCTTCTTTTCAATCGAACGCATGATGGATCGCCTGACCGATCACATCCTGTTCGTGTCCGATTACGAACGGCGTACGTTTGAACAGAAGGTCGGAATTCCCCGCGCACCCAGCACACTGGTCTATAACGGGCTGACTGCAGATGAGTTCGACCCCGTTGAAACCCTCTCGCAAGCGGCCGATTTCCTCTACATCGGCATGATGCGCGATCTGAAGGGCCCAGACCTTTTCATTGATGCGCTGTCACTGACGGAGCGGTTAATCGACCGCAGGCTGACTGCCGTCATGGTCGGAGACGGCGACGATCTCGATCGTTACAGACATCAGGCGCAGGAACTCGGTTTCGGCGAACGTATTCGCTTCCTTCCGGCCATGCCCGCGCGCAATGCGTTTTCACTGGCCCGGATCATGGTGGTGCCCTCGCGCGCCGAAGCCATGCCCTATATCGTGCTGGAGGCACTGGCGGCCGGTCGCACCCTGATCGCCAGTGCTGTTGGCGGAATTCCCGAAATCTTCGGCGAGGATTCCCCTGCCCTCACCCGACCTGACGCCGACGCCATAGCCGGCAAGATGCAACTGGCGCTTGATGACGAAGCGGCTTTCCATGCCCTGATGCCGGGAACGGCCGATCTGCGGATGCGCTTCGGTGCGGACGTCATGGCCGCCACCATTGAGACGGCATACCGGGCCAGCCTGGACACCAAACGTTAAGCACAAATACGAGCAGTTTTAGCAAGTCTGTGCCTGAAACAGAATTTTAGCCCCTGGCACCTATCGTACGGTCGCAAACCTCAGGGGGCATTGCCAGTTCATGAATCAGATTGACCCGAAACGGCTTCAGGTATCGAAGGCGCCGAAACAATCGGGCATGCTGAAGGCCGGCGAGGAGCAGAGCAAGCTCAACCCCATAGCTTGGCAGGTCGCACAACAATACAAGCGCGAGACCATGTCGCCAGTCATGGTTCTGGGTGTAATGCGCCTGGTCGAGCTCGTGATGTTGCTCGCGACCGGCTTTGTTCTCTACGCGATTTACGTAGGCTTCTCGCCAGTGCTTTTTTGGCACTATATGACCGTAATCGGCGGCGGCTCCCTTCTCATGGTGGTGCTGTGCGAATTCACCAGCTGCTACCAGATGCGCGCGCTGCGCAACCCAACCGGCGCAATGGGGCGAGTGTTCATCGCCTGGATGGCGACATTCGCGGCGCTGGCTCTGACGGGTTTCTTCCTGAAAATTTCCGACAGCTTTTCGCGCTTCTGGCTCGGGTCCTGGTTTGTCTGCGGGTTCATGACGCTTCTGGTGTTGCGCATTACCATGTCGCAGCTCCTGCGCCGCTGGGCGCGCAACGGCACGATCGAACGCCGAGCGGTTATCGTGGGTGGGGGTGCCAACGCCGAGCAACTCATTCGCTCCATCGAGCAGCAACCCTATAACGACATACGCATCTGCGGACTGTTCGATGATCGCGACGATCTGCGCTCACCGCCCGTTGTTGCCGGCTATCCGAAGCTCGGCACCATCACCGAACTGGTGGAGTTCACCCGCATCGCCAGGATCGACATGCTGATTGTCGCGTTGCCAATCTCGGCAGAGAAGCGTGTGCTGTCGCTTCTTTCAAAACTCTGGGTGCTGCCGGTCGACATCCGTCTCTCGGCTCATGCAAACCATCTGCGGTTCCGCCCGCGTGCCTACTCATATATCGGCTCGGTGCCGATGCTGGATATTTTCGACCGTCCCATCAACGACTGGGATTCGGTCGCTAAAAGAGGGTTCGACATCTTCTTCAGCCTGCTCGGAATTCTCGTTTTCTCTCCAATCATGATCGCCACGGCCATCGCAATAAAGCTCGACAGCAAGGGGCCTGTGCTGTTCAGGCAAAAGCGCCACGGCTTCAACAACGAGTCCATTGAGGTGCTGAAGTTTCGCTCCATGTATGTGGATCAGTGCGACCCGACGGCAAGAAATGCCGTGACCAAGAACGACCCACGGGTCACCCGTGTCGGCCGCTTTATCCGCAAGACATCCATCGATGAGCTGCCTCAGTTCTTCAACGCGCTTTTTGGCAGCCTTTCTCTGGTGGGGCCGCGGCCGCATGCGGTGGCCGCCCAGGCACACAATCGGCTTTATGAAGAAGTCGTCGATGGCTACTTCGCCCGTCACAAAGTGAAACCCGGTGTCACCGGCTGGGCGCAGATCAATGGCTGGCGCGGCGAGGTTGATTCGGACGAGAAAATCCGCAAACGCACGGAGTACGATCTCTATTACATCGAAAACTGGTCGCTCTGGCTCGACCTCAAGATCCTGTTCCTGACGCCAATCAGCCTGTTCAATACGGAAAACGCCTATTGAGCCTGCTCACCTACGATAGAGAGCCGCCCGGGCTTGCCCGCGCCGCCATCGACGCCAAGCTGGTTTCGCTCGCGAAGCTGGCAGCGATCGGCTTTGGAGTTTTCCTGTCGGGCTTCGTTATTCGCGAACCAGCCCCCTATGAGCTCTACATGGTGGGCCTGATCGCAATCTGGGCGCTCGCAGGCCTGCGGATATCGCGACGGACCGCGCCGCTTCTGGCGCTGCTCGTCGCTTTCAATATCGGCGGTCTTATTTCATTGTCCCAACTTGCAGATCTCGGCACGATCCCGCTTTACATCGCGGTGTCGCTCTTCCTCGCTCTCACATCCGTATTCTTCGCCGCGATCATCGAGGCGGAGTCCGAGCTGCTTTCTGTTGTTTTCCGTGCCTGGGTGGCGGCTGCCGCGGCCACCGCGCTGTTCGGCATTCTGGGCTATTTCAACGCGTTTCCCGGCGCCGAGATGTTTACCAAGTTCGGGCGTGCAGCCGGTGTGTTCGAAGATCCGAACGTCTTCGGCCCTTTTCTCACACTGCCAGCGATCTATCTGCTTTACCTGATCCTGACCGCGCGGCCACGCATTGCTCTTCTGTCCGCTCCGCTTTTGCTCATCATCACGGGTGGTATCTTCTTCTCATTTTCGCGGGGCGCGTGGGGCCTTCTTCTCATGACGGCAAGCCTTCTCGTTCTCGCTGTCTTTCTCAATGCCGGTACAGCCAGCGCGCGGCTGCGTATTGCCGTTACGGCGCTGCTTGCGGCCGCCGGCATCGCACTTGCCCTCATTCTCGCACTTCAGATTCCGGCGGTCTCGGAGCTCTTCACCCAACGCGCTCAGCTCGTGCAGGATTATGACAGCGCCCGCCTTGGCCGCTTTGCCCGGTTCGGGATTGGTTTCGGATGGGCGACCGAGCACCCTTTTGGAATTGGGCCTTTGCAATTCGGCCAGATTCTCGGTGAGGACACGCACAATATCTGGCTCAAGGCATTGCTCGATTATTCATGGTTAGGTTTCGCTGCTTACCTGACGCTGATTTTGTGGACGGTGACAGCAGGCTTCCGCATTCTGTTCCGCCGCCGCCCCTGGCAGCCATATCTGATCTGCGTCTACATCGTCTTCGTTGGACATGTGGCCCTCGGCACCGTCATCGACACCGATCACTGGCGCCATTTCTACCTCCTCCTCGGCCTTCTATGGGGCATGATCGCGCTGGAGCAGAAGTGGATGGCACGGCGCCTTTAGGATGAGGCGGAGCCGGCGTCAGAATGGCTGCATACACCTCCACACCGCGCTCTCGACCTAGTTGTCATTCCGTGCGCCCACCGGCTCTTCGCCTCGCGTTATGGTGAGGCGAACCCCTTCATCCCGCCTCAACTCAAGAATAGCGCCCACTCGACACCATTGACCATCAAAGCATGGCACCGCCCATTCGCTGACCTGGCTATATTGATCCTGCGGCGTGAACCCTTCGTCTGGCCGTGACGCACGCACGGCCCTGAGCGAATACGAGAACCAGGGATCGAACAGAACGGCCATGCTATTCATTACGCCGTTCACACCCTCGGAGTAATCCCAGTCCCTGCTCCACGTTACACGGCAACCGCCGCTCGGTGTTGCATCAGTGGCGAATGTCAGTTCCACGTAGGGCTCTCCCTCGGCGAGATCCCTTGCCTCCTCCCCATTCTTGGAAAGCACCACCGCTTTCGGCTTCGAGCCAGCCTCAAAGCCGAGGGCGTAAAGGTCAGATGAGACAATCTGGTATCCCTCGGGCAACAGTTGCGCGGGAAGTTCCTGCGTGACCGGTTGGGTAAGGCAGGCCGACCTGAGCGTTTCGAAGACATTGAGTATGCCCCGAAGGTCCGACCAGTTTTTGTGTGCAAAGGTGATGCGCTCTGGCTCGGCTGATGCGGCAGACAATGCGCCCAACGACCAGATCGCTGACAGGCATGCGCTCCGAAGAAACTGCGGAAGGGATGTTTTTCTCATCGAAATCAGCTCCAGCAGTGGTGTCTACTGGCAAAGCCTAACACAAAACATGCATTCGGGATCTGGCGCACGAAGGAAACACGAGCAGGATAGGTGTGGCTTCGAACCGCGATCAGATCAGTGGACGTTGCTTGCAAGCCAGCCGGAATTTTCAAAACCAGCAAGTCAGGGCGTCAGACAAGAGAGGCCTCGATACGCCAAAATCTAGTGAGCTTATCGAGAGATAGGTGACACTTCATACCGGACACATGGTTTACACATCTCGCATTTGGGGGAACCCGAATGCCTTGGAAAGAGTGTAAGCCAATGGACGAACGTCTCAGATTCATCGCTCGTCTGCTTGAAGGAGAGCAGATGGCGCCTCTTTGCCGGGAGTTCGGCATATCACGGGTCACCGGCTACAGGATTTTCGAGCGCTACAAGGAGTGTGGCCTTGACGGGTTGAACGACCGCTCACGGCGACCCTATCGCCAGGCCAACAGGCTTCCCGTCCAGATCGAGCGCTGCATCCTGGGTCTGAAGCGCGAACATTCATCCTGGGGGGCGCCAAAGATCCGCGACAAGCTGATCCGGCAATATCCGATGATCAAGCCCCCCGCCATCAGCACGGTGCATGCGGTGCTCGACCGGCACGGCCTGGTCACGCGCCGCAGACGGCGCCGTTACAAGGCCCGGGGGACTGCTCTCCGCAGCGCAGTTSAGGCGAACGGCCTTTGGTGCGCCGACTACAAGGGAGAGTTCAGGCTCGGCAACCGGCAATATTGTTACCCCCTGRCCATCACCGATTATCATTCGCGCTATCTGCTGGCCTGCGAAGGCTTGACCTCGACGAAGTCGGACTTCGCCTTCTCCGTTTTCGAGCGGGTTTTCAGGGATTTCGGAGTGCCAGSCGCAATCCGTACCGATAACGGCRCRCCCTTCGCCAGCCCGCATGCGCTGTTCGGATTGAGCAGGCTGTCTGTGTGGTGGYTGCGTCTGGGTATCACAATCGAACGCATCAAACCCGGTCATCCGCAAGAGAACGGGCGCCACGAGCGCATGCATCTCACCCTCAAGAAGGAAGCCGCAAAGCCGGCCGCCTTCAACTTCCTGCAGCAGCAGGAGCGCTTCGATCGCTTCATCGAGGTTTACAACAATGAAAGGCCCCATCAGGGACTGGGCGGTGCCTATCCGGGCGAACTCTATACACCGTCACCCCGCGCCTATCGGCCGCCCGACGAACCGGACTACCCGCTTCATGACCGCACCGTGCGTGTCACACGATGCGGYAGAATCTGCATCGGAAAACGAAAAATCAATCTCAGCCAGGTCTTCGCAGGCCAAATCCTGGGACTGCGCGAAGTCGATGATGGAATTTGGCTCGTCTCATTCCTCGACTATGATCTGGGTTTCTTCGACAATAAGGAGGATCGTGTCGAACCGGCATCAAACCCATTCGCTCCGGAGAAAGTGTAAACCATCTCTCCGGTATCAAATGTAAACCATGTGACAAGAATGGACCTAGGGAAAAATGGTCGGAGCGGCGGGATTCGAACCCACGACCCCTTGACCCCCAGTCAAGTGCGCTACCGGGCTGCGCTACGCTCCGAACCGGCGCAAGGGATATAGTTTCCTCTCCCCACGCGCAAGGCCTAAAAACCGTTCGAAGGCAAAAAGCCGTCCGCAGCGCCAACTTTCTTCAACGCCCTCTCGGGGAAGGCGGAAAAGCGTCTATCGCACCTGATCGAGCAGGCGCTTGCATTCCAGCAGGTCGAACAACGCCTCCTGCAGAAGCGCACGATTGTCACGCGAAAGGCTCGCCGCATCCGCAGTGACAGGCCCATCCTGTTCGCCGCGGCCCAAGCCGAAGAAGCGCTTGCTCGGCTTGGCCTTCGGCGTGCCCACCAGAACTTCCTCTTCAGAAGCGGCTTTCTCGGCTTCGGCCTGATGGCTCTGGGCGATCGCTTCGACGGCTGCCACATCGCCACGACCGATGGCGACGACAAACTGGTTGCCGTTTTCGCGCAAAAGCTTTTGCACGCCTTTAATGGTGTATCCCTGGTCATAGAGCATGTGACGAATGCCCTTGATCAGGTCGATATCCTGGGGACGGTAATAGCGGCGGCCGCCGCCCCGCTTTAGTGGCTTGATCTGTGAAAACCGCGTTTCCCAGAAGCGCAGAACGTGCTGCGGCAGGTCCAGCTCTTCAGCCGCTTCGCTGATGGTGCGGAAAGCGTCGGGGCTCTTGTCCATGATCTCGCAATCTCCTGAAGGCCGGCGCGCCAAGCCACCTGCCCTGCAAACCGGGCATTCCATCCACCGCTTTTGCAGCTTCAGAACACCCAACCGATTCGAGAGTGTAAACCACTTCCCGACCAGGGAAAAATGAGAGTGGTGCCGTTTCCAAAAGCGCGTGTCAGGCGCTCTTGCGCATGCGCCTTGCCTGATGCGCCTTCAGAATACGCTCCTTGAGCACGTTCGAGGCTTTGAAGGTCATCACTCGCCGCGGAGAGATCGGCACTTCTTCGCCGGTCTTGGGATTGCGGCCGATGCGCTCATTCTTGTCGCGCACCTGAAAGGTGGCGAAAGAGGAAAGCTTCACCGTCTCGCCACGCACCACCGCGTCGCAGACTTCCTGAAGAACCATTTCGACAAGCTGAGCGGATTCGGTTCGCGACAGTCCGACCTTCCGATAGACGGCCTCTGCCAGCTCGGCACGCGTCAGTGTCTTTCCCCCCATAGGGCTACCCATCCAGATCTTGAAAATGCTTGTGATTTCAATACGTGGCGCTGACGTTACAAAAATTGCTTCGCAACGGTCAAGGACGATACACGTGATTTACGTCCGCTACCAGCGCACCAGCACCGCGCCCCATGTGAAACCACCGCCCATCGCCTCTAGAAGAACGAGATCGCCTTTCTTGATCTGGCCGCGCTCGACGGCCACAGAAAGCGCCAGCGGGACAGAGGCTGCAGAAGTGTTGCCATGCAGATCCACGGTCACCACAACCTTCTCCTCAGCTATGCCAAGCTTCCTGGCCGATGCGTCAATGATCCGCCGATTGGCCTGGTGCGGAACGAACCAGTCGATGTCGTCGGCTGTAATGCCAGCCTTGGCAAAGACATCCTCGATCACGTCAGTGATCATGCCGACAGCGTGTTTGAAGACTTCCCTTCCCTGCATGCGCAGGTGACCAACCGTGCAGGTGGTCGATGGTCCGCCATCCACATAGAGCTTGTCACGCTGGCTGCCGTCGGAACGCAGGGATGAAGCGATGATACCGCGCTGGGCAAGTGCGGCTTCTCCGTCCTCGGCCTCCAGAACCACCGCGCCCGCTCCATCTCCGAACAGGACACAGGTTGTGCGGTCATTCCAGTCGAGAATGCGCGAAAACGTTTCCGAACCGATCACCAGCATCCGCTTTGCCTGACCGCCACGAATATAGAGATCTGCTGTGGTGATGGCATAGACGAAGCCGCTGCAAACGGCCTGCATGTCGAAGGCAAAGCCGCCTGGCATGCCAAGCCGCTCCTGGATTTCCACGGCGGTCGCCGGGAAGGTATTGTTGGGCGTCGAGGTCGCCAGAATGATCATGTCGATGTCGGCTGGCGTCAATCCCGCGCTATCGAGAGCCGCGCGCGCAGCCGCCTCTCCCAGCGATGCCGTCGTCTCGTCTTCCGAGGCGATGTGACGCTGGCGGATGCCGGTCCGCTGGACGATCCACTCGTCAGACGTATCCACGAGTTTTTCAAATTCAGCATTCTTCATGATGCGGCGTGGCAGAGCAGAGCCAATGCCACGCACGACGGATCTAGTCATCACAGCGTCCTATTCATTCACGGCTGCAGCGCCGGCAGCCACTTGCGGCTTGCGGGCGTGATAGAGGTCCAGGGTGGCGCGAGTCCTGTCGAGCAGATGACTGCGCGCCATTTCATATCCAAGCTCGACGGCTGCCGCAAACCCTTCAGCATCCGCCCCGCCATGGCTTTTGACGACGATCCCGTTGAGGCCCAGGAAGACGCCACCATTCACCTTGCGAACGTCCATCTTCTCGCCTAGACGCTGGAAGGCGCCACGCGCGAAAAGATAGCCTATGCGCGCCATCAGCGTGCGTCCCATAGCCTCGCGGAGATACCCGGCAATCTGTCGCGCTGTGCCTTCGGCTGTCTTCAACGCGATGTTGCCGGCGAAGCCTTCCGAAACGACCACATCGACAGTGCCCTTGCCAATATCGTCACCCTCCACGAAGCCCTCATAGCGCATCGTGTTGAGCGCGGCCTCGCGCAGCATGCGCCCGGCCTCTTTGACTTCTTCCTGGCCCTTGATCTCTTCAACCCCCACATTCAGGAGGCCGACCGTGGGCCGATCGAGATCGAAAAGCGCGTTGGCCATGGCGGCACCAAGGATGGCGAAGTCGACCAGCTGCTGAGCATCAGCGCCAATGGTTGCGCCAACATCCAATACAATGCTTTCGCTGCGCATGGTCGGCCAGATCGCGGCAATTGCCGGGCGTTCGATATCGGCCATGGTGCGCAGACAGAACTTCGACATGGCCATCAGCGCGCCGGTGTTGCCGGCAGAAACACAGGCATCCGCCTCGCCGTTTTTGACCGCTTCGATGGCCTTCCACATGGAGGATTTCCAGCGCCCCTGCCGCAGGGCCTGGCTCGGCTTGTCGTCCATCCGCACCGCTACCTCGCAATGCGTGAAGTCGCTGACGTCCCTGAGGGCGGGTAAGCCATCAAGGATCGGCAGGACAACATCCTCGCGGCCATAAATGAGAAAGCGGGCGTCGGGACGTCGTTCGATAACCTTGGTCAGGCCACGCAGCGTGACCTCGGGACCATGATCCCCACCCATAGCGTCAATCGAAATGCGTACCACGCGTGATGTGCCTCAATGGTTGATCGGGCGCCGGTATCGGCTCAAATGTGCGGCGAAAATAGCGTTTTTGACCGGAGGCACAACCTCGTTTCGCGCCTTCAACATGCAATTCAGGACTTTTGTCCAAGCTTTCGCAGCCCTTCATACAGCGGACCGGGCTCTTTTGGCGCTTCGTCCTCAGGCTGCCCGGCTTCCATAACAGCCCCGGCTTTGCGCGGATAGGGGTCGATGCCGAGTGTGAAGAACTCTTCTACAAGCGCACCAACGTCAATAATGCTGCCGTGAAAGGTGTCGGGCATGTCCGGACCTTCCGCGTCAAGTACGAACTCTCCACCGTCAATTTCATTGCGCGCCAGCCGCGATCCCTCTGGTACGAGCGTCGCGGACACGTCTTCCTTGATGTGGCTTGAAACGGGTTCGAGTGTCACCACGCAGGCCTGGGTTATGTCCGCCTCCACCGTGCCGGTGATGCGCACGCCATCGGCTTTCCACGGCCGCACGGTGAGGTCCGCTGTGAAACGCTCGACAGAAAGAAGATCATGCTCGTCGGCAAGGGACTTGCGTTCACTCTCGTCAGCCTTGATCAAAACCGCCATCCCCTTTCGGGCAAGGCGATGAACATTCACCTCGTGTGAGACCGGCGCCCTTTTCTTCTTATCGGTCGCGTTCCTGTCGATCATGGCTCAGCGCTCCCTTTCTGCATCAGGGAATGAAATGTCGGCGGCGGTCAGGCCTTCCACCTTCAGGTCTTCAAGCAGGGCCGCAGCTTCAAACGCATATAGAGCAAGCGGTTCGGCACCCGACCAATTCTCGGCGTCGGGGCGGATATTGCGGCGCAGGGCAGCTGCCAGCGTTTCCACGTCGCCGGCGTCAATCGCTTCGCCATAGGCGGCGGCGCGGCCATAAAACATGCGTGCCAGTTTTTTGATCCGCTTGGGGACCCCCAAATCTCCGATCCCCAGTTCGCGAATCGCGTGCTCCACGTCCGCGAAAAAAACGTCCGTGACCTCCTGCGCAACATCCCGAACAGCCGCCCCCTCCTCGTTTCGTACCCGGCGCAGAAACAGAATCATATGAAGCGCGATCATCTCGAAGCGGCCGAGCGGCGTGTCGGGCACCTCCCAGCGTGCATAAAAGACTGGCTGCCGCGAGGCCGCCACGATTCGTTCATACAAGCCGTCGATGACCGTACGGCGCGAACGCTGCCCAAAGCCAAACAGCTTCTGGAACATGAGAAATGCCCTCCCTCGGGGCTGGTTTGGGACAGGATCAGGTTGCATCGGCGCTTAAGCTGGTTTACCCGTTTTGCCGGCGGGGACAAGGGCTTTCACTCGAAAGCCTTCGCGCCGGGGACGCTATGGAGATGTCGTTGCAGGTGAAGAAAATCAACATTTATCCTGTCGGACGCACAATTTTGGCCGCCGGTCTTGCCGGCGCTGCGGCTGCATTGTCCGGCTGCAATGTCGCCAACACGCTGGATGCGCGCGAAACCCTTACGCAGGGTTATGTCATCGACGAGCAGGCGTTGGAGCTGGTTCCCGTCGGCTCCAGCCGCGAGCAGGTGCTTCTCGCGCTCGGTTCGCCGTCCACAACGGCAACCTTCGACGATGAAGCCTTCTACTACATTTCGCAGAAACGGGTGCGTGGGGCAGCTTTCATGCGTCCGCGCCTTGTCGAGCAGCAGGTTCTCGCTGTTTATTTCGGTGACGATGAGCGCGTCTCGAAGATCGCCCATTACGGGATGGAAGACGGCAAGGTGTTCGATTTCATTTCACGCACCACGCCGACTGGCGGCAAGGAACAGACCTTTATCGGCCAGATTCTTGCCGGCGCCTCGAAGGGCGGCCCTCCGTCAGGCCTCTTCGGCGGCGGCTGACCGATCGCCAATCTCAGGCAACAACAAAAACCCGCGAGCGACGCTCGCGGGTTTTTTCTTTGTCACGAATGCAGGTCTTGCCTGCCTGTCAGTGAGCCAGAACGGCCAAAAGCAACAGTGCGATGATGTTGGTGATTTTGATCATCGGGTTCACTGCCGGTCCGGCCGTGTCCTTGTAAGGGTCACCCACGGTATCGCCCGTCACCGACGCCTTGTGGGCCTCCGAACCCTTTTCGTGCTTGATGCCGTCGGCATCCACGAAACCGTCCTCGAAGGATTTCTTGGCATTGTCCCAGGCGCCGCCGCCGGCGGTCATCGAGATTGCCACGAACAGCCCCGTGACGATGACGCCCAGAAGCATCGCGCCGAGCGCGGAGAAGGCCTCGCTCTTGCCGGCGATGGCATAGACAACCGCGAACGCAACGAGCGGCGAGAGCACCGGCAGGAGCGAAGGAACGATCATTTCCTTGATCGCGGCCTTTGTCAGAAGGTCGACCGCCGCACCGTAATCCGGCTTTTCCTTGCCCTCCATGATGCCCGGCTTCTCGCGGAACTGCCGGCGCACCTCCTGTACGATGGCACCGCCCGCGCGGCCAACCGCCGTCATGGAGAGCCCGCCGAACAGATACGGCAGCAGCCCGCCAAAGAGAAGGCCGACCACCACATAGGGGTTGGAGAGCGAGAAATCCACGCTCACACCTTCAAAGAAGGTGCCAGGCTCCGCATTGGCGGCAAAGTATTTCAGGTCTTCGGTATAAGCGGCGAACAGAACCAGCGCGCCAAGCCCGGCGGAACCGATGGCATAGCCCTTGGTCACCGCCTTGGTGGTGTTGCCCACCGCATCGAGCGCGTCGGTCGTCTGGCGCACTTCGCTCGGCAGGTCAGACATTTCGGCGATGCCGCCTGCATTGTCCGTCACCGGACCGAACGCATCAAGTGCCACCACCATACCGGCGAGTGCCAGCATGGTCGTCACCGCTATGGCGATGCCGAACAGCCCCGCCAGGTTGAATGACAGGATGATGCCGGCGATGATGACGATGGCGGGAAGTGCTGTGGCCTCAAGCGAAACCGCCAGTCCCTGGATGACATTGGTGCCGTGTCCGGTCACCGAAGCCTGGCTGATGGAACGCACCGGCCGGTAGCCGACACCGGTATAATATTCGGTAATCCAGATGATGAGGCCTGTAACGCCCAGCCCCACAACGCCGCACCAGAAAAGGGACGTACCCGTGAAGGTGCTTCCATTGCTGGCCGAGAAGGACGTGGAACCGCCCAGCCACCCCCAGACAATGCCACCGAGCGCGACGACCGAGAGCGCGGCGGTGGCCCAGAAGCCTTTATAGAGCGCGCCCATGATCGAGTTGTTGGAGCCAAGCTTGACGAAGAATGTGCCGATGATCGAAGTCACCACACAGGCACCACCGATAACCAGCGGGAAAAGCATGAGTGTCAGTGCCACCTCGCCGGTGAAGAAGATCGAGGCGAGCACCATGGTGGCCACAACCGTCACCACATAGGTCTCGAACAAGTCGGCAGCCATGCCTGCACAGTCGCCGACATTGTCGCCCACATTGTCGGCAATCGTGGCCGGGTTGCGCGGATCATCCTCGGGGATGCCAGCCTCCACCTTGCCCACCAGATCGCCGCCGACATCCGCACCCTTGGTGAAAATGCCGCCGCCGAGGCGCGCGAAGATGGAGATGAGCGAGGCGCCGAAACCGAGCGCCACCAGTGCGTCGATGACAATACGGTCCGTCGGCGCATGGCCAAGCGGCCCAGTGAGAACCCAGAAATAGACTGATACGCCCAACAGCGCGAGCCCCGCCACCAGAAGCCCGGTGATCGCACCGGACTTGAATGCGATGTCCAGACCGGCGGCCAGGCTGTTAGAGGCTGCCTGCGCCGTGCGTACATTGGCACGCACCGAAACGTGCATGCCTATGAAACCTGCGGAGGCTGAAAGCACCGCACCGATGAGGAAGCCGATGGCCGCCACGCCGGTGAGAAGCCACCACGCGAGAATGAAAACCACAACGCCGACAATGGCGACCGTGGTGTACTGCCTTGTCAAATAGGCCTGCGCGCCCTCCCGGATTGCGCCGGCGATTTCCTGCATGCGTGCATTGCCCTG
This sequence comes from Nitratireductor sp., assembly GCF_017794765.1. GTDB lineage: Bacteria > Pseudomonadota > Alphaproteobacteria > Rhizobiales > Rhizobiaceae > Nitratireductor. The sequence continues at coordinate 2,226,935 of NZ_CP051236.1, read as the reverse complement.
ATCGGCGGCCAGCACCGATCGGGTTGCCCAGATGGCATAGAGTATGGAAAGCACACCGCAGGCGATGACCACGTAAAGCATGTTCATTGCCAATCTATCCCTTGATTTCGACCCTCGGCTGGAACCCCCTCCCGGGTCACGCTGAAAAGGCCGGCGGCATTTGCGCCCCTCCCGGCCCAATGCGCGCAGCTTGGGCGAAGGCGCGCGGACACGTCAAGCTAGTGCTGGGATAATTTGTCGCAGAAGTCTCCGGAATGCGCCTGAAGGCCTTGTGCCGTCTGGCGTTGCGGGATCAGGCGGGTTGGCGTCTGCGGCGGGTGACCGCCATGGCGCCAAGCGCAAGAAGGCACGAACCGGCGACGGGAATCACGATCCATGCGAGCATGTTCCAGCCAAAGGCATTGTAGATCTGCCCTGACATCAGCGAGGCAAACGCCGTGGTCGAGAAGAGCAGGAAGTCGTGCACGCCCTGAACGCTGTTCTTCTCCGATGGCCGGTAGCATTCGGCTACCATCGCGGTCGCGCCGATGAAGCCAAAATTCCAGCCGATCCCGAGCAGGATCAGCGCTGTCCAAAACTGCCAAAGCTCGATGCCCGATAACGCCACAATGGCGCAGGCAATGAGGGTCAGCAGTCCTGTGGCCACAATGGTTTCCTTGCCGAAGCGGGCAATCAGCCGGCCTGTGACGAAACTAGGCGCGAACATCGCCATCACATGCCATGAAATGCCGAGCGTCGCCTCGTCCGGCGTGAAACCGCAGCCCACCATGGCCAGCGGCGCGCCTGTCATGACGAAGCTCATCAGCGCATAGGACGCGATGCCGCAGAAAAGCGAGACCAGAAAACGTGGTTGCAATAGGATCCGGGCCAGCGGGCGGGCTGGCTCGTGATCATCAAGCACTGCGGAAGGAGCTTCCTTGGGCAGGCGAAGAAAAGACAGGATCAAAGATCCCAGAAGGCCAAGGAACACAAGTGCTGCGAAGGCGCCGGCAAACTGTATCGGTGCAAACAGGTCACGCGTGTAGATCACGGTTTGCGGGCCAATGATCGCGGCGAAGACGCCGCCGCCCAGCACCCAGGATATGGCTTTGGGCTTGAAGTCAGAGGGCGCATTGTCGGCCGCCGCAAAACGATATTGCTGCAGAAACGCGTTTCCGATTCCGGTCAGCAGGAGTCCGAAGGCGAACAGCCAGAAGCTGCTCTGGAAAAGAGCCGTCGCAGCAACGAAACCGCCGCTCGCCGTCACTAGACCGCCAGCCATGAAGCCGTTGCGGCGGCCGACGGCGCGCATCAGGGCGGCAGCGGGAAGTGCGCCGAGCGCGATACCGACATTGAAACCCGTTACGGGAGCCGTTGCGAGCGATTTGTCGCTGCCGAGCAAATAAAATCCGGCGAGACCGCCCATGGAGATGGCGATCGGGGCGGCGGATCCAACGATGGCCTGTGCGGAAGCAAGGATCAGCGCGGTGCGTTTTGCCTCGCGGTACAGGTCATCGCGCGTGCCGGTCATTCCGGATCTTTCCCCCTGCCCTCATTGCGGCTGCGCCGGGCGACCCGGTCGAGCACGGCATTGACGAGCTTCGGCTCGTCCTCGGTGTAGAACGCCTTGGCGATGTCCACATATTCAGAAACAATTACGGCCACCGGCACATCCTTGCGTCTGGTCAGCTCGTAGACGCCGGCGCGCAGGATGGCGCGCAGCGTCGAATCGAGACGCGAGAGCGGCCAGTCCTCCGTCAGTGCCTTGCGGATCACCGGATCGATCGTCTTCTGGTCTTCGACAACGCCCGACAGAATGGCGCGGAACCATTGCGGATCGGCATCGCGGTAAAGCTCGCCGTCGATCTCCTTGCCAAGGCGGAAAAGCTCGTACTCTGCGGTGGTCTCAAGCAGGCCGGTGCCTGCAACGTCCATCTGATAAAGCGCCTGAACGGCTGCAAGGCGGGCTGAACCCCGTTTGTTGGCCGGGCGAAAGCCGTCTGCGGTCGGTTCGGTCACATCAAGCTCCCATGCGCTGTTTGAGCGCAATCATCGTCAGTGCTGCCTCGGCGGCAAAATATCCCTTGCCCATGCTCTCGCCGCTGGTTCCTTCACTTTTCTCGATACGGGCGAGCGCCTGCGCCTCGTTCTCGACAGTCAGAATACCATTGCCAATGGCGAGATTCTTCTGCACGGCCAGATCCATGAGGGCGCGGCTCGATTCATTCGCGACAACATCGAAATGATAGGTCTCGCCACGAATGACACAGCCAAGAGCCACATAGCCATGATAAAGCCCGCCGCCGTTTCCGGACGCTGCAAAGGCGATCGCGGCAGGCACTTCAAGCGCACCGGGAACGGTCACCACGTCATAGGATGCACCGGCGGCATCCAATGCTGCCTTTGCACCTTCAAGAAGGCCATCGGCCAAATGGTCATAGAAACGGGCTTCGACGATCAGCAGCCTCAGGGGGCGCGCATCGGCCATGGACATTCTCCACACGGCTAAAACTCTAGAATGAGAGCGCTGCCTTAAGCCTCTTTGGCCGCGTCCGCAAGACGTGCGGCGTAACGGGCCATCGTATCGACCTCGATATTGACCCGGTCGCCCACCTTTCGCTCTCCCCAGGTGGTGACGGAAAGCGAATGATGAATGAGCAGGACGTCGAAACGCGCGCCCTCCACGCGGTTGACGGTCAAAGACGTGCCATCCAGCGCCACAGAGCCCTTGGGCGCGATGAATTTGGCGAGTTCCTTCGGCGCTTCAAGCACGAAGCGAACGGCCTCGCCCTCATCCCTGCGCTCGACAATTTCAGCCATTCCGTCCACATGGCCCGAGACGATATGTCCACCTAGCTCGTCGCCAACCTTGAGCGCACGTTCCAGATTGATTCTATATCCTGGCTGCCAACGCGAAGCCGTGGTCAGCCGCAGCGCCTCCTCCCAGGCCTCGACCTCGAACCAGCGCGTGTTCGCGCCGGCTTCTGGCAGCGCCACGACCGTGAGACAAACCCCGGCGCAGGCTATGGAAGCGCCAATGTCAATGGTCTCCGGATCGTAGTGGGTCTCGATGCGCAGCAGCACCCCTTCGTCGCGCGGGGTGACGGACTGCACCACACCTATGTCCGTGACAATGCCGGTGAACATCAGTCGCCTCTCGCATATTCCAGATACATATCATCGCCAAACCGCGCTTCGCGCAGCAGGTGAAAACCTTCCGGGATATGGTCGCAATCGATCGGTGCGGCAATCCCGCCAGGGCCGATTTCCGATGGCCCAACAAAGAGTGCGAGCCGGTCGACCACCCCTTCCTCGATGAACATCCGGGCAGTGAAGGCCCCACCCTCCACCATGAGGGTCAGAATACCCCGCGCTGCCAGATCCTCCAGAAATTCCGGCAATGCGATCTCGCCGTCATGGAGTTCGACGCCGAGAAAGTCGACGCCTGCCTCGGCCAGGGCCTTTCTGCTTTCCGGCTGACAGTTTTCCGCCGCCGTGATCAGAACCGGCACATCGCGTGCAGACTGTGCCAGAACGGACTGCACCGGGAGCTTCATCCCCCGGTCGAGCACGACGCGGAGCGGTGAGCGGTGTTCAAGCCCCGGCAGCCGGCAGGTCAGCGACGGATCGTCCGCCAACACCGTACCGATGCCGACGAGGATAGCGTCGCTCTCCGCCCGCATCATGTGCGCCTGCCTGCGTGATACGGGGCCGGTGATTGCAACCTGTCCCTCCCCTTTCCGACCGATCATCCCATCGGCGGATATGGCAAGCTTGAGAGTCACTTCCGGACGTTTCTTCATGGAGCGAGTGAGATAGCCGCGCAACATGTCCGTGGCGTCTTCTGCCAGCACCCCTTCCACCACCTCAATGCCCGCTTCGCGCAGGATGGCGTAGCCCCTGCCGCTGACGCGCAGGTCGGGATCGCTCGCCGCTCCCACCACACGGGCGATGCCGGCGGAGACAAGCGCATTGGCGCAAGGAGGGGTGCGGCCGTGATGGGCGCAGGGTTCGAGCGTCACATAGGCCGTTGCGCCACGCGCCGCCTCGCCGGCTTCCGCCAGCGCCTGCGGCTCGGCGTGCGGGCGCCCGCCAATGGCGGTGACGCCCCTGCCGACGATGCGTCCATCGCGCACGATCAGCGTTCCAACGGAGGGGTTGGTGCCGGTCAGGCCGAGATTGCGGCGCGACAGCCGGATCGCAGCGGCCATGAACCGCCGGTCGAGCTCGCTGGCCGGCGCGCTTTCCATCCTCAGTCCTCTTTGCCTTTCAGTTCACCCAGAACGTCCTGAAAATCCTTGGCTTCGCGAAAATTGCGATAGACCGAGGCAAAGCGCACATAGGCCACGTCATCCAGCGCCTTCAACGCATCGATGACAAGCAGGCCGATGTCGTCGGAAGGGACTTCCGTCTCGCCCGAGCTTTCGAGCTGGCGCACGATGCCGGTGACCGCGCGTTCCACGCGCTCTGGCTCCACATTGCGCTTTCTAAGTGCGATATCGAAGGAACGCATCAGCTTGTCGCGGTCGAACGGCACCTTGCGGCCCGACCGCTTGACCACCACCAGATCGCGCAGCTGAATACGCTCAAAAGTGGTGAAACGCCCGCCGCAATCGGGACAGGCACGCCGTCGCCGGATCGCCGCCCCGTCTTCTGCGGGGCGGGAATCCTTTACCTGTGTGTCTTCCGACTGACAGTACGGACAGCGCATATCGGGCCCTTGTTCACGAATCCATTCGTGACTGCTTACCCCAGATAGGGGTAAAGCGGGAAGCGCTCGGTGAGTGCGATCACCTTGTCCTTCACAGCCTGTTCGACCTTGGCGTTGCCCTCGTCAGAGTTCGCTGCCTTAAGACCGTCGAGCACCTCGGCGATCAGCTGGCCGATCTCGCGGAACTCCGCCGTGCCGAACCCGCGCGTGGTGCCAGCCGGCGTGCCTAGACGGATGCCCGATGTCACGAAGGGCTTTTCGGGATCGAAGGGGATGCCGTTCTTGTTGCAGGTGATGTTGGCGCGGCCAAGAGCGGCCTCGGCGCGCTTGCCCGTTGCGTTCTTGGGGCGCAGGTCCACGAGCATCAGGTGGTTGTCGGTGCCGCCCGACACGATATCGAGACCGGTTTCCTTAAGGCTCTCGGCCAGAGCACGGGCATTCGCCACCACGTCGCGCGCATAGGTCTTGAAGTCCGGCTTGAGCGCCTCGCCCAGCGCAACCGCCTTGGCGGCAATCACATGCATCAGCGGGCCGCCCTGCAGGCCCGGGAACACGGCCGAATTGAATTTTTTCGCCAATGCTTCGTCATTGGTCAGAATCATGCCGCCGCGCGGGCCACGCAGCGATTTGTGCGTCGTGGTGGTGACCACATGGGCATGCGGCACTGGCGACGGGTGCTGGCCACCGGCAACGAGGCCGGCGATATGGGCCATGTCGACCATCAGGTAAGCGCCGATCTCGTCGGCAATCTCGCGGAAACGCTTCCAGTCCCACACCCGCGAATAGGCGGTGCCGCCGGCCAGAATCAGCTTCGGCCTGTGTTCCTTGGCCAGCCGCTCCACCTCGTCCATGTCGAGCAGGTGATCGTCCTTGCGCACACCGTAGGAGATGGGGTTGAACCACTTGCCGGACATGTTGACCGGCGAACCGTGCGTCAGATGACCGCCAGAATTCAGGTCGAGGCCCATGAAACTGTCGCCCGGTTGCAGGAGCGCCAGAAACACGGCCTGGTTCATCTGCGAACCGGAATTGGGCTGCACATTGGCGAACCCGCAGCCGAACAGCTTTTTGGCGCGCTCAATGGCCAATTCCTCTACGATATCGACATATTGACAACCGCCATAATACCGCTTGCCCGGATAACCTTCCGCGTATTTGTTGGTCAGGACCGTGCCCTGCGCTTCCATCACGGCGCGCGAGACGATGTTTTCCGAGGCGATCAGCTCGATCTCGTGACGCTGGCGGCCAAGTTCCTGACGGATTGCGGAGAAAATGTCCTGGTCGCTGTCTTCGAGCGGTCGGGTGAAGAATGCGTCGGTCTCGCTGGAAGCGGCGGCGGTCGCAATTGCCATGGCGGTGTGTCCCCTTCGATGATGGATCAAATGCGGAAGTGGCGCATCTAGCACTTTTCCCCCGACCTCACCACGCCTGCCGGCGAAAATTTATGCTCCGCAAACGCAACAGCCGCCCGTTTCCGGGCGGCTGCGGCAATTCATCATGGCTGTGTCGGTCAGAGCGCAGTCGAAATCTGCAATTCGCTCGCCCCGTCCCGTCCATAAATGTCGTCGCGCAGGTGCACGGCACCGTCGCCCGTCGACCAGGCGGAGATATAGGTGAAATACACTGGAACAGGATTGTTGAGCGAAACCCGGACATCCTCTTCCGTCTGGATCGTCTGCTCAATGCGCCGGCGGTCCCAGCCATCGGTCTCACGCAGGAGCCAGGTGACGAGGTCGCGCACGTTCTGAACGCGCACGCAGCCCGACGAATAAAACCGGTCGAGATCGCGAAACAGCCCCTGCTGCGGCGTGTCGTGCATGTAGACGGCGTGCGGGTTTGGAAAATTGATCTTGATCGACGCCATCGCGTTGATCCGGCCCGGATCCTGGCGGAAGCGGTATTTTGCAGCGTCGTCCGTCGACCAGTCCACCGTCAACGGATCCACCTCGCTGCCATCGGGCGCGATCAGGCGGATATTGTTGTCCGTCAGATAGTTCGGGTTCTTGCGCATCAGCGGGATGATGTCCTTGCGGACGATCGAAACGGGCGCATTCCAGTAAGGATTGATGATGATTTCATTGATCTTGGAATTCAGGATCGGCGTCTGGCGGTCGATCTTGCCGACAATCGCCGTATGACGCAGCATTACGCGGCCATTGTCCACCGCCTCGATTTCAGCAGCAGGGATGTTCACCACCACATAGCGGTCACCAAGGAAACCGGACATGGAGCGAAGCCGAACCAGGTTGGTCTCCAGTTGGCCGAGCCGAATGGCTGCGGGGACATTAAGGGCTGCAAACGTGTGCCGCCCCGTCACACCGTCGGCAGGCAGGCCGTGCCGTGCCTGAAAACGCTTCACCGCCGCATCCACGTAGGAATCGAACGACTGCGACATGCCCGCGCGCTCCGAAAGATCGCCCGAGATCATCAGCCGGCGGCGCAGGATCTCCACATTGGGATCGACCACGCCCAGCTCCAGTTTCTTGTCATCCGGCACGCGAGGCCAGCCGCCCTGCGAAACGATACTGGAATACTCCATGATCGCGCGCTCGACATAGGACACCGTTTCCTGGCTGAAGATCGGAAGGTTGGACGCCACCTTGCCGCCGCTGCTTGCCCGCGCGTCAAACTGATCGTTCCAGGCGCCGCGCCGGGGCGAACGAATGATCGCTTCGATCAGGTCCTGGGCACTGGCGGCTCCGGTCATCGCTGCCGTTGCGGCTGCGCCGGCACCGGTTAAAAATAGGCGGCGGTTCGTCTTCATACGCGTATCCGTGCTCTCTTGGCTTGTCAGCCCCTTTTCCGGGTGCTGCATGCAGTCCTGCAGCTATACATGCCTCGACTGCGTTAAGAATCCGCGAACCCTACTTAGAAACTGGCGCTGACGCGCCGTGCGGTCTTCACAAGGCTGCATTCCACCGGATTATGACCTTAACGTGACCACGCGTCACTTTAAGCACGATAACAAACGCGTGAAGGCCGGCGTCCCGCCACGCCGGCCTTCACTGGCTGCACACCGGCGCGCAGCCAGGTGATCAAGATGAGACTACATGCGGTATGCGATCGAGTCGTTCCAGAAGCGATCCAGCCGCTGAAGGGCGCGGTTCATCTGGCTGAACTCGTCAGGGCTGATCCCGCCCACCTGCTCAATGGAGCCGATATGACGGTTGTAAAGCCCCTCGACCACCTTGGCGACCTGCACACCCTTGGGCGTCAGGCTGATGCGCACCGAACGACGGTCGACGCGCGAGCGCTGGTGGTTCACGAAGCCGAGATCAACCAGCTTCTTGAGGTTGTAGGAGACGTTGGAGCCGAGGTAGTAGCCGCGCGAGCGCAGCTCGCCAGCCGTCAGTTCCGTGTCACCGATATTGAAGAGCAGCAATGCCTGGATGGCATTGATATCGCTGCGTCCGTTGCGCTCGAACTCGTCCTTGATCACGTCGAGCAGACGGCGGTGCAGTCGCTCCACGAGCTGGAGAGATTCAAGATAAAGAGAACGCAGTGCATCTTTGCGTTCGTCATTCGTAGCGGCAGGTTTCGCCGCGGGTCGCGAAGTATTCATAACTAAAGCCTCTCGTTTGACGCCGGTGATTTTTGTTTTTTGTCTCACCTTGGCCTGACCCTATCGAATGCTTCTAAAATTCGACTTAAACACTAGCCTTAACAACGCCTTACAAAAGCCGCCCCTGCAAACACGGCTAACAGCCGGTAAACCGGGCTGCGGGCATTCGATGAAAGCTTGAGAGAGGCGTTGACCCGGGATGGGAAGCAGCCGGGCTACTGCATGGCTTTGCGTCTGCTGCGATAGCGGACAAAACGCAACGCACCGTAGCTGGCGGCCACCAGAAGGTGGAAGCCGATCAGCGGATAATTGTCCCCGAAGAGATCCGATAACGGGCCGTACATCACCACCTCGGCGGCAGCGCACAGAAACCAGATGACTGCGCCCCACGGAGCGATCAGCCACAGACCGACCGAAGCAAAGGGATAGATAACGGCCAGAATGACACTGGCGACCTGCCAGTGGACCGGCATCAGATCAAACCGCCACATCAGCCCTGGATAGAAGCCCAGAAGCCGGACCCAATAAAACAGCCCCATGATCAGGCAGGCGAGCGCGATCGCTCGATGGAAGCCGGAATAAAAACTGTCGAGCTGCGACGGTCTGGTGGACGTTAGGCCGGAAAGGGTCTCGCCGTTCACAAACTCAGCTCCCCGTCGGGCAATGGCGCGAAATACGCGTTGATGCGTTCTTCACTGACCTCGCTCAGCGTTTCCGGTTGCCAGCGCGGCGTGCTGCCCTTTTCTACCAGCACGGCACGAATGCCCTCGTAGAAGTCGTGCCCGGTGAGCATCCGGTTGAGGATGCGGAACTCCATCTTCATGCACTCGTCCATTTCCAGCATTGCACCAGCCCGCACCTGGCGGAATGCGACGCAAAGGCTGGTGGGCGAGCGCTTTTTGATTGTTGCCAAGGTTTCGCGTGCCCATTCATCCTGATCACCGGACAGCGATTCCAGGATTTCAGCAAGGCTTCCGAAGGAGAAGTGGCGCGCAATCGCGTGTATGATTGCCTCGTTCAACTCCGACTCGGCCTCGCCGCTGAACACGGAGAGCGTTCCATCCACATCGTCGGTTTCGCACAATGCCTCGGTGAGAGCCGGCAAATTTTCTGCATCCACCGAATGTGTGGCCAGCCCCGCGGCACAGGCGTCGCCACGGCGAATGCGACTGCCGGTCAGGGCCAGATACATGCCCAGCTCGCCAGGCAAACGCGACAAAAGGTGACTGCCACCGACGTCGGGGAAGAAACCGATCCCCACTTCGGGCATCGCAAAAATCGCATTTTCAGTCATCACGCGATGGGAACCATGGAAGGAGACGCCGACACCTCCGCCCATGACGATACCGTCAATCAACGCGATATAGGGTTTTGGAAAACGGGCAATCGCGGCGTTGAGCCGGTACTCGTCCGCGAAGAAGCCTGGACTGGCCTTGCCTTCGAGCCCGGCGCGGTAGACATCCAGGATGTCGCCGCCTGCAGAGAAGGCCCGTCCCTCCCCGCGAATGATGACGCGCTCGACTGCTCTGTCGGCCTCCCAGGCCGAAAGTGCCCGAGCAAGCGCGCTAACCATGCCGTGATTGATGGCATTCAAGGAGGTCGGCCGGGAAAGCGTTACGAGCCCGGCACGCCCGACCTGTTCGAACAGGATATCTCCAGCGCCACCGAAATCGACCTTCACCGGAACCCCCAATCGTTGCAAAAGCAGCAAACCCTTTAAGGTGATTATTCGCCGCTACCCGGGCCGTCAATGCTATAAGCGGATGCGACCACAGGACACCGGACGCGGACTTGGACCGGTTTCACCTGCATGATAGAGAGACGCCACACTGGAGTCGAAGCCGTGAACAAGTTTTCCTGCACCATCAACAGTCTGGGCACCCGCCGTACCGTCGACGAGATCACGGGCGGTCGACGACTGCGACGCACCCGCAAGGCCGACTGGTCGCGCCGTCTTGTGCGCGAGACCCATCTGACGGTCGACGATCTTATCTGGCCGCTGTTCCTGATGGAGGGTGACAACCGGCAGGAGCCACTCGAGGCAATGCCCGGTGTCATGCGGCACACGGTCGATCATGCGGTAAGACAGGCGGAGCGGGCAGCGAAACTGGGCATACCCGCCATTGCCACCTTCCCCAATATCGACCCCGGGCGCAGGGATGAAACAGGCTCCCATAGCCTCGACCCGGACAATCTGATCAACCGGGCCACCCGCGCGATCAAGGAGGCGGTGCCGGAGATCGGCGTGATAACCGATGTGGCACTCGATCCGTTTACCAGCCACGGCCATGACGGGATCCTGCGCGATGGCGAGATCGTCAATGACGAAACAGTCGCCCTCATTGCGATGGCGGCCGTCGGACAGGCTGCGGCAGGCGCCGACATCATCGCGCCCTCCGACATGATGGACGGCCGCATCGGTGCGATCCGTGACGCACTCGATCAGAATGGCTTCCAGGATGTCGCCATCATGTCCTATGCAACAAAATTTGCCTCTGCCTTCTATGGCCCTTACCGCGAAGCGATTGGTACGGGCAGTCTTCTGAAGGGCGACAAGAAGACCTACTATATCGATCCCGCCAACAGCGACGAGGCCATCCGGGAAGCCGAGCAGGATCTTCTGGAAGGAGCGGACATGTTGATGGTGAAGCCCGGGCTTCCCTATCTCGACATCGCCCGCCGGCTGAAAGACACATTTGCCGTTCCGACCTTCGCCTACCAGGTGTCCGGCGAGTTTGCGATGATCAAGGCTGCGGCGGCCAACGGGTGGATCGACGGTGAGAAGGCCATGATCGAGAGCCTTCTTGCCTTTAAACGCGCCGGTTGCGACGGGATTCTCACCTATTTTGCACCCGAAATGGCGGAATTGCTCTGATTTCACGCCCGAGAGCTTGAAGCGCCGACAGGGTTACCCATCTGTGCGGTGAACCAACCGAAAGGCATTGTTCATGACAGCCCGGCCCCTTGATGGCGAAATCCTGAATACGGCACAGGATGATGGATATCTTTATCGCGGCGTTCGTACGCGCCGTATCGCAGCGTTTTTCATAGATTACCTGCTGATAGGGCTGATGATGATTCCGGTCGCGATCATCGTCGCTCTTCTCGGCATCCTGACCCTGGGTCTCGGCTGGCTTCTGTTCGGCATTCTCGCGCCCCTGACCGCCCTTCTCTATGTAGCGTTGACTTTGGGAGGCCGCCGACAGGCGACGCTTGGCATGCAGTTCATGGACATTCGGCTTGCGCGCCTTGACGGCGGGCGAGTCGATTCACTTCTGGCTGTGGTTCATACGGTCCTTTTCTGGGCGGGCAATGCGATCCTGACCCCTCTCATTCTCCTTGCGAGCCTTTTTCTGGATCACAAACGCACCGTGCACGACCTTCTGCTGGGAACCGTTGTCGTTCGCTCGAGCTAAATACCCCTAAAAGTTGTATTATTAACGCAACCATATACTTTAGATTTATACGCTGTGGGCGCCGCTGTATATTGATTCCTCTACGGGGGCATATTCGATACAGTGAGTATTTCGATGACTGATACTTTTGACGACGCCCGCCGGTGGGAGACCACTTCTGAGAGCCGCAGAACGGAAATTCACATTCGCCAGGGAAGCTGGCTGCACCTCCGCCGCGTTCTCGCGCTGTTCATCGATTATGCTCTTTATGTCGCTTTGGCTTTCGCTCTCGCTGTCGGTGCGACGTTGTTGATGGAGTATCTGACCGGGGTCGGCGGAACGCAGGGCCTTACGACGCATGGATTTTCCGAACAATCCGTCAACGCCTTCTATACGATGGCCGCAGCGATTGCCTCTGTGGCGACGCTGGCCATAGTCCTGCTCTATATCGGCATCACCTTGGGAGGACGTCGCCAGGCGACTCTCGGGATGCGCGTTCTTGGGCTGCGTCTTGAGCGCCTCGACAATACGAAGATTACGGCCCGGTATGGGATCGCCCATTTTCTATTGTTTCTGGCGACCGCGACGGTTTTCACACCGCTCATCCTGTTTGCGCCTTTCGTTCTGGCCAACAGGCAAACCCTTCATGACCGGTTGCTCGACATTGTTATCCTCGGCTCGCCCGAAAACCTGATACCCGGCGCAAAGCCCTGAAACTTGACCATAAGCCGACGGCAAGCAAAAATCTTTCTCAACCGATGCGGTCTACTCCCCTCATTTGTCCGGCTTTTCACAGCATGGGACAAATCCATGCTTGCGGCGCGCCTGCCCGTGCTTATTCTCCTCAACGGATCGCAGGCGCAAATCATCGCCTGCGCTGACAGCGTCAAGCAGCGGGACCTGAATGGCCGATTTTCATCTCTGGGCGACCTATGCGATCATTCTCGCAACCGTCGCCGCCTATGTCAGCGAACGCTTCACGCTGGAGAGCGTCGCGCTCGGCAGCCTGGTCGCCTTTCTGGCACTCTTTGCGTTCATCCCCTATGAAGGGGCGTCCGGCGCGTTGCCGCCCGATGAACTTCTGTCCGGTTTCGCCAACCCTGCGCTCGCGACGGTTCTGGCGCTGCTAATCGTCGGACAGGGGCTGTTTGCCACTGATGCACTCGACAAACCAGCCCGCATCTTGGCGAAGTCAGCGGGTAGCTCGAGCACGCGAACCATCATCATAACGCTCCTCACGGCGGCGATGCTGAGCGCGATCTTGAACAACACCCCTGTGGTCGTCATCTTCATTCCGGTGCTCATCGTTTTTGCCGCACAACGCAATTTCCCGGTTTCAAAGGCGCTGATGCCCTTGTCGTTCATGACCATTCTAGGGGGCATGACCACGCTGATCGGATCATCCACCAACCTGCTCGTGGCCGGCGTCGCGGGCAAGGCCGGCATTTCGATCGGCTTCTTCGACATCACAATGCCCGGCCTGCTTCTGGCGGCCACGGGGGCGCTCTACGTCTTTTTCGTCATGCCACGAATCCTGCGGGATTCGAGCAGCGAAAAGACCTTTCGGCAGATGCAGTCCGGAACCCAGTTCATCGGCGAAATTCGCGTGGTGCCGGGTCATCCGTTCATCGGCAAGGAATCCAAAGCCGGCCTGTTCCAGGGGCTCGGCGATCTTACTCCCCGCCTCATCGTTCGGCGCGGAATGAGCTTTCATCCTCCTTTCGAGAATGTGGTGCTGTCGGAGGGGGACCGCCTTATGGTGACAGCCACCCGACGCGCCTTCACGCAGGCGCTTTCGCATGGCGCGGCCGGGCACATTGCCGAATCGGACTCAGCGACGGTAGGCCCCGACTACCACATCGCCGAAGCCGTCATTCCGCCCGGCTCTCGCCACGCCGGACGCACGATCCGCAATGCCGGGATCGAGACCGAGCACAGTGTCCACATGCTGGGTGTACAGCGCAAAAGCCGGATGGGCCGCACTCCGGTCTCCGATATCCGGCTCGAACCCGGTGACACGATCCTTGTCGGCGGCACCGATCGCGCGTTCGAGGATCTGCGCGAAAGCCATGATCTTCTTGTCCTGGAATGGTCTGCCGAGCCCGTCCCCCAGCGCCGCAAAGCCTGGATCGCTTTCGTGATTTTCGCTGGCATCGTCGTCACGGCAGCGCTTGACATTGCGCCGATTGTCGCCACCGCCATTGCCGGTGCCTTTGCCATGATCGCCACGGGCTGCCTGACACTCGCCCAGGCTGGCCGTGCCTTTGATCGGCAAATCTTCCTGCTCGTGGGCTCGGCTATTGCTGCAGCGACGGCGCTGGAGCGGACAGGTGGCGCGCAACTCATTGCCGATGCGGCCGTTGCCGCGCTTGAAGGGCAGGCGCCCGCAATCATTCTTTCAGGCTATTTTGCAGTGGTCGCCATTCTGACCAATTTTCTTTCCAACAATGCAACAGCCGTGCTTTTCACACCCATAGCGCTCGGAATTTCTGCCGCCATCGGCGCACCTCCGGAAGCCTTCATCGCGGCAACCATTTTTGCCGCTAACTGTTCTTTCGCAACGCCGATCGGCTACCAGACAAACCTGATGGTCATGGGCCCCGGCCACTATTCTTTCCGCGATTTCATCAAGGCCGGCATGCCGCTGGTGGCGATAATTTGGTTGACGTTTTCGTTTGTCGGGCCATGGTATTATGGGCTTTAGGACCAGGAGTGACGCCCTACCGACATGACGCAGCAACCCGCCCAATCGCCGCAGTTCTTCCTGACCGCGCCTTCACCCTGCCCTTATCTGGAAGGGCAGTTCGAACGGAAGGTGTTCACCCATCTGGTGGGGGACAAGGCACCCGAACTGAACGATTTGCTGACCCAGGGCGGCTTCCGCCGCTCACAGAACATCGCCTATCGCCCGGCCTGTGAGACCTGTCGCGCCTGCGTTTCCGTCCGCATCCTCGCGCAGGAATTCCAGCCAACGAAAAACATGAAGCGCATTCTCAAGCAGAATGCCGATCTCATCGGCACCGCCCGTGATGCCGAACCGTCAACCGAACAATACACCCTGTTCCGTTCCTATCTCGACGCCCGGCACAAAAAGGGCGGCATGTCAGACATGACCGTGCTCGACTACGCAATGATGGTCGAAGACACGCATGTGAGTACCCAGGTGATCGAGTATCGCCGCCGCGGTCCCGACAGTTTTATCACCGGCAGGGGCGAGGGCGAACTGATGGCCGTCGCGCTGACCGACACGATGGGCGACGGACTGTCGATGGTGTACTCCTTCTTCAATCCCGAGCTCACCGATCGCTCGCTCGGCACCTTCATGATCCTCGACCACATCAATCGTGCGGTCGCCGCCGGGCTGCCGCATGTCTATCTCGGATACTGGGTCAATGGCTCGCGCAAAATGGCTTATAAGGTGCGTTTCAAGCCTCAGGAACATCTGGGCCCGCAGGGATGGGAACGCGTCGACTGACCGTCGATGTTAAAAACCTTTCTGCATCTGCCATGCCTCCCCCGGAAGGGTCTTACATGTCCACTCCTCCCGCTTCCTCCTCGCATGCCAAGGGGCTCGCACTGACAGCTTTTGGCGGCATGGCGCTCACCATCGATATTCCGCTGATACGGCTCGCCGACGGCGATCCCTGGCCGATCCTGATGGTCCGTAGCGGCCTGACCGTGACGGTGGCCCTTATCGTGTGGTTGATCTGGCGCGCATTCTCCAGAAATGTCCCGCCTCTCGTTCCCGGCCGGGTCGGGCTGGTGGTCGCCTGTCTCTACGCACTCTCCGCGCTCTGCTTCATCACCGCCGTCTACAACACGTCGACCGCCAACCTTGTGTTCATCCTCGCCTTCAACTCGATGTTTGCCGCGCTTCTTTCATGGCTGTTTCTGAAGGAGAGGCCGAAACCGGTCACGCTGATGGCCATGGGGGCCATGCTGATCGGTGTCCTGATCATCGTGGGCGGTGGCATCGGGGCCGGCAATCTGTTTGGCGATGTGATGGCGCTCGGTGCCGCATTCCTTCTTGCAACGGCCATCACCATCACGCGCGGCAGCGGGCGCGACATGGGGTTTGCCGCGCTCGTGGCCGTGGCACTACCCTTCATCGTCGCGGTGGTCATGACCGTCCAAACCGGCTACCGCATCGAGGCTCCCTGGTGGATCATCCTCAATGGAACGGTGATCATGCCGATTTCCTTCTTTTGCCTGTCCAATGGCCCAAAGTACATTTCCGGACCCGAAGTGGCGATGTTCTACCTTCTGGAGACAGTGCTGGCGCCAGTCTGGGTCTGGCTCATCTTCTCAGAGGTGCCGAGCAGCGCCACCCTCATCGGCGGTACTATCCTGATCGTGACACTAATCGCCCACTCGCTGTGGCAGCTGCATTCAGGCCGCAAGCGGCGACTGGCGCAAGGCGTGATGCGCCACCCACTGTAGGGTGCGCCGCGAGAGCGCAGTGACAGACACCCGCTATTTTTTCTTCATGGCCTGAGCCAACGCAGCCGCAAGCGCGCCCTGCGGCTCACTGCTGCCGCGCCCGCCCGGCTTTCCGTCGCCATTGCGTGGCATCCCGCCACGGGCAGATTTGCCCTGATCGCGCGGACGACCAGCGCCGGTTCCACCGCCGGCCCCTGCCCCGGTGGTTCCGCCGGCATCCCTGCGCATGGAAAGGCTGATGCGCTTGCGCTTGATATCCACCTCAAGCACCCGCACCTTCACCACATCGCCCGCCTTCACCACTTCATGCGCGTCCTTCACGAAACGGTCGGCAAGCTGCGAAACATGGACGAGACCGTCCTGATGGACGCCGATATCGACGAAGGCGCCGAAGGCGGCGACATTGGTCACCGTGCCTTCAAGGCTCATGCCGGGCTTCAGATCCTTGATGTCGTCGATACCTTCAGCAAACGTCGCCGTGCGGAAAGCCGGGCGCGGGTCGCGACCCGGTTTCTCTAGTTCGGCGATGATGTCGCGTACCGTCGGCAGGCCGAAGCGGTCATCCACGAAGACACGCGGATCGAGCGCCTTGAGGGCAGCCGCATCCCCCATCAGCGAACGCACGTCGCGCCCGCAGGACGAAACGATCTTGCGCGCCACGCCATAGGCTTCCGGGTGGACGGAGGACGCATCCAGCGGCTCCGTGCCGTTCTGGATGCGCAGGAAGCCGGCGCACTGCTCGAAGGTGCGCTGACCAAGCCGCGCCACCTCCAGCAGCTGCTTGCGGCTTGAGAAAGCGCCATGAGCGTTGCGATGGGCGACAATCGCCTCTGCGATCGATTCTCCAAGGCCCGAGACGCGGGCGAGAAGCGATTTCGATGCCGTGTTGAGATCGACACCTACCGCGTTCACCGCGTCTTCAACCACCGCATCCAACGCCCTGGCGAGACGATACTGGTCAACGTCGTGCTGATACTGGCCGACACCGATGGATTTGGGTTCGATTTTCACCAGTTCGGCCAACGGGTCCTGCAGCCGTCGCGCGATGGAAACCGCCCCACGCAGCGACACATCGAGATCGGGGAATTCGGCTGCCGCCGTGGGCGATGCCGAATAAACCGACGCGCCGGCCTCCGACACCACCACCTTGAGCGGTTTGGGCGCGGGCATGTCGGAGAGCATGTCGGCTACCATCTTTTCAGTCTCGCGGCTCGCCGTGCCATTGCCGATGGCGATGAGTTCCACACCATGTTTTCGAATAAGCGCGGAAAGTGCCGCCTGGCTGCCGCGCAGATCATTGCGAGGCGGGAAGGGATAGACCGTTTCGGTATCCAGCAGTTTTCCGGTTCCATCTACCACCGCAACCTTGACGCCGGTGCGGATGCCCGGATCAAGCCCCATCGTTGCGCGCGTTCCCGCAGGAGCGGCCAGAAGCAGATCCTTCAGATTGCGGGCAAAAACGTTAATCGCCTCTTCCTCGGCCCGCTCGCGCAGATCACGCATCAGATCGAGGCTCAGATGCAGGAAAAGTTTGACACGCCATGTCCAGCCGGCGACCTCCATCAGCCACTGGTCGCCAGGCAGAGTGCCGCCAATCTCATAGGCTGCCGCGATCATGCGCACGGCCGGTTTCAGCGGACTGGTGTCGTCGTTATCCACTTCCAGATCGAGCGCCAGCACGTCCTCATTGCGGCCGCGCAGCATGGCGAGCGCACGGTGGCTCGGCACACCGGCCCAGCGCTCTGAATGGTCGAAATAGTCGGAAAATTTCGCGCCCGCCTCTTCCTTGCCCTCGACCACGCGGGCGCGCAGCACCGCACGTTCCTTCATGTGATTGCGCAACTGCCCGACCAGGTCGGCATTTTCAGCAAATTGCTCGGCCAGTATGTCGCGCGCGCCCTCAAGCGCGGCCTTTTCATCCGGCACCTCTTCGCCCAGATAGTCCTTCGCAAGGTCTGCCGGCACTTTCGAGCGATCCGCCAAGATGGCTTCGGCGAGCGGTCCCAGCCCGCGCTCGCGCGCAATCTGCGCCTTGGTGCGCCGCTTGGGTTTGTAGGGCAGGTAGATGTCTTCAAGCTCGGCTTTTGTCGCTGCGGTAGCGATCTTCGTCTCCAGCTCCGGCGTCAGCCTGCCCTGCTCGCGGATCGAACCGAGGATCGTGTCACGCCGCTGGTCGAGCTCGCGCAGATAGGAAAGCCGCTCGGAGAGCGTACGCAATTGCGTGTCGTCGAGTCCGCCCGTCACCTCCTTGCGGTAGCGCGCGATGAACGGAACGGTCGCCCCTTCATCCAGAAGCCCGATGGCGGCCTCCGCCTGCTCCGGGCGGGCGCTGATTTCGGCGGCGATGAGGGCGGCAATGCGTTTGGGGTCTGCGGACATGGAATTCCCTGAATCGATTGGTGCGGCGAAGATAGTGCCAATCGCCTTAGCCTGCCGCTCACAAGAAGCGCTTTTCCACAATCGCGGACGTGAGAGGCCAGATGCACTGAGAGGGAGTGCGTCCTTCGACAAGCTCAGGATGAGGGAGGATGGAGCACGCCATCCCGAAATGAGATGACTGGCTCCTTGCGTCCCTCATCCTGAGCTTGTCGAAGGACGCACGGCGCGGAAACAGGCATCCAGGCCGCAGCGCAAATCAGCGCGGTGCGAGATCGGCGATGAGGTCGTTCACCACTTCGGCCATCAGCATGGAAGCGGAGAAATCGAACTCGTTTATGGCGACGAACACGCCCACACCACGCGTGGGGGCAAAGGCGTGATAGACAAACATGCCCTGCCGTCCGCCAGCCTTCTGCAGGATAAGCGGGCGATCACCTTCCGGCTGCATCACCACCCAGCCAAGCCCCATCGCATCCATATGGCCGGATTCATCAAAACCGTAGGTCGGATCGAGCGCGTCACGCTGGACATAGGAGGCATGGTTGAGCATCCGCATCTCGGCCATGTCCGACGAGAATTGATCGAGATGCCACTTGAGCCATTTCAGCATGTCGTTTGTGGTCGTGTAGAGACCGCTGGCCCCGGCCATGACCGGCGTGTTGGGAACATCCGGCAAGGGTGAACCGTCGAAATTGTGCCCCTGCATCAGGCGATCGCGATCAGCCTCACCGGGTGCAAGCGTGGTGTCTTTCAGCCCCAGTGGCTCCAGCACACGCTCGGAGAGCAGCTCGGCATAGGGCTTTCCGGCGGCGGAGCCGAGAGCGACGGCCAGCATGTCAAACCCGAAATTGGAATAGAGCCCGCCCGTTCCGGCGGGAAAAAGCTGCGCGCCTTCCGAAAGCGCCTTCGAATAGGCTTCCTTCGTCACCGTCGAGAACGGGTCATCGGCCGGCCCGCGCTCCACATCCACCTCGCGCGGCAGACCCGAAGTATGCGTTGCCAGATCGATCAGGCGAATGGGTTTGTCATCGAGAACGGGGATCTCCACGTCCCAGCCCAGCCGATCCTGCAGGCGATCGGTGAATTTGACCGTGCCATCGGCCACGAGGCTTGCAAGAACCGCGCCGGTGAACACCTTGCTGATCGACCCTACCCGCATCAGCGTGTCGCCATCTGGCGTCTTGCCATTGCCCTTTGCGGTTTCGCCGAATCCAAAAACAGCTGTTTCACCATCCCGCACGGCACCGATGATGAGCCCGGGCACATCCGTCTGCAGATAAAGAACCTGTCCGGAAAAGGAGACGGCTTCCTCAAGCAGGCTGTCTTTCGATACAGCAGGCTGCGCGAGCCCCAAAAACCCGACCAGCGCCAAAGCGGCCACAGCGGGTTTCATTCCTTTCATCCGGTGCAGCATTGTTGCCTCTCCTCTGTCTGCACGATCTCCTTCAGACCCGGCTGGCGATCCTCATCCGAATTTGCCGGTGCGCGGAAACCCTTTCGGTGCCATGCGGCCGGCGGCGGCACGGTTGCCCATCCATTCGGTGAGTTCCTCGCGCGTCTTGACGAAAGTCCGGTCAGCCGAATCCTTCCAGGAAAGTCCCTCTTCCATGGCGAAGGTCTTGATGTCGGAGACCCCGCCATCCTTGTAGCGCTGCAGGCGCACACCCTTGCCGCGCGTCATCTCCGGCACTTCGGCGAGCGGGAAGACAAGCAGCTTGCGGTTCTGGCCGACGACCGCCACATGGTCGCCCGAAACCGGCAGGCAGAGCTTGGCCTCGTCCGGGGTCTTTACATTCATCACCTGCTTGCCCTTGCGGGTGTTGGCCACGATCTCCTTCTCGGCCACGACGAAGCCGTTGCCCAGATGCGAGACAACCAGAAGCTTTCGCTCCGGATCATGCGCAAAGGCTGTCACGATGGCCTGATCATTGTCCATGTCGACCATGATGCGCACCGGCTCGCCATGGCCGCGACCGCCAGGCAGACGATCGGCGCCGATGGTGAACACCTTGCCGCCCGTCGTGAAGAGCAGGATCTTGTCGGTCGTCTGTGCATGGAAAGCGATCTTGAGGCTGTCGCCTTCCTTGAAGGACAGAGACGAGAAATCCGCCAGATGCCCCTTCATGGCGCGCAGCCAGCCTTTTTCGGAGAGTACCACCGTGATCGGCTCGCGCTCGATCAGCGCCTCGTGCACCTCTTCCAGATCGTGCTCCGGCGCTTCAGCAAAGGTGGTGCGGCGCTTGCCGAGAGCCGGGTTCTTCTCCGGATCGAAGGTCTGGCGCACTTTGGCCACTTCCCAGCGCACCGTCTTCCACTGGCGTGCGGTAGAGGCAAGCAGCGCCTCGATGCCTTCCTTCTCTTCGGAAAGCTTCTCGAACTCCTTGCGGATCTCAAATTCCTCAAGCTTGCGCAGGGCGCGCAGGCGCATGTTGAGGATCGCCTCGGCCTGCGTGTCGGTCAATTCGAAGCGCGCGATCATCACCTTCTTGGGCTCATCCTCCTCGCGGATGATGCGGATGACCTCGTCAATGTTGAGATAGGCGACCAGATAGCCGGCCAGAATTTCCAGCCGCTTCTCGATTTCGGCGAGCCTGTGGCGCGAACGGCGCAGAAGCACCTCACGGCGATGGTCGAGCCATTCGCGCAACACCTGTTTGAGCGAGAGCACGCCCGGCACCTTGCCGCGCGAAAGCACGTTCATGTTGAGCGGGAAGCGGCTTTCCAGATCGGTCAGCTTGAAAACCGATTCCATCAGGAGTTCCGGAGCAACGGTGCGGCTCCGGGGAACCAGGACGATGCGGATGTCTTCCGCGCTCTCGTCGCGAATGTCTTCCAGGAGCGGCAGCCGGCGCGAGATGATCAGTTCGGCGATCTTCTCGATCAGCCGCGATTTCTGCACGCCATAGGGGATCTCGGTGACCACAGCCGTCCACATGCCGCGCCCCTGATCCTCCTTGTGCCAGCGCGCCCGTACGCGGAAACCGCCGCGACCGGTCGAATAGGCCTCGCGGATCGAGGCCTGATCCTCGACGATGATGCCGCCGGTCGGGAAATCCGGCCCCTTGACGAACTCGAGAAGGCGGTCCGGATCGATTTCCGGATCGTCGATGACGGCAAGCGCCGCATCGCAAACCTCGGCCGCGTTGTGCGGCGGGATCGAGGTGGCCATGCCCACGGCAATGCCCGACGAACCGTTGCACAGAAGGTTCGGGAACGCGCCGGGGAGAACCGTGGGCTCCTCGTCTTCCTCATTGTAGGTCAGGCGAAAATCAACCGCATCCTCGGTGATGCCGGTCAGGATTTCCGAGGCGACCTCGGTCATGCGCGCTTCGGTGTAGCGCATGGCGGCAGCGTTATCGCCATCGATATTGCCGAAATTGCCCTGCCCGTCGACCAGCGGATAGCGCATGGCAAAGGGCTGCGCCAGACGCACCAGAGCGTCATATATCGACTGGTCGCCATGCGGGTGGAACTTGCCCATCACGTCGCCGACGATGCGGGCGCATTTGGCAAAGCCCTGGTCGGGGCTGAGACGAAGGAGCCGCATCGTGTGGACAATGCGCCGATGCACCGGCTTCAGCCCGTCACGCACATCCGGCAAAGCGCGATGCATGATCGTCGACAGCGCATAGGCGAGATAGCGCTCTTCAAGCGCCTTTTTCAGATCAACCGGCTCGACGGCATCACCGCCGTCGCCACCGGGCGGAAGCAAATCTTTTCCCATGGGTTCGGGTTAGACCAGAGGGTGATTCGCGGCAAGGGGGGAGTAGCGAGTAGCGAGTAGCGAGTAGCGAGTAGCGAGTAGCGAGTANGAGTAGCGAGTAGCGAGTAGCGAGTAGCGAGTAGCGAGTAGCGAGTATGGATTGCCTCAGGCGACGCAGGTGTCCAGCCCTTTTTCCCTATTCGCTATTCCCTATTCGCTACTCGCTCTGTTCCCTCACCGCGTCACCTGCGCCAGGAACCGCTCGATGGTCAATGTCGCGGGATCGCCTGGTTCACCCAGCTTGCGCGCGATCGAGCCGTGGGTGTAGCGACCACCGTCGAACACGGCTGAACGCGCTCCACGCGCCCTCAGGAGATTGGAATAACCATTGGTCAGCGCCTTGCGGCGCGCGCCGTTGGAGCCCGAATGCAGGAAGAGATGCGGCGGGAAGCCGGAGCCGCGCCGGGCATAGGTGACGGGCGACCAGCGCACCCAGTCGTTGGGATCGGAGCCAAACGCATTGATGTAGGGATAGCCGAGCGAACCACGCATACCCGCGTAGGCAACCATGTCATAGGCCTGCACGTCGTTGGGTATGACCCCGCGGATAGAGCCCGCAACGTTGCGGGCGGCCGCCATGGCGACCAGATGCGCCCCGGCAGAATGCCCCATGAGCACGATGCGTGAGGGATCTCCGCCATAACGCGAAATGTTGGAGCGCACCCAGGCGATCGCCGCCGAAAGATCGTTCACCTGGCCGTCAATCGTCGTCTGCGGAACCTTGCGATAGTCGATTGCCACAAGCAGGTAACCGCGCGAGGTAAGCCATTCGGGAAGCGAATAGACCTTCTTGCGCGAGCCCTTCACCCAGCCACCGCCATGGGCGTAGATCACCACGGGCGCCTTGCGTTGACCGAAGGAGAAAAGGTTCATACGAACGACACCGGCCTGCGCCGTGCGGCCAGGACGGTCTGGCGCATGAATGTCGAGTTTCAGTCCCTGACGGTAGGTGATGCCTTCGTGGAGCTCTACGGCCTGTGCGGCCAGCGAAAACAACATCGTCAGGAAAAGCCCTGCCCCCAGTTGCCCCAATGCCCTCATTCTCTGCCTCTCCCGGAGATTCCTTGGTGGTGCTTAAACCATTCGAACGCCCGTAAAATTGACACAGGAATGCCCTCAGGTCATCCTCAGATCGCATTTTCAGCCAACGAACCTGTTGGGTGACTGTTACCTTACGCAATTTCAAGGAAATTCCCATGCTCAGCCACATGACCAAGCTGAAGTCTCTTTCGCTCGCTGCGCTTCTCTCGGCAACGGCGCTGCACTCCGCCTGGGCCTGGGAGGCGGAAGAGGTCGCCGCCCGCTACAAGACCCTGCTTGGAGATCAGGGGCTGACGGCGGAATGGAGCGGCGTCCGCCAGGATGGCGATTCGATCGTTCTGGAAAATGCATCTCTCGGCCTTTTGGACGTCGAGGCGAAGGTCGAGCTCGGTGATTTTCTCCTGGAGGACGTTACCGAAACCGACAACGTCTACGAGATCGGCCGAATCGCGATCGACAGTTTCGAACAGTCGGAGGAAGGCTTCGATATCGCATTGAGCGGCCTTTCCGTCGAAGGGCTCATTCTGCCTAAAGAGGGCGAAAACGCGCCCTATGGCGGCCTGATGCAATATCGCCGCTTCGCGCTCGACAGCGCGCGTGTGGGGAAAGAAGAAACGCCCGTCTTTACCCTCGAATCGCTTCACGCCAACACCACGCTTGGTGACGGCTCCGAGGCAATGTCTTTTGTCGGAGCCGTCGAGAATTTCTGGCTGGATGTCGCAACGCTTACCGACAACGGCGATGCGCGCAGCAAACTGGGCGAATATGGCTATGAGGAGCTTGCTGGCAGCGTTGATATGGCCGGTAGCTGGGCTCTGGCCGACGGTCGCATGAAGATCACGCGCTACGACGTCAAGGTCGAGAATGCCGGAACACTGGCGATCACGGCGGACATCAGCGGCTACACGCCGGAGTTCATCCGCACCCTGCAGGATATGCAGAACCAGATGGATAGCGGCACCGAACAGCAGAAGCAGGCGCAGGGCCTTGCCATGCTCGGCCTCATGCAGCAGCTCAGCCTGCATGGCGCTTCGATCCGCTTTTCGGATGCGTCACTGACTGGAAAGGTGCTCGCCTATGCGGCGGAACAGCAAGGGGTCAAGCCGGAAGACGTCGCCAATCAGGCCAAAGCCATCGTGCCTCTCATGGCCGGTCAGTATCTCGGTCCAGACCTGACACAGCGCCTCTCAAAGGCCGTTACCACCTATCTCGACAATCCGCGCAACATCACGATCAGCGTTGCGCCGGAAGAAGGGATTCCGTTCGCCGTTCTGATGGGTACTGCCATGGGTTCACCTGAAGCGCTGGCCAAGCAGGTGGGCCTTTCGATCACAGCGAATGAGTGAGTGGTGAATAGCGAATAGTGAGTAGCGAGTAGCGAATAGCTGGTCGCAAAAAGAGACGGGTTGCAGGCCTTGCACAGCCTGCAACCCTTTTTTCGCTATTCGCTATTCGCTACTCACTATTCGCTCACTCAATCCTTCTTGACCGGTGCCAGACGCAGGTTCAATTCACGAAGCTGTGCGGCGCTCGCTTCCGAAGGCGCGCCCATCAGAAGATCCTGTGCCTGCTGGTTCATCGGGAACATGGTGATCTCACGCAGGTTCTTTGCGCCAAGAAGCAGCATGACAATGCGGTCGATACCGGCCGCCATGCCGCCATGGGGCGGTGCGCCATACTGGAATGCGCGGTAGAGACCGCCGAAACGTTCTTCAACGTCCTTTTGCGTAAAGCCGACTTTCTCGAAAGCCTTGACCATCACCTCAGGAAGATGATTGCGGATGCCGCCGGATGCGATCTCGAAGCCGTTGCAAACGAGATCGTACTGGTAGGCTTTCAGCGACAGCGGATCCTCGCCCTCCAGCCCCTCCAGACCGCCCTGCGGCATGGTGAAGGGGTTGTGGCCGAAGTCGATTTTCTTTTCGTCCTCGTTCCACTCGTAGAAGGGGAAATCGACGATCCAGGCGAGCTTGAACTGATCGCGATCAATCAGATCGAGTTCTTCGCCCGCTCGTGTGCGGGCAGCGCCGGCAAAGGCGGCAAATTTCTTCGGGTCGCCTGCAGCGAAGAAGCAGGCGTCGCCGTCTTCAAGGCCAAGCTGGGTGCGAATTGCCTCGGTGCGCTCGGGACCGATATTCTTGGCAATCGGGCCGGCGCCCTCAAGTCCCTCGCCTTCCTTGCGCCAGAAGATGTAGCCGAGCCCCGGCTGCCCCTCACCCTGCGCCCAGGAGTTCATGCGGTCGCAAAAGGCTCTGGAGCCACCCGTCTTGGCCGGAATGGCCCACACTTCGGCTTTCTCGTCATTGGCGAGAATGTTGGCGAAAACCTTGAAGCCCGAGCCGCGGAAATGCTCGGAGACATCTTCCATTTCGATCGGGTTTCTGAGATCCGGCTTGTCGGAACCGTATTTGCGCATCGCCTCGTCATAGGGAATGCGCGGAAAGACGTCCGTCACCGGCTTGCCGTTGGCAAACTTCTCAAAGATGCCGCGCATCACCGGTTCCATGGTCTGGAACACGTCTTCCTGCTCGACGAAGCTCATCTCGAGGTCAAGCTGGTAGAACTCGCCCGGAAGGCGGTCTGCGCGCGGGTCCTCGTCGCGGAAGCAGGGCGCGATCTGGAAATAGCGGTCGAAGCCCGACACCATGATCAGCTGCTTGTAGATCTGCGGTGCCTGCGGCAGTGCGTAGAACTTGCCTTCATGAAGACGTGACGGCACCAGAAAGTCGCGCGCACCTTCGGGCGAGGAAGCAGTGAGGATTGGCGTCGAATATTCAGTGAAGCCCGCCTCACCCATGGCGCGGCGCATCTCGGCGATGATCTTCGTGCGCTGAACGATGTTCTTGTGCAACGTGTCGCGGCGCAGATCGAGGAACCGGTATTTGAGGCGGATGTCTTCAGGATAGTCCGGCTCGCCGAACACCGGCAGCGGAAGCTCCTTCGCCTCGGACAGCACTTCGATCGCGCGGGCGAAAATCTCCACCTCGCCCGTGGGCAGGTTCTTGTTGATCGTCTCGTCGGTGCGCGCCTTTACCTCGCCATCGACACGGATCACCCATTCGCCGCGGACAGTCTCCGCGGTCTTGAACGAGGGAGAATCGGGATCGGCGACGATCTGCGTCACGCCGTGATGATCGCGCAGGTCGATGAACAGGAGGCCGCCATGGTCGCGCACGCGATGCACCCAGCCGGACAGGCGCACATTCGCGCCCACATCGGATTTTCTGAGTTCGGCGCAGGAATGGCTGCGGTAGCGATGCATGGTCATATCATCCGTGTTCTGAAATTCGTGCCCGGAACAAGGCGAAACCGTCCCGGAAGGTCGGCGGGAAAAGCGCATGGGAGGCCTGATTTGTCAAGGTGCCGGGCCGCAGCGCGCCCCCCACCGCCTCGGTATCAGGCCTTTTCATTCGACACGATGACACGGGCGGTGTCAGTTTCAGTCCACCAGTCACCGAGCGCATCGATCAACGGTACGAGATCGAGCCCCGCCCTCGTCAAATCGTACTCGACTCGCAGCGGATAGCCGTCGAACACCGTGCGCTCAACGATGCCGGCCTGTTCGAGCTTGCGCAACTCCAGCGAAAGCATCCGGTGGGACACGGTCGGGTTATCACGCTGCAACTCGCTGAAGCGCTTCGTGCCCTCCTTCAAGTAATAGATGAGCAGCGTCGGCCATCGGCCGCTCAACACGCGCATCACCTCTTCGATGGGACAGCGCGAAACCAGATCTTTCATGGCGAGGGTCCAGTCCAGGGTTACAAAAAAGTGCGTAATTTACATGGTGGCACAAGCCGCTAGGTTCCAGCATCGCTGCGCAGCGTGATCACCGAGAAATCACGGAGAACGATAAATGGAACCGATTCTTGTCTACGGCTTCCCGGCGGGAAGCTCCATGGGGCTTGTGGCCGGGCTGGAATGGCTTGGCAAATCCTACCGGCTTTGCCGGGTGGATATGCTTGGTGAGATGCGCGAGCCTTCCTATGCGCGCCTCAACGCCCGGCACGAAACCCCCGTGCTCATCACCGATGTGGGGGAGCCTCTGACTGAAACCATGGCCATTGCCGCGTGGCTGGAAGCGCGGGATGATGAGCGGCGCATCAGTTTTGCGCCCCGCTCAGCCGAAGCTGACCGGATGCATCAGCTCATGGCCTTTATCAACACGGGCTTCACCTCGGCATTCGGCCCTCTTTGGGTGGCTCTGGAAGACGATACCCTTGACGCGCAGAAGAAGGAGGTGCTGCGCGCCTTTGGCCGCGAAGCAGTCATCGAGCGTCACGATAAACTTGAGGCCATGACGGGAGACGGGCCGTATCTCGTTGGCGAGAGCCCTACTCTCGCGGACGCTCTTCTCATCGGCGTGGCACGTTGGCTTGATTTCCACGAGGTTGCTTCCCCGGAACGTTGGCCGAAGCTTTTCGATATACGCCGACGCATCGAGGCGGACCCGGCCATTGCCTATGCATTGGCGCTCGAAAGCGGCGAAAGCGTCGCCGGTTCTGGTGCGTGTCTCGGACATGTGGCGTTGCATGAGGTGATCGAACGATACGGCCGCTAGCTTCACGCCGGCAGACGTTGAAGGCATTCAATTCTGCCGGCACCCTGGCCACGCTTTCGATCATTCCGTCGGCTGGCATCCGCTCGACTGGGACCATCGCCCCGGCCTGCTGGCCCAAGAGAATTGGTACAGGGCATCCTATAGCTCGTTGTTGAACGGTGCGACCTGCCGCGCCTCCCAGCACGGGCCTCCCACCATGTCCAGCCTTCGCCCGCTGATCCCTCTTCTCATTGCCGCTGGTATCCTTTTGGCCGGCAACGGGCTTCAGGGCACGCTGATCGCACTTCGCGGCGCGGCGGAGGGTTTTTCCGAAACCACTATCGGCCTCATGGGCAGTGCGTATTTCGCCGGTTTCCTGATCGGCTGTCTCTACGTACCGCGTCTTTTGCGCGCGGTGGGCCATATCCGGGCTTTTGCGGCACTTGCGGCACTGGGAGCCGCCGGCGCGCTGCTGCTCGTGCTCTTCGTCGATCCGCTGGCCTGGATCGCGGTGCGTTTCCTTTCCGGTATCTGCTTTTCCAGCCTCTTCACCACCATCGAAAGCTGGCTGAACTCAGCCGCACAAAACACCAACCGCGCCCGCGTTCTGGCCATCTACCGCATCATCGACATCGCCGCTGTCACCGGCTCGCAATACATGCTGCCGGCACTCGGCATCGAAGGCTTCGTCACCTTCGCCGTCATGGCCATGATGATCACCCTGTCGCTGGTGCCGGTCTCCATGGCCGACCGGTCCAATCCCCGCCCGCCGGCCGAGTTGCGCCTCGACCTCGCCGCCGTCTGGCGCATCTCGCCGCTGGCCGCCTTCGGCTGTTTGGCGGTCGGCCTCACCAACAGTGCCTTCCGCATCGTCGGGCCGATCTACGGCCAATCCATCGGCTTCAGCGTTTCGGAGATCGCCACCTTCATGAGCGCGGGCATTATTGGCGGGGCGGTGATGCAATATCCTCTGGGGGCGCTCTCCGATCGTCACGACCGTCGCGTCGTCCTTCTCTGCACCACCATCGGTGCACTTGTCTCCGCGCTGATCATCGTCTGGTTTGCAAGCGACAGCCCCAACGCGAACATGCTCCTTGTCTTCCTGTTTGGCGCTTTTGCCATGTCGCTCTATTCATTGTCCGTGGCTCACGCCAACGATCATGCCCAGAAGGATCAGTTCGTGCAGCTCGCCGCCGGCCTGCTGTTTTTCTATTCGCTCGGCGCCATGGTCGGACCTCTGCTGGCCTCACTTCTGATGCAGCGTTTTGGCCCACACGCGCTCTTCTCCTACACGTCCATTGTCTATGCGGTGCTGATCGGCGTGACCTTCTACCGGATGAGCGTGCGCCCATCCGTTCCGGCAGCGAGGCGGCGGCGCTTTGCGGCGCTGTTGCGAACTTCGCCTGTTTTCGTCCGGATGGCACGGCGCAGCCGCAATCAGCGATCCATCGACGACCTTTAATCGCGGCAAGCGGATTCTTTCCTTTTTCGCCAGCATGACCTAAAGAAACAGAATGGATCTGATCACCAAGCAAAAAGACCTCGAAGCGGCGATTCACGTCTTCGAAAAATCCGATTTCGTCACCGTCGATACTGAGTTTATCCGCGAATCGACCTTCTGGCCGGAGCTCTGCCTGATCCAGATGGCAGCGCCGGGTGCGACCGCGCTCATCGATCCGCTCGCCGATGGGATCGACCTCACACCGTTCTTTGCGCTCATGGCCAACGAGAACATCGTGAAAGTGTTCCACGCGGCGCGTCAGGATGTCGAGATCGTCTACAATCTCGGGAAATTGATCCCCACTCCTCTTTTCGACACGCAGGTGGCCGCCTCCGTCTGCGGTTTCGGCGATAGTGTCTCCTACGATCAGCTCGTCGCGAAGATTACAGGCGCACGCATCGACAAATCATCACGGTTCACCGACTGGCGCCGCCGTCCTCTCTCCGACAAGCAGCTAAGCTACGCGCTCGCCGACGTGACGCATCTCATCGATGTTTACCAGCACCTCAAGACCGAGCTGGAGCGTGAGGGTCGAGCGCATTGGCTCAACGAGGAAATGGCGGTGCTGACAGCACGCGAAACCTATGACCCGCATCCCGATGATGCATGGAAGAGGCTCAAGCTTCGCGTCAAGAAACCCATCGACCTCGCCATACTCCAGCACGTCGCGGCCTGGCGCGAGCGTGAGGCGCGCGAGCGCAATGTGCCGCGTGGGCGCGTCATCAAGGACGACGCAATCTACGAAGTGGCACAGCAGCATCCGCGCGACAGCGAGGCGCTGGGGCGGCTTCGCACGATTCCGAAAGGCTGGGAACGATCCAGTGCAGCGGCGGGGCTTCTGGGTGCCGTCGCCAAGGCGATGGCGATTCCGAAAGAGGATCTGCCGCGCCTGCCCCGTCCACCCCAGGCCCCCGAGGGAGCAGCCGCTGCGGCCGAACTTCTCAAAGTGTTGCTGAAGCTCGTAGCCGACAAGCAGGGTGTGGCGCCGAAAATGCTTGCCTCCAGCGACGATATCGACCGTATCGCCGCCGAAGGCGCGGATGCTGATGTTCCGGCCATGTCAGGCTGGCGGCGCGAGGTCTTCGGCAAGGAAGCGATGAAACTGGTGCAGGGCGAGCTTGCGCTGCGTTTCAACAATCGGAAGATCGAGATCTTTGAGCCCGCCGATGCCCATAGCGAGGCTGCGGAATAGCAGCAGAACTGGATTCCACAGCCTTTTTCTTCCAATCGATCATCGCCGGATGATGCTGTTCTGACATCAATGCCCTTTCTCCCGGATCACGGAGGAGAAAGGGGCTGTCAGCGCTACCCCAGCCTATTCTTTCGCCACTTCGAGTGCCAAATTCAGTCCCGTGACTTTGGCCAGATGTGCCATTCGGCCAACAGGGCGTTCTCCCATCAAGGCTTCATGTGATTTGGGAATGAGAAGCACTATGGCACCGTCTTCCCGCTTTTCCCACTTGAGCTTGGGTATGATGCCCGGCATCGAAGCCGTCAGCAGATAGACCACTCGCAGAAGACCTCCCAGTATCCGTGCTCTCTCGACGTAACGGGGTGTCGCCAGCTGGCGCATACGCGGCGACAGGGCATCATTGAAGAGCCCTTCATGCCGAAACAGGTTGGCAAGCGCGATGAAGGCCCGGCCCGGGTGGTCAATGCCGATGAAGGAGCCATGAGCGATAATGTTGAGCGACTGGGTGCCCCGGTATTCCGGGTGCGCGCGCCAGCCAATGTCGGCCAGAAGACACGCCGCCTCGCGATAGCGCGCCTCCTCCTCCGTCTCTTCGATGCCAAGCGCCTCCAGCGCCGGTCCACTCCACTCAGCCAGTTCACGCGCGTGAGTCACCGAACGTGACCGCAGCACGGCGAGTTCCTGAGCGGCCGAAAGCAGCGGATCCCGCCTGCGATCTTCTTCCTCCAGCAGCGAGTAGAGATAGCCTTCACGCACGCCGAGTGCCGAGAAGACAATCTTGGACGGGTTTGATGCCTTGATGATTTCCTGCAGCACCGTCGCACCATAGGGCAGAAGCGTACGGCGGTTCTTGGAGATGTGGCTGATACCGGCGAAACGGTCGACACCGCCGGCGACGCGTTTCAGAAAATCCATCGACTGCTCGATGTCCATCTCGTAATGGTGCATCACCTCGAGTGGATAGCCGGTTTCAAGCATGTGCAGGCGGGCGAGGTTTCGCCATGTGCCGCCGACGCAGTAGAAGGGGCGCCCGGCTCCGTCCTTCATCCACGGGGCGCGGGCCAGTTCATCTCGAGCGATGCGCCCGGCCCTGGTTACGGAGTTTTTCGCCATCTCTTTAAGCCGCAAGCCGCCGAGTGGTAGGGTAATGCCGTCGCCCATCTCGTAGCCTTCAACCTCAACGAGTTCGAGACTGCCGCCGCCAAGGTCGCCGACAATGCCGTTCGGCTTGTGAAAGCCCGACATGATGCCGAAGGCGGAGTATTTCGCCTCCTCGCGGCCGGAGAGCACACGAATGTTCGTGCCCAGAATGTCTTCTGCCCGGTGGATGAAGTCCGGGCCGTTCTTCGCCTCGCGTGCCGCAGCGGTCGCAAGCACGTGCAGGGATTGCGCGCCGGCCTGCTCGGACAGCGCGCGGAAGCGGCGGAACTCTTCGACCGCCCGCGTCACGCCTTCAGGGTCCAGTTCGCCCGTCGTGACGATACTCTTGCCGAGGCCGGCCAGCATTTTTTCGTTGAACAACACACTCGGGGAGCGCGCGACCCCCTCGTAGATCACGAGGCGAATCGAGTTTGACCCGATATCGATGACCGAAACGGGACGCCGGTCCTGAAGCCGGCCCTGAGATTCAGCTATGCCCAAAAGATATGTCCGTTAGTCCGTTGGTGAAACGGCTTCGGCATCTACCTTCTTGCGCTTTTTGAAAGCGGCGATCCGCTTCGGCGCATGAGACTTCAAGGCATTGCCGCGACCGGATAGGCTCGGATTCGTCATGAAATATTCCTGAGCGTTGAACGGTTCTTCTCCCTCTTCAGGCATAATGCGCCGAGAGGTGCCATCGGGCAATACTTCAAAGCTTTGCTGGTTGTCCATGATGTTTCCGAGCATAATTTGCCCGAGAACCTGCTCATGCACCGTGGGGTTGGTGATCGGCACCATGGTTTCCACGCGCCGATCGAGGTTGCGTGGCATGATATCGGCCGACGAAATATAAACCACCGCCTCGTCGGACGGCAGGCCGTGTCCGTTGCCGAAACAGTAGATCCGGCTGTGTTCCAAAAAGCGGCCAACGATGGATTTCACCCGGATGCGCTCGGAAAGGCCCGGCACCTGCGGACGCAGACAACAGATGCCGCGCACCACCAGATCGATCTCGACACCCGCCTGCCCTGCCTCATAGAGCGCGTCGATGACGAGCGGGTCCACCAGTGAATTCATCTTCATCCAGATCTGGCCCGGCCGTCCCGCCTTAACATGCTCGATCTCCGCGCGAATATGATCGAGCAGCCGGTTGCGCAGCGAGAAAGGCGATACGGCTATTCGCATTTCGCCATCGGGCTCGGCATAGCCGGTGATAAAGTTGAACACCTGCGCCACATCACGTGCGATCTGCGGATCGTCCGTGAAGTAGGACAGGTCGGTGTAAATCCGCGCAGTAATCGGGTGATAATTGCCCGTGCCCAGATGACAGTAGTTGCGCAGCTTGCCTTCCTCGCGGCGTACCACGAGCGACATTTTCGCATGCGTCTTCAATTCAATGAAGCCGAACACGACCTGCACGCCTGCCCTTTCCAGGTCGCGCGCCCAGCGGATGTTCGCTTCCTCGTCGAAGCGCGCTTTCAGTTCCACCAGCGCCGTAACGGATTTGCCCGCCTCGGATGCCTCGATCAGGGCCCGCACGATCGGGCTGTCATTCGAGGTTCGGTAGAGTGTCTGCTTGATCGCGACCACTTCCGGATCCTGCGAGGCCTGGCGCAGGAACTGCACCACCACGTCGAACGATTCATAGGGGTGGTGGACAATCAAATCCTTCTCGCGGATGGCTGCGAAACAATCGCCATTATGCTCTCGGATGCGTTCGGGAAAGCGCGGATTGTAAGGCTGGAACAGAAGGTCCTCCCGCGGCACCTTCACAATCTCGGAAATCTGGTTGATGGCCAATGGCCGTTCCAGAACAGTGATGCGGTTTTCCGCGACACCCAATTCGCTCGCGACAAAATCCCGTAAGCCTTTTGGCATCTCATTGTCGAACTCGATGCGGATCACCGAGCCGCGGCGACGGCGCTTCAGGGCCGATTCGAAAAGGCGTACCAGATCCTCGGCCTCTTCCTCAACCTCGATATCGCTGTCGCGGATGATGCGGAATGTGCCGGAGCCAATCACCTGGTAGCGCGGGAAAAGCTTTCCGATAAACAGGCTGACGACATCTTCGAGCGTAATGAAACGGACCGTGCCGCTGCGGTCGGGCAACTGGATGAACCGCTTAAGCGCCACGGGCAGACGCAAAAGCGCGGTCATCGGTTCCAGCTCGCCTTCGTGTTGCAGTTCGAGCGCGATGGAAAAGCCAAGATTTGGAATAAATGGAAACGGGTGCGCCGGGTCGATGGACAGCGGAGTCAGAACCGGAAAAATCGCTTCCATGAAATGGTCTTCCAGCCATTTCATGTCAGATTGATTCAAGGCGTCGGCACGAACGAGCTCAATGCCTTCCCTGCCCAGGAGCGCCAGAAGCGCATTGAGGCTGTCGTGCTGATCGATCTGTAGCCGCGCCACCTCGCGCAACACATGTTCAAGCTGCTCTTCGGGCGTGCGGCCGTCTGCGCTGCGCGTGGCGATGTGCTCGCGTACCTGTCCGGCGAGACCTGCAACACGCACCATGAAGAACTCGTCCAGATTATCGGCCGAGATCGACAGGAACCGCAGACGCTCCAGAAGCGGGTGGCTCTCGTTCTGAGCCTCATCCAGAACCCG
The DNA here is from genome assembly GCF_017794765.1 of Nitratireductor sp. Lineage (GTDB taxonomy): Bacteria > Pseudomonadota > Alphaproteobacteria > Rhizobiales > Rhizobiaceae > Nitratireductor. The sequence continues at coordinate 2,192,685 of NZ_CP051236.1, read as the reverse complement.
CCTGTTGAACTGGAGCCAGGAGAATTCACGGTTGACGAAACGGTCCGGGCTGGCGCCGGCGATTTCATCGGCAGCGCCTGTCTCCAGAGAAAACTCATTCCGAACCGGCTTCAGTTCATTCATAATCTCACTCGCGCTTTTCCAGTCACACGACACAGTTCGCTTGCCGCCAGTTTATCTGGTGACATGGTTTTGCGACAGTTTCATATCATAGGCTTGCAAAGATGCAGTTTATGCTACAAACGCAGGCAACTTCCAACGCATTCCAAGCGGGAGACGATGATGGCCGGATCTGCCATTCCCCATTTTCAGAACACCAGCGGACACGAAGTAATCGAAATCGGCGTGAAGGAATTCATGTGCGTCGGCGCCAATCCGCCCTTCGATCATCCGCATGTGTTCATCGACATGGGCGACGAGAACGAACGGGTCTGCCCCTATTGCTCGACGCTCTACCGTTACAACCCGGCGCTGAAACCCGCCGAGACCAAGCCCGAAGGTTGCCAGTTCGAGGAAGCGGCCTGAGTAGCCAACAGGCCGATGACGGACGCCCCAGCAGCAATTATTGCCGGCGCAGGCATTGCCGGCCTGACGGCTGCGCTCGCCATGGCACGGCAAGGATTGCCGGTGCGCATCTACGAGCGCGCGCCTGATCTGACTGAGGTCGGCGCGGGTCTTCAGCTTTCTCCCAATGCGACGCGCCTTCTGGCCCGCCTCGGCGTGCTTGACGTCCTTGGAGATCGGGCCGTGCGCCCGCAGGCGGTGACCCTGATGAGGGCTGGCAACCTGTCTCCCCTTGCCCAAGTTCGTCTGGGGGATGCGGGCGAAACACGCTGGAATGCACCTTATCTGGTTGCACACCGCGCGGATCTGCAAAGCGCGCTTCTTGAGCGGGCGCGAAGCGAAGCGTCGATTAAGGTCGTCACCGGAGCTTTGGTCGAGAAATCAGAGCTTCTAAAGGATGGCGGTGTGCGGTTGCACATCCGGCGAGACGACGCCATTGAGGACGTTCACACACCGCTTCTGATCGCCGCCGACGGCGTGTGGTCACATTCCCGACGTCTTGTCCGCTCCTCCGTGCGCAGCCGCTTCACCGGATACATTGCCTGGCGTGCGACGTTGCCAGTAGCAGAGGCGCGGGCAGCACTGGGCGATGCTCTTGTCGCTGACAGGGTGACAGCCTTCCTGGATCCGGCGTTTCACCTCGTCGCCTACCCGATCAGCGGTGGGCGTGCGATCAATCTGGTCGTCATTTTGCCCGGCGAAGTACCGCTCAATGCCTGGGCGCAGGACGTCGATGATACCCCTCTTAAAAAGACCCTCGCCCGGGTCAATCCGGCCCTCGGCCGGCTCGCAGGATCAGAGAGCGCCTCATGGACGGTCTGGCCGGTTCATGCAGTCAACCCCGCAGACGCGTGGACCAGTCCGCAGGGGGTGGCGCTCATCGGCGATGCAGCCCATGCAGTCCCTCCCTTTGCCGCTCAGGGTGCCGGGATGGCTATCGAGGACGCGGTCGTGCTTGCCAGGCTTTTGGTCGGTGCTGCCGGCGAACCGGCCTCTGCCCTCGCCACCTATGAAGCGGCGCGCAAGCCCCGGGTGATCCGCGTTGCCCGTCGCGGCGCCTTCAATCGCTTCACATGGCATGCACGCGGCGCGGTCGCGCTTGCGCGCGACATGGTTCTGAGAGGGCGCGGCGATAACGCTCTCATGGCTGATTTCGACTGGCTATACGGTTTCGACGCAGAAGCTCCCGAGCACTTCTGAACTCCCGGCACCACCTACCTGTATCAGAAATGAGAAACGCCGCGCCTCCACAGGGAGACGCGGCGCTGGTGTTTCGGTTCGTGCCGGGAGATCAGTGCAGGATCTGCGACAGGAACAGCTTGGTGCGTTCGTGCTGCGGATTATCGAAGAAGGCTTCCGGTGTGTTCTGCTCCACGATCTGGCCCTGGTCCATGAAGATCACACGGTTGGCCACCTGGCGGGCAAAGCCCATTTCGTGGGTGACACAGATCATGGTCATACCCTCTTCGGCAAGGTCGACCATGGTGTCGAGCACCTCCTTGATCATTTCCGGATCGAGCGCAGAGGTCGGCTCATCGAACAGCATAATGCGCGGGTTCATGCACAGGGCGCGGGCAATCGCCACACGCTGCTGCTGACCGCCCGAAAGCTGGCCGGGGTATTTGTTGGCCTGTTCCGGGATCTTCACGCGCTCCAGAAAGTGCATCGCGGTCGCCTCGGCTTCCTTCTTGGGCGTCTTGCGCACCCAGATCGGGGCCAGCGTGCAGTTTTCCAGAATGGTCAGATGCGGAAAGAGGTTGAAGTGCTGGAACACCATTCCGACTTCACGCCGCACCTCGTCGATCTTCTTCAGATCGTTGGTGAGTTCAATGCCGTCTACGACGATCTTGCCCTTCTGGTGTTCCTCAAGCCGGTTGATGCACCGGATCATGGTGGATTTTCCCGAGCCGGAAGGCCCGCACACCACAATGCGCTCGCCACGCATCACCCTGAGATTGATGTCCTTCAACACGTGAAAGTCACCATACCATTTGTGCATGCCGACGATGTCGATCGCGACGTCTGTGTCGGAGATCTGCATCTTGCTTCGGTCGGCGTGGAGCTCTTCGGCCCGGACGGCGTTTTCCTTTGCCATTTTAGTTTCCCCTTGGCTCTCGGCCTAGCGTTTGTGGCCGGTATCGAGCCGGCGTTCCATGAAAATTGAATAGCGCGACATGCCGAAGCAGAACAGCCAGAATACGAAACCGGCAAACACGAGACCGGTGATCGGTGTCTGGGGCGATGCCCAGTTCGCGTCCGCAAAGTTCTGTCGCACTGCCCCCAGAAGGTCGAACATGCCAATGATGTAGACAAGGCTCGTGTCCTTGAAGAGGCCGATGAAGGTGTTGACGATGCCGGGGATGACCAACTTGATCGCCTGCGGAAGAACAACAAGGTTCATCTTCTTCCAGAAGCTCAGACCCAGCGCATCCGCACCCTCATATTGCCCTTTCGGGATTGCCTGAAGCCCGCCGCGGATCACCTCCGCCATATAGGCCGAGGCAAAGAGCGCCACGCCGACCAGCGCCCGCAGAAGCTTGTCGAACGAGGTGCCGGGTGGCAGGAAAAGCGGCAGCATAACGCTCGCCATGAACAGGATGGTGATCAGCGGCACACCGCGAATCGTCTCGATGAAGACAACGCACACCAGCTTCACCACCGGCATTTGCGACCGGCGGCCAAGCGCCAGAAGTATGCCGAGCGGAAACGAAACCGCGATGCCCACATATGCAAGCACGAGCGTCACCAGCAGACCGCCCCAGAGCGGGGTCGGCACCGGTCGAAGCCCGAACACGCCTCCCGACAGAAGGACAAAGCCGACAATCGGAAATACGACGAACAGAAGGATGGCGTTGAGCCCTTTGCGCGGAACGCCGGGAATCAGGAGCGGTGTCAGAAGCGCCACGAACAGAAAGCCCGTCAGATATACGCGCCAGCGTTCATCGACGGGATAGCGCCCGAACATGAATTGCTGGAATTTCGCATCCACAAAGGCCCAGCATGCTCCGGACCAGCCTTCCGGCTGCGTGCCACCCTGCACCACGGTGGCACAGACGGAGCGGTCCGCCCCGGTCCATTGGGCATCAATGAACGCCCACTGGATTACCGGCGGCACGATCATCACGATCAGAGCAATGCCAAGAATTGTGAAAATCGTGTCCGTCACGTTAGCAAACAGGTTCTTGCGCAACCATGAAACAGGCCCATGGTCCGAGACGGGTGGCGCCTGATTGGCCACCATCTCGGCGCGGACGAAGGAAAGATCGTGTTCTTGCATCCTATCGCTCCACCAGCGCCATTCGCGCGTTGTACCAGTTCATCAAACCGGCCGTTCCGAGACTGAGACCGAGATAGACGACCAGCCAGATAGCGACCACTTCAATGGCCTGACCTGTCTGGTTGAGCGTTGTCCCGCCTGTGGCAACGAGATCGGGATAGCCGATTGCCACCGCCAGCGAAGAGTTCTTGGTCAGGTTCAAATACTGGCTGGTCAGCGGCGGGATAATGATCCGCAATGCCTGCGGTATGATCACCAGCCGCATCGACTGGCTCGAGCGCAGGCCCAGTGCCTGAGCGGCCTCACTCTGGCCATGGCTGACGCCAAGCACCCCGGCGCGGACGATCTCGGCGATGAAGGCAGCCGTATAGAACGACAGGGCCAGATATAGTGCCAGAAATTCCGGACGCACCTGAATGCCGCCACGCAGGTTGAAGGTCGACAGTTCCGGAAACTCGAAACTCAGCGGCAGGCCGGTGACGACAAATGCCAGAAGGGGCAAGCCGCCAATCAACGCCACGCTGGTCCAGAACACCGGGAACTGCTCGCCCGTCGCCATCTGTCTGCGATGCGCCCAGCGGCGCACGAAGAAGGTGAAGACGATGCCAAGCACAAGTCCGACGAGTACAAGCCAGGCCCCCTCACCCCACAGGAAGCGGGGAAAATAGAGCCCACGGCTGTTGAGGTAGGATCCGAACGGGAGGTCGATGCTCTCGCGCGGCAGCGGCAACACGGAGAGGACACCGAAATACCAGAAGAAGATCACCAGAAGCGGCGGAATGTTGCGAAAAACCTCGACATAGACGAGACAGATGCGATTGATCAGCCAGTTCTTCGACAGGCGGCCGATACCGATGATGAACCCGATGATCGTCGCAGTGATGATACCGACGATCGCCACGCGAAGCGTGTTCAGGAACCCGACGAAGAGTGCGCGCCCATAAGTGGAATCGGAAGAAAATTCGACAAGGCTGTCACCAATGTCGAAGCCGGCACGTCCTTGCAGGAAATCGAACCCGGATGCGATGTTGGCACGTTGTAGATTTGCCGTCGTGTTGCCGATGATCCAGTAGATCAGGGCAATCAGGCCGGCAAATACCAGGACTTGATAGGCAATTCCTCGAACGCGCGGATCATAGAAGAGCGGCACACGAGGCGCCGCGCCCTCCACAGTTGATTGCGGGGTGGCCATGGCTATCCTCACCAGGAATGGTGAAAGGCGGCGCGAACCGCCTCTCACGCATTAGTTTGACGGGATCCGATCAGCGGATCGGCATACCGTACTGAAGGCCACCCTTCGTCCAAAGGGCGTTGATCCCGCGCGAGATCTTCAGCGGGCTCTCTGCACCCACATTGCGCTCAAAGATTTCGCCATAATTGCCCACATGCTTGATCGCACGAACGGCGAAATCGTTGGTCAGACCAAGATCGGTACCAAGCTTGCTGCCTTCCTCGGTGCCAAGAAGACGACGCACCTCGGGGTTGTCCGAGTTCATCTTCTCTTCGAGGTTGGCCTGGCTGATGCCCAGCTCTTCTGCATTGACGAGCGCGTAATAGACCCATTTCACGATATCCAGCCACTGGTCATCGCCATGGCGCACTGCTGGCCCAAGGGGTTCCTTGGAGATGATTTCGGGCAGAACGATGTGATCATCCGGATTGGTGAGGTTTAAGCGGACGGCATAAAGACCGGACTGATCGGTCGTGTAGACGTCGCAGCGCCCTGCATCATAGGCCGCATTCACCTCTTCGAACTTCTCGAAAACAACTGGGCTGTACTCCATGTTGTTTGCCTTGAAGTAGTCGGCAAGGTTCAATTCCGTCGTCGTGCCGGCCTGTACGCAGACCGCGGCGCCTGAAAGCTGAAGTGCTGAGTTGATGCCCTCAAGCTTCTTTGCATTGATCATGAAGCCCTGGCCGTCATAGTAGGTGACGCCAGCAAAGTTGAGGCCAAGCGCGGTGTCGCGGCTGATCGTCCAGGTGGTGTTGCGCGAAAGCACGTCCACCTCGCCCGATTGAAGCGCCGTGAAACGGTCTTTCGCCGACAGTGGCGTGAACTCCACTGCTTCGGGATCGTCAAAGATTGCGGCAGCCACGGCGCGGCAGAAATCCACGTCGAGGCCTTTCCAGTTGCCCTGGTCGTCCGGTGCGCTGAAACCGATCAGACCGGTGTTGACGCCGCACTGGACGTGGCCTTTCGCCTTGACATCGTCCAGCGTGGCCGCGGAAGCCGGTGCTGCCATCATCGCGATCGCGGCCGAGCCGAGCAACGCTTTGACAATATTTTTCATGATTACGAACCCTTTTTTCTGTGTTCGGGCTTATCCCCTGACATTTTCAGTGCGGAAGCAGGCGAATGTCCCGTACACCCCAATCGGAGCGCCGGCCCAAAGAGGGCGGACACGCACTTCCTCTCCCACGCACTGGTCCCATCGAATGCCATAAATCTGTTTGGGTCAAGAGCCAAAGACCCTTGCTCCAGAGGCACGCGCGCAGCTCCTCCCCGGTTGACGGGTCGCCGACAATGGCGTTCCATCCGGCATCTCAAACGCCCGGTTTTGAGGGTTTTCCTTCCGCTCACAATCCAGGGCGCGTCCGCAGTCAATCAAGCGACAGGTTCCATGAACGAAATGAATAAGACTAAAGTCGGAGACAACACGCGACTTGCCCATATGGGCAACAACCCGCGCGACTTTCACGGTTTCGTCAACCCGCCGGTGGTTCACGCTTCAACCGTGCTGTTTCCCGATGCCGGGACCATGGCCTCACGCAACCAGAAATATACATACGGCACCCGCGGCACCCCCACCACCGACGCGCTGGCAGCCGCCATGAACGAGCTGGAAGGGGCTGCCGGCACCATTATCGTGCCTTCGGGGCTAGCCGCTGTCACCGTTCCGATGCTCGCTTTCCTGTCGTCCGGCGACCACATCCTGATCGTCGATTCGGTCTATCATCCGACACGCCATTTCGCAGATACCATGCTTACCCGGCTTGGCGTCGAAGTGACCTATTACGACCCGGCTGCCGACAAAGGCATCGCCACACTGATGCAACCCAATACCAAAGTGGTCCTTACGGAGGCTCCGGGCTCCGGAACGTTCGAAATGCAGGACATCCCGGCCATTGTCGACATCGCCCACCGGGGTGGCGCCATCGTGATGATGGACAACACCTGGGCGACACCACTCTTCTTCCGCCCGCTCGACCACGGGGTCGATATTTCCATTCAGGCGGCCACCAAATACCCTGGCGGCCATTCAGATGTTCTTCTGGGAACAGTTTCGGCCAATGAAGCGTGCTTCGAGCGCCTGCTCGACGCCAACGGGGCACTCGGCATCTGTGCTGCACCGGACGATGTCTACCAGGTGCTGCGTGGCTTGCGCACCATGGGCGTGCGACTCGAACGCCACCAGCAGAGCGCACTGGCGCTCGCGCGCTGGCTGGAGGGGCAGAAGGGCGTTGCCCGCGTTCTCCACCCTGCTCTCGAATCACATCCCGGCCACGCGATCTGGAAGCGCGACTTTACCGGTTCCAGCGGACTGTTCTCCATCGTCCTCGATGGAGGCGGCGAAAAGCAGGCTCACGCGTTTCTCGACACATTGAAATATTTCGGCCTCGGCTATTCATGGGGAGGTTACGAGAGCCTTGCAGTGCACGTGCAGCTCAACGACCGCACGATCGCCAAGCCGCCCGAAGAAGGCCCGGTGATCCGACTGCAAGTCGGCTTGGAAGATGTTGAGGATCTGAAGGCCGATCTTGCCGCAGCTCTTGACGCCACCGCAAAGGCCTGACGGCAGGGCTCATTGCTCCGCGGCGCGTGCTTCAACCGCCTCTTGTCTGATCGGGGTGTGCGCCGCACCCGGGCAATGAGCCAGGCCTCTATCTGCCTTCTCTCATGATCCTTTCAAGCGCTCGCCGGTCGCTGCGGGACCTGATCTGTTCGGCCGTAAAATGGCGCGGCATCAGCCGTTTTCCGATCGTGTCCTGCTCTACATCGAAACTGCGGCGCGCAGCCACCAGAAGGTCCTGGGCACGGTAGGTGGCCACCACGATGACAGTCAGTTCGCGCAACCTCTCAAGGGCCGGTTTCCGATCAACCGGCCAGGCGCCCTCAGCCGTGCGGTTCTGCTCGAGCACCTTGTCGATCAATTGCTGAAATGTGCCGATATCAAGCCATTCGCTGCTATCGAGCGGCCCCTGAAACCATTGCGGATTGCGGTCGCTGCCATTCAGGATGTCGAGATCGAGGTCGCTTAGTGAATACCGATTGCGTGCCACTGCTTTCTCGCCGTCGGCAAGATAGCCTACCTCCAGCAACACAGCTTCGATATAAATGGGCTCGGCGCTCATGTTCGCAATCAGGCAATGCGCCTGCAGGCGATGACCAGCGCCCCGATTGATCAGGATTTTGGGACGAAGCGTGCGCCGGTAGTTCATCAGCAGCATCTGAAAATAGAGCGTCCATACCACCAGTGTGGCGAGACTTGCCAGCGCACTGACGGCGCCATGGTTGTTTTGCAGCCAGCTCCAGATCGCTTTAACAATTGTGTCCTGCATTGGCGGCCAACGCCCGTCCGCTCTCTTCGTTCCGGAGAGCCGTGACGCCCGGCGATGGAACGGAAACCTCCCGTCCTCCGTTCAGACCACAGATGTTGAACAGACCCCGAAAGGAGCACTGGCATGAGCGACCGGCAGAAAAAAGATCGCGCATCGGACATCCAGAGCAGCGATCTCGCCGCCGACCGGATGGGCAATAATCAGTTGCAGGGCGACGACCAGGCGAAGGTCCGCAATCAGCGCCATGCCGTTCCGGACGTCAAACAGGAGGCAGACGATGTCATCGAGAGTTTCGAGAAGCTGGACAAGGAAGAGCGCGCGCGCAGGGATCTCGGCAAGGGTGCCCGCTCCGGCAGCACCTAGCTCCTCTCTTCCAGGCGCCCTCCCCGCGTGATCATGAAGGCCCGAGAACTTCGAGAGGTGCCCCAGAACGAAGTGTCGGAAAACGCAAAGCCGGACATCTTATCGTTCATGCGGGCAATCGTTTCGGCCGTTAAAGCGGCGCGCTGAATGCGCTCCAGGGACCATGTTTCCCCGGAAAAACCACCTGCGGGGTCAGCGCCTCGCAGGTGGTTTTTATTTCGGTGACAAGCTAAATCTGAAACAAACGGCCTGCCCCATCGGCACGCCGGTCAAGCCCCAGAAGCCCCATTGCGCCCCATGCCCCTGCCAGAGCGCTCGAAACAACCGGCAGACCGCATTGCTGCTCGATGGTTTCCGTCACCGGAAGCGTCTGCAAACCGCCGCATGAAATGAAGAGCGCCTCCACATCCTTCGCGGCGCGGCAGGTTCCCACGCCCAGATCGATCAGTGTTTCGCTGGTCACAGTCGCAATCGCATCCACATCCTCGATGTCGAGCGAGCGCAGGACCTTCACCTCGAAACCGGCGTTCTCCAGATACGTCTTCAGGCGGTCATTGACGACACTGCGATAGGCCGTGGCCACCGCCAGCCGGCGCACACCAAGCGCTGCCAGAGCTTCCAGGACGCTGTCGCTCATCGTGGTAGCGGGCAGCCGCGAGGCTTTTTCCATTGTCGCAATGAGTTCTGCGTTGAACGCAGCGCCACGATAGAAACTCAGCGATGTCCCCATCAAAGAAATCGCCTGCGCGCCCCGCTTTGCGAGACGCATGGAAAGCTCCTCCACCCGTTCGATCACCGCGTCATAACCTTCCGGCGAAAGCGCCTTCAGGGCCAGTCCCTCCGCGATGAATTCAGCCCGCGCCGCATAAAGCGCCCGAGGTTCCGGCGGGACAGCGCCCGCCGCCGGTGGAACGATCATGCCGATTACCGGTTTGTCGCCCATACCCTCACCCCTTGCCATGACCAGCAGCGGAAGGACGCGCGGAAAACGCGCTGACCGCATCCATGTTCAGATCGAATCCGAGGCCGGGGCGTTCTGAAAGGCTCATCTTCCCGCGTTCCGGCTTTTGCAGGCCGGTGAAGATCTTCTCGCACACATTGACTGCTGGCACGTGATACTCGACCAGTCCGCCATTCGACACGCCGGCATGCAGATGCGCATTGTGGAAAGGCCAGCCACCGCCATTGGCAATCGGCGTTGCAAAGGCGTCTGCCATCGCCGCGATCTTCTGCGCTTGGGTAAAACCGCCTCCAATCACAACGTTGGGCTGCAAAACGTCGACGCATTTCTCCACCAGCAGGTCGCGAAAGCGATAGGCAAGCCCCTCGTTCTGTCCGCCCGCGAGCGGCACGGGACAGCGCTGGCGCAGATCCGCCAGCCAGCCGGTATCGTTTTTCAGAAGCGGCTCCTCGAAGAAATCGACCCTGTAGGGCGCCACCGCCTGCGCCAGTTTGAACGCGCTGTGAGGATCGAGATTGCAGTTTGCATCGATGAAGAGCTGCACGTCCGGCCCAACCGCCTCGCGCACCGCAGCCACCCGACGCGCATCCTCCGCAATCATTTCAGCAACGTTGATCACATCGCGACGGCGGGTGGCCTCTGGCGCCACGGTCATCTTGAGGCGGTTGAACCCGGCATCCACCCAGCCACGCGCTGACTGCACAAGCTGATCGATGGTCAGAAAATTGAAGCCGCAGGTGACGTAAACCGGCACTTCCCGGCGCGCGCCACCCAGAAGCCGCCACACCGGCTGGCCGAGGATCTTTCCTTTCAGGTCCCACAGCGCAGTGTCGACTGCGGAGATTGCATGCAAGGCATAACCCGTCTGCCCGCGCGGGCTCATTAGCCAGAAGAGCTTTTCCCAGATCGCTTCTGTGGCCAGTGGGTCCATGCCCTCCAGCGCGGGTGCTGCCACCTCGCGGATGGCTTCGGCAACGGTGCGTTCTTCGGTGATGGCCGTAAAGCCATGTCCCACATGACCATCGGCGGTCTCCACCGTGCAAACCACGGCGGATAGATCGAGACTGCGGGTGACGCCCGCCGCCGTGATCTCGGCTGGAATGTTGAGAGCGTAGCTCTGAATGCGCGTGATGGCGCGCGCTTGTGCCGAAGGCGACTGCAACATAGTTATCTCATCATCTGCGAAGGTAGGAAAAGAACAATCTCGGGAAACAGGGTAATCAGCAGCGTTCCAATGCCCAGGATCGCCAGGAACGGCAGCGAACCCATCATGATCTCCCGCATGTCAACCTTTCTGGCTATGGCCTTGACCACGAAAAGGTTGATGCCCAGAGGCGGCGTGATGCAGCCCATCTCCATGTTCAGGGTCACAAAGACGCCGAACCAGACCGGGTCGAAACCGGCGCTGAGCACAAAGGGGAGGAACATGGGTGCCACGATGACGACGATGGCAAAAGGCGGCAGGAAGCAGCCCAGAACCAGCATCACCAACCAAAGGGCGAACAGCGTCAGCCAGCGATTGTCGAATGCATCGACCAGCAGGCTGGTGATGGCGGACACGACATTGTGGAAGGCGAGAAACTGCGAAAAGGTGTAGGCGAAGGCGGCGATGATGAGAATCATCGACGTGTCCTGTACCGTCTTGAGCAAAAGCTCGCGCCACACGGACCAGCTTGTGATGCGGTAGATCACCAGCACCAGAAGGATGGAGGCCGTCGCACCGACAGCGGCGATTTCGGAAGGCGTTGCCCAGCCGCCATAGAGCGCCAGCATGATGCCGGCCATCAGAGCAAAGAAGGGTAAAACCCGTCCAAAACTGCCGCTCTGGCCGCTGGCGGCGCGCGCGGCGCCCAGTTCTTCAAATTCCGCGCGCTGTTCGGGCGTCAGTTTCGCCAGGTGTCGCCACATGACGAACCAGGTGTAGAGCGAAAACAGCACCACCAGCATCAGCCCCGGCAGAATGCCGGCAAGAAAGAGCTGGCCAATGGAGGTTTTCGTCACCACGCCATAGAGCAGAAGCACTATGGAGGGCGGTATGAGAATACCCAGCGTTCCACCACCGACAACGATGCCACAGGCAAGCCCTGGCGGATATCGACGCGCGAGCATTTCCGGCACGCCTGAAGAGCCCATCGCCGCCACCGTGGCCGGCGAGGACCCGGAGATGGCCGAGAACATTGCGCAGCCGGCAATGGTCGACATGCCGAGCCCGCCGGGCACGGGCAGGAGTCTGCTCAGCGCGGAATAGATGTCTGAGCCGGCTGGACTGACCGCCACCACCGCGCCCATGAAGATGAACATCGGCAGCGCGACCAGCTCGATGGAATCGAGCGACTGGAAAGCCGTTTCCGCGATGTAAAGCAGTTCACCCGGCTCACCGACCAGAACGGATGAGGCCACCATCGCGCCAAGCAGCGCATAGCCGATGGGAAGCCCCGCCAGGATGAAAAGGAGAAGAATGCCAACCGAAACGAAGGCAAGCGTGACCGGATCCATCAGTGATGCCCTCCCTGCGGCTGTTCGAGCCGGCCACCGCACAGCCGGATCGTCAGATCAACCGCGAGCGACGCGACCAGAAGTGTTCCACCAAGCGGGATCGCCAGATGCGGCACCCAAAGCGGTGGACCCCACAGGGTCTCCGAACGCCAGCCGGTCTCCCAGGAATGAAGAAACATGTTCCAGCCGGAATAGGTCACGAGCACGAAGAGGCACAGCGCGAGGAATTCAAGGCTGGCGGTGTGTACCTGCCCGGCGCGCCCCTTCAGATATCCGGCGAGAATCTGGACGCTGATCTGGCCGCCGCTGCGGTCCGTAAAGGCGGCCGAGAGGAAGGCGGCAAAGATCAGAAGGTAGACGCTGAATTCCAGTTCCCATATCGTATTGACACCGAGAAGGCCCCGCGCGAACACGGCCCAGGTGATGACGGCGGATGCCACCACGACGCCGACCGCCGACACCATGGCTGCGGCGGCCGACACACGCTGCAGCACCGCTCGCACTCTGAAAAGCACCTTCAGAAGTGGTGACTGCTCTGCGGGCGCCCCTTCGGGCGCTCCGCCATGATCTGACTTTGCTTCGTTGAGCGCATTCATTGGCGCGGCTGGTCCACCGCTTTCAGAACGGCATCACCATTGGGGACACTTTCCCGGAAATAGGCCCAGGCGTGCTCGCGCGCCGCATCATGCCACTGTGCAACCTGCTCTTCGGTGAGCTCATGCACGCTGACGCCGGCCTCCCGGAAGGCATCGGATATCCGCTTGTTGTCCTTGACTGTCTGTTCTGCGAACCAGGCTTCAGATTCGGCAATGGCTTCCAGAAGAGCCGCGTAATGCGCCTCGCCGATCTTTTCCTCCACACCGGGCGACAGGAGAACCGAATGCATGGCGCCCACGAAGCCTGGACCGACCATCAGGTGATCGACCACCTCCTGCAGATTGTATCCCTCGAAGGACGCATAGATCGTCAGCACGCCGCTCAGAACGCCGGTCTGCAGCGACTGGTAGATTTCCGACGCGGGCAGCGATGTGATCGTCGCGCCATAGCCGTTCATCATGATCTCGGTGGCCTTGCCAAGCCCTCTCATCTTGTGACCCTTCAGGTCCTCCGGCAGCACGATTGCCTCGCCCTTGTTCCCGATCGTGCCCATCGCCCAGCCGCCACCGGCAAAAACCAGGCCTGCTTCCGACACCGCCTCCTCGAGCATCGGCCAGATCGCCCGCTCACGCCACACCAATCCGTCCTGCGGGGATGCGACGAGCCCCGGAAGCGCGCCGATCTCCGCCATCGGCACCTTTCCCGAGAGCCAGGGCAGCGGGTAGATCGCCATGTCGATCCGATCTCGCGCCACAAAGTCGGCCTGCGCCCGCGCCTTGCCGAGTTGCTGGTTGGGATAGACCTCCACCTTCACCTCTCCGCCGGTCTTTTGGGCTACGATCTCCGAGATCCGGTCAGCCCACAGATCGCGTGTGTCGCCGTCGGTGTAGGAATGGCTGAGCCGCAGAACGGTTTCGGCCGACGCCGCTTCCACGGCGATTACCGAAGCAGCGCAGGCAAGCGCCGCTGCCATGAATCTGTTCATCAATTTCCTCCCGCCGGTTGCCCGGCTCTCGTTCCCATTTGAACACCAAATATTAAATCTGGTATACCAAACCGTAGTTTGTGGCGAACCGGCTTGTCAATAGCCGGAAGAACGGTCAAGAAATTCGAAACTGGGTATGGATGCGGGTGCAAGGTGACAGCAAGGCGCAAGACTGTTTCCGACGACAAGCCGCTGGCCGAAGGGCTGGCGCGGCAACTTGAACAGGAAATCATCGACGGTGTGATCAGGCCGGGCGACGAGCTGGACGAGCGCCGGCTTGCGGAGCGTTTCGGCGTATCGCGCACGCCGATCCGCGAAGCGCTGCGCAGGCTCGGCGTGGAGCGCCTGATCGAGCTTCGACCGCGCCGCAGCGCCATCGTGCGCTCCCTTACCGCGCAAAATCTGGCGCAGATGTTCGAGGTTCTTTCGGGGCTTGAGTCCTTTGCTGTCGAATGCGCGGCGCGGCGCATGAACCAGCAACAGATCGAGCAGCTACGCTCCATACATGAAGAAACAGCAGCTATCGTCGATGCCGGCGACCGCAACGGCTTTGACCGGTTGAACTTCCAGTTCCACCAGGCAATCTATCGCGGTGCGGGCAATCCTTATCTGATGGAGCAGTTGGAGGGGCTTCGTACCAAGCTCGCCCCCTATCGTCGCTGGCTTCTGCGTCGTCTCGACCGCATGAGACAGTCGCATAACGAACATGCGATGATCCTGGAAGCCATTGAGGCTGGCGAGGGCGCGCGCGCGGCCACAGAAATGCGCCGCCACATCTGCGATCCCGACCGGCTGGTTGACTTCATGATGATGGAACAGACCGAGCGCTAGCGCTTTGGGACAGCGGCAAAAGCAAAAGTTCCTGCTCGATGTCCAGGCGGACAGCTATCGGTCGCCCCGGCTTTTCAATCGGAATGTCGGGACATGCATTTCATCGTTGATGCAGGCGGATGCTTCGGCTATGAAAGCGGCGCGCTGATGCTTCGTATCCAGCGCAGATCGGCCAGCACCCGTAGCTCAGCTGGATAGAGCGCTGCCCTCCGAAGGCTGAAGTCAAGGGAGCAGTCACAAACGAGGAAACGAAAAAGGACAACAGGAACAAGGATTTGCGAGGCCCTCGTTCTGATCTTTCAATTCGCGAAAAGTTCACGTAAGCACTGCGTAAGCAGTTGCGACACGGTAAGCACCCATAGCTCAGCTGGATAGAGCGCTACCCTCCGAAGGTAGAGGTCTCAGGTTCGAATCCTGATGGGTGCGCCATTCTCTATCTGAATACAATGATTTGTACTGCTTCCGGTTGGCCCATCGGCCCGCGACGTGCCTGAAAAAACCTGGCTCGGGACGTGGCGCAATTTGGCACCCTATCTCGGGCATTTCTCACTTGGTCACCTTGTTCCTCTCAGGAGGCGGAACCTCGATCAACCGCCGACAGACAGGATTGAGACGCCACTGAACTTGCAGGCAGTTTCAGGGGCGTACAAACATCATTACGTGCGATCAGACCCTCCTGATGATACTCCAAATGCAAGCAATGCTACGTCAGGATCGATTTTCACACTGTCGCAAAATAAAACAACGCTAGATATGATCTCCGCGATCGACATGTGGCTCCGCCAGCATGGCGCGATAGCTGCGCATGAATTGATTTTTGAACTATCACGTTCTCAGGTCAGCGATTATTACGGCGAGATAGTCCCAGGGATCTTCATACCACTTTCCCCGGATTGAGGATGTACTTCGGATCAAACACCCGTTTCAACTGGCGCATCTGATCCATCATCTGGCCGGACTTTGCTTTCGACAGATATCGCCTTTTCAGAAGGCCGATTCCGTGTTCGGCAGAGATCGTTCCGCCAGCCTGTACAACAATTTCATAGACGGCTCCGCTGAATCTCTCACACGGCGGTGTACGTCCTCGCGTGTCCCACGCGTTGATATGAAGATTGCCGTCCGCCAAGTGCCCGTAGAACACAGCGGCAAGTTCGCAAAATGAGGTCTCCATTTCTCTTCGGATGGTACGCACTAGCTCGGGTATTATTGCCGGTGCGACCCCGATATCGAATGCACAATGTGGCCCGAATAGACCAGTGAGTTCGCCAGACATATCACGAATGGACCAAAACCTTTGTAGATCCCTCTGGCTCGCAGACACGACGCCATCCGTAAGAACAGCATCTTCGTAACATTTCTCCAGAAAATCCCGCAGGCGCACAGGATCTACTTCGGCATCCATTCCTTGAATCTCAATCAGAACATAGAATGCTTGCCCATCCTGAAGCGGAATTTGATTGTCAGCACGCAGTTTAGCGGCACAGTTCCAGAAATCGGGCCACATCACCTCGAATGCGCTCAACAGCGGTCCGAGATCGCGCCGCGCTGCCTCCAGCAATCGGAAAAGTGAAGCTTCGTCGGGAAGCGCGCAAAGCGCAGCCATGTGGCAAGCGGGTGCGGCATGCAGCTTAAGGACAGCCCTGGTTACAATTCCAAGCGTCCCCTCCGAGCCGATGAACAGCTGCTTCAGATCATAGCCGGCGTTGTTTTTGATCATGCGGTTCATGTCTTCAATCACCGTACCATTGGGTAGCACGGCTTCCACACCGAGAACCAGTTCGCGCATCATGCCGTAGCGCAGAACCCTGTTGCCCCCTGCATTGGTCGAGATCGCCCCACCGACCGTACAGCTCCCGCGGGCTCCAAGATCAAGTCCGAACATGCATCCAGCGTTTCCTGCAGCCTCCTGCAGCGCTTCAAGTGGAACGCCTGCCTGTACGATTGCTGTTGAAGAAACCGGATCAATTTCCTCGACCTCGCGCATCAGTTCGAGTGACAGTGCAATCGAATGCGGATCCGGATTAGCCCCGCCCACGAGGCCCGTCATCCCGCCTTGCGGAACAACACTCAGCCCCATGTCATTACACAACTTCAAAGTGAGAGACACGTCTTTGGTCGTGCGGGGTCGCACTAGCGCAAGTGGTTCCACCTTGGGAACGAGCGACGCATCCCCCCAATTGCGCTCAGGAACGTCTTTTCCGCAAAGCACCATCCCTGGCGGCAATTGATCCGCCAGTTTGTTAACCCGCATGTCACGCGAATAACCCAACCCCATAGCTCCGCTCCCTTGAACCGGCGCGCACTGGATTGGTGCGCGCCGGCAAACATTGTTATTTGTGCAGATTGCGTGCGCCTACAAAGCCTATTCCAGCTTTGGTCAGCGCATCAGCCGTCAAATTGATGGAATGATGCTTGTCGAGATAATTCTGTTCCAGAACGGCCATGTGACCGGTTCGCTCAAGCTCCTCCAAAGTGCAGAAGTATTCGAGGCAATCGGAGGGGTGGGCCCGCTCCGCTTCGATCGCCGGTTCGCCACCTTCGTGCTTCGCGGCGATGTTCGAGACCGTTGCCGCCACTTCCACCAGTTGATCGCGACGCAGATAAGGCTGCTGAACAATATGCTTGTAGGTTTCGGTTACGTGATGCTCGATACGCACCTTTTCGCGCATGCCAAACAGGTCCCGCAAAGTCGCGATCTGCCTGATGGTATCCGATGACACCGAATTGCTCAGGTTAAGGCCAATCAGCGGCACGCGGCCGTCCTCGCGCTCCATGAGCTTGGCCATGACAAAGGTGAAGTATGCCCCGAAGGCGCTGTCATGTCCGGAATAGAAGACGGAGATCTTGAACTCGTTGTCGACACCGATCTTGTTCAACCAATAGCCGATCATGAGCTGGCCCTGGCTGACATTCAGAACCTGTCGGATACCGTAGGTGGTGTAGTAGTGCAGATACTCGTCCAGCCACTTCAACGGATAGTCATTGGGCATGCCCAGACCACCGAAATATCCGGCAATTGTATCGGGCCCTCCCAGATGCACGTTCGATCCATCCGTGCCCTTGGTATCGAGCGTCTCCACATAGGAAGCACCGATGATCTGCATCGCTCCGGCGATCGCCAAAAGATCACCACGGTCCTGCTCGGATTCCTTCATGTTACGAACGCGGATATAGCGTCCCGGCATGATGGAACGGTCGCGGATTGAATGCTGTGCCTCACTGATCAGCCAAGGAAAAAACTGAACCGCGCTGATTTCGAGTGTTACAGCGTTGTCCTGGTTGATGTTGCTTGCCGCTTCGGCAGATCCCAGAACACGGGTGTAGTACTCGTCCATTGAAACGAACGCACCCTTGTCGCGCTGCTCCTCAAGCCATTCCAAATCCGCGAGGTAAGGCGATTTCATCGCCTTCAGCCGCTCTTTGATCGCCTTGATATCGCGGGCCTTGTTCGCCTTCTCATTGATCTCTTCTGGCGTACCGTATTTGGCAACAACGTCGAAGAAAGCTTTCACCAGCGGATTCTTCGGATCCTTCAAAACCGCATCGATGGCTTCGATACTTTCGGGCCGGCACAACAATTGCTCTACAGATGGCATGTTTTTCTCCTTTGCCTTTTACACCCCAACGGGGACAGACAACACGCAGCAAGCAACGTGCCATTTCCATCGCTATCGATATCCCATTGATTCGGCTGCATAAATATGAGGTTCGATGCAGCTCTTTCAAAATCGTATCGAAATCGATACGGTTCGTGTAAATTTCATATCGGATCGGATTTCATGAAACTCGAGATTCATACGCTTACGCGCGTCGGCATAGCCGCTGATGTTCTTTCAGTGTTTTCTCAGCATGGCTTTGTGCTCAGGGGCGTGGAGATCAAATGGCATTTCATCTATGTGGACGTGCCCCGGTTGCGGGATGACCACTGCGATGCCCTTTTTGCAACGCTTCTCGAGGTCGATGGCGTTCATGCGGTGCAAAAAATCGATATGCTTCCCGGAGAGGTACGCCGCTATCAGCTCGACACGCTGGTCGCTGCCATGCAGGAACCGCTTTTCGTGGTCGACGCTGACAGTTGCGTGATTATGATCAATGAAGCCGGAAACAACCTCGTTTCACAAGGCGATTTCATCGACCATTCCATCGGAAAGCCCGAACCGCATCTGTCTGATTCAGCGACCGGCAGACAGCTGCAGAAGCTGATTTCCCACGGAGGGAGCGTGGAGATTCCGGTCGGGCGAAAAAGTTACTACGTGGTGGTCATTCCGATCGCTCATGATCAAAGCAGCGGTGAGCGCGGAACGAAAGAGCGCCTGGGCGCGATGCTGCTCTTCCGCTCCCTGGCTCAGATCGGCCATGACCTTTCCCGGGTTTCCAACCAACCGACAGAGGACGCGTTCTCACAAATCCTGGGAACGGCGCCTGTTCTTGTCCGCGCCCGCGATCTCATCGCGCGGTTCGCGCCCATTAACGCAACGATACTCATCCAAGGCGAAACAGGAACTGGCAAGGAACTCGCCGCACGTGCGTGCCACGATCTCAGTCCCCGGAAAAACAAAAGCTTTCTTGCTTTGAACTGTGCAGCCATTCCAGAAAATCTCGCGGAAAGTGAGCTGTTCGGTCACGAACCGGGCGCTTTTTCCGGGGCCGGCGCCAATGGCAAGCCGGGCCTTGTGGAACTGGCGGATGGGGGAACGCTCTTCCTGGACGAGATCGGCGAGTTGTCGCCTTATATCCAGGCCAAGCTCCTGCGCTTTCTTGAAGATGGCAGTTTCCTCCGGGTCGGGGGCAAAGCAGCGCGCCGCGTTGATGTCCGGCTTATCGCTGCCACCCATCGCAATCTGGAAAAGCGCGTTGCCGAAGGCCGGTTCCGGCAGGATCTTTACTACCGGCTGAACGTCTTGTCTCTTGAGCTTCCCGCCTTGCGGGACCGGAGAGAAGACATTCCCATGCTCGCTGAAACCTTCACCCAACGGGCGAGCAGACAGATTGGTCGCACCCCTGTCGATGTACCCAGGACCGTCATGCGCCACCTTCAGATCGCCGATTGGCCGGGAAATGTGCGTCAGCTGCAGAATGCGATTTTTCGCGCAGTTTCCATGTTGAAGGACAGTGAAAACCACCTGTCGATCAGCGCATTCCCAGACAATAGGGCATCCGCGAAAAGCGATGAAAGCCTTTCAGAAGCCCCCGCCGAAAAAGTTTTGGAAAGCCAGATTCTAAAAGCACCTGATTTCAAAAGCGCGCAGGCCTTGTTCGAGCGCTTCCTCTTGCGGGCCCATTTCAAAGATCACCCGTCAAGTCGCAAACTGGCAAAGCGCCTGGACATCTCGCACACTGTCGCTGCCCGCAAACTGAAGCGGGCAGCGCTGAAACCCTGAGGAGGGCTATGCGGCGCGGCGCACCTCGCCGGAAAGGGGGATACCGCGTGAAACGGTCATGGCGTTGGGGCTGAACTCGACAGCCGCCTTCCGGATATCTTCAAGCTGTACATCATCGGCATCGCAATCGACGTCGATCTGATACTCCAGCCCGAGCATTTCCACCTTGGCATCATCCCGAAGGTTGAGAAAGCCGGCAAGATCAAGGCTGCCCTTGACCGTAACATTCAGCTTGCGCACCGCCACTTTCTTAACAGAAGCGTTGACGATGAAGCCGACCATGATGCAAGCGCCGACACCCGACATCAGATATTCTTGAGGCGTGGGCCCTTTGCTTTCACCAAGCAGCTGTGGCGGCTCGTCCACCACCCAGGAAAAATTTCGCGAAATCTCCTCCCCGCCCAGTGACATGGGCAGGGTGCGGACATTCGCCCGCACACCCGATTGCCAGGCGAGGGAGACGCCATAGGAAGCAATACCCGCCTCCGGTTTTTCCCGGATCGCCTGACGCGCACCGGCGAGAGCTTCGGTATCAACATTGTTCAGCATGATGACCTTTCTTTCTGCTGTTTTCTGCATATGCGCCGGAACCATCATGGACGCGGCGTTATCGGCCCCTCCCCGTCACCGGCCCATGGCCGCGGGCAGCCACAAGGCAATTTGCGGAAGGAACCAGATGAGGATCAGCGCCAGGATCTGCACGCCGACAAAAGGTATGACCCCACGATAGATGTCCGTGGTCCGAATTGAGGCTGGAGCTACGCCCTTGAGATAGAACAACGCGTAACCGAAGGGTGGCGTCAGGAAGGAGGTCTGCAGGACGATGCCCATCATCACGCCCAGCCAGACCGGATCCGCGCCCAAAACAAACAGGACCGGCGCGACAAGCGGTACGACGATGTAGATGATCTCCACGATATCGATGAAGAAACCCAGGAGGAACATCACGCCCAGAACGACCACGATGGCCGTCGTCAGTCCACCCGGAAGCCCGCTCAGCGCCTCGTGAATAATGTCATCACCCCCCATGCCGCGAAAGACCAGCGAGAAGAGCGCCGCGCCGATCATGATGCTGAAGATCATGACTGTGATCTTGACGGTGGACTGGAAGGCAGATGCCATGACCCCGGCCTTGTGAAGCTTCAAAAAGCTGACCCCGAGACCCGTTAGAACCAGCACCACGCTGACTGCCGCAAGGAAGATGGCAACGACGTCACCTAAAGGAATCTGCGAGCGTGCGACACGAAGATCGAAGAAGGCTTGCAAGCCAAGCGCAACGACGAGTGCGACGATAGCGAGCACAATCAGGCTGTTGCCTGTCTGCCCTCCACGCAATCCCGCCAGAAAAATCGCACCGACAGCGCCCACAGAGGCTGCTTCCGTCGGCGTTGCGATACCAGCGATGATCGACCCCAGCACTGCGATGATAAGAACGAGCGGTGCGACCAGTGCGCGCAAGGCTTCCCGCAACGGGTGTTTCTCCGCAGGAACGCTCTCCTCCCTGACCGGCGGACAGAGCTGCGGTGCGAAAATCGCCACTGCGATTTGCCACATTATATAAAGCCCTGCCAATGCCAGCCCGGGGAAGAGCGCACCGGCAAACAGATCCCCCACGGACAAGGGTTCGGGAGCGAAATTTCCCTGTTTGAGCTGAGCCTGCTGATATGCTGGTGAAAGCGCGTCACCCAACAGAATAAGCACTGTGGACGGGGGAATAATCTGTCCCAACGTTCCCGCCGCCGCGATGGACCCCGATGCCAGGCGCGGAGAGTATCGATGGCGTAGCATGAGTGGCAACGATACCAGACCCATGGCCACCACTGTTGCCCCGACAATTCCGGTGGAAGCTGCCAGCAGCGCACCGACGATCGTGACAGAGATACCCAACCCTCCCGGCAATCGTCCGAACAGCCGGGCCATGCTGTAGAGCAGCTCTTCAGCGACTTTCGAGCGTTCTAGGATAACCCCCATTGCGACGAAAATCGGAATGGCCACCAGAACATCGTTGGTGATGATCCCGTAAAGACGCTCGGGGAAATATCCAAGAAACGAGAGGTTGAAGAGGCCGATGGAGGCACCGATCCCGGCAAAGATCAGGGCAATGCCGCCAAGTGTGAATGCAACCGGAAACCCCGTCAGGAGCACCAGACAGGACGCCACGAAGTAGATTGTGAGGAAGATTTCCTGGCTCATAGTCAGACTCCGGCGCTGTGGTCGACACCGTCCGTGGTATCGGGCTCGTCGTATCGATAGACGAGCCAGGCACGGGCAATCATCGACAGGCCCTGAGCCAAAAGGAGGATGGCGAAGAACAGCATGCTTGTTTTCACGAGATAGACGCCGGGCAGTCCGGACAATTCGCGCGAACCCTCCAGAACCGACCAGGATCGGCCGACATAAGGAGCCGTGACGTAGAGCATGAAAACGCACATCGGCAGCAGGTAGAGGAGTCCCCCCAACAGATCGAGCAATGCCCGGCTACGCGTTTTGGCGGCGGAATAGAAAATATCGAGCCGAACATGCCCGTCATGGCGCAGCGTGTAGGCCGCCAGAAACATCAACACGACCGCATGGGTGTAGATGATGGATTCCTGGAGCTTGATCGACCCAAGACCAAATACGTAGCGCAGGACCACCACCAGAAACTGGATCAGGATCAAGACGCCTATCAGCCAGGAGCCCCACCTTCCCAGCCGGTCATTGAACCTGTCGATGCTATCGCTGAAACCTGTCAGAAATCTCTGGCTCATTGTGCTCCCCCTTGAACCCGCATATTCATCGATCCGAGCGGCCGCAAAAGCGGCCGCCAGAGCGGTTGTTCAAGGCTTCAGGAGCTTTTCGAGGAAGAGCTGACGATTTGCGATATAGGCCCCATTGGAAACGCGGGTCCATTTGGACACATCGTTGCGGAAAGAGACATAGCTTTCATACACCTTGCGTGTGATCGCGTCCTTGTCCGCGAGCTCTTTGAGAACGATCTCTGTCTGCTCGCCAAACGCATTGAAAACGTCTGCCGGCATCTCGCGAAGCTCGACACCGTGATCGTCCACCAGCGTTTCAAGCGCTTTCATGTTGTTGAAGTAGAACTCTGCTGGAACCGCTGTGTTTTCGACCCGGCAGGCGGTGGCGATGGCGTTCTGATCGAACGCGTCGAGCCCGTCCCAAAGCGTCTTGTTGGTGCCAAGACACAAGGTCGATGCCGGTTCATGAAAACCGGGCCAATAATAGTATTTCGCGACCTTGTAGAAGCCGAGCGACAGATCGTTCCATGGACCGACCCACTCGGCAGCGTCGATCGCACCCGACTGCAGGGAAGTATACACCTCGCCCGCCGGCATGGTCAGCGTATTGGCGCCAAGGCGCCGCAACACTTCACCGCCAACCCCCGGCATTCGGAACTTCAGCCCCTTGAAGTCTTCCGGCGAATTGATCTCCTTGTTGAACCAGCCGCCCATCTGGACACCGTTATTGCCGCACAGATGCGGCTTGATCCCAAAGCCGGCGCTGACCTCGTCCCAAAGCTCCTGACCGCCGCCGTGATAGACCCAGGCATCAAGTTCGTTCGAGATCAGACCGAACGGCACGGTCGAAAAGAAGTTGTAGGCGGATGATTTGCCCTGAAAATAGTAATCCGCCGAGTGATACATGTCGGCCTTGCCAGAGGAGACGGCGTCGAAGACCTCAAACGCCGGCACGAGTTCTCCGGCACCGTACACCTTGATGGTGATCCGCCCATCCGTCATGCGCTGGACGCTGTCAGCGATCCTTTCGGCGCTGGTTCCCTGACCGGGAAAGTTCTTTGGCCAGGATGTCACCATGGAAAGTTCCCTGGTTCCCTTGGCCAGAGCAGGACTTGCCAAGCCCGCGACACCGGCTCCCCCCGCAATACCCCCCAGCACTTTGCGTCTGTTCAACATGTTTTCCTCCCATGTCTTGTTATCCATACAGATTGATTGCCCCACAGCGCGTATGGAGGACGCTGCTACCATTCAGCCGAGATGTACTTGGCCTCCATGAATTCCAGAATCCCGTGATGTGCGCCCTCGCGTCCCAAACCACTTTGCTTTACGCCACCGAAGGGCGCGGCAGGGTCGGAGACGATCCCGCGGTTGATGGCGATCATCCCTGCTTCCAGCCGCTCGCTGACCCGCAATGCACGTCTGAAGTCTTCGGTAAAGACATAGGCGACAAGGCCATACTCGGTGTCGTTGGCCGATCTGATGGCGGCGTCTTCATCTTGGAACCGGATGACAGGCGCGACCGGACCAAAAATCTCTTCCTGCAGCAGAAGCGCATTCTCCGGAATTTCAGCGAGCACCGTTGGCTGATAGTAATGTCCGGGCTGGGTGACCTGCTTGCCGCCCGTCACCACGCGCGCTCCTTTGGAGACTGCGTCTTTCACAAGGCCGCCGACCGTTTCGACCGCCTGTGCATTGACCAGGGGTCCGCAATCGGTCGACTCCTTCGCCGCTTCATCAAGCGTCAGCGCTTCCATCCGCTGGCCAAGACGCTCGACAAAAGCGTCATAAATCTTGTCCTGCACATAGATGCGGTTCGCGGCCGTGCACGCCTCACCACCATTGCGCATCTTCGCCAGCATGACCCCCTCGATCGCCTTGTCGAGATCGGCATCATCAAAAACGAGAACCGGAGCGTTGCCACCCAATTCCATGGAACAATGGACGACCGTGTCGGCAGCTTCACGGAGAAGAATACGTCCGACTTCCGTGGACCCAGTGAAGGAGAGCTTGCGCACCCGCGGGTCGTGGAGGATGGAGCTGACCGTCTTACCGGAGGAGGAGGTGGTCAGTATGTTCACGACACCCGCGGGTACGCCTGCTTCCGCCAGGATTTCTCCCATGACGAAAGCCGTTAAAGGGGTTTCGGTGGCCGGCTTGAGAATGCAGGTGCAACCTGCTGCAAGGGCCGGCGCGATCTTCCGCGTCGCCATGGCCGCCGGGAAATTCCAGGGTGTCACCAGCATGGCAATTCCCATTGGCTCGTATTGAACCAGGATGCGGCTTGCGCCGCCCGGTGCAACGCTGACATCACCATTCACGCGCACCGCTTCCTCGGAGAACCACCGGAAGAACTCCGCCGCATAGGCAACTTCGCCGCGCGCATCCTTCAATGCCTTCCCATTCTCCAGTGAGATGAGTCGGGCCAGTTTCTCCTTGTCGCGCTGCATCAGGTCAAAGCAGCGCCGCAAGATTTCTCCGCGCTCGCGGGGGGCAGTCGCGCGCCAGCCTGCCGCAGCTTGTTCGGCCGCGTCGATCGCTTTTCGTGCATCGTCCAGTGTGGCATCCGCGACGCTGGCAAGAACCTCGCCATTGGAGGGATTATAGACGGGGATGCGCTTGCCGCTGCTGCCTTCGCACCATTCACCGCCGATGAGAAGATTCGTCGGGACTTGAGAGATCTGTAGTGTCATGTCGCTTTCCGTAATGTTTTGAATGCCGGGCGCTTAAAGCCCTGTGTGTGCGTCATCCACGATCTGGCGCACACTCTCGAGATCGAGCGGGCGCGGATTGTTGTTGACCAAGCGACCAGCAAGCAGTGCTTTTTCTGCGATCCAGTCCAGCCGATCCCCTGGAACGCCGAGTTCGCCTAGGGTTTGCGGAATACCGATTGAGGAGAAAAGCGCGCAGACATTCTCGATAGCCATATCCGCGAGGGCGTCTTCATCCAGCTGCGTTTCCGCACCCATTGCCCTGGCTATTTGTGCAAACTCGTTTGTGCACTGGGGACGGTTGAAGCGCATTACAAACGGCATTAACGCAGCGACACCGAGGCCATGCGCCGTCTTGGTGAGAGCCCCAACCGGATACTGTATGGCGTGCGCTGCCGCCGTCCCCGCAACGCCGAAAGCCAGACCCGCCACGACGGATCCATACATCATCATCCGGCGGGCCTCGAGGTCGGAACCATTCGCGACGGCTTTTGGAAGCGCCTGCGAGATTGCACGGATCGCCTCGAGCGCATGGTAATCGCTCATCACGTTCTTCCCGACGAACACGCGCTCGAAAGCGATCTCCGAAGAGGGCGAATGCCGGATTGCCGTATAAGCCTCAAGGGCATGTGTCAGCGCATCGGCACCGGCAATTGCGGTAAGAGATGTCGGGCACGTAATCGTCAATTCGGGATCGCAGATGGCTGCTTCCGGCACCAGAAAGGGACTGGAAACGCCGACTTTCAGCTCCCGTTCGCTGTCCGCCAGAACGGCCACCGGTGTAACTTCCGAGCCTGTGCCGGCGGTGGTCGGGATAGCGACCACCGGAATGATCGGACCGGGTACCTTCATCTCGCCATAGTAGTCGGGAAGCGACCCGCCATGCGCGAGCAGAAGGCTGACCAGCTTGGCAAGATCAAGACAACTTCCGCCGCCCACTCCGACAATGACTGTGGGAGCGAAATCCCTGTAGGCTTCCGCGCATTCTTGCACACCGGCAATTGGCAGTTCTGGCTCCGTCCCATCGAAGATGCGGACCTCTATGCCTTGTGCTTCCATCAGCGATTTGAGTTCGGCCATCTCCTGCGTCGCGGCGAAACGCTCATCTGTGCACACCAGCGCCCTTTTACCGAAACCCGCTGCAACGCGACCGACTGCCCTTCGCTGGCCATCGCCGAACAGTACTGTTCTGGCGGGCCGCATCACTCCGAACGCATCAAACATCAACCTCTTCCCCCGTGGTTGTTCGGCTCTCCCGCCAACGCACAGATGCGCTGCCAAACGGGCTCCGCAATCTCCAGTGTCTTCCCGGCCCGTTCCTTACGACTGCGGCGCGCCCGGTCGCCCGGCACCTGCACGGGACGATCAGGGTGCGCTGGTTCGCATTCGCGGATTGCGTTGAGATAGTGACCAATATTCTCCACCGTCTGTGCATCGGAGGGCTCCATGACAATGAAGAGATCGCCCTTATTGCAGCGCACGGTAGAGTCGAGTGTTCCTTTTACGTCCCGCCCCAGCGCCGAGGCGGTCATACCGGCAACCAAAACCTCGAAAGCCAGGCCAAGCGCATAGCCCTTGGCATCGCCGAAGGGCGCGATGGCACCGTCGCGCGCGGCCGCAGCATCCGTGGTGGGATCGCCCTTGGCGTCCAGCGCCCATCCGGGCTCAAGAGCTTCTCCACGATTGGCATAGTCATGAACCTTGCCCATCGAGACCTTGCTGGTCGCCATGTCGAGAACGAGGGGAGCAGGCTTGGCTGGAACACCAATCGCAATCGGATTGGTGCCAACCATAGCGAACCGTCCACCCCACGGATGAACCAGAGCCTCGCTCGTGGTCAGGGCCAGCATGATCTGGCCTTTCTCCGCGACACGCTCGGCATAAACAGCCAGCATGCCGAGATGATTGCTGTCGCGGATCGCGGCGGCAGCGATACCCGTCGTCACCGCTCGCGCGGAGATCTGCGCGATGGCAGTGTTGGCGACAACTGGTCCCAAACCGCCTTCGCCCTCGACGGCGAGAAGAGCTTTACCTTTCCAGTTGCTTTTGCCCTTTGTCGTCGGGTTGGCAACGTCATTGGCGATGCGCTCCACGATCCTTGGCAGGCGCAACAGACCGTGTGACGGGTGACCGCGCAACTCAGCTTCCATCCACACATCGAGTTGCGTTCTCGCGTTTTCCTCCGGAACGCCCCCGCGCATCAAAGCCGCAAGTGCCGTGCGATGCGCCTCCTCCACTGAAATCTGCATAACGTTCCCATCAATCAAATCCGATACGATATATTATCGGTAAGAGTACTTCTCGCCTCTGTCAAGCGTGGAGAGCAGGAGTTGGTAAAACGGACGCCTTGATTATTTGGGGCGAGTTTCCTTTTCTGAGCAAAAGCAAATGCTTAAGACCCGGCTAGCTTTTTGGCATGCAGGTGACAGGGAGGGAGTTTTCGCACCAGGCGGGTCGGCGCAACACTCCTTTCCAGCAGAAAAGCTGGCACCGGCCTTCGACAGCCTATGAACTTCACGGCTAGCACTCGAAAATACGATACGATATTACAACGGGAGTTCTTGCTGCACGGCACCACCTCGCTTCCGTTAGAAACAGGATTCCAAATGCTAGAAGTTCCCCCCATAAGACAAAGGCAGTCCTTGGGAGACGAAGTCTATGAGCGACTGCTGGCCTCACTTATTTCATTGAAAATTCCTCCAGGAAGCCGGATTTCCGTCGACGCATTGGCCCGCAAGCTGAAGGTTTCCCAAACTCCGATCCGCGCGGCCTTGATCCGCCTGGAAACTCAAGGCTTGGTGGTGAGCGCACACAATGTGGGATACAGCGCCGCCCCTTTGCCGACCGCAAACCAGTTCTCCGACATGTATGACTTTCGCCTCCTGGTGGAACCTCCCATGGCGAGGCGTGCTGCTGAACGGACTGGACCGAAGGAAAAAAAGGAACTGACCACCCTTGCCGGGGCCATGCAGCGCCCGCTCGCGACTGGCAAGCGGGCGGAGTATGGGCGCTTCGCTTTGAGCGATAGTGCATTTCACTTGTGGGTCGCCCGCAAGGGCGGCAACACGGTTGTGGTCGATGCGCTCGAACGGCTTCATATTCACTCACAACTTTTCCGGCTACGCTATCACTCGGCCGTCACCAGTGAGGCGATCAAGGAACATGATGCAATTGTGCAGGCAATTGTTGCGGGAGACGGCAAAGGCGCCCACCGCGCGATGGAACAACACATCATCGCGTCGCGTGAGCGTATGGAGCCCTTCTTCAAGGATATTGAGGAGGAACCGGACGTATGACCACGCGCATCTGGTACCCAGCGCCAGTCAGCGCCGCCCGTCAGCCATGAGAACGGCATCAGATTGTCTTCGCAGCAAAAGCATGCAGACAGCCCCGAAGGCTGGCCCGAGTGAAAGGAATGCAAACGCGTAGCGCCAACTCACAGCTTCCACGACCAACGGCATGAGCTGTATGCTCATGATGGTCAAAAGGAAGCCCAACGACGTTTGAAGTGTCACCATCGTTCCGACCATTTCAGAGGGGACGAGTTCTGCAATTGCGGCGGAAAACTGGGCAGAGTCAGCGATCACACTTACACCCCATATGAGGGCGATGGTCATCAACCACCACAGGCCAAGCGGCGGTGCAAATCCGATCAATGCAGCGCATAGACCGCTGATGAGCATCGCACTGGTCGCGACGACGCTGCGCCCGATACGGTCGGCGAGAAGCCCCGCTGCAACACAGCCGACAGCGCCAATGGCGATCACGACAAATGCAGCCAGACTTTCGCGCCCCGTCCAGTCAGAGCCGGTTTGCGGCAAAGCCCAGACCAGGAACACGGGAATCCACGTCCACATGGCATAGAGCTCCCACATGTGTCCCAGATACCCGCCATTGGCCAGAAACACGGAGGGACGGCGCAGTTGAACAAATGCGTCCGCCGGGCGAAATGCAGGGCTCTGCCGGTGCTGCGGGCCGAGCGCTACACTGAGAATGAAGAATCCCGAAGCAACCGCGCTTGTTGACGCTAGCACCACTGTCATGCGCCAATCCACGCTCCCCAGCGAAGAAAATGCATGGGGAAGCGCGGAGCCGAGTGTCAGAGCGCCGACAAGCCCTCCGATCATCAACCCCATTGCCCCTTTTGCCCACCCCCCGGCCAACTTGACCCCGACCGGATAGACACCAGCGAGAAACATTCCCGTCAAAAATCGCAGAGCGATGGGTCCATTCCCGTCGAACCCAGTGAGAAGCAGGGCCAGATTCGCACCCGCCCCCATGAGACTTGCAAGACAAAAAACCCGGCGCGGATCAAAACGATCCGAAAGGCCGGTAACAGCACTCAGCAATGTTCCCGCCACAAAACCGAGCTGGACAGCGATCGTCAGCCACCCGGCCTGACGGGCGGTAAGGTCACCGGTTTCAAGCATCTGGGCCGCAGGCGCAGAGGCCGAGAACCACAGCGCCATACTCGCGACTTGGCACACAATGATCGTTGCCACTGCCCACCTGCGGCGCTGCCGCCTGAAATCATCTGTCAAGCGTCCTCCCCCGCCCACATGGCGCTTGAGCTTCCAGCATTGCCGACCGGAAAAGGTGACTTCATCGAGCCACGTCCCGTTTCTGGAAGCCAACCACCGAAAGTTCCTGAGAGGCTTGGTCACAACACATCCGGGGAACCCTGTTCACGGCTGGGGTTTTGATCGAGGCAGAGGCTAAATGAAAAATCGATTCACTACCAAACATACGATGATTGGGGGTCGCCCATTTTACCCGGGCGGCTCCATATTTGACATGACGGCAAGCACTGCATCGGCAACACGATCCGCATCGCTCGAAGACATACCGGCAATATTGATACGGCCAAAATCCGTTCCATAAATCCCGAAACCCTCCCGCAGACGCATCATTTGATCCGTGTTGAGAGGCAGTATCGAAAACATGCCCTTTTGCTTCCCGACCGCGATCAGATCGGCTCGGTTGGTCCGGTTCAAAAACGCCTCGGCGAGCGCACGACGATTGCCGACAATTCTCAAGCGCATCTCTTCCAGCTCCAAAAGCCAGCTTTCGCGTAGCGCCTCATCCTCCATCACCATCGCCGCCAGCGAGGCACCGTGGTATGGCGGCATGGAGTAGCTGCGGCGCGCCAACCCCTGAAGCACACCGCGAACATCATCCGCCGCTCCAGGCTTCTCTCTCAAGATTG
Organism: Nitratireductor sp.; assembly: GCF_017794765.1. Taxonomy (GTDB): domain Bacteria; phylum Pseudomonadota; class Alphaproteobacteria; order Rhizobiales; family Rhizobiaceae; genus Nitratireductor. Next base: position 2,162,015 of record NZ_CP051236.1, on the reverse strand, counting down.
TCGCGCAGCCCACACGTTCACTGTAGAGACCCATATTTTTTGAACAGCTCGCGGCAACCAGGACTTCGCCCACCGTTTCAGCCATGTAGCGCAACCCTGCGAGGTCGGCCTCAAGTCCATCTCCCAACCCGTGATAGGCACTGTCGATCAGCGGCACGATACCTTTCTTGCGACAAAGCCCGGAAAGCGAAGACCAGAGTTCGGGCGGCATGTCTATGCCGGAAGGGTTATGGCAGCACGCATGCAGGACCAGAACATCACCTTGATGCGCACCTTCAAGACCGTTCAGCATGGCAGCGACATCCAGGTCACCGCCCACTTGGCGGTACGGAAACTTCTGCACCTTCAGACCGGCGGCCCTGAAGATCGGTTCGTGGTTGACGTAACCGGGATCGCTTACCCAAATCGTCACATCAGACCTCAGATGCGCGATCAGATCTGCAAGCAACCGCAAAGCTCCGGTTCCACCCACCGTTTGCTGCGTCACCGCGCGCTCAATCAATGCCGGAGTGCCAAGCAGTTGCCGCGACATCAACTGATTGAAGGTTTCATGCCCGGCCAAAGGAGGATAGGTCTTGGAGACTCGTCCCCGCGCCCAGTGCATTTCCGCCTGATGGACAGCTTCCATAACCGGGGTCTCACCACTCTCATCACGATAAACGCCAATGAGAAGATCAAGCTTTTCAGGCCGCGGGTCCGCTTTGAAACGGCCCGTAAGCGCCCAAAGCGGATCGGTTGGCGTGGGTGTAATTGCATTCAACATGTGCAGGAAATCCTCCCAGTGAGATCGCGCTTTCTAATACAAAAATGCACGCTACCTCAGGGAAGCAATTCACATGCCAACCGCTGTCATTGAATGCCGTACTTGCGCAGCTTGTTCGCGACCGCCGTGTGAGAGATCCCGAGCTTGGTCGCAAGTTTGCGTGTGCTTGGATGTTCGGCATATAGCCGAGAAAGGAGACTGCGTTCAGCATGCTCCACGGCTTCAGCCAGTGTTTCCGGCTCCCCATGATTAGAAGTGTCCGCAATGCCCAGGGCTTCATTCGTGCCCTTAGATTGTCCTGCCCGAGCATCTCCGAGATCCCCTGGTTGAAGAACGTCCGTTTCTGCCAATGTCACCGCACGGAACAACACATTCTCCAGTTGCCGGGCATTTCCGGGCCAATCTGCCTCCCGGAGCATTGCCGCGGCAGTCGTTGATATCCCTGCAAACGTTCGACCTATCTGCGCCGCCGCGCGGCGCGCGAAGTGGTCAGCCAGCAGTGGGATATCGTCACGCCGCTCTCGCAACGGTGGAATGTGAATCGTAAGGACGTTCAGCCGGTAGTAGAGGTCTTCCCGGAAACTCCCTTCCTGCACCATAGCCGGCAGATCGCGATGCGTCGCAGCAAGAATGCGTACATTGACACGGGTCTCGGCCCTTCCGCCAACACGCATGAAGCTGCCATCCTGCAAAACCCTCAATAACTTGGCTTGCAGATAGGGCGACATCTCTCCCACCTCGTCGAGGAAAACGGTACCACGGTCAGCTAGTTCAAAAAGCCCTGGTTTTCCATTCTTCTGCGCACCGCTGAACGCCCCAGCCGCATAACCAAAGAGTTCGCTCTCGATGAGATTTTCCGGAAGGGCTGCGCAGTTAAGTGCAAGAAACGGCTTGTCCGCGCGATCTGAAGCGCGATGGCATTCATGGGCGACCAGTTCCTTGCCCGTACCGGTTTCCCCCGTAATCAGAAGCGGTGCATTGACAGTCCCGAAACGGCGAATCAGCTCCTTGACCTTCTTCAAGCCGGAAGAATGACCCACCAAACGGGCGCCTTCATCCCCCTCATGGCGGGAAAGAGCGTAAAGATCCTCACCAAGACTGCTTGGAGGGCGAAACAGGAGAACGGCTCCGTGCGGACCTCCCGGATCGTCTTCCACTACTGGCGGCGTTGACAGGAGATCAACACGGTAGGGTCGGCCTCCGATATTCACCTCCCGGCTACTACCATCCTCGCGTCGTTCCCTGATCGCACGCGCAATGTCGGGCGTCACGACAGCCTCAAGCCTCGGCAGTTCGCCAAGACTGGCTCGCGGAAGGCGCAGAGCCTCAAGAGCGGCGTCATTGGATGCCAGAATCCTGTTGCCAGCATCGAGCGCCAGAACAGGATCCGTAAGAGCGCCAAGCAGCGTGTCGAAATGCATCCGCCGACGCTCGCCAGGGAGCAGGTCGATCTCGCGCACCGACCAGACACCCGGTACTTGAAGGAGCCGGTCAGTGATTGCTGCAAGTCCTGCCGGTTTGAGGTTCGGCACATCAAGGTAGATGTGATGCCATACCACCTCGATGCCGCGCAGGAGCCAGTCCATCTGGGCGAAGACATCCAGCACCTCCCTCGTGATGCCTACCCGTGTCTCGGTAATCAGTTCAATACGCATTCTGTAAGAAATCCATTACGGTTTGCTAAATTTCGCGCAAAATTGTACACATTTCTTTCCATTCGGCAAGCAAGTGCCGGTCAGATCGCGATCCAAAACTGGCACAACCCTTGCGTGACTGCATTCCCGGATGCCGGAAAGGTCGCATCCGTTTAGGGGCCAGCCAGCCCTTTGACCTGAATTGGGAGGATTAAAATGCAGTCACTACGAAAGCTTGCTATCGCTATTGCCGCTGGTTTGATTTCCACTGCCGTCTGGGCCGAGGAAGAACTGGTTGTCGCCACCGACACGGCCTTCGTGCCCTTTGAGTACAAGGAGGGCGATAAATATGTTGGTTTCGATATCGACCTTTGGGATGCGGTCGCTCAACGGATCGGCGTGAAATACAAACTCCAACCGATGGATTTCAACGGCATCATTCCCGGCCTTCAGACCGGCCAGATCGATATCGCGATCGCTGGAATGACCATCAAGGAAGACCGCAAGAAGGTCATTGACTTCTCCGACGGCTATTATGACAGCGGCTTCCTTTTGATGGTCCCGGTGGACAGCGATGTTCAGGGCCCGGAAGACATGGCCGGAAAAGTACTGGCAGCCAAGACTGGCACCGCGACCGTCGATTATGCCAAGGAGCACATGAAGGAGACCGAGCTGCGCCTCTTCCCTGTGAGCGACAACGCTTATCTTGAAGTTGTCACCGGCCGAGTGGATGGCGCCATGCACGACACGCCAAACGTTCTCTATTACATCAAGACAAACGGTCAGGGAAAAGTGCGACCAGCCGGCAAGCAGGTCATGGCCCACGAATATGGCATCGGGTTTCCCAAAGGCAGCCCTCTCGTCCCCAAGGTCAATGCGGCGCTGGCTGAAATCAAGGACGATGGCACTTACGCTGAACTCTACATGAAGTGGTTCGGCTCCGAGCCTCCGGCAAAATAGGCATATCGCGTTCCGGCTGCGCCTCCGCGCGCCGGAACACTTTTCGCAGGGCGCGAGCGTCCCTGCCTGCCCAACTCTCAAACATGCAACGGCGCGTTGCTTCGCTGCACGCGAGGCAACGCCCGGAGGGGAAAAATGCAGTTCGACTGGTCTGTTATTCTCGAAGCTCTTCCACAATTGTTGAAAGGAGCTCAGCTCACTTTGACCATCGCCGTAATCGGTCTTGGCATTGGTTTTCTTATCGGCTGTGTGGCCGGCCTGATGCGCGCCTATGGCAACAGCATCATCAGTCTCGTGGCATTCGCTTATATTGAACTGATACGCGGCACGCCGATCATCGTGCAGGTGATGTTCATCTACTTCGCCTTGCCGCTGGTCGCCGACATACGGATCGATCCAGTGACGGCGGCCATCACCTCCATCACGATCAATTCCGGCGCCTATACAGCAGAAATTGTTCGCGGTGCACTGCTATCGATCCACCCGGGGCTGCGGGAAGCCGGTCTTTCTCTGGGTCTCCCAGCATGGAAGGTCCTGACTTATGTCACAGGCCCCCTGGCCTTTCGCCGCATGATCCCGGCTCTTGGAAACCAGTTCATCATCAGCCTGAAGGACACATCGGTGTTCATCGTCATCGGGGTGGGAGAGCTCACCCGGCAGGGCCAGGAAGTAATGGCGACAAACTTCCGAGCAGTGGAAATATGGTCGGCTGTGGCGATCCTCTACTTCATCATGACGACCGTTCTGGCTTCTGTACTTCGCGGCATTGAAAAGAGGATGCGCATTCTATGAGTATTATTGAGTTCAAAAATGTGACCAAGCGCTTTGGAAGCGTAACCATTCTCGATGGCGTCGATCTTGCTGTCGAGCCCGGGGAAAAAATCGTTCTCATTGGGCCTTCGGGATCGGGAAAATCCACCTTGCTGCGATGCATCAATGGCTTGGAGAAAATTCAGGGAGGCGATCTCATTGTGGATGGACGTAGCATCACCGAGGGCGGCTCAAACATTCGCCTGATCCGCCAAGAGGCGGGGATGGTGTTTCAACAATTCAACCTCTTCCCCCAAATGACCGCTCTCGAAAATGTCGCTTTCGGCCCCCGCAGAGTTCGGGGATCTTCCCTAGCGGAAGCGCGCGATCAGGCCAACGAGCTTCTGGCAAGAGTAGGGCTTGCAGAACGCGCGTCTCACTATCCCTCAGAGCTCTCAGGAGGCCAGCAGCAACGCGTCGCAATTGCCAGAGCGTTAGCGGTTCGACCGAAGGTCATGCTCTTTGACGAGCCTACCTCCGCATTGGACCCGGAACTCCGCCATGAAGTTCTCCAAGTCATGCAATCTCTTGCGGAAGAAGGCATGACAATGATCGTCGTAACGCACGAAATCGGGTTTGCCAGACAAGTAGGAACGCGTCTGATTTTCATGGAAAACGGTCATATTTCTGTCGACGGGAACCCGCAGGAGATGCTTGCCAATACTGACAATCCCCGCCTCCGCGATTTTCTACGGCATGTCGTGCCGTAGCTCTCCTTGGAAATTCTTATCATATAATTTCGTGCGATTTCGAAATCCAAAAACGTAAACAGACAAACGGCGCGGTTATTGACTGCAAAAGCAGGAATCCAAACCCATGAGAAAAGATATTGAGGTTGGTTTTCTCTCTCATGATTGTCACAATAACCTTAATCTACGCCATTTGAGTTTGACGATTTCTCCGCGCCGGCAGCCGGTGAGCGTAATCAGCCTGAGAATTTCGGCATGTAGCCTGTAGTGGTCGCTCGCCTGCGCATCCCTGACAATGCCGCCTAGAAACCGGTACTCGGCCTCAGTGAGCAGGCGGTCGCGGACCTCATATTTCGGCTTGCGGAGACCATGCGTAGGGTTGTGCTTGATCACCCCGGCCTCGACCGCATAGGAGAAGATCCCGCCGAGCAAGCCCATGGTCCGGATCGCGGTCCCGCGACCGCCGCGAAAGATGGCCTTTCCGCGCAGCTTTTCGGTTTTCATGGTCGCGCGTGTTTTGCCGGCGATGATGTCCTTCATCATGTGTGGAAGGCTCCCTTGGTGCAGAGGATTTTTGATGCGACAAGCACCGGTCGGGTGCATCCATGTGTTCGGCCTGTTTGTGCAGCTCGACATGTCTGTTGGCCCTGATGAATTCCGCGGATCGGTTCCCTGATCAGGTCAACGCGCTCTTAGCGCTCTGCTCCCCCGGGTTTGGCCGATCCCCGGTCTGACCGGTTTGTCATCACCACTCACTCCTCTTTCACCATCCCTTCGCCTCGTATGGGCAATCGGGACGATTTCAGGCGGTGTAGATTTCCATTCTTCTCATGATCGCCCATGCGATCCGTGCAGTCTTGTTGGCTAGCCCGACAGTTGCCACCCGGACAGCCTTTCGTTCGAGAAGCTCCGCGAGCCAAGGTTGCCTGCTTGGGTCAGCGCGTACCCTCCGTACGATCGCGGTCTCTCCAACTACGAGCAATCGTCGGAGATACGCGCCTTGATGAGAGCGAGTGCCGAATTGCTCATGAACTATGTCCTATTGTTCTTGTAATGTTGAGTGTTGTCATCACATGGCCTCAATTCCCGCGATGACCGGCCTGGAAGCCGTGAGCCTTCGCCTGCCACGCCGTCGCCAATGCGATGACGATCAGCGGCAACAAGGTCCACGGCAGCCATGATGGCCCGGCCGCGTCGATCACCAGACCGCCGATCAGTCCGCCGCCCGCGACAGCGAGGTTGAAGATGGTCACGAGGATGGATTGGGCGACATCCGCATGTTCACCTGCGGCATCCGCCAGCGCCGTTTGCAGCAAGGTCGGCGCACCGCCGAAAGTCAGCCCCCAGATGGCGATGGCGAACAGCACCAACACAGCTGATCCATGCGGTATCGCCAGCAAGGCCGCCGCGACTGCGAAGGCGGCGAGGCTGATAAGCGTGACGCCCCGCAAACGGCGGTCCACCAGAACGCCGGTTCCCCATATGCCGACGACAGATGCGATGCCGAAGACGAGAAGAATAACCTCAACCTGCAACCCTGTATCAGAAGCACCTAGGAACGGCGCGACGTAGGTGTAAAGGATGTTGTGCGCCAATATCCATGCGAACAGCACCAGCAACACCGGGCCGATTCCGGGGATCAGGAACACCTTGCGCACCGGCAGCCGCTGGTGTTGTGCCTGACCAGGGAAGTCGGGGATGCCGAAGCGCACCCACGCTATCAGCAGCAAGGCGACGGCGGACATGACCCAGAAGACCACCCTCCAGTCGAACAGGCCACCGAGCCACGCGCCAAGCGGCACCCCGAGCGACAGCGCAATGGGCTGACCGACGCCAACGATGGCGAGTGCACGGCCTTGCAGATGCGGCGGCGCGAGCCGGCGTGCATAGCCCGCGACCAGTCCCCAGACCACGCCCGCCGACATGCCGGCGATGAAACGCGCGAGAAGCGTCATGCCGTAGTGCGCCGACACGGCCGTCATTGTGTTGAAGATCAGAAGCCCGGCAATCGCCAACAGGAACAGCGGGCGGCGATTCCAGCTTCTTGTCGCCGCGATGACCGGGATGGCCGCAACCACCGAGCCGAGCGCATAGAGCGTCACAGTCTGCCCGGCCATGGCTTCCGATACGCCGAGGCCTGCGCCGATCTGCGGCAGAAGACCGGCGGGCATGTTCTCGGTCATGATGGCGAGAAACCCCGCCACCGTAAACGCCAGCAATTGCCCGACCGGCAGACGCTCGTGCGCGCCTTCCGCTTCCGGGCGTTCAGTCTGGATGTTTTCGGAAACTGTCATGGCGTTACGCATCCGCCAGGAAAGAGGCCGCAATGTCCTTGCCGCCATGTCCGGCCTCCGCGACCCGTTGGAAGCGGGCCAGACCAGCGGCCGCCAAATCCGCCTGAACGCCGGTTCCGGTCAGCGCGTCCACGACGAGGCGCGCATCCTTCACCCCGTTGGCGATGGAGAAGCTGGCGGTGAAATCGCCTTTCAGCATTGCGATGGCCTTACCTTGAAAATAACCGCTGTCGAGCGGCCCGCCGGTTACGGCCTCGACAACCAGCGCCGGATCGACGCCGAGCGCCTTGGCGATGGCGAGGGTTTCGGCCGTGCCATGCGTGAGCGCGAATATATAGGCATTCAGCGCCAGCTTGAGGCGACTGCTGGCACCCGGCCTGTCCGACACCCAAAGGGTGCGCTGGCCGATGGCGTCGAAGACCGATTGCGTAACGCGCCGACCTTCTTCGGGACCGGAGGCGAGAATGACCAGCTTGCCCTGCTCGGCAGGCTGGCGGGTACCCTGAACGGGTGCGTCGTAGAAGAGGAGGCCATTTTCCTCGGCGAGGGCGGCGAGCGTGTCGATGGCTTCGACGCCCACCGTGCTGAGTTGCAGCCAGATCACGCCTTTGCGCAGGCCGGGCAGCGCCGCCGCCATTGCCTTATGCACGACAGGACCATCTTTCAGCACGGTGACGATGACATCTGCGTCCCGGACGGCATCGACCGGATTGTCGAAGGCTTGCACACCATCGGCCGTGAGGATTTGGGCCTTCTCAGCCGTGCGGTTCCACGCGCGGACATGAAATCCTTTGCGGGCGAGATTGCGGGCAATGGCTGCGCCGATGAGGCCGGTGCCGAGAACGGCAACTGCAACGGTGGGATTATTCTCTGCCATAGGGTGCTCCTGTGATGCTGTGGATATTATTTAATGATCGTTCCATAATCGACCAAAAAAAGGGGGTCAGGTCAGGGCGATTAAAGTCTGGTCGATGATCGTGGTCAGTTTGGCGCGATCCTTCGCGCCGGCGGTGCTGGTCAGTACACGCAGCCCCTGCACGGCGTTGAAGACGAAAAGCGCCAGCGTTTCGGCATCGGTGGTGGAGCGGATTTCGCCAGCGTCCTGACCGCGCCGAATCGTTTCCTCGATACCGCGTGTCAGGATGTCGAAATTCCCGCGCACCAGATCGGCAACATGCGGATCGCGGTTGGCGACCTCGATCGCGCTGTTGGTGGCGAGGCATCCGCGCTTCTCCGACGCCCCAAGATCGACATCGACAATCCCCTCCATCAACGCGCGAAGGCGCTCGACAGGGGAGCCCGGCTCGCGGAGTTGATCGACATGGCCTTGCGCGCGCTTGTGGTAGCGCCGAAGCGCCTGCTCGAAAATGCCCTGCTTGTTCGCATAGGCGGCATAGAGGCTGCCGCGCCCGAGACCCGTGGCGTCCACAAGGTCTTGGGCGGAAGTCCCTTCATAGCCCTTGCGCCAGAAGGTCTCCATCGCGGCGTCAAGCACGCGGTCTTCGTCGAACTCTCTGGGGCGGGCCATGGCGAACCTATTAATTGTGTAACATTCATACCATAATAAGATGCCTCAATCAGTCAACCATAAAACGGGATGATCTCCGGCTCGTCGCGCAGCGGCAGGAATGTGACATTCGCCTTGTTCCTCGTCGCGTCACCCTCAACCAAGAGCGAAACCTCGTGTTCGGCAGCACTCATCGACAGCGGAGCGCCGCGGCCGACCTCGACACGTAGGATCGTCGGCACCGGCCACTTCCCGGCCGAGCGCGTTACGATCAGAGCATGAACCTGCGGGCTGGTGCCGCCATGGCGCACGAGGAAGGTTTCCGCCGAAAGCTGCCGCCATTCGCCGTCCTATCTTGCAAGCAATTCAGCTATGGCCTGTTCGATGACTGTGGTGTCATCATCATTCAGCCCCTCGCCGGCGACGTGACCCCAATGAGACTCGAGGACGCGCAACTCCGCCCTGGATATCCGGCGTGCTTCTCCGGCTGCATCTTCGACTGGAAAATAGAGGTCGCTCGACGATGGCATGACGATGGTGTCCGCCTGGATCGCGCTGAGCGCCTTGCCAACATCGCCACGATAGAGATCATTGGCGCCGATGTCGGCGTGCTGCCCTGTCCAGAGCTGGGCGAGCAGATTGTTGGCGTCGCGTTTGAGGAACCAGCCTTCCCAGAAATCGACAAGGAAATCGTCGATGGAAGCATAGCCCAGCGCGCTTTCGTCCAGCCGCTCGCGAAAGAAGGCTTGTGAAAAACCCCATGCGGCATAAATGCGGGCCGCGACCCGCAAGCCACGCTGCGGCTGTTGCGTATAGAAGCCTTCCCGAAAATCGGCGTCCAGTTCTATCGCCGCCCGCACGCTATCGAAGAAGAGATAGAAATGGCGCGAGGTTCTGGCCGCGCTCTGAAAAGCAAAAAGGCGCTCCACTTTGTCAGGGAACGCCGAGGCCCATTCGAATGCCTGCGCCCCTCCTAGGGACCAGCCTATGGCAAGACGGATTTGGTCGATACCGAACTTTTCCGTCAGCAGGCGTCGTTGCTGCGCCACATTGTCGTGGATGGTGACATGCGGAAAGCGGTTCCCGTCATGAGGCGCGGGCGTGTTGCTGGGGGAACTGGATAGGCCGTTACCGAAGGCATCGGGCACGATGATAAAGTATTTTCCCGGGTCGAGCGCGCGGCCCGGCCCGATCAGCCACGCAGCATCATCATGCGTGGCGGCGAAGGATGTCGGATAGACAATGGCATTGTCCTTCGCCGTATTGAGGGTGCCATAGGTCTTGTAAGCGAGCTTTGCATTGCGAAGGCATCGCTTCGATTGCAAGTGAACGTCGCCCAGGTCGAAAATCTCATAGGTCATGTCGTCAGCCTTTTCCAAAACGATTAATGTCTAGCGGGTACAGCGGCTGATTTTCCGGCTGCGCGCGCGACGTGAAGTTGGATCGCCAGTGCAAAAAGAAGCCCGAGGGTTGGCAGGATCGCCGCCAGCAGCAAATTGGTATGAAGATCGAAGCGGTCGACCACGCGCCCTCCCGCGAACGATCCGAGCGCGATACCGATGTTGAACATGGAGACGAACAGCGAAGTGGCGATCTCGATCGCCGATGGTGCTGCTTTCATCATCCAGGTCTGCAAGGCGACGGAGACCCCGCCGTAGGCAACGCCCCACAAGACAAGGATAATCGCTCCGCCTGTTGGCGTGCCGCCAAAAGCTGCGAAGCCAAAGATAGTCGCAGCGAGAGCAATGGCAATGACGATCAGGGTAGCGGCTGTCCGCTTTGAGGCGATGATGCCAGCCAGGAAATTCCCGGTGATCCCCGCCGCGCCATAGACGAAGAGAAGAACGCCGATCCATTCGACTGCGATACCGGACACGCTTTGCAACAGCGGCCGGACAAAGGTGTAGGCCATGAAGTGACCGGCGACAAAAAGAAAGGTGACAACCAAGCCAAGCTGAATCGGCCGCTGCGTGATCTGCTCCGTAAATTGGCCGAGCCGCACGGACTGGCCGACCGGGAGTGCTGGGAGCGCCCAAAGATTGATCGCGAGCACGAGCGCACTGAACGCCGCCATCGCTCCGAAAGCTATGCGCCAGTCTGTCAAATCGCCGACGACCGCGCCAATTGGCACGCCGAGCACTGAAGCGGCGGAGACTCCTCCGAAGATAATCGCTGTTGCGAGGCCAATCGACCGTTCGGGCACGAGCCTAGGCGCGAGACCACCGGCAATGGCCCAGATGCCGCCCATGCAGAAGCCGACGATGACACGCGCGGCCAGAAGCCAGCCGATAGTAGGGGCGAGCGCCGACATCACGTTCGCGACCATCAGCAGCACGAGCAGACCGGACAAGATGCGCCGCCTGTCGATACCTCCGGCCGCAATAACGACGACAGGCGCGAACAAGGCGGCGAGGATGGCCGGCACGGAGATCGTCAGTCCAGCGGTGCCGACAGAGGTCCGCAGACTTTCCGAGATAGGCGTCATCAGCCCCACGGGCAGCATTTCGGTGGTCACAACAGAGAATGTGGAGAGGCCTACCGCACAGACGGACAGCCACGCCCGGCGATCATCAATGCTTTGCGGTTTCGCCAATGGCTGTTGTTCTTGAGGTTCCATCCACTCGCTCCTTTTCATCATGGGGCGAGAAAGCGAGGATCGTGGCGCCCACCCCAATACGTAGAATCATGCGCATCACTCATCTGCGGTGCGTCCTTCGATCTTCACTGTGTTCGTATTTGCGATAAAGTGTCTTATTGTGGAAACACTGGGGACGAAACGTGCCTAATTGGATATTCTGATGATCGACCATCTTGGGGATGTGCTGGCCTTTGTGCGTGTAGCGGACAGCAGAAGCTTTACGCGGGCGGCCGAACGGCTCGGTCTCTCCCGATCTGCGGTCGGCAAGTGCGTCGCGCGCCTCGAAGAGAACCTTGCGACGCGCCTCGTCCATCGCACGACCCGCAGCGTCAGTCTGACGGAGGAAGGCCGGCTCTTTTATGAGCACGCCATGCGCATCCTGTGTGAAGTGGACGACGCCGAAGCGGCATTGGCGCACCGGAACCAGATTCCCAGGGGCCGTCTTCGCCTCGATCTACCCATCGCCATCGGACGTCTGCACGTCTTGCCGGTGCTCCAAAGATTCCGCGCGAGATGGCCCGATCTCGAAGCCGACGTGTCATTTTCGGACAACTACCGTGACCTCGTCGCGGAAGGGATCGATGTTGCCATCCGCATCGGCGGCCCAACCGACAGCCGCCTGATCCGACAGGTCCTGGCACCACATCGCTACATCACCTGTGCAGCGCCAGCGTATCTGGAAAGAAACCCCGCACCACGCTCGCCTGCCGAGCTGGCGCACCACGACAAGATTGTCTTCACCCATGCGAACGGCATTGTGCCGTGGCGTTACAGGGTTGGTATGGAAGATCGGGAGGTCGCGGTTCAGGGGAGCATGCGTCTCAACAATACTGAAGCGATGCGGGATGCAGCGCTCGCAGGCCTGGGCCTTGTCCAGATTGGTGCATTCCTCGTTGGCGAAGACATAAAATGTGGACGACTTGTCGCCGTGCTCGAAGAGTTCGGACGTGAGGAGTCACCCGTCTGCGCCGTCTATCCGACGCGGCGCAACCTGTCGCCTAAGGTGCGCATGTTCATTGAGACTGTTCGCAGTGAATGGTCTGCTGGTCCGCCTTGGGGATAGCTCTTGAAGCAAGCGCTCCGTTACTTTCCTTAAAGCACCAACCCATGCTGCCGCCCCAACTGCCGCGATACAGAGCCGCTCTGCATGACGCCTACGACCTCGCATCCGAGCTGACGATCGATGATCGGCCGCCACGGGACAAGCGTGAACTCGCGGCTCTGTCGACTATGGCGAACTTGCCGCTCGATAATTGCACGGTCGCGCTGAACTTGCCGCTGATCTTCTCGCCGTCCGCCGTCGCCCGGAACGGCGGCGCCGGCGGAAGATGCGGCCATCCCGTGCTCGCGTGGCGTCGCCCTGTTCAATATGATGCTCCCGGCGCTGGTCCATGGCATCGCGCACCCGTTGACGCCGCGCACCTAGCTGATGTCTATCGCTGCGGATTAAAGGAGGTTGGGCGTTTGCTGGCTGGCGTTCGCGCCGCACCGTCGCAGGGGGGCTTATGCGATCAGGTCTCGTAGATTTTCATTGCCATCTCGATCTCTACCCCGACCACGCGGCCGCGGTAGAGCGTTGCCAACGCGATGGTGTGTTCACCCTGACGGTGACCACCACACCCAAGGCTTGGCCGCGGAATAACGAACGGTCGTCCGACACTCGTTACGTTCGCGCGGCTCTAGGCGCTGAACAACCTCATGAGAAAGCACAACTAGCGCACATGCATGGAGTGCGGCCGACCGAAATGTCCGCCACGATCATTAGGAATCTGAAAGCCCTTCTTTCAGAATATACCTAGATGAGTTAAGTATACATACGGGATGCTCCTCAATCAATTTTTGGCGATCACTAGAGAGCTATGGAGTATGCATATTTTTCATATTCACCAAACGTGACACATCACCCCCTCCCCCATTTTTGTCAATACTATACTCTGACACGTTGATTGCATATTCCTGTTTTTATTTATTGTAGTTCTGCAGAAAAAGCCAGGACGCTGTAACCCAACATTTTATATCTTTGTCGCTGCGGATGGGACTTATCTGAAGCTTTAACCATCAGAGCTCGGCGCTGAGTTTGTACTTGGCAACGAGTAAAATGTTCTCATCGGCACCGGCGCTTCGGGCAATTGGCTGCCTTGGTTGGAAACACAATCGTGCAGGCTTCCACCTTTACGGCCGAGTATTCGTCGAGTGCTCAATGGCCTCACCACTCTTCTATCATCAGCGACCACATCATTCTCGATCGAACCCGTTGCTATTTTCGTACTGAATAGTTACATTAATGCCATCCTAATCGCATATCCAGTACGCGAGGGCGATCACGTGTCCGAGAAGCCTAGCGACGCTGCGGCGTCTTCAACCAAACGAGGGCGCGGCCGGCCGCCATCTATTGATCAGCAGAGTGCGCTTGCTGGCGCGATTCAGGTGTTCTGGAAATTTGGATATGACGGCGCATCACTGGACAGCCTCGTCGAGGCTGCGGGAACGTCAAGGCCCGGTCTTTACCGGACGTTTAAAGACAAGAGAACGCTCTTTCTCAAGTCGCTCCAGGTTTATGAAGACACGATCACCGCAGAAGCTTTGCAAGCCTTCGAGGACGAGGCGGATCTGACTCGTGCCGTCCGCGCCTTTCTTTTGGTGTCGGCGATGAACAACACTTCTGCCGCACACCCTTCGGGGTGCCTTCTGGTCTGTTGCGCAACAACCGCCGCTGAAGAAATGGCGGATGTTCAGCAGATCATCGCGCAGTCCTTCACAATGCTGGAAGCGAAGATCGCCGCGCGCTTTGCAACCGCCATCATCAAGGGCGAGCTTGCAAGTGCGCCATCGCCGAAGGTGCGTGCGCGGCTCCTTCTGGATTTCATGGCAGGTCAGGCCGTAAGGGCGCGTGCAGGTGCGTGTTTCGAGGCGTTGGTTGAGGACGTGGAGGCGCGCGTGGCGAGCGTGCTGATGCAGCCGTACGGATGTTCCGACGATCAAGGGAGCAACGGTTGATGCTAGCGGAGACCCTGATCGTGTTTGGCCTTCGGTTCATACTGGTCGCTGTGTTTCTGTTCAGCGCCTTTTACGTAGTTGTCGATTTCAAGGGCATGAAAGCGTATGTGAAATCCATCCGCGTGCAGGATGGGACCGCATCGGTAATGGCGGGCGGCGCCTTGCTGCTGAAGGTCCTTGCATCCTTGGCAGTTGTTAGCGGAATGGCGGACCGATTGGGCGCGATCGCCCTGACCGGTTTCTGCGTGATCACCGCACTGTTTTACAAACGATTTTGGGATTTAGGTGACTTTGCTTTCCGCGCCGACAGCAAGGCGATGCCGGTTTTCTGGGATTTCCTGAAGAACGTTTCGCTTGCCGCAGCCTTCATCCTGATCGCCTTTGGGGGCGATGTGGAAAGCCTGAGGGAGGGACTGAGCGCATTTGTCGAGAATCCGCTTTCCTCAACGCATCCTTACGAATGGCGTAAAGAATGAAGAAGCGCACTTCACCCACCGGCTTTCGGGCGGATAGATATCAATTGATGGAAGCCGTCGATGGTTTCGCATGGCGACTTCCCCGTTCCCACGCTCAGCCTGTCACGCGGAAGTGGCGGCGGAAAACCTGTCGCTATGAAAAAGATTAGTTTAGTTAATATTGTCCGGCAGGTAGATGTTCTGGACCTGGAGGTGCTTCTGACTGTCGCAGAGGAATGCAGCTTCAGAAAGGCCGGGAACCACTTGGAAATTGGCCAATCGGCGGTATCTAGACGAGTTCAGAAGCTTGAAAATCTGCTTGGTGTTTCGCTCTTCGAGCGGCAGCCAACAGGCGCCCGTTTGACAGCTGCAGGAAGCGAGTTCGTCGACTGTGCGAGCACGATCTATGACAATCTGAAAGCCGGTGTGACACGCGCTCAGTCTAATGCCATCGCGGGTGATGGAGAACTTCGCATCGGCACGATGTTCTCGCTCTCCAACGGATCGCAACGCGCGTTGATAGAAGCCTTCGCCAAATCCCACCCTGCCGTGCATCTGAGTTTTGTCGAATGTGGGCGGCGCCAAATGATGACGATGTTGGGACACCGTGAAATCGACGCTGTCATAGCAATCGGTGCCCCTTCTTGCCAGACCAGTGACCATTTGGTTCTGGCTTATACGCCGGTCTATTTGGCTGTCGCGGGCAACAGCTCATTAGCCTCTGTTGGCCCACTAAGGTGGGCGGATGTAATGAATGAGAAGTTCGTCGTTAGCGCCCGAGATTCTGGGTCAGAACTCCACGACTACATCGTCCGTCAGGTGACTGAATTCGGGCGCGGGGTCTCAATTACACGACATCATATATGTCGCGAGGGTATCATGAACCTGGTTGGCTTGGGATTTGGCGTGACGCTCGTTTGTGACCACGCACTTGGAGCCAGATATCCAAACGTCTCACTGGCGCCAATTGGTCATGAAGAAGAGTGCGTACCCTTATCGCTGAGCTGGCGCCCGGAAAACGACAACCCCGCGCTTCGCAGATTGATTGGTCTGGCGCGGCGACAAGCAAGGCAGAATTGCGCGTCTTGTTGCGGCACCAAATCTCCAGATCATATTGAAAAAACAGCTTCCATCTTGATTTAATTGACAAGTGTTTTCAGACAATTTTGTGGACACTTTGCCTCGGCCGAGAACGACTGCCTCAAAAGCCTTGACGATGGTGTTATCGACCCAAGAAGTGCGGCTTGACTCATTTATGAATGGTGGTGCATAAATGAGTCATGGTAAACTCAGGACGCCCTCGAAGTTTTGACAAGGACATCGCACTCGATGCGGTGATGCAGGCATTCTGGCAGGGTGGGTTTGACGGCACCACCTATACCGATCTGGAGAAGGCGACCGGGCTGCATCGGCAAAGCCTGTCCTATGTGTTCGGGGAGAAGCTTAGCCTCTTTCGCCTCGCTATGGCGCATTACATCGACAAACGCGTTGAAAAGGCTGCGGCACTGCTCGCCCGCGATTTGCCGGTGATGCAGAACGTGCGTGCTGTATTTGACGCTTGGGAAGCGGATGTGTCCTCGGGCGGCGGACGCGGATGCTTCTTGGTGCGCACCACCGCCGAACTTGGCGACAATCCGGAGATGCGAGACGTGCTACGGCGCGGCGATGCTTGCCTGATGAACGCATTCACCAAGGCTTTCCATCGCGCTCAAGACAATAACGAGTTAACGACCGCGCTACCGCCCGAGGCGCTTGCCCGGTTGGCGGTGTCCGCCGGCCAGGGTGCCATGCTGCAAGCCGTGGCGCGACGTGATCCAGGCATTTCGCGCACCGCGCATGACGCGTTTCTCTCTCTACTGACCTAACAAGAAAAGGCTCCAAACGAGACATGAAAGTTTCGTGCTCAATTTATGAATAGACATACATAAATAGCTCTGTTCCAAGGCTCAGCTTTCGCGCTCGGCCTGTCGAACCCTGAACCACCATCAAAAGGACCTCTCACATGAGTGTATTCACGCTTCACACTGTCGACACCGCGCCTGCGGCGGCAAAAGGCATGCTGGAACAATCCATCAGGGATTATGGCATGTTGCCGGGCCTCTATCAGGTCATGGCGTCCTCGCCTGAACTGCTGGCCTCCTACCACAAACTACATGAAATGTTTGAACAAACGGCGCTCTCGGTGGACGAGCGCAATGTCGTGTGGATGACGATCAATGTGGAAAATCGCTGCCACTATTGCGTGCCGGCGCATACGGCGATCGCCAAGTCGCAAGGGGTCGATGACGCCATCGTCAACGCGCTTCGAGAGGAGCGTCCACTTGACGATCCGCGCCTGGAGGCGTTGCGCCAGTTCACGCTGATCCTAGTGCGTAAAAACGGCAATCCGTCGCCTGCGGAGGTTCAAACCTTCCTGGATGCCGGTTTCGAGCCGCGCGCGATCCTGGACGTCCTTGTTGGCCTGGCGCAGAAAGTACTGTCCAACTACACTAACCATCTGGCTGACACATCGCTTGACGATCCGTTCAAACCATTTGCCTGGACGCCCAGCAAAGCCCGCGCCGCGGAATAAGGAAAATGGTGCAGCGTCACCCTTGGCGCTGTACCACTCCTTCAAAATGGGTCTCTGTTCACCGGGGCGGAATAGTGGATCGGCATGAGCACGCCTCATTGATCGCACCGCCGGCTGTTTGAGATACCGAAACGGGGACGACGCGCTGAATTGAAGCCCTCCCCCGAGACCTCCCAGAGTTCAGGAACAACAGGCGCGGAGCTTCGGGCTTTTGTTGCAGCAATCGTCTAGCAAGAATGTCACCAAGCCCCCGAGGCGTACAAAATCCACCGTGTAGATAAGGCTGCGCGATCGCCGTTCACGCTGAATAAGTCCGGCTTCCGTCAGTCCTGCAAGGTGAAACGAAGTTCGTGATGGGCTGGCACCCACTTTCTCAGCGATTTCAGTAGCGCTAAGCCCTTCGGGTCCGGACGCAACCAAAATCCGGATAATCCTCAACCGATCCGCGTTCGAAAGCGCCTGAAACACCGTCGCAGCCTCCTCCTCCTTCATATTTCAACACCTCTTGAATTATTCTTTGACCCATGCGAATTTAATTCAAGATTCCTTGAAATGAAAGAGTGTAACAATGACCCTTGCAGATCTTCTATCCGAATTGAAAGCACTCCACGCCGATTCCGCCCTGGTGTTCGAGGCTAACGGGGAACCAATCGGCGCCGGCTACCATGTGACGGAATTACGGCATTCTGAATCGACCGGGATCGATTGTGGTGGAACTGTCGAGAGGTGGTCGGAGGCGCGGCTCCAGCTACTAGACGGCGCCGGCGACGCCCATATGCGGGTCGGAAAATTTGTCGGAATTTTGGAACAAAGCCTCACCAGGCTTCCTGCGCTTGCGGATGGCTCTGTCATGGTCGAATTCGCCCCGAAAAACGTCGGGCTACAGCTTATGGAATTAGGTCAACCAATCGCCAGAGACAAAAGCGTTTTTATCACACTTCGTGCCACCGCAGCGGTCTGCAAACCGGCGCACAGGGCCCAATCGTCGGGCGCCGCCACGATCGGCTGCTGTGAGGGAACAACGGCAATGGGTGCGTGTTGCGCACCTGCAGCGGATGGAATGCAGAGAGATGCTTGCTGCGCATGATCATTGTGGTCGAACGATCTCTGTTGAGCCTGCTTTTTATTCTCGGCCGGGCCGCGACATTTCGAGAAGAGAATCCAGCGCCTGGGCAAAAACATCCACCGCAAGAACCGGAGTGTTCGGCGCGCCGGTTCCTGCGATATCTCCTGCATCGCAATGCAGGAGTTACACGATGGAATTGAAAGACAAGACGATCATCATTACCGGCGCGAGCAGCGGCATCGGTGCTGCGGCGGCCTTGCTCTTCGCTGAAGAGGGGGCGAATGTCGTTCTGGGCGCGCGGCGCAAGGCCGAGCTGGAGGCGCTCGCCGATCAAATCAGGCAGAACGGTGGCAATGCCGCTGTCCTCGCCGGCGACGTTACGGAGGAGGACTATTCTCAGGCTCTGGTCGATATGGCGGAGAGCGAGTTCGGCGGTCTTGACGGCGCCTTCAACAATGCAGGCATTGTCGGCGAGATGGTATCTGTTCCCAAGATGGACAATGCCAACTGGCACAATGTCATCGCCACCAATCTGACCAGCGCCTATTTCAACGCCAAGTATCAGATCCCGGCGATGGAAAAGCGGGGCGGCGGGTCGATGGTCTTCACATCGTCCTTCGTGGGCTTCTCGAATTCCGGGATGCCGGGCATGGCCGCCTATGCGGCGGCGAAAGCAGGTGTGATCGGCATGACGTTATCTCTCGCCGGCGAGCACGGACCGAACGGGATCCGCGTCAATGCGCTTCTGCCCGGCAGCATCAAGACCGCCATGTCGGGTGACGATCCTGAGATACATAAATTCCTGGATAGTCTGCACCCGCTGAAACGGATGGGGGAAGCAAAAGAGATCGCCCAGTCGGCGCTGTTCCTGCTGTCCGATCGCGCCAGCTTCGTAACCGGCAGCCATGTCAATGCCGATGGCGGCATTTCCAGTCGTCTGGTGTAAGCGCCTGGCTGGCACAGAAAGAGCCGGGGGTTCTTCGCTCCCCGGCTCACCACTTCAATGCGCAAGAAACGGGCTGCTTGGATGTTGGCGCGGGAGTTAAGATCCGAGGGTCGTCTGCGGGATACCAAACCCATGCAAGAGAGCTTCTTCGATTTCCTCCCCAAGCCGACGGTGATCCTGGCTGAAGGGGCCGTCCTGCTTCCGGGTTTTGCACTAGGTTTAGGCGCCGATATCCTATCATTTCTGAATTCCATTCAAGCGGCCTCACCCTTTCGCCACATGATCACGCCGGGCGGGCACAGGATGTCCGTCGCGATGACCAATTGCGGCAAGTTTGGCTGGGTTTCGGATAAGACTGGCTATCGGTACGACCCGGTTGATCCGCTGTCCAACCGGTCCTGGCCCGAGATGCCAGCCTCGTTTCTCAAGATTGCGACAGAGGCGGCGGTGGCTGCGGGATATTCGGGGTTTCAGCCGGATGCGTGTCTCATAAACCGCTATCTGCCCGGTTCAAAACTGTCATTGCATCAGGACCGCAACGAAGCCGATTTCACTCAGCCGATTGTCTCTGTCTCGCTTGGTCTGCCCGCCAGTTTCCTATTCGGGGGCTTAAAGCGGAAAGATGCAGTGAAAAAATACACCTTGGAACATGGCGATGTTGTCGTTTGGGGCGGGCCGTCGAGGCTTTGCTACCATGGCGTCAACACCCTGAAAACAGGTGAGCACCCAGCGTTCGGTAAACAACGGATCAATCTGACCTTCCGCAAAGTGGTTTGATCACAAGAACCGGAGTTTTTGGAACAGGCTCGGGCGCTAGATTGGGCCATGACACAAATCTTGGAAGACCATGACATGAAACACGAACCTGATAGGTCACAGAACGCTGCCAGATGGCAGGCTGTTCTGGCGCGCGATGCAAGCTCATTGCCCCCATTCATCTACGCGGTGAAAACCACCGGCGTTTACTGCCGGCCGGACTGCCCCTCGCGGCGCCCGAATGAAAAAAATGTTGAGTTTTTCGACAGTGCCGTCGAGGCGCAGAAGGCAGGCTATCGCGCTTGCAAACGCTGCAAGCCAGACGAAACGGCGCCCGATGTGGTTATGGCTGAAAAAATTGCAGCCACCTGCCGGGCCATCGAAGAAGCCGAAGAAGAGCCAGGTCTGGAGGCGCTCGCAAAGTCATGCGGCCTCAGCGTGTTTCATTTTCATCGACTGTTCAAAGCCCAGACGGGCGTGACGCCGAAAGCCTATGCGCGGGCGCATCGTATGCAAAAGGTTAGAAAGAGCTTGAACGGCGACGCACCCTCCGTCACCTCCGCGATGTATGACGCTGGTTTCAGCTCCAGCAGCCGCTTTTATGAGATTGCAACACAAGCCCTTGGGATGAGCCCTTCAGCTTACAAGAATGGCGGGCAGAACATGCGTATCCTGTTCGCTGTGGGTGAGTGTTCGTTGGGATCGGTACTGGTGGCCTGCAGCCAAAAAGGCGTTTGCGCCATCCTACTCGGTGACACCGCCGAGAAATTGCTGGACGATCTTCAATCCATGTTTCCGCAAGCCGAGCTTATTGGCGGTGATGAAGCCTTTGAGGCGCTTGTCGCGCGGGTCGTGGGTTTTGTTGATGCTCCCCGGCTCGGTCTCGATCTGCCGCTCGATATTCAGGGCACGGCGTTTCAGGAGCGGGTCTGGCAGGCCCTTCGCGATATTCCCGCGGGGCAAACCGCAAGCTATCGCGACATTGCCGAGACGATCGGCGCACCAACGTCTTTCCGAGCCGTTGCGCAAGCCTGCGGCGCCAATGCCCTCGCGGTGGCCATTCCATGTCACCGGGTGGTTCGTTCAGATGGCGGGCTATCCGGTTATCGTTGGGGTATCGAGCGCAAGCGGGCGCTGCTTGAACTGGAGCAAACGGCATGACTATCGCACAGATTGAATCCCGTATCGACGAGATCGACGCGGATGCTCTGAAAAATGATCTGGGATCGTTCGGATGTGCTTTGGTCCCGTCGCTCTTAAGCAACGAGGCGTGTGCCGAGATTGCAGCGCTCTATCCAGAAGATGAGAAATTTCGGAGCCGGATTCACATGGCTCGCCATGGGTTCGGAAAGGGCGAATACAAGTATTTCGACTACCCTCTCCCGGCTGTCGTCGCGACGGTGCGCGAAAAAGTCTATCCGCTCCTGGTCCCGATCGCCAATGATTGGAACGAGCGGATGGGGATCGACACCCGTTTCCCGGAAGTGCACCGCGCCTATCTGGAGCAATGCCACAATGCGGGGCAGCTCAGGCCCACACCATTGTTGCTGCAATATGTCGAGGGGGATTTCAACTGTCTGCACCAGGACGTCTATGGTGATTTGTTGTTCCCGCTGCAAATGGCAGTGCTGCTTTCCAAACCCGGCAAGGATTTCGCTGGTGGAGAGTTCGTTCTGACCGAACAGCGGCCCAGGATGCAGAGCCGCGCTGAGGTAATGCCCTTGCGGCAGGGAGACGCCGTCATTTTCGCCGTGCGCAACCGGCCCGTCAAAGGAACGAAGGGCACTTATCGCGTCAACATGCGTCACGGCGTCAGCCGCCTGCGCAGCGGCATGCGGCACACATTGGGTATTATTTTTCACGATGCAAACTGAATGCTGATCCCGGCAGCAGGGGTGACGATGCCAGCGGCTCCATAAGGTCCGGCGGAGCCGCCAACCCATACCGCCAATCCTGAAATTCCATTGCCGGTTTCCACACCGAAATGCGTCCGCTCGCCTACGTCAACTCATTGCTGGCCAACTTGCAAGAAAGATCAACACATGCCCTTCAGCGTATTCGTTCTCGCATTCGGAGCATTCTCCCTTATCACGACCGAGTTCGGCATCATCGGGATATTGCCTCAGTTGGCCGAAGCGTTCGATGTATCGATTAGCGCGGCCGGGTGGCTTCTCGGCGGGTTTGCATTGACCATTGCGATCACCGGCCCCTGGATGACGTTGGCGTTTTCAAGATTTGACCGCAAGCTGAGCCTTTCCCTGGTGCTCGCCATTTTTGCCGGTTCCAACCTCCTGTCATTGTTCTGTGAAAGCTTTGGCTGGCTGCTGTTTTTTCGTATCCTTCCCGCTTTCTTCCATCCGGTCTTTTGGTCGTTCGCCATGGCGGCCGCAAGCTCAACCGTCGCGGAAGAAGATAGTGGTAAGGCAGTTTCCGTCATCTTTGCGGGATTGAGCGCCGGGACGGTCCTTGGCGTGCCCATGGTGTCGTTTGTATCCGTATCACACGGATGGCAGGCCGGCTTCATCCTGTTTGCGGGCCTGAACAGCGTCGCCCTGATCGCCCTTCTCCTGTTTGTGCCGTCATTTGCCGCCACTCGTAGGCTGACGTTTCGCACTCAAATCTGGGTGCTCAAAAAGCTCAAGCTCTGGTGGAGCCTGGCGGTGCTGTTTTTGATCATGGCGTCGACATTCTGCATCTATAGCTACTTCGCGGAATATCTCGCCGTCGCTGGCGGAATGGAAGGATCGATGATCGGGTTGATGCTTTTTATTTTCGGCGCCGCCGGGTTTCTGGGCACACTTGCCGCCGGCCGTTTTGTCGACAAACATCTGAACCGGCTGGTAACCGGGTTCGTGTTGATCCTCTGCCTGACCTTTGCACTGATCTATGGGCTAGCCCATGTCACCCCTGCGGTTGTCGCTTTGATCATAATTTGGGGCACGGTGCACTCGACCGGTTTTTTGCTGGGACAACAACTGGTCAATGGCTCTGCGTCCGAAGCGCCGGAATTCGCCAATAGCCTCTTCATCTCTCTGGGCAATGCCGGTCTGACCGTCGGGACGTTCATCGGAGGTGTGACAATTGCCGAAACCGGCGCTCGGACGCTGCCATTGGCCAGCATCGTTCTTCTAGCCTTAACCGCTACGGTATACTTAGCAAAGCCTCGAGATACACTAGGTGTAACCGACAGATAAGTATGGACTGGCGATGCAGACATCCGATTTGGAAACCTTCGTGGCAGTGGCCGAAGAGATGAGCTTCGCTGGCGCGTCCGAACGGCTAAAGATATCGGCATCGGCGGTCAGTAAGCGGATCAACAGGCTCGAGGCTCACCTTGGTGTAAAGCTCTTACAAAGATCGACCAGATCGCTCATGCTGACGGAGGCAGGAGCGCGATATCTTGCCGGGGCGCGATTGTCCGTCCTTCATGCAAACCGGGCCCGGGATGCGGCAACCAGCTTGCAGTCGCAACCGCAGGGTACGCTGCGCGTTCATGCACCGATGAGTTTCGGCAAGCTGCACCTGTCCAATCTCATGCCGGAGTTTCTTAAGCGCTATCCATCGATCACTCTGGACCTTTCGCTCAGCGACGATACGCCCGACCTTCTGTCTCGGGGGCTCGATGTCGCCTTCACGGCACGCCCGGTTCAGGCCGAGTCTTATATCGCCCGCAAGCTTCTCGAACTCGGCAGCATAGTTTGTGCGTCGCCGGCTTATTGCAAAGAGAAGGGAGTGCCGGACGATCCGGCAGATTTGGCCGCGCATAACTGCCTGATCTACACACATCGCCACAACAAGGACGTTTGGTGTTTCGCCAACGGCGAAAGCAATATCGAGATTCCCGTCAGTGGCAATTTCAGGTCGGACAATGGCGAGGTCGTAAGGGACGCCGCTCTACAAGGTCTCGGGGTCGCCCGCTTGCCGAATTTCATAGCGGACAACGACATTGCGGCGGGCCGTCTTGTCGAAGTGCTGGCCGATTACACCATGCCCTCCCGACCGCTTTACGCCCTCTATCCCGACCGTAAACTGATGCCCAAGAAGCTCCAGGTCTTTTTAGACTTCGTTGCTAAAAATCTGACTATTGATCTACCGGCCTAAATTCCGGACACGCAGGACATAAAGTTCTTCCGTTATTCCGACTAGTTCAGAACCTGAACATCCGCAAAATATCTCAATCCGTCCAATCGGCTTGAAGGTGAAAAATGTCACGTGCGAAAGATATATCGGGACTGGAGTTTATCGCTCTGAACGCAATGCTTATGGCTCTGGTGGCGCTGGCCATCAATATGATCCTTCCAGCGTTCTCGCACATGACCGGACACTTCAACCTGCCCGATCCGAACAGGATTGGTCTGTCCGTCGCCCTGCTTTACATCGGGCTCGCATTCGGACAGATCCTGTTCGGCGCTTGGTCGGACAGTATCGGACGAAAGTTGTCGTTAAACATCGGATTGCTTATTTTTTTGGGCGGAGCCCTACTGTCGTATTTTAGCAGCTCGTTCTGGGGGTTCATTGCGGGGCAAGTTATTCAGGGCGTCGGCTTGGGCGCGCCACGCGTGGTTACGGTTGCCATTGTCCGCGACCGTTATGAAGGTGCGATGATGGCCCGGACCATGTCCTTTATCATGGTCATTTTTGCTCTTGTTCCAACAGTGTCCCCCTATCTTGGCCAGGGCGTCATACGATTGGCTGGATGGCGTGCCCTCTTTGTCTTGTTCGGGGTGGGAGCGCTGACAATGCTCATATGGCTCAACACGAGACTAGCGGAAACGCACCCCACAGATGCGCGCACGCCGCTGTCGTTCCAGCGTCTCGCGTTCAATTTCGGCGCCGTGCTCAGAAACGGTCCTGCGATGCTGTACGCCGGTGCGCTCGGTGTAGTGTCTGGTGCATTTATTGCCTATCTCAACATGTCGCAGCAATTGTTTGAGGTGCAACATGGCCTCGGGTCCCGCTACCCGCTGTTCTTCGCGCTGATGTCACTCAGCCTGGCCTTGGCGTCATTTCTCAACGGGCGTCTGGTGGTGAGACTTGGTGTCGAACGCTTAGCCACGATCGGCGTTGTCGTCATGTGCGCATCCTCCATTGTCATGGCCGCCGCGACACGTGCGATGGGGCGCAAGGAATCCTTGACCGAGCTCAGCCTTTATCTTGCGGTTATGTTGTTCTGCTTTGGCCTCCTCGTCAGTAATCTGAACGCGCTTGCGATGCGTTCGCTAGGCGCCGTCGCTGGAACAGGAGCGTCTGTGGTGGGGGCTGTCACCACCTTTGTATCCGTACCTCTGGCAATATTGATCGGCAGCTTTTATAGCGGTTCCAGTGTTCCGCTTGTACTCGCTTTCGCGGGCTTCTCCGCGATCAGTTTTTGCCTGGTCAAATTGGCGGATCGATTGTGAGCGCATGGCAAGCGAGCAGTTCTGACGCGGTTCTCTTGCTAATTGCCTTGGCATTTGCAGTAGCGGGAATTGTCAAGGGCGGCGTTGGCCTCGGGCTTCCACCGATCGCCATGGCGTTCCTCGTCCTTGCGATGCCGCCGGTTGAAGCGGCGTCCCTTCTGGTCGTTCCATCGTTGCTGACGAATCTCTGGCAGGCGGTCAGCGGGGGAGCCCTTCTAAGCCTCCTGCGACGGTTTTGGACTCTTTTGGTTGTAGCGGCTCTTGTGACCATCCTCGGCACGGGTTGGCTTGCGCGTGGAAACGGTGATTCCGCGATTACTTTGCTTGGCGTCGTGCTGATCTTGTACGCGGCCAGCGCCTTGCGGAAGTTGGCAGTCAAAATCGGCACAGATACCCAGCGATGGCTCGGGCCCGTGATTGGCGGGCTGACGGGTGCTGCCACGGCCGCCACAGGCGTGTCATCCGTGCCGGTCGTTCCTTACCTCCAGTCACTGGATCTCAATCAGAACGAGCTCATTCAGGTCATGGGGTTGTCGTTTACGGTTTCGACAATTTCTTTGGCGATCAACTTATCCGTTTCGCATCACGCTCCAGCAGTGTTCAGCCTCGCATCGCTCGTCGCTGTGATATGTGCGTTCGGAGGGATGTGGGTCGGCGCGATCATTCGGCGGCGAACCAACCCGACTTTATTCCGAACCACCTTTCTCTGGGTGCTACTTTGCCTCGGGATTTATCTTGTGCTGCGGTAGGCGCAGCCGTTGCAGCCCAACCTTGCGCCTGTGATGAAATACGTCGCGTGTGCACCGCTTGCGTTCTGGGCGCGCAAAAAATAGCTGGTGTGGGATCATAAAGCATCTCATCTTCCCACCGCTATTTCCAAATGGGTTCAAACACGGCGGACAATAACACTATTTGTACGAGCAAATGCTAGAAGAGAGTAAATGCAGAACAATTCCGATAGGTATCACGTTATATTGTCCGGCTGTTCCGGTGGTGGAAAGTCAACGCTGCTCACCGAGCTAAAACACCGGGGTTATGAGACAGTCGAGGAACCCGGCAGAAGGATTGTTGCAGAAGAAATGCTCTGTGGGGGACGGGCACTTCCCTGGGTTGATCTGGAGGCATTCGCGCGGCGCGCTATCGAGATGGCCTCTTCCGATCATGAGCGCATGAGAAATGCGAGGGGATGGGTTTTCTATGATCGCGGGCTTGTCGATGCGGCGGTTGCATTGGAGCATGCGACTGGGACTCCTGTCTCCAGAACGCTCAACAAGCAGCCGCGCTTCCATCAGCAAGTCTTTCTGGTGCCACCCTGGCCAGAAATTTACCGAACCGACGGCGAAAGACATCAAGATTTCGAGGAAGGTGTTCGCGAATACCAACGTTTGCTCAATGCCTTCCGTAAACTTCAATACACAACAACCATTTTGCCTAAAGTCGATGTCAAGGAACGAGCTCAATTCGTTCTGACTTCACTTTTATCGCGTTGAGCATGAAGAATGTAGACGAAAGGCATTGTTTGCGGCCTCAGTTTCTGCGGCCGCTCATTTTCTGAAACTGCGGGGTTCGTGTTTTCGATCAGAATTCGGCGAGTAGGTGCAAATTGCCGGACAAGGCAAGTGGTCATAGATGATATGCAAATCGGTTTGCCAATTTGGCGGCCAATTTTCGACTGCGTACCACCAAGGATAGTATGCCTCGGTTCTAATTCTTCGGGGCGCATTGAGGGTGGTCAAGGACGAAAAGTATAGAGAACGAGGTCGTTCATAAACGACCTAGTCCAAACAACAAATGTTCTGCTTTCGAACTTCAGCCACGATTTAATCTCAATAGCATTGATCAACAATCCCCTTCCGGCGGTAAACTAAGAAACCCGGCCTGCTCCATACCAGTTCGAGAGTATAGAGCAGGATCCCCAACGCTTCCCATTTCGTTCACTTATTCCAGTTCAATCTGTGCCAAAATTAGCTCTGGATCTACATCATTGATTTCGGCAGCGGCATGAAGCGCGTCAAGGTTTCTTGTGTCGAGTTGTTGCCGCTCCGGCCCCGCAATTCGCCAGCCGCCCATACCGGGCTTGCGCACGAGAACCTGGACAAGATCGGGACGAGCGTAATGGCCAAATGTATCGAGGATGGCAGCTCGAGTCTTCCGCATCCAGGCGGGGCAATCTGCATAGATGATACCTGGTGCATTGATGAGCGGCTCGGTCATTGCCATCCCCATCGGGTTGAAAACCGTACTGCCGCCATTGGAATGGTTGAAGTTCCTGAAATCCGGATCGCCTTTGGTCAGAGGTTGATCGTCTGGGATATCTGCGGGGTCAAGATAGGTACAGGCCATGGCTACAAACGCGCCAGACTCAATTGCATGGGATCGAGAGAGAGGAACACCTATAAAATTGCTTTGGTCTTGATCGTCTTCGACAAGTGTTGGTCCCTTGTTGAGGTGAAAGGACCCATGCCAGACAGAAACATGAAAGTCTTCACGTTGGGCGATGAGGGCGGCACGCAGAGGCGTCATCGAGTGTTCGCCACAGATCAAGATCCCGATATTACCGATATCCGTAGGGAAAACTTTCAGATCGTTTGCATCTCCCATGCCCCAAAACATTTTTTCCTGAAAGGTCGGCATGGTTTTTCTATGTGTGCCAATATGCTTCCCGCTGGGTTCAAACAACATTACGGAACTATAAATCTGATCTGACTCCACCCGCGGATCCATCTCATTGCAACCTATCGCTACATAAACCCCCGCCTTTAGGGCAGCCGCGCCGAGGCGTTCCGTGTCTTCTGTGCCCGCCATGATGGCGGCATCATGCCAGTCGGCATAGGCTTGGCGAAACCTAGCTCCGTCGGTGTTCCAGCCGGGAGACCAGTAGGGATATCCGGCAAGCCAATTCTCCGGGAACACAACAAGCTGGGCACCGTTCTGGCCCGCCTCTAAGATTGCCTCGCATGCTATTTCAAGCGTTCCATCCCGATCCAAATAAGGATGCGATTTCTGAACGATCGCGATTTTGACGGAATCATTCCCTCCCAGAATACGTTTGCGATTGGTTTGCCGTGAGACGATCCTCGGCGGAGTGTTCAGAACCGGTGACATCGTTGATTCT
The DNA here is from genome assembly GCF_017794765.1 of Nitratireductor sp. Taxonomy (GTDB): domain Bacteria; phylum Pseudomonadota; class Alphaproteobacteria; order Rhizobiales; family Rhizobiaceae; genus Nitratireductor. The sequence goes on along the minus strand of NZ_CP051236.1, from coordinate 2,133,414 downwards.
CCATCTTAATCAAGTGAAAAAAAGCAACATTTGGCGGCGCTACATACAGGTCGAAACAGATGCATTAAGGCTGCGAACAAATCTCGCTGCACCGTGATTGACTTATTGAGCGGCCGTGGCCGTGAAGTCATACTATGCTAGGTACAATATCGTACCGTTAAAAGATACGGTATCGTACCGTACTCGTCAAGCTCCCACTCGGGGGAGGCATCAGGAGGAAAAAAATGGCGCGATCGTTCGATGCTCCACGCGCGGTTGGCAAAGCGGACAAGAGAGGCGAAATCCTTGCCGTTGCGACCGATATCTTTCTAAACGACGGATATGGTCGCGCCAGCATGGATCAGGTTCACGCTAGGATCGGAGGTTCAAAGCGGACGCTGTACACCCATTTTCGCAACAAGGAAGCGCTGTTCGAAGCAATCATCTTCGACGTGTCAAACCGCGTGCTTGCCGCCCTGAGTCCCGCCCTGGACAACAAGGATTTGTCGGACGCGCTTCTCAAGATGGGTATCGATTATCTGAATGTCCTGCTGTCTCCTGAAGGCCTTGCGCTTTACCGCGCCATGATCTCTGAGGCACCGCATTTTCCCGAACTCGCACGGGCGTTCTTTGAAAACGGCCCAGGTCGCGCCAGTCGGCATCTTGCCGCCTTCTTCCGCGAACAGAAATATCAAGGTGCGATCGAGATCGACGATCCGCAGGTCGTTGCCGAGCAGTTCCTGGGTGCAGTGCGCGGCGATCTCCATCTCACCGCTACTTTAGGAGTCAGAAAGCCGTCCAAGGAACATGTCGAAGCCGCAGTTTCGCAGGTGGTCGATACCTTCGTGCGCGGAATCGTGCTGACTTCCGGTAAGACCTGAATATCGCTATTTCTTCACCTCCTCGAGTGAAGAAGGTTTCGCCAGTCTGGATTTGACCGTAGGTGTCTAACAACTAATATATTGAAACTCATCCACCCGTGGGACGTGTCTATAGCCTTGGTTGCGTGATAAAATATTGCGCGAGAGTGTGTACTATGAAGCGGTTCGACGTGCCTTGGCGAACCCGCGATCGGTCGCGATGAACCGCTCGATCATCGGTACGATGAGTTTCACCGGTTCCTTCACTTGCTGTCCGGTCTCACGCCCCAGGACTTCGGCGTAAGCGATGAGATCACGATGGACGGATGCAGGCAGTTCGACGGTCACCTTTACCGGTTTGTCATCGGCGAGCGGGCCGAGTTTCAGCTTGGTCATTGATAGCCTCTTTGCGGTTCGAGGATGAGATCGCGGGTTACGACGACGCGGACGGGGAAGCCGGGCCGGATGGTCAGCGTCGGCGGCACGGCGAGTTGACGGCGAACGATCTCGTCACCGGCGCGGCCGACAGTATCCTGTGTGCCTTCGCGGATGGCGCGGGTGATACCGCTGTCATCGTCAGCCCCCAGTTCCGCACCGATATTGAGGATCGTTGCGAGGCCGGCGGCGAGGAACAATCGGCCCCAGTGGTGATCGACACGATCCTCAAGCCCGGCGTAGCCGGCGGTGTCGGCGCCTAGCTGACGTTCCAGGACGATGGAGTGACCGTCTGGGAGGATCAACCGCGTCCAGACTAGAGCGGTTCAGAGCTTTACTGAATCGGTAGGGATTCCCGGATTGCTGATTTTGTGATTCAAGATGCTGGCTGGGAAGGAGGCCAGCATCTGATGACAGCACCTCTATCCAATGATCTTCGTGAGCGCGTTGTCGGAGCGCTCGAAGGCGGCGAGAGCTGCCGGTCTGTCGCGGCCCGTTTCGGGGTTTCTGTTTCCTCGGTCGTGAAGTGGCATCAACGCTACCGGGCTACCGGCTCGGTGGCGCCCGGCAAGATGGGTGGGCATCGCAAGCGCGTTCTGGAACCGCATCGGACATTCATCGTCGAGCGTATCAACCAGACATCGCATCTGACGCTGCACGGGCTGAAGGATGAACTGGCGGCGCGCGGGGTGAAGGTGTCGCACGACACGGTGTGGAACTTCCTGCGCCGTGAGGGGCTTCGGTTCAAAAAAAACACTGTTCGCCCTTGAGCAGGCCCGCGCCGACACTGCCCGCAGGCGGCGGCGCTGGCGATCCTTTCAGGCGGATCTCGATCCACACAAGCTGGTGTTCATCGATGAAACGTGGATCAAGACCAACATGGCCCCGCTGCGCGGCTGGGGACAGAAGGGCAAGCGCCTGCGCGGCTTCGCCCCGCACGGCCACTGGCGCACGCTGACCTTCCTCGGCGCGCTGCGCTGCGACCAGCTGACGGCGCCTTGCGTCTTCGATGGACCGATTAACGGGCAGTGCTTCCGCGCCTATGTCGAACAGCAGCTCGTGCCTGTGCTCAGACCTGGTGACATCGTCATCATGGACAATCTCGGATCGCATAAAGCTGCGGCCATCCGTCAGGCCATCAAGGCCGCTGGAGCAAGGCTCTGGTTCCTACCACCCTATTCCCCCGACCTGAACCCCATCGAGCAGGCCTTCGCCAAGATCAAGCACTGGATGCGACAGGCCCAGAAGCGCACCATCGAGGATACATGGCGACACATCGGCCATCTCATCGCGACGATCCAACCAACCGAATGCAGAAACTATCTCGAAAACGCTGGATACGCTTCCGTCAAAAACTGAAACGCTCTAGCAGCGCCCGCCTCTGTCCGAAGGCGACGCGGCTGTCATATTCACCAAGGAGGCGTGAACCCTGCGGGATCAGGAGATAGCGCCCGCTCAGACTGTCATAGACATGGGAGGTGACCTGGGCGGTAACCTGCCCGGGCAGGTCTGAGCGCAAGCCGGTGATGAGTGCGGCCGGGATCACAGTGCCCGCCTGGATGACATAGGGGCTCGGCGGGCTCGTCAAACGGTCAGAGCTCATCGTACGCCGATCGACGTCGCGCCCCAGGAACGCTTCGTGCCTATCGGTCGCATTGCGCGGTGCCGCCTCGTCCGAGACGGGAAAAAGGTTCCCGTTGCTCGTTGGCACCGTTGCACTCGGCGCACGGGTGTCACCGCGCGCGATCGTGTTCGCCTCGGCAAAGAGCTGGCTGAGGCGGGCCGCCTCCTGCTCCTGAAGCCGCCGCTGCTCCTCGGGATCGACTGCTGGGCCGGTGGCGGTCACTGCAGGCACGGACTGGCCGCGTTCCCGGGCGCTCAAGATCGGGCGGCCGAGTTCGCCGGGCAGCGGCGGTCCGAGTTGCGGGATACTCCCATAGTCACGAGGGAGACGGCTCAGTCCTTCGGCCTCCTGGATACGTTCGGTCGAGAGCAGTTCGTCCGGGCCGTCGATTGCTCCACGGTCCTGGAGCGCAAAGATGAGGATCGCGGCGAGGCCGAGCCCGCCGCCAGTTGCAAGAACCGTGATGGCCCTTCGGGACAGACGCATGACGGGGGGTGGATCGGCGCGTAGCCGGAGCTCTTCGGCGATATCGCGTTCGGAACGCGGCTTCTCCGTCTGACCATGCCCGGCTCGGCCTGGTTGGGATTCATCTGTCATCTGGACTCTCCATTCTGGCGCCGAGCCGCAGCTGGCCCGCGCCGTACGCCATCGGAGCGGACGATGCGGACCATCTGGTGGTTCCTGCCGCCGAGGCGCAGTTCGGCGGCGGCGAACAACCGGTCGATGATGAGCACGTTGCGGTGGACGCGGGTGTTGGCGATCTCAGTCCCGCCATCGGCGCCGATTACGAAGAGCGGCGGCATGTCGCCCTGTACGATCCCGCGCGGGAAGACGATATAAACCCGGCGGCCATCATCGAACACGGATCTTGGCCGCCAGGGTGGTCGGTCGCCCTCGATGGCGTATCGATAATGCCGCTGGGCGGTCGGGGGAATCTCTGGACGGATCACCGCCGGTAGCCGGGTCACACCTGCGACGCGCGGATAGGCCCAGGCAACCGATGGCATGTAGGTTTCCTCGTCCGAACGCAGTTCGACGAGATAGGTGCGCCGGTCGGTGTTGATGACGAGATTGGTGGTGATCTCGGGCCGGGTCGGCTTGACCAGGATATGGACGCGCTCGGTGCGCCCGCTGCCGCTGCGGGTGTTCCCGATGATCCAACGGGCGGTATCGCCGGCGGCAATCGGACCCTCGCCGATCAGCCGTTCGCCGGGCTCCAGAGCGATCTCGGTGATCTGTCCTGGGGCGGCGTAGACCTGATAGAGCGCACCCTCGCTCCACGGGAAAATTTGGATGGCGTTGAAGTAGCCCTCGCGGCGCGGTTCGACGCGTGCGGCGGCGTTTGCATTGATGACACGTGCTTCGGGCGTCCGCGCGTTCTCGCCGCCACGCGAGGGCGTCCAGGCGGGCGGCGTATGGACCGGTCGCGGCGGTTGTTCGACAACCGGAGGTGGCGGTGCAGGCAGCGATGGTACGTCCTCGTCGTAGGTGATCTCGGGCGGCCGGAAGGTGGCGCAGCCCGCGAGAGACACGCCCATGAAGAGGGCGAGCGGAAGGGTCAGGGTTCTGGGGTTCATTCCGGCATCTCCCGCGACCAGTTGATGGCATGAACGAAGACGCCGAGGGGGTTCTTCCTGAGCCGTTCCGCTGTGCGGGGCGGCTGGAGGGCCACGGTCAGGATCGCAGTCCAGCGTTCAGTTGCCGCGAGTTGACCGTTGGCATAGCGCCGTTCGATCCAGGCAACGCGGAAACTGTTTTCCGATGCTCGAATTACGCTGGAGATTTCGATGGCGACCTGGGCTTCACCGACTCTGGCGAACGGATCGTTGACGCGGGCATAGTCATTGAGCGCGAGCGCGCCGCGATCAGTGGCGAAGTCGTAAGCCCTGAGCCAGTTCTCGCGCAGCACGATCGGGTCCGCGGGCACCTGCCGGACATTCTCTACGAAACGCGCGAGGTGGAAGGCGATCTGCGGATCGGTCGGCCGGTAATCCACGATGGCGGGCGCGACGGCCTGCGTGGCGCCGAGACGATCGACTTCCACAACATAGGGGACGATCGTGCCCTGCGTGGATTGCCAGACGAGCGCCGCGCCGAGCCCGCCGGTCGTCAGCAGGCAACCGAAGGCCATCAGCCTCCAGTTCCTCGCCTGAACGCGGGCCGAACCGATGCGTTCGTCCCAGACCTGGGCCGCCTTCTGGTAGGGGGTGACCGGCTCGGGCGTTTTGCCGTAGTGCACGCTGGGGCGTTTGAAGAGTCTCATGGTTTCTCCGAGAGGCTGACCGACGTTCCGCCGCCGCCATGGTCTCCTGAGCGGATCACATGGGCGGTCGTGGCGACGCCGTGGTGGAGGGATTGCTGGCGCTTGAGCTTTTGCGCCCAGACTGGCGGGCCATCATTGACAGGCGAAGAGGACGCGGTTCCGCCGGCGACCGAGCCGGTCGCGCCGAAGGCCGCGCGTGATCCGGCGTGATAGCTATCCTTCATGGACTGGCTCATGCGCCGGAGCGGACTTGCGGCGGCGCTCATGCCGGCCTTGCCGACACTAGCCATCCCACCGGCGACGCCTGCCGCACCGCCACCTGCAGCCGTATGTCCGACCTTGTAGGCGGTAGACGCGCCGCCCGCGATCGAAGCGGCGCCGCGTGCGCCTGCGCCAACTGCGGATGCGGCCATCTTGCCGCCCGCCAGACCACCGACAACCATGCCGCCGGCGGCGAGGCCCGTGCCGACTGCCGCGCCCGCACCGAGCTGTGGTCCGCCGGAAACGATGCCGTTGGCGATACCCGGACCGAAGATGCCGAGCGCGAGCAGCGAGAGTGCTGCGAGAACGATGGCCATGGCATCCTCGATCGTCGGCTCGCCGGTAAATCCCGCGGTGAAGGTGCCGAAGATGGTCGAGCCGATGCCGACGATGACGGCGAGCACCAGCACCTTGACGCCGGACGAGATGACGAGACCGAGCACGCGCTCGGCCATGAACGTGGTCTTGTTGAAGAGCCCGAAGGGCACGAGGATGAAGCCGGCCAGCGTCGCCAGCTTGAACTCGATCAGCGTGACGAAGAGCTGGATGGCGAGGATGAAGAAGGAGAGCAGAACGATCACCCAGGCGAACAGCAGGATCGCGATCTGGATGAAGTTGTCGAAGAAGGAGACAAAGCCCATGAGGTCGCGGACGGACTCAAGCAGTGGCCGTCCGGCCTCGAGCCCGACCTCAGCGATACGGCCGGGCTGCAGAAGCTCACCGGCACTCAGGGAACCGCCGGAGGCGATCAAACCCAATCCCGCGAAACTCTCGAAGACGATACGGGCGAGCTGGATCCAATTGCCGATGATGTAGGCGAAGATACCGACAAAGAGCGTCTTCTTGACGAGCCGCGCGATGATGTCGTCGTCCGCGCCCCAGGCCCAGAAGAGTGCCGCCAGCGTGACGTCGATGGCGATGAGTGTGGTCGCGAGGAAGGCGACGTCGCCGCCGAGCAATCCGAACCCGCTATCGATATAGCGGGTGAAGATGTCCAGGAATTGGTCGATGACGCCGACGCCCCCCATGGCTTATTCCTCCTCCCGGCCAGAACCAGTACCGCCCGGCGCGAAGAAGCGCCGGCGGTTCTCGGCCCAGGCCTCTCGGCAGACGGTCTCGGTCCCGACGTCCTCTACGGCGAGCACGCGGCAGCTCTGGAGCGTGGCGTGCAGCGGATCGTCGGCTGCTTCAGACACCGACGCAGGCGTCTGCTCCGGGGCGACGACGTCACGGAACTCGAAGGCGGCGGCAAGCGCCGCGAGGCCTCCAAGGCCAAAGGCAATGAGCCGCAGGATATGATCAGGACCGTTCGCCATGGTCAGTTGCTGAACATGCGCACGGTCGCCGGACGGTAGCCGCTGCCGTAGTCGAGGAAGCGGTTGAGGTTCTCGCGCGCCTGTGCTTCGGCTGAGGCAACGCGCGCGGCCTCCAGAGCCTGGGCGCGGTTTGAGGCGGCGATGGCCGCGGTGAGATCCGCGATCTGGCTCGACTGCAGCGCCAGCAACTGGTTGCCCGCCTGGGCCGCCTGTAGGGCGCCGGTCGCGCCCTGGCTGCGGGCGACGAGCGCCTGCATCTGCGACCGGGCGCCCTCGATGTTGCCGACGACGCCGGCCTGGACGCGGAGCGCGTCCTCGAAGCCTGCGACCGAATTCTCCCACCGCTCGCGTGCATTGCCGACCATCGCGTCGAAATCACCAGACGCGGCGGCTGTCCCATATTGCTCAGTAAAGGCGCGCTCAATGTCGGCGACATCGTGGGCGACGCGCTGCGCCTCATTCAGGAGCTGCTGTGTGCGTTGCACCGAAGCCTGTAATTCGGCGAGCGACGAGTATGGCAGGCTCGCGAGATTGCGCGCCTGATTCATCAGCATCTGCGCCTGATTCTGGAGCTGGGTGATCTGGTTGTTGATCTGCTCCAGAGCGCGGGCGGCCTGCAGGATGTTCTGGGCGTGGTTGGACGGGTCGTAGACGATACGCCATGCGTGCGCTGGCTCGGACATCATGGGTCCGAGCGCTATCGGCGTTGCCAGCAGCGTTGCCGCAAGGAGATGGGCGGGGAGCGAGCGTTTTCGAAACCGTGTCATCAGGAGTTCTCCTTTGTTTCGGTGGGGATTATCGCGGTGATGGTGTCGCCGAGCAGTTCGACGGCCCAATCGAGCCCGCGGCGTCTCAGCCAAGCTATGGCGAAACCCTCGCGGCCGTGTTCGGCCAGCGTCTCGGCTATGGCGGCCTGGTCGGATTTCGACGAAGTGGCCGTAAAGGCGAGCGCGACCTCGCCGAGCCCCAGATCGAAGAGCCGGTTGCCGCGCCGGGACTGGCAGTAATAGTCGCGCTTCGGCATCGCCCTAGCGACGATCTCGATCTGGCGCTCGTTGAGCCCGAAGCGGCGATAGATGGCGGCGATTTGTGGCTCGAAGGCGCGTTCGTTTGGCAGGAAGATGCGGGTCGGGCAGCTCTCGACGATCGCGGGTGCGATGTTCGACCTGTCGATGTCGGCGAGCGACTGGGTGGCGAAGATCACGCTCGCATTCTTCTTGCGGAGCGTTTTCAGCCATTCGCGGAGCTGGCCGCCGAAGGTCTGGTCATCGAGCGCGAGCCAACCCTCGTCGACGATGATTAGGCTGGGGCGTCCATCAAGCCGGCCTTCGATACGGTGAAACAGATAGGCGAGCACGGCGGGGGKCGCGGCAGACCCGATCAGCCCCTCGGTTTCGATGGCCTGAACATCGGCTGCGCCGAGTTCTTCTCGCTCGGCATCGAGGAGACGGCCGAACGGACCACCGAGGCAGAACGGCGCGAGCGCGCGTTTGAGTTCATTCGATTGCAGCAGCACAGACAGTCCGGTCAGGGTCCGCTCTTCGACCGGTGCGGAAGCGAGCGAGGTCAGCGCCGACCAGAGATGGTCGCGGGCGGTTGGATCAATGGAAACGCCCTCGCGGGCAAGCAGCCCGGCCAACCAGTCCTGCGCCCAGGTGCGTTCGGCCGCGTCATCGATGCGCGCGAGCGGCTGGAGCTGGACGGCGGCTTCATCCTCGGACAGGGCGAGACCGAGATTCTCCCAGTCCCCGCCCATTGCAATAGTGGCGCAGCGGATCGAGCAACCGAAATCGAAGGCAAAGATCTGTGAGCCTTCATAGCGGCGGAACTGGAGGGCCATCAGCGCAAGAAGGACCGACTTGCCCGAACCGGTCGGGCCAACGATCAGCGTGTGGCCGACGTCGCCGACATGGGTGGAGAAGCGGAACGGGGTCGCGCCCTCGGTCTCGGCAAAGAAGAGCGGCGGGCCGTCCAGATGATCGTTGCGCGCTGGCCCGGCCCAGACAGCGGAGATCGGAACCATATGAGCGAGGTTGAGTGTCGAGACCGGCGGCTGACGAACATTGGCGTAAAGGTGACCGGGCAGCGAGCCGAGCCAGGCTTCGATCGCATTGAGCGTCTCAGGGATAGCCGTGAAGTCGCGGCCCTGAACAATCTTCTCCGCGGCCTTGAGTTTGGCTTCCGCGATGCGTTCATCCTCGTCCCAGACCGTGATCGTGGCGGTGACATAGGCGGCGCCCACCATGTCGGTCCCGAGTTCCTGCAGCGCCTCGTCGGCATCGGCCGCCTTGTTGGCGGCGTTGGAATCAAGCAGCGTCGAGGCCTCGTTGGTCATCACCTCCTTGAGGATCGCCGCGACAGACTTCCTCTTGGCAAACCATTGGCGGCGGATCCGCGTGAAGAGCTTCGTGGCGTCAGTCTTGTCGAGGCAGATGGCGCGTGTCGCCCACCGATATTCGAAGGCCTGCCCGTTCAATTCGTCGAGCAGACCGGGCCAGGTCGCGGTCGGGAAACCGACGATGGAGAGTGTTTTGATGTAGGCGTCGCCAAGCCGCGGCGCGAGGCCGCCGATGAGCGCAGTATCCGCGAGAAGCGCGTCGAGATGCATCGGCGTTTCGGGTACGCGCACGCGCTGGCGACGCGCCGAGATCGTCGAATGGAGGTAGGTGAGCGTTTCGGCATCGGAAAGCCATGCCGCCTCGGGCATGAAACCGTCGAAGAGGTCGAGCAGCCGGTCGGTGCGTGAGACGAAGCTTGCGACATGTTCGCGCGGATCGATGCCTGTCTCGGCCGCACCCTCATAGAGCCACCGTCCGGCGCGGCTCGCTTCGTCGGCGGGGGGCATCCAGACGAGCGTCAGGAAATACTGGCTCTCAAAGTGGCTTCCGGCCTCTTCGAACTGCGCACGCCGCTCCGCATCAATCAGTGCCGAGACGGGATCGGGGAACCGGGACAGAGGATAGGCGCGCGCCGGGACGCGCTGCGCCTCGACAAAGACCGCCCAGCCGGAACCGAGGCGTCTCAGCGCATTGTTGAGCCGGCCAGCGGTCGCAACCAGTTCCGCGGGTGTCGCGGAATCGAGGTCGGGACCGCGGAACCGAGCCGTGCGTTGCAGGCTGCCGTCCTTGTTGAGCACGACACCCTCGTCGATCAGCGCCGCCCAGGGCAGATAGTCTGCCACCAAGGCCGTCTTGGAGCGATATTCGGCGAGCCGCATCATCGTCTCACACCCGCAGCCAGCTCGGGTAGCGCAGGTGGCGCCGCGCGACGTCGACGATCTGTGCATCGCGCTTCGCGGCCCAGACCGCGAGGAGATGGCCGATCAGCCAGAAGAGGATGCCGACGATCCACAAGCGCAGACCTAACCCGATTGCGGCGGCAAGCGTGCCGTTTGCGATGGCGACCGTGCGCGGTGCGCCGCCCAAGAGGATCGGTTCGCTCAGCGCACGATGGACGGGCGCGTAGAAACCGGGAATGTCGTCGCCGTCGCGCATCACACCAGCGCTCCGCCGCCGAAGGAGAAGAAGGAGAGGAAGAAGCTCGACGCGGCGAATGCGATGGAGAGACCGAAGACGATCTGCACGAGCCGCCGGAACCCGCCCGACGTATCGCCGAAGGCGAGCGTCAGGCCGGTGATGATAATGATGATGACGGCGACGATCTTGGCGACCGGTCCCTCGATCGATTCGAGGATCGATTGCAGCGGCGCTTCCCAGGGCATGCCGGACCCTGCTGCATGGGCGGGATCAGCGGCTATGACGAGGCCGAGAGCGAGAGCGCCGGCGATCTGTGGCCAGCGCGGGTGGATGGGTAATAGACGGATCACGATAGGTCTCCTTCGGGTTGGCTGAGGATAGGTTCGAGGGCGTAGTCGTCCGTGGTATCGAGGCCGGTGACGCGGGCGAGTTCCGCGAGCCGGCGGTCGGGTCCTCGGCCTGCGAGTACGGCGATGATGTCGATCGTCTCGGCGACGAGCGCACGCGGCACCGTGACGACGGCTTCCTGGATGAGCTGTTCGAGGCGGCGCAGTGCGCCGATCGCTGTGCCGGCGTGGATGGTGCCGATACCGCCCGGATGACCAGTGCCCCAGGCCTTCAGGAGATCGAGCGCTTCGGGGCCCCGCACTTCACCGATGGGGATACGGTCGGGGCGCAATCGCAGCGATGAACGCACCAGGTCGGAGAGTGTGGCGACCCCGTCCTTGGTACGTAGCGCTACGAGGTTCGGTGTCAGGCATTGCAGTTCGCGCGTGTCCTCGATCAGCACCACGCGGTCTGAACCTTTGGCGACTTCGGCAAGAAGCGCATTGGTCAGGGTGGTCTTGCCGGTCGATGTGCCGCCGGCGACGAGGATGTTGGCGCGCATGGCGATCGCCTCGCGCAACGCTTCGGCGGCGTCCGCATCCATGACGTTCGCGCGGACATAGTCGTCGAGGGTGAAGACGGCGACAGCGGGTTTGCGGATCGCGAAGGCGGGTGCGGCAACGACCGGCGGTAGCAGCCCCTCGAACCGTTCCCCCGTCCCGGGCAGCTCCGCCGACACACGTGGGGCTCCCGCATGGACCTCAGCGCCGACATGATGCGCGACCAGGCGAACGATCCGCTCGCCATCGGCGGCCGACAACCGCTCCCCGGTATCCGCGAGCCCTTCACTGAGTCGATCCACCCAGAGCCGTCCGTCCGGGTTGAGCATGACTTCGACGACGGTGGTGTCCTCGAGCCACGTGGCAACGTGTGACCCGAGCGCCGTACGGAGCATGCGGGAGCCGCGCTGGATCGCTTCTGTCTGAAAAGGTTGGACGGTCATTCGCGGCCCCGCAATTGGTTACGAGGCGCATCAAGAAGACCGTTCTCAGGTCAGCGGCAACAGTGTTGAGGGCGTAGTAGGGCTGTGGCGGGCAAAGGCAGGKGAATGAGAAGACCGGTCAAGTCGACAGAGCTGTCGAAGGTAGCTTGCTTAGTGAAGCCCTTACGGGGATCGGTCGAATCACTCGATATTCTCCGACACCTCTTTCGTCAGCGTGTTCCCCTTCGCCAGCCGCCGGCCGAGTGTCTCGACGAATCCCTCGTAGCGTTCGCGCCCCTTGGCGTTGGCGGCATTGCGCATGGTGTCCGGAAGCGGTGGGGTGGTGGTCAGCCAGAACTTGACGAAGAGCGCGAGTGCCTCATTGCCGATCGACACATCCCGCTCAAGCCGCTCGATGGCGCGAGTCAGCCGGTCAAGGCGGCGCACGATCGCGGCCTCGTTCTGCTCAGCGGCATCGGGCGAGAGGTAGGAGGCCAGCGCCGCCTCGACGACAGCCGATTTGGAGACTCTGCGACGTGCGGCAAGCGCATCCAGCTCCGGCGAAAGCGCCGGATCGAAATAAACATTCAATCTGTCTTTCCTCATCCCGGCCTCTCCTAGAGCTCGATCCCGTCATCGGGATCGAGCGCCGCCTGACGGGCGACACCGCGGAACCGTCCCTGCAGTTCCTTGGTCCGCTGCGCCTCGTCGTCGGGTTCCTCGTCGAGTACAGCAAATTCTTCGCGCGCTGGCGTCGTTTCCGGTGCGATTTCTTCGTGCTCGGGCAAATCAGGTTCGCGGCGCACGCCGCCGTCGCTGTCCTCATTGCTTCCCGAATTTTTGGACGCTGGCGCCGGGGCTGTGATCGGCGGGCGATCACTCCAATCGTCTGTGTCGGAATCGATCCCTGCCTCTCCATTCGAGGATTTCGGCTTGGGTGGCGCCACGATACGTTGCTTGAACTGTGGGTCCGAATAGTAGCGCGCCTTCTTCGCCCGGATCGGCGGTGCGCCGGAGACGAGCACGACCTCGTCATCCGGGGGGAGCTGCATGATCTCGCCGGGGGTTAGCAGCGGACGGGCCGTTTCCTGCCGCGAGACCATGAGATGACCGAGCCAGGGCGAGAGCCGGTGACCTGCATAATTCTTCATCGCCCGCATCTCGGTGGCGGTGCCGAGCGCGTCCGAGACGCGTTTTGCGGTGCGCTCGTCATTGGTGGCGAAGGCGACCCGGACGTGGCAATTGTCAAGGATGGCATTGTTCTGCCCGTAGGCTTTCTCAATCTGGTTCAGCGACTGGGCGATCAGGAAGGCCTTGAGGCCGTATCCGGCCATGAAGGCGAGCTGGCTCTCGAAGAAGTCCAGTCGGCCGAGCGCCGGGAACTCATCGAGCATGAGCAAGAGCCTGTGCCTGCGGTTCGGCGCATTCAGTTCCTCTGTCAGCCTGCGGCCGATCTGATTGAGCACGAGGCGAACCAAGGGTTTGGTCCGAGAGATGTCTGAGGGCGGCACGACAAGGTAGAGTGTAGTGGGGCTCTTGCCTTCAACCAAATCACGGATGCGCCAGTCACAGCGATTGGTGACCTTCGCGACGACCGGGTCTCGATAGAGACCGAGGAAACTCATCGCGGTCGACAGCACACCGGAGCGTTCGTTCTCGGATTTGTTCAAGAGTTCGCGCGCGGCCTGCGCGACGACGGGATGGGGCCGGTCGCCCAGATGTGGCGTGCGCATCATGGCGGTCAGTGTCGCGGCAATCGGTCGGCGTGGATCGGACAGAAAAGCGGCGACGCCGGCGAGCGTCTTGTCCGCTTCCGCATAGAGCACGTGCAGGATCGCGCCGACGAGCAACGAATGGCTGGTCTTTTCCCAGTGGTTCCGCCGTTCCAGCAGACCTTCGGGGTCGACCAGGATGTCGGCGACGTTCTGGACGTCACGCACCTCGCTGTCGCCGCGCCGGACTTCCAGCAGTGGATTGTAGCGGGAGGAGTTCGGATCGGTGGGATCGAACCGCAACACGCGCGAGTAACGCGACCGCCAACCGGCGGTGAGCTGCCAGTTCTCGCCCTTGATGTCGTGGACAATTGCAGACCCCGGCCAGGTCAGGAGCGAGGGCACGACCAGACCGACGCCTTTGCCGGATCGCGTAGGCGCGAAGCAGAGCACATGCTCGGGACCGTCGTGACGAAGATAGCGCTGTTCGAAGCGACCGAGCACGACACCGTCCGGCGAGAGCAACCCGCTGGTCGTCACGTCCTTCCGGTCTGCCCAACGAGCCGAGCCGTAGGTGGTGACGTCGCGCGCTTCGCGAGCGCGCAGGACCGAGAGGAAGATGGCGACACCGATCACGGCGATCCCGCCAGATCCGGCGATGATGGCGCCTTCGACGAATACGCGAGGCGCGTAGGCGTCGTAGAAGTACCACCAGACAAAGAAGTTCCAAGGCGGATAGACCGGCCAGCCAAAGAGTTCGGCCATGGGTGCGCCAAGTTGCGGCTGGAAACCGAGCCGCCAGGCTGTCCATTGCGTCGCGGCCCAGACGAAGATCAGCGCGACGGCGGAGACGATGACGATCTGGCCCCAGAGGATCGCGGTGGCGGGTGACTGGCGAGGGTCTTGCGTCATCGTGTCGTGTCCATCCTTTTGACTCAGATACCGAGGCCGCGTTTGCGGCCGAGCGACCAATCCACGCCACCGCCCGGTGTCATGGTCCCGGTGACGGTCTTGCCGAGATGCTTTTCGAGTTGGGGTTTCCAGGGCACGAGTTCGAAGCCCATCCCGTCGTCGATCATGGCGAAGCGGCCCGAGGCGAGATCGAGGCGCTGGCGATAGGTGCCGACGACAGCCTCGCCCTCGCTCGTGATTCTGCGCGGAAGGCCGGTCTTGGCCGCGAGCTTCGTCGCGGCCGCATCGAGTTCGCGTTTGCGCAGGGTCACCAACAGGTCGCGGGCAAACGTGACGCGCCGGCCTTGCCGGGTCGCCAAGCCCTCTGCGACGAGATGATCGTCCCGCCGTTCGAGCGCGTCGCGCACTTCCGCGCCGAACCCGTTCCCGCTCAAGGGCACCCGGTCCTTCGCCAATTGCAGACGATCGAGCCAGGTTGCGCCATTCGCGTCGATCTGCGCGGCAATAGAAAGATCGGATCGGCCAACGAGGGACAGGCGCGCCGCACCCCCATCGGGTGCTATCCAAGATCGCGTCTCGACGATCCCGCCAGTGGGTGTATCGCCGGTCCGGTCCAGGTCGGGAAAGCGCAGGTGATGGATCCGCCCGTCGACGCCGTCGATGACGGCATAGGCTTCGCCCGTCAGTTCGTCGTGTAGTCCACGGTCGGCAAGTCGTCCGAGGATCGGTTCGGCTGGAGTGCTCTCCACCGCGAAGTCCGAAAGGGATCGCGCGGGACCGTCCGCAAGGGCGCGGTGCATGGTTCTGATGATGTCGCCCCGCTCGCCGAGTTCGCGCAGAGTGCGTTCCATGCCCGGTTTCAGTTCCCAGACGGCAGGCGCCAACCTGTCGGCGAGACCGAGACGTTCCAATGTTTGTGCGCGTCCTATCAATCGCCGACGCAGTTCCGGATCCGATGGTTCCGGCGCGCCGGATCTTAGATCAACGGCGCCGCCGCTTTCATCGGCAAGAGCACGCAAGGCGCGGTCAAGCCCGGTCCAGCTCTCGGCGCCGATCTCCGTGTCGAGGCTTGCCGCGATTTCATGCTGGGTGCGGGCCCCGAGTTCGAGCCCGACCAGTTCCTCGGCGCGGGCGCGGAAGCCACGACCGATATAGTCGCGAGAGATGACGAGGTCCTTGCTGTCTTCCGTCTTGCCGCGAACCAGAACATGGACATGGGGATTGTCAGTGTTCCAATGATCGACGGCGACCCAATCGAGATCGGTTCCGAGATCGCGTGCGGCCTTGTCCGTGAGATCGCGGGTGAAGGCGCGCAGATCTTCCATGGAGCCCGCATCTTCCGGCGAGACGATGAAGCGGAAGTGGTGTCGGTCGCCCTCGCAGCGTTTCGCAAAGGCGCGTTCGTCAGCGTCACCGTCGCGATCGAACATGGTCGCGTCGCGCCCGTCCCGTGTGACGCCGTCGCGCTTCAGATAGGAGATGTGCTTGGCAAGCGGCGCAGAGCGGTAACGTGCCCCGCGATGGCGAACGACACGCGCCTTGACGATGACACGGCGCTGGGTTCGTGAGAGGCTGCGCGCGGTCGCCGCGAACCGCCCGCGCCCGAAAGTCGAGGCCGAACCGGTGCGCCTTGCGCCGTTGAAACGATAGCCGGTGTGGCCGGCTTTTTTGGCCGCACGCATAACCTCGCCGACGAAGCTCTGCGCCTTGCGCCCGCGCGGCCCACGGTCCCGGATACGGCCAGGTTTGATACGGAGGTCATCGTCGCGCCCGGTCATATTTCATGCCCGCAAGATCGATGAGTGGCACGGTAAAAGACCTTGGATATCAAAGCGTAAGCGCTATGCGCGGCACTGCGCGACTCCGTGTGGCGTGCAAAAATCCCAAAAACAACAACAACATAACGCGCATTGGTGCCGCGCCTTTTATCTCGCCATCCCTTCGTTGTTGACACCTCCACCGTTTGCTCTCCCGTCAAACCCGCGAAAGAGCACGCCAGCACGCGCCGCGCTGCGAAACACGGCATCATCACTCGTCTGCCCGGTTTTGGAGCCCGACGAACAGCGGCGCTTCACGCCAGTCGGATACATTCGGCCGTCCGTCGCCTTGCGATGGCGATACCAAGGACGCGTCGATCAGCGGCGCCAGCGATCGGAGATAGGCGCGTGTTTCGCGCGGCAGCGGGCGTCCGGTGGCGAGGTGCTGAGCATAGCGTTCCGGACCGGCATTATATGCCGCGAGGAAGCCGGGCGCGCCGAAGCGATCATACATGGCGCGGATATAGGCCGCGCCCGCCATGATGTTGTCACGCGGGTCGAACGGGTCGTCGCCGAGCCCATGTAGTGCACGAAGTTCGGCCCAGGTCGCGGGCATGATCTGCATCAGACCCATCGCACCGGCGCGGCTGACCGCACGTCGATTGCCCGCACTCTCGGCCTGCATGACGACGCGAATCCAGCGTTCCGGGATGTGAAACCGCGCCGCCGCTTGCGCGACGAACACGTCGATAGAAGACGGTCGGACCGCTGCGGGTCGGTCATCTGTTATACGTTGCGACGGTTCCGCGGATGCCGGAATCGGTCCGGCGGTGATGGCGATCGTGAGCATCGCCATCGTCATGCGAGCGACAGATGACTGACGGCCGGAAAGAGGAAGGAGAGACATGGCTCAATCCTCCCGGGTCCAGATCGGAACCGCCCGACCGACGATCGTGTCGGCGTCGAGCGGCCCGAAATATCGCCCGTCAAGGCTGGCCGGTTCGCGCCTGTTTAGGAAGAAGACTTCTCCTTCGCGCAGCACCCGGCAGCCACTCCAGACCGGCAATGGGCGACCGTGCCGATCAGCCGACCGTGCCGTCGCCACACTCGTGCCATCGATGGTGATCGTGATGCCGAAACGGCAAACTTCTGCGCCCGGAAGGCCCGCGACGTGCTTCAGGAGTGGTGTGTCCTGGCCGAGATATCCGCGCGCGACGAGCCAGTTCAACAGGTCTTCGGGTGGGCGCACGACGGCGAGGTAACCGACCTGCGGGTCGCGCAATGGCGTCACGACGTAGATGCCGACAGGAACGCTTGCCGACGCGTTCCAGATGAGGATCGGATCACTGCGTACGGCCGCCGAAGCGCCAATCAGACCGATCGCCACACCGGCCAGGAAGAGTGTTCGGCGTGTGCGGGTCATATCTCGATTTCCCGGCGCTTGAGCCAGGCGGCGTGGCGTGCCTTCGTGTAAGGGCGCGGTGTCAGACCGGCGGTCAACCGATGATGGACATGTCGCCAATGATCCGGGCAGACTTCCTCAGGCGCGATGGCGAGCGCTTCGATGCGGTCGATGATGGTGAGCACCGCCTCGACCTTCGGCCAGCCGGAGATGTGCAGAAGGCTCTCGCCGCCGGGCGTAACGCAAGGGACGGTCGCGTAGGCCTCGCCGCGACCAACGGCGCGCAGGATATCGATCCTGCTGTCGACCGTGCCGTAGTCACTGGCTGTCCAGCGAACGAAGGCAAAGACCGCGCCGGGATCGAAGCCGACGGTGCGGCGGCTTCGGCTCTGGATCGTTTCCTGGACGATGTGACCGAAGCGAATCCAGCGCTCGATCCGCCCTTCGATCCACAGGAGTTCGACGGTGGTGCGCATCCCGCTCACTGGCGCTTGTCGCGATAGGCGGGCGAAATTGCCGCGTGGCGCTTGGCGGGCAAGACCGTGTCGCCGGTATCGTCGGATGTCGAGTTCTTCTCGCCCCGGCTGACCCAGGCCTGCAGGTCATCGAGCGAATAGACGACGCGCCCGCCGATCTTGGAATATTTGGGGCCGGTGCCGTAGGTGCGATGTTTCTCCAGCGTGCGGCCGGAAAGACCGAGAAACCGGGCGGCTTCGGGGGTTCTGAGATAGCGTGGCGGTAGGCCTGCGTTGGGATCGGGCATAGGGTAGCGCCTCCGGTTGCTGTGCCGGGCCGCGACCTGCGGCGGGCTGTCGGAGGCGAGGAAAGCGCAGAAATGCCGTCAGGGGGGATGGCGAAGACGGGAGAGGGAAAACGCTACCCCTCGAAGGGCGTGTAAAAGGGCGTGTAAAAAGGCGAGGATAGCCTGCTGATCAGAATGGGAAATCGTCGGCTGGACCAGCCGCCGGAGCCTGGCGTTCCGCTTCCAACCGCTCGATGAAAGCGAGTGAGGCGAGCACACAGTCGATAATGAATTGCGCCTCGGAGACGGCGAGAAGCTCGTTATCGTGCGCAAAGGACCGCTTGTTGCGTGCCTCGTTCAGCCCCTCGAAGAGCCTATGTTGGACACGCAGGGTTGGCAGCGCGAACGCGCTCACGGCGCCTTCATCACGCAGCGCCTTGCCATAAGCGCCGAAAATGGCGTGCAGCGGCGTCTTCGCATCGACAGGCTGCCTGCGCGATGACAGCAAGTCGCGGAACCGTTTGACACAGTAGGTATGCACGCGGTCGAGCGCGACGTCGGGCTTTTCGGCGACGAGGTCGGCAGCAATAGAAGCGCGGAGCTTGGGAAGTGTCGTGTCGCCGGAAAAGTCCTTGAACGCGTCGTCGAGCTTCAACGTAGATGCGTTCTCCAGATCGGTCGTGAACTGTTCAAGCCAGGATTTCAGGCGGGCTTCTTCGGCTTCTTTGGTTTCGACATAGTCGGAGAGGCCGCACCTATAGGCCCAGAGCGTGCGGAGAACATGCGCGACGAGCCGTGGCTCCGCGACCTCGACGAAACCCCGCAGCGTCTTTCCCTTGCTCGTGCCCTCGAGTTGAAATCGAGCCTGAAAGATGTCGAGGCCGAAGCTCTCTTCGAACCATTCGGCTATCGTCCTGTCGGAAAAGTCGAGAACATAGCCGCCACCGCTGTGGAATATCTGATCAAAGACTGCGCGCTGGTGGGTTAGCAGGCGACGCGTCCGGCCGAGTATCTTTACGGTGCTTGAATCGAGGTTTTGAGAAGGCTGTGTCATGGCGAGAACATAACGAAAACTTCGCGATGTTCACAGTTCTCTATCGATGTTTACCCTGCAAAAGCCTTCGATACCCCTTGTCAATCATTCTGCGTCCGTATGCAGCGAGGCGCGCGATTTGGGACTTGAGCGCGTTGGTCTTCCACGGTTCGTCCGACACTCGCGGTTCGCCGTAAAAAGTGACGGCGATCATGCGGTAGGTCGCGCCCTGATGCACCGCGTCAACGGTTCTGAGCGCATGTTTCAAGCGCTGGCGACGTTGGCGCGTCAGCGGATGCTCGACCGGCAGTCCCCTGAGATGACGATAGAGCCTGTCGGCGGCGGCGAGATGGACGGCCCAAGCGTCGTCGAACGGCACGACGACACCGAAGTCGGCGTCGTCCGCAAAGCTCCTGGCGACAAGTTGAGCGCCGTTATCGAGCTTGAGCCAGATGAACTCGGAATCGGTAGCGCGTGCGACGACCGGAAGGGTTCGAATGCTTGAGACTTTGTCACCGAATTGATGTGCGGAAGCGATCTGATTGACGATCGCCGGCGCATCGGCGGCGTTCCAGAAGACCGGCGCGGCGGGTGGGTCGCACTCCGGATCAACCGCGAAATCGAAGGCCCCAAGCGGCACAGGCGCTGTCGCCCTCCCTTGCGGCGTAGTCGGATCGGTAGCTTTCGTTCCGCCTCAGACATTCCCAGGCCAGCCCGGAAAGGTCGAGGTCGTCGAAATGATCGTAGATGCTGTTGTCGAGCCAATCCTTGGACATGGCCGTCCTCCTCACAGACTAGCCCCCGCAGACAGATGACGTTTCTCGGCCTGGATGATTCCGCCGGAAGTTGAATTTGGCTAGTGAGAGGGCGCGCATAAGATGATCCGGTATGCGCATCACCCGTTCGCTAAGTCACGGCAGGCCGTGCTTGAGAATCTCGCGATAGCCCTGTTCGGTCATCCAGCGGGCGCGGCTCAAATGGCTGTCGCGCACGCGCCGGGCGCGTTCGGGTTCCGCCGTGGCGTCTATTCCCAACAGCACGGATGACACCTCTTCCAGCGTCGCGCCGGCGCTCTCGGCGTCCAGCAGGCGCATATAGAGTTTCAAGTGATCGCGGTCGTATACCGTCAAACCCGCCTCGTCCGGTGGAGCGTCGGCGATTTGCGTCTGCGTGGTCGTCATGGTTGGTCCTGTCGCACAAGCGTTAATATTAATGAACCAGAAACCATATCACCCTCAACTGCCGGTGGGTTGAAATCGCTGATCTCCGACAGACTGCTGACGTTGGCGCTAGCGTCCGCGTATTATAGTGCGTCGCATCAAAATACGCGATCCGCATTTATCGTGCGGATGGATATCAAGGAACTTTTCGGAAGAAATCTCAGAATTTATCGCACGAAACGCGATCTCAGCCAGGGTGCGCTGGCTGCGAAGATGGGCGTCGACCGTGCGCATGTGTCGGCGATGGAGCGGGGCCAGCAAAATGTGACCATCGTCACGCTTTGGCACGTCGCGCTGGCGCTCGATGTGAAACCGGCCGCACTGCTGGAAGACGAAGACGAGAAGCAGTAACGCGGAGAAAAGCCCCGCCCAGGTGTCCGGGCGGGGCCTGCTGCCGGTCGCTCAGTCGCCGTTGCGGCGGTTGGGACGGGACCAGATGAGGCTGTAGCCTTCGCCGTCTTCATCGTCGAAGAGGTTGGCGTAGATCGGAGCGGTGAAGCTCGGATCGTCCAGCTTGAGGCCGAGATAGTCGCGACCCTCGTTCGACTGCTTGGACCAGGCTGCTCCGATTTCGGCGCGTCCGACCAGGACGCGGTGGCTGGGGGCGTTCTCGCTGGTCTGGCCCGTCTCCGGGACGATGCGGACATTCTTGGCCTGGACGTTGAGGGTGACGATTTCGCCGGTGAATTCGTTGCCGGACTTCTTGAAGGTGCCGATGGTAGCCATTTTCAGTTCTCCTTTAGGTTTTCGAGCCCGCGCCCGTCGCGGCCTCGATGGTGATCGCAGGGCCGGGGCGATCCGCCGACGCAGCCGTTAGGCCCGAAACGCCAGTGGAGGACGGCGCGGACGGAAGTTTCTTGTGCCCGCGAGGAATGGGCGTGAGCCCAGGGGAAGAAAGTTCCGGCCGTGCCGTTGCGGACAAGGCGGTCGAGGCGTCAGCCGACCCCGGCCAGATCAAGCCATGAGAGGCCGTGACGGGCGTGGGTGTCGAAGCGTCGGAGAAGAAATGAAGGCTGCCTGTCGTGACCGGCAAGACCGCGGCACTGATGATCGTGCGAAGACAGGCTCTGGCATGCGACGGTCGGAGGTACATCGCTCCATTCAGCAGAACGCGCGCCTCGCGACGCCGGTCCCAATCCACGGTTTCTTGCCGCCCCCCCGAAGTGAGTCTTCTGCAACCATCCTTGAACAGGCCCTCGGCTCCAAATAATGCGATCCCTCTTCCCGGCCAAGATCACACGAATGAACAGCATGCGAGATGGCAGTTGATGGTTTTGCTAGCCGTCATTGGTCGGACGTCCACCGTTGAATACATGCGCCGTCGCCGAAGCGTCCCCGACTGAACCGGCTGGTATGGCTTCACTCGGTGAGAGGTGGATGCGTTGCACCGACTTGCGGAGATTGATTGATGTACCGCGGAAAACCCTATGGTAAGTAAAGGGAATGACAGTATTTCTCGAGCATCGAGTTCGCCTCGCACCCCGCTGCCTTCAGGGCGTCGAAGTTTTTTCGATCTGTTCGGCTCGTCGCTTTCCGCGACACGCACATGACCAGTTCGGACTTGGCATTATGCGGGCCGGAGGACATATGTCTTGGTCGGAATCCGGCCAAGTTGAGGCAGGCCAAGGTGACGTGATCGCCGTCAGCCCGAACGAGATCCACGACGGTGCGCCAATCGGCGCGTCGCGGTGCTGGGACATGATATTCGTCGAACCGACGACCGTCGCGCGTATGGCCGGAACGCAAGCCGCCGGTCGGGAGCTCGGTTTTGCTGCTAGATCGGCGCCATCCCTGCTGACTCATCTCGAACATGCACTTGTGGCGCTTCGCGCCGGCGAGGAGGCCGTAGCGGAAGAGGCGCTGACGACTTTGTTCAGCGATGTTCTGTTGAAGAAGCGGCCGGCCGGCGATCGCGGCCCGTCCCGCGCAACAACCCTCGTGCTGGAGCGCATTCGTGATCGGCCTGACGCTCCGCCCTCGCTGGATGAGGTGGCAGGCCTGATGGGCATGCACCGTACGGGCGCGCTGCGCCGGTTTCGCAGAGAGGTCGGCGCAACGCCGCACGACTACGCGATGCAAATGCGACTTCGCCTCGCCCGACGGGCATTGGCTGCGGGAAGCACCCCGGCAGAAGTTGCTCTTGATCTGGGCTTTGCGGACCAGAGCCATCTGACTCGGTCATTTGTCCGGCAATTCGGCCTGCCGCCCGGCCACTACAGATCGGCCAACGCCACTATCGTTCAAGACGGGGAGCGCGGGCGCGGGGTATGAGGCCCCATGATCTTTCGATACGATCCTGAAATCGGGAAGAAGTTTCCCAGCCTATTTACAAGCCTCGTCCTCATCCGTGACCTGCCGGAAAACATCGACCTGACCGACCAGATCGCGCATTTGCATGGCGATGCCCTTTGTCGCCTTGCAGGCGGATCAGAGAGCGAGATTCTCGCAATACGGGCTTGGCGCGCGGCCTTCTCGGCGATGGGGCTGAAGCCCACACAGTACCGTTGCGCATCCGAAGCGCTGTTGCGTCGGCTGCGCAAAGACGGAGATCTGCCCACGCTCAATCCGGTAGTGGACGCCTGTAACGCGACATCGGCCGCCCTTGCCGTACCCGTTGCAGCCTTCGACCTGGACCGGATCGCAGGCAATCTGACTGTACGATACGCAACTGGCGCCGAGACATATTCGACCTTTGGGGGTTCGATCGAACACCCCAATCCTGGCGAGGTCGTTTTCGCCGATGACGCGGGCGTGGCTCATGCCCGGCGCTGGACCAACCGGCAGAGTGCGGCATCTGCCGTCTCGCCGGATACGCAAAGGGTTCTGGTTGTCATCGAGGGGCTGCATGACGAGGCCGAAGCCGATGTCGTGGCAGCGCGCGACACATTGTCGGAACTGTTTACCGAAGCAGGTGCCGTGGTTCGGAAGGGCATTTTGCGCAGCGGTGTGGGACACTTCCAACCGGAAGAGGAAGACATATGAGTTGGGAGTTTCTGGTCACCGCACTCGTCGTCGTTCTGATTCCAGGAACGGGCGTCGTTTATACGCTAGCGGTTGCGATTGGTCAGGGCCTGCGTCCGAGCTTTGTTGCCGCTCTCGGCTGTACACTCGGTATCGTTCCGCACATGGTAGCTTCAATCCTGGGCCTCGCGGCACTTCTGCATGCCAGCGCAGTAGCTTTTCAGGTCGTTAAGGCGGCCGGAGTGGCCTATCTTATCTGGATGGCGTGGAACGTCTGGCGAGGCCGCGGTGCGCTGACAATCGAAGGTCGGAACACCAAGGCTCCTGTTCGAATGCTCATACAAGACGGCGTGCTCTTGAATGTGCTAAATCCAAAGCTGTCCGTTTTCTTTCTTGCCTTCCTCCCACAGTTTGTTCCTGTGGGTGCCTCCGACGCCACCCGGCAGATGTTCTTCTTAGCGTTGGTCTTTATGGCAATGACATTTGCGGCCTTCGCCCTCTATGGCGCTTTCGCTTCCGCCCTTCGCAAGCACGTTCTTTCGAAGCCTCGAGCCATGGCTTGGTTGCGAGGAACTTTCGCCGCCTCATTCGCGCTGCTGGGATTCAAACTTGCTTTCACTGGGCGATAACCGCACTTCAGCTCTCTCGAAAAAACCGTCATCCATCGTTGATCAAACGCCGCTTGCCGAGCCTATATGCCGTTGCGTTTTCTCCTGGTTCAGTGAGAGATGCGATCCGTGCCCAAGCCGTGATCCCGACTATCAGGGCACCTATCCATGCTAAGACGAACGTTGAGGTCTCGCCAGCGCCGCCAAGCTTGGACAGCCCTTTGATCGCGTGGAACCCGGCGACACCAGCTGGAATCGTGTAGAACGCGCCGATCGCCAGTCTGATCGGAACAGATCGAACCGTGGCGAAGGCGATCTGTCCCAGGATCAGCGTCGCAGCGCCCGACAGGAACGCGGCGATGATGGTCGCGAGGACGCCCGCCTCGCTTTCATAAACATAGAGACCGACCGTCATCGCGACGAAGAAGGGCAGCGCGTAGACGGCCAACGTGAAGAGCACGTAGACGATGACGCCGAGGCCGAGGATGCTGAGGGCGGCCGAGAGGAACATAGGCGGCCTCCTTTGATGGAACGCAATCAATCACTACCACGGCGCTAGCGCAGTCTATCGGAGAAAAAACTGCGCCGGAATGCGCCGGCGCAGGATCGGTGATGCGATTAGCGGATCAGGTTTCGAGCTTAAGCCCGCATCTGCTGGCGGAAATCGAAGGCCGTGATGCCGAGCTTCTTCGCCTTGTCGGCGAAATTGTCCTGGATGCCGGTGCCGGGGAAGAGGATGACCCCGATCGGCAGAACATCGAGGATCGCATCGTTGCGCTTGAACGGAGCAGCCTTGCCGTGGCGCGTCCAGTCGGGCTTGAAGGCGACCTGTGGCACGTTGCGGGTCTCCGCCCATTTGGCGGCGATCAGTTCGGCGCCCTTTGGTGAGCCGCCATGCAGGAGCACCATGTCGGTGTGCTTGGCGCGGACCTTGTCGAGCGTGTTCCAGATCAGCCGATGGTCGTTGAAGTCGAGTCCGCCGGTGAACGCGATCTTGGGGCCTTGCGGCAGGTGTACTTGCGATTCGGCGCGCTTTTTCGCGGCGAGGAAGTCGCGGCTGTCGATCATCGCAGAGGTGAGGTTGCGATGGTTGACCCGCGATCCTGAGCGTGCCGACCAGGGTGAACCCGTCAGGCAAAGATAATGTTCGGCAGCACTGTCGCGATAGACTTCCATGCAGTCGCGGCGTTCGATCAGTGACTGTCCGATCGTGATCAGGCGTTCGAGTTCCACGGCTTTGACCTCGCTGCCGTCCTGTTCGCGTTGCCCGCGTTTCTGTGCCTGTTCGTTATCGTCGAGCTTGCGCTCGATCCGGTCGGTGGCGCGATGGAACATGTTGACCGTCGACCAGAGGAGTTCGTCGAGGTCGTGATCGAGCATCGTGTCGGCCATGGTGGCGACGAGAGCATCGAAGATGTCGGCGACGGCGCATTCGATGCGGGCGTCTTCGGGCACCTCGCGCGGGTCAGGTTCGCCCTCGGGTGGACGGTGACCGAAGAGCTGGAGTTCGGTGCAGATCGTGTCTGTCGGCGATGCGCTAAGTTGGGGTTCGCCATCAATGTCGTCGGGATCGGTGAACATGGTGTGGTCCTTCGTCGGGGGCCGCGACCGCCGCGGCCTTCGTGGCGACGAAAGACGGTGGGCGGGACGGGCCTGCACCCGGAGCGACGGGCATGATCCCCAAAAATGGCCACCGGTTTTGGGATAAGATCATGCCGAGAAGGAGCGCAGGGCCGCAGCGGCAGCGGAGGATGGCGGAGCCCGGTTCTTTTGCTTCGCGATGGAAAGGCGGCTCTGCCGCCGCCGGAAAAGAACCGGGCGCAGCCATTGCCGGACCGGACCGTTTGCCGTTCTGTCGCCCTCTCGAAGAAGGCCGAGGTCGCGGCTCTCTCCGGCGGGACGCCATGCCCAATCCGATCTCGTCGACGATGCTCAGCCCGGCAGCGCCTCTCTCCCGGTCGATCCCGCCGCAATCATGAAGCGGTCAACATCTTCCGGCGCGATCTGCACGCGCACGTTCTGCCGTAGCACGTTGATGCCGTCCTTGCGCAGATCCTCGTTGAAGTCGCCGAGACATGCCGCAAGCGGGATCGCCTCGATTCCGGCCATGCTCGCCCGCTCGACAAGGCTCTGCATCGCGCCCGCGCCAGCCGGATCGTCGTCGCAAGCGATATAAAGTCGGCGCAGGGTGTCGGGGAACAGGATCGCGGCGAGATGAGCGGCTGAGAGCGCGGCCGCCATCGGCATTTGCGGCAGGACAAGCTTCAGTGACAGCATGGTCTCGATGCCTTCGCCCGCTGCCATGACATCGCGCGCAACGCCGAAGCGGACCGCATGGCCGAGCAGATTGCCCATGGCGCGACGCGGCGTGTCGATCGGCGCCTTGCCGAGCGTGACTTCCGAAAACCCGTGCGGATCCAGCCAGGTTCGATGGGCGCCGGTCAGCGTTCCGGCAGTGTCGGTGACTTTCGCGAGCAATGCGGGCCAGGCGTTGGGCTGATCGTCAATGTGTGCGTCTTCTTGCCAGTAGTAGCAGCTCGGATGGAACCGAAGCGCGCTCATGCTTCGAAGCTCCTTCAATCCGCGTGCAAAGAGATAGCGCTCCGCCAATGTCCCCGCGATCGGTTGGCCCATCGCCCAAAGCCGTCGGGCCGCCTCGGGTGATCCACGCGTTACCGGCGTCTGCGGCTTCTTTTCAGGAGATTCCGGTCTCGGGAGACTGAGAAAGCGCCGCGCCTCGTCGAGCGTGTCGCGGAGCGTCGAGAGATTGAGATTGGCCGCGATGAGATCGAGGAGGTCGCCGTGTTCGCCGGTGGCGGCGTCGGTCCATTTGCCCGCCGCGCCCTTGCCGCGCGCAGGGCCGGTGAGCCGGACATAGAGACTGCGACCAGGAGTGTTGTCGACGTCGCCGACGACCCAGTATTGGCCATGTTTTCTCCCATTGGAGAGGTACTGACGGCACACAGCCTCGGCTTCGCGGCTGAGCTTTTGCGAAAGGTCTGCGGCGGGGCTATCCATGGTGGTCTCCTGGATGATGCGCAGAAAAAAGGGCCTGCCGCGTCCGACAGGCCCCAGGTCGAGGGAGTTGGGGGAGCGTCTCCCTCGGTTGGTGGTCGCTAACTGCTCGAAGAATTGGGCGAAGGCGGCTTCGGCGACAGATTGATCATCGCCCAATCGGGTGCGTCGAACCATCGACCAAGAGCCGCCGAACGCCTGTTTTTGTGCGCTCACTCGGCGGCTTGGAGCGCGATCGCCTCTTCGCTGTCCTCGACCGCCGGTTCGTCAGGCGTGACATCGCCGTCATCGACGATTTCGAATTCCGGCTCGTCGGGCTCTTCCGCAAGCGGAGCCGTGCGCAGCGGTTGCGGGAGCCAACCCGTGCCCGCCAGCAGTTCTTCCGCGGCTTCGACCATGTCGGGTTTCTTGAACCCGGCGATGCGATCGGCGTCCTTGTCGCCCTTCGCCTCGCGCACGGCGGCGAGGATCTGCGCCTTGGTCACGCGGCCGAGATAGCTGTTCGCCGTCGGCGTCCAGCCCGCTTTCACCATGTCGAGCCCCAGCGTCGAAGCCAGAACATCTGCATGGGCGATCTGGCGGGGCTTGCGATGGTGAGGCTCCTGCACCGCGTTGACCGTCATCGCCACGCAATGGGCGAAGAGCGCGTCGCGGCTGTCGCTGTCCCATTCGGTCAGCGCGTCCCACAGATCTTCCGACTGCTTCGGGAGATTGCCCGCCCAGGTCTCGATGCCGAGATCGATCGACTGGACATAGGAAGCCTCGCCGAGATTCGGCGCCTGTGATCCGAACTGTGTGGAACGCGGCGTGATCTCGACACAGCTGTCCTGGCCGTAGTGGTAGAAGAGCTGCAGGACCATCGCGTGCAGACAGGCGAGCATCGCCAATTGCGGATCGTTCGCGAGCGCATCGCGCAGCGCCATTGTGCGATGGACCGTCAGTTCGCAGATGAGGCGGTCCGACAGCGGCTTGGTGCCGTCGTCATCCTCTTCCTCATCCTGATCCGTCACCGGATCGGATGCGTCAGCGATTGCATCGTCCGTGTCGGGATCGAGCGTCTCGCCGTCGGGACTGTGCCCAGTCTCGAGTGCCGGCTCGTCTTCGGGCCGCACATAGCCGCGTTCGACCCGCAGACCACCGGAGCTGTCGATGCTGACGAAGGCGCCAGCGATGGCGAAGTCCTCCGCCTCGAACCGGATCGGACGGTTCTGGAGCGCTTCCATGGCCGTCTCAATCTCGCCGAGCCGTTCGTCGACCTCTTCGGGAAGCTCGTCAGCCTCGGCGTGTTCCTCTTCGAGTTTGTCGTACTCGGCCTTAAGTGCGGCGTAGGTCGCGTCTTCCTTATCGCTCATCGGCTCGGCTTCGCCGCGAATGCGCCGCAGGTCGTAGGTGTGGCCGTAAGGAAAATCGGTCGCGACCTCGATCCAGTGCCAGCCTTCGGTGCGAATGGCTTCGGCTGCTTCGTTCAGCTTCTCGGCGACCATGGTCTCGAGCAGGGCAGCATCCTGCAGCCAGCCGCCATCGTCGGTCTGGAACAGGTCGCGCAGCACCTCGCCGCCAGCTTCGACGTAGTTGTCGAGACCGACGAACTGCGCCCGCCGATCGGAGGCGCGCACGGCGCCTTCGGTCAGCATGCGGCGGATATCATAAGGCTGCTTGGAGTAGTGCTGCTTCAGCGCATCCCAGACCTGTTCCTGGCGCTCATGGTCGGGATTGACCGTGAAGGCCATGAGCTGGTCGAGGGTCATCTCCTCCTCGGCATAGGCGTCGAGCAGTGTCGCCGAGACGGCGGCCAGCTTGAGGCGCTGCTTGACGACGCCCACGGAGACGAAGAAGGCCGCAGCGATCTCTTCCTCGGACTTGCCCTTCTCGCGCATCGACTGGAAGGCGCGAAACTGATCGAGCGGATGCAGCGGCGCGCGCTGGATGTTCTCGGCGAGGCTGTCCTCTTCCGCGAGACCGTCAGTGCGCACGATGCAGGGAACGGGTGCGGTCTTGTTGAGGCGACGCTGCTTCACGAGCAGTTCGAGTGCGCGGTAGCGGCGCCCGCCGGCCGGGATCTCGAACATGCCGGTTTCCGCGCCATCCTCGTCGAGGACCGGGCGCACCGTGATCGACGACAGGAGCGTGCGCCGGGCGATGTCCTCGGCGAGTTCCTCGATCGAGACGCCGGCCTTGACCTTCCGGACGTTGGACTGGCTGAGCACGAGCTTGTTGAAGGGGATGTCGCGCGAGGCGCTGAGGGTGATCTTCTTGGACTTTGTCATGGGATTTCTCCGCGACGGGCGATCACGAGACTCTCTCTGACCTCCAGACCCGTCACGAAAACCACGGCCCACCTCTTCCTCTTGAAGGAGATGGACCGTGGACGGAGGGTTGGGAAAAAGCGGAACGGCAACGCCTAGGTGGCGGCCTCCAGCAGCTTCTTGGCACGGGTCTCCATGGTGAGTCGCGCATCCTGTTGGTGCTTCGAGCGGGCGACAGCGGTAATGCCCTGCACGAAGTCGAAGACGCTCTCGGGCGGGCGGCCTTCCTCGGCGAGGACCGTCTCGACGATCTTGCCGGTTTCCGCCTTCGAGAAGCCGCGCTTTCTCAGAAATGCAACGCGATCGTCATCACTGCGTGCAACAATACGTTCGCGTGCGGAGCGGATGCCCTGGATGAAGGGCTGCGGTGAGGAGTCGGCGAAGTTGGCCAGCGCCGGTGCCGCCTCATGCGCGAAGCGGTTGGCTGCATATTTGGAATGCCGGATCGTGATCTCCTGGAAGTCTTCGACACCCCAGAGATTGCGGTTCTGGCAGACTGCGCGGAGATAGAAGCTCGCGATGCCGAGCGTCTTCGCCCCGACCTCCGAGTTCCAGCAATAGAAGCCGCGGAAGAAGAGATCGGGTGAGCCGTCGGGTAGCGTACCGGCCTCGATCGGATTCATATCATCGACCAGGAAGAGAAAGACGTCGCGGTCTGAGGCGTAGAGCGTGGTCGTGTCCTTGGTGATGTCGACCATCGGATTGTAGATGCCCGTCGACCAGTCGAGCACGCCTGGTACCTTCCAGCGCGTGTCGCCGACGCCGTCGCCCGCGATACGCTGCACGGCGGAGACCAGTTCGTGGTCGTAGATGCGGCCATAGTCCGGGCCGGTCACGGCTCGGAGCTCGGTGCGGCCGTTGGCGACTTCCATCGTCTTGACCTGTTCGGCCCGGTGGTTGGTGAGGCCGTACTGCAGGTTGATCCCGGCGAGCGGCGCGGGAAGCTGGCGCAGATAGGCCGCTGGCGCGCCGACGAGGTTCGCGAGCTGGCCGAAACTCCAATGGGTTGGCGCGACCGGTGCTCCCGCATTCGGCAAGACCAACGCCAGCTTTTCTGGATCATCGCGATGGGCTTCGACGCGAATCGCGGCGCTCTCGACCGTGCGCGTCTTGCTCCGCTCGGCGCGACCTTTCACCGCGGTGTAGAGGTCCGACAGGGAGAGATACTTCTCGTCATCGGGCCGGGAAAACCATTCGGACGATACCCGCCCGTTATGCCCGCCGCGGGACACATCCACCTTGTAGCCGCTGCTCTCGGGGCGGCCGTTCAAGATCTCAATCGCTGTCATGGCTATTCTCCATAACGGGCGGTCCGAGAGCCTCTCTCTCGACCTCCAAACCCGTCACGGCAACAGCCGCAGGCCTCTTACTCTGGCCGCATCGCACAACATGGTGAACCGTCTCCATACCGGCAACCCGCACCGCACACCCCACGTCAGTGATGGACGCCCGTCAGGGGGAAGACCGGCCGTGGCTTCCGCTTTGCCGACAGCCTGGCCCGCAGGGAGACGCCCTTCTGAACTTCAGGTGATATGAAACCTCCAACAACGGCACCCAGAGTGGGAGGAAAGGTATTATTCGTGGCTTCGCAAAATCATAATGCTATCTCCGCGTCTGGCGCGCACTTAGGAATATGAATTTCAGCTTCAGATCGTTGGCACTTGACCCCGTCGGTTCTGAGGCGTCGCCACGGTTGACAGCACCAGGCCTCTGGTTTTGCCAAACCCTGCACAACGCTCGGCATGGCCTGTCCGACGCGTGTAGGCAGATTTCGGACAACAGCGGCTCGGACCGCTCAACCGACGGCAACCTTGCCAAATGGGGGAAATTACACTATCAGTCATATTTGACGGTTAAATAATGTTTGGGCGTCAGATATGGCGGTTAAAGTGAACTCTGTAAGCGCACGCCGAGCCTTGGAGGCTCTGGGCGCAAATATCAAGACGGCGCGTTTGAAACGGCGCATCTCCGTGAAAGGCTTCGCGGAACGGATTGGTGTGTCCGAAAGCACGGTGGCCCGGCTCGAGAAAGGCGATGACGGTGTGAGCATTGGCACGCTCGCCATGGCATGCCTCGTCCTTGGCGAGATTGACCGCATCTCGGACTTTCTGGACGCGGGCACAGATGACACTGGATTGCTGCTCGACCGGGAAAGCCTGCCCAAACGGATCGATCGCAAGCGCACGCCGAAGTCTTCGAGCCAAGGCCAGGACAAGGCTACTCCGATCGCTGATGGCGATGACGAGGAAGGAGTCGGCTTCTGATGCCCGAGGCCATCGTCGCGCTTGGTGAAGGAAAACGGATTGTGGGACGCCTACGCTTTGAAAGCGACGGGCGGCGTCAGCATTCGCAGTTCGAATACGATGCGGCCTGGCTCGCCGCCGAGGATCGCTTTGCGCTCGCGCCGGGACTGCCGTTGCGCGAAGGCAGCCATTTTTCATCGGGGAAGGACGACAAGCGCTCGGCCCTGCCGGGATGCTTTGCCGATGCAGCGCCGGATTCCTGGGGGCGCGCGCTGATGACCAAGGCGCTTGGCGGCGGCCTCAGCGAGTTCGATTATCTCGTCCTGTCAGATGACCGCACCCGGCAAGGAGCGCTGCGTTTCCTCGGCGAGGACATGGAGCCACTATCCGACCTCACGCCGCCCATTCCCCGGTTGGTGGAGCTTGAACACCTGCGCACGCTGGCGCAGCGCTTCGAGCAGGACCCGAGCGGTATGGAAGAGGAAGCACGTGATCTTGCTGGTGTCGCAGGATCACTGGGGGGCGCGCGACCGAAAGCCAATGTCGAAGGCGACGGACATCTCTGGATTGCCAAGTTCACCTCAGCACAGGACACCAAACCGGTTGAGCGCGCCGAAGTGGCGACGCTGAAACTGGCGCGCATGTGTGGGCTGCGCGTGGCCGATGCCCGGCTTGAGCTTCGCGACGGCGACAGTCCGATAGCGCTGATCCGCCGGTTCGACCGCCGCGGCGACACGCGCATTCCCTATATCTCGGCGCGCACCGCGCTGGACTGGCAGAGCGAGGAAGCCGGATTCTACACCGACATCGCCGATGTGATCCGTCAGATTTCGAGCAAGCCGGTCGAGGACCTGCACGAACTCTGGCGACGGATCGTTTTCACCATCCTGGTGTCGAACAAGGACGATCATCTCAAGAACCACGGGTTCATCTATGCCGGGAATGACCGGTGGCGGTTGTCACCGGCGTTCGACATCAACCCATCGCCTTCCCGGCACCGCGTTTTGGAAACGGGCATCATCCAAGGCGGCTCATTCGAAGCGTCGCTCGAAATCGCGTTGGAGGCTTGTGAGTTTTTTGACGTGAAGGTCGAGAGCGCGAAAGCCCATTTATCTGAGATGGCGGACATAATTTCAAAGAACTGGAAGCAGGCGCTGCGGTCAGAAGGATGCACGACTGATGACGTGCAAACCTACGCAGATGCATTTCAGCACGAGGAGATCAATCGTGCCCTTGCGGTTTGACCCTTTCGGCATGCAGCGACTGAAAACCAGTGATCGCGTGCATCTGTCCCAATCCGCAGCGGGGGAAGTGTGATGCAACCAGCGCGCCCCGCAAAAGATTCAAGCCCCAGATCGACCGGTCCCGCCGGTGCGCAGTTTGAAGCTAAAGTTGGCACACACTACGCTTTAGCGTTGTTAGCCAGCACCGAGCCATTCGGATTGCCGGGAGCAATCGTTGATCGCGTTGAGTTTCAAAGAGGCGGTCAGGAGCATCCGCTCGACGACGTAATCGTGCATTGCAAGACGTCTGGAGGCAAAGATCGCTGTCTTGAAGTTCAGGTCAAACGATCGATGGCGTTTACAGAGAACGACGCCAGTTTCGCTTCGATCGTAAACGCAATCGTCAGAGCACGAAAGATCGAGCCGAACCGCCGCTTTGCGGTTGCCATCGAGCGCACCACGGGTGCGATCGACAATGGCGTGCAGGAAGCTTTAGAACTTGCGCAGCAGACGATCGATGCCGCTTCGTTCCTGAAGCTCCTTGAGACGCCAGGGCGCAGCAACAAGGACATGCGCGCGTTCGTCGCTGCGTTCAGAGTTCACCTCGAAACGAGCGGCGAGACTGGGGGCGATACTCTCTACGAGATCCTTCGATCATTCTCAGTCCTGACATTCGATTATGCCCGCCCGAACTCGATAGCCGAGCAGCATGACCGCTTTCGTGCAAAGCAGCTGACATCCGCCGACGGTGGCCCCGATCCCTATGACGGGCTGTTCGGGCTTATAGTTCGCGCCGACGCCATGGGAGGCGAACTGAACCGAAGCGAGCTGATCCGCAAGCTGAACGCTGTGAACATCAGCATCGGCTCAGCGCCGACGCTTGCGGCGGCGCGCCGCCATATCGAGGAACTGAGCCGCCATGCGCTCGACGATATCGGACTTACGGTGAATGAATGCCGGCTCGCGCGGGAAAAGCCTCGGCGCGAATTGGAGGTAATGCTTCAGGCAGCGGAGACGCTGGACGGCGTGGTTGAGATTTCGGGGCCTAGCGGCGTTGGTAAATCCGGTCTGCTTAGAACTGTTGTCGAGAGTCGCGGAGCGGTTTCTCGCATATTGGTGCTGGCCCCAGACCGGACCCCGCCTGGCGGCTGGTCCGCGATGCGCTCACAGTTCGATATACAGGCGACGGCAGACGAGTTTCTGAGCGATCTTGCCTGCGACGGGGGTGGTTACCTTTGTATCGATGGTCTTGATCGGTTTCGCGACGGCGCGCAACGAAAGACTGTCCTCGACCTCTTACGTGCAGGGTTGCAGTGTCAGGGACTGACGGTTCTGTTCACTGCACGACCTGGATGGGAGGAAGAAGCCGCTACATGGATCGGCGAAGAGACATTCGGGCAGCTGTCTAGTCGCAGACGACTGATGTTGGACGGGCTCGATGACGATGAGGCAGAAGCGCTTGCGGCAGCATCTCCGCAGCTCGCATACCTGCTAAGACCGGATCATCCGGCGAAACCGCTCGCCCGAAACCTGTTGAAGTTGCGGCTGCTCATCAGAACGCGGCTCGATACTACCGAAGCAATCAGTGAGGCGGAACTCGCAAACGACTGGATGGCCTCCGGCGGGGGGAAGAGTGAGCGAACGAGCGGAGAGACCCGCGCGCGCAAGCGCGTGATCTACGCGGTCGGCCAAGGCCTCATCGAGGGCACCGGTCTAGTCGATGTCACGGGACAGGACGCGCAGGCTGTTGCGGGTTTGATTGCGGAAGGAGTGCTGGTCGAAATCCGTTCGGACCGGGTTCGCTTCCGGCACGATTTGTTTACAGATTGGGCGACCGCTTGCGTCTTATCGGATGATCCCGTCGTGATGGACGGTCTGCCCTTTGCCGCGCCGCCACCTTTCTGGATGGCCCGCGGGTTTGAACTTGCGTGCCGGATGCTTGCCGAAAGCAGCTCGGACGAGGCGTGGCCGGAACTACTCGCGCGACTAGAGGGTGAAGGCGCTGCCTCAGGATGGACGGGTCTCGTATTGTTGGCGCTTATCCGATCGGAACATGCCGACTCTTTGCTCGATCGATATGACCATTTTCTCTTGGCGGATAAGGGGGAGCGAGCAGCGCAACTCGTCAGACGCTTCATCGCATCGCACACTCAGTCCGCAGCACCCCTCTTAAGCAAGGCTCTGCCAGACGGAGTTGAAGTTCCGGAAGGCATGACCCTTCCAACAGGTCCGGTGTGGATGCGACTCATCCTGTGGTGTCTGCGGCGCTTTGACCGTTTGAAGCCAATTGCTTTGTCAGCGGTCGTTGATCTTTTCCAAAACTGGCTGGTTCTTGCAGCGTTTGGAGAAAAGACAGTGACGCCAGTCTTGCTGGGTCGCTTGGCCGATATTTTGGTCGCCGATATCGAGCAGACAGACCGCCCTCTGCCTCGGTATCGAGACACACTCCCGGAAATAAAGTATGCGGTCACCGGCGACGCTCTCGAAACAGCTCGACTTCAAATTGCGCTCTGGGCGCCGCTGTCGCCAGAGGTTGCGGCCCGCTATTTGAACGCAGTCAAAAACTCGAAGCGTCCGGAAGCAGTAATGAGCCAGATCCTCGAGTTTCCGGGGCGCTTGTCGAGCGCAGCGCCTGCGGAATTCGCAGCAGCATTTTTGCGCGCGACCGAAGACGAGGAAGATGACGACGACTACCATACGATAACAAGGGGTCGGCGCTCCTATGCATTGTCGCGTGTCGACAGTCCGTTTGTACTTGGCCGATGCGGCATGGGCGTATTTACAGAGCTTCTTCAGGCAGCACCTGCCACTGGCACGTCCTTCATCAGAGAACTGACAACGCGCGCGTGTGCGCCTGAAGACGGTGATCCGCACTTTACCATAGAATTCATGGGCGAGACGCGCAGGATTGCGGCGTCGTTCAGCTATGGCTGGTCGCGCGGACGTACGCCATCGGCAATGCTGGCCAAGGCACTTCAGGCTCTAGAGCACTGGTCCCATCACAGGCTTGACGAAGGCGATGCACTTGAATCGGTAATTGCAGATGTAGTTGGTGAGGGACCGATACTCGGCGCGCTATGGCTCGTTGTTGTCGATCTCGTCTTGTCTCATTCTTCGCTGAACGGAAACATCCTACGAGATCTTCTCGCGTCACCGGAAACGCTGGCATTGGACGCAGAGCGGGCCAATATCGACAGGGTTGACTCGATCGGAGGGGGGCTGCTCGGCAGCACCTGGCGGTCGGCCCCGGCATCCGACCGATCTGTCGAAGAAGATCTGGCGAACCGTGTGTCAAGAAGCCTTGCGCTGCACGACGTCATACCTCAGCTTGTCTTCAGAAGTTCTGAGCAAGAGCTTGCTGTGCTGCAGCAGCGGCTCGATGCGGCTGTGAGACGACTTGGGCCGTGGACCCAAGACGCTGTCGAATGGGGCTCGCCTGAATTCATGGCGTCCCACGCGCTCCGCCTCTCATCCCGGATTCACTACAGGCAGGTCAAGGAGAAGGACGCGTCGGGCGAGAAACGCGAAGGATGGGCTTACGATTGGCCGCCAGGACAAAAACGATGGCTGGAAGAAGGTGCCGCCACTGCGAGCGCGGAACATTCAGCGTTCACTCGGTCTCTGGCAGTCCGCATGGCGATGGACGAGGAGACAAAGCCGGTCAGTGCAAACGTCGTAGATGCAGAAGCGATCTTGGACGAGACCGCCAACGTCACGCCGGCTGAAAACGAAGATACGTCGCACGACCCAAACGATCCTTGGCTGGCGCGCATCGCAGCTGCAGCATTTGTCGCCCGCCTTGGCACGCCTGAAGACCTAGCGCGATATCGGTCTAAGCTCAGATCGATATTTGACGAAGCACTGCAGTCCAAGGGCCAGGAAAGGACGTGGCCGCGCGACGATGTCATGTACGACGAGAGATCGTTGGCGATTTCTGGCCTCCTCTATCTAGCCGCCGCTAGCGGTGATGAGGCGGATACAGACCGGCTTTTGAGGTCTGTGGTGGAATTCCCGATGAATGCTGCGCCAGTCTTTCTGCGGCATCGAACCGCGGCAGGCAGGATCGATGAGAAGGCCTTGATCTCGATCTGTCGTCTAGCAATTCTCGGCTGCTGGATTCCCCGCCGTGCGAACTACGATGAGGACGAAGCCTCCTATGACAAGCGATGCGCAGACCTGAAACTGCGTTTGTCCTCCGCGATCGAGGCAGAACGTCTATGGCGAGAGGACGGCGCAGAGCCTGAGTGGCCGACGCCGCCTCCGCGACGTTCGAAGCGTGCAAGACGGACTTTGACGATTGGTGGGAAGAACGGCTCGAAGAAGCGCGCTGCGCCCGAGCCGCAATGGCCAGACTACTATTTCGACGAGAAAACAGGAACCACGTGGCTTCGAACGCTTGAACGTCTCGGCACAAGTGCCATGGCGATATCGCGAACGCTCATGCGCGCCAATCGGGACTGGCTCTTAGCGACAAACGCGCCAGGCGAGGACGGCGAAGACGATGGTGATATCGAACGCGTTTGGACGCGAGGTTTGATGCATTTCGCTGCTGTGCATGCCCAACACTGGCAAGAGGATACGCGCCAGGCATTGGTATTCGATGTCCTAAAAGCTTTTTCTGATGAAGCATTCATCGATGCTGCCGCGGCGTTAATTGTGCAGAGCGATCTTCATTTGATCGAAGGCGATGCAGAAGATCGAATCTATCTTCTGTCGGTGCGCGAGGGTCTTTGGCCGCGTCTTAAGCAGACACGGCATTGGCGCGGTCATTTGTGGTCGACAAGCGACGGTATGGAAATCCATCTGAAGGAACTCATCAGCGCCTTTTTCATGCGAGTAAGCTATGGGTTTGGTGAGGGCCAAGCTTACACGAAGGGTTTGGCTGATCCCGAATTGATGCCCTTCATCCCGCTGTTGCTTGAGATCACTGGAGAAGCGCCATCATGCCCTACTATCGCATACTTGTTCTTACATATTCTCGAATGCCTAGAGCCATCGACTGCTGAGGTCCCGCTCGCGGCTGCAGCCGACCGATGGGCCGATGCAGCGAACAATCGGTTTTGGAACGAACTCGGCATTGGCAGACGTGTTCTTTCAATCGGGCAGAAAGCGGAAAAGCTATCCAACGTTTCTGTCTGGAACAAAGTCTGTGATGCACTCATGACGGCCGGTGTGACCGTCGACGCGGAGTTTTTGAGGCGAGTGAATGGCTAGAAACTGTCAGCATCCATATGCAGGATTTTCGATTTACATTTGCGCTCATCGAAGTCGTCCAACCCGAAATCTAAGCCCAGAGTGATTATGTCTTCTCCCACGATCAATTTCCGTAGCATTCGCCCGCATCATGGGAGCCAGCATAGCGGTTTTGAGGAAATGGTCTGCCAGCTTGCAGTCCTGGAAACCGCTCAAGATGTTCGATTTCACCGCAAGGGTGCAGGCGCCGATGCCGGGCTCGAATGCTACCGAGTGGAAGCTGATGGAAGAGAGACTGGTTGGCAGGCAAAGTACTTTTTCGAGTTTGGGAGCAAGGAAGCTGCGCAGCTGACGAAATCCTTCAAGCAAGCGATTGCGCGTCACCCTCAGCTTTCGCGTTTCATCGTCAGTCTGCCATTCAATCTCTCAGACGGACGGGTTGGGAACCGAATCTCCGAAAAGGATCGCTGGAATCGCTGGCTGCAAGCCCGCACCAAAGCGGTCGCTCCACGTAAGGTGGCAATTGAACTATGGGACGAAACGCAGCTCATAGAACGACTTTCCCGGAACGAGCCAAGATACGCTGGACGGCGGCACTACTGGTTCGACCTTCTGCATTTCACGCCGGACTGGTTTCAAACGCGTTTTGCAATTACCCGCCATGCGCTCGGCACGCGTTACACGCCCGAACTCAACATAGAGCTCCCAATCCGCCGAGGGTTACTCGCGATCGCTCGCGACCCGAGCTTTGTTGAGGGCTTGACCCGACGCGCCGACGATATCGATGAGGCCCGGCATCGCGCGACCGCCAGTATCGCGAGATTGCTTTCTGGAGGGTCGGCAGCTGCGCCCGCCGCAGGCCTTGATGCAGAACTTCAGACTATCATCGGATTGATCCGAACAGCATCGATTGGCCCGGCCGACCCAGTACCCTTCGATGCTTGGATAGAAGCTCTAGATGTTGCGAGCGAGACCTTACGAACCTGCTCCGCGGCAATCTGGGATCTGCGCGCCCAGCAAGGCGGGGATCGCGAAGAGGTGCGCCACGCCCAGTTCTATGTCGATCAGCTTTACGAGGCGATCGGGAAAGTAACAGACGAAATCAAGCGGCCAATCAGCCGGCTGGCGAACGAGCATCGACTGCTTGTCACGGGCGAAGCCGGGACTGGCAAGTCTCATCTGCTCGCCGATGTGGCGAACCATCACATCGGCCAAGGTTTCCCTGCGGTCTTGGTCCTGGGTGGCAGCTTTGTCGATGGCGAGCCTTGGCGACAGGTCGCCGATCAGCTCGGCCTGACCAATACGACGCCTGATGAGCTGCTCGGCACGCTGGATGCCGCTGGCGAAGCAGCGGGCACGCGTGCGCTCGTCATGATTGATGCAATCAATGAACGCGGAGGGGTTGCTTTATGGGCCAATCGTCTTGCAGCGTTTCTCGCCACGGCGGACCGCTTCTCGCATGTGGCGGTAATCCTCTCTTGCCGCACGACCTTCCTGCCTTACATCGTTCGCGAGATCGACGAAAAGGCGCTGCCTCGCATCGCCCATCCCGGCTTCGCCGGCCAGGCCGCGCAGGCCGCCCAGCGTTATCTCGATGCCCGCGGCATTGTGCGCATGGCAGCGCCCAACTTCTCCCCCGAATTCGAAAACCCCCTGTTCCTGCGCACCTGCTGCGACGCGCTTGAGCGCCGCGGCGAGCAGGAACTGCCACGAGGGCTCGCCGGTGTATCGGGCGTGTTCGACTTCTATTTTGGAGCCGTCGCGGAGGCGATCACGGCGCGTATGGGCCTGTTCCCGCGTCTTCGTATCGTCGAGACGGCCCTTGAGCGGCTCACCGAAGCAATGGTGGAGGCGCGCAGCGGCTACCTGCCGATGGCCGAGGCCCACGCGCTACTCGAAGAGCTGCACTCTTCACAGAACCAAACCGAGCAGAGCCTCTTCTTCCAGCTGGAGAATGAGGGAGTCCTGACCGTCGAACCAGTCATCGACGGATCGAAGATGGTGGAGCTGGTCCGCTTCACCTTCGAGCGCTTGAGCGACCACCGCATCGCTCAAGCGCTGCTCGAAACAGCAATCACAGGTTGCGATCCGGCGCCTGCCTTTGCACCGGACGGAGCGCTTCGCGAATACGTCGACGGAACGAACGCGTATCGCTTTGCCGGCATTGCCGAAGCCTTCGCCGTACAGTTACCCGAACGCTTCGGCACCGAACTTCTCGATCTGATCGAGGACGATATGGCGATCTACGACCTACTACCTAGCTTCCAAACCAGCCTGCTGTGGCGACGGCAGGACGCTTTTCAAGAACGCACGCTAGAACTGCTAAATGAACACGCCGACTATCTGGACGGCGATCCCTGGCTCGAAACTCTGATCGCGATTGCAACCGAACCCGGCAATGCCTTTAATGCGGACTATCTCGACCATTGGTTGCGCCCGCTGTCGATGCCGGAGCGGGACGAACTATGGTCAGTGCGTGCGACCTACCTCGCGGCCAATGATGGCAATGCGATTGATACGCTGATCCAATGGGTGCTGGCCAATGGCCTCAATCCCATCGAGCCCGAGCGTGCCAGGCTGGCCGCGATCACGCTAGCTTGGCTCACCAGCCTTAGTCATCGCATCGTCCGCGACATGGCTACCAAGGCGCTAGCGGCACTGCTGGTAAATCGGCGTGAACTAGGCGCCTATCTCATCGACGGATTTGCCAACCTCGACGATGCATATGTCGTCGATCGTGTTTTGGCAGCCGTCTATGGCGGCGCGACGCGTAGCGGCAGCGACGAAGGGCTCGGAACGTTGGCCGAAGCCGCCTATTCGGCAGTGTTCGCGAATGATCCCGTTCCAGCTCATGCTCTGATCCGCGACCATGCACGGGGTATCATCGAACTGGCTGCATACCGCGGCGTCCTACCGGCAAGCGTATCGCTCGATCGTGCGAGGCCACCTTATCCGGCCGGGCCACGGTTGGAAACGGTCAGCGACGAAGTGCTAGCTGGCTTCGTTCAGGATTATTCGGGATCATTCCTGCGCGATGATATCATGAGTTCGGCGTTCGAAGACGGGGACTTTGCGCGCTATGAGATCGATTCACTCGCGCATCGTTTCCTCAAACTGCCGCGCGATGAGGTCGGGCGTTCGGACGAGGCTCGCTACAACGAGTGGCACGCCCGGACGATAGCGGGGCGTCGCGGCCGCGGGGAGGCGCTGGAGCGCCTGATAGATGTTTCCGGGCGGTTGAGCGCCATGCCATCCGATTTCAACCGATGGCTCGACGATATCGAGGATGTTCCGGACGGCGGCAATGGAGGGCCAACACGAAAGGAGGTCCAAGCCGAACGCGATGCAGCAGCGGCTGATTTCCGGTTACTGCTCAGCGACGCGGAATACGAGGATTATGAGATCTATGCTGAGGGTTGGGTCGAAAAGGGGATGTGGGATGCTGAGGCATCGCTCCGGCATCCGAAATTCAGTGGCCAGACGGCGCGGCGATGGGTCGCTTGGCGCGCGCACGACCTCGGATGGACGCCCGAACGCTTTGCCCGCTTTGAACGCCATATGCCGAGCCAAGGTCGGATGGAACACAGCATCGAACGGATCGGGAAGAAGTATCAGTGGATTGCCTATCATGAGCTGACGGGCCGGCTCGCTGATCTTGTCGCGGTCAATGGCGGTTTCCGCGATCAGCCCCAGCCTTATCGCGGTCCTTGGCAGGTTGATACGCGTGAGATGGATCCCACAATTTTGATCACGCGCACAAAGGAGCGGGAAAGCAGCCGACAACCCGCGACTTGGTGGTCACCGCATGCGCCGCGCTGGCGTGAGGAACCGCCCCAAGCTCGGATTGCCTGGATGCGCGACGAGAGCCGCGACGTACCCGACGTTCTCAAGCAGTTGGACGTGACCGATCCCGATGGCCGTCGTTGGCTGGTCCTCGATATAGGTGCAACCCGCAATCAATCGGTGATCGACAACGGCGAATCCGTGTTCCTGCGCATGACTTGGCACAAGGTCCATTCGCTTCTTGTCGCGCGAGGGGATGCGGATCGCCTCGTTAGGCTGCTGACCAGCTCGGAGCGCGAGCGCGACCACCCACCCGAGATTGATTTGCCGTGGCGCGCCTATCTCGGCGAGTACCCTTGGCACCCGTCCTATGATCATTTGCATGGTGATTGGGAATTGGGCACGTCGAAGATCGAGGTCTTCGGCACGATCGCCAACCGTTATGTGGAGCGATCCGGGCACAATTATTCGATCGAGGGCTCGTTCAACCTCTCGATTCCAGGCCCCCGGCTGGTCCGAGGTCTTGAACTCCGACTTGCAGAAGGTCGCTCGCTCGCCTTTTGCGATGCGCAGGGCACTATCCAGTTTAAGGATCCGTCCGCCGAAGCGGCTGGCCATAGTGCGGCCCTCATCGACCGGGCTGCTTTGACCGCGCTTCTAGAACGAGATGGCCTGGAATTGATCTGGATATTCCTCGGTGAGAAAAGTGCGCACGGCGGTCGTCCGCATAGAAGCGGATGGGGTGGTCAGCTCGACTACTGGGGCATTTACCGGTTCGATGGCAGCTCGATTAACGGTCAGCTCCAGTTTGAACGGAAGGACGCCGATAATCGGCAGCTCGCCGAATTCCTCTCTCATCGCTGACATACTGTCGGGTAGATCACTGGCTCATCTCTCATGCTCTTTGTTCTTTGGCTGGTCTATCCGGTACAATGCAAACGGGTATCTAAGTTGCTAAGTGTCAAGACAGTAAATATCTTAGAAGAGATGAGATGAGCTCGTTCGACCAATTACCCAAACGTGATCGTAACCACGCACTGGAAGACGAGGCTGAAGCTGCGTTCCAAGCCTTAATCTCGCGGAGCGACGACTTCATTTTTCAAGGTTCTGATCGGAAGGATTATGGCATCGACTGCCAAATCGAGGTGGCCTTGGATGGGCGGGCCACCAATGTGCGGGTGTATGTCCAATTAAAGGGAACAGCGCGCGCCCTCAATACCGACGGTTCACTCAGCATCGTGGTCGACAGGACCAATCTGAATTATCTGATTGCACAGCCATACAGCTTCTATGTCGGATATCATGCACCGACGAAATCGCTTCGCGTCAGCTTCGTTGATGAGATCCTGCGCCGATACGAGCACAGCGGAAAGGATTGGGGCGATCAGCAGAGCCTAACGATCTCATTTACCGAAGAGCTCACGGTGGAGCGCCTAAGCCGATTAGCAAGTCTTGCGCTTTCTGGGGCGCGAATCGCACGAGATCGCAGGATCGCTCACACTACCGCGGCAATTGAGGCAATACCTGACGTGGTGCGAGACGCGAATCCGGAGCTCCACGTACCAGAGGACCCCGACCTCGCGCAGCAACTTGCTGAACGGTTATATGAAAGCGGCGCGGATCGTGTCCTCAGCGCTGCTTTCGAGCAGTTTCTCTCGGTGCTCGGCGCGGATCACGACGCCATGGGCTTTTGTTACATGGCCGAGATAAACTTAGGAATGGGATATCAGTCCCCTGACGTGGAGCGGATCGAGGCGGCAGTGACGCATTTCCGATCGAGGCTTCATACAGGCCGCTTTCAAATCGGAAGCTTACATTACACAATCGGTAACGCGCTCTCGGTGCTTGGCAACGAGCAAGAAGCAAAGACATCATACATCGCAGCGCTTGAAGATACCGATTTCAGTAGTTCATCGGAGATGGCCGCGCAGTGTTACAAGAACCTCGGCACGAGCTTTGAGCGGCTCGGCGAGGAGGATATCGCCGCCGAACACTATTTCGAAGCATTGCGATTGAATTCGAACCTGCCAGAGGCACATAACGCACTTGCCCACTATCATCATCGTAATGGCCGATATGAGGAGGCGCTGGAACATTTCGACCGCGTTGTCTTCACGGATCGGCAACTGGGTCGACCATCGGCAATTTCGGGTTGGCGCATAAACATTCTCTTTAATCTCGGTGATGCCCGCGCCGCCTTCCGCGAAATCAATGGCCTGCTGAGCAATGCGGATTCTGAACCATGGATATGGCCTTGGTGCGCTCGGCAGATCGCGGCTTTTGGGCGTACCTCCGTCGAGAGCGCACAACTCGCTCTGATCTTCTGGGACCGCTGCATAGCGACGCATCCCAAGTTGGGGCGTGCTCGCGCCGAACGACTGCTCACCAGCTTCTATCTGCGCTCGGAAGGTGAGGATATCGGGGAGTATTCTGAGTTTCGATCGATGTTCGGCCAGCATATCGCGCTTGTGGATGCCGAAGATGCCGCGCTACCTTGGGATCGCCTCGGCCACTGGGCACAGGA
Organism: Nitratireductor sp.; assembly: GCF_017794765.1. Lineage (GTDB taxonomy): Bacteria > Pseudomonadota > Alphaproteobacteria > Rhizobiales > Rhizobiaceae > Nitratireductor. The sequence continues at coordinate 2,089,257 of NZ_CP051236.1, read as the reverse complement.
CGAAGGAAATTGGGAGGAAGCCGAGCTCTGTTACCGCAAGGCGTACGAACTGGTGGGAGGCCACTATGGTTATTGCCTAGGCACCGCGCTCAATTTCCTCGGCCGTTTTGAAGAGAGTCGTCCAATCCTCCTCGAGCAGGCGGAGCACCTTCAACCGGATGCTATGAGCTGGTTCCAGTTGGGCGTGGCAAACGGTAATACTGGACGTTCTTCCGAGGCGATCGCAGCTTATGAAAAGGCGATAGAACTCGACCCCGAGTACGACATCGCGATGTTCAACCTAGGAGGCGTTCATTGGAACGATGGAAACATCATTGCAGCCAAGCAGGTTTGGCGTCGGGCGATTGAGAGGTTTCCAAATCACGAACTCGCGGAAGAAATCCGCGCGAGGATTCCGTCTCTCTTCTAGCGCCAATCATGGCTTCCCATTCCTCCAGACTGTGCGCGCGCTGAGGAGTTCGGTTGAGGAGAGCTCTGCCGGTGCGGAAGTGAAGAACGAAAGGTGGTTGCGAGCCAGTTCTAGACCGACGTTGTTGGCCTCGCCTCAATCAACATATCGTCAATCGCGTTCCTACGTGTCTGTCGGTCAAGCGTGTATGTGTTTCGCCTGAACTCGACTCCTTCAAGAAGGGCCTTCACGTAGCCCGACACAGTGTCGGCGGCCATGATCAAGGTCGAGTCCAGCGTATGGACGTACTTGCTCGTAACCGAGCCTTTGGCGTGCCCGATGAGCGCGGCGATGGTGATCTCGGTGAAGCCGAGGTCGTTGGCCATGCTGGCAAAGCTGTGCCGCAGGACGTGGGGCGTCACGTCCCAAAGCGGAGTGTCCGAGAAGAGCTTCTTCCAGCTCTGTGGGAAGTTTCCGACGGCGTTGTCCTCGCCCTGGCCGGGAAAGACATACGTCCCATCCCTTCTAAGGCGGGCGGCTTCGAGATAATCGATCACCGGAAGACCGACGGGGCGGACAGAAGCGCCTTCCTTGCTGTCCTTCAATCGAAGGCAGCTGCCCTCGATATCGACTTCACTCCACCGCAGGCTGATAATCTCGCCACGCCTGCAGCCGGTCAGGGCGATGAGGCGGAGGATCTCTGCGTGGATGCCATAGTGACTGTCATTCTGGACGTTCTTTAGAATGCCACCCAGTGTCCGATACTCGGCTTCGCTCAGACGCCTGTCACGCACCTTGTATCTTGGTTTCTTGAGGCCGTGCGTCGGGTTCTGATCGATGATCCCTGCCTCGATCGCGTAGGTGAAGATGCCGCCAAGGAGGCCCATGGTACGGATAGCGGTGCCGCGGCCGCCGCGTACGATCGCTTTGCCGCGCAGCTTCTCCGTCTTCATCACGACGCGCGTCTTCCCGGCGATGATGTCCTTCATGAGGTTGTTCATGTCCGGCTTGGTGATGTCCTTGATCCTTCGTGTACCGAGCAAAGGGATGATGTGCCGACGGATGCGCCCGACGTCGGTCGCGACCGTGGTGGCCTTCTTTGGGCGACCGCCTTTTCCGAGCACAAGGCCCGCCTCCATATCGGCGATGTATTGCTCGCACAGTTCCCGAACGGTGACCGCGCGACGCTCTTCCTCCCGCTCGGCTGCGGGATCATCGCCCTGCGCGACGTCACCCAATCGGATTTTCGCCTCGCGGCGGGCGGTTTCCGGGGTCCACACTCCGTGCAACCCGATCGCATAGCGGCGTGACCGTCCCCGAGCGCGATACTGAATGACGTAGCTTCGCTTGCCTGACGGAAAGACCCGAAGCCCAAAGCCGGGCAGTTCATCGTCCCAGATGATGTAGTCCTTGGTCTGCGCTTCGGCGCCGTCTACGGTTCGTTTCGTGATCTTCGCCATCGTCTCGGTCCCTGTCGGACCCGGATTTCGCGTAAGCACCACGTAAGCACTTGGGAGCAAATTCCGGGGTTGTCGCGGGATAGAGTTTTCGGAGCGTCGATTCAGAAAGTCTATGTGAAACAGTGATTTATCGTGCTCCAGCGTGCTCTGTCGCGCAATTCGGAAAGGCCATTAAGCCAGCTCCGAAGGCAGAGGTCACAGGTTCGAATCCTGTCGGGTGCGCCATATACTCGGGCTAAATGCCTGATTTTATTGCGCTAAATAAAATGAATGCGCCATGTTCATAATATTATTCATAACGTGGATGAATTGGCTTTAACGCGATGCCCTGTGCAACAGCGGCAGTATGCCAGCATCCCACTAACTAAAACGTATCGTCCGCAGCTCTCCAGAGTTTTAGTTTCTACAACTCTGAGGTAAGCATCCATTGCGGTTATTCGGGGAGGATGCATTGCCTTTGAAAAAGGAAGCCACGGCCAGGATCAAAATCAATCGCCTGCTCGAAGCCGCCGGCTGGCGCTTTTTCGATGATGAGAACGGCCCCGCGAATGTGGTTCTGGAACCTAATGTTAAGCTGAAGCCTGAGCATATTGAAAATCTCGGCGCTGACTTCGAAAAAAGTGCGAAGGGTTTCATCGATTTCCTATTGCTAGACAAGGACGGCAAGCCGCTCATCGTCCTGGAAGCGAAATCCGAAGATAAAGATCCTCGAATAGGCAAGGAGCAAGCGCGCAAGTATGCCCGCTCCCAGAATGCCCGCTTCGTAATCCTGAGTAACGGGAATATTCATTACCTATGGGACCTTGAACAGGGGAATCCAACAGTCATCCCTGACTTCCCTGGCCCTGACGAAATCAAGAACCATTACGCCTTCGAGCCAAATGCCGAACGGCTTTTTGCGGAAAAGGTGGAACACGATTTCATCGCTCTAACTCAGATGCCCGGCTATGCGAACGAAGCGGCGTGGAAGAACAAGGCAGAGCGTGAGACGTTTATCGAGAAGCAAAAGCTGCGCTTCCTTCGTCCCTACCAAATACGGGCGATCCGCGAGATCCAAAAGAATGCCAAGAAGGGAGCGACGCGGTTTCTGTTTGAGATGGCGACCGGCACCGGAAAGACACTGACGTCGGCTGCGGTCATCAAGCTTTTCCTGAAAACGCACAACGCAAAGCGCGTTCTGTTCCTCGTCGATAGGCTGGAACTGGAAACCCAAGCGGATAAAGCCTTCAAGGCCTATCTGAAAAACGATTTCACCTCGATCATCTATAAGGAACAACGCGACGATTGGCGGAAGGCAGATATCGTTGTCACTACGGTTCAAAGTCTCCTGTTCAACGACAAATACCGCCGACTATTTTCGCCTACAGATTTCGATTTCGTCATTTCAGACGAAGCGCATCGATCGATTGGAGGAAACGCTCGCGCCGTATTCGAGTACTTCATCGGCTACAAGCTCGGCCTGACAGCAACTCCGAAGGACTATCTGAAACAGTCGAGGAAGGACAAGCCGACCGAACGAGATCCGCGAGAAGCCGAGCGCCGGATGATGCTCGACACCTATCGCACATTTGGCTGCGAGTCCGGCGACCCCACCTTCCGGTACTCTCTTCTGGATGGTGTGCGGGAAGGTTTCCTCATCAATCCCTACGTCATCGACGCACGCACCAGTGTCACTACAAAGCTTTTGTCCGATGAAGGCTTCACCATTGATCTCACGGCTGAAGATGGCACCGAAATCAAGGAAGCCTTTAGTGGTCGCGATTTCGAGAAGCGCTTTTTCGCTGAAGCAACCAATCGGGCATTTTGTCGAGCGCTTTTGGAAAGTGGGATGCGGGACCCAATATCCGGCGAGTTCGGCAAGACGATCGCCTTTGCTGTCAGCCAGAACCACGCCCTCAGAATCACGGAGATCCTCAACGATCTGGCTGATCAGTTGTGGCCGGGGCGTTACCAGTCTGATTTTGCGATGCAGGTGACCAGCGATGTGCAGGCCTCGCAGAAAATGACAATCAACTTTGCGAATAATAATCTTGGCGGTCACAGTGATTTCGTTGAAAATTACCGTACCAGTAAGGCCCGGGTTTGCGTCACCGTCGGCATGATGACAACCGGCTACGACTGCCCCGACATACTGAACCTTGCTCTCATGCGGCCAATCTTCTCTCCATCGGATTTTGTCCAAATGAAGGGACGTGGAACACGCAAACACGATTTTGCGGAAGAGCTGTTTGATCCTGCCAAAAAGGCCGCGCTTCCGGATGTCCAGAAAGCTTCCTTCCGGCTATTCGACTTCTTCGCCAATTGCGAGTTCTTCGAAGAAAAGTTCGACTATGATCAGGCATTGGCTTTGCCAAAGCCTTCCGCCATGCCGCTCTCAAATACTAGTGATCATAGCTCGACGGTCACCTCACAGCCTGCCAGCTACGAATTTATGGAGCCCGATCAGGTTGTTTACCAGGTTGAGGAGCAGATCGGCTTGGAGGGCATGCGAATCGACCGTGAGCTCTTCCAGAAATTCGAGGAAACGGCGCGCTCTGATCAGAAACTCGCTGAATTGGTTGAGCAGCGTGATTGGGATGCCGCCACACGCCACGTCGTCGAGGAACTCTTCGACAAGCCAAGCGAATATTTCACCCTGGAGAAGCTGCGCCGCGCCTCCGGTGTCGATCGCCGTATCTCAGTGCGGGAACTGGTGGAAAAGGCCTTCGGCTACATTCCCAAGTTCAAGAACAAAGGGGAATTGATCGATGACGAATTTCAGAAATTCCTTGTAGACCAAAAACCCGAGGAAGCCGACCGTATTCGTGAAATGCGCTACTACTTCGAGGCCTACATCCGCGACCCCAAGGTTCGGGCGCTGATCGACGCTGGCCATTTCGCAGACCTCAACGTTAACCCGTCCTTCACGACCCGCGATCTTAGGGAAGTGCCTACGCCGTGGCGCAAACGGATTCCCGAATACGTCAAGGACTACGTGTCCCTGAATCCCTTCATGTGATGAAAGCCCGAAATGCTCGATAAAGAAACCAAACGTCGCATCGATACGTGCCGTGACATTCTTGTGGGCAAGGTGCCCGATCCAAAAAGTCAGGTCGAACAGATCACCATCGCGCTGATCTATAAGTTCATGGACGACATGGACCTTGAGGCCGAGGAACTAGGCGGAGAGCGGCGTTTCTTCACCAAAGACTACGAACGGTATCGCTGGGCGAAATTGATGGCCCTCGGCGTGTCTGGGCAGGACATGCTCAATACCTATTCGGAAGCGCTGACGAATATGGTGCAGAACGAGGGGCTGCCAAAACTCTTCCGCGACATTTTCCGGAACGCCTACCTTCCCTACCGCGACCCCGAAACCCTTCGCGCCTTCCTCCGAGAGATCAACAGCTTCACCTACGACCACAGCGAGAAGCTCGGGGATGCGTTCGAGTACCTCTTGTCCGTTCTGGGCAGCCAGGGGGACGCAGGCCAGTTCCGCACACCCCGCCACATCATCGATTTCATGGTGGAAATCATCAATCCGCAGAAGAACGAGGTCATTCTGGACCCGGCCTGCGGAACAGCAGGTTTTCTGATTTCGGCCTACAAGCATATCCTGAAGCAGAACTCGACCGATGTGGTGAACGGCAATGGCGCCAGCACTGAGGGTGACGCCGCCGAGCAGGCGTTGGAAAGTCCGATGCGCTATCCTGGCGATCTATTGCAGCCCGATGACCGCGCCCGCCTTGCCCAAAACATCCTAGGCTATGACATCTCGCCCGATATGGTGCGCCTGTCGCTTGTAAACCTCTACCTGCATGGCTTCGCTGACCCGAAGGTCGAGGAATACGATACGCTCACCAGCGAAGACAAATGGACCGAGACGGCCGATGTCATTCTCGCCAACCCGCCCTTTATGTCTCCGAAGGGAGGGATCAAGCCACACACCCGCTTCCGCGTGCAGTCCAAGCGCAGCGAGGTTTTGTTTGTCGATTATATCGCGGAACACCTGACGCCGAACGGCCGCGCCGCCATCGTCGTGCCCGAGGGGATCATTTTCCAAAGCCAGAGCGCCTATGTGTCCCTGCGCAAGATGCTGGTGGAAGATCACCTCGCCGCCGTCATCTCGCTGCCCGCAGGCGTATTCAACCCTTATTCGGGCGTGAAGACCTCGATCCTGATTCTCGACCGCGCGGTGGCCAAGGCCAGCGGACACGTCGCTTTCTTTAAGATAAAGAATGACGGCTTCACCCTTGGCGCACAGCGCAAGGCGGTGAAAGGGTCACAACTGGCGCAGGTGAAGGCCGAGCTTGTGACGTGGGTGCATGCCGCCCGGGCGGGCAGTGGTGAAGGGCTGGAAAGCAACCTTGGCTTTGCGGTGGAGCGCAAAGAGTTGCTGGCCGAAGGGTCGATCGCATTGAGCGCCGAGCGGTATTTAACACGAGAAGTGGGGAAGTCCGGCTTCCCGATGGTTTCGCTTAGCGATACAACCCTTTTCAAGGTTGAAAGTGGAGGCACCCCCAAATCCGACGTTCCCGAGTATTGGGACGGGGGGCTTCCATGGGCGACGCTGGTCGACCTGCCCGCCTCAAATTTCATTACTGAGATTACGAGTACCGTCCGAACCATTAGTGAGGCAGGCCTGAAAGGCTCATCTGCCAAGATCCTACCAGCTAACTCTGTGCTGGTTTCGTCTCGCGCGACCATCGGGCGAATTGCAATTAACCGCGTTCCGCTGGCTACAAACCAAGGCTTCAAGAACATCGTCATTGCAGACGAAGCACGGGTGCTACCCGAGTATGTCGCTTTGGCCGTCACGAAGCTTGTGCCGACTATGCAGAGTTGGGCAACGGGCGGTACATTCGCGGAAATCTCGAAGAGCAAGTTTTGCGAGTTGGAAATCCCCCTCCCGCCGCTTGAAGTGCAGCGCGAGATTGTGGCCGAGGTGGAGGGCTATCAGCGCGTCATCGACGGCGCCCGCGCCGTTGTCGACAACTACCGCCCTCACATCCCGCTTGATCCAGAATGGCCGATGCGGCCGCTTTCAGAGGTGGCACAGGTCAACCCCAAGAAGTGCGATCTAAGAGGTGTGAATCCTTCGACGGTCGTCTCATTTGTTCCTATGTCAGCCCTCAACGAAAACGACATCCGCTTTGATCCAGTCGAGACAAAGACGCTTGGCGAAGTCATGGGCCGCTACACGTACTTTCGCGAAAACGATGTCCTGGTCGCCAAGGTCACACCTTGTTTCGAAAACGGTAAAGCAGGCATCGCGCAAGGGCTCGAGAACAACATCGGATTTGGGTCGAGCGAATTTTACGTTGTCCGTGCGAGTGATGAAACCCTGCCTGCGTGGCTATTTCACTGGTTAACAACGCCCGAGTTCCGCGCAAGAGCGTCAGCGAAGATGACCGGAACTGGCGGCCTCCAACGTGTTCCGCGCGCAGTGATAGAAGAAGAATTGATCCCACAGCCGGATTTGAGCGTGCAACAGGCTATAGTCGCCGAAATCGAAGCGGAGCAAGCCCTCGTCAACGGCAACCGCGACCTTATCGTCCGTTTCGAGAAAAAGATTGAGGACACCATTGCCCGTGTCTGGGGCGAGGCCAAGGCAGAGGCGGCCGCATGATCGAAGATGCTGCCCGGCTGGAAACGTATTTGCCGATGTCCTGGCGCACGACCAAAGAGCGCGACTATGTCCGCTTTCTCTGGGAGGCCTTCGAAACCAATAACGAGCACGGTAAATATCAATTCGCCTTTCTCGCTTACCACATGCTGGTCATGAGCTTTGTCTATTTCAACATCTGGCAGATCAGGTTGATCCGTCCTGACGCGTTTGAGACGGCCATGATCGGGTTTCACAAGGACGTTGAGAAGGACCTAATGAATGCGACCTCGCCATTCGTTTTCAGCGCAGTGAACGAGCGCTCAGCGCTGCGATTCCTGAAACTGATCCAGTGTGACAACGCCAAAATCGGCACCTATGCCAAGCTGGTGGACGAACGCAACGACACCGCCCATGCCAATGGCAACATCTTCTTCAACTCCGAAGACGAACTGGCCCGCAAGGTGCGTGATGTATTACGCACAGTTGACGAAATCCAGCGCCACAGCGCTCCGGCCATAGGAGAAGGCTACAAGGCCTTCCTGCTTGCCTCGCAAGACCCTGAGGAACGGGAGTACACTGACGACACCCAGCAGATTGAAGAGGTTCTGGTAAAAGAGCTTTACATGTCCGCCAGTGACGTCGCTTTTTGTCGTGACTATGACATCAGCGGATTGGTTGGCGAACCTGGTTTCTCCGCGATCCAGACGCTCCACCAAACGCTCGCCGACCTATACCCGTCAGACGAGGAGACTGAGGCCGCATGAGCTCGCTCTACTCCATTATTGACGGCAAGCTGAAACCGGCCACGCGCCGTGCCTTGATGAAGGAAAGTCTGATCGAGGATTGGGTTGCTGACGATCCGTCGCTACTCGGCCTCAATGCTATGGTGATCGGCCGGCAGGTGCCGACGGACCACGGCAAATTCATCGATCTTCTGGCGCTTGACGCCTCCGGGGCTCTCATCATCATTGAACTGAAGAAGGACCGCACCCCGCGCGAAATCGTGGCGCAGGTGCTTGATTATGCCTCCTGGGTTCGCAAGCTGACCACTCCTCAGATTTACGAGCGAGCTGAGCGGTATCTCCAGACGCGCCTGGTGACCGCATTTCGCGAGCAATTCGGCGAAGCCATTCCGGAACAGCTCAATGGCAGCCACTCCATGCTGATCGTGGCAAGCGAACTCGACCCGGCGTCCCGACGGATCGTAGAATATTTGTCTGAAGAGCATGGCGTTGCCATCAACACCGTCTTTTTCAACGTCTTCGAAGCCAACGGCCAGGAATGGCTGACGACGGATTTCCTGCTCGATCAGGAAGAGGTGGAAGAGCGTTCCGAGCGCAAGGTTCGCCCTCCGTGGTCAGGGTACTATTTCGTCAATGCCGGTCTCGGCGAACACCGCTCATGGACGGACATGAAGCGTTACAGCTTCGTCAGCGCCGGCGGCGGCGAATTCTACACCAAGCGCTTGGAGCAACTAACCGTCGGCGACGAGATATTCGTCTACGACAAGGGCAACGGCTATATCGGCTACGGAACGGTCACAAGCGAAGCACAGCTTGCTTCTGAGTTCATGACACCGGACGGCCCGCTCTTCGAGCAGACACTTGCTGAACCCCGAATGAAGCGTGCTGGTGAACCGGCTGACCGAGCGGAACATGTCGTTGGCGTCGATTGGTGTAAGACGGTAGAGCCGTCTCAGGCGAAATGGTTCAAGGGCGCCTTCGCCAACCAGAATATCGTCTGCAAGCTGCGTGACCAGGCGACTGTGGATTTCTTGGTTGAAGAGTTCGAGGTGGCAAAGCCGGGTGTTAAACGACGCTGACAGATTGCGGATCAATCAGCCTCATTCACCTGCAATACCCCATCGATATTCAGAATCCGAAACGAAGAAATTAAATGTATGAATTCGCTTAAATAGTGCGCTGCCACGCACCCGCGTAATGATCCCGAGGGAAAGAACCTGCTCGTGGGGGCATGGTGCCAACGAGGTATAAGCGTTCGCTTCTCACTCAGATGCTCACGGAGCAAGGGTTCAGACCTACCCTCTGTAGGTCTGCGCTCAATGCGAATCCGAAGTGTGTATTTGTCCATCGAAAAATCATGCGAATGATGCGCTGCCACGCACCCGCCCAATGATCAGGATTAATAGAACCTGGCCTCCTCAAAGTGGTATTCACACCTGCCGTTCGACGCTTGTGCTCGGATGGCGATCGTACTAGCCCAGCTGATAACGTCTGCGCATAGCTTCAGCCCTTTCCGCCTTGAGAGTGCATATAGTTACCTCTCAAGCCCCTGACGATGGGGAGCCGTCTCCGGCCGCGTACTTGGTTTCTCCCTGCTCTTCCGCAGAAGAGCCAAAGCGTTGTCCCCGCTTTGTCCGCTGATGGTTTTCTGGGCTCCATCACGGCTTGCTCTGGTCAGGTCGTCATCCCGATGACATAGCAAGCCGCCTATCACCCTCCGGGGGATGCCCGGTCTCAAGGCCGCGGGAAGGAATGGGCACACCTGAACCCGCGATTTTTCAGTTCCCCGCTTCTGGCCGGGGCGAACCGGATGATCTTCATCAAAGGCCCTGACGGACCATCGGCGGGGCAAGATCATGAGAAGACCGCCAATTAGGCACAAAACGTCGCCTCCACTGCCGGGAACCTCCGAGCAGACACAGCAGGTGCGATTTTGTGGGATTTGGAAAGAAGCGATTTCAGCGCCGGCCAGGGCGATGAACTAGAATTCACTTGATGCCGCGATCATTCCCGCTTTCTGGCATCAAGCCTGGACCCGGGAGGCAATGCGATCAGCGATCCATTGCTCCACCTCGCTTCGAACGAAGGCCACGCGCTTCTCACCAAGACAAACGGCTTGTGGGAAACGGCCTGCCTGTCGGGCCCGGTTGATTGCTGTCCTGCTCAAACTTGTGAGGCGGCAAGCATCATTCAACGAGATAAGTGCAGGTTTCTCAGTCACTCTTTCACCTCTTTGTATCGTGCGAGGTGAACATTCCAGCTTTCGCGGTCATACCGATACGAAAGATTACTTAATATTCTGAAGCGCGTTTTTTCGTACTCTGAAAGGCCCGTATGGCGGCCACTATTGTCTTGCCATCAGGGTATTCCCTGTTTCGACTGCCCCCCAAATGATCGTGCCCTAGCTTCAATGCCGGAAGGGTAGCAGCCTTGATGAAACGCTGAGCGGGGGTCTCCAACGGGTCAGATATTGGTGCAGTCGCCGGAGGCAAGTTCTTCAGATCCGTCCACACCAGAAAGGCTCCGACAAAGAGGTCATTTCGAGGCAGCTTGTGACGGTATGCCGCGTCCACTTCCTCTGCAGATTTGAACTCCAGCATTTTGATTAGCTGCCGTATTTCGCGGCGCGCGATGTATCGATTGTAGTCCACCCAATCTACGCGCCCGGAAACAGCAACCGCGGCCATCGATTTCATAGGGGGCAGGTTCGACGAAAGAAAACGGGTAAACAAATCATCAAGCGATTTTTCAGTGCGTTCGCAAAGAGGCAGTTCGCGCAACACTTCTTCAAAATTTCGGATTCTGACGGATCGATCAGCTCCACCGCCTGAGCGCGACATGTGCACTCGATCAATGTACTCTTCACATTGCTGCTCAAGCATCGTTAGCCAGTATCCATCTAGCCGCTCGCCTGCCGCGGCATTGAGTTGCTCAATCTGGCCCGATGAGTATTTGAACGGTTTCATGACGCACGATCCAGGCGCACGACTCCATCCGGTGCTCCGGTAACATATGCTGCCCATGCATCCATCAACTGCCTGCGCTTCTCAAGCGCATCACCGCGCCTGTACGCGCGTTCGACGCTATCACCGACCGCATGGGCGAGTGCGGCCTCAGCGACCTCACGCTGAAAATTCGTTGCTTTACTCACCCAGTCACGGAACGAGCTTCGGAAGCCGTGAACGGTGAAATCGCCACCGCCCCCCGATTTCAGCGCCTTGGCGAGGCTCATGTCTGAAAGCGGTCGTCCCTGCTTTGCTCCAGCGAAGACAAGGTCATCAATGGCGCGGTCGCCCATCGCCTCAAGTATTTGAAGGGCATAATTGCACAAAGGCACCCGATGCTCGCGACCAGACTTCATTCGCGAACCCGGTATCGTCCAGATTTTTGCCTTAAGATCGATCTCCCTCCAAGAGGCTCCTCGCGTCTCTCCTGATCGCGCGGCTGTCAAGATCGTAAACTCCAATGCCCGCGCTGCCACGCCGCCCACCTTGTTCAGTCTCTTCAAGAAGTCAGCGACATCACCGAAAGGCATCGCAGCGTGATGGCCGCGCACAAGCCGTTTCGGTGGCGGCAGAATCTGATCAAGGTGTCCGCGCCATTCTGCCGCATCGTGTGACACGCACGGTGCGGTCATGGAGCGGGTAGTCCGGTTCGTCGGGCGGCCGATAGGCGCGGGGTGACGGTGTATAGAGTTCGCCCGGATAGGCACCGCCCAGTCCCTGATGGGGCCTTTCATTGTTGTAAACCTCGATGAAGCGATCGAAGCGCTCCTGCTGCTGCAGGAAGTTGAAGGCGGCCGGCTTTGCGGCTTCCTTCTTGAGGGTGAGATGCATGCGCTCGTGGCGCCCGTTCTCTTGCGGATGACCGGGTTTGATGCGTTCGATTGTGATACCCAGACGCARCCACCACACAGACAGCCTGCTCAATCCGAACAGCGCATGCGGGCTGGCGAAGGGYGYGCCGTTATCGGTACGGATTGCGSCTGGCACTCCGAAATCCCTGAAAACCCGCTCGAAAACGGAGAAGGCGAAGTCCGACTTCGTCGAGGTCAAGCCTTCGCAGGCCAGCAGATAGCGCGAATGATAATCGGTGATGGYCAGGGGGTAACAATATTGCCGGTTGCCGAGCCTGAACTCTCCCTTGTAGTCGGCGCACCAAAGGCCGTTCGCCTSAACTGCGCTGCGGAGAGCAGTCCCCCGGGCCTTGTAACGGCGCCGTCTGCGGCGCGTGACCAGGCCGTGCCGGTCGAGCACCGCATGCACCGTGCTGATGGCGGGGGGCTTGATCATCGGATATTGCCGGATCAGCTTGTCGCGGATCTTTGGCGCCCCCCAGGATGAATGTTCGCGCTTCAGACCCAGGATGCAGCGCTCGATCTGGACGGGAAGCCTGTTGGCCTGGCGATAGGGTCGCCGTGAGCGGTCGTTCAACCCGTCAAGGCCACACTCCTTGTAGCGCTCGAAAATCCTGTAGCCGGTGACCCGTGATATGCCGAACTCCCGGCAAAGAGGCGCCATCTGCTCTCCTTCAAGCAGACGAGCGATGAATCTGAGACGTTCGTCCATTGGCTTACACTCTTTCCAAGGCATTCGGGTTCCCCCAAATGCGAGATGTGTAAACCATGTGTCCGGTATGAAGTGTCACCTATCTCTCGATAAGCTCATCATAGACTTGGGCTGTTTCAGCGTTCCGATAGAATGAGCGGCGTTGCACCGGGCTGGAAGACCGGGCTGAGACATTCTGCGGTTCTGGCCGTTCAGAATCTGCCGCTCTCCTTCGAGAGCCAAAGCCACACTCAGAGCGGCGAACAGTGGGATAGATCCTGAAAATCCGCCTCCAACTCTGTAGGACCAGAGCTGCCTAGCCTCCCCTTCCCCAAGGATCTGCAGCGCCTTTGAAGACAAGCCAATGTAACGTCCCCAGGAATGCAGTCCATTAGAGCATTTTGCAGTCAGGTGGAATTACCTGACGTGCGCAACAATGCGGAAAAACTGATAGATAGAACGGAGCAGCGTTTCCGTGAAACGGTGAAGCGATCTGGAATGCTGAGCCTTTCATCCAAATAACTGTTGTCCCGCTTCACCCGCAGAGGGTTGATCGTTCGGGAAATCCGATCGCGAAGGCCTGCTGAGCTTCATGATTGCGCGATTGGTCAAACGCGGATGGTGAGAAGCCTTGCAGCCAGCCTGCGCTGCTCTCAAAGCGAAGCGCCGTGGCATTCAGCTCTCCCCACCAGGCCAGACCCGTTCCCAGGCCCGGAAGGTACCCCGTTTGCGTTCACTCGGACCTTCTGTTGCCAATCGTGCCGATCGCGCTGAAGGAATAGCCAATCCCGTATACAGACTTTATTGGCGCGTCAGTGTTGGTATGAGTGGATATTTTCCGTCGTAAACGGCTGGCAACGGCGTCGAGATGGCGGTTTTCGAAGGTGGTTTGCCGCCGGGACAAGACGCGGGCCAGCTCTTCCCTGGAGCACGGTTTGCCCGCGTTCCCCATCAAGGCTTCAACGAAAGTCTTTTCGGTCGCGGTTAACTTGATTGCCTGTCCGTCCGGAGCCTGCAAGACCCAGCCCACCGCATCGAGAACCCATTCTTGCGATGCCTCCCTGGAAGTCCGCTCCTGCGGCAGCCGCCGCAACAGGCTGTGGACCGCCGCCGCGATCTCCCGCAGTGCCGTATGCTTGACCAGATAGATATCGGCGCCACTTTCAAAGCCACGCACACGGCTCTCGGTATCCCCATGCGCAGTCAGCATGATGATCCCGCAGTTCAGCTTTGAGCGGATGTCCTTTGCCAGGCAATAGCCGTCGCCATCGGGAAGCGCAATGTCGAGAATGACAAGATCGGGCAAGCTGCCCCCTCGCAATGCGTCCGCAAGCTCGCCCGCGGTGCCGATACCGGTCGCGTCGAAACCCTGAAGGCATAAATAGTCTACCAGATCTCCGCGCAGCGAATCGTCATCTTCGACCACAAGAATTCGGTTCATGCCCTTTCTGTCTCCCCCACGGCAGTTTCGTTTTCAGGTGTTTTAGGTTCCAGACCGGGGATCGGCAGGCGTATGGTCGCGATGGTTCCTCCCCCACGGCGCGGCCGCAGATCCAACGCCCCCCGATGATATCCGATCAATTTTCTGCACGTGTAAAGACCCAGGCCGCTGCCGGCCGTTCTTCGGGTGTTTGAGGCCCTGAAAAACCGCCGCCCCACATGGCTGAGCTCTCCATCCGGTATGCCTATCCCGCGATCTGCCACCTCCACGACAAGAAGATTGTTCCGTCTGGAAAACGCCACTTCAACAGGCCTATCGGACCGTGAATATTTTAGTGCATTGTCAATCAGATTGACGATGACGGTCCGCAACATCTCCACATCACCCCAGTAATCAGGGACATCGACGAGTGGTCTCATCTGCAGCCTTTGATTCTGACCGATATGCCCAAAGTACTGCTGGATTTCCCGTGTCAGCTGTAATGGGTTGAGCTTCTCGACTTTGAGCGTGCTTCCCACCTGCTGCTCGGTAGACAGAAAGCGGTCAATGAGCTGGGTCATGCGAGAAACGGACGCATCGATGCCAGTCAAACGCTTTGCAACCGCGTCCGGTGGCTTCTGGATCATGACGCCGAGCATCTCTGTGGCGTAGCGTATGGCAGCCAGAGGCGTGCGAAACTCGTGACTCACCATATGCATGAACTGGCGCTGTTCTTCACGGGCGGCCTTTTCCTCATCAAGACTGGCAGAGAGCTCACTTTCCAGGCGTCGCCGTTCAGTCACTTCCTCCGCAAGCGCCGCGTTCCTGTCGCGCAGGTCGATGGACAGCCGCATCCCGACCATGAAGAGCATGCAGATGAACAGCCCCACCATGAACAGATGCCCCTGAAAGAAGTACCAGCTGTTGATGTTGCTCACGATCGGCGCGCTGGCAACCAGATGCGGGGACCAGAATGCAAGCGCACTCTGGAGCAGACTGGCACCGATATACTCCGCCAGAAGCGCAATCGTGATCCAGCGCAGGAATGCGGGCTGTCCCCTATCGACATAGAGGATCCGGATCATCATCCCCATCATGGCAAGGGTAAATGCCGTGGAGGCATGAATACGCAAAGACAGGTCGTGCGGAGCCAGCGCCATGGCGAGACACCAGAGCGCCGTATGCACCGCAAGAATGACCAGCCCGACCCTGAGACACCCCGGATGGCCGAGGAACCTCGCCATACCGTCTGCCAGTAAAACCAATCCGAGCTTGATAGTCATGTTGTCGACGAAAAGATGCAGCGGATGGGGATCAGGCCCACGCAGCATCAGGAGAAACAAGCCCAACGCAATGGCGCTGAAACCAGCGGCGATAAGCTTCAGTTCGTAAAGATAACGCCAGGACCGCCATACCAGAAGCCATGCAAAGGCCTGCAAGGCAGTCGTGCAGACTTCGAGCAGCAATAGCGTCTTCAAATCCAGCATGCAGACGTGTTGGCCCATTTTGCCGGCTATCGCAAGATTCTTTCAGAACAACACCGCCCTTAAGGAAGTTTTTTGTGGGGGTTTTATTAACGGAATCGCCCGCCGCAAGAATTGGTCAGAATTGGTCAGAATTGGTAGCTGGAATCACTGGCAGGACTCTTCGTATCTGATGTGATCATGCCCGAAAATCGATGTTCTTCATCAGGGCCCACCAGCAGGGTGAGCAAGGTCTCGGGCGGTCAGGTGTTGCGTGGGGGAAATGCCGTTGTCGAGAGATCCGTTTTTCAAAGGGGCGTTCAGGAAGATTTTCGGAACGTGTAGCGACACGCTCCCCAGAGTGGTTCGCGGCGTTGCGACCGCCGCTCTGACAGGCGCGGCACTCATGTCCGGCATCCAACATGCCAACGCCGATTGGACCAACCCCTCCGTGTCGCTCTCGTTCAACGGGCAGGATGGAAAATGTATCGCCGGGCCCTACGCCAATGCCACGACCACCGAAATTGTCGTCGACTGGACGGCCTACAATACCGATAGTGAGGCTGGCAGATTCCTCCAGCTTATTGTCTGGGATGAGGCCTCTGGTAATGCCCGGTCCACCGTTCCAGCCTATCTGAATGCGCCTGTGGGACAGATGCCCACGCAGCGCGACATCGTCGAGGTCCTTGATCAATTTCTCATTACAGGAACCAGCAATGTCTATCTGGGACTGCGGGATAACTGGGATGACGGGTCCGTCTGGTCTGACGCGCGCAGCCCAGTCAATGCAGCTGATCGGGTCGGTCCAGCCAGCGGAACCCGCGGCTATACCTTCATCGACATGGCGAGCGATCCTGATTGCGTAGCCAAGCCCGAGATCGAGATCACCGGCAATGCACAACCGATTACGGATGGCACAACGTCCACCGACACGGCAAACTGGACCCATTTTGGCTCAACCATTTCCGCAAGCTCTTATCCGATCAACCGGGTTTTCGGCATCCGGAATGTCGGCACGGGCACCTTGACCGTATCCAGCGCCAGCCTCTCCGGGGCAAATGCCTCGCAATTCACCATCACATCCCCTCCTCCATCATCGATCGCGCCTGGCGGTTCGGGCACCTTCACCGTTCGCTTCTCTCCGGTGGGAGCACCGGGTTCGAGAGTTGCCACAATGACGCTTCGAAACAATGATGCAGATGAAGACCCCTTCACTTTCACCATTTCCGGAGACACGACCAACACAGCGCCTACCGCCAATGCGGGCTCCAATCAGACGGTAAACTCCGGTGCGGCAGTCGCACTGAATGGCGCGGCATCTTCTACCAATGATAGCGGGCAGACATTGTCCTATTCGTGGAGCAGGGTCAGCGGTCCTGCTGTGACCCTGTCAGGGGCATCCACCGCCACTCCGTCTTTCACCGCTCCGACGCTCTCTCCGGGAGCGTCGAATGCGACGCTGGTATTCCAGCTTACCGTCAATGATGGGTCGCAAACGGCCACCGATACCGTGACCGTTACCGTTACACCGCCTCCCAACACCCCGCCAACCGCGAATGCAGGGTCTGACCAGACGGTCACCTCCGGGGGTGCGGTTTCGCTCAACGGATCCGCCTCATCAGCAAATGATGGCGGCCAGACCCTGACCTACGCATGGAACCAGACCAGCGGACCTGCAGTCGCCCTGTCGGGGGCCTCAACGGCGACACCGTCCTTCACCTCTCCAACACTTGCGCCCGGTGCAGCGAATGCGATCCTGATCTTCCAGCTGACGGTCAATGATGGCATGGAAGCGGCATCGGATACTGTGACCATTACCGTTACACCGCCTCCCAACACCCCACCGACCGCGAATGCCGGGCCTGACCAGACAGTCACCTCCGCGGATGGGGTTTCGCTCAATGGTTCGGCATCGTCCGCCAATGATGGCGGCCAGACCCTGACTTACGCATGGAGCCAGACGAGCGGGCCGGCAGTGACGCTGACGAACGCGACAACCGCTACCCCGTCGTTCACCGCGCCGGCACTCACCCCCGGGGCGCCGGACGCCGTGCTCGTCTTTGAACTTGAGGTGAATGACGGCATCGAGACGGCGACAGATTCCGTTTCCATCACTGTCGAAGCTCCGCCAAACACGCCGCCGACGGCGGACGCAGGCTCGGATCAGACCGTTGCCTCCGGTGCGCCAGTCTCGCTGGACGGGACCGGCTCATCAGCCAATGACAGCGGTCAAACACTTACCTACTCCTGGACGCAGACCAGCGGTCAATCGGTGACTTTGAGCGGTGGCTCGACAGCCACGCCTTCCTTCACCGCCCCGACGCTCGCTATCGGCGCTGCGAATGAAGTTCTGACCTTCGACCTCACCGTGAATGACGGCGTGGCAGGAGCTACGGATTCAATCACCGTCACGGTGACGGCTCCCGGCAACACAACGCCAACGGCAGATGCCGGCACGGATCAGGCCGTAGCCTCCGGTGCGTCGGTCTCACTGGACGGAACGGGGTCCTCCGACCCGGACAGTGGGCAAAGCCTGACCTACGCCTGGACCCAGACGAGTGGCCCGACTGTCACCCTGACAGGCGCATCGACTGCCACCCCGTCCTTCACGGCCCCCACGCTGGCGATTGGCGATGCCGACGAGGTTCTCGTCTTTCAGCTTACCGTTGATGACAGCATCGCGAATGCGTCGGATTCAGTGTCCGTGACGGTTCGTGCCCCCGGCAATACTCCTGCCACTGCAGATGCAGGGGCGAGCCAGACGGTTGGCTCCAGCAATCCGGTTACACTCGACGGCTCAGGATCCTCAGCCAATGATAGCGGGCAGACACTGACCTATTCCTGGACTCAGACCAGCGGCCCATCGGTGACCTTGACCGGGGCCAGCACAGCCACGCCGACGTTCACGGCCCCAACGCTGACGATCGGTGATGCCAACGCGGTTCTCGTTTTCGAGCTTTTGGTCGATGACGGTTTTTCATTGGACACTGATTACGTGACCATCACCGTGACCGCACCACCCAACACCCCCGCCACGGCCGATGCCGGTAGCGACCAGACAGTTGCTTCTGGCGCGTCTGTCTCACTGGACGGATCGGGTTCCTCCGCCAATGATGGCGGGCAGGCATTGACCTATTCCTGGACCCAGACCAGCGGTCAATCGGTGACGTTGACGGGGGCGACAACTGCATCACCATCCTTCCTGGCTCCGAACCTTGCCATTGGCGCTGCTGATGAAGTTCTGGTGTTTGATCTCACTGTGAATGACGGTTTTTCGGGAGCAGTTGATTCGGTTACGATCACGGTTTCGGCACCCGGCAACACACCGCCGACCGCGAATGCCGGTTCTGACGAGACAGTTGCTTCCGGGGCATCAGTTATACTGGATGGCACATCGTCTTCTGCGAATGACTTGGGGCAGCCGCTGACCTACAGCTGGGTACAGACCAGCGGCCCGTCGGTCGCGCTGACAGACGCGACGAGTGTTTCGCCATCCTTCACGGCCCCCGCCCTTTCCATTGGCGATGCGGACGAAGTTCTGGTCTTCGAACTTGAAGTTGACGATGGCTTCGCGACCGCGACAGACAGTGTGGGAATTACCGTTACTGCGCCGGGCAATACGCCTCCGACGGCTGATGCAGGCGCTGACCAGGCGGTTGTCTCGGCAGCGTCCGTCACACTGGACGGATCAGGGTCCTCATCCAATGATGCGGGACAACCTCTCAGCTATGCATGGACACAGACGGGTGGGCCCGCGGTAACGCTTACCGGCGCGGCCAGCGTCTCCCCCACATTCAACGCTCCAACGCTCGCTACCGGTGCCCCCGATGTCGTTCTGACCTTCGATCTGGAGGTGAATGACGGCTTTGCTTCGGCAACGGATCAGGTCGAGATAACCGTTGCTGCAAATGGCGATACAACGCGCCCCAGCGTTTCCGTGACCGGACCGGACACGCAAGTCGTGGCGGGCGAGAGTGTCGTCGTGGAAATCCTCTTCTCCGAGCCGGTTTTCGGGTTTTCCAGTGCAGACATCGCGGTGTTGAACGGGCACGTCCGTTCGCTGAGCGGAGCAGCCACCCTGTATCACGCAACCATAGTCGCTTCGGGACAAGGGGATCTGTCGGTGTCGGTGCCGTCGGGCGTTGCAAGCGATGCCGCCGGGAACACAAACCTGGCTTCGGGAACGGTTGTGGTTTCTAATGCCACTGTGCGGGAAACGCAGCAGCAGATGGCGCGTTTCATGCAGGCGCGCGCCACACAACTGATCAGCGGTCAGCCGGACCTCATCGCGCTTTATCGCGGGAATGGCAGTGGCTCTCTTAGTGCTCAGGCGACATCCGAAGACGGAAACCTCACCTTCGCCACGCGACCAACAGATCCTATTTGGGCTGAATTGTCGGCGTCCTGGTCGAAGAATTCAGGTACCACGAACCGGTATGTGCATCTGAGCACCGGGACCCATTTCGAGCTGACGCCACATCTTGCGGCCGGCGCTATGGTTCAGGTCGATCATCTGGCGCATGAAAACGAGGATACTTCCATTTCCGGCACGGGCTGGCTGGCCGGTCCCTATCTGGTTGGCCGATTGCCCGGGCATCCGCTCTATTTCAGTGCGCAGGCATTGCTCGGCCAGAGCCGGAACAGTCACGCACCTTTCGGGACCTATACGGATACCGTCAGAACGCAGCGTGGACTCTTCCGCGTCACGGTGGCAGGCGACATATCGCTCGGTCTGATCACCTTGACACCCAGCCTTGACGCCGTTCATCTTTTTGACCGGCAGCGCTCCTATACGGACAGTCTGGGCAACGTCATTCCCGACCAGTCGATCACCATGAACTCGCTCGAATTGAGCCTTGACGCCTCAATGCCGATCGACGTTCCCTTCGGCGCGTTGACATTGCGGGGTGGCGTACCCCTCACATTTGCCAGCACATCGGGCAGCGGGGAAGCAGCATCGGTAACCTCCGCAACGGATGGCGCACGACTGGGCTTCAGGATCGGCGTTGATTATCTCTTCGAGAATGGCGGGAAACTGGCGCTCGACTTCGACTATGACGGTCTGGGCTCGGGAGACTACGAAAAATACGGTGCCGGTCTGAAGTACAGAATCGCCTTTTGACGCTGGCTTGAAAGCTCGATCACTGCTTCATTCGCAATCGCGTGCACGGGCGGCAACAACGGGTGTCTGGGATATCTCGCCAGATGCCCGTTCTTCGCACCGGGTGCCATGTCCGGATCACTACCTACGCAGGGCTGAAGGGCACTCGCTAGAGCGTTTTGCAATCAGGTGGAAACACCTGACGTCAGCACAAATGCGGAAAAACTGATAGGTAGTGCCGAACAGAGTTTCCGTGAAACGGTGAACCGCTCTAATCGCCGGATCGGATTTATCGCCACCTCAGAACCGGACGTTCAATGTGACGGTGCCTGAGTGATCATCCACTCCGGAACCAAACAGCCCGCCATACGAAAAGTCCAGCGTGGCGGCGCTGCCAAGCGTCATCTCCAGGCCGGCATCCAGAACCAGCACGTCGCGCGCCAGTGGCACTCCGGCTATCGGAACGCCCTCCCCGCCGGCGGCGAACGAGACCTGAGAGGTCGGCGTCTCACCGAAGGCGTGTCGCCAGGCGACCGCTCCGCTCAGGGAAGCATTCATGCCACCCCATCCGCCGCCCCGTCTGCCGCCCCATCTGCCGCCCAATGCAATGTCAGTTTCAGCGCGCAGACCAAGCGTCGTCAAGGTGGCCGTGTCCGAACCAGCTGTCACGCTCAAAGCGGCAGAGCCTCCCCTCTCGGAGAAACCATCGGTGGAGTGTCGCACATGAGCAAGGTTGGCGAAGGGTTCCAGCCGGGCGCCACCAGCGTCAACGTGATAGGCTGCTTCACCCCAGGCTTGCAGCGTCCGTGCATTGTAGCTGGCCGACACCTGATCCGAGAAGCCGGTGAACGCCACCGCGCGGCTGGTTTCCAGCCTGTGCCAGCCATGAGAAACGCCCCCTTGCAGACTGAACCCGCCCCAGTGTCCGCCACCATAAATGCCAAGTGTATAGCCGTCAGCGGTGCTGGATGACGAGCGCATGTCAACTCCGTAGCGAGAACGGGAAACGCCACCGAAGACACCAAGCAGATAAGTGTCCAGGAACGCTGCATCACCCCCCACCAACAAACCGCCAATGCTGCGGTCCAGCGCGGTGGCATTCCCGTCGCCATCCGATTGTCCCCGTGCGCCGAAGCCACGCGCCCACAGACCCGGGCTTTCAAACATCGAATAGTCTGCTTCGGCAGCCGCACCGGCATTTCCATCGGCACCAATCCCTCCCAGCGTGTCCCGAAGCCGGTTCATCGCCCCTTCTCGCGGGAAGCGGCTGTCTTCCAGAAGCGCAGTTTTCATGGAGCTGTGGATCTCGCCTGTGAGATCGTCGAATGCTGCTCGGGCATCGTCCTCACTGCCGGAAATACCGAGCAACGCGTCGTAGAGGGCATTGCCCCGGCCCAGAGCCTCGAGAGGTCCTGCTACCGCCAGCTGATTGGGTGTGCTGGCGATATCGGAGAAAAACACCGCCTGCTCTGAATGCAGATAGACATTGGTTGCGTCGTACTCGAGCGTGAAATCAAGAAACACATAGTCATCGGTTGGGCGGGACGTATCGAATGAACCGCTCAAGCTGCCAGCCGAGATTATGGTGTAGGTTCCGGGCGTATAGGTCGACCCGTCATCGATCCCGTTCTCCGGTGTGACATGCACCATACCTCCATTGATCGTGACCGAGCCGGCGGCGTCCAAATGGTCGTTGTGCGTACCGGCAGTGAAACCGCCGTCCGCAAGCTCGACCTCATAGACCGAACCTGGATCGAAGAGGACACTGGCCGCACTCAAGGTCCCGATCGAGTTGCCCGGCGCTAGCCGTCCGCCCGATGCCGTTATGGCGAGCCCCGTCAATGTCCCTGTCCCGCCGACGATGCCTCCATTGAGAGAAACCACGTTGCCGCCAAGGCTCCCATTGACCAAAAGCGCGCCTCCGGAGACCTGCGAAACGCCGGTAAAGCCCGAAGAATCTCCCGTCAACACGGTTTCTCCTGCAAGCTGGTAGAGCCGGCCTTCACCGATCATGTCGACTGCGAATTCGTGGGCGCTCCCGGTGTGATTGAAGAACAGTTTCGCATCCTCGTGGTCACCGAACCACAATTCCGGGGCATCAAGATTACCGGGTGCAACTGCAGCCTCCCCGGCGGCAGCGCCTATATTGAGAGTTCCCTCAGAGGTCGCGTTGAAGCCCAGATAGGCTCTGTTGGCGACGGTCACCGTTCCGTCTGCCGCGATTGTCAGCGTGCCGGCGCCCTCTTCCGCGACGAAAAGGTGGTCGCCAGCCAAACCGGCATCCGGACCGCTGACCAGAACCGCCCCCTCGCCCATGGGCGCATAGCCAAGCGTGATGGTTGAGGTGGCCGAGACTTTTCCGCCGGTGATGGCAAGTGCGCCTCTGCCTTCATCCCCAACGATCAATTCGCCATCGGCATTCAGCTCCGAATCCGGGCCAGAAACACTCACTGTTCCGACCGTGTCCTGTCGCGCGCCAACCTTGACATCGGTGGTGCTCACCTCGCCGCCATCGGCGATGGTCAGCAGGCCGGTGCCCCCATCGGAATTGCCCAGATAAACGCCGAGATCTGTCGTGAGCTGCGAGCCGGCACCGGTGACAAGCGTCGTGCCATCACCCAGATCGCCGATAAACAGATAATCGGAAGACGAGAGCGTGCCTCCTGACGACAGGGTGAGTGTACCGCTGGCACCGACATCTGCCCCCAGAGTGATCTCGCCCGCGTCTGTCCAGCCTGCATTGTCGATTATCAGGGTGCCCAGCCCCAAACTATCGTGAGACCCGAGATACAGATTGCTATGGTTTCCAAGAACCGCCGCACCGTCTGAGAGAGTGATCTGGCCGATACCGCCCGTGCCGACATAGGTGTCTGCACCCAAAGTCCAGTTCGAGCTGGCTCCCGAGACAGTCAAAGTTCCCGATCCACCCCCTTCACCAATCGTGACAAATCCGTTGGAGAGAAATGTCGCACCATTCTGGATATTGAGCGCACCGGATTCAATGCGCCCCACTCTCGTATCGTCGGTCACCGTCAACGTGGCATTATCCAAAGTGGCGAAGCTGCCCCCGCCGCCTGCCGAATAGCCTATCAGGAGATCAGCGCCGGCAAAGACAGAGGCGCCGGTACTGGCTTCAAGAGTGCCTAGGCCGGAAAAGCCGACAATCATGTTGGCACTGTTGGCGTTCAGTTGGGCTGTAGGACCGATCAGGTTGACCGTACCCTGCGTGTCGTTGCCCTGCGCGATCAGAATGGCGGCGGCCTCTACCGTCGCATCCGTTATGTTGAGTGTGCCCACCCCTTGCGAACCCACATAAAGCGTCGAGCTGTTCAGCCATTGCGAGGTGGCGCCCGTGATGACGGTTTTGCCGTTCCCCGTCGGCGTTGCGCCGAGTATCCCCAGCGTGTTGCTGACAACACCTCCGTCGGAGATGATCAGGGTTCCGAGACCGAGATTTCCCACGGTCAGTGTATCGCCGATGTTCCATGTGTTTGGCTGGGTTCCCCCGCCCGTTCCGAAAACAGTTTCCGTGGCTCCTCCGTCAATAACCGCCTGCGCCAGTGCCGACACGGGTAGCGTGGTCGACGTCATCAGCGCCATGAACGAAGCTTGTACAGTGCGGCGAACCTGTCTGCGCTCTCTCAACTCACCGTGGTTGGACATTTCCTGCACGTCGCATTCCCCTTGAAAAAACCTCGCGCTGCCCGAAACAGTTTTGAAATCAACTGTCGCGAGTCTGACGTTTTTACGCGTGGAGGCTTGAGGCGGCATGCGACGTTTGTGCGATCGCGGGTAGATTATCGCCACCCTTTGCGGGCATCAGGGGGCTGGCAGGGTGATGGGTTCGTCCCAGAAGTAATCGACCATCATCTCGATCCGGGATTCCATGATCTCGGCACGCGTGTCCCCTTGCTGGATGGATTGCGCCGGCGTCATGGTTTTCATGTGCCGCTCGACCGGGCGCATGGTTTTGGGATCAAGCAGGGTGGTCACATGCGAAACGGACCTCACAGGTTCCATCGTCTCCTGCGTGTGCGAAAATCGCACAAGGGAGATGCCGTCGATCGTCTCCGTGTCGCAGGAAGTCTCACGGATGGTTTCCCGGAGGATTGCATTGCGCGCCAGCGTTTCCTCAAGCCAGTTTTCCTTGCGCATCTGAGAGCGTTGCCACGTCTCGCCGTCGTGGGAGGTGTATTCCTCAGACCCCAGCACCAGCCAATGGACGCCGGTCTCGCGTACAGCCTGATGAAAATGACTGTAATCTCGAAACCATTGCTGCGTATGCTGTACGGTCACACCGCCCATGAGAGTCCGGGTTTCAATGCGGTAACTCTCCCATTTCTCACCGGCAGCGAGCATGGCCTGGATATCTTCTTTGCAGCCGGCCTGCACCGGGGTGGCGAGCGGAAAAATCACAAGAAGGCCGATGAGGATGCGGCGCATGACGAAGCTCCTATTGCTGCATGAAACTGATGGCGAAGAGCCAGAAACCAACCTGACCGGCCAGTCCGGCAAGGAGGAGGTAAAAGAAGAACCTGCTCACCCCGCCCTGCAACTGGCGCGATAAAACGCTGCTCTTGAAAGGCTGATTGGCGAGATAGCCGGGCAATATCCTTGCACGCAGCCAGCTGTATCGGGGACCTGCCGCATCCTGCTCTATCATGGCCTTCGCTCCGGTGAAGAAAGAGCTGATCTTCCAGCCGATAAATCCGATGAATGTGATCGCCGCAGAGCCCAGCATCCACCAGGTTGTCCATGCGACATCAGCGATTGGGACGCCATAAATCGTCATCGCCCTGCCCTCTTCACAGACGTTCGACCGTATCTGGCCTTGCGTGCCATGCCCAGGTTAACAAGGCCGATGAACAGAAGCAGCAAAACTATGGTCATAGCATTCCGCATGGACTTGCCGTGCATGGCCGGGTCAATCGACCGGATCTGCGGGTCTGTTGGCAGATATCGGATCGGGACGCGCTGAGGCGGTTCATGGCGCTCGTAAAAGCCGGAGGAAACCTGAACAGTACCCCGGCGCATGGTTTCGCCCACGGTGAAACCGATCGTCATCTCATAGCGATATCTCGGGCGATCCGTACCGTGGCGCACCACGCGCTTGTCAAGGATGGTGGCCATTGTCTCGACACCGGACCTGTCGAGCGCGCCATAGTGGCGGTCGGACGACGTGAAGCTCCAGAACCCGTAAAGCAACGCAGCAGCAAAGGGAGCCAGCAGAACGGCGGTTTCGGCAAGACGCCGCCATGGTCCGACAGCCGAGCCGTTTCGTTCCGGGGGCGTCGCCTCAACCATGAGCCACCCTCGGGGGCGCTCTCAACCATCGCAGGACAAGGAACGTCGCAATGAACGCCGGCACCAGCAGCACAAGTCCCATAGCCGCAATCACCGCAGGCACAGCCCAAAGCTGTTCGAAATTGTTCTGACGCACATCCCGCTTGCGGTCCGGTGTAAAGAATATTTCGTGCCGCGAACCAACTGGAAAATTCCAGTTGGGGGAAGATTGACCGGTGCTGGCCTGAGTCATCTCACCATCTGTAAAGCGGTATCGAAAAACCGGGCTGTAGTCCGTCGTCACGCCATCCCAAGGATTCCAACCGTCCCAGGCATAGACATGAACGACCTCCCCCATGGTGCGTTCCGCACTGTGCAGAAAGCTGCGGGTTTCCCATGCGATCGAGGCGGCAGCTCCCAGAAACAGCACAGGAGCCAGAAAGATGAGAACCCAGACCCGTCACGACGCTTCACGCTTTCCGTCCGGTCCGGTTCGCAGCAGATAGAGCTGCGTCATGTTCAACCGGATCAGGGCGGTGTGTATCATTGGGTGATGCCTCTAATGCGTCAAAGCGCTTTCCCGGCTCAGGTCGCCTGAGCTTCGTGCATTGTGCGGAGCGGGTCAGGACCATAGGTATTGTCCCCCTGCGTCCCCTTGAGAAACCCCAGTTCGACGATCATCCAAAGCGCAACCGCCATGGCGGCCCACATCACAGCCATGGCCGCAACTCCCGGTACCATGACGCTGGTGCCCCCCAGTTCCACCGCAGAATAGCCGATCTTGAGAATGCTCATCACCTGCATGATCACGCCGGGGGCCATGAAGATGACGACCCATGGCAAAGCGGGCTTTCCGCGATCATGCAGCCGCTTCACCACCACTGCCGACCACATGTAGACGATGGCGCCTGACAACAGCACCTGCCCCAGAACCAGAACAGTCCCTTCGGGCAGAAGAAACATAATACCAAGACCGGCGATCATCGCCATCGCCGCAATGCCGACAAATCCAAGCCAGAAACGCCGGCGCGAAATGCGTCCCTCAAATTTGGTGAAAAGATCCATCGCTCCCCAACCGCGGTGCACAAACACCGTCTTTCAAGCTCATTACTTCATCTGCAAAGGATCTTAGGCCGGGGAAACCATCCGGTCATGCGACGTTTGTGTGAGGCGCCACATCAGATGGGCGCCCGTTCAAACAGGCACCGGGCGCTCGCCCTCATTAAGCGGCGTCAGAATGTCTGCGATCAGCCCTCGCATCCAGCGATGAGCCGGATTGTCCGTCGTCCGCTTGTGCCACACGCCCACAATCAGGACTGGGTCGATGGGCATTGGCGGTTTGTAGAGCGTCAGATTCTGCGATGGGGCAAGCCTTTCGGCCAGCCGGTGCGGGATCAGCGAGATCAACTCGCTTTCGCCCACCACACGGCAAATGCCCGAGAAGACCGGCATGGTCATGACAACTCTGCGGCTGCGTCCCACACGCGCCAGTGCCGCATCGCCCGCGGCCGCGTGTTTGCCTTCGGGCGAAAACAGAAGGTGTCCCAGTTCGCAAAACAAGTCCATGTCGAGCACTTCTCCAGGCTGCACGCCTGCCCGGGCCAGTACCGGGTTGTCAGCCGCTGCGATGACCGTATAGCTGGAGTGGAAGAGCGGACGACGATCCGTCCATTCGGGAAAATCCAGATCCGGCATGAGCGCCATGTCGGCCTCATAGCGCTCCAGCGAATCCAGGTAGCTGTTCGGCACCAGGTCAATCAGCTGCATGCGCATCCGGGGTGCTGCGACCCGTAGCTTCTGGGCAAGCTCGGGCATCAGCATCTCGGCAAAAAAATCTGCCCCAGCCAGCTTGAAACTCATCGTGCTGGCGGCCGGATCGAATGCCGGCGGTGCCAATAGCGCTTCCAGACGGGCAAGCTCCGCATTGAGCGGCAGAGACAGGGAGACCGCATAATCGGTGGGCCGCAAACCCTGGCCATGGCGCACGAACAGCTGGTCATTCAGCGCATGGCGGAGCCGACCAAGCGCGCCCGACACCGCTGATTGCGACATACCCAGCCTCTCCCCTGCCTTCACCGTGGAGCCTTCTCTCAACAATGCGTCGAGAACACGCAGAAGATTGAGGTCGAATGTCGCAAAATTCATTTTATCGATAGACTCTATCCAATCAAACGATTTTTCAGATTAATTCCACCCTGCTACACAATGCAATGACGAGAGCGCTTTCGTTTCCTTGACCTGGGTTCATGGAGGAAACGATGCCTGATGCACTGACCGGCCCCGGCGTCTTCACGTGGAACGGGGTTCGCTACAAGACCATACTCTCCCCGACCGAGACGGGCGGTGCCATGTCGATCGTCGACAGCTGGTCTCCGGCCGGGTTCGGCCCACCCCGCCATGTGCACGAGGCGGAGGACGAGACCTTCGTGCTCATCGAGGGTTCATGCGATTTCTGGCTCGAGGGGAAGAGCTTCACCTGCGAGCCCGGGGAAAGTGTCTTTATTCCGCGTGGCCGCGAACATACCTTTCGCGCCTCGGCCGGCGAACCGAGCCGCCATCTGGTGATCTTCACCCCCGGCGGGTTCGAGAACTTCTTTGTCGAGATGGTAAGGGAACAGTTCCGCATTCCCGACGACATGGAGCGGATCAATGAAGCGGCGTTGCGCCACAACATGCGGTTCACCGGCCCGCCTCTCGGTGTGGAGTAGCTCATGTCATCCCGACAGAATGAAAGACCGATTGTCTACCACATCCCGGCCTGCCCTTTCTCGCAGCGGCTGGAAATCCTGCTGGCCCTGAAGGGACAGATCGAGGCTGTCGAGTTCCAGGTCGTCGATATCACCCGGCCGCGCGATCCGGAGTTACTTGAGAAAACACGCGGCACCACCGCACTACCGGTTCTTGAAACGCCACAGGGAGGCATTCTCAAGGAAAGTCTGGTGATCCTCGATTATCTCGAAGAGATTACCGCGGGGCCGCCAGTGCGGCGTATCGATCCTTTCGAGCATGCCATCGAACGCATGCTGATCGCGAAGGAAGGCCCCTTTATCACGGCGGGCTACAGGCTGGTTATGAACCAGGATCGCGACGCGCGTGATGGCAAGCACAAACAGCTGCTCGATCTCTACAGGGATCTCAACGACTTCCTGCTCGCGTACGGATCTGAGGCGGATCAGGCTGACGGGTTTCTGTTCGACAAGTTCGGTCTGGCCGAAGTGGTGTTCACCCCGATCTTCGCGCGTTTCTGGTTTCTGGACTACTACGAGGACTTCGCATTGCCGGATGAACCTGGCTTTGCCCGCGTCTCACGCTGGCGCGACGCCTGTCTCGCTCATCCCGCCGCGCAGCAGGTAAGCCGCGAGGAGATCATCAAGCTCTACTACGATTATGCGCTCGGGCTGGGCAATGGCGCCCTGCCTCCCGGCCGATCCATCTCCAGTTTCACGGCTCATCCGCACTGGCGAGACCGGCCCTGGCCGCCGGCCAGCAAATATGAGCAGGCAGCAAGCGATCGGGACCTGGGGCTCGCATGAGACGGCCTCGACAACCAACGCCGCCCGCCTTTCCGCAGCGCAAACACATCAATGGGAGATAACATGATGCGCGGTATAGCTTTTCTTTTTTTCCTGAGCGCCAGCCTCTATGCGCTGGCCGGCATGGCATTCGGCATACATATGGCTTCTTCGCAGGATCATTCACTGGCTTCCGCCCATGCTCATCTGAACCTCATCGGCTGGGTGACGCTGGGCATGAGCGGGCTTTATTATCACAACGTTCCTCAGGCGGCCGAAGGCAGGCTCGCAGGGCTCCATTTCGCGATGGCCTCGCTCGGCCTGTGGATGATTGTGCCTGGCATCGTGCTTGCGCTCAAAGGCGTCACAGAGGGCCTGGCCATCGCCGGGTCTCTGGTCACCATTCTGGCCATGGGTCTATTTGTTTTCATCGTATTCACGGGCAGAGCGGAACGGTCAGCCAGCAGGGCAGCGTGACGTCCGCTGCAGGCTGATGCAGGAGCGACCACAATGGACAAGGCATCCAACCTTGTCGGGCAGATATATGATGCTGTTTTCGACACAGGGATCTGGCCGCAGCTTTTGTGCAGCCTCGCAGACTATTGCGGGGTTGAGAACGCCGCGCTGGTCGTGACAGACCCGAGCATCCACTTTTCATCGGTGATCACACCGCGCGCCGATCCTTATGTGGTTTCGCAATACGCGGAAAAATGGTGGGCGCATGATCCAACCGCGGCAACGACAGCATCCATGCCGGTGGGACGGATCACGAGCCTTGCGGACACCGGTCGTGAAAAATTCTTCTGCAGCCGGTTTTACAATGACTACTGGCGCCATTCCGGTCTTGGTGCCGAGCGGCTGGCGACCAATCTATCGACCGACCGGGGAGGCTTTTCCAGTATCGTCCTGCAGGCACCGGCCCGACGGGATCGCATCGGAGCCGACACGGTCAAGCGCTTCTCATACTTCATTCCGCACCTGGTGCGTGCCGTCGGCCTTGCACGAAACCTTCAAAGGGCTGCCTTTGAAACCTCGCTTCTGAAAACCGGCAAACACGGTCCCTCCGCGACCAGCACGGCTATCATAGATCGTGAGCGGCGCGTGCTTTTTGCAGATTCGGGGGCAGAGCGCCTGTTTTCAGAGGGCAGAGGGATTTCCATCATCAAGGGCCGACTGCGCTTCGCCGAAGAACGCTCCCATGCTGCCCTGCAAGCCGCCCTATCCACCTGTTCTGCAACCGGCGTTTCCGCACCTCATGCCCGGCGGATCGCGGTGAGGCCAAAACCGGATGCGATGCCGTATTCAGTGGAGATCCGCCCCATTCGCATCGCCAGCACGGCTCCCGGCGCGCCAGTGCCCTCGGCTCTCATCCACATCAGCAATCCGGAACTGGACCGCGATCAGTGCCTGGTGGTGCTTCAGAAGCGCTTCGGTCTTACTCCCGCCGAGGCCAGGCTTGCGCTGGAGATGCGCAAGGGAGATGGCCGCGCCGCCGCTGCCAGGCGCTGTGGGATATCCATCAACACCGCGCGGACACACCTGACAAGCATTTTTGGGAAAACCGGTGTCACACGTCAGGCAGAGCTGATCAAGGTTCTGATCGAGCTAGAATGATACCAAACAGGCCCAGACGTTGCTCTGATCCGAAGGCGCGGATTTCCCAAATGGAGTGAGCGGCCGGAACAGACGGGGATCATCTGCCGATCGACAAGCGGCATCCCACGGAACGAACCGACGCAAATATACGCCGGAACGCCGAAAACCATTGGCGTACGATCCTTGCCCTTTCGATCCGACCTTGCTGCCGGATCTGATGAAGCATCTCATCATCGATGCCGGAGGATTTCGCCGGGCGTAACGACTCTCTATTGCCTCTCATGTTAGAAAAATGGTCAGCCATCACTCTATCCTCATTGCTGTGCGATGGCGCTAAAGTATTATGTAATTGGAATTTTTCCTTGTCAGAAAATCTTCCTGAATGTTAGTTTTTCTAACATTATGAGAGAGATCGATATTGGCTGGCTGCCATTGAACTCCTTGAGGGTCTTGGCGGCGTTTCACAACTCAGGTTCCGTCGGAGGCGCAGCACGTGCGCTGAACGTGACTCATGGGGCCGTCAGTCAGCATCTGCGCAACCTGGAAGACCGCCTGCAGCGGAAATTGTTTGCCCGTTCCGGACATCGGCTGATGATGTTGCCGGAGGCCACCGGATTGGCCGAAACCCTACTTCAAAACTTTCGAAACATTGCCGGTGATGTCGAGCGTTTTCGGCGTGACGACAACATCTTGAACATCACGGTAACGCCGCATTTCGCGCAACATTGGTTGCTCCCTCGGCTTGGAGCCTTCCTCCAGCGCCACCCGGAAATCGACTTGCGTATCAACACCGACGCCGCCGTACACGATCTTGTAGCGGGTGATTTTGATGCTGCCGTGCGGCATGGCGACGGAAACTGGCCGGGGATTAACAGCGAGAAACTGCTGGAGGGCTGGGACGTGGTCGTGGCGGCGCCTTCGGTTGTCGAGAACGTTGCCATCGATTCGCCCGCAGACCTCACGCGACTGCCCTGGATGCTGGATGAGGACAGGGACACGGAAATGGCCCGCTGGTTCAGTGATCATGGCGTAGCATACGAAACTCACACACGCGTTACGCGCCTGCCGAGCGCCCTCACGCTCGTAGCGGCACTCGACGGTTATGGCGTGGCGTGGCTGCCACATGTTTATGCCGCGCCTTATCTGGCTTCAGGGCGTCTTGTGAAACTGTTCAGCGAGAAGCGGTCGAGCACTCGAGCCATGCGACACTATTACCTGTGCTGGGCCGACAACAAGAACCGCCCGGCCTTCAGGGTTTTCCGGCAATGGATCAAGCGTCAGGTTTCAGACGAAGCGGCTAACATCTGAGCCGCACCAATCCACGGATAATGTCGGGAAGC
Source organism: Nitratireductor sp. (assembly GCF_017794765.1). GTDB lineage: Bacteria > Pseudomonadota > Alphaproteobacteria > Rhizobiales > Rhizobiaceae > Nitratireductor. The sequence continues at coordinate 2,056,817 of NZ_CP051236.1, read as the reverse complement.
GAGCAACTTCGAGGCTACGACGAACCGGACTACCCGCTCCATGACCGCACCGTGCGTGTCACACGATGCGGCAGAATCTGCATCGGAAAACGAAAAATCAATCTCAGCCAGGTCTTCGCAGGCCAAATCCTGGGACTGCGCGAAGTCGATGAYGGAATTTGGCTCGTCTCATTCCTCGACTATGATCTGGGTTTCTTCGACAATAAGGAGGATCGTGTCGAACCRGCATCAAACCCATTCGCTCCGGAGAAAGTGTAAACCATCTCTCCGGTATCAAATGTAAACCATGTGACAAGAATGGACCCTGAAATCGTTGGCGATCCCGGCAGGATTCGAACCTGCGACCATCGGCTTAGAAGGCCGGTGCTCTATCCAACTGAGCTACGGGACCGACGTGTGGAGCTCATTCAGTGTGTCCACGGGGTCTTGCGGTCATAGCGGAAATTGTCCGCATAGGAAACCTGACGCCGCTTGGGCTTGTGAGGTTCTTCCACACGGAAGGGAATTCCGTTCCGTTCGGCGTAGGCGATAGCCTCTTGCCTGCTCTCAAAAGTCAGGCGAACCTGGCTCTTCATGTCGGAAGACGTGGTGTATCCCATGAGAGGATCGATCTTGCGCGGTATTTCGGGATCGAACTCCAGCACCCAAAGGCCGGTCTTGGCCTTGCCGGACTGCATGGCCGTCTTGGCCGGGCTGAAAATGCGCGCAGACACGTCGTAAACCTCGTTCCAGAGCATTTTTCAGTCAGGTGGCACCACCTGACATCCGCACAAATGCGAAAAGGTGGTCGGAGCGGCAGGATTCGAACCTGCGACCCTCTGGTCCCAAACCAGATGCGCTACCAGGCTGCGCTACGCTCCGAGCGAATGAACCCCTATAGTCTCAGAATTTTCCGCGCAAGCCCAAATCGATGATTTCCGCATGAAGTGCGGCAACAAGTACAACATCGCCCGGCAAAGCCGGGCGATGAAAGTGGTTATTCGGATGGCTTGGGTGTTTCGATGGTGACTTTTTCCGGAACATCGATGTTCACACCACCGTCGCCGCCGCCCAGTGCACCGCCGAAAAGCAGGAACCCTCCCAGAGCGAGAGCAACGACGAGCCCGCCGGCTATGAACCAGCCGGCACCCCCGCCGCCACCTGAGGTCACCACCGTGGTGCGATCCTTGCGCTCATCAGTCATCATGCACTCCTTTGTCACTTGTCTGATCTGTGGAGAGCAAAACTTTGATCGGCGAAAATGGTTCCCCCAAGGCGCACACCGCCTTGGCGTTTCGAACAAGGGTCTAGCCTTCGAACATCCTCTCACCCGCTTCCAAAGCAGCCACCATCTCGGCGGCGAGCGGGCGGGTGATTCTGGTCTTTCGTTCGAGGGCCGCGCGGTCGATGGCGTCCACTGCCCGGATGGCGCTTGAAAGAGAGCGTTCGATGCGGCGCACCAGAAACTGCACCACATGCGGTTCGACATCGACCTGCCGGTCGGCGAAAAGTTTCGTGATCACGCCGGCAAGGAGCATGTCGTCTGGCTCATCGATTTCCACCATCGCGGCAGCCTTGAGCCGCGACAGGAGATCGGGAAGTTTCACACCCCAGGCGCTCGGGAAGCTGCGCGCGGTGAGAAGCATCGCCTGCCCCCCCGAGCGCGCCGCATTGATCAGATGGAAAAGGCCGTTCTCGTCCACCGGGCCGCCATCCACATTGTCGATCAGGACCGGGCGCAAACCCGCCTGCTCCATGGCCTCGGCGTCGATCCCTTCGCGCGGCACCGTCACGGCATCCGTTTCTTCCCGCCAGATGGCCGCGAGGTGCGTTTTGCCGCTGCCTGCGGGGCCGGCGAGGATCACCACCGGTGCCGGCCATGAAGGCCAGTTCTCGATCAGGGCGGCCGCACGCGCGTTGGCGGGCGTCACCACCAGATCGTCGCGACTCAACGCTTCCGAGGGAGCCAGATCAAAGGGCAACTGGCGCGATGACATGGCTTCAGCCCCGGGATTTCGGCGTTTTGGCCGGCGCGTCTTCGTGTCCGCTGTAGAGCGGCGAAGCGAGATACTGGTTGATGGCGAAACGCACCAGAACGGCAACGGCCGCCGCTGCCGGCACCGCGATGAGAAGGCCTGCAAAGCCGAACAGATAGCCGAACGCGAACAGCGCGAACATCAGCCACACCGGATGAAGGCCCACGCTCTTGCCGACGAGTTTCGGCTGCAGAATGTTGCCTTCCAGAAACTGACCGGAGAAGAAGATCGCCGCCACCGCCAGAACCCACCACCATTCGGGCCAGAACTGCACCAGCGCGATGCCGATCGACAGGCCGAAGCCGATCAGCGAACCCACATACGGAACAAAGCTGATCAGCCCCGCAAAAAGCCCGATCAACAGTCCGAAATTGAGCCCCACCAGCGACAGGCCAACGGCATAGAAAATGCCGAGAATGAGACACAGCGTGCCCTGCCCGCGCACGAAGCCCGCCGTTGCGACATTGATGTCGCGGGCGATCTGGCGCACCGTCTCCACATGGTCGCGCGGCACCCAGCTGTCCACCTTCTCGACCATGTGGTCCCAGTCGAGGAGCATGTAAAACGCGACCACCGGTGTGACGACGAAAAGGCTCGCCACGTTGACGATCGCCACGCCCGAACTCCAGACCGATTTGAAGAGCGTGCCCAGAAAACTCGAGCCCTGCGCAAGGATCGAGCTCAGATTCTCGCGCACCGCGTCGGTCTCACCATTGATGAAATTGTCGAGCCATGCCGGCTCGAGCTGGTTCGCCAGTTCCTGCAACCGCGTCAGATATTCGGGCAAGCGGCTTGCGAAATCGGCCAGCTGAGTGCCCAGCACCGGCAGCACGATCATCAGGCCGAGCACGAGCGCCACCACGAATGCAATCAGGATAAGCACCGTCGCAGCGATACGCGACAGCCCCATCGCCTCCAGCCGGTCGGCGACTGGGTCAAGAAAATACGCGAGCACCATGCCCGCGAGGAACGGCAGCAGGATGGAACTGAAAACATAAAGAAACAGGACGAGCCCCAGCCCCGCCAGCCCCCAGAAGGCGACATGGCGCGCCAGCGTCGGGCGGGCGATCACCGGCCCGGCCCCGTTTTCAGCGTCCTTCGGCGTCACTTTCCGCATAACCACCCATATGCTTGATCCAGGCGACGAGATAGGCCGCTCCGGAAGCTACGGTCAAGAGCCCGGTTGCCACGATGAGCGCGATCCTCACCGCGCCCGAACTGTATCCGAATGCGAGCTCCGCCAGAACCAGCAGCGCCAGCAATATCTGCGCCAGCGTGTTCGCCTTTGAAACGAACAGCGGTTTCATTGCCACCGGGTGCCCCATGACATTGGCGAGCAGCACGCCACCGACGATCAACGCATCGCGCGAAACGACAGCAATCACCAGCCAGAGCGGCAACTCCATCATATAGCCGAACACAACGAAAACACTGACAAGGAGCAGCTTGTCGGCGATCGGGTCCAGATAGGCACCAAGCTCGGTACGTTGGTCGAAATGCCGCGCGATAAAACCATCCACCCCGTCAGAGATGCCTGCCGCCAGAAAACCGGCAAACGCCCAGCCATATTCGCCCTTAAGGAGAGCGAACACCACGCCCGGAACAAGAAAGAAGCGCATCAACGTGATGATGTTGGGTATCGTCAATGAATAATCTCCACCCTCGCCGCCCGCTGCCTGGCCCTTTTCGTTGCGGTCAAAGGCAGTTTCGGGTCACACTTATCGCAGGCTTTCACACATTGTAGGGTAAGGACACGCTTTCAATAGGCCAGCCTGTTAATATCTCCCGCCTTGCAGAAGCGCCCCCTTCATGTCAGAAGCCGAAAAAAACGCGGCGGCGAGAACGAAATGGCTCAGGACAGCAAAAATGGCCTCACCTATGCCGATGCGGGCGTCGACATCGATGCCGGCAGCCGGATGGTGGAAAAAATCAAGCCCATGGTGCGCGCCACGCGCCGGCCCGGCGCCGACAGCGAGATCGGCGGCTTCGGCGGCCTGTTCGACCTGAAGGCGGCAGGCTTCACCGACCCCATCCTCGTGGCCGCCAATGATGGCGTCGGCACCAAGCTCAAGATCGCCATCGACGCGAACCGACACGACACGGTCGGCATCGACCTCGTTGCCATGTGCGTCAACGATCTTGTCGTTCAGGGTGCCGAGCCGCTCTTCTTCCTCGACTATTTTGCCACCGGCAGGCTCGATCCCGACCAGGGTGCGGCCATCGTTTCGGGCATCGCCGAGGGCTGCCGGCAGGCCGGATGCGCGCTGATCGGCGGCGAGACGGCGGAAATGCCGGGCATGTATCACGGCGAGGATTACGACCTGGCGGGCTTCGCCGTGGGCGCGGCAGAGCGTGAACGTCTTCTGCCCACAGGCGACGTTGACGAGGGCGACGTTCTTCTGGGCCTCGCCTCCTCCGGTGTTCATTCCAACGGTTTTTCGCTGGTGCGCCGCATCGTTTCCGATGCCGGTTTGGGCTGGGACGACAAGGCTCCTTTCGCGCCGGGCAAGACGATGGGCGAAGCGCTGCTTGAGCCCACCCGCATCTACGTCAAACCGATCCTTGAAACGCTCAAGGCCGCCTGGGGCATCAAGGCGCTCGCCCACATCACCGGCGGCGGCTTTCCCGAAAACCTGCCGCGCGTGCTGCCCGATCATCTGGCCGCCGAGATCGACCTCGACGCAATCGATGTGCCGGCGGTCTTTTCCTGGCTTGCCAGAACCGGCGGTGTTGCCGAGAGCGAAATGCTCTCTACCTTCAATTGCGGCATCGGCATGGTTGTGGCGGTTGCCGCCGATGAGGCGGCACAGATCGCGGCACTCCTCCAGCAGGCGGGCGAGCATGTCACCATGCTTGGCCAGATCGTCCCGCGCCAGGCCGCCGGCGTCACCTATCGCGGTTCTCTCGCCCTATGACGCGCCGGACACGCAAAAGGGTAGCGGTCCTTATTTCCGGCCGCGGGTCCAACATGGCGGCCCTCATCGCGGCCGCCATCGACCCGTCGTTTCCAGCCGAGATAGTCGGTGTGGTCTCCAACCGCGCCGACGCCCGCGGTCTCGAGATTGCCGCCACGCACAGCATCCCCACAAGAGTGGTGTCATCGCGCGATTATGATGGGCGCGAGGCGCATGACGCCGCCATCCACAAGGCTCTGACCGAGTTCAAGGCAGAAATCGTTTGCCTGGCTGGATACATGCGCCTTCTGACCCCGGATTTCGTGCAGAAATGGAAGGGGCGTATGATCAACATCCACCCTGCCCTCCTGCCCAGCTTTCGCGGGCTTGATACGCATGCCCGCGCACTTGCAACCGGCGTGCGCGTCCACGGATGCACCGTTCATTTCGTCACGCCGGAGATGGATGAGGGCCCGATCATCGCCCAGGCCGCCGTTCCCGTTCTCACCGACGATACGGAAGAGACACTTGGCGAGCGGGTTCTCAAGGTCGAGCATCGGCTCTACCCCCTGGCGCTCCGCCTTCTCGCGGAAGGTCGCGTACGCATGTCCGATGGTGTTGCCGTATTCTCCGGCGTCGAGGACGAACACCGGGACATCGCGATTGTTTCTCCCGGCGAACGACGCGGTTGAGGGAAAGAGCCCCCTTCTCCACACCTTCGTGATCCTCGGACCTGATCCGAGGACCCATGCCAGGACGCCGGGGATAAACTTCGGCCCTTCAAGGCGACACGCTATTTTTCTCACCCGCACCCCGTCACCACCGCAACGGCATGGATCCCATGGTCAGGCCATGGGATGACGACGTCGACGAAGCGCGTTCCCTACTCGCTATTCGCCACTCCCTATTCGCTCTTTTCTCCCCCACCCCAAAACCTCCACTACACTCCCACCCATCGCCCCTGTCGGGAACCGGGTCCGGAGCCGGGGATCAGGAGGGGTGACGGCAGCCTCCCCCTCGGGTTCGGTAACCCGAGGCCTGTGAGGGCCCGCGAAAGGCCGGCGGCCGGCATCATGCCGGTTGCGGAAAAGCCGCTAGGGCACAGATCGCCCGAGTGACCGGCCGGCAGACGGGACAGCGGCCGGCGGGGCGCGCTTTTCGCGCCACTTCAATACCCAACAGAGAGGCACGAAAAACGCGCCCCGTTTCCCGAACTGATGGCAAACCCCGGCGGAAAACCCCGCGCGGCAACGATGGAGCCTGTCTTGCAATGCCCCGTCATCCCGGAAGCCGCAGGCTATTCGGAACCCATTAGCAGAATGCGCGAGCGCACGGCCTGGTCCTCACACAGCCCGCACCCACACCTTCGTATCGTGGAACGCCGCGCCGCCATATGGCGCGATGGAATCGGCGCCAGTCAATACATTGATGCCCTCACCCCGCTCATGCGCGCTGTTCGGCCAGATGCCCTCGGCAATCACCACGCCGCGCCGCACACCGTCGAAGAGCTTTACGTGCAGGATCACCTCGCCGCGCTGATTGCCGATTTCAACGCGATCGCCGTTTTGAAGTCCCAGCTCTGCCGCATCGTCGGGATGCAGCAACAGTTCGGGCCGCCCTTCCCGTTTCACCGAGCCCGGCGTTTCCGTAAAACTCGAATTCAGGAAGGTGCGTGCCGGCGAGGTCGCCAGCCGATACGGATGCTCCGGATCCGCAACCTCGATGAAGTCCATGTGGTCGGGGAACTCCGGCATGCGCGCGTGCGGCCCCTGCAGGCCGATAGAGGCCGGCGGGCGGTTGGGCGCAGGCGTTCCGGTCCAGTCCGGCCGGAACCGATACTTGCCATCAGGATGACCGAAACCGTCGACGAAATGCGCAGTGTCGAAATCAGGCTGCACATCGGCCCAGCGATCGGCCTTGAAGCTTTCGAACGTACCAAGCCCGCGCTTCTCAAGCATGAATTCGACATGCTCGCGTGCCGTGAGCCCGAACCCCGGCTGTCCAGCGACACCAAGTCGTTTGGCGAGTTCCTCGATCACGAACAGGTTTTCGCGTGCTTCACCAGGCGCATCCACGAGCTTGGGGCCGAGAATGATGTGCTGGTGACCGCCACCGCGATAGATGTCGTCATGTTCCAAAAACATCGTCGCCGGCAGAACCACATCGGCAAGCTTCGCCGTGTCGGTCATGAACTGCTCGTGCACGCAGGTGAAAAGATCCTCGCGCAAAAACCCCTTTTTCACCAGCCGCTGTTCCGGGGCGATGTTGGCCGGATTGGTGTTCTGGATCAGAAGTGCGGTGACGGGTGGGCCCCCATGCAATGCATCAGCATCATTGGTCAGAACGCGCCCGATCTGCGCCTGATCGAGCGAACGGATCGAGGGATCGCGCAGCGCACTGCCCTCGATCTGCGACTTGTCGAGGCGAAAAATGCCGGAATTGGAGTGAAACGCCCCTCCACCCTCATATTGCCAGCAGCCGGTGACTGCAGCGATGGAAAGGGCGGCATGCATGTTCACGACGCCATTGCGATTGCGCGTAAATCCGTAGCCCAGCCGGAAGAAAGTGCGCTTGGTCTCACCGACCAGCTTTGCAAATGTCTCGATTTCGTCGACCGAAAGCCCCGTGATGGAAGAGGCCCATTCGGGCGTGCGCGTCTTGAGATGCGCTTCGAGCCCCCTGGGATCGTCGGTGTATTTGTCAAGAAATGCCCAGTCAGCCAAACCATCGCGGAAAAGAACATGCATGACCGCGCAGGCAAGGGCAGCATCCGTGCCCGGCTTCAAGACAAGGCCGAGATCGGCCTGTTTCATGGTAGCATTGTCGTAGACGTCGATGACAATGATCTTCGCACCGCGCTCCTTGCGCGCCTTGATCGCATGCGTCATCACATTGACCTGGGTCGCAACGGCGTTGGTGCCCCAGATCACCACGCAGTCGGACTTGGCCATCTCGCGTGGATCGGGCCCGCGCAGATCGCCGGTTCCCATGACAAAGCCGGTCCAGGCCGCATTGGTGCAGACCGTGCCGAAAAAGCCGGAATAGCGTTTGGCGTGTCGCAGGCGGTCTATGGAATCGCGCTGCACAAGTCCCATCGTGCCGGCATAGTAATAGGGCCAGACCGTCTCGCTCCCGAGTTTTTCCTCCGCCTTCAGGAAGGCTTCGGCAACACGGTCGAGCGCGGCCTCCCAGCTCGCCTCCTTCCACTGCCCCTCACCTTTCGCGCCGGAACGGACCAGCGGCTTCAGCAGACGGTCGGGGTGGTGAATGCGTTCCGCGTAGCGGGCAACCTTGGCGCAGATCACGCCGGCGGTATAGCTGTTGTCCCTGGCTCCATGGACGCGGCCAATGCGCCCGTCCTTCACCTCGACATCAAGCGCACAGGTCGACGGGCAGTCATGCGGACAGGCCGAATGGCCGATATGGATGTTTGCGTGTGTGTTCATGGCAGGAACACTAGCGATTTTCTGTACGGACGCGTAGAGCCAATGAACAGAAAATCACGTGCAGGCCTCACTGAAGTTGGAAACATGAACTATCGCCACGCCTATCATGCCGGAAACTTCGCCGATGTGGTCAAGCACGCCATCCTGGCCCGCATCGTCGAATATCTGAAGCGCAAGGACAAGGCTTTCCGTGTCATCGACACGCATGCGGGTATCGGCCTCTACGACCTGAGTTCGGAAGAGGCGCAGAAAACCGGCGAATGGCGCGACGGGATCGGCCGACTGGTCGAGGCTTCCCTCAATGAGAAAACATCGAAGCTTTTGAATCCCTTGCTGGAAGCGGTTCATAAGGAGAATCAGGGTGCGGATATCCTGCACTATCCCGGCTCGCCGCGCCTCGTGCGCCATCTTCTGCGCAAGCAGGATCGTCTGACCGCCATCGAACTGCACCCACAGGATGCTGCGCGGCTGAAGGTAGTTTTTGCCGGCGATTTCCAGACACGGGTGATCGAACTTGATGGCTGGCTGGCGCTGGGCGCGCATCTGCCGCCGAAAGAAAAGCGTGGAATGGTGCTGATCGACCCGCCCTTCGAGGAGGAGGACGAGTTCGGGCGAATTGTCACGAAACTCGAAAAGGCACACCGGCGCTGGCCGGGCGGCATCTATGCGGTCTGGTACCCGATCAAGAACCATGACGCGGTTCAGGCTTTCCGCATACGCCTTACCGAAAGCGGTATTGCCGATGTGATCGACATCCGTCTCGAGTTGCGCCCGCCCTCCGATGAACCGCGCCTCGACGGGACCGGCATGATCGTGATCAATCCACCTTTCGTGCTGCGTGAGGAGATGGAGACGCTGCTTCCGGCGCTTGCAGACATTCTGGGCGAAGAGGGCAAGGGCCGCTGGGCACTCGAAAGGCTTACGGCAGAATAGCGCGACCATGCTTGACCCAAACCGCGCACTGGCGCAAAACTTCAACCGACCGCACCGCAACAATCCGGGAGACAGACCTATGGCGCGCTTTTTGGCTCTTGCAGCCGGCCTCACCGCATCGTTCCTTTCGATGCAGGCGATGGCAGCCGATCCGGTCGGCGTATACGGCGCGGTGGACGATGTCTGCGCGGATGCGCGTGTTCACTCGACTATTCAGAAGCGCTTCCGCTATCAGGCTACCCATGTGCCGAACCTGCCCGATGTCGACATCGTCGATTTCTACGGGTCCTACCAGACACGCTACAGCCCGTCCTCCTATGACAGCCCGATCGAGCGGCGTTATTGCCGCGCCACGGCGCGCCTCTCCGATGGGCGCGACCGGACGATCTGGTATCTGATCGAATATGGCCAGGGCTTTGCCGGTGTCGGCAACAATGTCGAATTCTGCGTTTCCGGCTTCGACCGCTGGAACGTCTATGACAGCCACTGCCGCGTGCTGCGATAGACGACGCGATTGCGGGGCGGACCATGCGTATCGCAAAGCGGCTTTCCGCCGCCCTTCTGGCATGTCTTGTGACATTCCCTGCCCCGGCGATTGCCGGCGAGCGCGGCGCGCCGGCGGGTGAGTTCGATTTCTATGTGCTGTCGCTAAGCTGGTCGCCCAGCTACTGCGCCGCCGAGGGCGCGGAGGCCAACCAGCAGCAATGCGGACGCGAGCGCCCCCATGCCTTCGTGGTCCACGGGCTCTGGCCGCAATATGAGAGAAGCTACCCGGAATATTGCCAATCCAAGCGCCCGCAGCGTGTTCCGAATGCGCTGGTTGATCAGTATCGAGACATCATGCCGTCGGCAGGCCTGATGGGCCATCAATGGCGCAAGCACGGCATGTGTACGGGGTTTGCGCAGGAGGACTATTTCGCCCTCTCCCGCAAAGCGCGGGAGCGTGTGGAAACACCTCCCGAGTTTCAAAGGCTCTCGAAACCGGAAATGGTTTCGCCCAAGCACGTCGAAGAAGCATTTCTAGAAGCCAATCCCGGCCTGAAGAAAGACGCCATCGCCGTCACCTGCGACAAGCGCTATCTGCGCGAAGTGCGCATCTGCATGACCAGGGACCTGGAGTTCCGGTCCTGTGAAGCCGTGGACCGAAAGGACTGCCGGCGCGAGCGGGTTCTGATGCCACCGGCGCGGGGCGGATAAAGAAAAAGCCGGACACGGGGCCCGGCTTTTCCATTTCAGTCTGTCGCTTGGATCAGAACTGCATACCAAGGCCGAACATGACCTTGTTGGAGCTGTCGCTGACTTCCTGCGCACCACTGCCGGTGTTGAACGCTTCGTCACCGAACTTGGTGTAACGGTATTCGACGCGGCCGAAGACCTTGTCGGTCAGCTTCGCATCGACGCCGGCACCAGCCGTCCAGCCGAGCATGGTGTTGGTGTCGGACCCGGCTGCATCCGTGATCTTCAGACGCTGTGCAGCGCCACCGGCCGTACCGTAGATCAGGATGTTGTCGGTCGCGGCGACACCCAGACGAGCACGCAGCGTGCCGTCGACGCCATGCTTGGATTCGACACCGGCATTAGTGCCTTCCATGCCGTTGTAGCCCACATCGCCTTCAACACCGTAGACGAAGCTGCCGGACTGGAAGTTCCAGCCGGCGAAGCCGTTTCCGACAAAGCCGTCAGTGTCGATGTCGTTGCCGGCAACCGGCTGATTGGCTGCGGTCTCACCGGAGAAACCATAGCCAAGCGCGATACCGGCATAGCCACCTTCCCAATCATTGATCGGGGTGGAGATCACCGGCGCGGCAGGCGGTGCAGGCGGCTGCTCCATGACTGCATCCGCAGCCTGTGCGGCACCAGCCGCTGCAACAAAACCAACGGCTGCGGCCGCGGAAAGAATTACGTTCTTATGGGCTTTCATGGTCCATACTCCTTAAGCCACTAGCATTTTCATAGCTGTGGGCGCCCCTCTTGGCATCATGCCCTTCAAACGCTCCACGCTGGCGAGACCGGTTATCCTGGGAGGAAGCGGGCCGATCTCGCATGAGCCCTATCTGGGCGCGAAATGAGGCTGAACGTGCCCGAAAAATGGGTCTTTCAGCGGCGCCAATAAGGCGGAAAATTGACGTTGCAAATGGGCAACATCCCCTGAACTGCACCTTGGGGTCCTGCGCGCTAGTTCCTATATTCCGACGGCTGTTCCGATTCTCACGAGGTTCCTCATGCTCTTCAGCCTGCTTCTACTTGCGGCCGGTGTCGTTCTTCTGATGCTGGCCGGCGACATATTCGTCAAAGGCGCTGTGGGGCTGGCTGAGAATCTTGGCATATCTCCTCTAGTCATCGGCTTGACCGTGGTCGCCTTCGGCACTTCTGCACCAGAACTCTTCACCTCCATACAGGCAGCACTCTCGGATGCGCCGGGCCTCGCGGTGGGCAATGTGGTCGGCTCCAACATTGCCAACATTCTTCTGGTGCTCGGCCTTCCCGCGATCATTTATCCCATCGTCTCAGACGGGAAGGGCCTGAGGCGCAACCTGGTGGCGATGCTACTGACCACCGTCATTTTCATGTGGATGCTCACGGGCGGTGTCATCTCGCGTCTTGAAGGTGCACTGCTTTTCGCAGGCCTTTGCGCCTTCATCGCCTGGCAGGCGCGCGATGCTGTGAACGGCAAAGCATCTGCAGACCACGACTTTCACGACGAGATCGGCGAGGCGCCGCACGATCGCAAACGGGTGACCGCCTATCTGGTGGCTGGTGTAATCGGTCTGCCCATAGCGGCCCAATTGACAGTAGCCGGCGCTGTGAGGATCGCTGAAAGTTTTGGCGTGAGCGACGCCGTGATCGGCCTGACGATCGTCGCCATAGGCACCTCGCTTCCCGAGCTTGCCACGAGCCTGGCGGCTGCACTGAAACGTCACTCCACCGTTGCGCTGGGCAATATCGTGGGATCGAACATCTTCAACATCGCCTGCATCATGGGCCTGACGGCGCTCATTACGCCGATCGCTGTAGATCCGCGCATCGTGTCGATCGATATGTGGGTAATGCTCGCCGCTGCCTGTGTGCTGGCACTTCTCGGCTTCCTGCGCATCGCGTCAGGCAAGCTCATGGGCAGCGCAATGCTGGCGGGGTTTGCCGGTTACATCGTCACGGTTTTCTAATCGCACAAGCGGGGCCGAACTGGCCGGCCCCGCTATTGGCAACCCAGGCTATTCGATATCAGAATTTGACGCCGACACCCAGGCCTATGCGATGGGAGCCCCAGCTCATTGGTCCAGTTCCACTCTCCAGTTCGAAGTCTTTCTTTCCAAACTGGGTGTAGCGATACTCCGTACGCGCAAATACCGTATCGGTCAGCATCGCGTCAGCACCAACTCCCGCGGTCCATCCGACGAGGGTCTGAGTATCTTTCTTGCTACCTTGCGAAAGCTGCACACGAGCGACTGCCGCACCTGCAGTAGTGTAGAGCAAGAGATTATCCGTGATGGCATAGCCGAGGCGCGCTCTCAGAGCTCCCTCGGCGCCAGCTTTAAGGGTGACCCCATAGTTCTCAGCTTTCATACCATTGAAGCCAATGTCGGTTTCACCGCCGTAGACCATTGAACCATTCTGAAAGTTGTAGCCGGCAAACCCTGATCCAATGAAGCCGCTTGGCGTCAGGGCTTTCTCGCCATCCTTGGCTTTCCCAGAAAACCCGCGTCCGACCATTGCTCCGAGATAGCCCCCTCCCCAATCTTTCATTGGCGCGGGTGCCAAGACCGGTGCGCTGCGAGAGACATCATTCAAGGTTGGGTCCGCTGCAAAAGCTCCGCCAGTTGCCAGCAATACAGAAAAGGAAGTCAAGATAGATTTTTTATATAACATTACTCACCTATATCAAATAATACAAATATAGCTCTTCAGATTTATTTGTCAAAATTGTGAAATTTGGAAAATCTATAAATCTATTCTTCTAAACAATATGGATACGCAATAGATATTTTCTCAAGATGCGTCAGGAGCGTTTTCGCAGCGAATGTGAAAGGGTTGGACCCGATCGATTTTCAGCTTACATGGACTGGTGAGAAACGTTCCCGGGCAAACGAAGGCGTTCCGTGGTGAGAAATTACGGGAAAGACATGGCTCAATCGAGGGCAACGGTACTGATCACCGGAGGTGCGAAACGCATCGGCGCAGCCATTGCGCGCGACCTTGCTGGGCACGGATTTGCCGTTGCCATTCACTGCAGCCAGTCCCGCGAAGCAGCCGAGAACCTGGCCGATGAGATCGTCAGGACAGGCGGGGAAGCCCATGTGGTGCAGGCTGACCTGCAGGATGGCGCGGCCACCCGCGACCTGATCGGCCAGACGCGTCGAGCGCTGGGCGTGCCAACCATTCTCGTCAACAACGCCTCGGTGTTTGAAGATGACGGAATTACCGACTTTACAGATGAAAGCTGGGATGCGCACTTCGACCTGCATGTGAAAGCGCCGGCTCTGCTCGCGCAAGCCCTTGCAGGAGCGCTCAAGGACGATCAGGAAGCGTTGATCGTCAACATGATCGATCAACGTGTGTGGCGTCTCAATCCACGTTTCTTCAGCTATACGCTCTCAAAATCAGCACTCTGGACCGCCACACGAACCATGGCGCAGGCGCTCGGCCCGAACATACGCGTCAACGCCATAGGACCTGGCCCCACCCTACCCAACCAGCGCCAGCAGCAGGCGGATTTCGACCGTCAGACGGACGCGCTTATTCTCGAGCGCGGCCCCGACCTCGCTGATTTTGGGCGCACCATCCGATATCTTTGGGAGACACGCTCGATAACCGGCCAGATGATCGCGCTTGACGGGGGGCAGCATCTTGCGTGGGAGACCCCCGACGTTGCGGGGATCCCCGAGTGAGCACCATAGTCACGTTAAAAGAGCCGGCGAACCTGGCGCTCGAGTGGGACAGCGGTGAAACGACTGACGGTGTTGTCGGGATCGAGGTCATCCAGTCAGCCGTGAAACGTCTGCCCAACGCCCCGGGCGTCTATCGCATGATGAACACCGGGGGTGACGTGCTCTATGTCGGCAAGGCGCGCAGCCTCAAGAAGCGCGTCACCAATTACGCGCAGGGCCGCGGCCATACGAACCGTATCGGTCGCATGGTCAGAGAGACCGCGTCCATGGAATTCGTGGTCACGCGGACGGAAACCGAAGCGCTGCTTCTTGAAGCCAACCTCATCAAGCGGTTGCGGCCGCGCTTCAACGTGCTTTTGCGCGATGACAAGTCGTTTCCCTATATTCTCCTGACCGGCGACCATCCGGCACCAGGGATTTTCAAGCATCGTGGAGCGCGATCAAAGAAGGGCGATTATTTCGGTCCGTTCGCCTCGGCGGGGGCCGTCGGGCGCACGATCAATTCCCTGCAGCGCGCATTTCTTTTGCGTACCTGCACCGATTCGGTCTTTGAGAGCCGCACCCGCCCCTGCCTTCTGTTCCAGATCAAACGTTGCTCGGGACCTTGCACAGGCGAGATCAGCGAAGAGGGCTACGCAGAGCTCGTCTCAGAAGCGAAGGCTTTTCTTTCGGGCCGCTCCAGCAAGGTGAAAGCGGAAATCGCGCAGTCCATGCAGGAGGCGTCCGAGGCGCTCGATTTCGAGCGCGCGGCAATCTACCGCGACAGGCTTTCTGCCCTGAGCCATGTACAGAGCCATCAGGGCATTAATCCGCAAGGTGTGGAAGAAGCGGACGTGTTCGCCATTCACCAGGAGGGCGGGCAGAACTGCATTCAGGTTTTCTTCTTCCGCACCGGTCAGAACTGGGGCAACCGCGCCTATTTCCCGAAGGCCGACGCGAGCCTTGAGGCAGAAGAAGTGCTCGGCGCATTCCTCGCTCAATTCTACGACGACAAACCCTGCCCCCGCATGGTTCTCCTGTCGCGCGAGATCGAGGACCAGGAACTTCTGGCCGATGCGCTTTCGACACGCGCAGGCAGGAAGGTGCAGGTTTCGTGCCCGCAAAGGGGTGAAAAGAAGGACCTGACCGACCACGCGTTGCAGAACGCCCGCGAAGCGCTAGGGCGGCGGCTGGCCGAGACATCGTCGCAGGCGCGGCTCATGGAAGGCTTTGCAGAGACGTTCGGCCTTGAAAGCGCACCACGGCGCATCGAGGTTTATGACAATTCACATATCATGGGCACTAACGCGGTGGGCGGCATGATCGTTGCCGGCGCCGAAGGCTTTGCAAAAAACCAGTACAGGAAGTTCAACATCCGCTCGACGGATATCACGCCGGGCGATGATTACGGCATGATGCGCGAGGTGATGCAACGGCGGTTTTCTCGGTTGATCAAGGAGAACGGGCTACCAGGGTCGGCAGCGCCGTCTGATCCCGACACCGACCAAGAAGAGGCAGGCGAGTTGCCCGCCTGGCCCGATGTTCTTCTTATTGACGGCGGTCAGGGCCAGTTGGCGGCGGTCACGCAAGTGCTGGAGGAACTCGGGATCGCGGGCCTGGTTACCGCCATCGGCGTGGCCAAGGGCGTCGACCGCGACGCCGGGCGGGAGCGGTTCTTCATGGCAGGCAGAAACCCTTTCAGCCTACCGGTTCGCGACCCGGTCCTCTATTTCATCCAGCGGCTGCGTGATGAAGCCCACCGGTTCGCCATCGGCTCGCACCGCGCGCGGCGAAAGAAGGAAATGGTCAAAAATCCGCTGGACGAGATTGGCGGCATAGGCCCCGGCCGCAAGCGCGCGCTCCTGCATCATTTCGGGACCGCGAAAGCCGTGAGCCGCGCCGCCATCGAAGATCTAACGGCAGTGGATGGCATCTCCGAGGCCATCGCCCGACTAATCTACAATCATTTTCACGAAAACGGCTGAACCGGCGTTGTTTCGTCGCGCCCCATGAGGTTGGCGCTTGCCGTATGCGCCTCGTTCTGATTTGACAGGAGGTGATTGGCCCCCGGCGCGTACAGACGGGTGGGCCGACTTCAACAGACTGGGGCGCCCAGAGGCCCCGCGGCAGACCGGAGCAGGATTGCGCTTCATGGCCAGACGTAGCACACCGGCATTCAACATCCCCAACCTTCTGACTTACGGCAGAATTCTCGCGGTGCCAGCGATTGTCCTGTGTTTTTTTCTGGAGGGCAGGCTCCAGTCGAGTGATTTCGCCCGTTGGTCAGCGCTCGCGCTTTTCATCGCGGCAAGCATCACAGATTACCTGGATGGCTATCTTGCCCGTATCTGGAAGCAGACCTCCAACATCGGCAAAATGCTCGATCCCATTGCCGACAAGCTGCTCGTTTCCACGTGCCTTCTGCTTCTTGCAGCCGACACCGACCGCACCATCGCCGGGTGGACCCTGTGGGCAGCGATCATCATCCTCTGCCGAGAAATTCTGGTTTCTGGCCTTCGGGAGTATCTGGCAGCCCTGAAAGTCAGCGTTCCTGTCACGCAACTGGCCAAATGGAAAACCACGATCCAGATGGTTGCCATCGGGTTTTTGCTCGCCGGTCCCGCCGGGGACAAGGTTCTGCCCTACACGACCCAACTCGGCATCGCGCTCCTTTGGATTTCTGCCATCGTGACCCTTTATACGGGCTATGACTATTTCCGCGCCGGGCTGAAGCACATCGTGGAGGAGTGACGATGAAGCTGGTTTATTTTGCATGGGTGCGCGAGCGCATCGGTCTGCCTGACGAGACGGTGGACCTGCCTGCGGACGTGAACACGGTTGCGGACCTGCTCAACTGGCTGAAAGGGCGGGGAGAAAACTACGGGGCCGCCCTGGAACGGCAGGACATCATCCGTGTGGCCATCAACCAGGAGCATGCGGACCATTCCGCGCCCCTGCCCGCCAATGGTGAGATTGCGCTGTTCCCGCCGATGACCGGAGGGTGAAAATGGCGCCAACGTGTGAACCGCTGGTACGCGTACAGGCAGATGATTTCGACCTCGCCACAGAAACCCGGCGGCTCACCGCCGGGCGACGCGATGTTGGTGCTGTCGTGAGCTTCACGGGTCTCTGCAGAGACGAGAACGGGATGCTTGAGGCACTTGAACTCGAACATTACCCCGGCATGGCAGAGGCGGAGATCGCCCGGATTTCCAGTGAGGCAGCGGGGCGCTGGCCACTTACGGGTCTGACGGTTATCCACCGTTTCGGAAAGATCGTGCCCGGCGATAATATCGTGCTCGTGGTGGCTGCCTCGTCCCACAGGCGTGCAGCGTTCGAAGCCGCCGACTTCCTCATGGATTTTCTCAAGTCCCGTGCACCCTTCTGGAAGAAAGAGCATGTCAGAGGAGGCACCGGGGCAGGCTGGGTGGAAGCGAAGGATGCAGACCTGGACGATATGAAACGCTGGGAGCGTTGAAACCAGATGCCTTTACGCCTTGCTAACGATAGCGTTCATTTCTCTCAAGACTAGACGTTTCGACAAACCATTCAGGGTTATAGCTTCCTCCAGGTAACGCCGGGGAGCGCAATGTCGGAATCTTTCCAGACGATGCTGATTGCGGGAACGAGCCCCGCATGGTTGATCGCAGCTGCAGGCCTTGCGGGGTGCCTGGGGCTTGGATATCAACTGGCCCGTGTCAGCCGGCGCTATCGCGACGCGCGGGACGATCAGAAAAACCATCAAGAACTCATCGACAACCTTTCCGAAGGCATCTACCGGTCTTCGCCCGACGGACGGCAGTTGAGCGCAAATCCTGCACTTGTGCGTCTTAACGGTTACGAGAGCGAGGCAGCACTCCTTGCGGGGGTCAAGGATATTGCCAAGGAATGGTATGTGGACCCCACCCGACGCGATGCGTTCCGAGCGGAGCTAGAGGCCAACGGCAAGGTCGAGAATTTCATCTCGGAAGTACATCGTCACAAGACGCGGGAACGTATCTGGATCAGCGAATCGGCACGCCTGGTGCGCGACCGCCGAACCGGCAAGCCGCTCTATTATGAAGGCTCTGTTCGCGAAATCACCGAAACGATGAAGCGCCTGAAACTTCAGGACATGTTCGAGAAGCTGACATCGCAACTGCCCGGAGGGCTTTTCCAGTTACTCCGGCGTGACAATGGCGAGTTCTCCGTTCTCTACGTCTCAAAAGGCTTCCGCCATTTGCTCGGCTATGACGACCGCACAGTGCCGGAGAACCCGAACACCGTTCTCCACATGGTCCACAATGATGACCGCGCAAACTACCTTGAAACGCTGAGGGATTCAGGCCTCAAGCTTCAACCCTGGGAATGTGAATTTCGCATTCATGCGGTGGATGGAGCGGAGAAATGGCTGCGTGTCGCGGCAATGCCTGAAACGACAAAAGAGGGTATTGTCTGGCACGGCTACCTTTCCGATATTTCCCCGCGCAAGAAGAATGAAATGGAGATCGAACGCCTGGCGTTCTACGATCCATTGACCCGGCTTCCCAACCGCCGGCGGCTCTTCGATCAGGTGGGCCGTCAAATGGCGTTATGCAAACGAAGCGGGCATCGCGGGGCGATTCTCTTCATCGATCTCGACAACTTCAAGACCCTTAATGACACAATGGGCCATGATGTCGGTGACGTCTTTCTCAAGCAGGTGGCCGATCGCCTTCAGGCTGCCGTTGGGCCGCAGGACGCGGTGGGCAGGATCGGCGGTGACGAGTTTGTGATCGTTCTTTCCCTGAATGACACCACGGCTGCGACGGCTACGCGCAACGCAATCGTGGCCGCCAACCGGGTTCTTGCTGCCCTGCGGCAGGAATTCGTTCTGGGGCACATGATCCATCACACGTCGGCAAGCGTCGGCGTTCTCGTGTTCGACGGCAGCGAGAAGGGCCCTGAAGTGCTGATGAAGAATGCCGACATGGCGATGTATCAGGCGAAGAGCCTGGGCCGGAATAACGTCGCCCTGTTCGATCCGAAAGTGCTGCGGAAGGAGCGCAAGCGTTTTCGACTGCTCAACGATATGCGTAGCGCGCTGGTGGATAACAATCTGGAGCTGCACTACCAACCCCAGGTGAATGCCGCCGGCCATGTGGTGGGAGCAGAGGCGCTGCTGCGGTGGAACCACGCGGAGCACGGCGCGCTTTCGCCAAGCGACTTCGTGGGGCTGGCCGAACAGCACGGGCTTGCGGAACTCCTGGGGCGCGGTGTGATCGACACCAGCGTGCGCACCCTTGCCCAATGGAAAGACAACCCGCGCCTTGCGGGATTGCGGATGGCCGTGAACATCAGCCTCAAATCGCTGCGCGATCCGGATTTTCTCGACTTCCTGCACGACAGGCTCAATACGCACGGCCTCGATCCCCAGCGTCTGACACTGGAGATGACAGAACGTGTTCTGACCAGCGATCAGATGCAGATCACCCGGCGCATGCATGAGCTAAAGGCGCTGGGTGTGCGGCTTTCGCTCGACGATTTCGGAACGGGTTATTCCTCCATAGCCTATCTGAAAAAACTGCCTTTTGACGAACTGAAGATCGATGGAAGCTTCATTACCGATATCGAGAGCAGCGAAAGCAATCGTGCACTGGTCCAAACCATGCTGGACATGGCCTCCACGCTTGGTCTTTCTGCCGTCGCAGAACACGTGCAGACCCAGCAGCAGGAAGTTCTGCTGAAATCATCAGGCTGCATGTATTTCCAGGGCTGGCTCTATGGCCGCGCCATGACGGGAGGCGACTTCGCCAACTATGTGCTGGAGCGCAATCCCGCTTCCATCCTCAAATTTCCGAACTCGCGCCAGGGCGCATAAAAAAAACCGGGGCTGAACCCCGGTTTCAAAGAACAGCGCTTGATGAACGCTCGTCAGTCAGCCGACGATTTCGGTGTCGGAGAACCAGTAGCGGATCTCTTCGGCTGCGGTTTCAGGCGCATCGGAACCGTGAACAGAGTTCTCACCGATCGACGTGGCGAATTCCTTGCGGATCGTGCCCTCGGCGGCTTCGGCCGGATTGGTTGCGCCCATAATCTCACGGTTCTTCAGGATGGCGTTCTCACCCTCGAGAACCTGAACGACGGTCGGGCCGGAGGACATGAACTCACACAGTTCGTCGAAGAACGGCCGCTCCTTGTGTACCGCATAAAAACCCTCGGCCTGACGGCGGCTCATCCACACGCGTTTCGAAGCCACGACACGCAGGCCGGCATCTTCGAGCTTCTTGGTGATGGCGCCGGTCAGATTGCGCTTGGTGGCATCCGGCTTGATCATGGAAAATGTGCGTTCGATCGCCATGGTCGGTCCTTCGATTGTCTGGAGTTTGAGCGTCGGCTCATTCTTGGAGATGGCGCGCTCTATAGCGGTCTCGAAGGCACATGGGAAGGCCCTTCCCTTCAGGAGGCCGCCGGGATGCGCCGAGCAATCCCGTCGTGAAGGTCCAGGCAGCGCTCGAACCAAGTGGTTACCGGGTCATCCACGGCCAGAAGCGGGAACGGAGAAATAACGCGCGCCCACTGGAAAATGCCCGCCACGATATAGTCGGCAAAAAGAGGCCTTTGCCCGCCGATGAACGGCTGCTCGGAAAGCATTAGACGTAGTGGCAGCAGGCTCGCACGAAATCCCTCAAGACGATCTTCCCGCCCCCTTGCCGCCTCCTCCAGCGTGCGCCCGAACCGTTTTTCGCGGCTGCCGCGGAAATACACCTGGTCGGCAGGGTCGAGTGCAGCGTGGATTTCAAGAAGCAAAGAAGGGCCGATATAGCCTATGAGAGTGGCCTGCGCCCATTTCTCGATGAAACGCGAGAGAGCCTTGCCCCCCTCGCCTTCGAAGAGCGAGGGGCGGTCGGAATAGGTTTCTTCCAGGTAAAGTGCGATCTGGAAAGAATCAGCACATGTTCTGCCGCGGTCCCGAATGACCGGAACGGTCTTGAAGCTACCAGCCTCAATCTCTCCGATATCCGTAAAGCGAACCGGCATCGACTTAAACTCAAGCCCCTTGTGGGCGAGCGCAAAGGCAACTTTCCAGCAATGCGGACTGAAAGGGCGGGCTTCATCCGCGCCCACGAGATCGTACAATACAATCGTCACGCCTGGTCCTTTCTATTCCGGATGAGACCTGAGAGATTGCTCACGATTGCATATCCACTGTTCAAAACAATGTTCCAAACGCAGGATTTTCTGCTCCAGACCTCGGACAAAGACGATGAAACAGCATTTTGAGATGTTCGCCTCCTACAACTCGTGGGCTAATGCGAAAATTTATGAGGCTGCACAGGTCCTCGATGCGGACGCCCTCAACCGGAACGTGGGCATCTTCTTCAAATCGCTGATGGGCACACTCAATCACATTCTTGTGGCCGATCTCATCTGGATGAAGCGATTTACGGGAGAAGGCGCGGCCCCAGCCCGGCTGGACACGATCCTGCATCCGGCACTTCCGGCTCTGCGCATCGCACGAGAAAACGAGGACAAGCGTATTTTAAACTGGATAGAGAATCTCGATGAAGAAGCTTTCTCCGGCCGCTTCACCTATGTCACCGTCACCGACGTGCGAACGGTTTCACAACGCCTTGCGCCCGCACTGAGTCACTTCTTCAACCATCAAACACACCATCGCGGGCACGCCCACGCGGCTCTGTCGATCCTCGGGATAGACGCACCTTCTATCGATCTGATATACTTCCAGAGAACAAAACAAGGATCGCGTTTTGGTTGAATTGATATATACATATTTCAACCAACAATAAATCATGTAAATTGAATTTTATTACAATTTTTTTATTTTTATTTACTTGAATAAACTCTATCGTAAATGCGGGTATTTAATAATCCATAGCTGCCCTACCCTCCTTATTGTCGAAACTTACTTCGACCCAACTAAGGAGGACGATGATGAGCAGGAAGTATAGAACAGTACTCGCCAACCTGGCGTGTGGGGTTGTTGTGCTCAGCATGTCAATGCCCGCAGCGGCAATCGACCTTGGCGGCGTCAGCATCGGCGGGAATGACCGCGGCGGTGTCAGTGCCAGTGTGGGCGGCGTTTCCGCGTCGGTCGGCACCAGCAACGGCGTATCGGCCGACGTCAATGCAGGTCTGGGATCAACATCCGCCAATGTGGGTGCTTCGGTCGGAGGCGGCAGCGTTGCCGGCATCAATGCAGACGCGAATGTCGGTGGAGCGGTTGGCGCACGGAGCAACACAACGGTTGGAGGCGGCGGCGGGAGCCTCTTCGGTTCCAACACCACGGCGTCCATCGGCGGCGACAGCGGTTTAAACGCAGGCGTCAACGCGAATGTCGGTAACGGCGGTCTCGGGACCCGTCTGAGGCTCCGGCTGGGCGCAGATGACAGCCCAGGAGCCGGCGGTCCCGGCGTTGGGGGACCTGGCAATGGCGGTGGGGGTATCGGTGGCGGCGGCAGCCTGGGGCACCGGGCTATCAGCGGCATGAGCGATCAGCAGATCGCAATTTACCGCAAACGCTGCGTCAACATCCTGCGCAATCCAAACGCATGGGAATACGATCTCGTGCAGCTGTGCAAACTTCTGCGCCAAGCGGCCGCACGTTGAACGCCGTTTCATGAACCGGGTGTGGCCCACTTTGTCTGGGCCACACCTGTCTGCTTTTGGCAACACCCGCCATTTTCTGTCAGCCCGCGGCTTCTGGTTCGACAGTCGTGGCTTGCAAGGCTGACGACGACCCGTCAAAACGCCGTCATGTTGACCATTTCAAACTTATCGCTGCGCATTGCAGGCCGGCTCCTCATCGACCAGGCTTCGCTTACCCTTCCAGCCGGAACGAAGGCAGGCCTTGTTGGCCGGAACGGCACCGGCAAGACAACCCTCTTTCGCGCGATCACCGGAGATCTTGTATCCGAAAGTGGGACGGTAAGCGTGCCCAAAGGGACCAGGATCGGTCAGGTTGCACAGGAAGCGCCTGGCACGGACGAGCCGTTGATCGATATCGTTTTGAGGGCGGACACGGAGCGCGAAGCACTCCTCACGGAGGCCAACACGGCCACCGACGCGCATCGCATCGCCGAAATCCAGACGCGACTGACCGATATCGATGCACACTCTGCGGAGGCACGCGCGGCATCAATCCTGTCCGGCCTTGGTTTCGACGCGGATGCGCAGAAGCGTCCCGCATCGTCGTTTTCCGGTGGCTGGCGCATGCGCGTGGCGCTTGCGTCGGTGCTCTTCACCCAGCCCGATCTGCTGCTGCTTGACGAACCGACGAACTATCTGGATCTCGAAGGCACGCTCTGGCTTGAAAACTACCTGTCTCGCTACCCGCACACGGTTCTTCTCATCAGCCATGACCGCGACCTTCTGAACCGGGCCGTATCGTCAATCGTGCATCTTGAGCGCAAGAAACTGACCTTCTGGCGCGGGGGCTATGACCAGTTTGCCCGTCAATATGCCGAAAAGGCCGAGCTCCAGGAAAAGATGCGCGTCAAGCAGGAAGCCCAGCGCAAGCACATGCAGTCCTTCGTCGACCGCTTTCGTTACAAGGCTTCAAAGGCGCGCCAGGCGCAATCGCGGCTGAAAGCGCTGGAACGCATGTCGCCCATGGCCGCAGTCGTGAACGAGACGGTTTTGCCGTTCCGCTTTCCCAATCCTGAAAAAGCGGTCGCCTCCCCCATCATCGCGCTTGATGGCGGCGCTGTCGGATACACGCCGGGCAAACCCGTTCTGCGCGGACTGACATTGCGCATCGACAATGACGACCGCATCGCGCTTCTTGGCGCGAACGGCAACGGCAAGTCGACTTTCGCGAAACTGATCGCCGACAGGCTGACGCTGGAAAAGGGCACCAAGACGGTCGCACCCGGTCTGAAGGTGTCCATTTTTGCCCAGCATCAGCTTGATGATCTGCGGCCCGACGAAGACGCCTATCAGCATTTGCGGCGGCTGATGCCCGATGCTCCGGAGGCGAAAGTGCGGGCACGGGTGGCGCAGTTCGGCCTGACCACCGAAAAAATGTCGACACCCGCCCGCGACCTGTCGGGCGGCGAGAAGGCGCGGCTTCTGATGGGCCTTGCCACGTTCGAGGCTCCGCACCTGCTTATCCTCGATGAGCCCACCAACCATCTCGACATCGATAGCCGAGAAGCGCTTGTCGAGGCGCTCAACATGTTCGACGGAGCGGTGATCCTCATCAGCCATGATCGACACCTGATCGAGGCGACGGCAGACCGCCTGTGGATTGTCGGCGATGGGACCGTTTCCTCCTATGACGGTGATATGGACGATTACCGCGCCCGCATGACGGGCGGGGCAAGCCGCAACCGGGAAAAGCGGGAAACAGACAAGGCTTCCAAGGCGGACAAGCGCAGGGAGGCGGCGCGCAAGCGCGCAGCTCTCGAACCACTTGCCAAGGAAATCAAGGCCACCGAAGGGCTGATTGACAGAACCCGCAAACGGATCGACGCCATCGAGGCGCGGCTCGCCGATGCGAGCCTCTACGACAAGGAGCCGAAAAAGGTCTCGGAACTAGCCAAGGAACGTTCCGATCTTGCCGCCATGCTGGCAAAGCACGAAGACCGCTGGCTCACGCTTTCCAGCGATTATGAGGAAGGGATGGCTTCGTGAAACGGCCCCTCACCATTGGCTTCGACGCCGATGACACGCTTTGGCACAATGAACGCTTCTATCGCCTGACGGAGACGCGCTTTGTGGAGTTTCTTGCGGATTTTGCAGAGGCCGGGCACCTGACAGAGCGCCTTCTGCAGGCCGAGAAACGGAATTTGGGAAAATACGGGTTCGGCATCAAGGGCTTCACCCTTTCCATGATCGAGACCGCCATCGAGGTGACGGACGGACAAGTGCCAGCGGCGACGATCCGTGACATTCTCGATGCAGGCCGGGAGATGCTGGACCATCCGGTGGAAACCCTGCCCTACGCGCGCGAGGCCCTGGAGACGCTTGCCGGGCGTCATCGGCTGGTGCTGATTACCAAGGGTGACCTGTTCGACCAGGAACGCAAGCTGGCAGCATCGGGCCTTGGTGATTACTTCGATGCCGTCGAAATTGTCAGCGACAAATCACAGGCCACCTATCAGCGCATATTCGCGACACACGGGGATGGGCCTGAGCATGCTGCTATGATCGGAAATTCGCTCAAGTCCGACGTGATCCCGGCAATCGAGGCTGGGGCCTGGGGCGTGTTCGTGCCGCATGATCTGACCTGGGCGCACGAACATGCGGATGAACCGCACACTGAACCGCGTTTCCGCAAAATCACGCATCTGGGTGAAATCGAAGCGGTTCTGGCGGAAATCAGCTAACGTTTTCGGCGCTCTGACGGCGCCAGGCGCAATCGCCCTGCGACGAGATCAGGATGAGGGCTCCTGCAAGGCAAGGTGCTTTACGGGCCGAAAGCGAATCGGCCGTCTAGGCCTTCTTCTGCCAGCGTCTATCCGGACCCTGCTGCCAATAGGTGACGGCATGGCCGGCAGATTTGAGGGCTTTCCAGTATCCGCGCGCAGCGTCGAGCTGAGCGGCGTCGTGACCGTCGAACATCACGACAGCGCGCTCATATCCTTTCACCCCGGTCGGATCGGCTCCATCCACGAAAAAGCGGATCTGAGCGCCATTCGGATTGATTTCTGCATCGGTCAAGAGCACCGGTTGGTGCTCTGCATGCGCGTCCCGATCGGTGCCGTGGGCGAGGAAGGCCTCCTCGCGCCACGTCCACAACCAGTTGTCGAGTGCGTCGCAACGCTCGCGGGTGCCCGTCTGGATCACCACTTTCCAGCCCCGTTCGAGGCTTTTCTCGACCAGGGACGGCAACGCTTCCTCCAGGGTCGATTCTGTCAAGTGGTAGAAAAGAACGTCCATCGGCCTATTCGTAGTGATCCGCTACAAGGCGGTCGAGCAGACGCACACCGAAACCCGAACCCCAGGACCGGTTGATCTCGTCTAGGGGCGCGCCCATCGCTGTGCCTGCAACATCGAGATGCGCCCAGGCTCCCTCCTTGACGAAACGCTTAAGGAACTGTGCAGCAGTGATGGACCCAGCCATGCGGCCAGCGGAGTTTTTCATGTCCGCATTCTTCGAATCGATCTGCTTGTCATAATCTTCGCCAAGCGGAAGACGCCAGACCTTCTCTCCGGTGGCCTCGCCCGCCGAAAACAACCGCCCGGCCAGCGTGTCGTCGTTGGAAAACAGGCCCGCCCGATGATGGCCGAGCGCCACCATGACCGCACCGGTAAGCGTCGCGAGATCGACCATGAACTGCGGCTTGAAGCGATCGTTGCAATACCAGAGCACATCGGCCAGCACGAGCCGCCCTTCCGCATCGGTGTTGATGACCTCAATGGTCTGGCCGGACATGGATGTGACGATGTCGCCCGGGCGCTGGGCATTGCCGTCAGGCATGTTCTCGACGAGACCGATCAGGCCGACAGCATTGACCCTGGCCTTGCGGGCAGCCAGCGCATGCATGACGCCCATGACGGCAGCGGCACCGCCCATGTCGCCCTTCATGTCTTCCATTCCTCCGGCCGGCTTTATGGAGATGCCGCCTGTGTCGAACACCACGCCCTTGCCGACGAAAGCGACAGGCTTCTCCTTCGCCTTGCCGCCATTCCATGCAATGATTGCCAGGCGTGGCGGCCGGACAGACCCCTGTGCAACGCCGAGCAGCGCGCCCATGCCAAGCTTCTTCATTTCCTTCTCGGTCAGAATCTCGACCTTGGCGCCAAGCTTTTCCAGCTCCTTCGCCTTTGCGGCAAACTCGACCGGTCCGAGAACATTGGCCGGTTCATTCACAAGGTCACGCGCGAGCACAACGCCATTGGCGACAGCCTCGGCGCGCACAAAAGCCTTTTTCGCTGCAGACGGATCGGCGCACTGGATGACAATCTTCAGCTTCTTGGCGGGTTTATCGTTTCCATTGTCGCGGCTCGTGGTCTTATACTTTTCGAAACTGTAGGCGCGCAGCAGCATGCCAAGCGCCAGACTGGCGACCGCCGCCGCATCGATTTCGGCGCCATCGACCTCCGCCACGAGGGTAATCTCTGAAGCGGATTTCCCGGCGGCCAAAGCCGCGCCGCCGATTTTAAGAAGCGCTTCCTCGGCAAGCTCTTCGGGCTTGCCGGCACCGATGGCCGTGAGCCGATCGAGCTGCGACCCGGCGGGTGCCAGAACCTCAACGCTCTTCGCCAGTTTTCCCGAAAATCCCGAAACCTCAAAGGCTCGGGCAAGCACACCCTCGGGGTCACAGGCCTTTGCTTTTTCTCCCAGACCGCCACCTTCGTTCGCCAGAACGATGACGGTACCCTTCCCGGGCATTGCAAATTTGGCGAAGGAGACGCTCGGTCTGTCGGTCATGATATTTCCCAGATTTCCGTGATTGGTCGATAGAAGGCGCCGGCGATCTTGGAGGTTTTATGCAAATTGGCAAGGCCCGCACGCAGGGGCGTTCCGATTTTTCACCGATGCGTGCAACCTGCGCGGGTCAGTTATCAACCCGTAAGCAAGCTGTTAACCGCGTTTGTTTCGCATTTTCTAACCAATCCCACCCAAAGTCACCCATGGGACAAGAAATGGTGGGCCGCCCTTCAAAGCCGGCAGTTGCGCATTGTGCGCGCGTGTCAGGACCGTTAGGTTCGCGCGCGCCTTTAAAGGGCTGTTCCAACGAAACGGATTGTCGATATCCATGCGGGTGATCGAACTTTACATCATGCGTCGCACCTTCGCGCTTTTCGCGGCGGCGTTGCTGTGGGTGCTCGCACTGGTGTGGACGACGCAGGTCCTCAACCGGATCGACCTCGTGACCGATAGCGGGCAATCCGCTGGCACTTTCTTCTTCGTGGCGGCCCTCGTTCTGCCGTCCGTCATCCCCATCGTGATCCCCTTTGCGCTCGGCATCGCTGTCGCTCAGACGCTGGCGACGATGAACTCGGATTCCGAGCTTGTGGTCATCAATGCCTCGGGTGCCCCCCGCGCCACCATCATCCGCCCGGTTCTGATCATCGCCATAGGCGCCAGCATTGCTTCCTTCCTGATCAACAACACGCTGGAACCCGCCTCGCGCCAGGCTTTCCGGTCCGTGTTGGCCAACGCCCGCGCGGATCTGATAACGACCGTGCTTCAGGAGGGATCCTTCCAGAAGGTGGATGACGGGCTTTTCGTACAGGTCTCAGAGCGTCTCCCCAACGGGCTTCTGGGCGGCATTTTCGTGGCCGATTCGCGCGATGAGAACACCAAGCTCGTCTATCACGCGCGAACCGGCGCGGCAGTGGAGCGCGAAGGCGGCTCAATCCTGGTAATGCAAGACGGGATGGTGCAGCGACAATCGGTGAACGGCGACGTCTCGACGATCCGCTTCGATTCATATGCGTTCGACCTTTCGCAGTTCACCAGCGGAGGCGGAGGAGAACCGACACTGCATCCGAAGGATCGGTCACTCGCATTTCTTTTGAACCCGGATGTAAACGACACCTTCTACAAAAAATCGCCCCAGATCATCCGTGCCGAGCTGCATATGCGCCTTTCCGAATGGCTATATCCGCTTGTTTTCGCAATGGTCGCACTTGCCGTTGCAGGCGATGCGCGGTCTTTTCGTGAAGCACGTCTCCACCCCATCGTCACCACAATGGCGATCTCGCTGATCATACGATGGGTCGGGTTTTATTCGGGTACGGAAGCCGAAAGCTCACCATTCTTCTCCTTCGTTCTTTATGCCGCTCCTCTTTTGATGATTGGACTATGTGCGGTGTTCATCCTCACCAATCGCGTGATGGAATTGCCAACGCACTGGGTTGAAAAGCTGAACGCACGCATGCAACGACTGACCGAGAGCATGACGCATTGGCGCGTCAGGCTCGCAAACAGGCGGACACCAGCCGGGAGGCGCGGATGATCGGCCTGACGCTGGGCGGGTATTTTTTCCGCCGTTACGCCTCGATTGCTGCATGGAACTTCTTCGGCATCGGCCTGCTGATCTTCATCGTGACGTTCGCGGAGGTGTCGAGCCGCTCGGCCGGATTGCCTGGCTACACGGCGCAATGGGCGTTCTCGCTTGCCGCTCTGCAGACACCAATCATCCTGTTGCAGGCTATTCCGTTTATCGGGCTCATCGCCGCGATGGCGACGCTGATCAGCCTGAACCGCAAATATGAACTCGTCGTGGCCCGCGCAGCCGGTGTCTCGGCGTGGCAGTTTCTGATACCGATCGCGTTCGGCTCGTTCCTGTTCGGAGTGGTTGCGGTGGCTGCGCTCAATCCTCTTGCTGCCAATGGATTCGCCCAGGCGCAGAGCGTAGAAGCCCAGGTACGCGGCGCCAAGAGCAGCACCAATTCGGAGGCCGAGCAATGGATCAAGCAGCGCTCGGGCGGCGAGGAAACCATCATCGGTTCGAGTGCCGTTTTGAACGGCGGTCAGGTTCTGGTGCGTCCGACATTTTTCCGAATCGATGCCGAAGGCCGTATCTTCGAACGTCTCGATGCCGCGCGAGCGTTCCTCCGCGACGGCTACTGGGACCTGCAGGGCGTGGCACGTCGACGCGGCACTGCTGCGGCAGAGAAAATCGAAAACATCCAGATCGAAACCAATCTTCAGCCTGAGTTCGTTGGCGAGCAGCTCGCCCGCCCTGAAGCAACGTCAATCTATGCACTGCCCGGAAAGATTGAAGTTGCTCGTTCCTTCGGGCTTAAAGCAAACGCGTTTGCTACGCATTTTCATTCACTTGTGGTGTTGCCCCTGCTGCTGGTCGCCATGACCCTGATTGCCGCTACGGTATCGATGAGATTTACCAGAATGGGACAGTCAGCAACGGTAATTCTGGGTGGAATCCTCGCCGGGTTTCTGCTTTATGTGGTTTCGGTCCTGGTCAAGGCGTTCGGCAGTGCTGGAGTCGTTCCTCCGGTTGTGGCTGCATGGACGCCTGTGGTCGTGGCGATGTTCTACGGGGTGACTTTCCTATTGTACAAGGAGGACGGTTAGTGGGGGTTGCGGCAAAGAGAGCCGGCATGTCCACACGGTTAGCGCATTTGATGGGCGCAACCGCGTTGGCAACCTTGTGCACCTATACATTGCTTCCACAGGCCCCTGCCCTTGCGCAGACGGGCGGCCTGGACGTTTCCGACTTGCCGCAGGGTGCGCAGATGCTCCTGACGGCGGACAACCTGATTTACGACAACGATCTCAACACAATCACGGCTGCGGGCGGTGTGCAGATCGAGTATGCCGGCAACAGCCTAGTCGCGGACCGCGTCATCTATGATCGCAGGACATCGCGCGTTGTGGCCCGCGGACGCGTGCAGATCATCGAAGAAGACGGCAACCGCATCTTTGCCGACGAGATCGATGTCACCGACGACTTCCGTGACGGCTTTGTCAACGCTTTGCGGATCGAGACCGTCGACAAGACCTATTTCGCCGCTGAAAGCGCGGAGCGTTCCGGCGGACAACTGACGACGTTTAACAATGGTGTCTACACCGCTTGTGAGCCATGCCGGGAGAAGCCCGGCAAGCCCCCGATCTGGCAGATCAAGGCTCAGAAGATCATCTGGAACGGAGAATCGAAAACGGTTCGATTCGAAGGCTCCCGATTCGAGTTCTTCGGCATGCCGATCGCCTACCTGCCCTTCTTCGAGGTCGCCGATCCGACCGTGAAGAGAAAGTCCGGCTTTCTCATTCCCGGCGCCTCCTACAAGGAAGAGATGGGGGTTGGCATCAGCGTCCCCTATTACTTCGCATTTTCACCGACCTACGACCTGACCGTAACAGGCACCTACTATACCAAGCAGGGTTTTCTCGGTGAGGCCGAATGGCGCCAGCGTTTCGACAATGGCCAATACAGCATCAAGATCGCCGGCATCAAACAACAGGATCCGGAAGCCTGGGATGCGAGCACGGTCAACAGGAGTGAAACCGGTCGTGGCATGATCGGTTCGAAGGGCCAGTTCCGTATCAATCCTCGCTGGACCTTCGGCTGGGATGTGCTGGCGCAGACCGACAAGAATTTTTCGCGCACCTATGGCATCGATGGCTTCTCAGACACGGTGCAGACATCGCAACTTTATCTGACTGGTCTCGACGACCGGAACTTCTTCGATCTGAGAGCCTTTCATTTCGACGTTCAGGAAAACGTTCTCGACGGCTCGATCAATGCGCGGAACGACAAGCAGCCCTGGGTTTTGCCCAGCTTCGATTATTCCTACACGCCGGATGAAGCCGTTGCTGGCGGCGAGCTGAATTTCGATGTGAACGTGCAGAACATTTATCGGGATTCGCTTAGCGGTAATCTGAATTCCCAGAACTCGGGAATCTATGAGCGAATCGACGGTATTGAGGGATTGGCCAGCCGCATGACGGCCGAGGCCGAGTGGAAACGTTCCTTCGTGAGCTCCGGCGGCCTTGTAGTCACACCTATCCTGCAGGCGCGCGGCGATGCGATCTACACCGACTACGATGCCAATACCGTTAATGGTATTACCAGTTTCGAGCTGAACAACACGGCTGTTGGCAGCGATGTTCGCTCATCCTATTACCGCTACATGGCCACGGCCGGCCTTGAAGCCCGCTGGCCCATCCTCTTCTCCACCTCTAGCGCGAGCCATGTTCTGGAGCCGATGGCGCAGATTTTCATGCGGCCGGACGCGCCCCATCAGGACAGGCTGGGCATTCCCAACGAGGATGCTCAATCGCTTGTCTTCGACGCGACGACCTTGTTCGAGCGCGACAAGTTCTCCGGCTATGACCGGATTGAGGGTGGCACGCGCGCCAATGTGGGCATCCGCTATTCGGGCAGTTTTGCCAATGGATGGACCACTCAGGGGCTGTTCGGGCAATCCTATCATCTGGCCGGCGCCAACCCATACGCCCAGACGGACCTCGTCCACGCGGGTGCCTATTCGGGTCTGGAGACGGACGTCTCCGATTTTGTGGGTATGATCGGTATTGCCAGCCCGAACGG
This sequence comes from Nitratireductor sp., assembly GCF_017794765.1. Classification (GTDB taxonomy): domain Bacteria; phylum Pseudomonadota; class Alphaproteobacteria; order Rhizobiales; family Rhizobiaceae; genus Nitratireductor. The sequence goes on along the minus strand of NZ_CP051236.1, from coordinate 2,024,716 downwards.
TTTTGCGTTTTCTGCCGGGGCACGGTTCGACGAAAAGACATTCGATCTTCGCCGCACTGACCTGAAAACAGCCGCGACCTTCGGCCAGCTCACGACATCGCTGCAATACGCCTATATCGAAGCACAGCCACTCTACGGGTTTGAAGACGACCGGCAGGAAGTTACCGGTGTTGCCAAAGTGCGCTTTGACGAAAACTGGAGCGGCTTTGCCTCGGGCACTTATGATATTGAAAGCCAGACCCTCGTGAAAAACGATTACGGCTTCTCCTACGGCGACGAATGTTTCATCTATTCGATGACCTATTCCCGCAGCAAGAACCGCGATACGCAGGAAGTCAGTCAGTCTTTCGGATTTCGTATTTCACTGCGGACAATCGGCGACTTCGGCACCAGCAGCGGCGAGCTGAATACCAGCTTCTAGCCCGCCTGATACGGCCCCTGTCCAGGTGACGGGGCCGTTTCGAGCACCGCTTGCGCTTTCCTTTCGGTCAAAAGGCCATGTTTTCGCCCCACGCGATGTCGATAAAACAGCTTAAGGGACTGTAGCTCCCGTGCATTTGCTGTTATCTCAGGCGCAATTGCGGGGTGCAAAGATGAGAACAATGACGATGTTTAGCAATTGCAGGCGGTTTCTGAGCGCGGGCGTTCTTACGGTAGCCATGGCAACGGCCCTGCCAATGCTTACCGTAACAAGCGCACAGGCGACGGAAATCCGCTATGTGGTGAACAACGCGCCGATCACCAGCTATGATATCGACCGTCGCGTGGCGTTTCTGAAGCTGCAGCGTGAAAGTGGCAATCTGCGCCAAAAGGCAACCGATCAGATGATCGAGCAGACGCTGAAGACGCAGGAAATGCAGCGTCGCAATATCAACATACCCGATGAAATGGTGAACCAGGCCTATGCCCGCTTCGCCAGCGGCAACCGCATGTCGACCAGCCAGTTGAACACCGTTCTGGCGCAAAGCGGCGTTACCGCCGATCATTTCAAGGAATTCATCCGTTCACAGATCGGCTGGGGGCGTGTCATGCAGGCACGCTCCAGTTCGGCGGGTCGCATGAGCGAGCAGGATGTCGTTGCCAAAATGCTCCAGCAGGGCGGCAGCAAGCCGAGCGCGACCGAATACATGCTCCAGCAGGTGATCTTTGTGGTCCCTTCGGGGGAGCGTTCCAGTCTTCTGGGCAAACGCAAGCGTGAAGCACAGGCCATGCGCGACCGCTTTCGCGGCTGCGACAGCACGCGCCAGTTTGCCAAGGGCCTGATCGACGTGACGGTGCGAGACCTCGGCCGCATTCTGGAGCCGGAGTTGCCGTCCGATTGGAAGGACCAGGTCAAAAAGACCTCTCCCGGAAGTGCCACGGGCGTTCGTGAAACTGAGCGCGGTGTCGAGTTCATCGGTGTGTGTAGCACACGTGAGGTTTCCGATGACCGGGTTGCGCAAATGGTCTTCCAGAACGAAAACTCCGGCAATGACGCCATGGAAAAGGAAGCGCAGGCTTTCCTGGCGGAACTGCGCGAGAATGCGCGCATAAGCCAACGGTGATTTGCCAAGGGCCTGACACAGACGGGCTCCCTTCTTTCCACCAGCTATTTTCTCCAGAAGGAGATGGGTCGTGCTCCCGCTCGCGCTCAGCATCGGCGATCCTTCCGGGATAGGCCCCGAAATCATCCTCAAGGCGTGGCTTGGGAGAGGCAAGTTTGAATTGCCTCCCTTCTATGTTCTTGGGGATCCAGCTCTGCTTTCGGCTCGGGCCCGATATCTGGGACTGGACGTTCCGATTTCAGAAACCGAACCGGAACATGCGACCGCCGGATTTGCCCAACGCCTGCCGATCTCGCCGCTCGACAACAGGTTGGCCGACAAGCCCGGGCATGCTCAAACGGTGAATGCGGCCGGCGTCATCGAGGCCATTTCGCGTGCCGTGGATGACACTATGCAGATGCGTTCCGCAGCGGTGGTTACAGCCCCCATTGCCAAGAAGCCGCTCTATGACGCGGGTTTTCGCTACCCTGGCCATACAGAGTATCTCGGTCATCTGGCGGCAGAGATTACGGGCACCCCTGCAAAGCCTGTAATGATGCTGGCCGGTCCTGACCTGCGCACCATACCGGTGACGGTCCATGAGCCACTGGCAACCGTTCCCTCGACGCTTACACGGGAGCTTGTGGAAGAGACGGCCAGGATAGCCGTGCACGATCTGCGCGAGCGCTTTGGCATTGCTGCTCCCCGGCTTGCCATCGCCGGCCTCAACCCGCATGCAGGCGAAGGTGGAGCAATGGGAACCGAAGATAACGATATCATCGTGCCAGCAATCCATGCTCTGCGGGCGGCCGGGATCAATGCGTTCGGGCCCCTACCCGCTGACACGATGTTTCACGCACGAGCCCGCCAGCACTATGATGCAGCGCTTTGCATGTATCATGACCAGGCATTGATCCCCGTCAAAACCATAGGCTTTGATGAAACGGTGAATGTCACGCTCGGCCTCCCCTTCATCCGCACTTCCCCCGACCATGGTACCGCGTTTGATATTGCCGCCAGGGGCATTGCGCGCGTCGACAGTATGATCGCGGCCATTCGCCTGGCGAGAGCATTGGCGGACAACACGAGTGCGACCCGATGAGCGCTGACGGCCTTCCCCCATTGCGCGAAGTGATCGCCGCTCACGGCCTTGCTGCGAAGAAGTCGCTTGGGCAAAATTTTCTTCTTGATCTCAATTTGACGGCGAAGGTGGCGCGCGCTGCCGGAAATCTCGAAGGCGCGACGGTCATCGAGGTTGGCCCCGGGCCTGGAGGGCTGACACGTGCGCTTCTCATGGCAGGCGCCGAACGTGTCATCGCTGTCGAGCGCGATGAGCGCTGCCTTGATGCCCTGGCTGAGATCGCCAGTCATTATCCGGGCCGGCTGGACGTTGTCAGCGGTGATGCGATGGAGACGGATTTCGCTGATCTCGCACCACATGCGGCGGGTGAAGTGCGGATCGTTGCAAACCTGCCGTACAATATAGGCACCGAACTCCTGGTGCGCTGGCTCACGCCAGAAACCTGGCCGCCGTTCTATGCTTCCATGACATTGATGTTTCAACGCGAGGTGGCGCAACGGATCGTGGCGCAGCCCGGTGACAAGTCGTATGGCCGGCTGGGCGTTCTGGCCGGTTGGCGCACAGAGGCAAGAATTGCTTTCGACCTTCCGCCGCAGGCCTTTACGCCACCGCCCAAGGTGACCTCGTCAGTGGTGCATATCGTGCCGCGCGCAACCCCGCTGGCCGTCGACCCGGCGAAACTGGCAAAGGTTACCGAAGCTGCGTTCGGGCAGCGTCGCAAGATGCTGCGGCAGAGTCTGAAACCGCTTGGTGGTGAGGTGCTTCTGGCTCGTGCGGGCATTGATGCGACGCGCCGCGCAGAGACGCTTTCGGTGGCCGAATTCGTAACGCTGGCGAACAAGGCCTGAGCTTCAATTCGCCTCTTCTGCGAGGAGCCCTGCCACAAAATCGAACAGGCCGGGGCGCCGGTCGCGGCGAAGCCTCTCCGCCTCAACGATCGAGCGAACCGCGGAGAACGCCCGATCAAGCTGATCATTGATGACCACGTAATCGTAATCGATCCACTTCTCTATCTCGGTGCGTGCGTTCTTCAGGCGCGTCTGGATGATCTCCGGCGTATCCTCTGCCCGCCGCGTGAGACGGCCGAGAAGCTCTTTCATGGTGGGGGGCAGAATGAAGATTGACACGACATCGCCACGCATCTTCTCGCGCAATTGCTCTGCTCCCTGCCAGTCAATGTCGAAGAGCATATCGCGGCCCTCCGTAAGGGCCTTCTCGACCGGGCCACGCGGGGTGCCGTAGAAATTGCCGTGGACCTCGGCCCATTCGAGCAGATCGTCATTGTCGCGCATGATCTCGAACTCGCGCTGCGACTTGAAATGATAGTGCACGCCTTCGATCTCGCTGCCGCGTCTCGCGCGCGTTGTCACGCTGACGGAAAGCTCGAAACCGGGAACCTGCGCCAGCAGTGTGCGTGCAATGGTGGATTTCCCCGCGCCTGAAGGCGAAGACAGCACCAGCATAAGACCGCGGCGCGAGACATCGGTGGAAACGGCAGGCGAGGGTTCCGAGGACATGGTCTACTCCAGATTTTGCACCTGCTCTCGAAACTGATCCACGACAGCCTTCAGTTCCAGGCCGATGGCCGTCACCGTTGCCGCATTGGACTTTGAGCAAAGCGTATTGGATTCGCGGTTGAACTCCTGACCCAGGAAATCGAGCTTTCGCCCGATGGGGCCACCTGCGTCGATCAGCGCCCGCGCCGATGCGATATGCGTGCGCAGACGGTCGATTTCCTCGCGTATGTCGGCTTTTGTCGCGAGAATGGCTGCTTCCGCGTGCAGACGGTCCGAATCGAAGCCGGTGACTGCATCGATAAGCCGCGATACCTGCTCACGCAGGCGCTCTCGAATGGCTTCGGGAGAGCGCGAAGAATCGGCTTCGACCTGATCGGTCAATGTCTCGATACGGGCCACCTGATCGAGCAAAATGGATTGCAGCGCGCCGCCCTCTTCCCGTCGGGCCTCCTCAAGGCCCTGCAGCGCGTCGTCAAAGGCAGCGAGGATCGCCTCGTCAAGTGAAGCACGCATGTCTTCATCCGCCACGGGATCGGCGAAATCGAGAACCCCGCGCAAACCGAGCAGCCCATCGGCTGTGGCCGGCCCCGTACCGAACTCATGCTGAATCCGTCCGGCAAGAGCCGCAATCTCTTTCAGAAAGTCCTCGTCAACGACAGGGCGACGCAGCGCCGCGCTCTGCGTGAATGTAAGGGAAGCCTGAACGTTGCCGCGGGAAAAGCGCTTCTGCAGGCGCTGCCGGGCCGTCTGTTCAATGCGTTCGAAGCCTGCCGGCAAACGAAAGCGCGCTTCCAGGCTGCGCCCGTTGACCGACTTCACCTCCCAGGCGATGCCGCCTGCATCGTGGTCGCGCGCGGCACGGGCAAATCCCGTCATGCTCTGGAGCCTGCTCATGCCTCCCCTCATGCCTCCCCTCTGTGCGCCTGCGCGTCCGGCTCAATTCGAACCGTTGTCGCTCCCGTTTTCTTCCTCCGCCCGACGCTCACGTTCGATCCTGCGCCAGCGAGCGACATTCTCGTTGTGTTCCTTGAGTGTCTTGGCGAAAACGTGCCCGCCTGTTCCGTCGGCGACGAAATAGAGTTCATCCGTCTGAGAGGGGTTTGCCACGGCCTCGAGAGCCGCGCGGCCGGGATTGGCAATGGGTGTGGGTGGCAGACCATCGATAAGGTACGTGTTGTAGGGTGTCTTCTTGTCGAGATCAGACCGATAAATCGGTCGATCAGACGGCTTTCCCTGACCGCCGAACAGCCCGTAGATGATCGTGGGATCCGACTGTAGCCGCATGCCCTTGCGCAAGCGATTGATGAATACGGCGGCGACCCGCGGGCGCTCATCGGCGATTCCCGTTTCCTTTTCAACAATGGAAGCCAGCGTCACGAACTCATTCTTGTCCTTGATCGGCAAATCTTCGTCGCGACGCTCCCAGATGCTGTCAACAAGCTCGCGCTGATCCTCGAGCAGTTTCTCAACGACCGCCGCACGATCCATACCGCGCGTGAAACGTAGCGTATCGGCGGCAAGACTGCCTTCGGGTGGGAGTTCGTCGGGCAGAGTGCCAGAAAGCTCTTCGGTTTCACGGATCCGCTCGAACACCTGGAAGACGGTCTGTCCCTCGGGAATGGTGAGCGAATACAGAACGCTCCTGCCACTCTTCAACAGTTCCATGATGTCGTGCATGGACGCGCCGGCATCGATGGCGTATTCGCCCGCCTTCAACTGGGAATCCGCACCATAGGCGCGAACGCCGAGCGAAAAGATGCGGGCATCGGAAATAACGCCCTCGCGTTCAAGCAGGCTCGCGATCTGGCGCACACCGGTGTTCGGTTTGATCATCACGGTCTCGGCCGTTCGCGAAGGACCCGGCTGATGGAACTCCCGCTTGCCGAAATAAAATGCGAAGCCGGCAAGAATGACCAGAAATACAACGGATGAGAAGACGAAGTTCAGGAATACCACGAACTGACTGCGCGCACGCTTCGAGCGACGTGGCGGCGGTGTGCCAGCCTCCGGCCGCAAAGTCTGGTTGGCCGATTTGAACGCGCGACCGCGTTCATCGCCTGCCTGACGGCCGAAGCCGGAATTGTCACCGGAAGTCCCTGTCATGCCTCTTGGACCGCTCCCTTCAGAACGGCGCCAACGGTCGCCAGTCCTGTCCTAAATATTCGTGTCTTAAACGTCCGCACAGGCTTCAGAAAAACACTCCTCCGGCACCTGGCGTTCGCCATCTCGATTCGTGTCTGTCAGACTGAATTGCGAAAATGGCAAAACTGCAAGACCGTTATCGGAAAGCTTCAGGCATCATAACGCTTGAACACAAGCGATGCATTGGTGCCGCCGAAGCCGAACGAGTTGGACAACGCTACGTCAACCTGCCGCTCACGCGGCCTGTTGGGTACCAGATCGATTGGCGTTTCCACCTGTGGATTGTCCAGATTGATGGTCGGCGGAACAATGTTGTCACGAATGGCAAGAACCGAGAAGATCGCCTCTGCCGCCCCGGCGGCACCCAAAAGATGTCCGATTGAGGACTTGGTGGAGGACATCGATACCTTGCTGGCAGAATCCCCCAGGAGACGCTCCACGGCACCGAGTTCAATCGTATCCGCCATGGTGGATGTACCATGTGCGTTGATATAATCCACATCGGCCGGGGAAAGACCTGCACGTTTCAAAGCAGCCTTCATGCAACGGTAGGCACCGTCGCCATCCTCGGCCGGAGCCGTAATGTGGTAGGCGTCGCCGGTGAGGCCATAGCCCACAACTTCAGCGTAGATCCTGGCGCCGCGCGCCTTTGCGTGCTCCAGCTCCTCTAGAACAACCACGCCAGCGCCCTCGCCCATGACAAAACCGTCACGGTCGCGGTCATAGGGGCGGGAGGCCTTTTCCGGCGTGTCGTTAAAGCTGGTGGAAAGTGCTTTGCAGGCAGAAAAGCCTGCAATGGAAAGACGCGTGATCGGTGCTTCTGCACCGCCCGCCAGCATAACGTCAGCATCACCCAGCATAATAAGCCGCGCGGCATCGCCAATGGCATGCGCACCGGTTGAGCACGCGGTCACCACTGCATGGTTCGGCCCCTTCAGCCCGTGGCGGATGGACACCTGCCCCGAGACCAGGTTGATAATGTTGCCTGGAATAAAGAACGGGCTGATGCGGCGCGGGCCGCGCTCAGCGAGCGTCAAGGCGTTCTCAGCAATGCCTTCAATGCCACCAATCCCCGAACCGATAAGCACGCCAGTGGCATATTTTTCGTCTTCGGTTTCCGGTTTCCAGCCCGAATCCTCCAACGCCTGATCAGCCGCAGCAATGCCGTAGGTGATGAACTCACCTATCTTGCGCTGCTCGCGCGGCTCCAGAAAAGCATCAGGGTCAAACGCCCCCTCGCCTTCGCGCGGGATCGAATTGGCGATCTTGCAGGCCAGATCATCGACCTCGAAACGATCGATGCGGCTGGCCGCACTCTTGCCCGAAAGCAGGCTCTTCCACCCATGTTCAACACCGAGGCCGAAGGGTGAAAGAAGCCCCATACCGGTGACGACGACGCGTCTCATATGCTGATTATCCGCCTTGACTACGTTTCGTAACGAAAACGCCGGACGGCCTCAGGCGGTCGCCTTGTCGATGTACTTCACAGCATCGCCGACGGTGAGGATCGTCTCGGCTGCGTCATCCGGAATTTCAACGCCGAACTCTTCTTCAAAGGCCATGACCAGCTCGACGGTGTCGAGGCTGTCTGCGCCAAGATCATCAATGAAGCTAGCGCCTTCGGTCACCTTGTCGCCTTCGACGCCCAGATGTTCGACAACGATTTTCTTAACGCGTTCTGCAGTATCGCTCATGAGAGAACCCTCGACTTTCTGAATTTCCGATCTTCGTTAGCCGCACGAATGCCGCTAATCAAGCGAAATGACGACTAAAGCGCCGATACGATCGACGCCCAGTCTGTTATGTTCCGTTAACGATGCACTCTGTGCATGCGGCGTGCGGAACGGCTTCGAGCGGGCGCTTATCACGATTTTAGCGCGCGCGCCAAGAGGTATTCCGCGTGTCCGCGCTTATGGGGAAAGACGCCTCAACCACTCCTCCCAAAGGTCCAGTCACGAAACAGGAATCGCCACAGGACCGGATTTCCGGATGGCTGGAGCCCTTTATTTCCGTGCCCTGCAGGCTTCTCACACCGCGCACCGAGAAAGGACGCTAGCCTGGCTGCCTGATGATTTTCGGCAGTGGTTTCACCTATAATCTCGTGCAGACTTAGTGTGGAGAAACCGAAGTCGAGCAGAGCGCACATGACTTCAACGGCGCAGCCGTAACGCCCCCACAGATCCGCAGAGAGTTCAATACCCAGTTCACCGCTACCCTGTGGACAATTGGCGGTGCGAACACCCGCACAGCCAACCACCCGTCCGATTCTGCGTTCGACAATGGCAAACTGGTAGTTCCGGCGCGGATGCTCCTGCGCCCATGCGCAAAACAGCGCAACGAGTTCGGCTGGATCCCCCGCTTCCTGTCCCGCATTTCTGCGAGCGGACACAAAGCGGGGGTCTGACTGGTAAGCGGCCAATGCCGGAATGTCGGCGGGCTCGAAATCACGTAGATCAAAGCGCCGTGTGGAGAGCCCGTCCATTGTTGATCCTGCACAAGCCGTATTCAGATCATTGCCATGCCACCATTAACGTGCACGGTCTGGCCCGTGACATAGGAGGCCTCGTTGGAGGCGAGGTATGCTACAGCGGACGCTATTTCCTCACCGCTGCCCATGCGTTTCATGGGAATGGCGCCCATGATCGCGTCGCGCTGCTTGTCGTTGAGCTTGTCGGTCATGGCCGATTCGATGAAGCCGGGGGCAACGCAGTTGACGGTGATCGACCGGCTGGCGATTTCCTGGGCAAGCGACTTGGAAAAGCCGATCAAACCCGCCTTTGAGGCACAGTAATTCGCCTGACCGGGATTGCCGGTAACGCCGACAACGGAGGTGATGTTTATGATGCGGCCGAATCGGCGGCGCATCATCGGGTGTGTCAGTTCGCGCGTCAGCCGGAAGACCGATCCAAGATTGATTTCCAGAACCTGATCCCAGTCATCGTCGCTCATGCGCACGAAGAGGCCGTCGCGGGTGATGCCGGCATTGTTGACGAGGATATCGACCCCCTCAAGTTCCGATTCCGCCTTTTCGGCCAACTGTTTGACTTCATTGCGGTCAGACAGGTTGGCGGGAAACAGCCTGACGCGATCACCGAGATCGGCGGCAAGCGACTCCAGCTTTTCAACCCGCGTGCCGTGCAGGCCGACAACGGCACCCTGGGCATGCAAAGTGCGCGCGATGGCCTCGCCGATGCCGCCGGACGCCCCTGTCACCAGTGCCTTGCGGCCGCTCAGATCAAACATGGCCTTGTCCTTTTCAATCACCTAAATTCTTCGTTGTATAAGCGGCCCGGCTCAGCCGAGTGCCGCCATTGCCGCTTCGATATCTGCCGGTGTGTTAACCGGGACTGCGGCAAGATCACGGTTGATGCGACGGGCGAGACCAGACAGCACCTTGCCGGAGCCGATTTCATAAAGCGTCTCCACGCCGTTCTCTCCAAACCAGTCGATGGTTTCGCGCCAGCGCACACGACCCGTGACCTGCTCGACCAGTCGTTCGGCTATCTCTTCGGGATCCCTCAAAGGCGAGACGGTGACATTAGCCACCACCGGAACGGCCGGGGCGTGTTTCCTGACACCGGCGAGCGCTTCTCGCATGGCCTCGGCAGCCGGCTGCATGAGCGCGGAGTGGAAGGGTGCGGAAACCGGTAGCATGATCGCGCGTTTGGCACCCTTTTCCGACGCGAGCCTGGCAGCCTCCTCGACGGCGCTCCTGGCACCGGAAATCACGAGCTGTCCGCCGCCATTGTCATTGGCGATCTGGCAGACGCCTTCCTTTCCGGCAGCAGAGCAGACCGCTTCCACGTCTGAAGCTTCGAGACCGATGATCGCGGCCATCGCCCCTTCGCCCACCGGCACGGCAGCCTGCATGGCATTGCCTCGAATGCGCAAAAGCCGCGCGGTGTCAGCCAGCGAGAATGTGCCGGCAGCGCACAGGGCAGAATATTCACCAAGCGAATGACCGGCCACGAAGGACACTTTGTCCCTAAGCGAAAGACCGCCCTTCTCCATCACCCGCATAGCGGCGATTGAAACGGCCATCAGCGCTGGCTGTGCATTGGCGGTGAGTGTCAGTTCGTCCTCAGGACCTTCCCACATGATTCTGGAAAGTTTCTGGTTGAGCGCGTCATCAACCTCCTGGAAAACGTCCTTTGCCTCGCGGAACGCATCGGCCAGATCGCGCCCCATGCCGACAGCCTGACTTCCCTGACCTGGAAAGGTGAAAGCGATGCCCATCGCCAAATCTCCGGTATTCGTCCTTGTCGGGCGCATCTGGTGACGCAACACAATCGGCGCGTCAAGCTTTTTGGGCGTTTTCGGTCCCCGAGAGCCGTGACATGAAAACTCCATAATTGAGGAGAGATGTATCGCTGTTCCGCCCCAATTCCGGTGGCGTGCAGGGGTATTTTAGACATGTCTTTTAAAGCAAACGGGCCGCGACAGCAGGAAATTGCACCTCGCCGCAGGCTTACGCTCGCGCAGATCTTGGGCTTTGTTTCCGTGACACTCTTCATTTCCACGGAAGTGGCAACCGCTTCCGCTGCCGGGATATGGGGGCTCTCCGGATTACTGCACCTTCAGACCGTCGGCGAGATCATTCTGTCGGTGATCATCGGCATTCCCGCGCTTTTTGCGATGGTGCGCTGCGGGCAACTCGCCTTCGCTGCGGAGACCGACCCGGAAAACAACTGAGCCGGGCGAAGGGAAGAAAAACCGTCCGTTCATGTCAGGAACTGTCAGCGAGCAATCGCGTGCGCTGGCAAGCGGGCTGCATAATGTCTATATGTGCGCGGCCTGCCAAAGCCCCGACATGACGGACTTTTCCCATGACGACAGCTCTTTCCATCAAAGATCTTTCAAAGACCTACGACACTGGTGTGACCGCACTGAAATCGGTCGACCTCGATATCAGGCGCGGCGAGATACTCGCGCTGCTCGGCCCAAACGGGGCCGGAAAAACGACGATGATCTCCATCGTCTGCGGGCTGGTAAAGCCCACTACCGGCACGGTAACCGTGGAAGGCAATGATATTGTCCAGAACTACCGCCAGGCGCGACAGTTGATCGGGCTCGTTCCCCAGGAACTGCACACCGAAACCTTCGAAACGGTCTGGGCAACGGTAAGCTACAGTCGCGGCCTTTTCGGCAAGAAGCCGGCGCCGGCGCTGGTCGAGCAGATCCTGCGCGACCTCTCACTTTACGACAAGAAAGACAGCCAGATCATGGCTCTCTCGGGCGGCATGAAACGGCGCGTGATGATCGCCAAGGCCCTGGCCCACGAGCCGCGCATCCTCTTTCTGGATGAACCGACCGCGGGTGTCGACGTGGAACTGCGCAAGGATATGTGGCGGCTCGTCAAGCGCTTGCGGGATACCGGTGTCACGATCATCCTGACCACGCACTATATCGAAGAGGCGGAAGAAATTGCCGACCGGGTGGGTGTCATCAACAAAGGGCAGCTGCTTTTGGTCGAGGAAAAGGCCGAGTTGATGCGTAAACTCGGACAAAAGCAGCTCACGCTGGATCTACAGAAGCCACTGAACGCGTTGCCGGCACAGCTTTCCGGATACGATCTCGAACTCGCCGATGGCGGCACGCGGATCATCTATCATTACGACACACAGGCGAAACGGACGGGAATTGCCTCCCTGTTGTCGGCGCTGAGCGAAGCCGGAATCACCGTCAAGGATCTCGATACGGAACAGCGCTCGCTCGAAGACATTTTCGTGAGCCTCGTGGTGGAGGAAAACAAGTGAATTTCGAAGCCGTCAAATCCATCTATCTCTTCGAGATGGCCCGCATGAAGCGCACGCTTCTTCAAAGCGTGATTTCGCCCGTGCTCTCCACCTCGCTTTATTTCATCGTCTTTGGCGCGGCGATCGGCTCGCGCATCGAGGAGATCGACGGCGTCCAGTATGGCGCGTTCATCGTTCCCGGGTTGATGATGCTGACGCTGTTGCAGAATTCCATCTCCAACGCATCGTTCGGCATCTATTTTCCAAAATTCATCGGCACGATCTATGAGGTTCTCTCGGCACCGATCTCCTTTTTCGAAATCGTGCTTGGCTATGTGGGGGCGGCTGCAACCAAGTCGCTGATCCTCGGCCTCATCATCCTGGCTACGGCGCATCTCTTCGTCCCCATAGAAATCAGGCACCCATTCTGGATGCTGTTCTTCCTGGTGATGACGGCGGTTACCTTCAGTCTGTTCGGCTTCATCATCGGCATATGGGCCGACAATTTTGAAAAACTTCAGCTGATACCGCTTCTGGTGATCACGCCGCTCGTCTTCCTTGGCGGATCGTTCTACTCCATCGAGATGCTGCCGGAATTCTGGCAGAAGGTGACGCTTGCAAACCCGGTGCTCTACCTTATCAGCGGTTTCCGCTGGAGCTTTTACGAGACTGCAGATGTGGGGATTGGCGTGAGCATCGCCATGATCTCCTTCTTCCTTGCGCTTTGCCTTGGTGCCATCTGGTGGATTTTCAAGACTGGTTACAAGCTCAAGACGTGACGCGCTATCGCAGGGTCTTCAAATGGTCTTTGGACTCCCTGCCGGTTTCGAGGGTCAGGACCTATTGCAAAGCGTTCGCCGGTTTCGGCGACCGTCACCAGCCGATCAGTGAGAAAACTGCGGAAATCGTTGCGTTCATGGCATCGCTGGAGGCCGGCGTCGTCCGGCTGCAGCGCAAGCGAATACTCAAGCAGAATGCTCCGACCATGGCGCGCGCTTCCTTACGCCAATGTTTTTACAAAACCCTGTTTTCCACATCACCGCTGCATCGGCCATTTTTCAGCAGTCCCTGACCGAGATACTTGAAATGCCAACATCTGTTTCTCCCCAGAGTGGTACTCTTGTACAAATCGCCACCGGCTCCGGTCATGGTGAGACCTGCGCCGTTGTGTCGTTTCTGGAGGGCTACGGCCTCCATCCTGTTGTGCTGGGTTTCCAACTGTGCTCGGTTTTGTGGACACATACGACAGCGTTTGGCGGCATGCCCATTTGTGTTCCGTCTCAGGAAGCAAATGCCGCTATCGCACTGTTACACAGCACCATGACCGAAAGCGATGCCACCGAAGGGGCACCCGTATGCAGCAGCTTGCGGGTCATCTGGCATGTCGTGGCCATGTGTCTCTTTTTCGTGCCTCCCCCTCCCCGAGGGGTCACCTATCCTGATCGTGTTATCGTCCGGTCCCGGAGTCCCTTGCATCCTGCAACAAACCCTGTATAAGCGCGCGATCTGCCGGTCTCAGCTGGGGGCTGAACGGAGGGCCGTGCGCTTTTCTCGATTTCGCGAAGCGTACGCTGTGAAGACAGGTTCTTCCGCCTCCCGTGTCTCCGCTCTCGACCGTCCAACGCGCTTTTCTTCGGCCCTTCAGGGACAAGACTAGTCGCAGAGGCTTAGCCGCTGGGCCGGTGGATGGAAACGAAGAAAGGCAAGACAATGGCACTTTACGAACACGTGTTTCTTGCCCGGCAGGATCTCTCGCAGCAGCAGATCGATGCCCTTGTGGAACAGTACAAGGGTGTGATCGAGGCTGGTGGCGGCTCCGTTGGCCGGGTTGAAAACTGGGGGCAGAAGTCCCTCGCCTACCGGATCAAGAAGAACCGCAAGGCTTACTTCACCCTCATGGACATCGACGCTCCGGCTGCGGCCGTAAAGGAAGTCGAGCGCCAGATGGGCCTGTCGGAAGACATTCTGCGCTTCATGACCATTCGCGTCGACGCGCATGAGGAAGGCCCTTCCGCGATGATGCAGCGCCGCGACGACCGTGGCCCGCGCCGTGACGACCGTGGCCCGCGTGGCCCGCGCCGCGACGACCGTGGCCCGCGCCGCGATCATGACCGCGACAGTAACAAGGAAGGCTCCGAATAATGGTCGACATCAACCAGATCCCGACGCGGCGCCCTTTCCACCGTCGCCGCAAGACCTGCCCGTTCTCCGGCGCCAATGCACCGAAGATCGACTACAAGGACGTGAAGCTCCTGCAGCGTTACATCTCGGAGCGCGGCAAGATCGTTCCCTCCCGCATCACGGCAGTCAGCCAGAAGAAGCAGCGTGAGCTGGCCAAGGCCATCAAACGCGCCCGTTTCCTGGGCCTTCTTCCCTATGTGGTGAAGTAAGACTTTTTGGCGCGGGCGGTTTTCCGCCCGCCCCCTCTACCGCGGCGGGCGCGGAAGAGGCTTTTCAAATCCCGAGTTGGGGCAGATGCCCCTAACTGCCACGACGGGCAGGACAGCGACTTTCATGCCGCATGCCGGCATTCCCGTTTCTGACCTGCCTTGACGAAATTCCGGCGCAAAGCGCCGATGACAAAGGACAGAAACGATGGACGTTATTCTCCTTGAGCGTATCGCCAAGCTCGGCCAGATGGGCGACGTGGTGAAGGTCAAAGACGGCTACGCACGCAATTTTCTCCTGCCCAAGGGGAAGGCTCTGCGCGCGAACGAAGCCAACCGCAAGAAATTCGAGAGCCAGCGCGTCGAGCTCGAAGCGCGCAATCTGGAACAGAAGAAGGAAGCCGAGGCTGTTGCAGAGAAGCTCGACGGCAAGTCCTTCGTCGTCGTTCGTTCGGCTGCCGAGACCGGACAGCTCTACGGTTCGGTTGCCACCCGCGACATCGTCGAGATCCTGGCTGAAGAAGGCTTCAAGATCGGCCGCAACCAGGTTGAGCTTAACCAGCCGATCAAGACCATTGGCCTGATCAATGTGGCCATTGCACTTCATCCGGAAGTCGAGGTCACCGTGACACTTAATGTTGCGCGTTCGAGCGACGAGGCCGAGCGTCAGGCGCGCGGCGAAACGCTGGATTCGGCTGAAGCCATCTACGGCGAAGACATCAACGACAGCGCGCGTCCGGACGAGTTCTTCGATCCAGAAGCCGAGTATGAAGATGACGATGCAGCGGCCGAAGAGACGGCCGTGGAAGAGACCGACGAAAACGCGTAAATCACGCGTTTCGGAGATTGGAAGCCGGGCGCTCATGCCCGGCTTTTTTTGTGCTGGCCATCGCGTTATTCAATTGTTTTGATCCTGGCTTGCATGCCTTGAATGTTTCGCGCAAACGGCTTGGATTTCAGCGGTTCTTCCGGCCCGGAATGGCAAGAAGCGGCAAGAGCATGTAGCTGACTGCAGACCAGCAGGGGCCTCCCCCCTTTTCAACCGTCTCAAAATTGTTTCATACTTGCGGCCTCCCGAGACTTTTGGGGGTTATGCGATGAACTGGTTGCTCGAAAAAATCCTTTCTCGCCTCGTCCGCAAAGGAGAGCTTTCCGTCACCGATGCGGCTGGGAAAACACATGTTTTCGGGGACGGGAGCGGCGATCCCGTCCACATCGTCATTCATACCAAGGCTGCCGAACGCGCCATTGCGATCGACCCGACACTGGCTGTCCCCGAACGCTATATGGACGGCGAGATTGACATCGAGGAAGGCGATATTCTCACCTTCCTTCAGATCGCCTATGCGAACATGGACGAAATAGGCTCGCAGCTTTTCCTGGTCAGGCTGGGAGAGGCGCTGCGCCACCCCTTCCGCCGCCTGCAGCAATGGAACACCGCTGCGCGCTCGAAACGCAACGTCCATCGACATTACGATCTTTCGGAGGAGCTATACCGCCTCTTCCTCGACGAAGACATGCAGTATTCCTGCGCCTATTTCGAAACGCCGGAGGTCTCGCTTGAGGAAGCACAAAGGGCCAAGAAACGGCATATCATGGCGAAACTGGCACTGGGTGCGGGACAGAAAGTCCTGGACATCGGATGTGGCTGGGGCGGTCTGGGCCTCGATATTGCCCGTCAGTTCGACGCCCATGTTCTGGGCGTGACGCTCTCAGAAGAACAGCACCGCGTGGCCACTCAAAGAGCCCAGAAGGAGAAACTCTCCGACAGAGCACGTTTCGAGATTGTCGATTACCGTTCCCTGAAGGGCCCTTTCGACCGAATCGTTTCGGTGGGCATGTTCGAGCATGTGGGCATCAACCACTATCGAACGTTCTTCGACCAGAGCGCGCGCCTTCTGGCCGATGACGGCGTGATGCTGTTGCACACGATAGGACGTTCGGCGCCGCCAGCCGCGACCAACGCGTTCATTCGCAAATATATTTTCCCGGGAGGCTATATTCCGGCACTTTCGGAGATGATGCCGGCGATCGAGCGGTCAGGGCTGATCGTCACCGACATCGAGATCCTGCGGCTGCACTATGCCGAGACCCTGAAACACTGGCAGGCGCGCTTCCAGAAAAATCGTGCCAAGGCGGTCGAGATTTACGATGAGCGTTTCGCCCGCATGTGGGAGTTTTATCTCGCAGGCTCGGAGGCCTCGTTCCGCTGGCAGGAAATGGTGGTCTTCCAGATTCAGCTTGCCAAGAAGCGTGAAACCCTGCCCCTGACCCGGACCTATATCGGCGAAGCCGAAAAGCACCTCGCTGATGCGACCGGAAAAAGAACGGGGAAATTCAAGCAGGCGGCGGAATAAATTCCACGAGCCCTGGTGCGATTCGCGTGCCGCTTCACTGCAGTCGCGGTCAAGCTAATCTTGAAACTTGCCCACAGCTGAGACCTGCAACTGTGAATCGCGGTCACAGACCATCTCCGAGCTTTCACCTTCTCCCAAGAAAAGGTACGAAAGACGTTCGGGGTGCCGGGGCTTCATGTCTATCATTGTCCGGGCACACGTGGCGAAATCATACCGGAAGAACAAGAGCAAATGGCAGAGGCGGCAGTCCGCAAGCTTGAGACCGCGGAAACCCAGCTTTATCGAGAAGCACCAAACAACATCGAAGCCGAGCAGGCGCTGCTTGGCGCGATCCTGGTGAACAATGACGCGCTTTACCGTGTTTCCGATTTCCTCAAACCCGTTCACTTCTACGAGCCCCTGCACCGCAAGATTTTCGAGGTTGCAGGCGAACTCATCCGCATGGGCAAGACCGCAAACCCGGTCACGATAAAGACGTTTCTGCCTGCCGAGGAAAAGGTCGGCGAACTGACCGTCGCGCAGTATCTGGCACGCCTTGCGGCGGAAGCCGTCACCATCATCAATGCCGCCGACTACGGCCGGGCGATCTACGATCTGGCCATCCGCCGCGCGCTGATCACCGTCGGCGAGGACATGGTGAACATCGCCTATGATGCGCCGGTGGACATGGCCCCGAACAAGCAGATCGAGGATGCGGAGCGGCGTCTTTTCGAACTGGCGGAAACCGGCCGCTACGATGGTGGCTTCGAGAGCTTTGGCGATGCCACGAAAATCGCCGTCGACATGGCGAATGCCGCATTCATGCGCGACGGGCACCTCTCGGGTATTTCGACGGGCCTGCGTGATCTCGACGCGCGCATGGGCGGGCTCCAACCTTCGGACCTCATCATCCTCGCCGGTCGTCCGGCCATGGGTAAAACCTCGCTGGTGACCAACATCGCCTTCAACATTGCGGCAGCCTATGAGCCAGCTCAGCAGGCAGACGGTTCTTACGCCGCGGCGAATGGCGGTGTTGTCGGTTTCTTCTCTCTGGAAATGTCGTCCGAACAGCTCGCCACGCGTATCATATCCGAACAGACCGAAATCCCCTCCTCCAAGATCCGCCGCGGCGAGATCACGGAAAGCGATTTCGAGAAACTCGTGGCCTGCGCCCAGACCATGCAGAAGATTCCGCTTTTCATCGATCAGACGGGTGGTATCTCCATCGCCCAGCTCGCAGCCCGTGCAAGACGTCTCAAACGCCAGCGTGGCCTCGATGTCATCATCATCGACTATGTGCAGCTCATGCAGGGGTCTTCCGCGAAATCTGCGCAAAACCGCGTTCAGGAAATCACCGAGATCACCACGGGCCTCAAGGCGCTCGCCAAGGAGCTTTCTGTGCCGATTATCGCGCTGTCGCAGCTCTCGCGCCAGGTGGAGTCACGCGACGACAAGCGCCCGCAGCTTGCCGACCTGCGCGAATCGGGTTCCATCGAGCAGGACGCCGACGTTGTGCTTTTCGTCTATCGTGACGAGTACTATCTGAAGAACAAGGAACCGAAACCCGGTACCGAGGAGTATCTTCAGTGGGAAGCCGAGATGAACGAAGTGCGCGGCAAGGCCGAAGTGATCATTGCCAAGCAGCGCCACGGCCCGACGGGCACCGTACAGCTTGCCTTCCAGGGCGAATTCACACGCTTCTCGGACCTTGCAGAAGAGGACCGCATGCCCGAGCGTTTTGAGTAATAGCGATATGATCCATACCGATCCGCAAGTGCGCGGCGCCGACCCCCGTGTGGCGGGAGGGCGACTTACGGTCGACCTCGATGCGCTGGCGGCCAATTACAGGTTCCTGGCGGAACAGTCGACACCGGCGGAAGCCGGAGCCGTTGTAAAGGCGGATGCCTATGGGCTCGGAACGGGTCCGGTGGTGGAAGCCTTGGTCGCCGAAGGGTGTCGAAAATTCTTCGTCGCCCTCCCCGAGGAAGGGCTTGCCGTTCGCGCGTCGGCTCCGGAGGCCGACATTTACGTCTTCAACGGTCTGTTCAGTCCTGAAGCAGCCTCATTCTACCGTGAAGGACGGCTTCTGCCGGTTTTGAACTCGCAATCGGATCTGGCTATCTGGGAGGCGCATGGCTGGGATGACGGGGACACGCCGCGCCCCTGTGCCCTTCATGTCGAAACCGGGATGAACCGTCTCGGGCTTTCGGCTGATCGCGCCAATGTTCTGGCGCAGGAAAACGCGCTGACCGGAGCACTGACCCCGCGCCTCATCCTTAGTCATCTGGCTTGCGCCGACACGCCAACCCACCCAATGAACCAGCAACAACTGGAATCATTTCAGGCACTTCGCGCACTTTTTCCAGATGCCGAATCAAGTCTGGCGAACTCTGCGGGCATTTTTCTCGGTGGCGAATTTCTGTGCGATGTGACGCGGCCTGGCGTGGCACTCTATGGTAGCAATCCGCTAAGCGATGGGCTCAATCCCATGCGTACAGTCGTGCGTGTTCACGCGCGCATTGCTCAATTGCGGCATGTGCCTGCTGGCGGCACTGTCAGCTACGGCGCAACACCTCTCAACCGCGACACGCTCGTTGCCGTGACCGCCACGGGCTATGCCGATGGATACCATCGCTCAGGTTCCGGCGCTGGTGTGCCATTGCGCAACGTTCTGCAAGAAGGCGCATGCGGTTTCATCGAGGGGCAGCGCGTACCTGTTCTCGGTCGCATCACAATGGACCTGACGCTGTTCGACGTCACCGATCTTGGTCCTGATGCACTGCAGATAGGCGACTTCATCGAGCTCGTGGGACCGAATATCCCGGTAGACGATCTTGCGTCAGCGTGTGGAACGATCTCCTATGAACTGTTGACTGCGCTCGGACATCGCTTCGAGCGTCATTATATTCACAGCGGAGATGGTGCCTGATGGCGCGCGCGCGCGTTCAGTTCATCTGCCAGAACTGCGGCACGGTGCACGCGCGCTGGGCGGGAAAGTGTGATGGCTGCGGTGCCTGGAACACGCTCGTCGAGGAAGGCACCTCCAGCGGGATCGGTTCCGGCCCCCAGGCGGCCTCGCGCAAGGCCCGCAAGGGGCGTGCGGTGGCGCTGACCACGCTTTCGGGCGACATTGAGGACGCCCCGCGAATCACCACCGGCATTGGCGAGCTCGACCGGGTGACCGGCGGCGGCTTCGTGCGCGGCTCGGCGCTGCTGGTCGGCGGCGATCCGGGCATCGGCAAGTCCACCCTGCTCACCCAGGCTGCGGCCGCCCTTGCCTCGCGCGGTCATCGCATCGTTTATGTGTCGGGCGAAGAGGCAGTTGCGCAGATCCGCCTGCGGGCCCAGCGCCTTGATGTGGCACAGCAGCCGGTGGAACTGGCAGCCGAAACCAATGTCGAGGATATTCTGGCCACGATCGAGGATGGCAAGCGGCCCGATCTCGTCATTCTGGATTCCATCCAGACGCTGTGGACCGACATGGCCGAGTCTGCACCCGGCACGGTGACGCAGGTGCGCGCCTCGGCCCAGGCCATGATCCGCTATGCGAAATCCACAGGCGCCGCGGTGGTTCTTGTGGGGCACGTAACCAAGGAAGGCCAGATCGCAGGTCCACGCGTGGTGGAACACATGGTGGACGGGGTTCTCTATTTCGAAGGTGAAGGCGGACATCACTACCGCATTCTGCGCACGGTAAAAAACCGTTTTGGGCCGACCGACGAGATCGGCGTTTTCGAAATGGGCGACAAGGGCCTGCGCGAAGTGTCAAACCCATCGGAGCTGTTTCTGGGGGAGCGAAGCGCCGCCGCACCAGGCGCCGCCGTATTCGCTGGTATGGAGGGAACAAGGCCGGTTCTTGTGGAAATCCAGGCGCTCGTCGCGCCCTCCCCGCTCGGCACGCCGCGCCGCGCCGTGGTGGGGTGGGATTCTGCCAGACTTTCCATGGTTTTGGCCGTTCTTGAGGCGCATTGCGGGGTGCGGTTTGCAACCCATGATGTGTATCTGAACGTGGCGGGCGGCTACCGGATTTCAGAGCCTGCAGCAGATCTGGCGGTTGCGGCGGCGCTGGTATCCTCGCTCACCGGGCTTGCCCTGCCCGCCGATTGCGTCTATTTCGGCGAAATCAGCCTTTCGGGAGCTGTCAGACCCGTTGCACATGCAGCGAGCCGTCTCAAGGAAGCCGAGAAGCTCGGTTTTGCCCAAGCGGTCATGCCGCCGGGGAATGAGGACGGATCGGGCGGGATAGCATCGCGGTCCGCACGCCCTGAAGCGCTGGCCGAACTTGTGGCTCGGATCGCGGGCTCCAAGGCGGAGTAGCTGGGGCGGCCTGGCGGGGCGGTTTGAACAGATCGATTGGCGGCACAGTGGCCCGAAAGACGAAGAAAATGACCTTGCGGGGGCATCCTATCTGCCAAAGGAGTAGGGGTGACAATGCCAATCACGTTGCTTGACGGAATTCTTGTCGGCTTCACGCTCGTTTCGGCCATGTTGGCCATGGTGCGCGGTTTCTCACGCGAAGTGTTGTCGATCGCCTCGTGGGCGGCGGCGGCGGTGGCAGCTTATTATTTTCATTCGCTGGTTCTGCCCTACGTCACGCCCTATATCAGCAATGACATGTTGGCCCTGGCGGTTGCAGCAGCGGTCGTTTTCCTCATTGCGCTGATCGTGGTGACGATCATCACGATGAAGATCGCGGACTTCATCATTGATTCGCGGATCGGTGCGCTCGACCGCACGCTCGGCTTCCTCTACGGTGCCGCACGCGGTATTCTGGTGGTGGCTGTTGCGCTGCTGTTTCTCAACTGGCTGATGGGTGCGAACCCGCCCAGCTGGGTAGCGGAAGCCAAATCCCGCCCGTTGCTGGACGGCGTGGGCCAATGGATCCAGGGAATGCTTCCGGATGATCCGGACAATTCGGTTTTCGACCGCCTCACCGATGGGGTATCCGGCGAGAGCGAAACCGCAAACTGACGGTCACAGGCCGTCTGTGTCACAATGAAAGGGCGGCCAGAAATGGCACTGGAAGACAATTTGCCTCTCGCAGGCGAAGCGGACGACCATTTTCATGATGAATGCGGCGTCTTCGGTATATTCGGGCGCAGTGACGCGGCGGCGATCGTAACGCTTGGCCTGCACGCCCTGCAGCACCGTGGACAGGAAGCAGCCGGCATCGTCTCCTTCGATGGCACCCAATTCCATGTCGAGCGGCATATCGGCCTGATCGGCGATACTTTCACCAAACAGTCGGTCCTCGACCGCCTGAGCGGAAGCCGCGCCATCGGCCACACGCGCTATGCGACGACGGGCGGCTCAGGCCTGCGCAACGTCCAGCCCTTTTTCGCCGAACTGGCTGATGGCGGACTTGCGATCGCTCATAACGGCAACATTACCAACGCCATGACGGTGCAACGCAAGCTGCAGAAGGAAGGGGCGATCTTCTCGTCCACTTCCGACACCGAGACGGTGCTGCACCTGGTCGCCACCAGCAAGGAACGCGACACCAATGCGCGTTTCATCGAGGCCGTGCAGCAGATTGAGGGCGCTTTCTCGATTGTTGCGCTTACATCGAAAAAAATGATCGGTTGCCGCGATCCGCTGGGTATACGCCCGCTGGTTCTGGGCGATCTCGACGGCGCCTATATCCTGGCCTCGGAGACCTGTGCGCTCGACATTATCGGCGCGCGGTTCGTGCGCGATTTGAAACCGGGCGAAATGGTGGTCGTGACGGAAAAGGGTATCGAGAGCTTTTTCCCGTTTGAAAACAAAGAGAACCCTCGGTTCTGCATTTTCGAGTATGTGTATTTTGCGCGCCCCGACTCTCTTGTCGAGGGACGCAATGTGTATGAGGTGCGCAAGGAAATTGGTGCCGAGCTCGCGCGCGAAATGCCAGTCGAAGCTGATATTGTCGTTCCGGTTCCGGACTCAGGCACACCTGCCGCCATTGGCTATGCTCAGGCCGCAGGCCTTCCCTTCGAACTGGGAATCATACGCAACCACTATGTGGGACGTACCTTCATTCAGCCGACCGATTCCATCCGCCATATGGGTGTGAAGCTGAAGCACAACGCAAATCGCCGCTGCATTGAGGGCAAGCGGGTTGTGCTGGTGGATGATTCCATCGTGCGCGGCACAACAAGTCAGAAGATCGTGCAGATGGTGCGCGATGCGGGCGCAGCCGAAGTGCATATGCGCATCGCCTCCCCGCCCACACGTTCGCCCTGTTTCTACGGGGTAGACACCCCCGAAGCCACGAAGCTTCTGGCATCACGCATGTCGATCGAGGAGATGGCGGAGTTCATTCGGGTGGATTCGCTCGCCTTCCTGACAATTGACGGGCTCTACCGCGCGGTTGGCGAGGCGGCACGCAATTCAGAGCAGCCGCAATATTGCGACGCCTGCTTCACCAAGGACTACCCGACGCGGTTGACCGATCACGACAGCACAGACAATGTGCGCACGCTTTCCCTTCTCGCAGCAGGCGGTCAATGACAGACACCAAACCAGACTTGAAAGGCCGGCTGGCTCTTGTCACCGGCGCATCCCGCGGCATCGGCTATTTTCTGGCAAAGGAGCTTGCAGCGTGTGGCGCGCATGTCATTGCAGTGGCGCGCACTGTCGGTGGTCTTGAAGAACTCGACGATGAGATCAAGGCTGCAGGCGGCGAAGCCACGCTTGTTCCGCTTGACCTGAGCGACATGGCCGGCATCGACCGTATCGGCGGCGCTATCCATGAGCGCTGGGGCAAACTGGATATCCTGGTTGCCAATGCCGGCGTTCTCGGCGTGATCGCGCCGCTTGGCCATGTGGAGGCCAAGGTCTTCGAGAAGGTCATGAACATCAATGTGACCGGCACCTGGCGGTTGATCCGGTCAGTGGACCCGCTGCTGCGTGCTTCAGATGCGGGACGCGCCATCGTGATGTCATCGGGAGCGGCACATTCCGCGCGCGCATTCTGGGGGCCCTATGCAGCCTCCAAGGCGGCTGTTGAGGCGATGGCACGCTCCTGGGCCGATGAAACGAAGAACATGTCGTTGCGGGTCAATTCCGTGAACCCAGGCGCTACGCGAACCGCCATGCGCGCACAAGCCATGCCGGGCGAAGACCCCGAGACATTGCCGCACCCGTCTGAAGTGGCTGCCAAAATCCTGCCGCTTGCCAGCCCCGAACTGGCAGAAACAGGACTGATCTTCGATGTGAAGAAGAATCGCTTCACTCGCTATCAGATGCCTGAATGAAGCGGATACAGGCTCGGTTTCAAACCAGACTTCACGATTGACCTGCGGAACGCATTCGTTACCTTTCCACCCGGCAGCGGACGAAGAGACCGCGCCGCGAGGGGCTGCGGAAAGGTCTGCGTCTTCGACGTGACCGACCGAACATTGAGAATTATGCCGGGCTGCGCCCAATGGTAAAGGACCGGCGATTGGGAGATGCGGCATGATACTGATCATCGAATTCGTGCTGCTTGTTCTGGCGGTGTGGGCCGCCATGGCAGGCATCGTCCAGTATCGCCGCGGTGTCAGCTTTCACCAGGCGGCCTTGCATGCGCCTTTGAAGCTCGTATTCCGCATCAGCGATCGTGAGATCGATTTGGCGCGGAAAGCCGAAACCCCGGTGATCTATGCAGTTTGGCATCAGTCCAGCCTCGACCCTGCGACGATGCTTGCACTGTTGCCGGACGACACGCTGCATATTCTGGACGAAGCATCGGCAAAGTCACCACTTCTCGAGCCCTGGCGCGCGCTCGCCCGCACGATTGCCTTCAACGCGCATCATGTTTTCGTCAGCCGCAGGCTTGTGCGCCGCCTCAAAGGGAATGGTCGACTTGCCGTCTACATGCCTGACGACACGGAGCCGGACACCAAGGCGTTTCGCCTGTTTCGTGCCGTCGCACGGATTGCGCTCAAGGCCGAGGCAAACGTGGTCCCTGTCTATATGGAGCGGCGCGGGTTGGTACCGGCGCGCCACGTACGCACCCTGCCTCCGATGACGATCGAGGCCTTGATCGCACGCTCTGGCAGGGAAGACATGCGCGCTTCCGAAGCCCTCTTTGGCCGAATGATCGAGGTTCGTGGCGCCCCTGCGCCAACAGTCGAGACCTGATACGGGAAATTACGTCGGGCCGTCACCGGCTTCTTCTGCAACTTTCCTGTCTTCCAGTTCCGCACGGCGGGCGTAGGCCCGCATGCTGAAAACAAGAAAAACCAGATAACCAAGCGCTGAGACCGTCAGGGTCATCCAGGTAAAGCTGGTTAGAAGAAGCACGTAGAGCGCCAGCCCCAGAATCAGTGGAAGAACATATTCACGCGGGACACGGCTCCCTGAGCTCTTTCCCGAATAGACCGGCAAGCGGCTCACCAGCAGGAAGCCGATCAGAACGGTATAGGCCGATGCGGCAAAGGCCATGGTGGTATCCGGCGCAATGCCGAGAAAGCCCAGGTAAACTGGCAGGAGCACAAGCGCCGCTCCGGCAGGCGCGGGAACACCAACAAAATAATCCGTGTGCCAGGCGGGCCGTTCCGGATCCTCAAGCATCACATTGAACCGCGCTAGCCTCAGACAACAGGCGATGGCAAACAGGAGCGCTGCAATCCAGCCGAGTGCGCCAGCCCTGTCCAGAACATAGGCATAGAGGACAAGCGCCGGGGCGACACCGAAATTCACGATGTCGGCAAGTGAATCCATCTGTGCGCCGAATTTCGACGAAGCCTTGAGCATGCGCGCCACACGCCCATCCACCGCGTCAAGAAAAGCAGCAATCAGCACCATGACCACCGCCGTTTCGACACGGTGCTCGAAGGCCAGTCGTATACCGGAAAGCCCGGCGCAAATTGCCAGAACGGTTATGACGTTCGGCACCAGCATGCGCAACGGAATTTCACTAAGTTTCGGCCCGCCCCCGCCATGCGGCTCGAATGGTGGAAAGGGCCCGGCCATCAGGAAACCCTGACGATGGGCTGCTTGAGGTCATGCCCGAAAGCGGCGATCACAGTTTCGCCGCCAACGGCGGTCTGACCTATGGCAACCTGTGGCACCGCGCCTGAAGGGAGATAGACGTCGACACGGGACCCGAAGCGGATCAGGCCGAAACGCTCGCCGACAGAGATCTGGCCGGGTGCTTCTGCCCAGCAGACAATGCGTCTTGCGACCAACCCCGCGATCTGCACCACCGGAACCGGGCCGTGGGGACTCTCGATCACCAGACCGTTGCGCTCGTTCTCGGTGCTCGCCTTGTCGAGCTCGGCATTGAGGAAACGGCCCGGGCGATGCTCGATCAGCGAAATCCGGCCGCGTACCGGCGCGCGATTGATGTGGCAGGAGAAGACATTCATGAAAACGGAAACGCGGGTCATCTCCCCGTCGCCCATGCCAAGTTCCGCAGGCGGGACGGCGGGGCCCACGAAGGACACCACGCCATCCGCAGGCGCAATCACCAGACTGTCGTCAACCGGGGTGACGCGCTCGGGGTCACGGTAAAAGTAGATGCACCAGGCCGTGAGGATCAGACCGATCCAGAACAACGGCCCCCAGATCAAACCCAGTACAATCGTAGCGCCCGCAAAGGCCGCAATAAATGGGTATCCCTCGCGGTGGATCGGCACCAGAGTGTTGCGGATCGTGTCAATCAGGCTCATGGGCGGCCACTTTCAAATCGAATGAATGTGCCGCCTTGGTAACGGAATCCGGGTTCTCCCGCAACGCATCAACAGGACTGCCGGCCCGTTTCCAACACCTGCGTGTCCTTTCGATACACGTCAGCGAGCTGCGGGATGGCCACTAATATGCTGGCTTCCGGCGAACCACGATGCCCAGTTCATCGGTTTCACGCGCCTTGCGCAGGCGTTCCTCGGCCTCGGTTGCTTCGCGCTGCCTGTTCCACATTTCGGCGTACAGGCCGCCAGCCGCAAGAAGATCTCCATGGCGTCCCCGTTCGGCTATCTCTCCGCCTTTCAACACGATGATCTCATCTGCATTGATCACGGTCGACAACCGATGCGCGATCACCAGTGTGGTCCGCCCGCGGCTGACGGTGTCGAGCGCCGTCTGAATCTCCTGCTCCGTATGCGTATCAAGGGCTGACGTGGCCTCGTCAAGCAGGAGAATGGGTGGTGCCTTGAGGATCGTGCGGGCGATGGCGACACGCTGCTTTTCACCGCCAGAAAGCTTTAGCCCGCGCTCACCGACCATCGTGTCATATCCTTCCGGCAAACTCTCGATGAACGAACCGATCTGAGCCAATTCGGCCGCCTTGCGCACCTCTTCATCGCTGGCGTCAGGCCTGCCGTACCGGATATTGTAGGCAATGGTGTCGTTGAAGAGCACCGTATCCTGTGGGACCATTCCGATAGCCGCGCGCAGACTTTCCTGCGTCACATCCTTCACATTCTGCCCGTCTATTGTGATCTCACCGCTCTGCGCATCGTAGAAGCGGAAAAGAAGGCGTGAGATGGTGGACTTCCCTGCACCGGAAGGGCCGACAACGGCGACAGTCTTTCCGGCCGGGATTTCGAAGCTGATGCCTTTGAGGATCGGCCGTTCAGGATCATAGGAAAAACGCACATTCTCGAAGCGGACGTCGCCCTCCTCAACGGTGAGTGTCTCTGCATCGGGCCTGTCGGTGACCTCAGCACGAACGTCAAGCAGATCGAACATCTGCTCGATATCGGTCAGGCCCTGCCGGATTTCGCGATAAACAAAGCCGATGAAGTTCAGAGGAATGGAAAGCTGCATCAGCATCGCGTTGATGAAAACGAAATCGCCAACCGTCTGTGTACCGCGCATCACCTCGTAGGCCGACAGCCCCATGGCGGCGGTCATGCCCAGCCCCAGAATGACGCCCTGACCGAAATTGAGCCAGCCCAGCGATGTCCAGGTGCGGGTTGCCGCATCCTCGTAGCGCGCCATGGACCGGTCGAAACGCCGGGCCTCCATCGCTTCGTTATTGAAATATTTGACCGTTTCGAAATTGAGCAGGGAATCGATGGCCTTGGTGTTGGCATCGGTATCCGAATCATTCATCTGCCGACGAATTCCGATGCGCCAGTCACTCGCTCGGATCGTGAACCAGGTATAGAGCCAGACCGTAACGGCGATGATCGCAACGTAGACCCAGCCATAGGCGAATGCGAAAATACCCGCGGCGAGAACGAACTCGAGAACCGTGGGTATCGAGTTCAGGATCGTGAAGCGGACGATCGTGTCGATACCCTTGGTGCCACGCTCGATGATGCGCGACAGCCCGCCCGTGCGCCGCTCCAGATGGAAGCGCAGCGACAACTGATGCATGTGGACAAAGGTGCGGTGGGCAAGCTGGCGTACCGCATGCTGCCCCACACTTGCAAAAAGCGCATCGCGCAACTGGTTAAAACCAAGCTGGACCACACGCACGACATTGTAAGCCACGACCAACATGATCGGTCCGGCCAGAATGGCGGGTAGGAAGCCGGGCGCCTCGCCTTCACCGGACAGGACGTTGGTGGCCCATTTGTAAAAATACGGAACAAAGACAAGAATGACCTTGGCGAGCACCAGGAAGAATGCGGCGATGACTACACGCCGTTTCAGATCCGCCCGGTGGGACGGCCACATATAGGGCCAGAGATTGCGCAAGGTCTGGAAAGTCGAACCCTCGGCGGATACGGTTTTACTGGTCATTCGCTTCGGCCTCGTGGTTTGATTTTCTGCTTTTCTTGGCGTCGATGCAGGTCTGCGTCAGATGCGCCAGGGCTTCGGTCAGGCTTTGGAGAGCTTCTGTGTCGACCTCATAGCGCGAACTCTGACGCTGTGGACGCACATGCACGAGCCCCGCATCCACGAGCACTTTCAAGTGCTGGGAGACCGTCGACTGCGCGAGGTGAAGGTGTCTCACCACATCCTTGCAGCAACATGCATCATAGCCCGAAAGATGCTTGAGTATCTCTATGCGTGCAGGATGAGACAGCGCACTCACACCCCTCGTGATGGCGTGATGCGCGCAGCACGTGTCCGGCATAGTTCTGGGCATGGCTGAACCTTTCATCGTTCATCGGCGATATACGATGAAAGGTCTCGCGATTTCAAGGCAAAGAAAAATTTTGTTGTCGACTAATTTGGGCTGTCCGGTTTGACCGTCCGATCCTCGATAGCATCCATATCGGCGGCTTCGCCTTCCTCCGTGCTTTCAGGCACGGCAAAAACCTGCCCCGGCCAGATGCGGTCAGGGTCTTCGATCTGGTCCTGATTGGCCAGATAGAGCGTGGTGTAGCGAATGCCGCGGCCATAGACCCGGCGGGAAATATGCCAGAGGGTGTCGCCGCGACGGATGATGACAGAGCCATCCACCGGAGCGAGCTTTGGAGCCGTGGTCTCCGGATCAGCAGACGCAGTCGCCGCTGCAGCAGTCTTCTGCTCCTGCATCGTTTTGGGCGTCTCGGTGGTCGGTAGACGGGCATCCTTGTCATCGGAAGCATCATTGCGCACGTCCGGCCCGGCATTCGGGGCAGCGACAGCCGCCACCTGCTCACCCTCCGACCTCGTGAAAGGCACGGCTGCACGGGCAATGACGCTGCGACCATCATCAGAAAGCATGTCAGCGCGCACGATATAATCACCGGTGGGCAGTTCACGGGTCGCTTCGATCAGGAAACGTCCATTGGGTGTGGTGACCGTTTCTCCCAGAAGAATCTGATTCACGTAGACACGGATCGTGCTGCCGGGTCGAGCCGCACCGGCAACGAAGACCTGGCGTCCATCAATCTCGACCGCTTCGATAAAGGGGGTTTCCGGGCTTGCCGCGGGGGGCGTAGAGGTTTGCGCGATTGTTGAAGCGGACGGCGATGGCTGCTCGGCTGCAGGCGCGGTCTCTTCCGTCGGCGGGCTCATGACCTGAGCGTTGGCTGGTGCGGGTTCGGCCTGCGGCGTTTCTACCGAGACCGCTTGCTCCTGGCCTGCTGGTGTGGCTTCGGCCTTCTCTTCCCCTTCCATCTGCGCCTTGCCCTCTTCGGGGGCTGTGGCTTCAGGCACCGTGATCAGGCGGCTGGGCGCACCCGGTTGATCGACAAGTGCAAGCACCTGTCCGGTTTCGCTGTCGGGCACTGTAACGATAGCCGTTTCAACGGATGTCGCGGCAAGGTTTTCTGGTGTCGTTGCCCGCAAAACGATCTGGTAGT
Source organism: Nitratireductor sp. (assembly GCF_017794765.1). GTDB lineage: Bacteria > Pseudomonadota > Alphaproteobacteria > Rhizobiales > Rhizobiaceae > Nitratireductor. The sequence goes on along the minus strand of NZ_CP051236.1, from coordinate 1,994,847 downwards.
CCCCTGGCTTCAGAGGCTCATCAAGCACAGCCGCGAAATCGCCTGAAGGACCGCTTATCGTGGTTCCAAGAACGGTCGCTCCATTGATGATCTCGACCCGCGCATTGGGCGCAGCCTTGCCAGCGACCACCATCGATCCATTGGGCTCGACCCGCACAACGTCGAATGTCGGCGGTTCAATCTCCTGAGCAGACTTCAGAGTTTCAGAAGCCCTGTTGTCCGTCTCAGCATCGTCTGGCCCTTCCAGGCGCGCTTCCTTTGTTCCGGGGCCGGCATCCGGCTCATTCAGCTTCGCCGGGGTCGAAGATGCGTCCGGTTCGGGAGACGGCATCGATGACAGACCTGCCGGGGAAGGTTCCCGTGTTTCGAAGGCGCCCATAACATATGCGGCCCCGAGACCCGCCACGACAGCGCCGGAGAGAAAAAGAAGCCCCTTTAAAGGTGTCAAGCCCATAAACCCACGATAGTCCCTTTGTGAAACGCTGTAACGCTTTTTCGCGTAAGCGACAAGAAAAAGCCACCACCCTCTTGACCGCGGCAGCGGCCAGGACGAGCAATGGTTACATGAGCAAAATTGAGTCGGTTTGCGTTTATTGCGGATCAAGCAATGGGCGCGATGAACGTTATTTTCAGGCTGGACTCGCGCTGGGTCGCGATCTGGCAGAGGCGCGCCTCCGGCTCGTCTATGGCGCGGGAACCAGAGGCATCATGGGTGCCGTTGCCCGGGGCACGATGGACGCCGGTGGCAAGGTAACCGGCATCATTCCAAAATTCCTGATCCGCCGAGAAGCCAACGAAGTCGATCTGGCAGAGCTAGATGAACTGATCGTCACCGACGACATGCACCAACGCAAGCACACCATGTTCGAACGCTCGGATGCATTTGTCGCGCTACCCGGTGGCATTGGTACGCTGGAAGAGATTATCGAGATCATGACCTGGGCCCAGCTTGCCCGGCATGACAAACCCATGGTTTTTGCCAACATAGGTGGCTTCTGGAATCCGCTTCTCACGCTGATCGATCACATGAAGCTGGAATGCTTTGTGCATTCCGATCACCGTGTTCGTCCCATTGTGGTGGATGAGGCCCGGGACATTGTTCCCGCAATCCTAAAAGCGGCCACTGAACGCAAATCAGCCAATGGTGAGGATCAGGCGGTCATCGACCGGCTTTAACTGTCCACAGCTTTCATGCAGCCGCGCAGGATTGTCATCGCGGTGTTATGCAAACGCCGTGCCTCTGTAACACTAGACTGCTTGGCTCTCATGGCGCGGTGCATCGCATGTGAACCCAATCCGACCGCCGGGACTGTCTGCTTTCATGTTTTCCCGGTTCCGTTTGCTCCGCGCAGCCGTCCCTGACCCGCGATGTCCGCCGCACACCCCTTCCAGACATCACGGGCGTCTTTCGCCGCCCCTCATTTAGCTTTTGGGGCGGCTATTTTTTGCGCGTCGTGCATCCCGCAGCATCGACCAGCTATAAAGTGCAAGGGCTGCCCAGATCAGGGCGAACGCCACCGCCTTGACGCCTCCGAAAGGCTCCTTGAAGACAAACACGGCGATCAGGAAGATCATGGTTGGCGCGGTGTACTGCATGATGCCGATTGTTGAATAGCGCAGAAGCTTGGCGCCCATGGCAAACAGGATGAGCGGGATGGCCGTGACCGGGCCACAACCGATCAGCAGCGCGATGTCGCCCGGGCTGGACAGCGTAAAGTGTGCCCCTCCCTTTGCACCCAGCCACATGAGATAGCCGAGGGCCGGAAGAGCGAGGATCAGCACCTCCAGGAAAAAGCCCTGGCTTGGCCCGATGGGCAAAGTCTTGCGCAGAATGCCGTAGGCTGCGAAGCTGAAGGCCAGGCTGAGGGACACCCAGGGCAGACCGCCCGCATCGGTGGTGAGGATGAGAACGGCGAGGCCGGCAAGGCAAACCGCCGCGATCTGGTAACGGTTCAGACGCTCACCGAGAAAAAGCGCCGCCATGGCGATGCTGACCAGCGGGTTGATGTAATAGCCAAGCGCCGTTTCGACGGTCCGGTCGACAGCAATCGCCCACACATAGATACCCCAGTTGCACGAGATAATCGCCGCCGTCAGCGCTGCCATGAGAAGCGTACGGGGCGAACGCAATGCCTGACGGATATCGTCGGTGCGCCCCAGAAGATAAAGGATGATGGCTGCGACCGGCAGCGACCATAGAACGCGATGGGCCACCACCTCCATCGCCGGGATATGAGAAACGAGCTTCATGTAGAGAGGAAGAAAACCCCACAATCCATAAGCGGACAACGCGAAAAAGAACCCGCGCATGGCATCGTTTCGGTCCGCGCTGAGCGGCTTTTCTGCAATCTCGGACATGTGCTTTCCACGGCAGGCCCGGCGGGCGACAGGCGTTTCTACATCCTGTCACATCGCTGCGGAGCGGCGCCATCTCATTTTATTGGTCCAGCAATTGGCGCGCCTCAATCATGCAGCGTTCTCTGCAGCCTCCACCGCCTTGTCGCGGTTCTTGACCAGCTTGTAGACGATGGAGTCCATTAACGCCTGGAACGAAGCATCAATGATGTTGTCTGAAACACCGACCGTCCACCAGCGTGCGCCCGTGCCGTCGAACGATTCGATCAGAACACGCGTGATCGCCTCGGTTCCGCCATTCAGAATGCGCACCTTGTAGTCGGCCAGCGCCAGATCCGAAATTTCGGCCTGATATTTGCCAAGGTCCTTGCGCAGAGCGATGTCGAGTGCATTGACGGGGCCGTGGCCCTCCGCGACCGACATCAGCGTCTCACCGTCCACCGTCACCCGGACGACCGCCTCCGATACGGTTTTCAGTTCGCCATTTGCATCGAAGCGACGCTCCACCATGCACCGAAAACCATCCACCTTGAAGAACTCCGGCACGCGGCCGAGGGTTCGGCGCGCCAAGAGCTCGAAGCTCGCATCCGCGCCTTCATAGGCATAGCCTTGAGCCTCACGCTCCTTCACGAGCGCGATGAGCGTATCGAGCCGCGGATCGGCCTTGTCAACGGCAATACCCCGGCGCTTGAGCTCTGCGATGAAATTCGACTTCCCGCCCTGGTCGGAGACCATGACGCGGCGCGTGTTGCCAACGCTCTCCGGCGGCACGTGCTCATAAGTTGCGGGCTCCTTCAGCACGGCAGAGGCGTGGATACCGGCCTTGGTGGCAAAGGCCGATGCGCCAACATAGGGCGCCTGCGGCTCAGGAGCGCGGTTCAATAGCTCGTCAAAGCCGTGGGACAGGCGCGCGAGATCAGCCAGCCTGTCGCCGGGAATGCCCGTCTTGAAGCGTTCCGCATAGGCGGGTTTGAGCATGAGAGTGGGCAGGATGGTCACCAGATTGGCGTTGCCACAACGTTCACCAATGCCATTGAGCGTGCCCTGGACCTGACGCACTCCAGCCTCGATGGCGGCAAGGGAATTCGCCACGGCCTGGCCCGTATCGTCATGAGCATGAATGCCCAGATGCGTGCCGGGAATGCCAGCCCCGATAACCGCACTCACGATTTCCCTGATCTCAGACGGCTGCGTGCCCCCATTGGTGTCGCACAGCACCACCCAGCGGCTGCCTGCGTCATGGGCCGCCTTCGCACAGGCCAGCGCATAGTCCGGATTGGCCTTATAGCCATCGAAAAAATGTTCGCAGTCGACCATCGTCTCCTTGCCGGCGGCAACCGACGCCTCGACCGAGGCAGTGATCGATTCCAGATTTTCCTCATTGGTGCAGCCGAGCGCGACGCGCACATGGTAATCCCAGCTCTTGGCGACAAAGCAGATCGCATCGCTCGCCGACTGAAGCAGGGCCGCAAGGCCCGGATCATTGGAGGCGGAGACACCGGCGCGCTTGGTCATGCCGAAAGCGACAAAAGCGGCATTGCCGGTGCGCTTCTTCGAAAAGAAGGCGGTATCCGTGGGGTTTGCGCCGGGATAGCCACCTTCAACATAGTCGAAGCCGAAATCGTCGAGCAGCCTTGCCACGGCGATTTTGTCCTCGACGGAAAAATCCACGCCCGGCGTCTGCTGACCATCGCGCAGCGTGGTGTCGAAAAGGTAGATGCGTTCTTTCTGTGCCATCGTCATTTGCCTGCAAACTGGTCTGTTGCCCGGATCAAGCGGTCGAGAATGCCCGGTTCTGAAAAGGCGTGCCCCGCCCCCTCAATCAAATGGAATTGCGCGTCCGGCCAGGCCTTATGCAACTGCCAGGCGTAGTGCGCCGGACACGGCATGTCGTAGCGGCCGTGAACGATAACGCCGGGGATGCCCGCGAGTTTATGCGCGTCGCGCAGAAGCTGGCCGTCTTCAAACCAGCCGCCATGGACGAAGAAGTGATTTTCGATGCGCGCGAAGGCGATGGCGAAATCCTCTTCGCCGAAATCCTCTGTGAGGCCCTGATCGGGCAACAGCGTAATGGTCTCGCCCTCCCACAAGCTCCACGCCTTTGCCGCTTCAAGCTGAACCACGCGATCGCTTGAGGTCAGGCGCTTGCGGTAGGCCGCCATCAGGTCACCGCGCTCTTCCTCCGGTATCGGAGCAATGAAACGCTCCCACTTTTCGGGGAACATCTGCGAGACGCCGAACTGGTAATACCAATCGAGTTCGGCACGGGTGAGCGTGTAGATGCCGCGCAGGATCAGTTCGGAGACGCGTTCGGGATGGGTCTCGGCATAGGCGAGCGCCAGTGTGGAGCCCCATGAGCCACCAAAGACCTGCCATTTCTCAACACCCATCAGGTTCCGCAGCCGCTCGATATCAGCAACGAGATGCCAGGTGGTATTTGCCTCGAGTTCCGCATGAGGTTTCGAACGGCCGCAACCGCGCTGGTCGAAGAGCATTACGTCGTATTTTTCCGGATTGAACGCACGTCGATGCGTCGGGGAACACCCGCCGCCCGGACCGCCATGAAGGAAGACGACTGGCTTTGCGCTACGGGTGCCCACGCGCTCCCAATAGACGGTGTGACCATCGCCCACATCCAGCATACCGCTCTCGAATGGCTCGATTTCCGGGTAGAGCGTACGTAACTCAGTCATTCTCGAAGTCTTTCCGTGCGTTTTCATGCAGCGGCCATTTGTCCGTATCGTGATCGGGATGCTGGTAGGAAACCAGGTCACGCAGAAACTCCACCGCGCCTGCGTCTTCTTCGGAGGTATAGCCCGGGAGGGCTGCGATACCGTCGGTGTAGGGTAGTTTTCCTTCCAAGCCCCACTGCACCACCGGCGCGATTTCCTCCGGGTGGTCGAAGGCGGCGATGGTGATCGCCAGCCCGTCGGGCGCCTCATAGGTAAGCGGCGTGCCGCATTGCGGGCAAAAGCCCCGCCGCACATGGCTGGACGACTGGAAGCGCCTCGGTTCGGCGCGTGTCCAGGCGAGTTTCGCGCCACGCACCGAAACCAGCGGAAGCATGATGTTGCCGCTCGCCTTCTGACACATGCGGCAATGGCAAACCGATGCCTCGCCAAGCGCGCCTTCGACATGAAAACGCACCGCCCCGCACTGGCAGCCGCCGGAATAGACAGGTTTGTTGTCGAGGCTCATCCCTGCTCTCTCCCAGGCCGACGTGTGACAGACGGCTTCGACGAACACGCTGGCGATTGGCGAAACCAGCCCCACCGTCTGGCCTCCCCTTTTGAGGAGGAGATGCCGGGCAAGACAGAGGGGGTGAACACCACCTGCCTCACCGTTTCACCTCCCATCTGGTGCGGCGTTCGCCGCTCTCCGTGTCCTTGTAGTCCATGAGCTGGACACCCTGTGCGGCAAGTTCGTCGCGGATCCGGTCGGCCTCCGAGAAGTTCTTTTGGCGCAGATGCGCAAGCCGCGCCTCGACTGCAGTCTCCACCGCACCGGTGTCGATAGACGCCTCTGACACTTTTGCCGCAAACCAATCGCTCTCACTTGCTGACAACAATCCGAGAAGAGCTGCACTTGTTTTAAGAGCCTGTCTCGCGGGGTTGCTGCCCTTCATCGCCTCGCCGCGCAACTCGTGAAGGCTGGCAATAGCAGCGGTTGTCCCCAGATCGTCGCCGAGCGCGGCGATGGTATCCGCGCAACCGATATCACCGGCTCCAATATCACCGACGGCCCGATACCAGCCGTCGAGCACCGCCTCCGCCTCTTCGAGCTTGCGCACCGAAAAGTCGATCGGCTCGCGGTAGTGCGTCATCAGCATTGCAAGACGCAAGACCTCGCCCGGCCATTTACGCCCGCCGAACTTCTCCGTTTCAAGCAACTCATGGATGGTGACGAAATTGCCCTCGGATTTGGACATCTTTCGCCCCTCCACCTGAAGGAAGCCATTGTGCATCCAGTAATGCGCCATGACATCGCGGCCATGGGCGCAGCAGGATTGCGCGATCTCGTTTTCGTGGTGCGGGAAGATCAGGTCGAGGCCGCCGCCGTGAATGTCGAACTCCTCGCCAAGATAGGCCGCCGACATGGCCGAGCACTCGATGTGCCAGCCGGGGCGGCCGCGGATGGTCATGGCCGCCCCGGCGATGGTGAAGTGTGCGTCCCATCCCGGCTCATCTGAAGAGGACTGCTTCCACAGGACAAAATCGGCCGGGTTTTTCTTGTGTGCTTCGACGGCGATGCGGGCACCGGCCTGCTGATCTTCCAGTTTGCGTTTCGAAAGCCCGCCATAGGCCTCCATGGAGGCTGTGTCGAAAAGGATTTCTCCTTTGGCTTCATAGGCATGCCCGCGATCCATGAGAGATTGAATCAGGCTTACCATATCCGTCAGCCCGTCCGAGCGGGGCAAGACAAAATCAGTGGCGCGCGGCTCGATGGTCGGTTTCAGGCAGCCGAGGGCGGCGACATCTGCATGGTATTGGTCGGCCGTTTTCTGCGTGACTTCGCGGATCGCCTCATTGAGCGGCAAGTCCGGATAGTCGCGGCGGGCACGCGCATTGATCTTGTCGTCCACGTCGGTGATGTTGCGCACATAGGTAACGTGGTCCTCGCCATAGAGGTGGCGAAGAAGACGAAACAGGACGTCGAAGACGATGGCCGGACGTGCATTGCCGATATGGGCATAGTCATAGACAGTCGGCCCGCACACATACATGCGGACATTCTTCTCATCGATGGGGACGAAGTCCTCTTTGGCCCGCGTCAGCGTGTTGTAGACCCTGAGGCCCTTGAAACCGTTCGTCATCCTCGCCTTCCGTTTTCAACCCGTCGCCATGCTCAAGCGACACGCATATTGCGGGCATGGTTCGCACCGGCCTCTGGCCTGGGCGTTTTTCTCGTCGGGAAAGAAGGGCGAAAACGTCCGGACCAGCGGTGTGGCGCTAGCCGATAATGCAAATGCCAATAATGGTGCACAGCGTTTTCATGGACTTTCTTATCGCCGCAGGCGGCAAATGCGTCAAGACTAAAAGCTGAAAGCCAAAAGGCTGGGGATCACGCTGAAACCCTGCTTCGCGGCCCGAAAGAGGTATTGCAAGCAAAATGGCAATGTGAAGGAAATGTTAAGGCTGATGCGGCAATTTTAAGAATGCGTCTTCCGACGGGGCAGTCTGTCAAGATTTTGTCGGATTTGGTCCCCATCTGCGCGGAAGGGACGACAACGCGGAACCAAGGAATAGTTATGCCCCGCGACATGAACAAGCCAGCAGAGTATACCGCCGAACAGGAAAAGCTCCTGCTAAGCCAGTATCACGCGGTTGGACCCGCAGCGATCAACGCTGCTCTGCAGTGCAAGGCCGAGAAGCCGGCACCGGCACCGAAACAATCCCCTTACGACACGCAGACCGACTGAGGTTTTGCTCTGGCGCGGCCGGAGCGGGTGACTAGGGGCAGCACGGTTTCCAGACATTGCGAGAGCGATGGCTAGGATGGTGTGCGATACATTCAATGCCGTGTCTGCATGAGATCATGCTGATTTTTCGCTTTGCTTGGCGGCGGTCAGCATGTGATCTGTCGGAACAATCTCGGTTTGCAGTGAGTCCGCTAGATGAGGAACGACCCGCTTTCCCACGGCCTGTGGGAGAAAACAGCCCCTGCCGCGCCGCAGACAACAGCCTTGACGGGCGATGTGATGACTGAGATCGCCATCGTCGGCGCTGGCTATACCGGTCTTTCCGCTGCGCTGCATCTGGCCGAAGCTGGAGCCGATGTGGTTCTGCTGGAGGCCGATGAGATCGGCTTTGGCGGCTCAGGGCGCAATGTGGGCCTCGTGAATGCCGGCATGTGGGTCATGCCCGACGACCTTCCCGGCATTCTCGGTGAAACCTATGGCGAGCGGCTGCTCAGCGTCCTTGGCGATGCACCCCGCGTCGTGTTCGATCTGGCGGCGCGACACGGCATGGACTGCGAGGCTATGCCCGTGGGCACGCTCCACTGCGCCGTTGGGGAAAGCGGTCTAAGGCAACTTGATGAGCGCGCAAGGCAATGGAAGGCGCGCGGTGCACCGGTGCGGCTTCTTGAACGCGAGGAAGCCAAAAAAAAGATCGGGAGCAACGCGTTTTCGGGCGCGTTGCTGGATGAACGAGCCGGCACGATCCAGCCGCTGGCCTATGCAAGGGGCCTCGCCCATGCGGCCGCAAACGCCGGCGCAAGGCTTCACACCAACTCCCGGGTGACGAAAGCGGAACAGAGAGGTGATAGTTGGCTGCTTGAAACTCCCAAGGGCTCGCTAACGGCCCGGCAGGTGATTGTTGCAACCAACGCCTACACCACCACGCCGTGGCCGCAGATCCGTGAGGAAATCGTCCACCTGCCCTATTTCAACTTCGCCACGCCCCCCCTGCCACCGGCCATGCGCGAGCGGATATTGCCGGAGCGGCAGGGTGCATGGGACACGAAGCAGATACTGACCTCATTCCGGTGGGATCGGGAGGGACGTCTTGTCTTCGGAAGCGTTGGTGCCCTGAAGGGTACGGGTCAGGCCGTGCATCGTGCGTGGGCCGAACGCGCCATCGCCCGGCTGTTTCCGGAACTGAAAGGCACCCGGTTTGAGCATTGCTGGTACGGGCATATCGGTATGACCTCAGACCACCTGCCGAAGTTCCATCGCCTCGGCGACAAAGTTGTCGGCTTCTCCGGATATAACGGTCGCGGCATCGGCCCGGGTACCGTGTTCGGCAAAGCTCTGGCCGAGCTGATGCTGGGGCGCATTTCAGAGGAAGAGCTTCCCCTGCCCGTCAGCGATGTGTCGCGCCAATCGTTCCAGGGGCTGCGGGAAGGCGTCTACCGTTTCGGCGCCGAAGCCGTCCATCTCATGCGGACCATCGCTTAAAAAAGGTCGAGCTGGTCGGTGTCGTTCGCGGATTTCGTGCCAGAAGCCTTTTCGTCATGACGCTCGACCCGCTCCTGAAGGCCCGGGCCGGCATTTGCCACCTTGTTGACCCGGTCCGATACAGGCACTGCCTCGAAAAATCCGGGATCGGCCGGTTTCAGGAGATCGGCCACGTGACGCGGTTCCTGATTGAGGCAGTCCAGCCAGCGGTCGAAGTCCTCGGGCCTGATAATCACAGGCATGCGATGATGGATGCCACGTAAATCCTCATTCGCTTCCGTCGTCAGGATGGCGCCTGTATCGATCTCGGTCCCCCCGGGATCGGACCAGCTTTCCATCAACCCGGCGAAGGCGATCAGCCCGCCATCGCGAGGCCGGACCCAATATGGCTCCGCCCGCTTTGAGCCGACGCGACGCCATTCGTAGAATCCATTGGCTGGAACCAATGTCCGGCGGTGGCGCATGGCGGTGCGGAACGATGCCTTTTCCGCCGCCGTTTCAGAGCGGGCATTGAATAGCAGGGAGAAGTCGTCCGGATTCTTGGCCCAGGAGGGAATGAGCCCCCAGCGAACGAGCACGCTTTGCCGTGAAGGCAGGTTGGCTCCGGCCCCCCGGGAAGGACCTGACAGGGCCATTAGAACAGGCTGCGTCGGAGCGATGTTGTAGCGCGGGGGGAACGGTTCGAAATCTGTCACGGCAAGCAGCGACTGCACCGCATCGGGTGTATCGGTGAGAGCGAAGCGACCACACATAAGCGAATATCCCCCGCCAGACCGCTAGTAGCGGCGCGCTGCCTCCTCATAGAGGTAGCGATCGTACAGGCGTTCGGCATCACGCACACGCCCCTCAGCAAAGAACAGATCCGATTCCTTCAGTGAAATCCGATTGCGCACCTTGCTACGGTCCTCGCCCTTGGCGGCATCTTCCAGATCGTCGTAAAGCTGTTCGAGTTCGCGCTTCAAGCGATCATACTCTGACCGGGCATCATGAACACGCTTGCCGACGCGGTAAGCGCTCTCGAAGCCTGGCGCAACATCCGCCGGGCAGGAATTGGCGTAACCGCTGCCGTCACGCCCGACGCTCAAACCGTTCTCGGGTGTGCAATAGCGACGGATACCGTCCTCCCAGCCAGCGCGCCAGGCAGTTTCGTCGACAGGCAAGCTGTACTTCTGACAGGCTTCGCGGTGACGCTGTACATAAGAAGGGCTCCGGCCAGCCGCGCCATCATTACGTCCGAGCTCGCTCCAGTTTACCGTTTCGCACTCGCTCTCATTCAGCGTTGCACATGCCGACAAAGACAACATGCACGCCAGACCTGCAACCAGCCATGTGCTCTGCTCCATCCGCACGATTGCCTCCCGCCAATTCACCGGCCATAACTCTGGGCCATAACTCTGGGCCATAACTCTGGGCCATAACTTTCTGGCCACAACTCAGGCCGGACTTTTGGTGATCGAGTGGCAGTATGCAAGGGCTCTGCTTATGAAATCGGAGGAAATCCTCGCCGTTTCTGCGGCCGTCGTTCAGGAAGGCCGCGTTCTACTGGTGCGCCGTGGCCGCGCACCCGCGCGAGATCTGTATGCGTTTCCCGGCGGTCGGGTGGAGACCGGGGAAACACTGGAACAGGCAATCGCACGCGAGCTACTGGAAGAGACGGGACTGGTAATGAAGACGGCGAACCCCTATCGCGAAGTTGTGTTGCGTGACGACGACGATCAGCAAATCTTTCGATTGACCGTTTTTCGCGCCACGGTCGCGTGCGGCCCCGTTATGGCGGGCGACGATGCGAGCGAGGCTGGTTGGTATTCCTACGAAGAAGTCGCTACCATGTCACTAACCGACAGCACGCGAACGATTGTTGAAGAATTGCGACACTTTCCTGGCAGATGAATCTGCCGGGTGCCCTGCCCTCAATCTTGCCACTTTCGTGAATGTTTTGTGGTGCTCTTCCCGCAATCGCGGGCGTTTGACAGGCAGCGCCTGCTGGGAGACAACACGGCATGCGTAGTGGTTCAGTATTTTCCGGACTTATGGCGGCTCTTCTCATAGCCGCGCCTGCAACGCAGGCCAACGAGACCAGCTATGAAGCCCCTCTTCTGCGATTGGCAGAAGTGCTCGGTTCGATTCACTATCTGCGCAATCTGTGTGGGGAAGAATCTGAGACGTGGCGCGGGAAAATGGAAGAGCTTCTGGAAACAGAAGCGCCATCACCAGCACGGCGCGAAAAGTTGATTGCGAGTTTCAACCGTGGTTACAGATCCTTCGCAGGGACTTATGAAAACTGCACGGACCAGGCACTGTCAGCAATCGATCACTATATGAGCGAAGGCACGCGCATCTCCACGGAAATCGTGCAGCGCTACGGAAACTGAGACGTGACAATGACCTGGAATCTGGTGAACGTCCTAAACCCTGCAAGCCTGCGAGTTCGCAGGCGTTGGCGATACATCCTTCTAGCCGGTCTGGCAGCCTTTGGCTTGAACGCAACGTCAGGCCTCTCTGCATACGCTCTCAGTGAGCTTCAGCAGGCTGAACCGATAGAAGAAGATCAGGCCGGATCCGACAGTGTTGAGCGCGTGCCGCTGCCGCCGCCGATCAGCTTCCCCAAGAATGACACGTCCTCTCCGGAGGGTTCTGAGCCCACAGAGGGCACCTCGCCAATTGGGGACACGCCGCTGCGCGACGTCGTGCGCCCGGACACCCAGATTGGGAAGGAGCTGCCGGAGGTCCATTACGATCTGGAAGAGTTGCCAGAACCTGTCCGGCGTATGCACGGCCTGATCGTCGAAGCGGCGAAAAGCGGCGATATCGAAAATCTGCGGCCGCTGATCGGTAACGGCGACAGTGCGACACGCCTCTCGCTCGGTGGACTGGATGGGGATCCGCTTGAGTTTCTCGTCGAGCTATCCGGGGATGAAGAAGGCCAGGAGGTTTTGGCCATACTTCTGGAGGTGCTACTCGCCGGCTATGTGCATCTCGACGCAGGCACACCCCAGGAGATGTATGTCTGGCCATACTTTTTCGCCATCCCGCTCGAATCCCTCGACAAGAGGCAGAGGGTTGAACTGTTCACACTGGTGACCGCCGGCGATTATGAAGACATGAAGAGCTTTGGCGCCTACATCTTCTACCGGGTTGGCATCACGCCGGAGGGCCACTGGGCGTTTTTCGTCGCCGGGGACTGAGTTCATTCTTGCAATCCTGAGCGCTGCCCCCATATCCGCTGAAGCTTCAGGGAGGTTTGCGATGGAGGGGATAGCGCATTCGCAGAGCGGCATTGTGGCATCGCCTCAGAGCCGAGGGAGGCGTGGACGTCTTGTCCGACGTGTCATCCTCTTTCAGGTCAAGCTCATGGCTGACGGCATGCGCGATGTGGTGATGAGTCCGCTTTCGATAGCTGCCGGCCTTTTGGGACTTGTTTCGCGCAATGGCAGCGCCGAGCTCTACCTCGACCGTCTTATGCGGTTTGGCCGCGAGACGGATCACTGGATCAATCTGTTCGATCACCGAAGCGCACCGAACGATACCCCTTCCCTGGATAGAATTGCAGAACAGATTGAAGAGGCGCTTCGTCATGACTATGAAAACGGCGGCCTGAGCGCCAGAAGTGCGAGGGCGCTCGCAGAAGCAGCAGCCCGCCTGAGGGAAAAGGCTGCGCGTTGATCCCGTCCAACATTCGCGGGTTGTCGTCGGGGGCAAAGCATCCTAGCTAGAAGCGGACGACCTCCTCATCTTGCCGGACCAGCCATGCCGATCTGCCATCTCGACGAACGTGCCCTCATTCATCTGCAGGGACCCGAGGCTGAACATTTCCTCCAGAATGTGATCACAACGGACCTTTCGGCGCTCCAGAACGGCGAATGCCGCCCGGGCGCCCTGCTCATGCCGCAGGGCAAGATCCTGTTCGATTTCCTTATCTCCCGCGCCGGCAGCGACGTGTTACGCATTGAATGCCGGGCGGATGTCGCTGCAGACCTGGTGAAGCGGCTGACACTCTACAGGCTTCGCGCAAAGGTCGATATTTCCGATATAAAACAAAGAGCTATCGCTGTATCATGGGAAACTGATTCCAGTCCTTCAGAAAGTGAATCAACTCCGATCGACGGACGTTTTGACAAAAACCTGAACGTTCGGCGCCACTATGGCGACACGCCTGATGCAGACAGCCACAAGATGCGCTGGGATGAACTGAGAATTGCCCATGCCGTTGCTGAAAGCGGCCGCGACTTCGCTTTGGGTGACGCCTTTCCACACGATGTGCTGTACGACCAGAATGGCGGTGTCGGGCTGAAGAAGGGCTGCTATGTCGGACAGGAAGTGGTGTCGCGGATGCACCATCGGGGTACAGCCCGCCGGCGGCTACTGACCGCAAGCGGTGCCGCGGATCTGCCTCCGCCAGGCACCGATTTGCGCGCCGACGGAAAAATCGTCGGCACCCTCGGCACCGTTGCCGGCTCCAAGGCTTTGGCTATCGTGCGGATCGATAAAGTCAAGGAGGCCATGGATGCCTCGATTCCAGTTCTGGCGGACCAGACCGCCGTGACGTTCGCTATACCGCAATGGGCGAGTTTCACCTTTCCCGTGAGTTCGGACGAGGCGGGTTGATGCCGGCGTCGCCCAAAGCCGCTCCTCCGCGCGCATGGCAACGGATGCTTTCCGGTCGCCGCCTCGATCTTCTCGACCCGTCACCGCTCGACATCGAGATCAGCGACATTGCACATGGCCTTGCACGCGTTGCCCGGTGGAACGGGCAGACCGAGGGTGACCACGCCTATTCTGTCGCCCAACACTCCCTTCTGGTGGAGGACATCTTCCGTCGGACAACGCCTGACGTCACACCCGAGTGCTCGATGGCGGCGCTGCTGCATGACGCTCCAGAATATGTGATCGGAGATATGATATCCCCCTTCAAGGCTACGCTGGGCGATGATTACAAGTCGGTCGAAAAACGGCTGCAGCGCGCCATCCACCTGCGTTTCACCCTGGCTCCAGATCTGCCGCAAAAGCTTAAGAAAGCGATAAAGCGCGCTGACCAGATCGCGGCATTTTATGAGGCGACGCAACTGGCAGGCTTTGGTGTCACGGAAGCCGCCAAACTTTTCGGCCGCCCACGCGGAATGTCACCGGAGGAGTTGCGGATTCAACCTCATCCCCCCAAACTGGCGCAGACAAAGTTTCTCGACCGCTTTAAAATGATAGAAGAGGCGAGAGGAGAAAAAATTTAACGTATTTGTAGTTTGTTTTTCGTATTTTAATTTAAATATTTTCCCTCATGAAATATATCTCAACGCAGTAAAATTATATTATATATATACTTTTGTAACTCAATTTTCTTTGCTAAACGCATCATTCAAACTGACGCAGTTTAACGCTTCTGATCTTCCAGATAGATCTTCTGTGCAGATGAGAACGTCGACGGGGCGGTGCTTCGGTTTCTCGAAATGGAAACCCTGAACACGCCACGGAGATGTTCGGAACATGGAAAAGCAAGCTGAACACCTTATCCACACCGCGGATGCGACGCTCGATTACATCACTGATTTCGCGCTGACTTACGGGCCCACCTTACTCGGGGCCTGCGCCCTCTTGGTGATCGGCATTATCGCCGCCAAAATGCTGGAGCGCTGGGTGCGCAACACACTCAGCAAGATCTTCTCTTTCGACGCGACTTTAACGTCATTTCTTTCTGTTCTTGCCAAATACACCGTTATGGCCCTTTCCAGCGTCGCGGCGCTGACCCAGCTTGGTGTTCCAACCGCCAGCATCATTGCCGCGCTTGGCGCTATCGGTCTCGCGGTCGGGCTCGCCCTTCAGGGAACACTTCAGAATATCGCGGCCGGCGTGATGCTTCTGATTTTGCGCCCCTTCGAGGTGGACGAGCATGTATTTGCGAACGGAATATCCGGGACCGTCAGCACGCTGGGGCTTTTTGCAACGGAATTGAATACCGACGACGGGCTGATCGTGTTCGCTCCCAACAGCACGCTTTGGAATGCGGCCATCATCAACCATTCCCGAAACAAGGCTCGCAGGCTGGAACTTCAGATTGACGTTGGCGACGGCCTAAGCCCCGAGCAGGTGCAAACAGGGCTTTTGAAAATCCTCGCTGCAGAAAAGAGCGTTTTGAAGAAGCCCGATGCCGAGACACTCTTTTCGGCTATCGATGGCGGGACCTCGCAATTGACACTTCGGTTCTGGACCAGAAGCGAGGGCTGGCAGAAATCTCGCTCAGCGCTAACCGAAGCCATCAACAAGACCCTTGGAAAGAAAGGAGTGAGTGTCTCGATCCCTGATTGAGATACCCGAAGGACGCCGAAACGAGAGCTCTACCTTTCCAGCCGGTCGATGAACCACTGTGTAAGGCTTGTCCAGACGGCGTCCTTCTCCCCAGCGTCTTCGCACCCATGGTCGAGATTGGGGTTGTCGTTGACCTCAATGACATAAACCCCTTCCGGCGTGGCCTTAAGATCGACACCGTAGAGGCCATTGCCGATGCAGCGTGCCGCGCGAACCGCGATCTCGAGCACGTCTGAGGGAGTGTCGGCCAAGGTGAAAGAGCGGAAACCTCCTTCATCCGGACGCCCCTGCCGTTCGTGGTTGACGATCTGCCAGTGTTTTTTGGCCATCAGGTACTGCACGGAAAAGAGAGGCCTCCCATCGAGTACGCCGATACGCCAGTCGAAGGACGTGGGCAGAAATTTCTGCGCGATCAGAAGATCGGAGTCCTCAAGCCACGTCGTCGCCAGAGCCTTGAGCTCCGTCATGTTCGCTGCTTTCTTCACACCGCGTGAAAAAGAGCTGTCCGGCGTCTTGAGAACCAGAGGGAAGCCTAGAAGATCGGCGGCGCGTTCGAGGTCGGCGGTGCCGGCGATCATCATTGTCGGCGGAACGGGCACCCGGTGCGTCGCCATCAATTCGTTGAGATAAACCTTGTTCGTGCAGCGGATCATCGACAGGGGGTCGTCGATAACCGGCATCCCCTCCTGCTGGGCACGCCTTGCGAACCTGTATGTGTGGTTGGAAATCGATGTCGTCTCGCGGATGAACAGGGCATCGAAGTTTGCCAGGCGCGGCAGATCCCTTTTGGTGATCGGCTCTACTTCAACTCCCATCCTTGCGGCTATGCGCGACCAATGCCTGAGCGAGGCCACGCTTGACGGTGGCAGTTCCTCTCTCGGGTCGATGAGAGTGGCGAACCCATAGCGAGCCGGTACGCGGGTGCGGCTGTCGCGCCATTGCCGGCTCGTGTAGGTGTGAAGCGATGCCGTGAAGCGTTCCTTCTCGTCCGCGTTCATTCTCGAAAGGGAACGAAACCCGATGCGCGTGATAGTGGCCCATTCGCCGTCCTTGATGACGACTTCCAGCGCGGGCGCGCGAAACCAGTCGAAAAGAAGCTTGGCGAAGCGTTCCCAGGCTTTTTCGGGCCCTATGCCGAAAAAGATGCTGACGCTTGAGGGAAAGCTTCCCCCCAATTCACCGCGGCAGCGATTCAGGGCCTGTTCCAGTTCCGGAAGGGCATTCTCGTAGAGCTTGCGCGCGGAGAGGTCGATCATGGTCTCGACCGAGGGGATCACGCGATGGCCACGGGAACTGGCAAGCAGCGAAGCATAGTAGCCGCGGCTTTGATAAGCATAGCTGGATGAGAGATTGATAACCTTGGGGCGCTGCCCGCGGAACAACGCCGGGTGGGCCAGATAGTCGCGATTGGTAATGATCTTGTAGGGTGTGGCAGTCTCGTCGAGATCGCCTTTTTTGCCAGTCAGGATGACCCAACTCATTTGGGGCCGTTCTCCATGTTCAATGCGCAGAGCGATTTCTGATAGCGCAATGCACTCATACCGTCATGATAGTAATTCTCATACTGGGCGAAGCTACGATATCCCGTCTTTTCATAAAGCCGGATGGCCGGTTTGTTGTCTGACCTCACTTCAAGCCGCATCGTATGGAACCCTCGCCGGTACGCCGCGTTCTCGACATAATGCAACAACAACGCAGCCACCCCTTTTCCGGTTTCCTCCGGGGCCACGGCTATAGAATAAAGCCGCGCGACACCACTCCTCCGGCGGGTCAGGGCCAGCGCATAGCCGAGAATCACCCCTCGCTCCCCGGCCGCGCCTACAATGGCCGTCCTGGAACCAATCAGACGCCGAAGAGAGCGCCTCGAGAGCTTGTCGCCCGAAAAGGCTGCGTTCTCAATTGCAACCAGAGTGTCGAGATCGGCAAAACCGGCGGGACGAACGTCAATCGGCATGCAAGGCTCCGGGCGAGATGCGCACGATCACAAGCGCAGCAGAGAGATGCCGGCACCCCGATTTGCAGCACCAGGCCGGGATTGCTAGACACTCGAAACCAATCGGGCAGTTGCGACCGGTCGCCTGCCCTGCCAATCCCTCGCGCTTCAAGCGCGGCAAATGGGTTGGAACCGTCCCCTGAAGGCCGGCAACGACAAACACGGAACGGAGACATTCCCCAACATGGAAATGCAAACTGAGAACCTCATGACAGCTGCCCAGGCAGCTTTGGCCCAGGTCAGCGAATTTGCCGTATCTTACGCCTTCTCGATTCTCGGCGCCATCATTCTCATCATCGCCGGCTTTATTGTCGCGGGGATGGTGGAAAACTGGGTGCGGAGCGCGCTCGATCGCTTTCCCTCTTTCGATGTCACGCTTACCAGTTTTCTTTCAAAGATTGCACGCTACGCGGTGCTGGTTCTGGTGGGCGTCACCGTTCTGGCGCAGTTCGGCGTTCAGACCGCAAGCATTATCGCCGCTCTCGGCGCAGCTGGTCTGGCGATCGGCCTCGCCCTTCAAGGCACGCTGCAGAACGTCGCCGCCGGCATCATGCTCCTCGTTCTGAAGCCTTTCCGCGTGGGTGAATACGTGGAGGCAAGCGGCATCTCGGGGACTATCCAGACCATTGGTCTGTTTGCGACTGAGATGAAGACCGTTGATGGCCTGTACATTCTCGCGCCGAACAGTTCTCTGTGGAACACGTCCGTCACCAATTACTCTCGCAATCCGCGACGCCGCAACGACCTTGTGATCGGCATCGGTTACGATGACGATATCGACCTGGCACAGAAAACGATGCTCGAACTGGCCACGGCCGACGACCGCATTCTGAGCGATCAGGAGCCAGCCACTTTTGTGTCAGAGCTTGGAGACAGTGCCGTGAACATCACGCTGCGCTACTGGACCACGACGTCCGACTGGTGGCAGACCCGCCTCGATTTGACCAAGGCAGCCAAGAAGGCATTTGACGAAAAGGGCATTTCGATCCCCTTCCCGCAGCGGGACGTCCACTACCTTCCACTGCAGACCGAGACGCAAAACGCGTCGGGTTCGAAGAAAGGTACGACCAAGAGCTGACTGCAGTCCTCACCTACCGGCAAGCAATTGCCGGTAGGTGACGTTCGCAAGTTGCAGGAGACGCTTCTCGTCGATTGAGCCCGCCACGGTGTATGCAAACCCTTTTTCCTGCCAATAGAACGCGCGTCCGCCCTCGTCTTCGAAGAGCCTAAAGCCCGTATCCTCGCCCTTTACGCAATGGGCTACATAGAGTGAAATACGCTCACCAGCCTCATCTTCATACATCAACTGAGCGGCGGCCTTCCCCCCCGATGGCAGCAGCCGACCGCCCATGAGATCAAAGCCTTCGGCCTGCAGGTCGGGGGCGATGAGCTCGGTGCCGACCCTGTTGGAAAGCCAGCCGACCAGATGGCTGCGCTCGCTGGCGCCGACCTCGACGACATGCAGTTTTTCTGCCGCATAAACCTGGTGAGCGGCGACTGCCTCGCCGACCACATCCAACGCAGCAAGTGTCTCGCCGGTGACGAATTGTTGCCGCCCTACCCAGAAGCCGCCTGCTGCGCCAGCCACTATGCAGACAACAGCAGCAGCAACGAGGCGGCGAAGCGTCATGTGCCGAGCGCCTTTCGTCGCACGATCAACGGTTACCATATTGCCCTGCAGGCGGTGCGGCACGTCTTCGCTACTCAACTTCGCCAGTGCTTCGCGCAGGACCGCCCGATCAGACACGTAGCGTGCGCTTAAAGCTCGCATATCGGCCCTGGTTTCCAGCCAGGCCTCGTACGCCGGCAGATCCTCCCGAGGCAGTTCGCCATCGAGTGCAAGATGAATATCCCTCTCATCAAAGCTGCGACCTGTCATCACTGCACCGCCTTGAGAATGCGCCGACGCCGCGCGAGATCGAGTACTTCGCGCAGATCCTGTCGTCCGCGCGCCACACGCGACATGAGTGTTCCTGTGGGGATGTCCAAGACGTCAGCAGCCTCGGCGTAACTCATCCCCTCCACCCCGACCAAAAGTATCGCTGCGCGGCGGTCGGGACTGACCTCCTGCAATGCGTCGAGAACGTCATGAAGATCGAGAACGCCATTCTGTTCCGGTGTGCTGGCCGACGCCGGGATATCGGCGATTGAAGCCGAGGCGAGTTCGTTCCTGCGCTTGCGCGCCCGCAGACCATCAACAAAGAGGTTGTGCATCAGGGTGAACAACCATCGCCGGGGCGATGTGCCCGTCTGCCAGTTTTCAAGCCGTGAGAACGCCCGTTCCAGGCAATCCTGCACGAGATCATCAGCCGCTTCCGCATCGCGCAGCAGTGCTCGCGCGTAGCGTCGAAGCGCCGGAATCTCGCGTACAATCGCTTCCCTCTTGCCGTCCATGCACCCGCCCGCCTTTCACGGGACACTGTTCCTGTCCGATCAACGGCTGCCTAAAGGCATTTATTCCCGGCCGCCGCCCCAATCATAAGAAAAACTGATCGAAGATGCACAATTTGTCGTTATCTCTGAAATGCCGCATCGGCTACTCTCATGGGCGGATTTCCAAATCGAGGCGCCAAAAAAGCGCATGAAGGCGACATGATACAGCAAAGCCCGGCCCGTGCGGCCACCCCCGTTTCGTTTCCCTGGGCGGTCGTCATCTGCGGTTGCCTGATTGCAGCCCTTAATTTCGGGCCACGCTCCGCGATGGGTTTTTTCCAGTTGCCGCTGCTGGCCGAGACAGGCTGGGACCGCACCACTTTCGGGCTTGCGATGGCGATCCAAAACCTCCTCTGGGGTATCGGGCAGCCTATTTTTGGCGCTGTGGCAGATCGGTTCGGCACCTGGCGCGTACTTGCCCTTTCGGCAGTGCTTTACGCTCTTGGACTGCTAATGATGTCCATGCCCACCCACGAAGCCATGCTGCATATCGGCGGCGGTGTGCTTGTCGGCCTGGGCGTGGCCGGCGGTTCCTTCGGTATCATTCTTGCTGCATTCGCCCGTAGCGTTCCTGCCGAGAAGCGCAGCCTGATCTTTGGTCTCGCGACTGCTTCGGGCTCTGCGGGCATGTTTATTTTTGCTCCTATAAGCCAGGGCCTGATAGACGCGTTCGGCTGGTCCGACACACTGGTCTACATGAGCGTAGCGATGTTGATCGTTCCGCTTTTGGCAATTCCTCTGGTCGGCAATGCCGCGACAGCGCGCAACAGTGTTGAGACCTTCAAGCAGACCATCGGCGAAGCGCTGCGGGAGGCTTTCGCGCATCGCAGCTTCGTGCTGCTGGTCTCGGGCTTTTTCGTCTGCGGCTTTCAGGTCGCGTTCATCACCGCGCATTTCCCCGCCTATATCGGCGATATAGGCATCGATGCACGCTATGCGGTCGTGGCGCTGGCCCTGATCGGCTTCTTCAACATTATCGGTTCACTCGCTTCGGGCTATATCGGCCAGCACTATTCCAAGCCCGGTTTTCTGGCCCTGATCTACATCGCGCGATCAATCGCCGTGACGGCGTTTCTACTGCTCCCGCAAACGCCCACAAGCGTGATCATCTTCGCCATAGTCATGGGACTCTTGTGGCTGTCCACGGTGCCGCCGACCAATTCGCTGGTGGCGATCATGTTCGGGACGGGCCATCTGGGGCTTCTGGGCGGGGTCGTGTTCTTTTCACACCAGGTCGGCTCATTCCTGGGCGTTTGGCTGGGCGGCTATCTCTACGACCTGTTTGGAAGCTACGACCCGGTCTGGTGGCTGGGAGTGTTGCTTGGTCTGTTTGCTGCTTTGGTACACTGGCCAATCAAGGAAGCCGCGGTAACGCGTCCTTCCCTTGCCCCTGCCGAGTAGCAAGCTCAGCCCATAGCCCCTGCTGCGCTGCGGGCGAGAGCGGCAAGAAAGCCGCCCCGCGAAACCGGTTCTTCCATACCGCGGGGTTCATAGACGTTCCGGTGAAGGAAAAAGCCCGTCAGGCGATACGCGTCCTTCAACGCAGCCGGCGAAGCCTCCGTTCGCGTCTGAGCTGTAAGAAAACGCGGCAGGGGCAAGAGCCTGTCTCGCCAGGGAAATCCCGCTTCCTCTGTTACCGCGCGACCCGACTTCGGCGATACATAAGCAAGGCTCTGTCGGCTCCCCGTCAGCGCGCATCTTGTCAGATCGAGCCCGAAACCCAGTTCCTCAAGCATCGCCAATTCAAAGCGTACCATCAACGGACCAGCAATTTCAGGCTCGTCCAGATGCTCGGTGATGACTTTTATCGCCTCATACAGGCCCGCATGGGCGTCGCGCTCGGGCATGAGGCGCAGATGCGCACCCAAAAGCTGTATGCCGTGAACGGCCAGCGCCGAGGCTAGAAGACGGGCGGCGTTTAACTCCAGCGGCTCGACTTGAAACGTACCCAGATGCTCCTCAAGGCGGGCCCGCCACACCAGGTCAACACGATTTCCCGGCTGTAGAAGGGGCTGCATGCGCCGCGAGCGGCCGCCTTTTACAAGTCCCAGATGACGCCCATGGGAAGCAGTCATCGTTTCGAGGACGACGCTCGTCTCGCCATGCTTTCTGGCGCCTAGAATTATCCCTTCGTCGCGCCATTCCATGCGGTCGCTGTCCTTCCCTCAACCGGGGAATTCAAGTCCCATTTCGCGGAAGCGTTCAGGATCGTTGCCCCAACCTTCCCGCACTTTCACGAACAGAAAGAGATGAACCTTCTGCTCGAGAATCCCCGCCAATTCCTCACGGGCGGCCTGCCCCACGGCACGAATGGCCGCGCCTTTGTGACCGAGCACGATTTTCTTCTGACTGTCGCGCTCCACATAAACCACCTGGTCGATACGCACGGAGCCGTCCTTGCGCTCTTCCCACTTCTCGGTTTCGACGTGGATTGCATAGGGCAATTCCTGGTGCAGTCGCAGGAAGAGCTTCTCGCGTGTGATTTCCGCTGCGAGCTGACGCATCGGCAAATCGGATAGCTGATCTTCCGGATAATACCAGGGACCTTTGGGCAGCCTCTCGGAAAGATGGGCGAGAAGATCGTTGCAGCCCGCCCCCTGCAAGGCGGAGATCATGAAGGTGCGCTCGAACTCCACCGCTTCATTGGCCCGGGCAGCGAGTTCCAGCAGGGTTTCGCGTTTCACACGATCAATCTTGTTCAGGATCAGAATCTTCGGTTGCGCCACATCCTTGAGCTTCTCGAGAATTGCGGCGGCATCGCCCTTGATCCCGCGCTCGGCATCGATAAGCAGAGCCACAATATCGGCATCCTTGGCGCCGCCCCAGGCGGTCGTCACCATGGCTCGGTCGAGCGTGCGGCGCGGATTGAAAATGCCGGGCGTGTCAATGAACACGATCTGCGCATTCTCGTGGGTAGCAATGCCGCGAACGATGGCGCGTGTTGTCTGCACCTTGTGCGTGACAATAGACACTTTGGCGCCGACCAGTTGATTGAGCAGTGTCGACTTGCCCGCATTGGGAGCGCCGATCAAGGCTACAAACCCGGACCGGGTCTCATCCTGTGCATCGGCTGTGGGAACGTCTTCACTCATCATGTGCTCTCATTGCTCTGCCACACACCTTCACGCTCCAGCATGCCGATGGCGGCGGCCTGTTCGGCCTCTCGTTTGGAACGGCCCGTACCGTGCGCGGGCTTGTATCCCTTAATTCTAACAGACACAGAGAAGACCGGATCATGATCAGGCCCCTCCCGGTCCTCCACAGTATAGCCTGGCGTGACACCGGCAACCTGGTGAGCCCATTCCTGCAGAGCGGTCTTGGGATCACGGCGATCAGCGCCTTCAGCCTGAGCCCGGGTTCTCCAGTGATTGCGCACGAAGCTGCGTGCCGCGTCGATGCCGCCCTCAAGATAGACCACCGCAATCAGTGCTTCCATCACGTCCGCACGCAAGTTAATTTGCTTGCGGGTCGCCGCGCTACGCAGATCGCTACCCATTCTGATGAGCGGGCTGATCTTCATATCGTCGGCGACCTCCGCCAACGTCTCGGCATTCACGAGCGCATTGAGCCGCACCGAAAGTTCGCCTTCAGGTGCTTTCGGGAAGCTCTCGTAGAGCAGTTCCGCCACGGCAAGTCCCAAAACCCGGTCGCCGAGAAACTCAAGCCGCTGATAATCGACACCCGAGCGCCCACGGGCACTGGCATGGGTCATCGCTTCTTCGACCAGGGCGGCATTCTTGAAGTCAAATCCGGTGCAACCGGCTACCGCTTTGACGAGCTCCGGACCACGGGGGCGCTTGGCAGTCATGATCCTGACAACTCTAGTCTACCCAGTCGAAAATGCGCCATGGGCGCACTTCGCTCGGCCAGCGCCAGATTTCCAACGGGCTCGCACCACCAGCGATGGAGAAGAAAATGATATTGGCGCGACCGACAAGGTTTTCGGCAGGCACAAAACCGACTGAAAACCGGCTGTCGGCAGAGTTGTCGCGATTGTCCCCCATCATGAAATAATGCCCTTCGGGGACGATGAATTCGCGCGTGTTGTCGCCGATCCCGTTCGCGGTCAAATCCAACGTCTCGTAAGATACACCATTGGGCAGTGTCTCCCGGTAAACGTCGACCGGGCGATCCATCTCGGTAATGTCGGGATCATTGATTTCACCAATCTTCTCGCGCTCTACGGCCTTGTCGTTGATGTAGAGAGCTCCCTCTCGCATCTGGATCTTATCGCCAGGCAGACCAACCACGCGCTTGATATAATCAATGGATGGATTGGGCGGAAACTTGAAGACAACCACATCACCGCGTTCCGGCTCCGCACCCCAGATGCGACCGGAAAAGAGCGGTGGTGAAAACGGGAGAGAATGACGCGAATAACCGTAGGCCCACTTGGTGACGAACAGGTAATCACCCTCAAGAAGGGTCGGACGCATGGAACCTGACGGGATGGAGAATGGCTGAAACAGGAAGGTACGGATGACCAGTGCGAGGATCAACGCCTGGACGATCACATTGACAGTTTCGCCCACGCCGCCCGATTTCTTCTTCGTCTTGTCAGCCACGCTCATCATGTCCTCGGTTCGAGTGTTTCGGGACGGTCTTATCGCGCCAGAAAGGCGGCGGCAATGCGACAGCACAACCCGTGCGCAGTTTTCGGCATTAGCTCCCGTTGTCGGGAACCGCTTCTATGATCACAAATGCCTGAGCCAGGGGATAGTCGTCAGTGATGGTCAAATGAACCAGCGCTTTCATGCCTGCAGGTGTCATGCCCTCAAGCCTCGTCCTGGCTTTGCCTGACAGTTCCATTGTCGGTTTTCCGCCGGGGAGGTTCACGACACCCATTTCGCGCCAGAACACGCCACGTGCAATGCCGGTGCCGAGTGCCTTTGAGCATGCCTCCTTGGCCGCGAAGCGCTTCGCGTAGGAAGCCGCGCGTTCCCGGCGCCTTTCGGACTTTGCCCGCTCAACCTCTGTAAACACACGCTGGGTAAAACGTTCCCCATAGCGTTCGAGTGTCCTTTCGATCCGACGGATGTCGATCAGGTCGCTTCCAATACCGATAATCATGAACTTGTCGCAGTCCTTGCATCGAAGGCTTGCCGGCCAGCCTTGCGGCGCGCCCGCTCGGCGAGGCGCTTGCGGCGCTGCTCACGGAAGGTGAACGTGGCCCAGCGTGTCACGAAGTAAAATACCAAGGCGAAGAAAATGCCCAGAGGCAGCGCGCCAACGGACATTGGCTTGATCAGCGGCTCCCAGAGCTGCGAAAATTCGAGATGTCGCAGCATCTTGCCGAGATGGATCGGAGCGCCGTGCGACAGTTCTCTACCGTACAGGATGAGACGCCCCGTTTCGAGCGTCGCTCCCCATATAAACGGAAATGTCAGCGGATTGCCAACGGCTGTGCCGATGGCCGATGCCACGAGGTTTCCACCGATGCACCAGGCCAGGCCCGCGGCGATGAAGAAATGAAAACCCATGAAGGGCGTGAACGACGCGAACACACCGGCAGCAATGCCTGCAGCGATGGCATGAGGCGTTGCCGTCAACCGCAAAGCGCGTTTGACGAAATATTGTGCGGAGCGCCAGAATGAGCGTCGCGGCCAGACCATGGTCCGCGCCCTCTCCCAGAGATCCGCAGGTTTTCTACGTCGAAACAACATCGCGGCTACGCAGCACCCCCAACAGCAACCAGGCTTCCCCCAACCAACAAAATCCTAGAGCCCGTTCTCTTAACGACGGGTTCCCTTGGACATGTCTTTGGTTCGATATAGGCAAGCTCGGTCGGACGGGGCAAGGGAAACGGGTTAATAATCGTGTTTCCCGCCGAAACAGCAGGAAACACGAAAGAACTAATCAAGCGAAACGGCGGAATTGGGGCGCAACAGTTCACCCCGCTTTCGCCATTGCCGGTTCGACCGGTTCACGCGCGCCGCGCGCCAGGTCTTTACGCAGGAGCATGTATCCACGACTCTCGCTCCAGCCCAGTTCCGGGTGGCTGGCCACTCTGTGAGCCAGGTATTGAATGCGCCAGCTATCGACGATGCGATAGCCCATAGCGTCCAGGTCCGCCAGAAACTGATGCTTGCTGCGGATGTGGTAAGGCAAGAAAGTCGGCCCTCCACGCTGCAGCGTGTAGATGGACGGTCCTTCCCGCAACGCCACCTTGTTGAGGAGAATCACCTGCGGGCGCTTAGGCAAATTGCTCACGAAATCGGCGAACGGGATGTCCAGATACTGTAGCAGACCGGAACACAGCAATATGTCGACTTCCCTGATGTCGGAGAAGGTGTCGCAGAAGGAAAGCTGAGGCCCGAGGCCTTCCGCGCGCGCCATGTCCCGACCGGCCTTCACCATCGAGGGCAGCTCGTAGACCTGCCATTGCACGCTGGAGAGATCGATCAGGTTGCGGAAAGCACGGTATTTCGTTCCAACATGCCCTCCAGCGTCCAGCAAGCGAATGGGGTGCCCTTCCCGCGCCCGCAACTCGCGCTCAAGCCAGAACAGGACGGGATAATCCCAGTCGATGATCCGGCTCATCTTGTCGAGCGCGACGGGGACGACTTCTTCATGATCATAATCGGTCAACGCCCAGCGGGGCGCTGCTCTTACGGCGCTTTTTCGATCCGGATAAGCACCGGTCAATTCGGCGCGGCGGGCGACGAGATGAAGCTTCGACAATGCCGAATGGAACGGTTGGGCGAAACGCTTGATCCTCCCACCGTCGAAATGCAGTAGGGCTTTCATGTCAACCTCTCTTGAACACGAGTAACGTGCACTCGCCACGCGCCATGGCCAACGCCTTATGAGGGAAGCATCAGGCACCGGCATGCCGACGCGCATGGTCGAGACTGTTCAGGAGAGCTATGAGCGGGGTGGTTTGCGCGGCTTTTCAGGAAGGCTGGAACTGAGAGCAAGCATCGAGCTCGCAGCGAAACATGGGGCAAACCGCGAATCGGACAATTGCTCGTATTTCAGGCTGGCCAGCGGCATGCAATGGAACATGCAGCACTCTGCGCCTGCCGCTTCGTTTCGCGAAGCTTCGCCATCACTATCGTTGTGCTCATGGGCACGTTCATCGTCATGCCCATGGGCATGACTCTGCGCGTAGGAAACTGCGTGATCGGAGGAGAGACCGCCTGCAACGGCCTGCGGTGCAACATGCGGATGCACGCCGCCAAAAGGAAGCAGCACAAGGGCGAGCAGGATGAGAGTGGCCAGTCCACCTCTCAATATCGGCAAAGACGATTTTATCTGAACGCTGCGCATTCAGGATGTTTGCGCCGCGCCGCGAGCTGGTCAATTCACTCGGGTCGTTTGCAGGCTACTCATTTGGGATGAGGCGGCACTCCGATCTGTCGAAGTCTGGTATCAGATAGGGCTTCCGCCTGAGGGGTTTCCTATCCATTCACCCGATGGGCATCGCTCACGCAACTGATCTCTTTCAGCTGCGAGACAAGACGGGTGAGGTGTTTCAGGTCCCACACTTCCAGATCGAACAGCATTTCGGTGAAATCCGGGGCCGTTCGCTCCATGGCCAATGTGTGGATGTTGGCGTCATTCGATGCGATCACCTGCGCGATCTCTGCCAGCGAGCCGGGCTCGTTGATCGCTGTTACAGACATGCGGACCGGAAACCGCTCCTTCATGTGCTCATCAATGTCCCAACGCACGTCAATCCAACGTTCGGGCTGATCATCGAACGCGGTCAGCGCGGGTGACTGTATGGGATAAATGGTGATGCCCGACCCCGGATGAAGAATGCCGACAATACGATCACCCGGGACTGCGCCTTCCGGGGCGAAACTGACGGGGAGATCTCCTGAAACGCCGCGGATAGGCAGGGCTCCGCCCGCGCCCTTTTCTACCGGAACCCCACCGGCTTTGGTGCGCTTGGCTTTGCGTGAGGAGCGGCCAGGGATCTGAAACAGCATGCCAGCTGCATTGCGCAGGTTGAACCAGCCCTCCTCACGCTCTTTCGGAGCCTGGGTCACGCGCTCGTCCTTGTAGTCGGGGAACACAGCGCGCACCACGTCCTGGGAGGAAAGCTCGCCGCGACCGACAGCCGCCAGGACATCCTCCACATCCTGACGTCCGAGGCGATGAAGCACCGGTTTAAGAGCATCTCTGGAGAAGCCCTTCCCCGCTCGCTCGAAAGCGCGCTCCAGAATGCGCGCACCAAGGCCGGAATATTGCTTGCGGATTGCATTCCTGGTCGCGCGGCGGATGGCCGCGCGTGCCTTGCCCGTCACCACGACAGATTCCCAGGCTGCCGGCGGCACCTGCGCCTTGGAACGGATGATCTCCACCTCGTCGCCGTTCTTTAATTCGGTCATGAGCGGCATGATGCGCCCGTTCACCTTCGCGCCGACACAGGTGTCGCCCACCTCGGTGTGGACCGCATAGGCAAAGTCGATGGGCGTTGCTCCACGCGGAAGGGCGATCAACCGCCCTTTGGGCGTAAAGCAGAACACCTGGTCCTGGAACAGTTCCAGCTTGGTGTTTTCGAGGAAGTCTTCGGGTGTGTCGCCTTCGGAAAGCGCCTCAATGGTGCGCCGGAGCCAGGCGTAAGCATTGGTATCACGCGAGATGCGGTGATCGGCGCCGTTCACCTTGCCACCGAAGTCCTTGTAAATCGAGTGAGCGGCCACACCGTATTCTGCAATGCGGTGCATCTCGTAGGTGCGAATCTGCAGTTCAACACGCTGACGGGACGGGCCGACAATGGTGGTATGGATCGAGCGATAATCGTTCTGTTTGGGCGTCGAAATGTAGTCCTTGAAGCGGCCCGGCACCATCGACCAGGTGGAGTGAATGACACCCAGAGCGCGGTAGCAATCCTCAACATCGTCCACGAGCACGCGGAAGCCGAAAATGTCGGACAGTTGTTCGAAGGAAAGCGCCTTGGTCTCCATCTTGCGGAAAACCGACCAGGGCTTCTTCTGGCGGCTTTTCACAGTCGATTCGATATGGTGCTCGGTGAAGAGATGTGACAGAGCCTCTTCAATCGCCTTGATGACCCCGCGATTGCGCTCAAAAAACTCAGCAAGCCGCTCAGTGACCGCGCGGAAAGCCTCCGGATTGATATGCCGGAAGGCCAATTCCTCAAGCTCTTCGCGCATATCCTGCATGCCCATGCGACCGGCAAGCGGCGCATAGATATCCATCGTCTCCTCCGCGATCCGCAGGCGCTTGTGCTCAGGCACATGATCCAGTGTGCGCATGTTGTGCAGGCGGTCGGCGAGCTTGACCAGAAGGACGCGGACATCCTCCGAGATCGCAAGCAAAAGCTTGCGCAGGTTCTCCGCCTGATGCGCCTTCTTCGATACAAGATCGAGGCGCTTCAACTTGGTCAGCCCCTCAACCAGCTTGCCAATATCTGGTCCGAAGAGTTCGTCGATCTCTGCCCGCGTGGCGCTCGTGTCCTCAATGGTGTCGTGCAACAGGGCGACCGCGATCGTCGCCTCGTCCAGATGCATGTCGGTGAGGATGGCCGCGACTTCGAGGGGGTGTGAGAAATACGGGTCGCCAGAGGCACGGCGCTGATGGCCATGCTTCTGCATTGCGTAGACATAGGCCTTGTTGAGCAGCGCCTCATTGACGTCCGGCTTGTAGCGCTGGACACGCTCGACAAGCTCGTATTGACGCATCATGGGCGGCTTCCTCGTTCTTGTTGTTATTATCTACGCAAAGCAAAACATGCGCCGCGAGATTCACGGCGCATGTTTAAGATAGGCAGGAATGTTTCGGCAAGGAAGAGAATGCAGTGCCGAACATCCGTATCGATCAGAAGTCGTCGCTTTTTTCCGGCGGCACCAGGCCTTCAATACCGGCGAGGAGGTCCTCCTCGGTCATACGGTCGAAGGAGATCTCTTCTTCCGGCTGATCGGCACCACCCTCGACAGAGGTTGCGGTCGGTTCAGTGATCTCGGGAAGATCGGCCTCAGGCTCATCCACTTCTACATGCTTCTGCAGAGAATGGATCAAATCTTCTTTGAGATCGCCGGGAGAGAGGGTCTCCTCAGCGATCTCGCGCAGCGCAACGACAGGGTTCTTGTCGTTGTCGCGGTCGACGGTGATCGCCTCGCCCTGTGAAATCTGACGGGCACGATGCCCTGCCAGAAGCACGAGCTCAAAGCGGTTATCGACTTTGTCGATACAGTCTTCAACGGTCACACGGGCCATTCAGTGCCCCTTTCATGCGTAAATCTGCAAGGAAATCCAGCGCGTCAATAGCCTGCCGCACCATAAAATTCAAGGCCAGCACGCAACACTCGCTTTCCGATCAACACGGAAATGCGGCGTGGGTGTGATTGTGCAGCATGTCTCTCGCACGCTTGTATTTATAACGAATTTATATATTCGTTGGAACAATCATATTCCAGCGCTATTTCCTTATAAGAGATGGCTTTGTCGGGCGATTTCCCGTCCCAGACCACCCATTTGAGCGCTGAACGTTTATTTGAAACAGGATTTTTGTCGATGTTTGATCCGCGTGAAAAAATTGCTCTCTTCATTGATGGCGCCAATCTGTATGCCACGTCGAGAGCTTTAGGATTCGACATTGACTATCGAAAGCTCCTGAGCAATTTCCAGGAACGTGGGTATCTCTTGCGTGCCTACTATTACACTGCGCTTGTGGAAGATCAGGAGTATTCCTCCATTCGTCCTCTTATCGATTGGCTGGACTACAACGGCTATAAGGTCGTTACCAAGCCGGCCAAAGAATTCACCGACTCCGCCGGGCGCCGGAAGATCAAGGGCAATATGGATATCGAGCTGGCAATTGACGCGCTGGAGCTCAGCGACGTGGTTGACCATTATGTGATATTCTCCGGAGACGGTGACTTCCGCACCCTGGTTGACGCCCTGCAGCGCAAGGGGCGCAAGGTGAGTGTCGTGTCCACAATCCAGTCCCAGCCGCCGATGATCGCTGACGATCTGCGGCGCCAGGCGGATAATTTCATCGATCTGTCGACATTGCGCGAGGAAGTTGGCCGTGCAACAAGCGAACGGCCTTCCCGCAAGGCGGAACCTGACGACGATACAGACGAGACCTTCGACGATCTATGACACGTGTCCCGGCGCTTGAAACCGAGCCGCCCCGCGACTGTCCTCTCTGCCCGCGCCTCCACCAGTTCATTGCCGACTGGCGTGTGCGCGAGCCTGAGTGGCACAATGCACCGGTGCCCACCTTCCTGCCTGAGGGCGGTCACGACGCGGTTACGCTTCTCATCGTCGGTCTGGCTCCCGGTCTTCGCGGTGCCAACAAAACGGGGCGGCCTTTTACAGGCGACTACGCTGGAGACCTACTCTACAGTACGCTGAAGACATTCGGCTTCGCCAAGGGCGAGTACGAAGCGCGGCCTGATGATAATCTGTCCCTCGTCGATACAGCGATCATCAACGCCGTGCGCTGCGTTCCGCCGGAGAACAAGCCGGTCGGGGCCGAGATCAACACCTGCCGCCAGCATTTCTTTACGCCGACACTGAAACACTTCAAGAATCTGAGAGCAGTTCTAACGCTTGGGGTGATCGCCCATCAGTCGACCGTTCGGGCCCTTGGTGGACGTGTGGCCGCCTATCCATTCACGCATGGCGGAGAACAGTCACTCGGTGGACTCTCGATTTTCTCAAGTTATCACTGCTCACGATACAACACGAATACCGGTCGATTGACCGAAGAGATGTTCATAAGTGTTTTCCGTGACATCCGTGCGTTTCTGAATAAATAGAATCCGCCTCAGACGCAGCACCGGCCTGCTCAGCCATGCTGTTTGAGAAGCCTTGCTTTTTCACGGTTCCAGTCGCGTTTCTTGGCTGTTTCGCGCTTGTCGTGCAGCTTCTTGCCACGTGCCACGGCAATCTGAAGCTTCGCCAGTCCGCGCGGATTGAAATAGAGACGCAGGGGCACAAGCGTCATGCCTTCGCGCTCAATCGACTGCGCCAGACGCGACAGTTCACGCTTTGACACCAGTAATTTGCGCCTGCGGCGAGGCTCGTGGTTGAAGCGGTTCCCGGCCGAATACTCCTGGATATAGGAATTGATCAGCCAGCACTCGCCATCCTCGATGGAAGCGTAAGCTTCCTGGATATTCGAATGCCCATCGCGCAGCGATTTCACTTCGGTTCCTGTCAGGACGATACCGGCTTCCAGCGTGTCGAGCACCTCGTAAGAGAAGCGCGCCTTGCGGTTTTCGGCAATCGTCTTGAGGTTGGGATTCTTGTCTTTTGCCATCAGTTCCAAATGCGCCGGAAGCGCCGCAGCGCTCCCGCTTTCCTGGGGCGGCCAGAGACGCGCCCTTTCGTTTCACCGCATTTGTGCGACGCCAGGAGCCTTCCCCGGCTACAAATGCGTCAGTTCAAAAGCCCTGCATGCTGCATGGCAGCATCGATGCGCTCTGCCGTCGAGGCTTCGATCGTCACAAGCGGCGATCGCACAGTATTTTCGACACGACCCAGGCGCGAGAGAGCGTATTTTGCCCCGCAAAGCCCGGGCTCAATAAAGATCGCCTTGTGGAGCGGCATCAGCCGATCCTGTAGCTCGAGCGCCTTTTCCTTGTCGTTGGCAAGTGTGGCTGCCTGGAATTCGGCACACAGACGCGGTGCGACATTGGCCGTGACCGAGATGCACCCCACCCCGCCATGCGCATTGAACCCGAGAGCCGACGCGTCCTCACCCGAAAGCTGAATGAAATCCTTGCCGCAGGTCATACGCTGCTCGGAGACCCGGTCCACCTTCGCCGTTGCATCCTTTACGCCGACGATGTTGGAAAAATCCTTCGCCAGACGCCCCATGGTCTCCGGTGTCATGTCTATGACAGAACGCGGAGGGATATTATAGATGATAATGGGCAAACTCGTGGCGCGGGCGACGGCGGCAAAATGCTCATATAGCCCAGCCTGTGTCGGCTTGTTGTAATACGGCGTGACCACCAGTGCCGCGTCGGCCTTCACCTCTTCGGCAAACCTTGCCAATGCGATTGCCTCACGAGTCGAATTGGAGCCGGCGCCAGCGATGACCGGAACACGGCCCTGAGCAGCTTCGACGCAGATCCGGACAACTTCGCGGTGCTCCTCATGCGTGAGCGTTGGGGATTCGCCAGTCGTACCAACCGGCACGAGCCCGTTGCTGCCTTCCGCAATCTGCCATTCAACGAGTTCGCGAAACGCTTTTTTGTCCAGGCTGCCATCCTTGGCAAACGGTGTCACAAGCGCTGTGAGAGACCCCCTGAACATGATGTCGAACTCCTGAATGAATTTAATGGTGCGGTGCCAGCCCGAGCCGGCGCCGGATGCTTCTAACCGAAGATCAGGCGGCGCACCATAGTCTTGCCATCTCTTGCCCGCAAGAATCCTGTAAAGATGGTGTGTTACGCCAGCATCCGCAGGCTTTGCTCCATCTTGCAATGACAAAGTCTGTTTTGGACCGTGCTGACGGCCAATCAGTTCCAATATTCAGGACGTTTGCGTATGACGATAAAGGCGGCGTTTGCTTCGCTCCTTCTTTTTTCAGTCTCGCCCTTCGCCATGGCTCAGTCCCTTCCGGATTTTGGCCCGATCCCCTTCGCACGTCCAGACGCCGTCAATTCGCCCGCAGCCGCTATCGATGCGCTGACGAACGCGGCGGCTCTTCGACCGAACGTGATGAGCGCTCCGGGTGGACAATCTGCCAATCAGCGCGCGTTGATCGCGGGGCTCGATGCGCTTTCTGTCGGCGACCCTGCAACCGCCCGCACGCTTCGCGATCACATGAAGGAGAAAAGTCTCGAGCGGCGAATTCTGACCTGGGCGCTTGCGCTTTCGGCGAGCGAAACGTTTTCGAGCGCTGAGATCGCCGCAACCGCCAAGGAATTGAAGGACTGGCCAGGCATGCTCACGCTGCGTGAACATGCGGAGCGTGCACTCTACCGTGAAAATCAACGTCCACAGGTCGTGGTAAGCCTGCTCGGCGACGCGGGTCCTGTCACTTTCGAGGGTACCGTTGTGCTTGCCCAGTCTTATCTGTCGCTGGGAAAAAACGAGGAAGCGCGCGCGCTCGTTTCCGGATTCTGGCGTCGGGCCAAGCTTGATGCTTCTAGCGAAACGTCATTTCTGAGCGCTTTCGACGACCAGCTTTCGGAAGCGGATCACCGGGTTCGTATGGAGCGAATGCTGTACGAGGCACGGGTGCGCTCGGCCGAGCGGGTTGCCGCGCGAACCGGGGGCAAAGCGCTGACCAAGGCGTGGGCTGCGGTGATCCGCGGCGACAGGAATGCAGAGGCCCTACTCGATGCAGTGCCAGAGACGGAGCGCAGTGCTGGATACATTTTTGCCAAAGCACGCTTCCTGCGTCGCGCAGAACGGTTCGAAGAGGCCGCAAAGCTGATGCTGACCGCGCCGCGGGACGCGGAACGCCTGATTGATCCCGACGAATGGTGGGTGGAGCGACGCGTACTCTCACGCGAGCTTCTTGATATCGGAGACGCCGAGACCGCCTATAAACTTGCCGCCGCCCACTCTGCCGAGAGCCCTTCCCGTGCAGCAGATGCAGAATTTCATGCAGGCTGGTATGCTCTGCGCGCGCTGAAAGACCCCGCGAAGGCTGCGTCTCATTTTGCGCAGATTGCTGCCATCGCCGAAGGGCCGATCTCGAATGCTCGGGCCAATTACTGGCTGGGACGGGCAGCGGACGCTGGAGGTCCCGGTAACGCAGCCGCCCATTACGAAGAAGCAGCGCGCTTCGGCGCCACGTTCTATGGGCAGCTTGCCACCGCCAGGCTTGGCCGGACCACGCTCGCGGCCGAGGCGCCGGAACCTACGGATGAGGATCGCCGCCATTTTTCCGCCCGGGAAATGGTGCGCGCGATCCAGAGCCTCGAGCAGACCAACCATGTGTGGCGCGCAGGCAGCCTTTATCGGAAACTCGCGGAAACACTGGATCAACCGGGCGAACTGACCCTGCTTGCCCGCATGGCCGAGGCTCGCGGTGACTACACAACAGCGCTGCGGGTCGGGAAGATCGCGGGAGGCAGGGGGCTGGAGATCGGCGCGCTTGCGCATCCGGTGGGCGCAATCCCGGAAGCCGCTTCCATCCCCTCCGCCCGTCAAGCGCTCGCTTATGCAATTGCCCGGCAGGAAACCGAGTTCAATGCCACCGCCGTTTCGCCGGCCGGTGCCCGCGGCCTGCTTCAGCTCATGCCAGCAACGGCCCGGGAGATGGCGCGCAAGAGCGGCCTTCCCTATTCTCGGGCGCGCCTGACCAATGATCCAAGCTATAACGCCACTCTGGGTGCTGCGTATCTGGAAGAGCAGCTTTCACGATTCAACGGGTCCTACATCCTCACCTTTGCGGGTTATAATGCCGGCCCGAGCCGAGCTGGCGAATGGATGGAGCGTTATGGGGATCCTCGTGGAAAGCCTGTGGAGGACGTGGTCGACTGGATCGAACGCATCCCCTACTCGGAGACGCGAAACTATGTTCAAAGGGTGATGGAGAACCTGCAGGTCTACAAGATGCGCCTTACCGGCCGGTTCGATGTCCTTACGGACCTCTCCGCCGGAGGTTGAAGGCCTCTGCGGGCCCTAACTGCGTGTTCCCCGCACAGCATCCAGGCATCCAAACTCAATCGTGTGCAAGATGCACCTCCGCACAAAGATCAATTCGGTCCATTTGACCAAAATGCGCTACGTTCAGAGCCGTTGACTGGGTTGGGGGCTGGGCGCCTGCGGGAGGATATGGTGGCTGAAGACGGATTTCGCGATGTGTTTTATTCGGCGCAGGATGGCTTGAAGCTGCATGCACGCGTCTACGGCGAAGGCAATCCGGGCCTGCCGGTTGTGTGCCTGCCTGGCCTGACACGCAATGCCCGGGACTTTCACGCGTTGGCAAAAAAACTCTCCACCCATGAGACCGAGGCACGAAAGGTTATTGCTTTCGATTATCGCGGACGCGGCCTTTCCGACTATGATCGGGACTGGCGGCGCTACGACGTGGCTGTGGAGGCCGCTGACATCATTTCAGGACTTGTCGCACTCGGGGTAGAACATGCGGCGTTCATCGGCACCTCGCGCGGCGGGCTCATTATCATGACCCTTGCAGGCTCTCGCCCCACCCTCATCAAGGCCGTGGTGCTCAACGACATCGGTCCGGTTGTGGAAGGAGACGGCCTCGCGCAGATTCGCGCTTATCTTCAACGCTCGCCCAAACCTGCTACGCTGGACGAGGCGATCAAAATCCAGAAAACCGTTCATGGTGAAGCTTTTCCGGCATTGAATGAAGACGACTGGGAGCGGTTTACTGCAGCGCTCTACAAAGAGGAACAGGGGCGCCTGCGCACCGACTTTGATCCAAACCTGTTGAAACCGCTCAAAGCAATTAATCTGGACAGGCCTTTGCCCGCCCTCTGGCCACTTTTCGATGGGTTGGCTGCCACCCCGCTCCTGACCGTTCGCGGAGAAAACTCCCGTCTTCTTTCGAGCCGAACCCTCGAAGAAATGGCCACGCGGCATCCGACAATGCAGCAAATCGTGGTGCCCGGTCAGGGCCATGCACCGCTTCTTGAAACCGGCAGCCTGCCCAGGGAAATCTCGGCCTTTATCAGGCGGGCGGAAAAATCCCTTCAAACCCGAGAGGAACGAAGGCATTCTTCTGCCTCCGTTCCATAGGGGTGATCACAATACGGCTTGCCCGACGAAAGCCGAAGCATGATGGCCCGGAACCCGTGGAGCCCGTGGATCCTATGCACGCCTGGTGGTTGCAGGTTTGGAACAACGCTCCAAAACTCCAACGCACGGGTCCAGATCACCTGTTGCCAGATGCGCATAACGCATGGTCATGGTCAGGGTCTGGTGGCCAAGCCACATCTGCACGCGGCGCAGATCAATGCCGCCCTGAACAAGACGTGACGCACAGGTATGGCGCAACACATGCGGCACCACCTGGGCGTCTTGCGACAAACCTATTTCCGCCTTGGCCTCATTCCAGATGACCCGGTATTGCGCCTGCCGAAGCATGGCGAAAGGTCCCTTTTGGCCATCTTTGGGGATGTCTGTCACTTTCTGCGCGCGCTTGGTCAAAGGAACTGAGCGCGCGCGCGCGGACTTGGTGATCCAGAAGCTGGCCCGTCCCTCACCGACATCATTCCAAGTCAGACCGATGGCCTCACCCAGACGGCAGCCCGTGTCGACCAGAAAAACCGAAAGCCGCCAGGCATCCTCGCTGCGCCGGCGAATTGCGGCAAACAGCATCTCTTCTTCATTGCAGGAGAGGAAACGGATGCGCCCTGAGCGCTCCTTCTGGCGCCGGAATTCCGGCAGGCTATGTATGTCACCCATCTTATGCGCTTTCCGCAGAAGCTTGCTAAGCGCGGCCATCTTTCGATTGATGGTCGCGTTGCTGTTTCCGCGGGCGCGCAATTTTCCGATCAGTTCATCGAGCAGACTTTGCTCGAATGTACTGAAACGTTTCCCCAACAGGAGCTCATCCAGCTCTCCGATGAAGAAGGTGACATTGTATTTATGCGTGCCAGGTTCCCAAAGTATGTCTCCATACTTTGCAAAGAGTTCTTTTAAACTGTACTCAGAAACGAGACGCAAGTGCTCGTTACCGAACGTGACGGAATAGCGAGACCTGGAAAGGCCCCAATCGCCATCAGGACTGTTGACCGCCCCCATGTCAGGTCACGTCCCGGGCGTTTATGTCAAATGCGTGTTCGGTAAAATTCTGAGTTGTGAACCACCCCTTCGAGATAGAAATTCTCGAGTTCCCCAAGTTGTTATTGTCCCCAACAAAGGGGACTAGCACTCGCGACTTAGGCCAGTCCAGAAAAAAAAGCATTTTTGTCACTTACTTATGGCCCCGCCCTTATGAGCCCCTGACGGCGGGTAATGGTTTCTCCTTCCTGGAGTTTTCAAAGAAAACAGTCGAACTCGCCCTTGAGAGAGCCTGGTTGAAGATCCCGCTAAACCCTGTCACCCGAAGCATTTGCGCCTGACGCGCCCGCTACCAGCGAGGTCTTCAAAGCCAAAACCCGGCAGATTTCTCTGCCGGGTTCCGATATTTATACTGACGCTTCCTTAGAAGCCCCGCGTGATGCGGAAGAAGCCGCTGAATGCGCCGTCGTCGTAGCTGTCGCCGTCCTTGTAGTTGATGGCGATCTTCGTATCGAGGTTCTCGACCAGCTGGTAGTCGATTACACCACCGATTGCCCAGTCATCAGCGCTCGTGCCGTGCTTGTCGCCGAAGTACTGACCGCCGAAGCCGATTGCCAGCTTGGGCGAAGCTGCGTACTTCAGATGACCGCCGACAGAGTAGTCGTAGCCATTGCTGTAGAGGCTGTCATCGGAGAAATACGTGGCAAGCAGTTCAAGGGTGAGCTGCTGCGTCGCTTTGATGCTCGCATAGCCCTTCAGGCCCCACTCTTCAGCCGTCGCGTCGTATGCTGCGAATGCTGCGAGCGAACCCCAACCCTGGCTGACACCGACCTTACCAACAACGTTCGGCGTGTAGTCGTAGTTGTAATCGTTCTCTTCAAGAGCGATCGAGACCGAAACGCCATTGCCCGGCACAAAGGTGTAGCCCAGCGTGTGGATGGAGGAATCGAAGCCACCAGCATCGTACTCGCCAGCCATGCCCTGGTCGAAGATCGTGGTCTTGTAACCGAGGAAGAAGCCGCCAAGAGTGATGTAGGCCTGGTTCAGATAGAAGCCCTTCTTGATGCCGTTGCCGACTTTATCAAGCGGAGCAGGAATGCTGAGCTGCGAATAACCGGAATAGGCATCAGCGCGAGCCTCAAAGAAGCCGCCGAGCGTACCATATTCGGTCTCGGAACGAGCATCGATGGTCAGGTTGGCACGTGCCAGCTTACGCCAGCCACCGGTGTCCCAGTCGTCATCGGAGTCGAGGGAGATATTACCCGGGAAACCAAAAGCGGTATCATCGCTGTCGGACCAGTCGATCTGGTAGCGAACGTAGCCGCCGATCTTCAGGCAGGTCTCGGTGCCGGGGATGTAGAAGAAGCCTGCGCCGTAAACGTCGCAAACGCGCACATATTCCATCGGCTCCGGCTCGGGGACGACGATCGGGTCGGCCGCTTTTGCGCCGGTCGCAGCAGCTGCGAGAGCTGCGGAGCCAATCAGAAGGCTCTTGAGTTTCATGTTCTGACCTCCAGTCAAAGTTCTAAATGCGGGTCTGGGTATTTTGCTGAAGGACAGCGTTCCCTGCCCCATCCCCAAGAAAAGAAAAGTTCGCGCTTTCGCGCCCCCTTTCCGAGCCTGACATTACTCATGGGGGCGGCAGGTTCAACCGCGATTACGCGGCAAGCCCCCCTGACGGTCGTCTATCCGGAATGGCTGTTGCACAAATGACACGATCTGAGCCACCGGGTAAGTCTTTCTTAACACTTGAAGGCCGGATATCGGCATAACAAACGGCTTCTGGATTGCAGTACTACCGCATTCCGGGGACGAATCGAGGCAAATTGGAGCGGAATCACTGGTTTTGAACCTGATGATTCTCCGCCGCGATTTACGGTGATTCACGCAGCCGCCCGGCGCTCGCCAGGCAGGATGCAGAATTTCCTTATAATAAAGCATGGAAATGCGAATGCCGTATTGATTGTGCGGCCGGTTTTCTTTATCCAGCGTCTCGCCGGAGAGGTGGCCGAGTGGTCGAAGGCGCTCCCCTGCTAAGGGAGTAGACCTCAAAAGGGTCTCGTGGGTTCGAATCCCATCCTCTCCGCCATTCACTTCCCCCCAGGTTCTCGTTTTCCTGAATGGCGGCAAAGCGGCAGCTCTTTTCCGCGGTCTGATATTTCCTTTTTATTTCAATGGATTGACCTGCGCTCTTGCGCATTCGAGCCGCAACAAGCTTCCATCTTTCATGATTCTGACTGGAGGTCAGAACATGAAACTCAAGAGCCTTCTGATTGGCTCCGCAGCTCTCGCAGCTGCTGCGACCGGCGCAAAAGCGGCCGACCCGATCGTCGTCCCCGAGCCGGAGCCGATGGAATATGTGCGCGTTTGCGACGTTTACGGCGCAGGCTTCTTCTACATCCCCGGCACCGAGACCTGCCTGAAGATCAGCGGCATGGTCCGTTACCAGATCGGTTACGGCGACGGTGACTTCTCCGACCAGGAAGGCTGGGACAAGTATGCTCGCGGTGAGCTGAACATCGATGCCCGCTCCGAGACCGAGTACGGCACGCTTGGCGCATGGATCAAATTCCGTGGCACGAGCTCCAACAGCGATGCGAATGCGACCGTTGGTCTGAACGACGGCGACGCTTACTCGCACGGTGTGACCAGCTCGGGTGTTAACCTGCAGCAGGCAGTGATCTCGCTCGGCGGCCTCTCCATGGGTATGTCCGACTCGATCTGGGACACGGGTCTCCACGGCGAGCAGGACCGCGGCTTCTTCCCGTATGGCCGCGTTCACTTCATCGGTTACAACTTCGCAGCTGGCAATGGCGTCACCTTCGCCGTCATGCTCGAAGAAGCTGATGACAACTACGACTGGACGCCGAATGTTGTCGGTAAGGTCGGCATCGCACAGGGCTGGGGCTCTGCAGACCTCTATGCAGCTTACGATGCAACGGCTGAAGAATTCGCGATCAAGGGTATCGTCAAGGCGAACCTGACCGACCGCTTCTTCATCCAGGGTCTTGCCCAGTACGAAAGCGGCGTGAGCTTCTACTCGGCCAACCCGCTGGACGGCATTGCTACCGCGACCTACGGTGGCGTTGCAGTCATGCCGGGTGCAGAATGGTCGCTCGCTGGCGTCATCGGCTTCAAGGCCACGCCGAAGCTGACCGCTTCCATCGGCGGCGCATACTACAGCGAAGTCGGTCATGACGTTGTCTTCACCGATGTCGACGCCTGGAACATCGGCACGACGATCGACTACGAGATCGTGCAGAACTTCAACGCGAAGCTCGCAGTCAACTACACCAAGTTCGACGGTGTGGTTAACGGTCTGACCGATCCGGATCAGTTCCACGGCTTCCTGCGCTTCCAGCGCGACTTTTAATCAGAAGAGCCGTAAAGCTTAAAGCGGGGCCTGGCTTTTGCCGGGCCCCGTTTTTTGTGCGCAGTGTTTCTGCTCAACGCCGCAAAGGCGATTTCACACTTGTCGAGCTTGATGTAGGGTCGCCGCGTTCAGTTTGAGAAAGCACAGACCAGACACGGCCCATGACACGACGCCCACCGCTTACCCCACTCGCACATTCCCTCCCCTCCACCGTGCCCTTCGTGGGGCCGGAAACGCAGGAGCGCGCCGCAGGGCGGCCTTTTCGCGCCCGGCTCGGTGCCAATGAGAACGGTTTTGGTCCCTCGCCCCGCGTGATCGAGGCCATTGGGAGCGCGGCGCATCATGTCTGGAAGTATGGCGACCCGGAGAGTTCTGACCTGCGCGCGGCGCTGGCAGACGAGCATGGTGTAAAACCGGAGAACATCGTCGTCGGAGAGGGTATTGACGGGCTTCTAGGCCTTGTCGCGCGCCTTTACATCGAGCCCGGCACGCCGGTCGTCACCTCGCTCGGTGGCTATCCCACCTTCAACTATCACGTCGCCGGCTTCGGCGGGCGGCTGGTGACGGTGCCCTATGCAGGCGACTATGAGAACCTCGAAGGTTTGCGCGGTGCGGCCATCGCTGAGAAGGCGCCATTGGTCTATCTCTCCAACCCCGACAATCCGATGGGCACGTGGTGGGAGGCAGACGAGGTGCAGCGATTTATCGAATCGTTGCCCGAAACCAGTATGCTGATCCTTGACGAAGCCTATGGAGAGACCGCACCGGCAGACGCCCTGCCCCGTTTCGAGCCAGACCGGCCCAATGTCCTGCGCATGCGCACCTTCTCCAAGGCTTATGCTCTGGCCGGCATGCGCTGCGGGTATGCGATCGGCGAGCGGGAGACCATTCGGGCTTTCGATAAAATCCGGAATCATTTCGGCATGCCAGGTATCACACAGGCGGCAAGTCTGGCCGCCTTGCAGGACAAGGCGTATCTGCGGCAAACGCTTGATCGCATCAGCGCCTGCAGGGACCGGATCGCCGCGATCGCTTCGGCAAATGGACTGGCTTCAATTCCCTCGGCCACGAACTTCGTTGCCATCGACTGCGGCGGCAAGACAACAGCCGAGGC
The DNA here is from genome assembly GCF_017794765.1 of Nitratireductor sp. Lineage (GTDB taxonomy): Bacteria > Pseudomonadota > Alphaproteobacteria > Rhizobiales > Rhizobiaceae > Nitratireductor. The sequence goes on along the minus strand of NZ_CP051236.1, from coordinate 1,952,750 downwards.
CGTGATGCAGGGCCTGCTCACGCGCGACGTGTTTGTACGCAAGCCGGCGACACCCGGGCTGGACCGTTGCATACGCGTCAGTGTCGGCCCGGATCACGAAATCGATGTGTTCGAAGAGGCTTTCGCCGAAGCGCTGGCTGAAGCGCATCACCAGCGTTGAGAACATAAGCGTCCATAGACCAACGGCTCGCGCCGGAACTATCCGCCAACGCCGGTCTTTGCCGACCTGCCAGCAGCTTCTCAGCCCTGCGGCAAGAGGGAGAAAGTGAGGGGCAATTCGTCCTTTGACACTTTGTCGCGGTTCGGTGCCCCTCACCCGGCAAAGCTGGTCACGCAGCCAGTGCGGCGCGCGTCTTGCCAATCATGAGGGCGGCACTGGCAGCTTCTCGCCCCTTCTCGATGAAATGTTCGCGATAGATCGCGGTATGATGTTCGGTGGGTTGAAAATGATGGGGCGTGAGCGAGACCGAGAGGACAGGCACACCCGTGTCGAGCCCCGCTCGCATCAGGCCGTCGACAACAGCCTGCGCGACGAAGTCATGGCGATAGATTCCGCCATCCACAACGAAGGCTGCCGCAGCAACGGCGGCGTAGCGTCCGGAGGCCGCCAGATCCCGCGCGACCAGCGGCAATTCGAAGGCACCCGGCACATCGAACACGTCTACCTGGCTGGCAGGGATGAGTTCGCAAAAGCCTTCAAGCGCGCGATCGACAATATCGGCGTGCCAATTGGCCTTGATGAATGCATAGCGGGTGTGTGTCATCGTGATCTCCTTTCGCAACAGACACGTCACCCAAGGCGATCACGGGCGATGAACCGCTGCCGGGATCCGGCACACGGAAATCGCGCGTTCTCTTCCATCCGGACTATGACCGTCGGCTCAGGAGTTTCACCTGATCTGCTGACCCTTGCCGCAGTCTTGCGAAAAGGCGCTCGCGGGCTTGCGGCCAGTGCCGCTTACCGCCGGTGGGGAGTTTCACCCCGCCCTGAGAACGGGGCGAAGATAAGCACACGGCCTGACGACCGCAAGACGCAAAATGCGCATTGACGGTGTGTCTTCACACGCGGCGGAGATGATTGTCCCACGCAGGCGAAGTCGGATCGTTGACACGAACATTTTCCAGAGGTGCGTCCGGGCCCGTAAGGACGATCGCGCCCCGCCCACTGGTGCCCACAAGACGATGATCGGCAAGCGGAGCGAGCCCGCATCCGTCTTTGAGGGCGCGCTCGCCGAGACAGCGGCCTGTTTGAGCATCCCAAAAAACAGCCAATCCGCCGCGCGGCGACGAGGTGGCGACGACCTCGCCCGACGAATCGGTTGCCACGGAGCCGATATAGTTATCGAGTGCCTTCAGGGTTGCCTCAGAGCCGGAGAAAAACTCAATCGCCCGACCCCGACGATGGCGGCCCACCAAAGGTGGTCGTGCGTCATCCTCGCCCTGGTACTGGGCGCCGAACCAGACCGCGCCGAAGCGATCGAGTGTCATGTGACGGAGCGAGAGCTTGTGCAGTTCCGGCGCGAGCTCGGCCTGCTCGACAATCTCGCCGGTCTCAAGATCGATATAGGAGAGGCTCGGCTTCATCGTCGCAAGATTGAGCTTCACACGCTCGTAGTCGGGATGGGTGAGAATGCCCCCATTGGCAACACAGAGCGTTCTTCCATCCCCCAAAAGGATTACCTCGTGCGGACCGATGCCGCCGGTCTCAAATTCGCCAACGCGGCGGAAACCAGTGGTGGCGTCGTAAAGACCGGTTACGCCGCGCTCGCCATCGAAGTCATTTTCCGTCGCAAGCAGGAGTTTCCCGTCCGGTGTAAAAACTCCGTGGCCGTAAAAATGTCGGTCCGGCGGCGGTGCGAAGGCGAGTGGATCCCCTTTCCCATCAACGGAAAAAGCGACGGCGAAACGACCAGGTGAACGCGCAAAGGCGACGGCGCGCCGTCGTGGTGCGTCAATGGCGAAAGAATGCCCGCGCGCCTCGAGCGGCAGAACGAGGCGGTCGCGCCCGGCCGCATCGATCACGGCAGCCTCGAACGCGCCCGCATTGAGCCGGGCTCCAAGGAACAGCGGTTCCTCTTCCGCCATCGCGCGATCGGAGCGGAACACCGACGCGGCAGCGGCCAGGACGAGGAACGTCCGCCGATCAATCTCCATCGAGTGCATTGAACCCCATCACCAGTCCGAGTGCTCCAGACAGCTCTCCGTTCAGCGTGTGCTTCGCTCCCTCCATGGCAATCGCCGCATAGGAAATCCGCCCGCGGTCCTGTTCTTCAGAAAACGCCGCTTCCGGTGCTGCTTCAACCGCAAGCAACGCCTGGCGGGCATGCGAGAGATCGAAATCCATCCCACGGCCATAACCATTAACGAGATCAGAGGGGCCATCGACAAACCCGGCGGCATCGATGAGCTGCTGCACGCCCTCGATCTGAGCGGCGACGAAAGCGAAGGTCTGGCCGCTGCGCCAAAACGGCGCGCGCTTTCCACGGGCTTTCTCTACGGTTTTGCCAAGAGCGGGAAGCAGCTCGGCGTTGCGGGCAAATTCCAATGCCGTGCCAGCAGCCTTGACGATTTCGCCAGCCACCTCGGCCGTTGAGCGGTAAGGGTCACGGTCTGCCGCAGGCGCGACGAAGGCGGTACGAAACAATGTCCCTTCGGCCCATGCCTGTTCCAGTTCCGCGGCCATATTTGACACATTGTTGGAAACTGCCATCGCATAGTTGCAACGACGGGCGTCCTCAGCCAACACGTCCCCGCCAGTGCCGAAGAGCACGTAATCCAGCGCCGGAAGACCCTGCAGCGCGACACTCTGATCAGCCAGATTGCGTGGTAACGGCTCCTCCGCAGCCAACAGTCCCTGCACCTGGCGCAGCGTTACACCGCGCGGGTCCGGCCAAAAAAATATGCGCTCGAAACGGTTTTCCGCGACCAATGGCCCGAACCGAAGCGCGGAGACGTGTGCAAAAGCGGAAAGCGTGTCAGAAAATGCCGTTCGCACTGCGTGAAGATCACCTGCAGAACCACTCTCGCACGCTGCCCTCAATGCCGCTGCAAGCGCGCTGCTCGTTTCGCCAAACCGGGCAAGAGCAGGGGTCACGTAGTTTTCCAAAACCCTGCTTCCGATGTCCGGAGCAGTCGTATCCGTCTCATCCTGCGCAAGTGCCGGCATTGCCAGCAGACACACAGCCAGAACGGATCGGAAAAGGCGGGCGTACATCAAGGGTCTCCTTAACCAGGTTCTTTATGCTGGCTGTCGCACCGGAGGGAGAGGAGATGTGCGAGGGCTGGCCGGAAGCCGGATACCAGCTTCCTTGCTTCCGGCTTACTCTTCCAGAAAGCCTGGAACAAGGGCATCAGGTCATGCGTGGCAAAAGTTGATCACGCAGGGCGGGGAGCCGAAGGCCGTCATAACCGGTGAGCGACTCTGCGTGCCACAGCCCATTCAGCACCGCCTCTTCCGCCGCCTCGACTGCCGCGCACAGGAACGGGTCGAGCCGAGCCTCGCCGAGGCGCTCGATGGTAACGACCTCACTGTCGATGGACAGGAGGTTGGCGGTCGAAAATGCAAGGGCTATATCGCCGCTTTGATCGCCCCAGTAACTGCCAAGACGCCCAAGCGCTGCTCCCGCCCGCCGGGAGAGCCGGGTGAGCTGGCGCGAATCAAGCGGTGCATCCGTGGCGTAGACGACGATCACCGAGCCTTTGTCGTCTGGGTCGCAACGCCCGGCCTCGGGAGTGTCGACACGTTTACCCAGCAATCGGAGATCGCCCGGTCTTCCGAAATTGGAAAGAACCAGCGCGCCAAGCACGTGTTCCCGACCGGACGGCAGCGCAACGCGCCGCGAGGCACTGCCGATGCCCCCTGCAAAGCCAAATGTACGCATTCCGGTTCCGGCCCCCACTGTGCCTTGTGCAAACTCCGGGCTGGCCGCCGAAATGGCATCATTCGCCATGGCTTCAGTGACAGCCAGAGCCTGAATGTCATTGACGCGTCCGTCATTGCATTCCAGAACAAGCGGGTTGACCGTGGCGCGGCTGCGCCCGATTTCCGGATTTTGTTCAATCGCCCTGCGGATCAGTGCCGTGGTGCAGGCGGCAACGCCGAATGTATTGGTCAGGAGGATCGGTGTTTCAATACGCCCAAGTTCGGCCAGTTGCAGGAGCCCCGCACTCTTTCCAAAGCCGTTCAGCACCGCAAACCCGGCCGGCACGGGATAACGGAACAAATCCCCGTTGTGTGGAATGACGGTTGTGACCCCTGTCCGTGCCGCGCCGTGGAGACAAGTCGTGTGCCCGACGGCTACGCCCGGCACATCGGCGATAGTGTTGGCGAAGCCCGTGGGCAGATCCCACCAGCCATCCGCGTCTTGAGCAACCGACCGGATCGAGAAATTCATATGAAGGCCCCTGTCATGAAACGCTGGTCCTGAATCGCTGTCATTCGACTAGATTGGTCTCCTGATTTCCAGCCTCATGAACAATCGCCAACAATGCATGGCGCTTGCAGGCTCACCGCATTCGTGCAAAGTTGCAAAGACGTCGGGGCAACCTGCTCCATGCGGCCAAGCCGCCAGACGCTTTAACACCTTTCCCATTTTCGTGTGTCCTATGCAGCGCCCTTGCGCCTGCTCTTAGGTGTTTTCTCCCCCATTTTTCCAGCCGTTCGGCCATCCTTATCAACGCACTCATGGAGTTATCCATGCCTTCACGGCTTTTTCTGCCAGTGCTTGCACTGGTCGTTTTCTTCGTCGGCGCGACGGAATTCATGATCGCGCCCATGCTGACACCCATAGCATCGGCTTTCGGTGCTTCACCTGCGGCTGCTTCGTGGCTGATCTCCGGCTACGCCCTTTCCTATGCGGTCGGGGCACCGATTATCGGGCTCTTCGCCCATAAGATCGACAGGCAACGACTCCTGATCGTTGCCCTGGCGGTTCTTGCGGCTGACGGGTTTGCGGTTGCCTTTGCTCCAGCGCTTGACATCGCCGTCCTCCTTCGAGTGCTTGGTGGCGCAGCAGCAGCAGCGCTGATCCCCGCTACCTTCGCCCTGATCGCCGACCGATTGCCTGATGCACGCCACGCGCAGGCAATGGGGTTCGTCATGCTGGGTATGACGGCCGGGATTGCATTCGGGCCGGTGCTCGCTGGCGCTCTCACCCACGCGTTTGGCTGGCGCGCTCCTTTTCTGGCAAGTGCCTCTGGGTGCCTTCTATTGATGCTTCCCGCCCATCGTGTTCTCAAGGCCGAAAACTTTCCACCGCTTCGGCAAATTCGCCCTCGTTTCAAAGGCCGCAAGCACAGTCTTCTCATGCTCATTGCGGCCAAGGCACTGTGGAACGGAACCGCTGTTGCCGCCTTCGGCCTGAGCGGCGAACTGCTGCGTGATCGATTTGCGATCAACACATTTCAGACAGGTCTTTCCGTCGCGGCCTTCGGCATCGGACTGGCGTTGGGGAATGTTCTGATCGGCGCTGCCAAACACCTTTTTCGAGACGATCAGACCTTGCTCCTGGGGGCCCTGCTGTTGCTCATTTTCACCCTGGTCATGTTCCTCTTCCTGCCGCTTCCGCTCCATGGGGCGGTTTTGTGTCTGGGTGGATGGGGTGTCGCGCTGGGGTTTGCCGCACCGACGAGCACGGCCATGATCGCTCAGCGCGCAGGTCGGGAAAAAGGGTTCCTCCTCGCACTCTCCGAAAGCGCGAACAATGTCGCATTGCTTTCTATGCTTTCTCTCGCCGCGCTTTCGCTGGAAGCATTCGGGGCTAATGCTGCGGGCGCCACGCTCGGCGTCGGCATGTTCTTTGGCACGGGCCTTCTCTTTCTGGACATTTTGGTCCAGTTACGAGCACGAAGATCTGCCGATGGCTCTTGCGGAACACGCCAGCGCGAATAGGCTCAGTCTCTGTCCACCTTTCCGGATTGGAGGAGATATGGGGCCCTTTATGATCCTGGCCGGCGTGTTTGCGGTTTTCATCCCTGCATTGATGTTGCCGGGCCCTGACTTTATCGCCGTCGTGCGCACGTCAATGACCCGCGGCACAATCGCCGGGTTATGGACCACACTCGGCGTTTCGCTCTGCCTTGGCATCTACGCGACGCTCAGTCTTGCGGGTCTCTCGGCGATCCTGATCGAGTATCACTGGCTGGCGTGGGCAGTGCGCCTTTCAGGCGGGTGCTATCTCATTTATCTGGGGCTCAAGCTGCTCTTCGCCCAACCAGCCAAACTGGAAATGACGGAGGGCAGCGATCGGCCAAAGGGAAATCCGCTCGTGTTTGGCTTTCTGGTCACATCGACCAATCCCAAAGCCATTGTGCTCTTCACAAGCGTTTTTGCCACCGCGGTCACCGAAAGCACACCTTTCTGGCTGATGGGACTGATGGTCGTTATGGTCATTTTAAGCGCGCTGGTCTGGTACACCCTTGTCACGCTTTTCATGTCCTCGGCGCCAGTCATTCGCCGCTTTCGGCACGTGCAGCACTGGATAGAACGCGCCGCCGGCGTGTGCTTCATGGCTATCGGTGGGCGAATCCTTTCCGATGCGCGCAATCCGGTTACCCCCTGATCATTGAAAGGTTACCAGAATGGACATGGATGCCGCCGTTCTTCTGCTCGTCGACTATCAGCAGGCATTCGACGATGCGCCATGGCCGCGACGCTGGAACAAGGACGTCGACCGGAACGCGCTCGCCCTGCTTGAAGCCTGGCGAGAAACCGGTCGGCCGGTAATCCATGTGCGCCATGATTCCGTCGAACCTGGCTCAACGCTACGGCCGGGCGAACCTGGACATGCAATGCGCCCTGGTTTCGAGCCGCAGCCCGGCGAAGCGCTCGTCACGAAGAGCGTCAACGCCTCATTCATTGGAACAGATCTCGATCTTCGCCTGCGCCGGCTCGAAGCGAAAACCATCGTGACCTGCGGAATTTCAACAGACATGTGCGTGTCCACCACAGTTCGAACCGGCGCGAATATGGGCTGGAATATGGTTTTGGTGGAGGATGCCTGCGACTGCTTCGATCTGCCAGATGGGCGCGGTGGGACCATCCCGGCCGAGACGGTGCACCGGGTCCATGTGGCTACACTCGGCTTCGAATTCTGTAAGGTCACGACGACCAGCGCGCTCCTGCAAACTCTTTGAAACGACGCTGTAAAAACTCTGGAACCTATGGCAGCCGATCACGTTGTTTTCGCAACGGAGCCGCCTGTGTCAACCGGGCACGACGGTATGGAGAACAGGGACGATTTTCCCGGTTTCCCGCCCTGGCATCAACGCATTGGCATACGTGCTTCTGTCCCGTCCGGGCGGCTCCGTTTCTCCAAAAATCCCAGGCCCTCCGGTTCACACACATCAGAAAACGTCACATGCTTCACTGGCTCTTGAATTAATTGAACGTTCGTTTTATTAATTTCCCAAGGAGGCTTCATGGCGCGCACGACCGGATCCGATGGAGAGAAGACCGAAGCGGCGATCCGAGAGGCGGCGCTCGACCTGATCGCGCGTCTTGGCTTCGAGGCCATGGCAATGCGCCAGCTTGCCGGCAAGGTTGGTGTTCAGCCGGCCGCGCTCTACCGGTATTTTCCGACCAAGGAAGAGCTGCTTTACGCGCTTATGCGCGAGCATATGGAAAACCTGATCATTTCCTGGAGGGAAGCGCGTCCTGCAGAAGGCTCTGTTGAAGAAAAGCCAGCAGGACGCCTCGCTGCTTTCGTTGAAAACCACATCCGCTTTCACCTGGCCCGTCGCAACTCCACTCATGTGAGCAATCTGGAACTGCGCAGCCTTTCCGAGGAACGCCTCAAGCGCATTCTCGATCTGCGCAGCCAGTATGAAGGCGAGCTCAGGGGTATTTTGACAGATGGCCTGCGCGACGGGGTCTTCCGGATTGACGATGTTTCACTGACCGCCATGGCGATCATCCAGATGATCACGGGCGTGATCGTCTGGTTTCGCCCTGAGCTGCGGCTTTCGGAGGACGAGGTCGCTGCCAATTACCATACCATGACCATGCGCCTTGTAGGCGCCGTGATGTGACCGGAGGAGACCGATGTATACCGGATCGATGAATTTCGGGCTTGGCGAGGATATCGACGCGCTGCGGGAGATGACACATCGCTTCGCGCAGGAAAAGATTGCCCCCCTTGCAGCGGGCATCGATGAAAGCAACGAGTTTCCCGCCCATCTCTGGCAGGAGATGGGAGCGCTAGGTCTGCTCGGCATGACCGTCGATCCAGACTATGGCGGTTCGGGTCTCGGATATGTGGCACATGTCGTGGCCATGGAGGAAATCTCGCGCGCATCGGCCTCGGTCGGGCTCTCGTATGGCGCGCACTCCAATCTATGCGTGAACCAGATCCGCCGCTGGGGTAACGACGCACAGAAGAAGAAATACCTTCCCGCACTATGCTCGGGCGAGACCGTGGGGGCGCTCGCCATGTCAGAGACGGGTGCCGGCTCGGATGTCGTATCCATGAAACTCCGGGCGGAAAAACGCAACGACCGCTTTGTCCTCAACGGGTCCAAGATGTGGATCACCAACGGGCCTGATGCCGGCACCCTGGTTGTCTATGCAAAGACCGACCCGAACGCCGGACCACGCGGCATTACGGCCTTCATCATCGAGCGTGACATGCAGGGATTTTCCGTTGCCCAGAAGCTCGACAAGCTTGGCATGCGCGGATCCAACACGGGCGAGCTGGTTTTCGAGAACGTCGAAGTGCCGTTCGAAAACGTGCTTGGCGAGGAAGGCAAGGGCGTCAATGTCTTGATGTCGGGTCTGGACTATGAGCGCGTGGTGCTGGCGGGTGGGCCCGTTGGCATCATGGCAGCCTGCCTTGATGTCGCAGCCCCCTATGTGCGGGAGCGTGAACAGTTCGGTCAGCCTATCGGCTCGTTCCAGCTTGTCCAGGGCAAGCTTGCGGACATGTACACAACGATGAACGCGTGCCGCGCCTATGTGTATGCGGTGGCAGCCGCATGCGACCGCGGCGAGACGACCCGCAAGGACGCGGCGGGCTGCATCCTTTACGCGGCCGAAAAGGCCACCCAGACCGCACTTGATGCAATCCAGCTTCTGGGCGGCAATGGCTATGTGAACGAATTTCCGGCAGGGCGTCTCCTGAGAGATGCCAAACTCTACGAGATCGGCGCAGGTACGAGCGAGATCAGGCGCTGGCTGATCGGACGTGAGATGATGTCAGAGGCGTGAGAACCATGTCCTCTCCCGTGCGTTGACCCTGGTCACACACACATGGAGAAAACCCATGCCACTCAATGATCTGCAGAAGCGCCTTGCCGATGAGACCAGCACTGATTTTTCCGATCTTCGAGCGCTGTTCATCAATACCACGCTGAAACCAAGCGACCGGGCTGCATCGCATACCGAAGACCTGATGCAGGATTCCATCGCCCTGATGAAGCGCTGCGGGGTCGCGACTGATTATCTGCGCGCGGTCGACTTCAACATTGCTTTTGGCGTTTCGCCGGATATGCGGGAGGAAGGTGCTCCGATTGATGACTGGCCGGAGAAGATCTGGCCAAAAGTAAATGCAGCCGACATTCTGGTGATCGGCTCACCCATCTGGCTTGGCGAAGAGAGCTCCATCTGCCGCGTGATCATCGAACGGCTCTACGCCCATTCCGGCCAGCGCAACACCAAGGACCAGTACATTTACTATGGCAAGGTCGGCGGGGCGATCATCACCGGCAATGAAGATGGCATCAAGCATGTGGCCAAGACCGTGCTCTATTCGCTGCAGCATATCGGCTACACGATTCCGCCTCAGGCCGATTGCGGCTGGATTGGCGAAGCTGGCCCGGGCCCGTCCTACGGCGATGAGACCGAGAACGGCGGCCGTGCCGGCTACGACAGCGCCTTCACGCGACGCAACCTGACCTTCATGACCTTCAACCTAATGCACCTGGCTCGTATGCTGCGTGATGCAGGCGGCTTGCCAGACCATGGGAATCAAACCACGGATTGGGCATAGTGCCCCATTCGCCGCAGGAGATCGCATGACCGTCCTTCAATCGCAACTTTCCCCCTCCTCCGACGCCTACAAGGCCAATTTCGACCGGATGCAGGCGCTGGTGGGCGAAATGACCGGAAAAGCCGCACAGATCGAGCGCGGCGGGTCGGATGAGGCTCGTGAACGCCACGTCAAGCGTGGCAAGCTCCTGCCACGCGAGAGACTTGCGCAATTGCTGGATGTGGGCGCCCCCTTTCTCGAGATCGGCCAGTTCGCCGCCTTCGACATGTATGGCGGAGACATTGCTTCCGCAGGCCTGATTGCCGGTGTGGGACGCATTGAAGGGCAGGAATGTGTCGTGGTCGTCAACGATGCGACCGTGAAAGGCGGCACTTATTATCCTCTGACGGTGAAGAAGCATCTGCGTGCCCAGGAAATTGCGCTGGAGAACAACCTCCCCTGCATCTACCTGGTCGATTCAGGCGGCGCTAACCTGCCCAATCAGGACGAGGTTTTTCCCGACCGCGATCATTTCGGCCGCATATTCTACAATCAGGCGAACATGTCCGCGAAAGGCATTCCCCAGATCGCCTGTGTGATGGGATCGTGCACTGCCGGCGGCGCCTATGTGCCGGCAATGAGTGATGAAACCGTGATGGTGAAGGGCAACGCCACAATTTTCCTCGGCGGACCGCCGCTCGTAAAGGCGGCGACCGGCGAGGTGGTTACCGCGGAAGAGCTCGGCGGCGCAGAGGTCCATACGCGTGAATCCGGCGTTGCAGACCACTATGCGCTGGACGATGAACATGCGCTCGCCATCGTCAGGCGCATTGTCAAAAACCTGAATCGAAAGAAGAGCATATCGCTCGATCTTCGCAAACCGATTCCGCCCGCCTACGATCCACGTGAGATCTACGGCATCATCCCCGCCGATACCCGCCAGCCCTACGATGTGCGCGAGGTGATCGCGCGCGTGGCGGACGGCTCGGAGTTCGATGAATTCAAGGCCAATTATGGAACCACGCTGATTACCGGCTTTGCCCATATTTACGGGATTCCGGTAGGCATTCTGGCAAACAACGGTGTGCTTTTCTCCGAAAGCGCATTGAAAGGAGCCCATTTCATCGAATTGTGCTGCCAGCGAAAGATCCCTCTTGTGTTCCTGCAGAACATCACCGGGTTCATGGTCGGGCGCAAATATGAGGCCGGGGGCATCGCACGCGACGGAGCCAAGCTGGTGACGGCAGTCGCGACGGCACAGGTGCCAAAGGTCACAGCGATCATCGGCGGATCGTTCGGTGCCGGCAATTACGGCATGTGTGGCCGCGCATATTCTCCCCGTTTCCTCTGGATGTGGCCAAATGCGCGCATTTCGGTCATGGGCGGCGAGCAGGCGGCCACCGTTCTTTCCATCGTCAAGCGTGAAGGCATCGAGCGTAAGGGTGGAAGCTGGAGCGCGGAGGAGGAAGCCGAATTTCGGCGGCCCATCCTCGAAAAATACGAGCGCGAAGGCCACCCGCTCTATTCGAGCGCCCGCCTTTGGGACGACGGTATCGTCGACCCTGCCAAGACGCGGGAGGTTCTTGCCCTGTCCCTTGGCGCAGCACTGAACGCGCCGATCGCTGATACGAAGTTCGGTGTATTCAGAATGTAGGACGCGGACAGGCAGCGTCAGTTGCTGCGCTGCCTGTCGCCATTGATGAACTCCATCACGAGGCGGTGCACATTGCCGCCATCGCCCATTTCGACGCGATCGAACTCGCGGCTGCGTTGTCGCTGTTCCTGAGAGAGCTTTCCCAGATGCTCCTGCAGTGTTGCACGCACCTTCTGGCACCCAGGATCATTCTCGACCCGCAATCCGACCGACACCTCTTCAATCTTCTTCACCATATCGGTGATGATATCTCCATGAACGCGCTCGTGCGCCCTCACCCCCTCTATGAAGCGCTCCCAGGCCGAACGTGTCTGCGATGACAGCGCCCCTGTGACCTGTGGCAGGCGGTAGGTGATGATCAGTTTCGGCGTTGCTGAAGCCAGGACGCAGGCGCCATCCTTGCGTGGTTGATAATCGCGACGCCAGGTGAGTTTGAAATCCGTGTATGCGATCACCCGGCGTACGCCGAGTTTGGGCCCGCGCTCTCCGATGGACCTATAAAGATCCAGCGCAGTTGCCCCAGAGATGGCGTAGGGTTCGACACGTTCGATCGGCTTCCAGTCGGCCAGCGCCGAACCAGGAAAAATGGCCGTGGCCACGGCCAGGACGGTCCAGCGAATTTTGGCCAACTCCAATGCCCCCGCTTGTTGCCAGCAGCGTCCGCTGCGGTGCCACCATTGACGTAGCAGATCGCCAGGGCGTCTGGAAAGACGCCCTGGCGCTTGAATGTTGGATGTGTTTCAGGACACAACCTTGTCGAAATGACGACAAATCTCCCATCTGGCGGAAGCGGGTGCGGGCGCCTCCCCCCACGAGCGGCGCCCGCTTCGGGCGTCAGAACTTCCCAACCACGTTGAGGAAGGCTCCACGGTCGTCCAGCGTGAGATCGCGGAGATCATCTGAGAAGCGCCCGAAATTGTACCCTGCGCCGACCTTGAAGTTGTTGCCGACATGCCTGTACAGAGCGGCAAGCGCGCCGTAATCCACCGATTGAATCTCCGGAAGATAGAAGGCTCGGCCTTCAAGCATCGCATCCCAGTTCTTCACGACATGCAGATCGGCGCGGACGATGCCCAGATGGGCTGAGGATTTTTCCCAATCGCCCATGGAACTGTCGCTGCTCCTTGCCCGGATCTCACCCAGGCGCATGCCGTACTTGCCACCAACGGACAACCACGGAAGGAGGTCATAAGTCAGATCGGCGGAGACGATGTGGCTGCGTTGAAGCGGGCCATTTGTGGAACGCGACATGCTGCTGATCTGGTCGTTGCCCGGGAGATTGTAGAGGTAGGTATATCTGAACAAGGCGTTCAGGAGATCGTTGTCGACGGGGCGATAGGCGTATCCCAGCGAACCCTCGATATAGTCTCCGTTGTAGTAAGTACCCAACGGCGTCTGCGAGATTACGGCGTCAACGCTTCCGAGAACCCTGCCATACCCGTCGTGATCCATACTGGCGCCGGCGCTTACGACATAGGTATTGCGGTTTCGTGTTTCATCTTCGGACCGTTCGATCCGGGCTTCACCTCGAACCCGTGCGCTGACGCCCAATTCCTCGTCCTTGAATCCTACGCCGAGTGAGCCCGCGTACCGTTCGAAATCGGCATATTGTTTCCCGGAGGCGGGGTTGATGCGATCATCCTCGATATTGCCGGCTTCGAAACCGCCATCGACAGTCCAGGCGACATCAGGTGTGTAGATGACACCGTAACGCTGAGCCAGGGAGTTACGACGTCCGAAGAGATCGACATCGGCTTCCGAATAGGCCGAAACCACATCGCTCATTCGCTTCTTTACGCCCGCAACCACGGCGCCATGGTCCCGGCCCTGGAGGTCGTATCCATAGGTGCCGTCCGTAGCGCGATCCGGATCGAGGCGATAACCGATATAGTAGTGATCTTCAGGTGTCGGATCGTAAGTCAGCGCGGCAAGTCCGCCGATCCCGGATTTACCCCAGGACACCTCGCCCTCGGCGCCAAGCTTTTCGCTCAGACGGACTTCCGCGCCCACACCGTAGCGATCATTCTTGGAAATATTGCCTTTCCTGTCGACTGTTCCCTGAACGAAACCATAGTAGAGGTAATCATCATCCTGGCGATAGTCGACACGCAGACCCGCGTCGAGCCGCGTCCCGTCATAACCGGATTTTCCAGACGCAATGGCTCCTGGCGAGTGGAGTTTGGAATAGGCGATGCCGAAGGCCGCCTTCCAGTAGGCATCGAAGGCGTAACTGACCTCCAGTTCCGCATTGCTGTGTTGCTTGCCATCTTCGTTCAGATAGTCGTCATAAGAGAGCTTGAGGTTCATGGCTGCGCTCAAGGGAATTTCGGCTTCCGCGCCCCAACTGCGCTCGTCGGAATCCACCTGCTCGGTCACGCTGGAGAAGCCAGCTTCTTTCTGCTCATAATATCCGCCAATTTTGCCTGCAGTGCCCAGGAAGCGCAGGTCTTTGAAGGCCATCTGACCACGCAGGCTCCACGCCTTGGCCGAAATGCCCTCGCGTCCCGCCGTCTCCTGATCCGCCAGTGACAGACCGCCGTCGGTTGACCGCGAGAGCCCGAAACCTGGCCCCTTCGAATACGCGATTTCACCGTCAATAAAGGTGTCCTCGGATCGCTGCAGGCGCAAATCGGCGCCGTAGGCTGTCTGATCGGACAATCCCGTCGAATCCTTGATACCGGTGGCACCCAGCCGAATGCTCTTGCCAAGCCAGGTCTGCGCACGACCACCATAGACATAGTTTTCCATATCACCGGCTCGTGCACGATACTCGTACTGGGCGATCATGTAGGCCTTGTAGCCACCCAGAGCACCCTCACGAACCGCACCGTCATCAATGGAACCGGAAGACAGCGGTGCATCGAGAATGACGACGCCCTGCAGATAGTCGATGGTATAGTCTTCGCCATAGACCAGAGCGCGCCTCTCGATAACTCGCCCTGTAATCTTGTCGCGGTATTCAATGTGAAGCGTCTCCGACCCCTCTATGATGCGTTGTCGCTTGAGGAAGTATGCCGAACCACCAGTGCCAAGAAACTCGTCCCGCTGTGGGAGCGTTTCTGGCTTTGCCGCGAAGGCCGTTGCTGTGAATTTGGGCTCGCCGTTCGCGTTATTGCCCGCTGAACGCAGAACCATCTCGGCGCCATAAAGACCACGGTCCACCTGGAGGAAGCGTGTCCCCGAAATCTTTGTCTTGTAGTTGCCCCACATCACGTGGCTCTCACCACGGGCCAGGCGCACATAGAACTTCCCGTTGGTGGGCGCGTCCTCGACCGAGGTGGAATCGTCACCATAGACGGGATAATACTTGTCGGGATCGATACGACGCAGAAGCTCCCTCGGATCTCGCGCATCGAGATCCCGGAAGAGGTTCTTGACCTCGTTCTCGCCTGTATCAGCGGCTGCCGTCAGCAGGAACTTACCCTTGATCTTACCACGCAGATAGAACGCGAGGCGACCTGTGTTCCACACTTTGTCAAACTCACCTGTCCGCACTTCCTCGATACCGCTATCGCCGGTTCGCTTGCCGATAGTGAAATCTGCAAGCGCAACATAGAACCAATCATTGGTCGGAATGTTCACGTCGCGGCTGAAGTAAAGGCCACCGGCCTTCGAGCCACCATCAACAGCAACGTCGACCACGTGCTGCCCCGGAGGCATAATGCGCTGGGTGACAAATGTCCCGTTGGGGTCCAGGGGAACAAGTTCATCGAATGCGACGATACCGTAGCCTTCAGGAACGTTCTTTCCGTAGACCGTTATGGCACCGCCGTAGACCGGAATATTGCGAAATGCGGTCCTGTCTTCCGCTTTGCCTGGAGCCACGCCGTATCCCGAATCGGATAGAAACTCGCCGCGCGTGCTGGCGATGCTCAGCGGTACTGTTTCGTCGAAGCGACCCTTGGCATCGTAGACACGCAACACATAGTGGAACTCACGGCCACTTCGGGCAGGCATAACCCAGCTGGCCTCGCCATTAACATTGATGGGAACGACCGCCAAAGGCCGGTTGCTCCAGGCAACGTTGCTCTCGTAGATGCGAATTTCCGCGCGCGTGATGAATGCAGGGTAATTGGAGGTGGCGTAGAAACGAACAGGCTCTCCTTCGCGAAAGATCCGCTGCACGGGCACGGTCGACACATTGAGCAATGGTTCCGTGTCCAACCCGTCGAACTTGATCTGAATATCCACGGAGCTGAGGTCGAGATCGGTTTTGCGCTGCTTGTCGACCGGTCGCGAATTCGGTGAAACGCCGAACATGCCCTCATTCGTGATCTGACCGCTTTCATCGACAATCTGCCCATCAACGGAAATGACGAACGGAACAGCCGGTCGATCGCCTGGTCCAGCGAGTTCCGTGTTCTCACCGATCCGCAACTTTCCTACGGAACTGTTGTCCAGCATCTTTCCGCGCATCGCCGCAGGACAGGGAACGCCGCCACAGTTTCCTTCCAGATCGACAAGCGGCGGCATCTCGTCCCCTTTGTATACGGGAACCGCATCTCCAGGCACGAGCATAGGGGCTCCACCAACCGTCCCCCCCATGGGAGCACCTCCCACAATGCGCGCATTCTGCCGCAAGGGTGAGGAAGAGAATATTGGTGGCTCAGGAATGGGCTCCGTCCCCTGCATATCCGCTGCGAAGAGCGGTCCGATTTGCAGAGTAGCCGAAATAGATACAAGACTACTGGCGAACAGAAAGCGGGATGGTGAATATTTCATCATGGAATTTCCATCTGTTATCTGCTGACAAATTCAGCGAATTGCTCCGCTTCACGCCTCCGAACATTCCCGACTCACTGTCATACGCGCGGCCGCTACGGCTCGCGGCGGGCTCAACCCACCGATCCGCTTTTTTCTCGCCAATGGTTTTCGCTACTCGTTTGCCCAGAACACCGTTTCCCGGCGTTGCAACGCTATTCCACTCGAGCAGCTCATACCCGCGCACAGGATTTCAAGGTCAAACTACGTCGAACGCGAACCGGCTGTTTCTGAAGTATCCCGGGCAGGCGGAGCCACACGCGCTTCGCACTGCGGCCGTCTCGGGACACACACAGTAGTATTCCATTTGCCGAGGAGCCGATTTTCTCCCCCTGCAAGGCATATGAGGAGCATGCAGGCGCTACAAAAAACCCCCGGCACTTTCACCAAAACATATTTGATCGGATCGGCCATGTCGCAGTAGTTCTGGGTATCATTACCGGATGCGGGGGTCATCAATACTGTATGGCTTACCCACTTTCGGGTGAGATACACTTCAAATATTCCGTGCCGAGGAAAGAAATTTTCCAAGAGACGCAAGCGATATGGGAGCCGCGCAGAACGGATGGAATAAGCGGCAAATTTCCCGCCACAAACCGCTCTCAACACACTATGGTATTGCTGCTTCGTAGGAGGAACGTTCTGCATGTTCGACAAAATTCTCATTGCCAATCGCGGAGAAATTGCCGTCCGGGTCATCAGAACCGCACGACGTCTGGGGATCGCTACAGTGGCGGTCTATTCAGATGCGGACAGGAACGCACTGCATGTGCGTGTCGCTGACCAGGCAATCTGCATCGGTGCTGCCCCGGCTGCGGAAAGCTATCTCAATGGTGAGAAAATCATTGCCGCTGCTCGTGAAACCGGCGCGCAGGCCATCCATCCAGGCTATGGCTTTCTGTCAGAAAATCCGGACTTCGTTGAACAGGTGGAGGCGGCGGGTCTGATCTTTGTCGGCCCGTCATCGCAAGCCATCCGCGCAATGGGCCTGAAAGATGCCGCAAAAAGGCTCATGGAGAAGGCCGGGGTCCCAGTCGTGCCGGGTTATCATGGTGACACGCAGGCGCTTGTCGCCCTTGCCTCCAAGGCCAATGAAATCGGCTATCCGGTGCTCATCAAGGCACGCGCGGGCGGTGGGGGAAAGGGCATGCGGCTGGTATCCGACCCCGACGCCTTTCCCGATGCGCTGGCGGCCGCCCAAAGGGAAGCAAAGGCGGCGTTCGGCGATGAGCGCGTGCTGGTCGAAAAGTATATTCAGTCACCGAGGCATATCGAGGTGCAGGTTTTCGGGGACAGGCACGGTCACGCCGTCCACCTCTTCGAACGCGATTGCTCGGCCCAGCGCCGGCATCAAAAGGTGATCGAAGAGGCTCCTGCGCCCGGAATGAACGAGGAAACACGTATCGCGATGACGGAAGCCGCCGTGAAGGCGGCCAGGGCCATTTCCTATAGCGGCGCCGGCACGATCGAGTTCATCGTCGATGCTTCGGAAGGGCTACGACCGGATCGCTTCTGGTTCATGGAAATGAACACGCGGCTGCAGGTGGAGCACCCCGTGACCGAGATGGTCACAGGCGTTGACCTCGTAGAGTGGCAGTTGCGGGTGGCTGCAGGCGAGACCCTGCCCCGCACCCAGGAGGAGATCACCCTGACCGGCCATGCGGTCGAAGCGCGTCTTTACGCGGAGGATGCGACACGGGATTTTCTCCCGGCCACGGGAACGCTGCACCATTTGCGGTTCCCAGACAGGCTCGACACCGCAACGCTGCGCATTGATGCCGGTGTCGCGGAGAAAGATGCGATCACTCCCTTTTACGATCCGATGATCGCGAAGCTGATCGTCCATGCCCCGACGCGGGAGGGCGCCATTGACGGACTGGCAACCGCGCTTGAGAAAACCGAAGTTGCCGGCTCCACCGTCAATCTCGGTTTTCTAACACGGCTGCTGCGCGACGATGATTTTTATGCCGGGCGGCTTGAAACCGGCTTGATCGGCCGCAAGCAGGACGTTCTGACCAAGACCGCGGCGCTGCAGGAAAGACATCTTGCAGCAGCCATCGCTGCAACGAGCAGCACTGATCGTTCGGAAGACACGGCCAGCCCATTCTCCGCAATTTCGGGCTATGGCCATTTCAGGCCGCTCATTCACAAGCGGACGGTAATGCATGATGAGGACATTGTGGAAGCCTGCGTCTCGGCCCAGGCCGATGGCGCGCTGGCCATTCGCCTTGGCGATGATCAATCCGCTCAACCCATCATCGTGCGACGTGACGATCCCACCCGCATTGCCTCGTGGCCAGGGCACATTACAGTGTTTGAGGGTGCCGATGCGCTGACGTTGAAAGTGCCGGACCCTTTGCAGGCCGCTGAAGAAAGTGGCGGTGGCGACCGACTAAGGGCGCCGATGCCCGGTCTGGTGAAGCTGGTCCGTGCCGCGGTCAACGAAACGGTGCAGAAAGGCCAGCCACTACTGGTGCTCGAAGCAATGAAAATGGAGCACACCATTACCGCGCCGCATGACGGTGTCATCGCCGAGATCGCGGCTGAGGGTGCGCAGGTCAACGATGGTGCAATGCTCGTCCGTTTTCAGGGCGCCGAATAGGCGGCCAGTTTTTGATGGTGCCTTGCGCTCAGGGCCCGGCCAGTTTCAGGCCAGGCCCTGAACGGTCCGCCCCCACCGCATCAGTGCATCGTCATCCATTCACGGGCATCGCGCAGCGCTCTGGCGAGCTCTGGCTTGGACATGCCCGCCGCCAGTTCCGAGCGCAGCTCAGCCGCACGTTCAGAACCCTTGATGGCTGCAATATTGAACCATTTGTGCGCGGCCACCAGATCGACGTCGCAGTCGCGACCGGTCGCATACATCATTCCAAGTTGAAACAGCACGTCGGCCTGGGTGGACGAACCAGCCGTACCGAAGCCTGCTTCCTGAACATCGTAACGTGCCATAATTCAAGATCCCTGTTTTTACTCCCGAGAGCCTTTTGTTTTGTCCCTGTCGGGCCAGCCCTTCGATGCTTTCGAGAATGCAGGGTGCGGCTGAAATCGCCGTTAAATCTTGTGCTTAATTTGAAGAAAACAAAGTTCAAATTTTCAGTAAATGCCTGTTTTTGTTAAGCACCGCAAAGCCCTGCCGGTCATGGGTTTTGGGCAGACGGACAAGCTCAAATCGTTAACGGTCGCAGCAAGGTTCTGATAACCATGCGAAACGCTTTGGCGAAGCATTTCCTGAAAATTCTAGTCCTGAACCAGGCGATCCCGGCGTCCGGGACAGGCAGCGATAGGCACACAGAAAGGCCGTTGAGACACCTCTTCCTGCCGCACGATGCATTCGATCCCGAACACATCTTGGATGAGTTCCTGACGGAAGACTTCTTCCACCGGGCCGGATCCAGCTACTTCGCCCCCGCGAAAGAAGACGATATCGTCGGCGAAACGTGCAGCCAGATTCAAATCATGGAGTACGACCACCACCGTCTTGCCCTCCTGCGCGCCGAGACGACGCACCAGCGCCAGCACTTCCAGAGCATGCGCAATATCAAGATGGTTGGTGGGCTCGTCCAGCAGGATGACAGGAGATGCCTGCGCCAGAACCATCGCAATCCAGACCCGCTGAAGCTGCCCACCCGACAGCGTGCCGATTGGGCGGTCGGCCATATCCGCCAGATTCGTTTCCCGCAGCGCATTTGTAACGGCTGTGCGGTCACTCCCTGCGGCAGAGGTAAAGGCCCTGCGGTGTGCATAGCGGCCAAGTGTGACCAGCTGTTCAACAGACAGTTCCCCGGGTGCTGTGGGGCTTTGCGTCAGCATGGCGATTTCACGGGCAAGCGCCCTCACCGGCAGATCGGTAATGGGCGTGTCGCGCAGCAGCACCAAACCGGCATCTGCCGGCAGGAGCGCCCGCATGGCGCGCAACGCCGTTGATTTGCCGCAGCCATTGGGCCCACAGAAGGCCGTCAGCCTCCCAGGACGGATCGAGAGGTTCAGGTCGCTGAACACACGTTTGCCCGGATAGCCGAGCGTAACGGAGCGCAACTCAATCTCATTTCGTTGATCGTTATGCATGAACGCGCCCCGCACGTATGAGAATGAAAAGGAAATACGGCGCACCGATTACTGCCGTCACCGCGCCGGCGGGAACCTCAAGCGGGGCGAACAGGATCCGCACCACGATATCGGCTGCCATAACCATCGCCCCGCCCACCAATGCCGCAGCCAGCATCTGCGTGCCGGCGCGCCCCGGCAAAATAAGGCGCGCAACGTGGGGAGCCATGAGACCGACAAAACCGATGGCGCCGGCAAAGGAAACGGCGGCAGCGGTGAGGAATGCCGCGAGCGCAAACAGCATCAACTGAGTGGAGCGCACGGGCAGACCACTTGCCTGTGCGCTGATCTCGTCGAGCTGCAGCTGATCCATGCGGCGTGAAAACAGAAAGGTGAGCGGCACAAGAATGACAAGCACCATGGCCATCACCTCGACGTCTGCCCAGCGCGCCTGATAAACTGAGCCTGCGAGCCACATGGCTGCCTGGCTGGCGCGATGCACAGGTCCATCGACAAGAAAGAGCGTCACTCCCGCCTTTGCCAGCGCTCCCAGCGCCACACCATAGAGAATGGTGCGTAATGGCGGCGCTTCCGTGCGCACAGCGAGAATGATGACGACGCTCGCGAAGAATATGCCCCCCAGTGCGGCAGCCAGTGGCTGCCACATGATGCTGACAACAAGAGCGTTCGATTCATTGCTGAACATGAAAAGGAAGCACATCACACCCAGCGCCGCGCCATCGACAATGCCGAGCACCGCTGGGGAAGCAAGCTCATTACGCGTTGCCCGTTGAAGGATGAAACCGGCGAGCGCGAGCGCCACGCCGCTCAACCCAGCCATCAGCAGACGGGGCATGCGCAATGACCAGATGATGATGCCATCGCTCCGCTCCCCCATTCCCAAAATGGCCGACACCACGCGGTTCAGCGGCATGCCGGAACTTCCCAGCGCAACACCGGCAAGCCCCAGAAGGCAAACGACCGACACACAGAGGGCAAGAACCATGATCCGCGATGCGACGGGAGTGGAAAAGTATACAGGACTGGCTGCCCTCACGCCGCGCCTCCAATCCGTTTTCTCTGCAGAAGATATAGCAGCACCGGCACTCCCACCGCCGCCAGAAGCACACCGACGGGCGCTTCAGACGGATAGATGACGAAACGAGCGGCAATGTCTGCCGCCAACGCGAGTGCGGAACCTGTCAGGAGGGATAGAGGGATGAGATCCCGATGGCTCTGCAGGCCGGTGAGCCTTGCAAGATGTGGCGCGGCAAGGCCGATGAACGCCACCGGCCCCGCGACCGAGACGCCGATCCCGGCCATGAGCGCCGCCAGAATGAGCGCTGCCAGACGAAGTTTAACAACCGGAACGCCCAAAGATTGAGCTGTCATGTCATCGGTAAGCAGCGCATCCAGCATTGGATAAAGCAGCGCACTGATCAGCGCGCATCCGCCGATGGCCGGTGCTGCTAGATAGAGAAGGTCAGCATTCCGGTCAGCGAAGCCTCCTGACAGCCAGAAGATCAGCTCCTCCATGGTTCGTTCATCGGCCACCATGATGATCTGAATCCCGGAGGAAAGAAGCGCTGCAACCGTGACGCCGGCGAGCAGCAGGTAGGACGGGGAGGCTATCCCACCTGCCGAAAATGCCAGAGAGAAGACAAGGAGCGCGCATAACAGCGCGCCCAGACAGGCCGCTGCCGCGATCAGGGTGAGCGAACTGGTTCCTGCGCAGACGACGAGCAACACCACGGCCAGCCCCGCCCCGGCATTGATGCCAAGCAGGCCGGGTTCGGCCAGCGGGTTGCGACTTGCAGTCTGGAGCAGAAGCCCCGAAAGTCCGAGCCCACCGCCAACCACCATGGCAATCAGGGTGCGAGGCACACGGAGCGTGTTGACGATCAAGGCCGTTTGATCTTCTCCACCTTCGGTCAAGGCGCGCCAGACCTCGCTCGCAGGCGTGAACCGAATCCCCACATGCAGACTGACGACCGCCAGGACAGCGATCAGCCCGAGCATCAGAACATGCGGTAAATGGCGCGGCGTCGATCTCATCTTCACCCCGCTGCATTTCAGAAATGGGAAAGCCATGTCAACTTAAAACTTGACATTATTATACAACATTTGTTTGGACGATGCCTTCGACAGGACGTCGCGCCACAACAGGAGACGTAGATGCGCTTTCTGCCTTTTTTATCGGCCGCATTGATTGCGGGTTTCGCCATGTCGGCAAGTGCTGCCGAGATCGAGCATGCCATGGGGGTGGCAACGGTTCCGGATGAACCGCAACGCGTCGTCGTTCTCACCAACGAGGGTACCGAAGCGTTGCTGGCGCTTGGCGTGAAGCCTGTGGGTGCCGCCAATTCGTGGAATGGCGACCCGTGGTACCATCACATCTCCGAGAAAATGAGCGATGTGGAACCGGTCGGCAAGGAAAGTGCGGTCAATCTGGAACTGATCGCCGCTCTGGAGCCCGATCTCATTCTTGGAACCAAGCTCCGCCATGAGGCAATCTTTGAGCAGCTTTCGGCAATTGCGCCCACTGTCATATCTGAGCGACTACGGGGCGATTGGCGTGAGAACTTCCAGCTCTGGGCGAAGGCCGTGAACAAAGAGGAAGCGGGCGAGAAAGTGCTTTCGGACTTCGACGCGAGCGTCCGGCAACTTGCGGACGCCCTGGGAGAGAAAGTGAACGAAAAGGTCTCTGTCGTCCGCTTCATGCCGGGTCACATCCGCATTTATCAGAAAGACAGTTTTTCCGGCTTCGTTCTCGAAAAGATCGGTTTCAAACGGCCCGAGAACCAGGATGTCGACAGCTTCGTGCTGAAGGTGGGCAAGGAAAGCATTCCGGACATGGATGGCGACCGCATCTTCTATTTCACCTATGAGCCCGGCGATGGCGAGGCGACAAAACTTTCCGATGAGGTGCTTCGGGATCCGCTCTGGCAAACGCTTTCGGCGGTGAAGGCCGGCAATGTTCACGAGGTTGACGACACGATCTGGAATACAGCGGGCGGTGTTTTGGCCGCGCGGCTCATGCTCGAAGATATCGCCCGGCTCTACGGTCTCGAGTGATCCGCAGCACCGCCGACCAGGCGAACAGCCCCTTGAAAGTGCGAGTGCAGAAAGCAGTTGTATTACGTTTACGTTTGCGTAAGCTGCACTTGCAACATCATTGGGAGGAAGAGTGATGATTGGCAGACTTGTTCTAAGTAGCGCAGCGCTGCTTTTGGCGGGCGGGATTGCCATGGCCGACCCTATCGAAGGGAACTGGCGGACGGAGTCCGGTGCGACGGCTCAGATTGCATCGTGCGGCGGATCTTATTGCATCACGCTGAAAAGCGGCAAGCACGCAGGCAAGAAGATCGGCACGTTTCAGGCGGCCGGCGGCAGCAGATATACCGGTAAGATCACGGATCCGGCCAACGACAAGACCTATTCCGGCAAGGGCACGCTCTCCGGCAACAGTCTCAAGATGGGCGGCTGCGTTCTCGGCGGACTGATTTGCCGAAACCAGACGTGGTCGCGCCTTTGAACCAGACGCTGCCCAGATTGCCATTCGCACAATGAATACCGTCTCCAGTCGGAGCCCCCATGCGTTTCCTCCCTGCGAAACGCGTGGGGGCTCAATCTGCTATGAGGCCTTCGCTGCGCATTTGAGCAAGAATGATGCCGTGGGCACATGATTGCAAAGCAGCACCCGCCCTCCCCCCGATGGTGAGCGGCTCCCGGCTGCATACGAAATAAGGATACCAGGCAGCGCCCAGTCCGTGATTGATCTGGCCAAGTTGCGCATCATCTTCTGCCGACAAAAGAGACTCCGGCACATACCCCCATCCCAGACCATCACAGATCGCGTCTTTTCCCAGCTCGAAACTGCTGAGTGCAATGCGCTCGCTGCCCATCGCCTCAAGATGAAACCGCTCGCGCTGCGTGCTGTCGAGATAGGTGATCTGCGGCAGGATGGCGAGATCGTCGTCGGCGACATAGCTCATGGAGTGGAGCGGATGGGTTCTTGCCACCATCATTCGCATGCCGATGCGCGCGACTACGCGGCTGTAAAGCCCTGGAGCGGGACCGGCACGGCCTGAAGCAATGAAATAGGCAATATCGAGCTGGCCCTCACGCACCAGTTCGGGAAGCACATCGCTTTCGGCATAACGCATGCTGAGGCGCACATTGGGCCGCGCCTTTCGGATGGCCCGGATCACGTGACGCCAGAAGTTTTCCGATAGAACGTCGTCACGGCCAATCCGCAACTCCTGACCTGCGGTCTCCTCGCCGCGCGCGCAACGCTCGATGATGCTGTTTGAAAGCGCGACGATGCGGGCGCAGTCATCGAGAATGTGCTCGCCGACCGGCGAGAGGGCAAGGCTGTTGCCGCGCCGCACGAACAACGCGGCCCCAAGCTCATCCTCAAGCGCCGCGATTGCCATACTGACCGTGGAACGGTTGCGCCCAAGCTGGAGCGCGGCACCCGAGATGGAGCCCGCGCGCGCCGCGGCCACGAAATACTCCAGATAATCCAGTCTCACGGCAAAGCTTCTTCGTCAAAAATCCTGTCGCTCAGCGATTTTCCATATGGCAATTGGGCAGATATCTCAATCGAGTGACATAAAACTTGATCTGACAATATGAGGTCGAAATTGCACTGGTTCTATCTGATCGCTGCGGTCTTTGCAGAAGTGGTCGGAACCACACTCATGAAACTCCTGGTATCCGGCGGCGCGCTTCTTCAGGGAACGATGGCGGCGATTGCCATGATCGGCATCGCCTATCTCTTTCTGGGACGCGCGACGCTTCGCATCCCCGTTGCGCTGGCCAATGCGTTCTGGGAAGGTTTCGGCATGATCATGATCGCGCTCGTGTCGCTTCACCTTTTCGACGAGACGATCTCGCCGATGCAGGGCATCGGCATCGGCGTGGCGCTGCTTGGGATCGCGGTGATCAACTATGGCCACCACCAGCAGGGCGAAACGAGATGAACATCTATATGGGTTATGTTCTGGGATCGGTGGCACTGGACATCCTCGCCAATCTGGCTCTGGAGAAATCCGGCGGCTTTGCGCGCAGGGGGTGGGGATCTGCAGCCGTCCTGCTCATCATGGCGGCCTTTGCGCTTCTGGCGCTCGCTGTCACCGGCATGGACCTTTTCATCGCCTATGCGGTGTGGGGCGTACTCTCGATCCTCGGAACGGCGCTTGCTGTCTGGCTCGTCTTCGGACACCGGCTCAATCTGACGAGCTGGCTGGGCGTGGGCATTCTCATCCTCGCCATTCTGCTGATCCGCCTCGGATAGTCGAAATAGCAAAGGGCGGGCGCCCAATGGACGCCCGCCCTGTCTGAACCGTGCAAGCCCGTCGTTAGCTGGCGCGCTGACCGAAGAGCACCTTTTGTGCTTCCTTGTCTTCGGCGATGTTGCGGCGATGCTCCTGACCGACCTCGAGCGCGCGCACGACCGCTGGCCGCGCCATGATCGTCTCGAACCAGCGCTTGAGATTTGGAAAATCGTTGAGGTCCTGCCCCTGCTGTTCATAGGGCTTCACCCAGCCGACGCTCGCCATATCGGCGATCGTATACTCGTTGCCGGCGAGAAAGGGCCGGTCTGCGAGGCGCTTGTTCATGACACCATAGAGGCGGTTCACCTCATTGGTATAGCGCTCGATGCCGTAGGCAATCTTTTCCGGGGCATATTTGCGGAAGTGGTGGGCCTGTCCGGCCATCGGGCCGAGCCCGCCCATCTGCCAGAAGAGCCACTGATCCACCTCCACACGGGACCGTTCGTCAGTCGGATAAAACTTGCCCGTCTTGCGACCCAGATACTGCAGAATGGCACCCGATTCGAACACCGAGATCGGCTCGCCGCCCGGACCTTCGGGGTCGACAATCGCCGGCATGCGGTTGTTCGGCGCGATCTTGAGGAAGGAAGGTTCGAACTGTTCGCCTTTGCCGATGTTCACATAGTGCACATCGTAGGGAAGCCCGGTCTCTTCAAGATAAATGGTGATTTTCCAGCCATTGGGCGTGGGCCAGTAGTGGAGCTCGATCGGCTTGGTCTGGGTGGTCATGCTTTGTTGCCTCCAGGTGTTGGATGCCGCGCAGTCGGGGGAGGAATGCGGCAATACCCGGGCAAGTAAGCACCGGCTGCCGACTTTGCAACGCGCCTGCCGGTAAACGATCCGTTATCTTCTCATAATCACGGTGTTAACACTGCTGAACCCTGGATGAATGCTCCTCTCAGTATCGGTTCAGTCCGCGTCTGCCACAGTGATGGCGACACTGAGGACAAACCAATGTTGATGCGCCGCTTTTCAATTGTCTGTCTGATCACCGCCATCTTCGGCATGGCACTCGCCATACTGGTTGCAGAAGCCAGCAGGCCTTCCGATCCCTGGCAGAACAATCGGCCGTTCTCCTGCTCCGGTGAGCAGACAGCCCTTTGCGGCAGAACGGCGCTGCGCTGAGCAAGATGAATTGAGGTATGAGACGATGCGGACGATTACACACATGGCCCGGGGATTGATGTTTGCTGCCCTAATCGGCTCACCGCTGCTTGCGGTTCAGAACGTCCGCGCTGGTAATGAAAACATCATTGAAGGAAACTATGAGCGCTCGAGCGGTGCCGGCCTCGTCCTGATGGTCAGTCTGAAACGTTCAAGGTAGGCTCAGGCCTTGAGAAGAAGAAGAATATCCATATAAAAGGCCATGGAACATAGAATATACCCTCAGCCTATTCAGACGATTTCAAGCCCCGAGCCGTTTGCCCGGAAAAGCTTTACCGATGCCCGCGAAGCCGTTGCGGCATTGAAGGCGCTCTACGAGCGCAACACCGCATTCCTGCGCGATGCCTTTGCGCAGGTTGCCAAGGACGGCGAAAGCGACCGCCGCTTTCGCGCCTTCTATCCCGAAGTCAGCCTCGCCACCGGCTCCTATGCCCAGATCGATACGCGACTTGCCTATGGCCATGTGGCGGCGCCCGGCGTTTATGCCACCACGATCACCCGGCCGGATCTCTTTGAGGATTACCTGATCGACCAGCTAAGCCTCGTGATCCGCAACCATGGCGTTCCCGTCACCATCTGCGAATCGGAAACACCGATACCGCTGCATTTTGCGTTCCTTCAGGACACCTATGTGGAAGGGTCGATCGCGGACCGGCTGAAACGGCCTCTGCGCGATCTCTTCGATGTGCCGGATCTGAACGCCACGGACGACCACATTGTCAACGGCACACATGAAGCGCCGCCCGGGGAACCCCTGCCGCTCGCCCCCTTCACCGCGCAGCGCGTCGATTATTCCCTGCACCGTCTCTCGCACTACACCGCCACGGCACCGGTGCATTTCCAGAATTTCGTTCTGTTCACGAACTACCAGTTTTACATCGACGAATTCTGTGCGCTCGCCCGCGAGATGATGGCCGAGGGCGGAAACGGTTACACCGCCTTCGTGGAGCCGGGCAATGTCATCACCAAAGCCGGGGAGACGAGCCCGTCGTCGAGCGCTCTTGCACGTCTGCCGCAGATGCCGGCCTATCATCTGACGCGCGACGGCCATGCGGGCATCACCATGGTCAACATCGGTGTTGGGCCCTCCAACGCCAAGACAATCACCGACCATGTGGCGGTGCTTCGCCCTCATGCCTGGCTCATGCTCGGCCATTGCGCGGGGCTGAGAAACACACAGGCGCTTGGCGACTATGTTCTGGCCCATGCCTATGTGCGCGAGGATCACGTGCTCGACGACGATCTTCCCGTATGGGTGCCCCTGCCAGCACTGGCAGAAGTACAGGTGGCGCTGCAGGAAGCGGTGGCCGAGATCACCGGGCTCTCCGGCTATGAGCTGAAGCGCATCATGCGGACCGGTACGGTCGCCACCATCGACAACCGCAACTGGGAACTGCGCGAACAGCGCGGCCCGGTGCAGCGCCTGTCGCAATCGCGCGCGATCGCGCTCGACATGGAATCGGCCACGATTGCCGCCAACGGCTTCCGCTTCCGTGTGCCCTACGGCACTTTACTGTGTGTTTCCGACAAGCCACTCCACGGCGAGCTGAAGCTACCGGGCATGGCCACTGATTTCTACAAGAGGCAGGTCTCCCAGCATCTCAAGATCGGGATGCGAGCCGTGGAAAAGCTTGCAGCGATGCCCCCCGAGCGGCTTCATTCGCGCAAGTTGAGGAGCTTTTTCGAAACCGCCTTTCAATAGCCCGAAAATGCGGATAGGCGCTGCTGCATTCACACTCAGATCCATGGGCGCAAAGCGATGAAGAAATTGAGGATCGCTACAATCCTGCCGGCTGTTCTGGCCCTCGGGGTTTTTGCGGTTTCGCTCCCGCTGGTCGCCGGTTTCTGGGGGAGGCTGCACCCGGCCCTCGATTCCATGGCGCATTTCCGTCTTCATCTTGCGGTGCTCATCGCTCTTTTGTCGGCACCGCTGCTGTTCGTGAAAGGCTGGCGTCAGATCGGTGCGGCGGGAACCGTGCTCGGCATCGCGACCCTGAGTGCAACGCTGCTTTCTTTCCAGTCTGCCGCCGGTTCGGCGAGAGCAGAACCCACCGACACGCCAGCGGCGCGTTATCGGCTTCTGCAGCTCAACCTCAGATATGACAACGCCACTCCCAAGCGGGTCTTTTCACTGATCGGTCGCACAAAACCGGATATCGTGACGCTGAACGAAGTGTCCGGCATGTGGATGAAGGAACTCGAGTTCCTCGAAGCCACCTATCCCTACCGGGTAATTTGCCCGCCGCCGGCCCGCATTGGCGGCGTTGCCATTCTCTCGCGCCGACCATTCGCCGATCCAGAAGCCTTTGCCTGCTATGATCGCGGTTCCATGGCTGTGGCGACCGTTCGGCTGGGTGCGGAAGCAGTGGAGGTCGGGGCCCTGCATCTCGGCTGGCCCTGGCCTTTCGAACAGCACCATCAGGTAAGCCGGGTCACGCCAGTGCTTGAACGATTTCCCGACACTGCCATCCTCGCCGGCGATTTGAACGCAACCCCCTGGAGTGTGACTGCGCACCGTGTGGCCGCCGCCGGCCAGATGAATCTCATGCCCGGCATCGGCCCCACATGGATGAAGCCCATCCTCCCAGAACGGCTCCGCCGGCTGGTGGGACTGCCCATCGACAATCTTTTCACCAAGGGCCGCATCGTGCCACTCACGGTCGAGCGGCTCGAAGATGTGGGGTCCGATCACCTGCCCGTTCTGCTCGAATTCGGCGTCATGCCCGACGGTCAGCCCGAAGACGTGATTGAAGTGAAGCTGGCACGAAACAGACGTTAAGCGGTGGGCTTCCTGCGCGCGATGACCAGGTGACCGGGAACCGGTTTTCCCTTTTCGTGTCGCACCACGATGTTGCCTATGGCAAGCCCCGCAAAGCCGTGTGTGGCGAGCATTTCGGCGAGATAGCTCTCGGAATGGGCAAAACGCTGATGCGGCCCGACCATGAAGGCGCGACCGGCAAGCACGTCGTCCGGCAGGGTCTCACTTGAAAAGGCGAGGACCGCACCGTCCATGGCGAGTTCCGCCGCGCCGGCGAAGAAAGCATCCAGATCGCCCAGATAGGGCAAAACATCGGTCGCGGTGATCAGATCGAAAGGTTCGACATCCGCGTGATGGAGAAAGTCCACTGCATCGCCCACATAGAGCGCGTCGTAGACCTCCTTCTCGTCGGTGACCTCGATCATGGTCTCCGAAAGATCAATGCCGGTGATGTGGTCCGCGATGTCGCGCAGAACCTCTCCGGCAAGCCCAGTTCCACAACCGAGATCCAGCATGCGGCTGAACGGCCCCGGCGCCACCTCATCCAGCGCCCTGCGGGTCAGTGCCGGCACGTCGTAGCCGAGTTGATCGACCAGAATGCTCTCAAACGCGCCGGCGTGCTGATCGAACAGGGTCGCCACATAGGCTTCCGATGCCCGTGAGGGTGTCTCGCCCCGTCCCATAGACGCAAGCCGCACCGCGGCACCGCCATGGTCGGCAGGATCGAGAGCAAGCACCTCCCGATAGGCGGCAGCGGCTGCATCGAGGTCGCCGGCCTTTTCGAGCGCGAGGGCGCGGTTATAGGCCTCGGCCAGCGCCTCTTCATCGATGGGGCTGGCGGTGCCGCTTTCGGGTTCGGGCTCGGACAATGGTGTTACATCCCGGTATAGACAGGGCCCTCGCCACCCTGCGGCGGCACCCAGTTGATGTTCTGGTTCGGGTCCTTGATGTCGCAGGTCTTGCAGTGGACGCAGTTCTGCGCGTTGATGACGAAGCGGGCGTCAGCCACATCGCTGCCATCGGTGAGCGCATTGCCGTCAGCATCCACCCATTCATAGACCCCCGCGGGACAATAGCGCGAAGACGGACCAGCATAGACGGCGTATTCCGACGTCTTCTGCAGTTCCATGTCCTTCACCTGTAGATGAACCGGCTGCTCCTCCTCGTGATTGGTGTTGGACAGGAACACCGAGGAGAGACGGTCGAAGGTGAGCACGCCGTCGGGCCTGGGATAGTCTATCGGCTTGTGCTTTGCGGCCGGCTCCAGCGAAGCCGCATCGGTCTTGCCATGTTTCAGGGTGCCAAACAGCGAAAAGCCGAACAGCGAGTTCATCCACATGTCGAAGCCGCCAATGCCGACGCCCAGAAGCGTGCCGAAGCGCGACCAGAGCGGCTTGACGTTGCGCACCTTTTTCAGGTCCCTGCCGATGTCCGAGGCGCGCCAGGCGGCCTCGTAGCCTTCCAGCGTATCATTGCCGCGTCCCTCGCCCAGCGCTTCCGCAACATGCTCGGCGGCAAGCATGCCCGAGAGGACCGCATTGTGAGACCCCTTGATGCGCGGGACGTTGACGAAGCCTGCCGAGCAACCGATGAGGGCCCCGCCCGGGAACACAAGCTTCGGCACGGATTGCCAGCCGCCCTCGGTGATGGCGCGGGCGCCATAGGAGATGCGCTTGCCGCCTTCAAACGTTTTGCTGATCGCGGGGTGCGTCTTGAAGCGCTGAAACTCCTGAAACGGCGACAGGAACGGGTTCTTGTAGTTCAGGTGAACCACGAAACCGACCGCCACCTGATTGTTTTCCAGATGGTAGAGGAAGGAGCCGCCGCCGGTCTTCATGTCGAGCGGCCAGCCAAAGGAATGCTGGACGAGACCCGGCCTGTGGTTCTCCGGCTTGACCTCCCAGAGTTCCTTCAGGCCGATGCCGAATTTCTGAGGCTCGCGGTCCTCGGACAGGCGGAATTTTTCAATCAGCTGCTTGGCGAGCGAGCCGCGCACGCCCTCGCCGATCAGGACATATTTGCCCAGGAGCGCCATGCCGGGCTGATAGTTGGGGCCGTGCGAGCCATCGCGCTCGACGCCCATATCGCCGGTGGCGACGCCAATGACCGTGCCTTCGTCGTTGTAGAGCACTTCGGAGGCGGCAAAGCCCGGATAGATTTCAACGCCCAGTCCCTCCGCGTAGCCCGTAAGCCAGCGGCAGACATTGCCGAGCGATACGGCGTAATTGCCGTGATTGTTCATCAGCGGCGGCATCAGGAAATTGGGAATCCGCATGGAGCCCGCCGGCCCGAGAACGAGGAACTGATCGTCGGTGACGGGGGTCTTGAACGGGTGATCGGGGTCTTCTCGCCATTCCGGCAAGAGCCGGTCGATGCCGATGGGATCTACCACGGCGCCTGAAAGAATATGCGCACCGACTTCGCCGCCCTTTTCGAGTACAACGACGGAAAGCTCCGGGTTCAGCTGCTTGAGCCGGATGGACGCGGCCAGCCCCGCCGGACCTGCGCCGACGATGACCACATCGAATTCCATGCTTTCGCGTTCCACTTCGCTCATTCCACCCTCCGCAGTCTTTTTCTCTCGCGCGCCCTGCTCTCGTTTGGCGCCGGCGCGATCCGGATACCCATCAGTCCCGCATAACGGTTTCAACGCCGGGCTATAGCGCATCCGCGCGACTGTCGAAACCAGAGAAGTTGCATCAATCCATTCCTGATTGCCGCAAACTGATATTACTTTAACGTAAACGTCAATAATTGACAATTTTCCCGCGGGCAATTCCTGTTTGCCTCCCGGATCGAATCCGAGCAATTTCAGCCGCTCTGTTGATGGAAGGTGCAATACGCGCACCGTGCGGAACACGAACCTATGTCGAACATGTTCGACCATGAGGTATCTCTGATGGGAGTGGTCCACGGTTCGGCAGGGCCCGCATGAGAGCAGGCAGACGGTTCTGAAGCCGTTCGGGACACTGTGGAAGCAGATACGTTAAGGGACTGGTGCAATTTAAGGGGCATTGGCAAGGAGCATGGGGATGCGCGAAAATCGACTGTTGGTCGCCTACAGGCAGAGGCCGGTCGCCGTTACCGCCTTTTGTGTGCTTGCCATCCTCGCCCTTCAGGCGCTGTTCCTGAAACTCATGGGTCAGACGACGATCTGCGACTGCGGAACGGTGAAGCTCTGGTATTCGGACCCCTCCGGCCCCGAGACTTCACAGCATATCGGCGACTGGTACACCTACTCGCACTTTCTGCACGGATTGCTCTTCTACGGGCTTATCTGGCTTGTCGCGCCGCGCATGCCGCTCGGCTACCGACTTGCACTTGCAGTGGGGCTGGAGGCTGCATGGGAGATGGCGGAAAACACACCCATGGTAATCAACCGTTACAGGGAATCGGCACTTGCGCAGGGCTACTACGGAGACAGCGTGATCAATTCGCTCTCCGACACACTTGCCACCATCACCGGTTTTTTCGTCGCACGCGTTTCGCCTCTATGGGTCAGCATTCTTCTGGTCGTTGCGACGGAAATTTTCATGGCGGTCATGATCCGCGACAATCTCACGCTCAACATTCTTCAGCTTGTCTACCCCTCACAGACGGTCTCCAACTGGCAGACTGGTGGCTGAGGGCATGCTTTCCCGTTCTCCAGAGCGAGAAATGGCGGTATAATGCGGCAGGAAGGGAGGTGCTGTCCTGCCCCGTGCCGTCTCCATAATCCTGTTCCCCCTGCTCGCCGTCCTTCTTGGCGCGGGCCCGGGAGATGACGGACGCTGGCAGGCCGGACACTATTCCTTTTCCGATGAGCTTGGCGGCTTCCGCATTCTGGCGGTTTCAGGCACAGGCTCACGCAGCGACCCGGTGCTTCTAAAACAGGAGCTTTATACGGCTGCCGCCGTCGTGCTTGTCATCAGGGCGACCGGGGATGTCCCGCGATATGCCTATGACGAAAGGGCGGGCGCAGGCTATCTCTTCATGGAAATCGACACACTGAATGCAAGCAACCTGCCCTGGGTCGAGTTTGAATTCGAGCTTCAGGAGATGCGCGGCGTCTCGAGCGTCTATGGAGACGGTCTCTCTTTCGATCAGAGAAATGCGGGGTCCGATCACATCGGCTCCAGTGCGTTTGCCGTGCACGATCGCAAACTAGAACCCTATGACCGCCTTCTGTTCCAGTCAGGTACCGTCAACGCAGCTCATTCCGTGACATTTCGACTGCTGATCACCGACCTGACCCCGAAACCGGTATTTTATCTGGTGCAGGACCCGCGCATTCCCGCTTCCTGAGCTTGCAACCAGCGGCAAAGAAAGAGAAAATGCTTTCTTTCGTCCTCGCCGACGCTCAGGATTTCGGACGCAATGGATTCCGCTGAACTAAGGGAGCTTCTGACATTCTACGCCGATGCCGGCGTGGACGAACCTCTTATGGATGAAGCGCCTGACCGGTTTCAGGAAACGCGCGCGGAGGCGGAAAAAAGAGCCGCGCAACGGCAGCAGCCAACGCAGCAGAAACCAGTGGCGACCATGCAGCCCCGCCCCGCTGCTCCGGCTGCAGGCAAGGCCGCGGTTCCGGACGATGCACAGGCCGCGCGGGCGCGTGAGATCGCCAGAAGCGCGGAAAACCTCGATACACTGCGCGAGCAGCTGACAGGTTTCGACGGCTGCAATCTGAAGACCACGGCAAAAAACACCGTATTTGCCGACGGCAATCCGCAGGCCAGCGTGATGTTCGTCGGAGAAGCGCCGGGCCGCGACGAGGATATCCAGGGCCTGCCCTTCGTCGGTCGGTCCGGCAAACTGCTGGATCGCATGTTGGCGGCCATAGGTCTCGACCGCACCACCGTCTATATTTCCAACGTGATCCCGTGGCGACCGCCGGGAAACAGGGACCCCTCCCCTCTGGAAACGGAAATCTGTCGCCCTTTCATCGAGCGGCATATCGAGCTCGTTGCACCCAAGGTGCTGGTGACGCTCGGAAACCCGTCGACGAAGCTCCTTTTGAACACACAGACCGGCATCATGCGGATGCGCGGCAACTGGGCCATACACAAGACACCTTCAGGCATCGAAATACCCACCATGCCGACGCTGCATCCAGCCTATCTTCTGCGAAATCCGGCCCACAAGAAGCTCGCCTGGCAGGATTTTCTGCAAATCAAACTGAAGCTGGAAAGCGCTCACTGAGACGACAGAACTGCGCGAATTAAGCGCGCATTAACGCTGTTGGCGCAAGGTAGCGTCTCGTAACAACGTCCCGGAGTCGAGCATGTGTGTTCGCGTCACGTCCGGGGGGCGCCTGTTTTTCCTTCTCTCTTTCCTTACCCTGGGATCGCATCCCGCGCCTGCCGCGGATCTGGTGACATCCGATCCACCGGTTCCTCCCAACGTGGAGAACGCGCCATTGCTTCTAAAGTTCGGCCGGCGCTTTTCCGGCTTTGTCGAAGTGAATTCGGCACTGGGCAAAGCCAATCTGGTGGAAGAACCTGTCAAGAGCAGCGGATGGGCGCTGCGCGGCGTGGCAAACCTGCCCGTCAGAGAGCGCTTTAACGTCCAGCTCGACGGCCGGCTAGAAAAACTGAAGTTCGAGGATCTTTCCGACCAGACCATGGAGTTCGGCGCACATGGCTACTACCGCAAGCCGGACAGCTACGCCATTGGCCTCTATGCCCAGTATGAGCGTATCTCCAACGAAACCCTGGCGGTGGGGCCGACGGAAATTTCGGCCGGACTGGAAGGTGCCTTCTTTCTTAGCCAGACAACTGTGCTGGGCCAAATCGGTCTCGGCCAGGCGCATCTGGAAGAGCAGGAGGCATCCAAGCTCAATGGTATCCTCGGCGCACGGTATTATTACACAGACAACCTGCGCTTCGATCTCGACGCAGGCTTTGAGCAATTGCTGAGTGAAGATGCTGCGTTGAAAACCTACTCCATATCAACGGCTGCCAATTATCGGCTTTCGGACAAGCCGGTAACCGCATTCGGAGGATATCGATTTCGCTCATCCTCGCTGACATCGGGCGATGTGCATGCCGGTGAGACAACATCTCACGGTATTGTAGCGGGTTTTCGCTACCATTTCGGCTCTACCAGCCTGCGGGAAGAAGAGCGCAACGGTCCGCTCTGGACCGCCGCGCCCTATCTCAACTACTGAATTATTGAATGCAGAACGGCCGGGCCGCGCTATTAGGCGGGCCCGTGCCTTTCAGCATTGCGCCTTACGCATCGCCGCGAACTGAAGCAGGGCAAAAAGGGCAACCGCGCAGGCCTGAAGGCTGACGAAAGCGGTTCCAAGTAAATTGGGAGAGACCCATCCACTTGCGAGCAGCGCGAAGCTCAACACGACCCAGCCTGCGTTAAGCAAAATCACGTCTATGAGCAGAAGACGGGACAGTGTTGTCCGGGCGGCGATCATCAACAGCATCATCACGAAAGGCACCAGAACCACACCGGCCCAAAACAGCAGGTCTTCGGGCAAGGCGAGAAGCCGTGATAGCGGCGGCGCCGCGAAAAGAAGCAGGAGTGCTGCGGCTCCACTCATGACAGCGTCGAGCTGAAGTGATTTTCTCAGAGCGGGTGTGAGCGTGAGTGGCATGACGGTTTCCTTTCTTCAGACCGGGTTTGGCGGGTCGGATGTCGACCTCGATGCCTGGGAACCTGACCGATGGAGCGCCCTCGGGCGATTACCCGAGAGGTAATGGAAATGCGTGCCGCTCGGCTCTACAGTGTTCTCATGAACACAGAAAATACCTTACCCAGAAAGACCAGCGCCGGTGCGCTCATCAGGGAGTGGCGGGAGCGACGGCGCATGAGCCAGCTTCATCTTGCGCTGGAGGCGGGCATTTCCCAGCGCCACCTCAGCTTCCTGGAACGAGGCCGCTCGAATCCGTCGCGAGAGATGGTCCTGTTGTTGTCGGACAGTCTTTCCATCCCGCTTCGGCAGCGCAATCGCATCCTCCTTGCCTCGGGCCATGCACCGGGCTTCTCAGAACGCGATATTCACGATCCGGCTTTGAAGCCTGCAATGAACGTCGTACAGGCCGTGCTCGATGGCCACGCGCCCAACCCTGCAATCGCGATCGACCGGCACTGGACCATGGTCGCCGCAAACCGGGCCATCGCACCGCTGCTCGAGGTTGTGACCAATGCGGAGTTGCTAAAACCGCCGGTGAATGTCCTGCGCCTGAGCCTGCATCCCGAGGGTGTTGCACCGAGCATCGTCAATCTGGCCTCGTGGCGCGCACATGTGCTGGAACGACTGCGCCTCCTGATTGACCACTCGGCCGATCCACAACTCATGGCGCTGGAAAAGGAACTGGCTGGCTACCCGGTCAAAAAAACCGGGCCGGAGCTCAAACCCGGCGCGGCGGACATGATCGCCGTTCCCCTTCGACTGCGCCTTGGAGCAACCGAACTTTCCTTCATCACCACGACGACCGTGTTTGGCACACCACTCGACGTGACGCTGTCGGAGCTTGCCATTGAAAGTTTTTTCCCAACCGACGCTACAACCGCTGCCTTTCTAAGGCAGTCGCAAGGCAAGGGGTCATGAGGAAGGCGGCACGAAACGGCGGGCAGCCACCCGTCTGAGGCCGAGTCGACGCTCGCGCCAGATGATAAAGAGACCAGCCCCGATCACAATCGTTCCGCCCACCAGCGTGTAAAGGGTCGGCACGTCGCCGAAAGCGAAATAGCCGATCACGATGGCAAGGAGCATCGACGTGTATTCGAAAGGCGCGATGGTGGATAGCTCCGCATGACGATAGCACTCGGTCATGAGGATCTGTGCCACCCCGCCGCAAATTCCCGCGCCGGCCAGAGCGAGAAACTGACCGCGCGATAACTCTGCCCATCCGAAAGGGATGGTGAAGAGGGAGAGCACGGTGGCGGTAACCGAGAACCACAGAACGATGGTGGCCGTCTTTTCTGTCTGGACAAGCCGTCGAACAAGAAGCATGGCGACGGCAGAGCCGGTCGCGCCGCAAAGGGCCGCGATGACACCCACCGCCTCAGCCGCCTCAAGGCCGGCGTCCCCGGTCAGAAGGGTGAGTTTTGGCCAGGCGATGATGATGACCCCCAGGAAGCCGACCGCCACTGCGCTCCAGCGGTAGATGCGCACGACCTCGCCCATGAAGATTGCCGAGAAGACGACAACAATGAGCGGCTGCGCGTAATTGAGCGTAATCGCATCGGGCAGAGGCAGGCGCGTCAGCGCAAAGAAGCCGAGGCCCATGGAGGTAACGCCCACAAGGCCGCGCATGATGTGGCTGACGGGATGTGTGGTGCGGAAAGCTGTCGCCAACTCACGCCGCCAGGCCAGCATGGCGATGATCGGGAATATCGCAAAGAACGAGCGGAAGAAGACAATCTGGCCCGAAGGCACCATCCCCGCCGATTTGATCAGCGAGGACATCATGACAAAAACCGAGACCGAAATGACCTTAAGCGCGATGCCGATCAGTGGTTTGCCTTCGGCACCGACTTCGGTCTCAGCGGGCATGATCTGATATCCTATAAGGCCGATAAAGAAGCGGGAGGGTGGAGCGAAATCATCGCCGACGATGCCATCATGCCGCCTCTCTGGCCTGTCGGATCGTCTCCCACACCCGCGAAGGCGTGGTGGGCATGTCAATATGGGTGATGCCGTAGGCGCGGTAGAGCGCATCCGTCACGGCGTTGAGAACAGCCGGCGTGGCACCGATCGTGCCGGCCTCGCCAGCCCCTTTGATGCCCATGGCGTTGGTGGTCGAAGGCACGTTGCGGGTCTCGAAATGGATGAACGGCAGATCATCCGCCCGTGGCATCGCATAGTCCATGAAACTTGCGGTGACGAGTTGCCCATCCTCGGAGTAGACCGTGTCTTCCGTCAGGGCTTGCCCAAGCCCCTGCGCAACACCACCATGAACCTGACCAGCCAGAAGGATCGGGTTCACTGTCGCGCCGAAATCATCAACGATCCAATAAGCCAACACCTCCGTGCGCCCGGTTTCCGGGTCAATTTCGACCTCGCAGATATGCGTGCCGTTCGGATAGGTCGCCTCTTCCTGCACGAACTCACCGAAGCCTTCCAGATCTTCAGGTGCCTTTGCTGCCCTGGCGATGGCTGCAAAGTCCACGGCGCGGTCCGTGCCGACGATGCGCGC
This sequence comes from Nitratireductor sp., assembly GCF_017794765.1. Taxonomy (GTDB): domain Bacteria; phylum Pseudomonadota; class Alphaproteobacteria; order Rhizobiales; family Rhizobiaceae; genus Nitratireductor. The sequence continues at coordinate 1,913,931 of NZ_CP051236.1, read as the reverse complement.
GGCCCCACCGGACAGTTCGATATCATCGACCGACGCTTCCAGTTCGTCTGCCGCCAGCCTGCGGATTTTCTCGGCGAGGTCTTCACCCGCCCGCGCGGCAGAGACACCGCCCAGCGGAATGGAGCGCGAGCCGCCCGTGCCGCCGCCGGAGGCCAATTCATCCGTGTCGCCCTGGCGCACGGTGATCCTATCGATGTCGATACTGAGCTTGTCAGCTACGAACTGAGCGTAGGCGGTGGCGTGACCCTGACCGTTGGACTGAGTGCCGATCAGAAGCGTGACGCTCCCATCGTCGTTCAGTCGGACGTGGGCCGGCTCCGAACCGGCAAAAGCGCAGGCTTCAATATAGGTGGCCATGCCGATGCCGCGCAGTTTTCCGTTGCGCCGAGATTCCTCGAGCCGCTCTTCGAACGAGGCCCAGCCGGCGTTCTCCATGCATTTGTTCATGTGCCCCTCAAACTCGCCAACGTCGTAGAGACGGCCGGTCTGGGTACGATAGGGAAATTGTTCGGGCCTGATGAAGTTGCGACGACGGATTTCTTCCCGGCCAAGTCCCAGATCACGCGCGCAGGCATCCACCAGCTTCTCAAGCAGGAATGCAGCCTCCGGACGGCCCGCCCCGCGATAGGCATCCACCGGGCAGGTGTTGGTGTAGACGCCGTTGATCGTCACATCGAGCGCCTGAATGTCATAGACGCCTGTTGACATGGAGACGCCAACAAACGGGATGAAGGGACCGTATTGCGAGATATAGGCGCCCATATTGGCCGTGAGATCGACCCGTAGACCAAGGAATCGCCCTTCACTGTCCATTGCCATTTCGGCAGTCACCACATTGTCGCGTCCCTGAGCATCAGTCATGAAATGCTCATTACGATCACCGGTCCATTTGACCGGACGACCAAGCCGTTTCGCCGCTTCCATGACCATGGCGTATTCACGGTAGACAAAGGTCTTCGGACCAAAGCCGCCACCGACATCCGGCGTTATCACGCGCAGATTTTCGGGCTCGATGCCAAAAGTCTTGCACAGGATGCCACGCATGGAATGAACGCCCTGCGAGCCGGTGGTCAACACGTAGCGGTTTTCGTCGTCGCGCCATTCGGCCAATGCTGCACGCGGCTCCATGTAGTTGCACACGAGACGGTTGTTCACGAACTGGATGCGGGTCACATGGTCGGCCTTGGCGAACGCCGCATCCGATTTCTCCTTGTCACCCACATGATAGAGAAATGCACGATTCGATCCGAGTTCCGGCCAGACCAGCGGGGCATCCTCGGACAGAGCGGCTGCCGTTGAAGCTATGGCTTCCTCGTCGTCGAAGTCGATTTCGATCAGCTCCGCAGCATCTTGCGCCTGGGCACGGCTCTCGGCGACCACCATCGCTACCGCGTCGCCCACATACTGCACACGGTCACGGCACAGAATCGGAATGTCGCGCGTGGGCGCGCGCGTTCCGTCCGGTTGCTTCTGCATGGCGCCAGAGCGCAGATCCTTGAGATGCGCCACATCGGCACCTGTCAGGACCAGACGGACGCCTGGCGCGGCCTGCGCTTCCTTGACCGAAGCGATGGTAAATTTCGCCTTGGCCACGGGCGAACGCACCACGTAGAGATGCAGTGTGCCTTCGGGCAGGAAATCATCCGTATAACGCCCCCGCCCCGTGATGAATGCCGCATCTTCCTTGCGGCGCACGGAAGCACCCATCCCGAATTTCGGCGTCATCACAGTCATGCGGAATCCCTTCTGGTCAATCGTGGTTTGACCGATGTTCGGTAAGCTGGCTGGAAACAGTCGAGCGACATATGCTGTCTTAGTTTTGTCGAGCCTGATGATTGTGTAAAGAGCAGCAATCCGATTTTGTTGGACCAGACAGCCCACAGATTGCCGGCCTGCGCGCCAGGCCATAGAAAGAGTAACGATGCGTACAGAAAGCGGCCAGATTTTTCGTCTCGAGGACTATCAGCCAAGCAATTATCTCATTCCCGAGATAGCGCTTGATTTTAGGCTGGACCCTCAGGAAACGCTGGTGACGGCCACCCTGCGGGTTGAACGGATCGCCCGAGCTCCAGCCGATGCCCCACTGGTTCTCGACGGTGACGGGCTGACGCTCGAAGCACTGCGGATCAACGGAGCGGAGGCCGCAGTGGGCTGCTACGAAGTCTCCCCGGATCGCCTGGCAATCACACGCCTGCCGGCTTCGCCGCAGTTCGAACTGACCATCGTGACGCGCATCGCGCCATCCATGAACACGACGTTGATGGGGCTCTATGTTTCGGACGGCGTTTTCTGCACACAATGCGAAGCCGAAGGGTTCCGCCGCATCACCTATTTTCTCGACCGGCCCGATATCCTCTCGGTCTATACGGTGCGCATGGAGGCGGACCGTGTAGAAGCGCCGCTCCTCCTGTCAAACGGCAACCCGGTGGAAAACGGAGATCTCGCGGATGGGCGTCATTTCGCCGTCTGGCATGACCCTTTCCCCAAACCCTCCTATCTGTTCGCGCTCGTCGCCGGCGATCTCGGCGTGGTGAAGGACCGCTTTACCACCGCATCGGGACGTGAAGTCGATCTTGGAATCTATGTCGAACATGGGAAGGAAGAGCGCGCGACCTATGCGATGGATGCGTTGAAGCGGTCTATGCGCTGGGACGAAGAACAGTTCGGGCGAGAATACGATCTCGATGTTTTTAACATTGTCGCCGTTTCGGATTTCAACATGGGCGCAATGGAAAACAAGGGGCTCAACGTCTTCAACGACAAGTACGTTCTCGCAGACGATGACACAGCCACCGATGCCGATTTCGCCAATATCGAGGCAATCATCGCGCATGAGTATTTTCACAATTGGACAGGCAACAGAATCACTTGCCGGGATTGGTTCCAGCTCTGCCTGAAGGAAGGCCTCACCGTTTTCCGCGATCATGAGTTCTCCGCTGATCAGCGCTCGCGTGCGGTCAAGCGTATCGCCGAAGTGCGTGGCCTGCGCGCACATCAGTTTCCCGAGGACCAGGGGCCTCTCGCGCATCCGGTGCGGCCGCGCCGTTATCGTGAGATCAACAATTTCTATACGGCGACGGTCTACGAGAAGGGCTCGGAGGTTGTCCGCATGCTGCGCACAGTTCTGGGCGAGGACGCGTTCCGGGCCGGGATGGATCTCTATTTCGATCGGCATGACGGTCAAGCCGTGACCATCGAAGATTTCGTAAAGGCTTTCGAGGACGCTTCCGGGCAGGACCTCAGCCAGTTTTCGCTTTGGTACCATCAGGCCGGGACCCCCAATGTTGCACTCTCCTCACGCTACGATGCCAAGGAGAAGACGCTGACGGTAGAGATCGAGCAGTCGGTATCGCCAACGCCCTCCGAAAACCGCAAACGCCTGATGCACATTCCTCTCGCCTTCGGCCTGGTCGGTCCGGACGGAACAGATCTCGACTACGAGAGTGTGGAGGGGGCGAGTGTCGAAAACGGTGTGATCCACCTGCGGAAACGCCGGCACCAGATCACCTTCAAGGGCGTGAAGGCGCGGCCGGTCTTGTCGATCAACCGGGGCTTCTCCGCTCCAGTCACCCTCTCAATCGAGAGCAGGGCCGACGAGCAACTGTTCCTCGCTCGTCATGACAGCGATCCGTTCTCCCGCTGGCAGGCGCTGAACACGCTGCTAACCGGCGCTTTGATTGCCGCCAGCAAGGCAGTGCGCGGTGGCAAGAAACCGGTGTTCGATGACGAGATTATCTCGGTCACGACAGACCTCGCCTCCGATGAAACGCTGGAGGAGGCTTTTCGGGCTTTGACCCTGAGCCTTCCTGGCGAGGCCGATGTGGCGCGTGAACTCGGGCGGGATATTGACCCGGATGCGATCCACGCCGCCCGCAAAGCGCTTCTCCTTGCCATTGCGCAGGCGGGCGGTGAAACCTTCCGCGAGATTTACGAGGGTCTGCTCGACAATGCGCCGTTCTCGCCGGACGCCCGCAGCGCAGGGCGCCGCGCGCTGCGCAATACACTGATTGAGTTTCTGACGCTGGGTGCCGCCACTCCCACCGCCGCATACAGGCAGTTTGAGGACGCCGACAACATGACAGAGCGCGCCGGTGCGCTCACGGTTCTTGCTCAGCATTTTCATGATACCGACGAGGGCAGAGCCGCATTGGCGGCATTCGAGAAACGCTATGGCGGTAATCCGCTGGTGCTCGACAAGTGGTTCCAGATCCAGGCGATGATCCCTGCCGCAGAAACGGTTTCATTGATCCGCCACCTGATGAAGCATCCGCATTTTTCGCTCGCCAATCCAAACAGGGTGCGCGCCCTGGTGGGTACATTCTCGATGGCGAACCAGACGGCCTTCCACAGCGCCGATGGCGAAGGGTATCGCCTCGTTGCAGAAACGGTCACTGCGCTTGACGGCCACAACCCGCAGGTGGCGGCACGTCTGGCCACCGCGTTCCGTTCCTGGCGCTCGCTGGAAAAGGGCAGACGTGAGCATGCACGCAAGCTCCTCTCGGAGATTGCCAAGCGCGACGATCTCTCTCGAGACCTGGCGGATATTCTGGAACGAACCCTCGCCTGAGCGGTCCATTAATATCTTTTTTACCAAGGCCTCTGGACAAGGCGAATCACCTTTGATTCCTTATAGGTGATTCGGCAGCAGGCGGAGCCGAATCACCGAACTTAACGAGGAACGAGGGAGCCCGTCGGATGGCGAAGGCAGGGGGATGGGCTTTGCCCCTGATTGCGGGCATGGCAGCCGGGCCGCGAACCCGACGCGTTAGGCGCATGGGACTGGCAGGCAACGCCAAGATTATTGCAGCTCCGGCCTATGAACGTCTTTTGGCGATTGAGCCGTATCTGCGCCGTTCCATTCCCGTTCTGATCATCATCTTTCTTTTGGTTCTGGCGGCAGCCCGGCTTCTTTCTCTCTTCACCTGGCGCGACGATATCGAGCGCGATGCCCGGACCATGCTGGCGCTGGCCGCGGACTCCCTGGCCGCAAACGCAGCAATCGACACCAGCGAGATGGCGCCCGAGCACAGGGCACGCATGCTTATCGAAGAGGCAATGCGGCGTGCCGGTTCTGAGGATGAGCGTGTGCTTGCCATTACCGACGAACAGTTTGAAGTTCTGGCGAGTTCGCCCAACGGACAAAAGCTGGTCGGCCGCTCGCTGGAAGACGTTTTGACGGGCGGGCAGCCGCTCTTCCTGTTCGGCGCGCGCGCCGGAGTGATGAATGTTGAAATCGGGGGAGAACAGTGGCTCGCCTCGCTTGTCCATGTCGCAGGCCAGGATGGCGCTGCGGTCGCCCTCACCTCCCGCGATAGCCTCTTTGCCGACTGGCGCCGCTCCGTCTCGATGAATGTATCGCTGTTTGCCCTGACGGCGGGCATCCTGATGGTCATCCTCTATGCATACTTCAGCCAGGCAGCCCGCGCGCAGGCGGCCGACCGCATCTATATGGAGGCCCATCAGCGCATCGATATGGCCATGGTGCGCGGCAAATGCGGCCTGTGGGACTGGGATATGGTCCGCGGCAAGATGTTCTGGTCGCGCTCCATGTTTGAAATGCTCGGTTATGAAACCACCGACGAAATGCTCTCATTCGGCGAGGTGGCGGCGATCATCCATCCTGACGATGGCGATCTCTTCGAACTGGCCAACCGCATCATGGCGCGTGAGATTGATCACGTGGACCGCGTCTTCCGGATGAAGCGCGCCGACGGGCAATGGGTATGGGTGCGTGCGCGGGCGCAGGTCGTGGATCCCGATGCACCGGAACTGCACCTGATCGGCATCGCCGTGGATGTTACCGAGCAGCGTACACTCGTGCAGCAAACGGAAGCTGCCGATCAGCGGCTGCGCACCGCGATCGAAAGCATCGGTGAATCCTTCGTGCTGTGGGACTACGCCGAGCGGCTTGTCATGTGCAACACCAAGTACAAGCAGGATCTGGGCGTCGACGAGAGCCTGATCGTTACCGGAGCGCGGCGTCGCGATATCGAAGCCCTGGCGCCTGCATTCCGCTCCGAACGCCGACTGGCAGTACCGTCCGGGAATGGCAATGGCGCGACCTATGAGCGACAGCTCGCGGACGGACGCTGGCTGCAGGTGACGGAGCTGAAGACACGAGATGGTGGCACGGTTTCGGTCGGAACCGACATCACCCAGCTCAAGCAGCATCAGGGCAAGCTGGTGGATAGCGAGCGTCGGCTGATGGCCACCATTCACGATCTCAGCCTGGCGCGCCGTGCCGAGCAGGAACGCACGCGCGAACTCAGTGAGCTCAACCGCAAATACATGCGCGAGACCGAACGCGCCGAGGCGGCAAACCGCGCGAAATCCGAATTCCTGGCCAACATGTCGCACGAGCTGCGAACGCCGCTCAATGCGATTATCGGTTTCTCGGAAGTGATGGAGTCGGGCATGTTCGGGCCACTGGGTTCCGAGCGCTACGAGGAATATGTGCGCGACATCTGTTCGAGCGGGTCCTACCTGCTCGGTGTCATCAACGACATTCTCGACATGTCGAAGATCGAAGCCGGCCAGTTCTCCGTCGATTGTGAGGAAATCGACCTGTGCCCGCTGATCCGCGAAACGGTGCGGGTGGTGGAGTTGCAGGCGGCAGAAAAATCAATCGCCATGAAAATGGATATTCCCGAAAGGATGCAGGTTTTCGCCGATCGGCGTGCGATCAAACAGATCGTCATCAATCTGCTGTCAAACGCCGTCAAGTTCACCGGCGAAGGGGGACATATCTCACTGCGTGCACGCAAGGTCGGGCCTGCGGTGACGCTCACCATTGAAGATTCAGGCTGCGGCATTCCACGGGACGCACTGAAGAAGCTCGGGCGTCCCTTCGAACAGGTTCAAAACCAGTTTTCCAAAAACCACACGGGCTCGGGACTTGGCCTTGCCATTTCCCGCTCGCTGGCAGAGTTGCATGGCGGCGTGCTGAAGATCCGCTCGACGGAGGGCGTCGGCACCATCGTATCCGTCCGCCTGCCCGCCGGGGAACGCAAGAAACCGGCCGTTGCCGCCTGAGGTTAACCGACCGAGCCGACCAGTTCTCCAAACAGTCGACGCACCCTGCCCGCCGTCTCTTCGACATGCGCTTCCAGGATGCCCAGTTCCGGCAGATCGGTCTGCTGCAATAGCAGGTCGGCGAAGCCCGGCGGCGCTTCCTCTGGAACAAAACCGCCTTCGAGGCAAAGCCGAGTGGTCTGCGTGAGCGTCATATAGAGATGGTGCGCATCAACGAGTTCCTGCCGCGCCTGAGGCGCGCAAAACGCCTCTGAGAGGGAGTTCAGCACATCGCCGGTGGCACTTGTTTCGCGTTCGGCCGATGTGTTTCTGGTCAACACGGCCACCTGGGCGATGAACTCCAGATCGATGAGACCGCCCGGGACCAGTTTGAGGTCCCATACATCACGGGCAGGCTTCTCCTCTTCCAGTAGCCTGCGCATCTCGGCTGCTTCTTTGCGGATCTTCTGTGTGTCGCGCGGCAGGGCGAGGATGTCGTGCACCTCATTTTCGACACGCCCGATCAGCGCCTTGTCGCCGGCGAAGGCCCGTGCGCGCGTGAGCGCCATGTGCTCCCAGGTCCAGGCATCGTTACGCTGATAGCGTGCAAAAGCGTCTATGTGGGTGGCGACCGGCCCCTTGTTGCCCGATGGGCGGAGCCGCAGGTCGAGCTCATAGAGCACCCCTTCCGCAGTCGGAGCAGATACCGCGGCAATCAATCTCTGGGTCAGCCGCGCATAATATTCCGAGGGTGCCAGCGGCTTTTGCCCATCCGAATAGTCCGCATCCTGCTCGTGATCATAGAGCAGGATCAGGTCTATGTCGGACCCTGCCGTCAATTCGCGACTGCCGAGCTTGCCCATCCCCAGAATGGCCACACGCCCGCCGGCTATCCGGCCATGGCGCTCGGCGAAGTTTTCCACCACGGCTTCGAGAGCCGCCTCAACCGTGAGATCGGCCAGATCTGAAAACGCCTTGCCGGCACGCGCGGAGTCTATGGTTCCCGTCAGGAGCCGGATGCCGATCAGAAACTTCTGTTCGGCTGCAAAGATGCGCAACCGGTCGAGGATCTCCTCGTAGATCTGGGCGCCAGCCAGAAATGTTAGAAGCCGTTCGGACAGATAGGCCCGATCGGGAAGCTCGGACAAAAGTGCCGGATCCAGAAGGCCGTCGAACACGTGCGGACGTTTCGTGATGATCGCTGCCAGGCGCGGCGCAGCACCCATGATGCTGACCAGCATATTAAGCAAGGCCGGGTTGGACTGAAGCAGTGAGAAAAGTTGGATGCCGGCGGGAAGCCCTGCCAGAAACGTGTCGAAGCGCAAGAGTGCCTCATCGGCCCGCCGCGTGCTTCCGAAGGCTTCCAGAAGCGCCGGTGTCAGCTCCGTCAAGCGCTCGCGTGCTTCTGCCGACTGCGTTGCCCGATAGCGGCCATAATGCCAACCGCGGATCACACGGCACATGTCGCTCGGCCGTTCGAAGCCGAGTTCGCTCAGGGTTTCCAGAGTGCCCGGGTCGTCCACATCGCCGGTGAAGACCAGATTGCCGACGCCGCGCGAAAGCTGAGGTGCCGTCTCGAAAAGGTCCGCATAGTGCTGCTCCACGAGGCGAAGGCTTTCGCGAAAAACTGCCGAAAACGCTTCTGCGTTGTCGAAAGCGAGCAGGTGCGCGATGCGCTCCAGTTCCTCGTCTTCTTCAGGAAGCGTGTGCGTCTGCTCATCCGCTACCATCTGCAGCGCATGTTCGACATCACGCAGGAACCAGTATTGACGCGTCAGCGCTTCCCTCGCCTCCTCGTCTATCCACCCGCAGCGGGCGAGCTCTTCCAGCATGGAGACCGTCCGCCGGCCACGCAATTCCGGAAAGCGTCCACCGGCAATCAATTGCTGGGTCTGGACGAAAAACTCGATTTCACGGATGCCGCCGCGCCCGAGCTTCACGTTGTGACCACGAACGGCAACTTCGCCGTGTCCCTTGTGCGCGTGGATCTGGCGTTTGATCGAATGGACGTCGGCGATGGCCGCATAATCCAGATATTTGCGCCACACATAGGGCTGCAGTTCCTTCAGAAAGTTTTCGCCCGCCAAAAGATCACCGGCAATGGGCCGTGCCTTGATCATCGCCGCCCGTTCCCAGTTCTGGCCGCGGCTTTCGTAGTAGTGAAGCGCCGCCTCTACCGGTATCGCAAGCGGCGTGGAGCCCGGATCGGGGCGCAACCGCAGGTCGGTGCGAAACACATAGCCATGTTCTGTCCGGTCCTGAAGGATCCGCACCAGTCTGCGTGTCAAGCGAACAAAGAGATCGACAGCCTCATAGGCTTCGATGATGGCCGGCGCTTGCGGATCGACCAGTACGATCAGGTCGATATCGGAGGAGAAATTGAGTTCATTGGCACCGAGCTTGCCCATACCAAGCAGGATCCAACCGCTGCCCTCAGCGGGTCTTGTGCGGTCCGGGAGTTTCAGTTTCCCTGCCCGATCCGCATCGAGAAGCAAAAAATTGACGGCGGCCCGAATGCATTTATCTGCTAAAGCGCTGAGCCGCTCCGTCGTTTTGGCCGTGTCCGAAACATCGGCAAGCCTGCAGAGTGCAATGAGAAAATGCGCCTCCGCTTTCAGGTCGCGCAGCGCCTTCATCTGACCGCTTTCGGTCTGTTCCTCGGCAAAGGCACTCGCATCGATGCGCTCGAACAGCATTCTGAGCCGTTCGTCGGCCGTCGCGTCGAACAGGGCTTCCAGAGCGTGCGGATTGCGACGCGCACAGTCACGCAGGAATGGCGAAAGCTCGAACACCGCCGCGAGAAATCCCGTTAAACCAGTGCTGTTTCCCATCAGGTCGTACAGCCGGGCACATTGAGCAGCCTCAGCCGCTTCGCGGACCATCTCAAGCGATTCGGCGGCCTCATCGTCGTTCACCGGCTTCAGGACAAGAACCGGCGATCCAAACCAGAGACTTCCATCAGAAATCGCACCACGCCCCATCAAGGCCCCCTCTTCGGTCAAGCAAGTCCGCTCGCCCGGCCACGTCAGTCGGAGGCTTCACGCTTCCTGAAGACCGTTTCAACTTTCCGTTTCGACGCTTCGGCTGGAAAGACCATTGTCACGACGAGACCGGGCTCGTTATCGGCCAGTTCGAGACGCCCACCATGGAATGTCATGACAGCCTTGGCAAGGCTGAGACCGAGGCCGGAACCCGGCTGGGTGCGGCTTTCCTCAAGGCGTACGAAGCGTTCGGTCACGCGGCGACGGTCCGCGTCGGGAACACCTGGACCATTGTCCCGCACCGTCAGTCGAATCTCGGAAGGTCCGCTTTGCAGGGAAACCCGCACAGCCGGATTCTCGCCAAACCCCGCTGAATACTTGATCGCATTATCGACGATGTTCGACAAGGCCTGCCCGACGAGTTCACGATTGCCCTGCAGGGTCACGGCTTCGTTGACCTCGGCTTCAAGCGCCACGCCCTGTTCCTCGGCAAGGGCTTCGTAGAGCTCGACCACGTCTGCGAGAATAGCTCGCAGATCAATGGTCGAGGTGGCTTCTGCTGAATACCCTGCCTCCAGCCGTGAAATCATCAAAATGGCGTTGAAGGTGCGGATAAGCTGGTCGGATTCGGCAATGGTCCGCTCCAGCGCGGCACGATAATCCGCCGTTTCTGGCTTCCCAGCAAGCGCGGCTTCCGCTCTGTTGCGCAGACGCGTCAATGGCGTCTTGAGATCATGGGCGATGTTGTCGGAGACCTCGCGCAGCCCTTCGTTCAATGCAGCGATACGATCCAGCATCTTGTTCAGATTGTCGGAAAGACGATCAAACTCGTCACCAGCTCCCGAAACAGGCAGCCGCCGGCTCAGATCACCACCCATAATGCTACGGCTCGCCTCGGACACGCGGTCAATGCGCTTCAGCGCACGCCGACCGACGAAATACCAGATCAGCAGCGCACCCGCGCACATGATGGCAAGCGTGACCACAAGGGCGCGCTGCATCACGCTGCGGAACTTTTCAGGTTCGCCCAGATCGCGCCCGACCATGACGATGATCTGGTTGGGCAGACGGAAGACGACCGCCATCGCCCTGTGCTCACCGCTGTTTGCGCGTGGTTCGAGGCGGGCTTCTCCCTCCCCAAAGCGGCTGTAGGTGAAAGGCCTCTCCGTCCACCCCATCACGTCAAGAACGCCAGGCTGCAGGCTTTCCACGTTGCCGGAGAGAATCCGCCCATTCGCGTCGGCGAGGAGATAGAGATTCGCGCCGGGCTGCCGCGCGCGCGATTCGATGACCCGAACGAGGAACGGCAACCCGCCCCGACGGTAGGCGCGATCGAGACCGCGCACCTCCTCATTGATCGCTTCGCGTGTCTGGGTGACAAGCATACGGGCCGAAAGCGAGGTCATGTAGATGACCAGAAACGTGGCGCAGACGGCGAAGAGAATGAGATACAGCGCGGAGAGGCGCGCTGCGGTCGTGTTGAGAATAGACAGAAGCCGCGCCATCAGTCCTTCAGCATGTAGCCGGCGCCTCGCACCGTGTGCAGCAGTGGCTTGTCGAAGCCTTTCTCTATCTTGCCGCGCAGGCGAGAGATATGAACGTCGATCACATTGGTCTGCGGGTCAAAATGATAATCCCAGACATTCTCCAGAAGCATGGTCCGGGTTACCACCTGTCCGGCATGGCGCATCATGTATTCTAGAAGACGGAATTCGCGCGGCTGAAGGATGATTTCCTGGCCGGCGCGGCGTACCGTGTGTGACAGTCGATCAAGCTCGAGGTCGCCGACATTGTAAACGGTTTCGACATCCTTGGTCCCCGCCCGCCGGCGCAACACTTCGATGCGTGCGAGCAACTCGGAGAAGGCGTAGGGCTTGGTCAGATAGTCATCGCCACCCGCGCGCAGGCCGGTCACGCGGTCATCGACCTCTCCAAGTGCTGAAAGGATGAGCGCGGGCGTATCGTTGCCGCCCTCCCGCAGCTCGGCGATGATGGAAAGACCGTCACGGCGCGGCAGCATGCGATCAACGACGAAGACATCATAGCTGCCTGTTTCGGCCATGGTGAAACCGCTATCGCCATCGCGGGCAATGTCTGCGGTGTGACCTGCTTCGGCAAAAGCGTTCTTAAGATAGTCCGCCGCTTCCCGATCATCCTCTATGACAAGAATCTTCATACGGTCGTTATAACCCGTTCAGCGCTAAAACGTCTTCCCGAAAGACCGGGACAAAGCCCGGCTCCCCCGGAGAAGCCGCGAGGGGAGCCGGATTTTACAGATGATCAGCCTTCGCTGGTTGGAAGGGCGACAAAGCGGCTCGCATCGTCGCGCTCGATCTGCACAAGAACGGCCTTGCGACCGGCTTTCACTGCAGCAGCAACGGCGTTTTCGACATCCTTGCCCGTTTTGACTGTCTGGGAATTGACGGTGCGAATGATATCGCCGGGGCGGATACCGCGGTCATCCGCCGGGCTGTCGGGTTCCACATCCGTAACGACCAGACCATCGCCATCCTCTGCCGGCGTGACCTTCAGACCGAATTGTGCATCCATCGTGCCCGACTGAGAGCCACCGCGCGCTGATGCCACCGTCTCGACGCCCGGCATCTCGGCAAGCGTGACCTTGACGGTCTCGGTCTCGCCGTCACGCCAAAGCGTCACATCGACCTCATTGCCCGGCGCAAAACCGGCGATCAGACGCGCCAGTTCTTTTGGCGAAGAGACCGGCTTGTCGTCCACGGCGATGATGATGTCGCCGGAGCGGATTCCGGCCCTGGCTGCTGGCTCGCCTTCCTGCGCATCGGCGACCAGCGCGCCTTTTTCTTCGTCAAGACCGACAGATTCGGCGATATCCCTGGAGACCGGCTGGATCTGGACACCGAGCCAACCACGCTCAACCGTACCGTCCTCGATCAGATCGCCAACGACCTGTTTTGCCACAGAGGCCGGAATGGCGAACGCAATGCCGACATTGCCGCCCGATGGCGAAAAGATTGCCGTGTTGATGCCAACGACTTCACCACTGAGATTGAAGGCCGGGCCACCGGAGTTACCACGGTTTACCGCCGCGTCAATCTGGATGAAATCGTCATAGGGGCCGGCGCCGATATCGCGGCCACGCGCAGAAACAATACCAGCCGTTACGGTGCCGCCAAGGCCAAAGGGATTGCCGACGGCAACCACCCAGTCACCTACCCGGACCTTCTCGTCATCGGCAAAATCGACATAGGTGAACTTGCGTTCCTCTTCGACTTTCAGAACGGCAAGGTCGGTGCGCGGGTCGGTTCCGACGAGCTTGGCGTCGATCTCCGTGCCGTCATCCATGACGACGGTAAAGTTGCTGCCACCATCGACGACATGATTGTTCGTAACCAGATAACCGTCCTCGGAAATGAAGAAACCGGATCCCTGCGAGACAGGACGGGGGCGGCGACGCTCGGAGCGGCGATCCTGCTCAAATCCGCGATCACCGCGGAACTCCCGGAAAAAGCGCTTTAGCGGGTGCCCGTCCGGCAGCTCTTCAAAGCCCGGCATTTCGAACAAACCCGGACCGCCACGGTTCGAAGTCATCTCCACATCGGCCTTCACCCGTACGCTGACGACAGCGGGCGATACCTTTTCCACGATATCTGCGAAGCTTGGAGCCTGAACTGGCTGATCAAGTCGAACCGCTTCCGCCATGACCGGTGCCGTGCCGCTCGTGACGGCACCCAGCCCTATCGCTCCGGCGATTGCGACAGACGCGATGGTCGCCATCAGGCGCCCCCGCCTGCCACCGATAATGCCTTTCTCCGATGCCTTGTTTTCCGCGTCGTGATGCATAGCAACCTGTCCTCTTGGAAAAATTTCACTTCAGCGCGCAAACGCGTATTGAGTTGGCGCGCAAAGGCGTGTTGGGTGAAGACATAGCGATCCACACATTACAACGCCATTTCCAGCCGATGAAATTTTCGTAATGTTTGGGCCGATTTCTTCTCACGTGTCCCCGCGCACGGCGGTGTGAACGTGAACGAGGCTCTCGAGCGTTCTGTGGACCGGGCATTTGCCGGCAATTTCGATCAGTTTGTCGCGATTTTCGGGCGATACAGCCTTCTCCACATCGATTACGCGCTCGAATCTATCAATGCGTCCCTGTGCCTTCGCCGCGTCGGAACAATCCTCGCAATCCCTGGCGTGAATCTTCTTATGGGAGACGTCGACACTGATGCGTCCAAGGTCCAGCTTCTTGCGCTCGGCGTAGAGGCGCAACGTCATCGTGGTGCAGGCGCCAAGGGCTATGGAAAGAAAATCATAAGGCGAAGGCCCCGTATCCAGTCCGCCAAAACTCACCGGTTCATCGGCGAAGAGGCGATGTCTGCCGGCCTGTACGGCATTCTGGAAAGTACCCTGCCCCGTCTCCATGACGCGCACATGCTCGATCGGCACTTCGCCCTGCGGTTCGTCGCCCGGCAGATAGCGCGAAAGCCAGCCGCACATCGCACTCGCGGCAAAGGCGGCATCCTCAGGGTTTGTCAGCAGGTGGTCACCCTGATCCAGTGAGATATAGCTTTTGGGGTGTTTCGCCGCGAGAAAAATCTGCGTCGCATTGTCAATCCCGACAATCTCGTCAAGCGGAGCATGGAGGATGAGAAGCGGTTTATGCATCCCGGCAACGGCATCGAGAACTCTGTGTGACCGCACATCCTCGACAAACTGCTTCTTTACGCGGAACGCCCGGCCGCCCAGTGAGACTTCCGCTTCGCCGTCCTGCTGGATATCTTCCAGCGAAGTGCCCAGATTCTTCAGCACGTGCGCCGTATCGGAAGGCGCGCCAATGGTCGCAACCGCCTTCACCGAGGCCAGTTTTCCGGCAATGGCAAGGACAGCCGCTCCACCAAGCGAATGGCCGATCAGCACGGACGGTGCTTCATAATGCGCTTCAAGGAAGGCTGCCGCGCTGACCAGATCTTCGAGATTGGTGGAGAAGTTGGTCGATGCGAACTCTCCGTCGCTGGACCCCAGACCAGTGAAGTCAAAGCGCAGTACGGCGATCCCAGCACGCGCCAGTTCGGCGGCAATGCGCCGCGCCGCGAGCAGATCCTTCGAGCAGGTAAAACAGTGCGCGAAAAGCGCATAGGCTCTGATCGGTCCGTTGGGCAAATCGAGCCGGGCGGCAAGATCCGCGCCAGAGTGGCCTTTGAACGTGAGCTTCTGGGTTATCGCCGTCATGGGGTCCCTTTCGCATGTATCCCGATCCTGCCGTCTGGCAGCCCGGTTTCAGGCTAAGTGGATCCGGTTCCCCCGTACAGGTTTGTGAGCAGGAAACTCATTCACCTTCGTTCAAGATTTGGTCAAGGCGCTTCTTCTCCTCCGCGCTCAGGCTCGAAACAGCGCCGCCGGTCATTCTGCGCCGCGCACTGGTGACAATCAGGACGCCCCCCACCACCAGCAATATCACCGGGGTGCCCCAAAGCAGCGCGTTGCGATAGCTGAACCGTGGTTTCAGGAGAACGAACTCCCCATAGCGATCCACCACATAGGCGATCACCTCCTCGTTGCTGTCGCCTGCCTTCAGGCGATCGCGTACGAGAACCCGCAGATCCCGAGCAAGCTCTGCATCCGAATCGTCAATTGACTGGTTTTGGCAAACCATGCACCGCAATTCGGTAGAGAGCTCACGCGCCCGAGCCTCAAGCACCGGGTCATCGAGAATCTCGTCAGGCTGGACCGCCGCGGCAGGCTGCAGTGCCAGGTGCAAGACCCCCGAGGCAGCGACGAGCACGCCAATGATCAATCTCCTCATGCCACTCCACCCTGCACCGCCGGCTTTCTGCGCGGCATCGGCGCGCCGACCCGCAATCGGCGATCGAGAAGCGACACGGTCCCGCCCACCATCATCACGAGGGAGCCGAGCCAGATCAGCGTGACCATGGGCTTCCACCAGATGCGCACGACGATCTTGCCGTTGGGGGTCTGATCGCCAAGGGAAACATAAAGCTGGCTCAGGCCCAGCGTTCTGATGCCAGCCTCAGTGGTCGGCATTTGGCGGGCTGTGTAAAGGCGTTTGGAGGACACCACCTCGCCCAGAGATTTTCCGGTCACCCGGGACAGGACGAAGGTTGCCTGGTCTTCCGTGAAATTCGGCCCGGTGAAGGGTCGCAGGCTGTCGAACCGTAGATTGTATCCCTCAATTTCGACGGTTTCACCTGGCTGCATCGCTGCGATGCGTTCGGTTTCCAAGGTTGTCACGGAAATGATGCCTATTGTGGTCAGCCCTATACCGGCATGTGCGAGCGCTGTTCCAAACACCGAGCGCGGCAGACCTTTGAAACGGCTGAAAACCACGGACGGCGCAGCCTTGCCAAAACCGGATTTGACGACGAGATCGGTCAACGCACCCAGCACCAGCCAGACCCCCAGTCCGATACCCAGCGCTGCCAGAACCGAAGCCCCATCAACCATAACGAAAGCAAGAAGCGCAACCACGAGCGCAGCACCAAAGGCCCAGAAGAGCCGTTGAGACACGGCCCATATGTCGCCACGCTTCCAGGCAAGAAGCGGGCCAAAGGGCACGATCACCAGAAGAGGAAGGATAAGGGGACCAAAGGTGAGATTGAAAAACGGCGCTCCGACGGAAATCTTGTCGCCGGTCACGGCCTCGACCAGAAGCGGGTAAAGCGTGCCGATCAACACCGTTGCCGTCGCCGTCGTCAGAACCAGATTGTTGAGGACCAGGGCCCCTTCCCGCGAGATCGGCTGAAAGAGGCCGCCCGGCGTCAGCGTCGCCGCTCTCCAGGCAAAAAGCGCCAACGATCCGCCAATGAACAGCACGAGAATCCCGAGAATGAAAACGCCGCGTGCCGGATCCGTGGCAAAGGCATGGACGGAGGTCAGTACCCCCGAACGGACCAAAAACGTTCCCAGAAGCGACAGTGAGAATGTCAGGATCGCGAGCAGGACCGTCCAGATTTTCAGCGCCGACCGCTTCTCCATCACCAGAGCGGAGTGAAGCAGCGCCGTACCTCCGAGCCACGGCAGCAGGGAGGCGTTTTCGACCGGATCCCAAAACCAGAAGCCTCCCCAGCCGAGCTCGTAATAGGCCCAGTAGGAACCCATCGCGATGCCTCCGGTCAAAAACATCCAGGCCGCCAGCGTCCACGGCCGCACCCAACGAGCCCAGGCCGCATCAAGCCGGCCTTCGATCAGAGCAGCGATGGCAAAGGAAAACGCGACGGAAAAACCGACATAGCCGAGATAAAGCAGAGGTGGATGAACGGCGAGGCCGATGTCCTGCAGGATGGGGTTGAGATCACGCCCTTCCATCGGCGCCGGGTCGAGACGGGCAAACGGGTTGGACGTCGCCAGAATGAATATCATGAAGGCACAGCTGATCGCGCCCTGTACCCCGAGCACATTGGCACGCAGCGACAGAGGAAGGTTACGCCCGAAAACCGCCACCAGTGCACCGAAAAAAACAAGGATCAGAACCCACAGGAGCATCGACCCCTCATGGTTCCCCCATGTACCGGTGATCTTGTAGAGAAGCGGCTTGGCCGAATGCGAATTCTCCCAGACGTTCAATACGGAAAAATCTGACTGGATATAGGCAGAGGTCAGCGCCATGAAGGACAGCGCCACCAGCATGAAGTTGGTCAGGGCCGCCGGCTCACCCACGCGCATCAGCGTGTCGTTTTTGAACTGCGCCCCAATGATGGGTACCGTCATTTGAACAAGCGCCAGCGCGAAGGCGAGGACAAGGGCAAAATGACCGAATTCAATGCTCATTGTGTCATCCACTCCAATCGATCCGTTCCGGCTGGTCCTGACGCGTTACAACTGCGTCAGTTTTCCTGCCAGACACCCTTTTCCTTGAGACTGTCGGCCACTTCGCGCGGCATGTAATTCTCGTCATGCTTGGCTAGCACGGTATCGGCAACAAAGATCTGGCTGCCGTCGAATACACCCTCGGTGACCACACCCTGCTCCTCGCGAAAAAGGTCGGGCAGGATGCCATTGTAGCGCACCGTCACCGTATCGCTCCCATCGGTCACCGCAAAGCGCACATGGGTATCATCAAAGCGCTCAATCGATCCCTTTTCCACGAGACCGCCAAGACGGATGCGCTGGCCGGCAGCAACCGGATTCTCAGCCAGATCGCCGGGCATGTAAAAATAGGAGGTCTGCTCGCCCAGAGCATAGAGTGTAAGCCCCGTGGCAGCTCCGAGAAAGCCGATGGCGCCTGCGATTAGCGCCAGTCGTTTTTGTTTCCGTGTCACATCTAACCTATTCGATCGTCACGCCAAGATTGGCCGCGAACTCCTTCAGCTCGCCGGTTTCGGGAGTTTCGGCGCCGAATGCCGCCACGGCCCGCACAAGCGCTTCCTTCGCAGCGTCGGGACGCTGCAGCACAATGTATGAACGGATGAGACGCCGCCAGCCTTCCAGATCGGCAGGATTTTGACGCAATTTCTCGTCCAGCCCTTTCACCATGCCTTCAATCATCGCCTGACGATCGGTCTCGGAAAGGTCCGTGGCAGCAGCCACCTGGTCTTCAGTTGGCCCGCGATCAGCAGCGCCCGCGCCTCCGGATTGCGCAATAGCCTGCTGCGCCGCCTCACGCCACGGCGAGGCCTCCGGAAGATTTTCCAGCATCCCGCGCCAGATCGTCTGCGCCTCCTCGGCTGCGCCTTCCTGAGCGCGCGACAGCCCGAGGAAGAAGCGCGCCTTCGGCTCCCTTGGGTCAAGATCAAGCGCTTGCTCGAAAACCTCCTCGGCCTCGGCTGTCACCATGCCCCGCGCAGCACCGACCATCGCCTCTCCCAGAGCCGCTTTCATGTCCGATGTTTCGCCTGAAAGCCGCATGATGTTCTGCAGTGCAGTCTGCGCATCTGCGAAACGCCCCAGGCGCATGTAAACCGGCGCCAGCACCTGCCAGCCACGCGCATCGTCAGGATTGGTCGCCAAGTGCGTCTCTGCACGTGCGACCAATTCGTCGATCGACGCATCGGCGGGCTCGGCGGCTGTTCGCGCATGCAGAGGTTGCGCAGGCATGTCAGGTGACCCGGTGAGCACATAAAGCCCCCAGCTAACCAATGGAACTGCAAGAACCGAAGCCGCAGCCGTCAGCCGGGTGACGCGCCGGTTGGCCCTCTTCTCATTGCGACCATCAGCAGTCTCAGAGACCTGCAATATGCGGCGGCCGATCTCTGCGCGGGCCTGTTCGGCCTCCTGCTGGCCGATCAATCCCCGCTTCGCGTCACGGTCGACTTCCTCAAGCTGGTCGCGATAGACTTCGATATCATAAGCGCGTGCATCTTCGGTGGGGGCTTGCCGCATGGCAAAGGGTCGCAACACTGCGAAAGCGGCGACAAAGGTCAGAAGAGCTGCGAGGATCCAGAACAACATGGATCCTAAATAGCTGCCGGGGGACGTGCTGCCAACTCGGCGCACCTGCGGCCATTTGGCAAACTGGCCGACCCGCCTTCCCAAACCCCGAGTTTATCTCGGAAGATCTTATCCCAGCAGCATCCAGCTTCCATCCTCATTGCGGCACGCAGTTCCGCGCGCTTCGCGCGGCGTCCCGTTGATCTGGATGGTGTGCGTATATTGCCGGCAGTCCTGCGAACCAACGCGGTAAGGCTGCGCCGCGCGCACGGTCCCGGTCCTGCCTGAACCGCTGTCCTGCCACGATACGTCCTGTCCCGCCGGTGTGCTTTCAAGTGCCTTGTACTCCGCCTCTATAGCGATGCGTTTCTGCCGACGTGACAATGCCGCGCCAAATTCCCCCCCAACGAGGCCGCCACCTTCCATGCCCAGTATGGCGGAACTGTCGGTTGCCGCCTGGGATGCCGCAAACTGATTGGGCTCTAGTTGCGCGCTCGACATGCCGCTGCTCAGGCAGCCGGACAAGATCGCGGAAAGCGCTACTGCAAGAACTGCTGAGAGTTTCATTGATACCAATGGTCCCCTGAGACACTTGTCGTTTGCAATGCATTTAAAGCGACGGTTTGGCCCAAATTGGGCAACTCTGCTCAACTGGCACTCTGGGCTTCCGCTCGTGGCAGGGCAACAACGACTTTGAGCCCACCAAGCGAAGATCGTTCCAAAGCGAGAGAACCACCATACTCTTCCACCAGATCCGCGACAATCGCAAGCCCGAGCCCGGTTCCCGGTTTGGTTTCATCGAGCCGTCGGCCCCGCTTCAATGCGTCCCGGGCTTTCTCTTCGGGAATACCCGGTCCGTCATCTTCAATGACAACAAGAATTCCGCGGCCGTCGCCTTCCAGCTCCCCGTCTCTAGCGGTGAGGCGAACGCGCGTTCTTGCCCATTTCATAGCGTTTTCCATCAGGTTGCCGTTGATTTCCTCCAGGTCTTCCCGCTCCCCGGCAAAGATCAGGGGATCATCGGGAAACTGCACTTCAAGGTCGATCGTGGGGTTCAGCTTGCCCATGACCCGCGCCATGCGCTCGAGCGATGCCTTGACCGATGTACGAAATGCAAGACTGTCGCGCTGGGCAGCCGCTCGGGCTCGCTGCAGATAATGATCAAGCTGTTGTTGCAGCGCGGTGGCTTGGGCGGTGATGAGCTTTCCCCGCTCGCCGCCGACCGCATGCCCCTCGTTCATGAGAACAGCGAGAGGCGTTTTCAGGGAATGGGCAAGATTGCCAACCTGCTTGCGTGAGCGCTCAACGATACGTCGATTGTTGTCAATGAGCGCATTCGTCTCATCCGCAAGCGATTCAATTTCAGTCGGGAACGGGCCCTCCAATCGCTGCGCAGAGCCTGCCCGAATATCCGACAAAGCCCGCTGAACACGGTTGAGGGGGCGCAAGCCGTAAAGAATGGCAAAAACATTGATGGCAATCATGCCGAGGCCGAATATTGCGAGATAACCGTAGAGCCTGCGAACGAACTGGCTGACCTCATCCTCCAACTCGCTTCGGTTCCCCATGACCCGAAAGCGAGCTACCTGCCCCTGTTCGCCCACAACCAGTTCCGCCTCTACCACCTCTATGGTCTCGCCGCCTGGTCCCATGGCCATATAGCTGCGCTGAAATCCGGCGTTAAACGGTACATCATTGATGCTCGGCGAAGGGATGGCCATGACCATGGAGGGCGAGCGTATTGCGTTTCCCAGGTCGTTGGTTAGCGGCTCCACCGCCCAGTACCAGCCAGATTGGGGCTGCAGAAAACGCAGATCGTCGAGATTGGGCCTGCCCTGCAATGTACCGTCTTCAGCGGCGCCTACCGAGCCGATGACATTGTTGAGATAAGCAGACAGAACGCTATCGAAACCGCGCTCGGAAACCTGCCGAAACAAGGCTGAGATGATGGTTGCGATAACCACAAGTGCGATGACCGCCCAAAAGGAAGAGAAAGCGATGACACGGACCGCGAGCGAGCGTGTCACAATCCGCATAAGCCAGGACTGCTTCTGCTGATCCGCCATCGCCGGAGGGCCTAGCCAACCTCCGGTTCGCGCAATCGATACCCCATACCGCGTACCGTTTCGATCAGATCCACATCCCCGAGCTTCTTGCGCAGGCGGCCGACAAAAACCTCGATTGTGTTGGAATCCCTGTCAAAATCCTGATCATAAAGATGTTCGACGAGCTCCGTCCTTGAAACAACCGTATCCCGGTGATGCATCAGATAGGCGAGCAGTCGGTATTCGTGGGAGGTCAGTTTCAGCGGCACCCCATCGACGTCCGCCTTCGAGGCCCTGGTGTCGAGGCGCACCGGTCCGCAACGCAACTCCGTTGAAGCATGACCTGCTGCACGCCTGATGAGCGCGCGCAGACGCGCGAGCACCTCCTCGATATGAAACGGTTTCGTCACGTAGTCGTCGGCCCCGGCGTCAATGCCGGCCACCTTGTCGCTCCAGCGATCGCGGGCGGTGAGTATCAGAACGGGCATCTTGCGATCATCCTGGCGCCAGCGTTCCAGCACACTGATGCCGTCCATCTGCGGCAGACCGATATCGAGGACCACCGCGTCATAGGGCTCCGTGTCGCCGAGAAAGTGCCCCTCTTCGCCGTCAAACGCCTTGTCCACAACGTAGCCGGCGTCAGTCAGCGCTTCGCATATCTGCCGGTTCAGGTCCTTGTCGTCTTCGACAACGAGAATGCGCATGAACCCCTCAACATCGTTTGTTTCAAAATTTGCTTTTGTCGCCGCCGCCGTGCGACGTCAATTTGCGGGTACCACAAATTCCGCGCGCTTCGGGCGTTCCCCATTCCCCCCGGGGATCACGACCACAACCCTGCAGACCGTCTGTCCTCCGCGGTTCTCGGGTGTTGCCTGAACCAGCGTACCGCCATTTTGTGAGGCGACCCGCGAACCTACGGAGTAACAATCCACACCCGACTGGGCTGGAGATGCCGTGGGCCAGGCCGTCGCCGGCAAGAGAGCCAGTGCAACGAGGAAGCCGAGTTTATGTGCGCGATGCCAGAACATGTCTCCGATGTAACCTATCGAGGCTGAATAGGAAATGAACAGCATGTCATTTTACCCCTACCCAGCCCCGTATGGCCACTTACCGGATACAGACAGGGCAGCGGTGTATCCCCCCGGTTTCACCGCTACTCCCGATTGTTATCGGATAAGGCTGCGGGCCTGAACCCGGCCGAAAATGGCGATCAGTCCGGAGACTGCTGTGACCGCCCGCAGAAGTTCATCAGACACGGCGGAACTGTCGATATCGCCCAATGGATAACCGAGCATGCTTGCAGCCGTGGCCGCGATTGTTACCATGGATGCCCAGATCGTGCGGGACAGGTACCAGGGTTTGCTGTCACTCATCGCTTTTCCTCTCTCTCTCTCTCGTTGAACACTCAACCTGCCAGGGTAATTGTCGCCGGTACTCCCGGGCCAACCCGCTCGCTTAGCTGGCGCACCGAGAAGCGGATATCGGCTGGCGTCACCGCGAAATCCTCAGCCTTCATTTCGGGTGTGTAGGTCCAGTCAGCGCTCGTGGACGTGACGCTGCGCAGCACCGCTCCATTGTCGTCGGCAATGTCGATGCGATAGCGCTCACTTGCCTCGCCGAGGGGAACATCGTCTCCAAGCCAGCTATCGGCATCCGTGCGTCCGCGCCGTATCCAGGAAAGAAGCACCGCGCCCGTGGACGTTTCCCGAGCCCTGAGGTGGACCGGAGACAAAGGCGTCAGCGCTCTCAAACCACCTGTGCCCTGTGTCTGGAAGAAGCGCGTGCTGCCAAAGGCCTCACCGGCTGGCCCTATACGCCAATTTCGTTCAAGCCCGACCTCCGCCGCGCGCAGCCCCGCCGCCTGCACGGCCTGGTCAAGCAGGACAAACCCTGATCCTGCCGGTGCACCCGCCTGCATGGCGTCGTCGGTACCCAGTTGTCCCCGTAAAAGCCCGCCGAGCCGCCAGACCGATGGCTCGGTCTCTTCGGCGGTGGTGAACTGCAAAACCTCCCAAACTCCCGCCTGACTGAAAACGGCGGCCGCGTTTGCACCATTCACGAGCTGGGCCAGCGAAACACTCTCTAAAGCACCGGAAAGGAGTTCGACGGTAATTTCCCGGCTTCGGTCACGCCGTCCCGAGACACCGCTTCCGAGCCCCTCTTTGAGAAATCCGATAGTGGCGCGCTTTTCGATTCGGCTGCGCATTTCAAAGCCGCTTCCCTCGGGTGAGGCAAAAGCAACATGGCTGCTCCAGGGCGTAGAATGAACGGCGAGCCGAAACTGGTCTTGTGCGTCTTCCGTGTCCGGTTGCCAAGGCAGGTCCAGCATCAAAGCAAAGGCCGCGCTTTCCCCCTGCTCGACATTGTCGGTCGGGAGTGATGGCGCCGAGCCCGTCGCCGGCGGTGGATTTGCATGCACACGCCTTGCCTTTACCCGGCGCAGCAAACCATCTTCCACTTCGGTGACGAGGTACCGGGCTGATCCCAAAACCTCCGGAAGGCGCAGGATCGTACCGGGCTCCACGTGATGTTCTGCAGGCGACAATGCGAAGCGGGCTTCCTCCCGCGCAGCCCATTGGCGCAGGAGCCATTCTTTCGCCTGCATCTCAGCTTCAGATGCTGTCAGCACACCTGGAAAACTCAGGAAATGGGTTCTCCGCCCCTTTGCGCCTATGTGCACCACACGCTTGGTGGCGGCCTGGTGGTCGCGCATCTCGTCGCGAAAATCCAAATGCAGTTCGGCAGGCAAGCCATGGTCGGGATCCCGCATCCGCTCGACCACCACGCCGTCGTCCTGCATCGCCAGTTCGGTGATCTCCTGCGTATCGTTCAATGCTGATCCCAGCGATCGGAAGTTGAGCTTTCCCTCGCGCTCACGGGCACCAATGCCGCAGACATCGAGTATCGGTTCGATCGCGGCCCGTGCGGTGGTCGGATTGACGACCATATAGCCGGCGACCCAACCGTCGGCATTCTCCGTTTCAGCTTTCTCCAGCCCATGATCGTCCAGTATGGCGTTGATCAGGTCCCCGGCCGTCGCGCTGCTTGCGCGACCATTGAGCCAATGCCCGGTGGCCCAGTTGTCACCGTCCCCCCAGACATCTCCAAGAATGGGAAACGCCGGGAAGGGACGCGCATCCCAGGCCCACAGGCTGAACATCTGCGGGTCGACCATGGGTGCCTGATAAATGGGAGAGACGGGGTTGTGCGGGCCCGTTTCGGCCCAGTAGTCAAAATGCGCCCCAAGCAGACGATGCTGGGCGAGGTCGGAGCGTCCGCCATTGGAGAAGTAAGGCAGCGCGTTTTCGGAGGACTTCAAGTCCGGAAACACATTCGGCTGGTTGGGCCCCTTGTCGACTGCGGGACAACCAAGCTCGGTAAAGATGATTGGCTTGGATGCAGGTACCCAGGCGGTCGGCAAAGCCTGTTCCACCCCGCCAGGTCTGTCGAAATGAGGGTTCGACCACCATGCAACAAGGTCTTTGTAACGGAACACCCACGGTTTCCCGTATGCCCCGTCGGTAATTGGGGTGCGGAGCCGGGCGCGTCTGTCTGCCTCGCTTGCATAATACCAGTCAAAGCCCTCGCCGGCGGCAATGTTTTCCTTGAGCTTCGCGGGATCGTAAGGCGCATAGAAGCCATCCGGGTTGCCGCCCGCATGGTCTTCGTCGCGCCAGTCGGACAGCGGCATGTAATTGTCGATACCCACCGCATCAATGGCATCATCCGCCCAAAGGGGGTCGAGGTGAAACAGGACGTCACCGCTGCCATCGGCAGGCTGATGCCCAAAATACTCGCTCCAGTCGGCACCATACGTAATCGTGGTTTGCGCTCCCACAAGCCCGCGTACTTCATTGGCCAAAACCCTTAGTCCCTCGACAAAGGGGAACTGACCGTTCTGGTCACGCAGCCGTGTCAATCCACGCAGTTCTGACCCGATCAGGAAGCCGTCCACACCGCCAGCCACGGCGGCCAGATGGGCGTAGTGGAGCAGAAACCGTCGATAGCCCCAGTCGTCCGGGTCACCGGTGAAGTCGACCGAATCATCTCCGGGCGTGTATGCGGTCGTGTCTGCACTGCCGAGCAAGGCAGTGATCTGTGCGTCTGCGGCTGCGGTCTTGTCTGCAGTGCCCGGACGCCCCGGCCCCGGGTGACATGTGACACGACCGCGCCAAGGGTAAACCGGTTGATGCGCCTCCCCGTCCGGACTGGGAAGAGTGTTCCCCGCAGGCACATCCATCATGATGAACGGATAGAGCCAGACCTTCAGCCCCCGCGCCCTGATCGCTCTGATCGCAGCGATCACCGTATGGTCGGAAGGGGTCCCCCCATAGGCGGCACCATGTTGGGTGTACGAAACGATCTGGGCATCCTTGCGCTCCAGGCTGGAAACCTCCCACTTTTCATTCCCCTCGCCGCCCGAAAGTTGCTCTATGAATAGCGGCGGCACGCCCATGAGTGTCCAGATTTCCTCCCAGTCCAGCGGATAGGTGCTGCTGTCATGAAAGGTAACCATGGGCTTGATCTGGCAGTGTCCTGCCCGCAGATCCGTCCCGAACCAGGAAACGACAAGCGAAATGCTCTTGAGGTTCGGCATCAGTGCCTGCAACTCGTCGAGCGAAGCTTCGATATCGCTATCTGCGACCCGGGTGTTACGGTTCACGATGGTGTGCTTGCCCGGGCTGCTGCGGACCTCGACAGCTGTCGGTGAAAGCCCGTACTCCGTGGACCCGGGGATAAGGGCCACAGAACCAATCTTCTCATTCAACGCGGCAACCGGCCGGAGCACTTCAAACTGAAGCTGCGGAATGCGTCGTCCATAATCATCGATCGGCATACGATCGATGACGACATAAGCGGTCCCCCGATAGGCTGGCGCGTTGCCCGCCCCCTGCTTTGCCTCGATCAGCGGATCGGGAGACTGGTCCTCGGTGCCACGATAAACCCGGATATTGACCTTGCTTTGATCCACCTCCTGCCCGTCGGCCCAGATGCGACGGACGCCGGCGATCTCCCCATCACAGATCGCAAAGGCAGCATTCGCGAAATACGAGTAGGTGGTCATCTTTGGCCCACCTTTGCCACCCTGGCGCTCCGTGGTGCTGGATTCTTCGAAACGCGTTGCCCAGATTAGCGTGCCGCCGGTGCGAACGGTTCCGTACAGTCTTGGCAAAGGGGAACCTTCTTCCCCGGAAAAAGGTCTCGCTGCGGAAAGGCGCGGCCCTTCATAGTGCTGCGCCCCTCCAAAGAGAGCCCGATCCACCATATAGCCGGCCAAAGCGCCAGCGGCGGTCCCCAGGGTCACGCCAACAGGGCCAAGAACGCCACCGATGAAAGCACCGGCGGCCTGCAAGACGAGTGTAGCCATGAACTTCTACTTTCCGGATATCGAGGATGCGGGCATTGGAAAGGCAAATACGCCTGCAATGCGCCTGCGCCATTGCGGTACGAGCGGTGAGACCACGACTGCGGCCCCCTCATAGGCGTGCACAAAGGCGTCCGCCGCCGTCATGATGCCGATATGCTTGGCCGGCAGGTGTGAACGCCAGCGAAACAGCACGATATCGCCCGGTTGAGGGTCATTCTGCACCCGTTCCAGGCAGTGTCGCCTGGCAGCGGCAAGGAGACGGTCTTCTCCGCAACACTCGGCCCAGTCAGCGCTATAAACACCCGGGTTCTCTGCCTCGCAGCCCAGGACGCTACGCCACACGCCACGCAACAGACCAAGGCAGTCGCAACCCACGCCCTTCCTGCTCGCCTGATGACGATAGGGCGTGCCGATCCAACTCGACGCTTCGTCCAGAATGGCGTCTCGCAGGGCCTCTTCCGTCGGATATATCATCTCACCAGAGCCTTGCCGTCGAAGATACCCTCGTCGCGCACATAATTGTAGGCCGCATCATCGCCGGGCAAATGCGGGAACCCGCGAAAGTTCAAGAAGTTTTCGAACTTCGCCTTGCAGGTGGCAAACTGCTTGTCACACCCCGCGACAACTGTGAAAGGGTCCCCCGTTTCTCCAGTCAGCGGCGCTTCGCGCCAGAGTGAGAGCCGGACCCCGCTCCCTGCCTTCACATGGGCGGTGATCCGTTCCTTGCGGCCTGATTGCGCGCCACCGGTCCAGGTGAGAACGCCGTTGTCGAACCAGCCAGCCTCAAAAGCATCGAGACCATTGACGACAAGAGCGTTTCCGTCCTCGGTGTCGAGGAGAGTGCCGCTGCCCGCAAAATGATCATCGTTCAGGTCCACCCCGCAGCGCTGGTCGCCCAGTTCGGCATCGCATCCGCGTCCCACGGTTCGCCCACTCGGCTGATCGAGCGCCCATGCCTCGCTCTCCAGTTCGGCGACGAAGCTCCCGTCCTGCCGCGTCACTTTGCCGATCACCGCAGCACGCAGTCTTTGAAACATCGACGGGTCCCGCCAGTTCACGAGCAGTGTCTCAACCCTTGCGCCATCGTAGAGGCCTGAGAGAATGTCCTCTTCCCGGATTTCCGATGCAGAGAGCGCTCCAGCCACGTCGACCGTATCGACCGAGAGCCCGAATGATGATCTGGCCTCGCTTGCGGTAAAACCCGTCTGCGGATCGAAGCTTGTGCCATCGCAGTGCAATTGCCTGTCATGATCCGTAAAACCAAGCACGACACCGTCGGACCGGCTCAATCGCCAGCAATGGCAGACGCTTGTGACCTCTCCCTGAATATGCGCTTTCAGTGCTTCGCCTGTTGAAGTCATGCAAGTATCTCCACCAGCGGGATCGTCGGAATTTGCCCTGCCTTGAAAGCGCTGAGGCTGACGGACAGTCTTTCAATATCGAAACGGACCGGCACGTCGAATTCGAACCCGGCCGTTACAATGGCGCCCTCAGCGGGCACGGCCTGGGGCTGAAACACCAGTTCTCCGGTAAGACTGTCGATTGCATAGTCGAGCGAGGTTTGCTGAAGTACACCGTCGACGGCGACAAGCACCGTATCCGCGACGGGGTGGGTGATCGGGCGCTTCACCGCGTCGGGGCCCTCACCATATGTCTTCACAAGCCCGAAGCGGACCGTAACGCCGTCACCTGTGCCCACAATCTGATCATTTGCGGCCGGCGTTCCTGACGGCGCGCACGACTTCATGTCAAAAGGATCGCGAAACCGGTATCCGTGAAGCGAACCGCGCCGTGCCTCGAAGAATGCGATGACCTCATGCACATCGTCGAGCGAACGCAACCCCGTGCCAACATCGTAATACCGCCGAGCCAGCGCCTGTCGCGCATTGCGCTTCTCGCGGCCAGACACCAGTTCCACGATTTCGTTACGTCGTTCCGGTCCTCCCGTGGCTCCAAACGAAATAGCCACGGGAAACCGCACATCGTGAAAGGCGTTCATGCCGGTTCTTCTCCTGCCTCAAAAGGTCTTCGCACCACGCGATACGGCGCGCGCCAGCATGCCGGTGATCTGGGCCTGCGACTTGCGGAACGATGCCGCGTCCGGTGTCGAAACGTTGAAAACGATGTTTGCAGCGGGCGCACCGCCTCCTGAAGCGACACCCAGCCGCCCGTCGGCACCACGCTGCAGGGGCAAGATCGCTTCTGCGCCTGCCTCCCCCATTAATCCTACCCTGCCTCCCATCGGGAAATAGGTTGGCGAGGAGACGACCCCGCCGTCGGCAAAGGGTACAACTCCCCCTTTGGCAAAGGGCGTCATGCCACCGAACGCACTTGAGAAAAGCGACGAGCCCAGCGCTGCGAGGGGTTGCAGCGCCTGCGAAAGCGCCATGCTTGCCAGGTTTAGGCCGATGCTGCGCAGCACATCCTCAAACGATTTGCCGCTCACCACCGCGCTTTTCAGCGCCCCGGTCATCTGCCGCCCAAAGCCATCCGCCAGTTTCTCCAGTTCGCCCAGCGCCTCCGCAAACGGCTTGGTGTCCGCGCGGATTTCAAAAGTCATGTCTTCCAAGGAAACAGCCTCCGCTCATTCTCCGACGTCACGGTCCGGAAACCGTTGCATCAGTAGGTCAAGATCATTGCGCGCCGGTGCACCTGGGACGCCGCCCTGCAGCGTCTGCAGGGCACAGTTCAGTTCACGCGGCGTCATGGACCAGAACGCACCGGGTGAAAGCCGCAGCATCCCAAAAGCAAATCCCATCACCTCATCCCAGGGAAAAGGCCTTGCGGGGGCTGCTGCGGCGTTCAAGGGTTTTGAGTGGGGCCCTCCGCGCCGCCGAAAGTCGCGATCAACAAAGCGCTTACAACCCGCGCAAGCCCTGCCGCACCCTCTTCGCAACGCATCGCACGCACATCCTCGTCGCTCACCGCGTGACCGCCGCCACGCAAACCGGCAGCGATTACACGCAGCATGTCACGCGCCGAGAGGCGCCCACTCGAAAACCGTTTCGCGAGTTCGCTAAGGTCGTCTGCCGCAAAGGCATCTTCGAGTTCGGCCAGAGCTCCCAGTGTCAGGCAAAGCGTGTAGTCTGTGCCGTCGATCCGCGCCGCCACCTCGCCACGCCTGCGGTTGACGCTGATCATGGGACCTCCGCAAAGTTCACGGCACCGGCCGATTCCAGAGCGATCTCGAAGGTCACCTCACCATCGTGATTGCCGCCATACTCCAGCGCGGTGATCTGGAACGGCCCAGACACGACCCCGAAATCCGGTATCGTCAACTGCCAGTCGGCTATCTCACTGCCAAAGAACCGGCTGCGAATCGCGGTATCCGAAGCGCTGTCCTTGAAGATGCCGGAACCGCTGATTGCGGCCCGCTGCACTCCGCTGCCGGAAAGCAGCTCCCGCCAACGGCCAGCCGAGTCCGCATTCGTCACGTCTACAGTCTCACTGTTGAAGGCAAGGCGCTTGGCACGCAGTCCTGCAACGGTGGTGAATGTTCCGGCCCCGCTCGTATCGAGCTTCAGGAGCAGGTCCTTGCCTTTCTTGGCAACCATGCTTGTCCTCCAGGGAAATGTTGATGTGTCAAACCGGCTCTATCGCAGCGCGAAAGCGCATCAGCCCGTGATAGGCAATGAGGTCTTCGTCGAAGTGGACTTCACTGCCCTCACGGCGCAGGTTGATCAGATGGTGTCCAGCGACCGCCAGCGGCGCGGTCATAAGAGCCTTGTCGACTCGATCCATCAGCTGCAGCGCTTCGCGTCGGCCCTTGCCGTTCGCCCAGACGTTGATTGTGAAGAAGTGCTCGCTGCCTTCCTCGGTATCCGTACTCCAGTCGTGAGTGCTGGTTGGTCCGAATGTGACATATGGGTAAGCCGTTCGCGCTGGCGCCAGATCGTAAAACTTTTCGCCGCCCAATGCGCCTGTCAGCCCTGCATCTGCAGCCAGCGTCCCAAACACCGCCTTCTGCAGTTCAAACGCGGCGGCGAGCATCGTCACGCTCCTGCGTTTTTACATCCGCTTTCAGCTCTTTGTGCTCTGCACGCCGTGCGATTTCTCCCACCTCGGCCACCTGGTGCGATAGCCGCCGCAGTGCCCGGCCCAGCCCTTCGCCAGTCAGTCGCATGCTCATCTTCATGTCTGCTCCTCCTCACAGAGGCAGACCAGGTAGCGGCCTGTCTCATCGGGATCGTGTGCCGTCAGAATGGAAAAATTCCGCGGTCCCCGTGCGAGCTGCATGCCACCTGTCACGCCGGACCGAAACCGCAGCGTGATGCGGTGGGTCACCCGTTCGTGGCTTTGTCCCGCACCGAAGGGCGCCGCTGCCCTCACTGGTTCGATGAAACCGAAAACTGTCGCGACCTCGCTCCAGTTTTCCGTGTGTCCGCCAGCGTCGTCCGAGACAAGCGCCGCCCGCCGCAGGCTGAGTTCCGTCCGGAATGCGCCTGGATCGATGAACTGTACACGCATCACAGCCTCGGCTTTCGATAGCCATTCACGAGCCGCTGAAAGCCAGATGGCAGCGATACGGGCTGGTCTCCAGCATCAAATGCGGCCCGGAACTCGAACCAGTACGTCACCAGAATGAGAATGGCCCGCCGCAGAAGATCCGGGACATCCGTCCCCGCTTCTCCGTAGCCGGCCCTGAAATCGATCTCGATGCCGTTCAGCCTTTGGCCCGGTAGCGGCCGCGCCTTCAAAGCCAGTCGAGCCGGCTCGGAATGCGCATCCAGCCGATAGGTTGATGGATCGACAATCGAAGCGGCTCCGTCTGCGTCGAACACCGTTACCGATAGCACTTCCCGCACCGGGGTCCGGTGCAGATACAACACTTCGCCTGGCGGCCAGTCGTCCAGGGTCAGCCGCCATGACTGGTCGATCAGTGCCTGTCCGGTCGTCTTCTCCACCTCCTCGCGCGCGGCGCGGATCAGCCCTTCAATGAGCACATCCTCACTCACCTGCTCAAGACGAAGATGCGCCTTCACCTCGGCGAGCGTTACCGGTTCGACCAGCGGGTCGACCGTTCGAAATAGCGTCATGCAGAAACTCCCGTTCAAAGAAAACGGCCCCGGAAAAGCTTCCCGGGGCCGCGTCGGCATGGTCGTGCAGGGAGGGTTACACCGTGCCGAATTTCAGGAGCTTCACCGCATCGAAATCCTGGATGCCACCGCCCACACGCTTCGTCGTGTAGAACAGCACATAGGGTTTGGCAGAGTACGGATCGCGAAGCACGCGGACGCCGGCCCGATCCACCACCAGGTAGAAGCGGCGAAAATCGCCAAAAGCGATTGGTGTTGCGTCCGCGCCAATGTCAGGCATATCCTCTGCTTCAACCAGCGGGAATCCCATCAGCATGGCACGGCTTCCGGGCGTGGCGGGCGGCTGCCACATATAGTTGCCGTCTGCGTCCTTCAGCTTGCGCAGAGTCGCCTGGGTCTTGCGGTTCATTACCCAGTTTGCGTTCTGGCGGTAGCCGGCCTTGACGGCATAGACCAGGTCGACAAGGACGTCGGATGCATCACTTACAGGGAGGTCGCCGCTGACACCGGTCACATTGTAACCGACATTGCCCCAGCTCCAGCCGGTTTCGTCCGTCTGCGGATAGCTGAGGAAGCCTTTCGGCTTGTTGATCCCGTCACCGTTAACGAAAGCCGCACCCTCCTGCTCGGCAAAGGCGGTCTCCACTTCGCTGGCAATCCACTGGTCGAGATCGACCACGGCGTCATCCAGAAGCATCGCGGTCGCCGCCGGCATGGCATAGAGCTCAGCGGTGGGAAACTGCAGCTCATCCAGCGTGCCCGCCGCCGTCTCCGGGCGCGCCGCCGTCTCGGCCACCCAGCCCACCGCCGGGCCAGACACGG
The DNA here is from genome assembly GCF_017794765.1 of Nitratireductor sp. Taxonomy (GTDB): domain Bacteria; phylum Pseudomonadota; class Alphaproteobacteria; order Rhizobiales; family Rhizobiaceae; genus Nitratireductor. Next base: position 1,881,308 of record NZ_CP051236.1, on the reverse strand, counting down.
CAAACGGCTTTTTCAACACCGCGCTCGAAACCTGCCGAACCGAGGCAATGGAGCGGATTGGTGAAAGCTCTGAAAGCCGTGTGCCGATGGCCGCTTCGGTCTCATTTGGCACCAGATAGCCGCCATCCGGTGCCGAACCGTAGGACATTGCCTTTTCTTCCAGCGAACGCAGGTCGCGCTCATCGCCGGAGCGCATGTAGGCCTCAAATGCCTGCTTGCGTTCGAGATCCTGCAGCGCCGTCGCGCCGCCGCGCCCCAGGACGGGCCGTGTCCTCTTCAGGACCAGCGTATCAAGCGCCTGCTTGTGCTCGTCCAGCGCTCGCGAAATGCGCTCCACCTTCTCCGATGTCACCACATCGGCGCTACGCGTTTCCAGCTGCTTCAGCTTTTGGTTGTTGGCTTCCTTGAAGCTCTCGAACGCGTGCATGAATTCATGGAAGGCGCCCGTCACGTCACCCTCGTCCAGCGCCGATTTCACCTCCGGCGCGCGTTTTGCCAGTCCTGCCGTCATGTCTTCATCCTCAATCGTTGAACATGCGGGCCGCCTGACGGATCACCGCCGCCAGCCCGTCATCAATGCCCCGCGCGGCGTCCCGCTCGCGTCTCAAGGCGCCAAAACCCTTGGCGATCACCATTCGGGCCTCGCGCCGCGTCAGGCCGGCATCCCGCGTCAGCCAACGCTCAAAGTCGCGCGCCGTGGGCAACAGCGCGCCCCTTCCCTCCGTCTTCACCTCTTCCACACGCGCCTCCGGCAGCATGGGAAAGGTGACCACGGAAATCTCCCAGAGATCCGCTTCCACGATCCGGCGCACACCGGTTTTGGCCTCCGTCTTTGCCTTTACGGTGCGAAAGCCAATGGAAAGCCCGTCGAGCGCCCGGTCGCGCATCAGCTCCCAGACCTCCCGTGCCCTGGCGACACCAAGCGCCAACCTTCCCCGCACCAGAAGGCCGCGTGCGTCTTCGCGCAGTTCCTCCCAGGTGCCGATGGGCTGGTTCGGGTCGTGCTGGAAAAGCATGCGCACCCCGGCCGCCCCGCGTTTTTCGAGCGAGCGCGCAAACGCGCCCCGCTCCACCGCGTCACGGCCAAGGTCGACCTTCCCGAACAGGCTCGCATAGCCAGAGAACGTCCCGTCCGCCTCGACCGTCTCGATATCGAGCCCGGCATATTTGCGCTCATCGGGCATTGGCGCGATCTTTGCCTGCATGCTCTAGCGTCCTTTCTCATCGTGAAGAGTGTCGGTACGGCCATGCGGCAGCGGCGCAACCGGGCGCGCCTGAAAATACCGTAGCGCCAGGCCGATGGCGCTCCAGGCGCAAAGGCTCGCAACAGCCGCTCCCATCAGCATGGTTTCGGCCGCGCCCAGCCGTTCCGTCAGTTCCAGAATTTCGGCAAGCTTCAGCCCCGTCGCCCCGCCGAAAACCATCCCGCACACCACACCGACCGCAAAGCGGATCGCCGCATCGCGCCGGTGATTGGGCAGGATATAGGCAAGCGAAATGGCGGAGCCGGCCACAGCGCCAGCCCCCTTTGCGAGCCATATCCAGCCCGCATGGGTCATGTCGGTCATCGGAAAAATCCTCGTTCGGGATCTTGTTGAAATATCCGGGCTCAAATGCCCGGCCGCCTACGCAGCATCCAAACGTCAGGCAGCACTCATGGTGAGCCTGTCGCCGGGATCATCAAACAGGCGCTAAAGCAGTCTTCTTTCGCAGCAAAGCAGGCGCACTCCCGGCGCTCATGCTTGGCGACAGCCTTCGCCAGATATCGATACAGTTCCGCCTCACTGCCGGTACGCTGGTTGCGGTAGATCACACCATCCCCCTTTTGGCATTGCGCTCAAATCTGTACCCGCTTCGAAAGAGCTCTTTCAGTAACCGCCTGCATCCCCAGAGAGGATTAAAATGGGGGACCGCCCCGCGGGTCAGCTCGTGAAATCGTTCACGCGCCTGTCGAGCAACAGCCTAGAAATGAGTTATTTCACCGCGTATGGTCGACATAGCGCATGTCGATCCGCGCCCCCCACCCGAGAGCAAGACAACCCGTCATCACACCGATTGCGGGTTCTACCGGTCCTCTGGAATGTCCACTTGCAGCAGCTGCCCGGCCAGCCGATCGATCCTCTTCCAGTCCGGCACCAGCTCAGGAAGCATGCGCTCCGCAGCAAGCAGATGATACTTCAGGTCCTCCGCCGAAACGCCATCTTCCAGCAAGCCGTAAAAAGTCCACATCTGATCGGTGTAGGTGCGGTCGAGCTTTGTAAGATTCTCCACCAGTTCCGGCTTCCACTCCGCCAGAAGAATGCACAGGATGCGGTCCAGCGTCTGGCTGCGCGCGGTCCACCATTCAGTCCCGCGTTCATATTCGAGCTTCTGACCGATAAGAGCACCCGCCTCCCCGATGACGACCTGCGGAATGTTCATTCTGCCAAAATCGCCCTTGCTGCAGGTCCAGTAGCCGTCATCCGCAAGGACAAACCAGCTCTCCATGGAACGCAGAAACTCCACAGTTTCAGCCTCCGACATGGGAGGACACGTGCCAGGTTTCACCGTATCCCACGAGAACTGCGCAAGTCCTTTCCGGTGCAGAGACCTAACCGCCTCACAAAACTCAACCAGATCACTACGGGAAGGTGGCTCGAACACCGTATTGATCAGGGTAAAAATGTTCTGTTCCCAACTTTCCTCAAGCGTGGCGAGAATACGGTCGCAGATTTCATCGATCATATTCATGGGTCGCTGTCTCAATCGGTGTCAGGAATGGGTGTGTGCGGCTGTTCTTTGAGACCATCCCTCATCCTATATCTGTAGTAGAATTTTGAAAGGATTTTCGCGTCAACTTTAGTGCGGGAATTCCCCCGGGGGCTTGCCATGATGCGAACCGCCTCGCCGGTATGCTGGTTGCGGTAGATCACACCATCTCCMCTTTTGGCATTGCGCTCAAATCTGTACCCGCTTCGAAAGAGCTCTTTCAGTAACCGCCTGCATCCCCAGAGAGGATTAAAATGGGGGACCGCCCCGCGGGTCAGCTCGTGAAATCGTTCACGCGCCTGTCGAGCAACAGCTTCGAAATGAAGTATTTCACCGTGTATGGTGGACGTGGCGCTTGTCGATCCGCGCCGCCCACCCGGCTCCACAGCGCCTCCCGATCATCGCCGGAAAGTTCCATTACGAGATTCATCCCTTCAGCCAGGCGGCAAAAACCTCGGGAACTTCCATCACTCACCTCGTCATAGCCAATCTACCCGGCGCGCAGTGCCTCAAGGAGCTCCCGATAAAAAAGCTCCGCATACCCTTTGCGAAGGTAGCAATCAGAGCCCGTTTCTGACCAGATTTTCACCAAATCCTCATCGTTCAGCCCGTCCGCCAGCAACCGTTCGATAAAACCGGATGCAATTTCCTTTTCTTGCGCGGTCAAGGACCGAGCAAGATAGGCTGGCAACTCGTCATCAGATCGAACGACAAGCTCCACATCGGCATGCATATGGCGCGCCATGCGAGAAAAAGCGTCTGGAACATTCACTGTCTTTCTCCCGGCCGTGTTCTGCGGTCCCCGGAAGGGAACCAATCAAGGCAGTGCCCTATGTGTGCCGGAGAAAATACCGCACAAGGCACAAAACCATAGAACTAACGATTAATAAAATCGAGAACGAGGCAAAGAACCATGACAAGGCCAATAAAAATAAATTTTCCCAATTTACAAAATCTGACTTCGACACCAAATCAAAAACAAAACTAAAACCACCTCTAAACGTGCAATTAAAACCTTCCTGTGAAACGCAATATGAAGACTGAGGATTATGATCAAGAGCTATATAAGCAATATAAATAGATATCAAAACCGATAGAATAAGGGAAAATATTAAAACTTTCCCAAAAGAAAAATTCTCACAAATCCCACCACGGTTCTTCTTCATAGATTTTCTGAACACGCGCCCCATAGTCTGAAACCTGCTCTGCCGACAGATTGTTGTACAGCGTTGCAACCTTTGCAACCGTAGGTTCTTTCACCCGCTCTGATATGCGCTTCAGCAAAGTCACTCCGGCTCGAATATTGGTCGCCGGAACCTGTAGATCTTCCCGACTCCAGCCAAAGCCCGACCAATATGACACATGGACATTCATCGGCAAAACCGTCTTGGGCCGAGGGTGCAATTGATCATAATACCCATGCGTGGTCTCCATGTAGACGATGGCCATCACCAACCGGTGATCGACATCTTGTGCCGACGCCTCCTTCAGAATGTCCACGGCATGCTCAAACACCTCGTTCATCTCATGGAGTTCGTAGATCGGTTTGCTGCCGTTTGCTTCTGGGTTCGCCTCAACCTCAAAGACTGCGGGCGCATCCTTGAGTATACTTCTTCTCCTGTCTGCCGATCTTTGCAGGACAGGTGCTTTATCCCGCCCCATAGCGCCGGAGCCAGTGCCCCCGTCCGTCCACCGCCCGCCACCAGGATTTCCCGCCGGCACGCGCGGCTGAAGATGCCATCTGGGGTTGTGTTTCAGTGCCCGTTCCAGCCGCCCTGCAGCAGCGAGCAGCCGGACCCATGCCGCCTCCCCGCGCATTCGGGCGGCAAGCATTTCCGTATCCACCATAAAGCGCCTCACTCGCCATGCGGGCCATAGCCCACGGCCCGGCGTTTTTCCTCGTCGCTCAGGAAGTCGGCAGCGCCCACCCGGCTCCACAGCGCCTCGCGCTCGGCGGCCAGCCCCTCGATGCCATCGGCGTCGTACCAGAGCCGCACGCCAGCGCCGAACACCGGCTGGAGCCAGGCCGAAAACTCCTTCGCCACCCGCCCCACAAGCGGCAGCACGGTCAGGCGGTAAAAGGCCCGGTTCGCCTCCTGATAATTGGCATAGGTGTTGTCGCCGGGAATGCCGAGCAGCATGGGCGGCACGCCAAGCGCCAGCGCAATGTCGCGGGCAGCGCCATTCTTCGCCGCCATGAAGTCCATGTCGCGCGGCGAAAGGCTCATCGCCTTCCAGTCGAGCCCGCCTTCCAGAAGCAGCGGCCGTCCGGCGCGCGCGGCACCCGCATAGCCCTGTTCCAGTTCCACCTTCAGCCGGTCGAACTGGTCGTCGGAAAGGTTCCCGCCCTCTTTCGGCGCATAGACCAGCGCTCCCGAAGGCCGCGCGGAGTTGTCGAGCAGCGCCTTGTTCCAGCGCGCCGCCTGGTTGTGCGTGTCGAGCGCCATCAGCGCCGCACCCAGCGGCGCGAAGCCGTAATGGTCGTCGAGCGGGTGAAAGAGGGTGAGTTGTAGAGCCGCCCCAGCCTCCAGCGGCACACGTTCGCGCGCCTTGCCCTCCCGGTAGTCCAGCGCCACCGGCCAGCCGCCCGCATCCGCCACCACCGACACCCGGTCCGGCCGCAGCAGGTGCAGTTCGCGCGTTCCGGTGCCCGTTTCCAGCATGCGCAGATAGGCGTTGCCCGACAGAATCAGATACCCGTAAAGCGCCTCCATGAAGCCGCTGCCAGCCTGGCGCTGGTTGGGCCGGGCCATCATCTCCAGCACCGGATGTGCGTCGTGCTCCCGCGCACCCTCGTAAAGCAGCCAGGGGATCGCCGCCGCCGCCTCCGCCACCAGCCGCACGGCACGATGCGCGATCGGATTGGCCATAAACCCCTCGCGCGACATTGCAGCATAGTCGCGCCGCGTAAACCGCGCTTCCGCCTCCCGGTGCAGCGCGACGAAACCGCCGGCATGCATCTGTTTGGTTTCAACCGGCGCGACAGCACCTCCCGGACGCTTTGCCCAGGGCCAATACCAAGCCATGTGATTTTCCCGATCTGTGTTTCTTTGTCTGCTCAACCGAGTGCGCGCACGCGCGGCTCCCGCCGGTTCGAAAGCATGAGTTCGCTCAAGGCCCAGACCAGCGCATCCACCCGGTCCGGCGAGTGCCCGCCCGAGAGACCGTCGAGGCCGAAATCGCACATCTCGTCCTCGAGTTCGGGAAAGCGCGCCGCATGGCGCACCCGCCCCTGCTCATAAAGAGCGGCCACCGGCTCCGCCCGCAGCCATTTGCCCCGCGTTGCCCGCACGGCCTTCACCGGCACACTCGCGTCCACCGTGGCGATTACCGTCGCCACCATTTCGCCGCCCTGGTTCACCTCGGCCACAAGACAATCGGCTTCAAGCCGATGATAGAGCGCCACCGCGCGCGCCGCCCATTCCTGTGGCTTGGCACCCTTCACCGTCTCATCGCACAATACCACGCCGCAGCCGCCCGCATCGACGCCCGCTGCGACAAGCCCACAGGCATCCGACCTGCGGCTCGATGCCACCGGAGGATCCACCGCGACGACAATGCGCTTCACTTCACTCGCCTTTTCACAAGCACCAACCTTCTCCAGCATCGCCCGCGTCCAGAGCGCATCGGGCCGATCCTCGATCAGTTCACCGTCAAGCTCCTGCCGCCCAAGCCGCGTACCCGCATAGCGCTGCCTGATCGCCCGTATGAAGCCCGGTGCCAGATTGTGCCGGTTTTCATCCGTCCGCATGCGGGTCACCGTCACATGCGGATCGTCCATCAGCTTGCGGATCAGCGGGATCGGCCTCGGCGTTGTGGTGAAGAGCTGCCTGGGCCGCTCTCCCAGCCGCAAGCCGAACTGGAGCATGTCGAATGTCGCATCGGCCTGTCTCCATTTTGCCAGTTCATCGCACCAGGCCGCATCGAATTGCGGCCCGCGCAGACTGTCAGGGTCTTCTGCTGAAAAAATCTGCGCCACCGCGCCATTGTCCCACACGAGGCGCCGCCTGCTCGCCTCGAAGCGCGGCCGTACGCCCCGCGAAACCGCCAGAATCCCCGAGGGACCTTCCACCATCACTTCGCGCGCGTCAGAGAGCGTTTCGCCGATCAGGGCCAGTCGGCCATACTGTATCCCCCTGGCAAAGGGCGGGAGCCCCCGCACCAGCGCATTCACCCATTCCGCGCCCAGCCTCGTCTTGCCGGCGCCTCGGCCACCCATCACCAGCCAGCTGTCGAAAATCGCACCTAGCGGATATTGCGCGAGCCGCGCGACACCCAGCCATTCCCGTTCAATGGCGTGTGCGAGCTCCTGTTGCAGGTTCAGCCTTGCCCATCCTTTCTGCAAGTTCTGCAGCAAGGCGGCGGATCCGGTCGTCAATGCGGTCGAGTGCGGCGGCCATTTCTTCATCGCTGGGGGCGTGCTTTCCATTCATGTCCTGCTGCTCGATCGCGATCTCGTTCATCTTTTCCACGATCTTGAGCATCGAACCCAGGCCCTCAATCCGCCCCTTGTCGAATAGATCGCGATGAACCGCATCCTCAATCGAACGCTGGAGTTGATTGAAAAGCATCCCAATCATGCTTTGCGTCCGCTCGATTGATGGCGGACGCGGGGGATCGTCGGGCGTTCCCCATTCCTCCTCCTGCGCCCGCTTGCGCAAAAGCCGCTCCGAGCGCCCGCTCGCAAGAGCCAACAGATCAAAGGAGGGTGGCGCACCTTCCCGCAGCGCACGCACCGCCATCAGATCGGCAGCACCAGTCTTGCCCATAACGTCTCACCCATGTCCAAAAACAAAAAAAGCGCGCCCTTGCGAAAGGACCCGCCTCGAAACGCCGCAACTGTGCGACCATGCCTGAACCCTATCAAACGACCGTCACGCTGTCAAGAATTTTTTCCTAATTATATACTTGACGTACCATTGAGCATTTGCGATAACGATACCAAGGAGTTACCGTGATGTTTGATCTCACCAACGAAATCTACACCGACACAGACAAGGCTCGTGAACATCTGGAGGCCATTCATTGGCCGAACGGTCCAGTTTGCCCCCATTGCGGCAACAACAACGCTGAGCGCATCACCAAGATGCAGGGCAAGTCCACTCGACCCGGCGTCTACAAGTGCAATGAATGCCGCAAGCCATTTTCCGTTACCGTTGGCACAGTGTTTGAACGCTCCAAAATCCCGCTGAACAAATGGGTTCTGGCATCGCATCTCATGGCTGCTTCCAAGAAGGGCATGAGCGCGCACCAACTACACCGCATGCTTGGTGTCACCTACAAGACCGCGTGGTTCATGGCCCATCGCATCCGCGAAGCAATGAAAGAGGATAACGACACCTCCGGTCCCCTTGGTGGTGAAGGCAAGACCGTTGAAGCTGACGAGACCTATCACGGTCGCCGTGAAGACGGTTATGTTTCACCGCAGCGTAAGGGCCGTCCCTACCTAAAGCGCAAGAAGCCCCTCAAGCGCACCATTGTTGGGCTGGTGGAGCGTGGTGGTCGTGTCCGCACCTTTCATGTGAAGCACGCTACCAAAGACAGCGTGCGCGACATTCTCGTGCGCAATGCTGACCGTAAATCCATCCTCTACACTGACGAAAGCAACCTCTACCCGACCACGGGCAAGGAGTACGCGAAGCACGGCACCGTGAAGCACTCCGCAAAGGAATATGCCCGTCACGAAGGCGATACCGTTGTGCACACCAACACGATTGAGAACGTGTTCTCTGTGTTCAAGCGCGGCATGATTGGCGTCTACCAGCATTGCGGCGAAGCGCATCTGCATCGCTACCTTGCCGAGTTTGATTTCCGCTATAACCGCCGTACGGCGCTAAAGATTAGCGATGCAGAGCGCGCCGAAGACCTTCTGCGCATGGCGCGGGGTAAGCGCCTTACTTATCGGCGGATTGGTGAAGCTAGTTACGCCTAAGCAGAAAGCGCGACGACTTCTCCACAGGCGCATGAAGGCTCGATTCGACTCAGATAAATAGTTCGGCGTACGATCTCAATTACTGCGGCTCCTCTCTCGCGCCCAATTGCCAACTGGAGAACGCTGAGAGGCTACCCTGCAGCCTGTGCTTGGGCCGCAATGCAGCCGTTCATCCGGCCAAGCGGAGCGAACTCCAAGAGGCGCACAGGACGTACCGGAAGCAGATGCATATGTGGATGGTGCCCCGATAGAGTGAGCGAACGGCGGGTTATCCGTAACGCTACCGCGACTCACGAAACCTTTTTGGTTCCGTGGCCACGGACCGGAGATTTCGTTATGAAAACTACGGTCTCAATAACTGTAGGGGTGACGGTGGATGTGGCGGGCTGCTTACGGGCGGTCGCTTTCATCCTCTTCCTGATCCTCGCTTGATACAGGGGGGCGGCGGTCTTTGACCCCGCCTTCCTCTTTTTTCGGCTGCGGTGGCGTCCGCAGCATACGGCGCAATACCTCGTCGCCCTTTTCCTGGTCCTTAGTGGTCTTTGTCATGTCGGAATTCCCAAGTCACAAGGATATTCTTTTCTTCGCTGCCATTGGCCGGATGGCTGTCGCATGGGCACATCTAGAATCAGCCTTAGATATCAAAGTCGATATCGCGCGCAATCTAGGGTGGGGCAAGGTTGACCCAGTGCGACCACGCTCCCTTAAGCGAAAGATCGAATACCTTCGCAAGTTCTTCAAATCCCTGAACATGCCGGATGACGGTATGGATGGCTACCGCACCTTGTTCAGGGCCATAAACGAGCTGGCCGAGAAGCGACACGACATCATCCACGGGGCAGTGGTCGAGCACGCCGAAGATGCAGAAGAGATCAAGCTGATTAGGTTCCTCTACTCCGACGAGTCACTCGGGAAAAAACCCGTAACTGTAACCACAGATTCCGTCATGGATACGGCTAGAAGAATCGAGTCCCTTAGCCACTCCATATTCCAGTGGATCGAGGCTATTTCTAGGTACGCCCGCGAACGTGCTCAATCAGACGATATGCAAAGTCCATAGCCAACTCCGCGCTATCCTCCCATTCCGCAAGCATTCTGGCGACATCCTGTGCTAATCGCTCTTCCTGCTCGCTTTTTGGTGCCAGCCTGTCACGCTTACGAAGCATTGCATTTCGCCTTCTAGTACGTCAAGTATATAATTAGGAATTTTTTCCTATTCTCTTGTACAGGAAGTCCATGCGTTAGCCATTTCGGTGTTTTTCCCTTGCGGAAGAGACGGAAATGCGAAGAAACTCACATAACAATCCGCTAGAATAGCCGTTATGTACCGGACTGCGATGTGGGGTCGTGTTCGGCTGGCGATTTCGCAAAACGGGTTCGATCGGGTTGGCCGTGAACGGCCGGACGGGAGTTTGGGTGAAAATGCCGCGCGAAAAACGGCAGAGCAAGGCGCCGCGGGCGACCAGATTGCTGGCGCTCGATGCCTGGATCGATTCCACGCTTTATGAAGCGGGCTTCAAGCTCGCCGAATTCTGGGAAGGCGTAACGATCTTCTTTCGCCGCTTCCGTGTCTATGGCTTCAAACGCGCCGTGGTCGAACTCTTCAGCGAAGGCGCCACACTGGGGGCGATCGGGTCGGTCGTCATGCTGGCGCTTGCCATGCCCGCGTTCGAAGAGACCGCGGGTGACTGGCGCGCCCAGGACGACTACGCCGTTACGTTTCTGGACCGCTATGGAAATGAGATCGGCCAACGCGGCATCATCCAGCGCGATTCCGTGCCCGTGGATGAGCTTCCCGACCACGTTATCAAGGCCGTTCTTGCCACGGAAGACAGGCGCTTTTTCGAGCATTTCGGCATCGACTTTCTTGGCCTCGCCCGCGCTCTTACCGAAAATGTACGCGCCAATTCCGTCGTACAGGGCGGTTCCACGCTTACCCAGCAGCTCGCCAAGAACCTGTTTCTGTCCAACGAGCGAACCCTCGAGCGCAAGATCAAGGAAGCCTTCCTTTCGATCTGGCTTGAGATGAACCTGTCAAAAACCGAGATCCTCCAGTACTATCTCGACCGTTCTTATCTGGGTGGCGGTACATTTGGCATCTCTGCCGCGGCAGATTTCTATTTCGACAAGCCGGTCAAGGATTTAAACCTTGCCGAGGCAGCGATGATCGCCGGTCTCTTCAAGGCCCCTGCCCGCTACGCTCCTCATGTAAATCTTCCCGCCGCTCGTGCCCGCGCAAACGAGGTCCTCACCAATATGGTGCAGGCCGGCTTCATGAGCGAAGGACARATACTCTCCGCCCGCCTCCACCCGGCAACCGCCGTTGATCGCGAAGGTGCCGACACACCTGACTATTTCCTCGACTGGGCATTTGAGGAGGTGAAGCGTGTCGTCCCGCGCAGCGCCACCCATTCGCTTGTCGCACGCACCACGCTCGACCCGAACCTCCAGAAGGCCGCGGAAGAATCGCTCGAGTTCCACCTGCGTCAGCACGGAAAAGACTATGACGTATCCGAAGGCGCCATCGTTCTGATGGACACTGAAGGCGCGGTCCGTGCCATCGTCGGTGGCCGCGACTACGGCACAAGCCAGTTCAACCGCGCCACCAAGGCCGAGCGCCAGACCGGCTCCTCCTTCAAGCCCTATGTCTACGCGGTGGCGATGGAGAGCGGGTTCGAACCCGGCTCCGTCATTTCCGATGGTCCGATTTCATGGGGTAGCTGGTCGCCGCGCAACTACGGCCGCAGCTATGCCGGCAGGGTCACGCTCACTCACGCGCTGATAAAGTCCTACAACACCGTTCCTGTTCGCCTCGCCCGCGATCATCTGGGCATCGATCCCATCATCGACCTGATCAAGTCCTTTGGCATCGAATCCCCCATCAACGGCCACAAAACAATGGTTTTGGGCACGTCCGGCATGACCGCGCTCGATCAGGCGACCGGATATTCCGTTTTCGCCAATGGCGGCTATGCCGATACCCGTTTCGCGGTCGTGCAGCTGATGACCCATTCGGGGAATCTCATCTATGACCATGGTCGCGATGCCCCGCCACCGCGCCGTGTGCTGTCGGAAAAAGCCGCTGCTTCAATGAATCAGATGCTTATCCTTGTCCCTGAACAGGGGACGGGTCGCCGCGCGGCTCTGCCGATGACACGCTCGGCAGGAAAAACCGGCACCACCCAGTCCTATAGAGACGGGTGGTATGTGGGTTACACCGGAAACTATGTCGCCTCTGTCTGGCTGGGCAATGACGATTTTCATCCCACGAGGCGCATGACCGGCGGCTCCCTGCCCGCCATGGTGTGGCAGCGTCTGATGTCCTACGCGCATCAGAACGTTGAGATCAAACCCCTCCCCGGTATCGACGGCCCGATGCGTATCGAAACGGAGGCAGTTGAAACAGCCAGTGAAGATGGCGCAGGAGAGCTTCAGGAGAACGACAGCCTTCCCCTGGCTCTCTCGGCTCGAACATCACAATTCCTCAAGGAGCTCGCAAAGAACTTCGAGGCAGCGCCGCGCCTGCGCAAACCCGCCTCTCACGAAACGCTATCCGCCCTGTAATGCTGCGTAAAGCCCACCGCAAAAGGCTTGAACCACCCGTTCGAGTTGAAGTATCCGGATGCGTCCGTAGCCTGCCGGATCGCGCATGCTGAAAACCATTGTCTTCATTGTCTTCGTTCTTCTCATCGCGCTCGGCGGCGGTACGGGCAGCGCATGGCTGGCGCTTGAATCGACACGCACCATCGGTTCCGTGGAAATCGGGCCCTGGGTCACCTTCCCCAATCAGGGGACACGCGAAGCCGACCCCTATTCCAGAGCGAGAAGCACAAGGCTCGGTCAACTCAGCCTCGGGCAGGCGGAAGGCGTGGTTCTTGTTGCAGCGACAGACAGTGACGGAAGCCCGCTTCTGCGCCAATGCAGTTATCGCCTTCAGGGTGATCTTCCCCCGACGCGCTTCTTCACCCTTCATGCCACGGGTGAAAACCGGCAGATTCTGTCTGCGCCGGCGCGTTTTCCTTCGGCGCTCCATTCGCAGGACCTCCTTTGGCGCCATGGTCAGACCTTGGAGATGACGATCTCCCCGCACCCCCAGCCTGACAACTGGATGGCGGTCGCCGGGAGTGGGTCGATGGAACTGGTTCTGACCCTCGTGGACACACCCATTTCGACAGGCGCGCGCGTTGGGGAAACCAGATTGCCGGCGATCACCCGGGTGGGCTGCGATGCTTAAGTTCCTTCATGCACTTATGCTGGGGCTCTTCGGGGCAGCCGCCGTTCATATCGCCATCCTGTTCCTGCTGCCCACTTATTCGGAGCGCGATGTTTGGGCTGCGATGGCGGAGGAAGCGGACCCTTATGCGCTCGTCAGACTGGGCAAAGGCAATGCAAATCCTCTCCTTGCCGAAGAACAGAATCCGTTCTTCGAAACCGCCGCCTGCCGATTTGATCTTGAAAACGGAATGGTACGATTGACGGCTGCAGAGCGCGTGCCGTTTTGGTCATTTTCAGTTTATGACCGGGATGGCTTCAACGTGTTCAACGCGAATGACCGCAGCGCAACCAACAGTGAGCTGGACGCACTCGTCGTGAACGCCGCCCAATTGCTGGAACTGCGCAAGGGCGTGCCCGAGACACTCGCGTCCTCTCTGATTGCTCAGACGACGATAGGAGAAGGCATGGTTGTGATCCGCGCCTTCGTTCCCGACGAGAGCTGGCGGATTATTGTTGAGCGCTTCTTCGAGGGTCTGCGCTGCGAAGCACTCTGAATGTCGGGATCATGCTTCACAACAGGGATGGCGAAGGCTGAGCTTCAGGCCGCTCGTCTTCCGAAACCTTCTCTTTGCAGGTCTCACCCCTTGGTCGAGCGTCGGCGGACATCCTGCGGACGGTCGTCTCCGCCGTTATCGGGATCGCTTTCCGGTCGTCTCTCATAGCGCACGCCAGGAAAGATGATGATCGAAGCGCTGGAAGGTCGCCTTTTCGACGCAACCGCTGTCGTTCGTTTCGCAGCCGTTGCAAAGCTCAATATCGTAGCCATGACATCGCGTCCCTTTCTGTGACGGAGTGGTACGCAACGCCTCCTCCTTCCAGTAAGGCAGCACATGGTTAACGTTTCGTTACCGGTTACGAACAGCCTCTCCCATCAATCCGGGCGAACCTGAAAGTCTGAACGGAAGTCTAAAGAAACCGGTTAACAGCTTGCTAAGGGAATTGCTGTAAATCTCGTCAATCGTCGGCTCGTCGTTCTTGTTGCCGATGGCGTATCTTGTAATCACTCGCGTTTCGGAGGGTTTGATCTGCGTGTCGTCCGCTGTATTCAGGCAACTGGCTTCTGGCGGGGAAGCGCACAGACCCGAGCGGCTGTTTCGCGCCGCAGTCTCCGCATTTGCATCCCTTACACGTCCTACCCGGCGCGAAATCGCCCAACTGGATGATCTTGCCCTTCCACTGTATCCCTTGATCTCCACGGAAACGCGCCGTTACGCGGCTGCGATCCTGTCAGAGTGCCAGAACCCGCCAAAGGGTTTGCTCAGGAAGCTTGCCGACGAGCCTGCGGAGATATCCGCTCCCCTATTAATGCGTTCCCCGGTTCTCTCGGATGTGGACCTGATCGGTCTTCTTGCCCGTCATGGTCGGGGCCATGCCCGTGTTATCGGACGTCGAGCTGGTCTCAATCCGGCAATTGCAGCGCTTACACGTGCGCTCACTGCTCAAAATGATGAAACCAGCGACGAGGCGGAGACAGGTGGCAGTTCTGTTGAAGCGGAGGTGCGTCAGCGCTTGCGTCTTATCATGCGTGCGGCCAACTCCCAGAGCCCACCCGCACCGCAGGAAGCCCGCCCGGCACTTCCTGCCGCAGATTATGCGGCCAGAACGTTGCGGGCTGCAGCCTTTTCCGGGGAACAGGATGCACTTGAAAAGGCGCTCTCGTCGGTTCTGGGCATTCCGCAAAGGGCTGCCCGCGAGATCACCGGCTTTCCCACCTATGGTGAACTTATCGTGGCGTTGAAAGCGCTGGAAATTGAGGAAGCGGAAGCGTTTCTTCTTTCCGCTGCGGCCTTTCCGGGGCTCTTCACGCAGCGCAGCGCGATCACATTCTTTCTGGAACGCTACAAGGCCCTTTCGCCAGCTACCGCGCGGCAAAGGCTGAGCGATTGGCAAAGTGGGCTGGGCTGTCCCGGGCACACGCCTCAGCCGGCAGCAATCTCGAAATAGCGTTCTGCCTCATCAAGGTCCGTCACCTCGATTTCGACCAGCCAGAAGTCCGGATCGAACCGACGCTCTCGTTCAAGACGCGTGTCGATCGCCTGGTCGTCATCTTTTGCGATCAGCGCAAAGCGTCGCTCATTGGGCCGCGCCTCGTCATAGAAGGCCTGTGCTGCGGGGCCATAAAGCGCCTGCTCGCCAAGACGATTGCGCAACAGAATAAAAATGGTTCCAGCCTCCCGCGCGCCTTTTTGCAGAACCGTGGCAAAACCACCCTCTGCGAAGAGACGCTTTGTCAGTGCAGAAACCCAGAATTCGCTGGTCAGGCGCATGGGCAGCGTCTCCTTGGTGCCGGCGGAAGATCAACCTGCCGGGAGGGCCCCAGCCCACGTCAGTTGGTCAGACCAACCTCACGCATTTTTGCAAGAAGCGCCTGGTCCGGCTGCCCGGTGACGGGGAGCCCGAAAAGGCTCTGAAACTCGCGAATGGCAGCCTGGGTATTTTGGCCTAGAAGGCCGTCAACCTCGATCCCGTCATTGCCAAAGGCCTTCAGACCGGCCTGCACGCGCATGATTGTGGGGTCCGCCTCGCTGGTTTCAAGGGCCGCCGTGTGAACACGCGCCTGCGGCACGTTCGCCGTCGGTACGGGAACCCGTGCTCCCGCCGGCTCCGCGTTCGCGGAAGCTGAAGCCGAACGCTGATAGGCCGGGCGTGGTGTCGGCGTCGGTGCGACAGGGGGTATTATTGCCGGCGCTGCCGACAGATCTGGCGCGTTTCCCGCCGCCTGCGGCGCTGCCGAGAGCCCAAGCTGACGCAGCAGCGCTTCATCGACGGTCGGTGTTGGATCCAGATCCACGATACGGCGGTAGTTTTCGATTGCCGTGCGGGTCTCAGGGCCCTCAAGACCGTCAATCGTACCGCGGTACAGCCCCAGTTCCTGAAGCACCGACTGCACCTGGCGTATGGTCGAATCCCCACCGGCCACCTCTTCCGGGCGCTCGACCGGGATCGCCCCGGTCGTGTCCTGATCGGGGACCACCTGACGCGGAGCCTGACGTGGTGTCTCCTCAGAAATGACAGGCCGCTCGGGATCGGGCACATTCCGTGGTTCGGTGAACACCGGTGTACGGGTCGATATCAAAGCCCCGGAATGGAAATGCGGCTGATACCAGAGCGCGTTGGCCGAAACGAAGGAGAATGCGACAGCAAAGGCCGTTGCACCACCGACTGCCACCGGGTTGCGAACGATCGCCATCCCCGCCCCGGCTGCTCCGGCGCGTAGCAGAGTTCCAAACGTGACCTCCGGTTCAGGCCGTCTTGCGGTATTCTTCATTACCCCACTCATTATCAATTCCCGGTTTGCCACCCCGGCCCGTCTTGTCCTTTTCCGCCCCTACACCCACCGGCAGCGAAATGCTCACACGTGTGCCCTCACCCGGTGCGCTGTCGATGGTCATGCCACCACCCTGAAGACTTACAAGCCCTTTTACCAGCGCCAGACCGAGACCGGTTCCCTCAACATGCCTCGTCGCTTCGCTTCGGACCTGAGCAAAAGGCTCGCCGATTCGCTCGAGGTCATCGGCGGAAATCCCGATACCATTATCGGCAACGCTGAAGTCAAGGCGATTGCCGGTCCGCTCCGCCGTCACCCTCACACGGCCGTTGGCGTGCGAGAACTTAACCGCATTCGAGAGAAGGTTTATCAACACCTGCTGCACCGCACGTCGGTCGCAATAGACGACGCCGACGTTGTCCGCGATCGCCACATCCACATCCACCGCACGCGCCGTCGCATCCGCCCGGGCGAATGCCACGCTGGTATCCACGGCATCCGAGAAACTGAACGCCTCCGGGTGAAGCGTGTAGGTGCCTGCCTCCAGCTTGGAGATTTCCAGCGTGGAGTTCACCACCGAGAGCAGATGTTCGCCTGCCTCGTGAATGAGCCGCACATATTCGCGCTGCCGATCATTGGAGAAGCGTCCGAAAATCTCCGTCTGAAGCGTGTCGGAAAAGCCGAGAATTGCATTCAGCGGCGTGCGAAGCTCATGGCTGACGGCTGCCAGCATTCGTTTGCTCTCGACCTTTGCGACACGTGCCTCTTCCCGTGCGCGCGCCAGGTCGTGCTCCAGTGCGGCCCGCTCGCTTTCGTCGCGCACGATCGCCACGACCTGCGCAGCATCTTCCAGTTTCAGAAGCTCTACGCCGAATTGACGATAACCGGATGCGCGAACCCCATCTTCTTCCGCAGGCATGCGCAGTCGGATACTGATCGTTCGCCGGTCGGCACCACCACTCACTTCAGAGACCGCGCACAGATAAGCCACGCGGTCACCCACATGAATACGCTCGAAAAACCCTGTCCCCAGAAGGATGTCGGACCGGACATTCAAGACCCCCTCGGCCTGATGGGACGCATCCACCACATCACCGGTGCCCTCAAGGCGCAGCACCAGCGCGCTCATCATCGTTTCTATGCCCACGCCTTTCGAGGATGCGGAATTGCTCATTCGCTCCGCCTGCGACGTCCCGAAGCGCAGGGCGAGTGTGGCCACATAAGCCAGCGGGATCAGCCAGAGCACGGCGAGCGGCAGCGATGCAGAAAAATGAACACCCAAAACCCCGCCAAGAGCGGCCAGTCCGAGAGAAACCACACCGGCGAGACCACCCGCCAAAAGAGCGCGGCGCGTCCGTGCAATCCAGACACTTTCTGCTGCAAGCCCCGCTATCAGGGCTGTCATCGGAGACGCAAAACCACCGGAAAGAACAATCACCGCGCTGATGGCGGTAATTCCAAGAACAAGCGCGAGCGCTTCGATCATTTCACGGCGCCCGCTTGCAAACAGGCCGGCTGCGGCCAGCCAGCTCACCGCAAAGCCGGCGCTGGCGAGCGCCAGCGTCGGAGCGAAACCCAGAGTGCCGGCGAGAAGCAGCGCGGCCGCGCCCGCAAACAAGAAGGGGGCCGTCAGAAGCACGCCGGCAAGCCGCAATTGGCGCGAACGCTCCACCCCGTCTTCAACACTGGGGTGGATCAGCCTTTCGCAAGCGGCTGAAAGGGCTGCCAGCCATTCTTGATATGATGCTACTCGTGAACTCAACTCGACGCGCTCTTGCTTTGTCCGTTCGGCGGGTTCTTGTTCCTGACGAAACTCGCATCGAGCGTTTAAGGAAAGGATAAACGCAGGCGTCAAAGGGCCGGCGGCAAGCGCAAAAATGAGAGAAATCGACCCATCAAAGCGTGGTGAATGCCGTCATGGTTAACGCGCGCTGAACAAAATAGCCGCCAAAACAGCAAGCCCAAAAATCCTTTAAACAGGCCGTGCCCCGGAAAAAAGACAATTGCCTCAGATCATTAGATGCCAAACAAAGCGTAACGATGTTTCCGCGGGTTTGAAACGGCTTTGCTTCAAAGGCGGACATTTCCGAACTTTTAAAAAGTTTGCTTTCAATTTTAGGAGAATTCTCAAGAGCTTCTTGGCGGAGGCATGACATTGTGCCCGCCAGGGACATCCTTCGGGGCAAAACGGGACTGGACGTCATGGGCTTTATAATCCGCTCGATCTTCTGGCTTTCGCTGGTGCTGCTACTGTTGCCTATTGGGGGAACAGGCAGCCAGGACAGCGCGGAGACGCCACAGGTCGGCGCCCTGCAGGCACTGGGCGCGGCCCGCGAAGCCATTACAGACATGGTTGGCATCTGCGAGCGAAAGCCCGAAGTCTGTGCAACCGGGCGCGCCGCACTTCAGACGATCGGGGCCCGGGCCCGTGAAAGTGCCCGTTTTGCATAT
Source organism: Nitratireductor sp. (assembly GCF_017794765.1). GTDB lineage: Bacteria > Pseudomonadota > Alphaproteobacteria > Rhizobiales > Rhizobiaceae > Nitratireductor. The sequence goes on along the minus strand of NZ_CP051236.1, from coordinate 1,862,634 downwards.
GAAATGCTCGAAGAGCCGACGGACACTCCGCCCGAGGCCGCCGCCAGCGCTGCATCGGCACCTTTAACAACCGGAAGTGTTCCAGAGCGCCCTGCCGATCAATAGATCCCTCGACATTTTGGGGCAATCAAAGGTTTTCCGTGACGAATGGCCGGCCAATCACTATATCCGGCCCAATGAGCACTACGATTGACACCCTTTATGACGATTTCGCCTTCCTCGACGATTGGGAAGAACGCTACCGATATATCATCGACCTTGGCAACAATCTGCCTTCCTATCCGGAAGCCGCGCGCGACGAGGCACACCGGGTGCGTGGCTGTGTCAGCCAGGTGTGGTTATATACGGAACGTGGAGAAGGCAACGACCCCGTCCTCACCTTCAAAGGCGATTCGGACGCCCATATCGTGCGGGGTCTCGTCGCCATCATGCTCCTTTTGTTTTCAGGCAGGCGCGCCAGCGAGATCCTGAAAATTGATGCCGAAGACGTGATGGCCAAACTCGGCCTTGACGAACATCTCACACCGCAACGCGCCAATGGATTGCGTTCGATGGTTCAGCGCATAAAAAAAGAAGCCACAGAGGTGGCACCCGCAGCAGGCTGATTGCCCGTTTTCAGGCAATCAGCAAATTGTTCAGGCGAGCTTCGGCCGAAAATTCTGCGCGCCCCAGTGCAGAATCGGCCTGTGCGTTTCGCGCTTCTTGCGAGCAGGGGGCTCATAATGGCGGGCCAGCGCGCCCAGTGCGGTCTTGAGCACCACCTTGGCCGAGCGCACGGGCCAGCCCCGCTCGATTTCCACCTGCTCGAATCCCTTCAGGAAACAACATATATCCACCAGCACACCCGCCAGCTCCGGTCCGACGGCCTCAAGCGCCCGGTCGACACGCTGACGCGCGCCCACTGCGGCCTCCGTAAGCTCAACGCCACCTCCGGCCCCGTTGCCGCGTTTCCTTCCCGTTACTGACGCCATCCAGTTGGCACTCAGGCGTGGCATGATCTGTCCGCGTGTGTAATCGGCACGCAGTTTCTCACCGGCGTCGAACTCCGCGATCGTCAGGAACGGTTCACCATTGCGGGTGCGCCGGTTCGCAAGCTGCGCCAGAGGAGATTCGCTCAGCGTCGCGGCAATGATCGTCTTCTCGGCGCCCTGCTTTATGACCCTGCGCTCTATCTCCCGATGCTGGCTTGCAAAAGGTTCCCGCTTCGCAGCCAATCGACGCGCACTGGCGATGCCAGCAGCCGTCACGGCAGCCTTGTCTTCGCGCAGGCACACGAGATCGTCTTTCTCCAGCGCCTTCAAAACGCCAAGCGATATGGAGACCGTTCCCCGCTCCCCTCCGTCGAGAAGCATGCTCCCCTCCTTTGCGCCGGGTTGCAACCACGCCTCTCCCTTCTGCAGAAATCGCAGACAGCGGCTACGCTCGCGCGCATGGCGCAACTCTTCTTTGTAAACAGCCATGTCAGCGCAGCTCCGTGTTGCGGAACGCAGCCGCAGTGATGCGCTCCGTCATCAAAACGATCCGGTCAAACTCCTCGTCGTCACGCATGTCCTCAATAATATGACACGCATACTGGACGGTGGTTCTGTCACGACCGAACCCGCGTCCGACTTCACTCATGTTGAGCCCGAGAACCACATGTGCGGCATACATTCCGATCTGGCGCACCCGCGTTACGCTTGTCGATGAACGGCGCGTTTCGCGCAGTTCGCGCCCGCTCACATTGAACAGTGCGCCAACAATGTCGAGAACACATTCACAAACGTCCCCGACGCGCTCCTCGGGAATCGGACTGAGACGGCGGTGCAGCGTTACCGGTGATTGATCTTCAGGCGTTTTAACTCGCCCGTCTTCTTGTTCCGTCGATTTGGCAGCGTTTGAAAGCACAGACTTTATCCCTTCACAGGAAAGAGGAATAAATTCTTATACCTCACACACGCATATGCGGGAACAAATTACGAACAGATAAAAACCAGAAACTCCTTAAACTACTGAAATTATTATTAAAACAAAATTCCGCACGAATTTCCCCTGTTGGTTTATCCCCGCTCCCACTGCGCGCTTCATAGTTATCGCTCACGACATGAAGGGTTGAGCATGACTACGGTAAAGATGGAGAGCATCGCCTTCCTCCAGGCCAAGCGGAAACGGTATGAAGACGCGCGGCAGACGGCCGCACTTTTCCTAGTCGGTGGGCTGGATCTTGAGGAGGCGCAGAACAGCTCCGGCCCCGAGCGCGACAACGTGCTTCGTCGCCTGAAACGGTTGATCGAGAGAGAGCGCCTGAAAGGGGTCCGTAACCATTGGAGCTACGACCTCAATCGCCACATAGCCCTGAGCCAGGCATTCAAGCGATTGACTGCGACAACGCGGTCGGGGCCCTCCTTTCGTCCATGAATGGGCACCATCACGCGGAGCCTCTGACCTGCTCCCCTGAGACGATCGCCGAACGCACAAAAAAAGCGGCGCCGGAAGCGCCGCCTGAACACGGAAACATCGCGCTGGCGCCCGGCGCCAGCCAAATGCTACTTTTCCTTGCGCTTGCGTCCTAAACCCATTTGCTTGGCCAGTTTCGAACGCGCCACGGCATAGCTCGGAGCCACCATCGGGTAATTGGCGTCAAGCCCCCACTTTTCCCGATACTGTTCAGGCGTCATGCCGTAATGCGTCATCAGGTGACGCTTCAGCGATTTGAACTTCTTTCCGTCCTCGAGACAGATGATATAGTCTTCGTGTACAGAGCGCTTCGGATTCACGGCCGGTTTCTGCTTTTCAGCAGGCGGTGTTTCTGGAGTGCCACATACACGGCCGAGCGCTGCATGAACGTCTGAAATCAAGTTGGAAAGTTCGGATGCAGGAACAGGATTGTTGCTGACATAAGCAGCAACAACGTCTGCGGTCAGTTCAATAAGAGTATCGTCGTTTTTTACAGAATCTTCGTTCATTTCGTTACCTTGCCCCAACGTCTATTCAAATCCACAACCTCATGCCGCCAGTGATGAGGTGTCTATAGGAATCCCTATTCTACAGGCATTTTTTTGCCGATTCCCGAGAAGGCAGCAATCATATCGTTTTTTTCGTTCGACCGGTCAACTCACAATTTCAAATTAATACTACCAGATACCTGCGGCTGATTGTTTATCACATCTCAAAAAATCGTATTTCATTCCAAAAATCAGATCAGCTTAAAATTAATCTCGGTACTCAACTAAGCCGACCTTAGCGTTTTTAACGCGCCCGGCTCTATCGTTCAAAAAAGAACGAATGCGTATGCGCCGCCGTCAATGCAGCCACCACAAGGAATTGTCTGTGGTGCGACAGATTGGCAGGGAATACACGAAGCAGCGCGAGGAATATGAAGTATAGAAGAAAATAGTCTATCTAATCTTCTTTATTACTTTTTCCGTCGATACCGTCTGAGGCCACACGCTCGGGAGACGCCATATCGTCATGCACCGAACGCCCCCAGAGTCTGTAGCCTGCGGCATAGGCCGCCTTCGCCAGAAGGTGGGCGGAAATGGGCGCCGTCAGGAGAAAGAACACCACCGCCGCCAATGCCCGGGTGACGATCGCCTGATCCTGCGCAAATATTGCCAGCGCGACAAGCATAAGCCCCGATCCGAGCGTCCCGGCCTTCGAGGCGGCATGCATGCGCGTATAGAGGTCGGGGAGCCTCAGAATGCCGATCGCAGCGATCAGGGTGAAAGCTGCACCGATGATGACAAGAATGCCTGTGAGTATGTTGAACACGTCGTCCATCACTGCTCCTTGTCGCCGTAGATGCCGAGCGTGTCGCGCTTCACGAACTCCTGTTCATAACGTCGACTGAGAACGAAGCGGGCAAAAGCAACTGTCGCCAGAAAGCCGACAAGGCCGAGGGCGATGGCGATGTCGAGATAAAGCGTGAAGCCTGTACGAATGCCAATGACCGCAATGAAGCCGATTGCAATGGTTACCAGCATATCAAGGGCGAGAACCCGGTCGGGCAGGCTCGGCCCCACAAGGACGCGTATGACAGTCAGCAGGAAAGACAGGCTCAACAGCGCGAGCGCTATGAACTCGGCAAAAACGAGAAATTCTTCGCTGGCGCTCATCGAAACGCCTCCATGATCTTGCGTTCGAAGCCTTCGGCAATGTCGCGGCGCAGTTGTTCCGGATCCGAGCAATCGATCGCATGAACATAAAGAAAGCGGCGATCTTCCGAAACGTCGACGGACAGGGTCCCCGGCGTCAGCGTGATCAGATTTGCCAAAAGCGTGATCTCGAAGTCCCGATCCACCTTGAGAGGATACGCGAAAATGCCGGGCCGAAGGTTCATCCTCGGCGACAAAACAAGAAGCGCAACCCGCCAGGCAGAAAGTACCAGTTCGTAGAGAAACAGCAGGGCAAGTGATATGACCCGCATACTGCGGGCGAAATATCCCAGAGATCCGACCTGTTCCCGGATCAGGTAAAGTGCTGCCGCCCCAAGGAGAAAGCCGAAAATAAAGTTCGGCAGGGTGAAAGAGCCGCTGACCGCGGTCCAGATCAGCGCCAGGATGATATTGATCAGGGACAGTCTCATTGCACCGCCTCCGCAGGAAAGACCGCACCGATATAGCCTGATGCATCCAGGAGCCCGACCGCAGCCGCTTCAGCCACCCGGATAAATGGTTCAGGGTAAATGCCGAGCAGTATGATCGGAACACACAGCAAGGCCATTGAGGCGTAGCCATATCCGGGGGCACCCGTGGCTGCATCGGCAGGAACTCCGGAAGGGCCGTTGCGCCAGATCGCAAGGATATACACACGCCCGAGCGCAATCGTGGTGAGAAGGCCGGTCAACAAAATGGCAAAAGAGAGCCAGGGCCATCCTGCTTCGAGCGAAGCCCGCACGAGCAGCACTTTGGGCCACAACCCGGATGCCGGCGGCAGTCCTGCCACCGCAAGCATCAGAACCAGCGCAAAGGCCCCCATCGCCGGATAGGCTCGGTAAAGCCCACCCAGCTCATGCAGTGAGTAGCTTCCGCCAAGCTCCTTGATGACGCCGGCCAGAAGGTAAAGCGCGGTCATTGCGAGAACGGAGTGGAATGCATAAAGAATCGTGCCCGTCAGCCCGATCTCGGTGCCCAGCGCGAGCCCTGCAAGCATCACTCCAACGCCAGAGATAACCACAAACCCCAGCACCCGGCGAATATCGGACTGGGCAATAGCGCCCATAATCCCGAGCACCATCGTGCCCGCCGCCACCCAGGCAATCACACCTGATAGCTCCGCCCGCTCAACGGGAAACAGCATCACCAGAACGCGCAGCAGCGCGTAAACTCCGACCTTGGTCAACACACCGCCAAACAGCGCCGCCGTGACGATGCGCGGTGTGTGATAAGAGGCTGGCAGCCAGAAGTTCACCGGGAACGCAGCCGCTTTCATGCCGAAGGCAAGCAAATAGAGGACTGCGAGGGTCATCAACGGACCTGTCTCGCGCATGGCATCCGCCTTTCGGGCGATATCGGCCATGTTGAGCGTTCCAAACGTGCCGTAAAGATACGCGGTCGCGGTCAGAAACAGCGTCGTCCCCACCAGGTTCAGAATGGCATACTTGGTTGCGCCGTCGAGCTGACGGTCGGTCGACCCCAGGATCAGGAGACCGAAGGAGGAGATCAGAAACACCTCGAACCAGACATACAGGTTGAAAATGTCACCGGTCAGAAACGACCCTCCCACGCCCGCCATCAATAGCATCAGAAACGGATAAAAGCCGTAGCGGCGACCCGTCGCGCCGATGTCCTTCATCGCGTAGAGAGCACACACACTGGCAACCAGCGTCGCCACAAGGGCAAGCGATGCTCCGAGCGCGTCCGCGGTAAAGGATATGCCGAAGGGCGGCAGCCAGCGCCCCATGGTCATCACCTTCGGACCGTCTGCCAGCACCTGCAGAAGGAGTGCAGCGTTCGCGCCAAGGGTCAGAAGCAGCCCCGCAATGGCAATGCCTGCATGCAGCCGGGTTTCGTGGCGCACCATGAGCAGGACCGCGCCAAAGAGAATCGGCAGCCCGACCGGTGCCACAAGCATCCAGTCACCCAGCGCCGTCGGCTCCGTCAGCATTGCGTTGGAAATGTCAATCGATTCAGCAGCCATCGGTGCCTCAGTATCCAAGCGGGGGCATTGGTTCGCCCTCGGGTTCGGCAACGCGCATTCCATCCGTGTCGTCGGTTCCCAACTCCTGATAGGCACGGAACGCCAACACCAGGAGGAAAGCGAAGAGCGAGAACGAAATTACGATCGCCGTCAGAACGAGTGCCTGCGGCAGCGGGTTTGCCGTCGCCGCCTCCGGGATCGGCAGCGCCTCGGGAATGATCGGCGGAACCTCACGCATCAGCCTACCAGCCGTGAAGATCGACAGGTTCACCGCATTGCCGAAGATCGAGACCCCGAGGAGAATGCGGATGATGTGCTTCGACAGCATCAGATAGATGGCGACAGCGAAGAACACGCTGACCACAAAGGAGAGAGCGACTTCCATTACCCGTGCTCCCTTTCTTCAAGGGCAAGTGCGACAGATGTGATCGACCCGAGAACGACAAGATAAACGCCAATGTCAAAGAACAGCACGGTGGATAGGTCCACGGGAACACCGAGCACGCTGACCTTGGTCCACAGGCCCGTCATGAACGGCACCTTGAAGGCAAGGGACAGCCAGCCGGAAATTGCCGACACCAGAAGCCCGAAACCCGAAATCGCCATTGGATGAAAATAGAGGGCGCGGCGCACCGGCGAAACTCCGCAGGCGATGCCGTAGATCGCAAATGCCGATGCGGCGATCAGCCCGCCGATGAAACCACCGCCCGGCTCATTGTGGCCCCGTAAAAGCACAAAGATGGAAAACAGGATCATCAGGCTTGTGAGATAGGGCGCGACCGTGCGGAAGATCAATGTACGCATATCACCCCTCCTCCCTGTTTTCTGTGATCGGCTTGACGCTGCGGATCCGCACCAGCGCCAGAATGGCCAGGCCGGCGATCATCACCACGGCAATCTCGCCCAACGTATCCGTGCCGCGGAAATCGACGAGGATCACATTCACGATGTTCCGGCCATGAGCGATCACGCGGGAATACTGCGAGAAGAAATCACTGAGCTCGGTGTTGAACGGCACCTGGGTCACGCGCAAAAGCATCAGGCCCAGCGCGGCACCGCAGGTTCCGGCCACGGCAACGTCAAGCACCTTTTCGCCTGTCGGGCGGTGATCCGTCGGCGAGAGCCGCAGCCGCGTCATGACAAGGGCCAGGATCACCACGGACAGCGTCTCGACCATGAACTGGGTGAAAGAGAGATCCGGAGCACCAAGCAGCATGAATATAAGAGCCACGGCAAACCCTTGAATACCTAGTGAGACGATCGCAGTCAGCCGGTCACGCGCATAGATCACCGCACCAAGACCGATCAGGGCGATCAGCAGGACGGTCCACTCATAGAAGGGCATCCGGGGAAGCTGGGGGGGTGTCGGCCATTCGTCATAAAGCCCCATCGGAATCAACACTGCGGCAGCGACCGCAACGAAGGTTGCCGTCATGTAGTAATCGAGGCGACCATTCTGAATGATATTGGTCACACGGAACGAAAGCCGGGTCAGACCGCGCATCACCTGGTCGAAGCCCCGGTCCGGTCCCCAGCCGATGGCGGTCAGAATGCCGGCCATGGCAGCACGCCCGCGCTCCAGCATGACGAATACCGAAGCACCCAACGCGACCGTCACCACCGAGAGGACGAGCGGCATGCCGATATGCGGCACGGTCGAAATCGTCACCGTTACAGGCTCGCCTAGCACTGCACTCGACATCGGGCTGCTGACCAGCTCGTGGCTGAGACCTGATACCAGAGCAGACACAAGCCCGAGGCCGCCGAGAACGAGCGGCCCGAGCCAAAGCAGGACCGGCCCTTCGTGGGCGTGTTTGGGGGTCTCTACCTTGTTTCCAAGAAATGGCTTCAGGGCCACGGCAAAGCCGATCGCGAACATCAGCCCGTTGCCAGTGAGCGCGACCAGCGTCAGCAACGAGGTCCAGCCATCGGTGAAACCCAGGCCGGCATAGATCTCTTCTTTCGCAAGAAAGCCGAAGAACAGCGGGACACCGCCCATCGACGCGGCAGCCAGAACCGCCGCCGTGAAGGTGATGGGCATCGCCTTTCGCAGGCCGCCCAGTCTGGTGACATCGCGTGTGCCGGCCTCGTGATCCACCAATCCCGCAACCATGAAGAGCGCGCCCTTGAACATGGAGTGTGCCACCAGATAGAGCACTGCCGCTTCAACAGCCTTCTCCGAGCCCACACCCGTCAGCATGACGAGCAGCCCGAGCGAGGCTACCGTCGTATAAGCGAGCATCAGCTTCAGATCTGTCTGGCGCATAGCCAGGAGTGTACCGACGAGCAGCGTGGCACCGCCAAAAACAGGCAGGATCGTTTCCCATGCGACCGTATCACCCAGCACGGGGTTAAGCCTCATCAGAAGATAGACGCCCGCTTTCACCATTGTTGCAGAGTGCAGATAGGCCGAAACCGGAGTGGGTGCTTCCATCGCGTTCGGCAGCCAGAAATGGAAGGGAAACTGCGCCGATTTCGTGAATGCACCGCCGAGGATCAAAAGCAGTGCAGCCATATAAAGCGGCGCATCGCGCAGCGCGCTTTCGCTTGCAAGCAGAGCAGACAGGGAAGTGACACCTGTGGCTCCCCAGATTACCAGAAGCCCCGCCAGAAGTGAAAGCCCGCCAAGCCCGGTCACGACCAGCGCCTGCAACGCCGCACGGCGCGAGGCTTCGCGTGAATGATCGAAACCGATCAGCAGGAACGAGGTGATCGAGGTCAGCTCCCAGAAAACAAACAGGGTCAGGAAGGAATCGGCCACTACCAATCCCAGCATGGACCCCATGAACATCAGTATGAAGGAGAAAAAGCGCCCCTGATGCTCATGTCCCTTCAGATACCCGCCCGCATAGAGCACGATCAGCGTACCTATGCCGGTAATCAGAAGTGCGAAGGTGACGGACAGGCCGTCAAGAAACCAGGAGAAGTCTACCGAAAGACTCGGAATCCAGACATATCCGGCCGAAAGCGTTTCTCCTTCGGAGATGTTTCCAACGAATCCGCTAAAATGAAGAAAGATAAGAGCAGGAGCCAGGGCCAGGATCCACGCCGCATTGTGTTTCAGCGCTTTTGTAAGCACTGGTGCGATGGCGGCGGCTGCAAACGGCAGCAACAGAGCAAGAAATGTCAGCCACTGGCTGTCTGCCGTCATGAACTCTCCCCACTTGAAATCGTGTTTCAGGCCACATTTTTAAATCCTACGGTGACATAAACACTCGCCTCAGGCACCACAAGGCGTAAACCGACCTGCAAAGCGCGATGAAACGCCGCCATTCACAGAAGATTACACAGCTTAAACCACGGGACAGGCCAGATGCAAAATCCGCTCATCGGGCCGGACCTGGGGCAGGGAAGCGCCGGGAAAAACACAATAAGCCATTGCCATGCCCTATTCGCTCGGGACATGAAGGAGGCATTCCCTGCGGCGCGCCGCACTCGCTTCTCGCAGATATTCACAAGGTAGCCTCATGACTTCCAAACCGTTCGCCATGGACGCAAAAGCCCCCTCGCCGCGCGCACATCCCGTGAAGGACACGCGCCACGGCATCGAGCGCACGGATGAATATGCCTGGATGCGTGCTGAAAACTGGCAGGAGGTCCTGCGCGACCCGAGCCTCCTTGCCGACGACATCCGTACCCATCTCGAAGCCGAGAATGCCTATCAGGCAGCGCTCATGGTCGATACGGAAGAGTTGCAGAAGACTCTCGTCGCCGAGATGCGCGGCCGCATCAAGGAAGATGAGACGTCCGTGCCTTCCAGAGATGGCCCCTATGCCTATGCCGCCGGGTTCCGGACCGGAGGCGAGTATCCGCGCTTCTTCCGCCTGCCCAGCGGCGGCGGCGCGGAGGAGACGCTGCTGGACGGTGACCGAGAAGCCGAGGGCAAGAGCTATTTCCGCGTCGGCGGGGTCGATCATTCGCCCGATCACAAACGTCTTCTGTGGGGCCATGACGACAAGGGTTCTGAACTCTACACGATCAGCGTGCGCGACCTCGCCACCGGCGAAGACCTGCCCGACATCGTTGCCGAGACAGGCGGCGGTGGTGTGTGGGATGCGGCGAGCGATGGTTTTTTCTACACGCGTCTCGATGAGAACCATCGTCCTTCGAAAGTGTTTTTCCACCGCGTTGGCGCGGAGCCTGCCTCCGACCGCCTCGTCTATGAAGAAGCCGATGCAGGGTTTTTCGTCGGCGTTTCCGGCAGCCGCACGCAGGAGTGGATCTATATTTCCGCCCACGATCACGAAACGTCGGAATGCCTCATCCTGCCGGCCAACGATCCGGAAGCCGCGCCACGCCTGGTCGCGCCACGCGAAACCGGCCTTCAATACGATCTCGAGGAAGGCGGCGATATCTTCTTCATCCTGACCAATGCGGATGGCGCCAAGGATTTCAAGATTGTCACCGCACCGGCCAGCAACCCCGCGCGCGAAAACTGGCAGGATCTCGTGCCTCACGAGCCCGGCCGCCTGATCCTCGCGATCATGGCCTTCGCCGATTATCTCGTCCGCCTCGAACGCAAAGATGGACTGCCGCGCATCGTTATTCGCGATCGCCACAATGGTTCCGAGCATACCATCGCCTTCGACGAAGAGGCCTATTCGCTTGGGCTTCAGGGATCCTACGAATACGCGACCGATACGCTGCGTTTCTCCTATTCATCAATGACCACGCCGGAGCAGGTGTTTGACTACGACATGCGCACTCGCACCCGCACGCTCCTGAAAACGCAGGAAGTACCGTCCGGGCACAATGCGGACGACTATGTGACGCGTCGTCTGATGGCGCCTGCGCCCGATGGCGAACTGGTGCCGGTGTCTCTGGTCTATCGCAAGGGTATAGCGCTCGACGGTTCAGCCCCCTGCCTGCTCTACGGTTATGGAGCCTATGGCATGGCGATGCCCGCCTCTTTCAATACGAACTGCCTGTCTCTGGTCGACCGTGGTTTCGTCTACGCCATCGCGCATATCCGCGGAGGCAAGGAAAAGGGTTACGCCTGGTACGAGGACGGAAAACGCGAAAAAAAGGTCAACACGTTCACCGATTTCATCGCCGCCGCCCGTCATCTCGTGGCCGAGGGATACACCAGCCACGACCGCATCGTTGCGGAGGGCGGGTCGGCCGGCGGAATGTTGATGGGCGCGGTTGCCAACATGGCGCCGGAAGCCTTTGGGGGCATTGTCGCCGCCGTGCCTTTCGTCGATGTGCTCAACACAATGCTCGACGACACATTGCCCCTCACCCCGCCCGAATGGCCGGAATGGGGCAATCCCATCGTCTCGCGTGAGGATTACGACACCATTGCCGCCTATTCTCCCTACGACAATGTAAGCGCGAAAGAGTACCCACCCATCCTGGCCCTTGCCGGCCTCACAGATCCGCGCGTTACCTACTGGGAACCCGCGAAATGGGTGGCCCGGCTGCGCGATCGGAAAAAGGGCGACAATCCGGTCCTCCTGAAAACCAATCTCGATGCCGGTCACGCCGGAGCCTCGGGCCGTTTTTCACGGCTCGAGGAAAAGGCGCTTACCTATGCCTTCGTTTTGAAGGTCACCGGGAAGATGGATAGCCGTTAGCTCTGGCCGGCACCGACTTGAGATAGGCGGCAATCGCTTCGCGATCTTCCTTGGCAAGGTGGGCCATGTTCTTCTGAACGGAGACCATGGCCCCGCCAACGGAATCGAACTCCGGCGTGAACCCGCTCTCCAGATAGTAGGCGATATCCCCCGTCGACCAGGAATCGATGCCGCCTTCCCCGGAGGTGATGTTGGGTACGATCCCCTCGCCTTCGGCTGACACGGCTCCTGCAAGCCACTGATCGTAGAGTTGCCCTCCGGCGAAATTCCGCGGCGTGTGGCATTCGCCGCAATGCCCAGGGCCTTCAACGAGATACCGCCCGCGCTTTTCCGCCTCGGACGCGTCCGTCGTCAGCGGGACGACCGGCTCGTCATGCATGAAGGCGAGTTTCCAGAGGCCGACACCACGGCGCATTGTGAACGGGAAGGAAAGCTGGTGTTCTCCGGCTTGCCCTTCCACTTCCGGCAGCGTTTTCAGGAAGGCGAAAAGATCGCTCACATCCTGTGCCGTCATCCTTGCGTAGGACGGATAAGGAAATGCGGGATAATAGTGCTCACCATCAGGGGAAATGCCGCGCAGCATCGCATTGGCGAAATCCATCTCGCTCCAGTTGCCGATACCGTCCTCTGAATGTGTTGAGATGTTGGGCGCAACGAAGGTGCCGAAATCGGATTTCAGCTCAACGCCTCCTGCAAGCTCCAGCCGCGCATCGCCGTCAGCCCCGGGGCGCGCGTGGCAGGAAGCACACCCCCCAGCCCAAAACACCTGTTCGCCGCGTTCTGTACTTGGCACTTCCAGAGCACCAAGTGCCCCGGCCTCAAGCGGGGTCGGAGCACTCAGTATCCAGAACGCCGCTCCACCGCCCACGATGATCACGAAGGCCGAAGCAAGCAACGTCTTTTTCATGACAATCCCGAAGACCCCGGATCAGTTGTTCTGCACGCGGAATTTTTCGTGGCAGCTCTTGCAGTTTCCGAAAACCGGTCCGATCGCGGCCTGAAACGTCGCTAGATCAGCGGGTCCGTCTTTGCCGGACGCTTCAGCAGCAGCCGCCGTGTCAGTCATGTATTTGTCGAGTGCGGCCTGAAAGGCCTCGGGATCATCCCATATAGCGGGGGCTGCCGTCGTGTCGCCATCACCCGAACCTTCGGGGAAGAACTCACCGAATGATTTCGCGCTCGCGCTCAAGGTAAGGATAGCGGCCTTGGCAATCGCGGGATTGTACTGCAGTTCCCCTTTTAGCATCGCGCCCGCCAGGCCCGCGGAGGCAGCGTTCGCCTGCATGATCGTCTTGCGAACGGCAATGGGATCATCAGCAGCGGCGACGCCCGAGATCGATAAACAAAGAGCTGAAACGGCAAGCGCAATTTTCTTCATGAGAACCCTCCGATGATTTGTTCGAACAATACCCCGATCAACGCCTGTGACCCGCATTTATTCCGGAACGCGCGCTCACGGTTTCGTGAAGGCCTTTCCGAATCAAAAAAAGGCCCGGCATCGACCGGGCCTTTCGTACAGTCCGAAACTGTATTGATTGTGAAATCGCAAAACGCTGTTACGACGCCTGTTCGTAAAGCTCCAGTACGTAATCCCAGTTGATCAGGCTGTCGACGAACGCCTCGAGATATTTAGGACGGGCATTGCGATAATCGATGTAATAGGAGTGCTCCCACACATCGACACCCAGAATCGGCTTGGCGTCATGAATGAGCGGATTCTCACCATTCGGGGTCTTCATGATCTCAAGCTTGCCGTTCTTGACGGCGAGCCATGCCCAGCCTGAACCGAACTGCGTGGTGCCGGCGTTGATGAAGTCGGCGCGGAACTTGTCATAGCCGCCGAGATCGCTGTCGATCGCTTTGGCAAGGGCACCCGGAAGACTTGTGCCGCCGCCGCCCTTTTTCATCCATTTCCAGAAATGGACATGGTTGTAGTGCTGGGCAGCGTTGTTGAAGAGCCCGGCATTCTTGCCATGGGACTGCTTGACGACCTCTTCGAGGGAAAGGCCGTCCATGCCTGCTTCTGCCGCAAGCTTGTTACCATTGTCGACATAGGCCTTGTGGTGCTTGTCGTGGTGGTATTCCAGCGTCTCCTTCGACATGAAGGGCTGCAGCGCCTCGTAATCATAAGGCAGATCCGGCAGTTCAAAAGCCATGGTGGTAAACTCCCTCGTACAGGTGGTTGAATTCTGCAGGACGCAGATGGGGTTGCGCCTCTGGTGAGACAATACCCATCGCTCCCGATTGTTCCCGGTGTATCAGACGGGCAACCCGGAATGGGCCCACTCCCAATAGAGCTCACGCGCCTTTTTGGCCACAGGTCCAGCCTGATAATTCTGGTCTTCGACCTTGCTGACGGGGACGATCTTTGAATGATTTCCCGAAGAAAATACTTCGTCCGCGTCGAGGAAATCCTTCACCGAAAGTGTCTTCTCGACCACCTCGACGCCCGCGTCCCGCAGAAGCATGATCACGCGGCTACGGGTAATACCTGAAAGGAAAGTACCATTCGGCGCTGGTGTGAAGACCACACCGTCTTTCACCATGAAAATATTGGAGCTGCCAGTTTCGGCCACGTTGCCAAGCATGTCCAGTACCAGTGCGTTGTCATAGCCGCGGCTGCGCGCTTCCATGATTGCCCGACCATTGTTGGGATAAAGGCACCCGGCCTTTGCATTGGTCGGCGCCGTTTCGAAGGTCGGCCGGCGGAACGGGGAGACGGTCACCGAAAATCCCGTCGGTTCCAGCATTGGTGCTTCATAAAGACAAAGGCAGAAGCGGCTTGAATCCGGGTCGGCGGGAACACCCATATAGCCACCATGTTCGCCCCAGTACATGGGCCGGATATAAACGGCCGTTTTGCCGTCGAACTTCTTCAGACCATCCTTGGCCAGTCCGATGATCTCATCGGCCGAAACCTTGGGTGTGAGGCCAAGATTGGCAGCCGACGCGTTGACGCGTTTGGCGTGAAGATCAAGATCGGGGGCGACATTCTCAAACCAGCGGGCGCCATCGAACACGGTCGAGCCCAGCCACATGGCATGACTGCGCGGGCCGATGAGCGGTACGTTTCCCTCATGCCAATCGCCGTCAACATAGGTCCAGGTCGTCGATTGGACTTCGCTCACCACGGTCATGCTGTGTTTCCCTTCCTGTGCTTCTTTGCGTATCCCGGCAGAGATGCAAATTCTTCAGTTCCTTGTGCCATGCATCGAAATGGCTTTATCGGATTTCGTCAATCGTCTCGGCATCGCTATCGATGAGGCCAGAGGGCGTTTCTTGACCGCCGTTTGCAGGTGCGGTCAAGTGGATGACACAAACAGGGAGTTTTCATGCGGCACGCAGCTTTCGTCTTCGATGCATATGGTACGCTGTTCGATGTGCATGCGGCTGTGCGCCGTCACGCCGGCGAGATCGGGCCCGAAGGACAGCGTTTTTCGGAATTATGGCGGGCAAAGCAGCTTGAATATTCCTGGGTATTCACACTCATGGGCCAGTATCAGGATTTCTGGACCATGACAGAGCGGGCGCTCGATTATGCGTTTGCAAAGATTCCCTCGATCGATCGGCGACTGCGGCAGGACCTGCTCGACGCCTACTGGCAACTGGATTGCTACGAGGAAGTGCCGGCGGTGCTTAAGGCGCTCAAGGCAGGTGGGGCACGGCTCGCCATTCTGTCAAACGGGTCCCCTGCCATGCTCGAATCGGCCATCCGTTCGTCAGCCCTCGATTCCGTTCTGGATGAAGTCTTCTCGGTGGAGTCCGTTCGCCGTTTCAAGACCGACCAAAGCGTTTACGAGATGGTGACCAACGCCTGGCGGCTTTACCCGGAAACCGTATCTTTTCAATCCTCCAACCGTTGGGATATCGCCGGAGCGCGGCAATTCGGGTTTCGCACCGTTTGGCTCAACCGAACCGACCAGCCCGACGAATATGAAGACTTCCCGCCCGATCTCATCCTTCCTTCACTGGAGGGGCTTGTTGCTTAGCGAGTGTGCCGCGCCCGAGACCTCTTGATTATGATGCATCTATAACACACTTGCCCGATAACTCGTGTGGGTGCGGCATTTTTCACCTTCAAGTCAAGTTTACTCGGTCTATCAAGCACACTCCGATATGTTTTCGGAACCCAGGGAGGGAAGCTTGGGGTTATCCCCAAAAGGGAGGCGATGCATCCGAAAGGGTTGTCGCACTCACCGGTCCTGACGAAACGCGAGTATACGAAGAAACCATGTCCAATTCCCCCATTGCCGCACGATCTCTCAACCGGCGCCGCTTTTTGTCCATAAGCGCCGCTGGCGCCGCGTCACTTGGCCTTTCCGCATGTGTCAGCACCTCTGGCGATACGCCCAGCGTGGCGCCGCGGCGCGAACCCGAGCCAGGGCCGACGCAGTACAGCTCCATGTATGGAGCGGTTACGGATGCCGGATACGACATTCCCGCAGTTCCGATCGACAAGATCAATCCGCGCTATTATCGCCAGGAAGTCGCTGACCCGACGGGTGAGCGTCCCGGCACCATTGTGGTCGATACGGCCAATCATTTTCTCTATCTCGTTCGCGAGCGTGGTCGTGCCATGCGCTACGGCGTCGGCCTTGGCCGCGCCGGGTTCGAGTGGGCAGGCCGCGCGGAGATCAAGTACAAACAGCAGTGGCCGCGCTGGTTCCCGCCGGCAGAAATGATCGACCGTCGTCCCGAGCTGGAAAAATACCGCGCGGAATATGACAAGGCCAACGATAAATGGGTCGGCGGCATGCAGCCGGGCGTTGCCAATCCGCTCGGAGCCCGCGCGCTTTATATCTTTGAGAACGGCAAGGATACGCTCTACCGCGTTCACGGTTCTCCGGAATGGTGGACCATCGGCAAATCGGTCTCCTCAGGTTGCGTGCGAATGATCAACCAGGATGTGATTGATCTCTACAACCGCGTCCCGGACGGTTCGCCGATCCTCGTCACCTCCGGCCTTCGCAGCGTCTAGACCTGCGTTTCTGTCAGGATCAGAAATTCAAAGGGGCGCCATCAGCGCCCCTTTTTCAAACTCCCCAGAATGCCGCGCACCAATGCCCGGCCGAGCGACGTCCCCACCGAACGCACCACGGATTTGAGCGCAGCCTCACTGACCGACTGACGGTTGGATGTGCGCCGCCTTGTGGTGGTCTTGCGTTTTGTGGTGGTTGTGGTGCCACTGCCGCCGAAATCGGGAAGCGACCAGCGAGAGCGCTCTTCCGCCGCGCCTGCCTCTTCTGCCTTTTGCGCCTCGGCTTCGGCCTTGGCCTTGTCCTCCGCCTTCTTCTGCAGAATCTCGAATGCTGATTCGCGGTCGATGCTCTCGTCATACTGACCGAACACTGGACTTGCCTTCAGCAGCCTGTCGCGTTCCACGTCTGTGATTGGTCCCAGTCTGGACGCCGGTGGGCGAATGAGCGTCCGCTGCACCATCGCCGGAACGCCTTTTGCTTCCAGCGTGGACACCAGCGCCTCACCTACCCCGAGCTTGGTAATTGCTTCAAAGCAGTCGAATTCGGGATTGGGCCTGAACGTGTCAGCGGCTGTCTTCACCGCCTTCTGCTCGCGCGGCGTATAGGCGCGCAGCGCGTG
Organism: Nitratireductor sp.; assembly: GCF_017794765.1. Taxonomy (GTDB): domain Bacteria; phylum Pseudomonadota; class Alphaproteobacteria; order Rhizobiales; family Rhizobiaceae; genus Nitratireductor. The sequence goes on along the minus strand of NZ_CP051236.1, from coordinate 1,845,343 downwards.
CTGGATACGATTGCCGAGCTGGCTCAACACGGTTTCAGGCACATCCAGAGGGTTCTGCGTGACGAAGTACACGCCGACACCCTTTGATCGAATGAGCCGCACCACCTGCTCCACGCGGTCGACCAGGATTTTCGGCGCTTCGTCGAAAAGCAGATGCGCCTCATCGAAGAAGAACACGAGCCGTGGGCGGTCCGGATCGCCCACTTCCGGCAATTCTTCAAAAAGCTCTGACAGCAGCCACAGCAGGAAGGTGGCATAAAGGCGCGGGTTCATCATCAGCTTGTCGGCAGCCAGCACATTGATGGCACCGCGACCATCCGGCGTGGTGCGCATGATGTCACTGATCTTCAAGGCCGGCTCGCCGAAGAAGAAATTTGCGCCCTGCTGTTCCAGCACCAACAATGTCCGCTGGATTGCCCCCACCGACTGTTTTGACACATTGCCGTAACGCGCGCCGATCTCGTCGGCGCGGTCGGCGACATGAACGAGAAGCGCCTGCAGATCCTTCATGTCCAGAAGCAGAAGACCTTCCTCGTCTGCAATCCGGAAAGCGATGTTCAAGACGCCTTCCTGCGCATCGGTCAAATTCATCAACCGTGACAGAAGCAGAGGCCCCATCTCCGAAATCGTTGTGCGGATCGGGTGTCCCTTTTCCCCGAAAAGGTCCCAGAAGATGACCGGGAACTCCTGAAATTCATAGGGATCGAGCTTGATCGTATCGGCGCGCTTGGTGAGGAAATCCTTTTCCTCACCCATCATCGCAATGCCGGAGAGATCGCCCTTCACATCCGCGCAGAATACCGGAACGCCCGCATTGGAGAAGCCTTCCGTTAAAATCTGGAGGGTGACCGTCTTGCCGGTGCCGGTCGCGCCGGTGACGAGGCCATGCCGGTTGGCATATCTGAGCAGTAGGCGTTCGGCCTGCTGGTAGCTGTCGTCGGGATGCCGGCTGGCCCCCAGAAAGATGCTGTCTTCCGCCATTTGCACTCCGCCTCGCTTGCCGGTCCCGCTGAATTCTGTGGTTCCCCGGTATAGTCAGCCTCGCGGAAAGTCTCAATGTCGTTGTGCGTGAAGTAAAGCGCGGCTTTCCTGCAACGCTAGCCGGCTATTCGGCCTATTGTGCATTGCGGCGTCTCCTATGGCGTCCTAAACTTGCCTTGCAATGACAGGTTGGTTGCCCTTGAGGTCTGATGCCCATCGGGCGGGCAGAGTTCCGGGCCAACGGCGAATCGGGAGGCATGATGGATCGCGCGATCCTGAAAAAAGTGAAATTTCCTCAGATCGACCAGGAGCGCTGGCGCGATCTCGTGATCGAATCCCTGGAAGGCGAAGCCGGTCCCGAGGCACTTTCGTGGCAAACGGATGACAATATTTCCATGCGCGCGCTCTATGAGCGCATGCAGGACGCGAAGCCGCTCGCCCGTGGACGCGACAAGTCCGGCTGGGCAGCGGTCCAGCGCATGGACGACCCCGATCCGGTTCGCGCGAACCGCCAGGCAAAGGAAGACATCGCCCAGGGCGCGACGGGCCTCGCCCTCGTCTTTGAAGGCGCGCCCAACGCATTCGGCTACGGGCTTCCAGCCACGCCCGAAGCGGTTGCCAAAGCGCTCGAAGGCATAGACCTTCAGGGGCTCTACCTGCGCATGGACGCCAATCCCAGCAGCCGCGCCATCGTCGACTGGCTGACCCAGATCTTCACCGAGCGCCGCATCAACCCGGCCGCCATGACGCTTTCCTTCGGCATTTCACCTGCGGCCACCTTTGCCGGTACCGGCAAACTGCGCATGTCGATCGAGGCGCTGGAAGCATCCATGCCGCAGTCCTTTGCGGGCTTCTTCGCCATGGACCTGCCCGGCATCCTGCTTGAGGGCGATGGCCGCGTGTTCCACAATGCGGGCGCCTCCGAGGCTCAGGAGCTCGGCATCATGCTGGCCTCCGCCGTCTCGCATCTGCGCATGTTCGAGCAGGCGCGCCAGCCGCTCGTCTATGCCGCACCGCATATCGGGTTTTCTCTCTGTGTAGATCAGGATCAGTTCCTGTCGATCGCCAAGATAAGGGCGCTGCGCCGCCTTTGGGCGCGGGTCCAGGAGACCTGCTCCATCGAACCCTCGCTCGCCACGATCCACGCCGAAACCTCCTACCGGATGATGACGGCGAAGGATCCGGAAACCAACACGCTGCGCACCACCATCGCTGCGTTTGCGGCGGCTGTCGGCGGTGCCGATTCGCTGTCGGTCCTGCCGCACACCATCGTTCACGGTCTGCCGGACGAAGATGCAAGGCGGCTTGCCCGCAACACGCAGCTCATTCTGTCCGGCGAAAGCCATCTCGACCTCATAATCGATCCGGCCGCCGGTGCCGGCGGCATGGAAACGCTCACTGCCGCCCTGTGCGAAAAGGCGTGGGACGAATTCCGCCGTATCGAGAGTGAAGGCGGCGTGCTGCGCAGCCTGATGAATGGCCATATTCAGGAACGTGTTCTGGAAATGCGTGAGCGCCGTGAGCAACGCATCAACGACGGCAAGAAACCCATTGTCGGCACCACGATCTACCCGGCAGCCGAAGAGCGCCCGGTGAAGACGCTGAAGGCTCAGTCGCCCGACTTCTCGGGAGAAACAGCTGCGGTGCGTTGTCAGCCGCTTCTCGCCCAGCGTCTCGATGAGACCGGAGGAGGCATCGCATGATCCCGGATTTCGCCAGCATCGACTGGTCGGATCCGGAAACCTCGCCTCTTCCCTCTGAGGCACCGCCCGCGGCAACGCCCGAGGGCATCGAGATCAAGTCCTTCTATTCTGAAGATGATGTGAGGGGACTGCGCTTTCTGGATACCTATCCGGGCGCCGCACCCTTCATTCGCGGCCCCTACCCCACCATGTATGCGCGCCGGCCCTGGACGATCCGCCAATATGCAGGTTTTTCCACGGCGGAAGAATCCAACGCCTTCTACCGGCGCAACCTTGCCGCCGGGCAAAAAGGCCTTTCCGTCGCCTTCGACCTCGCCACCCATCGCGGCTATGACAGCGACCACCCGCGGGTTGCCGGCGATGTGGGCATGGCAGGCGTCGCCATCGATTCCATTCTCGACATGCGCCAGCTTTTCGACGGCATCCCGCTCGATAAAATGAGCGTATCGATGACCATGAATGGCGCGGTCCTGCCCATCATGGCGCTTTATATCGTCGCGGCAGAAGAACAGGGTGTAGCGCAGAAAAATCTCTCGGGCACCATTCAGAACGACATTCTGAAGGAGTTCATGGTCCGCAACACCTATATCTACCCGCCCAAACCATCGATGCGGATCATTTCGGACATTTTCTCCTATACGGCGGAGAAAATGCCCAAGTTCAACTCGATCTCGATTTCCGGCTACCACATGCAGGAAGCCGGCGCGACGGCGGATCTGGAGCTTGCCTACACGATCGCCGACGGCATCGAATATGCGCGTGCCGGCATCGCCGCCGGCCTCGACATCGACCGTTTCGCGCCGCGCCTCTCCTTCTTCTGGGCCATCGGCATGAATTTCTTTATGGAAGTGGCCAAGATGCGCGCCGCACGACTTTTGTGGGCGACGCTTCTCCAGAAGAACTTTGCGCCGAAGAACGAGCGTTCACTCTCCCTGCGCACCCATTGCCAGACCTCCGGCTGGTCACTGACGGCGCAGGATCCCTATAACAACATCGTGCGCACCATGGTCGAGGCCATGGCCGCCACCCAGGGTCACACCCAGTCGCTGCACACCAATGCCTTCGATGAGGCCCTGGCGCTTCCGACCGACCATTCCGCGCGCATTGCCCGCAACACACAGCTTGTCCTGCAGCTTGAATCCGGCACGACGCGCATGATCGATCCATGGGGCGGCTCCCATTTTGTCGAGCGCCTTACCCACGACCTCGCCTATCGTGCGCTCAAACACATCGAAGAGGTGGAAAGCCTCGGCGGCATGGCTGCGGCCATCGAAAAGGGTGTTCCGAAAATGCGTATCGAGGAAGCTGCAGCCCGCACCCAGGCGCGCATCGATTCCGGCGAGCAGACAGTGGTCGGCGTCAACCGCTTCCAGCCTGAGCGCGACACCAAGGTGGACGTGCTCAAGGTGGACAACGCCGAAGTGCGTGCCCGCCAGCTCGCCAAGCTGCAGCAGCTCAAGGGCACACGCGATGTGGCTGAAACCGAAAGCGCGCTGGAAGCTCTGACCAATGCGGCCGCCGGGAACGGAAACCTTCTCGAATTCGCCGTGCGCGCCGCCCGCGCCAACGCGACGGTGGGTGAAATCTCCTCCGCCCTCGAAAAGGCCTTTGGCCGTCATGTCGCGGAGATCCGCACCATTTCCGGCGTCTACCGCAAGGAAGTGGGCGACCTCACCGCTTTTGAACAGGCGCAGCAGAAGGTGGAAAAATTCCGCAAGAAGACCGGATCCGCCCCGCGCATCCTGATTGCCAAGATCGGTCAGGACGGACATGATCGCGGCCAGAAGGTCATTGCCACCGCCTTTGGCGATCTCGGGTTCGACGTCACGGTCGGCGCGATGTTCCAGACACCTGAGGAAGTGGCCGAGCTTGCCATCGCCAACGACGTCCAGATCGTCGGTGCCTCCTCGCTTGCCGCCGGTCACCTGACCCTCATTCCCGAGCTGAGGCAGGCGCTTGAAAAGCGCGGCCATGGCGACATTCTTCTCGTCGCCGGCGGCGTCATTCCACCCGACGATTTCGAAGCGGTGCGCGAGGCGGGTGCGGCCGAAATCTTCCCGCCCGGAACGGTCATTCCCGAAGCCGCCGAAAAACTGCTCGACCGACTGCTGAAATCAGGCTGACGCCCTGATCTTGAAATGGCCGGCGCCATGTTATACCTTAAGTTATAACACACGGAGCCAAAGCCATGAACGTAACCATTCGCAAGATCGGCAATTCGGAAGGTGTCATCCTGCCGAAGGAGGTGCTTGAGCGGAAAGGCTTGAAATCGGGAGACCAACTGGTGCTCACGGAGACCGACAATGGCGTGTCTCTCGCCGCAGCCGACGATCAGTTCGAACGTCAGATGGAAGCGGCGCGGCAGTTCATGGATCGATACAAGGTCGCGTTGCAAAAGCTAGCCGAATGAGTTGGACATTCCTCTCCCGGCTTGCCGTGGAAGCGATGCATGAAGAGCAATTGCGCAGGCACGGCGGCGCGCGCGGCGTCCGCGATGATAACGCCCTTGAATCCGCTCTCGCAAGAGCAGAGAACAAGGCCCTGTATGAAACGCCGGACGTCCACGCGCTCGCCGCCGCCTACGCATTCGATCTTGCACGAAACCACGCCTTTGTGGATGGCAACAAGCGCACGGCAATCGTTGCAGCGGGTACGTTTCTCCTGCTTCACGGCTACCGCATGACTGCCAATGACGGATTGCTATACACTTTCGTGATGGACCTCGCCGCCGGCGAGATCGACGAAGAAGGCGCCGCCCGTTTTTTCCGCGACCATACCGTCCCGCTAGACACCTGACGCTGCGGCACGAAACCTGCATTTAACAGCGGGCAAAGTCGGAGTTGTACCAATATGAACCGCCGCCGCCTGTTGAAAGCCACTGCAGGATTTGCCGTTCTCGGTCTTGCGATGCCGCGCACAGCCTTTGCTGACGCCGCACTGCGACGCGCTGCAACGGGTGCCGCAAACGCAGCCGAATTCGGCCTCACACCCAACGCAGCCCAGAACCAGACTGCAGCCCTCCAGGACCTGCTTGAACGGGCAAGCGCGGACTCCATTCCCATATTCCTGCCACCGGGCCGCTACCGTCTCTCCGACCTCGCGCTTCCCCGGCAAACCCGTCTTTTCGGCGTTCCGGGAGCCACGCATCTGGAGCAGGATAACCTTGGATCGATGTTCACTGCGCGAGACAGTCACCATCTCGCGCTTTCCGGTCTCGCATTCGATGGCAGGCTCATGCCGCCTTCCGGTTCAGGCGGCGGCCTGCTCGACATTGAAGATACCCGCCACATTGCCATCGAGGACTGTGTCTTCGCCAACAGCGGCGGCAATGGCCTCTCGCTCCGCCGCACACAGGGCAGCGTCCGCGATTGCGCCATCACCGGCGTAACCGACTACGCGCTCTACGCACTGGATTCGGGTGGCCTTGATGTCATTGAAAACACCGTCACCGAATGCGGCAATGGCGGCATTCTGATCCACCGCAGCGCTCCAGGCGCGGACGGCAGCCGTGTTTCTGGAAACCGCATCAGCCGCATCCGCGCCGACAGGGGCGGCACCGGCCAGTACGGCAATGGCATAAATGCATATCGCGCCGACAATGTCCGTGTGTCGGACAATGAAATTGCGGACTGCGCCTTCTCAGCCATACGCGGCAACAGCGCCGGCAATCTCCAGATATACGGCAACACCTGCCTGCGCTCGGGCGAAACCGCACTTTACGCGGAATTCGCCTTTCAGGGTGCCGTTCTCAGCGGCAATCTGGTGGATGGGGCTGCCCACGGCATCTCCATGGCCAATTTCGACAAGGGTGGACGGCTCTGCGCCTGCACCGGCAACATCATCCGCAACTTGTCAGAAAATGGCCCCTATCCCTCACCCATGGCCGGTTTCGGCATCGGCATCAATGTCGAGGCCGACAGCACGGTCACCGGCAACATCATCGAAAACGCACCGCTTGCCGGCATCCGCATGGGCTGGGGCCCCTTCCTGCGCAACGTCACGGCTTCGGGCAATGTCATCCGCAAGGCGAAAACCGGCATCATCATTTCCGTGGTCGAAGGTTCAGGCGCAGCCGTCATTTCCGGCAATGTCTTCGAGGAAACACCCAATGGCGCAGTGGTCGGCCATCGCTGGGCAGAGCCCGCCACCGGCGATCTGCTGAAGTCCGGCAGCGAGACCATTTCGCATCTGACGCTTGCGGGCAACCGCTCAAGTTAATCCGCGCGCACGACCAGCGCTTCCGAGGGCCGCAGAGACCCCACCTCGAACCCGCGCCGATTGGTGAGAACTGGTCGGGCCATCTCACGCAGCGTCTCGGCCAATGCATCACCATCCAGAAGCTGAGCCAACACTTCGGCGACCATCACTTCTGCGGCCCGTGTCGTGCCGTCATCGCATTTGAGCGCGATGCCGAGCCCCTTCTCGGGAACAGCTGCGCAAAACACGCCTTCGGCCCCCGTCTTGGTGAAGATGCGTCCCTTGCCTGCTTCCATCATGCGCGTATCGGCCCGCCCGCTGCCTGCCACATAAAATGGCTCCGCCATACAGGCTGCGAAAATGCGCTTTGCGGCTTTCGCCCGGTCCGGCGCGAACCCGGTCCCCGTCGCCATCCGCGCAAACCCCTGTGCAAGCGCCTTCAACGGCACCGCATAAGTGGGTATGGAACAGCCATCCGTGCCGCACTGATCGCTCTCATGCGCCGCGCCCGTCACCTCCTCCATGGCCGCCTTCACGGCTTCCTGTGCCGGGTGCCCAAACGCCACGTAACCACGCGGGTCATGGCCGAGATGCGCACAGGTACACAGAAAACCCGCGTGTTTTCCCGAACAATTGTTATGCGCCGCCGTCGGCTCCGAGAGATCGCGCGCCTGCTCGATCAGCACATTTTGCTCTGATGACCAATGTGCCCCGCATTCGAAGGCATCGCTTCCAAGCCCTGCTCGCTCAAGCATGGCAACCGCCAGCGCCGCGTGTTCGGGCTCGCCCGAATGCGACGAACAGGCAAGCGCGATCTCTCGATTGCCGAAGCCGAACGCATCCGCCGCCCCACTTTCCACAAATGGCAGCGCCTGAATGGCTTTCACGGCAGAACGTGGAAACACGGGCCGATCAGTGTCGCCAAGGCTCATCACCTTTCCGCCATCCGCATCGAAAACGGCGATCGCGCCACGATGTCTGCTCTCGACAACGTTACCGCGCAGCACTTCCACCAGAACCGGATTGCCCATGTTTTCACCGTATTTTGCGGGATTCACTTTCAAATCAAGCCAACCGCAATAGACTGGCCCTCATGCGTTTTTTCAAGCGGACTTTGCTGTTTATCACCCTTGTCTTCATTCTGCCGGCCTTCGCCTCGCTGGCATGGTGGGCCATGCAAGACAGGCCGGGCTCGTGGCGCAGCGCCGACTGGTCGGCAAGCGGCGTTCTTCCGCAAGCGACCGACGATCCACAGGCTGCAATCTATGTCATGGCCGCCCGCACCGGCGGCATGAAGGGCGCTCTTTCGGTCCATAGCTGGCTCGTGCTCAAATACGCAGATGCATCAAGCTATGATCGCTATGACAAGGTCGGCTGGGGCAGCCCCGTGCGCCGCAACGCCTACCTGGCAGACGGGCGCTGGTATTCCAACACACCTTATGTCGTGGCTGCCATCAAGGGAGAAGAAGCCGAGCGGCTCATGCCGCAGGTGGAAGCAGCCATCGCCAGCTATCCCTTCTCGCAGCGCGGTGACTACGGGATCTGGCCCGGACCGAATTCAAATTCCTTCACCGCGCATGTGTTGCGCAACGTGCCTGATCTCGACATCGCCCTGCCACCAACCGCTGTCGGGCGCGATTATCGTCCGGGCCTGCTGGCGTTCGATCACACGCCCGACTGGAGCGACATCCATGTTTCGCTCGGCGGGCTTGCCGGCCTTGCCGCCGGCCTGCGCTCCGGTGTCGAGCTGCATTTTCTCGGGCTGGTCGCAGGCCTCGATCTGCGCCGCCCGGCGCTAAAGGTGCCGGGTTTTGGCCGCGTCGATCTATGGCCGTCCGCAACGGCGAGCGAAAAGCCTTCGCCCGCTACTTGATCCGTTCAAGGATCGACACGTAGTTGGCGACCGCGGCGCCTCCCATGTTGAAGATGCCGCCCAGCTTCGCGTCGGGGATCTGGATACCGCCAGCCTCCCCGGTCAGCTGCATCGCCGTCAGCGCATGCATGGAAACGCCGGTCGCACCGATCGGGTGCCCCTTGGCCTTTAGCCCGCCTGAGGGGTTCACCGGCAGCCGCCCGTTCTTCTCGGTCTGGCCTTCGAGCGCAATCTTTCCGCCCTCGCCCGGCTTTGCCAGCCCCATCGCCTCATATTCGATCAGTTCGGCAATGGTGAAACAGTCATGGGTCTCCACGAAAGAGAGATCGTCCAGCGTCACGCCCGCGCTTTTCAACGCGCGCTTCCAGGCTTCCTCACACCCCTCGAATTTGAGGATGTCGCGCTTGGACATGGGCAGAAAGTCCTGCACATGTTCGTTTGCCCTGAGCGCAACCGCGCGGCGCATCGAAAGTGCCGTCTGCGTGTCTGCCAGCACGATCGCAGCCGCACCATCCGAAACGAGCGAACAGTCGGTGCGTTTCAGCGGACCGGCCACATAGGGATTGCGCTCGCTCTCCTGCCGGCAGAAGTCGAAACCCAGATCCTTGCGCATCTGCGCAAACGGGTTCTCGACACCGTTTTTGTGGTTCTTGGCCGCAAGCGTCGCCAGCGCGTCCGACTGGTCGCCATATTTCTGGAAATAGGCATCGGCGATTTTTCCGAACACGCCTGCGAAACCGCCCGGAATCTCGCCATCTTCCGGTAAATAGGACGCTTTCAGCAGGTTTTCTGCAATTTGCGGACCGGGTGTTTTTGTCATCTGCTCCGCGCCCACCACGAGCACGATGCGGGCGTCGCGCGCAGCGATGGAGCGAGCGCCCTGCCGCACAGCGGCAGAGCCGGTCGCGCAGGCGTTTTCCACCCGCGTGGCCGGTTTGAAACGCAGCCGGTCATCGGCCTGCAGCACGAGGCTGGCGGTAAAATCCTGCGGTGAGAAACCGGCGTTGAAGTGGCCGAGCACGATCTCGTCCACATCCTCGGGCCCAATGCCGGCATGGTCCAGCGCCTCGCGCGCCACCTGAACGATCAGCCCTTCAAGCGTGTCATCCGTCAGCTTGCCGAACTTTGAATGGGCCCAGCCCACAATGCATGCGGTCATCGCGTCTCTCCCGGAGGGCGGCATTTTATGCCGCAGATTAGAGCAAACATGTGAGCGGCACCATAAATCCGCCGACGACTTTGTTCAAGCATGAACTATTTTCCGCAAAGCCCCTGTTCGCTGACTGATGTTCCTTACTCGAGCGATTGCGGGATCGTCTCCCAGTCTGAAATCTGGGTTGTGACGTTAACCATGCTCAGTTGGCGAAGCTCTACGGCAATGCACCAGCGCCAAGAAACCGCGCATACAAGGCAGACCCTGCATTTGCCGGGGCATCTGAGTTCTATTTCAGAGTACCAGAACTTCACGAACAAGATGCGTTTGCGTCCCTTCACCCGACTGACCATCGAATTGTTCAAAGGCGTTCGACAACCACATGCGGTTGGCTGCTCTATGCACTGAGTTTTACATCTTCTGCAAAATCCATAGGTTGCAGTGTGTTACTCCCGCCATTGAAGCAGAACTTGTGGATACAGTGGAAGACTTTGACTGGGCGTTGGAATTGTTAAATTCTCAGGTGCCTAAGCTGAACCCGAGTAGCAGTTGCAAAAAGCTGAGCCCAAAAATGACTGACCCCGGGAGCATGCTTTTCAGCAGAGGCCGACCCGGGGTATACGCTAGTGGATATAGCACGTTTTTTATGAAGGGCAAGTGAACGACTTGAGAACGGCGGCAATAAATCAATCTCTTCAACGCACCATTTCCCGCGCGCGTCTAGGCAAATATCTTGTTGCGACTGATGAAAATCTCGACGCCGCTATCGGCCTTTACGAACGAAACACGCGTCTTTCAGAAGCACTTTACACCACATTGCAGGGGCTCGAAATATGCCTTCGCAATTCGATCGACTATGAAATGTCTGCTGTTTACGGTTGCGATTGGCTCACAAATGGAAAGCCTCCACTCCAGCAAGATGCCCACATGGCGATTCAGGATGCAATTGCAAAATTGGGTAACCCCAAGCAGGGTGACATTGTTGCCGAACTGAAGTTTTCGTTCTGGGTTGGCTTACTTGCCCAACGCTACGATGCCAGTCTTTGGCGAAATGCCCTGCACAAGGGCTTTAAGGCCAAGACGGGTAAGAAGCGAAAGGATGTCCACGGTCGTATGAATGCGCTTCGCCGGTTCCGCAACCGAGTTGCCCACCATGAACCAATTTTTGGGAGCGCCCTACAAATGCACGCGGAGGCGCTAGAGGCGATTGAATGGATGTGTCTCGACACTCATGCCTGGGTATCGGCATGTAGCCGGTTCAACGAAGTCTACAATTCCTGAGTTTCAACCCAAAACACCACCGATAAATTGAGAAATTTTCTTGATTGACTAGTCAATCAATAATAAATGATACCCATGCCCAAGATCGGAATGGAACCCATACGCCGCCGCGCCCTCATCGATGCGGCCATCAGCGCCATTGGTGAGCGCGGTGCGCTCAACGTCACCATGTCAGACATTGCCGGCCGCGCCGGCGTCTCGACCGCCCTTGCCCATCATTATTTCGGCGGCAAGGATGATCTTCTGTTCGCCACGATGCGCCACATCCTGGCGCAGCTTGGCGAGGAAGTCCGCCCTGCCATCGCGCCCCTTTCCGGTCCAGAGCGGGTCCGCACGATCATCGCGGTGAACCTGTCGCCCGAACAGTTCCGGCCCGAGATCATCGCCGCATGGCTCGCCTTCTATGTGGAGGCCCGGCGCGATGCCGCACTCGGCCGCCTCTTCCGCATCTATGTGCGCCGCCTGCACAGCGACCTGATGAGCGGGCTTTCTCATCTTCCCCGCGCAAGCGCCATCCGCATCGCGCACGGCATCGCCGCCCTCATCGACGGTCTTTATCTGCGCCGCGCGCTTGGCGAGGGCGTCGAGGATTCGGCCACTGCCATCGTCCTTGTCGAAGACTATCTCGACATGGCGCTTGCCTCGCATCCGTTCCATGGGAGCCTGCCCCATGCATGAGGCCGATTTCGTCATCATCGGGTCCGGCTCCGCCGGTGCCGCGCTCGCCTACCGCCTTTCCGAAGACGGTAAAAACTCCGTTATCGTAATCGAATATGGTGGCAGCGATTTCGGCCCCTTCATCCAGATGCCCGCCGCCCTCTCCTTCCCCATGAACATGTCGCGCTATGACTGGGGCTTTGAGAGCGAGCCCGAACCGCACCTGGGCGGACGCGTGCTCGCCACGCCGCGCGGCAAGGTGGTCGGCGGTTCCTCCTCCATCAACGGCATGGTCTATGTGCGCGGCCATGCGCGCGACTTCGACCACTGGGCCAATGAGGGTGCGACTGGCTGGGCCTATGCGGACGTCCTTCCCTATTTCATGCGCATGGAGACGATGGCCGATGGCGAACCCGGCTGGCGCGGCACGGAAGGCCTGCTCCATGTCCGCAAGGGACCACGCGACAACCCGCTCTTTTCAGCCTTCATCGAAGCCGGCCGCCAGGCGGGCTTCGAGACCACGAAAGATTACAACGGATCAAAACAGGAAGGTTTTGGCGCGCTTCAGCAGACCATTCACAAGGGCCGGCGCTGGTCCACCGCCAATGCCTATCTGAAGCCAGCGCTCAAACGAAAGAATGTGAGTCTCGTCAAAGGCTTCGCCCGGCGCATTGTCATGGAGAATCAACGTGCCGTCGGGGTCGAGATCGAAGTTCATAAAAAGATTCATGTCGTTAAAGCACGACGTGAGGTCATCGTCGCAGCTTCCTCGATCAATTCGCCAAAACTCCTGATGCTGTCGGGCATCGGCCCGGCAGAGCATCTGCGAGACAATGGGATCGATGTGGTGGCGGATCGCCCCGGTGTCGGTTCCAATCTGCAGGACCATCTGGAACTCTATATCCAGCAGGAATCACTTCAGCCGATTACGCTCTACTCAAAGCTCAATCTCCTTTCCAAAGCGTTGATAGGCGCGCAATGGCTGTTCCTGAAATCGGGGCTTGGCACCTCAAACCAGTTCGAAGCCGGTGCCTTCGTGCGCTCTGCTGCCGGGGTCGACTATCCCGACATCCAGTTCCACTTCCTGCCTGTCGCCATCCGCTATGACGGCAAGGCAGCAGCGAAGTGTCATGGTTTCCAGGCCCATGTCGGGCCGATGCGGTCGAAGTCGCGCGGCACGGTCCGCCTTAGATCGGGCGATGCGTGGGAGAAACCGGAAATCCGGTTCAATTACATGTCCCATCCGGACGATTGGCGCGGTTTCCGTCACTGCATTCGCATCACCCGCGAGATCTTCTCGCAGAACGCCTTCACCCCCTATCGCGGCCGCGAGATCGCGCCGGGCGAGGCTGTTCAGAACGATGACGACCTTGACGCCTTTATCCGCGAACACGCCGAAAGCGCCTATCACCCCTGCGGCACCTGCCGCATGGGAGCGGCGAACGACGCCATGAGCGTGGTGGATGCCGAATGCCGGGTAATCGGGGTCGAAGGTCTACGGGTCGCAGATTCGTCGATTTTCCCTCGTATCACCAATGGCAATCTGAACGGCCCGTCGATCATGGTCGGCGAAAAGGCTGCCGACCATATCCTTGGTCTCACCCCACTCAGCCCGTCCAATCAGGAGCCCTGGATCAACCCGCGCTGGCGGGAGGCGGACCGATAGAAAACCCACGCGGAAAATTGAATGGATCGGGACCGCGTTTTCATGAAACGATGCCCCGTTCCGGAAGCTGGAGAATTCATGCGCGCGCAGCCCAAAGCATCGCACTACATCAATGGCCGACATGTCGAGGACGAACAGGGCGAGGTGATAGAGGTCGTCTATCCCGCCACCGGCGAGATCATCGCCCGCGTCCATTCGGCTACGCCTAACATTGTCGAGCTCGCCATCGAGGCGGCGCGCGCTGCCCAGCCCGCATGGGCGAAGCTGAAGCCGGTCGAGCGCGGCCGCATCCTGCGCCGGGCGGCAGATCTTCTGCTTGAGCACAATGAGGAGCTTGCCAGGCTCGAAACGCTGAACACTGGTAAGGCATTGCAGGAAACGCTTGTCGCCGACGCGCCCTCCGCTGCCGAGGCGCTCGAATTCTTCGGCGGGGCGGTCGCCACCTTCAATGGCGAGCAGGTCGAGCTTGGCGGGTCTTTCGGTTATACGCGCCGCGAGCCGCTCGGGGTCTGTATCGGTATCGGCGCTTGGAATTATCCGATCCAGATCGCCGGCTGGAAATCCGGTCCTGCGCTGGCCATGGGCAATGCGATGGTGTTCAAGCCGTCCGAGGTGACCCCGCTTTCAGCCCTAAGACTGGCAGAAATCTTCACCGAGGCCGGCCTGCCCGACGGCCTCTTCAATGTGGTTCAGGGGCTGGGCGATGTCGGCGCCGCGCTTGTTTCCCATCCAGAAGTCGCCAAGGTCTCGCTCACTGGTTCCGTCGAGACCGGCAAAAAGGTTCAGGCGCTTGCCGGCGGCGAGATGAAACCGGCGACGATGGAGCTCGGCGGCAAGTCGCCGCTGATCGTATTCGATGATGCCGATCTGGAAAACGCCATTGGCGGCGCCATGCTCGGCAATTTCTATTCGACGGGCCAGATCTGCTCCAACGGAACCCGCGTCTTCGTCCAGAAAGACATCCATGAACGCTTCCTGTCACGCCTCACCGAGCGTACCAGCGCCATTCGTCTGGGCGATCCACTCGATCCCGAAACCCATCTTGGCCCGCTCGTCAGCAAGGCGCAGTATGACAAGGTACGGCGCTATATCGAGATCGGCCGCGAGGACGGCGCGACCCTGCATCACGGCGGCGGCACGCCACGGCTTCAGGGCCTCGAAGACGGTTTTTATGTCGAGCCGACCATCTTCACGAACGTCACCGATCGGATGCGCATTGCCCGTGAGGAGATTTTCGGTCCGGTCATGAGCGTTTTGACCTTCGACGACGAGGATGAGGTGGTCGAGCGCGCCAATGACACACCTTTCGGACTGGCAGCCGGCGTCTTCACGAAGGATCTCGCCCGCGCCCACCGTGTGATCGGGGCGCTGAAGGCTGGAACCTGCTGGATCAACACCTACAATCTGACACCAGTCGAACTTCCCTTCGGCGGCGTGAAGCAGTCCGGCTTCGGGCGCGAGAATGCCATGGCGGCACTCACCCATTATTCACAGGTCAAATCCGTCTATGTGGAAATGGGAAACGTTGAAAGCCCATATTGATGACGGTTTGATCTTGCGCAGTCGAGAGACGGCGGCTATAAGCCCGCCGTCTGGTCACGGAGTGTAGCGCAGCCTGGTAGCGCACCTCGTTCGGGACGAGGGGGTCGCAGGTTCAAATCCTGCCACTCCGACCAGTTTTCCCGCAAAAGCGAAATTTCGTTGCGCTGCCCTCATGGGATGCTGAAGATACATGTCAGCATTCCTCGTTTGCGCCATTGTCGTCAGGCCGTGCAGCGCTAGTTCTTCCGCTATGGATAGATATGAGATCACCGCGCGGACTATGTTTGCAGCATTGGAACGCGGAAACTGGAAGGCGCAACCTCCGTCTGTACGAGCGGAATGGCTGGCCAAGGCGCGTGCGCTGCTTGCCAGTGTCGAAGCTGGCAACTGGCCTTCGCGAGACGGCAGTGGCCGGTAACGCCAGGCTGGTAGATGCGGTGCGCCTTATCAGCCCGTTCCATTTCTTAACACGACGTTAAGAGCGTGCGTTTAGGCTCGCCATTCAACCTGACACGACATTATCCGAGGGGATCATGCGCACTCTTCTGACTTCAATGTCCGTCGTCGTCCCGCTGTTCTGCTCAGCTGTGCCTACTGCGCTTGCCGAGGGCACACTTCTTACTGTCAGCGGTGCCATCGGCAAAACCAACCGGGAAGCGTTCGATCCTTTTTTCGATGGCTTTCTCAAGTTTCACGACAAGACCTTCGAAAAGGCCTACTCATTCGACTGGGAGGCCCTTGCAGCTCTTCCGCAAAAATCCGTCACGGTGAATGCAGATACCGAAGACTGGCCACGCCCACTGACGATGGAAGGCCCGCTTTTGAAGGATGTACTCACCACAGCCGGTGCGGCTGGTGATACGGCCACGCTCTATGCACTTGATGGCTTCGGTCTGGAGATGAGCGCGGAAAAAATGGCGTCGCGTGAATGGGTTCTTGCCATGAAGGTCGGGGGAGAGCCGCTCGGGATCGGCGGGCTCGGGCCCCTTTGGCTTGTTTATGACACGAGCGGCCGAAAGGCACCCGAAGAGGAAGAGCGCAGCTGGGTCTGGTCGGTCTTTCACATCGAGATAGAGTAGATCCTTCAGTACGGATCGGGAGCAGGCTACGCGACGATCTCGTGCGGTGCATGATGCATGACACGGTCACGGCCATTCTGTTTCGCCTTGTAGAGCATCGCATCGGCCTCCTTGATAACCTCGTCCAGAGACTGCAAGGGGCCATGAACTGCAATACCGATGCTGACGGTCGTGGAGATTCCCTCGACGCTGGTGCCGCAACCGACAAGGCGGCAGGTAATCGCAATGCGCTCGCAAATCGCGCGAGCAAGCGGCAGATCGGCGCCCGGCATGAAAACCGCGAACTCCTCCCCGCCAATGCGGGCGCAGACATCGTTTGCGCGGACGCTCTGCCGGATGGCTTCGGCAATCAGGACAAGAACGCGGTCGCCCTCTGCGTGGCCGAAACGGTCGTTGATGCGCTTGAAATGATCCACATCGATAATCAGGACGGCGCCCGCCGATGAGGCTGTCGAGCTGATCGTTTCACCGGCAATCCGCATGAAATCCCGCCGGTTGCGCAAACCTGTCAGAAAATCCGTGGTAGCTGCCATGTCCAGCTCCGCAGCCAGTTTGGCAACCATCGCCGTCTTGCGCAGAAAGATGTAGGAGATGGGATAGGCGATCACGATCGTGATGAACGCGGTCAGCATCAGATCAAGTAAAAGGCGGTCTGAAAAGAAGATGGAGTAGAAGACGAAGGTAAGCGCTTCGGCAGCCACAACGGAAAAGAGCGTGACAAAGCAGGCCTGCTGCCAGATCCGCAGTTTGTAAAATCTGTCAAACGCCGACTGAAACCAGCTCATCCCACCGCCCCATTTGCCGCATAGGATTAGCTCGATCTCGTAAAGATGATGTTACCTTACGGAAGGTGCCATCTACCGGCGATGCATTCTTCTCAAAACGGAACCGAATGCCGGGATTTTATTGTAATTTCTCCACCTTATCAGTCATACTGCGAAGCAGATGAAGTAACAGGGGTTATGCTTCCTGAAGAAGCATGGGGTTTCTGTCGGAATTCGAGAAGAATCCGCCTTTGACCCTCCGCCTGGAAATAATTGTTTTCAAGGCCCTGGACTGGCTTGTCGCGTCCCAGCAATGATAAGGCATCTGCGGAGATTGACCTTATGGATATGCTTTCTCTGGCGTCCGAATTCCTGCAAGGCCTGGGTGTTGCTGTTATCGCAGCGCTTCTTTATGAACGCGCCGCCCGGCTACCCCTGACATCATTGCAGCGCCATCTTCTTGTATCTGTTTTGTTTTCGCTGGGCGCAACAGGCCCTGTCTTCTTCTCCGCCGCGTCCTCGTCCGGCCTCTCCTTTGACATTGGCAATGTCTTTGTCGTTCTTGCAATGACCTATGGTGGCTGGATCACGTTAACCGCCACCGCTCTGGTGGCGATCCTCGGTCGTCTGTGGCTTGGCGGAACCGCGGTGGCAAGCGGTGTGCTGGCGGTGTTGATCTGCAGCGTTATCAGTGTCGCCTTTGCCCAGATGGTGAAGGGACGCCGTGTATCGATGCCGGCGCTGGTCGGCATCGGGCTTCTTACATCGGTCACATTGATCCCGGTTTTCCTCTTGCCCAGGGAAATCGCCATGAAGGCCTTGGGAGAAGTCGCGCCTGTTGCTATTGTCGCCAATGTAATCGCCGCGGTGGTCATTGGCCGCATTCTCGAATTGCAGCGCTCGCATGTCGGCCCGCAGCGCTTGAAGGAGGCACCATTGGGAACCACGGATACCACGACCGGACTATTGAACAGACGGGTTTTCGACAAGCTGGGGCCGGAACTTGCAGCCGCCATGAACTGGGCGGGTCAGCCCTACTCCATGGCCCTGATCGATATCGACGCGTTTGACCAGGTGGTCGAAGCCCATGGTCATGCGGCCGGCGAGCAGACATTGCGCCATGTGGCCTCAGTCGTTCAGTCCGCCGTTCGGCAGACTGACATGGTGGCGAGCTTCGGCGGCCAGGCCATTGCGCTTGTTCTGCCGGCCTACGATGCTGAACGCGCCCTCGGGCTCGCTGAGCGCATCCAGAAAGCGGTTGCCGAGACGCCATTTCATCTGGACGGCATCGAGATTGAGCTGACCGTCAGTGTGGGGCTGCACACGCCACTTCCTCGCAAGGAAAGTTTCTGGATTGCACTGGGGCAGGCCGACACGGCGCTCAACCGTGCCAAATCCACCGGACGTAACCGGCTGGAAGTGGCCGTCTGAAACTGAAGATCTTTCCGCGCACGGGAGATGCCTTCTGCCTCTAATCTGGGCAGAGTGCCTGCCTGCGCGCCATCATATCCTCAAAACACTTTGCACACAGCCAGACACAGCTCGGCCAACCCTATGAAAATCCGTCAAAAAACGGAGCGAAGCGAGTTTGGCACGCTTGATGCTTCTCTTCCTGTGAGTCCGGAGGGGACTCTCCAGGAAAACGCCATAAGAGCGCTGGAGTAAGCCGTCAGACAGATCGTGCCTGCCGTGGGGCCGAGCGTCTGGCGGCTTTTTATTTCTCCACACAGCCCCATTCCGGGGACATAGAACGATTGATTTGTTCTCTTTTTGTTCTTATTGTGCGGGGATGCAATACACTCTGCCTCTTGTGCCTTTCGATCGGCTCGAAAGCCTCCATCAGCGCTTGCTGGCTGTCTTCGGACCGCCCGCCGCTTTCGTGCGTCTCGATCCGGTCAGTCAAATGCTTCTGGCGATGCTTAGCGCCAGAACACGCAATGAGGCAGCATTGGCGGTGTTTGTCAGGCTTGTCGAACATTTCGAAGTGGCAAGGTTCAAAGGCTCCTGGGCCCGGTTGGCCGAAGCTTCTTTTCACGAACTGGATCCCCTGCTCGAAGGCATTACCCATGCGGATCGCAAAGCCGTTGCCCTGCCCCGTGCCCTGCAGGAGATCGCCAGCCTGAGCGGGGGTCTCAGTCTCGATTTCCTGCATGGCTGGCCGGTCGATGATGCCTTGTCCTGGCTGGAGCGTATTTATGGTGTCGGTCCCAAAACCAGCACGGCCACCCTCAATATGAGCACATTGCGAAAGCGCGTCCTTGTCGTCGACACGGCCCACTGGCGCGCCGCCAACTGTCTTGGACTTATCCCCGAACAGGCGTCGCCGGAACGGTCGATTCGTCTTCTCAACCGACAGGTTCCTGACCGGTGGGGAGCGGGAGAGACCGAACAGCACCACATTCTGATGCAGGAGCTCGGACGAAACTTTTGCGCCAGAAAAAACAGGACGGCCTGCCCCTTCGCCAGGCTTTGCGCTCATGGCGTCCGCAACCCGGCGCACCAGCCTGAGCGTCTGCTGGAAGATTTTCTTCACATACCGCCACCCCTCCCTGACAAGAGAGAAAAGGTGAATCCAATCAACCTGCTGGAGGCGGGTGCTGAAAACTTGAATCCGGAAAAATCGACGATGCGGCCAATGGCGCAGAACTCCGTGGGGCCTGCCACGCCTTTCGGGCTACGCCAGGAGGCTGCGCCATGAAACAGGCCGTTGAAGTGAAGCCGGTTCAGGAAACTTTTCCCCCTGGCGCTGGCCCGGTTCAGCATACCAGCGGAGAAAGAGCAGCCACGACACCACCCGAAAAAATGGGCAGCGTTCTTGAGGCCCTGCGCAGCCGCATTGCCCCTCAGGAAAGGTTTGCTTCAGCGCCCCGTCCCTCTCTTTCGCTCGGACCGGAAGCGCTTGATGGCGCCCTGCCCGGTCACGGTCTCAAGACCGGCGCGCTGCACGAGGTCCTGCCGGCCGGTCATGGCGATTTCACTGCCGGAATCGGCTTCGGCGTCTGTCTTCTGGCACGCCTTCTCCGTCAGCGGCCGGGACCCGTCTTATTGGTGGTTCCTGCGCATCTTTCCAGCAACGCCGGCGCGCTTTATCCACCCGGGCTTGCAGCCCTCGGGTTTGACCCGAACCGGCTGATCCAGGTGGAGGCACGCAAGCCGATCGATGTGCTTTGGGCGCTTGAGGAAGGGCTTTCCCATGCCCCTCTTGCCGCCGTCGCCGGCCTCTTGCCGGACCAGGCCCGCGCCTATGACTTTGCCGCCAGCCGCCGTCTTGGCCTGCGAGCGGCACGTCATGGCGTCACGGCCCTCCTCATGCGCGGTCGCCAGACCTGCGCCGAAAACACGGCCGCTGAAACCCGCTGGTCTGTCAGCACTCTGCCCAGCCATAAGTTCTACCCCGGTCAGGCAGGGCCTGGAGCGCCGCACTGGCGGCTTCAGCTTCTCAAATGCAGGCAAGGCCTCTCCCGCCGTTTATCGCAACACTGGGATGTGGAGTGGGATCATGAAACGCTTTCTTTCCGTCTTCCTGCCCCGCTGGCCGATCCAGCGCCGGACCATGCGTTCTGGCAGCGCGACACCTCCCGGACCTGGGCGGCAGCCTCGTGACGATGAGCCGCTGGTCCTCGTCACCACCACGGACAGCGGACAACGTATCACCGCTCTCAACCGGGCAGCCGGAGCGCTCGGCTTTTTGCCGGGGATGGCGCTGGCGGATGCGCGCGCCATTCACCCTGCCCTCAGGGTCGCTCATGCCGATCTTCAGGGTGACGAGCGCGCGCTCATCCGCCTGGCGCTCTGGTGCCAGTGTTTTTCACCCTTCACGCGGCCTGATTTCCCCGACGGGGTAAGCCTCGACATCACCGGCTGCGCCCATCTCTTCGGCGGTGAGGCCGCATTGGTGGACACGCTGGCAAAAAAACTCGACGGCTTCGGCCTCACCGCACGGCTAGCTCTGGCGCCCACCATTGGCGGCGCATGGGCGCTGGCCCGCCACGCGCCGGTCGAAAAGCTCATCGTATCGCGCGACACGCTCCACAAGCATATGATGCCCCTGCCCGTGTGTGCCCTGCGGCTGGAACAGAACACTGTCGAGGCCATGGAGAAGCTGGGTCTCAAACATGTGGGAGACCTGATCGGCAGGCCGCGGGCGCCGCTCGCCGCCCGCTTTGGGCCATTTGCCCTGCGTCGGCTGGACGAAGCGCTTGGTCATGAAGAAGAAAGCTTTCGCCCGCTCAATCCGCCCCTTCTTCATGCCGCGCACTGCCGTTTTGCCGAGCCCATTGTCACGGAGGAGGCAATCGAAATCGCCATTCAGCGCCTTGCATGCGACCTGTGTGTGAAGCTGGAAAAGGCTGGAAAAGGCGCGCGTCGGGTGGAGCTGCGCCTGTTTCGTGTCGATGGCTGGTTCGAGGCCCTGCCGCTTGCCACCAGCACAGCCACGCGCGATGCCGGACACCTCGCCCAACTGCTTGGCGAGCGTCTCGAGCGCATCACCGATCGCGCTGGTTTCGGCTTCGAGGCAGCGAGCCTCACTGCCCTGACCGTTGAAACCCTCACCATGCGACAGGAGGATCTGGGCGAGGATCTGCGCGCCATCCGCGTTGGCGACCTTGCTCCCCTTCTGGACCGGCTCGTCAACCGTTTCGGCGCGCAGAATGTCACCCGGGCTGCACCCCATGAAAGCTTTTTGCCTGAACGCGCGAGCCATTCCATCCCGGTTCTCAATGGAGCCGGGGAGCATGACTGGCAGGCTCACCTTCAGCATATTCAGGATGGGGCCTCTTTTGCCCGGCCACTCTTTCTCTTTTCTGTACCCGAGCTCGTCACCACGCTTGCCGGAGTGCCCGACGGGCCGCCCACCCGGTTTGAGTGGCGGCGTGTGATGCATCGCGTCATCCGCGCCGAGGGACCGGAACGCATCGCACCCGAATGGTGGCGCGCGCCATTCGGTGCCAGCCGCAAGACACGCGACTATTTTCGTATCGAGGATGATACAGGCCGGCGCTTCTGGCTTTTCCGCGACGGGCTCTACGAGCGCGATGAGGAAGCCCCCCGCTGGTTCCTTCACGGGGTCTTCGCATGAACGGGAAAACCACCGAGCCGGTCATCACCTTTGAAGAGCCCAGGGGGGCAGATAGCGACATCTCTGCCACCGCATCCATACCCCAATCGCGCTCTGCTCCGCCTCCCCCTGCCTTCGCCGAACTTGGCGTCACCAGCAATTACAGTTTTCTACACGGCGCCTCCCATCCGCGCGAACTGGTGGCCGAGGCCGCCCGGCTTGGCCATGCCGCCGTCGGTATCGCCGACCGCAACACGCTGGCCGGCGCCGTGCGCGCCCATGTCGAAGCAAAAGCCCAGAATATCCGCCTCGTGGTCGGTGTGCGTCTGGTGCTTATGGATGGTTTTGAAACATTGTGTTTCCCAACTGACAGGAAGGCCTATGGCCGCCTCACCCGGCTCTTGACCGATGGCAACCGCCGCGCGCCGAAGGGCGAGTGTCACCTGCATATGGACGATCTTGCAGCGCTCGACCATGGCCAGCGCCTCATTGCCATGCCGCCCTATGACTTCGGCTCCGATTTCGAGGAAAATTTGCACCGCCTTGCCACCCTCTTTCCCGGCGATGTCTTTCTGGCGCTCACGCCCTGTCGGCGGGCCAATGACGGCGCCCGCCAGCAACGTCTTGCCACACTCTCAGGTGCGTGCGGCACGCCGCTCGTCGCCACCAATGACGTGCTTTATCACACGCCGGCGCGCCGTCCCTTGCAGGATCTTCTCACCTGCATTCGCAGCCATTGCACCATCGACGATGCGGGTTTTCGCCTTGAGCGCAATGCCGAGCGGCATCTCAAGCCTCCGGAAGAGATGGCGCGCCTCCTGCGCGGCCATGAGGAGGCCATTGCCCGCTCCGTGACGCTCATGGATGATTGCCGTTTTTCGCTCGACGCGTTGTCCTTCGACTACCCGAAGGAATCGAACGGTGAAAGCGCCACCCCACAGGAAGAGCTGCAACGTCTGACCTGGCTCGGTGCAAAAGAACGTTTCCCGGAAGGTATCCCCTCAAAAGTCAGAGCTCTTATCGATCATGAGTTGAAGCTGATCGGCCAGCTTGAATATGCCGCCTACTTTCTTACCGTGCACGATATCGTGCGCTTCGCCCGCTCGCAAAACCCGCCCATCCTGTGCCAGGGACGCGGTTCGGCGGCCAATTCGGTTGTCTGCTATTGCCTTGACGTCACTTCGGTCAACCCAACCGAGATCGATCTTCTGTTCGAGCGCTTCATTTCCGCCGAGCGCGGCGAGCCGCCGGACATCGACGTCGATTTCGAGCATGAGCGGCGTGAAGAGGTGATGCAGTATATCTACGACAAATACGGTCGCCACCGGGCCGGGCTTGCCGCCACCGTCATCTCCTACCGCACGCGCAGCGCCGTGCGCGAGGCGGGCAAGGCCATGGGGCTTTCGCCCGATGTGGTGGCCGCCATGACCGGGCTTGTCTGGGGCCATTCGGAAAAAACGCCCGCCGCCGATCAAGTGCGCGAAGCCGGCCTCGATCCCACCGACCCGCGGCTGCGCCAGACTTTGCTGCTTGTCAGGCAATTGATCGGCTTTCCCCGCCATCTCTCCCAGCATGTGGGCGGCTTTGTGCTCACACACTCGCCCTTGAGCGAGATCGTGCCCGTTGCCAATGCCGCCATGAAAAACCGTACCGTGGTGGAATGGGACAAGGACGATCTGGATGCGCTCAACATGCTCAAGGTGGATGTACTGTCACTTGGCATGCTGACCTGCCTGCGCAAGAGTTTCGACCTTTTGCACGAGCACTACGGAATAACCCACACGCTTGCCACCGTGCCCCGCAACGATGGTCCCACCTACGCCATGATCCAGCGGGCCGACACGGTCGGCGTCTTCCAGATCGAAAGCCGGGCCCAGATGTCGATGCTGCCGCGTCTGAAACCGAAAAACTTCTACGATCTCGTGATCGAAATCGCCATTGTCCGCCCCGGCCCCATCCAGGGAGATATGGTCCATCCCTATCTGCGTCGGCGCAATGGCGAGGAAGATGTAGACTACCCTTCCGAAGAATTGCGTGCCGTGCTCCAGAAGACACTCGGCGTCCCGCTCTTTCAGGAGCAGGCCATGAAGATCGCCATCGTGGCCGCGGGTTTCTCGCCGGAAAAGGCCGACCGTCTGCGCCGGGCCATGGCAAGCTTCCGCCGTACAGGCACGATCGACCAGTTTCGCGATGATTTCATCAAAGGCATGTTGGCCAACAATTACACGCCCGATTTCGCCGAGCGCTGTTTCAACCAGATGAAAGGTTTTAGCGATTACGGCTTTCCCGAAAGCCACTCGGCCAGTTTCGCGCTGCTCGCCTACGCCTCCTCCTGGCTAAAATGCCATTACCCGGACGTTTTTGCGTGTGCGCTTTTGAATTCACAGCCCATGGGTTTCTATTCTGCCTCCTCCATCGTGCGTGATTTTCGCGATCATGGCGGCGAGACGCGACCTGTCGATATCAACCACAGCGACTGGGACCACTCGCTGGAGCCGGCAGCAAAGCCCGGTGCGATCAGCCATGCATTGCGGCTCGGCTTGCGCCAGGTGGATGGCATGCGCGAGGCAGTGGGCCTGAAGATCATGGCCGCTCGTGAAGCAGGCCCTTTCGCCAATGTGCGCGATCTTTATTTCCGGTCCGACATCGACATGTTTTCGCTGCGCCGGCTGGCCGAGGCCGATGCCTTCCGCTCGCTGGGCCTTGACCGGCGCGCCGCCCTTTGGGAAGTGCGTGGTCTGAGCGGCCATCAGGGCGTGCGCGCGGCAGCGGAGGAACTGCCACTCTTTTCCAGCGCCAAAAACGCAGCCGCAACGCCCCTTCAGGAAGAGGAAAGCGTCGCGCTGCCGGACCTTCTTCCCGGCGAACAGGTGGTGGAGGATTACGGCACGCTCGGTCTTTCGCTCAAGGCGCATCCCGTCTCCTTCCTGCGTCGAAAGCTCGAAAAACGCCGCGTCCTGAGAACCTGCGCCCTTGCCGAAACCCCGGCCGGCCGCTTTGTGCGCGTGTCGGGCCTTGTTCTGGTACGCCAGCGTCCCGGTACCGCCAGCGGCGTGATCTTCATGACGCTGGAGGACGAAACCGGCATCGCCAACATCATCGTCTGGCCGCGTGTCTTCCAGCGTTTTCGTCGTATCGTCTTCGGTGCACGCATGGTGACGGTAGAGGGCATTCTGCAGAAGGAAAGCAATGTCATCCACGTGGTCGCACGGCGTCTCATCGACACGACGCCGGACCTGATGGCCGCAATGTCCGATCAGGGCGTTAAGACACAGGAGGAAAAGCCTGGCACCACGCAGAACCTCTGGCGGCATCCGCGTGATGTGCGCGTGCTGCCCAAGGGCCGGAATTTCCATTGAAAGGAGAGGCCTTTCCGCGTAACCAGACGGCTCCTTGTTGTCAGGGGGAGCCCCCTGAAAAGGAAACACACGGGAGGCTTTCATGATCCTTTGCTGCGGCGAGGCGCTGATCGACATGTTGCCGCGCCAGACAGGCCAGGGCGAGGCAGCTTTCGCGCCCTATACGGGAGGCGCGGTTTTCAACAGCGCCATTGCCATTGCGCGCCTTGGCGTGGCGTGCGGATTTTTCACCGGGCTTTCAGACGACCTTTTTGGGCGGATGCTGAAGGAGAAGCTCGCGGAAAGCCATGTGGATCTTTCCCTCGCGCAGATATCAAGCCGCCCCACCACGCTCGCCTTCGTCACCCTCGCGGACGGGCAAGCCGAGTATAATTTCTATGACGAAGGCACTGCCGGTCGCATGATCGAGCCATCAGATCTGCCCAATATCGCAAACGACGTCTCGGCGATGCTCTTCGGCGGCATCAGTTTGGTTTCAGAACCCTGCGGTTCGGCCTATGAGACGCTCATGGCGCGCGAAGCCGAAAGCCGTGTTGTCATGCTCGATCCCAATATTCGCCCCGCATTCATCGCCGATGCGAACAGCCACCGCGCGCGCATCGCCCGCATGGTCGAAAAGGCCGATATCATCAAGATCTCGGCGGACGACCTCGAATGGTTTGCAGAAACCGGCAGCACAGACGAGATCATCGCGCGATGGCTCGAACGAGGCCCGAGCCTGATCATCCTGACCGATGGCGGCAAGGGCGCAACCGCCTACACCAAATCGCAAAAGCAGTTCGTACCGGCAACGCCCGTCGAGGTGGTCGATACGGTCGGCGCCGGCGACACTTTCAACGGCGCGCTCCTGGCTGCCCTCGAGTTGCAAGGTCTTCTGACAAAGGAGAAAATCGCCGCGCTTGATGACCCGCAGATTGCAAAAGCAATTGCCTTTGCATCGCGCGCCGCCGCCGTCACCGTCTCGCGCGCCGGGGCCAATCCGCCATGGAGAAACGAGCTTCCGCCGACCTGATCAGGCCGGCGCACCCTCGGCAATAAAGAAGGGGCTCGCGAAAGCGTCCAGCCCCTCTCCGCCCTTTGGGCCATAAGTAAGCGGGGCGCCGTCCAGCGTACGGGCGATGCCACCAGCCGCCCGCAAAATCGCATCACCCGCCGCTGTGTCCCACTGCATCGTGCGACCGAAGCGCGGATAGAGATCCGCATCGCCCCGGGCGAGCATGCAGAATTTCAGCGACGAGCCGATCGAGGTCGTTTCGGCGCCGGGATGGCGGTCGATGAAGGCTCGGGTTTCATCAGTGCAGTGCGACCGGCTGGCGACGATAACAGGCGGGTCCTGTCGCGGACGAGTCCTGATCGTGTGGCGTTCCGCCGGTCGCCCATCGACCACCGGGACTTCAAATGCAGCGCCTGGGCGTGCGGAATAAAGGAGATCACGCGCTGGCGCGAAGATTACCCCCGCGACCGGCTCTCCATCACGGATCAAACCGATATTGACCGTGAAGTCCGGGCGCTGTGCGATGAACTCCCGCGTGCCATCCAGCGGGTCCACCAGGATGAAGTCGCCATCTCCGCACGCCGGGATAACGCCTCCCGACGCCGCTTCTTCCGAGACACAGGGAGTTCCAAGCCCGGCACTCCTGAACCCGTCGAGGATCACTTTTTCAGCCGCGCGGTCGGCCGCCGTTACAGGAGTATCATCGGCTTTCTGATGGACTTCGCAGCCGGCATCATAATGCTGCATGATCGCGGCTCCTGCGGCGAGCGCCAATTGCTCGAACAGCGCCAGGAGCGCCGCATCATCCTTCAACATACCCATGAAACAGTCTGTCTTTCGCGTTCAAGAGATCAGCAGTAGCCGCGGTCCCGGAGCCAGGCTTCAATTTCATCGACCAGATCTTCCGGCGCGCGGGCCACCGTCTTGACGTGGATATCAGCCTTTTCCGGTGTCTCATAGGGGGAGTCGACACCGGTGAAATTCTTGATTTCACCCTTGAGCGCCTTGGCATAAAGACCTTTCGGGTCGCGTCGGGCGCAATCCTCGAACGGCGTGTCCACGAAGACTTCCACGAACTCGCCCTCGTTCATCAGCTCACGCGCCATGCGCCGTTCCGCCCTGAAAGGCGAGATGAACGAGACAAGCACGATCAGTCCGGCATCCGCCATCAGTTTCGCGGTTTCGGCCACACGGCGGATATTCTCCACCCGATCGGCATCCGTGAAGCCAAGGTCGCGGTTCAATCCGTGGCGGACATTGTCGCCGTCCAGCACATAGGTGTGTCGGCCGGATGCGTGCAGCTTCTTTTCAAGCAGACTGGCGATGGTCGACTTGCCCGAACCGGATAGCCCGGTGAACCAGAGCACGGCCGGTTTCTGATGCTTTAGCGCCGCGCGGGACTGACGTGTGACATCGAGCGCCTGCCAGTGAATGTTGGCGGCGCGGCGCAGCGGCCACTCGATCATTCCCGCGCCGACCGTCGCGTTGGTCAGCCGGTCGATCAGGATGAATGCACCCGTAACGCGATTGTCGCGGAAGGCATCGAAGGCTATGGGCGCCTGTGTCGAGAAATTGCATAGCCCGACCTCATTCAGGTTGAGGCATGTGGCCGCTTCTTCGGCAAAATTGTTGATGTTGCGGCGATGCTTGAGGTGGCTCACCGTGGCCGAAACTTCATCCGTCTCGGTGCGCAGGATGTAGGAACGCCCCGGAAGAAGCGGGTTTTCATCGAACCATACCAGCGTTGCAGCGAACTGATCGGCCACATGAGGACGCGCTTCCGGCGTCACCAGCATATTGCCGCGAGACAGCTCTACCTCATCCTCAAGCACAAGCGTCACGGCCTGCCCCTCGGACGCAACGTCTAGATCGCCGTCCTGGGTGACGATGCGGCGAATGCGTGTCTGTTTCCCCGACTTGGCAACGGTTACCGGATCGCCGACACCGATATGGCCGGAGGCAACAGTGCCTGCGAAACCGCGGAAATCCAGATTGGGCCGGGAGACATACTGCACGGGAAAGCGGAACGGACGGCCTTCTGCTTCGACCTCGATATCGACTGTTTCCAGATGCTCGAGCAGCGACGGTCCGTCATACCAGGGTGTCTGGTCCGAAGAACGGGTAACGTTGTCCCCATAACGTGCGGACATGGGGATAGGCTGGATCGAGTTGAAACCGAGCTCCTCGGCAAAGGCGCGATACTCGCCTGCAATCCGCTCGAACACGGCCTCGTCAAAACCAACGAGGTCGATCTTGTTCACCGCCACCACGATATGGCGGATACCCAGAAGCGAGGCGATGATCGAATGCCGCCGTGTCTGAGGCAGGATGCCCTGCCGCGCGTCCACCAGAACGATGGCGAGATCGGCTGTGGAGGCACCCGTCGCCATGTTGCGGGTATATTGCTCGTGGCCCGGCGTATCGGCCACGATGAATTTGCGCCGCGGCGTGGAGAAAAAGCGATAGGCCACATCGATGGTGATGCCCTGCTCGCGTTCCGCCTCCAGCCCGTCTACGAGAAGCGCGAAATCGATCTCGTCGCCAGCCGTGCCATGCTTGCGGGAATCGTTTTCAAGAGCTGCCAGCTGGTCTTCGAAGATCAGCTTGGTGTCGAACAGGAGGCGTCCGATCAGCGTCGACTTGCCATCGTCCACCGATCCACAGGTCAAAAAGCGCAAGAGCCCCTTGTTCTCCTGCCCTGCCACGTAGTCGCGAATATCGACCGGAGCCGTGTCTTCTTCACCCACGGGCGCTTTGTTGCCGGTCAACATGATCAGAAATACCCTTCACGCTTCTTCTTTTCCATCGAGCCCGCCTCATCGCGGTCGATCAGACGTCCCTGCCGTTCAGACGTACGGGCCGTCAGCATCTCGCCGACAATCTCTTCAAGGGTGGTCGCATTCGAAGGAATAGCACCCGTCAACGGGTAGCAGCCAAGTGTGCGGAAACGGACCATGCGCTCTTCCACCTTTTCGCCCGGCAGAAGGCGCATCCGGTCGTCATCGACCATGATCGTCATGCCGTCCCGGTCCACCACAGGCCGCCTGGCAGCGAAATATAGCGGAACGATGGGAATGTTCTCCTGGAGGATGTATTGCCAGATGTCCTGTTCGGTCCAGTTGGACAACGGGAAAACGCGGATCGATTCACCCGTCGCAACGCGGGTGTTGTAGATCTTCCACATCTCCGGCCGCTGGTTTTTGGGGTCCCAGGCATGTCCTGCGGAGCGAAATGAGAAAATGCGTTCCTTGGCGCGGCTCTTTTCCTCGTCGCGCCGCGCGCCGCCAAAGGCCGCGTCAAAGCCATATTTGTCGAGCGCCTGGCGCAGTGCCACCGTCTTCATCACATGGGTGTGGGTGTTGGAACCGTGATCGAACGGGTTGATGCCGTCGCGCACGCCTTCCTCATTGATATGGACGAGGAGGTCGAAGCCCTTTTCCTTGGCCATCCGATCCCGGAATGCGATCATTTCGCGGAATTTCCAGGTGGTGTCCACATGCAGGAAAGGAAATGGCGGCTTGGCGGGATAGAACGCCTTCATCGCCAGATGCATCAGCACCGAGGAATCCTTGCCGACGGAATAGAGCATCACGGGTTTGGAAAACGTCGCCGCCACTTCGCGGAAAATGTGGATCGCCTCGGCTTCCAGCCTGCCGAGATGAGTGAGGGCTGCCGGCATTTTCTCGCCTTCTTGTCTGTGTCGATGCGGCCGGGTCCTTGGCTGCGTCTGGATTGTGCCTTTAGGTATCACGCGGTATTTGGCCTATCAAGGAGCGCACTCTCCCACCGACCCCCGGTTTGCGAGGCGCATTTTGCGTTGTTCCCAATGCAAGGGAAAAGACATTTCAGAATTGGTGTAGGCCCGCCGCCAGAGCGCAGCCAAAGCCCTGAAAACCGTTTTCCGTCTACTCCGCGACAGCCTTGCGAATGGTCTCGATCACACGGTCCTGATCGCTCTCGGCCAGGTACGGGTGCATCGGCAGGCACAGGATGCGGTGCGGCAGGCTCTCCGAGATGGCAAGCCCGCCCGGCGCCTTCGCATACATGTCATAGGCTTTCTGCAGATGAAGCGGCTTCTCGTAATAGACGACAGAGGGTATACCCGCTTCGCCGAGGCGCCTGCGCACGAGATCGCGCTTCTCGGTCTCTATGGCATACTGCGCCCAGGCCGAGCGGTGCCCTTTCGGCGTTACCGCAACCTTCACCACATCGCCAAGACCTTCAGCATAGCGTGCGGCAACCTTCTGGCGCGCTTCCATCTCGTCTTCGAGGATCGCCAGCTTCTCGATCAGGATCGCGGCCTGGATCGTGTCGAGGCGCGAATTCAGGCCCACGCGCACATTATCGTACTGGCTCTCGCCCTTGCCGTGAAAGGCTATTGAGCGCAGCACGCCGGCAAGCTCATCATCGTCGGTGAACATCGCGCCACCATCACCATAGCAGCCGAGCGGCTTGGCCGGGTAGAAGCTGGTGGACGCCACGTGGCCGAACGCGCCGCAGCGCTTGTTGTTGAGTGTGCCACCGATGGATTGCGCAGCGTCCTCGATGATACGCAACCCCTCGCGCGCGGCGATGCCTTCGATCGCGCCATAATCGGCGGCCAGACCGAAAAGATCGACCGGGATCACCGCCTTCGGGGTCAACCGGCCTTCCGACTTGATGTATTCGATGGCTGCCGTGAGGCTACCGGGATCCATATTGTAGGTATCGGCGTCGATCTCCACGAACACCGGCTCGGCACCGGCCAGCGCCACCACTTCCGCCGTTGCGGCAAAGGTGAAGCTTGGGCAGAAAACGGCGTCGCCTGGTCCGATTCCGTAGGCCATCAATGGCATCAACAGCGCATCCGTGCCGTTGGCGCACGCGATTGCGTGCTTCGTTCCGACATAGGCTGCAAGCTGCTCCTCGAAAGCGGCAACCTGCGGTCCTAAAATATAGCGTCCTTCTGCCACGACCGTGTCGATTGCAGCTGCGAGCCTGTCCTTGATGCGCTCACGCTGAGCGCCGAGATCGATAAATTGCATTTGTTGCCCAATCAGTTGCGGGATGATTCCGCATCAGCCCCGCTCGTTGAATAGGGATGCAGCAGGCGTAGCGCAACCAAGGGTGCCCTTCAAACTGACACCTCAGCTGTTACAAGAGGTGAACAAGGCAGTCTGCAACCGTTTCAGCCCCTTGTGTATTTGAAGGGCGTGCGCATTTGCCGCCGCGAATCCGGTGATGTGCTCTTTCTCGCAAACCTAACAAAACTTCAATCAATCATTGCAATGCTCCACGGCAACAGCGCATTGTTCGTCTTCAAGTAACATCCAGGAAGGAAAGTATGGGCGCCCCTTTCAAAGCGTACGACGTTCGTGGTCGAATCCCCGAGGAAATCAATATCCCCTTCGCCTATCGCTTTTCACAGGCGCTCAAGCAGAGCCTCAACCCCGGCACGGTCGTTGTCGGTCATGACATGCGCATGGACAGCCCGGCTCTCGCCGAAGCGCTGACCCAGGGCCTCCTTGATAGCGGCGTAAGCGTGAGGCCGGTTGGCCGTTGCGGCACGGAAGAGGTTTATTTCCATACCGCTGCCAGCGGCGCGGATGCCGGCCTCATGGTGACCGCCAGCCATAACCCGCCAGACTACAACGGCATCAAGATGGTGCTGAAGGGCGCATCAGCCGCGACGCCGGACAATGCCTTCAACGCGATCGAGGCAATCATGCGCTCCGACGCGATGCTTCATCCGGTCGCCGATTATGCCGCACGCGGCACCCTGCACGATGTTTGCGACCGCGATGCCTATATCGAGCGCCTTCTCAACGAGGTGGCCGGTCAGGACCTGAAACCGATGAAGATCGTCTGCCACGCGGGCAATGGCTGTGCCGGGCCGATCATCGATCTTCTGGAAGAGCACCTGCCCTTCACCTTCATCAAGATCGACCATGAGCCCGACCCGCGCCTGCCCAATGGCGTGCCCAATCCGCTGTTGCCGGAAAAACGCGAAAAGGCCAGCAGGGCGGTCATCGAACACGGTGCCGATCTGGCGATCGCCTGGGACGGCGATTTCGACCGCTGCTTCCTGTACGATCACAAGGGCCGGTTCGTCGAAGGCTACTACCTGGTTGGCATGATCGCCCAGACCCTGCTTGGCAAACATCCCGGCAGCACCGTCCTCTACGATCCGCGCCTGACCTGGAACACGATCGACATGGTGGAGAGCGCCGGCGGCGTGGCAAAACCCTGCCGCACGGGGCACGCCTATTTCAAACAGATGATGCGCGAGGAAAATGCCATCTATGGCGGCGAGATGAGCGCGCACCATTATTTCCGCGATTTCGCCTATTGCGATTCGGGCATGCTTGCGTGGCTCGATGTGGTGGCGGACCTTTCGGCCAGCGGCACCACGCTCGCCGAGCGCCTCGAAGAGCGCATCGCGGCCTATCCGTGCTCCGGCGAGATCAACTTCACCGTTTCGGATGCAGCCGAGGTCCAGAAGCGCATTTCCGACCACTATCTGCCGCAGAACCCGGAAATCGAAAACCAGGACGGCCTCGGCATGGTGTTCGATGACTGGCGCTTCAACCTGCGCGCCTCCAACACCGAACCCCTGCTGCGCCTCAACGTGGAAACCCGCGGCGACAAGGCGCTGTTGAAGGCCAAGGTGGACGAGTTGCGGGGGATGATCGAGCAGGCTGGTTGATCGTACGCACCGTGCGAATCCGGCCGAAGCCCGCCGCATCTCCGGCGGGCTTTTATTTTTCGTCGTACCCCGCCAATGATATAGATGGAAGCGGGAGGGGTAATCGTGCCAATGACACGCGACGAAGTAATCGAAGTTCGGAAACTCCGATATGAGGATTACCAAAAGAGCAAGCGCCACGCGTTTCAGCTAAATGCTGACTATGGGCGGTGGCTGATAGCATCGCTGTTGCTTGTGCATGGCGCTGCCATCGCGTTCCTCGCGCAGAATGAACGGCTGGCGTCGACAGTGCTTCCTTCGGTGTTTTGGTGGCACGTTGCCGGGCTGCTCCTGGCCTTCTTATGCGGCTTCCTTGTCTGGGCAAATTGGAGCTTTCACGCGGCTATCTATGAAGCCGTGAACCCCGGTATGATCTACGATGATGAGCATTGGCCGAAGTTCGATGACGGCACAAATCGCTGGATCACGCGGACGCATTGGACCGGCATAGCGTCGGGGATTCTCTCAGCGATTTGCATTCTAGGTTCGGCAGTGCAGGCATATTGCATCATGCCGGCCTAATTCCGCCGCTCGCACGACGGGCTCTTATGGCTTCCCCAAGAATGCGGCACTATTGTTTTTCGACAATAATTGCCGGCGAACTCGGGCCGGTAGCTTCGATTGCGGCGGCTACCCTGTCTAGATCAACTTCCGATAGCCTAAGTTCGTTGCCGGGCAGCTGTGTAAGAAAACAAGGATATTCATTTCTCAATCGCTTCAGCCAATCCGTTCTCGAATTTGAGCCATGCTTTAGATAGTTTACAAGGTATTGCACTGCACTAAGGTCAGGTGACGGGCCGTAGCCTTCCTCAATGCAGAACTCCGCAAGTTTGCCGTGGGAGGCATCGCTGCCTTTCCAACTGGCGGCCGAATGCTCCCAGTGATGATATAGGGCAATGACCAAAGCCTTGCGAATTTCGAAGATCGCTTTGCGCGCGTCTTCGATTTCGATGTCATACACTTGGGATTGCTCCCACAGGAGATACCCATCCGCATCATACTCGCAAATTCGTTCTCCCCCATTGGCCAAATGTTCTTGGTAGGCAGCGGCTTTCGCTTGCGTGCCTTTGATTTCTGCCTCCAAGGAGTCCCGTGCCGCTGTGTATCCTTTTTTCAGCATCCGAATGCCGTGCGTAAACTGATAGAAGCGGAAAAAGGGAACTAAGTTGACCATTGCTCATCCGAATAATGTTACCGGGTGACAAGTTCACTACTTGAAAATGGCTTGTCAATATTCGTGCCCGTTGGCCCGTCGCAGATAGATTATCCACAGGCCCTAAACCATGTGGAATACCCACATAGTTGTAACACACGGCATTCCTGTCCTTCGTCTAAGTATCTGATTTTTTTTACAAAATAGGTCATGGCTGGGGCGGCAGGATTCGAACCTGCGAATGACGGTACCAAAAACCGTTGCCTTACCACTTGGCGACGCCCCAAGACCGAGCGAAGCGGTGGATAGCAGAAGCACGGCCCCACGACAAGCAGTCGTCTTCAGCCTTTCTGTGGAGCGCGTGCTTTCCCTTTCCTGACTGGTCAGGCCACCCACTCACCMCAGAACCGGGTGATCGACGCCGGCACATAGCCGTCGAGCCCGCCGAAGAACTGTGCCAGCTCAACCGTGTCGCCCGCCGTCAGCCCCGCCATCACGTGAAGGTGCAACGCGGCCTCCGAACCATCGACCGCGAGACTGGCCACACCGGCCGACACCAAAGGCGCGCAAAGGTCGCCCGATCCATTCAGCACCAGTTTCGCCTTGAGTGCGGAGGGAACATTGGTGCCGTTCTGTTTCCAGCCAATCATCGCTCCAAAACGATAAAGCCCGTCGGTCGGCGCGGTAAAACGGTTCGTCCCCGTGTCGAAGGCAGCCTGGCCGTTCGCCACCGTGTTGTTGATCGCCACGGTCTGCCAGGTGTCGGCGGCGATGTACTGGTCGTAGTTGATGAAGCCAAGAAATTTCGGGTTCGATGGCAGCGCGACACGACCGGAGTTCTCGTCTGTCAAAATCGCGTCGTTGAAAGTGGAACCGTCTGCCGAAACGGCAAGCCGCCAGCCGTCCGAGCCGAAAAGCCCCATCATCGCACGAGTGAGAAAGCCGCTTTGCAGCAGCAAACCGACATCGCTGGCAGGCAATTCCTTGTTCATCGTATAGAGCAGGCTGCCCGTGCCCCCTTCGGCAGCATAACGGGCTGTCCAGAGCGCCTTGTCGAGCTTTGCGGAAAAAGGGTTTACGGCATCGGCACTCGTGCCAAGCCCGAACAGGGCTGCATTCTGGATCTCGGCCCCGCTTTCGGGCACAC
Organism: Nitratireductor sp.; assembly: GCF_017794765.1. Lineage (GTDB taxonomy): Bacteria > Pseudomonadota > Alphaproteobacteria > Rhizobiales > Rhizobiaceae > Nitratireductor. The sequence continues at coordinate 1,810,011 of NZ_CP051236.1, read as the reverse complement.
CGTCGATCGGCTGCCAAGCCGTTCCGTCGAAAACCACAAGCCGCGATTCATCGATGACCCATGCGCGCCAGCCGGTCACAGGCGCAAGCCTTTCCCAGGCCCCGTCCACGAAATAGGCAATCTGGTCTTCCCACCCGCTCCAGGCTCCCGAGGCGGCGGTACTGACGATGTAGCACGCGCCATCATCCGGGCTGGAAGGCGGCGTCGAGAGATCGCGGTCGCGCACGGCGAGATGCACCAACCCATCGAGCAGACGAATGGCTTCGTTGTGTGTCACATGCTTCTGCGCCTGAGAGGGCATGATGTAAGGGAGGTTGAGATTTGCAGTCTGTTCCATGGCGGCCCGTTCCTTGTGAGAGCACGAGTCTAGAGGCGCCCGGGCGCGCGGGGATAAACTTGCCGCAGAGCGTTACCGCTTTCCCCGGCAAAGGAGGCAAAACACATTCACTTTTGGCTGCTTTCACGGCTTGCCGTGGGGTAAAAAAGCTCGTCGGGGTAGCGCCCTCTCCCCATGGATGCCGTAAATCCACTGATGGACTTATTGCCTACACCCGGCGTCAACGTTTCCAATCTAATGTCGGAGCAATCTACGTGTATGCATTTTGAAACGTCGAAAAGCGCTTCAGCGCATTCACGGTCAGGGAAACGTAATCTAGACGATGATGGTGGGGTCGATTGATGTTTGTACCGGTGATCATGGCAGGCGGAATGGGAACGCGGCTATGGCCGGTTTCGCGCGAACACTATCCCAAGCAGTTTTGCACGCTGGTCGGCGAAACGACCATGTTGCAACAGACCATGGCGCGGCTTGTTGGCCTCGATTGTGCGGCTCCGCTTACAGTCTGCAATGAAGAGCATCGCTTTCTCGCCGCCGAACAGCTTCGGCAGGCCGGCATCGAAAAGGCTCCCATCGTGCTTGAGCCGGTGGGCCGCAACACCGCGCCGGCCATCACACTTGCCGCGCTGCAGGCCGCGGCCAACGGGGAAGACCCGTTGCTTCTGGTCATGCCCGCCGATCATCTCATTCAGAACCTGCCTGCATTCCATGAAGGGGTTGCCAAGGCCGAAATTCTGGCCCGGGAGGGCCGGCTGGTGACATTCGGCATCGTGCCGACCAGTCCCGAGACCGGATTTGGCTATATCCGTCGCGGTGAAAGGATCGGCGAGACCGGGTTTGCCGTTTCAGGTTTCGAGGAAAAGCCCGACCTGGCCACCGCACAGGCCTATCTGGAAGATGGCGGATATGACTGGAACAGCGGCATGTTCATGTTCCGGACCAGCACGTATCTGGAAGCGATGCACACCCATGCTCCGGCGATACTCGATGCCTGCAAGGCAGCCATGGCGGGCGTGGAAAGCGACGACTATTTCCTCCGGCCGGAACGGGAGGCTTTCGAGGCCTGCCCGGCCGATTCCATCGACTATGCGGTGATGGAAAAGACCGACAGGGCGGCTGTCGTCCCGCTCGATGCCGGCTGGAACGACATCGGCTCGTGGTCCGCCATATGGGAGGCACAGACCAAAGACGCCAACGGAAACGCTTTGACCGGCGACGTGTTGCAGGTTGCTTCCAGGAACTCGATCGTCTCTGCCCAGAAACGCCTCGTCGCGATTGTCGGCGTGGAAGATCTGGTTGTGGTCGAGACGGCGGACGCCGTTCTGGTGGCCAGGCGCGATGCGGTGCAAAACGTCAAGGAGGTCGTCGGCCAGCTCAAGGCGGCAGACCGCACCGAGCACGTGGATCATCGACGGGTCTACCGGCCCTGGGGCGACTATGATTCCATCGATATCGGCAATCGTTACCAGGTCAAGCGGATCACCGTGAAGCCAGGTGCGAAGCTCTCGGTCCAAAAGCACCATCATCGGGCCGAACACTGGGTCGTGGTGCGGGGAACGGCAAGGGTCCTGAAGGGCGAAGAGACAATCATGCTGACCGAGAACCAGTCGACCTACATTCCACTGGGCGAGATCCACGCGCTGGAAAACCCGGGCAAGATCCCGCTGGAACTGATCGAGGTGCAGTCCGGTTCCTATCTCGGTGAAGATGACATCATCCGCCTTGAAGATCGCTACGGCCGCATCTGAAGGAGCGGCGCTGTCCAAAGATCTGCAAGGAAAGCCCTGCCCGCCTCTGTTCAGAGGCGGCTCTCGGGTCCGGAAAACGCCACGCTCTCCCGCTCCTGCTGCCTGTCGGGCAGCCGCGAGGTACCCTGCGCAAGAAAGAGCCCGATTATCAGGAACATCATGAAGACGGTGTCGAGGATGTCGTGGCCGAAAATGAGGTTCACGCTTCCCCCGCCAGCATAGACCACAACAAGCATCAACAGCAGAGTTCCGCCCAGGCGCGCCAGTCGGTCCCGTCCGTGGTTCAGGCTGCGTACCGCCAAAAAGGCGATCAGGGCGAACATGGCGATGATCGCGCAGCCGGCCACAATGCCCGACTCGACAAAGATGGTGAGAAATCCGTTGTGAAAATGGGTGAAGCCCACTTTCAGACCAAAATCATCCAGCAGACGTTGATGGATCAGCGCCGTTACATTCTGCATTCCGTGGCCAATGAGAGGATTTTCGGCGAAGAGCTGCGCGCCCGTTTTCCAAAGAGCAACACGCAGACCAACAGACGTATTGTAGTATCCCCCCTCTGTCAGCCTCTCCACATTGTGCCAGAGCGTTTCGAACCGATCCACGATAAGGCCGGAAGCCAGTACAGTTATAACAATAACGAGGCCTGCAAGTGCGAGCATCCGCCCCTTCAGCAGGGTCGCCACAAATCTTCGGAAAATGAACAGCTGAACCAATGTGAGGACGATCATCAACACCCACACCGAGCGGGAGCCGGACAGGGTCACGGCAGCGAAAGCAGCTACGAAAGCAACGCTCAGCAAGAGGGGGCGGCGATTCTCGAAGGCGAGTGCGCCCGCCAGGCAGGAAAGCCCTGCCATGCAGGCCACATCTGCAAATACCAATGCATTGCCGGCACCGCCTTCGGCCCGCATGTCCAGAAAGAAGTACTGGACAACCGCCAGCACAAGCGCGCCGAAGCTCGCCAGCGCACAGCCGGCAAGAAGCGCATGAGCAACCTCTTCCCTGTCCGATATGGTCCAGACCGAGTAGGAGAAGGGAAACAGAAGAAATGTGGCGAGAGGCAAAAGTTTGTACGCCATGCCCAGGGACGGCTCATTGGCAAGGAACGCAACGAGGTTGGCTGCGACATAAACCAGCATCAACAGCGCGATCCACCGCATCGCTATGTCGGGACTCAGACGGCGCCGGCCGGTAAGGACTTCAAAGGCACACCAGAGCGCCCCGCCATGCCATACCACGCTGGAAACCGAGCCGGCGACCGGCGGCATGGCAAACACGGCCAGGGTGAAGAGTCGGTTGACCCCGCGATACGTCATTCCCGGTTCCGTTTGGCGAGTTTGGCTTCCCAGTTGAGAGCATGCTCCACAATCGTATTCAGATCATCGAAGCGTGGCTTCCACTCCAGTTCCCGTCGGCATCGCTCGGCTTCGGCAACGATCGCCACCGCGTCGCCGGGACGGCGCCCTGAAACACGCACCTCGAAATCCTTCTGGGCTACATCTTTCACCGCATTGATGACCTCAAGCACCGAATAACCGTTTCCGTAACCGCAATTGGCAACGAGGCTGCCTTTTCCGTCACGCATGCGCTTAAGCGCAAGATAGTGCGCATTGACGAGATCAGAAACATGAATGTAATCGCGTACGCAGGTCCCATCCGGCGTATCATAGTCCGTGCCGAATACTTCCATATGGTCGCGCTTGCCCGTGGCCGTCTCGCACGCGACCTTGATCAGATGTGTCGCACCTTTGGTGGACTGGCCGGTTCGCTGGTCCGGATCCGCCCCCGACACGTTGAAATAACGCAGCACCGTGTAATCGAATTCGTAGGCAGCCGCACAATCGCGCAACATCAGTTCGGTCATCATTTTCGATGTGCCGTAGGGTGATTCCGGCCGCAGTTCCGTGTCCTCGCCCACGGGAAAATGTTTCGGGCTTCCATAGACGGCTGCCGTCGAAGAAAAAATGAAGTGCCGCACGCCACACCGCACAGCACTCTCGATCAGGCTGCGGGATTTGACCGTATTGTTGAGGTAGTAGCCCAGAGGATCCGATACCGATTCGGGAACGATGATGGATCCGGCAAAATGAATGATCGAATCGACATCGTGCTCGCGGATGACATTCTCGACCAGCTCCTGGTCGGCAATGTCTCCGACAATCAGCGTTGCAGCCCCCGCCACAGCCCAATCGAAGCCGGTGCTGAGACGATCGAGAACCACAACCTCTTCACCGTGATCCAGCAGTTCCCAGACCATGTGACTGCCAATGTAACCGGCACCACCGGTGACCAAAACACTCATTCCCGTCCCCTCAAGAAATCGGGCCAGACATCACCATCCAGCCCGACACAAACAGGTTTATTGGCTCAAAAGGTCCCGAAGGCTTAACGCCCTGAGCCTCCCAGACCCCGCAGCAAGGCCCACGCTGCCGGCATGAAGCAGGCGGCCAGGGCAACTTTGATCAAGTCGGGAAGGATGAACGGAGCGACACCGAACTGCCAGGCCTTGTCCGCACCGATCAAGCCGGCAAGCCAGACAAATCCAAGGGTCATCATAGCGACTTCTGCCACCAGCATCGCACCGCCAAGTTTCAGCGGGTTGCGGTCCCATCCGCGGTCGGCGGCCCAGCCGGCAATTGCCGCCATAGCCACGAACCCGAGCAGGTATCCGCCCGTCGGCCCCATCATGTAAGCGAAGCCAATTCCCTTCTCGGGCGTCCCCTGGAACACCGGGAGGCCCATGGCGCCCTCAGCCATGTAAAGGAGAAGCGTCGCGACACCGAGGCGCATGCCGAACGTCGCGCCGATGACGAGAACAGCCAATGTCTGAAGAGAAAGATCGACTGGCCCAAGCACCACTCGGGTCTTCGCCGATAGGGCGAGAACCACCGTTGCGCCAATGGCAAGGAAAAGCTGCGTAATCAAACGCTGCGTTGCGTTGTGCGGAAGCGTCCGCGAAACGAGCGATTTTGAGGCGATAGCGAGCGACATAGCTCCTCCGTTCAGGCTCTTTACGAAATATTGCACGTTCCTTCTCCTATAGAAGCTTCCATGATATGCGGCAACCTGAATGCGGCTTCGTACCGTGCAGTCCTCACCGTTTCCGGACAAACTGCCAATGGCTCTCGAATTTGAAACACGTTTCGACCCCGCCTATGGCGAGGCGGTCCAGGTGGCACCGGATGTTCTGCGCGTCACAGTCAACAACCCCAGCGCCTTCACATTCCACGGCACAAACAGCTACATCGTTGGCAGATCCACCCTCGCCGTCATCGATCCCGGCCCGGAAGACGAAGGCCATCTGCAGTCACTTCTCAGGGCCATTGACGGAAGGCCGGTCAGCCACATCTTCGTTAGCCATACACACCGGGACCACTCTCCGCTCGCCTCCAGGCTGGCGAGCGAAACGGGGGCGCTTGTCTGTGCGGAAGGCCCTCACCGCGCTGCCAGGCCATTGAGAATCGGTGAGACCAATCCCCTTGATGCAAGTGCGGATACGGACTTTGCACCGGACCACGCGCTCGCCGACGATGAACTGGTCGAGGGCGACGGCTGGGCCATTCGAGCCATTCATACACCCGGCCATGCCGCCAACCATGCCGCGTTTGCGCTTGAAAACACTGGCATACTCTTTTCCGCGGATCACGTCATGGCGTGGGCGACTTCCATCGTCGCACCGCCAGATGGAGCCATGTCGGACTACATGGCCTCGCTCGATCGCCTGCTGGCGCGTGACGACACGGTGTTTTTTCCCGGTCATGGTGGCAGGGTCAAAAACCCGCAGCGCTTCATGCGTGGATTGAAGGCCCACCGCAAAATGCGTGAGCGTGCAATTCTGGATCGCGTTACGCGCGGAGACCGGACAATCCCCGAGATGGTCAGCTCCATATACCGGGACACGGATCCCAGGTTGCATGGGGCAGCAGCCCTTTCTGTGCTCGCCCATCTGGAAGACCTTGTTGCGCGCGGGGTTGTCACAACCGCAACAGAACCCTCCATCGATGCGGTCTATCTGCCTGGCTGATTCTGTCTCTGGCTAAATCGCCGCCAGCAATGTCATTCTGTCATCGAGCTCTTTGAGAAACCGCTGAATGCGAGCAGCATTGTCCCCCAGATCGTGACGTGCGTAGCGCGATGCGGAGCGCATATCGACAAAAGTAGCCGTCTGATCATCTTCTATCCGGATCGCGACGTCTGCCGGAAATCCCATAATGAAGGAGTGAGCCACCCCCTCCAGTGTGACACTGCCACCGGCGAGCTGCTGGCCTTCCGCCCCACGGGGCTGCCACCCCCTGTCCTGCATCATGGAACGCACCACCTCGACAACCTTGTCAGCCGTGTGCTCATAACGGCGTCCGGCGACTTCAGGATAGCCTTCTTCCTGTAGCGCACGGTCCTCCTGAGAGATATTTGCAACCGGGTTCATAAGCCCGCTGCGCGCAGCCGCTGCCAACGGCATTTCTGGAGGGTTTTCGAGGTCGGTGGAGATGTCGACCAGCCTCGGATGGCCCACAAGACGAAGCCCCGACACCCCGTAAGGGATCAGTGCAATGGCGGCGACCAGTATGCCAGCGCTCGCAATCGACGCACCCGACGAACCGTGCTCCCATATCTGGACCAGCGCGATCGCACCGAGCGCCAAACCGGCGAAGGCGAGCACACCGGAAAGTCCGAGCAGCCAGAAAAACGGAACCGTCTCCACCAGCCCAAACCTGTGTCCGGTTCCCGATACGACAAGAAGCACCGCGGCGAATATTGCAAACCTGAGGCTCCATGGAGCCGCTGGTGCTCGTTGCGGTAGCAGAATTGCGTTCATGTGACGGACCACGCATGTCTTGCGGCTGACGATAGGTCCTCTTAACTCAATGCTGGCTCGCGCGAAATGTGGTTCGCGTATATTCCTTGGGGTTTCAGACTCTTGCGCAACTTGGCTGCGAAACTGATTCAACTTCCCTGAAAAGCATCGGCCCATGCAACGTTCTGCTCCCCAAAGCGTTTCCTTTGGTGGAGATAACACGCCACATTCCGGCCATGCTGACCAGCAGAATGACAATGGCGGAGGGAGTGCGTGGAAGAAAGTTGTGAGGTTCAGCCATGCAGACATTGCTTCCAGAACACGATGAAGCCGCCTCGAACTCGTTGGAGCTGGTCGAGCTGGAGCTTGCTCTCAAGCATCAGGATTTTGTCGAACTCGGCTTCGAAGGTGCCGTCCAACAGGCACTGGATCAGACAAACGGGCGTTTGCTTTTCCACATGCGGCTAGACGGAATGAATGATTGCGACTGGGTAGCCGCTGTCGTTCTGGAGGAGCATGGAGATGCTGCCTATGCTCTTGTGGTGCAACGGACAGGTAGCGGTTCGCTCGAAATCGAAGACATTGAGACAAGTGAGTTGCCGGTGGCTCGGATCGTCACTGCCTATGCTGGCTTGATGACAACGCTGGATGGCGTGCAGTGATGCAGCACATCACGTAACAAGGCGTTACTCCTTGGCGAGGAACCGGCGGGATACCGTCGCGTTGCCTCTGCAACGGAGTGTACGCCATGACGGAAAACAAAAATCCAGCCCCCGGTTTCCGGCGCAATCCCAACAAGCGCATGACCATCGCCCCGCATGACAAGACGGTCTGCGTGAAAGCGGATGAGCTTGAAATAGCAGTGACGGAAGCCGCGAAGATCCTGCGCGAGACCGGGTGCCGGGACGTGCTCTACATTCCGTTCGCAGACATCAATTTTGCGTGCCTCGAACAAACCCGGACCAGAGCCCACTCCCCCTACAAGGGCGACGCCACCTATTGGCGGCTGACCGGTGCTGGAAGACCGGGCGGAGACATCATGTGGGCTTATCCAGACCCCTATGACGAAGCTCTGGAAATCAAGGAGCACGGCGCGTTTTACGCCGAGCTCGTTGATATTGAAGAACGCTAGGCACTCGCCCTGGTTTCACTGATCGCAGCCTGAGCTGCGGCCAGTCTGGCAATTGGAACGCGGAAGGGCGAGCACGATACGTAATCGAGCCCTACGCTCTCGCAGAAGCGGATCGAAGCGGGATCGCCCCCGTGTTCCCCACAGATGCCAAGCTTGATTTCAGAGCGGGCCTCCCGCCCCTTGGCGGAGGCAATCCGCACCAGCTCGCCAACACCGTCGACGTCCAGAGAAACGAACGGATCCTGCTCGATGATGCCGCGCGTACGGTAGGTCTCCAGGAATGAGGCAGCGTCGTCCCGGGAGATGCCGAACGTGGTTTGGGTGAGATCGTTGGTCCCGAAGGAAAAGAACTCTGCGCTGGCGGCAATTTCGCCCGCTCTGAGAGCGGCACGCGGCAATTCGATCATCGTCCCCACGAGATAATCGAACGTTACGCCCCGCTCTCCCATGACCGTCTTCGCCACCGCATCGATACGATCCTTCACAAAGGTCAACTCTGCGGAGATGCCCACAAGGGGCACCATGATCTCGGGCACCACAGGCTTACCGGCCTTTTCGGCCGCATCTGCAGCCGCCTCGAAGATCGCGCGTGCCTGCATCTCTGCTATTTCCGGGTAGGAAATCGCAAGCCGGCAGCCTCGATGGCCGAGCATCGGGTTGAATTCGTGCAGCGCTTCGGTCCGCTGGCGCAGCCTGTCTGCCGAAACACCCATTGCCTCTGCCACCTCGGCGATTTCTTCCTCGGTTTTGGGCAGGAACTCGTGCAGTGGCGGGTCGAGCAGACGGATGGTAACGGGAAGCCCCGCCATCACCTCGAAGAGTTCAATAAAGTCCGACCGCTGCATGGGCAGCAGCTTGGCGAGTGCCGCCCGGCGATCGGTCTCGCTGTCGGCCAGAATCATCTCGCGCATCGCAAGGATGCGGCCATCGTCAAAGAACATGTGTTCGGTGCGGCAAAGACCGATGCCTTCCGCCCCAAAGGACCTTGCGGTACGGGCATCGGCCGGCGTTTCGGCATTGGCACGCACCCGCATGCGCCGCACCTCGTCCGCCCAGCCCATGATGGTGGAGAAATCACCAGAAAGCTCCGGCTGCAGCATGGGTACGGAGCCTTTCAGAACCTGTCCCGTCGCGCCGTCAATGGTGATGACATCGCCGGCCTTGAACGTTTGCCCCATGGCCAGGAGGACACCCTTCTTGTGGTCCACGCGAAGGGAGCCGGCGCCCGAGACACAGGGCTTTCCCATACCGCGCGCGACCACCGCCGCGTGGCTCGTCATGCCGCCACGCGTGGTTAGAATGCCTTCTGCGGCATGCATGCCGTGAATGTCTTCCGGGCTCGTTTCCACCCGCACCAGGATCACCCTGCGGCCTTCGGCCTTGGCTTCTTCGGCAGCTTCCGAGGAAAACACGATTTCGCCTGTTGCAGCCCCCGGGGACGCCGGCAGGCCCATGCCGATGATGTCGCGCGGGGCGGAGGGGTCGATGGTGGGATGCAGAAGCTGGTCGAGCGATGCAGCATCGATGCGCGCCACCGCCTCTTCTTTCGTTATGAGCCCCTCATTGGCCATGTCGACCGCAACCTTGAGAGCGGCGCTGGCCGTGCGCTTTCCCGAGCGGGTCTGCAACATCCATAATTTGCCACGCTCGATGGTGAATTCCAGATCCTGCATGTCGCGGTAATGCCGCTCGAGCGTGTCGGCGATCTGGATGAAGGCCGCGAACGCCTCTGGCATCAGCTTTTCCAGCGAAGGCTTGTCGGAGCCAGCGGCGAGCCGTGCCGCCTCGGTGATGTTTTGCGGCGTGCGGATGCCGGCCACAACGTCCTCGCCCTGCGCATTGACGAGAAACTCTCCATAGAGCGCTTTTTCGCCGGTGGAGGGATCACGCGTGAACGCCACACCGGTCGCCGAATCCTCACCCCGGTTGCCAAACACCATGGCCTGCACGTTAACCGCCGTGCCCCAGCTCTCTGGAATGTCATGCAGCCGGCGATACGTCACCGCGCGCGGGTTCATCCATGATGAAAAAACTGCGCCGACCGCGCCCCAGAGCTGCTCATGCGGATCCTGCGGAAACGGTGCCCCCAGTTCGATCTCGATCCGCCCCTTGTAGAGCACAATCACATTCTGCCAGTCCCCGGCGGAAAATTCGGTGTCGACCTCATAGCCGAGCCGCGCTTTTTCTTCTTCGAGAATTTCCTCGAAGACATCATGGTCGAGCCCGAGCACCACGTTGCAGTACATCTGAATAAACCGGCGGTAGCTGTCATAGGCGAAGCGCGCATCTCCCGCCTCCGCGGCAATTGCTTCAACTGTCGCATCGTTCAGGCCGAGGTTGAGCACCGTGTCCATCATTCCGGGCATCGAAGCACGCGCGCCTGAGCGAACGGAAACCAGAAGCGGTTGGCGCGGATCGCCGAAACGGCGGCCGGCAACCCGCCCCACCTCTTGAAGAGCCGCCTCAACCTGTGTTTTCAGTTCGTCCGGATAGGTACGGCCATTGGCATAATAGTGGGAGCAGAGTTCGGTGGTGATCGTAAAGCCGGGCGGTACCGGCAGCCCCAGGCTGCACATCTCCGCCAGGTTTGCGCCCTTGCCGCCGAGCAGATTTTTGTCGCCCGCGCTGCCTTCGGCACGCCCATCGCCAAACACATAGACCCACTTGGTCATGCTGCATTCCCCTTCCGGTCGATTTGCCGGCGCTGGAACCATGATGCACCGGCCTCGGGACGCAGCGTTAAGCGGCAGCGCGCGCCAAGGCAAGGCCAGCTTCCACGCCATCCGCCGCTTTATCGATTGAAGAGAATATTTTTTTCTCGGCTGGCCATATCAAGGTGGAGCGGCAGGGCCGTTCAGACGGTGCGAGGCGGCGAATGCTCACCGCCTCGTCCGGGCCGCCGCGCTACAACAAGATCACGCCGTGGCAATAACAGCTCGTGGGCGAACCCCCACAAAGATCATCGCCGCCGCCAGCACCAGCACAATGCTTGCCGCACTGAACACGCCCTGTGCGCCGCTGGTGTCGAAGATCAGCCCGCCGCCGGCTGCTCCGAGGGCGATCGCAAGCTGGATGGCAGCCACCAGCAGACCGCCGGCACTTTCGGCCTGATCGGGTACGGTGCGTGCCAACCAGGTGGACCAGCCAACCGGAACAGCTCCGAACGCAAGCCCCCAGAGAGCGATCATCACAGCACTGGCCGCGGGCGTGGAGCCGACCGAGATCAGCCCGAAGCCGAGAATGCTCAACACCAGCGGAACGGTCATCAGCGTACGGCGCAAACTCCGCTCGACCAGAAAGCCGCCGAACAACGAGCCCAGGAAATTGGCAAGACCGAACCCCAGCAACATTCCCGAGACCGCCGTAATGCTTGCATCCGTGATGTTTTCCAGATGCGGCCTGATGTAGGTGAAGAACGCGAAGTGGCCGGCAAAAACCAGCATCGCCGACAAGAGGCCCAGCCCAACGCCCGGACGCACCAGAACATCAAGCAGCGTGCGCAGCCGGGTTGCCGGATTTGGAGCCATGCTCGGCAGCGTGGCAAACTGGACCACAAAGGTGATGGCGCCCAGCCCGGTTCCCAGCAGAAAGACACTGCGCCAACCGAACATGTCGCCCACATAGCTGCCGACGGGCGCGGCAATGATGGTGGCGGCGGCCACGCCGCTGACGATCATCGACAGCGCCCTCGGCACCAGAGCATCCGGCACAAGCCGCATGGCGACCGCCGTCGACATGGTCCAGAAACCACCCAGACCGATACCGAGGAGAACCCGCCCGACAAGCAACACCATGATGTCTGGCGCGAAAGCCACCATGAGGTTCGAGGCCATCAGCAACACGGTGAAGCCGAGCAGAACGTGCCGCCTGTCGATGTTGCGCGTTGCAGCCGAAACCAGCAGGCTCGTTATCAGTGCCACCACGGCCGTGGCCGTCACCGCCTGGCCGGCCATCCCTTCCGACACTTCCAGTTCCTGCGCCATGGGCGTCAAAAGGCTTGCGGGCAGAAACTCCGCCGTCACCAGTCCAAACACGCCAAGCGCCATGGAAATCACCGCTCCCCAGGCTGGCGTCCGGCTGGCCTGGGCAGTGGTCCGCTGCGGGACTTCGTCCATCTGTCTGTCCTTTCAAAATGCAATCTGTTGTGCAGTGCAAAAGAGATAGACTGGACTTTTCGGACGTACCATGTCAGAAAATCCGAAATGATTGATCGAAACGCCGAAAATTCATCGACGCACGCCAATCCCGATCTGGTCAGCGACCTGTTGATGGGGATGCGCCTTTATGGGCTCGAGTACAATCGCACCCAGGTCTCGCCCCCTTTTGGCCTCCGGTTTCCCGCCATTGAGGGGCGCGCTCAATTTCATTTCGTGGGCCGGGGGCCGGTGTATCTGCGCGGTCCCGGTGAGGCGCTTCATGCACTGGATACAGGCGATGCCGTCCTTCTTCCGCGCGGTGGAGAGCATTCACTTGTCTCGGATCCGAAGCTGAAGTGTCAGTGCATTACAGAGTTTCAGCCCAAAGCGCTGTGCAGAGACGTCAGCGAGATCATGGCGCGCCCGAATGAGCGAGACCAGTCACCCGATGTCCTGATCTTCTCGGGCTGTATGGAGTTTGACCTTGGAAGCATGCATCCGCTTGTCGCCCTGATGCCAGACGTCATGCAGGTCAATACCCTGTTGGAGCGCTACCCGGAAATCCTGCCGATCCTTGATGCCATGGAGCGCGAGGCGAATGAAGATCGCGCCGGCTTTGCGGGCATTCTTGCCCGGCTCGCCGACGTGGTTTCAGCCTTCATCGTGCGGGCATGGGTGGAATGCGGCTGCGGCGGCACCCGCGGCTGGGTGGCAGCCTTGCGCGATCCGCGTCTGGGACGTGTCATTGCAGCCCTTCACCGCGATCCCGGCCGTGACTGGACGGTGGCTGAACTGGCCGCACAGATGGGCAGTTCCCGGTCCGTCTTCGCAGACCGGTTCCAGGCCGTCACGGGCATGACACCGGTCCGGTATCTCACAGAACTGAGAATGCGGCTTGCCGCGCAGTGGATCAGCCGCGAAGGCATGCCCATAGAGACGGCAGCGCAACGCTTGGGATACGGTTCCCAGGCCGCATTCAGTCGCGCTTTCAAGCGCATCATCGGGAAGCCACCAGGCGCGGTGCGCGTCGCGCAGCCCCGATCGCGCCCTGCCGCTACGGGCCATCATCCTTCCGCTCCGGCTTCGAAAGCCCTGTGAGGCGAAGCGTGGCCTCATCCATCGCCCCACCACACCACCGTGCAAGCCCCTTGGAAAAAAGGGCGTCCTCCTCTCGCGAAGCCTGCGCGAGAAGTGTCATGCATGAACAGAATTTCTGATCGCCCGGAGCCCCAGGGATGGCCGCCAGAGACTGGCCAGATGCCTTCAGCATCGCGCCCTTGTCGCTTCCTGCAGTTGCGGCCCCAGAACCGGATGCGCAAGACAGGCGTGTGCTTCCTGCAAGAAGGAAATGCCGTAGCAGGTCGCGTCCCGAGAACGGCCAAGGCCGTGCAACTGCGGAAACACAGACCATATCCAGTGGGTTCGCTTGCGGCCGGATCGCAATTCGTGGAGTTCGTATCAAACACGCCCTCCTGCGCCTTGATGAAACGCCGCAGATTGAATGGATCCAGTGCGATCTCAGCCCTCCCGCATGCTTTTTCGCACAACCACCATGAACCTTCTTCCACACCAGAACAGGTATTCGGGCCTTGCCAAACGTCCAGATGTCGAATAGAACAAAATAAGAACATTGGAGAGAGCCATGCGCAAGACCGGAAAGCTCGATTACATCGAAATGCCCGCGGGCGGCGGCAGTATCGATAGCGTAAAGGCGTTTTACGCCAATGCCTTTTCGTGGTCGTTCACTGACTATGGTCCCGGCTATTCAGCTTTCAGCGAAGGCCTGGATGGAGGGTTCGACGGCAATCCGGACGGCACAGATAAACCGCTCCCCGTTCTGTTTTCCGAGAACCTTGAGGCCACGCTGAAGACGGTCGAGGACGCCGGCGGCAAGATCGTGAAGCCGATCTTTTCCTTTCCCGGTGGCCGCCGCTTTCATTTCATGGACCCGGCAGGCAATGAATTGGCGGTCTGGAGCGAGACATGAGCTCGTCGAGTACCGCGCCCCTGGTGAATGGCAGGCACTGCCTGCATGAAACCGCCGGACGGGAGGAGATGCTAGCCTGCCTCGCGCAGGCGCTCGGCGGTCTCGAGATCGACCGAGACGAGTTGGCTGATGCCCTGCTCGGCCATGGTCACCCCAAAAAGCCGGTTCATGCGGGCCATGGTGATGGGATTGTGCGTGATGACCACGAAGCGGGTATCCGTTGATGCCGCCATTTCATCCATGAGATTGCAGAAACGCTCGACGTTATGATCGTCGAGCGGCGCATCCACCTCGTCCAGCACGCAGATTGGGGCAGGATTGGTCAGAAACACGGCAAATATCAATGCCATCGCGGTGAGTGCCTGTTCACCGCCTGACAGAAGCGTCATCGTCTGAGGACGCTTGCCTGGGGGGCGGGCGAGGATTTCAAGTCCCGCCTCGAGCGGATCATCTGATTCGATCAACTGCAGTTCTGCCGTGCCGCCGCCGAAGAGATGCGTGAACAGTCGCTGGAACTGTTCATTGACCACATCAAAGGCGGCCAGCAAACGCTCGCGCCCTTCCCTGTTCAGATTTTGGATCGCGTGGCGCAGTTTGCGAATGGCCTCGATCACGTCCTCCCGCTCGGCGACAATCGTGCCATGACGTTCCGTCAGTTCGGTCTGTTCTTCCTCGGCACGCAAGTTGACCGCGCCGAGCCGTTCCCGCTCCATCTTCAGCCGTTCCAGTCGGCGCTCCACTTCCGCGATCTCCGGCATGGCCTCGTCAGGCTCCAGCTCGGCCATCGCCAGGACCTTGTGGGGTGGGACATTCAGCACTTCCTGAATACGGGCCTCGGCTTCCTTGCGTCGCTCCTCGGCAGCCGTCACACGCTCCTCGGCACGGGCTCTGGCTTCGCGTGCAGAAGAAAGCGCCTGAATGCTCTCGGTCGCGCGCTTGTCGAGCTCCGTCTGGCGGTTTTCGGCTTCCTGCAGCGCGTCTGCGGCTTCCCTGCGCACGGCCTCCGCCTTTGCGATCTCGGAAAGCAGCGAACGCCCGCGCGCTTCTACCTCTTCGGGAGCTTCTGCGAGGACCTCAAGTTCGGCTTCCGTATCGGCGCGCCGCTGGAGAAGCGCGGCAGTGTGGCGGTCGGCATTATCCGCACGCGACTGCCAGCTCCGTCTTTCCGCAGCGATTGCCTCCAGACGGCGCCGGCGACCGTCAGCCTCGCGCCGCAAACCTTCATAGGCCGCCCGCGCCTCGGCCACCGCTGCACGCTTGGCAGAAACCTCGGCGGACTGACGCTCAAGCTGTGCCTGCAATTCGGTCAGATCCGGCGCGCCTTCAAGCGCTTCTTCCGCCGTCATGGTCGCGGCCACGGCCTCTTCGTGGTCTTCGACCACCCGGCCACGCGCCTCTTCGAGGCTCATGCGCCGGCTTGAAAGCTCACCGGCCGCCTTTTCGGCACTTGCCAACGCTTCACGCGCACGGCTGAGCGCGGCCTGCGCTTCGCGCGCTTCTTCGCGCGCGCGGCGCTCGCCTTCCACCGCGCTCTTCACGCCCTGCTCGGCATCAGTCAGCGCGGTTTCGGCAGCGCGAAGCCGCGCCGTCGCCTCGATCACCTCTCCATCAAGCTCGGCGAGGCGATTCTTCTGTGCCAGTCTCTGCGCTGCTGCTGTCGGAGCGTCGGCGCTGGCGCGATATCCGTCCCAACGCCACAAAGCTCCGTCCCGCGCGACCAACCGCTGCCCGGGCTTCAGCTTTTTTTGCAGCCGCGGTCCGTCCTCGGCATCCACGACACCGATCTGTGCAAGGCGACGCGCAAGCTGTGCGGGCGCTTTCACCACAGAGGCCAGCGCCATCACGCCATCGGGAAGAGCCGGATCGTCCGATGCAATCTCCGAAGGTCCCCAATAGACGGGCGCGGCACTGTCGAGTGGCACATCGAGGTCTTCACCCAATGCGGCACCCAGCGCCGTCTCGAACCCGCGTTCGACGCGCAGTTGTTCCAGAACCGCAGGGAAGAGGTCCGACCCACCGGCATTCAAAATCTTGCGCAGGGTCTGCGCTTCCGTTTCCACCCGGCCAAGCTCGGCCCGTGCTTCCTGCAGGGGCGCGCGGGCGGCCTGCTCCGCTTCGCGGGCGGCGGCAACACGCTCTTCGCTTTCGCCGACAGCCGCTTCCGCCAGTTCAAGGCGCTCGGCCGCTTCCTCGACAAGCATGCGTTTTTCGGCAGGATCCGGCAGACCGGCTATCCGGCTGGCGATCTCAGCGAGCTCGGCATCCATGTTGGCGATCTGCCGTGCAAGCCGGTCACGGCGATCTGCCTGCTCGCGGATTGCGCGCTCGGCCTGTTGCCGCGTGGCAGAAGCCTCTGCCTTCTCGGCTGTCAGCCGCGAGAGCAGCTCTTCGGCAGTCGAAAGATCTGAGGAAACCGTTTCGAAGACACTCTGCAACTCGGCTTCGCGCCCTTCAGCACCATCCTCGGCGTCCTTCAGCGCGTCTTCCTCTTCAGCCAGACGCGCCAGTGCGTCGGCATTGTCGCGCACCATCTGCTCTTCACGCGCAACATCGGCATTCAACTGGTCGATGCGCTTCTTCAGTTCCTGCATGCGGGCTTCAATGCGCTTGGCCTCTTCCTCGACCTGCGTGCGGGCAATGGTCAGCCGTTGCAGGGCGGCGGCGGCGGCTGCCTCGGCATCGCGCAGCGCAGGAAGTTTGTGCGCACCGATTGCCTGGGCCTTGGCCGCTTCCATCTGGCCGCTGGCGTTTTCACCCACCAGGGCCGTCGCCTGCGACAGCGCACTTTGGGCTTCGGCTTCCTGTGCCTTGGCGGATGACCAGCGCAAATGCAACAGGATCGCCTCGGCCCTGCGCACTTCCGCGGAGAGCTTCTTGAAGCGCGAAGCCTGGCGCGCCTGTCGTTTGAGGCTCTCGATCTGGCTGTCGAGTTCGCTCACCACATCGTCGAGCCGCTCGAGATTCTGTTCGGCGGCGCGCAGCCTGAGTTCGGCCTCGTGACGGCGTGAATGGAGCCCGGATATGCCGGCTGCCTCCTCCAGAAGCGCGCGGCGCGCCTGAGGCTTTGCTTGGATCAGTTCACCGATCCGCCCCTGCCCCACCATGGAGGGCGAGCGTGCGCCGGTTGACTGGTCGGCAAAGAGAAGCTGCACGTCGCGGGCGCGTGCCTCCTTGCCGTTGATCCGGTAAACCGACCCCGCCTCACGTTCGATCCGGCGCGAGACCTGCAATTCGTCCGCATCGTTGAATGCGGCAGGTGCTGTGCGATCGGCATTGTCGAGAAAAAGCGTCACCTCGGCCGTGTTCCGCGCCGGACGCGTGCCAGAACCGGAAAAAATGACATCGTCCATGCCGGAGGCGCGCATGTTTTTGTACGAGCTTTCGCCCATCACCCAGCGCAAGGCTTCCACCAGATTGGATTTACCACAGCCATTCGGACCGACAACGCCCGTCAACCCGTTCTCGATCACGAACTCGCTCGGTTCGACGAAGGACTTGAATCCCAAAAGGCGCAGCTTGGTGAATTTCATGCTGGCCGCACCTTAACCGGCGCATAGAAAAGCCGCGGGCAAACGCGTTGCCCGCCAAAGCATGCCGTCGATGATCGCCGACATTTAGTCAATCGATATGGCTCCCGAGTGCTTCATCCCGTTGATGAAGAATGTTGGAACAGCCTCGCTGTGCGGACGCTCCAACCCCCATTGCGCATTTCCCTGACTTCATCCGGAAGCTTACGGCCCGTCAAGCAAGCTTCAATATTCTCTGGCCAGAAACCCACATACAGGGCGGTTTTCAACAGGATAGAGCCTTCGCGCCTGATCGTTTTCGGTGACCTGCGCATGTCTCCCAGGGCCCTGCACGAGCCGCAAAACGCACAACACCACCGACAATGCCGGTGGTGTCGATGAACCCGGGCGTTTCAGGCGTGTGTCAGAGCATGCCGTCAATGACCGCCGACATTTCCTCGATCGACATTGCGCCGGAATATTTCTTTCCGTTGATGAAGAAGGTCGGCGTTGCATCGACGCCGAAATCGCTGGCACCACGAGCGCGCACAGCGCGAACCTTGTTCAAAAGCTCCTGATCCGTCAGGCAGGCCTCAAAGCTCTCCTGTGTGAAGCCGGCGAGCTTGGAAATCTTCAGCAACGCAGATTGCGCATCCTGCACAGGTGCCCAATTGCCCTGCTGCTTGAACAGAACGTCGACCATGGCAAAATACTTGTCATCCGAGCAGCGCGCCAGCATGAAGCCAGCTTCCGCTCGCGGGTCGAAAGGAAATTCGCGCAGGATGAAGCGCACCTTGCCCGTCTCGATGTATTTTTTCTTCAGTTCCGGATAGGTCCTGGTGTGAAAGGTGGCGCAATGACTGCAGGTCATCGAAGCGTATTCGACAATGGTCACCGGCGCGTTTTCATCGCCAAGAACCTTGTCCTCCAGAGCACCCTCTTCAAGCAGTTTCTCCATGTCCACCGTTCCGCTTGACGGTGGAGCCTCAACCGCAGCCGTGGTGACAGGATCCGTGGCCGGTGCTGCCGCATCCGCTTCGGCATTGCCTTCGGTACATGCGGCCAGTCCCAGCCCGAGCGCCGGCAAGGCGGCCATGGAAAGAAGGAGTCTGCGGCGCTGGATCAGTTCGGACATGAAATCTCACCTGTTCGTCTTGGAGTGTTACCTGCGTTCACGCCACAAAGCGGGCGTTTCGGGCGAATTTGGGTCAGGGGCGCGATTTTCTGAAGCAGGCGCCCCATCACGTTTTGGTGATCGTCGTTCATTTGCGGCGGCCAAGAATGCTTGCGCCGAGCTTTTGCAGCGATAGACGCAAGCCCTCGTCCTCGACCCCGGCGACCAGCGCGTCGATCCGCGCGGTCTCCGATCCGGTGAGCGGTCGCATGGCCGGAGCGCGGCGCGTCTGCGGCTGGGCCACGGGCTTTTGCACGATCTTGATGCGCCCCACCGCCGCAAAGCCAAGAAAAGCATTCACCCTGGCGATCACTTCACCCGTCTCGTGCTGCAGGCGCAGGGCAGCCGCCCCTTCGCAGGCAATCACCAGCGTGGCCGGTTCAAACGGATCATCCTCGTGCCGGCGGCGCGGCCAGGCGAGCTTTTCAGGCCGCGTGCTGAGCGCCAGCCGCTCGCCAACGATTTCGCCCCAGCACTGGACAAGCTCAACGGAAAGGCCCGCACGCTTGCGCATCACCGGATCGAGAATAGCGGTGGCAAGATCGCTGACAGCGACGGGATTGCCCGATTGCCTCTTCCCTGTCATGACATGAAGTCTCGAATTGATCCGCAACACATATTGAGTTCCGCTCCAGTATGGCACGCAGGGAAGCGTCGGTCACCGACGCACAGGCTTCTTCGACCGATTTTTCATCTCCGCTGCTTGCGTGGTATGACCGCCATCACAGGAGCCTGCCCTGGCGCACCCCCCCGGACGAAACCAAAATCGGCGTTCTGCCCGATCCCTACCGCGTCTGGCTCTCGGAGGTCATGCTTCAACAGACCACCGTCGGCGCGGTCAAGCGCTATTTTGAAGTCTTTACCGATGCCTGGCCGACAATCGAGGCCCTCGCCGCTGCCAGTGCCGACGATGTGATGAAGGCGTGGGCGGGGCTGGGCTATTATTCGCGCGCCCGCAATCTGAAGAAATGCGCCGAGACCGTCGCGACCGAACATGCCGGCCGCTTTCCCGATACGGAGGCCGGACTCAAGGCTCTTCCCGGCATCGGCGACTACACCGCCGCCGCCATTGCCGCCATTGCATTCAACCGCCCTGCAGCGGTGGTCGACGGCAATATCGAGCGCGTCATCACCCGCCTTCACGCCATAGAGACACCGCTGCCGCAGGCTAAGCCCGAGATTCGCGCTTTGGTTGCGAGAGCCATGCCACATGACCGGCCGGGCGATTTCGCCCAGGCCATGATGGATCTCGGGGCAACCATCTGCACACCGCGCAAGCCGGCTTGCGTGTTGTGCCCCATCACCGGGAGCTGCGCGGCGCGGCGCGAAGGCATTGCCGAGCGTTTTCCGGTCAAGGCGCCGAAGACAGAAAAACCCACGCGTGTCGGCGCAGCATTTGTCGCCATGCGCTCCGATGGTTCCGTGCTCCTGCGAAAGCGCCCTGCGAAAGGCCTTCTGGGCGGAATGGCGGAGGTTCCCGGCAGCCACTGGACGGCGCGCCATGATGGCATCACGGATGTCTCCGCCGCTCCTTTCACCGCCGCTTGGCGCCCATCCGGTTCGATCCGCCACGTGTTCACCCATTTCGCGCTGGAGCTTCTTGTTTTTAAGGCCGATGTCCCCGACAACGCTTCGCCGGGTGATGGATGGTGGTCTCTCCCCGACGCCCTTCCGGGGGAGGCTCTGCCCACTGTCATGAAAAAGGTCATCGAAGCTGCGATACCCGGAGCCACGAAGAAACGCCGCAAAGGATAGAACCGCATGAGCCAAATTCGACACGTCGTATTCGACATCGGTCGCGTGCTGATCCACTACGATCCGGAAATTCCCTACCGTCACCTGATCCCGGATGATGGCCGGCGCCGCTGGTTCCTGGAAAATGTCTGCACCGGCGAGTGGAATGTAGAGCAGGATCGGGGGCGCAAATGGGAAGACGCCGAAGCGCTGCTGATTGCCGAGCATCCCGCCGAGGAAGAGAACATCCGAGGCTTCCGTCGTCACTGGCACGAGATGGTGCCCCACGCCTATGACGCTTCGGTCGCCATCCTCGAAACTTTGATCGATGCCGGTCATGACGTGACAATGCTGACCAATTTCGCCGCCGATACATTCGTCGAGGCGCGCAGGCGTTTTGCCTTCCTCAACAGGCCGCGCGGTGTCACCGTTTCAGGTGAAATCGGGCTCATCAAGCCCGATCGGGCGATCTACGACACCCATGTCGAAAGTTTCGGTCTTGAACCTGCAGCGACACTGTTCATCGACGACAGCGAGAAGAACGTGGAAGGGGCAAGAGATGCGGGCTGGCAGGCCGTGCATTTCAGTGGCGCGGAGAAGCTGCGCCAGGATCTCGCCAGGTTGGGCTTCACCGTCTGAGAAACCCATGCACTTTCGAATCATGCAATGATTCATGAAAGCGTTTCATGGCATTGATTGAACCCGCGTTTCACGGCTCCGGGGTATGTCGCCGGAGCCGCTTTTCCGTCAGGCTCAGGCAGCAACGCCCTGCATGTTCTCGCGCATGATCTGGCGCAGGCTGTCGATCGGCTTCAGGCTGCCCTTTTCCTCAAAATGCCAGAAAGTCCAGCCGTTGCAGGCTTCGAGCCCCTGAACGCGGGCACCGATCCGGTGGATCGAGCCGGCCTCGTCTCCAATGGCAATCGTGCCATCAGCCCGTACATTGGCCGTCCATCGACGCTTGGAATCGTGCAACTGTGTGCCCGGCTGTACGAGGCCTGCTTCCAGAAGGCTCCCGAAAGCGACGCGCGGTGCGGCGCGCTTTCCCTGCATCTGGGCAAGATCCATATTGTCCAGCGGTTCAACGGCGGCAATGCGGGCGCTTGCCGCCTCGATGTAATCGTCCTGCCGCTCGATGCCAACGAAGTGTCGACCAAGCCGCTTGGCCACCGCTCCGGTCGTGCCTGAACCGAAGAACGGGTCGAGCACCACGTCGCCCGGCTTGGTCGAGGCCATCATCACTCGTGCAAGCAGCGCTTCCGGCTTCTGCGTGGGATGCAGCTTGCCGCCATCCTCGTTCTTCAGGCGTTCCTTGCCCGTGCAGATCGGGAAAAGCCAGTCGGACCGCATCTGCACATCGTCATTGGATGCCTTCAGCGCTTCATAGTTGAAGGTATAGCCCTTGGAGGACTTGTCGCGCGAGGCCCAGATCATCGTCTCATGCGCGTTCTGGAACCGGCGGCCACGGAAATTCGGCATCGGGTTCGTCTTGCGCCAGACAATGTCGTTGAGCAGCCAATAGCCCAGATCCTGCATCACCGTGCCGACCCGGAATATGTTGTGATAGGAACCGATCACCCAGATCGTGCCATTGGGCTTCAGAACGCGGCGCGCGGCCAGCATCCATGCCCGTGTGAAGGCGTCATAGGCGGCAAAACTGTCGAACTGGTCCCAGTCATCGTCAACCGCATCGACACGCGATTGGTCCGGACGGTGAAGATCCCCGCCAAGCTGTAGATTATAAGGTGGATCGGCGAAGATCACATCGATCGATTTTTCCGGCAGACGGTCAAGTGCGGCGACGCAGTCCCCCTTGATGATCGTATCGAGCCATTCGGCCTTTTTCGGTTCGGGTGCAAGCTCATCGATACGACGCACGGCGGACATGGACTGACCTCTAACTCGGACTGTTTACCTGCCGTTATGGTTACGGAAGATGGTAAATATTCCGTAAGGGACGCGGGCGATTTGCTGCCCATGCGAAGCTGTGCAATCTTCCCTTGCGTCAAGTTTCACCCATGGAGACCCGGCATGATCCGTATCCGCTTGTTAAGCGTATTCGCAGCCCTTCTTCTTGCCCTCCCCGCGATGGCCGCCGGCAAGACGATCATCGTTCTGGATGGCTCCGGCTCCATGTGGGGCCAGATAGACGGGACAACAAAGATCGAGATCGCGCGCGACACGCTGCGCAAGGTCATGGCAACACTTCCGCAGGACACCGAGCTTGGCCTCGTGGCCTATGGGCACCGGGAAAAAGGTTCCTGTTCCGACATCGAGATCGCCATACCGCCTGCAAGGGGAACGGCAGGCGCTGTCGCGGATTTCGCCGACAGCCTCAATCCGAAGGGCAAGACGCCCCTCACCGATGCCGTTCGGAAGGCAGCCGGGGAACTGCGCATAGAAGAAAACCCGGCAACCGTGATACTCGTCACGGACGGTCTGGAGACCTGCAACGCAGACCCTTGCGCGCTCGGCCGCGAGCTTGAGGCATCCGGTGTCGATTTCACGGCCCATGTGGTCGGCTTCGGTCTTTCCGAGGAAGAAGGGCAGGAAGTTGCCTGCCTGGCAGAAAACACGGGCGGTCTCTATCTCAAGGCAGACGACGCAGGGCAGCTTGCCGAAGCACTGCAGACCACGGTTGCAAAGGCTCCCGAACCAGAGCCCGAGCCCGAGCCCGAGCCGAAGCCGGAACCGGCTGCCGTCGAGTTCAACGTGCGTGGTATCGCACGCCTTTCCAGGGATGGGCCGGACATGACCGACAGCACCGAGGTGCGCTGGGATTTCATTCCGCTTGGCGAGAATGGCGCACCCGCAAATCGCAGCACCGCAGGCGGCTATCGCGGCGTGTTCGCAGCCAGCGTTCCGCCCGGGGCCTACCGCGCAAAAGCGCGGCTTGGCCGTATCATCGTCGAGAGCGATGTTGAACTGACTGCCGACACCACGACCGACGTGCTCGCCGTGCTCGATGCAGGCCTGGTCGAAGTCACCCCGAAACGCACCCCCGAAGATACCGACGTCGACCAGAGTGCGCGTGTCGACGTGCATTTCGACGGCACGAATGATGGCGGCTATGGCGAGACCCGGGTCTGGGCCAAGGCAGGCCCCATCAAGGTCACCGGGCGTATCGGCAAGGCCACGATCGAAGAGAGCCACGAACTTGCGGCTGGCAAGACCCTCACGCTTGATCTGGTCATCGGCTCCGGGCTTGTTGTCCCCTCTGCCGTTTACACGGAAAGCGGACCGGATGTGGAAGGCAGCGCCATCCGCTTCGAGGTTCTGGAGGCCAAGGCCGACATCAATGGAAACCGCAAGACGCTCAGCGGCCAGTATGGACCAGGCAAGCAGGGTATGGACGTTCCGCCGGGCGATTACATGCTTCACGCGAGGCTCGGAAAGGCCGAGGCTATGACGCCCATCAGCGTCAAGGCGGGCGAGCGCACAGAGGCGACCGTCAACATTAACGCCGGCGTTCTCGCCGTCTCCGCTCCCGGTGCCTACAGGATCGATTTCCTGGAAGGAAAGAAGGACATACAGGGCAATCAGAAGAATCTGAGTGGCGCTTATGACGAGGAAGCGCAGGAGACCTTGCATCCGGGCGAATATGAGGTGCGCGTTCGCTATGAAGGCGACAGGGCGGAAGAGGGCCGGAAAGCAACCGTAACTGCAGGCGAACGCACGGAGGTCATCATAGAATAGTGGCTTGAGGCATGGTTTCTATGGAGTTGTCTCCGGGCGGCATAACGGCTATGCCCCCACCTCGCACCCATCAGGCTCCACATCAGAACAGGTCTTGCCATGCCAGCTCCCGAACTCGTCATCTTCGATTGCGATGGCGTTCTTGTCGATTCGGAAATCATTGCTTCGCGCGTCGAGGCCAAGGTACTGACTGAGGCGGGTTTTGCGATCACTCCGGAGGAGTTGGCCAGCCGCTATGCCGGCCTCACCTTCAAGGACATCCTTTTGTCCATTGAGGAAAACGCCGACGCACCGCTACAGGCCACGCTGATCGATCGCGCCGAAAGCGAAGTCGACAAGAAGGTACGCAAGGAAGTGAAACCTCTTGAAGGCGTACATGACGCAGTCGCCGCCGTCAGTGTGCCAAAATGCGTCTGTTCGAATTCAAGCCATGAGCGGGTCGAGGCGATGTTGTCGCGCACACGGCTCCTGCCTTTCTTCAAAGACCGCATATATTCTTCTCTGGAAACGCCCACGGGCCGCCCCAAGCCTGCCCCCGACGTTTTTCTGTATGCCGCCGAAAAGTTGGGAGCCGATCCGGGGCGCTGTTTTGTCATCGAGGATTCCGTGCATGGAGCCGCCGGCGCGAAAGCGGCGGGCATGCGTGTCATCGGATTCACCGGCGGGTCGCACATTCAACCCGGGCACGCCGACCTCCTGATGGAGGCCGGTGCCGAGACGGTCATTCACCGCCACCAGGACCTCAATGTTGTTATTGCAGCCTTGTCTGAATGGAGCGAGGATGCCTGATGGCGTATCTCACAAAATGGTTCAGACTGGCGCGGTTCACCGTTTCACCGAAACGCTGAAGCAGCTTAGCGGCCGCCGTTCGGTCCCTCGTCAAATCCCACCATCAACTGAATGCTGCGATCGGGCGCGCCCGAAATCATCACATTCGGATCGTTGAAGATGAACAGGGTCGCGCCAGCGGTGTCACTGATCGCCACCTGGTGCTGGAACAGTTTGGAATAGACCACCTCACCGCCGCGAACGGCAACGATACGGATCGGCATCGTGATCGTACCAGTGCTGCCCTTCGGTCCCGGCACCACTCGCCCGGCCACAGCCACAGTCATCGTGAATGAACCCGTGCCATAGGTACATTTGCGCGTCGCATCGCTGATCGATGCCTGGTAGACAACGCTTTCAGGCTGATCCTGCCCACCTTTCTCATAGGTGGTAAAATATGCTGTCCCCTCACGCAGCGAGACCGGCGGGCAATAAGCGCGCAGTTCGCTCTCGCGGATCACGTTCTCGTCCTGTTGTTGAACATTCCCATTCTGAACGTCGAGACCGCTTGTGGCGTTATCGGACTGACAGCCCGAAACAATTGCGGTGGCGGAAAGCAGGATGGAACTTATGAAAAGACGATAATTGACCAAGTGACATGCCCCGTGGATCTGCGCGCCCTTCAAGCATTCGGTGAAGCCCATGCGGAAAGGCTGCGGAGAGATGACAGATTTTTCCGGCAATTTCCAGAAAACCCGTCGTCGACAATCAATTTCCATGCGGTTTGAGTGGAAAACCGGTTCCCACCCGTCCAGATCATGCTCTATACCAGACGCGCAGCCGGAATGCGACGGGCTCGTGCGCGCACCGGTGCTCCCTCCTCGCACTTCATGAGGCAACACGACGAATGGCGACAGATTATATCAGCACGCGTGGCGACGCGCCGGCGCTTGGGTTTTCCGATGCGATGCTGGCGGGGCTTGCCCGCGATGGCGGTCTATACGTTCCGCGTGAATGGCCGCGTTTCTCGGTTGACGACATCCGTGCCATGCGCGGTCTGAGTTACAGCGAGATCGCCCTGCGCGTCCTGTCCCCTTTTGTGGGGGAGGAAATCGACGGTGCGACGTTGCGCCGCATCATTGAGGAAAGCTACGCCACCTTCCGTCACCCCGCCGTTTGCCCCCTTGTTCAGACGGGCCCCAACGAGTTCATTCTGGAGCTCTTCCACGGTCCTACCCTCGCCTTCAAGGACGTCGCCATGCAGCTTTTGGCGCGGCTGATGGACCACGTTCTTGCCGAGCGCGGCGAGCGCGTGACGATTGTGGGCGCAACATCCGGCGACACCGGTGGTGCGGCGATCGAAGCCTTTGCCGGGACTGAGCGCGCCGATGTCTTCATCCTGTTCCCCGAAGGGCGCGTCTCCCCGGTTCAGCAACGCCAGATGACCACCTCGGGCGCGGCCAACGTGCATGCGCTCGCCGTCAAAGGCAATTTTGACGATTGCCAGGGTCTCCTCAAGGACATGTTCAACGATCACGGTTTCCGTGACAGTGTCGCCCTGTCCGGTGTGAATTCGATCAACTGGGCCCGCGTCATGGCTCAGATCGTCTACTACTTCACCGCTAGCCTTTCGCTCGGCGCCCCCGACAGGCCCGCATCCTTTACCGTACCCACCGGCAACTTTGGTGATATTTTCGCTGGCTACGCAGCCAGAGAAATGGGCCTGCCCGTCGACCGGCTTGTGATCGCCACCAATGACAACGACATTCTCGCCCGCACGCTGGCGAGCGGTGAATATGCGACCCGTGAGGTCGTTGCGACCACCTCTCCTTCCATGGACATCCAGGTGTCTTCCAATTTCGAACGCCTGCTCTATTTCGCTTCGAACAGGAATTCGGATGAAATCCGGCGCTATATGCAGATGCTAAAGCAGTCGGGCAACTTCACGGTGGAGCCAAAGACACTGGAGGTCATTCGGGAAGGCTTTTCTGCGGGCCGTTCGGACATGGTGGAGACCGCCGCAATGATCGGCCTGGTTCGGCGTGAGAGCGGCTATCTGCTCGACCCGCACACGGCCACCGGCGTGAAGGTCGCGCGTGATATGCCGGCATCCGCATCGCCCATGGTGGTGCTGTCGACCGCCCATCCGGCGAAGTTTCCGGCGGCGGTCAAGGATGCCAGCGGTATCGAACCGGCTCTGCCTGAATGGCTGGGTGATCTGATGAATCG
Source organism: Nitratireductor sp. (assembly GCF_017794765.1). Taxonomy (GTDB): domain Bacteria; phylum Pseudomonadota; class Alphaproteobacteria; order Rhizobiales; family Rhizobiaceae; genus Nitratireductor. The sequence continues at coordinate 1,782,769 of NZ_CP051236.1, read as the reverse complement.
GAAAGAGTCCTTTACAGTCCTTCCCTCAGATTTAAGAATGCTGCAGGATCACATTAGCCGCCATACGAGAGCGGCGCGTTGAGTTTGTTCAAGGAGTGAAAAGCATATGGGTGTTGAGGTAAGCCGTCTGTCGAACGGCCTGACGGTCGCAACCGAAACCCTGCCTCATCTGGAAACCGTTGCGCTGGGCATCTGGGTCAAGTCCGGCTCGCGCAACGAACACGAGAATGAGCACGGTATTGCGCATCTCCTGGAACACATGGCGTTCAAGGGGACGAGCAAGCGCACCGCACGCCAGATCGCGACTGATATCGAAGATGTCGGCGGTGAAATCAATGCCGCGACGAGTGTCGAGACAACAGCCTTTTATGCACGTGTTCTCAACGCGGACATGCCGCTGGCGGTCGAGCTTCTGTCCGACATTCTGACCGATTCAAAGTTTGACCCGCACGAGCTTGAACGCGAGCAGCATGTGATCCTTCAGGAGATCGGTGCCGCGCACGACATTCCCGACGACATCGTCTTCGACCGTTTTACCGAAACCGCGTTTCGCCATCAGTCACTTGGCCGCTCCGTGCTGGGTACGCCGGAAACGGTCCAGTCTTTCACCTCCGAGCAACTGCGCGGTTTTCTGGAACGTCAGTATTCGGCCGACCGTATGGTCATTGTCGCTGCCGGTGGGCTAAAGCACGACGACTTCGTGCGTGAGGTGGAGAACCGTCTCGGCAGTTTCCGCAGCAAGGCCGAAGGCAAAACACCGCCCTTTGCGCATTATGTTGGTGGTGATTTCCGCGAACATCGCGACCTGATGGATGCCCAGATTATTCTCGGCTTCGAAGGGCGCGCCTACCATGTGCGCGACTTCTACGCTTCCCAGGTGCTTTCCACCATCCTCGGCGGGGGCATGTCCTCGAGACTGTTCCAGGAGGTTCGTGAGAAGCACGGTCTTTGCTATTCGGTCTATGCCTTCCATTGGGGTTTTTCGGATACCGGTATTTTCGGGGTTCATGCGGCGACCGGAAAGAACGACATTGAACAACTGGTGCCCCTGCTCCTCGGAGAGTTGCAGAAAGCTGGCCAGTCCATCGGACAGGACGAGCTGGACCGGGCGCGGGCGCAATATCGTGCCGGTCTCATGATGGCTCGCGAAAACCCCGCAAGCCGCGCCTCGCAGATCGCTCGCCAGCTCTTGCTTTATGGCCGCCCCATCGATGTTGACGAGTTGATGGATCGTCTTTCGAACCTCACTGTTGATCGGCTGACCGATCTTTCGCAGCGCCTTTTCACCTCCAAGCCGACCCTTGCGGCAATTGGTCCGGTCGGTAGCCTTGCACCTTTCGAGTCGATCCAGGATGCACTGGCCGATCAGGGGCCAATGCCACGCAAGCTCGCCGTGTAGGACCGTCGCGGACATATGCTGGACGTGCCCTTCTTCCGCCGCCCGCCTCCGGCGCTCAAGGGCGAAACCGTGTTCCTCAGAACACCGGTCATGAACGACCATGCGGAATGGGCGGCCCTGCGCGATGAGAGCCGCGGGTTTCTCGTGCCCTGGGAGCCGAGCTGGGCTCCTGACGAATTGTCCAGACGTGCGTTCCGGCTTCGCCTGAAGCGTTATCGTGCCGAGTATGAAAACGGAACCGGCATCAGCTTTTTCGTCTTTGACGCACCAACGGAAGCGTTGGCGGGCGGTATCACTCTCTCAAACATCAGGCGCGGCGTCGCTCAGACCGCCAGCATTGGCTATTGGATGGGGGAGCGGTATGCCGGTCGCGGGATGATGCTGGCTGCCCTGCAGCTGCTCATTCCCTATGCTTTCGGTGGCTTACGGTTGCACCGTTTGGAAGCCGCCTGTATTCCAGACAATAAACGTTCTGTCGGTTTACTTGAAAAAGCCGGATTTCAGCGCGAAGGCCTGCTCAGGTCCTATCTCAGGATCAATGGTTCTTGGCGTGATCATTATCTTTATGCGCTGATCGCCGAGGAGCATCACGTGCCTGTACTAGAATCACGAGGCTGATTTCCTTGTTCCCCGCATTGTCGCGTTCCCTCATCTCAGCACTCATGGTGGCCCTGTTCGCTGCTGTCATAACCCTTGTCTCAGCAGTCGGGCCGGCAGATGCCATCGAGCCGATCAAGATCGCCCGCGACGATGTGGCGCTCGATCTGTCGGGGGCGGTGGAAATCTATCGTGGCCAGGGAGATGCGTTCCAGGTGTCGACCGCGCCGGATGTCGATGGCATCGTCCGGCGTATCGAGGTTGAGGCACAGGATGAGCGCTCCACGGGGGACTGGGCGGTCTTCGCACTCGCCAACACCACGGATCAGCAGCTTGACCGGCTGATCGTCGCACCTCATTTCCGGCTGGTGGGTTCGGGGCTCATCTGGCCCGACCTTGGCTCCCAACGCATCGCAGCCATCACGCCGAGTTCGGGTTTCACGCTCGATCGACAGGAAAGCCCGGATGCCGACGAGTTTCACGTCACCCTCAATCCCGGTTCCGTTGTGACTTTTGTTGCCGAGCTTTCTTCGCCCAGCCTGCCGCAGGTCTATCTGTGGGATCCCGGCGCCTACAAGGACACTGTGAACGCCTACACGCTTTTCCGCGGCATCGTGATCGGCATTGCCGGGCTGCTCGCCCTCTTCCTGACCATCCTTTTCGTGGTCAAGGGAACATCCATGTTCCCGGCCACCGCAGCGCTTGCCTGGGCGGTGCTTGCCTATATCTCCATCGATTTCGGTTTTTTGAGCAAGGTGATCGAGATCACGCCGGGCAATGAGCAAATCTGGCGCGCGGGCACCGAGGTCGGTCTGGCCGCCACACTCGTCGTCTTCCTGTTTGCCTATCTCAATCTCAATCGCTGGCACGACCATTTCAGCTATGGCGTGCTCGCGTGGATCATGGGTCTTGGCATCATCGCCGGCTTCGCTATTATCGATCCCGCCGTGGCCGCCGGCATCGCGCGCATTTCCTTTGCCGCCACGGCCGTTGTCGGGCTCGGCATCATTATCTACCTCAGTCTTCAGGGCTATGATCGTGCCATCATGCTGGTGCCCAGCTGGGTCATGATCATCGCCTGGATGGTCGGATCGTGGATGGCGATCACCGGAATTCTCGACAATGACATCGTCCAGCCGGCCATTGGCGGCGGGCTCATCCTGATTATTCTGCTGATCGGATTCACCGTCATGCAGCATGCCTTCGCGGGCGGCGCTCTCTTCCAGGGCCTGTTCAGCGATATGGAACGTCAGGCGCTTGCAATCTCCGGTTCCGGCGATGTGGTCTGGGACTGGGATGTTTCGCGAGATCGCATCATCACGCGACCGGATGTGAGCCGCCAGCTCGGGCTTCCTTCGGGAAGTCTGCACGGGCCCGCTCGAGACTGGCTCTCCACGCTTCATACCGAAGACCGCGACACATTTCGCACGACCCTGGACGTGGTGCTCGAGCAAAGGCGAGGACGAATTTCCCAGAGCTTCCGGCTGCGCGGGGCCGACGGCCATTATCACTGGTTCGATCTGCGCGCGCGCCCCGTTATCGGCTCCGACGGGCAGGTCATCCGTTGCGTCGGCACGATGGTCGACGTCACCGAGCAGAAAAAGGCCGAGGAGCGCCTCCTGCATGACGCTGTCCACGACAATCTCACCGGGTTGCCGAGCCGCGAACTGTTCCTCAACAGGCTCGATGCAATCATCTCCATTGCCCGCACGGAACAGCAGGTTCGGCCAACTGTTTTCGTGATCGACATCGACCGCTTCAAGCAGGTCAATGAGGAACTCGGCATCTCGGTGGGCGACACGATCCTCCTCACCATTGCCCGCAGGCTTCACCGGCTCCTGAAACCGCGCGATTCGCTTTGCCGCCTGTCCGGCGATCAGTTCGCCATGATCCTGCTCTCCGAGCAGGAGCCGGCGCGCATCGCCACCGTGGCGGATTCGGTCAAGCAGGCAATCCGCACTCCCGTGACATTCGCGCGTCGCGAGATTGTATTGACCTCTTCCATCGGTCTCATCTCCTGGACCACCACCCAGGAATCGGCGGAGGAAATGCTCAAGGACGCCGAGCTTGCCATGTATCAGGCCAAGCGCTTCGGCGGTGACCGGATCGAGCCATTCCGGCCTGCATTCCGCTCCATCGACAACAACCGCCTGCGCATGGAGTCGGATCTGCGCCGTGCAATCGAGCGCTCAGAGCTCAAGATGGTCTATCAGCCGATCGTTCGCCTTGAAGACCAGTCCATCGCCGGTTTCGAAGCCCTTCTGCGCTGGGATCACCCGAGGCGCGGTGCAATTCCGCCAGCAGACTTCATCCCAATTGCCGAGAGTTCAGGTCTTATCGTCCAGCTCGGCCTCTTCGCCATGCAGCAGGCGGCCGAGGACCTCTATCGCTGGCAGAAGCAGTTTGCGGATACACCGCTCTTCATGTCGGTCAATCTGTCAAGTCGCCAGCTCATACGCCGCGATCTCGTCGGAGACGTACGCTCCGTCATCGCCCGGTCAGGCGTGTCACCTGAGAGCTTCCGGCTCGAACTCACCGAATCGGTGGTTATGGACAACCCCGAACAATCCGCCCACGTGCTGCAGAAGCTGAGGCACATCGGCATCGGTCTCTCGCTGGACGATTTCGGGACTGGCTATTCGTCGCTTTCCTACCTCTCGAGTTTTCCGTTTGACACGATCAAGATCGACCGGCGCTTCCTCGAAGATCACAGCGCGCGCGGCATCGTTCTGGTGCGTTCCATGGTCAAGATGGCCAAGGAGCTCGAACTCTCTGTGGTGGCGGAAGGTGTCGTCGACCAGCAGGATGCGCAGCAGCTGGCCGAGATGGGATGCGATTACGCGCAGAGCTTTGTATTCGGCGAACCGCAAGACGCAGAATCCATCGGCAGGCTGCTGTTCGAACACACGACCGCAGCCAAGTCCTGACGCAAATCGAACGGGCTTCAGAAGGGCTCACTCTCGAAAGCCGGACGGAAGGCCACCGAGGATCGCGGTTAAACAGCGAAACCCGGCATTAGAACTCGGCAAAACACTCTTTTTTCGCCCGCGCTTTTCCGCCCGCGCGCGTGATCCGGCAGGGCCGTCACGCGTGGCCGGCAATCTGACTGAGATTTGCCACATCGATACCGATGGAGGCCAGGACGCCATCATATTTCTGGTCGATATCGCCTTCGAACAGAAGTTCCGGTGTCGCCGGACAGGTCAGCCAGCCATTCTCGCCTATTTCCATCTCAAGCTGCCCGGCTCCCCATCCCGCATAGCCAAGCGCCATCAGGGCATGTCGCGGGCCCTGGCCGAGCGATATGGCCCTGAGCATGTCGACCGTGGCCGTGAGACAGATACTGTCGGAAACGGGCATGGAGGATTCCACGACATAATCGTCCGTGTGGAGCACGAAGCCCCTGCTCCGGTCGACAGGTCCTCCGTTGCGGACCGGCATGTTTCGCGCTTCATGCGGCAGGCGGATGGCCTCCGACTCCTCCAGAATTCCGAGCTGGACGAGGATATCCGGAAAGGCGAGCTGTTGCGGCTGGTTGATGATCAGCCCCATCGCGCCTTCATCGCTATGGGCGCACAGATATATCACCGCCCGCGCAAAGCGCTCATCGCGCATGCCAGGCATGGCGATCAGGAAATGGTTTTCCAGATATGGAAGTCCCGACATTTCCTCACTGTGCCCTTGGTCTGTGGTATTTTCTCGGCTTTCCATGTTTCAACCTAGCCGGTTTTCCCATGGCTTGAAAGACGGATATCACGACGCTGCGGGATGCCGCTCACGCATTTATGATGCTGCCGTGCGGAAGTGTGCCTTGCAGGTGGGGCGACCCGACTGCAATCTCTCACCATGATTCGAACTGCCTCCCTGATCCTTATGCTCCTGATGAGCGCGCAGGTACATGCTGCCTCCAGCCAATGGCAGGAGAGCGAAGGCGGATCGGTTCGCCTCGTCACCGTCGGACTTCCAGATGACGACGGTCGCCTGCGGGGTGCCCTCGAGATCGATCTCAAGCCTGGTTGGAAGACCTATTGGCGCAATCCCGGTTCTGCCGGCATTCCACCGCAGATCGACATCTCACGCAGTGCGCATATCAGCGCCGCCGAGCTGCAATACCCGGCGCCGGAACGTATTCACGATGGCGAAACGCAATGGGCAGGTTATACGCAGTCCGTGGCTCTGCCTGTCACCTTCACACTCGATCAGGCAAACGCTGTCACGCTGATCGATGTGGATGTCTTTCTGGGGATATGCGAGACAATTTGTATTCCTTTTCAGGCATCTTTCACTTTCGATCCCGCGGCAGATGCCGACAATGTCAGCGATGCACTTACAGTCCGCCGCGCCTTCGCATCGCTTCCGTCGCCCGCAGCGGCGGCGTTCGGGATAGTTTCCGCTGAAAGCACGGACGGCGCCATTCTGCTTAGAGGCCATGTCCCCGCTTCAATGCGGGATCCGACCCTCTTTCTCGATCACGAGCGCGCGCACCTGCTCGGTACACCACGGCTGGAAAACCGCGAGGGTGACACGGCCAGCTTTATTGTTGAAATAATGAACGGTGATATCGAGAAACTTCAAAGCACTCCGCTTATATATACGCTGACGGCCGGTGGAGAGGCCGTCTCGGGGGGTATCCAAATCCCTTGAATCACATTGATACTAGATCGTTTTCAGGAGCCTCTGATGAAAATTTCCGTTGGTGACCGCATCCCCGATACACGCTTCAAGAAAGTCAGCACCGAAGGTGCAAACGAGGTTGCAGCGCCCGAATTCTTTGCCGGTCGCAAAGTGGTTCTGTTCGGGGTACCGGGAGCCTTCACCCCGACCTGCAGCAACAGCCATCTGCCGGGTTTCGTAGAGAATGGTGATGCGATCCGTGCCCGCGGTGCCGACGACATCGCCGTCGTCTCCGTGAACGACGCTTTCGTGATGAAGGCCTGGGCCGGCTTCACTGGCGCGGAAGACAAGATCACCTTTATCGCCGATGGTAATGGTGACTTCACTCGCGCACTCGGGCTCGATGCGGATCTGTCCGTCGCCGGGCTCGGAAACAGGTCGAAGCGCTATTCGATGATCGTGGACGACGGTGTCGTCAGCGCGATCAACATTGAGGAGAATCCGGGCCAGGCTGAAACGAGCGGTGCCGCCCGCATTCTTGAGCAACTTCAGGGCTGAGACACCGCCCTTCTCTGAAGAATCGCAATCCAATGCGTCTTCATCCTCGGAGCCATGCTCCGAGGATACCCCGGGCAAAGCTCGGGCAGGAGCGAAAAATAGTGTTCCGCCCTAAAGGTGCGACGGAGGGGCCTCGCCTGGCCGCTGCTCCACCAGTCCCGTTAACGCGCGTTACCGCCGCTTTTTCTTGAAAGGCTCCATACCCGCGCGCGCCAACGCATCGGCCCGCTCGTTTTCGGGATGGCCAGCATGGCCCTTGACCCAGTGCCATTTGATCTTGTGTCGCTTGCTTGCTTCGTCCAGCGCCTGCCAGAGCTCGGCATTTTTCACCGGCTTCTTGGCGGCCGTTTTCCAGCCATTGCGTTTCCAGCCCTCGATCCAGCCGGAAATGCCGTCGCGCACATAAACGCTGTCGGTGTAGAGATCGACATCGCAAGGCCGTTTCAGCGCGTTGAGGGCTTCAATGGCGGCTTTCAATTCCATCCGGTTGTTGGTGGTTTCGGCCTCGCCGCCAGAGAGTTCTTTCTCCACGCCGTTATGCCGCAGCAGCGCGCCCCAGCCACCGGGCCCTGGATTACCCGAACAGGCTCCGTCGGTGAAAATTTCCACGCTTGTCACTTTATGCCGATCCCGTACTCAGATGCCGATCCGATCTGCCGGTGAAAGCGCAGGCGGCGTATATACTCCATGGGATCGCGTTTGTTCACCAGCGCTCCATCGGCAATGGTCAGCCAGTCATAGAGCCGGGTCAGCATGAAGCGCAGCGCGGAACCTCGAGCCAGTAGCGGCAGCGCCTCGATCTCGTTCTCATCCAGAGGGCGCACCGACTGATAGCCTTCCAGCAGCGCCGTGCCCTTGGTCAGGTTGTAGGAACCGTCTTTTTCGAAGCACCAGGCGTTGAGTCCGGTGGCGATGTCATAGGCCAGGAGATCGTTGCAGGCGAAATAGAAATCGATGATCCCCGATACCTTGTCACCGAGGAAGAAGACATTGTCAGGGAAGAGGTCGGCATGGATAACGCCGGTAGGCAGATCCGAAGGCCAGCCTTCGTTCAGCGCGTCCAGGTCGGCCTCCACCTCGGCCTCCAGCCCCGCCTCCACCTCGTTTGCCCGAGACTTCGCCTTTTCCCATAGCGGCCGCCAGTCGCCGATGGTGAGCGCATTCGCGCGCGTCAGTTCGAAGCCGCGCGCCGCAAGATGCATGCTCGCCATGGCCTTGCCCACCTCGTGGCAATGGCGTGGAGCAGGCTTTCTCAGCCACATGCCTTCCAGAAAGGTGATGAGTGCAGCCGGCCGACCGGCAATTTCGCTTACCACGGCCCCATCGCGCCGACGCACCGGAAGCGGACAGTTCACGCCATGTTGCGCAAGGTGCTCCATCAGACCCAGAAAGAATGGCAGGTCGGAGCGTTCCACACGCTGTTCATAGAGGGTCAGGATGTAGGCTGCTCTGGAGGTGTGAAGCAGGTAGTTGGAGTTTTCCGTACCTTCGGCGATGCCCTTGTAGGACAGCAGGTCCCCAACATCGTATTGCTTGAGGAACGCACCCAGCTCGACCTCGGAGATATCCGTATAGACTGCCATGCTTATGCGTTGCCATTCACAAAGGCCATGTCGGCGCTGGTCAGTTCCACGTCGCGGATTGCACGCATGACGGGAAAATTCTCGGTTTCTTCGGCGGTGATTGCAAGCTCGACCGTGACGTCGAACCGCTCGCGGAATGCATCGATGATCTCGTTGACGATGATTTCGGGCGCCGAGGCGCCGGCGGAGAGGCCGAGAACACGAATGCCATCGACTTCGTCCCACGGAATTTCAGACGCCCGCTGCACGAGCAGGGATCGTTTGGCCCCTGCCCTCTCCGCAACCTCCACAAGACGACGTGAGTTTGACGAGTTGGGTGCACCGACAACGAGGAACAGGTCCGAACCCGGTGCCGCCTTTTTCACAGCCTCCTGCCGGTTGGTGGTCGCGTAACAGATGGATTCGGCCGCTGGCGCATGCAGATCCGGGAAACGGTCTTCCAGAGCCTTGAGAATGTCTGCCGTGTCCTCCACAGACAGAGTTGTCTGGCTCACAAAGCCCAGTTCCGCGCCATCGGGCCGTACAAGCGTGTTGGCGCCTTCCACCGTCTCCACCAGGGTCACCGTGCCCTCGGGCAGTTGCCCCATCGTGCCGATCACCTCGGGATGACCCGCATGGCCGATGAGCAGAACATGACGGCCCAGCCGGTGATGACGCATTGCCTGTTTATGAACCTTGGAGACCAGCGGGCAGGTTGCATCCAGATAGAAGAGGTTGCGGTTCTGGGCATCCGCCGGGACCGATTTCGGCACGCCATGTGCGGAAAAAACGACCGGGCAATCACGATGATCTTCGGGAATTTCGCTCAGTTCCTCGATGAAGACGGCCCCGCGTTCCTGGAGCCCCTCCACCACATAACGGTTGTGAACAATCTCGTGGCGCACATAGACCGGCGCGCCGTATTTCTTCAGCGCCAGCACGACGATCTGAATGGCGCGGTCAACGCCTGCACAGAAACCGCGAGGCCCGCAAAGCCGTACCGTCAGCTTCTGTCTTGTCATGTCGGCAGCCGTCATCTCTTGTCCCCTTGCTGATGCCGGAATTGGGGGTGTGGGGCCCTCAATGTCAAGGCCCCGGAGCCAAAGAACGCGATCACACGCTCCGCCGGTTTCTTCGCCACCAGACGAAGAGCACCCCGCATAGCGCCAGGGCAAGCCCATACCAGGTAATCGCATACTGCAAGTGGCTGTTCGGCAGATCGATACGCGTTACGCCGCCCACGGGCAGTCCGCCGGGATTGGGCGTGTCATCAGCGTCAACGTAGAACGGGAGAACCCGTGCGGCATCCGGCAATCCGGCAGTGCGCGCCATCGCATCGAGATCCTTCCAATAGAATATGTTCTTGCTGATATCATTGTCTGGAACGATGAAAGACGGCTTCTCGCCAATCCCGTTGCGGGCGAGCCCGCTGATGCGCACGCCGCCGACAATCTGTCCTTGGGTGCGCATCTCCGACTCTTTGCGATCGAAGGGCACGAAACCGCGATTGACGAAAATGAAGCGGCCGTCGTCAAGTCTGAGCGGTGTGTGAACAAAATAGCCCGACTGCCCCTTCCAGGTTGCGAAATAGTGGCGCTCGCCCGTGTGCCGGAAGGCGCCCTCAACGCGCATCGGCCGGTACTCGACATCACCGGTTTCAGCGTAGATGCGCTCGATGCTGGCGAGATCCGCCGGCTTTGCATTGATCCGCGCCTCGATCTGCGCAAGCAGCGCCTCCTTCCATTGAAGTCGCTGCACCTGCCATGTCCCGAGCGCCAGAAGGCAGACGAGTACGATAAGGCTCAGAAGCAGCAGAAGCCAGGTAAAGCCCGACCGGGAGGATTTGACTTCAGGCACGGTCATTATCGTTCGAGTTCCCCCTGCGCTGCCCTGTTGCGGTATTGCAGTGAGATCAGCAGGCCCTTCATCAGGCGTAGCGCCGTAAGACAAAGAACCAGCGCAAGCGGTATCCAGAGTATGAAATGCACCCAGAGCGCAGGGCCGAGCGACACTTCCACCCACAGAGCCAGTCCCACAACCAGAAAGCCGATGATCAGAATGACGAAGACCGCAGGTCCGTCGCCGGCATCGGCAAAGCTATAGTCCAGCCGGCAATTGTGGCATTCTCGTCCCACGGTCAGAAAACCGGAAAAGAGCCGCCCTTCCCCGCAGCGCGGGCAACGACCGCCAAGCCCGGCGCTGACCGGATCAACCGGTGGCCAGATCGCCCGATCGACGACCGGTTTGTCACTGCATGAGTTTTCCTGTCGCTCGATCATGTCGTTTCAACCCGGCGCAAGCCCCGGGGATGTGCGCCGCCCGTTTCACTGAATGTCCCTGCGCTCTAACATGGCGGGCCCGCCCGGTCGACGCCGCCTCATGACGCACCCCGGGATAGGACGAGAATGTGCTCCAAAAAAGAAAGCGGCCAGGTTTCCCCAGCCGCCTTTCGCATTCTCACACTGCCTTCTTAGCCATGCGCGATGGTCGCGCCCGCAGAGGCCCAGACGTAGACGAAGGTGAAGAGGAAGAGCCACACCACGTCAACGAAATGCCAGTACCAGGCAGCCGCCTCGAAGCCGAAATGATGCTTCGGCGTGAAATCACCGGCCATGGCGCGCAGCAGGCAGACCAGCAGAAATATGGTGCCGACAAACACGTGGAAGCCGTGGAAGCCAGTCGCCATGTAGAATGTTGCCCCATAGATCGAATCAGAGAAGGCAAACGGTGCGTGCATGTACTCATAGGCCTGAACAAAGGAGAACAGCACGCCCAGCGCCACGGTCAGAGCCAGTCCCCACACGAGGCCCTTGCGGTCGTCTTCGAGCAAGGCATGGTGCGCCCAGGTTACCGTCGTACCGGAGAGCAGAAGAATGATCGTGTTGTAGAGCGGCAGGTGGAAGGGGTCGAGAACCTCGACGCCCGCCGGCGGCCACATGCCCCCGGTGAACTCGGCGCGCGTAGCCTGTACGGCCTCGCCCGGGAACAGGCTGGCATCAAAGAACGCCCAGAACCACGCCACGAAGAACATCAGCTCCGAGGCGATGAACATGATCATGCCGTAACGCAGATGAAGCGAAACGACGCGGGTATGATGTCCCTCATGTCCTTCGCGGATCGTATCGGCCCACCAGGAATACATGGTGAAAAGCACCAGAAAGAGACCGATCAGGAAAAGCCAGAAGTTGGTCGCGGCGAGATCAACACCGAAAATGGTGAAATCGGAGCCGTTGAGCGCCTTCATCCAGGCGATGCCGCCAATGGACATGATCAGGGCGCCGAGCGAGCCGAGGAACGGCCATGGGCTCGGGTCGATGATGTGATAGTCGTGATGTTTTGCGTGCGCGTCGGCCATGTCAGCCCCCGAGATTCTCGTTCTGATTGGTGTTGGTCTTGGGCGCGGCAGCCACCGGCGCCTTCTTCTCAAGCGGGAAGAATGTGTAGGAAAGCGTAATCGTTTTCAGGTTCTTCAACTCAGGCACGTTGACGATCTCCGGGTCGACAAAGAAGACGACCGGCATGTCATAGGATTGTCCCGGTTGCAACTCCTGTTCCGTGAAGCAGAAGCACTCAACCTTGTTGAAATAGGCTCCGGCCCGCGCCGGCGAAACGTTGAACGTCGCCGTACCCGAAGTGGGCTCGCTGGACAGGTTGCGCGACACGTAGGAGATCTGCTTCGTTTCGCCGAGGCGCAGGGTCACCTCGCGCTGCTTCGGCTGAAACTCCCACGGAACGCCGTTCGTGTTCGCGTCGAAGCGGACGGTGATGGTCTGGTCCAGAATCGTATCGGAATACTGCTCGACACGCTGAGTGGTTCCCCCATAACCCGTCACCTGGCAGAAAAGCTGGTAAAGCGGGACTGCTGCGTAGGCCATACCCACCATGCCGCCCACCACGGCAACGCAAAGGATCGCGGCATTGCGATTTCGATGTTCCGCTGTCTCTTTCCGGATTTCCGGTTCGTCGCTCATGTCAAACCTCACATCGCGCGCTCGAACAGGCCCGGGCCAAGTTTGGCCAGGCTGCCGACATAGACAATCACGACGAAGACAGCGAGCGCGATGGCAAGTGCAATGTTGCGCCTGCGGCGGGCCCTGAGCTGCGCTTCGGTGGGCTTGAGAAGATCCTTGTCCATTATCTCACCTCAGGAAACCAGGCCAAGGCTTATGAGCAGCCGGTCGGCGAGAAGCGCCGTGAACAGGACGAAAAGATAGAGCAACGAATAGCCGAAAAGCGCCTTGGCGGGTTTCATGCTCGTATCGCTTTCCGGCATGCGCAGCACCTGCCAAGAATACCAGACGAAGCCGCCCCCCAGAATGGCGGCAACCGCGCCATACGCAAAGCTCGCAAAACCTGCCACCACCGGCAGGATACCGCTTGCGGCGAGAAGCAGCGCATAGATGAAAATCTGCTTCCTGGTCGCGGCATGTCCGGCGACATTGGGCAGCATCGGAATGCCCGCGCGCTCGTAGTCGCCCGATTTGAAAAGCGCCAGCGCCCAGAAGTGCGGTGGCGTCCACAGGAAGATGATGAGGAAGAGCACGAGGCTTTCCATGCTCACCGTGCCGGTGACCGCGGCCCAGCCAACGACCGGCGGCAGCGCGCCAGCGGCACCGCCAATGACGATGTTCTGCGGCGTCGAGCGCTTGAGCCACATCGTGTAGATCACGGCGTAGAAGAAAATCGTGAAGGCCAGCAGCGCTGCGGCCGTCCAGTTGGCCATCAGGCCGAGTGTGGCCACGGAAAACGCCGAGAGCACCAGACCGAAGCCAAGCGCCTCGCCCGGCGTGACGCGACCGGCCGGAACTGGCCGGCGGGCCGTGCGCCCCATCACCGCATCGATATCGGCGTCATACCACATGTTGAGCGCGCCCGAGGCTCCCGCACCAACGGCGATGGCCGCGATGGAGATCATGGCGAGCAACGGATTTTGCACACCGGGAGCCATCACCATGCCCACAAAAGCCGTAAAGACGACAAGCGACATGACGCGCGGCTTCAACAGCGCAATGAAATCGCCGGGTGCGGCCTCAGAAAGGCGCAGCCCCGTATCGTCCATATGCTCCTGATCAACCAGTGCCATGTTGTGCCTTCGTTCTGTTAATCGGTTGCGCGGCACATTCGAAGACGGGCCGCGCAACCTTCATGCTTTGAATTTGCCTGCGATCAGCGGATCTTCGGCAGCTGTTCCCACTGGTGGAAAGGCGGCGGCGAAGAAAGCTGCCACTCGAGGGTCGTCGCACCCTCGCCCCATGGGTTGGCGCCAGCCGGACGCTTCTTGGCGAATGCCTCGAAGACACCGAACAGGAACACCAGCACACCGATGGCCGCGAGATAGGAGCCGTAGGACGACACCATGTTCCAGCCGGCAAACGCATCCGGATAGTCGATATAGCGGCGCGGCATGCCGGCCAGACCCAGGAAGTGCTGCGGGAAGAAGATGACGTTCACGCCAATGAAGGTAATCCAGAAATGCACCCGGGCGATGAACGAGTTGTACATGTAGCCGGTCATCTTCGGGAACCAGTAGTACCAGGCAGCGAAGATCGCGAACACGGCACCCATGGAAAGCACGTAATGGAAGTGTGCAACGACGTAGTAGGTGTCGTGCATGGCGCGGTCGAGACCGGCATTGGCGAGCTGCACGCCCGTCACACCGCCAACGGTGAACAGGAAGATGAAGGCGATGGCCCAGATCATCGGCGTGCGGAACTCGATGGAACCGCCCCACATGGTAGCGATCCACGAGAAGATCTTCACGCCCGTCGGAACCGCGATCACCATCGTTGCGAACACGAAGTAACGCTGCGTGTCGAGCGACAGGCCGGTCGTGTACATGTGGTGCGCCCACACGATGAAGCCGACGGCGCCAATGGCGACCATGGCGTAGGCCATGCCGAGATAACCGAAGATCGGCTTTCTCGAGAAGGTCGAGACGATGTGGCTGACAATGCCGAAGCCTGGCAGGATCAGAATGTACACTTCCGGATGACCGAAGAACCAGAACAGATGCTGGAACAGGATCGGGTCGCCGCCGCCTTCAGGCGCAAAGAAGGTCGTGCCGAAGTTGCGGTCCGTCAGAAGCATGGTGATGCCGCCGGCCAGAACCGGAAGCGACAGGAGCAGCAGGAACGCGGTAATCAGCACCGACCAGGCAAAGAGCGGCATCTTGTGCAGCGTCATGCCCGGAGCACGCATGTTGAAGATCGTGGTGATGAAGTTGATCGCACCGAGGATCGACGACGCACCGGCAATGTGGATCGACAGAATGGCGAGATCCATAGCGGGGCCGGGCTGACCGGAGGTCGAAAGCGGCGGATAGATCGTCCAGCCGCCACCCGTTCCGTAGGCACCGGCCGGGCCCTGAACGAAAAGCGACATGAGCAGCAGGATGAAAGCCGGCGGAAGAAGCCAGAACGAAATGTTGTTCATGCGCGGGAACGCCATATCCGGCGCGCCGATCATGATCGGCACCATCCAGTTAGCGAATCCGCCGATCAGCGCGGGCATGACCATGAAGAAGATCATGATGAGGCCGTGCGCCGTTGTGAACACGTTGAACATGTGCTTGCCGGCGTCGATGGCTGCATCGCCCTCGAAACCGTAGACCATGGCGGCAAGGCCATGGAAAATCTGGATGCCGGGTTCAGCAAGCTCCCAGCGCATCATGACGGACAGGAAGCCGCCGATGATACCCGCGCAGATGGCGAAGATCAGGTAGAGCGTGCCGATGTCCTTGTGGTTGGTGGAATAAACCCACCGGGTCCATCCGGTTGGCTTGTGTTCGCCATGGGCGTCATGGGTTGTAGCGCCTGCCATTTCCTACCGCTCCATTTCCTCTCTGGTCGTCTGCCGGCTCATTCGCCAGCAGACGCAACTTTCGTCTTGCCCTCGATCGCGGCCATCAAAGCCTTGTTGGCACCGGCGAGGTCTTCACCCGCGGCTGCGATCCAGGTGTCATATTGGTCTTGAGCCACAACGCGGATGGCAATCGGCATATAGGCGTGATCCTTGCCGCACAGTTCCGAGCACTGACCGTAGTAGAGGCCTTCCTTCTCGGCCTTGAACCAGGTCTCGTTGATGCGGCCGGGAACGGCGTCAACCTTGACGCCGAAGGCCGGCATGGCAAAGGCATGGATCACGTCGCTCGCCGTCACGAGGACGCGCACAGTGGTGTCGACGGGAACGACGATTTCATTATCCACGGCCAGAAGACGCGGATAGACAGACTTGTCTTCCTTGCCAGCGTCGGCACGCTCGTCTTCCTTGAGCATGAGAGAGCTGAAGGAAACGGGCTCTTCAAGCTGGTATTCGTAATCCCAGTACCACTGCACGCCCGTGGCCTTGATGGTAAGGGCCGGTTCCTCCTCGGGCGTGTACTGCGCCGTCAGAAGCTGGAACGACGGCACCGCCAGGAACAGCAGCACGATCACGGGACCAACGGTCCAGATGACTTCGATCAGTGTGTTGTGGCTGGTGCGCGACGGCGTGGGATTTGCCTTTGCGCGGAAACGCACAATGCACCAGGCCAGCAGGGCCATCACCAGAATGGTGATCGGCACGATGAACCACAAAGTGTATTCCTCGAACCAGGTGATCTCGTGCATGATGCCGGTTGCAGCCGGTTGAAAGCGCATCTGCCAGGGCTCAGGTTGCGCAGCAACGGCGCCCGTGGCGAGAAACGGCAGAGTGGCAAGGCCAACAGCGATATTCTTCATAACCCTCGTCATCTCCCGTGGCGACACGGCAAGCCGGAACGTCCGGTTTTGCCGCAAAGGGAATTCTGGCTTTTTATAGGCGCGTTCAAACCATACTCTCATTTGAACCGCAAGGAAGGCGTTGGATGCGACGTGCGGCATTTTTGCGCCCCTTCGGCAGGCTCATACTGCCGTCCATATTGAAAGTGCAATAGCACAAAACACCGGGGCGTCCCATTTCGGTCGGAATTGCCCGCAAATGTCATTATTGTTTTCGCGTAATCGGGTTTTCCCAATCTTTTGCCGAAGCCCTCCCTTTTCGCCAACTGCAATCGCAGGATAAATTGCCCTGATTCGTACGGGAGCCAGGAACCATGAGCACGTCCTTCCTCAAATGCGCCGCTGTAGCGCTCGCGATGACCGTTTTCCCCGTCCTGGGCGCGCATGCGCAGCAGAGCGGTACGGTTCGCTCGACTCATGGGGCGTGGTCGATCCTGTGTGACACGCCTGCTGGCGCCTCCAGCGAACAGTGCGCGATGATGCAAAACGTCGTTGCTGAAGACCGGCCGGAGATGGGGCTTTCAGTCGTCGTGCTTCGCACCGCCGACGGAAAAGCGGAGATCCTGCGTGTTCTGGCTCCGCTCGGTGTGCTCCTGCCGAATGGCCTTGGGCTCAATGTGGATGGCAAGGATATCGGCCGCGCCTATTTCGTGCGCTGTTTTCAGGATGGCTGCTACGCTGAGGTGATCCTCGAGGATCAGCTTGTGGAAACCTTCAAGACCGGACAGTCCGCGACATTCATCGTCTTCCAGACTCCGGAAGAAGGCATTGGAATCCCCGTGGATCTCAACGGTTTTGCTGAAGGTTTCGACGCCCTGCCCCGCTAATCGCGGAAGTTCCTGTCCAAGCCGCACTGGATTGCGTGCCCGTGCTCCCTTAAATGAAAGGGAGTTTCGACAGGATATTGTTCATGACCGCCAAATCGCTTCTCGACGCCTTCGATTGTTCTCCCGATCGTCTGAAATCTCTCGTTGCCGATACGATCCACGGCGCGGATGACGGGGAACTCTTCCTTGAATACCGGGAAGGAGAAGCGCTTGTTTTCGACGATGGGCGCCTGAAGACCGCGAGCTTCAACACCGATCAGGGTTTTGGGCTGCGCGCCGTTGCCGGTGAAGCGTCGGGCTATGCTCATTCCAGCGAGTTGACCGAAGCCTCACTGCGCCGAGCCGCCGATGCCGTCTCTACAGTGAAGGACGGATATTCGGGAAAGCTCGCCACAGCTCCCGCCGGCACGAATCAGCGTCTTTATGGGGACGAGAACCCGATTGCCTCGCCAGACTTCGAGGAAAAGGCAAAGCTCCTGCAGGAAATCGACGGCTGGCTTCGCGCGAAAGACCCGCGCGTGCGGCAGGTCACCGCCTCGCTCGCCGCCTCATGGCAGCATGTGGAAATCGTGCGTGCCGACGGCCAGATCGCCCGCGACATCCGCCCGCTCGTCCGCGTCAACGTTTCCGTTATGGTCGGCGATGGCGACCGGCAGGAGACCGGCTCCTATGGCATGGGTGGGCGCAAGAGTTTTGGCGAGTTTCTGGCCGAAGATTCCTGGCAGTTCGCCGCCAGCGAGGCGCTGCGCCAGGCGCTCGTCAATCTGGACGCCGTGCCCGCACCTGCCGGAACCTTCGATATCGTGCTCGCCAATGGCTGGCCGGGCGTGATGCTGCATGAGGCCGTGGGCCACGGGCTCGAAGGCGACTTCAACCGCAAGAAGACCTCAGCCTTTGCCGGCCTGATGGGCGAACAGGTCGCAGCAAAGGGCGTAACCGTTGTCGATGACGGCACCATCTCGGAGCGGCGCGGCTCGCTCACCATCGACGATGAAGGCACGCCGTCGGGCCGCAACGTCCTGATCGAGGACGGCAGGCTGGTCGGCTACATGCAGGACCGCCAGAACGCCCGTCTGATGGGCATGGCCCCCACCGGCAACGGACGCCGCGAATCCTATGCCCATGAGCCCATGCCTCGCATGACCAACACCTACATGACCGGTGGCGACAGGGCGCCCGAGGAAATCATCGCCTCGGTGAAGAAAGGCATTTACGCGGTGTCCTTCGGTGGCGGTCAGGTGGACATCACCTCCGGCAAGTTCGTGTTCGGCTGCACCGAGGCCTACATGATCGAGGACGGCAAGGTTACCCAGCCCGTGAAGGGCGCCATGCTGATCGGCAATGGACCAGACGCCATGCACCGCGTCTCCATGGTCGGCAATGACATGACCCTCGACAATGGCATCGGCATGTGCGGCAAGGCCGGACAGGGCGTACCGGTCGGCGTCGGCCAGCCGCACCTGCGCATGGACCAGATGACTGTCGGCGGCACGCAGACCTGATGGATTACCGGCGCATCGTCATACTCACCGGTGCGGGTGTCTCTGCCGAATCGGGCGTGGATACGTTCCGCGACAAGAACGGGCTATGGTCGAAGATCGACTACCGCGACGTGGCAACGCCCGAGGGCTTTGCCGCCAATCCCACGCTGGTACATGACTTCTACAATATGCGCCGGCGCAGGATCGCCGAGCTGGAGCCCAACGACGCCCACCGCGCACTCACCCGACTGGAGCGGGAATTTTCAGGTGACGTCCTGCTCATCACCCAGAACATCGACGATCTTCACGAGCGCGCCGGCTCGAAAAACCTCATCCACATGCATGGCGAACACCGAAGCGCGCTCTGCACCCATTGCGGCGATCGCAGCCCGTGGGACGGCGATATGTCCCTCGAAACGCCCTGCCCCGCCTGCGCCACGGGCGGACATTTGCGCCCCGACGTCGTGTGGTTCGGCGAAATGCCCTACCAGATGGAGCGCATCTACGGCGCGCTCCGCGCTGCGGATCTCTTCATCTCCATCGGCACGTCAGGCAATGTCTATCCGGCAGCACAATTCGTGCAGGAGGCAGGTCGCCACGGCGCGCGCACGATCGAGCTCAATCTGGAACCGTCCGACACGTTCGATGATTTCGACGAGGCCATCCACGGACCGGCCAGCCGCGTGGTGCCATCCTATGTCGACATGCTTTTGAAAAGCTGATCAGCGCCGCTTCTGCTTCTTCTCCAAAAGCGCCACCGCTTCCACATGCGGCGACCAGAGGAACTGGTCGATTGGTACAACCCGCGTGACCCGATAACCTCCTTCCACAAGGATCGCCAGATCCCGCGCCAGCGTGCCAGGATTACAGGAAACCGCCGCGACCCGCTTGACATCGGAGCGTGCAATCTGCCGGCACTGGAACTCGGCCCCCGCGCGGGGCGGATCGAATACCAGCCCATCAAATTGCGCCAGTTCCTTCATCGGCAGCGGACGATGGAAGAGATCGCGCTTTTCCGCCGTCACCGGCTTCAAAGACGGCCATTGCCGCGCAGCAATATCGAGCGCCGACAGTGCAATCGCATCGCCTTCAGCCGCATAGACCCGCGCCTTGTGTGCCAGCCGCAGCGCAAACGTGCCGCTGCCGGCGAAGAGGTCGGCAACGTGTTTGCAACTCTCCAGATGCCCCGTCACCAATCCGGCCATCGCCTCTTCCGCGGCAACCGTGGCCTGTAGAAACCCTGCCGGCGGAATGGCCACCGGCACGTCTGCAAACATCACGCTGGGCTTCCGGCCCTCCACAATGATCTCGCCATCGGCAGAAAGCCGGGCAAATCCCTTTTCCAGCGCCAGGTCGATCACCGCCCGGCGCTGTTTTTCACCGAGCCGTCCCGCGCCCACCGCTGCAATGTCGAGCCCGGTGCGGGTTTCCGTCACCGTCAGGTGAAAGGGCTTCGGCGTCGCCGCGATGGCCTTGGCCAGGACCCGCAGATCCTCAAGCGCGGCAACAATTTCGGGTGTTGCCACCGGGCATTCCTCAATCACGACGATGCGATGGGATTGCGCCGCATTGAAACCCAGAAGAACCTCGGATCCCAGCCGCCTTGCGGTAAACGTCACGCGGCGGCGCGAATGCGGCGGGCAGGCGAGCGTCTCTTCCACTTCGGTTTTGATACCGCGCGTCTCCAGTGCGGTCACGACCTTCTCACGTTTCCAGGCGAGATAGGCTTCGCTCTCAAGGTGCTGTACCGCGCAGCCCCCACAATCACCGAAATGCCGGCAGGCAGGCTCGATGCGGTCGGGCGAGGCCTCGCGCAATGTCCTCTTCGCAGCACGCCCCTTGCGCAGTTCCGCTTCCACCACTTCGCCCGGAAGCGCAAACGGCACATAGGCAGGTCCCGTGGGCGTAAGCGCGACGCCATCGCCCTGTGCTCCCAGATGATCGATCGTAAGCGTTTCGCTCATTGGTCCTTGCGTCCGGCCAGTAGAAATTCGCGGTTTCCGTCTCCGCCTTCGATGGGTGACGGCGCAAGCCCCACGGCCCGCCAGCCGGCATTCGTCCCCAGCCATTTTTCCAGCTCTGCGGCGATTTCTTCGGCCTTTGCCGGATCGCGCAGCAAACCGCCCTTGCCAATGGCCTCTCGTCCCGCCTCGAACTGAGGCTTCACAAGAAAGATACCACATGTCCCTCGCGCCGCCAGCGCGAGCGCCGGAGGCAAAGCGAGTTTCAGTGAAATGAAGCTTACGTCCGACACCAGGAAAGCCGGCACGCGCCCTGTCAGATCTTCCATCGTCAGGTGCCGGGCGTTCACCCCTTCGAGCGAGGTCACGCGTGCATCGCTTGCAATTCGCGGGTCCATCTGCCCAGTGCCCACATCAATGGCCGTCACATGGGCCGCGCCGCGCTCCAGAAGCACCTGCGTGAACCCGCCCGTGGAAGCTCCAATGTCGAGTGCATGGCAACCTGCCGGGTCAAACCCGAAAGCGTCGAGACCATGCAAGAGCTTCACAGCGGCGCGAGAGACATAAGCACTTGCCGGATCGTCCACCTTCACCTCGGCGGCGGGCGTAACAGTCTGCCCGGGCTTTTTCGCCGGTGTTCCGTCCACCTTCACCGTGCCGCGCAGGATCGCATCACGCGCCCGCGCACGGCTCGCAAACAAGCCCCTGTCCACGAGAAACTGGTCGAGCCTCATCCGGCCATCTCTTGATGGGTTTTCTGCGGAAGCGGTTGAACGCGGTCAGGCACGCGCTGCGCTTTCCGCACGCTGGCCCAAGGCCGCAAACACCGTGCGCACAATCGCGCCCGCATCGAGCCCGGCATCCTCCACCATGCGCTCGGGCTTTGCGTGGTTGACGAAACGGTCGGGCATGGCCATGGGCCGCACCTTCACGCCGCTTTCAAGCAGGCCCTCATGCGCCAGGAAATTGAGCACATGCGAGCCGAAGCCGCCAATCGCACCTTCTTCAATGGTGATCAGCACCTCGTGTTCCAGCGCCAGCCGCCTGATCAATTCCCGATCAAGCGGCTTTGCAAACCGCGCATCGGCAACCGTGGTCGAGAGCCCAGCCGCATCCAGTTCGTCGGCCGCTTTCAAACAGTCTTCCAGCCTGCTACCAAACGAGAGAAGCGCCACTTTGGAGCCTTCGCGCATCACCCGTCCCCTGCCGAGTTCCAGCACTTCGCCGCGTTCCGGCATCTCGATACCAACGCCATTGCCACGCGGATAGCGGAAGGCTATGGGGCCTTGATCGTGCTCGACGGCGGTGCGCACCATGTGCCGCAGCTCCGCCTCGTCGGCAGCCGCCATCACGACGAAATTCGGCAGGCTGGCCAGATAGGTGATGTCGAACGCGCCGCAATGGGTTGGGCCATCCGCGCCCACAAACCCCGCCCGGTCGATGGCAAAACGCACCGGCAGGTTCTGCAGTGCCACGTCATGCACCACCTGGTCATAGCCGCGCTGCAGAAAGGTCGAATAGATCGCCGCAAACGGGCGCAAGCCCTCGGTTGCGAGACCGGCAGCGAATGTAACCGCGTGCTGCTCGGCAATGCCCACATCGAAGGTCCGCTCCGGAAATTCCTTCTCGAACAGGTCGAGCCCGGTGCCCGAGGGCATGGCAGCCGTCACGGCGACGACCCGCTCGTCCTCGCGCGCTTCCTGGATGAGCGACTGGGCGAAAACCTTGGTGTAACTCGGCGCATTGGCAGGTGCCTTGGCCTGCGCGCCGGTGATGACGTCAAACTTGTTGACACCGTGATACTTGTCCGCCGCCGCCTCGGCTGGCGGATAGCCCTTGCCCTTTTTCGTCACCACATGGATGAGCACCGGTCCGGTGCCGTTATCGCGCACGTTTTTCAAAACCGGTACGAGATGTTTCAGATTGTGCCCGTCGATCGGGCCGATGTGAAAGAAGCCCAGCTCCTCGAACAGCGTCCCACCGGTAACATAGCCGCGCGCATGTTCCACCGCGCGCGTGATGGCGCGGTCGACCCCTTCTCCCAGATAGGATGTCAGCTTCTTGCCGAGATCGCGCACGCCCTGATAGGTGCGCCCCGAGGCGAGGCGGGCCAGATAGGCGCTCATCGCGCCCTGCGGCGGGGCAATCGACATGTCATTATCGTTCAGAATGACGATCAACCGCTCACCCAGCGCCCCCGCATTGTTCAACGCCTCGTAGGCCATGCCTGCAGACATGGCACCGTCGCCGATCACCGCGATGACATTACGCTTCTCGTCTTTCAGCCTGTGCGCAACAGCCATGCCGAGGCCAGCCGAAATGGAGGTGGACGAGTGGGCTGTGCCAAAGGGATCGTATTCGCTCTCCGAGCGCTTGGTGAAACCATAGAGCCCGCCCTCCTGGCGCAGCGTGCGGATGCGCTCGCGCCGCCCGGTCAATATCTTGTGCGGATAGGCCTGGTGGCCCACATCCCAGATCAGCCGGTCGCCGGGCGTGTCAAACACGTAGTGCAGCGCCACGGTCAGTTCGACCACGCCGAGCCCGGCACCAAGATGCCCACCGGTCTTCGAAACCGCATCGATCAGTTCCGCGCGCAATTCGTCTGCAAGCTGGGGGAGATCATCCTGCGAAAGACACTTCAGATCGGCGGGTGTGCCGACCGTATCAAGAAGGGGAGTGTCGGGCGGCGATTTCACGCACATCACCTCGGCTGTTTGCATCACTTCGACATAGGGCTTCGGCCACGCAAAGTAAACGCAATGCGATGAAACAGTACAGTTTCACCGGAACCTGATTTTCGGTCAGAGAATACAAAACAACCTCCGTACAAACAAATGTACAGAGGTTGCCTGTCTCGGGATTGTTTTGGTCTCAAGTCTCGTCGAGCGGCTCGCTGCCGACGGCTTGTCCCTCACGTGACAGGCGGATCTTTTCCACCTTGTCTTCTGCGGCCTTCAGGAGCTGGTCACAGTGCTTTTTCAGCGCCTCGCCCCGCTCGTAGATTTTGATCGACTGATCGAGGGGCACATCGCCGCGCTCGAGATCCTCAACGATCTTCTCCAGCGCCTCAAGTGCCTGCTCGAAGCTCATGCTCTTGATGTCGTTGTTGGCTTCTTCGGCCATCTCTCACCCCTTCAACAAACGGCCGACATGCGCAGCGACCGACACGGAAAGTCCCTGCAGGTCGTACCCACCTTCAAGCAGGCTGACAAGGCGCCCCTGTGACAAACGGTCGGCCCGTTCCATCAGCATGCCGGTCGCCCAGTCAAAATCCCCGGCTTCCAGATTCAGTTCCGCCAACGGATCGCGCCGGTGTGCGTCGAAACCGGCAGAAATGATGATCAGGTCCGGCGAAAACCGGTCGATCGCAGGTAATACCTTTTTGTCGAACGCCTCGCGAAACGCCGCAGAACCCGAACCGGCAGGCAGGGGCGCGTTGACGATGTTGCCGGCACCCGTCTCATGGGCTGCGCCCGTGCCCGGATAAAGCGGCATCTGATGCGTGGAGCAATAGAGTACGCTCGGATCATCCCAGAAAATGTCCTGCGTGCCATTGCCGTGATGCACGTCCCAGTCAACGATCGCGACGCGTTCTGCACCGTGTTTCTTCTGCGCGTGGCGAGCCGCGATGGCGGCATTGTTGAATAGACAAAACCCCATGGCACGGTTTTTCTCGGCATGATGTCCAGGCGGACGCCCCGCCACGAAGACATTGCCGGCCTCACCGGAAAACACATCATTCACACCGGCCAGAGCGCCGCCAATGGCCGTCAGGGCGGCCTCAAGGCTCTTCGGGCTCACGGTCGTGTCATCGTCAATCACGGCCAGGCCCTCTTCCGGAATGCTGGCTTTTACCCTTTCGAGATGCTCGGCCGGATGTGCCTGCAACACCGTCTCCTCATCGGCCAGCGGCGCTTCCAGCCGCTCGAGATAGGCGAATGGCTCGTCGTCCAGCCGGTCGACAATCGCCCGCAGGCGATCCGGCCGCTCGGGATGGCCGGGCGGCGTGAGGTGCTCACGACAGATCGGGTGTGTGTAAAAGCGGGTTTTCATCCGGCAAGTGTAGTGGCCAAACCATGGCTTGGCCATGACGGGTTTCCCGGCTTTGCCCGCATGTCAACAGGCTTTCACCCGCCGGGTTTTGCAGGGGCTGCACCGGAGCGAACACCCACCGTCTCCAATGCCCGTTCCTTCAGTTCGCGGAACTGCCTGGATGCGCTGCTCAACCGCTCGTCCCATTCGCGGTTGGGGGTCTGTCCTTCGATGGCCCTGAAATAGACCGACATGAGCGCGGCAATGGCAAAAGGTTCGATGAGCGCAGCTTTCACGGCCCAGGCAAACACTATGGCCAGCACAAAGGCCCAGCCCGCCAGTTGCCCCGGCATGGCATAGAGGATCGCCCCGGCCGGGGCCAGCATGACAAGGAACACGGCAAAGGTCAGAAGCCACATAAAGAGCGCCAGCCAGATGGCATTCTTGAGCATGGTCTTGCCATTCTGGGCATAGAGCACCACGCCCTGCCGAGCAGTCTCGAACGGCGTGCTTGAACCGATGCGGATGTTATAGCCGAGAATGATCTCGTCCACATAAGTAAGCGCAATGCGGATCACCGTGTTGACGAAACGCACCAGCGTATCGAGGCCCGGAATAGGAAGAAAGCCGGCTATGCCGCCCAGAAGTCCGGTCAGAACGCGAATCACGCCTTTTACGAGCTGGTCGAGAACGAAAAGAACGTTCGCCTCGGCAAAACGTGCCGTCACTTCCTGCCGTGCATAGGCGATCTGGTTTTTGCCGTCAGGCACATCGCGCCCGTCGATCAGATGCACCATCACCGCGATGTGGCCCGCCTTGACGATGTAGAGGATGTACTCGCGAATCCAGTAGACGATTGCGGAAACCAGTCCGAAACCGACAATTCCGCCCCAAAGCGCAAATGTGCCGGGGCCACCGGGGTCGGTGGAAACATGGCCTACACCATAACCCACGCCCGCCCCTGTTCCGGTGGCAAAGATATAGGCGACGGTAATTCCGAAATAGACCAGCATGCGCAGTACGATGAAGGGCCATGTCCGGCCCATGATCGCCAGCGTCCTGCCAATATCGAAATCCCACATGAAACAGCCCCAAACCGCCCCCGCCAATTGGCGAAATCATGACCGATGACGCCGGATTGTCAACCTGGAGTAGGCGCCGCGTTGCGAAGGCCATCAAGCAGCCGCTTGAATGCAGATACAGCTCGTTGCGACGTCTCCTCGGGGTCATCCGAATTGGCAATCCATAACGAGGCGTGCAGACTGGCCCCGCTTACAAGACGAGCCATCGCTTCGGGGTCGGCGACATCCGCACGCCCTTCCGCCACCAGTCTTTGAAGGCTGGCCGTCAGTGAGCGTATACAGGATGGCTGATTGGGCCAGTTGAACGGATCGCCAAGGACCGAGGGGCCGTCGAGCAGCATGATGCGCTGGATCTCCGGCTCGAGAGCCATCTCGATGTAAGCAACGCATTCGTTCACGAAGCCCTGCCAGGGATCGCGGGCGCTCCGTGAAACGCCTTTGAGCCTTTCGGTCATCTCCCCGTCGATCTGCATGATGACCGCTTCGAACAGTCCCTCCTTGCCGCCGAAATGGTGATAGAGCGCGCCGCGCGTCAGGCCTGCGCCTGCGGTAAAGTCATCCATTGAAGCATTCGCATAGCCAACCCTGCCGAAGGCATCCCGCGCTGCGGCCACCAGTTTTGCTCTGGTTTCGGCAATCATTTCACTGCGCGGCTTATGCACCATTCAACTCTCCATTCACATACGCGACGTATATCAATTGACATACGAGACGTATGTCATTATCTGATCCACATACGCTGCGTATGTAAAACACCCCTGCTTCTGCATCAAGGATCATTCCAATGGCCAACCCCTATCGCCAGATTTTCAAGGCACCGGGCTCCAAAGGCTTCGCCGCAGCCGGTTTCTTCGCCCGATTGCCTATTGCCATGGCCCCCATCGGCATTGTCGCCATGCTATCACAGACCCACGGTGAGTATTGGCTCGCCGGCGCTGTCTCGGCCACCTTTGCCCTAACCAACGCCTTCGTTGCCCCGCAAATTTCGCGCCTCGTGGACCGGCGTGGCCAAAGTGCCATACTGACGCCTTTCACTGCCATCTCCGTGATCGCTTTTTTCCTGCTCATTACGGCAGCAAACCGTGACTGGCCGTTGTGGACACTGTTTGTTGCCGCCCTCGCCGCAGCCACCATGCCCAGCATCCCGGCAATGGTGCGATCGAGATGGACCGAGATCTTTCACGACAGGCCCGAACTCAACACGGCCTTCGCTTTCGAATCTGTCGCCGACGAGCTGGTCTATATCGCCGGCGCTTCGCTTTCGGTGGGATTGAGCGTCTCGCTCTTTCCGGAAGCCGGCATGTTGGCCAGTACGCTCTTTCTGGCTTTCGGAACTGCGGCTTTCGTGTTGCAGCGCTCGACCGAACCCGGCATACGTCCTGCCGAAGATGGGCCGTCGCACTCCGCGATCCGCCTGCGTTCGGTGCAGATCGTCACACTTGCCCTGATCTTCGTCGGTGCCATCTTCGCCACCGCCGAAGTCAGTTCCGTGGCCATCACCAAGGCTCTTGGCCAGCCGGGTGCCGCCAGTCTTGTCATCGGTGTCTACGCCGTGGGCTCATTCCTGATTGGTATCGTCATCGGCGCAATCAACCTCAAAATGCCCCTGCAACGTCAGCTCGCCATCGCAGTGGCCGTGATCGCGTTCACCACGGTTCCGCTTCTCTTCGCCAACACCGTTGCCTTGCTCGCGCTGGCCGTCTTTGTCAGCGGCCTTGCCGTCTCGCCAACATTCATCACCGCATTCGGCGTGATCGAGCGCCGTGTGTCCCCGGCCATGCTGACAGAGGGTATCACCTGGGTTATGACCGGCATCGGGATCGGCATGGCGCTGGGTTCGTTCGTCGCCGGCTGGGTGATCGATGCATTCGGGCCGCAGAACGGTTTCTGGGTTTCGGTCGCAGCGGGCTTTTCCGCCCTGTTGACGGTGCTGGTCGGTCAAAAAAGCCTTGCGGGCGAACGCCGCGCGGCAGCCGGTGCGACATTCCAGCCGGCGGAATAGTGCCGCCAGACTTTATCCAGACTTTACCCTGAATTTATACTGAGACAGGCTCGGACAAGTCGGGCCTGTCTCACAGGGTTCAAACGATATCGGTCGAGGCGATTTCGATGCCGAAGCCCTCAAGCCCCACATAGTGACGCTCACGCGAGGCCATCAGTTTGATGGAAGAGATGCCGAGATCCCTGAGAATTTGTGCGCCAAGACCGATTTCGCGCCATTCACTCTCACGCCGCAACGCTTCGTCATGGTCCTCACGGTCGCTTCCCGCTGGACGGCGACGGTTTTCATGGGCGACACCCAGCGAGCCCTCACGCAGATAGACAAGAACGCCGCGGCCGAGCCGCGCCATGCGTTCCATGGCTTCGCGCAGCCGCTCTTCCCTGCCAAAAACATCCGTCACCACATCCTCGGTGTGGAGCCTGACGGGAATATCCACCCCGTCCCGGATGTCGCCAAAAACAATTGCGACGTGCTGCATCGCTTCCCAGGGAAGCGTGTAGGCATGCGCCTTTGCCGGGCCGCTCGGTGTGTCGATGTCGAAGCTCGCCACGCGCTCCACCAGCGTTTCCTGTCGCTGGCGATAGGCGATGAGATCCGCAACCGAAACCTGCAGGAGCCCGTGCTGCTCGGCAAATGCCGAAACCTGCGGTCCGCGCATCACCGTGCCGTCATCATTCACCAGCTCGCAGATGACCCCGATGGGCGGCAGTCCGGCGAGCTTGCACAGATCGACAGCAGCCTCCGTATGGCCCGAGCGCATCAGCACACCACCCTCACGTGCGACCAGCGGGAAGATGTGTCCGGGGCGCACGAAATCGCCCGCTCCGACATTGGGGTTTGCCAGATTGCGGACGGTCAGCGTTCGATCTTCAGCAGAAATCCCCGTCGTGGTGCCATGCTTGAAATCGACACTCACCGTGAAAGCGGTTGAATGCGGGGCGTCATTCTCGGCAACCATCGGTGCAAGGTTCAGCCGCTTTGCTTCGCCGTGGGGCATCGGCGCGCAGACAATGCCGGATGTATGGCGCACGATGAAGGCCATCTTCTCGGGTGTGCAATGCACTGCCGCAACGATGATGTCGCCCTCGTTCTCGCGACCATCGTCGTCCATGACGACAACCATCTCGCCCTTTTCAAAGGCACGAAGGGCTTCGACGACCTTCTTCTGATCATAGGGCATCAGCAAACTCCGTCAGATGCGGCCGGTCTGGCCACGATGGCGCAGATAATGATCGGCAATGGCGCAGGCAACCATCGCTTCGGCAATAGGCACGGCACGAATGCCCACACACGGATCATGCCTGCCCTTGGTCATAACATCGACTTCATTGCCATCCCTGTCGATGCTCTGACGCGGAGTCAGGATCGACGAGGTAGGCTTGACGGCAAAGCGCGCCACGATGGGCTCACCGGTGGAGATGCCCCCCAGGATGCCGCCTGCATTGTTGCTCAGAAAACGCGGCGTGCCGTCATTTCCCATGCGCATCTCGTCAGCGTTTTCCTCGCCCGTAATGCGTGCCGCCTCAAAACCATTGCCGATCTCCACGCCCTTCACGGCGTTGATCGACATCAGATTGGCGCAGATATCCTGGTCGAGCTTGGCATAGACCGGCGCGCCGAGCCCCGCCGGAACACCCTCGGCCACGACCTCGATGACCGCCCCCACCGAAGAGCCCGCCTTGCGGATGCCATCGAGATATTCTGTGAAGATTGCAATGGAACCAGGATCCGGCGTGAAGAACGGGTTCTCCGCATCGCCGATGAAATCCCAGTTCCAGTTCGCCCTGTCGATTTCCTTCTCGCCCATGGCGACCAGAGCAGCACGCACCGTCATCCCCGGCACCACCTTGCGCGCCAGCGCGCCGGCAGCGACCCGGGTTGCCGTTTCGCGCGCGGATGACCGCCCGCCCCCGCGATAGTCGCGCAGGCCATATTTGGTCTCGTAGGTGTAGTCTGCGTGGCCAGGCCGGAAACGCTTCGCGATCTCGCCATAATCCTTTGAGCGTTGGTCGACATTCTCAATCAGCATGGAGACCGGAGTTCCGGTGGTGATCAGCGTTGCGCCATCTTCCTCCGGCAGCACGCCCGAAAGAATCTTCACCGCGTCCGGCTCGCGCCGCTGGGTAACGAAGCGCGACTGGCCGGGCCGCCTTCTGTCCAGTTCGGCCTGGATGTCGGCCTGAGTGAAACGAATACCGGGCGGGCACCCATCAACCACACAGCCGATAGCCGGTCCGTGGCTTTCGCCCCAGGTGGTGACACGAAACAGGTGGCCGAAAGTGTTGTGAGACATGAATGTGGGCTTCCAGAGATCCAGACATGGCGGCCATCGGGCTCAAGCCGCCAGCCGCTCGCACCGCTTCTATTGGCGTTTGCGGACACCGTCAAACCGCATTGCCAATCGCACCAGTTTTGACACATTTATATGGTTAGAAAAATTCAGTGTCTGCGTCATGGACAATTGATGCCCACATTGAAACCCAAGAGGTACTGAATGCGCATTTTCGCTGCTGTTGGGGGCTTACTGATGCTTGTATCCGCGGCCTTTGCCCTGGATACCGAGGGAAGAATCACGAATGTCGACCCCGAGAAGCTGACCATTACGCTTGAGAACGGAGAGACATACAGACTCCCCGGCGAGATGGACGTTTCAGCCATCGAAACCGGGATGACTGTCATCCTTGCCTATCGTGAGGTGGAAAACGGGGTGAGACAGATCACCGACATGCTTCTGCCCGATTAAGCTCAGAACCAGTCTGCCGAACCGCTCTGGAACCTAAGAATTTTGTCCTGAGGGATGGCAAGGGCTGCCGCCTCATCGCTTGATGCGTTTCCGGTCAGATAAAGAAGCGAGCGAATGACCCCGCCATGGGTCACACAGATCGTCGGTTCCCGAACTTCATCAAGCCAGGGTTTGATGCGCTCTGCGAGTTTCTCATAGCTTTCGGCCGCGTCGCCAGGCGGCACGAAACCCCATTTGTCTTCTGAACGACCGGCCGTGCATCCCGGGTTGGCCGCTTCAAGCTCGGCATAGGTAAAACCCTGCCAGTCGCCGAAGTTCAGTTCCATCAGGCGCGCATCCGTGCGATAGCCCTCGCGCGGCAAACCAAGCCCGGCACGCACACGCTCCATGGTTTCGCGCGTGCGCCGCAATGGACTGGCAACAAAATCAAAGCCACCCGCATCGTGATTGAGCAGATCGGCAAGACGGATGCCGTTGCGGTCAGCCTGAACCTGGCCCACCGCATTGATATCTGTATCGGCCTGCCCCTGGAGACGCTCTTCGGCGTTCCACGCGGTCTGACCATGGCGAATGACATACAATAATGGAAGCACGACGCGCCTTCGTACCTACTCCGTCACCACGGAGATATCCGGAGCGTCGACCGCCTTCATGCCGACAACATGATAGCCTGAATCCACATGCAGTATTTCGCCGGTCACGCCACGCGAGAGATGCGAGAGCATGTAAAGTGCCGAATCGCCCACTTCGTCGGTGGTAACAACACGTTTCAACGGCGAGTTGTACTCGTTCCAGCGCAGGATATAGCGGAAATCGCCAATGCCCGAGGCGGCCAGCGTCTTGATGGGACCTGCCGAAATGGCGTTGACGCGGATGTTGTTGCCTCCCATGTCGACTGCCAGGTAGCGCACGCTTGCCTCAAGCGCGGCCTTGGCGACACCCATGACATTGTAGTGCGGCATCACCTTCTCGGCGCCGTAATAGGTCAGTGTGAGGATCGACCCACCGTCGCTCATCAGCGGCTCGGCGCGCTTGGCAAGCGCCGTCAGTGAGTAAACCGAGATATCCATGCTGCGCAGGAAGTTTTCGCGGCTCGTGTCGACATAGCGGCCAGTCAGTTCGTCCTTGTCGGAGAAGGCGACTGCGTGGACGAGAAAATCGAGCCTGCCCCAATCCTTCTCAAGCTTTGCGAACACTGCATCGACGCTGTCCATATCCGTCACGTCGCAATGACCGGCGACAATCGCGCCCAGTTCTGCGGCAAGCGGCTCAACCCGCTTCTTCAGCGCATCTCCCTGATAGGTCAGCGCCAATTCAGCACCGGCATTGGCACATGCTTTCGCGATACCCCACGCGATCGAGCGATTGTTGGCGACCCCCAGAATGAGCCCGCGCTTTCCGGCCATCAGGCCATTGCCATTTGTCATGGAATGGTTCTCCGAATTCAATTGCCGAAGCGTCTTGCTTTCACCTGAAGGCGCGGCGCTTCATCATCCTGTGTTCATCACCCGCACTTGTCCGCGATTCTCCGACGGCGCAATGCGATAAGCCGGCAGCCCTATCGCACAGCGCGGCCAAGGCATCAAGCGGATTGGCGGAACAAAGCCTCCAGAGCAGGGTCCCCACCTTCCGGCAGCACGATCTGGATGTGGGCATAAAGATCGCCATTGCCCTCGGTCTTGCGCGGCAGGCCGCGTCCCTTCAGACGCATTGTCTTGCCCGAACTGGTCCAGGCCGGGATCGTCAGGGCCAGTTTGCCGGTCGGTGTTTCAACCGGAACCTTGGCTCCCAGAACCGCATCGCGCAGGCTTACCGGCAGATCCACATGGAGATCACGCCCTTCAACCCGATAGCGCGGATGGGGCCGGAACCGCAGTTTGACCAGTGCATCGCCCCGTTCGCCGAACGGCGTTTCCTCACCCTGTCCCTTGAGACGGATGGTCTGACCATCCTCCACATAACGCGGAAGTTTCACCGCAATGCGCCGACCGCCAGGGAAGATCGCCGTCACCTTCTCCGCCTTCGCCACATCCTCGATGTCCACATCGAGCGTCGCGTTCAGATCGCCCATGCCACTGGGGCGACCGCCAGCTCCCCCACGGCGCCCGCGTCCGCTGCCGGCCTGTGAGAACGCATCACCAAAAATCTGGCTGAAAATATCCGCGCCGCCGAAGCCTGCGCCATCGGCACCGCCGCTTCTGAACTCAAAATGCTGCGCACCCGGCCCACCCCGCGCGGAACGGCGAAAACCCGCAAACGGATCGCCACCGGCTCCGGCACCTTCGAAACCCGCAAAGCGGGGTTTGCCTTCGGCATCGATCTCGCCACGGTCGAATGCGCGACGCTGCTTCTCGTCACCCAGAACTTCATAGGCCTGACCGATCTCCGCGAAGCGCTCCTTGGCCTTCGGGTCGTCCGGTTTCTGGTCCGGGTGATACTGCTTCGCCAGCTTCCGGTAAGCCGATTTTATATCCTTGGACGAGGCGTTCCTGGCCACGCCCAAAACGTCATATGGATTGCGCATGTGCAACTCTGTCTTTGGTCGTCACCCATTATAGGGCAAAACGCTCGTGAATTGGGGATGTCGCCTTCTATATGCGATCGGCTAGGAAGAAATTCCAGACCCTGCTCAAGTTTGGCCCGTCAAACCGCCTCGAAAGCCTGAATCTGCCATCCGAATTCGGGGCTTGGGCAAGCCGTGCCGCGATAGAGGCTGATTCCATCAAAACTTTCGCGTGTGGTCACAAAACTCCGGCACGTTCCGTCATCATAAATATGAGAGATAACACCGCGAACACCATTGTCCTCATCCGTCCATGAGAGCGGCAGCGCACCATCCAGCCCCTCTCCCATCTCCGCCACCATTGCATGAAGCATCGCTTCCGTTCCGGCTGGCAGCATTGGGGACTGAGACGTCTCCGCGGCAGGGTTAATCGAACCGGTTACGATGGAAGGATCGATATCCGGCTGTTCAAGATCGAGTGCTGATACGCTACAGCCGGCCAGAGTGATAAGGACAACCGGGACGGAGAGGCGCCGAAAAAGACGCAGACCCAAGGCCACACCCCGAACTGGCGCTTGCGTTGCCCCCGACAATCGGCATTCTCCCCGTAGAATAAGCGAACAGGCAGCCAGTATGATTGACGAGACGTTAAAATCCGGTGACTTCACGGAGCGCGACGAGCCCTTCCGGCTCTTTGCCGAATGGCTGGACGACGCCACCAGGTCCGAGCCCAACGATCCCAATGCGCTGGCTCTCGCCACCGTCGATCCCGATGGAATGCCCAATGTGCGCATGGTTCTTCTGAAGGGCTTCGATGAGCGCGGCTTTGTGTTTTACACAAACTTCGAAAGCGCCAAGGGGCAGGAAGTCCTGAGCGCGAAGAAAGCCGCCATGTGTTTTCACTGGAAGAGCCTGCGCCGACAGGTGCGCATTCGTGGCCCGGTCGAAGTTGTAAGCGATGAAGAGGCCGACGAATATTACGCCTCGCGCCCGCGCGGCAGCCGCATCGGTGCCTGGGCCTCAAAGCAGTCGCGCCCGCTTGAAAGCCGCTTCGCGCTGGAAAAGGCCGTCGCTGAATACACGGCGAAATTCGCCGTCGGCACCATTCCACGCCCTTCGCATTGGTCGGGCTTCCGCATCGTTCCGCAATCCATCGAATTCTGGCACGACCGCCCCTTCCGCCTGCACGACCGCGTGGTTTTCACCCGCGACGAAAAGGGCGACTGGCAGACCGAACGGCTCTATCCGTAACTTCGAACCAGGCCAGGCCCACCCTATTTACGGCTCATGAAAGCCATGAAGGCAGCCCGCGCTTCATCAGATTTCAGACGGGCGCGAAAATGCTCGCCCTCTTCGCGAATGCGCGCGACAACATCGTCGCGCGGCCCGCGCAACAGATTGCGGGCAATGCGCAAAGCCTCGGGCGGTTTTGCGGCGAGCGCTTCCGCCGCCTTGAAGACCGCACTCTCCAGCTCTCCCTCATCCACCACGCGGTGGATCAGCCCCGCCGCGCGCGCGTCCTCCGCCGGCAGCCCCTCGGCCAGCGCCAGCATGGCAAAGGCGCGCTGATGCCCCATGATTGCCGGCCCAAGCAGGCTCGACCCCGCCTCCGGCACGAGACCCAGATCCACAAACGGCGTTGAAAACACCGTTTTCGGGGTGGCGAAAGTCAGGTCGCAATGCATGTGGATCGTCGTGCCGATCCCCACCGCAATACCGTCCACGCCCGAGACGAGCGGCTTCTCCGCCCCGGCCAGCGCCAGAAGAAAATCATAGACCTCCTCACCGCCTTCGCCACCGGCGGCCACCGCCATGAAATCGGCAAGATCGTTGCCCGCCGAAAACGCGCCGGGCTGCCCCAGAAGCACATGGCAGCGCACCGCTTCATCCGCATCTCCGGCCTGCAGCGCCCCGGCCATCGCCGCATACATGGCGCGCGTGATGGCATTCTTCTTTTCCGGGCGGTTCAGCCGGATCACCTGTACGGCACCGCGCCGCTCAATGAGAACATGCTCGCTCATGACTGTCTCCTCAGGCCGAAAGAAGGGCGTCGGCCGCCGCATCGAGGCTCGCCGCCCCCTCCGTCACCCTCTGTCTTAGTGCACCCGTCTCACCAAGCAGATTCTCCGCCATGAAACGCACCAGCGCTGCATGGCCGGGGTTTTCGTTGCCGGCGACAGCACGCGCATTGAACGCGACACCGATGACAAGCGAAAAGAGCCGCAGATAGGGCGTAGCACCCGCCAGCGCCTCGTTCACCCGACCATTGGAAAGCGCGTCGGTCGTGAAGTCGGTCGCCGCTTCGAGATCATCGAGCGCCGTAGCCAGCATCTCACCGGTCTTGCCAAGAGCGGATGTCGCATGAGCCGCCTTCTGATCGGCCCGCAACTCGTCAATCAGAGCCGCCACCGCCTCGCCGCCCTGCAGCGGCAGTTTTCGCATGACGAGATCGATCGCCTGAATGCCGTTGGTGCCCTCATAGATCGGCGCGATCCGCGCATCCCGGTAGAGTGCAGCAGCCCCCGTCTCTTCCACATAGCCCATGCCGCCGTGAACCTGCAGGCCAAGCGAGGCGACCTCCACGCCCACATCGGTGGAAAAGGCCTTCGCCATGGGGGTCAGAATATCCGCGCGCGCCTGCCAGGCTTTCGCCTCGCTGCCCTCGCCAAGCCGAGCCCGGTCGATCGCATAGGCGCAGGCATAGGTGATCGCGCGCGCCATCTGGGTCTGAGCCTTCATGGTCAAAAGCGTGCGCTTGATGTCGGGATGCTCGACAATCGGGCTCATTCCGCCATCCTTGGGCGCACCGGCGGCGCGGCCCTGCCGGCGTTCCTGCGCATAGGCAAGTGCCTTCTGCGTTGCCGCCTCGGCAATCCCAACGCCCTGCATACCGACGGCCAGACGTGCATTGTTCATCATGGTGAACATGCAGGCGAGCCCCCGGTTTTCCTCGCCGATCAGCCAGCCGACAGCGCCCGGCGTCTCGCCGAATTTTCCGTCGCCATAGATCATGGTGCAGGTGGGCGAGGCATGAATGCCCAGCTTGTGCTCCATGGAAGCGCAGAAGACATCGTTGCGCGCACCCAACGATCCGTCGTCATTGACGAAAAACTTTGGCACGAGAAACAGCGAAATGCCCTTCGTTCCCGCCGGCGCATCCGGCAGCCTTGCCAGCACCAGATGCACGATGTTGTCGGTGAAATCGTGCTCGCCATAGGTGATGAAGATCTTTTGTCCGAAGATGCGATAGGTGCCGTCGCCCACCGGTTCCGCGCGCGCCTTGAGCGCATTGAGATCGGACCCGGCCTGCGGCTCCGTCAGGTTCATCGTGCCCATCCATTCGCCCGAGACGAGCTTTTCCAGATAGGTCTTCTGCAGTTCCGGCGTCGCGTGCTTTTCCAGCGCCTCGATGGCGCCAACCGTCAGTGTCGGACCGATTGCAAAAGCCATGGAGCCAGAATTCCACATCTCGATGGCCGCAACAGAGAGCAGCGTTGGCAGCCCCTGCCCGCCGAATGCCTCAGGGGCTGAAAGGCCGTTCCATCCGCCCTTGCACCAGCGCCGGTAGAGATCGGCCCAGCCCGGCGGCGTGGTGACCGTACCGTCTTTCAGAACCGCACCCTTTTCGTCGCCCACTTTCGCAAGCGGCGCGATTTCTTCTGCCGCAAAGCGCCCGGCCTCGCCTACAATCGCATCGACCAGATCTTCGGAAAGGTCGCCAAACCGGCCGGCATCCAGATCAGCGGCAAACCCGGTGACATGTTTCAGGGTGAAGGCGATTTCGTCGACCGGGGCTCGATACATGCTGCAATCCTCCTGATGTCCCGCCTGCGCCTGGAAATGCGGCGCGCGCCAAACTGTCCAGCGTGCGCCCGGCACCAAAATCTAGCCGCTCGACCACACCCCCGCCATCATACCTTGGCGCAAGATTGCTAGTTTCTTTTTACGTAAACGTCAATATTGAAAACCTTGCGACCCGGCCACCCGAAGGATAGAAACCGTCCAAAGGAAGGAACCTCAATGCTTGCAAGACCGGAAAAGAACCGCTGCATCGAATGTGGAAAGATGTTCGGAACGCCGGGCTTTGCCTGTCATGAAGGCCTGATCGAGAACGGTCCGGCCTACTGGACGGATCGCGGCATTCTCTGTTCCATCGAATGTTCGTTCACCCACTATAAAAAGCGGATGGCGGAAGGCACCGTGCCTGAAAAACCCGCTCCCGATCCCTTCGAGATGGAGCATCTGTTCGAGGACTGAGCGCTCTCAGGCGGCGCCAGCACTTCTTGAGAAGTCCGAGTCCCGCCGTCCCGTTCTCCAGCCGTTCAGAATGCGTTCGGTGTTGAGGGAAACACCGTCCAGCGACTGAACTTCCAGATCGTAAGTCTTTCCTGCATGGATGGTTTCAAAATCACGCTGTGCGCTGCCTTGAGGGCGGTCTCCCCGCCCTGCCTCACGTTCGATCAGCACAGGCAAGGGGCAGTGAACACCTATGAAGTACACATCGAACGGCGAGAACAAAGACTGCAACCCGGGCAGCCATTTCTCATCGTCAAGGATGTGCTCGAGGATCAGGTTGTTTCCCGCGCCGGCATAGGCAGCCAGCGACCTGTGAAATCCCTCAAAGAAGGCTGGCC
Source organism: Nitratireductor sp. (assembly GCF_017794765.1). Taxonomy (GTDB): domain Bacteria; phylum Pseudomonadota; class Alphaproteobacteria; order Rhizobiales; family Rhizobiaceae; genus Nitratireductor. The sequence goes on along the minus strand of NZ_CP051236.1, from coordinate 1,745,017 downwards.
TGAGTGCCGGCCAGTCGAAATCGCCGCGCCGGAAACGCTCCGATGGCAAGACACCGGCATCGCGCAAATGGTCAATCGAAATATGCCAGAATGGCAGTTCGATCCGGGCCTGAAGCGCCCGCGCAAGCGTCGACTTACCGCTGCTCGAAGCACCGTGCAGAAAGATGATGTGTGACATGTCGCTTCCGGTTTCCAACATGTGTCTACCCGATGCGAATGACAGCATTCTGAAAACAGACATCTGCGTGAAACAGATGTTTGCTCGAACCCCTGCCTAAACGCCTCCGCCGGTCTCGATTTCGCGGATGGCGACAATGGTCCTGAACGACTTCACATTCTCATCTGCGTGAAAGACCTCCTGCACGAAGTCCGCATACTGATCCATTCCCGGAAGGCGCAGAAGCAGCACGAAATCCACCTCCCCGGTAACATACCAGATCTTCTTCACCTCTGGCCGCTGCCTGATCTTACGGACGAAAGCATTGAGATCGAAAGACCGCTCGCGTTCGAGCGATACAAGCGCGTGAATGGTGACCGCTTCCCCCGCAATCGCAGGGTCTACCACGGCGACATCGGCTACGATCACCCCTTCACTGCGCATGCGCCGCAGGCGCCGAAGAACAGCGCTTTCGGAAAGACCGACAGCCTCGGCCAGCTCGCGTGCCGGTTGCAGATTGTTCTTTTGAACAAGAGCCAGAAGCTTTCGATCAAATTGATCAATGATGACGGATTCTGTCATGAACTGCCTTAACTCTGCCTGAAAACACCATCCTACAGCGAAAAACGGCGAATTGCATAGGATCGCGCCTGTAAGCTGTTGGGAGTTGGAGGACTTCATGAACATCGCGCCGGATCATCATCTCATCATGGCTCGCCTTAAGCGTTTGGACAGCGCCTATCAGGTCTCGCCCCTGTCTTCGGCTCCGAAACTGGCCGCCCATCTGGGTGTTGCGGAAATTCACCTGAAAGATGAAAGCAGGCGCCCTCTCGGCAGCTTCAAGTCGCTGGGCGGCACTTTCGCCGGGCTGGAGGCGATTGCGACCGGGGGAGAGACGGTGCGACTTCTGGTCTGCGCCAGCGATGGCAATCATGGGCTGGCCGTGGCTTCTGCAGCCCGTCACACCGGCATACCGGCAAAGGTCTTTCTGCATTCGGAAGTAGCCCGGGCCCGCGTGAACCGGATCGAGCAAACCGGTGCGCAGGTCGTCATCGTGCCTGGGACCTTCGATGATGCCGTCAATGCGGCCGCTCACGCAGCGAAATCCGACGGAGCGGTTCTCGTCGCCGATACGAGCGACAACGAAAACGACGTGATGACAGGCCATGTGATGGCCGGCTACGGCGTGATCGCAGGCGAAGCCCGCGAGCAATATGCCCAACAGAATTTTCAGAAACCAACGCATCTGTTCATTCAGGCAGGCGTCGGTGGACTGGCGGCCGCCATGGCACGTGGCCTTTATTCCTTCATGGAGGCCCCCGGCATCGTCGTGGTCGTCGAACCGGCAAATGCAGCCTGCGTTCAGGTTGCGATGGAGCTTGGTTATCCCGAGACGATATCGGGCGAGTTGCGCACCTGTGCATCCATGCTTTCCTGCGGCCGCGCGAGTGCGCCTGCTCTCAGGATACTTCAGGCAAGCAAAGCCCGAACAATTACCGTTTCGGAAGAACAATTGATGGCTGCGCCGGCCCTGTTGGCACAGACAGGCGCGATTGCCACCACACCTTCAGGCGGCGCCGGACTGGCCGGTCTGACGCGGGCGCTCGCCAGCCCCGTGATCCGCCAGGATCTTGGGCTCAATTCAGCAAGTCGGGTTCTACTCGTGGTCAGCGAGGGCCCACAGGAATAGGCAACAACCGGGAGGGGAAGTTATGAAGACCTTACAGAAACTGAAGATGGGTGCCTGGACGGCAATCGCACTGTTCGGGCTGACAGGCACCGCAGTGGCCGGCGAAACGCTCGACCGGGTCATGGAAAAGAAAAGCATGGTGGTGGCCACCAATGCGAGCTGGCCGCCGCAGAGCTTTCTTGACGACTCCGGCAATCTCACCGGCTTCGACATCGACGTGTCCGGCGAAATCGCCAAGCGCCTCGGGGTGGAAATTTCCTATGAAACCCCTGACTGGGCAATCATGACCGGCGGTCACTGGAAGGGACGCTACGACATCGGTGTCGCATCGGTGACCCCGACGAAAGCGCGCTCCAAGGTGATCGACTTCGTCAGCATCTATTACTACAGCCCCTATGTTTATGTGGTGCATGCAGATTCCGACATTCAGACCGTCGAACAGCTGAACGGCCGCAAGATCGGGGTCGAAACGGCAACCACATCGGAAGATTTCATCAATCGCCGTCTTGAGATCGATGCCCCGGGCATGCCTCCAATCGAATACAAGGTGGAGCCTGGTGAGATCCGCACCTACGCCTCCTCCATGCTGCCTTTCGATGACCTGCGCCTCGGCGCGGGCGTGCGCCTTGATGCGGTGATCGCACCGGTCCAGACCGCGGAAAACGCCATCAAGAACGGCTACAAGGTCCGCATTATCGAAAACGAATATGCGTTCCGCGAACCTCTGGTCGTGATTGCCGACAAGGGGGATGATGAATGGGTCACCAAAGTGTCTGGCGTGCTTGAAGAGATGAAATCCGATGGTACGCTGAGCGCCTTGACCGAGAAATGGTACGGTAAAGACTTCAGCGACAAGTAATCATCATTGTCAGCCCCGCGGCCTGCCGCGGGGCAATCGATGGGTTCGCATGGATTATATCGACACATTCTATTCACGCACGCTCACCGCATCGGGCGAAAAACCACGCCTTGAAGGATTGCACGAAGCCGATTGCTGCATCATCGGCGGTGGGTTGGCCGGTCTCAGCACTGCATTTCATCTGGCAGAAGCCGGTAAAAGCGTCATTCTCCTCGAAGAAAACCGATTGGGCTGGGGGGCTTCCGGGCGCAATGGTGGCTTCGTGAGTCCCGGCTACGCCCACGGTCGTTCCGCCATTGCCGGTATGGTTGGTCAGGCGCATGCCGATGACCTACACCGTCTTTCCATCGAAGGCATGCAGCTCGTGCGCCGGCACATCGCTCTTCTCGGCATAAGCCACGCCGACCCACAGCACGGCATCATGAGCGTGGTTCGCTACGATACGGGCGAAAGCCTGCGCCGCGATGCCGACATCATGAGCGAGCGCTTCGACTATCCCCTGGCCTTCATGGACACTTCGCAGGTGCGTGAAGTGCTGCGCAGTCAGCGCTACTTCCAGGCTCTGCGCGACGATCAGGCCTTCCATTTCCACCCACTCAACTATGTACACGGTCTGGCCGGCGCCGTTGAGAAGGCGGGCGGAGAGATATTCGAACAGTCTCGCGCTGTCAGCTACGAGCGCAAAGGCGCGTCGACGCTGATAAAAACGGCTCACGGCGAAGTCCGTGTCCGCGATCTCGTCATCGCCACCGGCGGTTACACCGGTTCGCTGTCGAGCCGAATGCAGCGCGCCTATCTGCCAATTGCCACCTATGTGATGCTCAGCGAGAGCAATCCGGCGCTCATCGAGCAGGCGATCCGCACCCGCCATGCGGTCGGCGACAACCGGCGCGCCGGGGATTATTACCGGCTTGTCGACGAAGGAAAGCGCATTTTGTGGGGTGGCCGCATCACCACGCGGGCAGCAGACACCAAAGCCCTGACGCGCGAGCTGCGTGCCGAGATGACCTCGACCTTTCCGCAACTCACCGACCTGAAGGTGGAACTCGCCTGGTCGGGGATGATGTCTTACGCGCGCCATCGCATGCCTCAGATCGGAAACCTCGGCGACAATGTCTGGTACTGCACCGCGTTTGGCGGCCATGGCATGAACACCACGGCAATCGGGGGAAAAGTGGTCGCGGAAGCCATCCTGGGCGAACCGGAACGCCTGCGCCTTTTCGCGCCATTCGGCCTTTCATGGGCTGGCGGGGCGGCTGGTCTTGCAGTCGCCCAGGCAACGTTCTGGAAGCTGCAGATGCAGGACAAATGGCAGGAATGGCGGTCTCAAAGGGGGGGATGAGGAAATGGAGCTGATCGGCCGGCTGGTGCTGGACTACCCGCGCGCGATGTACTGGAGCGGCCAGGCCCTGCTCATGGTGGCCATGTCCATGGTGCTGTATTTCCTGGGCGCTGGCGAAGGCGTGATGAGCGCCTTGAACGGTGCTGGCGAACCCGCTGCTCCCGCATCCCTCCTGGGTAGCATGTCCGGAGCGCTGGTTCTCGCGCTCATCATCACCGCCTTCTGGCGCGCAGCCTCGCTTCTGCCCAGGCGTCAGCAGATCATCGTCAGCTGGGTCACGCTCTTTGCCCTGCTTCTCGCCTTCTTCTACTCCTTTGACCTGAGCTTCGAATTCATCGCCAAGAAGATCGGATTTCTGGTCACAAAGGGTGTCGTCACGACGCTTTATATCTCCGTGCTTTCCATCGTGATCGCCACCACGATCGCCCTGTTCGGCGCGATCGCAAAACTATCGAAGAACGGGCTCATCTACGGATTTGCCTCGTTCTACACGTCGCTGTTTCGCGGCCTGCCGCTGCTGATGCAGATTTACATAATCTACCTGGGCCTGCCGCAACTCGGCTTCGTTATTGATGCCGTACCTGCAGGCATCATGGCGCTTTCGCTTTGCTACGGCGCCTATATGACAGAGATCTTCCGTGCCGGTATCCAGAGCATCTCCAAGGGACAGTGGGAAGGCGCGTCAGCACTGGGCCTCGGCCCCAATCAGACGATGTTTCTCATCATCCTGCCACAGGCGATGCGTGTCATCATCCCCCCGACAGGCAACCAGTTCATCTCGATGCTGAAGGATTCATCGCTGGTTTCTGTGGTCGGTGTCTGGGAGATCATGTATCTCGCCCGCACCCTCGGGCAGACCGAATTCCGGCACATCGAAATGCTGATCACCGCAGCTTTCATCTACTGGATGCTCTCCATCTGCCTGGAATTCATGCAGTCACGGATCGAGGAGCATTTCGGACGTTCGCAGAACAGGAATTGAACCGCCCGTGTCAGCCTTCGCGCTCCACCGCGCGCCAGCCGATATCGCGACGGCAGAAACCTTCCGGCCAGTCGATCAGATCGACCGCGCGGTAAGCCTTTTCCTGAGCCTCTTTCACCGACCCGCCCAGTGCGGTGACATTCAGCACCCGTCCGCCATTGGCCACCAGCGCGCCATCCTTCATCGCGGTGCCGGCGTGAAATATCTCGACACCTTCATCAGCACCCGCCGCGTCCACTCCGCCGATCACGGTGCCTTTTTCGGGGCTTGCCGGATAGCCTTTGGCCGCCAGCACTACCGTCAGCGCAGCCTCGTCGCGCCAGCGGGCCGAGACGTGCGCCAACTGCCCGTCCACCGCCGCGTTGATGAGGAGCAGGAGGTCTTCCTTGAGCCGCATCATCAGCACCTGGCATTCCGGATCGCCAAAGCGCACATTGTATTCGATGAGCTTGGGGCCGTCCTTCGTCAGCATGAGCCCCGCATAAAGAACGCCGGTGAAGGGCGTGCCCATCTCCGCCATGCCCTTCAGCGTCGGCTCGATGATCTCGGCCATGGTGCGGGCAAGCGTTGCCTCGTCCAGTACAGGCGCCGGTGAATAAGCTCCCATGCCGCCCGTGTTCGGTCCCGTATCGCCATCGCCGACGCGCTTGTGGTCCTGTGCGGTGCCAAAGGGCAACGCGGTCCTGCCGTCACACAGACAGAAGAAACTCGCCTCCTCGCCCTCAAGAAACTCCTCCACGACGACCGAAGCGCCCGCCTCGCCGAAGCTGCCGTCAAAGCAGTCGTCGATGGCCGCGATGGCCTCATCCTCTGTCATGGCCACGGTCACGCCCTTGCCGGCAGCAAGTCCGTCCGCTTTGATGACGATGGGCGCGCCCTGCTCGCGCACATAGTCGCGTGCGGCCAGCGCGTTGTCGAAACGCCCATAGGCTGCCGTGGGTATCGCATAGCGGTCGCACAGTTCCTTGGTGAAGCTTTTGGACCCTTCAAGCCGGGCAGCGGCCGCACTCGGGCCAAAAACACGGATCTCCGCCGCATTCAGCACATCGGCAAGGCCTGCCACGAGCGGCGCTTCCGGCCCGACTACGACGAGCGCGACGGCCTTTTCTTTGCAGAAGGCGACAACAGCCGCGTGGTCTGCCACGTCGAGCGCCACGCATTCGGCATCCCCTGCCATGCCGGGATTGCCGGGTGCGGCATAGAGCTTCGTCAGCACAGGAGATGCAGCCAGCTTCCAGGCCAGTGCATGCTCGCGGCCACCGGACCCGATCAGGAGAACATTCATCGTGCGCATCCCCGCTTGTTCAATCTTTGCTTCGGGCTATGGCCCTTCGCGCCGAAAATCAAGGCGCTTGTCCGCCGTTCCCCGACAGAAACGCTTGACGTGGAGAGGCGGGCTTGCCACTCCCTGCAGGAAGGACCCACAAAAACGGACAATTTGCACAATGGAAAAGATCCAGTCCCGCCAAGGTCAGGGCCGCGTTGCCGATGCCCCTTCCGGCCACTGGGTCTATCGCATCCTGCCGCGCGGCATGTGGCCCTATGCGCAGCTTGCGCGGTGGGACCGCCCCATCGGCTGGCAATTGCTTCTGTGGCCCTGCCTCTGGTCCACCGCCCTTGCCGCCTCCGCCTATGCACAGCCCGGCGCACCGCTCGCCGAGGTGCTTCCCTCGCTCTGGCACATCCTGCTTTTCCTCGTCGGGGCGATTGCCATGCGCGGGGCCGGCTGCACCTATAACGATCTGGTGGATGAGCGTATCGACAAAGCGGTCGAGCGCACGCGCTCCCGCCCCCTGCCCTCCGGACAGGTTTCGCGCGGCCAGGCCTGGGCCTTCCTTCTGGCGCAGGCGCTGCTCGGGCTTCTGGTGCTCGTTCAATTCAACGCCTTTGCCATAGCGCTCGGCTTTGCTTCGCTCATCGTCGTGGCGATTTACCCCTTCGCGAAGAGATTCACGGACTGGCCGCAACTCTTTCTGGGACTTGCCTTTTCCTGGGGTGCGCTGATGGGCTGGGCGGCTGATTTCGAGAGCCTGTCGCTCGCTCCGGTCCTTCTCTATTTCGGCTCGATCCTCTGGGTCATCGGCTATGACACGATCTACGCGCATCAGGACAAGGAAGACGATGCCATTGTCGGCGTTCGTTCCACCGCACGCCTGTTTGGAAACAAAACCCGCCAATGGCTGATCGCGCTTTATGGCGGCGCGCTTCTGTTCTTTGCGGTCGCCTTCGCGCTTGCCGAAGTGCCGATGCCAGCACTTGCCGGTCTTGTGGCCGCAGGTGCCCATATGGCGCGGCAAATCCGGGTCATCGACATCGACAACCCGGATCAGTGTCTGGCGCTCTTCCGCTCCAACAATGTGGTCGGCTGGCTGATCTTCCTCGGCCTGATCGGCGGGGGCCTGTGGGCCGTTATCAGCCCGCAGTTCTGATTCCCCAAGTCAGTCGCGGGCGATGATCTCCGCTCCGCCAACAACCATGCGCACACCCAGGCTGCCGCATCGACGGCGTGCAAGGAAGCGCGGGCGGCGCGCCCGCACCGCGTGGCCCTGACGTCGGTGCTTCGGCGGGTTTGCCTTCACCTCTCCAATGCTCTCTTCGAGCGGGCGGGCCAGTCCGTCGGCCTCGATCATCAGCATGGGAAGCCCCAGCGCCTCCGACCATGCACGCCAGTCGGCAGCCACATCGTCCAGATCACCCGCCACCAGAAGCGGCACGCACAGCATCGCATCCGTGTGAAGCAGTTCGAGCGTCACCGTCACATCGCCGAGATCATCCTCGATGGCGCGTGCCGCAACGCCGCGAAACGCGCGTGTCGGCAGTGCGAAGGTCACCGGCAGACCGCTCTTGTTGAGAACGCGCTTCATACGCACGCCGCGATTGTCCACGGTAAAGGACACTTCGCCGAAATCGTCGTGCGATGCATAGCTCACCGCCTGTGGCAGGCGAAAGGGGTCGAGCCGCATTGCGCGGCCCGCCCAGACTGGCTTGAGCCCACTGTTCATATTCTTGCCTTCCTGTCACTCCTGAGAGCCGGTTTTCCGGTTCTCTCACCGGGCCGTTTTCGGCCTCGTTATGGAAGGCACCCTAGCGCCGCGCCCGTTACCGTCAGGCTTAGAAAGTCGGTTAAATTTTGCTGACCTTACAGTTGGTTAGCGATTTCCAACCAAGTGTAACGATCTGGCAAGAGGCATGACCGGAAGGTAAATGCGGGCAGCTCGGGCATGACGATGCCGGAGTGTTGAGTGCGTTGCGCGCCCTGCCCAAAGCTGATGAATTCAGATCACCTTACCCGGGTTCATGATGCCAGCGGGATCAAATGCTGCCTTCACCCGGCGCATCAGCTCCGTGGCGATGGCGGGTTGCGTGGCGATCAGCTCATCGCGCTTCATGCGCCCGATGCCGTGTTCGGCCGAGAACGATCCGCCGAGATCGCGCACGATGGCGTGGATAGCGTCGTTCATCTTCCGGTAGAGGGCGAGATAGGCGTCGCGGTCGCCATCCTTCGGCTGCGATATGTTGTAGTGCAGATTGCCGTCGCCCATATGGCCGAAGCAGACCACGCGGCAGCCCGGCGCGACCTTCTGCGCCTCTTCGCCCGCACGTTCGATGAATTCGGGTATCGCAGCCACTGGCACGGAAATATCGTGCTTGATCGAGCCGCCTTCCGGCTTTTGCGCTTCCGACATGGATTCGCGCAGATGGCGGAAGGCATTGGCCTGCCCCTCGTTCTGGGCAATTGCGGCGTCCACCACCAGCCCTTCCTCGAAGGCGACAGTCAGCACTTCCTCCATGAGCTCCTTGGCATCGTCGCCCGAACGCCCGGAGGAAATCTCGATCATCACATACCAGGGATGTGCCTCGGAAAGCGGATCGACAGAGCCCGGCACATGCGCCAGCGTGAAGGCAAGCGGCGTGCGCTCGATGAGCTCGAAGGCCGTCAGTCCGTTGCCGGCGCGGTCATTGGCCAGCTCGAAAAAGCGCAGCGCGTCGGCAGGGGTCGGCAGCGCCGCCCAGGCCAGTTCCCGCCCCTTGGGTATGGGGAAAAGCTTCACCACCGCCGCAGTGATCACGCCCAGCGTGCCCTCGCCGCCCACGAACAGGTCTTTCAAATCGTAGCCCGTGTTGTCCTTCTTGAGCTTGCGCAGATCGTCAAGGACCTCGCCCGTGGGCAGAACGACCTCGACACCGAGGCAAAGATCACGCGCCGTGCCATAGGCCAGCGCGCCCACGCCACCAGCATTGGACGAAAGATTGCCGCCGATCTGGCAGGAGCCCTGCGAACCGAGCGACAGGGGAAAAAGGCGATCCTTTTCGGCAGCCGCATCCTGCAGCACCTGCAACACCACTCCGGCCTCCACCGTCGCCGTGTTGGATTTCAAATCGATCTCACGGATTCTGTTGAGACGCGAAAGCGACAACACGATTTCGTTGCCATCGTCGTCAGGCATCTGGCCGCCCACAAGGCCCGTATTCCCGCCCTGCGGAACGATCGCCGTACCGGTTTCGCTGGCAAGCTTCAAAATGGCGCTCACCTGATCCACCGAGCCGGGGCGCAGCACCAGCGGCGTCTTTCCCCGAAACAGCCCGCGCGGTTCTTCCTCATAAGGCGCGATCTCGTCCGCAGCGGTCAATGCGTGGCGCTCGCCGACGATTTCGGCAAAGCGGGCGAGAAGACGAGCATCGATGGTCATGGATATGCTGTTTCCTGAAGTTTTAGAGCATCGGACCAAAAGTGGAATCCGGTTTTCGGGTTATTCCGATGCTCCATCAATAGTCAAAATCACGGGGTGCGGCAGCGCGCGCGAGGCGATCATTGATGGCTTCGCCAAGCCCTTCAAGGGGCACCGGCTCGACAGCGATTGTGGCAGCGCCCGACCTGTCGAGCGCGAAGAGATGCGAGAACAGATTGGTCGCCGCCTCACGCAGGTCGCCGCTTTGCGAAAGGTTGCGCATGGCAACCGCGCTCTGCGCACCCGCCGCTCGCTCAGGCCCGAAGGCCAGCAACGCCTCTCCCGGTTTCACCTCTGTCACGCCAAGCCGCATATGGGCACTGGGCGCATAGTGGGAGGCAAGCATGCCGGGCGCCTGCACGCCCTTGGCTCCGCGTTCAAGCTCCATGCCCGCCACACGCTCAATCTCATCAGCTGCAACGCCGCCCGGGCGCAGCAGCGTAATGCCGTTTTCCACCACTTTCACGATGGTGGATTCAAGCCCAACAGGCGTCGGCCCGCCATCCACGATCAACGGAATGCGAGACCCGAGATCAGCCTCCACAGCCTCAGCCGTCGTGCCGCTGATGCGGCCTGACGAGTTGGCGCTCGGCGCCGCAACGGGCCGCCCCAGCGCCTCGATCACCCGCGCACCAAAGCCTTTCGGGCAACGCAGCGCAATCGTGTCGAGCCCCGCCGTCACCAGCGGATGAACGCCGGAACCGGCGCGATGCGGCAAAACAATCGTCAGTGGCCCCGGCCAGAAGGCCTCTGCCAAACGATGCGCAAGCGGGTTGAAAACCGCGATGCGCTCGGCCATCTCCCGGTCCGCCACATGGGCGATCAACGGGTTGAACTGCGGGCGTCCCTTGGTTTCATAGATGCGCGCCACCGCCTCGCCATTGGTGGCGTCGGCGGCAAGCCCGTAAACCGTCTCCGTGGGGATGGCGATGGCCTCCCCCGCGCACAGCTGTTCCACGGCCCGTGGCAGCGCCTCACTCTCCGGCACAATGTCAGCCAATCAGCACGTCCTTTCAAAAATCCCACCGTTGAGTATCGCGCCTTCCGAATGTGGGCAAGCATGGCAAACGGCACGGCGCGGATTTCGTTTGTGGCCGGTCTCGCGGGCAACAGGACAGGCATGGTCCCACAGTCCCTCGCAACGACATCCCGGAGACCTGCGACAGGGCCAACAGCTTTGCCGACGAAGGGGTTTGTTGAATCTTAATGCATTTCGCGTTTGATGGCGTATGCGCCATGATACGCGCGCCAGAACCGCCAATGATTGGGGGGAAGGGAGAATGCAGCCATGGCTGGTCAAGCCACTGCTCGTCATCATGCTGCTCGTTCTGGCGGGCGGCACGCACGCGACTTCCCTGCTCCAATTGACAGGCGAGGCTTCCCAGCACCAAACATCGACAGTCACTCTGCAGGAATACGAGCAGCAAAACCCTGCTCCACCTGCATTGCTTGAAGTGCCCCTGTCCTACCCGGCCCCTTCGCTGAACCCGTCGCTGTCGGCGGAAAAACTTCGGCTTTCGCCCTCCATTTTAGGCATCGGAACAGCACTGCCCGACATGCATCCCGAAGCCGGAGAGACCACGAGCGCCATCCCGCATGCCGCTCGCCGCATGCCGCAAATCATCCGTGGCGGAGAAACCGCGACCACGCCACCGCGACAGGCCACCGCACCCCAACCGACCCCGGCCGAGCCTGCAGCTCAGACGGAGCGCAAGCCCGCCTCTCGCCCGAAGCCGGAGCCGGAAAGCACCGCCGCGGCGAAGCCTCCTGCGTCCGCACCTCCGCCTTCCGGCGGGCCGGTGGGACAGCCCGAATAGGCTCCTGCCATCAGGCTGGCAGGAAAGCACTTCCCGGTACGCTTGACGTTCCACGCAGGGCGGCGCACCCTCCGCGCATCATTGTCCGGAGACCAACGCCATGCTGACCTTCATGAAAATCCTGCACCTGTTCGGCCTCATGCTGGGGGCAGCCGGCGGTCTGGGCGGGATGATGGTGGCCATACAGGCCAAGCGCTCCGAGGGCGCACCGCCGCCGGGCCTTCTGGCGCTGCGCCCGCGCTTCACGCTCATCACGCTTTCAGGCGTTGTGCTCCTGTGGCTGACAGGTTTGTGGTTATGGCTGGTGCGCTATGAGGGTGCGCTTTTGAGCACCGCCTTCCTGCTCAAGCTTGTGGCGGCAGCCTTCATTCTCGCCGTCGCCGTGCTCGGTTTCATGGCCGTCCGGCGCGGCCATCCCGGCACCCCGCCACCGGCCTATCTGCAGCGGCTCGGCCCGCTGGCGGGCCTTGCCTCCTATATCGCCGTGGCGCTGGCGGTCTACGTTTTCGGTTGACTAGATCGCCGTGCGTCCATCGGACGCACAATGGACGATCTAAACGATTGATGGAGCATCGGAATAATCCGAAAACCGGTTTCCACTTTTCGGCCCGATGCTCTAGCCCGTGATGCGGGAGAAATCGGCAACCTGTGCCGTGGCGCTGCGAATGCGTGAAAGCAGCGCCAGACGGTTTGCCCGGACGGCTTCGTCATCCGCATTGACCATCACGCCATCGAGGAAGGCATCGACCGGCTGGCGCAGCCGCGCCAGGAAGGAGAGCGCCTTCACATAATCATTGGCGGCGATGGCCTGAGCGGCAAAATTCTCCGCCTCTTCCAGACTATCGAACAGCGCCCGCTCCTCATCGGTCTCAAACAGCTTCGCCTCGACCTTGTCAGCGATGGCAGTGCCCTTCTTCTCTGCATCGGCCACGATGTTCGCTGCCCGCTTGGCACCTGCCAGAAGGTTCTCGCCATCCGTGGTCGCCAGAAACTCCGAAAGCGCCTCCACGCGCCGCACGATCAGGAGGAGATCGTCGGCATCATCGGCGATCACCGCATCGATCAGATCATACCGCGCCCCCTGATCGCGCAGATAGACTTTGAGGCGATCATGGAAGAAGGAGAGGAGGTCCAGATTCCTGGCCGAACGCATATCCTCCGAAGAAACAACCGTAGCAGCGTCTACATTGTCTGAAGCGTTGGTCTCCGAAAATCTAAATTGATCCAGTAGATTAAGAGTGACCCTATTCTCAATCACGATCCGGATCATCCCCAGCGCCGCGCGTCTCAGCGCATAGGGGTCCTTCGATCCCGTCGGTTTCTCGTCAATCGCCCAGAAGCCCGTGAGCATGTCCAGCTTGTCCGCCAGCGCGACGGCCACGGCCACCGGATCGGTCGGCACGGCGTCGTTGGGCCCCTGCGGCTTGTAGTGATCCTCGATGGCCGCTGCCACCGCATCGCTCTCGCCCTGCAATTCGGCATATTTGCGGCCCATGAAGCCCTGCAGCTCGGGGAATTCGCCCACAACTTCCGTCTGAAGATCGGCCTTGGCGAGATGCGCCGCGCGCACGGCCTCCGCCGGGTCCGCCCCCACCACGGGCGCAAGCTCTTTCGCCAGTGCCGCAATCCGCAACACGCGCTGACCCTGCGTGCCAAGCTTGGCATGGAAGGTCACGCCCAGATGGTCGAGCCGCGCCATGCGCTGGTCGAGCGGCTTTGAAAGATCGAGCCCGAACGTCTTTGCCGAGCCCTCAAGCTTGCCGAGATCGGGTAGCGAAGCCTGGTCCGTCTTCCAGAAATAGAGCGCATCGGAAAGCCGCGCCCGCACGACCTTGCCATTGCCATGCGCAATCTCCTTGCCGCCATCCTTCGCCTCGATATTGGCGGTGATCACGAAGCGGTTGGACAGCTTTTCCGTCTCGCCCTGCGGGCGGCAGACAAAGCATTTCTGGTTGGCGCGGATGGTCAACCGGATCACCTCCGGCGGAATGGTCAGATAGTCTTCCTCGAATTCGCCGAGCAGCACAACCGGCCATTCCACGAGGCCGGAGACCTCTTCTAGAAGCCCCTCGTCCTCCACCAGTTCCAGCCCGTTGGCAAAGGCCAGATTGCGCGCGTCATCGAGGATGATGCGCTTGCGGCGATCGGGGTCGAGCACGACCTTCGCCGCTTCCAGCTTCTCCGCATAATCGTCAAAACGCCGCACGGTGATGGCGTCGGGCGCATGGAAGCGATGGCCATAGGTGACATTGCCGGAGCGGATGCCATCGATCTCGAAATCCACCACCACCGGCTCCTCGGTTTCCGGCCCGAAGGTGCACAGGATCGATTGCAGCGGGCGCACCCAGCGCAGGCTGCCGGGTTTGGCCGATGCAGCGCCCCAGCGCATGGATTTCGGCCACGGGAAATTGCGGATGATGCCCGGCATGATCTCGGCGACGATGTCTTCGGCCGCCCGGCCGGGCTTCTCGATCACCGCGACATAGAAATCGCCCTTTTTCGGGTCGCTCTGAACCTCGGCCTCATCGATGGAGGAAAGCCCCGCCCCGCGCAAAAAGCCCTGAATGGCCTTTTCCGGCGCGTCGGTGCGCGGGCCCTTGCGCTCTTCGCGCACATCCTTCGAGCGGGCGGTCACGCCGCGAATATCGAGCGCCAGCCGGCGTGGCGTCCAGTATTCGGTCGCCGCCTCATAGGTCAGCCCCGCATCCACCAGACCGTCCGTCACCAGCTTCTTCAAGTCGCCGGCGGCCTTGCGCTGCATGCGGGCTGGAATTTCCTCGGAGCGGAGTTCGAGAAGAAGATCGGGCATTGGGAGATCTCTGAAAAGCGGACTGTATCGCGCCCGGCAATAGCAACTCCGCCCGCCAATGTCACCCGTCACGCGGTGCGAATGAACCTTTTCGTCGCCAGCTGCGACTGACCGGTATCAGATCACCACCCGGACGAGAACAATGACAGCCGCCCCCGCCCTTCTGCATTCCATCGCGCTCAGCGCCTGCCTGGTCCTTCAGGTCATGCCCGGCAGCACCGAGCGCCCCTCCGGCATCCGCCGCGCCCTGCAGACGCTTTCGGCAGAGCAAAAGGAGCCCCGCGCCATGGCTGTTGCAGCCGAAGCCCTGCATCCTGCAGGTTCGATCGATCCAGCCTGACGATTTTCGGGATGGTCGTGCGTGGTTCGACAGGCTCACCATGAGGAGCGGATTTGCCTCGAGCCTGCCTCTACACTCTCGGTCAGGTTCCCTGCCGCCAACCACATCCCTCATGGCGAGCCTGTCGAACCACGCACGAGGGCAACGCAACGGGCTTCGCGCAACGCTCTCAAACGCGTCGGGACTGTCCCCTCGTCGGTTTGCCCCGTCCAATCCTGAGCGCTAAGCCGGGTTGGCAGGCGTCATCCAGCCGATCTTCGAGCCACCGGGCTCGCGCAGAATGGCGATGCGGCCTATGCCGGGCACATCAAACGGTGCGCGCAAAACCTCGGCGCCGCTACCCTTCGCCTTCTCCAGAACCGCATCCACGCCATCAACCGCCAGATAGGGCATCCAGTGCTCTTCGACACCTTCGAAATCCGGCCCGGCCATCGGAAACAGCCCTGCAACCGGCTCACCACCGGCCCTGGCAATCCAATAGGTCTGTCCGCCGCCCATATCCATGCCTTCAAAGGTCCAGCCCACCGTCGCCGCATAGAAGGCCTTCATCTTCTCTGTGTCGCGGGTCATCAGTTCGTTCCAGTGGAAATAGCCATGCTGTGTCATGATTTCCTCCCTTGGCCCCGTACGAAAAACGGGGCGCATCCATGATACGCCCCGCCGCTTCAATCGCCAAAGGAAGTTGTTCAGGCAGCAGCTTTCTCCGCGCCGCCCGCATCCGTCTGCAAAAACGCCTCACCGCAGGCTTTCGCCAGTTCGCGCACGCGCAAAATGTAGCTCTGCCGCTCCGTCACCGAGATCACGCCGCGCGCATCGAGCAGGTTGAAGACATGGCTCGCCTTGATGCACTGGTCATAGGCCGGGAACACGCATTTGTGCAGGTGCCCCTCATCCGCCGGTGCGCCGGCCGCAAGAATTGCCCGGCACTCGGCCTCGGCATCCTTGAAATGCTGGAACAGGATGTCCGTGTCGGCATATTCGAAGTTGAAGCGCGAATATTCCTGCTCGGCCTGCAGAAAGACGTCGCCATAGGTCACCTTGGCATCGCCTTCGAGGCCGTTGAAGTTGAGGTCGTAGACATTGTCCACGCCCTGCACATACATGGCCAGCCGCTCAAGACCATAGGTCAGTTCGCCGGCCACGGGCGCGCATTCGATGCCGCAAACCTGCTGGAAATAGGTGAACTGCGACACCTCCATACCATCGCACCAGCACTCCCAGCCAAGGCCCCATGCGCCAAGCGTCGGGCTCTCCCAGTCGTCTTCCACGAAGCGCACATCATGCGTCGCCATGTCGAGGCCGATGGCCTCCAGCGAGCCGAGATAAAGCTCCTGCAGGTTGGAGGGGTTAGGCTTCAGGATCACCTGATACTGGTAATAGTGTTGGAGCCGGTTCGGGTTTTCGCCATAGCGCCCATCGCTTGGCCGGCGCGAGGGCTGCACATAAGCGGCATTCCACGGCTTTGGCCCCAGCGAACGCAGCGTCGTTGCCGGGTGAAACGTGCCCGCGCCCACTTCCATGTCATAGGGCTGCAGGATCACGCAGCCATGCGCAGCCCAGTAATTGTGCAGGGTCAGGATGAGGCCCTGAAACGAGCGCGTAGGGTGCGTGATGGGCAGATCGGTGCTTGGCGCGGTCACAATGCTTCTCCGGATGATGCCGGCACGTCCTATTCCGCGCCCTGCCGAGCGTCAAGGCACAGCGCGTTTTTCATGATGGCCGCTTCCTGATGACGGCGTGCGGCACCGTGCGCTCCAGCCACAATGAGGCATCCTCGGCCAGCACCTTGTCCACCGCGTTTCGACACCCTTCATAATCGTTGTAATCGTCAACGATGATGGCTCCACCCGGGTTCAGGCACGGGGACACCGATGTGAGGCAGAAGAAGACAGGATCGTACCAGTCGCAATCAATATGCACCAGGCAGAAACGGTCGCTCTCCGAGGGAGAAAACGTGTCTTGAAACAAGCCTTTCCGAAGGATGATCGACTGGTTGTCAACGCTCAGCCCATACTTCCCGAAGGACGATACGACCCGGCCATACAGATCATCCATGTACCCGTAATATTCGCCATCGCGAATGCCGGTCGACTTTCCCTCGGCAATCACCTTGAACCGGTTGTGGGCATCCGCCCCATCGTCATCGGTTGGCGGGGGTATCCGGCCGAACACGTCGAACCCGAAAAACCGTCGCCTGCCACGACGCCTGGCCAGCACAATCGCGGATCCACCCAGCGCCATGCCGAACTCGGCAATATCTCCGGGAACATCTTGTGCTACAACGCGCTCAAGCTCGGAATTGAGTGATGCCATGCGCTCGAGCGGCAGATAGGTCAGACCGTCTCTCATCACCTCCCGTGCAATGGGTGGCAAGGACAGCGTCAATCTGCGTTTGGCGATCGATCGCCCCAGTTTCTGAAACATCCCCACGCGTGATCCGCCCGTTTGTCGTGAAGGAAACCCGATGAGCCTACCCGTTCACTGTTTCACTGTTCCTTGGAAGGGAGACGGATTTCCTGTCCGGCCCGAAGCAGGTCAGGATTGCGCTGGAGATCGGGATTGATTGCCAGAATATCGCGGAACCGTTCCCCATCACCAAGCTGGTCGACAGCGATGGACCAGAGCGTCTCACCGTCCTTGATCGTATAAAATGCATCACCCGTAGCTGCCTTTTCCGGGGTCTCGACCGCCTTGGTTTCGGTCTTCGGCTCTTCGGTGGATTCTGGCTCTGCAGCCTTTACGGCAGGCGATTCTTCGGGGGTGGCCGTCCCGTCGGCGATCACCTTCTCCGGCGTCGAGGCATCGGCAATTTTCTTCGGCTCTTCGTCGGGCAGGCCTTCCTTCAATTTCTTCTCCACCTCGGCCAGAAGATCGGGCTCGGGATCGAGATCGCGTGCGTGCGACCATTGATAGGTAGCTTCCAGCCTGCGGCCGGTGCGCCAGTAGGCATCGCCCAGATGATCATTCAGAACCGGGTCCTCGGGACGCAGCGAAACGGCACGCTCAAGCTCCTTTGCCGCTTCCTCGTAACGGCCGAGCCTGTAATGCGCCCAGCCAAGCGAATCGACGATATAGCCGTCATTGGGGCGCAGTTCGACCGCCCGGCCGATAAGCTCGAGCCCCTCTTCCAGCTTCATGTTCATGTCGACCCAGGAATAACCCAGATAATTCAGCACCTGCGGCTGATCCGGGTACAGATCGAGCGCCTTGAAGAAATTCGGCTCTGCCTTCTCCCATTCCTTCAACCGCTCATAGGCGATGCCGCGCTGGTAGAAGAGGCTCCAGTGTTCGCGCTCCGGCTCTGCAATGCGCTCGACCGCCCGATCATAGACATTGGCGGCAGAACGGTAATCCTTCTGAACCGCAAAAACGCGGCCCAGCGAAAGATAGGCACGAATATCGTCAGGGTCTTTCTCGATGGCGGCATTGAGATAGGTTTCCGCCTCCTCATGCCGGTCGAGGTCGGCAAGGTTCAGCCCGGTCTGAAGTTCGGCCAGCCGGCGCCAGGGCGAGCCGGGTTTGATCCGGTCATAGAAGCTGATGGCTTTTTCCGGCTCACTCTGCTGCTCGGCCAACGAGGCAAGCTGGATCAGGATGTCGTCATTGTCCGGACTTAGCGCCAGCGCATAATTCAGATAGAGCTTCACAAACGGCTCACCGCCTCCGCGATTGAGAGCGGTGGCGATGTTGAGCAGGATTTCCGCAGCACCGGCGCGTGGATCAGGGACCGGAAAGGTCACCGTATCGCCAGCCTCGATCTTCTCGCGCAGAATTGTCGTGGCAGCGCGGCCGGTGATGTATTTCTCGCCATTTTCAAGCGCTGTGAGCGCCTTGTCCTTCTCGCCGCGTTCGGCAAGCCAGGATGCATAGGCTTCAGCCGCGCGCATATAGGTGTCCGGCCCGGCCGATGCTGCTGTCACATCGCCCAACAAGGCATCAAAAGCCTTCTCGGCATCGGCATTTTTCCCGCTCTGCGCGAGCATCAGCGCACGGTGGTAGGAGCGGAACAGGCGATACCAGTCCGGCCCTTCAAGCTCGTCGAGAGATGCCAGCGCCCTGTCGGTCTGCCCCTGCCCCAACTCCGCCCAGGCAGACATGATCGATGTAATCAGGCGGTCAAGATCCGATTCCAGGACCAGCTTCAGCCAGTTTTCCGCCTGTGCATATTTCTCATGGCGTAGCGCATCGACGGCGAGCCCAAGCCGCGAGAAGCGTTCCATCTCAGGAACGGACTTCAGCGCTCGTGCATGCGGCAGTGCATCGGCAAACCGACCTTCAGCGACCAGGGCAAGGAGCAGGCTTTGCTGTATGGCCTGATTGTCGGGCTGAAAGGCGAGCGCCCGCTCGTAGTAGTCGATGGCGCTCTCGAAATCATTGTCTGCCTCAGCAGCGCGTGCGGCCAGGAAAGCACCGGAGAAAGAGGAAATCGCGATCAGGTCACGATCGTCGGCTCCTCCCTCTCTCGCCATCGCTGCCTGAGGAGCGAATGCGAGAAACCCCGCAAGGCCGACCGTTGCCAACAGTCCCGAGTTGAAGCACTTTCTCATTGACCATCCCGCTGCATACTTGTCCTCATCTCCCCTTTTTCTGCCGAAGCGAAGAAGTTGGGGAATCCCTGCTTTCCTCGCAGACAAGCATGGCCTTTTTGCGGAAACGCTTCAACGAGAACTGTCTCCCCTGTTATCAGGTCACGCGGCTGATACAGAAATCAATCACGTCAAGCAGCGCATCTTTCTGCGGGGTGGGCCTGAGCGGAGCCAGCGCGTCGCGGGCGATCTCGCCGAAATGGCGCGCCCGCCCGATCGTGTCGCCAATGGCGCCATGCTTGTGCAGAAGCCCGATCGCCTTTTCGAGCGCTGCATCGTCGCACTGATTCTCCTCAATGGCGCTTTTCCAGAAGGCCCGTTCGTCCGGACTGCCACGGCGGTAGCTCAGGATTACCGGCAATGTCACCTTGCCCTCGCGGAAATCGTCGCCGACATTCTTGCCGAGGTCCGAGCTCTTGCCGCCATAGTCGAGTGCATCGTCGACGAGCTGGAACGCCAGTCCGAGATTGGTGCCGTAGGAGCGCAGCGCCGCGCGGTCGTTGCGGGTTGCACCTGCCACGACCGGTCCAACTTCGGCAGCAGCCGAGAAAAGCGCAGCCGTCTTGGCCTTGATGACCGCCAGATATTCGTCCTCTGTCGTCTCCAGATTCTTGGCGACGCTGAGCTGAAGCACCTCGCCCTCGGCAATGACGGACGCCGCCGTGGACAGGATGTCGAGCGCATCGAGCGATCCGACCTCGACCATCATGCGAAACGCCTGGCCAAGCAGGAAATCACCCACCAGAACGCTTGCCTGGTTACCCCAGATCATGCGGGCGGTCTTGCGGCCCCGGCGCAAATCGCTTTCATCCACCACATCGTCGTGCAGCAGGGTGGCCGTGTGCATGAATTCCACGCTGGTGGCGAGCTTCACATGCCCCTCGCCCTCATAGCCGAACATCTGTGCGGCAGCGAGCGTCACCATGGGGCGCAGGCGCTTGCCGCCGGAATCAATGAGATGCTTCGCGAGTTCGGGAATGAGTTCGACATCCGAACCCGCCTTCGACAGAATCAGTTCGTTGACGCGCGCCATTTCGTCGGCGGTCAGGTCCATGAGGCTCGCGACGGAGGCTGCGCCACGCTTGCCATCGAGATTCAACACTACACCCACAGATGGTCCTCCAATCACGACCAGGCACGGACAGGAAAAACCCGACCGAAACGTCCAAACTTCCCGGCAATCTAGTGCCCCGCCCCCACGCGGGGCAAGCGGCGAATGCGCACGGTGCGCTTACCCGCCAATCACGAAGTCGTTTACAGGGGTTGCGCAAACTGTCAACGTCGCGCCCATGATCGAACTCATCCGCACCAATGATCCCGTGGTCATTTCCTTCGTTGAAAGCCTCCTGCGCGACGCCGGCATTGCATTTTTCGTCGCGGACCAGAACATGAGCATCATGGAAGGTTCGCTCGGGATTCTGCCGCGCCGTGTCATGATCGACGAGGATGACCAGGCGGCGGCCCTCCAATTGCTAAAAGACGCCGGTATCGAGAACGAAGCACGTTTCGACGATGAACAGAATCCCTGACACGAGTGCCGAAGCGGGGTACAGCGTCGATTCTTTCCACCGCGATGCGTTTCGGCTCGTGCAGCCTGCCGGTCGCGGTCATCGCTCGGGCGTCGACGCGATGCTGCTCGCCTCCGCCCTCCCGAAAGGCCTTGAAGGCGCAATTGCCGATCTCGGCGCCGGCGCGGGGGCTGCCGGCTTCGCGGTTGCCGCCCGCTGTGGGAAAGCCCTTGTGACCCTCATCGAGAACGCACCCGAAATGGCCGAATGCGCCCGCCGCAGCATCGCGCTGCCGCACAACTCGGCTTTGTCTGGCCGCGTGCGCCTGATTGAGGCCGATGTCACGCTTTCAGGCGATGCACGCGAGAGGGCCGGGCTTTTGCGCAATGCCTATGCGGCGACGATCATGAACCCGCCCTTCAACAGCCCCAGCGACCGTGCCACGCCGGATGCATTGAAACGGGTGGCCCATGTGATGGACGACACGCTTTTCGAAACCTGGCTGCGCACGGCAGCCGCCATCACCATGCCCGGAGGGTTTTTGGCGCTGATCGCCCGTCCCGCTTCGCTCTCGCCCATTCTCGACGCGTTGAAGGGCCGGTTCGGTGCCGCACGCATCGTGCCGGTGCATGGACGTTCCGGGAACCCGGCAATCCGTATCCTCCTGCGTGCCCAGAAGGGCAACCGTGCCGGGCTGACACTGGAGCCGCCCCTCATCCTGCGCGACGCCGACAACCAGGTGACCGAACGCGCCGAGGCGCTGACCAACGGACAGGCGGCGCTTTTCGGCGATTGAACGAGCCCGGCCATTGCACGAACCGCGCAAATGCCTACATGCTCACGAGCAACACGTTCCATTTTTCTGGAGTAAGCACGCCCTTGCGACGCCTTGTCAGCCGCCTCGTCCCCAAAAAACTTCGCGGTGATGCCGTCACCATTCCGGTGATCCGGCTTTCCGGCGCGATCATGCCGTCCAACAGCCTGACGCGCCAGAACCTCTCGCTCGCCACCACCGCGACCGTGATCGAGAAGGCGTTTGCTGTCCCCGATGCGCCGGCCGTTGCCATCGCGCTCAATTCGCCGGGCGGCTCGCCCGTGCAGTCGCGCCTGATCTTCCGCCGCATCCGCGATCTGGCGGTGGAGAAAGACCGGAAGGTCTTCATCTTCGTCGAGGATGTTGCTGCGTCCGGCGGTTACATGATTGCCGCAGCGGGCGACGAGATCATCGCCGACCCTTCCTCCATCGTGGGCTCCATCGGCGTCGTGTCCGCCGGCTTCGGCTTTCAGGAGCTTATCAAGAAGATCGGCGTCGAGCGCCGGGTTCACACGGCCGGCCAGAACAAAGCGATCCTCGATCCCTTCCAGCCGGAAAAGAAGGAAGACGTGGAGCGTCTCAAGGCCCTGCAGCTCGAAATGCACGAGATGTTCATCAATCTCGTCAAGGAGCGGCGCGGCGCCAAGCTCGCCGACGATCCGGAGCTTTTCACCGGCGCCTTCTGGACGGGCACGCACGCGCTTGAACTGGGACTGGTCGACGGCCTCGGCGACATGCGCTCCGTTTTGAAGGAGCGCTATGGCAATAAGACGAAGCTCGCTCTCATCACCCAGCCGCGCGGCCTGTTCGGGCGCAAGCTCGGCATTTCCGGCAGCGCCGGTAGCATTCCGGATCTTGGTGCTGCAATCGCCGGCAATGCCGCGACGGGTCTGATCGAGGCGGCCGAGGAACAGGCGCTCTGGCGCCGCTTTGGACTTTGACGAGGCGCGACCGGGCGTTAAACTCGCGCGCGTGAAACCGGAGGATCGACAATGCCGCAACTGATCTTCTTTGCCGCGGTCGGCGTGGTGGCCTATGTCGGCTACCGCAAATTCGTCCGCGAGGCAGAGCGCGTGACCGCGAAGGCCCGGCGCGCCCGCAAGGAGGCGGCGAATGGCAGCATGGGAACGCTCGTCTACGACCCGAAGACCGGCGAATACCGCGTCGCCAAAGACTGATACCTGAGACAAGCGATGTCCAGCATGATCGCCCCTGCGAAGGTGAACCTGGCGCTGCACGTCACTGGACGGCGTGCGGACGGATTTCATCTGCTGGACAGTCTTGTGGCCTTTTCCAGCCATGGCGACCTGCTCGAAGTGGAAGACGGGGCGGAAGACGATTTCTTCGTTTCCGGCCATTTCGCGGCTCATGTCCCCATCGGCGAGACCAATCTCGTCACCCGCGCCCGCGATCTTCTGCGCGAAACATTCGGGGAGAGAGCCCGCGCTCCCGTTCATCTGCACCTTGAAAAAAACCTGCCTGTCGCCTCCGGCATTGGTGGCGGTTCGGCAGATGCGGCTGCCGCGCTCAGGCTGCTCGTCCGCCACTGGCAGATCGACGTCGATGAAGCCGCGCTCGCCAGGCTTGGCCTCAGCCTCGGCGCGGATGTCCCCATGTGTCTTTCATCGAAACCGCTTCTTGCACGCGGGATCGGCGAGGCGCTTGAGGAACTGCCGCAATTCCCGGCCCTGCCACTTGTTCTGGTGAACCCCAATATTCCGGTTTCCACGCCCGAGGTCTTTTCCAGACTCGAGCGGCGCGAGAATCCTCCCCTGCCCGCCCTTGCCGTGTTTGCCGACACGGCTTCGGCCGCCAACTGGCTTCAAGAGGCGCGCAACGATCTGGAGGAGCCGGCCTGTCAGCTTGTGCCACAGATCGAGGATGCCCGTGGCGCGCTGAGGCGAGCCGGTGCGCTCTTTTCCCGCATGTCCGGCTCCGGTGCCACGTGCTTCGGCGTCTTTTCTTCCCGTCATGAGGCATATCAGGCCGCTGCCCTTCTCGAAGAGCGCCATCCGGACTGGTTTGTCCTTGCCACCGAAACCAGAGCGTCCCAAAGCACCCGAGCTGACCATGCCCATTTCAACTACGCCCGCGCGTGAATTCATCCCCGTCCGCTTCGCGGTGCTGACCGTTTCCGACACGCGCGGTCTTGAGGACGACCGCTCCGGCCAGACCCTTGCCGAGCGCATCGCGGAGGCCGGCCACACGCTCGCCGATCGAAAGATCGTCGCAGACGATATCGAAGCCATCCAGATGGCCGTCAAACTGTGGTGCGCCGATCCCGGCGTCGATGCCGTCATCACCACGGGTGGCACCGGCTTCACCGGGCGCGACGTGACGCCAGAGGCGCTGGAACCGCTGTTCGACAAGCGCATGGATGGCTTCTCGCAGGTCTTCCACCGCATCTCCTACGAAAAAATCGGCACGTCCACCGTCCAGTCGCGCGCCACGGCCGGGTTGATCGACCAGACCTTTGTTTTCGTGTTGCCGGGCTCCACCGGCGCCTGCCGTGATGCCTGGGACGGTATTCTGAAAGACCAGTTCGACTACCGGCACATGCCCTGCAATTTCGTGGAAATCATGCCGCGCCTTGCCGAACACCTGAAGCGCGGCGGCGGCAAGTCCGCCTGATCCCTTCCCGCCCCTGAAAAGCCGGAGAACGCGGCACCGCCCCCGCCAGCCCTTCCGCACGCCTGTGGAATATTCACCAGCCTCAATCTCGCCAAAAGTTCTTGCTTTGTTCTCATTATTCGAATAGGAATAGATTCATCGGCAGCGACGCTGATTCTGCTTTCGGCTCCAGGGTCATAACCTGGCCCCGCGTACTGGAAAGCCAGCGAAATCGCTCAGTCATGGAGCAAGCCATGGAACAGATTGTGAGAGCAGATGCAGCCGCCTTCGATGGCGGCGGGGCCGCGATGGCCAACACGGTGATCGACCGGTCGGGCATTCGCATCGATTCCGAGCGCCGGCGGGGCCGTGCTGCGGGCATCAATCCATCGGGCCGCTATGAGCCTGTCTCCCGCCATGTCTTTGACGATGGCTGGGGCTCGCTTGAGGAATTGCCACCCTTCAAGACCGAGGTCCAGGTGGAGAGGCCGCGCACCATCATCACGCGCAACACCTCGCCCGACATCTCCTTTGACCGCTCCATCAATCCCTATCGCGGCTGCGAGCATGGCTGCGTCTATTGTTTCGCCCGCCCCACCCACGCCTATATGGGCCTGTCGGCGGGGCTCGACTTCGAGGCAAAGCTCTTTGCCAAACCGGATGCCGCACGGCTTCTGGAGCGTGAGATTTCCAAACCGGGCTATCAGCCGCGCACGATCGCCATCGGCACCAACACCGATCCCTATCAGCCCATCGAGAAAAAATACCGCATCATGCGCGAAATCCTCGAAGTGCTGGAGGCGCACGCGCACCCGGTGGGCATCGTCACCAAATCGGCTCTCGTCATGCGCGATATCGACATTCTTTCGCGCATGGCGGAGAAGGGACTGGCCAAGGTCGCTCTTTCCGTCACCACACTGGACCGCAAGCTGGCGCGTACCATGGAACCGCGCGCGGCAACGCCCTCGCGGCGACTGGAAGCCATCCGTGCGCTGACCGACGCCGGCATACCGACATCCGTGATGATGGGCCCCGTCATTCCCGGCCTCACCGATTGCGAGATCGAGCGCATTCTGGAATCGGCAGCCACCGCCGGCGCGCGCGAGGCGGGCTATATCATCCTGCGTCTGCCGCTGGAGGTCAGCCCCATCTTCAAGGAATGGCTCCTGCGCCACGCGCCCGACCGCTATCGTCATGTTCTCTCGCTGATCCGCTCCATGCGCGGCGGCAAGGATTACGACGCCGAATGGGGCAAGCGGATGAAGGGCACAGGCCCCTATGCCTGGCAGATCGGCCGGCGCTTCGAGATCGCGGCAAAGCGGCTCGGGCTCAACCAGGAAAAACGCAAACTGAGGACGGACCTGTTCAAACAACCGCAACCGGGAGGCGAACAGCTCATGCTGCTTTGACCGTTTCCCGGCCGGTCCGCCCGCCTGTTCCAGGCTTGGATTGGAATATTGACGCATCGGAGCGGTACCGTGTTTCCATGAGAAAGTACTGCTTCTCACGCCCCCACTTCCCGTCCGGCTTTGCATCCCCGTAGCCGACGGGCGCTTCCCGGCCCATCCGCCCCCTCGTTGCCGGGAGGCCCTTGCGGAGAATCGGAAGCGATGCGAGCATCGCCGCATTATGGCTCGCACGCGTTCCGATTCTCCCACTCTTTTTGATCTGCCTGTTCGTCCCGACTTCCAGATGGAGGCCGCGCTCCTGCGCGAGGGTCTCGCCCCTGTTGCAGGTCTCGACGAGGCTGGGCGCGGTCCGCTCGCCGGTCCTGTAGTCGCCGCCGCTGTCATCCTCGATGCAAACCGCCTGCCCGATGGGCTTGACGATTCCAAGCGGCTGCCCGCCGAGGCGCGCGACCGGCTCTTCGAAGCCATTATCGAGATGGCCGTCAGCGTCTCCGTAGCGTCTATCTGCGCGGCAAACATAGACCGGTCCGACATCCTGCGCGCCAGCCTGGAGGCCATGCGCCGAGCTGCCGCCGGGCTGTGCGTCACGCCGCTGTTTGCGCTGGCCGATGGCCGCGATGTGCCGCCGGGGCTTTGCTGCCCGGCACGTGCCGTGGTGAAGGGCGATCAGCGCAGCCAGTCGATAGCCGCTGCCTCAATCGTCGCAAAAGTCACGCGGGACCGCATGATGATGCGCGCCGGCGGCGTCGCGCCCGCTTACGGTTTCGAGGCACATATGGGATATGGGACAAAGCGCCATCGCTCCGCCCTGACCGAGCATGGCGCGGTATCGCGCCTGCACCGGATGAGCTTCGCCCCGCTGCGCGATCTTGGACCGTCGCTACCCGCCTCAGAGAGGCGAAACACCGATCAGCCACTGGTGGAGGCCGCCGATAATCAGGCCATAGATCACCAGCCCGCCTAGAATGGCAATCATATCCCGCGTCCAGCCGTCAGGCTGTCTGATCTTGCCGTTGCCTGGTCTGTTAGCCGCCGAGATCCAGTCGATTGCCGCCCAGACCGCGAAGCCGCCGAAAAGGGCGAGGTCCGCCAGCGTTCCGTTCGCCATCAGATGAGCGATGCCCCACAGAATCGTGGCCAGAAGCATGGGATGCCTCACTGCCACTCGCAGTCGCGTGGGGACATAGGCGGCGATCAGCAGGGGAAAGACCGGCAGCAGGAGAAGAATGGCCAGGTGACGCAGCGAAGCCGGCGGCGAGTAAGCCAGCGCTGGGTCGAGACGCGCCAGCCCGTAGCCCCAGATGATCAGGACGAGCCCGAGGATCGAAGCTGCGGTGTAGGGCAAAAGCCACGCGCGCTCTCCATGGGCTTCCATCACCCCGGTGCGCAGGTCCGGAACGAAGATGCGCAGGGAATGAATGCCAAGAAAGACGAGGAGTCCGACCACGAGTACCGACATGACAATCCCTGTTTGCACATTTAATTTTTGTTAGATAGCATAACTAAAATTATATGGCATAGCGGTGAAAATGAAAACTGCCGAGAGAGTACGCACGCCGAGCCGAAAAGCGGCTCTACGTGCTGCCACTTTTCGTGAGATCCATACGATCGCCCGGGACCTGCTTGTTCATGAAGGAAGCGGCGCGGTCACCATCAACGCGATTGCGCGCAGAATGGGCATGAGCGGCCCGGCCCTCTATCGCTATTATCCAAGCCAGGCTGCTCTGATCGAAGCACTGCGCGAGCAGTTTTTCGAGGAGTTGATTGCTTTCATGCGCGCGGCTGGCAAGCATCCCGGGGCCGACACGCCGGGCCGCCGTCTGAATGCCATCTGCCGGGCGCTGCGCCATTGGGCGCTCGCGCACTCAGCCGAGTTTGGCTGGCTGTTCGCAGACCCCGTGGCCGTCAGTCGGGCTGCCGCGCTTCCGCATGTCACGGAACAGGCATCCCCCGGTGCGTTCGGTCAGGTATTTCTCGAACAGGTCGCCGCAATCTGGCACACGCAACGGTTTCCCATCCCGGACCTCGACGACATGCCGACCACGCAGGTCGACCAGCTCATCGCGTTCAGCAGCCGTATCGACGGCCTCCTGCCGCCCGACGCGGCCCATGTCTTTTTAAAATGCTGGATCAGGCTCTACGGTCATCTGTGCATGGAGGTCTTCCAGCAGGTCGCCTTTGCCTATACCGACATGGAGCCCTCGTTCGAGGAATGCCTGAGCGAGCTCTGTTCCCTGCTTGATGTGCCCTATGAGCCACCAGTGTGATGCTCAATAAGAAACGCCGCCGGAAACGGCGGCGTTTCAAAATGTTCAGCTTCCGAAAGCCCGTCAGTTCAGCTTCGACTTCACGTCCTGGATCGAAGCCTTGAACAGCTCTCCGCCGGTCTTGGCATCGACCTTCTCGGCCAGAATGCTGCGCGCGGCTTCCACGGCGAGGTCCACGGCGCTCGCGCGCACCTCGTTCACCGCGTCCTGCTCGGCCTGTTCGATCTTCTGTTCGGCAAGGGCCGTGCGACGGGCGACATATTCATCCGTCTTCTGCTTGGCTTCCTTGACGATCAGTTCGGCCTCGTGCTTGGCGGCGCTGACAATGTCCTGCGCCTCCTGCTCGGCTTCCTGCCGCTTGCGCTGATACTCGGCGAGCAGTTGCTGCGCGTCCTCGCGCAGCTTGCGCGCTTCATCCAGCTCGTTGCGGATGCGTTCGGCACGCCCGTCGAGCGCCCCGTTGATCATGCCGGGCACCTTGAAATAAGCAAGGACCCCCAGGAAGATGATCAGGGCTACAAACGCCCAGAATGTCGCGTCCATGGCCCTCTCCTACTGCTTCACGGACTTGACGGCGGCTTTCGCCGCAGTCTTGTCGAGCTGGCCGCCGACCAGTTCCTGGACGATGGAGGCTGCCGTGTCCTCGGCAATCGTACCCACGTCCTTCATGGCCGTTTCCTTGATCGAGGCGATGCGCTTTTCGGCCTCATCGAGCTTGGCGTCTAGCTGCTTCTCGATCTCACGACGTTCCGCGTCCGCTTCCGCCTTGGCGGCGTCACGGGCTTCCTGGCCGATGACATTGGCCTTCTTGCGGGCGTCAGCCAGCTCCTGCTCATAGGCAGCAACAGCCTCGTCCGCCTCTTCCTTCATCCGCGCCGCCTGGTCGAGATCCTGGGCAATGCGGTCACGCCGCACTTCCAGAATGCCGCCGATGCGCGGCAGCACGACGCGCTTCAGGAACAGGTAGAACAGCCCGAAGGTAATCGCCAGCCACAGGATCTGCGACGGAAATGTGGACGAATCGAAAGGCGGGAAGCCGGCTTCGTGTGCGCCGTCAGACGCCACGCCGGTTTCCGAATGGGTCGCTTCCGCGGCGTCTTGCGCCGAGGCTGCGAATGCCGATGCCACAAACATTGTCTACCTCTTTTAAAACCGGCCGGACGCCCGAAAGCGGCCGGCCACGCACACGAAAGGCGCGCTTAGGTGAAGAGGAGGAGCAGAGCGATGAGCAGCGAGAAGATGCCGAGAGCTTCCGTCACGGCGAAGCCGAAGATCAGGCGGCCGAACTGGCCGTCTGCTGCCGACGGGTTGCGCAGGGCGCCCGAAAGATAGCTGCCGAAGATGTTGCCGAGGCCAAGCGCTGCACCGGCCATGCCGAAACAAGCGATACCGGCGCCGATAGCCTTTGCTGCTTCTACTTCCATTTTAAAACTCCTTGTGATCGCGGATTTGCGTGTTTTCTTCAGACTTGGCGGAAACCGCCGGTGAAACCTGTTTTCCTCTGACCGACCCTTGAGGCCAGTACGAAGCCAGACTTTTCAAACCTCTTGATCAGTGGCCCGGATGGACGGCATCGTTCAGATACATGCAGGTCAGAACGGCAAAGACGTAGGCCTGCATGAAGGCGACGAGGAATTCGAGACCGGTGATCGCCACGGTCATGATCAGCGGCAGAATGGCACCGGCCACACCGGCCGCACCAAGCGCGCTCATGGAGGTGACGAAGCCGGCAAAAACCTTGAGCGTGATGTGTCCCGCCAGCATGTTTGCGAAGAGACGAACCGAAAGGCTGACCGGACGCGACAGGAACGAGACAATCTCGATCAGAACCACCAGCGGGACAACCACACCGGGCACCCCCTGCGGCACGAAAAGCCTGAGGAAGCCGAAACCGTGCTTCCAGAAACCATAGACGACAACCGTTCCGATCACCAGAAGCGCGAGCGCGAAGGTGACGATGATGTGGCTGGTCACTGTAAAGAAGTAAGGGAAGAGACCAAGAAGGTTGGCCATCAGGACGAACATGAAGATCGAGAACACGAACGGGAAGAACCGCATCCCGTGCGAGCCCGCCGAATCTCTCAGCATGGAAGCCACAAACTCGTAGCTCATCTCCGAGATCGACTGCAGGCGGCCAGGCACCAGGCCACGGCTCGACGTCGTCAGGAACAGAAAAGCCCCGGCAGCGACCACCGTCGCAACCATGAAGGCGGACGAGTTCGTAAAGGAGAAATCCAGTCCGCCGACCTCAATGGGAATCCACTTGGAGATCTGGAACTGATGGATCGGATCGTTGGCCACCTGGCCCCCCTCACTTCTGGTCTGGCGCCCGGGCGCCGTTCACTTCTTCTCAGGATCCCGCCCGTCATCCGATGAGCGGATCCCAAATTCAGCAACAAGTCCCGCCGAACGCAGGACATTCAGAACACCTGCCCCAAAACCGAGGAGCAGGAAAATGATCAGTCCCCAGGGAGACGTACCGGCAAAATGGTCGATGAACCATCCAAGAGCAGCGCCGACACCCACGCCGGCAATAAACTCGCTGGACAGTCTGAGCGCCTGCGCGGCGCCCGCCATATCGCCCTTCGTCTTCCCTTCACCGCCGTCTTGCCTGGCCGGTCGTTTCTCTGCGAGAGCCTTCTCCAGATCGGCGCGCCGGCGCTCCAGGTCGTCCGGCTGATCCTTGTCGGCCACCGCAATCTCCGTACCGGGTTTGCTGGTCAGCGGCTATCCGCTTGAAAGTCGCGCGCAACATAGTGAGCGCCCACGCCCCAGTCAAGCCGCTGTCGACGCCATTCACAAAGTCGAAAATTCTTTGAAAAACAACATGATGGCTAGATGCGACAATGCGCGCAGCGCCAAATGCCATGCTGAAAGCGGGAATCGCGGCAGGTCATGCCGCTTTTCAACCCGTCATTTGAGGGATTTCGCCGCCCTGGTCAGTTCCAGCCGCCGCCATAAGTGCGGTAGAAAATGTGCTGGCCGATCTTTTTCATGCGCTGCATTGCATTGGCCCAGCGCGGGTGCACATAAGTCGCATGATAGTGAGTGGAGGAGCCTACTTCGGGGAGCCAGATCTTGCCTGCCGTCGTGGCCATCGCCACCTCCTGTGCCGTCTTGAAGTGCGCCGGGCTAGCCACACGGTCGCGAATCCCGTCACAGGCGAATGAAAACTGGCAGCGGTTGCGCCATTTCTCGTTCTGGTAGACGACGCCGCAGATCGTGTTCGGATAGGTGGGGTTGCGCACGCGATTCAGGATCACCTGGGCGACAGCTGCCTGCCCCTTCACGGACTCGCCGCGCGCCTCAAAGTAAATTCCGGCCGCAAGACATTGCTGCTCACTTTTCGAGAACACCGTTTCCGGCAGAGGTTGCCGCGCCCAGGAATGATCCTTCGCGTCAACGGGTGGAATAAACCGCCCGCCTGTCGGCTCCTCTTCGCGCAGGATGCTGGCAAATGGCGAGGCTTTCGCATAGTCGGGCTTCTGCGGCGCGTAAGCCGTGGCAAGAACATCAGGCTGATCGTTGTTAACCAGCTCGGCGATCGCCCGCGGCAGCGAAGGATCGGCCTTCTCGTCCTTTTTCATATAGAATGCCGAGGCGATGCGTACTTCCTTGCCCTTGATGTCGGGATCAACAAACGCCATCAGCGGTTGATCGGATTTCGGCTTTTCGAGGAGAAAACTGGTCTTTTCAAATATGGTGCCGGCTTCAAAAAGCTTCGGGGGCTGCACAGGTACGACCTGCACGAGACGCCCGGTCTTTTCTTTACGGTTGATGCGCTCCTCGTCGGGCGTGGTTCCGGTGAACCCTTTCTTGCCGCGGAAGGCGATCTTGCCGATGCCGGGTGCAGCGATCCCGGAACCGGAAATGCCGCCTGTCTTCAGGTCGCCATCGACAAATGGCATCTCTGCCTGATGGATCGAACCGGCGACCGATTTTTCCACGAAGGCCGCCCAGCGCGGCCCCGTGCCCTCTTCTCCGGAAACCAGTCCGGCCATGTCCTGGTGTGCGACAATGCCCGGAAACCCGATCCAGAACCCCAACGCCACCAAAGCTGGCGCCAGAAAGGAACGCGATTCATCAACCGCCTTGCGCGGTATTCTTCCACTCCGACGAAGCACCCACACTCTCCGCTACGCAACTCAACCCGATTTCCAAAACCATATTTGGTTAACCTTGATCACTGGTTAACGGAGAGGCTTCTCCCGCTCGCAGAACATCAGAGCAAACAAAAACGGGCCTTGCCATGCAAAGCCCGTCATCTGCCTGACCGGAAATCTGGAGACCGCGCTCAACGGCGCTTTTTCGCCCTACCCGCATAGGGGTTATCGGAGGTGCGCAGCGCCACACGTATCGGTACACCGTAGAGATTGAAGGTCTCGCGCAGGCCGTTCATGAGATAGCGCACATAGGATTGCGGCATTGCTTCAGGCCGCGAACAGGAGACAACGAAGCCCGGCGGCCGTGTCTTGATCTGCGTTATGTACTTCACCTTGAGCCGGCGTCCGGCCACGGCCGGTGGCGGATGCTGCCCCGTCGCGCCTTCCAGCCACCGGTTGAGACGGCCCGTCGAGATGCGGCTGTTCCAGGTGCGATGGGTCTTTTCCACCGCTTCCATAAGCTTGTCGAAGCCGCGCCCGGTCTCCGCAGAAATTGGAACCGCCTGCAGCCCGCGCACCTGCGGCAGAAGCCGCGCCGTCTTTTCGTGCAGTTCGGCGAGCGTCTCCTGCCGGTCCTCGATCAGGTCCCATTTGTTGAAGGCAATGACCGGCGCCCTGCCCTCGCGGATGATCAGGTCGGCGATCTGCAGGTCCTGTTTCTCAAACGGGATGGTCGCATCAAAAACCACGATCACCACTTCGGCAAAGCGCACGGCGCGCAGCCCGTCGGAGACGGAGAGCTTTTCCAGCTTTTCCTGTACGCGTGCCTTGCGTCGCATGCCGGCCGTATCGAACAGCTTGATCTTGCGGCCACGCCATTGCCAGTCGACGGAAATCGAATCGCGCGTGATGCCGGCTTCGGGGCCCGTCAGCATGCGTTCCTCGCCAAGCAACGCGTTGATCAGCGTCGACTTGCCGACATTGGGGCGCCCCACAATTGCGATCCGCAACGGTTTGGACGAATCGTAGACTGCCTCTTCTTCCGAATCGGGCTCCACATCCTCGCCGACCGTGATTTCGTCTGTCGTGAGAACGGCCTCTTCCGGATCTTCCGCCAATGCCCGGTCCTCGCCAAGCGCCTCGACGATGGCGTCACGCAGATCGGACATGCCGAGACCGTGTTCCGCCGACACCTCGACCGGATCACCCAGCCCCAGTTCCCACGCGTCAAGAACCCCGCTGCGGGCGGCATTCACGTCCATCTTGTTGGCGACCAGCACAACCGGCTTGCCGCTGCGGCGCAGGAGATTGGCGAAGGTCGCATCATCGGGCATCACACCGGCGCGGGCATCGATCATGAAAAGCGCAATATCGGCCTCTTCGATCGCCTGCTCGGTCTGGGCACGCATGCGGCCCTCCAGTGTCGGCGCTGCAGCACTTTCCAGACCGGCCGTGTCGATTACCTCAAACTTGAGGTCCTGAAGGCGGGCAGTATGGGAGCGGCGGTCACGCGTTACACCGGGCGTATCATCGACAATGGCCAGACGCCGACCGGCAAGCCGGTTGAACAGTGTCGACTTGCCGACATTCGGCCGGCCGATGATTGCAAGCTTGAAGGCCATCTTGGCTCACCGGTCTCCGGCTATTCCGCCGGGCTTGAGCCGAGGATCAGCTCGATCATCATCTCGGCGCGCTGGCGCGTGTTGCGGGGTGCCTCGGCATCGCCGGAAATCTGCTGGAAGAGCTGAAGCGCGTCGTCGCGCTTGCCTTCCTTCCATGCTGCAAGACCAAGCGCCTCGCGCGCCGTGTGGCGCAGCGCGTTTCCATCCGCCGTCAATGTTTCAACACGTGCTGAAACGTCCGCATAGGATCCGTGATCTACCAGAAGAAGCCCTGCCCGAAGGCGAGCAATGTCGGCGATCACATCGGTTACCGAACGGTCCGCCGCAATTGCATCGAACGCAGCCACGGCACCTTCCGCGTCGCCATCGGCAGCCAGAACGGTGGCAGAACGCATGCGCGCCAGAAGCGGATAGGAGCCATAGCCACTCTCTTCCAGTTCTTTGAAAGCGGCGAGCGCTTCATCGTTCTCGCCCTGGCGGGCATGCTCCAGTGCCTGGGAAAAAGCATCGCCAGAAGCATTTGCGCGGGAGGATGTCCAGCGCTCATAGCCGACATAGCCGGCCGTGGCGATGACGAGCAGAACGGCTGCGCCGATCGCAATGGGGCCGAAACGACGCCACAGAGATTTGAACTGATCCTGGCGAAGCTCTTCATTGACTTCGCGAATGAAACTGTCGTCGGACATATGCGACCCATGCCTGGCGGGTACTTCCCGCGCTTTTCCGGTTTCCGGCTTTTTAGACGAAATTTGCCGCCATGGAAGGGGGGGCTGTCATTTCGTTCCGATTCTGTTGATTCGGCGCCAACGCCCGATGCCGTAAAACGATACTGCTTTCCAAACTCGGCCATATTTGGCCAGTAACCCTGCCCTTCGAATTGCATAGCGGATTACGTGATCATGCTCAAATTTCTCTGCGCCGGTGCAACGGCACTGGCGTTGACAGGTTCCTGCTTTGCCGGGAACACGAAAGAGGCGAAGTCGCCGCAATACGTGATCATCTCCTTTGACGGCGCCCTGCATCTGGAACAGTGGGAGCGCAGCCGTGCGCTTGGCAGGGAAACAGGCGCGCACTTCACCTATTTCCTTTCCTGCGTTTACCTCCTGTCTCCGGAGACGCGCAAAACCTATCAGGCACCCGGCATGGCCCGGGGCCGCTCGAATGTCGGCAGCGGGTATTCGCAGGAGGATGTCGAGGAACGGCTCGGTCAGATCTGGTCCGCCCGTGCCGAAGGGCACGAGCTGGCAAGTCATGGCTGCGGTCATTTCGATGGGAAAAATTGGAGCGCGGACGACTGGGCGCAGGAGTTCGATCAGTTCGCGGCCATTGTCACAGACGCCTGGAAGGTCAACGGGATCAAGGGTGAGCCCGAGGGTTGGCGGGATTTCGCGCGCAAGGAAATACGCGGTTTCAGAGCGCCATACCTTTCAACGAGCAAGGGACTGTTCAAGACGCTTGAGAAGAAGGGCTTTGCCTATGACGCCAGCGCTGTCTCACGCGGTCCGGAGTTGCCCAGAACCCGCAATGGCCTCGCGCATTTTTCTCTCCCACTGATACCGGAGGGCCCTCGCGACAGGCCGGTGATTGCCATGGACTACAACCTTTATGTGCGCCACTCCGGCGGCAGGGAAAAGCCGGAGGCAGCGTCCGCGTTTGAGCAGCGGGCCTATGATGCCTTTATGGCGACGTTCGACAGGGAATATGACGGACGCCGCACCCCGGTCCAGCTCGGCTTCCATTTTACCCTCATGAACGATGGTGCCTATTGGAATGCGCTGGAGCGCTTTGCGCGCGAGGTTTGCGTCAGGGACGATGTGAAATGCCTGAGCTACCGTGATTACCTGGCAGCCATCTCCGAAGCCGAAGCTCCGGTCCAGGGCGGAACCTGATCGAAAAAGCCCCGGCATTTCTTGCCGAGGCTCATCTTCAGCGTTTTTTCGCGCCCGTTTAGTTGCCGATTTCCCGCTCGTGCCGCAACGCCTTGAAAGTGGCATAGAGCATGATGGTCAGCAGGATCGCGAACGGGAAACCTGTCGCGATTGCACCGGCCTGAAGTGCGGCCAGTCCACCGCCAAGCAGCAGAACGATTGCGACCAGGCCCTCGAAAATGGCCCAGAAGACACGCTGCGCTATCGGCGCATCGATCTTTCCGCCGGCCGTGATCGTGTCGATGACCAGCGAGCCGGAATCCGACGACGTAACGAAAAATACGATGACCAGAATGATTCCGATGAGCGAGCTCACACCGGCCAGCGGCAGGTCGGCCAGCATCGCAAACAGCGAAAGTTCTGGCACGTAATCGACCACTGTCTCCTGAACGCCCGTGTATCCATCGGCCAGGAACTGCTCCATTGCAGTGCCGCCGAACGTGGTCATCCAGAGGATCGATACGAGTGTGGGAATGATCAGAACACAGGTGATGAACTCGCGCACGGTCCGCCCCTTGGAAACGCGGGCGATGAACATGCCCACGAAAGGTGACCAGGAAATCCACCAGGCCCAGTAAAAGGTGGTCCATCCGTGCATGAAGCCCGTGTCTTCGCGGCCGACCCAGTTCGAGAGTTCCGGCAACTCCTTCAGATAAGACCATGTGTTGGAGAAAAAGCCAGTGATGATCGCCAGTGTGGGACCGAAGATGATCACAAACAGAAGTAGAAGAATGGCGAGCACCATGTTGATCTCGGAGAGACGCTTGACGCCCGCATCCAGTCCCGCCACGACGGAGATCAAAGCAATGCCGGTGATCCCCATGATGAGCAGGACCTTGATCGTGTCAGTGTTCGGAACACCATATAGCTCGTTCAAGCCGGCAAGCGCCTGCGAGGCACCGAAGCCGAGCGACGTTGCAAGGCCAAAGAGTGTTGCGAAAACCGCCATGATGTCGATCAGGTGACCGGGCCAGCCGCGCACCCGTTCGCCCAGAATCGGGTAGAACGCCGAGCGGATGGATAGCGGCAGCCCCTTGTTGTAAGCGGCAAGCGAGAGCGACAGCGCCAGAACCGCGTAAATCGCCCAGGGATGAAGCCCCCAGTGAAAGATGGTTGCCGCCATGCCCATTTCACGGGCCGCCGGCACCGCGCTCGCCACGAGTTCGCCATCGGCCAATGGTGCCTCCAGACCAAGCGGCGGGTTGTTGAAATGATACATCGGCTCAAGCACGCCGAAAAACATCAGGCCGATACCCATGCCAGCCGCAAAGAGCATCGCGAACCAGCCGGAATAGGAATATTCGGGCACTGCATCCTTGCCGCCCAGCCTGACTTTGCCCAGTGGCGTTGCCGCGACAAGAACACAAAACACCACGAATAGATTTGCTGACAGCATGAAGACCCAGTCAAAGGTCGAAGTCAGCCAGACCCGCAGTCCGCCAAGTGCACTTCCCGACGCTTCCTGAAACATCAGGGCGATGATCACGAAGGCAATGATCAGAACAGCGGAAACGAAGAAAACAGGGTTGTGAACGTCCAGACCAAGCAGCCGAATGTTATCCTGCCCGGGCTCGAGCCCGTGGTCCTCCTCAACGATTTCATTGGACATGTCTCACTCCATATCTGTCCGAGGCTGGAAGCAAATGACAGAATGGCCGCCCGTCCCCGGAACATTCCTCCACACTCGGGACCGTGAACCAAAACACATGATCGCGCATGGTCTGTATGCGACCTTGTCCGTGCGGATTGAGACCAGACTCACGCAAATCGGAGACGGATGGAACCCTTTTTCACCAAAATTCCGCCCGGAAATCGCCAAATTCCATTGGCGAGGCGTGCAAATAGCCCGCAATCAACGGTCATTTTCACACAACAAGACGAGAAATCGACACAAACTACGCTTGTCTCTCGGACTTTTGCCGGATTTTATGTCCATGTTATACGGCTATAGGGACACCATTAACTGCATAGCTTCAGATGGAACCAAATCGATGTCTGTAGCTTATGATGAAAACCATTTGGAGAGGACACATGAAAAAGTCACTGCTTCTCGTGCCGGCACTGCTTCTCGGTGTTGCTGCCTGCACCCCGACTGAACAGGGCGCGGCATTTGGCGGCGCCAGCGGTGCGGCCATCGGCGCGCTCGCTTCCGGCAACAAGGTCGAAGGCGCCATCATCGGCGGTGCCATCGGCACGGTGGCCGGCGCTCTGGTCGGTCGCGCATCGGAAAACCGCAACCGCTGCATCTATCGCGACGAATACGGCCGCCGCTACGAGGCCCGTTGCCCGCGCGGTTACTGATCGTCCGGCAGCGCAGCCTGCGCTGCCTGGCAGCAGACAACACGGCAAAGGCCGGGATGCATCGCGCATCCCGGCCTTTCTCATACCTGCATCCCCCCGTGCGACCCGATCAACCGTCCGCTACGGACAAGCGTCAACCGTCCGCCAAGGACAAGCGAGCCGCGCCTTGACGGGACCGCCTTCCCCGGTCTCCCGGTTCTTCCCGGCTGCGAATTGACTTTTGTCAATCGCCATGAATAATGTCGAAAGGAGGCGCGGAATGGCTTATCGTCCTGCAGAGCAGATCATACACAAGGCCGCCTGGCTATATTACACGCATGGCCTGCGTCAGGACGAGGTGGCGCAGCGGCTGAGCATCTCGCGCGCATCCGTGGCGCTCTATCTGCGCAAGGCCCGTGAGGCCGGTATCGTCAACATCTCCACCTCCACGCATCTTTTCAGCGGCGAGCGCCTCGCGCGCCAGATGGAAGATACGTTCGGCCTCGAAACCGTGTGGCTCGTGGGGGAGGATTCCCTTTCACCCTCCCCAGCCTCCGAAATTCCGACGCTGGCTGCCAATGTCTTTCTCGAAATGGTCGAGAACGGGAATCGGGTCTGCGTCGCCTGGGGCCGCACCGTCTACGACATCGCCGACGCGATGAGCTATGCCGACCGCGAAGGCGTGACCGTCGTGGAAATGTGCGGCAATCTCGGCTCGCCCTATGCCTACCGTCCCGACCAGTGCACCATGGAGATCGCCCGCCGGCTCAACGCCAAGGGGCTCAACTTCTACGCACCGCTGGTCCTGAGCACCGAGGGACTGGCTCAGGCTCTGCGCGAAGAGCCGGTCATCCGCGAACAGCTCGACGGTATCGGCGCCTGCGATCTGGCCCTCTTCACGGTCGGAGCGCTCGATACCGACAGCCATGTCATAAAATGCGGCGCGCTCAGCATCGAAGAGCTTGGGCGGCTGAAAGCGATGGGGGCCACCGGCGTCATTGCGGGACAAATCATCACCGCCGATGGCAAACTGCTCGACTGCGATTACAACCGGCGCATGATCTCGGCCGATTTCGACGCCATCCGCGCCATTCCGAAGCGCCTGATGGTGGTGCAGGAGGACGAGAAGCTCGAACCTCTCAAGGCCGCCATCGCCGGCCGTTTTTTCACCCATCTGGTGACCACTTCCTCCATG
Source organism: Nitratireductor sp. (assembly GCF_017794765.1). GTDB lineage: Bacteria > Pseudomonadota > Alphaproteobacteria > Rhizobiales > Rhizobiaceae > Nitratireductor. The sequence continues at coordinate 1,705,969 of NZ_CP051236.1, read as the reverse complement.
GCGGCCGCGCTATTGCAGCACCACGCCGCCAGTGAACCGACGCCGGCCTGAACCCCGCCGGCAAGCGCAACCCTTCAAGACAGTACAGGACCGACATGCAGAACCTCTGGAAAGACAGCGAAGCCGAAAAGCTCGTCGAGCACTACGCCGCAAAGGGCGTCGACCGCGATCTGGCGCTGCGCGTCTACACGACCCGACTTCTGGGCGGCGAGCCGCGCCTTGTTCTGCATGGCGGCGGCAACACCTCGCTGAAGAGCAAAGCAACCGATATTCTGGGCCGCGAATATGATGTTCTGTGCGTCAAGGGCAGCGGCTGGGACATGGGCGTGATCGAGCCGCAGGGCCTTCCCGCGGTGAAGATGGACGCGCTCCTTGCCGCCCGCAGGCTCGACGCGCTGGCCGACGAAGACATGGTCGCCATGCAGCGCGCCAATCTCATCGATCCGGGTTCCCCGAACCCCTCCATCGAGACCCTGCTGCACGCCTTTCTGCCGCACAAATTCGTCGATCACACCCACTCGACAGCCATTCTCGCGCTGGTCGATCAGAAAGATTCCGAAGCGCTCTGCAAAAAGGTCTTTGGCGACCGGCTCGGCTTCGTACCCTACATCAAACCGGGCTTCGACCTCGCCAAGGAAGCCGCCGACATCTACGACAAGAACCCCGCCGTGGAAGGCCTGATCCTCGACAAGCACGGCATTTTCACCTTCGCCGAAGATGCCAAGACGGCCTACGATCTCATGATCGAGTTCGTCACCATGGCGGAAGATTATGTCGCCGAAAACGGCAAGGCTCCCTTCAAGCCGGTGGCGCTTCCCAAGGAACTTGCCACCCCGTCCGAGATCATGCCCTATCTGCGCGGCGCGATCGCCATTGACGAGGGCGAGGGCGAGGGCAAATATGGCCGCATGGTCTGCGACTTCCGCACCTCACCGAAAATCCTCGATTATGTGAACGCCGACACGGCCGAAGAGCTCGCCACACGCGGCGTCTCGACGCCGGACCTTTCGATCCGCATCAAGACCGGCCCCATGGTTCTGCCCGCGCCGGAAGCAGGCAAACTTGATGAATATGGTAAGGTGATCCGCGAAAAGGTCGCCGAGTTCTCGGCTCGCTACAAGGACTATTTCGAGACCAACAACGCCGCCGACGATGTCGAGCGCACCATGCTCGACACCATGCCGCGCCTGACACTCGTGCGCGGTCTCGGCCTCATCGGCCATGGCCGCAGCATGAAGGAGGCGAAGATCGCCGCTGATGTCGGCGAGATGCTGGTGGAAGCGGTCACCGGTGCCGAAGCCATCGGCTCCTTCCACCCGCTGGCGCTGTCGGATCTCTTCGAGCTTGAATACTGGTCGCTTGAGCAGGCCAAGCTCGCCTCCAACAAGCCCAAGCCGCTCTCCGGCCAGGTCACGCTGGTCACCGGCGGCGCGGGTGCCATCGGTGCCGCCACGGCAAAGCTTTTCGCATCGCAGGGCTCCCATGTGGTCGTCGTCGACATGCATGCCGACAAGGCCGAAGAGGTCGCGAAATCAATCGGCAATGCCGCCATCGGAATCGGTGCCGACGTGACCGACGCGACAGCCGTGCGCGCCGCCTTCGACAGGGCACGCGATGTGTTCGGCGGCGTCGACATCGTCGTTTCCAATGCGGGTGCCGCATGGGAAGGCAAGATCGGCGAACTGGAAGACGCCACGCTGCGCAAGAGTTTCGAGCTTAATTTCTTCGCCCATCAGAGTGTGGCGCAGAACGCGGTGCGCCTCTTCAAGCAGCAGGGCACCGGCGGCGTGCTCCTCTTCAACGCCTCCAAGCAGGCGGTCAATCCGGGTGCGAATTTCGGCGCCTATGGCCTGCCCAAGGCGGCAACGCTCTTCCTGTCGCGCCAATATGCGCTGGATTACGGCTCCATCGGCGTGCGCTCCAATGCGGTCAATGCCGACCGCATCCGTTCGGGCCTCTTGACCAACGAGATGATCGCCAACCGCTCCACCGCGCGCGGCGTCTCGGAGAAGGACTATATGGGCGGCAATCTTCTGGGCCTTGAGGTGCGCGCCGAGGATGTGGCACAGGCCTTCCTCAACCACGCCCTTGCCGAGCGTACCACCGCCGACGTCACCACCGTAGACGGCGGCAATATCGCGGCAGCGCTGCGCTGATATAGAGAGCCGGCAAGAGGATGAGGGGCGAGCGCCAACACTGCAAAGGTCGCCCTCCATTCCGCCCTCGCCCTTGGACAAGCTCAGGATGAGGGCTCTCGTTACCACTTCACCGCGAGCCACGTACCCCGTTCAAGCGCCCCCAATGTCCCTGCCCTTTCCCTCATCCTGAGCTTGTCGAAAGGCGAAGGGCCAAGGGAAAGGGCACGCACCATCATCTCCGCGCAAAACAAAAAGGGCGACCCGAAAGCCGCCCTCGTCGATCCATTCTAGCGCGGCCTCAGTCGCGCTCAGGCAGCGGCATCCAGTCCGGCACGGCCACATCGGCATGGGCAAACTGCGGCATCTTCGCCGAGAGATCGTCCATGTTCTTGATGTCACCGTCGTTCAGCGCCTGCTGGGTGATCAGCGTCGGCGGGACGATCACGCTCTTGCCCGGCTCTTCACCCGCCAGAAGCATGGCAAGCGCGCGCACCGAAACCTCGCCCACAACGGCGGGGTTGGTGGCAGCCGTCGCAACCCAGGCGCTGCCGGGCTCGCGCATGGCCGAAATGTCGGCCGTCGAAACGTCCGCCGAATAGATCTTGATGCTGTCGGAAAGGCCGGCCTCGTCCACAGCGATCTTCACGCCCTTGGCGAACTCGTCGTAGGGCGCGAACATGACCTGGATGTCCGGGTTCGCCGTCACCACCGAGCGCGCCTGATTGGCCACCGAATTGGCGATCGGATTGTCCAGCGTGCCGAACTGCGCCACTTCCTCGATGCCCGGATATTTTTCCTTGAACTCGCGCCAGGTCTCGTCGCGGCGGTCGAGCGGCGCAATGCCGGCCACATAGACATAGCCCGCCTTCCACTCCTCGCCATTGTCCTTGATCGCCTGTTCCAGCGCCAGCCGCGCCAGGTCCCGGTCGGACTGCTCGATCTGCGGGATCGCATCATTCTCGACATTCACGTCGAAAGCCACGACCTTGATGCCCGCATCGACGGCGCGCTGGGCCGCTTCCTTCATGGATTCGGTCAGGCCGTGCTGGATGATGATGCCGTCAACACCCAATGCAATCGCCTGATCCACCATGTCGGCCTGAAGGGCTGCGTCCTGCCGGCTGTCGAGCACGCGCAGGTTTACGCCCAGAGCCTCGGCCTGCTTCTCCACGCCCGAGAGATAGGCCTGGAAAAAGTCGCCGGTGGAAAGATAGCGCACCAGCGCGATTTCCACGTCGCCGGGGTTGTCGAATGGCGCGGGCTTGTCCTGTGCGCCGGCTCCAGCCGGCAGGAGCATGGTGGCGCCGGCGAGTGCCGCGGTCATCTTGCCCAGAAATCTGCGTGAAATGTTCATGTTCTTCTCCTCCACTGCCTGTTGCTCTTGTTCCGCGCTATCGGGCGTTCCTCCCCAGAAGCGCAAAGGTAAAGATCAGCGCGATGACGAGCACCGCCCCCTTGACGAAATCCTGCGTATAATAAGGCACGTTCATCATGGTGAGCCCCTGCAAAAGCACGCCCACGAAAAGCGCACCGATGGCCGTGCCGAATGCGTTCGGCTTGGCAGCCCCCAGCACCGCAAAACCGATGAGTGCCGCCGCTACCGCATCCAGAAGCAGATTGTTGCCCGAGGCGATGTCGCCGCGCCCCAGGCGCGCCGCCAGAAGAATGCCGCCGATGGAAGCGAACACGCCCGAGATCACATAGGCCCAGATGCGATAGGCCTTGACCGGCGCACCCGCAAATTCCGCAGCCCGCGCATTGGACCCCACCGCATACATCATGCGGCCAAACCGCGTGTATTCGAGGAAGAACCAGATCAGGATGGCAAGCACGATCAGCACCACCACCGAGGCCGGGACGAGGTTTTCTATGAAGAGATCGAACCGATGCCGCCCGAGCGCCAGAAAGGCCTGGCTGAACGTGCCTTCAGCCGTCGAGCCGTCGGGCAATGTCATGCCGGTGGCGATGGAGCGCCCTTCGGTCGGGATGCGCTGCAGGCCGATCAGAAGAAACATCATGCCGAGCGTGGCCAGAAGATCGGGCACGCGCATGTAGCAGATGATTAAACCGTTGATCAGCCCGACCAGCGCGCCGATGGCAAGGCACACTAGAACCGCCACAAGCGCATTCTGCTCCAGCACCACCATCACATAGGCCGCCGCCATCATGGAGCTTGTGGCAATCGAGCCGATGGAAAGGTCGAAGCCCCCCACCACCAGCGTCGCCGTCACGCCGAGCGCCAGAATGCCGGTGATGGACACCGATTGCAGGATGAAGACCGCCGCCTGCGGCGAGGTGAAGCCGCGCGTGGCCAGCGAGAAGAAGATGATAAGCCCCACAAGCAGGCTTAGAAAGCCATAGCGGATGGCCAGCTCGCGCATTGAAAGCCCGTCTTTTGGCCGCGCATCTGCCTTGGCTTCCACTGCGCTCTCCTGTGCCGTCTGGCTGTCCATTCTCACTCAGCTCCCTGTTACTTCCAAACGCTGTCCGGCAACCTCCGCCAGAAGCCGGTCCATATCCACATCGGCATTACGGTGTTCGCCCACAATCGTGTTTTCCGACATGACGAGAATGCGGTCTGCCGTCTCCAGCGCCTCATCCAGTTCGGTCAGAAAAATCAACGTCGCGCGGTCGGCAGCACTTTCGCGCAGCTTGGCCGCAATGTCATGGCGGGCGGCAATGTCGACACCCTGAAACGGCTCGTCGAGGATCAGCAAGCGCGAAGGCTGCGTCAGCCAGCGCGCCACCGTCACCTTTTGCTGATTGCCGCCTGAAAGCGTTGCCAGATCGTCGCGCTCGGAGCGGCAGACGATCTTCAGATCCGTAATCTGGTCACGCGCCGTCTGGCGCTCGCTGCGCCGCCGCATCACGCCCGCATTGGCGAAACGCGGCAGAAAGGGCAGGCTCATATTCTCATAGATGTTGAATTCCGGCACGATGCCCGTGGAGGCGCGGTCCTTGGCGACGAGGAAAACGCCATCCCGGATCGCGCGCTGCGGCGTCTTTGGCGCATAGGGCCTGCCGTCCAGCTCCATCGTGCCCGACAGAGGCGCATGAATACCAAAAAGGGTCTCTGCTAGCTGCGTCTTGCCCACGCCCACAAGGCCCGTCACCGCCACGATCTCGCCCGCACCCAGTTCAAGCGAGATCGGCTTGGCACCCTGTGCGATCCTCAAATCACGCGCCGAAAAGACCGGCGTCCCCGCCGCACGCACATCAATGCTGTGGCGGCCGAGATTCTGCCCCAGCATGGCATTGACCGCGCCTTCATAATCAAGCGGCTTGTCTTCGAACTGGCCGACAATCGCGCCGTCGCGCAGGCTCACAATCCGGTCGGCCAGACGGCGGATATCCGACATGCGGTGCGAAATATAGAGAATGGCAACGCCACGCGCCTTCAGCCGGTCGATCAGCGCGAAAAGCCGTTCGGCCTCATTGCTGGAAAGCGAAGAGGTGGGTTCATCAAGGATCATCACCTGCGGCTCATGCGACATGGCGCGCGCAATCGCCACCATCTGCCGGTCGGCGAGCGAAAGGTCGGTCACTTCCGCGCCAAGATCGATCCCCAGCCCCATGCGATCGGCCACGTCGCGCGCCTCACGCCGCACCTTTCTCGGATTGAAGAAAAAACCGCTGCCAGAACCGTTCAACCGGTCGAGCACAAGATTGCTCGCGACGTCGAGCGCGCCAACGACACCGTCATTGATGTTCTGGTGAACCGTCACCACGCCGGCCCGCATCGCTTCGGCGGGGGTGGCAGGGGAGAAGGGCTTGTCGCCCAGCATCATCACGCCGCGATCGGCGCGGTGAACGCCGCTCATGATCTTGACGAGAGTCGATTTACCGGCGCCATTGGCGCCCATCAGAACCGTGACCTCGCCAGCGCGCAGATCGAGACCGACACCGCGCAGAACGGCATTCGGTCCAAAGGCCTTGGTCAGGCCGGCAATTCGAAAAACGGCAGTGTCGCCCATAATCTCCTCCCAATGTGACGCTAGCAGGTAACAAGCATTTGTCAACACGATTGACAAATGACAGAGCCTTGGTAGCGTGGCATCAGAATTGACGGGAGGAAAGTATGGTGCCCCCGTTCTCGGCCTGTGCCATTCGCGCGCGCCTTTTCTGCAGGATCGGGGTGTGGGATGAACAGGCTGGCCTCGTGCTTCTTCTCCCTTCGAAAGGGAAAATTTGTGCGGGAACACGGGCAACAATAGGACGCGAACCATACGCCTCTTGCTCAGGCGAGAATGGGAGGAGACAGAAGAGATGAAAGAAAACGCCTTCGAGGCTCTGACGGTTGAAAGTCTGCCGCATCGCCTTGGCAGCATCCCCGAGATTGCGAACCGTCTCGGCGGCGCACCCACAGGCTGGAAGGTCCGCGAAGTCGGCGACGGCAATCTCAATCTCGTCTTCATCGTGGAAGGTGAGGCGCAAACGCTTATCATCAAGCAGGCGCTGCCCTATGTGCGGCTCGTCGGCGACAGCTGGCCGCTTCCCCTGAAGCGCTCCTTCTTCGAATATCACGCGCTGACCCGCCAGGAAAAACGCGCGCCGGGCACCGTGCCTGCTGTCTATTACTTCGATGAGGCGCAGGCCCTCATCGCCATGGAGTTCCTGTCTCCACACATCATTCTTCGCCGCGCCCTCATCGAGGGGCAGGAACTGCCGAAGATCGGCAGGGACCTCGGCCTCTTCATGGCCCGCACCCTCTTCCGCGGGTCCGACCTTTCCATTAAAGCGGCGGACCGCAAGGCGGATCTCGCGCTCTTTGCAGACAATGTCGACCTCTGTGACATCACGGAAAATCTCGTCTTTTCTGATCCTTACTTTGAAGCGCCGATGAACCGGCACACGCCCGGTCTCGACGCACTGGTGAAGGAACTGCGTTCAGACCGCGATCTGAAGGTCGCCGCCCAGCGCATGAAGCACCTTTTTGCCTCAAAAGCCGAGACCATGGTGCATGGCGATCTGCATTCGGGCTCCGTCATGGTCACGAAGGACGATACCCGCGTCATCGATCCGGAATTTGCCTTCTACGGACCCATGGCCTTCGATGTCGGCATGCTCATCGCCAATTACTGGATGGCCTATTTCTCCCAGCGCGGGCATGAGGAAAACGGCAGCCGCGCCTCCATGCGCGCCTATCTTCTGGGCGTCATCTCCGAGACCTGGACCACCTTCCGCGACGAGTTCGCCCATCTGTGGCGCACCGAGCGCAGCGGCATGCTCTATCAGGCATCGCTCTATGAAGACGAGGGTGATGCACTTGGCTCCGAACAGGCGCTCAACCACGTGATCCACGATCTGTGGACCGACATGCTTGGCTTTGCCGGCATCGAGATGCACCGCCGCATTCTGGGCCTTGCCCACAATGCCGATTTCGAGGACATCGCCGATGAGAGCCTTCGCGCTGCCTGCGAGGCACCGGCGCTGAAGTTCGGTCGCCATATCGTCGTCAACCGCAATCACATTCAATCGCTGGCCGAACTTGACCGGCTGGCCGAAGCACTTGATCAGGGGAAACTGTCATGAAGGTTGGAGACAAGCACTACCGCACCATCTGGGTGAACGAGGATGGCTGGTCTGTCGATCTCATCGACCAGCGCTGGCTGCCGCACGAGTTGCGCATCGAGAACGTGCGCACCGTCGACGGCATTGCCACGGCCATTCGCGACATGTGGGTGCGCGGCGCGCCGCTGATCGGCGTCACCGCCGCCTATGGCGTTGCCATGCGCATGCGCGAGGATGCTTCTGATGCCGCACTTGATGCGGTGTGGGAACAGCTCCACGAGACGCGCCCCACCGCGATCAATCTGCGCTGGGCGCTGGATGAAATGCGCGGTTTCCTGCGCGACATTCCCGAGGCCGACCGCGCCGAGGCTGCCTACAGGCGCGCCGCCGAGATCGCCGACGAGGATGTGGAATTGAACCGCAGCATCGGCCGGAACGGTCTCGAAATCATTCGCCAGATCGCCGCGCGCAAGAAGCCCGGCGAACCGGTCAACATTCTCACCCACTGCAATGCCGGCTGGCTGGCCACCGTCGATTTCGGCACCGCCACCTCGCCCATCTACCACGCGGTGGAAGAAGGCATTGCCGTTCATGTCTATGTGGACGAAACCCGTCCGCGCAACCAGGGCGCCCAGCTCACCGCCTGGGAAATGGCCGGCCATGGCGTACCGCACACGCTGGTGGTCGACAATGCCGGCGGGCATCTCATGCAGCACGGCATGGTGGACATGGTGATCGTCGGCACCGACCGCACCACTGCCGATGGCGATGTCTGCAACAAGATCGGCACCTATCTGAAGGCGCTGGCGGCAAAGGACAACAATGTCCCCTTCTATGTCGCGCTGCCCTCGCCCACCATCGACTGGACGGTGCATGACGGCGTGAAGGAGATTCCCATCGAGGAACGTTCGGGCGACGAGGTCTCGCTCGTCTGGGGCAAGGACGAAGACGGTAAGGTTCGGCAGGTGCGGATTTCGCCCGAGGCATCGCCTGCCGGAAATCCCGCCTTCGACGTGACGCCGGCGCGGCTTGTCACCGGCCTCATCACCGAGCGCGGCATCGCCGATGCCTCACCCGAAGGGCTCGCCAAACTCTTCCCCGACCGGGCAAAATCGAACGCTGCGTGAATTTCAGAAAACGATTCAGAAATCCAGGAAAATCACCTGATTCTGAATCGTTTTCGGGAACTTTCGGGCATTTTCCGGAAAACTGGAAACCGCCGCTTTGGCACTAACCAAAGCGGCGGTTTTTTACATCAATAAGGCGTGTCGCCACCATCGATGGTGATGGACTGTCCGCGGATGATCGTTGCCGCATCGGACAACAGGAAAACAATCACACGCCCCACCTCGACCGGCTGGATGTGACGGCCAAGCTGTGCGGGAACCATCTGCTTCATCATCTCTTCCGACTTCGCCGCATCGCCGCCGACGATGAAGTCCGCCACCGTCTTCAGCATGTCGGTTGCCACACCGCCCGGGCACACGGCATTGACGTTGATGCCGCGCGCCGCCCATTCGAGCGAGAGCGAACGGGTCAGGTTGATCACCGCTGCCTTGGAGGCGTTGTAGCCGGCCATGTTGGGATAGCCGACCTTGCCGGCGTTCGAGGCTATGTTGACGATCGCACCGCCCTTTTCCATCTGACGCGCTGCGGCCTGCGAGGCGAGCAGAACGCCCTTCACATTGACCGCCATTTCGAGATCGACGTCGTCTCCGGTGAGCTTGTCAGCGGGCCCGAGCCGCACGACGCCGGCATTGTTGACCAGCCCGTCGAGCCTGCCCATGCGGGCCACCACCTCGGCGAATGCGGCCTCCATGCTGGCGCTGTCGGTCACGTCGCTTGCAGCCGCCATGACATTGGGTTCGCCGCCCAGATCCTTGAGTGCCGCTTCGAGTTTTGGCCCCGGCAGATCGAGCAGCGCCACGCGCCCGCCCGCCTCGATGATTGCCTGAGCGATGCCCCGTCCAATGCCGCCGGCTGCCCCGGTCACCGCAATGACCTTGCCTTCAAGTGTTTTCATTCCAAGCCCCTGTCATTCTTCGGACCAAACCTCACAGGCTGAGTCCGATTCTTGTTGTAATTGTCTGTTCCAGTTTGGTTTTCTTACCAGGTCGAGCGGGCGCTGACGCCGCCATCCACCGTGATGTTCGTTCCGCTTACCCAGCGCGAAGCTTCCGAGAGAAGGAAGAGCGCGGCGTCGCCGATATCCTCCGGCTGGCCGAGCCGGCCAAGCGGTGCCGCCTCCTTCCAGCGGTTAACCCCTTCGGGCCACCCTTCCTCGATGCCGTCGCGGTGGATCAGGCCGGGCGAGACGGAATTGACGCGAATGCCAAGCCCGCCAAGCTCCAATGCTGCCGCCTTGGTGAACATCAAGAGCGCTGCCTTGGAGGCCGCATAATGGGCATGGCCGGGGGCCGGCTGATGCCCTTCGATGGAAGCAATGTTGACGATCGCACCACCGCCACCGCGCGCCTCGACATGGTCGGCGAAAGCGCGTGTCAGAAGAAACGGAGCACCCGTGTTGATCGCCATCATCTGCGCCCAGCCGGCCTCGTCGATCTCCCGCAAAGCCTCGACGGGCTGGAAGCCGGCATTGTTGACCACGCCGTGAACAGCTCCGAATTTTTCGAGCGCCGCTTGCATGAGAGAAACCGCTTCGGCTTCCTTCGAAAGCTCACCGCCGGCAGCAAAAGCCCGCTCGCCCAGTTCTCCGGCAAGCGCCTCGGCGGCGCCTTTGTTGCCATTGTAGTGGCACACCACATTTGCGCCGGCCTCGTGCAGCCGCCGTGCGATGCCGCCGCCAATACCGCCGCTCGCGCCAGTGACGATGATCGTGCGACCGGTGAGATCAAGCAATGATGCGACGGGTGGGATGGTTGCAGCCATGATCAGGCTCCTTTCAGATTGGGCAGAAGCGCGGCCAGGATCGCCTCGATTTTGCGCCCGGCAATCTCGGCATTGGCGAACACCTCTTCGATCGTGTCGGGCTGCTGGTCGGGACCGCCGGTCGCCTTGTTGGTGATGGCCGAAAGCCCGATGACGGGCAGCGATGCGTGGCCGGCGGCAATCACCTCGGTCACCGTTGACATACCGACCGCATCCGAACCCGAAGCGCGGTAATAGCGGCGTTCCGCCGACGTTTCGAGGGACGGTCCCAGAACGCCCGCATAGATGCCCTGCTGGACGGCAATGCCAGCCGCATCCGCCGCTTTGCGCGTGAGCTCGAGCAGGTCTGGATCATAGGCGCGCGACATGTCGGGAAAGCGCAGACCGATCTCATCGTCATTGGGCCCGACCAGCGGGTTCAGCCCCGTGAAATTCATGTGATCCTCGATGAGCATCACGTCTCCGGGATCGTAATCGGGATTGAGCGAGCCGGCGGCATTGGTGACGATGAGCGTTTCGGCACCGAGGCGCTTGAGCAGATAGACGGCAAGAGCGATGTCGCGCGGCGACCAGCCTTCATAAAGATGCAGCCGGCCCTGCATCATGATCACGCGCTGGCCCTCCAGGTTGCCGATCACGAAAGCGCCCTTGTGGCCGGGTGCGGTTGAGACCGGAAAGCCCTCGACCTCTCCGTAAGGGATCGTGACGGCATCCTCCACCCGGTCGGCAAGCTGGCCGAGCCCCGAACCCAGCATGATGGCGATGGGTGCTGGCGCACCTGCCCGCTTGGCGATGGATGCATGGGCGCGCTCAAGACGCGCGAGTTGGCTTTCGCTCATTTCATTCTCCCAGGGTTTTTCTGTCAGGTCACGGTGGCGGCGATGCGCGGCGCGAGCTCTGCCACTGCGTCCAGCGTGTCGTCGATCGAGTGACGGGTGAGCACGCCATCGCGCACCACCTGCTCGCCACCGACGAACACATGGCGCACGTCGGATCTGGCGGTGGAATAGACGAGATGGGTGACGGGATCGAACATCGGCACCGCATGCGGGCGCTTCACATCGATCAGGATCATGTCGGCGAGCTTGCCTTTTTCGAGACTGCCCAGCCTGTCGGCCGCGCCCAGCGCCCGCGCGCCGGAGCGTGTCGCCATGGCCAGCGCCTGATGGGTGGAGACGGCATCGGCCCGCTGGCTCGCGCCCTTGTGCAGCGTGGCCGCCAGCCGCAGCGCCATCCACATGTCGAGATCATTGCCGCTGATCGCGCCATCGGTGCCAAGTGCGACATGGACACCGGCGGCCAGCATGTCGGGAATGCGGGCAATGCCGGAGGCGAGCTTCAGGTTCGACATCGGGTTGTGGGAGACGGTCGTGCCCGTGCGCGCCAGAATGGCGATTTCCTCATCGTCCAGATGGACGCAATGGGCGAGCGTCACGCGCTCGTCCAGCAGATCCAGATAGTCGAGATGGCGGATGACGGAACTGCCATAGCGCCCTTCCACATCAGCCTGTTCGGCCTTGGTTTCCGCCGCATGCGTGCTGAAGAGACCGCCATACCGCTCGGCGATTTCCTTTGCCGTCTTCAGGTTTTCGGGCCCCACCGTATAGGCTCCGTGGGGCATGGTTGCCGGGAAGACATCGTCTGCGCCCGCAAACTCTTCAAAGAAGGCCTCGGCGCTGGCAATGCGGTCATCGAGCGTCGCGCCGTCCACACCCGGCCCATCGAAGAAGATGCCTCCCGTCGACACCCGCATGCCCACTTCGCGCGCAGCGCGAACCGTCTCCACCGGATACCAGAACATGTCCATCGTGCTGGTGACACCGGACAGAAGCAGTTCGGAAAAGCCCAGAAGACTGCCGAGATGCGAGGTTTGCGGGTTGAGGATCGCGCCTTCGGCGGTCCACACCTTCTTAAGCCACGGTTCCAGCGGCAGGTCCTCCACCAGACCGCGAAACAGGCTGTCGGCGGCATGGCAATGGCTGTTGATCAGCCCCGGCATCAGGATGTGCCCGCTGCCATCAATGACGTTGCGGGCATTCCCCGCGGCCTGTTCGAGCGCTGCGCTCTCACCGATCTGCGTGATGCGGCCATTTGAGACCGCAACGCCGCCATCCCGGATCACCGTCTGCTTTTCATCGCAGGTCACGACAATGGCGTTTTTGACAACCAGATCGACGATCATGAAGCATCTCCTTTTGCGCGTCTTGCCCGCCACCATGACAGGGCAACCAGCACGATAAGGGTCGCCAGATACGGCATCATGTCGGTGAACTGCTGGGCAAGCCCAAGACCCTGCACGCGGAAGGACAGGCTGTCGACGGCACCGAACAGAAGCGCGATGAAGAAGAGCGGCCACGGGCGGCCACGCGTCAAGAGCACAGCGACAACGGCGATCCAGCCGCGCCCGGCGCTCATGTTTTCAACGAATAGATTGACATTGGCGATGGAAAGCTGCGCCCCACCCAGACCGCAGAGCGCGCCGCAGGCGACGAGCGCAAGAAGCTGGACACGCTTTGGACTGACACCGCCCGCCCGAAGCGCCTGGGGGTTTTCACCCGCCGCGCGAATGCGCAGGCCAAGGCGGTGACGAGCGAGAAACACATGCAGGAACGGAACGCTGAGAAGCGCCAGGTAAAAAGGCAGCGACTGGCCGCTCAGGATCGGGCCGAGAAGCGGTACGTCTTCGATGAAAGGCAGGCGGATGGGCGAAAAGCCGGCAATCGCCGGATCGCTGAAGGCACCCGTGACATCGAAAATGGCGCGCAGGAAGAAGGTCGTGAGACCCGCTGCCAGAAGGTTGATGGCGATGGAGACGACGATGGAATCGCCGCCGCGCCGCACATTGAACTCCGCAAAGACAAGCCCGAGCGCCATGCCGGCCACCATGGCCGTCAACGCGCCGATATAGGGCGTGCCGGAGAAATAGGCCCCCAACACCGCCGCGAAAGCGCCCACGAGCAGAAAGCCTTCCAGCGCGATGTTGAAGACACCGGCCCGCTCGCACAGCGCGCCACCAAGGGCGGCCAGAAGGATGGGCGTGACAAAGCGCGGAATGGAGGCGGCGAAGGATGGATCGGCGATCAGCTCAAACATGGCCGTCTCCATCGTTCCTCGATGCTGTCAGAGCGCCGGAAACACGGCTTGCGACAAAGAGGATGATGACCGCCTGAACGACAAGCGCGATCTCCTTGGGGACGCCGGCCGCCCGCTCCATGCCGGCCGCCCCCGTCTGGACGGCAGCAAAGAAGAAGCCGGAAATCGGCACCGCCCAGGGCACCATGCCGACCAGAAGCACCGCGATGATGCCGGTCCACGCATAGAGCGGCTGCACCAGCATGCCGTCGATATAGCGGTGGTGAATGCCGAACACGGCGATTGCGCCAACCATGCCGGCAATGGCACCGCTGAGCGCCAGCGTCTGGAGCGTGAGCCGGCGCACCGGCAGGCCGACCGTGCGGGCGAACTCGGGCGAAAGCCCGTTGAGCCGCGTTTGATAGCCGTGGACTGTCCAGTAGCTGTAGATCAGCGCAAAGGCAGCCGCCACCGCCGTGAAGAGGATGCCGATGTCGAGCCGGGTTCCCGGAAAATAGGCAAACCAGGTTTCCTGCGGCACGAGATGCGACTGCACCATGCCCGACTGCACGTCGCGATAAGGGTGCGCCACCAGATAGGAAGCAATATAGCGGATCGGATAATTAAGGAGAAGCGAACCGACAAGCAGCGGCACGCCCATGAAGAGCTGGAGCACACCGGCAAGCAGCGCCCACAAGGCACCGGCCAGCATGGCAGCGAGGATCGCCACGACCAGCACAAGCAGCGGTGGCCCCGGCATGAGCACGGCAACGAGGGCTGCGACCAGCCCGCCGGCGACAAGCTGCCCCTCGCCGCCAATGTTGAACAGGCCGGCGCGAAAGCTCAGCATGACCGAAAGCGCCATGCCGACAATCAGCGCCGAGCGGCTGAGCGTCGCCATAAGATAGGCGTTTCTGCGCCCTCCAAACGCGCCGTTCCAGAAGCCCGAAAGCGCCTCGCCCACCGGCGCGCCAACGAAAAGCAGCAGCGCCAGAATGATCGCGGCGATCCACAGGAAGGTGAAGAGCCATGGCAGCGCGCTGCGGGTGGCCTTGCCGGCATCGAAAGCCATCATGCAGCAGCTCCTAGCGAAGCCGCGCCCAGCGCATCGGCGGCACGTGAGGTCATCAGCGCGCCGACCCGTTCGCGACTGGCCTCGCCGCCATCCACCTCTCCGGCGATGGCGCCGTCATACATGACCAGAATACGGTCGGACAAAGCGATCACCTCGTCGAGCTCGGTGGAGACCAGAAGAATGGCGTGGCCCGCATCGCGCATGCGCATCAACTCGCCATGGATGAAATCGATGGCACCGATATCGACGCCCCAAGTGGGGTTTTCGGCGATCACCAGCGGCGTGTTGCGCGAAAGTTCGCGCCCGACCACGAGCTTCTGCTTGTTGCCGCCCGACATGGTGGAGGCGGAAGCGCGCGGACCGGCCACACGAATGCGGTAGCGCTCGATCAGGGAGCGCGCATACTGCGCCATGGCTCCGTGTTTCAGGAAGGGGCCGGCGGTGAAAGCACCCGCATCGTCGCGGCCCGCATTGGCGTTTTCACTGACGGAGGCACGAAGGGCGAGCCCCATGCGCTGCCGGTCTTCAGGGATGTAGCTCATGCCGCCCTGCCGGCGGGCCTCCACATCCAGTTTTTGTATCTCATTGCCGCACAGGGTGATGGAGCCGGAACGCGCCGGCTCAAGCCCTGTCAGCGCGCGGATGAGCTCAGCCTGGCCATTGCCGCTGACGCCGGCAATGCCAACGATCTCGCCTGCCCGCAGGTCGAAGGAAACGGGGCCGACATCGCGGCCCCGCCGCGCGACGGTGAGGTGATCGACGGCAAGCACCGTTTTGCCGGGCGAATGGGCCTTCCGGGTTCTGGCCGCCGGCAGATCGCCGCCGACAATGCCGCGCGCGATCTCGTCCTTCGAGGTTTCGGCAAGTGGTGAGGAGGCGACAAGACGCCCTGCCCGCATCACGCTCACCCGGTCGGCAATCTCCATCACCTCATCGAGCTTGTGGGTGATCAAGACAATCGCCTTGCCCGCCTCGCGGAAGCTCTTGAGCGTAGCGAAAAGCCGGTCCTTCTCCTGCGGGGTGAGCACGGCGGTCGGCTCGTCGAGGATCAGCACCTCGGCCTCGCGGTAGAGCACTTTGAGGATTTCCACCGCCTGCCGCTCCCCGACGGAAAGGCGGCCGACACGCTGGTCGAGATCGAGGGCGACACCGTGGGTTTTCGCGATCTCATCGAGGCGCGACCGGGCGCGGGCGAAATCGACAAAGCCGAAGCGACCCACCGGCTCTGCGCACAAGACGATATTTTCCAGCACCGTCATCTCTTCCTGCAACATGAAGTGCTGATGCACCATGCCCAGCCCATGGGCGATGGCATCCTGCGGTGAGGCCCAGCGGCGCGCCTCACCATCCAGACTGATCGTGCCACTTTCCGGCGTAACCAGCCCGAAAAGAGCGTTCATCAGGGTGGATTTTCCGGCGCCGTTTTCGCCCAGAAGCGCGTGGATTTCGCCCGGCTTGATGCCGAGCGAAACACTGTCCACGGCCGTGACAGGGCCAAAGCGGACGGTGACGTCCTGCAGGTCGATGCGCATGATGCGTGCTGCTCTGGCGCGCTTATTTTGTGAACATCGGGTCTTCGAGCTTTAGCGAGCCATCCTCGATCTGCCCTGCGACCTCACGCATTTTCTCCGCGACCTCCGGATGATCGGCGATGAGGCAGCCGCTGTCGGCCAGTTCGTCTTCCTCGAGCGCGATGGTCGACACGCCGCCTTCCTTGAGGCCGAGCGCCATGGTGAGCTTCTTCTCGCCTTCAAGGATCGCGCCGATGGCCTGAACCATGGCGTTGTCGACGCGCTTCAGCGTGACATCGACCACGTGGCCGGGCGCATTGGGGCACTGGTTCACATCGACGGAATAGACCTGGAAATCCTTTTCCTTCGCAGCCTCGAAGACACCGAAATCACCGCCTGATGTGGCCGTAAAAATCTGGTCGGCGCCGGCAGCACTCATGGCCACAGCCTGCTCCTTGGCGCGCACCGGATCGGCAAACGGGTTTTCGCCACCCACCCAGCGAATGTCGACCGAGGCGTCGGCATTCACCGATTTGACGCCATCGGCATAGGCATCCGTGTAGCGATGCAGGAAGGGAATATCGAGCGCGCCGACAACGCCGACCTTATTGCTCTCGGTGAGCATGCCGGCAGCGACACCAACGAGATAGCTCGCCTCATATTCGCGGAAGACCGCGCAATGCACATTGTCGGGCCGGTCGTCGATGCACTGGTCGACAATGAGGAACTGCGTGTCGGGCGCGGTGGGCGCGACCTGCTTGACGATGTCGTTGAACTCGAAACCGAGGAGCACGACGATGTCCGCACCCTCGTTGACGGCGGCGTTGACGTTTTCAAGACGGTCGGCCGCCGTGCGGCTTTCATAGGTTTCCACCTCGGCGCCATACTGCTCGCCAGCCTGCTCAATGCCGGACTGGCCGAGCTTCAGGAAGGCGTTGACGCCGATCTGATCGGGAGACACGTAGACGAAGAATTTATCCGCTGCAGATGCAGGTACGGTGAATGCTGTCGTCGCCAGAAGCCCCACCGCCAACCAGTTTTTCAAACCCCTCATGCCACCACTCCCTGTTTGGTCTTTGGATCGCCGTGCGTCCATCCGGACGCACAAAGGACGATCTAGATAATTGCTGGAGCATCGGAATAATCCGAAAACCGGACGCCACTTTTCGGTCCGATGCTCCAGTTGAATGCATACTGACGCACAGACAGGCCTTTGACAATTGTCAAGCTGACTGATCATTGTGGAAGTTTGAGTGAACGAGGTTGGTCATGTCCCCTTCATGGTTTGTGAAAAATGCCGGTGAGGCGGAGTTCTGGACGGAGGAACGGTGCTTCATCACCGAGTTGATGAACACGCCCGTCTCGCCCGAAACCTCACTGGCGATCGCTCGAGTCGAGCCTGGTGTGACCACCCAGTTGCACAGTTTGACAGGCGTGTGCGAGCGCTATGTCGTGCGCAGGGGCGAGGGTGTTGTGGAGATCGACGGGGAGCGGCAGGCCCTGTCCGTTGGAGACCAGGCAATCATTCCGGCTGGTGCGGCGCAGCGCATCGTCAACACCGGAACAGAGGATCTGGAGTTCTATTGCGTCTGCACACCGCGCTTCACGCCAGAGACTTATGTGAATCTCGAAGACTGAAGGACAAAAAAAGGGCCGATCTTTCGACCGACCCAAAGACGTTTGCTGGCCTGAGTGTTTCGCTAGACCATTATGGTCGTGCTTCGTGGCCGTCAGGACTGCATTTCACGAATTTTATAGGCGACCTCGGTTCTGTTGGTCGCATTGAGCTTTTTCATGATATTGCGAATATGCACTTTGACCGTGCTTTCACATAGCTGCAGTTCATAGGCGATGATCTTGTTGGCCTTGCCGCGCCGGAGTGCCTCGGCCACCTCTGCCTCGCGGGCGGTGAAGAGATTTCCGAGCCCGACCACCCTACTGCTGTTCGAGTTGATCACATCGCGCATCGCCAGAACACCGCTGGCAGGAACGAAAACACCGCCAGCCCGTGCCAGAAGAATGGCTTCCGCGGCGACATCGACGCCGACATTGCTGGGTATGTACCCCTTGGCACCGGCTTCCAGAGCCTTGAGGATCTGACCCAGATCGTCCGTATCGGCAATCACGATGACCGGTTGATCTTCGAATTCTTCGGCAAGATCGTGGATTTCGTTGCAGATACCCTGTTCGGTAATCTTGCGGCTGCCGACGATAAGCAGGACAGCCTTGGGCTGACGCCCCCCGGCGATCCTGTGCCACTCGTCCGAAGATCCGACGGCGAAAATGTCGAGAGACGGGTTCTGCGTTTCCAGACTGCGGGCCAGACACTCCCTGTCCAACACCCTGGGGTCAATCAAAAGGACGAGTTCCCGATCCTTTTCGTCTCGTGCTTCGTCCCACTCTTCCGGGGCGGGCGCTGCCAGCGCGCCAGCCGATGCTTTCATTATTCCGTGTAGGTTATTGCTGCTGTTCTGTCCTATCTTCGCATGTTCCATGACTATGCTCCCCAACACTCACCCAAGACAAACCCCAGTGATATTGGAGAAGCGCATTCTTGTTCTTATCGCACGACCCACCCTCCACCGAAAAGTTTAACGGCGGCGCGAACCCCTCTCAGAGGCCCTCAACAGGATTATCACTTGGAGATTTATTATCCCCACGATTGGGGACATTTTGCATTAACATGGATCAATTTTATGCAGGAATCATTCAATATGATTATAACTGCGAATTACTTTATTAAAGTTGTGCAGCGCGAAACTTGCCATCAGAAATTGAAAAATCCGGATATCTCCGGAATATATTGCCCGGTTTGACTGCAAAGGCTGGTTTTCTGGCCACTCAGCACCGCATCTGTATTCGGTTTTTACAGTCTACATGAAGCCGCGTCAGGCCTGGCAAGCACCCAGAGGGTGTAATCACAGGCATTTCATTCAAGCTGATATAACCAGTTATACTGTCGAGATAAAGAATAGATTTCAGGACACGAGGGGATCAGCAATCGCAAGGTAGGACCCTTCGAAGCCTGTGGCCTCGATCAGCCCCGCGCGGTTCTGAAACGTCACCACGCCGCTGCGGAAGGACACGTAGCCGCTTTCGCGAAGCTTCCTCAAAACACGATTGACGTGCACGACCGAGAGACCGAGAGCGTCACCCAGGTCCACCTGAGTCAGAGGGCAGGCGAAGGAGCTCGCGCCCTGCCCCTCATACACGCCGACGCGAAACGAGAGTTCGAGAAGAAGATGCGCCACTCTCTCGAACGCGCCACGCCGGCTGATGTTGACAAAATGTTCCGCCGCGCGTGCGTAACGCCGCGCCATTCCCTTGAGAACGAACTCGCGCACATGACGCGGGTAGGTCGACAGATTCTCGTAGATCGCGCCAGGAAATTCAAAGAGTGTGACGGCCGTAAGTGCCCTCACCTCCTCTCGCGCCCACTCGGTGGTCCCGACCGTGATGACATCACCGGTCAGGGAAAAGTCGACAACTGTGCGTGAGCCGTCTTCAAGCTCCTTCCCGTTGGAAACCCAGCCAGAGACCACCAGAAGGACGGCGCGCTTCTGGCCATCCATATCAGCAATCGTGTCACCGCTTGAGTAGATGCGCTTGCGCAATCCGGAGCGGCTCGACTTGTTCGCCCCCATGCCGAACATGCCGCGAGCCGTTTCGGCCTCCAGATAATGCAGGATCTCCCTGTAATTTTCGGTGCCCCCAACCGGCATACTACCCCGCATCCTGCGCGCCCGACCACTCGCGGATTTGCTACCGTTGCAACCCGAAGTACTCATGGGACAAATACCCGAGGTTTAGATGTTCCATCAAGAACCCCAGCTCTGCTTATAGTCCCCAGCGGTCGATAATACTCCAGAAAATTCTGCACCGGGACCGGAATAACACTAGACAACACAGCTCTTTGCCCAAATCACAAATACGTTAGCTGGCTTGCAACGTGGACGACACGAACCAGCATCACTTGAGCGACAAACGATGTTCTCGTGCGCAACGGCTTCGCCGTCACCCACCCAATCCGGTGCTTGATCCTCACGCCGTTTCACGTTGCGGCCTGCGGGACGATCGCTTCAGTTCTTCTGCCAGACACTCGATTGCCTCCCTTGCTTTTTCCTTGCAGTGGTGCCGGAAGAGAGCATCACCTTTTTGTCCTGACACTGCCAGAACGCGCTCAGAAATGTTTCCTACCCCTCCTCTGTGCGCCGGGACGAAAAAAGGTTCACGGTCGATCATCCGGAAGAAGGATTCCACCTTCTCATCCCATCCGAGACCGACCGGAGGAATACCCAGCGCATAGGCCGTGATGCAGGCATGCAGCCGGTGGGCAGCCACCACGTCGAGTGTGCCGATCAGGGCCATCAGTTCCTGCGGGGTGCGCGGCCGCCTGGCAAAGCGGCATCGGGCGGAGCCTGCGACTTCCGTTTGGGCATGCTTGTTCTCGATCTGCTCCAGACAGGCCTGATCCTCCACCGCACCGTTGGTGAAAAAAAGCACATCGCACCCAGCACCCAGCAGTGTGTCAGCCAGAGCAAAATAGTCCGCCACGGTCGCCAGAGGTACATCCCGCCTCGGGCCGGCGTGCCGCTTGAGAACAAGTGGATTCGTCACACACAAACCGACCAGCGGACGAACGTGCGTGCGCACGGCATAACGTGCCGGTGCCAGCGTCAGTGCCGGGTCGGGCGCAATGCCCGGACTTGGCCAGTCGGGAAAATGCTCCTTCCAGTTCTGCCGCGCCCCAGGATCGCGCACGGTCACACGAATGAGTCTGCATCTGCGGAGCGTTTCGAAGAGCATGGCAGCACGGCGCGACCAGTGTCTCCCGACCCCGACGGCGTGAACCGCAACCGGGCGCCCCTCCTCACAGCAAAGCTCCAGCACCTGCGCGATTTTCAAAGGGAAATTCAGATCATCATCCTGAAAGAGATTGCCGCCCCCGATGATCACCGCATCAGCCCCGGCAATCTTTTGCCGCCAAATATCTCGTAGAGCGGACAACCTTGAACCGATCACGCGCTCAACGACCATGCGGCGGAGGGGCGGAGGCATGGTCTGCAAGAGGCGCAGGGCTTGCGAACGCCCCGTGTCCTCAGCCCCGTAGGACGTGCGCCCGGCCAGATCCAGGGTTTCGATTTCAGCGCCGGGCAAAGCAAAACCCAATTGCCGCTCCAGACATTCGGCCAGAATTCCATCTCCGAGATTTGGGCTGTACCGGACATTGAATATGACGATCCTCATGGCACCGCCTCCGCCGCGCCCGGTCGGTGTCCCCGTGCTTCCGCAGGCACCCAGCGCAGCGCAGCGGCGCTGCCTGCCAGAACGAAAAAGAGAAGCCCCAGATCTGTCTCTTATACACATCTAGATGTGTATAAGAGACAGGTACCGGACATTGAATATGACGATCCTCATGGCACCGCCTCCGCCGCGCCCGGTCGGTGTCCCCGTGCTTCCGCAGGCACCCAGCGCAGCGCAGCGGCGCTGCCTGCCAGAACGAAAAAGAGAAGCCCCAGATCGTAGACGGTTCCCGAGATCATCGCCTCGCACAGCCCCGCGAATACACCCGCCTTGGCGGCCCGCATCGTGGTGTGCTCCTGGGCCCCGCCGGCGCTCTTCATTGTCAGTGTGTTGCCTATGAAAAGGGCGAACAGGATAGTGCCGATCAAGCCTACATTCGACAGGAGTACGAGCGCATAGCTTGAGGCACGCGCGCTGCCGAGCCCCGCACCCCATCCCCATGTATCGAGAAAGACCTGAAAAGCCACCGCATTCCATTGCATGCGCTCACGCGCAGACTGGCTGTTGAGTTTGGAGTAAAGCGTCTCATCGAGAAATTCCTGCACGGCCTTCGCGAACTCCGGCATCAGCACGAGAACCAGCATGAACGAGAGCGGCACGACCAGAAGCCCAAGTGCAATGGCAGCAGGGCGGCCAGTGGCATGTCTTCCATAGGACGCCGGCAATGCCCGCCAGACAAGAAAGACCAGCACCATGGCGAGGCTGACCAACGCCGTTGTCGACGTCGAGAGAAGAAGTGCAAGCAAGAGCAATCCGGCGACAAGCCCGGTAGCCACCGTGCGCATACGGTCGATCCACAAACTGGCTGTAAATGCAAACAGCACAATGGTGTAACCGGCGAAGGCCGAGGCCTCGGGAAACGTCCCGGATATGCGTTTGAAACCCGCCTTCTCCGACCCGGTCAGCAGGGCATAATTGGCGGTGCGAATGAAATCGAATAAATGCGCCGTGCCTGTTCGGTATGTAACCACGTCGAGAACCGCAAAGACGAGATTGGCGACACCGAGAAACAGCATCGCGTTGATCACGTCGCGGGCGGTGCCGCCGCATTTGAGATAGGCAAAGGTAAAAGCGAAGCAGAAGAGGCCGCCCAGCGCATAGATCGTTTGGGTGATATTGTTGCTGGAGAATGACAACGGCGTGAGATCGATGATCCGGTGGCCAGCCGAGGACCGAAGCACGATCATCGTGTCCGTCACGCCCTCCATCAGACGGGGCAGAAAAAGTGCCGAGAACACCCCGTAGACGGTGAGCAGCAACAACCAGATGCCGGGCGACGCCGAAGATACCGCCGCAAAAACCGGTTTTTCGCCGAAAGCCATGAAAAAACGCAGACAATAAAAGGCGAGCAGGAGACTGGGAACGAGAATCGAAGCCCCGCCCAGACCCGGTACGCTGAAAGCGGCTGCAGCACCAAACAGGGTCGACACGACGATGACGTAAAAGGCCAGCCGAGGCGGTGAAACAAGCACGACCGCCCCAAGAAACAGCGATAAAAATCCCAACAGTTCGATGCGCATGGGGCGCCTCGCCTTTAGCCGCAAAGGCGGCGTAAAACCGGCTAAGAATACCACGCAAGCGATTGAGCGTCCCGTTGTGCCGGGTACCACTTATGGCCAGTAGGGCAGCATTTGGACGAGTTCCGAGGCGAACCAGGGCAATGCTATTCTGTCTGACAGGAGGTAGCTGCATTGCCGTTCGCCACCGGAAAACCGCCTCGTCTCACACGCCGGCGCGCACTCGTCGGCGGCGCGGCGGTTTTAAGCGTGCCTCTTGTCACCGCAATTGCACCAGCCTCGTCCCGCGCCGAGGATCAATTCCCAACCCCGGCTGACATGTTGAATGTGGGGGCAATGCAGGTCTCCTTCGACGAGGATTTCTCCACACTTGACGTTTCGGCCTGGGGACCGGGTACGCGTTGGATCGCACACACACCATGGGCGGGAGATTTCGGCGGCGCGCGCTTTGCCAATCCCGGTGAGCGATCGCCGTTCCGTATTGTGGACGGCAAATTGCGCATTGAAGCAAAGCGGGATCCGGAAGGCGACTGGCAATCGGGACTGCTCGCCTCGGTGGACCCGGACGGCAACGGGTTTTCACAGCAATACGGTTATTTCGAAATGCGCGCCCAATTGCCAGAGGGGCCGGGTGTCTGGCCAGCCTTCTGGCTTATTGGCAAGGATCGCTCGAAGGCAACTGCTGAGATCGACATTTTCGAGTTCTACGGCGACAAACCCGACGGCTATTCCTCGGTGGTGCATGTGTGGCATCGGGACGGACGCCATTATTCGCGCTTTCATCGCAACGCGGTCTTCGTGGAGGCGATGCCCAGGGCGTTTCACACATATGGGGTGAAGGTGGACCCCGACTGGATCCGTTTTTACTTCGACCGTGAATTCCTCTGGAAGACAGAGACCCAGCCGGAACACAGGCAGCCACTTTATATTCTACTCAATCTCGCCCTGGTGGACGGACCAACGAAGAACGCCACTCCAGACCCTTCGCACATGATCGTCGACTATGTGCGGGCTTACCGCCTCGACTGAGATTTCTAATGCTTTGGGATAGGCATCGTCCGTCTCCCAATACCCTCCCCGCCGAATGGTCTATACGCACAAAAGCACAAGACATCCGGTCGACCCGCAGATCATCCAGATGGCCATCTGTCTCTTTGTCGACCTGCGTGAAATCCTTCTTCTCGAAGGCATGAGAACCAATTCTTTCCCGCGCCTCCCCTATAATCAGTGAGCGTTTTCGGATGCTTGAAACATAGGCGCGGGCTTTTTCGGGCGGGGCGTCTACATGCATCACAAACAGCAACACGCTGAGCGACCGGGCCTCAATGGCACCGGTCACACCACACGGCCAGCGGCACGCCGCGCCTATGACCGCGATGTCGCGGTGCACCACATCGTGGCGGAGATCGCGCGCATCAAACCGAATGCGACGGCCATCTCGTTCGGCGGTGTGGAGATGACGTATGGCGTGCTTGACCGTACGGCTTCCAAACTCGCTGCCCGCCTTATCGCCATGGGGGTGCGCAAGGGGGACATCGTCGGTCTTCTTCTGCCCCGTGCCGCAAAGACACTGATCGCCAAGCTGGCGATCCTCAAGGCGGGGGCAGCCTATGCCCCGTTCGACCCGGCCTATCCCGTCGATCACCTTTCCTACATGGTCGAGGACAGCGCGCCGCGCGCACTCATGATCGATCGGGACAGTGCTTCACTCGCTGCCAGTCTGCCTATAGCGCGAGGTTCCCTTGTCGATACGGACAATGCGCTTTCAGAACCGGCAGGCGACGAGCTGAGAGTGGCTTTTCCATCCATCGGCGGCGGGGACGCGGCCTATGTGATGTACACGTCGGGCTCGACGGGGCGTCCAAAAGGCGTCGTCATACCGCATCGCGGCATCCAGCGGCTGGTGTGCGACCAGAACTTTGTCGAATTCCGCCCGAATGACGTGGTGCTGCATACGGCGACGATCTCCTTCGATGCTGCCACGTTCGAGATCTGGGGAGCGCTCCTGAACGGAGCGCGGCTCGCAGGCATCGCAGACCGCACGCTTTCCATGCAACGCGTCGCGGATACGATCGACAGGGAGCGCGTCTCGGTGATGCTGCTCACCACCGGGCTCTTCAACCTTCTCGTCGATCATCCCAGCGGAAAGCTTACCTCGCTGCGGCATGTCCTTTTCGGAGGAGAAGTGGCCTCGAGCGATCATGCGCGAAGGTTTCTTTCGGCCCGTCCCGGTTGCGTTCTCACCAATGTCTACGGTCCGACGGAAGTTTCATGCATGGCTTCGGCATTCCAAATTCCGGCAGATTTCGCGGGGGATACCGTTCCCATCGGTTACTCCATCGCCAACAACGGGACGCATATTCTCGACGATGACCTCAACGTACTTCCGGCGGGACAGGAAGGGCAGCTTGCAGTTTCCGGCGACGGGCTCGCCATCGGCTATCTGAACCGACCGGAGCTGACGCAGGAGCGTTTCGTTGCGATTACCGCGAAGAATGGCGAAAGCCTGCGCTGTTATCTGACCGGCGACAGGGCCGTGATGGACGCGGACGGACTTCTGCATTTTCGAGGGCGGCGTGACCGACAAGTGAAGATCGACGGCAAGCGCATCGAGCTCGATGAAATTGAAAATGCGCTGCGCCGCGACGGCCATCTGGCCGATGCCGTGGTCGAGTGCCATCAGGCCGGATCGGCAAAGCGACTGGTCGCCTATCTGCGTCCAAAGACTGTGGCCGGGCTCGACGAGACTGATCTTGCCGCGGCGGTTTTTCGACGTCTGAAGGGTGTCCTGCCTGCCCATATGGTGCCGGGCCGGGCCATCGTCCTGCAGGAATTCCCCATGAACCGCGCCGGCAAGGTCGACCGCTCCCGCCTGCCGGCCCCGACCGAAGCACCGGCGGCGATGGCAGCGGCAGAAGGGATGGAAGCCATCATCGCGCGTCACTGGCGCAGGGTGCTTGGCATCGACACGGGCGGCCTGGATCAGAATTTCTTCGATCTCGGCGGGACCTCGATGCAGCTCATGCGGGTGCATGCGGCGCTGGAACAGGAGCTTGGCCGCAGCATCGACGTGGTGAGCGTTTTCGAACACCCGAAAATCCGCAGTCTGGCGCGGTTCCTCGAGAATACACCCGGTAGCGTTCAACAAAGCGCTGCTGCCCGCAGCCGCGCTGCGCGGCAGAAACGGGGCATGTCGCAGTTTCGTCGGAGCAGACAATGAGCGAGCATATTCCAATGCAGCCTCAGCCGATGGGGACTGAGACGGAACTGGATGAGGGCATCGGCAGCGTTGCCATCATCGGCATGGCCGGGCGGTTTCCCGGTGCGCCCTCGGTCGATGCGCTGTGGCAGATGGTGCGCGAGGGGCGACACGCCTTCCGCACCTTTGCAGCCGATGAAATCGAGGACGCCTATGACGAGGCGACGCGCGCCTCGCCGGACTATGTGCCCTCCCGCCCCTATCTGGACGATGTGGGCATGTTCGATGCGGAATTCTTCGGCATGTATCCGCGCGAGGCGGCGGTGCTCGACCCGCAGTTCCGGCTGTTTCTGGAAATCTGCTGGGAAGCGCTGGAAAGCGCGGGCTGCGATCCTTTTGCCGCGAAACAGTCGATCGGCGTCTTCGCCGGCTCGGCGATGAGCACCTATCTCATCAACAACATCCTGTCGGACCGGAAAAAGGCCGAAGCCTTCACCTCCGGCTATCAGGTCGACATGTTCAACGAACTGGTGGGCGCGATCAACGACACGCTGGCGACGCGTGTGGCCTACAAGCTCGACCTGAAAGGGCCGGCCTTCACCATCCAGTCGGCCTGTTCCACATCGCTCCTGGCGGTGACGCAGGCCTGCCAGAACCTTTTGACCTATGGCTGCGACATGGCGCTGGCGGGCGGCGTGTCGATCTCGGTGCCGCAGAAACGCGGCTATATCCACATGGAAGGCGGCATGGTTTCGCCGGACGGTTTCTGCCGGCCCTTCGATGCGCAGGCAGGCGGCACGGTTTTCGGCAGCGGCGGCGGCGTGGTGCTTCTGAAACGGCTCGAAGACGCCATCGACGAAGGCGACACGATCCATGCCGTCATTCGCGGCTATGGCGTCAACAATGATGGCGCGGACAAGGTGGGCTATACCGCACCCAGCGTTTCGGGACAGGCCGACGCGATTGCAGGCGCGCTTGCGAGTGCAGGCATAGACCCCGAAAGCATCGGTTATGTGGAATGCCATGGCACTGCCACGCCGCTCGGCGACCCCATCGAATTCAACGGTCTGATGAACGCTTTTGGCGGCGATGGCACTGAAGGCCACTGCGCGCTCGGCTCCGTAAAGGGCAATATCGGCCATCTGGATGCAGCCGCAGGCGTGACGGGTCTGATCAAGGCGGCACTCGTGGTGCGCGACGGCGAAATCCCGCCGGTGGCGAATTTCGTGTCGCCCAACCCGCATATGGCACTGGAAAACAGTCCGTTCCGCATTCCAACCGAACTCGTAGCGTGGGAAGCGGCGGGCGCAAAGCGCCGCGCCGGTGTCAGCTCGTTCGGGGTGGGCGGCACCAATGCACATGTGGTGCTCGAACAGGCGCCCGACAGAGATGTTCTTTCGGAGACATCGCCCGGCCGAGCGGTCATTCTCCCGCTTTCGGCGCGAAACGAGGCGGCGCTCGCCGCCATGCGCAAGAATTTGGCCGAAGCTCTGCGCGAGAGCACAGAGCCGCTCGCCACCGTGGCGCACACGCTGCAGCAGGGGCGGCATGCTTTTTCGCACCGAACGGCTGTCATTGCGTGCACGCGCGACGAAGCGATTGCTGCGCTTGAAGCAGAACGCCCGATCAGCGGCGAGGCAGCACAGGATGCGCCGCCCGTGGTCTTCATGTTTCCCGGACAGGGCGCGCAGCATGTGGGC
This sequence comes from Nitratireductor sp., assembly GCF_017794765.1. Lineage (GTDB taxonomy): Bacteria > Pseudomonadota > Alphaproteobacteria > Rhizobiales > Rhizobiaceae > Nitratireductor. The sequence goes on along the minus strand of NZ_CP051236.1, from coordinate 1,678,053 downwards.
ATGGGCGGCGCGCTTTATGGGACCGAACCGGTCTTTGCCGAATGGATCGACAAGGGTGCTGATCTTCTTGAGCCTCTGATTGGCCGCGACATTCGCGATTTCATCCGGTTGCCGGAAGGCGACGCGCCGGAAGAGCTTTCCGAAGCACTACGCGATACGCAGATTGCCCAGCCCGCACTCTTTCTCGTCGAATATGCGACGGCAAAGCTCTGGATGAGCCGTGGCCTGGTACCCGACGCCATGATCGGCCACAGCGTGGGCGAATTCGTTGCGGCCACGCTTTCGGGCACGATGCGCTTCGAGGATGCGCTCGGGCTCGTCGCAACGCGCGGGCGGCTGATGCAGAGCCAGCCGACGGGCGCCATGGTTTCCGTGCGAGCGGATACGGAAACGGTGGCCGCGCATCTTTGCGACGGGGTAGAAATCGCCGCCATCAATGCACCGAAGCTCAGCGTCATCTCCGGCACGTTCGACGCGATGGATGAGACATGCGCAGCGCTTGACGCCGCGGGCATCGCCTATAGCCTGTTGCACACCTCCCATGCCTTCCATTCGGCCATGATGGATGAGGCTGCCAGGGCGCTCGAAGAAGAGACGGCAAAGGTCGAATACGGTCCATCCACCATTCCCTACATTTCCTGTGTGAGCGGCGACTGGCAGACGGACGCCCAGGGCGCTTCGCCCGCCTACTGGGCGCGCCACTGCCGCGATGCGGTGCGCTTTGCCGACGGCATCACGACCATTGCGCGCGAGCGCAGGCCCGTCTTCATCGAGGTCGGCCCCGGCCGCACGCTTTCTGTCTTCACCGCGCAGACGCTGAAGCGCGATGACATCGCCGCCATCATCCAGTCCCTGCCCGAACACGACCGCGCATCCTTTGGTGAGGAGGTTTTCGCCGAAGCCCATGCGCGGTCGTGGATCGCCGGCTGCGAGCTCGACTGGCCGGCCCTGCCAGAGACCGCGCGGCGGAAAATTCCGCTGCCGACCTATCCCTTCCAGCGCCAGATGCACTGGATCGACGCACCGACGCCGGAGAACCGGGCGCATGCGGCACTTGCCCATACGCTGCCCGAAACACCGGTACAAGCAATCCCGACAGACGGAATGAGCCCAATGACCGCTGCACCTGCGACAACCGACCGGCGCGCCACACTGGAACGCGCCCTGACCGCCCTGCTCTCAGACCTTTCAGGCGAAGACCTGCCAGACGATGCAGCCGGAGCGACCTTTCTGGAGCTTGGCTTCGATTCCCTCTTCATCGGCCAGTTCGCTCAGAAAGTAGAGAAGGAATACAGGATCAAGCTCTCCTTCCGCGAACTGCTCGGCAACATTCCGACCATTCATGATTTGGCGCGACACCTCGACACCGAACTGCCGGCGGATGCCGTGCGGGCGGTGTCACCTTCTCCGGTGGCTCAGGTCCCCCCCACGCCGGACGTCGCGTCTGCTGCGCCATCTTCAGTGGCGAATGGAACTCCACAGGCACCTCATGGGCTCGAGGCGCTTTTCCAGTCCCAGTTGCAGATGGCGCAGCAACTTTTCGCGCAGCAGTTCGCGGCTATCCAGTCGCTTGGCGGCTCCGTGCCGGCGGCGGCGCCGCAGGTTGCACCGGCTCCAGCCGCCGCGCCTGCGCCGGACACGAGCGGTGACGAGAGTGAGATCGGCGGCGGCCGCATCCGCGTGTACAAGCCCGGTGCGCAGGCCGGCGAACAGGCGCTCACGGAGGAAAAACGCGCCTTCATCAACGATCTGGTTGCCCGCTATTGCGAGAGGAACGCCCGCTCCAAAGCGTTCACACAGGAACACCGGTCGCATCTGGCCGATCCACGCGCGGCCTCCGGCTTTCGCGCCGACTGGAAGGAACTGGTCTTTCCGATAGTCTCCGACCGCTCGAAGGGATCGCGCATCTGGGACATCGACGGCAATGAATATATCGATCTCGTGAACGGCATGGGGCAAACCGCCTTCGGCCACGCCCCCGATTTCGTGGTCGAAGCGATCCGCGCCCAGACCGACAGGGGCTTTGCCATTGGCCCGCAGACACCGCTCGCCGGCGAGGTGGCGGACCTGATCAGTGAACTGACCGGGCACAGCCGCGTCACCTTCTGCAACACCGGATCGGAAGCGGTGATGGCCGCCATGCGGGTTGCCCGCACCGTGACGGGCCGCAACCGCGTCGTCGTTTTCGGCAACGACTATCACGGCCAGTTCGACGAGGTTCTGGTCAAGGGCCGCAGCCGTGCGGGGCAGCATCGCACCCTGCCCATAGCCGCCGGCATTCCCACAGATTCCCTGTCGAACATCACGGTTCTGCCCTATGGCGCGGTCGAGAGCCTCGACTGGATCCGCGCCAATGCGGACGAGCTTGCGGCCGTCATCATCGAGCCGGTGCAGAGCCGCCATCCGGAGCTGCAGCCGGTCGAATTCGTGCGTGCGCTGCGCGCGCTCGCAACGGAACGCGATTTCGCGCTGGTCTTCGATGAGGTGGTGACGGGCTTCCGCGTCGACCCCGGCGGCATGCAGGCCGTTTGGGGCATACGCGGCGACCTCGCCACCTATGGCAAGGTGTTGGGCGGCGGAATGCCTATCGGCGTTCTGGCCGGCAACAGCCGGTATATGGATGCGCTCGATGGCGGTCACTGGGATTATGGCGATGACAGCGTGCCAATGGTCGCGCCGACTTTCTTTGCAGGCACATTCGTGCGCCATCCTGTCGTGCTGGCGGCGACACGCGCCGTGCTCGAGCACATCAAGGGCGAAGGCCGTGCGCTCTACGACGGGGTGGCCACCCGTACGGAAGCGCTCGTCACGGAGCTGAACGGCCAGCTTTCGGATCGCGGGATTGCGACGCAGATCCATGGCTACAAGAGCTGGTTCGTGACAGATTTTGGCAATGCCGACCCGCTCGGCGCGCTGTTTTATCCCTATGCGCGGATGCAGGGCCTGCATGTCCAGGACGGCTACCCCTGTTTCCTGACGACCGCGCATTCGGAAGAGGACTTTTCGCGCATTGCAACGGTCTTCGGCGAGACGCTCGACGCGCTTCAGGGGGCCGGCATTCTGACCGCCGATGACGGGCGGGCGGAGCGCCCCACCGCAAGGCCCGTGCAGGAGACGCCGCAACAGGCACCGCTGACCGAAGCGCAGAAGGAAATCTGGCTTGCAGCCCAGGCCGGTGACGAAGCCTCCTGCTCCTTCAATGAATCCTTCAATCTCACGCTCGATGGCGCGCTGGATGAAGCGGCATTCCGCAAGGCGTTTGATCTTATCGTTGCGCGACACAATGCGCTTCACATCCGTTTTGCGCGGACGGGCAAGCATTTCGAGGTGACGCCTGACTTCCGCATCGACATGCCGTTGACGGAGGTTTCTGATGGCGGAGCGCTTGCACAGATCGTTGAGCGCGAGGCGCGGACCCCCTTCGATCTCGTCAACGGTCCGCTGGCGCGCGCAGAACTCGTTCGGCTTTCAAACGACCGGCACGTGCTTGTTTTCACGGCCCATCACATCGTCTGCGATGGCTGGTCGGCGAATGTCCTGATCGATGAACTGGCAACGGCCTATAGCGCGCTTGCTCGGGGCGACACACCTGACCTGCCGTCGGCACTGGCTTTTTCAACCTATGCGCAAACGCGCGCGAGCCGGACGGAAGACAATCAAGAAACGGAGCGGTTCTGGCTCTCGCAATTCGAGACCGTGCCAGACCTGCCGGACATGCCGACAGACCGACCGCGCCCAGAACAGCGCAGCTTTGCCGGCGGCACCGTGACCGCGTATATCGACGGCGATGTCTACAGGCGGCTTAAAAAGGCCGGCGCGAAGAACGGCGCGACACTGTTTTCCACCCTGCTCGCAGCCATGCAAGTGATGATCGGGCGGCTTTCGGGCAGCAACGACATCGTGATCGCCGTGCCTTCGGCAGGCCAGAGCCTGCTTGATGCCGAAACGCTGGTCGGCCATTGCGTCAACCTTCTGCCCCTGCGGCAGGCGCTTGATGAAGAACGGTCCTTCGCCCAGCATCTGAAGGGCACGCAGCAACTGGTTCTTCAGGCTTTCGAGCATCAGGACTTTACCTATGGAACGCTGGTGCGGAAGCTTGGCCTGAAGCGCGATCCGAGCCGCCTGCCCCTGACGGAAATTCAGTTCAACCTCGAGCGGGTGACGAAGGGAATGGATTTTGGCGGGCTTTCCGCGGATGTCGTCCCCAACCCCAAGGCGTTTTCGAATTTCGACATGTTCGCCAACATGATCGAGAGCGAGGACGGCATCCGCATCGATGTCGACTACAATGGCGACGTGTTCGATCCCGAGACCATCGAACGCTGGCTCGGCCATTTCGCTACGCTCGCCGAGGCCCTTGCGAAGGATATGAGCACGCCCATCGAGCGCCTGCCGCTCATGTCTCAGGACGAGATGGACTGGCTTGCCTATGAGCTCAACCAGACGCAGGCCGCCTATGACGACGAGCGCTTTGCCTTCGAGCTGTTTGGCGACCGCACGGCGGAAACGCCCGACGCCATTGCCGCCACTCATGGCGAGGAAAGCATCACCTATGGCGAACTCGATGCGCGAAGCTGGCAAATGGCACGCCTGCTCCAGGAAAAGCTGCTCGTGCCCGGCTGCCGTGTCGCGGTGGCGCTCGACCGCTCGATAGACATGCTGGTGACGCTGCTGGCGATCATGAAGGCCGACCACATTTATGTGCCGCTCGATCCGGACCATCCCGAAGCGCGCCTGCGGCAGACCATGGAGGCAGCCAAAATCTCTGCGGTGATCTGCAAGAATGAAAAGATCGCGGACCTTGCCGGTGATGACGTTCTCCCGATCATGCTCGATGACGAACGGGATGCCATTGCCGCCAGGGATGCGACACCGCTCGAGGAGCGGGTTCATGGCACGCAGGCTGCGGCCTACATCATTTTCACGTCCGGCTCGACCGGCGTGCCCAAGGGCGTGGAGGTTCCGCACAATGCGCTCGTGAACTTCCTCACCTCCATGGCGAAGGAGCCCGGCTTTGCCGCAGACGACACGCTGCTTGCCGTCACCACCATTTCGTTCGACATCGCCGCGCTGGAACTCTACCTGCCGCTGATCTGCGGTGGCCGCGTGGTGATCGCCGACCGGATCGAGGTGCAGGACGGGTTCCGGCTGGTTGAGCGTCTCGACGAATGCGGCGCAACGGTTTTGCAGGCGACGCCGACGCTCTGGCAGATGCTTGTCGAAGCGGGGCTCGGCGAGAGGAAATCTCTCAAGATGCTGTGCGGCGGCGAACCGCTGCCCGCAGCGCTGGCGCAGAGCCTGAGCGCACTGGGCGGCGAATTGTGGAACATGTATGGGCCGACCGAGACCACGATCTGGTCGTCGGTCGCGAGGATCGACGATCCGGATGCGCCGATCACCATCGGCCGCCCCATCGCCAACACGCAGCTTTACATTCTGGATGCGCGCAACCGGCTCGCGCCCGTGGGCGTAACGGGTGAACTGAACATCGGCGGCGACGGGCTCGCCCTCGGCTATTTCAACAATGTCGAACAGACGCAGGCCGCTTTCCGCAATGTGTCGATTGGTGGTGTTCCGCAGCGGCTCTACAAGACGGGAGATGTGGGGCGGCGCCTGGCCGATGGGTCGCTCCAGCTTCTCGGGCGCCGCGACAACCAGATCAAGCTGCGCGGTTTCCGCATCGAGCTGGGCGACATCGAGGCGGTCATCGCAAAAGCCGAGGGCGTGCGCCAGTGCGCCGTTGTCGCCCCCGTGAACCGCAATGGCGACCGGCAGCTTGTGTGTCACACCGTGCCTGATGATCCGGCGAACCCACCAGACCCAAAGGCGCTGAGCGCCCATGCGAAGGCGCATCTCCCCGGCCACATGGTGCCCGCATTCTGGGTCCATACCGAAGCACTGCCTCAGACGGCCAATGGCAAGCTCGACCGCAAGACGCTGGAAAAGGAGGGCATTCCGCGGCAGGAGGCGGCCATCATCCGCACCGCGCCGCGCACGCCCATGGAAGAGAAACTCTCGGCCATCTGGCGCGACGTGCTCAACATTCCCGAAATCGGCGTGGAGGAGAACATCTACGCGCTGGGGGCGGATTCGCTCAGCATCTTCCGCATCGCAGCCCGGATGATCGATGCCGGCCTGCCGCTGGAAGCGCGGCACCTCCTGCAACACCCCACGATCGGGGAGCTGGCGCTGATCGCCGATGAAGCGGGCAGCCAGCTGGTCAACGGGATCAAGCCGCATGTGCCGTCGCTGAAAGATTTCCGGCACGGCGCGCGCCGCCGCATGGAGGCACACGGATGAGCGACATTGAACACAGGCCGCAGGCATTCGCCGCGAGCGACATCATCGGCGAGTTTCCCTGCACGCAGACGCAGATGCGCTGCTGGTTCCTGGATCGCCTTAATCCGGGAAGCCCCGCGCTCAACGTTGCCGTGCGGTGGGAGATTCGGGGGAACTTCAGAACCGAGAGCATCGAAGAGGCTTTCCGACAAATCATCAGGCGACACGAGATCCTGCGCACGCGTTTCGTGGAGACGGATGGACAACCCCGGCAGCAAGTGGTGCGCGGGGTCGAGTTCCGCATGCCGGTCATCGACCTGCGCCACGTACCGGAAGACCAACGCGAGGCGCGCATCCAGTCGATAAGCAGGGAAACGGCGGCAGCGCCCTTCGACCTTGGCCAACCGGGGCTTTTCCGCGTCACGCTGCTAATGGTGGAGAACAGGCGCGGTTTCATTCTTATCACCGCGCATCAGAGCTGTTTCGACGGCTGGTCGATCCGCGTTCTGGGCCGCGAAGTGGGAGAACTCGCAGCGGCCATCGACGCGAAACGCGCGCCGCACCTGCCAGAGCTGGCGCTGCAGTATGGCGACTTCGCGCTGTGGCAGGAAGAATACCGCAACAGCTACGGTTTCGAAGCGGAGAAGACCTACTGGCGAGAACAGTTGCGCGATGCGCCCTATTTCGAGATCAGGCCGGACCGGCCGCGCGGGCGCGTTAAAACCAGCCGGGGGGAGATCTTTTCCGCCGTGCTGCCGCTGGAATTCGGCGAGCGGATCGAGGCGGCGGCGCGGGCGCATCACGTATCGCTGTTCAGCTATGGCGCGGCGGTCATCAGTGCTGCACTTCACCACTATTCGGGCGAGCGCGAAGTGCTGTTCGGGACGCAGATCGCGGGGCGCGAGGATGTGGACCTGGAGAGCCTGATCGGCGTTTTCATCAATAATCTTGTGCTGCGTTTCGATATTGCCGACGAGTCGAGCTTTGCCGATCACCTCTCGAGGGTCAGCGCTACCGTGGGGGCTGCCCTCAACCACCAGAAGATGCCGTTCAACAATCTTGTCGAGCTGGTCAACCCGGTGCGCGATCCATCCCGCAACCCACTCGTCTCGATCAACTTCAACCAGCAGAAGGCTTTTCTGGAAGACACGCGCTATGGCGATTTCGAGCTGATCAGCGCGCCCTCGCAATCGCCGGGCGTGATCTATGATCTCAACTTCATCATGATCGGCCGGCCGACCGGCTGGCGCATGTCGGTGGAATACAACACCGATCTCTTCGACGAAGCGACGGCGCGGGAGCTGCTCGATCTGTGGCAGAAGGCCTATGCCTTTGCGCTCGACGATCCACAGGCGAAGATCAGTGCGATGTCAGGACCGGTTCGCGACGGCAGTTTGCCGAAAGAAGCGCAGCAGAAACCGACATCGCGGCTGGAAGCGCTGCTTCTCGCGCACCCGGATGTCGCCGATGTCGCGGTCCGGCGAGACGGCCCGTCCAGCCGGTCCCATGCGTTCGTCGTGCCGAGTGCAGGGCTCATGGTGCCGCTCGAGACCCTTCCAGCACAACTGAACGCCTATCTGGCAGAACGGCTGCCAGAGGAAGAGTTACCCGCCGCAATCAGCGTTCTTCTTTCCCTGCCGAGACGGGCGGACGGCGCAGTGGAATTGCCGGCGGTATCCTCTCCTGTGCCGCCACCCACGGTCAATGTCCCTGCCCCGGTTACTGCCAGAAGCCCGGCCCCGCCGGCAGACAGGCAGGCGGAGCTTGGCCGGATCTGGGCGCGTGTGCTCGACGTGCCGCGGGTGGATGCAAACGACGATTTTTTTGCGCTGGGCGGTCATTCGCTTCTGGCTCTCAGAATGTTCTCCGGCGTGCGCGAGGCCTTCGGCATCCAGCCTGACCTCGCCCTCCTGTTCAGGGAGCCGACGCTCTCGGGCTTCGCGTCCGCTATCTTTGGCTCTCAGACTGCGTCCATCGAAGAACCGAACATCTCTCCATTGGCTGCGGTCGAGTGGGAAACCACCATCTACCGGCAGGGCAGCGGAGACTGCGCGGTCTATACGCTCAATCACCCCTTCCTCTACTACCGAATGGCGAAGTCGCTTCCCGGCCATGCCTCCGTCGTCAATCTTCACATGTTCAACGCGAGGATCGATGAAGAAACCGAAGGCTTTCCGCTGGAAAAGATCGCCGGCGATGCGGTGGACGCCATGCAGCTTGGCGACACACCAAAAACCGTCGCGCTGGTGGGACTGTGCGTCAACGGCATCCTGGCTGCCGAGATGACCCGGCAGCTTCGTGTTGAGGGTCATGATGTGAGTTTTGTCGCACTGATCGACAGCTGGGCACCCGGTTATGTGCGTTCGCAACCGGCCATGACGCGCTGGCGCTGGAACACCGAGAAACGGGCAAAGCGTCTCGTCTATTTCACCGGCAAGCTTTTACGCGGGCGCATGTCGCTGATTACCTACCTGAAGGAGTTCAGCCTTTCGCTGAAGCTGGTCGAGCGCTTCGCACCTGCCCGTGCCATGAACGAGGAAGAGCAAACCACCGAAGCGGTTACCCAGTATCTCGTTCGTGCGGCCCGGCGCTACAGTCCGCGTGCGCTTTCCGGCGAAACCGTTCTCTTCTTCCGCAGTCAGGCCACGCACCGGCGCGCAAGGCGGCTTCTGTTCGGGTGGCGTGGTTTCGTGCCGGATGAATCGTCGGTTTTCGATCTCAGTGGCTGGCACGAGGATTCGCTCAGCGAAATGGGGATCGACAAGCTTTCATCCGTGCTCGGCGAACGTCTTGAACTGGGAGGCACCGCTGAACACCACTCCTGAACATAAGGGCAAGCAAAGGCCAGCGCCTGGCCCCTTGCGCATCGGCATCATGCGACGGGCCGGGCAGCCGTTCGAAAACTGGGAACTTCAGCTCATCGAACGGCTGATTGCGGACCGCCGTTTCCGTCTGGTTGCGTTCCTGGAAACTTCGAAACCGGCTGGCGCAAAGGCCAGCATGATCACCAAAATGGTGGCACAGCTCGACGCTGCGCTTTTCGCGCGCCAGTCGGACTATAGCGCGAAACGGTTCGAGCGCGCACGAAAAGCCATACTCATGATCCCGCTGGCCGACGCCGTGGAGAATGGCGACCGGCACGGACTGCAACTCGACATGATCCTTCGCCATTGCAATGCAGTATTGCCTGAAGCAATCCTTCATGCACTCCCGCTTGGTGTGTGGTCGCTCAGCCACGTTTTCACGCAGTCGGGATCTGCCAGCTGGGACGGAATCTCAGACGTCGCCGCTGGCACTCCGACCAGCAGACTGTCGCTTTTTCTCGAAACGGCGCGACAACCAGAAAAACACGTCGTTGCGCAAGCCGAGTTCAACGTGAAGTTCAGCGCAGCGCGCAATTCCGCCTTCATCAAGGAAAAGTCCGTTCTGCTTCTCGTGCGCGAACTCAGGCGCGCGGCGGAAACCGGCAGGCTGCCCAAACCGATCAACGCCCCCGATGCCGTCCGCACACTGAGGCCACCCGGCATTTTGAAGACCGGGCGCTATGCGGCTTCACTGACAAGAAACATCGCACAGCGCTTGCTCAAAAGCATGCGCCGCGCCTCGCATCAGGAAACCGCCGTATGGACACTCTTCAGCGGGCGCGGCGCGATTGACGATTTCGATCCCAGCGAAGCCATAGAGATCCCGCCGACGGATACGGCGATCAAGGCCGACCCCTTCCTGTTTCATCATGAGGGACGAACCTACCTTTTCTACGAGAACTATGCGCGTGGCGATGAACGGGCACATATCGCGGTGGGCGAGATCACGCGCAACGGCTTCGAACCAATAGGCATCGCGCTGGGTGGCAACGAGCACCTCTCCTTTCCCTTCGTCTTCCGGGAAGGCGACGAGATCTTCCTTATGCCTGAAACACATCAGAGGAAGCGTATCGAGATCTGGCGTGCGGTCAGTTTTCCGTTGATCTGGGAGCCCTATTCACGGGCCTTCGAAGGGTGGTCGACTGCCGACAGCACCCTTTTCAAACATCGCGGACAGTGGTGGCTTTTCACCAATCTCTCGGAGCATCATGCGTTCGAGGATCACTGTTCCGCGCTCTATGCGTTTCAGGTTGACGGGCCGGAACTGAAACGGATCGTTCCCCATCGCCTCAATCCCGTGGTGGTGGGCAGCGCCACGGCACGCAATGGCGGCCGCATCTTCTCGCGCCATCGCCGGCTTTATCGACCGGCGCAATACAATGCGCACGGCATCTATGGCTACGGCCTCAATATCATGGAGATCGAGCAGCTCGACATCGACGACTATCGGGAAACATGCGTGCGCCGCATTCTGCCCGATTTCAAACCGGGGCTGACCGGCTGTCATCATTTCGATGCGAGCGGCTCACGCTATATTCTGGATGCGCGGCTCAACGCCTGATGGTGCTCGATGCGCGCGGTGGGCCGCCAGGCTCCGCGCCTTTCTCGCCGGGCAGGCTGAAGCGTGCCGCCGCGATAGTTGAGCGCGACGGCGTTGCCGGCCGTGAGCGCCGCGACCGCGCCGACATAACCGCGCGGCAGGGTGAGGTTGAGAAACTGCCACTGGTCCGGCGCATCGTCCACGCCATCGAGCCTGAGCAGCCGCGGCTGGCCGGTCTGATCGATGGTCACATCGAAGGACTCAAGCGGCAGCGAAAGCCCCGCACCGTGCGCCTTCACGAACGCTTCCTTTCGCGTCCAGCAGCGAAAGAATGCTCCCAGATAATCCTGCGCCGGCACCGCCCTGAGCGCTTCATTCTCAGACACTGAGAAGAAGTGCTCTGCGAGATTTTCCCGGAACGGAAGGACGCGCTCGATATCAATGCCGAGCTGATAGCGATCGGAAACGGCGAGAACCGCCGTCGGGCCGCTGTGACTGAGATTGAAATGAAGCGGCGGTTCACCGCGCCCGGCAAGCCGGGGTTTGCCAAAGACATTGTATGAGAAGGAAAGCCGGTTTGGCGCCACGCCTAGATAGGACCCGAGGATCGCCCTCAGCCGACCTCGCCCGGTGATGAACCGCAACCGGTGCTGCTCGTGTACGAAACGCGAGGCACGTGCGAACTCCGCCTCGTTGAGTGCCGAGACGAGCGGTGGAAGCGCATCCAGGGATACGTCCAGGGACCATTGCCAAATATCGATCGTGCTGGCGCCGATGCTGACGGGTTTAAGCTGCATAGGACAGCCGCCTTTCCGGCGTTTTCCGTCCGGCCATGCGGCGGGCGAGATAGGCCATCAGCGCCGTGGGATAGTTTTCGCCCAGGCTGATGCGGCAAGTGCGCTTCAGAATATCCAGCGAGCGGGCACACATGTCGGGCCCGTACTCCACATCGGTCGAAGCCCAGCCATAGGGGTTCATGGCCGGATGGAATGCCCTCTTCTCCAGGATCGGAGTCCAGTGGGTGCAGACGTGACGACTTGAATCGAAAACACGGTAGACGCCGCGCCGGTTCCGTGCAGCAAAGGCCTTGGCCTCGCCTTCCGTCTCGAACAGAACATGGAGGCCGACGGCGTTTTGCGGGTCGTTGTGCGGTCCGAGCCGGAAGGCATCGCTGCCCGACAGGATGTGCGACATGACCTGATGCCGCCTGCGCATACGGCGCAGCATGGGATCCAGCTTTCCAAGCTGCACATTGAGCATCGCACCCTGTATCTGGCTGGCCTTGAAGTTCACGCCGAAAAAGCTCGGCTCGTTGTAGTTGTCGAGATGCCCGCGAAAGAGTTCACCCACATCGTGATACATACGGGCGCGGGCGAAATACCGGTCGCTCTGCGAGGTCACCGCACCACCCTCGCCGATGTTCATGTTCTTGAACTGGTTGAAGCTGAAAGCGCCAATGTCGCCAATCGTGCCGGCACGCTGCCCCCGATAGCTCACCCCCACCGCCTGGCAGGCGTCCTCGATGACCATCAGCCCATTCTGACGGGCGAGTGTTGTGATCGCCGCCATGTCACAGACCATGTTGGCCATGTGCACCGGCAGAATGGCGCGGGTGCGCGGGGTGATCTTGCGCGCAATGTCTTCGGGATCCATGGTCAGCGTCTCGTCGATATCGACGATGACCGGGACAGCTCCCACCGCGAGCACGGAAGCGGCCGTTGCAATCCATGTATAGGCGGGCACGAGTACCTCGTCGCCGGGCCCCACGCCGGAGGCCGCCAGTGCGCTGATCAACGCGCCGGTGCCGCTGCTGACCGTCAACACATGTTTGACGCCGAACTTTTCGGAAAAGGCCTTTTCGAACCGGTCGAGCGGCCCCTCGCCGGGGCCACCATATCGGGCAAGACGCCCCGAGGCGATGACCCCGCCGATGGCCAGCCACTCACGCAAACCAACTTTTGCCATGGTGTTTTCCCGCTTGGCCGACGGGCGAGCCACGCCCGCGGCGCCCCAATTGTCCCTGAAGCGTATGCCCGGGCCATGGGGTTTTCAAATAATCCAATAATGTAGCGGCAGTGCGTTTTGCCCTACCCGGCAATGGCCAAAACCCTTAGCAAGCTGCCCCTTCTATGCAATTTGGATGAGTTCGGCCGGGCGCTGGATTTTGATAGCCTTTTGTCGGGGCTTTACGACGCAGCGAACTCACTCCTTCGCAACTGACGTGTTGCTCTGGTAGCCCGCTCAGGGGGCAGTGTGTCCATTCTAGATTTGCGCAGCGTGCCATCCGGCACACGGTTTGACACCGATCTCGCTCTTGTCGGGGCGGGTCCGGCCGGACTGACGCTTGCGCGGGAATTTGCCGATACACGTCTCAAGATACTCCTGATCGAAAGCGGCGGCGTGGAGTTTGATTCCGAAATCCAGCTCCTCAATCGAGTCGAAAATATCGGCGAACCGAACACTCGGGGCACCATGCCTCTTCAACGAGGTTACACAGGTGACCTCGCCTGGCTCAACGACATTCCAGCATTCGAACTGCGCAACCGGATGGTGGGTGGCAGCACGCACACCTGGGTTGGCAAATGCGCCGCATTCGACGAGATCGACTTCAACGCGCGTCAATGGGTTCCCGATTCCGGCTGGCCTCTGCAACGGCGCGATCTGGCGGATGTGCTCGACCGGGCAGCAAAGCTGCTCAACCTCGGTCCCAATATCTACGACAAGGCACTTTTCCGCCGACTGAAATCGCCGCCTGCTGAAATCGATCTCAATGACAACCTGCTGCGCACTTTCTTCTGGCAATTCAGCCATAAGCCCAAGAGCCACGAGCCATTGCGGTTTTCGGAGCTCCCGGCAGGACTCTCAGCGGACAACATTGATATTCTCACACATGCGACCGTTACCGGCATTGGACTATGTGAAAGCGGGAGGAAGGCGGAAACACTCGATGTCAGAAGCCTTTCCGGGGTGGACGCCTTGATACGGGCACCGGTGATCGTGCTGTGTGGTGGCGGCATTGAAAATGTGCGCATGCTCCTGGCATCCACGAATGTGGCCACACAGGGCATCGGCAACGATCATGACTGCGTGGGCCGATACCTGGCTGACCATCCGCGAACCGTGATCGCCCGCTTTGGAAAAGACACGCTGCAGGATGTGACCGAGCATTTCGGCTTCTACGGGCTCAGTCACAACCGTCGCACGCATTTTTATCTGCGAGGACTGGCCCTCAGTCCGCGTCTGCAGGCGCGTGAGGGCCTGCTCAACTGCGCCACCTATCCGGTGCAGGTGCTGGCTCCGAACGACCCATGGCTGGCTCTCAAGCGATTTTACTCCAGCAGGAGACGGTTTCGGCTCGATGATCTCAGGACCGCACTTGCGGCCCCCGGCGGACTGGCAGCCGGCCTGCACCGCCGGCTCATCATGAAACGGGGCCTGCCACGCCAGCTCACCGAACTGCGCTTCGACGCCATGGCCGAACAGAGGCCCGACCGCGACAGCCGCGTAACGCTCTCATCGGCACGTGATCGTCTGGGCGTACCGCTGGCGCGTGTGGACTGGAAGATCGGCTGGGCGGAAGCCGCCAGTCTCGCGCGGCTCGCCGAACTCATTTCGGCCGAATTCTGGCGGGTCGGCCTGCCACAGCCCAAACTCGAACCCTGGGTCCTGGATGAAGATTTCGCGAACGCCCCTTTCAGCGACATGGCCCACCCGGCCTGCACCACGCGCATGGGGGAGAACCCGAAGACAAGCGTTGTCGATCCGAACGCCAGGGTTCACGGGATCGAAGGACTTTTTGTGGCCGGCAGCTCGGTTTTCCCAACCCCCGGCCACGCCAATCCGACACTGATGATCATCGCCATGACGCTGCGCCTTGCCGATCATCTCAAGAAGCGACTTCTCGGGTGAGCAGACAGCGCTTTATCGGCCGGACTTGAGCCAGCCTGTCCATCTCCAGCTTGCATAAAGAACGCCCAGATAAATCAGTGCACCCACCAGAACCTGCATCGCCATTTGCGAATAGGCCGGCATGTGAGCCTCGGTGGGCCAGTGAGCAAGGGACGAAACGCCGACGAACATCACGGCGGCCGCCAGCATGATGAGACCACTATTGGCGGAGATCCCCATCCAGTCGAGCTTTCCGTAGCGTATTTGGAACCAGACCGACAGCGCCCCCGCGAAGGCAGCCGCCACGCATTGCCCGAGCGCCGCATACACAAGCCCAAAGGGTGCGAGAACCACGATCATAAGGATCGAGGCGAAGCTGATGAACAGCGACAATGGCCAAAGCCGTTTGACCTCGCCGCGAACCGCCAGTAGCGGCTCCGTTACATATCCCTGGAACATCAGGAGCTGGCGGATCGCGAGGATTTTGACGACCAGTGCCACCGGCGCCCAGGCTGCCCCGAGGGCAATGTCCACCAGATTCCCGGCGACGAGAACCAGACCGAGATAAACGGGTGCTGCGATGGCGAAAAGAACTGGGAGGAAAAAGCTGCCGGCACGGGTGACCGGATCAACTGCCGTGGCAGGAGCGTTCCGGCTGTTTGCGCGGCGAAAAACAACCCAGGCAAGCAGTCTGGCCGGCTCGCCAACCAGTTCCGAGAAGGCGGCCACGATCCTCTCCGCCGCCCGGTAGTAGCCAGCATCCGCAAGGCCGAGCAAGCCGCCGACCGCCAGCGTGCCGGAATAGGATCGCGCAAAGACGATGATCCGAACACTCAGAATATAGCGCGCGAAGTGGATCACCTCGGCGAACACCGCACGGCTCGGGATTTTCGGTGCGATCCAGCCGATCACCCAGACCCCGCCAAGGACACTCAAGATGTGCGTGGCCAGCCGCCCGACCACGAGTGCGGCGATGTTCCACCCGGCCCAGAGGCCAAACAGTGTTATCGCAAGCCCCACCGTTTCCGCAAAAATGCGGATCACCGCCTGTCTGTTGAGAAGATTCCGGTGTACCAGCATTCCGTCGTACACCGCGTTGAGTGCCGCAGGTATAAACCAGAGCGCAAACAGCGCGAAGAGCCATGCCTGCCAGGCCGGGAACCAGAAGGCGCCCACGAGAACAACCAAAGTCAGCCCGGCAGCGGTGAAACCACAGCCGCTGGCAAGCGCAATCGCAGTGAGTTGCGGCAATCGCTGCTCACCATGATCGGCGCGCATGATGAATTCCGCCCATCCTCCTTCGCTCACGACGACAAAGAGGAAGGCGATGGCTGACACAAACGCAAAAAAGCCGAACTCGGCCGGCGAAAGAACACGGGCAGCGGCCACAAAGGCCGCCAGTTGCGCGACCTGCGAAAAGAGCCGCGCCACCATGACCCACACGCCACCGCCGAGGAGCGTCGAGACCGACAATCCGAAAAATCCACCCGGTTGTGTATCATGTTGCGGTGGTTTGTGATCCGGTTTCACGTTGCCTTCCCCCCTGCCGCTATTCACCTGTGCCGGCGCTTCCGCTACGATTTCCTCTGGAACACTGATGATTCGTCGTCCTTGACGATGGGGTTCATGAGTGTGCGGCCGTGTGGATGACGAGGCTCGATACGGCCTAATGCCCGATGCGGGGACGCGAATTTGTGTGTTTTCCCTAGTCTGGTTTCCAGTTTCGATGCTTTGTGGCGGACAATGAGCAGCCAGTGCGAGATGCAAGCAAACAAGACCAGTTGAACCATGGTTTCCTTGCGCGGCCGTTCAAGGCAATCAGCGCCAAGGTTTCAATACGCTGGTTCGTTGTTGTTTTCTGCCTCGTCGTCTGGCTGGCCGTTTTGCTGTTCTTCCTTTTCTAGAGGGTCATCCTCTCTGCGCCTTACCTTTCGTCAGCAGCCATTGCGGTCGAACAGAAAGACACCGACGGTGCGCCAGACAATCTTCAGATCGAGCCAAGTCGTGCGGTCGTGAAAATACTGGACATCGAGTTGAACCCGCTCGGCGTAAGACGTGTCGCTGCGTCCTGACACCTGCCAAAGACCGGTGATGCCGGGTTTCATCAACAGATAATCGTTTATCCGCTCTCCATAGCGTACCATCTCGTCCTCGACGATCGGGCGCGGACCGACCACACTCATCTCACCGCGCAGCACGTTCACGAACTGCGGCAACTCATCGAGACTCGACATCCGCAGAAGATGGCCGATGGGATGAATGCGCGGATCGTTACGCAGCTTCTGACAGGCGCGCCATTCCTGGAGAAGAACCGGGTTCTGGTCGAGTAGCTCTCTGAGCAAGCGATCCGCATCGCGTCGCATGGTGCGAAACTTCAAGCAGTCGAACACCTTGCCGTCGCGTCCGATCCGCTTCTGCCGATAAAAGACAGGCCGTCCGTCGCTGATCAGAATGCCAAGAGAAATGAGCGCAATCGCAGGGAGAAGAATGATGAGCACGAGGATGCTGAATGCAACATCGAACGTTCTCTTCAAAATGACGTAAGAGCGGAAATGCCTGACTTTCCGCAGCTCCAGTCCCTGCTTTACGGAATCATCATATGCGTACAGCATGAACCCGCCCCTGGGTGTTTTGTTTGCCTCGCCGTCGATCATTATAAGGCCCCGCAAAGCCCGTGATATAACTCCATCGGGGTATTGGGCGGGGCCATTTAGGTGCAATCCACCGCACAATCGAACCATGACTACCCCTGCAGCGCAGCCGGACTAACCGGCTTCATTTGACTGGCTGGCTGCGTGGCCAAAAGCATTAGAATCAAGCCCCGGCTTCCCGGGCGGTGCCGGCTGTTCCGAAAGCTTGCGCACCCGTTCGCTCTTTCGGCGCCTGCGTCGGCGCCCGTGCCTTGATCGCGTCATCCAGAATCCTGGCATAGAGAGCCAACAGCGCCTCCAGCCAGCTCTCCGTCGTGTTGGCGAGATGCGGCGCGCATGAGCGGGCTCTTTCACTCATCGCCAAGACCAGATCGTCGTCGTCGGCCAATCGGCGCAGCTTGGCAGCCAGAGCCTCGATGCCCCCCGTGGGAAACGTGAATGCCGCGCCTGCCTCCGCCAGTTCAGCAGCCAACAAAGCATGGGACGGAAGCACCACCGGGATGCCGCTCCCCACCGCCTCCAGCGCGGCAAGGCCAAACGGCTCGGGTACCCGTGAAGAGATAATGACGCATCGTGCATCGCGCAGGCGGTCCGCCATCTGGGCACGATTGCACCAACCATGAAGCGTCACCTCCGGATAGCGTTCCTCAAGAAGCGCACGGCCAGCGCCCTCGCCGATCACTTGCAGGGGAACGCCGGCGAGGCGCGCGGCCCGTGCTGCGTCTTCGAATCCCTTCTCCGGCTCCAGCCGGCCGATGAAGAAGAAATCGTGTTTTGTGTGCGGCTGGGTCCTTGAAGACAGAAACGGCGCGACCGGGTTGCGGATGGTTGCCATGCGACTGTCGTCAATTCCAGCGCGTTTGAAGAAGCCCCGCATCTGCTCATGCACCAGGACGATATTGGCGGGCCGGCTGCGCAGTGCGAAGAAGCGCTGCATCAGCAGGTGCCGCGTGGAGCGCCAGGCCTTCTGATGATAGCCACGCTTGTCGCATTGGGTTGTCAGGCAGCGAAGCGACATGGGATCGAGGGTGCAAATGGACGATGCCGGATAGTTGATGAAGCCGCCATTGGGACAGGCGAGAAAATAATCATGTGCATGCAGCACCACCCGCTCGCGCACGGGCATCAGGGCGCGAAAGATGGATGGCGACAGAATCTTGGACCATCCATGCACGTGATAGATGGTCGAAGGTTTGTCGTGTCCGGCGACCCAGCCCCTCAGGGCTTTGTAGGCATCCCGGTTATAAAGCCCGCCCGCAAGGGCAGACAGACGCCCACGCTCAACGAGCGGCTTTCCATTGAGATGAATCGCTTGCGGCTGCGTCATTCCTGAAGGTTCATCCCCAGCAAAAAAGGTTACCGGCACGCCGGCCTCACGCAGTATCCGCGCAGCCAGGCAGGACAGGTTCGACGCCCCGCCAATCTCCGCCGACCGATCATTAATGAGGACAACCCGCCCCGGACGCATGATCCCCCCTATTCCAGAACGGTCACGTTCCGGGGTGAGAGGCGGCCGCGCACCAGGTCACCGACGGCCCGCATATTGCCGAGAAGCCGGCCGCGCCGATCCACCCATGGTTCGGGCCGGATAAACTTGACGGCGTTGGCTACGAGATTGCGCATGATCTGCGGAGCGGCATGACGCGGGCTCATGGTCTTCTTGCTCATCAGATAAACGGGATTGGCAATCTGCGAATAACCCAGCCGGAGGCCGGAGGTTCGCCCTGACTTGGTGCCCAGATGAACACCGTGGAGGCGTTCAGAACTTACAATCCGTCCGTGTCGCGCAAGCTGCCTGCTGAAGTCCACGTCCTCGAGCCAGCCATAGAGTGGCAGGTTTTCGTCAAACCGAAGGCCATATCCGCGGACGGTCGACAGGCGCACCGCCATATTGCAACCGTAACCGCTATAGACCTGCTTTTCGCGGCCAGTGGGTGTTGTCTTCGAATGCGAACGGATGATGCGCAAACCATCTTCGAGCGGGATCCCCGGCCCGAGAATGCCATCGGCATCGACCGTACCTGTGCTCATGACGACGTCGGGGTAGGATCGGAAGATGCGCACGGTCTCTTCCAGATAGTTCGGTGCGATGAGGAAATCATCGTCGAGAAAAAGCAGAATGTCGACGTCTTCCATGTCCTGGAGAATGCGATTTCGCTGCCGGCATAGCCCCCGTTCGGCGAACACGATGCGTGTGCGATCAAGCAATGCGCCCAACGCATCGGCGTCCACGTCATCACGGTCTGCCGCGCATATGACGATGCAATCGGCCAGACGCGACTGATCCAGCAGATGCGGCACCACCGAATGAAGTATTCTCCTGCGCCCGGTGGTGGCGATGCCGACTGCTATGCGAAGATCGGTCCGGCCCGGATAACGTTCAAACGGCATGACGGCCTCCTGCTTCGAGCCGGTTTCTCCCCATCGCAGGCCACCACTGTCGGGTTTTGCGCTTGTTGAAGACGACACCCAGAATTCCAACACGGGATTTGCCGAATGTCGCGAGTGCGCTCGCCAGCCATTCGACGGTCATCTTGCGCCGGTTGCCGAGAACCAAAAGGATACCGTCAAGATGGGCGCTGGCTGCCCGCGTGTCTGCCGATGTGGCGAAGGTCGAGAGATCGACGATGATGACATCGTAGTTCTGGCGGAGTTCCTCGATCTTTTTCCTGAGAGCCGGCAGATGCCCAAAGCGATGTCCCGGATGCGCAGCTTTTCGGATCTGCTCCACGGTAAGCACCGGGAGGATCAACCCATCCTCCATCGGAGTCTGCTTTTCCTTCCTGCGTTTCTCAGGTGGTGGGTCACCGGGCTGTTCGTCACCGTGATAAACGGAAAGGCCAGCTTTTGGCCCGGAATTTGCCGCCTGCAAGCTCAGGAACGGATTCCGGAAATTTGCATCGACGAGTACCACACGCAGCCCCTCATTGGCATAGAGCTGGCCCAGATTGGCCGCGATGGTGCTCTTTCCTTCGTCGCCGCTGACTGAAGTGAGCCCCACGACGATCGGCCCACCTGAAGGAAATGCCGCGTCAATAGAGCTCTTCACGCCACGCAGCGCCTCGGAGAAACCTGAATAGGGTGCGTCCAGCACGAACCGAAGGGCGCCCTTGCTGCCGGGCAGCTGAAAGCGGGTGAAGGGAACATGGCCAAGTGTCGGCAGGCCCAGTTCACGGCTCAGACGCTCGCCCGAACTGATGCGTCGGTCGAGCACATCGCGCAGGCCCGCAAGCCCCAGACCGCCGGCAAAACCGAGCATCAGGGCCATGGGGATGATGAGCGTGGTTTTCGGCCAGTTCTTCGCAAGCGGGGGTGTCGCCGCCGTCACCATGCGGGCATCACCGATGGGGAAGGATTGCTTCTGCAGTGTCGTGATGAGTTGCTGAAGGACGCTTTCATACATGCGCCTATAGGTGGTTGCCCGGCTTTCGAGCTCAGTAAGCTGAACACGTGCCAGGTTCTTTTCGGTGACACTGCCCTTGATCGCCTGAAGCTGCTCCCTGAGCAGTTCCTCGCGGGCCTGCGCGGTGTCGAGATTGGATTTGTAGACACCTTGAATGCGAACGAGTTCGGTGTTGATCTGCGCTTCCAGCCGCGCGATCTCCGACTTTGCCGCCAGGGTCGGTTCACTATTGGAGCCATAGCGGGTCTGCAAGGTCTCAAGCCGCGTACGCGCCGCTCCGAGTTCCGCTCTCAGACGGTTGATTTCGGTGTTGCTCAACGCATCGCCTACATAACTGTCAGGCAGTTCCCCGGCCAGCATGCGGTTGATTGTGGCAAGCCGCGCCTCCTCGCCTGCGGTCGCAGCCTGCGCCGCCAGCAACTGGCTGCTGATCTCGGCTAGCTGCTGCTGATCAAGGCCAGAGGAACCGACCTGGGCGATATCGTTGCTGTTCCTGTATTGCTCGGCACTGAGAGCGGCTTCCTGTGCTTGTCGTCCAATCTCCACGAGCCGATCCTCGATCCATTGCGCTCCGCGCGCGATGATCTGCGATTTGGCATCGAGACTTGACTGCATGTAGGTGTTGGCGATGGCATTTGCGGCGCGCGCTGCCTTGCCCGGGTCGGTGGAGGTGTAGCCGATTTCAAGGACATAGGACTGCCCCACGCGGCGCACGGATACGCGTCCCAGGAAACCCGCCATGGTGCGCCGCATGATCTCTTCTTCGTTCGGCTCGCCCGCCATCTCCGCCCCGTCCTCTGTCACCGGGTCGAATATGGAGAGCGTCGCTGCAAGCGCGCCGCGCACGACCGATCGCCAGGAGCTGCTCGTCTGGATCTCAGGGTCTTCGGTCAGATTGAGCTGCCTGATCACCGAGCGGGCAATTGCCTCCGATTTGACGATCTCGACCTCGCTGGCAATTTCCGCGGTTTCGATGATGATGGTGCCGGTGGAAGCGTCCTGCGATGCGATACGCGCCTGCTCGCGATCGATGACGATGCGGGCGATGGAGGTATAGGTAGGTTCCGTATTTGCGATGTAGAGCGCGCCAAGCGCCACGCCGGCGGCCGACGCAAGGGCAAGGACCAGAAAGTGCCTTTGCAGGAAGGCCCAGATATCGCGAAAGGAAATATAGTCCTCATGCCGCCCGCTTTCCCTGGACGCCATCTCCGTCCCGGTCAGCCTCCTGATTTCCTGAACCACCATGGTTTGCCCCGCCCGTCTGGCTGTAAAATTCTCTAACGCGACCGCGCCTGTCTCATTTCGCTTTCAAGAGAAGCGCGCGGCATCGAGGCGCGCAGCAGATCCAGCTGCACGTCCAGGACATCACCGGGTTCGAGCCCGGACGTTTCAAGCGCGTCCACACGCTTTTTGTCACTACCGCCGCGCAGGATGCTGAACCGCAGCGGCTGCTGCTCGAACGCCCTGTCCTCACGACGCAGGATCGACGCCCCGGTTGCCTGAAGAAGCTGCTCCGTCATTCCACGGCGCAGTTCCAGGTCGTCGATTTCCAGGTTGACCCTTTGCAGCTCGGCGCCGATTTCCGTGCGCCGCGAGCCTTCGAGACTGAGCGCATCACGATCGGTTTCACTCAATCTCTGCCGGGCGCGCATCGAGGCCACCGCAAGGTCGAGCCGACTGGACTGCAGGTCGGCCACTATGCGTTCAAGGCCGGTTTCGCGCGATTTCGTGACGGTGCCTCTTTTGACCAGTTGAGCGACATTGCCGAGTTCTTCCTCGGCGATTTTTATCTGCCGATCCTGCGCCACCATCTTCTCGCCAAGAATCCGGATTTCCTCACGGAAGAGCGTACCGAGTTCGTCGAGCGCGTTGCGCTGGCGCTCATAGGCGTTGCGGCGGGCTTCGAATATCGCCCGCTCATCCCGCACGAATTGCGCTGCGTGGCCGGCCAGGGGGCGTCCCTGCAGCGCTGCATCAAAATCGACACTCTCGCCCTCGATCAGTTCTGTTTCGAGCCGTTCTCTACGGATCGTGAGCTGAAGGAGCTGAAGATCGATACGTCCGATCTCACCCGCGTAGCGGATCTGCTCGAGTTCGGAATAGCCACCTGCCTGATCAGACCTGCGGACACGGCCGCCGGCCATCGCCAGAGCCTGCAAAACGTTAAGCCCCGGCTTGAACTCAAACTCTCCCGGCCGTTCCACACTCCCGGTGACGAATACAGGCGGGTAACGCACCACTTCCACCGTGGTGGCGGGCGGCGCAATCAGTCCCGTTCTCTTTTGAAGTGCTGCCGCGATTTCACCGGCAAGCTCCTGAGAGGTTTTGCCATCCGCCTTGAGCTGGCCCACCAAGGGAAGAGCTACCATGCCTGCAGGCGAGACAGTGTATTCACCGTTCAGGGCTGTCCATTCCCGATACTCTCCCTGCGCCTCGTCCCATTCCACCACGGCAATCTTGACCCGCGTCTGCGCCAGAAGCTTAAACTCATCCTGCGCGCGGACAGCGACACCGCTGACAAGAAAGCAAAGAGTGAACACGAGCGCCGCAAGCACGAATGATCGTGCTTTGGGGAAGGAAATGGTGAGACCAGCTTTTGCCTGCTTCATTCTGCCCGTTCCGGAGTGTTCATTGCCTTCGGGAAGACGCAAAGCCGCCTCCCCCACCATCGATCATCAGCGGAAACGGGGGAAGGTAAATTCAGTTGAAATGGTGTCCGGCTAGTCCCTTTCGCCTAAAGCCTCTAAGCCCATTGGGCTTTTGACGCAGATTGATTGTCGCACAGGTTTGGGTGACGCCCGATCGGATGACCTCCTAGGCCGTTTGAGCGCACTTCTGCGCCCTTCAGACACGGGTTCAACCGTATTGTCGGTGTGCCCTGCTGCGCTTTTTCAAAGCACTATTCCGGAGGGCAAATCCGGGAGAAGCATCTTGCGCGTCGCCATCGTTCACTATTGGCTGGTCTCCATGCGCGGGGGCGAAAAGGTCGTTGACGCCCTGTGCGACATGTATCCCGAGGCCGACATCTTCACGCTGGTCTATGACGAAAGGCGGGTGTCGGAGAAGATTCGCAGGCACCGGGTCATCCCCTCCTTTTTGCAGAAGATTCCGGGGGCTCGGCGGCATTACCAGTCACTGCTGCCGCTGATGCCATTTGCGTTGGAAAGTCTGGATGTCTCGGGCTACGACCTGATCATTTCCAGCGAATCCGGCCCCGCCAAGGGCATCACGCCCGGGCCGCAGGCAACGCATGTGTGTTATTGTCATTCGCCCATGCGCTATGTGTGGGATCACTACCATTTTTATCGGGCCAACGCCGGCCTGCCGACCCGGCTGCTCATGCCGTGGATCGCCCCGGCTCTGCGGGCATGGGACGTCACCACCGCTGCACGTGTCGACGCATTTGTTGCCAATTCACGCCATGTGGCCGACCGGATCGGCAAATATTACCGACGTCGGGCCATCGTGCTCAATCCACCGGTGAACGTCGATGAATTCGCGCCGGCGACCGAACTGGGCGATTACTATCTCGTTGCCGGTCAACTGGTTGGCTACAAGCGGGTCGATCTGGCCGTACGCGCGTTCACTCGGATGGACCGCAAGCTTGTTGTCATCGGGGAAGGCCCTGAGATGGCGGCGCTTAAGCGGCTGGCCGGGTCCAATGTATCGTTTCTGGGCCGGGCGCCCTTCTCACAATTGAAGGATATGCTCGCCCGCTGCAGGGCGCTCGTTTTTCCCGGAACGGAAGATTTTGGGATTGTGCCGGTGGAGGCGATGGCGAGCGGCCGGCCGGTAATCGCCCATGCAAGCGGCGGTGTGCTCGATTCGATCGTACCCGACCAGACCGGGCTCCTGTTCAACGAACAGTCCGAGGCCGGACTCATTGAGGCGGTGCATCGCTTCGAGGCCATGGAAGGGCGTTTCCGTCCCGAAGACATTCGCCGGCACGCGCAGCAGTTCAGCGATGCCCATTTTAAACAACGGATGCAGCAGATCATCGAGGAGGAGATGGCCAGGCGAAAGCCGGCCCCGGTTTCACTCTCGGGTGCCGTCCGCAAACAGCCATCGCTGCGTCCCCGCGTCGCCAGGGTCAAACTCCCCGACAGTCATTTGAGAAACGGAGCGTGACAGAGCCATGTTTTCAGCCTTGCGTCTACGCAGCGCGGTGCGCGACCATGAAACCGATACATTGCGGTTCAAAACGCTCGCCCACACGCTTGACCTTCTCGACCGGGAATTGCATGCCGAACGCCGCGGCCTGAAGGAGCGCTGCGAGCGGCTCGCTGCTACAGCGGCGTTCGCGCAGGAGCGCTTTGAGAGTCACGGTAGTGAAAACAAGCTCTCAACGCGGATCGATGACATGACCCGGTCCATGAAAGACTACACACGGCGAATGAAGGCGCTCCAGCGTCAGATCGAAATCGTCGGGCAGTTGCGCGCGACGGCTTCAAACTTGATCGAACCCGGGGACACACGAGAAGCGCCCGGCTTGCGGCCCGTTCTCGCACCGGGACCGCAGCCGCTACGCACATGCGTTTCAAAATGATTAGAAGAGGCCCGCCGGTACGCTGACAAGATGAACGCTGTAACACCTAAGCGCAGGGGATTTGCCCCAACGTTCTATCTGCACGATGCGCCTGGGCTTTTATGATTTCCAGCAGTTGGAAAGAATGAGAATCGTCAAAAATGAAACGCTAAGCCACCGCCTTTATTAAGGTTTCCCGGCTTGGCGCGCGCAGAAACGAGGCTCCGGATCGCCAGTGCGCAAGCCATGGCGAGGGATGACTTCCGGTTCACAAGGAGAGGAACGGACCGGGAGCGGGGGAGGACACGCGTAAGGATGGACACGTCCGGGGCGGGCTGGCCTCGCAGCGGACGGTAGACCACGAAAGGTCGGCGAACCGGGCAGAACTCTGATGGCAAGCAGTGGCAGTTCAGAACGAGCACTTCAGCACACAGACACAACCGGCATGCTCGCACTGATCGAAGACAACATTCGTGTCTTCGATCTGAGTCTGTCTGGACTGCGTGTCGTGGTTCCCGTGGACAGCCGGTTTCTCGCCGCCACTGCAGCAACCGCACTGATGGCGGGAGCCGCTGCAGTGACCGCCGTGACACCGACGGCCACCCGCTTCCAGTCAGCCGAAGAGGCGGCGGAGGCCACACGCACGCTGGTCGAGGCTGCAGGCCTCGTGAAGGGGCTTTCCGTAGACGAGCGGATCGATCACGAAACCTGCCGCGCGACCAATATTCTTCTTAACGGGCCATCCATCCGGCCTGTCACGCGCTCACTCATCGAACGCCTACCCGACCATTCGGTGGTGGCGCTGATGCACGAGGCATGGATGACGCTGGCAGGCGAAGTGGACATCGAGGCGTGCCTTGAGCATGACATTCCTATCTCCGCCATCAATGAATCGCATCCTCTGGTCGGTGCCAGAGATCGCCACCCGGCCCTCTGTCTCGAATTGCTCAAGGAGGCGGAAATCCCGGTGGAGGGAGCGGATATCGCACTAATCTGCGACAATCCCCTCTCCGACACGCTGGAAAAAGGGCTCCGGCGGGCCGGCGCGCAGGTGGCCGTCGTCGCGCACGCCAACCAGATCTTCGAACACGACTGGCGCGCCATTCTTCTCGCCAAACGGCCGAGAGATGAACCGCGCCTTGGAATTCAGGATCTCGGCTGGATAGCCAAGAGCGCGCCAGATGCAACAATCATCCAATATTGGGGCGATGTGGATCGAAAAGCCGCGCGGTATTTCGAGCTGAAAGTGTGGCCGCAGCGCACACCCGGCAAGGGACGGTGGGGAATACCGCTGGATACGCTGGGCCCCGGGCCGATATTGCAGCGCATCACGGCTGGCCTAAAAGCGGCACAATCGGTGCTGGCAGGAATGCCGACTACGCCTGACAGCCTTGCACAAACCCTTACATCGACTGACATTTTCAACAGCGATTGACATTCGGCAATCTTCATTGCGCGCCTTCGCATCCGCAAAAAACTATGTCATATCCCTGTCGCAATCGTTTTGACGCGGCGTGTTCCGCATCGTGTCGATATGCGAAGGGAGGACAGTTTGAGCGCTAACGCACGGATTTCGGCACTGACGCCCCCTGATGTCCTGGCAAAAAAGGGTGGCGAGCCGCTCGTCTGCCTGACCGCCTACACCACCCCGCTTGCGCGCATCGTCGATCGGCACTGCGACATAGTGCTGGTGGGCGACAGTGTCGGCATGGTCCTGCATGGTCTGCGAAGCACTGTCGGTGTTTCTCTCGACATGATGATCATGCACGGACAGGCTGTTCGGCGGGGCGTGGAGCGGGCCCTTCTTGTGGTCGACATGCCCTTCGGCAGCTACGAGGAATCGCCAGAACAGGCCTTTCGCAATGCTTCCCGCATCATGGCGGAGACCGGCTGTGGCGCCGTGAAGCTCGAAGGCGGCGAGACAATGGAAAAGACCATCAGGTTCCTTACGCGACGCGGAATTCCGGTCATGGCGCATATCGGTCTGACGCCCCAGGCCGTGAACACTTTCGGCGGCTACAAGGTGCAGGGGCGCGGCGACGATGCTTTCCACATCCTGCGTGATGCCGAAACGGTCGCCGAAGCGGGCGCATTCTCCGTGGTGCTCGAAAAGGTGACGGCCACGCTGGCCGATCGCATCACGACATCGATCCCCATACCCACCATCGGCATCGGCGCATCGCGCACCTGCGACGGGCAGATACTCGTGGTCGATGACATGCTCGGCATGTTCGATACGTTCCGGCCGAAATTCGTCAAGCGTTTTGCGGAACTCGGTGAGGCTTCGGATGCGGCCATTGCTGCCTATGCGCGAGAGGTCCGTTCCCGGGAATTTCCGAGCGATGTTCACATTTTCACCGATGGCAATAAGGGAAAGACGGAATGAACCCCAGCATCCTGCGCACGGTCGCAGAACTGCGTGAGCGCGTTCGCATGTGGCGCCGCGCTGGAGAGCGTGTTGCCGTCGTGCCCACCATGGGCGCACTTCATCAGGGTCACCTCAGCCTGGTGGAGACGGCCAAGGCGCGTGCCCAGCGGGTGATCGTCACACTGTTCGTCAACCCGAAGCAATTCAATAATCCTACCGACCTTGCCGCCTATCCGCGCACCGAGGCCGATGATGCGGCAAAGCTTGCGCCTTACGAGATTGACGTCCTGTTCGCCCCCCCGGTGGAAGAGATGTATGGCACCGGGTTTTCCACCACCGTTTCGGTCACTGGCGTCAGCCAGGGGCTGTGCGGTGCTCATAGGCCTGGACATTTTGACGGTGTTGCCACCGTGGTCACCAAGCTGCTTCTTCAAAGCGGTGCCGACATAGCCTGTTTCGGCGAGAAGGATTTTCAACAGCTTCTCGTGGTGCGCCGGCTTGTGGCGGACCTGAACATCCCTGTCGAGATTGTCGGCTGTCCGACTGTGCGTGAAGCCGACAATCTGGCTCTCTCATCCCGCAATGTACGCCTGACAGACGCGCAGCGTCGCATCGCACCCGCAATTGCAGATGTTTTGCTGCAGAGTGCGGCGCGCCTTGCCGGCGGTGCTGACGCTGCTCCCGTTCTGGAAGCTGCTCAGAAAGCCCTGCAACGGGCCGGGTTCGATCGGGTGGAGTATTTCGAGCTGCGCGATGCAGAAACCCTGGAGCCTCTTCAGCGCGCCGATCGTCCTGCAAGGCTTCTCGCAGCCGCCTGGCTCGGTGAAACCCGTCTTATCGACAACGTCCCCGTCACCCCGTTCACTGTCTGAAATCCATGGTCGTTCGGTCCCGGGTTTTCAACGGCGGCGCCGTAACGCCTGCGTGAACTCTGGTCCCAATGGCTTTATCGCAAGTGACGGTTTCCCTCGCCACTGCTTGATTTCACAGTGAACATCCGTGCTGCGATGTTCCCGGCATCGGTTCTGGCGATATCCAGTCCGAGATCGTGAAGCAAACCAGTTTTTATACGGAAACCATTATGAAAATAGCAGTTTTAACCGCCCTCGCCACGCTTTACATCGCCGCGCCCGCGGCGGCGCTCGAGCCGATCAGTGGAAGTCTCAACTACAACCCCGAACAATCCCCGCTGACCAGGACGCCGGTGGGTTCGGTGACGTTCAACGAGTTCCACAGTGGGGGAAGCCGCTACCGTGAGATCTATGTCGTCCAACCGGATGGCCGCTTGAAGATCGTTAATCGCTCGGTGGTCAACGATTCTTAATCGCCGACCGGTTTTCGAGGTCCAACGGCCCTGCATCGCGGGGCCGTTTTGTTTTGGAGAGCGCGCCTGCGCGACCCGGAATTCACCGAGTCTCATCTTCGCCATTGTGCAGCACAGCCTGCACATCGTCAGCCAGAAGCAGGGCGATCGGTCGCGTGCTCTCGAAGTTGGCCATGATGATGGCGATAATGGAGGTGAGCGGGATGGCGAGGATAGCGCCGGGAATGCCCCAAAGAGACGACCACAGGGCGAGCGACACCAGCACAACGAACGGCGACATGTTTATCCTGCGGCCGATCATGCGCGGTTCCAGGGCATTGCCCACCCACATCTGTGCCGAGGTCAGCAAAACCGCCACCAGAAGCGTGGTCTGGAGTGAGCCGTACTGTGCCAGTGTGAGGAGCACCGGGAACATCACTCCCATGAGTGATCCGACATAGGGAATGTAGTTCAAGAGTCCGATCAAGACGGCCCAGAAAAGAGCGAAGTCGACACCGAAGAGCTTGAGCACAACGAAGGAGAGAACGCCGAGGATGATGTTCACGAATGTCTTGACCGCCAGATACTCTCCGATGCTGCGGTTGATGTCGCGCACAATCGTGTGGGTCTGGCTGGCCCTGTCTCTGGGAAGAGCCGCCGCTATCTTTCTGGCAAAGCCCCCCCGCTCTGCCATCAAAAAGGTCGAGTAGACAACGGCCATGAAGATGATGCCGGCCAGGGATCCGACCGAACCAAGACTGACGGCCGCGAGGCGTTGCAGGTTGATGCGTCCCCACAGTGTTTCAACGAGAGTTGAAAGATTGGGAATCTCTTCGATGTCGAATCGCGAAAGGATGCCGGTGAGCATGTCCGTCAGGTTTTTCTGATACACTGGCAGACGCGCGATCACCTGTTCGGCTGTGCCGACCAGCACACTGGCCAGCATGACCAGGGCCAGAACGAAAATCGCCAGAACAAGGCCGCGCCGCATCCACTCTGGTAGTCGGCCAAGCACTGGCAATCTCCCCAGCGCTTCGGACGCGGTCAAGAGAACATAGACCGAGATCACCGCAATGAAGATCGGCATCAGGACCGAGCGCCCGACAACCAGTATCCACCCGACCAAAACCGTGAGAATGACGGCAAGAACCAGGATGATAAATGCGCGAAGCGGGTCAGTTTTCTCCAGCATGTCTTTTCAATCGCAATGACAGCAGCACCAGCGCGACGCCGCTGGCCAACAATTCCAGAGCCACGATCAGACCGAAATTGATCGTCACCCCGAGAAGCACGATCCCCCCAAGGACCACGGAAACGCCGCCCGCGCAGAGAAGCACGGGAAATGCGCGATCACCGTGCAGGCTGCGCCCCACCCAGAGTTTCGCGGCCCCCGATGCAATCAAGAGTGCTCCAAGGAGAAATTGCAACAAACGACCATCGCCGAACGGGCCGAACAGAAGAGACAGGCCGAGAAAGATGCCGGCGAGTGCCAGCAGCCCGGCACCAATCATCGTGGGGACACTGGGTGCCTTATAGGCCGCCCACCCCTGCAGGGCGCCGGCGATGATCAGGGCCCAGCCACCCAATGTCAGTGTCCAACTGGAAGCGGAGCCGAGGTTGAAAAGAGCGGCAAGGCCGCCGACCAAAGCAACGATGCCGGCGAGCAACCACAACATCCAGTGCTTCATATTCCCTCCGTTCGACCTCAAATGCCAGTTGGAACCCGTGCTAGAGAAGCCACTCCACCGGAAGCCAGCCGACCACCACCGCCGCGATCTGCCGGAACCAGGTCGCACCGGGCTCTTCCTGATAGATGATCGGGTCCTGCTGGCGCCGTTCTTCCACCCAGACCATCTTGTTCTCGGGGGTCAACCGAGGCTGATAGCTGACCAGCCCCAATCTGTCGTCGAACCCCTCGCTGATTTTTCGGGCCATGCTTTCACTGTCAATCAGGAAGCCCATCTCGCAGTTCAGGATCGCTGATCGCGGATCGAAGTTGAACGACCCAATAAAGATGCGCTCGCCATCAACCGCGAAGGTCTTTGCATGCAGACTGGCGCCCGAGAGGCCGAAAGGCTTTAGCTGGAATTCTGATTCCTGAGTCACGCCACCACGCAGTTTCAATTCGTAGAGCTTCACCCCCGCCTCAAGAAGGCCACGACGATACTTGGCATAGCCGCTGTGCACGAGGAGCACATCCGTCGTGTTGAGGGCGTTGGTCAGAATGTGCACCTGTTTGCCGGCCTTTGCCAGATCGCTGAAATAGCTGCTTCCGATCCTGCCCGGCACAAAGTAGGCCGAAATCAGATCGAGCCTTTGACGCGCCTCACCCAGGATCGCGCCAAGGCGCATGATCATCAACTGGTCACGCGTGGCCTTTCCCTCTCCTTTCACCGGATCGTCGGCGACGAGCTGCACGTCCGTCCATTCCAGTGCAGCACCGCCTCTGGCGTAGCGATCTGCACTGCTTTCGAGGTCTGCCAGAACCGTTCGTGCCTCTTCGCTTGCGCGCACCTGTGCGACACGCGCATGGAAACCCTGGAGATCTCCGGGCCCGGAAATGATCTTTTCGACTTCAAACACCGAGGCGCTGTTCCAGTATTCATCGAACACCATAGCCGTTTCGGGAAGGATCGCTCCGGTCGCCAGAACATCCATATCCACGTAGAATGCTTCGCCGATCTGAAAATACTCGTCGCCGATATTGCGGCCGCCAACGATTGCCGCAGCGCCGTCAACAATGAAGGACTTGTTGTGCATGCGCCGATTCATGCGAAAGAAATCGAACGTGTAGCCGAAAAGTTTTGGCCGGCGTACCGTGGACGGGTTGAAGAGGCGAATGTGGAAGTTCGGCAAGGCGTTTAGGGCAGCCATATAGGGATCAAGCCCCGGTACGCCATTGTCGTCGAGCAACAAGCGCACCCGCACCCCGCGAGCTGCGGCCTCGCGCAGAGCATCCAGCAGCAGAATCCCCGAGGTGTCATCGTGCCAGATGTAATATTGCGCGTCGATGGAGCCTTGCGCGCGCTCGATCAGCTCCAGCCGGCTCGCCAGCGCATCCTTGCCATCGGCAAGCGGCAGCACGCCGGTCTTGCCCGGATGCGCTGCAGCGCCCGTCTCGAGCAGCCGGCCAAGCAGCGTTGAAGGGTCCGCGGCCAACGCCTCCTGGCGCTCTCGTTGCGAAATATCTGGCAGTGCGAACACCAACCGCAGGACGATCACCGCCAGAACGATGGCAGCGGTTATGAAGATCAGAGCGAACATGACCTGCTTTATACGCACGAAGTCCCCCTTCCGCACGGTGGAACATTCGTTTTATCCCAACTGTGAGAAAGCAAGGCAAGAAAGGCTTTCCGTGCAAGGCGCAGCCGCGCCGCACCAGAGCACGGCTTCGGTTGTGCTCAGGAAGCGAACCCGGCTTCGTAAATCTCGGGTTTGAAGCCGACCACACGACGGTTTCCGAGATCGAGTACCGGGCGCTTTATCATGCTTGGCTGTTGTTCCATCAGGCGGATTGCCTTTTCGGCATCCATATCCGCCTTCTCGGCATCCGAAAGCTTGCGAAAGGTTGCTCCAGCGCGATTCAGAAGCTTTTCCCAGCCGACTTCCTCTACCCATGCTTTCAGACGGTCGCGTTCGATGCCGGCGGCCTTGTAGTCGTGAAACGTATGGGCAATGTCATGGGCCTCAAGCCAGGCTCTCGCCTTCTTCATTGTGTCGCAGTTCTTGATGCCATAGATCACGACAGGCTTTCCAACCGTCATCCTCAGATACTCCCAGTCAAAGATTTTCCTCAAAGCCAATGCAATGAGGTGATAGGCGTCTTTGAAGCCGGTTGGAAGTGCCTCACATATCGATAAGCACCGCACTGTCAGGCGACCACCTCAAAATCACGTCCTGGCCCTCGGCCAGTTTCGGGCCACCGCTGTTTTGCACGTGGACCTTGATGACGTCCCCGCCGTGATCGACGAAGTAGGTACTGCTGTTGCCCCCGAAAATGCGTTTCGAAACACGCCCCTTCAGGCGGTTTTCCTCTCCCTGGGTGGCGCTGTCGACCTCGCCGATGCTTATGCGTTCGGGCCGCACGGCGCAGCCTGCTCTTGACCCGATCGCCGGGCTCGCTCCATGGTTTGCACTGATGATCGTGCCATCCGGCAGGCTTATGCCACTGCCGGTCGCAACACCGCGAAGGATGTTGGCATCGCCGAGGAAGGTCGCCGCGAATTCACTCTCCGGCCTGTCGTATATCTCCTCGGGTGGGCCCTCCTGAACCAGACGACCGTCGCGCAAAATGCCAATACGGTCGCTCATCGTCAGCGCTTCCTCCTGATCGTGGGTGACGAAGATCGTGGTGATTCCGATCTCGCGCTGGATACGCTTCAACTCGATCTGCATGTCCACGCGCAGCGCCTTGTCGAGCGCTGACAGCGGCTCGTCCAGCAAGAGCACACGGGGCTTGGTCACGATTGCCCGCGCAAGCGCCACGCGCTGGCGTTGCCCGCCCGACAACTGGTGCGGACGCCGTTCTCCAAGCTGCCCCAATTGAACGAGATCAAGCGCGCGTTTCACCTCAACTTCGATCGTGGCTCTGGTTTCGCCCCGAACCGAAAGGCCGAACGCCACATTCTCGGCAACGCTCATGTTCGGGAAAAGCGCGTAATTCTGAAACACCATTCCGATACGCCGCTTTTCCACCGGCACCCGCTCGACCCCTTCGCCGCCAATGGCAATACGCCCGGCATCGGGGAAGTCGAACCCGGCTATCATGCGCAGCAAAGTGGTCTTGCCGGAGCCCGATGGGCCAAGCAATCCATAAAATCCCCTGTCGGGAAAGGCGATGGACACCTCATCCAGTGCCTTGTGCGAACCGAAGGAACGCGAAACCCTGTCGACGACGACCTCGGCCATTGTTTATTTCTCCCCCCCGAACTTGAAGAAGCGGGCGGTGACGAGCATCAGTCCCATGGATATGCCTATTATGATGGTGGATACGGCATTGATCTCAGGCGTGAAACCCTTGCGGATTGCCGCATAGATCTCCACCGGAAGTGTCGCTTCGCCCGGTGTCGAAAGGAAATAGGAAACGACGAACTGGTCGAATGAAACCGCGAAAGCGAACAGACCACCGGCGATCACCCCCGGCATGATCCACGGGAGTGTGACCCGCGTGGTGACCTGCCACTGGCTGGCGCCCAGCGAACGGGCGGCTTCTTCAAGCTCAGGAGCGAAGGTCTGCAAGCGCGCGGAAACGACAACGATGACATAGGGCAGCGCGAGAGCAACATGGCCAAGCAGGATGGCGTGAAGGCCACGCCCGATGCCGACGCCGAAGAAGAAGATCAACATTGCGGTGCCGGTGATCAGCCATGGAATGGCTATGGGCGGGAACAGCAGGGCCTGAAGCAGTCTCTTGCCTCGAAACTCATAGCGAAACAGCGCTATCGATGCCGCTGTCCCCAGCACGGTAGCGATTGCCGTGGTGAAGACCGCGATCTGGAGGGAATTCCAGGTTGCGGCGAGAAGTCGTCCGTTCCGTGAAAGATCGGCATACCAGCCCGTCGTCCATTCGAACGGCAATTGGTAGAATGGGGAAGCGTTGAACGACATCAACGCCATGATGCAGATCGGCAGGKAGAGAAAAGAGAGCAGCAGCACGATCCACACACGGCCGAGCGCCTCGAGCAGACGGGTCGTGAACATTATTGCACCCTTCTCAGGATCGGCGCCGACAGGCTGAGAATGACGAGCACCACAGCCAGCAGAATGAAGGAGAGCGCCGCGCCCAGCGGCCAGTTGAAGACGGCAACAAACTGATCCTCGATCACCGTGCCGTAGAACGTTCCGGTGCGCCCGCCCAGGATGCGGGGTTCCATGAACGAGCCAACAACGGGCACAAATATAAGAACGGAACCGGCAAGCAGGCCGGGCATGGCGAGTGGCAGAACCACGCGCCGCAGCGTCTGCAGTCTCGAGGCACCCAATGAGCGAGCCGCCTCGATGAGCGCGTTGTCAATTGCCTGCAGGGTCAGGTAGCAGGTCAGGACCATGTATGGCACGTATGAATGAACGAGACCGATGATCACCGCCGGATAGGAATACATGAGGTCAATGTCGATCCGGAACGGCGAGATGGCGTTCAGCACCGTGTCCAGCAGCCCCCCTTCCCGAAGCACCATGGCCCAGGAGAAGATGCGGACGAGGCCATTTGACCAGAAGGGAAGGATGACCAGGAGGAATATCGCTTCTCGCGCCCTGCCTTTGAGAACCCTTGCCAACACATAGGCTGCCGGAAACCCAATCACCGCGCACCAGAGCGTCACCTCGAGGCCGAGACGGACCGACGCCCAGAGCAAGGTGACATACAGCCCGCTTGAAAAGAACGCAGCGTAGTGTTCAAGGGTCAAGGACCAATCCCTGCCAGACATGGGCAGGTCGGTCATGAAGGAAAAAAGCGCCATCGCCGAGAGTGGAAGGAAGATGGCCACGGCGAGCCAAAGATAGGCGGGTGTGAGCAGCGGCAGCGCTGGTCCGATGCCCCCTCTCCCGCGGATCGATGTTGCCATGGCTCTCCTCCCGATGGTCCCGGCGCCGCATCCCGCCCTTTGCCTCATGTGAGCGGGATGCACGTGTTCTTTTTCTGACTATTTCGCCTCAACCTTGAGTTCCTGCCAGATGGCCAGATATTTCTCTCTCTGCTCATCAGTGACGGGAGCCTGAAACTGGATGCGATCCGCCACTTTGGGGTCGCCCATCACTGCCCTGTTGAATGCATCTTCGGGAAGAGCCGCGACTGCCTTTTCATTGGCGGAAACCGGCGCACCGACTTTCGTGACCCATTCGACGTAAAACTCCGGATCTATCATGTAGTTGATAAAGGCTTCAGCACCCTCGACATTGTCGGAGCCGACGGGAATGGAGAAGGCGTCGAGCCAGGCAACGGCTCCCTCCTCCGGGATTACCAGACTGACCGGCAGGTTGAACTGGGTCTTGGCACGATCAGCCGAGCCGGACCAGTATGTGCCAATATCGATCTGGTTCGAAGCGACCATCTGGTTCCAGTCATTCTCAGAGCTCCAGAAGGTGCGGATCTGTGGCATGAGCGAAGTGAGCTTCTCCTTCACCGCATCCATGTCCTTGATGTCATTGATGTCTTGCCCCGAGGCGATCGCACCGAACTGGATAGCCTCGACGGCGTCATCACGAATGACGACCCTGCCCTTGTGCGCCTCATCCCACATGACCGAGATGCTGGTCGGCAGCGTCTCGAACGACTTGTCGTTGACGGCGATCGCAGTCAGTCCCCAAACCCATGGCACACCGTAGACCTTGCCGTCCTGATTCAGCATGGGCGAGCTGGCCTTGTCGCCGGAAATGTCCGCGTAATTCGGGATTTTTGCGGTGTCTATCGGCTGGATGAGAGATTCCGCCAGTGCCTGACCGGTGAACGCCGCATTGATCATGACAACATCGTAGAGGCCGGGATTCGTCCTCAGCTTGGTCAGCATTTCCTGTTCGGAGTTGAAGAAGTCGTTGACCACCTTGTGGCCCGTCGCTTTCTCGAACGCTTCCACAGCCCAGGGCTCGTCAGCGCCATACCCCTTCCAGTTGAGCACATGCAGCTCGGCGGCATGGGCGGAAACCGCACACACGGAGAGCAGCACTGCTTGCGCTGCCAGTTTCCCAAGCAATTTGGTCATCGGTTGTTCCTCTCTTTTTGTGCCATCGTTGTTATTGTTGCCTGCGCATCTCATCCCTGCGCACCGGCTCGTCAGCCTCGGCGTGATTCCGCTCTGCCAGGAAAGACCGTATTTCGGCGTCGCGGGGCGCAGCGCAACCACCATGCCGGCTCACCGATATCGCAGCCGCTGCGTTGGCATAGCGTAGGGCCGCGAAAGGTTGTTCATGCCGCGCCAAGGCAGCAACAAAGGCCCCGATATGCGTGTCACCGGCGCCGTTTGTGTCTACCGCAGGCACTGAGAATCCGTCGACGGCGCCATCGCTTCCATCCCGCAACAGAAGATATGCGCCAAATGCACCGGAGCGAATGACCACACCATCTGCCCCCGGACAGTGTTCAGACATGAGAAGAGCAGCGTTGGTGGCAGGTTCGGACGCACCGGCAATCGCGCGCGCTTCTGCGACATTGCAGCTCAGCCAGGTGCTGCGGGCCAGAACCCGGGCACGGATAAAAGAAGGGATGTCCGCTACGACCGGAGTCGGGTCGAAAATGACCGGGATGCCCGGCGGCAGGGCCTCGACCCAGTCGGCCAGTGCCTCACGGCTGCCGGGGTAAGACAGTGTGTAGCCGGATATGAAAACCCAATCGGTGTCCTGTACGGTTACCGGGGCCAGGTCCGCGATCGTCAGCACCGCTTCTGCACCGGGCCAGGAGACAAAGGTTCGTTCGGCATCGGCAGTGACCAACACCACACAGTTTCCACTGTCGAGGTCGGGCGCGCGCGGGGTCAATGTTTCCACCCCTTCGGCAGCAAACGCCGCGCGCAGAAAATCCCCCTCCGCTCCTGTGCCATGGCGACCGGCAAACGCAACCGGCAGACCGGCCCGTCTGGCTGCGACCATCACGTTGAAGCCACCGCCGGCGATGCGGTTGTAGCTCGATGCAGTCTTTTCGCCCCCCGGTTTCGGCAAGGTGTCGATCCGGTAGACGTAATCAACAACGGCACTGCCGGCATGGATGAGACGCGTCATGCTGCCTCCTCGTCTCCGAAACGGCGGAAGCGCTCTGCAACGAGCTTCGCGGACAATGTTTCAACCACCCCCATATCGAGCCCGTTCAACTGGGCGATACGATCTTGCGGCAGGCTATTCATGCCTGCGCAGGCGCCCGCCATGCCTGCCGCGATCGCCCCAATCGTATCGGTATCTCCACCCAGATTGGCGCTGATGACCGCAGCACGCCAGGGATCTCCCTGTGCCACCTCGAGAACAGCGAAAGCAGCCGGTACAGACTGCTGGCTTGCCACACCTGTGCCGATGAGCTCCGAAATCAACCCGATCGCGCGTTCTGCAGGCTCTTTGCGCACGAGGTCTGTCGCCCAACGAATGCGGGCTGAAATATCAGGGCCCGCCACCCAGTGCCCATGGCCTGCACCCAGCTTCGCGGCGTCAATGGCGTGCTTGGCCGCATGCCGCCAGTCGCTGCCGGAAACACCATGACTGACGGCGGCCGCCACTGCCGCCGCCGAAGCAATCGCCATGGATGTGTTGTGGGTTGCGCGGCAGGTTTCGGCCACCTTGGCGACCAGCGCAGCCGGTGCACTGGCCGGCATCATGATACCGACCGGGGCGATGCGCATGGCGGCACCGTTGGTGTCGCCGTCGCGCCCCGCCTCTTCAGGCGGCGTGCCGCTGTTGATGGCGTCTATGGCGCGTTTGGTGGAAGGGCCAAGCAGATCGTAGCTTCCGCGGGCCTTGACGTCACGCTCCCACTCGACAAGCGCATTCACCCACCGGCGGTGATCAAACGTGT
This sequence comes from Nitratireductor sp., assembly GCF_017794765.1. GTDB lineage: Bacteria > Pseudomonadota > Alphaproteobacteria > Rhizobiales > Rhizobiaceae > Nitratireductor. The sequence continues at coordinate 1,639,742 of NZ_CP051236.1, read as the reverse complement.
CCCCGGATTCAAGCAGGATTTGCGCCAGCAGCAGTGCCTGTTCGGTGTCGTCGGTGATCGCGCCGGCCGGCAACCCTTTCGATACGGGGTGGTCGGGAGCCGGCACAACGAAATTCTCGACGAAGCCGTAAGCCTCGCCGATCTGGGCAGGGGAGAGCAATTGGGTCGGCATGCCAAGCGCATCGCCCAACGCCCCTCCGATCAACGCAGCCTTTGCCCGGTCCTCTGCAACTGACCTGTCCGACATGCCTCAGAACTCCAGATGCAGGGCAAAATGCGTGGGGTTGAGCAAGCTGGTGACATACTCGATCGGATATCCGTTTGGCCTTCGTGTCACGCGGCGCGTTCGCAGAAACGGTGTTCCTGTTTCGCACCCGAGGATGGCCGCATCCTCAGGCGACAGCATTTCGATGTCGGCCCACTCTTCTCCATGATCCGGAACAAGCCCAGCGCCCCGCAATGTCTGGTGCAGGGAGCCTTCCCGCAATCCTTTGAGGGGAACTTCTTCCAGCTCGGGCGACAGAGGAAGGCGCGAGCGCTCGATGGAGATGGCGTATCCGGTGCCCGCATTGCTGCGTGCGCGATCGACTGCGATGAAGGCCGACTTCCCGATGCCGAGCATCTCGGCCAGTTCCGGATCTTCAATCACTTCCAGACGCAGCGTGCGGGTCTGGACATTGGCCCCTGCGTCAGCCAGCGCCTTCGACCAGCCGATCCCGTCATCGACCATCTTTCCGTCGAACGTGACAAAGGAGCCGATACCGACCTTCGTCGTTATGAGCCCCCTCGCAGAGAGCTCTTCCAGGCCGCGCCGCACCGTGTTGCGGCTGACGGAAAAGCGCTGCACCAGCTCATTTTCGCTTTGCAGCCGCTCGCCAAACCCCAGGGCGCCTGAACGAATTTCCCGCTCCAGAACCGTGGCGATCCGCTCAGGCTTTGCCATCCCCGGTGATAACGTGTTCGCGCGTCGAGACATATAAACCTGTCCAGTGAACCTGTATAATCCTGTACTTTACAGATTGGCAGGAGTCAACGCACGGAGGACCAGACCTGAGCTTAAGGATAACCTGCGGCAGCGCGATCAGGCAGACGACACAAGCGCCGAGAGTGTTTCCAAAGCCATGCACGCTGAAATGCAGACCGCTTGATGGCGGTCGCCTACCGCGGCCAGGAATCTTGTTTATGGCGCTTCACCGGCGGAGGTGACCGGTCTCCAATGCTCTGTCGAGCGGTTCCTGCGCATACTCCGGCCCGGTGGGGCGTCCGTAAACAGGAAATGATACATGATCGGAGCGATAACCCGATCGAGAAGCTTATCGACATCTGTCGGCAGGTCTTCCTCCTGTGCCTCGCGTCCGAGAATCATCTCGAGCTGCTGGAGCGCGCCTGGGTGGAGATGTGCCAGAAGATCGACGCGTTGATCGTTCCCACTGTGCCAACCGTGGCAGCACGACGCGGCCAGAAAGCACTCATCTGGCAGGACGGAAGTGAAGAGCAGGTCGTGGAGGCTTATGTGAGGTTGAACGCCGCTGCAAATCTGACGGGCGTACCGGCGCTGTCGGCCCCCGCGGGGCGGCATTCATCCGGCCTGCCTTTCGGTGCGCAGTTCATCGGCCCCGCCCATTCGGAAGCGGTGCTCCTGAAGCCTGGGCAGTTGGTGGAGGGCATCACGGGGCAGCTGCCGATGCCAGTGCCTGCACCGACTGCCCTCCACACCTGACCGGGCTGCGCGCCCCGTGAGAGGCAGCGTCTCGGCGCTGCCTCACAGTGGTCGCGGCTGATCAATCATCAAGACTGGTGTTTTTGCGATCCTCAGACGGTTCGCCAATCCGCGTTATCGCCAGAGACATGTCCCTCGCGGCTGAAAGCGCCCGTGCAGTCGCCATCAACATTTGCGGAAGCACCATCCATTCAAGGCTCCATGCCGCTCCCGAACGCTCCTGCTCATGGATCATCGCATGATGCATGGCGGAAACCTGCGTAGCATTGAACCGGCCAAGCGTTACGAGAAGTTCGGCCAGCACCGGGTTCTGCTTATGCGGCATCGCCGATGATCCACCGCCACCCGAAAGCGCGATTTCGTCGATCCCCTGTTGCGCCATCAGCATCACATCCTGCCCGAACTTGCCAAGTGTCCCCGTGACAAGGGAAAGAAACGATGCGTAGTCGGCGATGCTGTGGCGCATGGCGTGCCAGGCCTCGCCTGCGGGTGCGAGACCGAGGGTTTCGGCAACATCGGCAACGATGGTGTCGGCGAGAGCGCCGACTGCCTTGCGATCACCGGAAGCGCCACCAATCTGAACCCGTTCGACAACAGGGCGCAGCGCGGACAGACGCTTCAGATGGTCATCCAGCGGAAGGCGCCAGGTCTTGGCCCGGTCACGGACTGCAATCATGGTGGCCGCCTGCATTCGCGTACGCCCCATCAGGGGCGCGTCCCCAAAACGATCGACGAGTTGATCGAGCGATGCCACCAGCGCCCTGAAGCGCACTTCCAGAAGATCGGAGGCCTCTTTCAGGGTCAGGGCAAGCGCCGTGTCCACGACATCCTGAGATGTGGCATGACGATGAACCGCGTCCGGCCCCGCTATCGCCTTTAACTGCCGAACCAACCGCGGCACCGGCACACCGTCCTGTGCCATGCCGGCAGCGATGTCCGACAGGTCGATCTGTGCTTTCTCGATTGCGAGCGCCGCCGCCTCGGCCTGTTCAGCATCGAAAAAGCCTGCGCGCCCACAGGCCCGCGACCAGGCAGCCTCGAAGGACAGCATGTGGCTCATCTGCCGATCTGGACCAAGGATCGAGGCCATCTCCGGGTCGCCGAACAAGCCCGCCAGCCATGGATGATCAAAAACCGAAACGTTCATCCTGAAGAGCCTTTCGACATTGCTCGAGCTGCCTTGATCGGCGCTGCGCTATCAATTGCATCTGTCAGAGATCGAGAAACACCGTCTCGCGCTCGCCCTGAAGACGGATGTCGAAACGGTATTTCCCATCGGCAACTTTCTTTGCGATCAGCGTTTCCGCGCGCGGGCGCTGCTCGATGCGTCCCAGCAACGGGTCGCCAGAATTGTCCTCATCCTCGAAGTAGATCCGTGTGTTGAGCCCTGTATTGATACCGCGCGCGACAATCCACAATGAAATGTGAGGTGCGCTTCTCACACCTCCACGCCCCATATAGCTTCCCGGTTTGACCGTTTTAAGCCTGAACTCGCCGGTTGCCTCATCGACGGCGAAGCGGCAATGGCCCGAAACATTCGGGTCGGCGCCATCCTGTCCCGGAAACTTGCCTTCTCCATCGCACTGCCAGCTTTCGATCAGCGCGTCGCGCAACACCCATCCCGTGCCGTCGAAGACGGAACCGACAATTTCTATCATCTGCCCCTTCACGTCATCTTTGACGGGCGACGCACCAATCTCCTGAGGGAAGGAACCGGCATTGCCTGCATAAGTGGGCATCAGGCCGATGTGAACGTATGGACCGGCGGTCTGGGAAGGCGTTTCAGCAAGAGTGGCCAGCTTCTGAACCATGATCACATGCCCTCCAGCCTGTTTTCAAACATTGTCTGTCGACGACCGCGCAACACGATATCGAACTTGTATGCGAGGTAATCGAGCGGGCGCGATTTCGACAGGTCGAGCGGCGCCACAAGGCGATCGAGATGACTGCGGTCCCTGACGGTCGCTGCGATCGGGCAATGGGCAATCAGCGGATCCCCCTCGAAATACATCTGCGTGACGAGGCGCTGGCCGAAACTTTGGCCGTAGATCGAAAAGTGGATATGCATCGGGCGCCAGTCATTGGCACGGTTCGGCCAGGGGTATGCGCCCGGCCGGATCGTGAGGAATTCATAATAGCCGCTTTCGTCCGTGAGCGTGCGGCCACATCCACCGAAATTCGGATCGAGCGGGGCAAAATAGGTATCCTTGACATGCCTGTAGCGGCCACCGGCATTGGCCTGCCAAATCTCGAGAAGCGCATTTGGCACCGGCCGGCAATTCTCGTCCAGCACACGTCCATGCACGAGAATGCGTTCACCCACGGCGGGGGCAAGCCCCTTGGACCAGTTGAGGATGAGGTTGTTGTCCAGCTCACCGATCAGTTCTGCCCCGAAAACAGGGCCGGTTTCCTCCGAGGGTGTGCTCTCCATCGAAAGAAGCGGCAGATTGGGCGAGCGCGTCACGCTTGTCTTGTAGTCCTCAGCATAAGCTGCCGGATGAACCGAATGATTGCGCGGGATGAGTGGTCCGAGATCCCTCATTCGTCATTTTCCTCCATTTCCGCGTAAGTTTGTCTGGCAAGCTTGAGGGCATGGTTGGCCTTTGGCACACCGGCATAGATGGCGACGTGTTGCAATGCCTCTGCGATGTCTTCCCGGGAGGCACCCGTGCGGGCCGTGGCGCGTATATGCATTGGAATTTCCTCAAAATTGCCAGTCGCTGCAAGAAGCGCGACGGTCAGCATGGACCGCTCGCGACGGGTAAGGCGGTCAGACGCCCACACCGTGCCCCAGGCACCTTCGGTGATCAGCGACTGAAAAGACTGATCAAATGCGGTCTTGGCGGCCTCCGCCCGATCCACATGCGCATCTCCGAGCACCTCGCGGCGCACTTTCATGCCCCTGTCATACCTGTCACTCATCACAGCATCCTTTCCACAAAGGTCATGCACCTCTTCGCAATTCAGCCGATGTTCCCACCGCGGGCAAGTCCACGCCTCCCCGGACATGCGACATTCATCACCGGAAGGATGTGCAGCAAGGGGTTTCACCTGTTCAGGGCCCCATACACGATTGCGCCGGCCGAACCCGGCAGCGTTTATTACCTGCGCGACCAGCTCCACAGGCAGACTGACATAATTTCTTCCTCCGAAAAAATATTAAGATATGCAAAAACGCATAACCATATGGGTATACCTCTCGGCATGAAACTGCGCCATGTTCAGGCCTTTCTATCGGCCTGACAGCATGACAGCATTTCTGCCGCGGCGAGAGCGCGCGGCGTCTCGCAGCCTGCCCTCTCGAAAACCATCCGCGAGCTTGAGACGCTTTTGGGTTCGGCATTGTTCGAGCGAGTCGGCCGGAACGCCGTTCTCACCCCTGCCGGGGAGGGATTTCGGATGCATGCGCTCTCGGCACTGCAAAATCTTGAAGCCGGTGTGCGCAGCCTCTCTGGCGGTGCAGCCGTCGATCTGGTGAAGGTGGGCGTCTTGCCAACAGTGGCGGGCGGGTTCTTCCCCTCCGTGGCCCTGGACTTCGCTCAGGCTCGCCCCCAGGCGCGGATCGGGGTCATTACCGGACCAAACCGGTATCTCATTGAGATGCTGCGTAGAGGAAAAAACGACCTGATGGTGGGGCGAATGCCTTCCGCCCGGGACATGCCTGGTCTGTCATTCGAATATCTCTATGAAGAGCCCATTCTTCTTGTCGCGCGCACGGGCCGCCCCGCGCTTCAGCGTCCCGTGCGCGAGGCGCTTTCCGGATTTCCACTCATCCTGCCGAACCCTGGCGCGATTATCCGGGAAACGGTTAACCGGTACCTTGCCGCCATGGGGCTTTCCGACATTGCTCCGACCTTCGAGACAGTGGCGCTCCCCGTTGCCCTGTCGCTTCTGGAGCGCTCCGATATGCTTTGGTTCATATCGCGCGGGGTTGTGGATGAACCTGTCTGCCCGACTGTGCGCCAAACACGGCGTAATGCTGCTTTCCACCTCACACGACATGGAGCATGCGCTGACATATGCGAGCCGGGTCGTGGCTTTGAAGAATGGACGCATCCTCTTCGACAAGGCGAGCGACAAGGTTTCGCAAAGCGATCTGAAAGACGCATTCGATGGCTGAAAGCACGCATATGGTACCTGGACGTCTTTCCGGGATTACGCCCCTCCATTCTCGTGATCTTCGCGATCGTGCTCGCCATGGAATTCATCACCGACCGGCTGCGCGCGCGTATCCAGTGAGTGTCGAAATGATGGAGCAGATCACGCAGGACTTTGACATGCTCCGTGTCGGCTGCCCTTCATCAGTGAGAGCCAGCGATGCAGTGCCCGCCCAGGATGCCTGCCCGGATTCAAAGACGACGCCACCAATATCAAGATCAAGCACCTAAGGTCAGGTCGACCTCTCTGCTAACTACGGGGGTCAAGCCGGTCGCGGAGCCGGTCACCCAGAACATTGATGCACATAATGAATGCTGTCATGGCAAGCCCTGGACCGACCACAAGCCACCAGACGCCAGTGATCAGGCCGAATTGCCCTGAAGCGATCATGGCACCCAGACTGGGTGTCGGCGGCGGAACGCCAAGCCCCAGATAACCGAGTGCCGACTCGGCAACGATCAGGGTGGCCATTTCAAGTGTGGCAATGACAATCAGCGGGCCGGCGATGTTCGGCACTATATGCAAGAACAGGATACGCGGCGTCGAAGCTCCAAGCGCCCGCATGGCCAGGATAAGATCAGAATCGCGCAATGCCAGAACCTGGGCACGCGCCACACGCGCGAACACCACCCACACCGACAGCGCCAGCACGATGACAATCGACTGGAAGCTGGGGCCCACCGCAGTGACGAATGTGACCACCAGAAGGATGGCTGGAAAGGACATCTGCACATCAACGATACGCATCAGAACTTCCTCTACAAGGCCCCGGAAGAACCCGGCGATGATACCAATCGCCGTGCCAATACTCATCGCCAGCATCATGGCAAGGGCTGAGATGGTGATTGACGTTCGCAAGCCGAACAGAATGCGGGAAAGCTGATCACGGCCAAGTTCATCGGTGCCCAGAGGATGCCCGGGAACAGAGCCGTTGAGCGGATAAGGCGGCAGTTCCGCGTCGAGCAGAGACTGCTTCGCCGGATCGACGGCCCACAGTGGTGCGCTGAGCGCCAGGGCGAAGAGGATCAGCAGCACGGCAAGCGCCACAACGACACCGATGCGCCGTCGCGCAAGTCGCCTTCTGCGACGTCGAGGCGGAGAGGTTTGTGCGTCCGTAATTACTGACATGGTTAGCTCAACCGAATTCGTGGATCGACCAGCGCATAGACGACGTCGGTCAGAAAATTCACGACCACAACCGCGATGGCGATCACGATCACTGCTGCCTGCGCCAAGGGAAAGTCGCTGTTGATCAACGCGTCGCGCGTGAGACTGCCAATGCCCGGCCAGGCGAACACCGTCTCCACGATCACAGCCCCGCCAAGCAGGTTTCCCAGTTGCAGGCCGAGCACGGTGAGCACAGGCAGGAGCGCGTTGTTGGAAATGTAGCGCAGAACAACACGAAACTCGGAAAATCCGCGCGCACGGGCTGTCAGCACATACTCAGAACCTGTGACCTCAAGCATGCTCGCTCGCAGGAGCCGGGTGATACGGGCCATCGGATAGAAAGACAGCGTTACTGCCGGCAGCACCACACTCCATAAACTCTCGGCACCCGATACCGGTAGAATCGCCAAATGCACCGAAAAAATCAGGATCAGGATAGGGCCTACGACAAAAATCGGAACGGACTGACCCAGCGCTGCAAGCGTCACGATGGTCCGATCGAGCAGACTGTCGGGGAAAGTGGCCGCCAAGATGCCAAGCGGGATCGCCACCAGCACGGTGATGAGCATGGCCACCCCCGCGAGGATCATCGTATAGGGAAACCGCGCTACCACCAGAGGCAGTGTCTCCTCGCCATAAAAGATTGAGCGGCCGAAATCGCCGCGCCCGGCACTGAAAATGAAGTCCGCGTAGCGCACGATGATCGGCCGGTCATAACCCATCTGATGGCGAACGGCGGCAATCTGCTCCTCGCTCGCTCCCGCATCGGAAAGCGCGTTTGATATCGGATCGCCGCTCAGATTGAGGGCGAAAAAGGTGAGTGAGGCGACCGCAAACACGACGACGAACGCCAGGATAAGCCGTCGGGCGAGAAAGCGTGCCATCATATCCTCCGCAATTCGACTTGCCGCCTATGCCGCTGGCGGCGTTTCGGCATCGAACCGACCGGTGCCGGAAATACCGTGCAGGCAGACATCGGCGTCTTGCGCGCCAGTGCCGCCGCTGGCGCCGACAGCGCCCACCACCTGACCGTTCACTCTGAGCGGAAAGCCGCCTGGCAGGGGAACAAAGTGTCCGCCGTTAAGCACTGTCGCGGCTGTGGTAAGAGCGGGAAAATCCTTCCACCGCGCGCCGAGGTCGGCGCTGGGCAGGCGCATCGCGGCCGCCGCCATCGCCTTTCCCTGGGAAAGTCCAATCGTATGCCAGTTCGCGTTGTCCATGCGATGCAGCGCCACAACATGGCCTGCGGTATCGACGACCGAAATCGCCATCGGAACGCCGATTTCACTGGCACGGCTGACGCCCGCGGCAATCAGTGCATTGGCGGTTTCGAGATCGATGTTCATCACGTTGTTCATGGTTGTCCCGTGGTCTCTTGTGAGTTTGCAGAAGCTTATTGAGCACCGGTCCGTGCTAGAGCTGGCCAGTAAGCGATAAGGGCTTCGATGCCTTTCCTGAAGTGCAGCATAGCGAGCCATTCGTCCGGGCCATGCTTGTTTTCATCCGGGCATCCAAACCCCATCAGCAGCGTATCCATCGAAAAATGATCCTTGAGATGGGCGACGGCCGGAATGGCACCGCCGTCTCGCACAAGGAACACCTCGGTGGCAAAGGCTTGCGCCAGGCTCGAGGCGGCGAGCTGCACCGCCGCCGACCGGTGATCGATTGCCGCTGGCGGCACGACGCTCAGTCGCTTGACCATACAACGCACATTGGCTGGCGCCAGCGCGGCGATGTGTTCGGCGACCTTGTTCTGAAGGGCCTCGGGATCCTGACCCGCGACCAGCCGGCAGGAAAGCTTTGCTGTTGCCACAGCCGGCACGATGGCCTTTGTGCCTTCGGCAATGTGTCCTGAGAACAGACCGTTGATCTCCAGCGTCGGACGCACCCAGGTACGCTCCAGCGTAGAGAACCCGGCTTCACCCTCTGCGCCGAGAGCGCCCACGCTTGCCATCCAGGCGTTCTCGTCGAAGGGTAGACACGCAAAACGCTCGCGTTCTTCCCGGGCGATCGACGGTACGCCATCATAAAAGCCCGGCACGGTCACACAACCGTCGGCATCGTGCAACGCCGCCAGAATGCGGGACAGCGAACGGGCCGCATTGGCGATCGCTCCGCCGAACTGGCCCGCATGCACATCGCCATCGGCGCTGCGCAGCTCCACTTCGAGATTGGCAATGCCGCGCAGTGAACAGGCAATCGACGGCATGTTGTAGTCGTACATCGGCGAATCGCTCACAACCGCAAAATCAGCCGTGACCAATTCAGGATTTGATTTCATCCAGCCAAGCAGGCTGGGCGAGCCAATCTCCTCCTCGGCGTCGACAACCAGCTTGAAGTTGCAGGGTAGTCTGCCGCCACCGTTGCGCATCAAAGCATCGAGCGCGACGAGATGCATCAGCAGCTGCCCTTTGTCGTCGGTGGAGCCCCGCCCATAGAGGCGGTCGTCACGCTCAGTGATGTCGAAAGGCGGCACGGTCCATTCAGAGACCGGCTCGACCGGCTGCACGTCGACATGACCGTAGATGAGCACTGTTGGAACATCAGACCCGGCATTCAGCCAGTCTGCCGTGACGATTGGATGCCCTTCGGTCTCGTGGATGCGCACATGCTCAAAGCCAATACGTCGGAGTTCGTGCGCCAGCCATTCGGAAGCCCGCATCACGTCATCGGCCCTGGCAGGTGTCATCGACACAGACTCGATGCGCACAAACTCGCGAAGGCGGGCAATGTTGTCCTTTTCTTCCTTGCGCGTCAGCGCAATGGCCTCGTCAACGGTCCAGTCAGTCATGTAGCAGCCTTTTTCGTCTTGATCGGGTCGGCACCAGTATTTGCCCGGATCTCCCGCCAGAAATGGCAGGCGACCCCGCGGTCTTTGGACAGTGCCTCGAGTGGCGGGTCGCTGTGGCGGCAGACCTCCCTGGCAAAAGGGCATCTGGTATGAAAATGACAGCCATTCGGTGGATTGAGCGGACTCGGGATCTCGCCCTCGATAACCGACCAGTCACCGGAACGCGCCGCACGTGGGTCGGTTCGGGGCACAGCCCCGAAAAGCGCCTTGGTGTAAGGATGCAACGGCTCGCGGCAGAGCGTTTCGCTATCGCCTGTCTCCACGATCCGGCCGAGATACATGACCGCGATGCGATGCGAAATGTGGCGCACAACCGCCAGATCGTGGGCGATGAACAGAAAGGTCAGCCGTCGGCGCTTCTGCAACTCGCCCAACAGGTTCACGATTTGCGCCTGCACGGATACGTCCAGCGCCGAGATGGGCTCGTCGCAAACGATCAGCCGGGGCTCAAGCGCTAGTGCCCGGGCAATGGCGATGCGCTGGCGTTGCCCACCGGAGAACTCGTGCGGATAGCGTTCAACCGCCGATACCGGCAAACCGACGGCATCGAGCAGTTCGGTCACGCGTGCATCGGCTTCGCGGCCCCGGGCAATGCCATGAATGATGAGGGGCTCGCGGATCGCCGCACCGATCCGCATGCGGGGGTCGAGGCTGGAGTAAGGATCCTGGAAAACGATCTGAAGGTCACGCCGGAAGCGACGCTCGCGGGCCGAATCCATACCAGTTACATCTTCGCCGTCGAACGAGATCATACCCGAAGTGGGCGTCAGCAGCTGCGCCACGGCACGACCAACCGTGCTCTTGCCGCAACCCGATTCACCGACCAGGCCGAGTGTTTCGCCCTCGCGAATTTGAAAGCTGACTCCATCGACAGCCCGCACCGACCAGCGGCTGCGCGAAAACAGCCGTCGTCCCTGTCCGAAATGAACCTTCAGATTGTCGACCTGAAGCAACGAATTGTCAGCGGTCTTGGAAGCCGTCACGGGATGCGCTCCCCGTCAATGCCCGAAACTTTCCAGCAGGCGGTCCCGTGTCCGTTGACGAACAGAAGCGGCGGCAATGACTGGCTGCACACATCCATGCATTCCGGACATCGTGGCGCAAAGCTGCAGCTTGATGGCGGCTCGCACTGGCGCCCCGCAGCTCCGGGAATTGCCCTTAGCGGCACGTCGCGGTCTCCATCGATCTCGGGACGAGCGGCGATCAACGCCGAGGTATAGGGGTGTTTGGGATAAAGCAGAACCTGTTCAGCGGTCGCGTCCTCGACCACGGTACCGCCATACATGACCAAGACCCGGTCGGACAGGCTTGCCACGACACCGAGATCATGGCTGACAAGAATGATCGACATGTCGAGTTCGTCCCGCAAACGGGCAAGAAGCTGGAGAATTTGCGCCTGGATCGTGACGTCGAGCGCAGTGGTCGGCTCGTCTGCTATAAGCAATTTGGGGTTTCCGCTAACTGCCAGCGCGATCATCACCCGCTGGCGCATTCCCCCTGAAAGCTGGTGTGGATAGGCGGACAGGCGGCTCTCTGGCGCAGCGATCCCAACCAGATTAAGGAGCTCTACAGAGCGAATGAACGCTGCCTGCCCCTTCAATCCTTCATGCAGATAAAGTGCCTCTTGCATGTGCTGGCCGACAGTCAGAACGGGGTTGAGCGCGGTCATCGGATCCTGAAAGACGAGCGCTATTTCCCTGCCCCGTACCTGGCGCATCGCCCGGGGGTTCATGGCCAGAAGATCCCTCCCCTCAAGCGTGACATGGCTTCCGCTGATTTCTGCAGCCGGGGCTAGCAATTGCATGATCGCCAATGCGACGGTCGACTTTCCGCTGCCGGACTCTCCGACGATACCGATCGCCTCGCCTCTTGCCAGGTCAAAGGAGACGCCGTTGACGGCATGAACAGTCTCACCTTTTGCGTGAAAGCAGACGCTGAGATCGCGCACGCTGAGCAGAGAGGCAGCGTCTTGTGGCGCGACAGGAACGGACTCAGCCATACGATACAACTCCGCGAGCGGGCTTCGGGCAGTTTGGGCGGGATGAAGGAAGGCGTGAAGCAGCTTTCGCTCCGCGTCCGCACTCCCCTGCTGAAAACGACTACTTTACCATCCTGAAGTGGCTCAAACCGAAATCAGCATAACTAACGGTGCCGCGACGTCGGGAGACTGCATCGCGACACCGTTCGCCGTTCAGTCGAACTTCACCGAAGAGAAGTTCAGCCTGTTCGACGCAGGAGGGTCCCAGTTGAATTCTTCAACCATACCGTATCCCAGCTCACGGATGTAGAGCGGCACCCACATGGCGAGTTCGGTGATGGCCCGCTCCTGCGCCTTCTCATAAAGCGCCTGACGTTCCTCAGCTTCCTTCGCCGTAGCCGCCGCATGGCTGATTTCATCGAGTTTCTCGTCCGTGCCGAAGGCCCTGTAGACCGACCCGGAGCCGAAATATGCGGTGTTCATGAGGAAGTTGGAGTCTGGGTAGACCGGGCTCATCTGATAGAGATAGATGCCCTCGGAAGAACCCGGTTTACGCCATAGCGGCTGCAGCGACGGATTGGGTCCGCCTTTCATGGCCACCTCGAAGCCGACTTCCTGCAACTGCGCCTGGATCACTTCCGCCAGTTGCTGGTCGATATCGAACGTACCGATCGGATAATTGAGGGTAATGGGAACCGGACCGTCGAAGCCGGCCTCCTTCAAGAGGGCGCGCGCCTTTTCCGGATCGTAGGAATAGGCCGAGAAATCCGCCGTGTATCCAAGCTCTCCAGGAGCAAAGATGCCCTGGGTCTCTTCAGCGTGGCCGCGCAGGAGCCTGTCGATGATCAGCTTACGATCGATGGCGTAGCTTATCGCCTTGCGCACCAGAACATTGTCAGTCGGCGCTGTGCTTAGATTGAGGGCAAGGAAGACGCGCACGTCACTGCGGGCACCCACCATCTTCTTCCCGTCCATGGCAGCAATGCGATCATACAGGCTGACCGGAATGTCGCCAATGACATCGGCAGCGCCTGACTGAAGCAGGCTGACACGGGTTGCCGGATCAGAGACACTGCGGATCTCGATATCCTTGATTGTCGGCTTCTCGCCCCAGTATTCCGGGTTTTCCTTCAGCTTGATAACCACGCCCTTTTGCCACTCATCAAGTAGATAGGGACCGGTGCCGATGGGGTCGTTCCCAAATGCCACCTGAGCTTCGGCGGGCTCGCCGAGACTCTCGTGATAGCGTGGCGGCGCAACAACAAAATAGGTCATCTGAGCGGGAAGAGAGGAAAGGTTTTCCTTTTCGGTAACGACATCGAACGTCATTTCGTCCACGACATTAATGTCGATGTTGGCGAAAGTCGCTGCAGATTTTCCGCCAGGATAGGCACGCCAGAACTCGAGCGTCTTGGCGAATGCTTCCGCCGTCAGCGGCTCTCCATTGGAGAATTTGACCCCAGGCCGCACTTTGAAGCGCCATGTGCGTGCATCAACCTGCGACCACGACTCTGCAAGCTTGGGGTAGAACTCATACTTGCCGTCGACCATTCGGACGCCGACTGGCGCCTCGACTATTTCTTCACCGATCCGCCCAGACGTACGCGTCGATTCGATGTTCTGGTTTAAGCTTTGAACCGGTGATTGCTGCACGAAGCGAAGCCGCGCCCGCTCCTCTGCGACCGCAGGCGAAGCCAGCACTCCCACAACGCCGCACGACGCAATCAAAACCGTCCGAAACCGAGCCCCAACAAGAAAGATCATCAACGTCCCCTTATTATTTTTGGAATTATTGATCCATATCGTGGAATTTTTGCAATCTACCTTTGGGGCGCGGTCCTGTCAACGAAAAGATCGATTCAAAGCCTGATAAATTCCACTTGATGGAATTTTACTTCCATAATATGAATACGCAACTTTAGAAAAAGGGGGTTGCTGTGAAGTCATTCTTGCCACTTATGACCTGGATCGAGGCGAAAGAGGCTGCCGAACGCGGCGCGGTGGCACTGGTGCCGATCGGCAGCACCGACGCAAACGGACCTCAGAATGCCACCGGGCTCGACTTCCTGGTTTCTTCAGCCCTGGCTGAGCGTGCCGCTGAAGCGACCGGCTCTGTTTATCTGCCGCCTGTTGCCTATGGCGTCTCGGATGGTCTGAAAGGTTTCCCGGGAACCTTGGGGATCACACCGCAGATGCTGGGCGAGACGGCGGAAGCGATCATGAAGTCCCTTATCCAAGCCGGTTTCGATCACATCCTTCTCATTACCAATCACGGCCCAAACCAGTACCCGGTCGAGCAGGCAAGCCGACGGGTCTGTTACGACACCGGGGTTCAGGTTGCCTCCATCAACCCAATGGTGCTGTTTGCCGATTTGCGCGGCGATCTGTTTGAACCGGAGAGCATCGGCCACGGCGCCGAACCTGGCACTTCGCTACTGAAGTATCTTCATCCAGAGGCCACCCGCGACGCGTTCGCCGAAGCCAGGGAAAAGGCAAACTGGCAAGGGCTGGAACTGATCTCGCCAATGGAAGCCCGTTTCGGGGCCAGTCGTGTCAACTTCTATCTTGAGCTGGAAGAACTCTCGCCGACCTCCGGATGGGGGGATCCAGGCAACGCATCTGCGGAACGTGGCGAAATTCTGTTTGGCCGCATGCTCGACCACGTTGTGGATTTCATCGGCAAATTCCAGACGATGGACACCCGGCTCGCTCCCCCTGAGCCCGCGATCTAGGCCGTCTGCCTGCAAACCGCGACCCAAAATTCACGATAGCGAGGCAATATGAAAACCTATCTCCCACTCATGAGCACGCGGGAAATCCGCGAGGCAGCACAGCGGGGCGCGGTGGCTCTGCTACCGATCGGCACAGTTGAAGGCAACGGCCCGTTGCCGCTCGGCTATGACTATCTCGTACCAAAAGCACTGGCGGAAGAGGCCGCCAGGGCAAACCAGGATGTCTGGCTGCCTCCACTAACCTATGGTGTTTCCGATTCCATCCTGTCCTTTCCGGGGACAGTCGCCATATCGCCCGACCTGGTGGAGCAGTATGTCGAGACACTGGCTCTCGGGCTCATCGACAGCGGATTCGATCACATCTGCTTGCTCACTTATCACATTCCGAACCTTTACCCGGTTTCGACGGCGATGCGCACGGTCCGCAAAAAGACCGGTGTGGTGATGGCCTCCCTCAACCCCGGCGTCTTACAGGCTGATCTGCGCGGAGATCTGTTCAACAACGATCACTCAGTCTTTGGTCACGGCGGAGAACCTGGAGCCTCGCTTCTCGAATATCTCCATCCCGGCTCGGTGCGGCTTGATCTCGCGCAGCCCAGTGCGCGCAACGCCTATCAGGATCTCGAACTGTTGTCGCCAATGGAGGCCAGGTTCGGTGAAAGCCGCGTCAACCTGCCTGTCAGAATCGAGAACGTGTCACGCTCCTCCGGATGGGGCGACGCGAGCATGCCCTGCGCCAAACGAGGTGAAGAACTGTTTCGCCGCATGGCCGACTATGTGGCTGAATTCACCCGGCATTTCCGCACCATGGATGCGCGCATAAAGCCGCCGGCGATCGCATTCTAGAAGAAGGAGGAAAAGCAATGAGAACCAACAGGTTGCGCGAGCAGCTCAAGGAGTCCCGCCCCCTCTTCGGAGTGATGGCGGACATCGCCTCACCCCGTTTGGTGGAGTTTTACGGCCTGCTCGGATTCGACTGGGTGATGATCGATGCCGAACACGATGGGATCAGTGTCGAAAGCTGCTACAACCTCGTCACCTCGGCCGATGCTACCGGCATGGCTTCCCTTGTGCGTGTACCGGAGAACCGCCCCGAAGTGATCCTTCCCTATGCCGACACCGGAGCCAGCGCCATCATCGCGCCCCATGTACGCACTCCGGAAGATGCAGCGCGGCTGGTTTCCGCGCTACGGTTTCCGCCGCATGGCACGCGAGGCGTGGCAGGCTCGTCCCGCGCTGCCAACTACGGTGCCACGCAGAGCCCAAAGGACTTTTTCCATGCCACGCAAAACCATCCCGTAGTTTGCGCGCTTATGGAAGACGAAGAGGCCTATCATCATGCGGAAGGCATCATCGGCGAGGACGGCATCGATATCATCTGCCTGGGAACTGGCGATCTCGCTGCTTCGCTGGGACATCCCGGTGAAAAACAGATCCCTCAAGTTGGCGAATGCGTCGTCAAGGCGGCCGGGATCGCCAAGCGGCTGGGCAAGCATCTGAATGCTGCCGCCGGCACGCCGGCAGATCTCGAACAGGCCGCCAGACTCGGAGCGCGAATGGTTATGGTCAGCAACACCGCCCTGGTCGCCTCGGCAACACGCGATTTCCTGCGGAGCGCACGGGAGGCTTTCTCCGCGCCTGCGACTGGCGCCTGAAGCTGCATGCTATCAGGAGCAGAATCCTGACAGACCCAAAGGAACTCGACCAGGCTAAACCGGCCAGGCTGCCCTTCAAGGGTGGCCTGGTTTAACCTCCTGACTCAGTACATCCTCGGAAATCCGCGCCGCGGTCGCCTTCAATTGCGGAACCATCCGCTCTATCGCTTCGTCAGGAAGCCTCTGTTCTGGGCTCGATATACCCAGGGCGGTGAGCGTCGGCATCCCGGGCACGGGCACTGCGATACAGCGCATGCCCACCTCCTGCTCGCCATTGTCCACCGCATAGCCCCTCTCTCGAACGAGGGTGATCTCCTGCTGAAGCACTTCGAAAGAAGTAATCGAGTGCGGGGTTTGCGCAGGCATACCCTGTCGATTGACTGCCTCGCGGATGCGCTGATCCGTCATCTGCGCCAACAGGATCTTGCCCACCGCAGACAAATGCAGCCGCACACGCCGACCAACGTCGGTGAAAATCCGCAGATGGTGCTTGGACGGCACCTGGGCTACAAACAGCGCGCCATCGTAATCGAGCACAGCAACATTGACCGTTTCCCCGGTCAGGTCGACGAGTTCGGTCAAATGACGTTGCGCCCAGTTGCCGACCACGCGCCGCGATGCATCACCCAGACGCATAAAACGGGGTCCCAGAACGTAGAGCCTGTTCGGGGTCTGGCGAACATAACCGCGCTTTACAAGGGTGCGCACAAGGCGATGGATAGTCGGCGGTGGTAACTGCGACAGCTCTGCCAGCTGAGTTAACGCAATTGGCCCGCCTTCACTGGCGATCAGTTCTATCAGATCAAAGGCACGCTCCAACGATTGAACACCGCCGCCCGTTTGAACAGGCTTGCCCGTAGTCGAAGGCAGAGACCCGCTTTCATGTTCTTCCAACAAGTCTCACTCCTCTTCGTGGTGAACCGCCCAGCCGCTCGCACCACACATCATTGTAAACAGACTGTTCCAACGGCAAGTCTCTCGCTCGGTCCAATGCCAAGGTGTATGGATAGTAAGAGATCGGAACTACTGCCAGCCTGGAGCGCAGCCTTTCAACAGCGTAACCAATAAGACCACCAAGGTGAATAGCCCCAAGCTTTTTGAACATCTCCGGATCGCATATTTGTGCCGGCTTTGTCGCAGGAAGCTCTGCAACCTCGGCCGTGGAATAAGATTCCGTGCACTCTGGAAGAGCGTGTTCTTGCTTTCTGTCGTCATTTCAACGAACCGGTCATCCTGCTGCGCGTACGCTGATATCGGGCGCATGACCTCAGCTCTCGGAAAAGGTCACTCGACTGGTGCTGTCTGACTGTTGGCGCATGACCGGCATTCGCTCGATAAGGGCGAAGTTTTTGAGACTCTTGCTGACAGCGAACTCAAGGAAAATGCGGCGGATGCGCCTTCGCCCGTTTCCAGGACATGTTAGAGCAGAGCCAGCCCCCCATACTCTCGGAGACATTGGTCAGCGCACCTGCAGCGACGACCGCATGCAGCCGTCTTCGCATCGGCGGCGTGGCTGCCCCGGCACGGTCAAGCGTTCCGCAGGGCCTTGCGGAGAAACCATTGCAAGGTTTCAGCAATCTGCTCACGCAGGATTTTCTCAGCGAAGATGCTCCGTCCCGGAATGCCATCGAAGAGCGCCAGGACCAGGAACACCATTGCCTGGACATCGAGCGCGGGATCAACCGCGCCGCACTTCTGACCCCGCTCCAGGGCATCAGAAAGCGCGCGTCGAAGCTCGCTTTCGTTGCGCTCAAAAACCTCTGCTATCACCGGGTTGCGCGTTGCTTCCGCACCAATTTCGATGGCCAGCCGCCCGTATTGTTCATTTCTCAGCACGGCGATGATCTCGGGCACGACTTCGCACAATCCGTCGACTATGTCGTCCGCCGCCGAGAGATGAGCTATCAGCTCGGCATTTTCGGCCCGTTCCTCATCAGCCAAAGCGACAATGATCGCTTCCTTGCTCTCGAAATAGCGGTAGAGGGCACCGGCACTGATCCCTGCTGTGTCGCAAATTTCCTGCATACTCGCCTGATGCACGCCCTTTGCCGCGAAGCATTTGGCCGCCGCTCTCAAAATTTCAGACTTCCTGCGTTTGTGCAGAGCCTCATCCCGGGTTCTCAAGGCGCACTCCTTTTAAAAAGCGAATATTCATTCTCTATATGACTTGACAAGCGAACCTGGCAAGTCAATTCATAAAGTGAACGCTCATTCTTTTAATGAAAGACGCAAATTGTCACTCGATACCCCCTCTGCGCAGAGCGCCGCTGGCAGACAGAAAGGGCATTGGCACCGGTGGGCCGGCGGGCTCGCTCTGATGCTCGTGTCAGCGGGGAGCCTTATAGCCCTGTTTGAACAGGAACCGCCCGCACGAGTAGTGATCGCACGAGAAGAAGACAGGCCGGTTGTCGCCGCAACGCGTGCCAGACAGGGAACGCTAACCCAGTGGATCGTCGCCCGAGGTGTCGCCCAGGCTGTGCTGAAAAGCCACCTCCATATCGAGACCGCCGGGATCGTCGCCGAAATCGGCCAGGACGCAGACGGAGTACCGCTGCGCGAAGGAACCTTCGTTCATGGCCCGAAACCCGATGGGCAGCTCGGTCAGATGCTGCTTCGCCTTGACGACCGGGAAGCGCGGGCACGAATGGCGCAGGCGGCAGCCGAGCGGCAGCGTGCGGAACGGCGTGTCGAGGTGGCACAGGCGGCGCTCGACCAGGCACGACAGGAACACACGCGCACGACCGCGCTCGCTTCCCGCGGCATTGCCTCGCACAAGGCAGCAGAGACGGCTGACACCCTTTTGCGGACAGCGAAAGCGGAACTGGAAACCGCCCGTGCTGAAGTCGATCTGGCAGCGGCTCAATTCCGACAGGCAGGGATCGTTCTTGAGAAGATGGTGCTCCGCGCGCCTTTCGACGGGCGGCTTTCTCTCATCAACGTGCGCGTGGGCGACTATGTTGAAGGCGCGGTGGCCGGTTCGCAAGCCTCGCGCGAGAATACCGCGGCTGCCATCCTCGTCAATGAGGAGGTCCTGGAGATCGCGCTCAACGTGCCCTGGCCAGACGCCAAGAATCTGGCGCCCGGGCAGGACGTTCTCGCCAGCGACAATTCTGAAACCATTTGGGAGACCGCAACCGAGGGCATCGACCACCCGGACGTCGTCACCGGACAGATCTGGTCGGTCAGTCCGTCGATTGGGCTTGGCAGCCGGGCGGTTCAGGTCAAGGTTCGCATCCGTGGCGGCACCGTCAGGGACGGCATGTTGACGACGGTCTGGATTGCCGCTGCACAGGTCCTTAACACTACAATCCTGCCCCATAGCGCTCTTGTCCATTCCGGGGACAAGCCGTTCATCTTCACCCTCATCCCCGGCGGCTCAGTGGTCGAGAAGCGACAGGTGCAGGTGGGGATATCCAATCATACCCACGTCGCGATCCGTTCCGGCGTGGAGGATGACGAGCTAGTCATCATCGCCGGCCAGCACCTTCTCAATGACGGAATGGCGGTTCAACTGGCAGGCGACCATTCCTCCGCAACGGGCAACTCCACCTCGACTGCAAGTATCGCTGGCGAGGATAACCGTCCGGGGCCCGAGAGGCGGCAATGAAGCGGCGCGGTACGCTTCAGTTTTTGCTGCTCAACCCGACCCTGGCGCTCGTTCTGCTGGCCGCCTGCCTGATTGGAGGGAGCGTCGCGCTCCTGAACATGGTGCGCGAGAACTATCCCGATCTTGCTATCCCCCAGGCTGTTATTGCGACCGAATGGGCGGGCGCTTCACCAGAACAAATGGAAAAGGAAGTCACCAAGCCGATCGAGGATGTCATTCGGGCGCTCCCGGGATTGAAGTTCCATGAGAGCAGTTCAAGCAACTCGCTGTCCCTTGTCATTCTCCAATTCGAGGCCGACATTCCCACCCCTGTCGCCATGCAGGAGCTACGGGCGCGGATCAGCGAAGCGGAAAGCCAATTTCCGACTGGGGTCAAGAAGCCGGACGTCCAACAGGTTTCGGTCAACGACATGCCCGTCGCAAGCTTTGTTCTCTCCGGCGATACAGACGAGGAGCAGCTCAATCTTTGTGCGGACAAGCTGAAACGCAAGCTCGAAGAACTGCCGGGCGTTCGCGCCGTACGTCTGCAAGGTGCAAGGCCACGCGCGGTGCAAATTCGCCTCGATGTCGCACGCCTTTCCGCCCTCGGCATCCCGACAAGTGCGGTGCGCGACCGCGTCCGCTCCGCCAACCGGGATCTCGCCTGGGGCGAACTGGAGACGAAAACAGCGACACACGCCCTCTATCTTGCCGGTCGGGCGACTTCCGTAACCGATCTGCGCACAACCCAGATTGCGGCACTCGACGACGGGACGATCGTCCAGCTCGGCGATGTGGCCGAGGTCTTTATCGGCCTCGACGAGGAGGACGGAACCTCACAGGTCAGCATCGACGGCACTGATTTCCGGCCTGCCATCAGCCTGTCGGTCCTCAAGCGTCCCGGTAACGACACGGTCGGCACGATCGAAGCGGTCAGCCGCCAGATCTCCGAAGTAACGACAGCAACTGACTGGCCCACGGAAATTGGGATTATCACGCTCAACGACGAACGCGAAGTCATCCACGACAGCTTTCGCGAGGTGACGACCAATCTCATGCAAGGCGCCGCCGCAGTCTTTCTGATGCTGCTCCTGGCGCTCACCTGGCGCGAGGCGATTGTTGCGGCGATAGCCATGCCAGTGGCTCTGCTGGCTGCGCTGGTCATCGTCGATCAGCTCGGCTTCACGCTCAATACACTGACCATTCTGGGCATGGTCATCGCGCTCGGATTGCTTGTCGATGTTTTCATCCTGGTGATGGAGGGCATGCATGACGGACTCTATATCCGGCGCCTGCATTTCGACGATGCTGCCCGGTCCACAGTCAGGGCCTACCTCATGCCAGCAATTGCCGGTCAGGCCACCACCGTCCTCGCCCTGTTTCCGTTGATGCTGATAGGAGGCATCGACGGCAAGTTCATCCGGCTCATTCCCCTGACTGCCATTGCCTGTCTGGTGGCGAGCCTTGGTGTCGCCTTTCTGATAGCGGTTCCCCTGTCACGCTTCCTCCTTGCCCGAAAAGTGAACCCGGCAGCAACGCCGGTCGACCGCGCAACCCTTTTCCTCGCTTGGTATGTCGAAACCTGGCTTCTCCACGGTCCCCTTCGCTCCAGAACGCGTGCCGCGATCGTGGTCGCGCTGGCCTTGCTCTGCTTCCTCGCCTCGGCGCTCCTGGCGACATCTCTGCCCTCGATCCTCTATCCCAAAGAGGATCGCCGCACACTCGGCATCACTGTTTCGCTGCCGCCCGACGCAACGCTGGCAGATGCGGAACGCGTGGCACTGAAGGCCGGGGAGTCGCTCCGTAGTCTTTCCTATCTCGCCAGCGTGACCACGCACGCCGCAGAAAAGAGCCCCTTCGCGCTGCATACAATCGACGAGTATCTCCTTCCGCTCTTCGGCGCCGATATGGTGGGCATATCCGTGCTCTTCAAACCCAAAAATGCCCGCGAGATCGCCTCATATGAGGCACTGCCCGAGATCCGCGAACGGCTGGCAGCAGCGCTCTCCGACGAGCCGGGCCTCAATGTCCTGCTAAGTCCGGATCTCGGCGGCGCGACATCAGCCGCCCCGATACAGATCAGGCTTGTTGGCGACGATCCCATGCGCCTGCGTACGCTTTCCCGGACGATACAGAGCGCGCTCGCCGCCATCCCGGGCGTGAATGATATCCGCGACACAATCGGTCCCTTCAAGACGGAAGTCCGGTTCACCCTCGACCGCGACGTGCTGGCCTATCACCGGTTGAGCGAGGCCGACGTCTTGCAGCAGGTGCGCTTCTCGCTCACGACCGACAAGATAGACACCTTCAAGATTGCCGGCACCGACCCCGATCTCGATATCAATCTCGGTGGGCAACATCCAAGCCGCATTGGGAAACTGGGCGGTCCACGCCGTCTTTACGAGCTTGAAACGACCCCCGTTGTTACCGGGGATGGAGCAGCGTTGCTTCTGCCATTGCTGGCGGACATGAAGGTTGCAACGAGCCCCCGCCTTTATCTTCACAGTGACGGCCGGCGCACCAACACCGTCAAGGCGCAACTCGCCGAAGGAGTGACGGCCATCAGCGTGGCCGAGCGGCTATCGCCGCTGATTACGGATCTTCAGGACAATCTGCCCGCCGGCTATGCGATCCGCTGGGCTGGTGAAATTCAGACCGCCGAGGAGACCTTTGGCAAGTCTCGCCACTCGTTGATCCTTGCGGGGCTGTTCGTCGCGGCCATCCTCATTCTTCTGTTCGGGTCATTTCTGCAACCGCTCATCATCATGGCTATGGTCCCTGTCGCGCTTACGGGAACCTTTATCGGCTTCTTCTTCCTTGGTATTCCCATGTCGTTTCCTGCCATGATCGGCATCATCGCCCTTGTTGGTATCGTCGTGAACGACGCCATTGTCATGGTCGAGGTGATGAACGAGCGTCGGCGCGAAGGTAAAAGCGTTCGGGAAGCGGCGGCGCTCGGTGCGTCGGACAGATTGCGGCCAATCGTTACCACCTCTCTTACCACCATTGCCGGCCTACTGCCGCTCGCCTTCTCCGCACCTGCCTGGTACCCGCTCTGCATGGCCGTCATTCTCGGCCTTGGCCTCGCCACTCTTCTCGTGCCGCTTGTCATTCCCTGCCTCTATATCCTGCTCAGCGCATCCAGCAACCGCACTCAATACCACTTGGAGCAAGCACATCCGCGAGCGAAGGCGAGCTGAAAGGAATACCCATATGAAGGAAAAGCGTCCCTCACGCAGGATCGTCTGTTGGTTCATCGGCCCGGTCGCAGCGCTTTTGGTACTGGGTGCAATCTTTGTGCTCATGGAAGAGGACCGGCTCGACCGGCGGAAAATCAGCTTCACACATGCAGGCAATACGTTGCAGGGGCTTCTGCTCCTGCCAGCCGGAACGGACAAGCCATCCGCCTGTATGATATTCGTCCACGGTTCGGGCGACATGCCGCGCGACGCACATGGCTATTACGAGGCTTTCTGGCGCCTCTTTGCAAACAAGGGCTGGTGCTCGATGTCATGGGATAAGCCCGGTACTGGAGGATCCGACGGTGACTGGCGATTGCAGTCGATGGAGGACCGTGC
Organism: Nitratireductor sp.; assembly: GCF_017794765.1. GTDB lineage: Bacteria > Pseudomonadota > Alphaproteobacteria > Rhizobiales > Rhizobiaceae > Nitratireductor. The sequence continues at coordinate 1,616,317 of NZ_CP051236.1, read as the reverse complement.
GGACGAGGTTTCCGCGGCCATCGATTTCCTGCGCCAGAATCTGGGACTGGAGAACGGCCCGGTGGGGCTCATCGGCTTCAGTCAGGCCGGCTGGGTCTTGCCTAAAGTGGTGAACAGGCGCGACGATATCGCCTTCATGATCCCGGTTTCCGGAGCCATCAACTGGATGAAACAGTCCCGTTACTCAGGACGTAAACGCATGGAAGCGGAGGGTATGAGCGAACAGGAGATAGCAGCTGAGCAACGCACCAACGACGCGATAAATGCTCTCATTCAGAGCGGCACCTCCTACGAAACCTATCTGAAACATATCTCTGAAAATTCGAGCGCCCAGCCAATGAGCGAAGCCTTTTGGGGTTTCGCGAAGCGCAACTGGCGCACCGATGTTCGGGCAGATCTGCGCAAAATCGACGTACCCGTCCTCGCACTGTTTGGGACCCACGACGCCTATGTCGATCCCATCGAAAGTGCGCGCACCTATCGTGCCGAGCTCTCGCGCTCAGCAGCCCCAGTGTTTGAAATTCGGATATTCGATCACGCCGATCACGGCATGTTGGCGACGGATGAGGTCAAGCCAACGCATCAGGGTCTGGACGCCTGGCTCATGCTGCTCAGGATATGGTTCGGTGGTGACAGCGTCTTCGCGGAAGGCGTCCTGGAATGTCTGGCCGAGTGGATGGACAGGCTGGAACAAACCAGCATGTCGATAGTCGCGGAACGGATGTTCGTTGAGACACACATCGCAGAACCGACCGTTGAAGCTTTCCACCGTGCAACTATACGGCATGATTTCCTCGGTACCGGCGTCTGTTCAGTCGCCAGGCCGGGCAAGCCTGGCGCAGCCGGGTCACGGGCCACGCGTTCGCCCGAGAGCGAGTTGTCGACCACGCTGATCAGACATTCCCGGCTGAAGTCGTCAACAAAACACAGAATGCGGAAGCGGCGTCCATCGACCGGTGCATCCGAGACGAAGTTCAGGGGCCATCTCTGGTTTGGCTCCTGAGGAATGGCCATCGTAGCCCTTGTGCCAGGACCTGCTTCCTGCCGCCGCTTTTGTGGACCGTCAGCCGCGCCTCCCTGTAAATGGGGTAGAGCATCATCCAGTTCACATCGATGTCCTCGCACTTCAGCAACAGGCGAAAACGGCAGTAACCGAACCGACGCCGTTCTTAAGGCAACTCCCTAAAGCACTGCCGCAGGTCAGTGTCATCCGGTCGGCTCGACTGATAGCGGTGGACACCCGGCACCCTGCCCGCCAGGACACACACCGTGTTGAGAGAACTCATCTCTTCAATCGCCCGGTTCACGGAATTCCTCCCAAAACAGGGCGTTAGAACTCTTTTGCAAGCGTCTCGCGAAGCGTGGCGACATCCATCATCTGATCCGCCAAAAGCGTCTTCAGACTGGCATTTTCTTCCTACAACGCCTTCAACCGCTTCTTAGGACGTATTTCTCCTGGGCTGAAGATTTAACCTCCTGTAGCGCGCGGCAGGTGTCCAGATACCTTTCACGCACGACAGCAAGCCCAATGCCCTTGATCTCGTGGCGAACCTGAACGGTGTCACTGTTCGTTTCAGCCACCCAAGCCTCACATCTCTCAGCATTTAAGCCTTTGCGAGACCTTCCCAGATACATCACAGCGAAAGGGTGCTCTTACCGACTTTGGCAAGATTCGGCTCATGGTGTCCCATCGAAAATGCCATCAAAGTGGTTTTCATCCTTTAACTGGCAAAACTGGATCAGACTGGAAAGCTTGTCGACTTTGATAAGTCAGGGCTTTCAGAAACGTTTAACGCCAACCCCGGTTAGACAATCGCTATTCCCACTCGATCGTGCCGGGCGGCTTGGATGTCACGTCGTAGACGACGCGGTTGATGCCCTTCACCTCGTTGATGATGCGGGTGGCGGCGCGACCGAGGAATTCCATGTCGTAGTGATAAAAATCTGCGGTCATACCGTCGACCGATGTTACCGCACGCAGCGCGCAGACGAACTCATAGGTCCGTCCGTCGCCCATCACGCCCACGGTTTGAACCGGAAGGAGGACTGCAAAGGCCTGCCAGATCGCATCGTAGAGGCCGGCCTTGCGAATCTCGTCCAGATAGATCGCATCGGCGGAACGCAGGATTTCCAGCTTCTCGCGGGTGACGCCCCCCGGGCAGCGGATTGCCAGTCCTGGTCCCGGGAAGGGGTGGCGGCCGATGAAGCTGTCGGGCAGACCGAGCTCCTTGCCCAGCACCCGAACCTCATCCTTGAAGAGTTCGCGCAGCGGCTCCACCAGGCTCATATTCATGCGTTCGGGCAGGCCACCCACATTGTGATGCGACTTGATGGTCACCGAGGGCCCGCCGGTGAAAGAAACGCTTTCAATCACGTCCGGATAGAGCGTGCCCTGCACCAGGAAATCGGCACCGCCAAGCTTTTTCGCCTCTTCCTCGAACACCTCGATGAACAGGCGGCCGATGGTCTTGCGCTTCTTTTCCGGGTCGCTCTCGCCTTCCAGAGCGCCGATGAAGCGGTCGGAAGCATCCACCAGGATCAGCGGCAGATTGTAGTGCTCGCGGAACATGGCGACCACTTCGGACGCCTCGTTCTTCCGCATCAGACCATGATCGACAAGAATACAGGTCAACTGGTCGCCGACAGCCTCATGGGTCAGAAGCGCCGCCACGGAGGAATCGACACCGCCCGAAAGCGCGCAGATCACCTTGCCGTCGCCAACCTGCTTGCGGATCGCCTCGATCGCCTGTTCGCGATAGGCCGCCATCGTCCAGTCGCCGGAAAGGCCCGCGATCTTGTGGACGAAGTTGGACAGGAGCTTCGCTCCATCTGGAGTGTGCACCACTTCGGGATGGAACTGGACGCCGTAATATTTGCGCTCATCATCGGCAATGGCCGCAAAGGGCGCTCCGGTCGAGGTACCGACCACGCGGAAGCCTGCCGGAATGGCCGTCACCCGATCGCCATGGCTCATCCACACCTGGTGGCGGGTGCCCTTGGCCCAGACATCGTCGAACAATGGGCAATCGTCCTCGATCTCCAGAAAGGCACGGCCGAATTCGCGGTGATCCGATCCTTCGACCCGGCCGCCGAGCTGGGCGCACATGGTCTGCTCGCCATAGCAGATGCCAAGCACCGGAAGGCCCGAATCGAAGATCACCTGCGGCGCGCGCGGGCTGCCAATATCGACGGTCGAGGCCGGGCTGCCGGAGAGGATAACCGCCTTGGGCGCAAGGCGGTTAAACGCCTCTTCGGCCGACTGGAACGGAGCGATTTCACAATAGACTCCGGCCTCGCGCACCCGCCGCGCAATGAGCTGCGTGACCTGGCTGCCGAAATCAACGATGAGAACTGTGTCGGGATTGGATATCGTCATGGCGAGCCTTTAGAGAAAGATGCGTTTGGGTGCAAGCGGCGATGCCGTTTTTTGGTCATAGAAGACCGTCGGCAATGGCCTGTTCGAGGCGGTCCACCGCGTCGGCGAGCTTTTCGTCGATGACATGCAGATATTCGGTCCAGTCGTTCACGTGCTGCAGTTCGGCCGCGCCGTCGGAAATGCCACGCAATGCCACCAGTTCGAGGCCGAAACGCTGGCAGGCGCGCAAAGCAGCAAAGGTTTCCATGTCCACCATGTCGGCATTGACGGCGTTGTAGGCGGCACCTGAAACCACGTTGCCGCCGGTCGAAAGCGTCGCCTCGCGGATGCCGGGAATGCGGTGAGGCAGGGGCATGATCGCAGGATGATCCAGAAAAGGCGTCACGCCCTTTTCAAAGCCAAGCGGCGAGGCATCCATGTCGCGATAGGACACGGCGGTAGCCTGATAGACCTCCGTCTGTTCGAGAGTGCGGCTCCCGGCAGATCCAAGGGAAACGAGGAGATCGGGCAGATGGCCCTCGGCATCGAGAAGGGCGAGCTCTGCGCCGAGCACCACTCCCGCTTCCACGGGGCCCACACCTGTCATCAGGGGTTTGAAACGCTTCTTCAGATGCGGTCCGTATTCGGCTTCGGCCGCCATGACAAAGAGAACGCGCTTTCCGGCAAGGATGGCCGGCTCCACCGGTGTCCGCATCATCCCTCGATCCCCTCCCGTCCGATGATGGTCATCATGGTTCCGGTCATGGTGGCGATCAATTTGGCATTTCCTTCGGAGGAATATGCATAAGCCTGCCCGTCGGCCACGATGATGGTGCGGCCGGGTTTGGTGACGGTGCCGCGGAACAGAAAGCGCTCCCCGCGCCCCGGCGCAAGCAGGTTCACCTTGAACTCGATGGTCAGGACGGCGGCATCCTCCGGCATCAACGAGAATGCGGCGTAACCACATGCCGAATCGAGTGCCGTTGAGATCACGCCTGCATGGAGGAACCCGTGCTGCTGGGTCAGTGCCTCGGCATAGGGCATCTCTATCTCGACAATGCCCGGCGTCACGAGCGTCAGCTCGGCGCCGATCGTTTCCATCATCTTCTGGCGGGCGAAGCTCGCCCGAACCCGGGCTTCGACATCAGCGGGATTTGCCTGGTTCATCGTCTGGCCATCCGGTCATCAGGTCCGCTCCAGCGCGGCGAAATGGAAGCCGTCCGTTGCTGTACGGTTTGGAGAAAGGGCAATGCCCGTGATCCTGTCAATTTTCGCCTTGGCAATCTGTCCGGGGAAGTGCCTTTCCCACAGTGTCACGTGGTCCACCGACTGGAAATCCGGACTGGCCTTAAGGAAGGCCCGCACCTGATCGTCGTTTTCCTCCACAAATACCGAGCAGGTGATATAGGCAAGTCGCCCACCCGGACGCACGAAGCGGGCGGCGCGCGCGAGGATTTCGGCCTGCTCCGCCTGACGCTGTTCAAGCTGCTTTTCGCTGAGCCGCCATTTCGCGTCTGGCCTGCGCCGCCAGGTACCCGCTCCCGTGCATGGCGCATCCACGACGACCAGATCGAATTTTTCTTCATGCACAGCAAGTGCCTCGGGATCGGCCACTGCCTGCACATTGCGGCAACCTGCCCGCTTCAGGCGGTCGAAAATGGGGGCAAGCCTCTGTTTCTCGGCATCGAAAGCCTGAATCTGGCCAGTGTTCTCCATGGCCGCCGACATGGCGAGCGATTTGCCACCAGCGCCGGCGCAATAGTCGAGCACCTGCATGCCCGGCGCGGCATCAGTGAGGGCGGCAACGATCTGCGACCCCTCATCCTGCACCTCAAACCAGCCCTTCTGAAAGGCAGGCTCTGCCTGCACATTGGGGTGCCGCCCCTGCCCTTCGATCGGGCCGATCCGCAAACCCTGCGGTGCAAGTTCACTCTGGTGAACGCCGGTGCGCGCCAGCGCTTTCGCGACCTTTTCGCGCGTGGATTTCAGCGTGTTGACCCGCATGTCGAGCGGCGGGCGCTCCGCAAGGGCCGCAGCCTCCCCCACCCAGTCATCGCCCCAGGCACGCTTGAAGAGCGGCTCGCACCATTCCGGGCATTCCGCTCGCACGCCGTCAGGCGCCTGATCCAGCGGGTGTGCCGCAATGCGGTTCGCTTCCTCGCTGGAAATCGGTGGTGGTGCAAAATTATCTTCCGCCAATGCTGCATTCAGCGCTTCGGCATCGTGGCCGGCCTCGATCATCAAGGCGCCGAAGGCGAGAGCGCGCGGGCTTTCTTCCTGAAACATCCACGCCGCTGAACGCTTTCGGCGCAACGCGTCATAGACGAAATTGCCAATGGCAGCCCGGTCCTTGGAGCCGGCAAAGCGGTGCGACAGGCCCCAGTCTCTCAGCGCTTCGGCCGCCGGTCGATAGCGCCGGTCGATGTCTTCCAGAATTTCAATGGCCGCAGCCAGTCGTCCGCCAAGTCGCATGTGACACCTTTGCCGGTTACCCGAATGGCGCACAGCTAGCCGGTAGCGAGCCTTTAGACAAGCAAAACGGGCGTGGATTGCTCCACGCCCGTACTTTATCAAGGCCTTTTCACATCTGCCTATTCGGCAGCCCGCTGCGGCGTATTGCCCGTCACGGGCACGGCATTGGGCTCGTAGCCGTGCGCTTCCTTGAGCGCCTTGCGCACGCCGTTGCCGTAATCGGGATGAACCTTGTCGAAATGCGCGAGCTGTCGCTCGATGATCTCGCCGGGCACGCCATCCATCGCAGCCGCAATGTTGGAGAACAGCCGGTTCTTCTGCCCCTCGTCAAAGAGGTTAAACAGCGCACGCGGCTGACTGTAATCGTCATTGCCGATGCGATGATTGTAACGGTCCGCGTCGCCCGAAATCTTCAGGGGAGGTTCCTTGGCTGCCGGGTTTTCCACCGGGCCACCGAAGGAGTTCGGCTCGTAATAGGCATCGGGATTGCCTGTCTTGATGCCGCCGAACGTGTTCATCTCGCCATCGCGATGATAGTGATGCACCGGGCATTTCGGCTGATTGACCGGAATTGTCTCGTAATGCGTTCCAAGCCTGTAGCGGTGCGCGTCCGCATAGGAGAAGATGCGCGCCTGAAGCATCTTGTCGGGCGAGTAGCTGATGCCCGGAACGATGTTGGAGGGCGAGAACGCGGCGTTCTCGATCTCGGTGAAGTAATTGTCCGGATTGCGGTTCAGCTCCATCACGCCAATGTCGATCGGCGGATATTCCGCATGCGGCCACACCTTGGTGAGGTCGAACGGATTGTAGGAGGTCTTCTCCGCATCGGCCTCGGGCATGATCTGCACCTGCACCTTCCACTTCGGGAACTCGCCGTTCTCGATCGCGCCGTAAAGCGCCTCCTGATAGCTCTCGCGGGTCTTGCCCACCACCTGCTCTGCCTCCGCATTGGTGTGGTGCTTGTGGCCCTGCATGGTCTTGAAATGGAATTTGACCCAGAACCGCTCGCCCTTGTCGTTCCAGAACGAATAGGTGTGTGAGCCATAGCCATTCATGAACATGGGCGCAGTCGGCAGACCGCGATCCGACATCAGGATCGTCACCTGATGCAGGCTCTCCGGTGAGAGCGACCAGAAATCCCACATGGCCGTGGGCGAGCGCATATTGGTGCGCGGATGACGCTTCTGCGTGTGGATGAAATCGGGGAACTTGAGCGGATCACGGACGAAGAACACGGGCGTGTTGTTGCCAACGAGGTCCCAGTTGCCCTCCTCGGTGTAGAATTTCAGCGCAAAGCCGCGCACATCGCGCTCGGCGTCTGCGGCACCCTGTTCGCCGGCAACGGTGGAGAAGCGCGCGAGCATCGGCGTTTCCGCGCCCGGCTGAAGCGCCTTGGCAATCGTGTACTTCGAAATGTCACCGGTGATCTTCAAAACGCCATGCGCGCCCCAGCCCTTGGCATGAACCACGCGCTCGGGAATGCGTTCGCGGTTCTGATGTGCAAGCTTTTCGATGAGCTGGTAGTCCTGAAGCAGAACCGGGCCCCGCTCACCCGCGGTCACGGTGTTCTGGTTGTCGCTGACGGGCGCGCCAGCAGACGTGGTCATCGTGGGTTTGTCAGCCATGAAAAAACTCCCTTGCTTGCTTTCCGGTTTTGCCCGGCTGCCGGTCTCACCTGCGGCGCGGCTTGGAACGGTTCCAAGGTATCGAGGCCTTTTGATAAATTCCAATTGTCTTTGATGTTCGATGCGATAATTTAAAGTTATGATACGCCTGACCATCAGACAGATGCAGTATTTCGAGCGTCTGGCCGAAACGCTGCATTTCGGACGCGCCGCGACGAGCTGTGGCGTCACGCAGCCCGCGCTCTCCGCACAGATTTCCGAAATGGAAGCCCAGCTCGGCTTCAAACTTTTCGAGCGTGGCAGCGGCGCCGTGCGTCTCACCGCCGAAGCTCAGTCTCTTCTTCCGCGCGTGGCGCGCATTCTGGCCGAAGTTCGCGATCTGGAAGGTGAGGCGCGCAGGGAGCGCAAGGCGCTCGAAGGCCGCTTCCGGCTGGGAGTGATCCCCACCATTGCACCCTATCTGCTTCCTGAGCTTTTGCCCCTCCTCAAGCAAAGATTCCCGCTGCTGCGTCTTGAGGTACGTGAGGCCGTCACCAACGCCCTGGCCGAAGACACGGCGACGGGTCGCCTCGACGCGATGATCGCCGCCGACCCCATCGACGACACGCGCCTTGCACCGGACATTCTTTTTGAAGATCCGTTCTACCTTGCAGTGCCGACCGGCGATGCCGCGCGGATAGCCCCGCCCGTGGCGCAGGAGAGCATGGCACTGGAACGGTTGATGCTTCTGGAAGACGGCCATTGCATGCGCGGCCAGGCTCTCGAAATCTGCGGGCGCGTCAAACCCGTAACGATGGAGACCTTCGGAGCAACCAGCCTGACGACGCTTTTGCACATGGTGTCGCATGGGATGGGGGTGACCCTCATTCCGCAAATGGCGCGCGCTTCGGCGAACCTCTTGCCGTCCGTCAGCGTGCTGCCGTTTCTCGACCCCAGCCCTTCCCGCAGCATATGCCTTGCAGGCCGGAAGTCCAACCCACGCAGAAACGACTTTGCGGCGTTGCGCGAGACTGTTCTGGAAGCACACCAGGCGCTGCTCGCCCGCGCCTGAACGTCATCCGGCATTCCACAGTTTCAGCGCGAGAATCACCCACATGGCGCCCAGCGCCAGAAATCCCAGCACGAACAATGGCTGCCGATACCGGATCCTGTTTGATGTCACATGCACATAGGCGTGTGCGTAGCGGGAGAGCACAAACACCCATGCGAGCCAGATCGCGACCGGCACTGCTCCCTCAAGCACAAACAGGGCCAGGCAACCTGAATGGAAGAGCACGGGCAGCTCGAACTGATTGGCCAGATTATTCCGCACAAACAGGCTTTCAGGCGGTTCCTCGCGGTTCTCCCTGAACTGGGAAACGCGCGCGCTTCCCGTTTGCACGGCTTTCTTCCGCCGGAGACCGATCAGCACATACATGGCGTAGACGAGCACGACATGAGCGAGAATCGGCCAGAAAATTGCGTGTTGAGACATGTCGTTCCCTTCCCGTTTTCGCGGATTCCCGTCTCGATTCCTGATTTCACCATCAGCATCGAAACGGAGACGCTTGGCAAGGGTGGCCTAAACGCAAGGATAAAACCATGAAAGCTTACGTCGCCGAGTGCTTTGGAACGTTTTGCCTGGTCTTTCTGGGATGCGCCAGCGTGACGGTTGGCGGGTTTGGAAATCTCTTGCCACTGGGTGGCCTGGGTATTGCCATTTCGTTTGGGGTTGCGGTGATTGCCATGGCATATGCCATAGGTCCCGTCTCGGGAGCTCATCTTAACCCGGCTGTGACCGCTGGCGTTTTTCTGGCCGGTCGCATGCGTCTCAAAGACGTATTGCCCTACATGATTGCGCAGACGGCAGGGGCCGCTCTTGCGGCTGCGACACTCTGGAGCATGGCAAAAGGTTCCGATGCCGTCGCGCCTGTGTCACGGGCAGCCAATGGCTGGGATGGAGCGGGACTATATCCGATGCCGACGGCCTTTGCGCTGGAGGCCCTGGGCACCTTTATCTTCGTTACTGTGATCCTTGGGGTAACCGCGAAAAAACACCGGACACCGCTCTCCGGCATTGTTATCGGCCTCACACTCACAGCAATTCACCTTTGCCTGATCCCGGCGACCGGGACCTCGGTCAATCCCGCACGTTCCATAGGGCCGGCCCTGTTCTCGGGCGCACGCGAGATGAACCAGCTCTGGCTATTCATCACCGCGCCCTTTGTCGGCGCCGTTCTTGCGGGGATCATTGCCAAAACGACCTTGATGGAACGCACCTGACAAAAAAGGGCCTGACGGCCCTTTCTCGCAAAATGCTGAACCGGCTGCGCTACGCGCCACCGGGATAGTTCGGGCTTTCGCGTGTGATTGTGACATCATGCGCGTGGCTTTCGCGAAGGCCTGCTCCCGAAATGCGCACAAAGGTCGCCCGCTCACGAAACTCCGCCAGATTGGCAGCACCAACATATCCCATGGCGGCCTTCAATCCACCGGTGAGCTGATGAAGAACACCACTGGCAGGCCCCTTGTAAGGCACCTGCCCCTCGATACCCTCAGGAACAAGCTTCAGCGTATCACGCACCTCGGCCTGGAAATAGCGGTCGGCCGAACCGCGCGCCATCGCTCCGACCGAACCCATGCCGCGATAGGCTTTGAAGGAACGCCCCTGATGCAGGTAGACCTCCCCCGGGCTCTCATCGGTGCCCGCCAGAAGTGAACCGACCATAACCGCCGAGGCACCGGCGGCAAGCGCCTTCGCCAGATCGCCGGAGAATTTGATGCCGCCGTCCGCGATCAGCGAGATACCTTCCCTGTCGGCGACCTCAACCGCGGACATGATGGCCGAGAGCTGCGGCACGCCGACACCGGCGACAATGCGGGTGGTGCAGATGGAGCCCGGCCCGATGCCGATCTTGACGCCATCGGCTCCCGCATCGATCAATGCCTTGGTGCCATCGGCCGTTGCCACATTGCCCGCGATGATGCGCACGGTGTTTGACAGCTTCTTGGCGCGCGCCACGGCGTCGAGCACGCGCTGAGAATGACCATGGGCGGTGTCGATCACCAGAAGGTCCACACCCGCATCGATCAGGCGCTCGGCGCGTTCGAAGCCATCATCGCCAACACTGGTTGCCGCTGCAGCGCGAAGCCGCCCCTGGGCATCTTTCGAGGCATGAGGATTGAGCTGCGACTTCTCGATATCCTTCACCGTGATCAGCCCCACGCAGTTGCCCGCATCATCGACCACCAGAAGCTTTTCAATGCGGTGTTGGTGCAGAAGCCGCTTTGCCTCGTCCTGCGCCACGCCGTCCTTGACCGTCACAAGGTTCTGATGGGTCATCAGTTCGCGCACCGGCTGCTCGGGATCGGAGGCAAAACGCACGTCGCGGTTGGTCAGGATGCCGGCCAGGCGTCCGGTGGTATGCCCACCTGCGCCACCGTTTTCCACCACCGGGATGCCTGAAATGCCGTGCGCCCGCATCAGCGCCTGCGCTTCGGCCAGCGTTGCATCGGGGCCTATGGTGATCGGATTCACCACCATGCCGGACTCAAACTTCTTTACCTGCCGCACCTCTTCGGCCTGCTCGGCCGGGGAGAGATTGCGATGAATGACGCCGATGCCGCCTGCCTGGGCCATGGCAATCGCAAGGCGCGCTTCCGTCACCGTGTCCATTGCCGCCGATAGAATCGGGATGTTGAGATCGATGTCGCCAGCGATACGCGTGCGCACATCCGTCTGACCGGGCATCACCTCGGAATGGCCTGGCTGCAGGAGCACGTCGTCGAATGTAAGCGCCTGGGCGCCGGTTGCTGTTTCGATGATTTTCGCCATGGCCGACCCTTTGGAATAAGAGGACGCGCGACCCCGCCATAAAATGGCACGGCCTCGCTTGTGTGATTCCCTTTCAGGATTGGCGCTGGCTGGTACCACGGAAGCGCCGGCTTGAAAAGGAGGTCTCACTCTATGAGGGCGGAATGTTTCATCCACACAACATGACAGCACCAACACAGCACCGCCTCTGCCACAGGACAAGCGATACGCCCCATGCTATAGCCCGCATGCTGATCCGGCCTGCCTAAAGTTTCCCTCCCAGCCCCACCCGGCAGACCGGCACAGGGACAGAATGCCTTGAACCGCACGCTACCGCTCATACTCGCCGTCGCGCTCTTCATGGAGCAGATGGATTCAACCGTCATCGCCACATCGCTTCCGGCCATCGCTGCCGACATCGGCACCAGTCCTGTGACGTTGAAACTCGCCCTGACAAGCTATCTCGTTTCGCTCGCCATCTTCATCCCGATCAGCGGCTTCATGGCTGACCGTTTTGGGGCAAAGAAGGTCTTCCGCATTGCGATCGCAGTTTTCGTGCTCGGGTCGATCGCCTGCGCTTTTTCCAATTCGCTTGCTGCTTTCGTGCTCTCACGATTTCTGCAGGGCATGGGCGGCGCAATGATGACCCCGGTTGGCCGCCTTGTTCTCGTGCGCGCCGTGCCGCGAGAACAGCTTGTGAAAGCCATGGCCTGGCTAACCGTCCCTGCTCTGATCGGTCCGATCGCCGGCCCGCCGCTCGGCGGCTTCGTCACCACCTATTTTTCCTGGCACTGGATCTTCCTGATCAATGTCCCGATCGGGCTTTTGGGCATTGTCCTTTCTGGCCATGTTCTGCCTGACTTTGCCCGCGAGGAGACCGGGCCTCTGGACCTCTCCGGATTTCTGCTTTGCAGCATCGGCGCATCGGGGCTTGTGTTTGGTCTCTCCGTCATCAGCCTGCCGGCATTGCCCCCCATCGTCGGCGTGGTGACGGTGGTGCTCGGTGTCCTGGCCACGGCTTCCTACATCCGCCATGCACTCCACACCCCTGCCCCCATTCTCAATCTCCGCCTCTTTGCAAATCGCGCGTTCCGCTCGGCAATCCTCGGCGGCTCGCTCTTTCGCATCGGGGTCGGTGCGGTGCCCTTTCTGCTACCGCTCATGTTTCAGGTGGTGTTCGGCCTGACACCCTTTCAATCGGGCCTCCTCACCTTCGCATCGGCGTTTGGCGCAATTGCAATGAAATTTATCGCCACCACCGCGCTGCGGCTCGGCGGTTTTCGGGTCGTTCTGGTCGCCGCCTCCGTGCTTGGCGGGGCGAGCATTGCCGTCAACGCATTGTTCACGCCGACGACACCGCACTGGATCATCATCGTCGTGCTCATCGGTTCGGGTCTGCTGCGCTCTCTATTCTTCACCTCGGCCAATGCACTCGTTTTCGCCGAGCTGGGGGACCGTGAGGCAAGTCAGGCTTCAACCATTTCCGCGGCGGCTCAGCAGGTCAGCATTGCTCTGGGCGTGGCGGTCGGCGGCGGCATTCTCGAGGCGTCCGCCTTCATCACCGGCACAGAGCTGGGCATGGACGCCTTTGTCAGCGCCTTTCTGATCGTGGCCGCGCTTTCCGCCATGGCTGCCATCCCGTTCCTTTCCCTGCCACCAGAAGCAGGGAGCCGCGTTTCAGGTCATACCAAGAGGCGCGGCAGGGTCGAAGAGCCGACTCCGGCCGGCGAATGAAGAGAGGACTTACAGATCCTCTTCGGAACGTTCTTCGGAGCGTCCCTTGAACCCCTTGGCGAGAAGGTAGAGCTCCACCGATTCGGCTCGCGAGGCCTGCGGCTTCACATGGTGGACGGACTTGAAATTGCGCTTCAGTTGATCGAGCAAGCCGGTTTCGGCGCCACCCTGGAAGGTCTTCGCCAGAAAATGCCCGCCCGGTTTCAGGACGGAAAGCGCGAAATCCGCCGCTGTCTCGCACAGATGCATGGTGCGCAAATGGTCGGTCTGGCGGTGTCCTGTGGTCGGCGCAGCCATGTCGGAGATGACGAGGTCCGGCGCCTCGCCGAGCGTCTCGAGAAGGCGCTCTGGTGCATCATCGTCGAGAAAATCCATCTCGAGAACAACAGCGCCGGGCACCGCATCCATGCCCAGATAGTCTATGCCAACGACGAGCGGGTTTTCAGGTGTGGACCCCACCCGCTCGGCCGCAACCTGGCACCAGCCTCCCGGAGCGGCACCCAGATCGATCACCCGCGCGCCGGGAAAGAGCAGCTTGTGGCGGTCGTCGATTTCCGTCAGCTTGTAGGCCGCGCGCGAGCGCATTCCCTCAGCCTGTGCGCGATGCACATAGGGGTCGTTCAGATGCCGCTCGAGCCAGCGGCGGGACGAATTTTTCAGCCCGCGCTTTTTCTTGACCCGTGTTTTGAGCGCACGAGCGCCGCCGCCCGTCTTGGCCGGTTTCCTGCTCATCCGCACAACCTCATTTGCCTCGTCCCGTCTGCCGCCGGCGACGCCACGCGCCATCAGCGGCCATCATTTCGTTCAACATGCCTTCGCGCAGGCCACGGTCCGCCACCCGCAACCGCTCCGAGGGCCAGCGCCGGCGGATCGCCTCGAGGATTGCACAACCGGCGAGCACGAGATCAGCGCGATCCGCACCAATGCAGGGATTGGCCTTGCGCTGTTCGAAATCCCATGAAAGCAGCGTCTCTATCATGCGGTCCACATTGTCCCGCTCCATCCAGAGCCCGTCGACCTGCCGGCGATCGTAGCGTGCCAGGCCCAGGTGAACGCCGGCAAGCGTCGTGACCGTTCCGGAGGTGCCTATCAAATGAAATCGCCCCCCGGCAGCGATCCTGGAAAGACGTCCGCCATCGTCAAAACGGTCAAGCATTTCACTCACCGCGTCCACCATTGCCAGAAAGCTTTCACGCGTCACATGATGACCGCCGAAACGCTCTGCAAGCGAAACCACGCCCACAGGCAGCGAGGTCCACGCAACGATGTGATCAGCAAGCCGCGGTGTGCGGTGGCGGGAGATATCCACCAAAGCAATCTCGGACGAACCGCCGCCGATGTCGAATAGAACCACGCCCTCCGTTCCACGTTCCACCAGCGTGCTGCAGCCAGCGACGGCCAGCCGTGCTTCCGTCTGCCGGTCGATGATTTCAAGTGTGAGCCCGGTCTCGTGCTTCACGCGCTCTATGAAGGCTTCGCCGTTTTCGGCCGAACGGCAGGCTTCCGTCGCGATCAACCGCATACGCCGGGGCTTTCGATGCCCCAGTTTTTCGGCACAAATGCCAAGAGCACTGACAGCTCTGTCCATCGCTGCTTCGCTAAGCCGGCCTTCACGGCTGAGCCCTTCTCCAAGGCGTACAATCCGCGAGAAAGCGTCCACAACACGAAAATGTCCGGGTCTGGTTGGAACGGCGACCAGCAGTCGGCAATTGTTCGTGCCAAGATCAAGCGCCGCATAAGACGTGCGCTGGCCTTCCTGCTCTGATTCGCGCCGCCTTGCCGGTTGAGAGCGGCTCGACTTTCCCGCTTCAGCTTGAGGTGGCGTCTCTTTGGCGGTTGTCTCAGCCACCGCCTCACGCACGAATGCACGGCGCCGGCGACGCTTTCGGCGCTTTCTTTTCGGGGAATTTTCCTCCGGTCGCGACGTTCCATCCCCATGCGCTTGCCCGTCCCGGACCCGCACATGTTCAGGATCGTCTTTGCGCAAATGCGAGGCATCACCTTTGGAGGCATCACCATTGAATGCCTCTTCTGAGGCATCGTCCGATGCACGATGCGGCGCGGCGCGAGAGCGTGAGGCCCTTTTCCTGCGCGTTTTTTTTCGCTTGGGCAAAACATTCGTTTCGCCCACAAGAGCAGGCTGTCCGGCCGACCGATCGTCGAAGCCGGGGGAGGAGCCCCCATCCGACGCGGCATCCCGGACGACCCTGTCTAACGGGGAGACCCCGCCATGGTCGTGGTTTTCCACCGCTATTCCTTCGCCGCCGCGCAAGCCCTTCAGGGCGCAGCATGCAGCTCATTCCGTTTAGTTGATGCCAGAGTATCAGCCATAGCTGGTTTCACCAAGAGTGGTCTTCGCCGGAAATGCAATCATCTTCGCGCGGTCGAGAAAATTGCCGTTCCTCGAATTGAATCCGTATCCGCCCTTGACTATAAAACTCATATCGCTAAATAGCGTGGCGAAAGCGGCCAGCGCCGCACGCTGGGGAATAGGTTAACGGTAGACCCACGGACTCTGACTCCGTTAGTCCTGGTTCGAATCCAGGTTCCCCAGCCAAATTCTTTCCCAAGCAAATTCAAGCGCCTGCACAAACGCCCGGAATGTTGATTCTCTGCACTCTTGTTGCGCTTGCCGCAACGCCGCAGGCATTTGCGCAGCGCATGGGCCGGTGCTTGCAGGGCCCTCCCCCGCGTGGATCCGGCCTCACCTGCAGGCGACCAGAACGCGTTCCCACGTCCACTGTCGTCTGCCGCCGCTTCGCGCTATGCCCGCTGACATGTGAAACTTAGCCGGGTTTCCCCGGTAACCATTGGTTAACCATCATCGGCGCATCGTGTGCATCACATGTCTGCCGTGATCGGTAATCGACCGTTCCGACAAGTTCCGCGTTGGCAGCCCGCTTTGCGTTTGCTCACAATGTTCGGAGTTGTGAATGCGTCAGCTCGACGAATTGTATCTCGCGTTCGGCTGCGCGCTGATGGCGCTGCTTTGCGGATGCACGAGCACGCCGACAACACAGCCCGCCGGGGAGCTCGCCGTACAGCCGAGCAGTGAAATAACCGGATCGATCACAAGGACGCCCGAGGCGCCGAGCCCGGCGAATGAAGCACCGTCTGTTCAGGACGAGCAGAGCACGGAGCGCCAGTTTTCTCCCAGGCCCCGTGGCGAAAAGAGCCCCTCGGGGCTTGAGGCAATGGTACGCCGTGCGTTGACCTGGCACCCTTCGGTGAAGGAAACGGTCGAGCGCCTGAACCAGCAGAACGAGATTGTGGCACAGGCGCGTGCGGGCTATCTGCCGCGGGTGAACTGGGGCGTGAATTCCTCTTATGGCAGCGACGCGGATGAAAGCGGGTACAAGCCGACGGTCAACCTGTCCGCATCGCAGATGGTTTACGATTTCGGCAAGGTCGACCATAAGATAAAGGTTGAGCGAGCCGGTGTTGAGGGTCGCAGATCTCAAGTGCTGTTGCGGGTGGATGAATTGATCCGCGACGCCGCTCTGGCTGTCACTGAAGTGCAGCGCAACCAGGCGCTGGGCGGGATTGCCCAGGACCAGGTGCGCGACACCCGCGCCATTCTCGACCTCGTGCGCGCCCGCACCGACAAGGGCGCCAGTACGCGTTCCGATCAGCTTCAAGCCGAGGCAAGGGTACAGGCGGCACGCGCAAAGCAACTTGAAATCGAAGCCCAGGCGCGACGCTGGCGGAGCAGGCTCGGCACTTTGACCGGAGCTACCGGGGCCGGAACGGCCATGTCTGGGACGCCTGTGTCTGGGACGGCGCCGAAATGGCTCAGCGAGGCCTGCTCGGTCGATAAGCCGGACTGGTCGCGGATACCCGCGATCATGCAGGCAGACGCCGAACGGACGGCGGCGACAGCGCAAGTCGATCTAAGCAAGGCAGAGGGCCTCCCCACCTTCTCGCTGGAGGCCAGTGTCGGCGCCGATCTCCTGGAACTTGACGATAGCGATCCCGAATACAATATCGGCCTGAATGTAAAGGGCAGCCTTTACAACGGCGGCGAAAACGCCGCCCGCAACCGCGCCGCCAACCTGGCCTTGCGCGCTTCATCGCAGGCGCGCGATCGTGTGCGGGTCGAGGTCGAAGGCAAGCTGCTTGAGGCCAACGGGCAGATCGCCAGCTATCGACAATTGCTCGCATCCATAGCCTCGCGTGAAGCGATGATGAAGCAGACACGCGACCTTTATCGCAAACAGTATCTGGACCTGGGCACGCGAACGCTTCTCGATCTTCTCAACGCCGACCAGGAATTTCACGCCGCCCGTTTTGAAGCTGCAAATATCCGTTACGACTTGCAAAAACTGAACGTGGACTGCGCTTTTCAAACAGGGCTGCTGCGCCACTACCTTAATCTGGAGGGCGAGAGACTGCACGGCGTTCGCCTTTAGGGGCTTTGCAGTTGCATACGCCCCGTGACGCATCTGTCTTTTCTTCCGCGCTCGCCCCCGGGAGAAGCTAGCCCGCGCTTGTTCAAGTGATTCGCGGGGATCTACCACTGCGGGAGCAGTTTTTCGCGACATACCTGCAGAGATCTGGCGATCCTTGCAATGACAAATCAACCTAGAGTTTTGACGCCTTATATATTTCTCTTTTTATATTTATATTTTTAATAACCAAATCAATGAATCGAAAACAATGAATCTCTGAAAAGGTTATAAAGCTAATTTTATTATCTATTTGATGTTGCGTGATTTTTTCCCTTTATCAATATTCTCACGATCATATATATCCCCGTATTTCTTTTTGAAACGGATTTTGTCTACACTAATTTTATTTCAGGTTATTTATTGAATTAGAATTGATTTAGGGCAACATTGTTGACAGAGGTGATCTCGTGGCAGCTGTAATTTCAGTTAAAGGCACCGGAAGCGAGAGAACCGCGGCTCTTGACGCTATAGCTTTGGACGCGCCAAGCGTCGTCACCCTGAAAATCCCCCCCAGCGCGGTAGAAAGCTTCACCCGCGATGGCAATCACCTTCTCTTGAAGCTGCACGACGGGCGCGTGGTTCGAATAGAGAATTTCTATATCGAAAGTGACGGTGCCAAAAGCGACCTGGTTCTTGAGGATCCGAGCGGAGATCTGTGGTTTGGAGATCACACCGCAGGTCTCGCCGATTTTCAGTTCTCCGAAATTGCCTCTGTCGATCACCTTATCGGGGGCGGCGTGAGTGGATCCTCACTGATGGGTTTGGCAGGCCTGGGCCTTCTCGCCGGCGGGGCAGCCGCACTTTCCGGCGGCGGATCCAACGCTGACGACGGTGATGCTGATGCTGACGCCGATGC